>NZ_FNTF01000002.1:347500-2747500 GCF_900105495.1 Pseudomonas frederiksbergensis | reverse complement strand
TCATCGGCTACCTGAATATCGGCATTCCCCTCGCCGTGTTGCCGGGCTACGTCCACAGCGATCTGGGCTTCGGCGCGGTCATCGCCGGCCTGGTAATCAGCGTGCAATACCTGGCCACCCTGCTCAGCCGTCCGTATGCCGGGAAAATCATCGACAACAAGGGCAGCAAACTCGCCGTGATGTACGGCCTCGCCGGCTGCGGTTTGAGCGGCGTGTTCATGCTGATTTCGGCCTGGACCCAAAGCCTGCCGACCTTGAGCCTGATCAGCCTGCTGATCGGCCGTCTGGTACTCGGCAGCGCGGAAAGCCTGGTGGGTTCTGGCTCGATTGGCTGGGGCATCGGCCGGGTCGGCGCGGCGAACACCGCCAAAGTCATTTCCTGGAACGGCATCGCCAGTTATGGCGCGCTGGCGGTCGGTGCACCGCTGGGCGTGCTGCTGGTCAGTCAATTGGGTTTGTGGAGCATGGGCGTGAGCATCGTGTTGCTGGCCGTCCTCGGCCTGGTGCTGGCCTGGCCGAAGACCGCAGCGCCGATTGTGGTCGGTGAGCGGCTGCCGTTCATGCACGTGCTGGGGCGCGTACTGCCACATGGTTGCGGTCTGGCGCTGGGCTCCATCGGTTTCGGCACTATCGCGACTTTCATCACGTTGTATTACGCCACGCAGCATTGGGACAACGCGGTGCTGTGCTTGAGTTTGTTCGGTGCCAGTTTCATCGGGGCGCGGCTGCTGTTCGGCAACCTGATCAACCGCCTCGGTGGCTTTCGCGTGGCGATTGCCTGCCTGTCGGTGGAAACGCTCGGCTTGCTGCTGCTGTGGCTGGCGCCGGACGCTCATTGGGCACTGGCCGGTGCGGCGCTGAGCGGGTTCGGTTTCTCGCTGGTATTCCCCGCGCTGGGGGTGGAAGCGGTCAACCTGGTACCGGCCTCAAGTCGTGGCGCGGCAGTCGGGGCTTATTCGTTGTTCATCGATTTGTCGCTGGGGATCACCGGGCCGGTGGCGGGTGCGATTGCGGCAGGCTTTGGCTTTGCCTCGATCTTCCTGTTCGCTGCACTCGCCGCGTTGAGCGGTCTGGCACTGAGTGTTTACTTGTACCGGCAGGCGCCGAAGCATCTCAATGAAAAGTACCGGGAAGAACGCCAAACCCGCTAAAAATCGACCTTGCCGCGTCCAGCCTTGATGCTGCCGCGCTTGGTCTTTGACTCCAACCGACGCTTCTTCGAACCGAGGGTCGGCTTGGTCGGGCGACGTTTTTTCTCGACCTTGGTGGCACTGAGGATCAACTCGGTCAGCCGTTCCAGCGCGTCCGCACGATTGGCTTCCTGCGTGCGGTATTGCTGGGCCTTGATGATCAACACGCCTTCGCTGGTAATGCGACTGTCACGCAGCGCCAGCAACCGCTCCTTGTAGAACTCGGGCAAGGACGAGGCCGGAATGTCGAAACGCAGGTGCACGGCACTGGAGACCTTGTTGACGTTCTGCCCACCGGCGCCCTGGGCGCGGATGGCGGTCAATTCGATCTCGGCATCCGGCAGATGCACGTTGTTGGAAATCACCAGCATGGAAAAGCGTCCGGGTTCAGGGCGCTCAGGATACCGCGAATAAACTGAAAGAATGCGGTCCCCGTAGGAGTGAGCCTGCTCGCGATAGCGGTGTGTCAGGCAACTAAGATGTTGACTGACACACCGCTATCGCGAGCAGGCTCACTCCTACAAGGGATTTGTGTAAAACCCGAAAACAACAAACCCGGCACATGGCCGGGTTTGTTGTGTCTGCGCTTACATTATTTCGCTACGGAACCCGCAGCCTGCAGTGCGTGCCGGGCGCTGCGTTTGTTCTTGATGCCGTAGCAAATCCACATGAATGCGACCCACACCGGAATCGCATACACCGAGATCTGAATCCCCGGAATCAGCAGCATCACGCCAAGAATGAACACCACGAACGCCAGGCAGACGTAGTTCCCGTACGGGTACCACAGGGCCTTGAACAGCGGCGTCTGTTTGGTCTTGTTCATGTACTGGCGGAACTTGAAGTGCGAGAAGCTGATCATCGCCCAGTTGATCACCAGGGTGGCAACCACCAGCGACATCAACAGTTCCAGCGCGTTTTGCGGGATCAGGTAGTTCAGCAAAACGGCAATCAATGTCACCGCCGCCGAAGCAAGGATCGAACGCACTGGCACGCCGCGCTTGTCGATCTTCGACAAGGCTTTCGGCGCATCGCCCTGCTCGGCCATGCCCAGCAACATGCGGCTGTTGCAGTAGGTGCCGCTGTTGTACACCGACAGCGCCGCGGTCAGGACCACGAAGTTGAGAATGTGCGCAGCGGTGTCACTGCCAAGCATCGAGAACACTTGAACGAACGGGCTGCCGCTGTAGGAGTCGCCCGACGCATTCAGGGTCGTCAACAGGCTGTCCCATGGCGTCAAGGAAAGCAGGATAACCAACGCGCCGATGTAGAAAATCAGGATCCGGTAGATCACCTGGTTGATGGCTTTCGGGATCACGGTTTTCGGCTTGTCAGCTTCCGCTGCGGTGAAACCGAGCATTTCCAGGCCGCCGAAGGAGAACATGATAATCGCCATGGCCATCACCAAACCGCTGACGCCATTCGGGAAGAAGCCGCCGTGGACCCACAGGTTGGTCACCGAGGCTTGGGGGCCGCCGTCGCCGCTGACCAGCAGATAGCTGCCGAGTGCAATCATGCCGACGATGGCCACGACCTTGATGATCGCGAACCAGAACTCCGCCTCACCAAAGACTTTGACGTTCGCCAGGTTGATCAGGTTGATCAAGACGAAGAAACCGGCTGCCGAAACCCAGGTCGGGATATGTGGCGCCCAGTAGTGAATGTACTTGCCGACCGCGGTCAGCTCCGACATGCCCACCAGAATGTACAGAATCCAGCAGTTCCAGCCCGACAGGAAGCCGGCGAAACCGCCCCAGTATTTATGGGCGAAGTGGCTGAAGGAACCGGCGACTGGCTCTTCGACGATCATTTCGCCGAGCTGGCGCATGATCATGAAAGCAATGAAGCCGCAGATGGCGTAGCCGAGGATCATCGACGGGCCGGCAGATTTCAGTACACCGGCCGAGCCAAGGAACAGCCCGGTACCGATCGCGCCACCGAGGGCGATCAGTTGAATGTGGCGATTTTTCAGGCCGCGTTTCAGCTCGCCTGAATGCGAGTTTTGTCCACTCATGAAAAGGGTCTCACGCAAGGTTTGATGATGTTCGTTAGACGTTGCTGCTCGGGGGCGATTTCAAGCAGCGCCGATCAAACCCCAGCGAAGGCAAAAGGAGTTCAGCGTTTTTACAACGGTCATGCGTCACCTGTTTGTTTTTATCTGTGACGAAATCGAACCCGACACGCTTGTGGCGCAGCGGAGTGAACAAGGCGGATAGCCTTGAGGTTTGCGCAGATGCGCAGGAGGTCACAGTTAAAACGCGGCGCATTGTACACCTGTAACCCCCTGCTGCCAGACACTGCTGGATCAGCGTGTCATTTGCCGGGATTGCCTGTGTCCGCCTCGAGGCTCTCGGGCGGCTGCAAAAATAGAGTCAGACCTTTGCGGGTCATCGATGGGAACGATGGAAAAATCGCTCCCCGGGGGAGATGGAGATGAGTCACGGCGTACATTGCGCCTCCTTCTTGTTATGCACCTGCACGACAGGCATGGGGCGCATCTCACCCTTCAACCGCGCCTGAAACAAGCGGGCCAGAGCCCTGCGCACGGCCTGAATGGCTACTTGGCGGAAGGTTTTCCTTACATCCCTTGCGCAAGCGTCAAACCAAGGGCTTTGAGGCTTGATTTCGTCAGTATTTCTTTACAAGCCGTAACGTAAATTTGCCGAATCAGATCTGACTGTATGTTGACTGCAAATTGACGGTAGGACGTTTCCGTAGGGAAAGGTCGAGTTAGTTTTTTGTTTTTTATTAACAAATTGCCCGATAAAAAACAGAATAAAAAGTTCAAACAAATCTTATTTGATTATTTTTTTGCAATTTAAAAACCTGTGAACTAGGTTTTCAGCGACTTGCCGAGACGCATCGATCAGCAAGTTGGCGGGTTGTTCAATGACTGAAAACGCGCCGCTGCACTTACCGAAAAAGTCATCTAGGAGATTCACAATGCAAGCACTTGAAAAAGACTTGGAAACTGAACTGCAACTGGACGATTGGTTTGAAGCACCGACCCATGACGCCGCCGTTGAAATGATGCAAGCCGATGCGGTTGTTCCGTTCGGCACGGCGATGTGGCCTCTGTAAGACATCCCGGCAGGCACGATCCGGCCGGTTGTGCCTGCCACTTTTTCTCGGTTTGTCAGGGAGGACTACATGGATAAGCAACGCGCCATTTCGCATTTCCTTTACTACCTCGAACATCACCCTGCCCTTGCCGGCATTAATCCGGCGAAGGTCTTGCTCGGCTACACGGCTGATTACCATGCACTGACGGGCGCCATCGCCGAACAGGCCGGTGCCAGCCCTCGCTTCAGTTTCAGCGCAATGCGACTGGACCTGGAACCCACGGAATTGCTGGCCCAGACGATTGCCGACAGTGATCTGTACATTTTCTTCTACGACTCTTCCACCCTGCCCAACCCACGCCCCGATGGCCCGGATTTTGTCCGCGCGCTGCAAGGCGTCATGGCCGAGAACTGGAAGAAGTCGCTGCTGTTCAAGGATTACGGCGATTACTTCTACGACACGTTCAGTGTCACCCCGCAGCGCATTGCCGGGTTGAACAGCCACTTGATCCAGCGCATGTCCCATGCCACCACGTTAAGTTTCAAGGATGATCACGGTTCGTGGTTTGAAACACCGTTGAGCAGCATCAAGAAGTGGACCGACATCAACGGTGTCGGCAACTTCGATCTGGCGCCTGGTGAGATTGCCACGCACAGCGAAGCCATAAACGGCCGGGTCAAGTTCATGGGGACTTTTCTTGGCACTATTCCATTTGCCCGCAAATACGGGGTGCTGGAGTCGCCGCTGGAGTTGTGGATCGAGAACTCGACCATCAGCAAAATCGCCACCGAGGTGCCGGGGCTGGAACATGACTTCAACAAGTACCTGGAGGCCAATCCATCCAATCGACGAATTGAGGAGTTGGGGATCGGCACCAATGAAGGCGTTAAGGCGTTGTATGCGCGCAATGCCGGATTCGAGGAGCGCCATTGCGGGCTGCACCTGGGATTGGGCGGTGGCGCGAAGGGTAGCCATCATCTGGACCTGATTTTCTCCAGCGGCGTGTTGGCGCTGGATGATGAGCCGGTGTTTGATGGGCGGTTTGTGTTCTGACTGATCGACTGATCGTTCCCACGCTCCGCGTGGGAATGCATCAATGGACGCTCTGCGTCCGCTCTTGAGATGTGACGCAGAGCGTCACGGGCTGCATTCCCACGCGGAGCGTGGGTACGATCAGAAAAACAGACAAAAAAAACGCCAACCCGAAGGTTGGCGTTTTTCATGGGGCGCTTAACGATTACTCAGGCTTGCGACGACCGAAGCCCGGACGCTGGCCCGAACCGGCTGGCGCGCCACGGCGCTTGCCCGATGGCGCGTCCTTGTCGACCAGAACGATGCCTGGACGCTTCTTCGCCGGAGCCTTGGCCGGGCGCTTGGTGTCGGAAGGACGGTCTGCCACAGGCGTACCGCGACCCGACTCACCACGAGACTCGCCACGACCGGCCGGAGCACCGCGATCGCTACGACCACCGCTTGGCGCACCGCGGCCTTCGCCGCGCTCGGTGCGACCATTGGCCGGACGTGGCGTGCGTGGACCGCGCTCGCCGTCAGCACGAGGTGCTGCTGGCTTGCGGGCTGGGCGCTCGCCTTCGATATGCGGTTCACGGGTATCACGCGGCGTAGCAGCGGTCTGGTTACCGATGGCTGGACGCAACGAACGCACGCGCTCGGTCTTGCCCATCGGACGCGACGATTTACGCTGCATGCGATCGAGCTTGTCTTTGCTCTTGGCGTTCATCTGCGGCATGGCCACTGGGGTCAAGCCAACTTCAGCACTCAGAATGTCGACTTCGTACTGGCTCATTTCGCGCCAGCGGCCCATCGGCAGGTCGGAGTTGAGGAACACCGGACCGAAACGCACACGCTTCAGACGGCTGACCACCAGGCCTTGGGATTCCCACAGACGACGGACTTCGCGGTTGCGACCTTCCATCACCACGCAGTGGTACCAGTGGTTGAAACCTTCGCCACCTGGCGCCTGCTTGATGTCGGTGAACTTGGCCGGGCCGTCTTCGAGGACGACGCCTGCTTTCAGACGCTCAATCATCTCGTCATCGACTTCACCACGGACACGCACCGCGTATTCACGGTCCATTTCGTAGGAAGGGTGCATCAGGCGGTTCGCCAGCTCACCGTCGGTGGTGAACATCAGCAGGCCGGTAGTGTTGATGTCCAGACGACCGATGTTGATCCAGCGACCTTCTTTTGGTTTCGGCATCTTGTCGAAAACGGTCGGACGACCTTCCGGATCAAGGCGGGTGCAGATTTCGCCGTCCGGCTTGTTGTACATGATCACGCGGCGTACCGACTCGGCGGCTTCTTCGCGCTTGATCACCTTGCCATCAATGGTGATGGCGTCGTGCATGTCGACGCGCTGCCCGAGGGTGGCGTCTTTGCCATTGACCTTGATGCGGCCGTGGCTGATCCAGGCTTCCACGTCACGGCGCGAGCCGACGCCGATACGGGCGAGGACTTTCTGCAGTTTTTCGCCTGCTGGGCCGATTTCCTGGTCGTCTTTCTGGTCTTTGATACTCATCTGGGCACCTCCCGGTGTGGTCTGTAAAACGGGGTACTTGGCGAAGGGATCGCCGAAGGGTCGCGAATCATACGCTCATGGGAGCGTTCGCGCATCAGAGACTAGCTGATCAATGGCGACTTACCTGTTTTTCCGCCGACCGGCTTGTGCAGGAGCCGAGCTTGCTCGCGATGACGTCGGCATATTCAACATCAAGGTGACTGGAAGACCGCAATCGCGAGCAAGCTCGGCTCCTACAGTTCTTGAAGATCGTTCCCACGCGTGGGAACGATCAGTCAGGTTAATCGTCTTCGAAATCGCGGCGTTCGGCCTCGATTGCTTCGGCGAGGGCTCGGGCTTCGGCTTCTTCGTCGGTCAACTCGGGCTCGGGCTTGTGTTGTTCAAGGGCGGCGACAGCGGCCAGGAGTTTCTCGCGAGCTTCGGCAACGCCAAGCACATCATCTTCCTGCTCTTCTTCCTGCTCTTCTTCGACTGTGGCTTCGGGCTCGACCTGAAGTTCAACTTCGCTCACAGGCTCGGGCAGGTCCAGAATCTCTTCGGTCGCGCTCACCTCACCATCACGCAATAGATCGTCGAAGTCGGTCTTGAGCCCCTCCTCCATGGTGTCGAGCTCCAGCAACAGCGTATGGAAACTGGTTTCTTCCTTCGGCTCTTCCGGCTCGGCGCTGGCGTCGGCCAACTCTTGCAGTGCGGCAGGCACCGGCGCGTCGTCGAAATCGAGCACCGGATCAGGCTCAAGCTCGCGCAATTCGGCCAGCGGCGGCAAATCGTCGAGGTTTTTGAGGTTGAAGTGATCGAGAAAGGCCTTGGTGGTGGCAAACATCGCTGGTTTACCTGGCACGTCGCGGTAGCCGACGATGCGAATCCACTCGCGCTCCAGCAAGGTTTTCACGATGTGACTGTTGACCGCCACACCCCGCACGTCTTCGATCTCGCCCCGGGTGATCGGCTGGCGATAGGCGATCAGCGCAATGGTTTCGAGCATGGCGCGGGAATAGCGCTGCGGCCGCTCTTCCCACAAACGTCCTACCCACGGCGAGAACTTTTCGCGGATCTGCAAGCGATACCCGGAGGCCACTTCCTTCAGCTCGAAGGCGCGGCCGTCGCAGGACTTGGCGAGAATCGTCAGGGCTTTCTTGAAGACCGGCGGCTCCGGCCGCTCACCCTCTTCAAAGAGTTCGAACAGGCGTTCAAGCGATTGCGGTTTTCCCGAGGCCAACAGAAAGGCTTCAAGCAATGGCGCCAGCTCGCGGGGTTCAGTCAGGTTCATGATTCAACTCGTTATTCGGCTCGGGCCCGCACGTGGATCGCTGCGAACGGCTCATTCTGCACCAGCTCGACCAAGGATTCCTTGACCAGTTCGAGGATCGCCATAAAGGTTACCACCACCCCCAGACGTCCCTCCTCAGCGGTGAACAGCTCGGCAAAGGGCACGAAACCGCCGCCCTTGAGGCGCTCCAGCACATCGCTCATGCGTTCGCGGGTGGACAGTGCCTCGCGGCTGACCTGGTGACTTTCGAACATGTCGCCACGGCGCAACACTTCTGCCATGGACAACAACAGCTCTGAAAGACGCACGTCCGGCAACAGCTTGCGCGCTCGGGCTTCCGGGGCGTCGAGCTTGGGGACGACCACGTCACGACCCACACGGATCAGGCCATCGATGCCTTCGGCTGCGGCCTTGAAGCGTTCGTACTCTTGCAAGCGGCGAATCAGTTCGGCGCGAGGGTCATCTTCTTCGGCTTCGATCGTTTCGGCACGCGGCAGCAGCATCCGCGATTTGATCTCGGCCAGCATTGCGGCCATGACCAGGTACTCGGCGGCCAGTTCCAGGCGCACCGACTGCATCAACTCGACATAGCCCATGTATTGCCGGGTTATTTCCGCTACAGGAATGTCGAGGATGTTGATGTTCTGTTTGCGGATCAGGTACAGCAGCAGGTCGAGGGGGCCTTCGAAGGCTTCGAGAAAAACCTCAAGCGCATCCGGCGGAATGTACAGGTCCAGCGGCATTTCCATGACCGCCTGGCCATAGACCATCGCGAAGGGCAGCTCTTGCTGGGCTCCGGCCTGACTGTCAACCACGGGTTCTACTGCAGACATCTACGCCTCGGCCATGAACGGCGTCGGGTCGCCGCAACCCACGCGGATCACTTCCGGCTCGCCGTCAGCGAGGTTGATCACGGTGGACGCCTTGATCCCGCCGAAACCGCCGTCGATGATCAGGTCGACCTGATGCTCGAGCAACTGGCGCATTTCGTAAGGATCGGTCATCGGGTCGGTGTCGCCGGGCATGATCAGGGTCACGCTCATCAGCGGTTCGCCGAGTTCTTCCAGCAGCGCCAGGGCAATCGGATGGCTCGGTACGCGCAGGCCGATGGTGCGTTTTTTCGGGTGCAACAACAGCCGCGGGACTTCGCGGGTGGCGTTGAGAATGAAGGTATACGGACCCGGCAAGTGGGCCTTGAGCAAGCGAAAAAGACCGGTATCGATCTTGGCGAACAGCCCCAGTTGCGACAGATCGCTGCAAATCAGGGCGAAGTTGTGCTTGTCATCCAGACCACGCAATCGACGCACGCGCTCCACGGCATTCTTGTCACCGATCTGGCAACCAATGGCGTAGGAGGAGTCTGTGGGATAAATCACCACCCCGCCTTTGCGGATGATCTCGACAGCCTGTTTGATCAGGCGCGCTTGCGGGTTTTCCGGATGAATCTGGAAAAATTGACTCACATTCTCTACCTGTTCAGACGGCGGCAATAATTGGGTCATGTTTGAATCGACACCACAGTGGTGGCAAATCTTCCGGAAGCGGGCGGTACTCACCGATCTCGGACCAGCCTCCAGGGCCATGAAAATCACTGCCGGCGCTGACCAGCAGACCGAACTCACGGGCGAGAATCGCCAGGCTGCCCACTTGCTCGGCGGGCTGATGGCCATTGACCACTTCGATAGCGTGGCCCCCAGCTTGAATATAGTCAGAAATCAGCCGGCGACGCTTGCTGCGAGTGAAATCGTAGTGCCACGGATGCGCAAGGCTGACCCAGGCCTTGGCGGCACGCAGGGTTTCGACCGTGTCTTCCAGGGTTGGCCAGTGTTGCTTGACGTCCCCCAGTTTGCCGGCACCCAGCCATTTGCGGAACGCTTCGGCGCGATCCTTGACGAAACCTTCACGCACCATCCAGTCGGCGAAATGCGGACGGGCCGGCGCGTTGCCGCTGTCGCCCAGTTCCTGCTGGATGGCCCGGGCACCTTCCAGCGCACCCGGCATGCCTTTCAATGCCAACTTGCGGCTTATTTCTTCGGACCGTAGCCAGCGGCCATCGTGCAATTTTGCAATGGCCTCGACCAACGGCACAGCGTTGACGTCGAAACCATAGCCCAGCACATGAATGGTCGCGCCGCCCCAGGTGCAGGACAATTCGACGCCGTTGACCAGTTGCATCCCCAGCGCGGTCGCCGCACTGCGAGCCTCGTCGAGGCCCTCGAGAGTGTCGTGATCGGTCAAGGCCAGGACTCGCACGCCTTTCTCGAACGCACGCGCAACCAGTACTGCAGGCGCGAGAGCGCCATCGGAGGCCGTGCTATGGCAGTGCAAATCAACATTCACAGGACTTTTTTACCTCAATTCAGCTGGCGCTATCGCGCGCCCATATGTTTGTTATTATGCCGCCACATCCTGCTTCTGGCTGCCACTGTGAAACAATTCATCGATTTCATCCCGCTCCTGCTGTTCTTCATCGTCTTCAAACTCGATCCCCGGGTCGTCGACATTGCCGGCCATGAGGTCACTGTAGGCGGTATCTACAGCGCCACTGCCATGCTGATCCTCAGCTCCCTGGTGGTTTACGGCACGCTGTTCATCAAGCAGCGCAAGCTGGAGAAGAGCCAGTGGCTGACCCTCATCGCCTGCCTGGTCTTCGGTAGTCTGACCCTGGCGTTCCACAGCGAAACCTTCCTGAAATGGAAAGCGCCGGTCGTGAACTGGCTGTTCGCCCTGGCGTTCATCGGCAGCCACTTCATCGGCGAGCAATTGCTGATCAAACGCATCATGGGCCACGCGCTGACCCTGCCGGAGCCGGTCTGGACTCGCCTGAACATCGCCTGGATCGGCTTTTTCCTGTTTTGCGGTGCCGCCAACCTGTTCGTCGCGTTCACGTTCCAGGAATACTGGGTCGACTTCAAAGTCTTCGGCAGCCTGGGCATGACGCTGCTGTTCCTGGTTGCGCAGGGCATCTACCTGTCCCGCCACCTGCACGACGCCGATACCACAACGCCAAAAACCGAGGACTGACATGCTTTACGCAATCATTGCCACAGACGTCGCCAACTCCCTGGAAGCCCGCCTGGCCGCACGGCCTGCACACCTTGAGCGCCTGCAAGCGCTCAAAGGTGAAGGTCGCATCGTTTTGGCCGGTCCACACCCGGCAGTCGACAGCAATGATCCTGGCGCTGCGGGTTTCACCGGCAGCCTGATCGTCGCCGAATTCGATTCCCTGAGCGCCGCGCAGGCCTGGGCCGACGCTGATCCGTATATCGCCGCAGGCGTCTACGCCAACGTTTCGGTCAAACCGTTCAAGCAAGTCCTGCCGTAATATCTCCCCGCGCGATGAACCTTATCGGTTCATCGCGCTCTCAACGCTCATTATTCTCGTTTGCCGGCCGACAACCTGCCCAATACTCGTATTGGAATCAGGAGTGGCGATGCGCAAAGGTCCGTTGTGTCTGATGTTGGTGACGTTATCGATTGTGGCCCCTGCCCACGGTGAAGAAAGCGCCGAGGGCGGCAGCTCGACACCGCTGTCCCTGAGCGCCGGCAGCCAGATCACCGAGTTGCAACAGCGCTTGAAGGCAAGCGAACAGCAACGAGAAGAACTGAGCAAACAGCTGCAAAATACCGATGCCGAACGCGAAAGCGCCCAGCTAAGCCGGTTGCGCCAAGAGAATCAGCGTCTCAAGCTGCAACTCAAGGAAACCCAGGCCAGCAGCTCGCTGCCGCGTCTATTGACCGATCAGCAACAGTGGTTCGTCATCGGCGCCGGGGTAGCGCTATTGGCGCTGCTCTGCGGTATCTTCGCCAGTGGTGCCACCAGAAAACGTAGGCAATGGCTAAATTGAGTGAGTCATGAGCGAGCTGTTATTAATTGATGATGACCAGGAGCTGTGTGAGCTCCTGAGCAGTTGGCTGAGCCAGGAAGGCTTTCAGGTCCGCGCCTGCCACGATGGTCAGAGCGCCCGTCGCGCACTGGCCGAAACATCGCCGGCAGCCGTGGTGCTGGATGTGATGCTGCCGGATGGCAGCGGCCTGGAGCTGCTCAAGCAATTGCGCAGCGATCACCCGGACTTGCCGGTGCTGATGCTTTCGGCTCGCGGCGAGCCGCTGGACCGCATCCTCGGCCTGGAACTCGGCGCCGACGATTACCTGGCCAAACCATGCGACCCACGGGAATTGACCGCCCGCCTGCGCGCCGTGTTGCGCCGCAGTCATCCGGCAGCGGTGTCCAGTCAGCTGGAACTGGGCGACCTGTGTTTCAGTCCGGTACGTGGCGTGGTCAGCATCGATGAACAGGAGTTCACCCTCACCGTCTCCGAAAGCCGCTTGCTCGAAGCCCTGCTCAAGCAACCCGGCGAGCCGCTGGACAAACAGGAACTGGCGCAAATCGCCCTCGGCCGCAAACTGACGTTGTACGACCGCAGCCTGGACATGCACGTCAGCAACCTGCGCAAAAAGATCGGCCCGCACCCCGACGGCCGCCCACGCATCGTGGCCCTGCGCAGCCGCGGCTATTACTACAGCCTCTAAAACCCAATGCAAAACGTTGTCGCAGCTGTCGAGCCCCAGCGAGGCTGCGTTCGGCTGCGAAGCAGTCGTAAGTTCTGGATACGCGGCTTACTTGAAAAAACGCATCGCCTGATTTCACGACTGCTTCGCAGCCGAACGCAGCCTCGCTGGGGCTCGACAGCTGCTACATCGGTCATGTTTGGTCAGTGAAATTGGTGAAAGTGATGGATTTGTCAGGTCAATCTGAAATCGTCTTTACCTAAGCTTTACGCTCAGCTGACCGCCGCTGACCTTGATCTGCGTAATCTGTACTCATCCGGAACGTACCGGGAACGAGACAAGGAGATTCACCATGCGCAAGACTCTTATCGCTCTGATGTTCGCTGCCGCCCTGCCGACCGTTGCCATGGCCATGCCTGAAGGTGCCGGCCCGATGGACGGATCACACCATGGCGGTCAGATGCACGGCATGCACGGCAAAGGCCCGTACAGCCAGCTGGACCTGAGCCGCGAACAGCGCGAGCAGATCCGCAAAATCATGGGCGAGCAGATGCGTGAACGTAAGCAAGTGGTCGACAAGTACCTGGAAAAACTCTCGCCAGCCGACCAGAAAGCCTTG
The DNA here is from genome assembly GCF_900105495.1 of Pseudomonas frederiksbergensis. Lineage (NCBI taxonomy): Bacteria > Pseudomonadati > Pseudomonadota > Gammaproteobacteria > Pseudomonadales > Pseudomonadaceae > Pseudomonas > Pseudomonas frederiksbergensis. The sequence goes on along the minus strand of NZ_FNTF01000002.1, from coordinate 2,734,310 downwards.
AAAGATGAAATAGCGGCCAACCACAAGAAAGCCGAAGCCGACGTGCGTGCGCTGCTGAAACCGGATCAACAGAAGCAATTCGACGAGATCCAGAAAAAACAGGCTGAACGTCGCGCCGAATGGGCCGAGTTCAAGGCCTGGAAAGCGCAACAGCCGCAAAAGGCGCAGTAATGTTCTAGCGTCATATCACAGCCCGACGGTTAATCGCCGTTGGGCTTTCTTTGCTGAGGAGTTTCTGTGCGCTCATTGTTCTGGCGTATTCTGGCCAGCTTCTGGTTGGCCATCGCTCTGGTTGCAGGGCTTTCCATTCTGCTGGGGCACATGCTCAACCAGGACGCGTGGATTCTCAGCCGCCATCCAGGCCTCAATACTTTGGCCGAACAGTGGACGCAAACCTACGAATCACAGGGTGAAGACGCGGCCCAGGACATTCTGGAACAGCGCAAGCGCCAGTATCACATCGACGTTCAAGTGCTCAATGAGAGCGGCGATCCGCTGGTGCGCGGTACCTTTCCACGCCGGGCGGCCGCCTTCGAAGCGCGCCAGAACAACGACGACCGCCGCCTGCCATGGCGCCGGCTGACCGATGAGTACACCAGCGCAAAAACCGGCGACACTTACCTGCTGATCTACCGTATTCCGCACCCCGAACTTGACGCGTGGCACCGCGAAAGCCTGCTATGGCCGTTGAGTGCGCTGGGTATCGCGCTGGTGGTCCTGACCTTGTTCAGCCTGTTCGTGACAATGTCCATTACTCGCCCACTCAATCGCTTGCGCGGCGCGGTGCATGACCTGGGGCAAACCACTTACCAACAAAACAGCCTGGTGAAACTGGCCAACCGGCGCGATGAATTCGGCGTGCTGGCCAACGACTTCAACCGCATGGGCGCGCGCCTGCAAAGTTTGATCGGCAGCCAGCGGCAGTTGCTGCGGGATGTGTCCCACGAGCTGCGTTCACCGCTTGCCCGGCTGCGCATCGCGCTGGCACTGGCCGAGCGAGCCAACCCTGAAGAACGCCAGAAACTCTGGCCGCGCCTCACTCGAGAGTGCGACCGACTGGAAGCGCTGATCAGCGAAATCCTGGTTCTGGCGCGGGTCGATGCCGACAACGCCAGCGCTGAAGAGATTGATCTCAATGCGCTGCTCAACACGTTGCAAAAGGATGCTCAATTGGGTTCGCCGGAGCAGAACGTGCACCTTGAGGCCGAGTCGAATCTGAACCTTAAAGGCTGGCCGACGATGATCGAGCGCGCCGTCGACAACCTGCTGCGTAATGCTCAACGGTTTAACCCGGTGGGGCAATCGATTGAAATGCAGGCGGTGCGCCAGGGTGAGCGGATTGTGGTCAGTGTGCGCGATCATGGCCCGGGTGTAGAGGCTGCGCATTTGAGCCAATTGGGCGAGCCGTTCTACCGGGCACCGGGGCAGACGGCGGCCGGCCATGGCTTGGGATTGGCGATTGCGCGCCGTGCGGCGGAACGGCATGGCGGGAGTCTGGTGCTGGCTAATCATCCCGATGGCGGGTTCATCGCCAGCCTCGAATTACCGTTAGTGCCGGGAGTCGCCACTTAGATGATCGTTCCCACGCTCCGCGTGGGAATGCAGTCCGGGACGCTCTGCGTCCCATTGGAACGCGGAGCGTCCCTTGAGGCATTCCCACGCAGAGCGTGGGAACGATCCTTACGCGGCTGGCCAGGCGCTGACGAATTCGGCCAGGTCGACTTTCTCCGCTACGCGCGGCTCCTTCTGCGGCGTGCCGAGGTAAAGGAACGCGATCACTTCTTCCCCTTCAGCCAGGCCCAAGCCCTTGGCCACATGTTCCGAATACGCCAGTTCGCCCGTGCGCCATACCGCGCCAATCCCTTGCGCATAAGCCGCCAGCAAAATCCCGTGAGCGGCACACCCCGCCGCCAGCCGTTGTTCGGACTTCGGATACTTGACGTGATCCTGCAATCGCGCGATCACCACCACCACCAGTGGCGCGCGCAGCGGACCGTTACGCGCCTTGTCCAATACCGCCTCGGACACTTCACTGTCCTGCTGCTTCGCCGCCTCGGCCAGCAACTCGCCCATTTGCTCGCGCGCCGCGCCTTCGACGGTCAGGAAACGCCAAGGCTGCAAGTGGCCATGGTCTGGTGCTCGCATTGCGGCGCCAAACAGCACTTCCCGCTGTTCTGCGGTGGGCGCCGGTTCTATCAGTCGTGGAACGGAAACACGGTTGAGCAAAGCGTCGAGAGCCTGCATCGGCCACCTCCTGAAAAAAATGTTTGGCTATTCTAGCTGCAACTGCGCAGGCGGCGCCGGTTTACATGGCAGGCGCCACAGGTAGAATGGCGCCCTTCCCTATTTCAGCCCGAGCGGACTTCATGGCGTTGCCGACCTTACGTCTCATTGGTTTCATCATCGGCATCTTCCTGATCACCCTGGCCATCGCCATGGTCGTGCCCATGGGCACGCTGGTGGTGTTCGACCGCACCGGCGACCTGCCGTCGTTCCTCTGGGCGAGCATGATTACCTTTCTCGCGGGCCTCACGCTGGTCATCCCCGGTCGCCCGGAACATGTACACCTGCGCCCGCGAGACATGTACCTGCTGACGGTCAGCAGCTGGCTGGTGGTGTGCATCTTCGCCGCGCTGCCGTTCCTGCTGACACAGCACATCAGCTATACCGACTCGTTCTTCGAAAGCATGTCCGGGATTACCGCCACCGGGGCGACGGTGCTCACGGGCCTGGACAACATGTCTCCCGGCATCCTGATGTGGCGCTCGTTGCTGCACTGGATCGGCGGCATCGGCTTTATCGGCATGGCGGTAGCGATTCTGCCATTGCTGCGCATCGGCGGCATGCGGCTGTTTCAGACCGAGTCGTCAGACCGTTCCGAAAAAGTCATGCCCCGTTCGCACATGGTGGCGCGTTTGATCGTTGCGGCCTACGTCGGCATCACCATTTTCGGCAGCCTGGCGTTCTGGTGGGCCGGGATGAGTCCGTTCGACGCGATCAACCACGCGATGTCAGCGATTTCCACCGGTGGTTTCTCGACCTCCGACCAGTCTTTGGCCAAGTGGCCGGAGCCTGCAGTGCATTGGGTCGCGATCGTTATCATGATTCTTGGTGCCCTGCCGTTCACCCTGTATGTAGCGACCTTGCGCGGTAACCGCAAAGCACTGATCAAGGATGAGCAGGTTCAAGGCTTGCTCGGCATGTTGCTGGTGACCTGGCTGGTGCTCGGCACCTGGTATTGGTGGACCACCCAGTTGCATTGGCTGGAGGCATTACGGCATGTGGCGCTGAACGTGACCTCGGTGGTCACGACCACAGGATTTGCGCTGGGGGACTACAGCCTCTGGGGCAATTTCTCGCTGATGCTGTTCTTCTACCTGGGCTTTATCGGCGGTTGCTCGGGCTCGACCGCTGGCGGGATCAAGATTTTCCGCTTCCAGGTTGCATACATTCTGCTCAAGGCCAACCTTAACCAGTTGATTCACCCGCGCGCGGTGATCAAGCAGAAGTACAACGGTCACCGTCTCGATGAAGAGATCGTGCGCTCGATTCTGACCTTTTCGTTCTTCTTCGCCATCACCATCTGCGTGATCGCGCTGCTGTTGTCGCTGCTCGGCGTGGACTGGATGACCGCCCTCACCGGCGCGGCCGCCACAGTGTCCGGCGTTGGTCCGGGACTGGGCGAGACCATTGGCCCGGCGGGCAACTTCGCCACCCTGCCGGACGCCGCCAAGTGGATTCTCTCGTTCGGCATGCTACTGGGCCGACTCGAAATCATTACGGTGTTTGTTCTGTGTATTCCGGCGTTCTGGCGTCACTGACAGGCGCAGGCGCGCCCATCAACCGCGTCCGGTACTCGCCGGGGGTGGTGTCGAACCAGCGCCGGAAGGCGCGGAAGAAGTTGCTCGGATCGGCGAACCCCAACAGGTAGGCAATTTCCAGCAGGGTCATGGTCGGCTGCGCCAGGTATTGCTCGGCCAGTTCACGCCGGGTGTCGTCCAGCAACGTCTGAAAACTCGTGCCCTCTTCCTGCAAACGTCGCTGCAAGGTGCGTTGCGACAGGTGTAGCGTCTGCGCCACGGTATCGCGCTTGGGCTCGCCCTGGGGCAGCAAACGGCACAGCACCTGCCGCGCCTTGTGGGTTACGCGACTCTCGGAAAACCGCGCCAGGTATTCACCGGCAAACCGGTCGTGCAACAGCGCCATCGCCTCATTGGCGGTAGGCAACGGCGCCTCCATGTCAGCGCGTTCGAAGATCAAGGCGTCATACGGTGCGTTAAACACCAAAGGCGCATGGAAGGCTTGTTTGTAGGGCTCGATATCGACGGGTTCATCGCCCTGCACCAGCACCTTGCGTGGTTGCAGGGTACGTCCGGTCAACCAGCCGCACAGCGCCAGGGCACAAGCCAGTGACGCTTCGGCACTCTGCCGGGTCGGCGGCAGATGGTCGCCGTGGACCGTCAGAATCAGCGCGTAGCCTTCTTCCAACAATCGGAAACTCAGGTCGGCACTTTCCGCAATGATCCGCTGATAACGCACCAGCCGTTGAAAGCCTTCGGCCAGGGTCTGGCTGGACATCAAGGCGTAGCCCGCCACATGGAAGGAGGCCGGTCGCACCACCTTGCCCATGTTCAGGCCAATCGCCGGGTTGCCGGACAGCTCAACCGCGCGCTGCCACAGTCGTGTCATGGAATCTTGCGGGAAGCGCGCGTCCGGATCATCCAGTGCCGCGTAATCGAGCCCCAGCTGTTTGAACAGCACCCGGCAATCCAGGCCGTCCATCTCCAGTGCTTTGACAATCCCCATCGCCCAGCTTGCAGAAGTCGTTCGTTCGCTCATGTCGTCCACTTACATGATGAGCCGCATGCTACGGCCAATTTCCGAAGGATACTAAAGTGGCGCCTATTGTCACTGGCTGATGCCAATGATCACTCTAGACTCAAATAAGCTACCCGCAGAACATCTTGCATGTCAGTTCGATCACCACAGAGATCGCAGTCGTGGAAAACATTAAGCGTTTCAATAGCTTCGCTGAGTTCTACCCGTATTACCTCAGCGAACACAGCAACAGCACTTGCCGACGAATGCACTTTATCGGCACGACGCTGGTTATTTTCATCCTGGCCCTGACCATCGGCAGTGGCGCCTGGCTGCTGTTATGGGTCCTTCCGCTGGCGGGTTACAGCTTCGCCTGGGCCGGACATTTCTTTTTCGAGAAGAACCGCCCCGCGACCTTTCAACATCCGTTTTACAGCCTGCTCGGTGATTTCGTCATGTACCGGGACATGATTCTGGGTCGCGTGCCGTTCTAGGCCCAACGAACCACAGGAGGACAGCCGATGAATGCCAATGCCCGTTTCACCCACATGCAGGACGGCACGCAGGAAGACTGGGCGATCATCGCCGCAGATTTCAGTGCCTATGCGAGGCAATTGCCGACACGGATTGTGGCGCACCTGAAATTACTGGCAGGTGATTTCGGCGGCTTCCCGGTGGATCGTCTGACCCATTCCCTGCAAACCGCCAGCCGTGCCTGGCGCGATGGCCGCGATGAAGAATACGTGGTCTGTGCGCTGCTTCACGACATCGGCGACACCTTGGGCTCCTACAACCACCCGGACATCGCGGCGGCAATCCTCAAGCCGTTCGTCAGCGCCGAGAACCTGTGGATGGTCGAGAAGCACGGCATTTTCCAGGGGTATTACTTCTTCCATCATCTAGGGATGGATCGGCATCTGCGCGAGCAATTCAGCGGGCATCCGCAGTATCAGGCGACCATTGAGTTTTGCGCCAAATACGACGCAGCGGCGTTTGATCCGGCGTATGACACGCTGCCGCTGAGCTTCTTTGAACCGATGATGGAACGGTTGTTTGCGCAGCCCAAGCACTCGATTTACAAGGCGGCGATGGAAGAACATTCGTCGGCCTGAAGAATGTAAGGGAACTGTGGCGAGGGGGCTTGCCCCCGTTCGGCTGCGCAGCAGTCGTAAAAACCGACAAATACGGTCTACCCGATACAACCGGGATGAATGGTTTTGGGGTCGCTTCGCGCCCCAACGGGGGCAAGCCCCCTCGCCACAAAGGCTAAACCTCTGGTTTACGCCGGTTCAGCGATTTTGATGGCCTTCAACTCGGCCTCCCGCGCCTGCGCATCCGCCAATCGATACAACTCGATCGAGCCATCCCAATGCTCGATCAGCGCGGTGCAAGACTCCACCCAATCCCCGCAATTGAGGTAATCCACCCCGCCGACCTTGCGTATCTCGGCATGGTGGATGTGCCCGCACACCACGCCGTGCAACTCGCGCTTGACGCACTCGTGAGCGATGGCTTCTTCGAAATCGCTGATGAAGCTGACCGCGGTTTTGACCTTGTGCTTGAGATACGCCGACAGCGACCAGTAACCGTAGCCATAGCGTGCGCGCCAATGGTTGAGCCAGCGGTTGAGGGTCAGGGTGAATTCGTAGGCCGAATCGCCGAGAAAGGCCAGCCAGCGGTGATACCTCGTGATCACGTCAAACTGGTCGCCATGAATGACCAGGAGATGGCGACCATCGGCGGTCACGTGCACGGCTTCATCCACCAGTTGGATATTGCCCAGAATCAGCTTCGAATAGCGGCGCAGGAATTCGTCGTGGTTGCCGGTGACGTAGATTACTTCGGTGCCACGCTTGCTCATGGTCAGCAAGCGGCGGATCACATTCGTATGCGCCTGAGGCCAGTACATGCCGCCGCGCAGCTTCCAGCCATCGATGATGTCGCCGACCAGGTAGATCTTGTCCGCGTGATAGCCCTTGAGAAACTGCGACAGGTGTTCGGCCTGGCAATCCCGGGTGCCCAGATGCACATCGGAAATCCACAAGGTTCGCACACGTTGCTTACGACTGGGTTTGGCGAGCTCGGCGCTGGTCATGGGCAACCCTCTGGATAGTTTTTGCAAGCTTGCGCCGCACGGGTTAACTGCCTATGACAGTGGCGAGTCAGTCCTGTGACAGCACCCGGCCGGTGTAGACTGGCCGCACCTTGACCAAGAGACCCGCGATGAGACCGATCCTCACGCTTCGCCAATACACCCACGACCTGATCGTCCACAGTCACGACCACGCGCAACTGGTGTTCGGGTTGTCGGGTGCGCTGGATTTCGAGGTTGACGGACGTGGCAGTCAGGTGGTCCAGCAGAGTTTCGTGGTAGTGCCGTCCGGTTTCCATCACGCCTGCGGTAGTGCCAATGGCAGCCGTTGCCTGGTGCTGGATGTGCCCAATGACCAATGGGTTGTTCAGTCCCTGGGTGATCACGCCGAGGCCAGCCGTCGCTTGCTCGACCACGCCGGTCGCTTGCCGCTGGATGCAGGGCAAAGCCAATTGGTCAGTTGGTTGGCGGGCAGTCAGGTCAACGATCCACTGATCGCGCAACAAGGCGCGGTGTTGTTGCTGGCCAGCCTCAACAACGCCAGGCCAGAGATCATCGGCGGTCGGCGACTGCCGTATGCGGCGCTGAATGCGCACATCGATCAGTACGCAGCCTACCCACTTCAAGTCGCCGACCTGGCGCGTATCGCCGGTCTGTCCAGCGCTCGCCTGCATGCGCGGTTCGTTACGGAATGCGGGCAGACGCCGATGGATTACATCCGCAGTCGACGTTTGCACATGGCCGTGGGCTTGTTGCGGGATTCGGCGCTGCCGATCGGCGAGATTGCCAGTCGGGTCGGTTACAGTTCCCAGAGCGCCTTCGCGGCGGCGGTGTTGCGGGAGTTTGGGGCATCGCCTGGAAAATTGCGGCGCGAGGTTGGCGACAAAGGACGCGAGTCTGGCGACAGACACAACGGGACGTTGCGCGGTTCAATGTAGGGCCTGGTTTTATACGTTTTTCAAGGATTGCAATGACTCCCCGTACCGCCCTCGGCGCTTTGCATATTGGCGCATTGATGTTCGGCCTGACCGGTGTCTTCGGCAAACTGGCTGCCGCCTCTCCCGCCGTCATCGTTTTCGGGCGTGCCGCGTTCGCCGTGCTGGCATTAGCCGTTTTTGCACGATTCGCCAGTGCGACTCGCTGGCAGAAACTCGAGGCAGTGGACTGGCGCCGACTGTTGCTCAGCGGCTTACTGCTGGCCGGGCATTGGGTAAGTTTTTTCATTGCGGTAAAAGTCGCAGGCGTGGCGATCGCGACCTTGGGGTTCGCCAGCTTCCCGGCGTTTACCGTAATCCTTGAAGGACTGATCTTCCGCGAGCGAATTCGCGCCAACGAAATCCTGCTGGTGGTGCTGGTCAGTATCGGGCTGGTATTGGTCACCCCTGATTTCGATCTGGCCAGCGGCGCCACAATGGGTCTGCTGTGGGCGGTGGGCTCAGGTTTGCTGTTCTCTCTGCTATCGCTAACCAACCGCGCCAGCTCCGGGCGAATCCCGGCGGTGCAGGCTGCGTTGTGTCAGAACGTGGTGGTCGCGTTGTGCCTGTTGCCGTTGGCGGCACCGCAGTTAAGCGAAGTGCGCACCATCGACTGGTTGTGGATCGGTTTGCTCGGGGTGTTCTGCACTGGCGTCGCTCACAGTCTTTTCGTCGCCAGTCTGGCAGTGATCAAGGCGCGGACCGCCGCCGTGGTTTTCGCCCTGGAGCCGGTTTACGGCATCACCATGGCCTGGCTGCTGTTTGATGAAAATCCGACGCTACGCATGTTGATCGGTGGCGCATTGATCATCGTGGCGATCGTGGTCTCCAGCCGCCTCTCGGGCGCGTCAAGCAAGAAGAATGTTGCGGCAGAAGTCGCTTCTCACTGAGTGCGATCGTTGTGCCCCAGGTCGCGGTCCGGATCAATTTGATCGCGGACCCGCTGCTTCAGCACTTTGGCTTCCGGGAAACCGCCGTCAGCCTTGCGCTCCCAGATCTGCACGTCGTCACAGAAAATGTGAAACACCCCACCGGTGCCGGGCACCAGCGACACTTTGCCGAGGTCGTCGCCAAACGTGCTGAGCAGTTCCTGGGCCAGCCAGGCAGCACGCAACAGCCACTGGCATTGCGTGCAATAGGTGATGATGATTTCCGGTTTGCGTGCAGTCATGATCGGCGAAACTCCTGAGCCAGAGGGCGCCGCTATGATAGCCCGGCGAGCAGGTTCCGGGCTGTCTGCTTAAGCGGCTCGTTGCCTTCCTCGAGCAACTCGTTGAGCAGTTCGATGGCGCTGTTCACATCGCCGTCATCAATGCAGGTCTGGGCTTGTTCGAGTTTGTCGGCGCTGCTCGGTTCAGCCGGCTCCAGATTCAGAGGTTCCAGTTCCAGCGACTGGCCGGGATCGCTGAACTCGTTGAGAAAGGCGTCATCCAGAGACTGCGAGTCAGGCTCGGCGACCCATTCAAGTTCGGGCTCGTCCATTATCGGCTCGTCGGGCATTTCAAACACCTCGGGCAAGACGTGCAGGTTCGAGACAAAAGGCGGCTCGACCGGGGCGGATTCGCTCGATGGTTTCGCGGCGGACGGCGAGTGCTCAAAAGGGCTGATCAGGTCCCAGCTCGAATCCATTGACAGGTCATCCAGGTTCAACTGGAACTCATCGTTGGGCGCCGCTTCGGCAATCGCAGCCTTGGGGGGAGTCATTGACGCTGCAACGGCCAACGGTGCCGCACTGCTCAATTTCGGGTGTCGGGCGCGAATAGTCTGAAGTTCTTGCAGGTCGTATCCGGCGTCACGCAGGTTGTTTTCCTGTGCTTCATAGGCGGGTGCGTCACCCTGTTTACCCAAGACTTCCAACAGCTGAACGGCAAGGTCCGTGCGTTGCGGCTCCTTGATCAGCGCCTCACGCAACAAACCGGCTGCTTCGGAAAAACGGCCATAGGCCAGGTAGATTTCGACCCCTTCAAGCACATCGCCTGCGGGCGACTCTTCGCCCGATTCAGTTGCCGGTTGCACCGTTGACGATTGGGCAACCGGTTCTGCAGTTCGATCAAGTACCGGTTCATGGCGTGACGGTAAAACAGGCAGGGCGTCAGGCAATGCCTGAACCTGTTGTCGTTGACGCCGAACGAACACCCCCAGCAACACCAGAACCGCCACCGCCAGCAACCCGACAATCAGCCCCCAGTTAGTCGCCTCAGGCTCTTCAACAATGGCCGGCGCGGGAGCCACAACGGCGGGAGCAACTGGCTCCGCCGCTGCGGTCGTGATTTCCGCCAATTGGGTTTGCAGTTCCGTCACCTGCTTTTTCTGACCGGCGACCAGCTCTTCCTGGGCCTGAAGCTTCGCAGTCAGTTCATCGATGCTTGCTTGCAGCTGCTGATTTTGCAGCACGCTGGCGGCCAGTTGTTCGGCGACGGGATCACTCATCGGCGCGGCGACAGGAGGCGGTGGTGGCTTTTTGCTTTTTGTCGCAGGTGGCTTCTCAGCGGCCGGCGCAACTGTCGGGAATCCGGAGGACTGAACGTCGGTAACCGGTTCGTCAGTCACGGGGACAATCCCCGGCGTACCCGGCGGATCGATCAGCACCGTGTATTCGCGCAGCACCCGCCCATTGGGTTGATTGAGCTGCACCAGGAAATTCAGGAAAGGCTCATTGACCGGTTTGCTGGAGCTCACCCGGATCAGGCTGCGGTTGCCGCGCAGGATCGGCGTGAATTTCAGATTATTGAGGAAGAACACCCGATCGATGCCGGCGCGACTGAATTCATCCGCTGTCGCCAGGCTGACCGAGAACTCCCCCTCCGCCAGACCTGCGGCATCTTCCAGTGCGATGTCGGCGCGCAACGGCTGATTCAACGCCGAATGCAGGGTGATTTCACCCAAGCCCAACGCGGGCGCCAATGCCGAGTAAGTGACAGCGCCACCGACCAGAAACAGCCTGGCGCAACACCGTAAAGCCACGTGCCAACTATCGAGCATGAGCATCCCTTAGATAACCAGAACCATCTTGTACGCGTTCGCACATCCGGTACGAACACGATATTGCCAAGTAGTTCTTTATAGTCTGCCCAACGGGGTATCTCAAAAGTCCTGGGGGCGTTTATGCCTCAAGATTTTTCCAGGTTGGCCAGAATGTGCCCGTGGACCCGCATGCAGACCTTCAAGTCTGCCTCATCGACGCCATCGAACAATTCGTGGCGCAGTTGGGTGGCAATGGTTTCAATTTGTTCGATCAAGGGAAGAGCCGGGGCACAGAGGACGATTTTTTTTGCCCGACGGTCTTCCAGCACCGATTGACGTTGCACCAGCCCCTGGCTTTCGAGGCTGTCGAGCAGACGAGCCAGGGTCGGCCCCTCAACCCCGACGCTCTGCGCCAGTTCACGTTGAGTCGGCGCATCATCAAAACGCGCCAGGTGCAGCAGCACCAGCCAGCGCGCCTGGGACAGACCCAGGCCAGCCAGGCGGCGGTCCAGTTCGGCACGCCAGCCACGCGACATCTGGGCCAGTTGCATGCCAAAGCGGTGTTGTTCGGTTAACGGCATAAAACACTCATGATTAGACTGAAATAAAGAAAAACTAATTATTAGTCAGCTAAGCATGACCCTTGGCCATAGGCAAGGCTTGCCCTGTACTGAATCGTTACATCTATGTGGCAGATCACCTAAATCTCGAATTCGGATTGCAGCGCCGCCCGAACACAGTACAAAACGCCTTCCGGTACTCTCCCGGCGAACAGTGCGGCAATCTCCGACACAGGCGGCAATTCGCCTTCGCCGTCGAGGAACGCATCCTGGATTTCGCCCATCAACTCTTCAGGCAGATCCAGCGCTTGCTCCAGCGACAACTGCTGCTTGCCAATCGCTTCGGCGAGCAGGGTGTAGACGTTCTTTTCCGAGCATTGCAGCTGACCGGCGATCTGCAACGGGGTCATACCGGCTCGGGCCAGGGTGATCAGTTCGTGGCGCAGGTCGGCCACCACTTTCGGTGCCTCGACTTGCCCGCCGAGCACTTCGAGGAAGGCCTCGCCGTAGCGCTCCAGCTTGCGCGCGCCAACGCCACTGACCGTGGCCATTTCCGCCAGCGAGGTCGGTTGGCTGCGGAGCATTTCCAACAGTGTCGAGTCGGGGAAGATGACGTACGGCGGCACGCCATGCTCTTCGGCGAGTTTTCGACGCAGGGCGCGCAAGGCTTCCCACTGTTCGCGCTCTTCGCCGCGAACCAGTTGGCTCGCCTGGCTCTTGCTGCTTTTGGCCGTGGTTTGCGGCTTCAGGTCGCGACGCAGCTCCAGGGTCACTTCGCCCTTGAGCAGCGGTCGACAGCTGTCGCTCAGGCGCAGGCCGCCGTAGCCTTCCAGGTCGATGTCCGCCAGACCACGGGCAACAAGTTGTCGGAACAAGGAGCGCCATTCGCTCTCCCCCATCGCTTTGCCTACACCGTATACCGACAAATGCTGATGACCGAAGCTGCGAATCTTTTCATTGTCCTTGCCCAGCAACACGTCAACCAGATGGCCGACGCCATAGCGCTGGCCGGTGCGGTAGATCGCCGACAGCGCCTGACGGGCCGGCTCGGTGGCGTCCCAGGTCTGCACGCCATCGACGCAGTTGTCGCAATGGCCGCAGGGTTCGGGCATGTCTTCGTCAAAATAGGCCAGCAACGTCTGGCGACGGCAGCGGGTTTCTTCGCAGAGCGAGAGCATGGCGTCGAGCTTGTGCTGCTCCAGACGCTTGTGGCGCTCGTCACCTTCGGAGTTCTGCAACATCTGCTTGAGCATCACCACGTCTTGCAGGCCGTAGGCCATCCAGGCATCCGCCGGCAGACCGTCACGGCCGCCGCGACCGGTTTCCTGGTAGTAAGCCTCTAGGGATTTTGGCAAATCGAGGTGAGCGACGAAGCGCACGTTGGGCTTGTCGATGCCCATGCCGAACGCCACGGTGGCCACCATGACCAGGCCTTCCTCATTGAGGAAGCGCTTCTGGTGATGGGCCCGCGTGTCATTAGGCAGACCGGCATGGTAAGGCAGCGCCGGGAAACCTTGCTCGCTGAGGAACACCGCTACCTCATCAACCTTTTTGCGCGACAGGCAATAGACGATACCGGCATCGCTGCGCCGCTCGGCGAGGAACGCCAGCAACTGCTTGCGCGGCTGCTCTTTGGGCACGATGCGATAGAAGATGTTGGGGCGGTCGAAACTCGACAGGAAACGCTCGGCATCCTGAAGATGAAGGCGGTCGACGATTTCTTCCCGGGTTCGCTTGTCGGCGGTCGCGGTCAGGGCGATACGTGGGACGTTGGGGAACAATTCCGCCAACTGGCCCAATTGCAGGTATTCGCGGCGGAAGTCGTGACCCCATTGGGACACGCAGTGGGCTTCGTCGATGGCGAACAGGGAAATTTCAAGACTTTGCAGGAACGCCAGCATCCGTGGCTGAACCAGACGCTCGGGCGCGAGATAAAGCATTTTCACTTCACCGCGCTTGATCCGTGCCGCCAGATCGCGCTGCTGCTCGGCGCTGAGCGTGGAGTTCAATGCCGCCGCCGCGACGCCCAGCTCTTCGAGGGTGGCGACCTGGTCGTCCATCAGGGCGATCAGCGGCGACACCACCACCGCCAGGCCTTCGCGCAACAGCGCCGGCACCTGAAAGCACAAGGACTTGCCGCCACCGGTAGGCATCAGCACCAGGGCGTCGCCGCCACTGGCCACGCGCTCAATGATTGCACCCTGACGGCCACGGAAACTGTCGTAGCCGAAGATGTCCTTGAGGACGCGTTGAGCCTGTTCGAGCATAGAAACTCCAAAAATCACAAAAACATCCCTGCAAGGCTGGTTCAGAACCACGAAGGCTGCACCGACAAATCGTAAGTGCGCATTGCATGACGCTTCACATTTCAGCCACGACGCCGGCAGGGCATCACAAAACGCGGGAGTATACCCGAGCGATGTCCGGCAAAGGGTGCCGCTGATAGGACACATAAGGACGAACACCGCGCGCAACCTGTGGGAGCGAGCCTGCTCGCGATGGCGGCGTTACATTCAATATCAATGTTGATTGGGTTGCCGCCATCGCGAGCAGGCTCGCTCCCACAGGGATTGCGGCATTCCATACTCCTGCATGGGTGCAAAAATGCCGCGCGGCTGGCCCAAGCGCTCAAGAAGGCCTAGAATTCCCGCATCTGTTTAAATTCCCAAGGTAGCCCTTTAATGTCCTTCGCTGAGCAACTAACCCGCCTGCAAGTCTTCCTCGACGCCGACGAACTGCATGACGAGGCGCTGGACTACGTGGCCGCCCACGGCTACCTCACTGCGCTGTCGATCTGTTCCGAACCCGTTCCCGACCGTGAATGGATCGACGCCCTCTTCGCCGAAGAGCCGCATTACGCCGACGACACCGAGCGTGAAGCGATCGAATCCACCCTGCTGGCCCTCAAGGCTCACATCGCTCGCCAACTGGCGTCCGATGAAGAGTTCGAGCTGCCCTGCGACCTGGACCTGGGCGAAGAGCCGGATGATTCCGACCTGCGCGGCTGGTGCATCGGTTTCATGGAAGGCGTGTTCCTGCGCGAAGCCGCCTGGTTCGAAACCGCCGAAGATGAAGTCAGCGAAATGCTGCTGCCGATCATGGTCGGCTCGGGTCTGTTCGACGAACAGCCAGAGTTCGAAGATATCGCCAAAGACGCCAACCTGATGGACGACATGATCGTACAGATCCCGGAAGCCCTGACCGCGCTGTACCTGCTGTGCCAGGCGCCAGACGAAAAACCGGCGATCCTCAAGCCTCGTCACCACTAAGGTTTTGCCTATGGACAACCCCATAGGCAACCGCTCCCTGATGTTGCGTTACGTGCTGCTGGCCATCGGCTGGCTAAGCGTAGCGCTGGGGGTGATCGGGATTTTCCTGCCGGTATTGCCCACCACGCCCTTCCTGCTGCTGGCGGCCGCCTGCTTCGCCCGCAGTTCGCCGCGCTTTTATCATTGGCTGATTGAACATCCGCGGCTTGGGCCGTGGGTTCGCGATTACCTGAGCGGCAACGGCATCCCGCTCAAAGGCAAGGTCTACGCCATCGGCCTGATGTGGGCGAGCATCCTGCTTTCCTGCTATCTGGTGCCCCTGCCGTGGGCGCGGGGGTTCATGCTGACCAGCGCCGTGCTGGTGACCCTTTACATCCTCAAACAGAAAACCCTGCACAAACCCTGAGCCCTGATCGTTCCTACGCTCCGCGTGGGAATGCCGCCCGGGACGCTCCGCGTCCCTTCGACTCTGTGACGCAGAGCGTCACTGGATGCATTCCCACGCGGAGCGTGGGAACGATCAGTCCGCGAACTGACCCGACGATCAACCCTACCTTTCAAAAAACACCGCCTAGACTTCAGACATCTGCACCCGAGCGGCCAGACATGTCCCGCAGTCCGCGTAGCCCAGGATGGTCAACGCTCCGACTTCGGCTCGGCGGATGGCTGTTGCTGATCACTTTCCTGTCGACCAGCCTGGTCAGTGTCGGGGCCAACTGGAGTTTTACGCAGATTCTGCAAACCGCCGAAGATCGCTACGGCACCCTCGGCCCGGGACGCGGAAGGATCGAGGCCTGGAGTCAAATGCTCAGTAGCGAAGCCAACGGCTCCGAGCGCGAGCAGTTGAACGCGGTCAATCGCTTCTTCAATCAGCAACTGAGCTTTCTGGACGACACCCGCATCTGGCATCAGACCGATTACTGGGCTACGCCCGTCGAATCCCTGATCAAAGGTGCCGCTGATTGCGAGGACTACGCACTGGCGAAATATTTCAGCCTGCGCCACCTGGGAATTCCCAGCGAAAAGCTGCGCATCACCTACGTCAAAGCCCTGTCCCAGAACCAGGCACACATGGTGCTGACGTTCTACAACAGCCCCACGGCCGATCCGCTGGTGCTGGATAACTTGATCGGCGATGTCCGCCCCGCTTCCCAACGCAAAGACTTGCTGCCGGTGTACGCCTTCAACGCAGAAGGCCTGTACTTGCCGGGAGCCAATGGCGGCAAACGCAGCAGCGACTCGAAAAAACTGTCGCGCTGGCAGGACGTACTGAAAAAGATGCAGGCCGAAGGGTTCGCCGTGGGCGACGGCTAGCCACCTGAGCAAGGAGCGATTCATGTCACTGCGTAAACAGTTGTTTCTCGCCATCTGCCTGTTCTTGCTGGTGGCGTTCAGCGGCAGTTTTTTTGTCAGCCTGGAAAGCTCTCGCGAGCAGATGATCGGCCAGTTGCGCTCCCACGCTCAGGACGCCGCCACCGCGTTGGGTTTGTCGTTGACAGCGCAGATCGATGACCCGGCGATGATCGAATTAATGGTCAGCTCGATTTTCGACAGCGGTTATTTCAGCAGTATTCGAATCATCAACATCGAGAATTCTCAGGTACTGGTAGAGCGCACTGTGCCGGGGCAAATCGAAGGCGTTCCCGCCTGGTTTGTGAACCTGGTCGACCTGCACCCACCCGGTGGCGAAGCGCTGATCATGCGCGGCTGGGTCCAGGCGGCACGGGTCGAAGTGCTGAGCAATCCGCAGTTCGCCCTGGCCAAACTCTGGGACAGCACCCTCGGCAGCCTGATCTGGTTGCTGGTGTGCGGCCTGCTCAGTGCCGTGTTTGGTGGCTGGTTGCTGCGCCGACAATTTCGGCCACTCGATACCATGGTCAGGCAGGCCGAAGCCATCAGCAAACGCGAGTTCATCAGTCTGCCGAAACTGCCGCGCACACCGGAGTTGAAACGCGTGGTGTTGGCCATGAACCAGATGGTCGAGAAGCTCAAGGCGCTGTTCGCCGAAGAGGTCGCACGCAGTGAAAAGCTGCGGGTCGAGTCCTATCAGGACAGCCTTACGGGCCTGGCCAATCGGCGCTTGCTGGATGAAGAGCTGGCCGACGAGTTGCTGGTCTCCGAGCAGAGCAGCGATGGTCATTTGCTGATGCTGCGGATCAACGACCTGGCCGGTCTCAACCAGCGCTTGGGCGGCCAGCGCACCGATGCGCTGATCAGCGCCGTCGGCGAATTGCTCAAGCGCCTGACTGAGCCACCGGAACGTCGCACCTGGCTTGCAGCGCGCAATCGCGGCGGTGAGTTCAGCTTGCTGACGCCCGGGCTGGACAGCGTCGATGCTGCACGCCTGGCCAGCGAAGTCAGCGCCACCCTGGAAAACCTGCGCCTGACTGGCGCCAGCGACGCCATGCCGGTGGCGCACTTGGGGATCGCCCCCTACCACCCCGGCGAGCCCGCCAGTGACGTGCTGACGCGACTGGACCAGGCGTTGACCGAAGCCCGGCAACATCCCGAGCGCCCGTGGGTCCACTTGGCCGACTCCATCACCGCGCCGAATCCGTCCCAAAACGACTGGCAAACCTGGATCGACGACGCCCTGAACCAAGGCAAGATGCAACTGTATTTCCAGCCGGTGGTGCAATGCGCCGACACCAGCCAGGTGCTGCATCACAAAGTGCTCGCACGCCTGCTCGACCCGCAGGGCGAGGCCATTGCCGCCGGGCATTTTCTGCCGTGGATCGAGCGGCTCGGCTGGTCGGCCCGGTTCGACCTGGCCATGCTCGAAGCCACCCTCGACTACCTCATCATCAACCGTTGGCCCCTGGCGTTAAGCTTGTCCGGCAGCACCCTGCGCGATCCAGCGCAGTTGCAACACATCCTCGACATGCTCGAATCGCTGCCCGAACTTGCCCCCCTGCTGATTCTGGAAATCGACGAACGCCAACTGCCACCTCAGGAAGAACTGCAACGGCTGAGCCACAGCCTGCTCAACACCGGTTACCGCATCGGTCTGCAGCATTTCGGCGGCAGCTTCGGCCAGATCGGCAACCTGGCTCAACTGGGTCTGGCTTACTTGAAAATTGATGGCGCGTACATCCGTCACATTGATGAGCAGAGTGATAAACGGCTGTTTATCGAGGCGATTTTCCGGGCGACCAACAGCATTGATTTGCCGTTGATTGCGGAGATGGTCGAGACCAAGGGGGAGCTGGAGGTGATCCGGGAGTTGGGGTTGTTTGGGGTGATGGGGCGGTTGATTGGGCCGCCGGAGCCGATGTGACACGGCTCGACCGCTCGTCGGAAACCTTCATCTAACTGTCAAATGTGACAGTAGCCACCAGTTCGACTTAGAGACCTAATGACTCCGTCACTTCTTCCTGACCGGAGTTGCATCGATGGCCTCCCAATTCCCCGCCAATGCCGGTTCACTGGTTGAACTGGAAATCCCGGACCGCACCGAGCCCGCGCTTCCATCGGGCGAATGGGGGATTAACATCGCCGCCGCCCAAGGCGTAAATCCGGATGACGGCTTGAAGTGCCAAATCCAGCCATGGGACCCAATGGAGGTGGGTGACAAAGTCGTGCTACTGCTCGATGGTATTGAAGTCGCTCATGAGGAGATTGATGCCAACGAAGTCAATCAGCGCGTGACCTTGTTCGTAAAGAACCTAACCACAGGCGCTTACACGCTGAACTACAGCGTTACGCGACTTAGTGAAGGGATAGGCGCGCCAGAAACGCCAATCCGCGTTTACGCAAAACTCGAGAGGCCTGGCGGCAGGGATGAAAATGGCAGTACGCCAGGACATTCTGAACTGTACATGTTCATTGACCCGCAAATCATTGGCGGAGTCGTGGACAAAGAAACCGCCAAAAACGGCGTCCCCATCACCATCATGCCCAAGCCGGGCAGCGCAAAAAAAGAGATTTACCCCAATATTGCGGTGGGCGATATATGCAGACTGAGCTGGGGCTGGAAGATTGTCGAGTCGGCCCCGGTGACAGAACTGCAAATCAAGGATCCGGCAAACAACCCCATCGTCATTACCGTTGACGAAGAAACCATTCTTTCGGTGGGCGACTCTGACGAAGAAGGCTTGGCAGTCGCCTTTTATGTCAGGGATATCGTGAACAACCATTCCGAAGACTGGAGCGCTCCGCAGTGGCTCGAGGTCGATACCGGTAATTCACGGCTCGATGCGCCCCTAGTCGAGCAAGCGGATGGCCACATACTTGATCTCGATACGCTGGGTGGCGAAAAGGTCATTGTCCAGATCAACGCAAAAAAACCCAGTTTTGAAAAAGACGACACCATTGTTGTCAATCTCAAGGGCAATCCGCTGGAAGGCCCAGCGGTGGATATCAATGTCTCCAAAACCATCGACAAACAACCTGATACCAACGTCAATGTGGAGCTGCCAAATGCGGTCGTGCGTTTACTCGCCCAGACCCAGGCTGTTTTTTCCTATCGCCTTGAAAAGCAGGATGGGTCGAAAGACCTGAAATCAAAAGGGCGATTCATTGACATCATCGGTACAGCCAATCGCCTGGCAGCGCCCGTCGCCGACGATGCGCGCCAAGGTGCACTTGACCCAGCACTCGCGAGCACCACCGTCAGCATTCCATTCGATGAGTCGATGGTTGCCGGGCAGGAAATCGAGCTCAGGTGGGTGGGCACCCAACACAACAACGGCAGCTACGATCCGGCGCTGGATCGGTATCCGATCAGCAACAACGATGTGATAAACCAGCGACCGATTCCCATCACTGTCAGCGGTCAGCATATTGTCGCGATCAAGGACGGCAAACTTGACCTGTATTACCTGATCCATTCGATTGGTGATGACGAGAAACCCACCAAGCGCGAATCCATTCACCTGGAAACTCTCATCGTCGGGGCTCCGTTGCTGGAGCTTGTAGTTCCTGAAGTCGAGAAGGAACAAGGCGGCACACTCGACCCTGAAAATGTCCTCACCGGATTCAAACTGACGATTCCCTACATCGGTACAGAAGCTGAAGACGTGGTGAAATTCACCTGGTCGGGATCAACCAGCGGCAAAACCAGTGATTCGATCACCCTGACCTCCCACACCGCAGGTCAGCCTGTGACATTCACGCTTGTCAGCCAATTCGTCACCGACCACCTCTTGCCCAATCGCCGCGGCACTGTCGAAGTCTGGTACGAAGTCAAGCGACCCTCTGAGAACAAAACTCGCTATTCGAACACGCTGACCCTGAAAATCAGCAAAGCCCGCCCCGTACTGCAAATCGTTGGTAGCCGCTCGTCCAGTGGTCCTTACTACTATTCGAACCCGACACTCTTGAATGGGACTCCCACTCGCAGCGGCGACGTGTTGTGGACTTATGAAGGCGACGGTTCCGGTATTACAGGTCAGTACTTTATCGACATCGAGCCTGAACGCCCCTTGATCGTCACCCTGCAAGACCAGGGCACCCTCATCGAAAAACACATTCTGCGCCCAGCTAACATTACGGGTTTGTTTAATCTGGCAGACCGTCACAGCGGGTGCATTACCAAAAATGACGGCAGTGTTTTTGGCTGGAGTGATAACGCCGAGATGCTTCCCCCAGTCGATCTCACGGATGTGAGCTACGTCACGGCCGGTGGGCTCGCTTATGCCGCGATCAAACGAGATGGCACTGTCAAAGCGTGGGGTGCTACCGAGTTTGGGGGCACCATCCCGCCCCTCATCGGCGCTCAACTCCGAAGCGTGAAAAAAATCGCCGCCAGCGGTGGCGGTGCATTTGTCGCCTTGCGCGCCGATGGCAGCCTCGTGGCCTGGGGCCATAAAGCATTCGGTGGCGTCATTCCTACCGCGATCAGCTCACAACTCAGACAGGTGAAACAGGTTGTCGGCACGACAACTGATTTCAGCGCGTTACTGAGTGACGGTCGTGTCTTCAGCTGGGGAGAGACCTGGCCCCAAGGCCTGAACATAACCGCAGCCAATGGTGCCGTCCGCCTGAGTGCCAACAATCGCGCGTTCGCAGCCCTCAAGACTGATCGCAGGGTTGTGGCCTGGGGTTCGAAGGAGCATGGCGGAGAGATTCCCGCAGCGATTGCAAAACAGCTCCTGAACGTGACGCATATCTGCGCCACCAGCGCAGCGTTTACTGCCTTGAAAGTAGATGGATCGGTGATTGCCTGGGGCAACTCTCGATTCGGCGGCGCTGCGCCCGGCACCTTGCAAAATGTACAGCATGTTACCGGTACCACTACCGCCTTCTGCGCATTGAAAAAGGACGGTTCGCTGGTCGCTTGGGGAGAACCGGGCGAGGGAGCAACGATCCCTCACGGGATTGGGCCGGTACTCACGTTGTCGGCGTCTTATGGGTCTTTCAGCGCGTTGCTGGAGGACTTCACCGTAGTGTCCTGGGGCATCAACTCAGGGGCGGCAAAAGACCATGAAGCTGCCGGGGTTTATCACGCAGGCCCTCATTGGGTGCTCCTGACTCCGCAAGACACGGTGTACGCATGGGGATCAGGCGCTCCCGATCTTCAACTGCTCGATGGTCAGATTTCTTACGCCGAGTGAACAACAACCGATGTTTTTTGAACTGTGTTTCCTGCATGTGGGGAAACTTGTCCCTGGAGAAATGCAATGAGCATCAACGTGAAAGCTGCACCGACTGTCAGCAACGTTACCATCATGGGTCAGCCACTCGTTGGCGGAACGATTACCGGCAGCTACCTCTATCAGAATGCAGACGAAAATCCCGAAAGTGGCTCAATGTATTGCTGGTACAACGGGGGAGAGACTGGCGACGTAATTGCCACTACGCTCGATTTAACGCTGCTGGCTGAGCACGATGGCATGGAGCTGACATTCTCGGTGACTCCGAGCGCCTTGTCCGGTGAAACTGGCGAGGAGACCTTCTCCGAGTCGATCATCATCACCACGGGGGGATTCCAGAACATCTCGGACGAGGAGAGCGAGAACAGTTACCTGAAGCAGCGCGGCCAGTACGCCTTCCACGCCAATACCCCCAAGGACGGGATGATCACCACGTCGGCGGGCGCCATGGCGTTGAAGAACCGGGTCACACAGAACGTTTCCGTCATGGGAGGCAGTACGTTCGGTGGTGTCGTGCCCCCGGAGATAGCGAGCTATCTGTTGAACAACCCCGCCACCACCATGTCCTCGACCCATAGTAGTTTTGGTGCTTTGGTGCCGGTAGGCAGCGGTAACCAGCTGTTTGTCTGGGGCCCGAACATGCCCGCCAACAAGCCGATTATCAGGGACGTCAAAGCGGTATACGCCAACGAGACGTCACTGGCGTTTATCTATCGAAACCCCAAACCGGGTGAGCACACCATTGGTGCTATCGGGTCTGCGGCGACGGGGGGCGAGGTTCCATTGGCCATTCAAACCAAGCTGTTTTTTGATCCGCCAACCGCCATCTACTCCACTACGAGTTCATTCGTTGTGCTAACCAAGGCCGGCAAGGTATACGCCTGGGGACCGGTCGCCACAGGCGGCGTGATCCCGGCCGAGGTGCAGGCGGAACTCGACTTGATGAAGGTGGAGCGAATCGTTGCCTCATCTGCAGCATTTTGCGCAATCACGGCCGAAGGCGACTTGATCGGCTGGGGAACAAATGGCGTCATACCAGCTGCCGCGCTGGAAAAAATCTACGACGATAACGGCGCTCAAACGGTCATTGCCAATGAGCATGCCTTTTGTGCAATCACCCTTGGCAGGAAAAAAGCCGTGACCTGGGGGAATGCGAGTTTCGGCGGCACGATGTCTGAAGCAGCAGCAAGCCTTGCCGCCAAGGGCAATCTTGCATTGTGTGCTGCCAGCCCCTGGGCCATGTGTTTTGTAAATGCCAATGGCCAGGCAGCGGCGTGGGGATACGCAGGTTACGGCGGGGGACCGATCCCGACCCGAAGCAGGGCTATGAGTGCTATGAGAACTATGGGAGTCATGGGCGTTGAGGCTACAGAAAGCGTCGATGCCCCATCCATGAACGCACAGGCACTGTTTGAAGAAGGCGACACCCAAAGCCGTATCGAATCACTGTTTGAAGCCAGCCCTATTGTCGAACCCTCTGAGGCCGAAGCATTCGGGGCTTTCAGGGCTTTCTCCGCCCCCCCTGCATCGACACGAGTGTCGTCCAGGGTTGAAACAAAAGATGGTGGCGACATCGAACTGGTACGCAATGACGGTAGCTTCGTGTTGATCAGTCGTGATGCCGATGGTCGCACCAAAGAGGTCATCTCCTGGGGATTGGCTGCAACGGGAGGCACACTTCCTGACGTGACCCGCCAGGTCCTGATGGCCAGCACCATTCGTAAGGTGTATTGCTCCAATGGTGCGTTTGCCGCACTGGTCGATCAAGGCCAAACCAAAGGCGCTGTCGTTGCTTGGGGTAGAGCGGCCTACGACGGTGGCGAGATTCCCCCAGCGTTGCAAAACGCATTGAGTAGCGGGGTTGTTGAAATCTATACGGTTCAGAGCCGACCCGCGCCTTCAGCAACCGTGTATGGGGGGTTTGTCGCACGCAAAGAGAACAACCAATTCGTGACATGGGGCGGTTATCTCCCGGCGCAGGAATTTGACCCGGCACGAGACGCTTAGTCCTAACCCGGCCTCTGGGGCCAGGCGAAAACCCTCGACTGGCTCCCAGCACTTCATCCCCCCTCCTTCAGCCATTAAGTTTCCATGATTGAAGGGCAACCACGACTCATCGTCAGGTGATGACCCTCAGGAGCGCCCATGGACCTTTTCGATCCAGGCCTGTTCTCTCGATTTGATGACACTGATTCTGTGTTCGCCACGTATCCCTTGATGATCGCGGGCATGATCCGACAGGTCGCGGACGGTGATGCTGGAGTCAATATTGCGGTGCTTGCCAATCACCCCGCCGGGATGCTTTGCAACATCGACCCTTATCAAGGCATGCAGGCAGGAGACCGACACGACATTTACTGGGGTGCTCTCAAGGTCTATGAAAAAGAGGTTTTGCCTGAAGAAGTCGATAAGCGCCTGCTGTTCTACATACCGACTACCCACATTGTCTCGGGCTGGGTTGAGAAAGTGTATTACGAGATAACTCGCAGTGGCTCGACGACCCCTGATGAAACTTCTGTGCCATTGCGAATTCTAGTCAAGCGCAACCGCCCGGGCGGGCCGGACAAGCGCCCCTTTGAACCTTGGCATTCAGAACTGAAAGCCCCAAAGCTACCCGAGGATGTGATCAAAAACGGCGTGGATGCCGAATGGGCGAAAAACGGCATTCCAATCACTGTGCCGATTTACCCGGCAATTGCCGCAAGAGATACGGTACGACTGAAGTGGGGGACTGCATTCGCCCCCGCTCTGCGGATCACTGAGCAACAGGCCGCAGGCACAGAGGCGATCACCCTCACTGTTGATCAGGCGACGGTCCTGGCCGGAGGTGACAGCAATGCCTTGCCGGTGCGCTACGAAGTTTTTGATGAAGTGTTCAACTTCTGCGAAAAGTGGTCCGCAATTACCACAGTGAATGTCGACGCTGGTGCCTGGCGACTGCAGGCACCTCTTATCGTAGAAGCATTGAACGGTGTTATCGATCTGGATCAATTGAACAGGGCCCCGGTCACCCTGCAAATAGACATCACGCCCGAGGACTTCGAAACCGGCGACACGCTTGAGGTGTCCTGGGTCGGTACGCGCCCTTCTTCCAGCGAGCCGGTCAACCATAAAAAATCGGTAACCATTGTCAAAGGCCCAGACCCTGTCCAGGTCAAGGTGCCCTACGAGCTTGTCAAAGCCATTGCCATGGGCTCGGCGGATGCGTCATACGTGTTGATCAAAGCCAATGGTGCCCCACCATTGTCTTCCAAGCGCGCCTTCGCCACAGTCAGAGGCAAGATCTCGAATTTGCCGGCGCCGACCATCAGCGAAGTCATCGGGGAAACACTGGAGCCAACTGTCAGCCGGGCGACCGTGCATATCCGTTATCTGGAAATGACTGACGGCGACCTGATCAGCCTCGTCTGGTCAGGCACGAAGACCAATGGTAATCCCTACCTGCATGAAGTGCCCTATACCGTGACGGCGGGCGACGCCCGACTCAAACACATCACCCTGCTCGTCGAGAATATGCACATCACGCCGCTCGATGGCGGCACACTCGACGTTTTTTACCGTGTAGCCAATGACCTGGCGCAAACTCGCAAGATTGACGAATCCGATTATTTGTCCGTGAAGGTCGGCGCAATATTGGCCACGTTGCCCGCCCCGCTCGTGGACAAAATTCAGGACGGCGTACTCGACCCAGCACTGGTGCCGCTCAACGCCATCTTGCGTATCCCCTATTTGGGGACTGCCAAGGGAGACGAGTTGACCTACTACTGGAGGGGTATCTCCCCTGCCGGCACGACCACCGACCGACTGCCAATCACTACCGGTCTGGTCGGCAAGCCATTGACCTTCAGGATCGATGCGCAATTCATCAAGCCCAACATGAACCAGCAGGTCGAGGTCCGTTACACCCTCAAGCGCGCAGCCACCGGCGAATACGAGACATCGGAACTGCTGCTGCTGATCGTCGGCACGTTGATTGGCGAATTGCCAGCGCCGGAGGTGAAAGAGGCAGACGGCAACGCATTGAATCCGATCAAGGCGCAGGCCTACCTTACGGTTAAAATTCCGCGCTATGCCACCATGGAAACGACTGACCGACTAAGCGTCACCTGGACCGGGGCGCCGGGCCAAGGATCTTTTACGAGCCTTGAAAGAGAGGTTCGTACGATTGAACCTAAAGAAGTTGAGATGCCTACCCAGTTGGTCCCCTTCAACCTGGATCGAGACGTGGTGGTCACCTATAACGTCAAACGCTATGTACAGGTGAAACCCTCCAATCCGCTGAATCTTCACGTGCAGAAGTTTTCACTCAGTGATCTGCCAACCCCAAAGATCACTCAGGCACCCGATGACAAGGTGCTGGAACTGGCGGCCTTCATTGGAGATGCGACCACCACCCTGGCCAAATGGCCACACAGCGCCGAGGGCCAGAAAGTCTGGTTGCACGCCGAAGGCACCAAAAACGGCAGCCTTGAAACCATTACGTTGTATGACGGCAAAGCCATAACCCAGCAGGAAGCCGAAAGGGGTTTGAGTACCTTTCTTCCACGGGCACGACTTCTGCAATTGACTGACAAAACACTGCTCACACTGATTGCCAAGGTCGCTTTCGATGGCGGCGACGATAGTGATCTGGCACAGGAGTTTCCGCGACTGCTACTGACATTAATGCAAGTGGGAGAGTTGGTCCTGATCGCGCCAAGTGTGAACGGTGTGGTGGGCAATGCCCTCGACCCTGTCCTCCTGCCTGCCAGTGGTGCGGTGGTGAAGGTGCCTCGTTATGGTGGCATGGCCGTGGGAGACAAAGTCTTCGTCTCCTGGCGTGGGGCTCCGGGCAGTGGTTCCGATACCACTCCCGTACAACAAGTCTCCAAGCGGGAAGAAATGAGCTTCAATGTGCCCAAAAATGTCGCGTTGGCCAACGCCGGGCGCAGCGTCACGGTGGTCTATCACGTTACCCGTGCCGAAGATGGCGAACAACGTGAGTCGCCACCTTATACCTTTAACGTCGTGGTCGAACTCAAACTTGGCCCTCCCACCGTTACTGGCGTCGTCGGTGGCATTCTTGACCCGGACAGAGTCCCTGCAAGCGGCGTACCGGTCATCGTGTCGCAATATCAAGGCATGGCGATTGGCGACAGGGTCAGAGTGAGGTGGACAGGACCGGGCGGCAGCGACACCACGCTGCCTGTGAGAATTGATTCATTGGGCTCCAGAACAATCAACGTTGACCGAGCGCTGGCAATCAACAATAGAGGGTATGACGTTACGGTCACCTACCTGGTAACGCGCGTTACCGGTGGATCAGAGAAAGAGTCACCGTCAACGGGATTTAGATCATCGGAGCCTTGGCAAGACTCAGTGACTGACTTCAATAACGGCACTGCGGGTGGTTGGCAAATTGGCCCCGCCGGGTATCAAGGACGAATCACCGGTGGCGTGTTTGATAACTATACGACAGCTCATTCTGGACATTCCGGCGTGCTATTCAGTCAAACATTTACACTCACAGCAGGAAGACAATATTTAATCAGTTTGCGCGTCTTTAACTACAGTCCTCAGCCAGAAAACATGCCACCCATTTTTTCGATCCAAACTGCCACAGGCCAAGTGATCTGGCCTCGCAACACCATTTATCGAACGGGGCAATGGAGGACGATCGATGTCAATTTTCATGTTGCATATACTGGCAATCACACCATTCAAATCATTAGCCACGAAGACCGAGGAGGCGGAAGTGGTAGCGCCGGGGGTAATGACTATCAGATAGATCACATCATAGTAAGAAGGATTTCCTGAGCACCGCGATAAAGGAAAAGCGCGATAAGGGGACGCATTTATTTATCGGGCCACCAACAGCATTGATTTGCCGTTGATTGCGGAGATGGTCCAGACCAAGGGGGAGTTGGAGGTGATCCGGGAGTTGGGGTTGTTTGGGGTGATGGAGCGGTTGATTGGGCCGCCGAAGCCGACGTGAGGAATTCGACCGTTCGTCTGGAAGTCACGCTTACCTGTCAGATCTGACAGTAGCCAACCTTCCCAGCCTGGTGTGTGATGAGCCCGCGTCCCGAGAGGACTCAGGGCTTGCCACCTCCAAGGAGAACGTAATGGATATCCAGTCCGCGGTGTTGAACGAATTGTTTGTGCTGCATCCCATGATCATCCATGGCTGGGTCACGCCGGTGAAACCGGCCGGCATCGCCGACGGCGGTATTTCCAAAGCCCTTTACTACGGCCAGGCACAGGGCCTTGTATGCCTGGTCGATCCCTGGACCGAACTGCAGCAGCGCTCCTGGATCATGGCGGCCGATGATCACGTGGATTTGTATTGCAACGGCGATCTCATCCCAGGAGCAGGCCAGACCGTCAAGCCGGGGGAGGAAACGCTGCGCCAGCGCCTGTGCCTGCCACACGGGAATTTGAGACAGGGCGTCAATCGGCTGCATTACATGGTCACTCGTCCCAGCGGGAACTCGGAACCCTCTCGGGATCTGCTCGTGCTGTATCACCTACGGCCTGCGGAAAACCTGAATCTGATAATCCCGGCCGACGTACTCAAGGACGGCGTCAGCGCCGCACGCGCGGCGCAAGGGGTGGAGTTCGGGTTCACCTATGCCAACCGGCGCAACCACGACCGCATCAAGTTTGGGTTGGGCGACACCCTAGTCGAGTTCGATGTCCCCGACGGCACGGCGCCAATCACCCACACACTGTTCACCGACACGTTCCAGAAGGCGGGTGACAACGCGAGTGCAGTAGCTGAATTTGCTGTCGTCGACCAGTTGCTCAACCGGGTCAAATCCCCGGAGAAGCGACTGGACATTCATCTCGACCGACTTGACCTGCCGGCCCCGACTGTCAAGGGCATGACCGGCACCAACTTCAGCCCGACCCAGCCGGAAGTCCGAGTGCTGGTGCCGCAAGCCTCGCTGCTGCCCACCGACAAGTTGAGCGTGATCTGGCAAGGCGCGACCGGCTCAGCGGTGGCGGGCTCCTACACCAGCCCGCAGCGGCTGGTCAGCGCAGGTCTGGAAATCGCCGTGCCGCGCTCGGTGCTGGCCTACAGCCTGGGTAAACAGGTGACGGTCACTTACGTCGTCGAACGCAACGGCAAACCCGCCCCCTCATTGCCTTTGCCATTGAACATCCTGACGCTGCCAGCGACGGCACTGATCGCGCCAAAGATCGTCGAGGCCGACGCCAACAACTTTCTGGATGTGATGGCGCTGGGCAGCAACAACGCGACCATTCACGCCCTGCTCCACACGCTGATCGAAGCGGGCCAGCCGTGCTGGCTGAGTCTGGAAGGCAAGAAGGCGGACGGCACGGCACACAACCTGACCCGGTGGAACGGCCTCCCGTATCAGGTCAACGCCACCTGGATCAGTCAAGGATTCTGGCCCAACGCGCTGGACAACAGCTATCTCAAGCAACTCGGACACGGCACCACGCTGACGATCAAGTTCAAGGTCTCGCTGGACAAGAGCAACAATCTGGCCACGGCCACGGTGTTTCCGGATCGGACCTATACCATCAAGGCGGTGGAGCTGGTGGTGCCAACGATCAGTTCGGTCAAGGGCTCTGCGAGCGGGATCGAGATTCCCAATGGCAGCAGCACCGTGGAAACCGCAGTGACCCTGAGCGGCACCGCCAGCAAAGGCCTGAAAGTTGAGGTGCTCGACGGCGCCGTCTCCAAAGGTCAGCCGACGGCCGACCCGGACACGGGTATCTGGACCCAGCTTGTTTCCGGGCTGAGCGTGGCAACGCATAGTTTTACCGCCAAGGCGCTGTATGGCTCGGGAGTGTCCTCCGCTGCACGGACATTGATCGTCCGCTCGGCCCTTACGCTCAACCGGCCTTCGGTGAAAGAAGCCCTTGGCGACAAGCTGAACCCGATCGCCGCCAAGGACACCTTGACCGTGATCGTGCCGCACTACACCGGCATGCTCGACACGGACCAACTGAGCGTGACCTGGGCGGGCACTGCCGGTGACGGCTCGTACACTTCGGCCTCCATCGATGTGGGCACAGTCGGCACCAAAGAAATCCCGATTCCCAACAGCGTGGTGGCCTTCAACTTGGGTAAACCGGTGACGGTGACCTACACGGTCATCCGCAACGGCGCAGCCTATCCGCCCTCGCAGGCCTTGACCCTGGCCGTGCAGACCATCCCCAATCATGATGGGGCTTTACCCATGCCGGCCATCGACAGCGCGGTGAACAATGTGCTGGATGTCACCAACCTGAGTGGAACCGAACAACTTAGGGTTGCTCAGTGGCCGTTACAGACCTCAGGGCAGCGTGTCTGGTTACGTTATGACGGCGTCGCCGAAAACGGCAGTGCGACCAAAGAGGTAGTCTGGGAAGGACCGGCCCATAACAAGCCGCCAGCAAATCTGGTTACACCGGCCGCGGTGGCATGGCTGAAAACCCTGAAAGATGGCAGTCAGGTGAAGATCACCTTCCGGGTGAATTTCGACAAAGTAGCCAGCGACGCCACGGCGGTGACCTTCCCGCTGCGAACTTATACGGTCAGGGCCATAAAACTACCTGAATTAGTATTTAACACTAGTCCAATAACTTCAAATCGGAAGCTCTATGTATGGCCCACGATACCTAATGATGTGATCTTTTTCGGTTCTTCGCGCGAAGCAAGCGGCGGTCGTCCGCCATACGTTTATAGCTCTAGTAATTCAAGGGTTAGCTCGGTCAATCCCTCCACGGGTCGAGTTACGGTACTCGGAAAAGGCACAGCCACAATAACTGTTCGCGATCAGGCCGCACAGTCGAAGAGCTACGACATCTTTATTAACGAAGCCGTCTTTGAGTGCTTTGATCTGGGACGAGGAAACTATTCACAAATAGAGAATATTGCAAATGCCCGTGGGCTTCGTCTGGGGACGGCAAACGGTGAATTGAGCCTTATATCAAATTTGTATAAAGGCGGCCATTGGCCAATTAACGATGCAGAAGGAACCTGGTTTAAATCCTATTATTCCGGAGGCAACCTATGGGGAATCACATTCATTTATTCTAATAAAGGATCCGGCAACACCAGTCCGACAACCATACGTTGTGGGTTAGGTCTTAAGTAGCACCCCCCGACGGAAAACCGAGGATACGGCGACAGCAGAAAATTTCGCCTGCTCGCGAAAACAATGTAACAAACAACAAAACCCGCCATCCCTTTCACAGGGATGGCGGGTTTTGTCATTTCAGATCACACCGTATCCACCTTCAACGAATGATCATTCAACATCCCGTTGATAATCGTCGCCGTATCCTGCCCCCCTGCAATCACCCCACCCGCCCCCGGCGTTACGCCGTAATGGCTGGCCAGGTTCACACCCGCCAGGTCGATGGTCTGGTTCGGCGCGGCGCCGGCCATGGCGCTGACGTCGATGCTGGTGACCAGTGATTCGCCGCTGCCGGTGACTTTGAAGTGCAGGTAATCATCCAGCGACGCCGCGGTGCTGTTTTCCCCTTGCAGCAGTTGCGACAGGTCGAGTTTGTCGATGCCCGGCGTGAAGTCGGTGACCACGTCGTGGCCGCTGTTGCCTTTGAGCCACTGGAAGGTGTCGGTCCCGCTGCCGCCGGTGAGGGTGTTGTTGCCCAGGCCGCCAATGAGGAAGTCGTCGCCGCCCCCACCGTTGAGCATGTCCTCACCCAGGCCGCCGTTGATGATGTTGCTGTTGTTGTCGCCCGTGAGGCTGTCGTTGAAGTTGGAACCGGTCAGGTTTTCGATCGCGGTCAGGGTGTCGGTCCCGGCGCCCCCGGTGTTTTGCGCACCGAGCACGCCCAGATTGACCGTGACGCCAGCGGTGGCGTGGGCATAGCTCGCGGTGTCGACGCCGGTGCCGCCGTCGAGCAGGTCGTTGCCGGCACCGCTGTACAGCAAGTCATTGCCGGCGTCGCCGTGCATTTCGTTATTGCCGTCACCGGCGGTGAGTACGTCGTTGCCGTCGCCGGCATTGATCACGTTATTACCGGCGCCCGCCACCAGTACATCGTCGCCCGCCGTGCCGGTGAGGGTGTGGCCGTCCTGATAGGTGATGGTCACCGCGGCGTTGTCGCTGCCGCCATGGCTGTCGTTGGCGGTGTAGGTGCCGTGGGCATCTGGCGCGATGTCGTGGGCGCCGGCGTAGTTGACGGTCATCGTGAGCTGGTAGTTTTCCGCGCCCTTCCCGCTGTTGCCCGGGCCAGGGTTGTCGGTGTTGGTGATGTGGATCTGGTAGGTGCTGTCCGACGTTGCGGTGAGGGTTTGCCCGTCCGCGAGGGCGATCCATGCGCCGCCGTTGATCGAGTACTCCATAGCAACATGAGCGGCTGGCAGATTGTGATTCAGGTTGAGGGTTTCACCTTGTTTGAGGTCGACGCTGATGTGGTCCTGATCGTGAGTGTTGTTGACCGCTCCCAGCGCCCCGCTGACCACCAGCACCGCCGTCATGGCTGCCGTGTTGGCGACGAATGCACTGCGGGCGAGGGTCACCGCCTGTTCATTACCGCCGGTGAAGCTGAAGTTTTGGTTGGTGCCGGTGAAGTCCGCGCCTTTGGCAATCCAACCGGTATTGAATGAGGTTGGCGATGCGGTGAGCGGATCCTTATCCGCATCGGTGTCATTGGCCAGCAGCAACGCTTGCGGTACCACGATGTTGCCCGACAACACGTTGGTGATGATGTGGTCATCGACCGCCACGGGTGGCGCGTTCGCAATGATTGGGTTTTGGTCGCCGCCGTTGTCGATGATGCAGCTATTGCTCACGTCGATGGTGATGGTGGTGGTCCGCTCGTCGCCATCGCCATCGCGCAAGGTGTAGGTGAACACGTCGGTCGCACCGGGACCGTTCACGGTGTCCGGGTTGCTGTGGTAGACCGCGTTGCCCGCCGCATCCAGCGTCAGATAACCGTAGGTGCCGTTGATCTGGCTGTTCAGGCCGCCGATGGCCGAGGTCGAGGTGTCTGAACCGGCACGCACGCCGACCACCCCAATGCCATCAGCATCGCCGAAGTCATTCGCCAGCACGTTGCCGCTAACGATACCGCCCTCCACGACCGAGGCCGCGTCAGGGTTGGCGGTCGGCAGGTCATCGACAATCTTGACCACGATGGTGCTGGTGGTGGAGTGCCCCAGGGAATCGGTGGCTTTGTAGGTGAAGCTCTCGCTGACGGTGTTCTCGCCATCGTCGGCGTGCGGCGTGGTGCTGGGCGCCGAGGTCAGCGTGTAGGTGTAGGAGCCATCGGGATTGAGCAGGATTTGCCCATAGGTGCCGATGGCGCTGCCGACCAGGGTGTAGGTGATCGCGCCGACCGCGCCGCTGACCGAACCGGCCAGGGTGCCACTGGCGGTTTCAGCCGTGAGGCCCGGCTGACTTCCGGTGACGGTACCGGGCGCCAGATCCTGACCGTCCTTGTTCAGATCGAGGGCTTTTTCGTAGACGGTCACGTCGCTGTCACTGATCGCCGTGATGCCGCTGTTAAACACGTCGATGGTGATGGTGGTGGTGCTCTGGTCACCGTCGGCATCTCGGATGGTGTAGGTGAACGTGTCGGTCGCGCCGGGGCCGCTGACGGCGTTGGGGTTGCTGTGATAAACCGCGTTGCCGTTGGCTTCCAGCGTCAGGTAACCGTAGGTGCCGTTGATCTGAGTGTTGAGACCACCCACGGCCGGGGTCGAGGTGTCGGAACCGGCGCGTACGCCAACCACAGCGCCCCCCGCTGCGGGGCCATCGGCGCCAGTGACATCGTTTACCAACACGTTGCCGCTGATGATGCCGCCCTCCACGACCGAGGCCGCGTCGGGGTTGGCGGTCGGCAGGTCATCGACAATCTTGACCACGATGGTGCTGGTGGTGCTGTTGCCCAAGGCGTCGGTGGCTTTGTAAGTGAAACTTTCACTGACGATGTTCGGCCCATCGTTGGCGTTCGGCGTGGTGCTGGGGGCCGAGGTCAGCGTGTAGGTGTAGGAGCCATCGGGATTGAGCAGGATTTGCCCGAAGGTGCCGGTGGCGCTGCCGACCAGGGTGTAGGTGATCGCACCAACCGCCCCGCTGACCGAACCGACCAGCGTGCCACTGGCGGTTTCGCCGGTATTGCCCGGCAGGCTGCCGGTAGCGGTACCGGGCGCCAGGTCCTGGCCGTCCTTGTTCAGGTCGAGGGCTTTTTCGTAGACGGTCACGTCGTTGTCGCTGACCGCCGTGATGCAGCTGTTGAGCACGTCGATGGTGATGGTAGTGGTGCTTTGGTCACCGTCGGCATCGCGGATGGTGTAAGTGAACACGTCGGTCGCGCCAGGGCCGCTGACGGCGTTCGGGTTGCTGTGGTAGACGGCGTTGCCGTTGGCGTCCAGCGTCAGGTAACCGTAAGTGCCGTTGATCTGAGTGTTGAGACCACCCACGGCCGGGCTCGAGGTGTCGGAACCGGCGCGTACGCCGACCACCGCGCCACCGACAGCGAGGCCATCGGCGCCACCGATGTCGTTCCATAGCACGTTGCCGCTGACGACGCCGCCTTCGGCGACCGAAGCCTCGTCGGCATGAGCAGTGGGCAGGTCATCGACGATCTTGACCACGATGGTGCTGGTGGTGCTGTTGCCCAGGGCGTCAGTGGCTTTGTAGGTGAAACTTTCGCTGACGGTGTTCGGCCCATCGTTGGCGTTCGGCGTGGTGCTGGGGGCCGAGGTCAGCGTGTAGGTGTAGGAGCCATCAGGATTGAGCAGGATTTGCCCGAAGGTGCCGGTGGCGCTGCCGACCAGGCTGTAGGTGATCGCACCGACCGCGCCGCTGACTGAACCCACCAGCGTGCCACTGGCGGTTTCGCCGGTATTGCCCGGCAGGCTGCCGGTAACGGTGCCGGGCGCCAGGTCCTGGCCATCCTTGTTCAGGTCGAGGGCTTTTTCGTAGACGGTCACGTCGCTGTCGCTGACCGCTCTGATGCTGCTGTTGTGTACGTCGATGGTGACGGTGGTGGTGCTTTCATCACCGTCGGCATCGCGGATGGTGTAGGTGAACACGTCGGTCGCGCCAGGGCCGCTGACGGCGTTGGGGTTGCTGTGGTAAACGGCGTTGCCGTTGGCGTCCAGCGTCAGATAACCGTAGGTGCCGTTGATCTGGCTGTTGAGGCCGCCGATGACCGGAGTCGAGGTGTCTGAACCGGCACGCACGCCAACCACCGCGCCCCCTGCGGCGGGACCATCGGCGCCGGTGACATCGTTCCCCAATACGCTGCCGCTGATGATGCCGCCCTCTGCGACCGAGACCGCATCGGGGTTGGCGGTCGGCAGGTCATCGACGATGTTGATGTTGATTTGCCCGGTCGCCGTGCTGCCGTCGATATCGGTGGCGACGACGTCGAAGTTCTCGTAGAGGCTGTTGGCGCCGTTGGCATTGGGGTGGTCGCTGTCGTAATTCAGGGTGTAGCTGTAGCTCACCACGCCTGTGGCCGGGTCGTAACCGGTGATGGTGAAGGTGGCACCCGTCCAGGTAGTGGCCGATAGCGGGAAACCTGCCGCCACTCCACCGCTGACCACCGCGACGCCGCTCACGGTCAGGGATTGCAGGCCATCCGGTGCGTTGACGGTGAAGGTGCCGCTCTGGGTCAGGGCCTGGGTATCAGGGTCGGTGCCGTAGCTGAGGTTTTTTTCGTAGACAGTGAGTTCGCCACCTTCGACGTTCAGGCCGCCAATCGTGACCGGGTCATCGTTGTTATGGATGTTCAGCACAAGCTTGGCAGTGCTGGTGTCGCCGTCGGCATCGGTCAGGGTGTAGGTGAAGGTTTCGGTCCCGCTGCCACCGGCGTGCAAGGCTTTGAAGTCGGCGTCGCTGGTATTGAGGGTGTAGGTGTAGGTGCCGTTGGCGTTGAGCACCAGGGTGCCGTATTGACCATTGAACGTGCCGCCAACCACTGGCCCGCTCT
The DNA here is from genome assembly GCF_900105495.1 of Pseudomonas frederiksbergensis. Taxonomy (NCBI): domain Bacteria; kingdom Pseudomonadati; phylum Pseudomonadota; class Gammaproteobacteria; order Pseudomonadales; family Pseudomonadaceae; genus Pseudomonas; species Pseudomonas frederiksbergensis. The sequence continues at coordinate 2,699,132 of NZ_FNTF01000002.1, read as the reverse complement.
CGGGTCCGGCAGGAATGCGGTCAGCGCCTTGAACGTCGTTGGGCAGCACACTACCGGCCAGGGTCACCAGGGTTTCCGACGCGTTGTCGGCATTGTTGTCATCGACCGCCTTGGGCACATCGTCGGTGATGTTGACGTCCAGGGAACCGGTGGTGGTATCGCCATTGCTGTCGCCGGCCACCACGGTGAAGTGTTCGCTGAGGGTGTTGGTGCCGTTACCGGCCGGATGGGTTTCATTGTCGTTGAGGGTGTAGCTGTAACTCACAACCCCCGTGGCCGGGTTGTAGCCGGTGACGGTCAGGGTGTTGCCCAACGGGGTGGTGATCGATTGCGGCAAGCCTGCGGCAACGCCACCGCTGATCACGTTGAGCCCGCCGATGCTCAGGCTGGTCAACCCGTCAGGCGCAGACACGCTGAACGTGCCGGACTTGGTCAGTGCACCAGGATTGGGGGCCGAACCATCGGCCAGATTGGCCTCATTGAGGGTCAGTTCGCCCCCTGCCACCGACAGGCCGGTGAGGGTCACCGGATTGTTCGGAACATCTGGAACAACGGGTGTGACGGGAACCACCGGTGTTACAGGAAGAACGCCTGTCCCGCCTGAGCCACCGGATCCACCAGCACCAGCACCAGCGCCGACGTCGCCGTTATCTCCGTTGTCCGGATCTCCCTCCCGCCGTGCCAGGGGAAACTCGGGAATACCGTTGAAGCCCGCAGTAGGAAAACCAATCGTCGGATCGACCCGCCCGCCCACCTCTTCAAGCATGACGAACGAGTGGCCGCCGCCCAGTGCACCGGGTGCGCCGGTCGAACCCGGTCCGGCCGCCGTGGCTTCAGCCGTCTGGGTCGGGTCGTCGCCAGCGGCGATCGCTTTTTGCAGGCGCTCGACATCGCTCAATTGCGCGTGGGTCGGCGTCACCGGTTCAGGGGTCTTTACAGGGGACGGCTGATTGGCGAGGAGCTGAGGCGTCATCTCCATACTGCTGCCACGCCCAAGTGTCAGTTCCTGGCCATTGTGCAGATGAACCGCCACCGCGCCTTCGGCCCCGGTGACCAGTTGATCGCCGGCGAACAACCGGTCCCCTTCGATCAGCGCGCGTCGGGTGCCATCGCTCGCCTGCGCGAACACCTGACCAATGACCTTACTGACAGTACCGATGAGCGTAGCCATGTGCACTTCCTCCGCTGCCAACCACTGTCGGCATCCTGTTTTTGCGAAGAACGTGCTCCTGGCTACAACGGGTTGCCTGGCGAAATCACCTGCGGGCGCGGTTACGTCGAGTAAGCCGCTGCCCTGGCGCCGTTCTCGCCAAGCGTGCCGCTCGCGGGCGATGTGTCTGCTGCGGGATAAAAACCCTCTGCAATCAATGGCATCGGGACCCACTTGCACAACACGTCGCCTTTTGAGCGATGCGTAACAGTTTTGATTCACTAAGGTGACAAAAAACCGTCACCGAAAAACCGTCCGCTCCCCTCCCCTCCAGCACTTCCCCGCCCTTTATCGATTGTTGGTCTGGAACTTTCCTCAAGCCCCGATGAGCGCCCTAACGCTCGTAAATCAAGGGCTTTCGCAGTGAACAATGTGCTGGATTTTTCGGAGCGCATAAGTTTTTTTTGGCATAAGCCTTATGAGAAATTCTTCTATGGTTTTCCCAAAAATGTTCTTAGCTCTGTTGTTACAAGCATGAAACGGTTTTCACTATAAATGTCGTCAAATATTTGGCGACTAATAAGCATCATTAGGAATCAGGGAGAGGCACCCATGCGCGTATTAACCCCCCTCTGCAGCGCAATTCTGCTGGCCATGGCCTGCGCTTCTCAAGCTCAGGCCATGTCATTGACGGAGGCGATCCAGAGCACCATCGCGACCCACCCGGAGCTGGCCTCGCGCGTAGACAGCCGCCTTTCGGCCGATGAACAAGTGAAAGTCGCCAAGGGAGGATTTTATCCATCGGTTGATCTGAATGCCGCGTACGGGCGCGGGTACAGCGATAACACCAGCACCCGGGCACTCGGTAATCACCACACCGAAATCCTGACCTACACCCAATCGGAATTGCGTCTGCGGCAGATGCTCTTCGATGGCTTCAATACCGCCAACGAAGTCCAGCGCACCAAAGGCGTGGTCAATTCCCGGGCCTATTACGCTCAGGGCACCGCTCAGGATCTGGCCCTGCGTACCATCGAGGTCTACCTCGAAGTGCTCAAGCGCCGTGAACTGGTGACCTTGGCCAAGAACAATCTGCAAGCTCACATGCGAGTCAACGATCAGATCGGCCTGCGCACCGAGCGGGGTATCGGCAGCACCGCCGACTCCGACCAGTCCGTCGCTCGCCGGGCACTGGCACAAAACAACCTCGATACCGCTGAAGTCGATCTGGCGGATGCCGAATCGAACTTCTACGCCGTCGTCGGGCGCCTGCCCGATGAACTCGAAACCCCGCCCTCGACCCGCGGCGAACTGCCCGCCACCTTGCAGGAAGCCCAGCAAAGCATGGTGGAAAACAACCCGTACCTGAAATCCGCCCAGGCCGATGTGCAGTCAGCCGAGAGCCAGTACGAAGTCGCCAAGTCGCCGTTCTACCCTCGGTTCGACGCCGAAGCCGCCGTGGGTGCCAACAACAACGTGCAGGGCGATGAAGGCCATGACAACGAATGGCGAGTCGGCATCGTGATGAACTACAACCTGTTCCGCGGTGGCAGCGACAAGGCTCGCCTGGCTTCCGATGCACACCAGATCAACCAGGCGATGGACATCCGCAACAATGCCCTGCGCCAACTCAACGAGAACATTCACCTGGCCTGGAACGCCATGGTCAACGCCAAGAAACAAACCCCGACTGCCCGCGAATACGCCGATACCAGCCAACGCGTGCGCGTGGCGTATCAGGACCAGTTCGGCCTCGGCCAACGCACCCTGCTCGACCTGCTGGACAGTGAAAACGAGCTCTACAACGCCAACCGCCGCTATACCGAAGTGCGCTACACCGAGGAGTTCTCGATGTACCGCGTGCTGGCGAACATGGGTCAGTTGCTGAGCAAACAACGGGTGGTATTGCCCGCCGATGCGATCGCCTCCACGGAAGTAAAAAACGAAGCCCGTCTGCCTGAACTGAAGTAGGCCTATGGAGAGATCAATGTGACCAGCATGGAACCCGGCAACATTGGTGTCGATCCGCGCCTGAGCTTCGATGACCCGCTTCTGGATGGTCTGTTGATCCTCTGCAAACTCCACGGCGCGACAGTCAGTCGCGCCAGCCTGAGTGCCGGGCTGCCTCTGCACAAACAACGCTTGAGCCTGGACCTGCTGCCTCGCGCAGCGGCCCGGGCCGGCTTGCAGGCGCGATTGCTGCGCCGTGAACTGGCGGACATTAGCGCCCTCAACCTGCCGATAATGCTGATCCTCAACAACGGCCGAACGGCCATTCTGCGACGCTTCGGCGATGACGGGCAGTTGTTGATTTTGCCGAGCGAAGCCGATGGCGGTGAACAATGGGTCAGCAGGGATGAACTGGCCGAGAATTACAGCGGCCAGGCCTTGTTCGCCCGGCCACGGCATGAACTCGAAGACTTGCGCTCACCGCTGGTGCCGCGGGTTGAGGCGTGGTTTCGCGACACTTTGAAGCTGTCGAAGTGGCTGTACAGCGACGCGATTCTGGCGAGTTTCCTGATCAACCTGCTGGGGCTGATGGTGCCGCTGTTCGTGATGCAGACCTACGACCGGGTGGTGCCGAACCAGGCCACGTCGACGTTGTGGGTGCTGTCGATCGGCTTGCTGATCGGCACCGGTTTCGAACTGGTATTGCGGGTGGTGCGCGCGCACCTGCTGGACACCGCCGGGAAGAAAACCGACGTGATCCTTTCCGCCACATTGTTCGAACGCATCACCGGCATGGCGATGAAAGCCCGGCCGGCGACCATTGGTGGTTTCGCCCAAAGCATTCATGACTTCCAGGGTCTGCGGGAATTCCTCACCGCCGTGACCCTCACCAGCCTGATCGACCTGCCCTTTGCCGTGCTGATGCTGGTGGTGATCGGCCTGCTCGGTGGCTGGCTGGTGGTGATTCCGTTACTGGCGTTTCCGCTCACGATCATCTTCGCGATGGTGATCCAGGTCCGCCTGCGCGACACCGTTCAGAAAAGCCTGGCCCTGGGCGCCGAACGCCAGGCGCTGCTGATCGAAACCCTCGGCGGCCTGGAAACCCTCAAGGCCTGCAGTGCCGAAAGCGAACGCCAGCACAAATGGGAAAGCACCCACGGCGCCCTCACCCGCCTCGACAGCCATGCGCGCAACCTCTCGGCGCTGGCCACCAACGGCACGCTGTTCATCCAGCAATTCTGCGGCATGGCGACCATCGTCGCCGGGGTCTACAGCATCATCGCCGGCAACCTCAGCGTCGGCGCGCTGGTCGCGACGTACATGCTCGGCAGTCGGGTGCTCGCGCCGCTGGGGCAGATTGCCGGGTTGATCACGCGCTATCAGCAAGCGCAACTGACCATGAAAAGCACCGATGCGCTGATGTCCTTGCCCCAGGAGCGCGACGCCAGGCAACGGCCGCTGGAACGCACGCAACTGCAAGGCGCGATAGACGTCAGCAATGTGACGTTCCACTACAACGGCCAGAACGCGCCGGCCCTGGCCAACATCAGCTTCAGCGTGAAACCCGGTGAGCGGATCGGCATCATCGGCCGCAGCGGCTCGGGCAAAAGTACCTTGGCGCGGCTGGTGATGGGGTTCTACGCCCCCGAAGAAGGCCAACTGCTGCTCGATGGCCTGGACCTGCGGCAACTGGATGTCGCCGACCTGCGCCAGCAAATCGGTTACGTCGCCCATGACCTGCCACTGTTGGCCGGCAGCCTGCGCGACAACCTGACCCTCGGCGCACGCTACATCAGCGATGCACGGATGCTCGAAGTCGCCGAACTGACCGGGGTCACCGAGCTGGCCCGTCAGCATCCGCAAGGTTTCGACCGGCCAGTGGGTGAACGCGGACAACTGCTGTCCGGCGGGCAACGCCAGGCAGTGTTGCTGGCCCGCGCCTTGTTGCTGGATCCGCCGATCATGTTGCTCGACGAACCCACCAGCGCCATGGACAACAGCAGCGAAGACGTTCTGCGGCAAAAACTCCACCGCTGGGTCCAGGGCAAGACCCTGCTGCTGGTGACCCACCGCACCTCGATGCTCAGCCTGGTGGATCGGCTGGTGGTACTGGACAACGGGCGGATCGTCGCCGACGGCCCGAAAGAAGTGGTCATCGATGCACTGCGCAAGGGCCGTGTCGGCTCTGCGACGGTTTAGGAGCTGGCCATGGCGCGTTCATCGTCCGACACCTCGTCCAATTCGAAACCGCGCGGCTACTTCGGCAGTTTCAGCAAAAGCGCCGAAAGCGAATTCATGCCGGAAACCGCGGGCGCCTCATTGCAGGATTCACCACGCTGGTCGCGGATCACCGTGTGGCTGGCCGCTGCGCTGATTATCACGGCGGTGGTCTGGGCCAGGTTCGCGGTGCTGCAGGAAGTGACCATGGGCGAAGGCAAGGCGATTCCGTCGAGCAAGGTTCAAGTGATCCAGAACCTGGAGGGCGGCATCGTCACTGAAATCTTCGTTCGTGAAGGGCAAATGGTGAACAAGGGCGACACCCTGCTGCGCCTCGATGACACTCGATTCCTGTCGAACAAGGGCGAAAGCGAGGCCGACCGTTATGCGCTGACCGCTCAAGTCGAAAGGCTGTCGGCCGAAGCGGAAGGCCGGCCGTTCAAGCTGTCCCCCGAAGTGATCGCCAAGGCACCGCAAGTGGCCGAGGACGAACGCTCGCTGTACGAACAACGGCAACGTCGACTGGCCAGCGAACAGCGCACCCTGAGTGAGCAACTTCGGCAAAAAGCCCAGGAACTTGCCGAGTTCCGCTCGAAACAGGGCCAATACAGTTCAAGCCTGGCGCTATTGCAGCAAGAAATGAACATGTCCGCGCCGCTGGTGGGCAGCGGGGCGGTTTCGCCGGTGGAAATCCTGCGACTCAAACGCAGCGCGGTGGAGATTCGCGGTTCATTGAACGCCACGACCCTGGCGATTCCCCGCGCTGAATCGGCGATCAATGAGATCAAAAGCAAGATTGACGAGTCCGAACAATCCTTCCGCTCCGACGCGGCGAAAGAACTGAATGAAAAGCGCACCGACCTGTCGAAAATCACCGCATCGAGCATTGCTATCGACGACCGCGTGACCCGCACCACGGTGGTGTCGCCGGTGCACGGGATTATCAAAGTACTGAAGGTCAACACCATCGGCGGCGTGGTCCAGCCGGGCAGCGACATGGTGGAAATCGTGCCCATTGAAGACAACTTGCTGATCGAAGCCAAGGTCCGGCCGCAGGACGTGGCGTTTCTGCACCCGGGCCAAAAAGCCATGGTCAAGTTCAGTGCTTATGACTACACGATTTATGGAGGATTGACCGCGAAACTGGAGTTGATTGGCGCGGACACGATTACCGATGACAAGGGCAACAGCTTCTACCTGATTCAGGTGAGGACGGATAAGAATCACTTGGGCGGGGATGTGAAACCGTTGCTGATCATTCCCGGGATGGTGGCGACGGTGGACATCATCACCGGGGAGAAAAGCGTGCTGGATTACTTGCTCAAACCAGTGCTTAAAGCCCGGACCGAGGCAATGCGCGAACGGTAGTCTCTGGCCGGGATTTTCTGTGATTGTTCTACCGCTATCGCGAGCAAGCTCGCTCCCAAAGTGGATCGCATTTTTTCTGGAAGAACTCGGTCAACTGTGGGAGTGAGCCTGCTCGCGATGAGGCCCTCAATCACAACGACTCTTTCGGCCCATGATTGCGTCGAAAGGTCTCCTCCCCCATCGCTGCGATCTGCCCCTCGATCAACGCATCGAACGGTTTTAACAACGGTTCAAAAGAAGTCGGTGCTTCAAGGGTCTGCAACGCCTGAACAATCGCCTCCACCGTCGACAACGCCCCCGGTCCCGGTGCCTTGCGCAATCGATATCTCGACGCCGCGCCCTGCGCCAACGTCACCCTCGGCAGCGCCGCCAGCAGCGGATTGAGGTGCAGCATCTTGCGCGCCTTGCGCCAGGTGCCGTCGGGGACGACCAGTAATAACGGCTGATCATTTGCCGTGTAAGCCTGCAACGGCTGCGCATCATCGGCAGGAAACAGCAGCCGCGCCTGATAACCCGGTTGATTCAACAGCGCCGGCAAATCCTCGAACACCTCGCCCACGATCAACTCGGCATTCTTCAACCCCAATGCCGCCAATCGCGCCGTGTTCAGCGCATGATTCACTTCGCTCGGGTGCTGCAACAACAGCACTCGGGTGCGGCTGTCGAGGCTCGGAATCAGTGGGCACAAACAGTGAGTGTGCGGACGCAGGCAGCGCGGACATTGGATTCTGGACATTATTCTCAAGCCTGATTCAGTTGTGCTTTGAGCAAATCGCGAAAGGTCTGGATCAACGGCTCGCGGCTGCGGCCACGACGCACGATCATCGAGAACGGCGCCTGATAGCCGAAGGTCGCCGGCAACAGCACCCGTAAATCACCCTTGTCCGCCCAAGCCTGCGCGTAGTGCTCCGGCAAGTAACCGATGTAGGCACCCGACAGCACCAGGATCAGCTGCGCCTCCATGCTTTCCACCGTCGCCGCGCTGTGCTTGAAGCCGTGACGTGCCAGTTCTGCCTGGCTCCAGTAGCCGCGGCCAACCATGCGTTGCTGCGTAATGACTTGCTCGGGGATGCGCCGTTCGGTGAACAGCGGATGACGGCTGCTGCAATACAACCAGTGATGTTCGCGGTAGAGCGGCATGTAGACCAGACCGCTCATGCGCGTGGAGAACGCGCCGATGGCCAGGTCGAGGCGGTTGTCCTGCACGCCGAGTTGCAGTTCGTAAGGGCTCATGACCGACAAATGCAAATGCACGGCCGGGTGTTCCTGGCTGTAGGCGCCGATGGCTTCGGCGAAGGGCAAGGCCTTGTCGCTGACGGTGGAGTCGATGACGCCGAGGTTCAAGGTGCCGCGCAGTTCGCCCTTGAGGGCGGCGGCGTATTGCTCGAAGCCTTCGAGTTCGCCGAGCAGGCGCAGGGTCTCCTGGTGGAACAGTTCACCTTTGCTGGTCAGGCTGAAACCACCGCGGCCGCGATGACAGAGCACCAGGCCGAGGGCAGCTTCGAGCTGGCTCATGTAAGTGCTGATGGCCGAGGTCGAAAGGTTGAGTTCTTGCTGGGCGTTGGCAAACCCCTGATGGCGAACCACGCTGACGAAGATGCGCAACAGTTTCAGGTCGGGTAATGCGTTGGCCATGGGGGCACTCCAGCAAAAACACGGTCAACATTGAACCCCGTAGCAGCTGACGAGCACCGCGAGGCTGCGTTCGGCGACGAAGTCGTCGTGAATTCGAGCGATGCGGTATTTCTGGAAAACCTCGCGCTCAGGTTTTACGACGGCTTCGCAGCCGAACGCAGCCTCGCGGTGCTCGTCAGCTGCTACATGGGCACTGCGAGTCTATCGCCGCCGCGGCCATTAGTTTAGAAAAATCTGAACTAAGTATTTGCCCGTAGCGATTCTTCCCGGCCACTACATTTCGCAGAATCGCCCCACAGCGGTGCCTGCGTCTCCCCGACCAGTGCAACCGACATAAATAAAACAACGACGATGAGGCCTTACCCGTGGACAAGATTCTTCACCAACCACTGGGCGGCAATGAAATGCCGCGCTTCGGCGGCATCGCCACCATGATGCGACTCCCCCATGTGCCAACCGCTGCCGGTCTGGATGCTGCCTTCGTTGGCGTCCCGCTGGACATCGGCACTTCCCTGCGCCCAGGCACCCGTTTCGGGCCTCGCGAAATCCGCGCCGAATCGGTGATGATTCGCCCGTACAACATGGCCACCGGCGCTGCACCGTTCGACTCGCTGTCGGTTGCCGACATCGGTGACGTAGCGATCAACACGTTCAACCTGCTGGACGCGGTACGGATCATCGAAGAGTCCTACCACAAAATTCTCGAACACAATGTGATCCCCCTGACCCTCGGCGGCGACCACACCATCACCCTGCCCATCCTGCGTGCGATCCATAAGAAGCACGGCAAGGTCGGCCTGGTGCACATCGACGCTCACGCGGATGTGAACGATCACATGTTCGGCGAGAAAATCGCCCATGGCACCACCTTCCGTCGCGCTGTCGAAGAAGGCCTTCTGGATCCGGACCGCGTGGTGCAGATTGGCTTGCGCGCTCAGGGTTACACCGCTGATGACTTCAACTGGAGCCGCAACCAGGGCTTCCGTGTGGTTCAGGCCGAAGAGTGCTGGCACAAATCCCTGGCCCCGCTGATGGCCGAAGTTCGCGAGAAAGTCGGCGGCGGTCCGGTGTACCTGAGTTTCGACATCGATGGCATCGATCCCGCCTGGGCGCCAGGTACCGGCACCCCGGAAATCGGTGGTCTGACGACCATTCAGGCAATTGAAATCGTTCGCGGCTGCCAAGGCCTCGACCTGGTCGGCTGCGATCTGGTAGAAGTCTCGCCCGCTTACGACACCACCGGCAACACCTCGCTGCTGGCCGCCAACCTGCTGTACGAAATGCTCTGCGTACTGCCTGGCGTAGTCCACCGCTGAGGATTGGTCGTGAACGAACGTGATCAGGTTCTTCAGGCCGCTGCCAATCTGGTAGCCGCCTTTGCCCGTAACGATCGCGAAGCTTACTTCGGCGCCTTCAGCACCGACGCCAGCTTCGTGTTCTACACCCTCGAGCAGCCCCTGCTGTCGCGCGACGCCTATCAGGCGTTGTGGGACACCTGGCGCTCGGAGGATGGCTTCGAAGTGCTTTCGTGTACTTCAAGCAACGCCTTCATCAGCCTGCAGGGTGACGTGGCGATTTTCATCCATGACGTGGCCACCGAGCTGCGCATGCAAGGGGAGCAACACTTCAGCCAGGAGCGCGAGACCATTGTGTTTCGCCGACAACAACAAGGCCTATGGCTGGCCTGCCACGAACATTTGTCCGCGATGCCGGAAGGGCTGCCACCCCCTTAGCCAAACAGGTGACGCTCACACACGATGAGCGCGCCTTTATGATCGGAGCTGATCATGAATAACAACAACAAAGACCAAAGCCTTACGCAAATCGAAACCCACGGGGTCGAACAGATCCCGGACAGTGAGCGCACCGCAGGCCCGACGGATTTGTTCCGGATGATCTTCGGTGGTTCCAACACCTTTGCCACCGCCGTGCTCGGCAGTTTCCCGGTCCTGTTCGGCCTGTCTTTCCAGGCGGGCGTCTGGGCGATTGTGCTGGGCGTGTTGCTGGGTTCGCTGATCCTCGCGCCAATGGGCCTGTTCGGCCCGATCAATGGCACCAACAATGCCGTGTCTTCCGGTGCACACTTCGGCGTGCACGGGCGGATCATCGGTTCGTTTCTGTCGTTGTTGACCGCCATCGCCTTCTTCTCGCTCTCGGTGTGGAGTTCGGGCGACGCGTTGATCGGTGGCGCCAAACGCTTGATCGGCCTGCCGGAAACCGACCTGACCCTGGGCCTGGCCTACGGTCTGTTCGCAATCCTGGTGCTGACCGTGTGCATCTACGGTTTCCGCTTCCTGCTGTGGGTCAACAAGATCGCCGTGTGGAGCGCCAGCCTGTTGTTTCTGCTGGGCATCTTCGCCTTCGCCGGGCCGTTCGATGTGAATTACGCCGGCTCCGTCAGCATGGGCCAACCGGGTTTCTGGGCCGCCTTCATCGGCGCGGCGCTGGTGGCGATGAGCAACCCGATTTCCTTCGGTGCGTTCCTCGGTGACTGGTCGCGCTACATCCCGCGTGACACCTCCAAGCGCCGGATCATGGCTGCCGTGGTGATCTCGCAGATCGCCACCTTCATCCCGTTCCTGTTCGGCCTAGCCACCGCCACCATCGTAGCGATCAAGGCGCCGGACTACATCGCCGCCAACAACTACGTCGGCGGCCTGCTGGCGGTTTCACCGAGCTGGTTCTTCCTGCCGGTGTGCCTGATCGCGGTGATCGGCGGCATGTCCACCGGCACCACCTCGCTCTATGGCACCGGGCTAGACATGTCCAGCGTCTTCCCTCGTGTGCTGTCACGAGTCAAGGCCACGCTGCTGATCGGTGTGATGTCGATTGCCTTCATCTTCATCGGACGCTTTGCGGCGAACCTGGTGCAGAGCGTGTCGACCTTCGCCGTGCTGATCATCACCTGCACCACCCCGTGGATGGTGATCATGATCATCGGTCTGCTGGTGCGTCGCGGCTTCTACTGCCCGGATGACCTGCAAGTGTTCACCCGCGGCGAGAAAGGTGGTCGCTACTGGTTCACCCACGGCTGGAACTGGCGTGGGCTGGGTGCCTGGATCCCGAGTGCTGCGGTGGGCTTGTGCTTTGTCAACTTGCCTGGGCAGTTCGTGGGTCCGCTCGGTGAACTGGCCGGCGGCATCGACATCAGCCTGCCGGTCACCCTTGGCCTGGCATCGCTGGTGTACCTGACGCTGCTGAGCCTGTTCCCGGAATCGGCCGCGGTGTTTGGCCCAAACGATCCACGCAGCAAGGGTGCAAGCACCATGGCAAAACCTGAACTACGTCAGCCCGCCTGACACCGCCCCCCTGTGGGAGCGAGACCGGCTTGCCGGCGATGACTGCGGCACATCCGACATTGATGTGACTGATAAATCGCTATCGCGAGCAGGCTCGCTCCCACAGGGGCCGGTCCACAGAACCATCTTTGTTTCACCATAAAAAAGACAATCGGAGACACGCCATCATGGCTTTGGATTTATTCGTCGTACTCATCTACGCCGCCGCGATGCTGATACTCGGCTACTACGGCATGCGCAAGGCCAAGACCCACGAAGACTATTTGGTCGCCGGTCGCAACCTCGGCCCTGGTCTCTACATGGGCACCATGGCCGCGACCGTTCTGGGCGGTGCATCCACCGTCGGCACCGTGCGTCTGGGCTACGTTCATGGCATCTCCGGTTTCTGGCTGTGCGCCGCACTGGGTTGCGGGATCGTCGCGCTGAACCTGTTCCTCGCCAAACCGCTGCTGAAACTGAAGGTTTTCACCGTCACCCAGGTGCTGGAAAAGCGTTACAACCCGATGGCTCGTACCGCGAGCGCAACCATCATGCTGGCCTATGCGCTGATGATCGGTGTGACCTCGATCCTGGCGATCGGCACCGTGCTGCAAGTGCTTTTCGGTCTGCCATTCTGGCTCTCGGTGCTGCTCGGCGGCGGTGTGGTGGTGATTTACTCGACCATCGGTGGCATGTGGTCCCTGACCCTGACCGACATCGTCCAGTTCGGGATCCAGACCGTGGGTCTGATGTTCCTGTTGCTGCCGATCTGCCTGTACCGTGTCGGTGGCTGGGATCAACTGGTTGCCCAATTGCCGGCCGCCAGCTTCAACTTCACCAGCATCGGCTGGGACACCATCATCACGTACTTCCTGATCTACTTCTTCGGCATCCTGATCGGTCAAGACATCTGGCAACGGGTGTTCACCGCACGAAGCGAAAAAGTCGCCAGGTACGCCGGTACATCGGCCGGTATTTACTGCATTGTCTATGGCCTGGTGTGTGCGCTGATCGGCATGGCTGCTCATGTGCTCATTCCGGATCTGGACAACGTCAACAATGCCTTTGCCGCCATCGTTAAAGTGTCCTTGCCGGATGGCATCCGGGGGCTGGTCATCGCTGCGGCACTGGCGGCCATGATGTCCACCGCCAGCGCCGGCCTGCTCGCCGCATCCACGACCCTGACCGAAGATCTGCTGCCGAAACTGCGCGGCGGCAAACAATCGAACGTAAGCGTCAATCGCCTGTTTACCCTGCTGACCGGCATCGCCGTATTGGGTATCGCTCTGGTGGTCAATGATGTGATCAGCGCGCTGACCCTGGCCTACAACCTGTTGGTGGGCGGCATGCTGATCCCGTTGATGGGTGCCATTTACTGGAAACGCGCCACGACGGCCGGTGCGATCACCAGCATGGCGCTGGGCTTCGCCACCGCGCTGGTGTTCATGTTCAAGGACGGTATGGACGCTAACACCCCGATCTACTACAGCCTCGGCGTAGGCCTGGTGAGTTTCGTGGTGGTCAGCTTGCTGTCCCGTCGTCCGGCAGGGGTGGCCAGCGCCGCCTAAGCTTTCCATAACGACTTGATGCTTTCTTCGACGGGTGTGGCGTCGGTTGCCACACCCGTTTTTTTCGTCTGGAGAAAACCTTTGATGAAGATTGTTTCTCGCGATCAGTGGTTTGAGGTGAAACAGCTCAGTGACGACATTCGATTGATTCACGAGCCTTACATCCGCCCCTTCTATCGCTGCAACCTCTGGCACATTCAGGGCCGCGACAAGGACCTGCTGCTCGACAGCGGCTCCGGGCTGGTCAGCCTGCGCGAGCAACTGCCATGGATCACCGAACGGCCGCTGGTCGCCGTGGCCAGTCATTGCCATTTCGACCACATCGCCGGGCATCACGAATTCCCCGAACGACTGGTGCATCCGGCTGAAGCGCAGATCCTCGCGTCACCGAACGGTGAAAACACCTTGAGCGCGGCGTTTGTCGGCGATGAAATGTTCGAGGCGCACCCGGATTGCCCGTTGTGCTACGCCGAGTATCGGGTCAAAGCTGCACCGGCCACCGGTTTGATCGAAGAAGGTGACGTGCTGGATCTGGGCAACCGCGTGTTGCAAGTGCTGCACACACCAGGGCATTCACCGGGTGGGATCAGCCTTTACGAAGCGGCGACCGAGACCCTGTTCAGCGGCGACATCATCTACGACGGGCCGCTGATCGAAGACGCCTACCATTCCAACCTCGACGACTACGCCCGCAGCCTGCGGCGTTTGCGCGAGTTGCCGATCCGCACGGTGCATGGCGGGCACTTCGGAAGCTTTTCCGGGGAGCATTTGCGCACGATGATTGACGAATGGCAGCGCTTGCACGCCTGATGCGGGGTGTCTAATAGTCGCCAGTTGCTAATCAGTATTAACCAGTGGACACGCCGTCCTGTGGCGAGGGGATTTATCCCCGTCCGGCTGAGAAGCAGTCGCAAATCGACTGACGCGGGAAACCAGACTCAACCCGGTTGAATGGTCTGGGGGCTGCTTCGCAGCCCGACGGGGATAAATCCCCTCGCCACAACCAGGCCGACAGTTACCGGCGGCGCTGCTGGCGTCGGCGTTGTTCGTCGTCGGTGCGAATAGGCACAGGTTGCAGAGGTGGTTCGATCAAACCGAGTGCAACACCCAGGTCGTGCAGCCAGTTTTGGATTTTCTCTTTCATGGTGCCCCCTTCAGGGTAGTGCCGAGTAGCCAAAAATTCTGTAGCCACTTCGCACTGATAATAGTCCGAAGTCCTACGCAATGCTCGCCCAAAGTCGCAATGATCTGTTACTGAATTGATCAAAATACCTGACCGATAGTTCAAGCCATCTCCCGAGCCTGACTCGGCGCCGACGGATAGACCAATTGTTGCTGTTCAAGCCAGGCATTCAAGTTCGCCCCCACCATGCCTTTGCGCCACATCAGCCACGTGGTGGCACTGGCAAATGGCTCGACCAACGGATGCACCGCCACGCTTTCGCGGCCCGGCAGGCTGGCGAGCATCGACTCCGACATCAGCGCCACGCCTGAGCCTGCGATCACGCAGGCAAGCATCCCCGGATAGGACTCGATTTCCATCGCCCGGCCCATGGCCGCGTGGTAATGGGAGAACCAGGCTTCCAGGCGCATGCGGTAGGAACATCCCTGCCGAAAAGTGAACACTGACCGCCCTTCCACATCCAGCGCGCTGAGGATCGGTGGGTGATCGGCCTCGCTGATCAGCACCAGCCGTTCGTCGCACAACGGCACGCCGTCGAGCCCGGCCAGTTCCAGCGGACCGTCCACCAGCGCCGCATCGAGACGCCCGGTGAGCAAACCTTCAAGCAATTCACCGCTTGGCCCGGACTGCACTTGCAGGTTCACCGCCGGGTAAGTGCGGTGATAGCGCGCCAACAACCCCGGCAGATGAATCGCCGCGGTGCTGTACATGGTGCCGAGCACGAAGTCTCCGGCCGGTTGCCCGCCCTGCACCGCCGCCTGAGCTTCGTCGCGCAGATTGAACAGCTTGGCGGTGTAGTCCAACAGGACTTTTCCCGCAGGAGACAACTGCAAACGCTGACGTTCACGCACGAACAGTTCTACGCCGAGTTGTTCTTCGAGCTGTTTAAGCCGGGTCGACAGATTTGATGGCACCCGGTGCAGGCGTTCGGCAGCGCGGGTGATGGAACCTTCCTCCGCTACTGCCTGGAAAATCCGCAATTGGCTGAATTCCAAACCTTTCTCCAAATCAGAACAAGTTACTCACTATTATTCATTTTAAAAGAAAGTCAATCAGTCCTAGCCTGACGGTCATTAATCCTCAGCTGGAATTCAGACCATGCCTCCTCTGATTCGCTTACTCGCCAGTTTCATCGCCCTGATGATGGCCATGGGCATCGGGCGTTTCGCCCTCACGCCGCAGCTGCCGCACCTGCTCAGCGAAGGTCAGATCGACCTGACCGCCGCCGGTCTGATTGCTGCGGCCAACTACCTCGGCTATTTCGTCGGTGCAGTAGATGCGATGATCTCTCGCCGTCCCGAGCAAGTACGTCGACGGTTGCTGGGCGGTTTATGGCTCTGTGTATTGCTGACGTTGGCTTCGTTCTGGGCCAACGGCTTTTGGTCCCATCTGGCGCTGCGGTTTGGTACCGGTGTGGCCAGTGCCTGGGTGCTGGTGATGATCACTGCGTTGAGCCAGCCACTGGCCGCGGCGGCCGGACGCCCACGGCTTGGCGCCCTGGTATTTGCCGGACCGGGTTTGGGGATTTTTCTGACGGGTTTGCTGGCCTTGGCATCGAACCTCCTGGGGCAGACGTCTGCAGCCTTGTGGCTGGTATATGCCGGCGTCGGGCTGGCAATGCTGCTGGGGATTCTGCCGTTCCTGCCGCAACCGGCCACGACAGTGGTCACCGCCCCCAGCGTCGCCGGCTCGGGCAATCATGGCATCGGCCGTTTAGGTGTCGTCTATGGGCTGTACGGTTTGGGCTACATCATTCCGGCCACTTTCCTCTCGCAAATGGCCAACGCGCAGTTCCATGGCCAATGGCTGGCCGATTTGTTCTGGCCTTGCTTTGGTCTTGCTTCGGCCATCGGGGTGGTGCTGGTAAGTCTGCGTCGACAACGCCCACATGGCACTCGTTATTGGCTGATGGCGACATTGTGGCTGCAAGCCGCCGGGGTCTTCGCCTGTTTGTTGGGCAGCGGCCCAGGCCTGGCGTTGGGCGTGATCCTTTGCGGCACGCCGTTCCTGGCCTGCATGCAGCTGGTGATGCAACGCTCCCGGGAACTGGCGCCCCACGCCACCCAGCGCAATGCCGGGCTGCTGACGGCGTGCTTTGCCGTGGGCCAGCTCGCCGGACCGTTGCTGGCCGCATTGAGCAGCCACTTCAGCGGTGGACTGCAGCCCGCGCTGGTGTTCGCCGGTAGCGGATTGATTGTCGCTGGCGGTCTGTTACTGCGCCCGGTCAGCTCTGCCCAAGGGCTTTGCGCAAGCGACGGCGCACCCACTGCTCAGCACTGACAAAAGTGATGCCCAATAACACCAGCACCGCGCCGACAACAAAGTTGATGCTCAGCTCTTCGCCCAGCAACACCACACCGAACGTGACGCCGAACAGCGGCGTCATGAACGAAAACACCGCCAGATTCGCCGCCAGATAACGGCGCAACAACCAGAACCAGGTCAGGTAACTGAAGAACGACACCACCAATCCCTGGAACAACACACTGGCCACCGCCACGGTGGTCAGGCTGACGTGAGTGACCTGGCCGCTGAGGATCGCAATCAGCAACAGGCCAACGAAACCGACGATCAATTGATAGAACAGCGTCAGGGTCACCGGCGCTTCCGACAGACGCGAAGCGCGCACCACCACCGTGGTTGCCCCCCATGACGCGCCGGCCAGCACGCCGAGCGCGTCGCCCATCAACATACGGTGATCGAGGTTGTCCCACGAGACCCCACCGGCAAAGGCGATGGCGATCCCGACGAAGGCGAGGAAAATCCCCAGCCACTGGACCGGCCTTAAACGCTCACTCGGTAACAGCCAATGAACGCCCAATGCGGTGAAGATCGGCGCGGTGTAAAGGAACACCGACATATGCGCGGCCGTGGTCAGTTGCAGGCCTTCGGAAATGAAGAAGAACTCCAGGCCAAAAAGCGCGCCAGCCAGTAGTCCACCGCGCCAGGTGTTGCCCACTTGATCCCAACCGCCCTTCCAGCAGATCAACAATCCTACGAGCAACGCGGAAATACCCGAGCGCCCGGCGGCCTGCATGACCGGCGCGATGTCTGGCGCCGCCCACTTGATCATCACCTGCTGAACACCCCAGATCAGGCACAACCCAATCATCACTTGCAGGGCGAACCCATCGGCGCTGCGCCGGGTGGTGCTCACAGGACTTTCTCGACAAAACAGGACATGGCAGTAACTCGACAGTCAAAACAAAGCCCCGGCCTGCTCGCGAAACAAGCGGCGCCGGGGCGAAAAATCAGGCTGTCGATTATTAACCAGATGGACAGAAAAAAGAGCCTGCCAGAGACCTTTAAATCTCTCCCGGCGTCATTGTGCGTTGAGCGTGGCTCAATGCACGCGAGGGCTCAGTCAGCTCAGCTCAATGCGATCAGCGTGAATGACGATCTGGCCGTTTTTGTACAACGCACCAATGGCCTTTTTGAAGTTGCCCTTGCTCACGCCAAACATACTGCTGATCACCGTCGGGTCGCTCTTGTCACTGACCGGCAGGCTGCCATTGTTGTCGCGCAACTTGGCGAGGATCTTCGAGTTCAGGCTGGTGGCGGCTTCTTCGCCTACCGGTTGCAGGCTCAGGCTGATCTTGCCGTCGGCACGGACTTCTTTGATAAAGCCCTTCTCTTCTTTACCGGCGCGCATGAACTTGAAGATTTCGTTCTTGTGGATCAAGCCCCAATGCTTGTTGTTGATGATCGCCTTGAAACCCATATCGGTGGCTTCGGCAACCAGCAAATCAACTTCCTGGCCAGGGGTGTAGTTGGCCGGGGTCTTGTCGAGGTAGCGGTCCAGACGCGCCGTCGCGGTGATGCGGCGGGTGTGCTTGTCGAGGTAGACATGCACCACGACATACTCGCCGGCGGTCATCTGACGTTTTTCTTCGGAGTACGGCAGCAACAGATCCTTCGGCAAACCCCAATCCAGGAAAACACCGATGCTGTTGACTTCAACGACTTTTAAACTGGCGAATTCACCGACTTGAACTTTCGGCTTTTCGGTAGTTGCGATGAGTTTGTCATCGCTGTCCAGATAAACAAAAACGTTGAGCCAGTCTTCATCTTCGCTGGGAATATCTTTGGGAATATAACGATTAGGCAGGAGGATTTCGCCATCCGCGCCACCGTCCAGATATAAACCGAAGTTAGTGTGTTTAACCACTTGCAAACTGTTGTAGCGCCCGACTAAAGCCATTTCCAATACCCTCATTGCGTGGGCGGCATTCTACCCGGTTTTGCGGGCCGCGTTCGCTGGCCAGCCCGGTGGCGCGAGAAAATCCTCTGAAGGGCTCAATTTTCCTGGGTTTTACCGCAAGCGCCAGGCCGCTCGTCAGGCCATCCTGGAGATTTTCGCCCCTGTCCGCCAGACCGAGAACTGTAATTTTTGACGATCGTTCTTAGTTAAAACAGCAGCTTAGAGGCCTATTCAGAACAATAACTTGTGATTAATTCTTCATCTGCCCTGTGTATTTCGGGGGGATATTTACCAAGCAATTGTCAAGTATTTCCTGTACGATGCCTGGCCAAGTTAATTTTCTATAGGTTAATGGCCGCCATGCGTGTAAAAGCATCCAACAGCAAAGCAAAGCCAGCTCCAGCCGTTGAAACCAGCGAATCGATCAACAACCAGATTGCTGCGTTCCTCAAGTCCGGCGGAGAGATCCAGCAAATTGCCAAAGGCGTCAGCGGCCAGACGTTCGGCCCGTCCAAGCAGATCACCCTGGGCAAGAAGTAACGGCCCCAAGATCCGCTGCGTCACCTGGTCCCTAAGCGCTTTGAGCTTCGAAGCGCTTGGACTGGAACCCTCCTCGCAATACCTCCGCAAACAAACCAATATTTCAAAAATCGACGAACGGCCCTCGATGCCGATCATTCGCCGGTATGCTTGCACACGTCTAGATCAAGCGTTTCAGTAGGTTTTTAGTGCCTGCACCTCGCGGTCATGGAGTGACGCATGCTCAAACCCTCCTATTTATTGCTCGGCACCCTGCTGTCGTGTTCGGTCGCCAATGCGCAAATCTTTCAGCGTGAACTGGGCGACTTCGATCTCAAACTCGGCACCACCCCCAGCCGCAGCATGGCCCAGGGACTGGTCAAACCTTCCAGTACCGGCTCGTTCCACGGTGGTCTCGACCTGAGTCACGACAGCGGCTTCTACGTGGGCCAATGGGCACCGAGCATGGGTTTAACGCCAGGGGCTAACCTTGAAGTCGACTCCTACATGGGCTTTAAACAGCCTTTCGATAATACCCTCGGGTACGAAGTCGGCATGATCCGTTACAGCTATCCGAAAGTGGACACCCTCGACAGCCAGGAGCTTTTCGGTGGCCTGACCTTTCTGGGCAGCCGCTTCGGCGCGGCCTTCAGCAACGACCCGGACAAACAGAACAGCACCGTATTCGCCGACCTAGGTGGCAATCAGCCGTTTGGCATCGGGATCAGCATGAAATACACCACCCACCAGCTCAACACGCCGGTGTCCGTCGACGGTGGGTATGTAGGCAGTTTCACCGACTGGTCAGTGAAACTTTCCCGCCCATTCATGGGCGTCGATCTGGACCTGATCTACAGTGACTCCAGCTTGAGCGGCAACAGTTGCTCCGCCTATTCCGGGCACAACAGCCAATGCGACGGGTTGGTCACCCTCAAGGCCGAACGCGCCTTTTACTGATCGGCTGAACTGCGAGGCTCATCCTGCGTTCACATAAAGAAGCCCATTAAAAAAGCCAGGCCTTCGCAAAGGATTCGCCCATGTCGCGCTGGTTGAAGTATCTCGCCGTCGTTATCACCCTCAGTCTCGCCCTCGGTGCGTGCAGCCGCGTGGGCCTGGCCTATCGCAACCTCGACGTGATCATTCCGTGGACGCTCAGCGACTACCTGGACATGAACGGGGAGCAAAAAGATTGGTTTAATGAGCGCCTCAAAGAGCACCTGAGCTGGCACTGCACCACGCAATTGCCGGACTACCTCGACTGGCTGGATCGCTTGCAAGTGATGGTAGAAACGAACCAGGTCACCGATGCCGCACTGCAAACCCGCACCCAGGAAGCCAAAGCCGCCATCGCCCAGACCGCCCGGGAAATCACCCCGTCAGCCATTGAGCTGTTGCAGGGGCTGAATGACCAGCAAGTCGCGGAAATGAACGAGGCCTTTGCCAAGGACCAGCGCAAACGCCAGGAGCAATACCTCAAACCGTCTCTCGATCAACAGATCAAGGCGCGCAGCCGGCGCATGGAAAAACGTCTGAATGATTGGCTCGGCCCGCTCAGCGCAACCCAGCAGCAGCGTGTTGTCGCGTGGTCCACCGCCTTGGGTGACCAGAATACGCAATGGATCGCCAACCGAGTCCATTGGCAGAAGCAGTTCAGTGCGGCGGTTGCGCAGCGCCAGAGTCCAGAATTCCCACAGCGAATCGAGACGCTTCTGGTCAATCGCGAGAGTTTGTGGACGCCCGCTTATCGCCAGGCCTTCGCCAGCACCGAAGCCCAGGCCCGGGCATTATTTGTGGACTTGATGGCCGAAAGCACACCGGAACAGCGCCAGCGGCTGCTGAAGAAAATAGAAGGGGTACGCAAGGACTTCAACGATTTGAAGTGCCTGAAAGCAGCACAACAGAGCTAAGCGCAACGCAAATCCCCTGTGGGAGTGAGCCTGCTCGCGATTGCGGTGTATCAGTAAACAATGATGTTACTGATGTACCGCAATCGCGAGCAGGCTCACTCCCACAGGGGTTATGGGGTGATCGTCAGGCTATCTGCGCCCTCGATGCGATCTCATCAAACCTCACCTCATCCAGCGCATCTTCCTGCTCATCCAACACCTGCCGCGGATGGTCATTTCCTGGAATGCTACTGTCGATCAGGCTCAACAAACTCGAGCCCCTAGGCGTCAAAATGTAGTTCTCGCCATTGCCACCCTGATCTTCTGGCCGAGGCTCGATATAGCCCCGTAACAACAGTAACTTTTCGTACTCGCCCGCTACCGTTTTCAGGTGATCCAGGTTCTCAAACGGCTCACCTTTCGACGCTTTCTCCGCCGCATACTGCTCGGCGTAGGGCCGAGGGGTGAAAGTGTGGCCAGCGCCGTTCTGCACCTCATGCAGCAAGCGTTCAATCAAATCCCAGTTATAAGTCGTCATCCTGATTCAACCTCCGGTGCCCGCGAGTGAGTTGGCCTTCATAAGTTGTGACCGGCGCGGTTCGTAGCCGTTCAGCCGAGGTTTTGAACAGCATCGACCAGCGGTATGTCGAATTGGGCGTAGGCCAAACGACTAGGTTGTGTAAGTCACCTCCCAGCATGCCGCAGGAGAATCCCAATGAACATTCAGAATCATCCCGTCGTCTCCCGAGAAGAATGGCTTGCCGCCCGCAAGCAACACCTGGCCCACGAAAAAGCCTTCACCAAAGAACGAGACAAACTCAGCGCCGAACGCCGCGCCCTGCCCTGGGTGAAAATCGACAAGGAGTACCGTTTCCAGGGCCCGAACGGCGAACTGAAACTGGCCGACCTGTTCGGTGGCCGTAGCCAGTTGGTCATCTACCACTTCATGTTTGGCAAAGGCTGGGACGAAGGCTGCTCCGGCTGCTCGTTCCTGTCCGATCACATCGACGGCGCCAACCAGCACCTGACCCATCATGACGTCGCTGTGGTAGCGGTTTCCCACGCACCGTTCGCCGAATTCCAAGCCTTCAAACGACGCATGGGCTGGAAATTCGATTGGGTGTCGTCAGAAGGCTGCGATTTCAACTACGACTTTGGCGTCTCGGCCCGAGCAGAAGACGTCACCGCCGGTAAAGCCACCTACAACTACGAAAAATCCGACGGTGCCGAAGAAGAACTCCCCGGCCTCAGCGTGTTTTATCGCAATGAAGCTGGAGAGATTTTTCACACCTATTCCACTTATGCCCGAGGGCTGGATATGTTGGTCGGGGCTTACAACTACCTAGACCTGACACCTAAGGGGCGTAATGAAGAGGAAATCATGGAATGGGTGAGGCTTCACGATCGGTATGAAGACAAAGCCTCATCCAGCTGCTGCCATGGGGAGTAGAGCATCTGCCGGATACACTATCCCCAAACACCGCAAATCCACTGTGGGAGCGAGCTTGCTCGCGATGACTGACAAACATTCAACACTGATATCGGCTGATACACCGCTATCGCGAGCAAGCTCCCACAGGTGTCGGCAGTGTTTAGTCATCAGCAATTTGCCAGGCGACTGTCCGACCGCACCAGGACATTCCCCCTACATCAAGTTCAAAACCGGCGCTCTTTACCGGTGGGTGGCTGATCCTTATAGTCAAACCGTCGTCCAAAAGACGACCGGGTTTGGCGACCTGATCATAGAGAGTCCTTTTTAATTACGAGAGACTCCACCTATGGATAGATACATGCCCCTAACCGGAATCGACCTGATCCCGGCATCACTGCTCATCGACACCCAAGCACCACTAGACGTCCTGCATGCCATGGCCGACTACCGCATCCGCACCGTCACCCAAGTTCTGGAAAACATAGCCTTCCGCGCAGAAATCGGCTGCGACACCGTGGTGCTGTCCGACTTCTCAAAACTGCTCGCCATCCCGTTGCGGGACGGTTGTGATTTGATGGATGTGATTGGTCGGCGGTTGCGGGCGCAAGGCGCGGAGTGAATGAAAACGGGCGACCTGTTGGGTCGCCCGTTTCATATTGTGAGCAATAGACAAATCCCTTTCACACAGAAGGTACGCTCGCCACGGGAATACGCTGCTGAGGTTGGGTGACATCGTAAACATGCTGCTCACAGCGCTCACCCACAAACTGGAACTCCACCAGATAGACCTTGCTTCGCTCGGGCGTAAAGATGCTTTTCAGCGGACCGCAACTATAAGACCCCCCAGCGCCCCTGCCATTCGAATATCCCGACACCTCGAAAGGCTTGTCGGCATCGGCCTGTACTTCCAACTGCGGGAAGCGTTTAACCGTGGCGCTGTTGGCCACTTCATTGAGTTTGGCAATCCAGCCGAACACCTTCCCCTGACCTGAATCCACCACGGTCCCAAGCACTTCCATTCTCTGGTCAGTATCTGCCGCACGGCGGACCGAAAACTCGACTGGAAATGTGTAGCCCGACGCTTTCATGATGATCTTGGCGTGCTGCGCATCGACAGCTACCGTGTTTTGGTGCAATTGGATACCGTCTTTCAGCAAACTGGGGGACGAGTCCCTGACGTTGGAATGGCAGCCTGACAATGTGAAAATCAGGATTAGTATTGGCAGTGGGATTCTTTTCACGTCTAGATATCCTTATTAAATGTATGCCTGGTAGAAAAACGAAGTGGAAAGATTTGTTTTTCTACAATGCCAAATAAAATAAACCCGCTTCTACCTTCCCTCTCACGAGTCGTACCTTAGCCTTGACTGAAGGCCGGTTAACGGCGTTCCATTTCTATTTCTTCAGGAAGCCCACTCCGTTTTATCAGGAAAATGACCTTCCCGCCAAAGACGCACTAACTTCGTTGCGGCTCTTTTTGACCACGCTCCATTTTTATCCAGAGGGCACTCTTTCAGCACACGAATAGATTCACCATCTTTATCCATCTGAATGAATCCAACATCCAAGTTCCGGCCAAACGTGTATTCAACATACTCTTCAGTTTCTGCGACCTTATCCATCTCTGTATAAAAGGCCATATAACCCTTCTCAATTGCCTAATAGACTTGGGTATCTCCAAAAAAAATGGACATATTTATTTCCTGACCAGCACATCGGCCAAACAAATAAATCCGCCCCCATTCCTGCAGCCCCCATTCCCGCACTAGATCCAATTAAACTCTATGCTACACGAGCCTCCTCTTGGATCTATTTGAGAAGTTATAGACCCCCAAGCAAATTCATAAGCCACCAAGATTTCATTCTTTTTCTGAGGATCACCAAGCAAATTTTTCAGAAAATTGTCATGTTTTTTCTTGAGTTGCTCGAGGTCACGCCCATGTTCATTTTCCAGCGCAAAGCCGAACATTTTCAGACTATCTTTGAAAAAATTGAAAGTTACATTAACCTCATACCCAAGAATAAAATGAAGCCGACTGGATCGCAGCACCCAACCATTGCCCATATCTATATCATGATCAAACTTCACTCCCTGATTGATAACGGCAATGACGGACACATCCTTCCTAATCACTATGCAATCATCAAGACAAACACAACCCTCTTTAAGATCTTTTAATTCCGACATAGTGCTACCTCTTCAATGGAATTTAATACAATGGGAACAAGACATTTTTAAGGCCTCTGCATCAAAACAAATGAACCCACCACTTTCATCCCATGAAGACTATACGTTTTTTCCCGCCTCCATTATGCCCTTCTGAATATAGATCAGAAGGCCCAAACTTTATTCAGGATGGGACACCAAACAAACCCGCTATTTTTCGCTCACTTACCAACTAACAATAGTGCGCCTACTGCATCTATTGAAATCTCATCTAATTGTAGCGACAACAAATTAGCCAACGAATAGCCCATTTTTTCAAATATCTGCTCATTTGAAGAAACGTCTCCAAAGGCTGCATAGCATATCTCAATCAGTCCAGGACCAACGTCCAAACCATCAGAAAAAGCGCGTTTCAAGCCTGCAACTGAAGCATTGGCGTACATGGTAGGCAAACCAACATTAACTGTTTCGAAATCACTAATTAAAGAATCCTGATACACCTTACTAGCACAAGCCTGCTTTGTGACTTTAATACTAATCATGGAACCATACGACGGAAAGTAACGCAAACCCAATAAGCCATATATTGTACGTCCCCCTCTAGGGAGCATGACTTCAAGAACCAAGGAGCGCTCCACGGAATTATTAAATCGAACATTTGAAAAAGATAAAACACTTTCTTCAACATCGAAAAGACTGCAGAAAGCCACATGAGGCTCGTTATACCAAATCCGAAGCTCCCCTAATTGCCCAACGCGACCACTCATCATTACTGACGACTCCAAAACTTCAACCAATTTGGATTAAAAGAGCCAGGCTCAATAGCGTTGATTGCGTTAATAACATCTGGATGATAAACACTATACGGAGACACCTGATACTTATTCAGCGCTCCTTGGTGTGCCTTACTATAATCAAATCCTCGCATCATCATTGTAGACTCCGACAACTCATGAATATAGAAGCTCGCATCTGCACCGTCTATTGGTCGCCCCTCGGCCAAAGCAGACCGCAATCTACTAATCATCAGATCATTTTCAGGCACGGATCCAAACTGCGCCAGATGAGTTTCAACAATACTTAAACCTTTATCTGAAATATTGACTTGTCGGTCCGTCAACTTGCCAAGCGCTCCTCCACCCTCCGCTCCCTCAAGGAAAGCACCAGTACCGCCTTGAAAGAACCCCTTTGCCCCCGCACCAACCTCGGCCAGCTTCCCAACCCGCCCAGCCGGCAACAGGTTAATTGCCATTTCCGGGAAAGGAAAAGGGGACAGACCACATTTAAATCGAAGTAGTGTGCTCCTGCCCCAAAGAAAAACGTGGTCTGTCTCTGTGGAATCCCCACAAATCTACCCCAAGCCCTGCGCCTGATAATGCACCTCATCGCGAAGGGCTTGCTCCACTTTTTCCAGGTTTCTCCGACAGCTCAAAGCCACGCCGCGTCGCCAATACTCCAGACCCAATCGCCACAGCGAGAGCACTCGTTTGCATTTAACACTGTTGCTCTGAAAACGCTGTTCATGACCCGCTTCACGTGCCTGTAGTCCGGTCAGGAAAATGACGTAGTTGGCCAATGCGGCGATCAGCAATAACACTTCAATGCGCCTTGGACAGTGGCTTCGATGCAGATTCAAGCCGATGCCTAGATGCTCACTTTTCACATCCCGGAAGCCTTCTTCGATTTGCATGCGTCTTTTGTAAATCGCCACGATCTTCGCAGGATTCCACTGTGTTTCGGGCAGATTGCTGGCGAGTAACCAGGGCTCTCGCTCTCGTCTGGCGGATTGCCGACTGAGTTTGCTTTTGGCGATTGAGCCCGTGACACGTTGATGCTTACGGCCTTTGGCTGAATGCCGGACGCAGTACAAATAAATGAAGTGAGGCGCGCTTCGAGTCATCTCTACACACCCCAATGATTTAGGTGAAGAGGTGGCTTGCGCATATAAGTTTTTCACCGGTTGCCACTCAGAGAAGTCACTCCGATAGAGTTCCCGATTTCGAATACGAGCCACGTAATACCAGCCCTACGCTTCGACCGCCTTGATCCAGGGACGTCGAAAACCAGCATCTGTCACGAGGATCGGAATGCAGTCGGCAGGGAGTATTTCGGCCAGTGTTTGCAGTAACCGCTTCTGATATTTCGGGCAGCTCTCGCGCTCATGGACACTTTCATAGAGGGGAAACGAACGTCCCGCTAGCGGTATGGCTGCCCGTAACAAGAAGGCGTCGCCGGCGGCGTCAATTCGAGACCAGTCAACCAGGATCAACGGATGTTTTAACGAGCCCAGCAAGGCTCGCAATATGACCCAATAGAACAATGGGCGTTCTGTTTGCAGATGCCGATTACCCAGCAAGCGATCCACTCGCTTGATGGCATGTTTAGGGTAGGCCCGGCCTGGCATACATCGACCTAGCCCGGTTAGCGTCAGGCGACGGCCTTGCAGTAATGCGCTGACACAACACATCAGCGTTGTCAGACGGCGAGAATGGATTGTGGGAAGTGCTTGAGCGAGCGCGCTGTGTAAGAATCGGATGGCCTGCGTGGGATCGGGATCTTGTTTTTGTGTGGTGCAATACAAGCTGCCGACCCATGCAGGTCTCTTCAATTCCTAACTTCTTGATTTTGCGTAGGAAAAATCGGGGATTTCTCAGGGACAGACTATATTTTCCACAACATAGAAAAACGTGGCCTGCCCTGCTTACTCCCAACTTGCTTCTCTAATCTGCTTTCACTAGCCTTTTCGTTTTCTCTTAACTTCTTCAATTTTTGAAAAAATCCAAACACCTGCCCCCCCCCAAACACCGTAAACAAGAGCAAACCTCAATGAAACCAAAAAATCATTTCCATTAAAGGTCCAGATACCATGTTTGAAATAATTAATCGTCGCCCCTATAACTGCCCCACACAACCCCACGACATAAAACAGCATCACAGCATAGACAACCAACACAAAAAACAAATAAAACCCAACTTTTTTCGGCTTCATTTCTTATCACCTAATGACTTCACTTCATCCCCTACAACCTCTGACATGCCCGCCCCTGCCATATTCCCAAAAACACTAGCAGCGGTATCACCCACTAGTGGTTTTAGCTGTTCAGATATAATCGGCCCGCCTTTAAATCCTATAGTTGTCCCCACAGCAGTACCCAGTAGTGAATAAGTAGGATCTTCACCTTTTATCACACTTCCTGCATATGAGCCGCTCAAGCCAACACCTTGTGTCACCACGAACCCTTTACCCTGCGTTAACCCACCTACAACCGCAGCAATGAAAGCATCGGTATAGCTGAAGGGCTCCCCTGTTGTTAGCTGGTAGCTAGCGTTCGCCCCCCCCGAAATAGCCGCGCCCAAGCCCATTGCGGCAATCCCTACCGAAAGCTCTGTTACGCTCAGCGGGCCTGCAATCATTACTACCCAAGCCTGAATAAGTGCGTTGGCGGGCCTTGGCCCCTCAAACCCTACCCCTTCCCTTTGAGCCTTCAGCGCATCGGCAATCTCTTGCTCTGAATACCCATGAGTAACCCCATATTCAGCAAGTGACGTTGCGGCTTGGCTAAAAGCCACTGTTCCAGGAGGAAAGGAAAACATGTCATTGTTTTCGGCAGCATTTTTCCCGACCTGGGCAGCAGCTATAGCGGACGCGCTATTGCCCCCAATGACGCCCCCGGCAATACCGCTGGCCAATGTCACTAACGCGGAAATGGTCTGCTTTTGACTTTCGCTCAGTTCCTTCACATTTGTAGTACCGAACATCGCCTGCATAATGGCTTCGGTACTGCCCGCAGCAAGAGCAGCACCCGCTGCACCAGCCGCCGCAT
The DNA here is from genome assembly GCF_900105495.1 of Pseudomonas frederiksbergensis. Classification (NCBI taxonomy): domain Bacteria; kingdom Pseudomonadati; phylum Pseudomonadota; class Gammaproteobacteria; order Pseudomonadales; family Pseudomonadaceae; genus Pseudomonas; species Pseudomonas frederiksbergensis. The sequence goes on along the minus strand of NZ_FNTF01000002.1, from coordinate 2,670,754 downwards.
TGCCTCCCTGCACACTCGCGGTTAGAGCGCCCAATACAGCGTGAGCCATAATTCGGGCCTCCTCGTTGCCTTTGGTCATTTGTTTGATGGTTTCAGCCAGATAAGGCGCGGAAGCCCCGACCAATGCGTTGGCGATATTGCCGCCCGCCAATCCTTGAATAGCGGCAGTCACGGCCTGCGCCGCCTGCTGCAAACTGCCGCCCGTCCCGTAGGTAGCCATTGTGGTTTTGTAAGCTTTGGTGGCCTGCAACACAGCTACGTATTTCTGGCGATCCTCATACGAAGCATTGGGATCGGCACCAGGCATGTTTCTCTGATCGGGCGTCAGTTCTGCCTGAGCCGCTTTTCTCGCCTCAATCATCCCTTGAGTCCGGACGATATCCATCGTCTGGTTGCCAATCTCACCGATCAGTTGAGCTTGTTGCAGGCGTTGTTGCTCTTTCTCCTTATTGAAGATTGGGCTCAGTGCGTTATTGGCATTTTCAACGTCTCGACTGAGTGTTGAAACATCTTGCTGCTGACTATTCTTGTCGCGAACAACCAACGTCCCCCCGGAAATCGCCGAATGGGTAGTACTGCGGTCGTGGCCACTGTTGTTCGCACCCACGAGCAGCATACTACCCATGTTGCCTATGAACTGCTCACCCATACTGCCATTGCTACTGGCACTGACACTTTGATGTTGACTGCTGAAGTCCGCCTTGTTACCGATATCGGTCCATCCCAGTGTCCCGGTGCTCAACGTATTTTTGTCGGCGGAGGAAGTACTGGCGATCACGCTGCCATTGAGCTGAGTGTGTTCGCCGACGTTAATTTGATAACCACCCTTGCCAGCGAACAATCCGGTTTGCTCTTGAACGCTGTCGAAGTTTGACTTTATTTTGTCCTGACTGACGCTCAACGACCCGCTCGCAGTCATGGAGCCGAATGTGAAACTGGCCCCACCGCTGACATTGGTTTGCTTGGAGTCATAACGGTCAGTGTCCTGCAAACTGGTCAAAGTAAGACTGCGCCCCACATCCGCGACCACCTGCTGAGCGTTGGCCTGCGCCCCAATCAGGTTTGTATCGCGTCCGCTGCCAATCTTGAGGTTGTTACCAGCGTCAAGGGTAGTTTCAGTCCAGGTCGTACCATTACCGGTTTCCTTGCCTGCTCCTTTGTTACCGCTGGCGAAAATGCTCAAACCCGCACCGCTTGAACCCACTCCAAGACTGACACCTACCGCACCACCTCCACTCCTGTTTGACCCATCGACTTTTTGCGTATTAGCGGCAGCAAGCAAATTGAGATCTCGGTTGGCTGCAATCACCATGTCATGGCCGGCCTGCAATTTGCTGCCTTGAATCGTGATATCACCATCCTCGAAACCAGCTTTACCGCTACCCGTCGCCACGATGCGAAGATTGTTGCCTGCCGTCAGCCCACTGCCTTGGCTGACACTTTGTTCCTGAGTCTGGGTTGAACTGGACTTTTGAGTGCCAAGAGACAGGCTAATACCTACAAAGCTGCCTGCCTCTGCCCCGGAGTTAAGAGCTTGTGCGGCCTGATAGGCTTGATACCCCGAGAGCCCAGCTTTGACCCCCTGAAGTGCCGCCAGCCGTGTGTCATCTTCATGTCTGGCCGTTTGTGCAGTTTGATACGCCGTGTTAACGGCTTCGCCCACAACGCCCGACAACGCCAGTGTCAAACCACTGTTCTTGCTCTCTTGAGTTTGCTGGGTGGAACTCTGATTCTGTGCGGCAAGGATGCTGACGTTTTGTCCCGCCAGGTTGATGTCGCCACCAGCAATGGCGTCGGATGCCCGTATCGTCAGGTTTTTACCCGCAATGATATTTACATCCCCCAGCACGCTACCCACCGTACTGCCTTTCTGAGTCTCGCTATGTGTGGATTGCGTGAACGAATTCTTGGAGGAGCCGAGGGTGACACCGATGCCGCCCGAGCTTATCAGGCCAGATTTTTTGGTCGACTGGTTATGGCCTGCGTTGAAGCTTTCCGTGTCACTTTCAATGAGTACGTCGTTGCGAGCCTGCAAGATGGTTTGATTGGTCGATACCACGTTGCTGGCGGAGACGAGTAGATCATGTCCAGCCTGAATTAATGTGGTATCACCACTGAGCGTCGAACCTGTTAGCCATGTGCTGCTCGACGAGTCACTGCTCGCTTTGCTGGTGCTGGAGAACCCGAAACCCCCAGATTTCGATTTGGCCGAGGAGCTGAACTCACTGTTCTGGGCCGCAGTAAGATTAACGTCATTACCTGCCATGACCCTCAATTCGGCGTCGTCGCTGTTAACCTTCGATCCTTCAATATTGATGTCATGCAACGCCACTAATGTCGCTTTGCCTTTGGACTGAATGGCCGAGGAAACCGCTTCCTCACCTCCGTTCGCGATCATCGTCGAACTCTTCTTGCCCATAGAACCTTTCTTGGTCTTGGAGTAATAGGAGTAATCCGTGTTTGCAGCCGTTTCCAGATTCAAGTCATTACCAGCGTAGACATAGGCCTCATCCCCTGCACTCACCCGGCTGGCGATCAGGTTCAGATCCTTGCCCGCATTCAGGACAATGCTGCCACCCGCATTAACAGTGGTGGACACCTGACTTACATGATCTTCCTGACTGGTCACCTTCTTACTCTTGCTATACGAGTGCTGCTCATCCGCCGCCGAAGCCAGGGTCAAGTCGCCGACAGCGCTCATGCTCACATCGCGTTTGGCGTCGATCTGGCTGGCGATAGCGGTGATATCCCGTCCGGCATTGACCTTCAGGCCCTGCCCGACATCAATGTCTGAGCCGTATTGGGTGATGGTCTGATCACGATGCCGACCGCGCTCGCCGCTGACGATCTGCTCGGCTGATGTGAGGTTGACGTCACGACCGGCAGTGATCGTGGTGTCAGCCCCGCTTTTCAGCACGCCGCCAACGTTGTTGATATCGCGTCCGGCGTTGAGGGTGAGCGAGTTGCCGGCTTCGATGCGGGCGGCGTTGTCGACGAAGTCGGTGCGCTCGCTGCGATAGCCGCTGCTGCTTTCGTGGGTGGTGACGGTGCGTTCGTTGATCACATCGCCCCGGGCGGCGGTGAGCGTGACGTCACGGCCGGCGATGATGCCGCCGGCCTTGTTGACGATGTTGTTGCCGGCCTGCAGGTCGAGGCGATTGCCGGCTTCCACCAGGCCGCTGTTGACCAGGTCGTTGGTGGCGGTGGCCGACAGGTTGTTGGAGGCGCGCAAGGTGCCGGCGTTGTTCAGGTCTTTGCCGGCGATCAGGGTTACGTCGCGACCCTGGATCAGGGCGCCGTTGGCGGCCAGGCGATTGTTGGCGTTGGCCAGGTACAGCACCGGCACCAGCACTTGTTCGCCGTTCACTTCGGCGTTTTCCATCCAGACAATGTCGTGGGTCAGGGCCGCGACTTGCTCGGAGGTCAGGCTGACGCCCAGCGACGGGAAGGAAAAGGGGACAGACCACATTTAAATCGAAGTAGTGTGCTCCTGCCCCAAAGAAAAACGTGGTCTGTCTCCGTTTACTCCGATGATTAAGCCATTAAGCTCCGAGAAACCCGCCCCTCTTCAAAGAATTGCCTAAAAATATCAACAACAACCTCAAAATCCGTACAAACTCCTGAGGCATCAACAGCATCCCCCAGGATATCTACCACCGCACCTGAGTTACTGCCTCTAAGATAAGACCGAACAATATAATCTTCACCATTGTCCTCCCCTAAAGTCATCGCATACATCCCATCATCTGCAACAACTTGCAAGCTCAACAGCTCAAACCCATTAAAATCCACGATCTCTAATGTAACAGAACCGGACGTCTCACATACTTCTCTTAAATGAAGCTCAATATCACCCCAAGAGGCATCTTTGGTTCTCCCCCCTTACACTCAGGTCCAAGTCCAACAATCCATGATAATGACAATTTCATTTCTAATCCCTCTCTCTCAGAGCCCGCATTCCAGGCTGCCAATATAGAGTTTTACCAGTCGCAATCTCTTTGACTTCAAGAGAAGTAAGCCCAGACTTCTCCGCCATCGCCGCAATATCTCCTCGACAATACCCACAAACTGCTTTACCAGAGACAGTAAGCTCCATACTTGCCCCCATAGTCTTCCCAGCAGTATATGCCTGCTGTATTACACCTATTTCTGCGTGAGCGTCGGCCATGTTTCCATTTGGCAGGATTTTTCCAGACGCGTCAGCTTTAGCAGTTACCCGATCAGATATCAAGGTTGGCTGACTAGCATTAGCTTCTGAAGCTGGACGAGCAGTCTGATTAAAATCAGTAAATGTTGCTCCGCCAATCTTTCCCTCTGCAGTTACAACAGGAGAAACACCTTTTGCAGCCCCTGCCTCTCCCAGACCTTTCGCTACGACAGCCGAGCTTCCCCCACCTATCGCCTCGCTCACAACCCCTTTTCCAAAAACAGATCCCAGTACCTTACCAACCCACGCCATTGGCAAAGGCGCGAGCGACCCGACTGCCAAGGCATCTTTTGCCGCCTTCGTGTTTCCTGCACTGATCCAGCGCTGAGTTTCTGGATCCTTCAGGTCAATGCCGGCCCCGCTTGCAACACACGAAGCGTCACCACAAGGCAGGAAGCGTGGATTGAACGCCTCTCCATCGACAAGAACAGACGAGCGGAAACCACCCTGGGTATCCAGCACCCGACCCGAGAGACGATCTCGAACCTCGTCACTCACACTCGGTGTTTTGCTCCAGTCATGATCAGGTGCAACGGGGAAAGCCGCCCAAGTGTAGTTGCTGGTCGACGCTCGGATGTAGGCTACGAGATCCAGGTCGAGCTTTGCTAACTGCTGGACGTATTGACCGTTACCCAAGTCGACCCATTTTGCCGAAGGATCGTAAAAACCATCCTTGGTGGCAACGTCGTAGCCTGGTTGAATGTCAGTGCCGTTGATACCAGAAAGCCGCAGTTGCTCTTCGATTTGTTCGACGGTGTACTTTCCACCACTGCGCGCAGCCAGTTGCTCGGCGAGTTCGTGATCTTCCCTATGCAACTGTCTGTTGTATTGCGAAGCATTCTTTGCAACCCACGCAGCCTTCTCCAGCGTGCTCGCATCAACGTCTTTTTGCGCCGTGGCGGCCAAGACCCCAACGATCTGAGAACTCATCGTCAAGAGGTTGTCATTACCTTTGACCAGGTTATCCAAGACACCTACAAGTGCTTCATTCGCTCCTGCCGCCAGCGCACCAGTTTTGAAGTCCCCACCAGTCGCTTCAGCCAGCAGCCCACCCACCATTGCGTGAATAGCGATTTTTTGCACAGAGCCGTCGTCAACTACTCCTTTCGTGTAGTCACCTACCGCATTGAAACTAGCTGCCGCCAAGGTGTTGAACAAAGCCGTTTTCAACGCGTCACTTGCACTCCCCCCTTGCCCGAGTGCCTTGCCCAGCAGCGCTGATGTTTCGGCTTGCAGAATTTGATTACCGGCAAACCGACCGACCCCTTCCAGGCTGCTCAGGTCAACGGTGACTTTGCCCGTAAGCGGATTGGTGGTTGTTTTCACAATGCCGTCAAAGACACCAGCCGTTAAACCAGCCGTCACACCCGAAATCACATAGCCTTTAAGCGCATCCGAGGAAGTCACATCCTTGAACACCGCCCCAAGATTCCCTCCATTGTTGATAAAACTCGTCGTCGCATTCGTCGCAGCGCCAGTAGCCACCGCCGCAAGGCCTGCGGCCCCGACGGTCCCCATACCGGCAAAAGCACTCAGTGCCGCGGGGCCGACAATAGCCGCCATGACAATCGCGATGATGATCTGCGAAGCTGGGCCTAGTCCCGAGTTGCTGTATTTGAACGACTCATGGATTTCTTTGACCTGCCTCCAGTCCACATCGCCCCGCGCTTCGGCCTGTTTCAACCAAGCCAGTTGCGGATCGGCCTTGACCATCGCATCAATGGTTTGACTGACGCTTTGCTGATTCACCTCTTTGAGGTCGATTTGCAGACCTTCCACAGCCTTGATCGTGATGTTGCCTTTGGCAATCATCTGGGTCTGGCGCAGTGTCTCGTCGGTATTGCCCTTGCCTTTCGATGAGGTCCAGAAGGCATCGCCATCACTCTTGGTATGGCTCTCGTCATGCAGGTCTTTCACCCCTTCAAAAACAATCGCCCCACCACTGTCCAGCGTGATGTCCTTGCCACTCTCCAGCTTCGCCACCTGATAGCGCTGATCTCCTTCACTGATCAGCGTCAGGTTGCCACCGGTCTTGATCTCGCTACCCACATGGGTGATCTGCGTGACTTCATCACGCTGGGTTTTCTCGGCGCCCCAGCCTCCCTTCTCCTTCATGTCATACAGCGTGTAATCCTTGTTCTGCGCCGCCAGCAGATTCAGGTCATTACCGGCATACACATACGCCTCGTTCCCCGCACTGATCTTGCTCGCGATCAGCGTGGTATCGCGTCCTGAGCGGGTCACCACATTGCCGCTTGCAATGAACTCCGCCGCTTTCTGAACGGTATGGTTGTCCTCTTCGTGAACGCGTTTTTTGCCGTCCTTGCTGCGGGTTTCGACGTTGTGTTCGTCGCCCGCCGAGGCCAGGGTGAGGTCGCCTTTGGCGTCGGCGGTGAGGTTGCCTTCGGCCTTGGCGGTGCTGGCGATGACGTTGATGTCGCGGCCAGCGTCGAGGGTGAGGTTGCCGCCGGCGGTGACGCTGGACGCCAGGTTTTCCACGGTGGTGGTGATGGTGGAGCGATGGCCGCCATCTTCCATCTCGTGGATTTCGCTTTCGTTGCGTGTGGCCAGCAGGTTGAGGTCGCGGGTGGCGCTCAGGCTGGCGTCGCCGCCGCTGCTGATGGCCGATGAGTTGGTCAGGTCGCGGCCAGATTTGATGCTCAGCGTGTCGCGGGCGCTGATGCTGCCGCCGTCATCGACCAGGGTGCGCATGCCGGAGCCTTCACCCACGGCGATGGCGGTGCGGTCGTTGACGATGTCGCCCCTGAGGGTGGTGAGGCTGACCTGGTTGCCGCGAATTTCGCCGGCCAGGGCGTTGCGAATGCTGTCCGTGGCCATGAGGCTCAGGCGTTCATTGGCTTCGACCAGACCGCCCTGATAGAGGCTGCCTTTGACGTCGGCGGACAGGTCGTGGGTGCCGCGCAGGGTGCCGACGTTGACCAGGTCATTGCCGGCGATCAGGGTCAGGTCGCGGCCCTGGATCAGGCTGCCGCCGCGCACGTTGCGCGATTCGGCTTGCGCCAGATACAGCACCGGCACCAGCACTTTCTGACCATCGACGATGCGCTCTTCCATCCACACGATGTCGTGGGTCAGGGCCGCGACTTGTTCGGAAGTCAGCCTCACACCCACGGACAGGTTCAACGCGGTTTTGCTGGTGAGGGCGTTGTCCATCAGATAACGGAACTGCTCGTTATCGTCGTTAAGCCCGTTGGCGAGAAAGCGTTGGCCGGTCTGGGCCAGTACGGCATCGCTGATCAAGCGGGATTCATAGCGACCATCGCCGAGGCGACGCGCGGCGTCATCGGCACGGGGAGGAATCGGGGACAGACAACATTTAAATCGAAGGAGTACTGTCCCACCCTAAGGAAAACGTGGTCTGTTCCCGTTTGTCCTTCCGGCTCGAACGTTTGGTTTTCGCTTTTTTGCTAAATCCCAAAAAATCTAAGCCAACTCTTCGTCTTTTTTTCTAGCTGCGGTGTATGTGTGCTCGGGCCGTTTGGGCGTAGCAAGTCGCCTGGATAATGTGGATGCCCCAAACATTGGCTGTCATCTAATCCAAAAGCCACGACTGCTGCTACAGCTTCAATGCACCAACGTCCAAAGTAGCTGCCCGCTTCCAACGGGTGCTTTTCAGGATCACCGTAGTGATACCACCACGGTTGCTGCTTGCCGCGTCGGTTGAGTTCCGGGTACCAACTGTCGACAAACTCCCGCAACAGTATCGCCTGTTGCTCAGTGGGTGCATCTAGGGTTTTGAGCAATCGGGCATAGGGTTTTTGATGCAGGAGAACATCTCCAATGACGCGTGATGGCTGGCGACTGGCGATTATTCGATCCAGCAAGATGTCGTTGCCTTCTCCACCAACGAGGGCCAGCAGTCGGTTCCACTGATCGTCAGGAATTCGCAAGACAAGCGCCAGCCCAACAAGCCAGAAACACCAGATATAGTGGTTGAGGTCGGATAAATCGAATACCCAATCGCGGCAGGTTTTCAGATTGTGTTCGGCACACACTCCGTCTGCCAGGTCATCCGACAATTCCCAGGTATCGAGAAGTTGGGAAAACAACTGACCAATCTCGGAAACAGAATCGCCTTGGGAATAGCGCCGAAGAATAAGACGCAAAATATCTCTTGAAAGATCAAATGAAAATTGAGGGTCGTACACTGGATTTTGTGATGGCTCAGATAGAAGTTTTTCCGCTTTTTCTATCCAGGCAAAATCTTTAGCCACTCGCTCACGCCAGTAGCTTATGCCCGCGACTGAGTCCCGGATCATGGCTGTGCTCCTGAAAGATTTGTTTTTGAAGCTAATATTTTGGACGTATCAATGGGCTTTGGTTTGCCTAAAGAATCGAGCACCTGGATTTCGGTTGCCCCATCCACCCCCGTCTTTATGGCAGTGGCGATATCCCTAGCTGAATCAACACCCACTGTCTTTTCCAACCGGCCGGACCCCAGCGTCCAGCTTTCACTCGCCTGATTACCTTCGCTCGTGTTTATCAGGCTTATTTCGGCCCGCACACAAAAAATCTGACACTCTCGATCAAAATTTCTACAACTCACCAGACCTCATGGGTCTCTGCCCTGTAGTTGTTTTCAATACGTTCAACAAGCAATGGAATACTGATAATACCTCTTGTGGAATGTTTTAGCTCTTCCGAGCTAATCTCTCGCCAGCCGAAATGATTCGCTTCCATCCCACAGCCAGAGAGAGCCACCCTGCCCGCCATTCCAGGAACGGAATGTAGGAAATACTTGTAAATTTTCGGGAACCGGAACATTTACTACAACGGACAGGAGGCCTTGATTCGCCACGCCGGGCCGTATAGCTGAGTACTCCTCCATTGGAATTTCCAACTTAGGACCTATGATACTTCTATCTACCAAAACAGCAGCTTCAGCAGTAAATAAATCCGTCCACTTTACGTTTGACAACTGGAACGGCTGATCGGCATCGGCCTGTACTTCCAGCTGTGGAAAGCGTTTAACAGTCGCGCTGTTGGCCCGGCTCCCCGCCGTCAGTTAAACTCAATGGCATCCAGAATAACTTGTAACTTTACCGGATCAGCAGCACCGCCAAAATAGTATTCATTACCGCCAAAGTCCTTGAGATCCTCAGGGACTCCTTTCCAATAAAGCACATAATAAATCTCATCCAAAACTTCTTCCAGTGCGCCACCATCTTGAAATGTTGACACGCGAATATATGGACCATAAACCTCATCCAGCTGGACCAAAATTCGCTCACCAGTTTTTGAGTCAATCATCTCATCAGTCCCATTTAATACTATCAAACCATTCCAGCTCCGCTTTTGTCGGAGCTCGCTTATCACCTTGTTTATTCACAGCATCGTCAAATTTTACTGGTCTAGTGCGACCTGGAACATAAGGATTACTTTCGGTTTCCTTAACTCTAGTTCGCGTCATATCAAATTCGGTGCCGTCCTTGAACACTATTTTTACACCAGGCTCTCCTGGTTGACCACCTAGACGGGTTTCATTTTTCGTTGTTCTTGTCGTGATGGTTCCAATCTCCTTCTGTGTTGTCGTTCCCTTTCCACCTCCTAGACCAGGAATAATTCCGACGCCCATTCTTACAAAATCTGCAGCAATCCTAGTCAGGACACTACCATTCGAAGAACTCACATCAGCTGCCATAAACCCTGCGGAGCTTAGATTCCCTTCCTGTATATGACCTACTAAGTGAGCTGATCCTCCCTTACCTTCGGTTCTCAGCTGCTCAATCAGTGCAGTCAGTTTCTGATCGTCATCCACCAGACCATGTGCAATTGCTTGACAGATTTCGGGGGATCGCTTGCAAAGCTCATCACGCTCCAGCTCACGCTGCTCGTCGAGGTCGGCGTATCGATCTCTAACAGCTCGCTTCTCTTCCTCAGTCTCCTTGCTGTCCATTTCCGCCAACATTTCTTTCACCTCGCGGTGATAGAGATAGTTGTAGGTCGTGGCATTCCCAGCAATGCTGGCTCCCTGCTGGAGATCCCCATCTACCGCCGCAGCGGCCACCAGCCCCGTCAACTGCGACATCATTACTTGCAACTGGTCGTTGCCATCCGCAAGGCTGATCAGCTGGTTCATCATGACTTCGTTAAGTCCGGCCGCTGCTGCACCGGTGGCAAAATCGCCCCCCATCGCCTGCGATAGCAGACCGCCCATCAACGCATGCGCTACGGTTTTCTCAAGACTACCCTCTGGAAACTTGATGGTGTCGCCGATCCAGTTGAAGCCTGTGGCCATGGCCACATTCCCGGCCTCTCCCACCAGCGCCGCACCAAGGTTGTCGCCAAAGTTGCCGCCTCCAATCGCGGTTGAGATACTGCTGGAGATCACCGCCCGCCCAGCTACCCGCGCCGCAATGTCGGTGAAATTAGTGCTGGTCAGCAGGTTGGCGGATGTCGAGCCTTGCGATGCGGCCGCAAACCAATTTTCGTCCGCATAATTGAGCATGCCCGCAGTGAACCCAGCAATTGCGGCACTTTTTAGGCTGTCAGCGCTGAATGTTTCTTTGAACGCCGCGCCCAGATTGCCTTTGTTGCTGATGGTGCTGGTAACAGCAGTGGTCGCCAGGCTGGTGGCAACTGCGCCCCCGGCACCAGCGCCCACCAAGCCCAGCCCCGCCGGGCCCATGATGAAAGACATCAGGATGGCAATGGCGATTTTTGCCCCCGCCCCGAGCCCCGAATTGTCGTACTTGAAGCTCTCGTGAATCTCCTTCACCTGACGCCAGTCGATGTCGCCGCGGGCCTCAGCCTGTTTCATCCAGGCAAGATTCGGGTCGGCGTCAACCATTGCGTCGATGGTCTGGCTGACGCTTTGCTGGTCGACTTGTTTGATGTCGATGCTGATCTGGCCAGCAGCCTTGATGACCAGTCGGCCTTGGGCAACCAGTTCACTCTGACGGAGGGTTTCATCGGTGCGACCGCTGCCTTTGGCTTCGAACCAGGCGAGGTCGCTGTCACTCTTGGAGTGGTTCTCGTCGTGAAGATCTTTCACCCCTTCAAAAACGATCGAACCACCGCTGTCGAGAATGATGTCCTTGTCACTGTGAAGTTTTGCCACCTGATAACGCTGATCGCCGCCGCTGACCAGCGTCAGGTTGCCACCGGTCTTGATCTCAGTGCCGACGTGGGTTACTTGGGTGATCTCGTCATGTTGGGCTTTCATCGCACCCCAACCACCCTTCTCCTTCATGTCATACAGCGTGTAATCCTTGTTCTGCGCCGCCAGCAGATTCAGGTCATTACCCGCATACACATACGCCTCGTTCCCCGCGCTGATCTTGCTCGCGATCAGCGTGGTATCGCGTCCTGAGCGGGTCACCACATTGCCGCCTGCAATGAACTCGGCCGCTTTCTGAACGGTGTGGTTGTCCTCTTCGTGGATGCGCTTTTTGCCGTCCTTGCTGCGGGTTTCGACGTTGTGTTCGTCGCCGGCAGAGGCCAGGTTTAGGTCGCGCCCGGCGTCGGCGGTGAGGTTGCCTTCGGCCTTGGCGGTGCTGGCGATGACGTTGATGTCGCGGCCAGCGTCGAGGGTGAGGTTGCCGCCGGCGGTGACGCTGGACGCCAGGTTTTCCACGGTGGTGGTGATGGTGGAGCGATGGCCGCCATCTTCCATCTCGTGGATTTCGCTTTCGTTGCGTGTGGCCAGCAGGTTGAGGTCGCGGGTGGCGCTCAGGCTGGCGTCGCCGCCGCTGCTGATGGCCGATGAGTTGGTCAGGTCGCGGCCAGATTTGATGCTCAGCGTGTCGCGGGCGCTGATGCTGCCGCCGTCATCGACCAGGGTGCGCATGCCGGAGCCTTCACCCACGGCGATGGCGGTGCGGTCGTTGACGATGTCGCCCCTGAGGGTGGTGAGGCTGACCTGGTTGCCGCGAATTTCGCCGGCCAGGGCGTTGCGAATGCTGTCCGTGGCCATGAGGCTCAGGCGTTCATTGGCTTCGACCAGACCGCCCTGATAGAGGCTGCCTTTGACGTCGGCGGACAGGTCGTGGGTGCCGCGCAGGGTGCCGACGTTGACCAGGTCATTGCCGGCGATCAGGGTCAGGTCGCGGCCCTGGATCAGGCTGCCGCCGCGCACGTTGCGCGATTCGGCTTGCGCCAGATACAGCACCGGCACCAGCACTTTCTGACCATCGACGATGCGCTCTTCCATCCACACGATGTCGTGGGTCAGGGCCGCGACTTGTTCGGAAGTCAGCCTCACACCCACGGACAGGTTCAACGCGGTTTTGCTGGTGAGGGCGTTGTCCATGAGATAACGGAACTGCTCGTTATCGTCGTTCAGCCCGTTGGCGAGAAAGCGTTGGCCGGTCTGGGCCAGCACCGCATCGCTGATCAAACGCGACTCATAACGACCGTCACCGAGACGGCGCGCGGCGTCATCGGCGCTGAAGTTGAGCTTGCCCAACAGATAATCGGAACTCATGAACGCCGCGGACTGGGTCAGCTCCGGGTTGGTTTCGATCAGGTAACGGCTTTGGGGAATCAGGGACAGACCACGTTTAAATCGAATGAGCCCTACCCCACCCTCAAGATAAACGTGGTCTGTCCCCGTTTATCCATAGCCTTAAACGCCGGCGGCGTATTGTCGCTGTGGTGACTGGGCTTGGAATACTAGCGCAGCGGACGCGGCTCAAACTCTCGAAAAACCTTGGAGAGACTTGAGCGCGCGTTGCGAGCCGAGGTACATCAACAGGCACAGGCGTTGGAGTAGATTTGTGGGGATCCCTCAGGGTCTGTCCCCGTTTACCAATGAATTCGAGGGAAACCCTCGGGGTTTCCTCCCTATTATTTACACTATGTAACCCGCAGATCTCATCAGCAACAACACGGCCTCATCAAATTGTTTATCAGATATACCTCTAATAGATTTGGCACTTTTCCATTTCCATATTACAGGAAGGATTCTGCTATCCAAACGATCAAACTCTTCCAAAAAAATATCTGCTAAAGCGTATTTATCCAAATCATGAACGACCTCCAGCATCATGTTCAACACGATGCTTGGCGGCTTTCCATCCAATATTTGCGCTAACAAATGTCTATTTTCCGAAAGTGACATATGTAATTTCGCCGATGGTTTCAATTTTTTCGACCTTCGCGTATCCATATTTTTGGGATATTTGGCCTGTCCAGGTATTCAAAGCAGCACTTTCTTTTGACATTCCTTTGCTTATATTCTGCATATATTGAGCAGTGTTAACGCTATCAGTACCCGCCTCCCAAGCCCCACGGATTTGATTGACCTGGATGCCTTCATTGCCGAGGCGTTGCATTGCGCTGGAGAACATATCAGTGCCTGATGCATCGTAAAAAGGATGATTCTGTGCTGCACGAATCTCAAATCCCAGCACTCCCGCCTTATCCACATTCACGACCAATCCTGCTACGCCCTCAGGATTGCCATACCTGAGAGTAGTGCCCCCGGTGTTGGACACGCTCATCATAAAGTCATTTGTGACATCAACTTTGGGGATGGGTGGCTCAACTCTCCCCAATCCTCCCTTTGTCCCCCCTACGTCTCCCAAGCCTTTCGCCACGACAGTCGAGCTTCCCCCAGCTATCGCCTCGCTCGCAACCCCTTTTCCAAAAACAGATCCCAGTACCTTACCAATCCACGCCATTGGCAAAGGCGCGAGCGACCCGACTGCCAAGGCATCTTTTGCCGCCGTCGTGTTTCCTGCACTGATCCAGCGCTGAGTTTCTGGATCCTTCAGGTCAATGCCGGCCCCGCTTGCAACACACGAAGCGTCACCACAAGGCAGGAAGCGTGGATTGAACGCCTCTCCATCGACAAGAACAGACGAGCGGAAACCACCCTGGGTATCCAGCACCCGACCCGAGAGACGATCTCGAACCTCGTCACTCACACTCGGTGTTTTGCTCCAGTCATGATCAGGTGCAACGGGGAAAGCCGCCCAAGTGTAGTTGCTGGTCGACGCTCGGATGTAGGCTACGAGATCCAGGTCGAGCTTTGCTAACTGCTGGACGTATTGACCGTTACCCAAGTCGACCCATTTTGCCGAAGGATCGTAAAAACCATCCTTGGTGGCAACCATGTCGGAGCCTGCCCAACAGATAATCGGAACTCATGAACGCCGCGGACTGGGTCAGCTCCGGGTTGGTTTCGATCAGGTAACGGCTTTGCGGATTGCGACTCTGCACGAACATGCCATACGGGCCGTTGGGCAGTCGGAAGGTCCACGGCGGCAAACGGCACACCCCGGAAGTCGACTGGGACGAAGCTGACTTGCTTCACGCCATCGGCATCCACACGTTCGATGCGCGTGACATCCTTGGGCACCTGAGCGCTGGCGCCGGTGCTGCGTTTGCCCAGGTTGATGTTGATACCGCCGACCGAGGCGGTCTGCTCGCTGCTCAGCGAACCGGTCAGTTGGCCGAGGGTGTTGTCGTAAAGCGTGCCGTTCTGGATGGTGTTGGTGACGTTCAGCCTGACGTTGCCACCGGCTTGCAACACGGCGGCGTAAACGGTGTTGCCGTTTTCATTCCAGGTGGTGACGTCGCTCTGCTTAAACGCCGACGGGTGTTGTCGCTGTGGCGACGGGGCTTGGAATACTGGCGCAGCGGACGCGGCTCAAGCTCTCGAAAAACCTTGGAAAGACTTGAGCATGCGTTGCGAAACGAGGTACATCAACAGGCGCAGGTGTTGGAGTAAATTTGTGGGGATCCCCCCGGTCTGTCCCCGTTTATCGACGCCAGCAAGAGCGGCGAATCTATCTCCGAAGGTAAAAATGGCCAGAAATCAGCGTAAAGATAGCAACAGAGAGCCGAAAAATAGATACGTCAATTAACCCTCACCAGAACCAGAGGTGACAATGCCAAGAATCGACCACCACCAAGGTTTGCTCTGGAAAAGCCTCACTGAACGCGATGATTTTGAAACGCTAGACAAAGCGATTTCTTGCACCCTACCCAAAGTCAGAGTAACAACCATGAACAGCAAACAGCTCAACGAAGCCAGTAAGTTTCTCAGCTATGTATTGCGACATGAACCGCAATCCATTGGACTCCAGTTAGACACAGAGGGCTGGGCAAATATTGATTCCTTAATTGCAGGTGCAGCTAAGGAAGGGCATATTCTAAATCGCGAACTGCTCTTGGTAGTAGTCAGCAGCAGCGATAAAAAGCGTTTTGCTATTTCTAACGATGCGCAATACATTCGCGCCGTGCAGGGGCATTCAACTGAAAGCGTAAACCTCCAGTACATTGAGAAAGAGCCACCCGAATTCTTGCACCACGGAACAGCTACTCGCTTTCTAGAGTCAATTCAGCAACAAGGATTAATTGCAGGCGCTCGCCATCACGTACATCTATCACAAGATATGGCCACAGCTGTAACTGTCGGACACCGATATGGAAAGCCTGTGGTGCTAAAAGTTGAAGCCCTGCGGATGCACCAGCAGGGCTTCAACTTTTTTCAGGCTGAAAATGACGTATGGTTAACGGGTCATGTCCCCATTTTTTTTATACATCAGGAATAGTCTTCGCCTTCGACTCCATCAGCTTTATAGCGAGCAGATTCTTCTTTAGCAGCCCTAAACCATTCAGAGAAGCCAGAGTAAGCAACGTTATCCCAAGGGCTCGATTTTGGCCTTGAATAGTCATAAATCCGAACATCTGAATTGCCCGCCTTGCTTCCATCAAAACAAGCGAGGACTACCCAACCATCATTATACAATCCTGACTCATCTTGAATAATTGCAAATGGAACCAGCACAGCCTCCGGAAATTTCAAAAGCATAGAGCCATAATAAAAGAGAGAGCGCGCCATATCTTCCGTTAAAAATCTCCAAGGCCCTATATCTATCTCGCCAGCCAAAACCACATTTAGATAGTCAATCGGAAATTGAAAGCCATTTGGCAAAATTGGAAGCTCATACAAAAAAGGCTTCATCATTTCCCGCCTCCAGAAATACGTGGTGGCTCTGTTGAACCGTAAGGATTGGAAGTAGAAAACCCTCCTGACTGCTTGTTTATACGACCAGTTATTGCCTCTCCCCAAGTATCAAAACTCTGCCATCCTCTCGCCTCTTGAATAGCTGACGTCAATGGATCATCAAATCCACGAACGCTAGCGTTAACGTCGATCCCCGCTTCTCTGGCAGCAGCAATTCGGGTGTTATCCATACTAGTCAGCTTGCCATCAGGCATTTTCACCACATCCACCGGATCACCTTTCCAGCCATTGGTTTTCATGCTTTGGACTAAATCGTCGTAGGTGTAGTTCGTGCCAGAAATCCGGTCCATTTTGTTGAACGAAACAGTATTCTGCGAGAAGCAAATATCATCTGCATAAAGTGTTGCATTGCCTACGCCTTTTGCCTCTCCTGCGGCGTTTCCCAAGCCTTTCGCCACGACAGCCGAGCTTCCCCCACCTATCGCCTCGCTCGCAACCCCTTTTCCAAAAACAGATCCCAGTACCTTACCAATCCACGCCATTGGCAAAGGCGCGAGCGACCCGACTGCCAAGGCATCTTTTGCCGCCTTCGTGTTTCCTGCACTGATCCAGCGCTGAGTTTCTGGATCCTTCAGGTCAATGCCGGCCCCGCTTGCAACACACGAAGCGTCACCACAAGGTAGGAAACGTGGATTGAACGCCTCTCCATCGACAAGAACAGACGAGCGGAAACCACCCTGGGTATCCAGCACCCGACCCGAGAGGCGATCACGAACCTCATCACTGACATTTGGTGTTTTGTTCCAGTCATGATCAGGAGCAACGGGGAAAGCCGCCCAAGTGTAGTTGCTGGTCGACGCTCGGATATAGGCTACGAGATCCAGGTCGAGCTTTGCTAACTGCTGGACGTATTGGCCGTTACCCAAGTCCACCCATTTTGCCGAAGGATCGTAAATGCCATCCTTGGTGGCAACCATGTCGGAGCCTGCCCAACAGATAATCGGAACTCATGAACGCCGCGGACTGGGTCAGCTCCGGGTTGGTTTCGATCAGGTAACGGCTTTGCGGATTGCGACTCTGCACGAACATGCCATACGGGCCGTTGGGCAGTCGGAAGGTCCACGGCGGCAAACGGCACACCCCGGAAGTCGACTGGGACGAAGCTGACTTGCTTCACGCCATCGGCATCCACACGTTCGATGCGCGTGACATCCTTGGGCACCTGAGCGCTGGCGCCGGTGCTGCGTTTGCCCAGGTTGATGTTGATACCGCCGACCGAGGCGGTCTGCTCGCTGCTCAGCGAACCGGTCAGTTGGCCGAGGGTGTTGTCGTAAAGTATGCGTCCGGCCAAGTCATCTACCCAACCCCGCAACGCTTGGACATGGTGTGCACTTAATTTAAGTGGGCACCAGTTCTAGCCCTTTAAGCGGGTATGTCATGCAGCCAACACGCCGTTCCTATTCCAAATCCTTCAAGGCCCAGGTCATTCAAGAGTGTGCCCAACCCGGCGCTTCGATTGCCGGCGTCGCCCTCAGCCATAGCCTCAACGCCAACCTCGTCCACAAATGGATTCGAGTGCACGCGCACAAAAGCCCAGCGCTTCAACCAGCATTTATCCCATTGCCCATGCAGATAAGGGCACACCCACCTTCATCGAATATCAGCATTGAGATCCTGCACCCACGCGGCACCGTCAAAGTGAACTGGCCGACCGATAGTGCTGCTGCCTGCGCCGCTTTCCTTCGAGACGTGTTGCGATGATCCGTATCGACGCCATTTGGCTCGCCACCGAGCCCATGGATATGCGCGCCGGTACCGAGACTGCGCTGGCCAGGGTGATCGAGGTCTTCGGTGCGGCGAAGCCGCACTGTGCTTATCTGTTTGCCAATCGCCGCGCGACTCGGATGAAAGTGCTGGTACACGATGGGATCGGCGTTTGGCTGGCTGCACGTCGCTTGAACCAAGGCAAGTTTCACTGGCCAGGCCTTCGACAAGGCAGCGAAATGCAGTTGGATACTGAGCAACTTCAGGCCTTGGTGCTCGGCCTCTCTTGGCAACGTGTTGGCGTCGGAGGTGTAATTACACTGCTTTAAAAAACTTTAATTAGCGTCTTGGTTTGCTGTCGCAGGCGGTCTGCTTTGGTAAAATCCACGGCATGACTTCCTCGCCCAATCTCGATCAAATGACTCCCGACCAACTGCGTGCATTCGCTGCGCAGTTGCTGTCGCAAGTGGAGACCATGGGCAAGACGGTAGAGACCATGGGCAGAACGGTCGAAACCATGGGCAAGAAGATCAACCGCGATCAAACGGTGATCGAAAAGCTGACCCACGAGATCGCACAGCTCAAGCGTTTGAAGTTTGCCAAGCGTAGCGAGCAGATGAATCCTCAGCAGGCCAGCCTGCTGGATGACCTGATCGATACCGATATTGCGGCGATTGAGGCCGAGCTTCAGGCGTTGCAAATAGCACCAGCGGCGACCGAGAAAAAGCAAAAGCCCAAGCGCACGGCATTGCCGGCAGAATTCCCGCGCACGTTGATCCATCACGAACCGGACAACACTCACTGCCCATGCGGCTGCGCACTGAAGCGCATCGGTGAAGATGTCAGCGAAAAGCTGGACTACACGCCGGGCGTGTTCACCGTTGAGCGCCATGTTCGTGGCAAGTGGGTTTGCGATGACTGCGAAACGCTGATCCAGGCGCCGGTACCTGCGCAAGTTATCGACAAGGGCATCCCGACTGCCGGATTACTTGCGCACGTCATGATCGCGAAGTTCGCTGATCATCTTCCGCTTTACCGTCAGGAATCGATTTTTGGTCGAGCTGGCTTGTCAATTCCACGCTCCACTTTGGCTCAATGGGTCGGCGTTACGGGCGTGCAGCTGCAGCCACTGGTCGATGCCCTGCGTGACGTAGTGATCGGGCAGCAGGTCGTGCACGCGGATGAAACACCCGTACAGATGCTCGCTCCGGGCACGAAGAAAACCCACCGCTCTTATGTTTGGGCTTACGCCACCAGCCAGTTCTGCGAAACAGCCGCTGTCGTCTACGACTTCAGCCCCAGCCGCGCCGGTGAGCATGCTCGCAACTTCCTGCAAGGCTGGAAAGGCAAGTTGGTCTGCGACGATTTTGGCGGTTACAAGGCCAGCTTCGAGATCGGCGTGACCGAGATCGGCTGCATGGCCCACGCCCGGCGCAAGTTTTTCGAATTGAATACCACCAACAAGAGCCAGCTCGCCGAGCAGGCCCTGCGTTACATCCAGTTGTTGTACGAAATCGAGAGCGAAGTACGTGACCTGGAGTCGGAATTACGGCGCCGAATACGGCAAGAAAAAGCCGCGCCAGTGATGGATAGGCTGCATGCCTGGATGATCGCCCAGCGTGATCTTGTGCCCGAAGGTTCAGCCATCAGCAGAGCATTTGATTACAGCCTCAAACGCTGGGCCGCGCTGTCGCGCTACCTCAATGACGGGGCCGTACCTATTGATAATAATTGGGCGGAAAACCAGATCCGACCATGGGCCCTTGGACGCAAGAACTGGCTCTTCGCCGGATCGCTACGCAGCGGAAAAAGGGCGGCGGCGATCATGAGCTTGATCCAGTCTGCGCGGCTGAATGGCCATGATCCGTACGCCTATCTAAAGGATGTTCTCACGCGTCTACCGACGCAGCGGGCGAGTGAAATCGAGCAGCTGCTTCCGCATAAGTGGCAGCCGGTTTAATCACGCAAGACGTGATGCCCGGACGCATACGTCGTAAAGCGTGCCGTTCTGGATGGTGTTGGTGATAATCTGCATGTTCCGGAATACTATTAAGCAGGTCGTTTGTTTTCCGATCCATGACAAATACCTATTTATCGATAAATTTAATATAGTCAGCCGGGACACAGCCCTTGATCAAGCACTCTCCATCACGCGTGGCGTTCCGCAAATCTACCTCTGCCCTCGTCAATGAAGTCTCATTTTTCGTGGACGTAGCAGTAAATAAATCCGTCCCAAATCCGTCCCCTTTTTGGTCCCCTTTTCGCCTCCGATAAAAAACATAAAACCATTAAAGATTGAAATCGTGGTCTGACCTCGCTGTTCCTTGGCCCCGTCTTTCACTTTTCCAATAATCAGCTAGCCGCACGCCGATCAATCAGAGCCTTAATATACTTCAGCCTCTCCAAGATAAAATCAGAAAAGCTTGATGCCAACACATCAACCCCATCCAACTCAGAACTAATCTCTACGACACGCCAATTATTCGTTGCGTCGAAAGCATATAGCACATCACTCGAGTTACCACCGAATACGTACATACCCTCATAGCCTGCTATTTCCCGGCCACATATATTCGAGTATTTCTCCGGACCATCATCAAGGTGAAATGCCGCGTCTAGTTCACCAAAGCCAAATTCCGTGAGAAATTCTAGATAGTCATTTGGAGCCTGCTGACGATCTGATTCATCAACATTGCTTAACGCAGCATTAGCGCCTGTTATATGGTAGCCGTAATTACCTTCATAATCCTCAGAGGACGTTACAATCTCAATCAATGACTTTAACTCTTCTTTATTCTTCATGATTATTTACCAAATATTTTTTCCGCTGGTCCTTGAGCCCTATGAATACCACCCTGGTGCTCCACGCCTCTCACTGCATGTGTGATATTCCACCACTCCGCCTTACCGCCAAACTTATTCTCAATAACATGATGGGCGTCGTAATTTCTAGTAGCCTCCTTTCCATATTTATCAACATACGTTTCTTTTGGCCAACTCTCACCTGTATTCTTTTCCCACTCTCTTCGCAGACTTGGCAACTTACTATCAAACTCAGCCCTATTCAACTTTACTTCTTCTTTAGACAGGCGCGAGTAAGAATTTTCTTGAAGATCAGCTTTCAAAAGCTCCAATTGTTGAGGGGTAAACTGCCTACCCGTCAAACTTTGGATGTCCGTAAGATACGACTTTGCGTCCTTGGCCAACTGAGTGCTCAGAAGTCCTGTCGCGGACTCACCATTTTGAGCAGCGCTTCCGGCAGTACTTGCAGTTGCTTTTGCACCATCACCTACAACCGCACCGTCCTTCTTAACCCCCGAAACCAGAACCGAAGCCCCAGTCCCCTCCAGGTACTTCCCTGCCCCCTTGAGCAACGCAATTTCCAACGCCGCTTTGGCCGCTTCAGTCCCATAGTCGCGAAGCGGGTTCACGTCACCAGGATAGGTAGCACTGTCAAAAGACGCGAGAACCTTACTTCCTTGAGTGTAATCGTAGGGAGCAAACAACTGCCCCGTGGCCTGCCATCCATCAACAAAGGAGGCCGCGCCACCCAACCCCGAGAACGCAGGTATAGCGCAGCCGACCCCGGTCACACAAGCCGGCGTGGTGAGTATCGCACCACCGAACCCGGCAGCAGCTCCTATTGCCCCGAGTACCGCACGGCTGGCCCGTGCTGACTGTTTGAGATCCTTATCGTTGAGCAGCAGGTCGTCATTGACCTGATCCCATTTCGAGTATTCGTCAAATGCGCCAGTGGCGAAAAATGCACTCTGAGCATCCTTGAAACCTTTCCCATCAGTTTCAAGCGCTTTGATCGCCTGATAGTTCGGGTCATCCACCGGTACCGAGGCGGCGCAATGAACCCTCAAAGAGGTGAATCAGCAAAGCGTCAGTCAAACCATTGATGCGATGGTGCATAATAGTGGCGCGATATTAGATGGCCATTATTCTGGCGTCAATGAATGGTTGGATCCAGAAAGCGTAATTGACGAGCGGAAACACCTAAACCGAACGGTTCCGGCGCAATAGCGGGAAATGTCTTGACGTGATGTCGAACGCTTCTGGAACAGGTAGAACGGCAAACGGGCGACCTATGGGTCGCCCGTTTCCTATGGTTCATACTGATAAATCTGAGAGTTAGCCCACCATTTTAGAATGGGTGGATGTCCACGTTTTCATCCCAAAAAATCATCGATCAAGTTTGATCAATTCCAAATACTCACCAAATTCCGGAAACGCCTCATAGTTTCTCAAGGGGTCAAAATTTGAATGGGCTTCTTCAAGTTTATGCGGATAGAAATGTTCTTTTCTAATAACCAGCTCACCGGACGGTTGAAAAACATAGGTAGTGCCCTCCTCGACTTTATCACTCCCTTCCAGAAAATCGCGATGAGTGACCATTGACAGAAACAGCTTTCCGTCCGCCTCCTTCTGGAATTGATAGGTCAGGTACTCGCGTAACATTGCATCCAGAAAGCCGACGCCGATCATGCGCTTGTCGATCAGCAACTCTACAAAACACGCAGGTTTGGAAGCCGATCCAATGAGCGCGGTATAGGGCAGCCCCGAAACATGCCTGGAGCGTGCCACGGTGTCGTCACACGGTTCAATGGCAGTTTTTTTTAATCGAAACCAGGACTTGCAATAATGAACTTCAGGCTTCATCAGTAGACCTTCCCGTTTGGAGAAAAGGGGACAGATTTATTTTCTGGACAAGCCAAATAAATAAATCCGCCCCCTTTTCTCATTCCAATGCTATCTCAACACCCCTACCACATCTAATCTTCGATACAACTTCCCTCAGGCAAAAACAAATAGGCCGTTAACCAACAGGTAGCCATCGATGCGACGAACAGTATCAAAACCTCAATAACATAGTCTGAGTACTGAGCCCCTTTGATATTCTGCACCACATTCGAAATAAACAACAATACCCACAACGTTGTTATACAACCTCCAAAAAAAGAAACCACTATACAGTTACGCGGTGTTTTCTTGACTTTAATTAATGCAATCGCCAATGCGTAACCCAGAAACGGCAATAAGAAAGCTAATTGTATGAGAAGGGGGGTTAAAAACGGCATTAACACTAATTCAGCGCCCCTCACCGAACCCAACAATTTTGGATTATTCACCAGCTCGGCGAGCACTGCTACTGTTCTGATAATTCCGGCAATGAATCCAAGTACTAGCGGACAAAGAAAAAAAGCCAGAAAAACTTTACGACGAGGATAAATTATTCCACTCATGGCGCACAACCTTGACTCTTAGAGTACCCCAGTAATTTACAACCAAATTCCACCCGAGACTTATAGTCCAAAATAGACACCCCACCATTGGCACCAACAATGGAATCGGGCCAAATTGAAGTATCAGTAGCTAGCCTTCCAACATTCTGAAAAATATTGTGCCCCTCCAGAAATCTTTCGTGAATTGACTGCAGCAACGATTGCTCGGTCTTTAATTGATTTATATCCCCGAATAAAAAGGGGACAGATTTATTTTCTGGACATGTCTAGTCCTGAAACAGGTGTAAGCCTATTTCAGGACTAGACACCTCTTCATCGACAAGCCAAACAAATAAATAAATCCCCTTTTTTCCCACAAAGCAATTGTTTACCATGACCGCAACCGCCCCGTTTTTATCCATTGCGAACCAAGTAATCAGCTCTCCAAACCCGGGCCTCCAATACTTATTCAGTGTCATCAATTCTTCTCCAGCCAGACAACTTTGCAGTTCGGACAGGTATCCCCCCCTGAACTGTCCCTTTTGCCCCCTAGCTTATCTCGCGCCGTGCGTAAATAAACCCGCTAAGGGGGGGCAAGTCTCTTTGAAGATCCGATGTGTATATGCATTCAACATCAACCTTAGATAGACGCACTTCTGTTATTGCGGCCTCTAGATTCGTTATCACGATTTCCGCGCTTTCTCTATCAAAGTCGGTCGGTTCACGATCAAGATAATAACGGATCAATAGTTCACTGCCTTCACTATACCCGACAGCTATAGCCCTTATATTTTGATAAATTTCGCCAAGCAATGCAATCCGAAAACATGCTACTAGCCAGTCGGGCAAACCAGTTACAAAAATCATTTTTGTTTCCTCGCGTCGGGCACAATGTGAGCACCGCTTTTACCATAGTGAACTTGCCCTCTTGTAACAGCCTGACCAGTTCTCCCATCAACACCAATTGGGCGCCCAAACTCCACAATCGGATTTCCGCGCGCGCCTGTTTCAACGATTGCGTACTTGCCATTGTGAACTCCTGCCAGAAGTTCGGCTGGATCTATACCATCATTAAAATAGCTACGCCCCTCAATGAAATTATTATTTCCTCGCATATGTTTTCCTTGCTGCCCCATATGGATATTCATTGGAAGATCGTTGGGAACGGGTAGCTTGTTTAATGCTATCTCAGTTACTTTTGCACCCACCGTAGTCCTATCAAATACCTCTCCCACCTCTTTTACAAGGGTACTGCCTGTATTGGGATTCACCACAGGAAGCTCGCCAATGCCCGAAGCATTCGGCAAACGCGTACTCGAAACCCTAACACTAGCGACTCCCAGAGCCCCCACCACTATGTTTCCTGCTGCGTTCCAAAGATCACCATTAAACGCCTGATCCGCACCATAACCCGCCTGGAGCACACCATTGGCCGCTGCCGCGATGCGTATGCCAGCCCCTAATGAACCAGTAAGGCCGTATAGCGCAGGATTACCGAGGTTCGAAAGACCCTGTTGCTCGTTGTTAATCCGCAAATAGCCCTGGGCATCTTTATAGACCAGCTCGTTTTCACTTTTTGATCTGACCCAGGCCAACTGATCGAACAAGCCTCCCGCTTGTGCTCGCAATGCGTCGGCGAAGGCGTTTTTTGCATCGGTGGTCCCGGCATAGGGGTAAACGCCAACGGAATCAGGACCGTTCTGGATCAAGGCATTCGCAAGGCTACGAGCTACATCTTCACCGTATTTGAGCGCCATATCGTATGTGTAAACCTGCACATACGCATTTAGCTCCGCGAGTTCCATGGCCGAGAGCGAGCTTTTGTCCAGTCGATACTTTGCAAGAAGGTTGTCGCTTCGTTGATCAGCACCCTCCAGTTCCACCAGTTGCCTGGCTGCGCCAATTCCATTTGTTTCCTTGAACTCTTCACGCGCTTGATCACGTTTGGCTTCGGCGTGATCGCCCAGGAAGTTGTACTGCGTTGCATTCGCCGCCACCGCAGCACCAACCCCAACATCCCCACCCGAAGCCGCCGCACCCAGCACACCGACAACTTGCGAAAGCGCGAGGAGGTTGGCCTGGGCCTGGTTGTATTCCGCAGAGCCCGGGACGAGGTTTGAGGGTAGAAGTTTGTCACCCAGAAATCCGACCAGTATTTCGTTGGCGCCACCCGCCAACGCTCCGGTGCGGAAATCACCGCCCATCGCTTCAGCCAGCAAACCACCCAAGCCCGCATGCAAGAGGATTTTTGCCAAACCGCCCTCTGAGAGGGGCAGATCGCCAATCTCCCCCGCACCGACAGCGCCACCAATACTTGCAGCCACGCTGACAGCCGAACTGGCCAGATTGTCCTTCAGGCTTCCGCCGTAGACAGCCGTTTTGATCAGAGCATCGGCGGTGACCTTGATCGCCACAATCTGCATGCTCTTGGCATCCAGCCCCAATGCGCCCGGATTGTAATTGAGCCCTTGCATCACGCCGGCTGTCGCGGCGGCTGTCACATAGCCTTTGATACTGTCTTTCGAAGTAACGTCTTTGACGACCTTCCCAAGGTTGCCTCGGTTGTCGATGGTGCTGACGGTAGCCTTTGTCGCCGCACTCACCGCGACCGCCTGCAACATCGTGTTCATGCCAGCCATCATTGGCCCCATGACGGCAGCCAACGCTATCGCGATGATGATCTGCGAAGCTGGGCCTAGTCCCGAGTTGCTGTATTTGAACGACTCATGGATTTCTTTGACCTGCCTCCAGTCCACATCGCCCCGCGCTTCGGCTTGCTTCAGCCAGGCCAGTTGCGGATCGGCTTTGACCATCGCATCAATGGTTTGACTGACGCTTTGCTGATTCACCTCTTTGAGGTCGATTTGCAGACCTTCCACAGCCTTGATCGTGATGTTGCCTTTGGCAATCATCTGGGTCTGGCGCAGTGTCTCGTCGGTATTGCCCTTGCCTTTCGATGAGGTCCAGAAAGCATCGCCATCGCTCTTGGTATGACTTTCATCATGCAGGTCTTTCACCCCTTCAAAAACAATCGCCCCACCACTGTCCAGCGTGATGTCCTTGCCACTCTCCAGCTTCGCCACCTGATAACGCTGATCGCCCTCGCTGATCAGCGTCAGGTTGCCACCGGTCTTGATCTCACTGCCCACATGGGTGATCTGCGTGACTTCATCACGCTGGGTTTTCTCGGCGCCCCAGCCTCCCTTCTCCTTCATGTCATACAGCGTGTAATCCTTGTTCTGCGCCGCCAGCAGATTCAGGTCATTACCCGCATACACATACGCCTCGTTCCCCGCGCTGATCTTGCTCGCGATCAGCGTGGTATCGCGTCCTGAGCGGGTCACCACATTGCCGCCTGCAATGAACTCGGCCGCTTTCTGAACGGTGTGGTTGTCCTCTTCGTGGATGCGCTTTTTGCCGTCCTTGCTGCGGGTTTCGACGTTGTGTTCGTCGCCGGCAGAGGCCAGGTTTAGGTCGCGCCCGGCGTCGGCGGTGAGGTTGCCTTCGGCCTTGGCGGTGCTGGCGATGACGTTGATGTCGCGGCCAGCGTCGAGGGTGAGGTTGCCGCCGGCGGTGACGCTGGACGCCAGGTTTTCCACGGTGGTGGTGATGGTGGAGCGATGGCCGCCATCTTCCATCTCGTGGATTTCGCTTTCGTTGCGTGTGGCCAGCAGGTTGAGGTCGCGGGTGGCGCTCAGGCTGGCGTCGCCGCCGCTGCTGATGGCCGATGAGTTGGTCAGGTCGCGGCCAGATTTGATGCTCAGCGTGTCGCGGGCGCTGATGCTGCCGCCGTCATCGACCAGGGTGCGCATGCCGGAGCCTTCGCCCACGGCGATGGCGGTGCGGTCATTGACGATGTCGCCCCTGAGGGTGGTGAGGCTGACCTGGTTGCCGCGAATTTCGCCGGCCAGGGCGTTGCGAATGCTGTCCGTGGCCATGAGGCTCAAGCGTTCATTGGCTTCGACCAGACCGCCCTGATAGAGGCTGCCTTTGACGTCGGCGGACAGGTCGTGGGTGCCGCGCAGGGTGCCGACGTTGACCAGGTCATTGCCGGCGATCAGGGTCAGGTCGCGGCCCTGGATCAGGCTGCCGCCGCGCACGTTGCGCGATTCGGCTTGCGCCAGATACAGCACCGGCACCAGCACTTTCTGACCATCGACGATGCGCTCTTCCATCCACACGATGTCGTGGGTCAGGGCCGCGACTTGTTCGGAAGTCAGCCTCACACCCACGGACAGGTTCAACGCGGTTTTGCTGGTGAGGGCGTTGTCCATGAGATAACGGAACTGCTCGTTATCGTCGTTCAGCCCGTTGGCGAGAAAGCGTTGGCCGGTCTGGGCCAGCACCGCATCGCTGATCAAACGCGATTCATAACGACCGTCACCGAGACGGCGCGCGGCGTCATCGGCGCTGAAGTTGAGCTTGCCCAACAGATAATCGGAACTCATGAACGCCGCGGACTGGGTCAGCTCCGGGTTGGTTTCGATCAGGTAACGGCTTTGCGGATTGCGATTCTGCACGAACATGCCGTACGGCCCTTGGGGCAGTCGGAAGGTCGAAGACGCCGTCGGGTCCACAGCGGCAAACGGCACACCCCGGAAGTCCACCGGGACGAAGCTGACTTGCTTCACACCTTCGGCATCCACACGTTCGATGCGCGTGACGTCCTTGGGCACCTGGGCGCTGGCGTCGGTGCTGCGTTTGCCCAGGTTGATGTTGATACCGCCGACCGAGGCGGTCTGGTCGCTGCTCAGCGAACCGGTCAGTTGGTCGTAGGTGTTCTCGTAAAGCGTGCCGTTCTGGATGTTGTTGGTGACGTTCAGTCTGACGCTGCCACCGGCTTGCAATACGGCCGCGTAGACGGTGTTGCCGTTTTCATTCCAGGCGGTGACGTCGCTCATCACACTGAATCGATCGTCGGTCGAACGGTCGCTCAGTTCCTTGAAACGCACTTCATCGAAATTGCCGGCCGCGGTCGCCGCGTTGAACGCCGGAACATCGATGTACTCCATCTTGTCCCAGAGGCTGTTGTCGATACGGCCGGGGGTACCGATGATCACGACGCGGCGACCCGAGCGCGACGCGGCTCCCTGGTTGAGCAGGTTGTCGGCGGTCAGGTCGAGGTTGCCGTTAGCCGCCATCAGGCTGTAACGGTTTTCGACCTGATTGGCGTGGACGGTGAAGTTTTTGCCAGCCACCAACCGCGAAGCGCGAGAGTCCTTGAGTACGGTGTCGTTGAACTCGGTGATGATGGTGATCTTGCCGCGTTTCCAGCCATCGCTACCATCGCAATGCTGGCCGCAATTCCAATCCAGGCTGCCGGAAGATTGCCCGGACGTCAGTTCGAATTCGGATTTGGCGTTCACCAGCGACGCGACGTTAATGTCGATGTCGCCTTCGCTTTCGATAGTGGCCGACAGGTTGCTGAACGAGGCCGCACGGCCGCCGTTCAGGGCACTGAAGGTCAGGTTGCCGCGGCTGTAGATATCGCCGAAATAGTTGCTCAGGCTGTTGCCGTGCAGTTCCATCGCGCCGCCGCTGAACAACAGGGTATCGGCGCCGTTACTGATGCCGTTGGCCGCGTAGAAGGTGACCTTGCCTTGAGCGCCGAGGGTGCCTTTGTTATCGATCCGGGCCGCCGTCACCGTCAGGTTTTGATTGGCGATCAGGCGACCAAGGTTGTCGAGGGTGCCGCGCAGGTTCAGTTCGGTGTCGCCGCCACTGACCAGACGCCCGTCGCGCTGGATCAGGTCATTGGCGCCGATGGTCAGTTTTTGCTTGGCCGAGATACGACCACTGTTGACCAGATTGCCGCCCAGGGCCAACGACAGGTTGCCGTCGCTGAGCAGTTCACCGGCGTTGTTCAGGTTGGCGACATTCAGGCTCAGCGCCGAAGCGCTGGCGATACGCTCACCGGCATTGAGAGCCAGGTCTTGCGCGCTGGTGTAGTTCAGGCCACCGTTGAGTTGCCAGGTGCCCACTCCATTGACGGAGCCAATGTCCCAACTGCCATTGCCCAGACCGGTGAGGCTGCCCTGGCTGCCAGTCAGGTTATTCAGGTCGAGGTCGAATAGCCCCTGCGCTGCGTGACGTACGCTGCCACTGAGGTTATTGAGCTGAACACCGCTGAGGATCAGGTCCTTGCTGCCGATCTCGATGACGCCGTTCTGGTTGTTCAGGTTGCCGGTCAGTTTGATCTGACTCGACGCACCACCGAGCGCACGGACCTGGCCGCCGGCACTGTTATTCAACTGGCCGCTGATGAGGTTCAGGCCGGTGGCCGACTCGATCAACCCACCCTGGTTGAGAATCTGGCTGACAGCTTCAAGCCCCAGCCGCGTACCGCTGATCTCACCGCCTGCGTTGTCCAGGCTTGAACCATCGAAGATGACCTGGTCTTTGGCGAACAACTTGCCAGCATGGTTAGTCAGGCGAGTGACCGTCAATTCCAGGTCGCCCAGCAGACTGGAAATCAGCCCGGCCTTGCCGCTGACGGCACTGTTGTCGAGGTCGGCGGCGGTGATCTCCAGACTGTCGGCCTGAAGGGTCCCACCCTGGTTCAGCAGGCTGCCCTGGCCCAGTGCCAATTCCCCGTGGCTGCCGTTGGCAACAATCACACCTTGCTGGTTTTGCAGGCTGGTGCCGACTATTTTCAGGCCATCGCTGCCCGCGATGATCTGGCCTTCGTTGCGGTTGTCGACGGCCGTGCTGCTGATGTCCAGGCGCTTGCCGCGCAGGGTACCGCCACGGTTGTCGAGTTGGGTGAGTTGTTCGAGCAGCAGACGCTGATCGCCGGCGTCGACCACGCCGGTGACGTTGTTGAACACGCCGGCGACTTTCAGTTCGACAGTGCCATCGCTGCTGACGATGCCGCCCTTGTCATTGTTGCTCAGTTGCCCCGTGGTGACGTCGATGGTTTTACCGAGCAGGACACCGGCACTGTTGTCGACCGTGTCACTCTCGATCTGCAGACCGGCTTCGCTTTGAATCCGGCCCTTGAGGTTGAGCAACTGCGACTGACCGGGGGCCGTCTGTTTGAGGATCAACCGCGCGCCGTCAACGCCCGCCGCCAGAAGGCCGTTATCGCTGTTGTCGAGGCTGGCGGCTTGCAGGTCCAGGCGATCGCCCATGATCCGCCCGCCACGGTTGTCGATGCGCCCGCCTTCGGCTACCAGCAGCAATTGCTGACCGGCCACGACACCTGCACGGTTGTCGATGCTCGCGGCCTGAATCTCCACGTCCCCGTGGGTGGCCTGCAATCGGCCCAGGGCACTGTTCAAATGCTGAGTGACGATCAGCGTGAGCTTGCCGACTTCGGCGCTCAAGGTGCCGTTGGTGTTCTGCGTGAGATTGTCGAGCGTTGTATGGACGGTGCCGCCTAGCAGCTTGCCGTCGGTGTTATTCAGGTCATGGCCAACGAGTCTGAGGCTTGTGTTGCCCTGGATCAGTCCCTGAGTGTTGTCCAGATCCTGGGTACCCAGAACGCTGTCTTCGGACGAGATCGTGCCTTGGGTGTTGTCGAGTTTGCCGCGGCTGGTCAGCTCGAGGGTTTTGCCCGTCAGGCTGGCGTTGCGGTTGTTGATGCTCTGGGCGGTGATGGTCAGTTGGCTCGAGGCCTGCACCTTACCGTCATGGTTATCGAGGTCTTCGTCGAGGGTCAGGTTCAGCGCACCGTCCTCGGCGCTGATCACGCCTTTTTGGCTGTTATCCAGGCGGGTGGCGTTGACGGTCACTTTATCGGCGGCCAGCGTGCCGCCCTGATTGAGCAGTTCGCCGCCGGACAACGACAGGGCTGTCTGAGCCTGGATTTTGCCTTTGCCGTTGTCCAGACGCTCACTGGCGGTGACCTTGGCGTTGGTCTGATTGGCCGCGATCAAACCGTTGGCGTTATCAAGCTGACGGGTGACGAGGTCCAGACGTCCGGCAATCATTTTGCCGTCGCCGTTCTTCAACTCCCGGGCGTTGAGCGTCAGGCTGCCGCCGGCGATTTCAATGCGGCCCTGGCGGTTGTCCAGGCTGTCGAGGGTCAGGGTCGCAGCCTGGCCATCGGCGAAGCGGATCAGACCGTTGAGGTTGACAATGGCCGGGGCGTTGAACGCCAGATTCGCCTCGCCATAAATACGCGCGTTGACGCCCTGGTTGACCAGGCGCAGGGCCGTCAGGATGACGTTCTGCCCTTGCAGGATGCCGCTCTGGTTATCAAGCAGCGCACCCGCTTTTACATCGACAGTGCGGCTGGCCAACAAGCTGCCGCTGTTGCTCAAGCCTTGACTGTTGATCGTCAGGTCGCCGCTGGCATTGCGGCTGTTATCGGCATTGACGCCAGCCTCGATCACGCCTTGGTTGGTGAGCTTACCCTGGCTGGTGATATTGACGCTGTCCCTGGCCGCCAGGCTTTGTCGGTTGACCAGGTCTTCAGCGGTTTGCACGGTTATTTGCGTGCCGGCATAGACCGTTCCCTGAGCATCGAGACTCTTGGCTTTGATGTCCACCGCATTGCTGGCAGTGGTTTTGGCCAGGCTCAGATGGCCATTGGCATCGAGCTGGATATCACCCGCGCTGGCGGCCAATTCACCGGCCAGTTTCACCCCGACGCCAGCCTCGGTGCCCACCAGTCTGATCGCCCCGGCGTACATGCCGCCGAGCGCCGAGGAGTCGATGGCCAGTTGCGGTTTGGCGCTGCCGTCATCGGCACGGGCGGTGGCGTTGAGGGTGTCGGCGTTGACGTCATTGCGCCCGGTGGTGATGTTCAGCCGTTTGGCATTGATCTGTGCATTGATCTGCGCACTGCGGGTGATGATCTCGAAGCTGTCGACTGTGGACGCATCCAAACCTTTGCCGTCGAAAGAGACGCTGCCCTGATCGACCTGGAAGCGATCCAGCCGACCGTTGTCCAGCACCGGTTTGCCGGTGGTCAACGTGACGCGCGGAGTGTTGATGAAACCGCAGCCGTTGCAGCTGATGCCGTAGGGGTTGGCGACGATCACCCGCGCCGACTGCCCCGCCACTTCGGTGTAGCCGCGCAACTGGCTGGGGCTGCCGCCGACCACTTCGTTGAGTATCGTCTGCGCCGCGCCGCTGTTTTTCAGGTGCGGGTTGCCAATGATGATCCCGCCCAACTGCGTCGCACCGGTCTGGTTGTTGACGTTGTTGAGGATTACGCCTTGGGTACCGACGTTGTAATCATGGAACTGGTTATGCGACAGGCCGCTGCCATTGGGTGTGGCGATGTTGATGATCGGCACCCCGTTGCCGGCTTGATCCAGCGTGGTGCCTGGTGTGCTGACGACGATGCCGTCGGCCTGGGCCCATATCGGTTGCCAGAACATGACGTTGGCCAACAGGAACGCCAACCCGCGCTTGGGCATACCCCAGAAGTGTTCACGTTTTTTTACGGCAGCAACGGGTTGGCTGGCCAGAAAGGCCAGTTGGCGAACGTCCATGATCAAATCTCGTTTAAAGCAGAATTTAGAGGAAGAAATCCACGCGGAAATAGATCGGCGCTTCACGCTCGGTCAGGGTGTCCGGGCGTTCCAGGGAATGGGCAAAGGTCACGCTGGCGGCCAGATGCTGACCACGGGCAAACAACTCCACGGAGTTGCTGGACATGCGCCCGTGCTGATCGCCGTTGTAGCGGTCGCCACGGATCACGCCCTGGTCGTAACCGAGGCTGGTGCCGTATTCGGCGAACACCGGGCGTAGCCATTCCAGGGTCACCGGCCGGGTCCAGCGCAGGTCGTTGCGCCAGTAACCACCACTGTCGCCGGACAAGGATTGGTCCTTGTAGCCACGGATCGACGACTGCCCGCCGAGGCTGGTACGCTGCGGGCTGAACAGCACGTCTTCGCTGCGCTGGCCGGTCATCAGGCTGGTGAAACTGAACGACTCGCCCCACAGCTTGAACGGCTGCAAATAGCTCGCGGTGGCGGTGTATTTGCGATAGCGCGCATTCGGTTCGCCGGGGCCCGGGTGACCGTTGCCCTGCGCATCGAACGCGCCGATGCCTTGTTGCATGCCGAGGTCGATGTTGACGAACGCGCTGCCGACTAGCCGACCGTGGTTGATACCGAACTGCGCTTCGCTGATGCGGTTGCTGCTCAGCTTGAGCTTGCTGTCTTCGATGAAGTTGTTGGTGCGCAGGTAAGAGAGGCCGGTGTTGAGGGAGGTCTTGCTCACAGCATCGCGGTGGATCACCCGCTCGGCGCGCAACTGATGGTTTTGGCTGTCGCCGGTCTGCTTGAAGTTGAACAGGTTGGCTTGAGCCTGCGAGCGGTACTCACTCTGGCTGTAGGTGTAGCTGAAGTCCCACCAGCCCCACGGCAGGTTGTAATAGAGCATCGCGTTGTTGGAGGTGTGCTGGTGATCGGTCATCGCATCGTGACCGCCGCGCAACATCAACTGATCCGCCAAACCCAGCGGGCTGTCCCAATCAAACGTCGTCCCCCACTGCTGCTCGCCGGTGCTGCGCTGGCCGTCATTACTGCGGGACAAGCCGGCACGCCAGGGCTTTTGCGGGGTGTTCTTGACCAGCACTTCGCTGCCGCCGACGTTCTTGCCCGGCGCCAGTTCCATCTGCGCCTGATTCGATGGTAAACGGTTGAGCTGATCGACCAGTTGCTCGATTTCCCGCAGGTTGACCAACTCGCCAGTCTTGCCGGGGAAAGCCATGCCCAACTCGCGGTCCGACAGCTTGCTGCCCTCGGCGCCTTTCAACCCTTCGAGCTTGCCTTCGACCACCAGCACCTTCAGATGCCCGCCGGACAAGTCCTGCTGCGGCAAGTAGGCACGACTGGTGACCAGGCCTTTTTCGATGTAGTGGTCGGTGATGACTTTCAGCAGTTCGTTGAGCTGGGTGACGCCCAGGCACTGACCGATGTACGGCTTGAGCAGACGACTTTTTTCGCTCTCGGAGAGACTGTCGGCGCCTTTGAGTTCGATGTCCTTGATGGGGAAACAACGGGTGTCAGCGGGTGCCGTCGGTGGCGTGGGCTTGACTTCCTTGCCGGGTAATTCCTTGAGTTCTTCGAGACGCCGACGCTGCTCTTCGAGCAAGCGATCCTGGCGTTCGCGGATCAGATCGGTGTCACCGGGGGTGGGGGCGGCATTAGCAAGATTAAGCGGAGAAAGGCACAGCAAAGCCAGGCACAACCTCGCCACGAGGGCGGGTGGGTACATGTTCGATCCCTCGAATGAAGACTGATAGCACAACAATGGCGCGATATTAGGTGGCCATTATTCTGGCGTCAATAATTGATTGGATCCAGAAAGCGTAATTGATGAGCGGAAACAGCTGAATCGGACGGTTCCGGCGCAATAGCAGGAAATTTCTTGAAGTGATGTCGAAACGTCAGCAACCGGTAAGGCTTTTCCGAGGACTGCTCTGCGGGGCTGATCACGAATGAACTTTCACAACCACGCGGCCTCAACCGATTAACCGCCCGAAACGGAACCGAGGCCCAACCTATGAAAACCCTGCTGAAACTCACCTTCGCCGCCACTCTCGCCTGCGCCCTCCCCGCTTGGGCTTGCCCACCCGAAGAAGCCACTATCAAACGCGAACAATTGGCCAAGGAAGTCGCGAAGATTACGGAGCAAAATCCGGCCAAGGCCAAGGAGATAAACGACGAGTTGCAGAGGATGGACCTGGAGACGGCCAGCAAGGATTTGCCGGACAAGTGTCAGTTGATT
Organism: Pseudomonas frederiksbergensis; assembly: GCF_900105495.1. Lineage (NCBI taxonomy): Bacteria > Pseudomonadati > Pseudomonadota > Gammaproteobacteria > Pseudomonadales > Pseudomonadaceae > Pseudomonas > Pseudomonas frederiksbergensis. The sequence goes on along the minus strand of NZ_FNTF01000002.1, from coordinate 2,635,929 downwards.
GATCAGCGTCTCAAGGAGTTGCAGTCGGCGGAGAAAAAGGCCGTGAGTTGACGACAAGGTCAAAGGATCGCAGCCTTCGGCAGTTCCTGCACGGGGTTGAGCGTGCAGCTGTAGGAGCTGACGAAGGCTGCGATGTTTTGACGAAAAAAAAACCCGGACACTGTCCGGGTTTTTTATTGGATCGCTACGCCGCGTTATTCAGCAGCCGGCGCTTCCGGCTTGCGGCGCTTGAGCGGCGCCATGCCGTCCTTGCTGACCAGCGACAGGGCGTCGGTCTTCGGGCGGTTGGCGATCTTGCGTTTGGTCGGGGCCTTGGCGCCGGTTTTCTTCTTGTCGCCTTTGGCATCGACCTTTTTCTTCTTCACGCCAACGGCTTTGCCCGAGGCCTTGACCTTTTTCGGTCCGCCGTAGGTGCCTTTGACTTCCTTGATGGTGCGGCGCTCGAAGCTCTGCTTGAGGTAGCGCTCGACGCTCGACATCAGGTTCCAGTCGCCGTGGCAGATCAGCGAGATGGCCAGGCCATCGTTGCCGGCCCGGCCGGTACGACCGATGCGGTGAACGTATTCGTCGCCGCTGCGCGGCATGTCGAAGTTGATCACCAGGTCCAGGCCTTCCACGTCGAGGCCGCGAGCGGCGACGTCGGTGGCGACGAGGATTTTCACGCCGCCCTGCTTCAGACGGTCGATGGCCAGCTTGCGATCCTTCTGGTCCTTGTCACCGTGCAGCACGAACGCTTTGTATTCCTGCGCCACCAGACGGCCGTAAATACGGTCGGCCATGGCCCGGGTGTTGGTGAACACGATGGCCTTCTGATAGGTCTCGTTGGCCAGCAGCCAGTTCACGATCTGTTCTTTGTGCTGATTGTGGTCGGCGGTGATGATCTGTTGACGAGTGGTGGCGTTCAGATCGCTGACGTTGTTCAGCTGCAAGTGTTCAGGGTTGTTCAGAACCTTGGCGACCATCTCGCGCAGGCCCGAACCGCCGGTGGTGGCGGAGAACAGCATGGTCTGTTGACGGTTGGTGCACTCTTCCACCAGACGCTGCACGTCTTCGGCAAAGCCCATGTCGAGCATGCGGTCGGCTTCGTCGAGCACCAGCACTTCGACTTCCTTGAGGTCGAGGTTGCCGGCGTTCAGTTGCTCGATCATCCGGCCCGGCGTACCGATCAGGATGTCCGGCACCTTGCGCAGCATGGCGGCCTGGACCTTGAAGTCTTCACCGCCGGTGATCAGGCCGGACTTGATGAAGGTGAACTGAGCGAAGCGCTCGACTTCCTTGATGGTCTGCTGGGCCAGCTCGCGGGTCGGCAGCAGGATCAGGGTCTTGATGCTGACGCGGACTTTGGCCGGGCCGATCAAGCGGTTGAGGATCGGCAAAACGAATGCAGCGGTTTTGCCGCTACCGGTTTGCGCTGTCACCCGCAGGTCACGCCCTTGGAGCGCCAGCGGAATAGCCGCTGCTTGCACAGGCGTTGGCTCGACAAATTTAAGCTCGGCCACGGCTTTGAGCAGGCGTTCGTGCAGGGCGAATTGGGAAAACACGGGTGCTACCTCGAAGAAATACAAAAAAACAGCTGCATAGGGTAACGGTTTCGAGCGCTCAGGCCGAGTTTCTTTATACAAACGGCGCCAAACAGTGGTTTTTTTGTTGTGTCTTTTGTCCTCAAACGTCATCCAAAGCGTCTTAAATGCTCTAATCGCCCCGTCGCATCCTACAGAAGAACCGTTTTTACCCATGGATATCAAACAGCTCTGGCTCAACGTCCAAGACCTTTGGGGTGCCCTTGATCAGCACCCGCTCCTGCATTCCAGCCTGGCTTTGGTGGTATTGCTGGTGGTTGCGCTGGCCCTCGGACGAGTGGCGCGCTTCCTCATTCTGCATGCGACCAAAATTCTCGGTCGCCAGCCAGCGCTGCACTGGATCAATGACTTTCGGCATAACAAGGTCTTTCATCGCCTGGCGCAGATCACCCCCTCGCTGGTGATCCAGTTCGGCTTGCACCTGGTGCCGGAGCTAGGCAAGACCAGCCTGATCTTCCTTGGCAATGTAGCGCTGGCGTTCACCATTCTATTCCTGGTGCTGGCCATCAGTGCGCTGCTCAGCGCCCTGCTCGACATCTACGCGCGTACCGAACATGCCCGTACCCGCTCGATCAAAGGCTACGTGCAACTGGCGAAAATGGTCTTGTACGTATTTGGCGCGATCATCATCGTCGCCACGCTGATCGACCGTTCGCCGCTCTTGCTGCTGTCAGGGCTGGGCGCCATGTCGGCGGTGATTCTGTTGGTCTACAAAGACACCCTGCTGTCGTTCGTCGCCAGCGTGCAGCTGACCAGCAACGACATGCTGCGGGTCGGCGACTGGATCGAGATGCCGCAAGTCGGCGCCGACGGTGACGTGGTGGATATCACGCTGCACACGGTCAAAGTGCAGAATTTCGACAAGACGATTGTGTCGATTCCAACCTGGCGCCTGATGTCCGAGTCGTTCAAGAACTGGCGCGGCATGCAGCAATCCGGTGGACGACGGATCAAGCGCAGCCTGTTCATCGACGCCAGTGGCGTACGGTTTGTGCGCGACGACGAAGAGGCAAAACTGGCTCAGGTGCATCTGCTGACCGACTACATCAGTCGCAAGCAGGCTGAACTCAAGGCCTGGAACGAGGCCCAGGGTAATGTGGCGGCGATGTCGGCCAACCGTCGGCGGATGACCAATATCGGGACGTTCCGCGCCTATGCGCTGGCGTATCTGAAGAGTCACCCGGAGATTCAGCCGAACATGACCTGCATGGTCCGCCAGATGCAAACCACCGCCCAGGGCATTCCGCTGGAAATCTACTGCTTCACCCGCACCACCGTGTGGGCCGATTACGAGCGGATTCAGGGGGATATTTTCGATTACTTGCTGGCGGTGTTGCCGGAGTTTGGCTTGAGCTTGTATCAGCAGCCGAGTGGCGGGGATTTGCGGGCGGGGTTGTTGCCAGCGGTGTTGGGTGCAAGCCACATTCCCGAGTCCGAAAAACACATCATGTAACACCGAAGATCCCCTGTGGGAGCGGGCTTGCTCGCGAATACGGTGTGTCATTCAACATTAATGTCGACTGATACGGCCTCTTCGCGAGCAAGCCCGCTCCCACAGGGGTTTAGTGTTTATTTTTTGAAGAGTCGGCGTACCTGAACGGGGTCGGCATGACCGCTTTGGTCCAGCGCGAGGAAATACTTCATCTGCCATTGCTGCGTCCTGACCGCCCGTTTTGCGACGGGCCTGGACCATGGCGGATACACGCGAATCGCTCGCTTACCGCCTTCACCATCAATCGACATGACCCCTTTGGCCGCCAATATCTCCCGATCAAACACAAACTGCCCGCGATGGGTTTCATCAGCAACGCTCACCACCACAAAGGCGACGCCATCGCTGCTATCGAGCGGTGCAATCTCGCTGGTCGGCGTAGGCCGCTTCCACAGCGTGACGAACTGACCCATCTTGGTCGGCGTGGTTTTCGCCACCCGGAAGACAATCACCTGGCCATTGAGGCTAAAGCGACAGGCGCCGTATTCGGCACTCTCCTCCTCGCGCCAAGCTTCATCCGTTAACCTCATACCTGCGGGCTTGTAGATCTGCTCGATGGCGGCGATCAGGTCCGTCATGCCCGTTCCCGCAACGGCAGCACTTCTCGCCTGACGCCCAACCGACTAATCCACACCGCCATCAAAATCACCGACCCACCAAACAACAACCGCCCCAGCTCTTCATGCTGATTCCAGATCAACAAGTTGATCAGCAACCCCACCGGCACATGCAGGTTGTTCATCACCGCCAGCGTGCCGCCGTTCACCAGGCACGCGCCCTTGTTCCACCAGTACAGACCCAGCGCGGTCGAGACCAGGCCGAGGAACAGCAGCACGCCCCATTGCAGCGGTGCTTCGGGCAGGAAGTTCTGTTTGCCGAACAACAGAAACGCCGGCAATGCCACCGCCAATGCCCCGAGGTAGAAGTAACCAAAGCGCCGGTAATGCGGCAAATCGCTCGGATGGCGGGCCACCAGATGCTTATAGAGCACTTGCCCGGCGGCGTAGGTGAAGTTGGCCAGTTGCAGCAACAGGAAGCCCATGAAGAAGTCCGGGTTGATCCGGTCGTAGCGAATGACCGCCGCGCCCATCACCGCCACCAGTGCCGCGACCAATGCCCACGGGTTGAAGCGCCGGTTCAGCGCATCTTCGATCAAGGTCACGTGCAGCGGCGTGAGGATGGTGAATAGCAACACCTCCGGCACTGTCAGCACCCGAAAGCTCAGGTACAGGCAGACGTAAGTCACGCCGAACTGCAACGCGCCGATCAGCAGCATGCCGCGCATGAACGCCGGCTCAACCGAACGCCAGCGGGTCAACGGAATGAACACCAGCCCCGCCAATACCACTCGCACCAGCACCGCGAAGTAACTGTCGACATGACCGGCCAGGTATTCGCCGATCAAACTGAAGGAAAACGCCTGGATCAGCGTGACAAAAAGTAGATAGCCCATGCTCGCCTCGTTTCGAATGGCGGCGACGATAGCGGGTTTTGCCAGCCATCGCGACCTGTCAGGCAACACAACCCCTGTGGGAGCGAGCCTGCTCGCGATGGCGGCGTTACATTTAACAATGATATTGGCTGACACACCGCTATCGCGAGCAGGCTCGCTCCCACAGGGGGTGTGTGCGCGAGTCCTGAATCGCAGGCAAAAAAAAGCCCGATCTCGCTAAAGCGTTCAATCGGGCTACAGCACTCAGGAGCAACAAGTGCAAAGGGAGGTCGATGCGCGTAAAGCCATGAAGGGGTTGCGCCAGGTCACTTGAACATCAAGGGATTATCTGGCGATTAAAGCCTCAGGCGACGAGGGAAAGCTTGGCGTTGGCCTGGCTCAGGCCTTTCTCCTGGAAGTCACCGCCCAGGTTCATGCCTTCGGCGTGGATGAACGTCACGTCGTGGATCCCGATGAACGCCATGACCTGACGCAGGTACGGTTCCTGGTGATCCGCGGTGCTGCCGGCGTAGATCCCGCCGCGGGCAGTCAGCACGTAGGCACGCTTGCCGCTGAGCAGGCCTTGCGGGCCAGTGTCGGTGTACTTGAAGGTCACGCCGGCACGCAGCACATGGTCGAGCCAGGCTTTGAGGGTGCTCGGGATGGCGAAGTTGTACATCGGCGCGGCCATGACCAGTACATCGGCGGCCAGCAATTCGTCGGTCAACTCGTTGGAGCGTTCCAGGGAAACCTGTTCGAGGTCGTTGCGCTGTTCGGCAGGTTTCATCCAGCCGCCCAGCAGGTTGATATCCAGGTGCGGCACGGGGTTGACGGCCAGATCACGAACGGTGATTTGATCGTTCGGGTGCGCGGTTTGCCACTGGCTGATGAAGGTCTGGGTCAGTTGACGCGAAACCGAGTCTTGCTGACGAGCGCTGCTTTCGATGATCAGAACGCGGGACATGGGATGTAGCCTCCATCTGAGAATGTTGTAAGTCGATGGAGTGAAGGTTAAACAAAGTTAAATCGATGAAAAAGCGCAAATAACTGCTATAAACCATCAATAAATTCGTTTATAAGCGGAGCATACCCGGCGGGCGTGCTCCGCCTGAGGTCATTTGGGGGTGCAGGTCAGTTTGATACGCATCTTGATGATGCTTCGGTTGAACTTGGCGGTGGCATTTTTGTGTTTACCAGCGGCGACTTCGATATTGCGGGTGCGTGGCGCTTCCGGGCCATTGTTGAAAACTACCTTACAGGCCGCATCAGTGGTGCCGTAGTTGTTCACCTGAATGGAGGCGATGTCGCTATCCGTGTCATACGCGTTGTAGTCGATGCTCATGCCGTTCAGCTGTTTTTCAACGTCGATCGGATAGGCAAACGCCGTCAGCGGCAGCACCGCCAGCAACACACAACCCGATACCACACCACAAAGCTTTTTCATTCAGCAGTCTCCAATATGGACTGCCAGCTTAGGACAAGAGGAGCTATTCATGAAAGCGCCCCGCGTGACCCTTGATCAATGGCGAACGTTACAGGCCGTGGTCGACCACGGCGGTTTCGCCCAGGCCGCCGAAGCGCTGCACCGCTCGCAATCATCGGTGAGCTACACCGTAGCGCGCATGCAGGACCAACTCGGCGTGCCGCTGTTGCGTATCGACGGCCGCAAAGCGGTGCTGACTGAAGCCGGCGGCGTGCTGCTGCGCCGTTCGCGGCAATTGGTGAAACAGGCCAGCCAGCTGGAAGACCTGGCCCATCACATGGAACAAGGCTGGGAAGCGGAAGTGCGGCTGGTGGTCGACGCCGCCTACCCGAGCGCCCGCCTCGTTCGCGCCTTGACCGCGTTCATGCCGCAAAGCCGTGGCTGTCGGGTGCGTCTGCGCGAAGAAGTATTGTCGGGGGTGGAAGAAGTCTTGCTCGAAGGCGTGGCCGATCTGGCCATCAGTGGCTTCAGCATTCCCGGTTACCTGGGCGCGGAATTGAGCGACGTCGAATTCGTGGCAGTTGCCCATCCCGAACATCCCTTGCACCGCCTCAACCGCGAACTGAATTTCCAGGACCTGGAAAGCCAGCTGCAAGTAGTAATCCGCGACTCTGGCCGGCAGCAACCACGGGACGTCGGCTGGCTCGGCGCGGAACAGCGCTGGACCGTAGGCAGCCTGGCCACCGCGGCAACGTTTGTCAGCAGCGGCCTGGGTTTTGCCTGGTTGCCTCGGCACATGATTGAACGGGAAATCAAGGAAGGCCTGCTCAAGCTGCTACCGTTGGACCAGGGCGGCAGCCGCAACCCGAGCTTCTACCTGTACTCGAACAAGGACAAACCCTTGGGTCCGGCCACGCAGATTCTCATCGAACTGCTGCGCACCTTTGATACCGCGCCGCTGGATGCACCTTTCGCCGCCCCTGAACAAGCCTGACAAGGAGTGTATGCATGGCCTATTTCGAACATGAAGGTTGCAACCTGCACTATGAGGAATATGGCCACGGCACGCCGTTGCTGCTGGTCCACGGGCTCGGCTCCAGCACCCTGGACTGGGAAAAACAGATCCCGGCGCTGTCGGCCCGCTACCGGGTGATCGTCCCGGATGTACGCGGCCACGGTCGCTCCGACAAACCCCGCGAGCGCTACAGCATCGCCGGGTTCAGCGCCGACCTGGTCGCCCTCATTGAACACCTGAACCTCGGCCCGATACATTATGTGGGACTTTCCATGGGCGGCATGATCGGCTTTCAACTGGCCGTGGATCAGCCGCAATTGCTCAAAAGCCTGTGCATCGTCAACAGTGCGCCCGAGGTCAAACTGCGCAGCCGCGACGATTACTGGCAGTGGTTCAAGCGCTGGAGCCTGATGCGCGTCCTCAGTCTTGGCGCCATCGGCACCGCGCTTGGACGCAAGCTGTTCCCGAAACCGGAACAGGCGGATTTGCGACAAAAAATGGCCGAACGCTGGGCAAAAAACGACAAACATGCTTATCTCGCCAGCTTCGATGCAATCGTTGGCTGGGGGGTTCAGGAACGACTTTCGAAGGTGTCCTGTCCAACCCTCATCGTCAGCGCCGACCGTGACTACACACCGGTCTCGCTGAAAGAGACCTACGTAAAACTGCTGCCCGATGCGCGGCTGGTGGTGATCGCCGATTCGCGCCACGCCACCCCGCTGGATCAACCCGAAATATTCAACCAAACGCTGCTCGAGTTTCTCACCGCAGTCGACACCACCTCACTCAGGATCACTGACCCATGCTGAAAAAAATCGCCCTCGTCGCTGGCTCCGTTCTGTTTGCCGCCAACCTGATGGCCGCCACGCCCGCCAAGGCGCCGCACGTGTTGCTGGAGACCACCAACGGCCAGATCGAAATCGAACTGGACCCGGTCAAGGCGCCGATCAGTACCAAGAACTTCCTGGACTACGTCAACAGCGGTTTCTACAACAACACGATTTTTCATCGGGTGATTCCCGGGTTCATGATCCAGGGCGGTGGTTTCACTCAACAAATGCAACAGAAAGAAACCAAGGCACCGATCAAGAACGAGTCCAAGAACGGTCTGCACAACGTCCGTGGCACGCTGTCCATGGCCCGCACCTCGAATCCTGATTCGGCCACTAGCCAGTTCTTCGTGAACGTCAAGGACAATGACTTCCTCGACAGCGGTGACGGCTATGCGGTCTTCGGTAAAGTCGTGAAAGGCATGGACGTGGTAGATGTCATCGTCAACTCGCAAACCACCACCCGTGGCGGCATGAAAGATGTACCCGCCGACCCTGTGTTCATCAAGTCGGCCAAAGTCATCGACTAAGCTACACAGGAAGTCTTGAGCGGCTGCCGGAGTGCGCCGCTCACACTGTTCAAAGGAGAGCCCGTGCGCGGGCGGAGAACTGATGCTTTATCGCCGTTTCGAGAAACTGATCGACATTTTCCGCGAGGCCCCGACGGCCGCTCCGCCGGATCGGGTTCTGCCTTTTTATACCTATTACTTGAAGCAGGTCTGGCCGAGTTTTGCCGTCCTGCTGCTCGTCGGCCTGATCGGTGCGCTGATCGAAGTGGCGCTGTTCAGTTACCTGAGTCGCATCATCGACCTGACCCAAGGCACGCCTAACGTCGATTTCTTCAAGGAACACGGGATCGAGCTGGCCTGGATGGCGGTGGTAGCCCTGGTGTTCCGGCCGATTTTTGTCGGCCTGCATGACCTGCTGGTGCACCAGACCCTGAGCCCCAGCATGACCAGCCTGATCCGCTGGCAGAACCACAGTTATGTGCTCAAACAGAGCCTGAATTTTTTCCAGAACGACTTCGCCGGGCGTATCGCCCAACGCATCATGCAAACCGGCAACTCGCTGCGCGATTCGGCTGTGCAAGCGGTGGACGCGCTGTGGCACGTGCTGATCTACGCGATCAGTTCGCTGGTGCTGTTCGCCGAAGCCGACTGGCGCCTGATGATCCCGCTGCTGACCTGGATCGTCGCCTTCATCAGTGCCCTTTGCTACTTCGTGCCACGGGTCAAGGAACGTTCGGTCGTGTCCTCCGATGCGCGCTCCAAACTCATGGGGCGGATCGTCGACGGCTACACCAACATCACGACCCTGAAGCTGTTCGCCCACACCAACTTCGAGCAGCAATACGCTCGCGAAGCGATCAAGGAACAAACCGAAAAAGCCCAACTGGCCGGCCGGGTGGTCACCAGCATGGACGTGGTCATCACCAGCATGAACGGCTTGCTGATCGTCGGCACCACCGGCCTGGCCCTGTGGCTGTGGACGCAGTCGCTGATCACCGTCGGCGCGATTGCCCTGGCCACCGGCCTGGTGATCCGCATCGTCAACATGTCCGGCTGGATCATGTGGGTGGTCACCGGCATTTTCGAAAATATCGGCATGGTCCAGGACGGTTTGCAGACCATCTCTCAACCGGTCAGCGTCACCGATCGCGAGCAGGCCAAACCGCTGGCGGTCACCCGTGGCGAGGTGCGTTTCGAGCACGTGGATTTCCACTACGGCAAGAAGAGCGGGATCATCGGCGACCTCAACCTGACCATCAAGCCCGGTGAGAAAATCGGCCTGATCGGTCCCTCCGGCGCCGGCAAGTCAACCCTGGTCAACCTGCTGCTGCGCCTCTATGACGTGCAGGGCGGACGCATCCTCATCGACGGCCAGAACATCGCCGAAGTCGGCCAGGAAAGCCTGCGTGAGCGCATCGGCATGATCACCCAGGACACGTCCCTGCTGCATCGCTCGATCCGCGACAATTTGTTGTACGGCAAACCCGACGCCACCGACGCCGAACTCTGGGCGGCGGTGCACAAGGCCCGCGCCGACGAGTTCATCCCATTGCTGTCGGACTCCGAAGGTCGCACCGGTTTTGATGCCCACGTCGGTGAGCGCGGGGTGAAACTCTCCGGCGGTCAGCGTCAGCGGATTGCGATTGCTCGCGTACTGCTCAAGGACGCGCCAATCCTGATCATGGACGAGGCCACCTCGGCGCTGGACTCGGAAGTCGAAGCAGCGATCCAGGAAAGCCTGGAAACCCTGATGCAGGGCAAAACCGTGATTGCCATCGCCCACCGGCTCTCGACCATCGCCCGCATGGACCGGCTGGTGGTGCTGGAAAAAGGCAAGATCGCCGAAACCGGCAGCCACGCCGAACTGCTGGCCCATGGCGGTTTGTATGCGCGGTTGTGGCAGCACCAGACGGGTGGGTTTGTCGGCATAGATTAAATTTGTCGGTCGCCGAGATCCTTGTAGCAGCTGACGCAGCCTGCGTTCGACTGCGAAGCAGTCGTTAATTCAGCGGGTGCGTTATGCCTGAAACACTGCGTTATAGGATTTTGCGACTGCTTCGCAGCCGGACGCAGGCTGCGCCAGCTGCTACATGGACTTGTGACGTATCGATGGCTGGGCAAGGAAAGCAGCTGAAGCGGGGCGAGGATCAGGCTTGCCGGTAAGGCAAGGCCGTCCTGGCTTCCTCGGCATATGCCAGCACACCAACGCGCTCTTGCTGCAGGAAGTCTTTGACGGCAGCTTTCAGGCCGGGATGACGCAAGTAGTGCCATGAATGCGTGATCACCGGTTCAAACCCGCGAATCAACTTGTGCTCGCCCTGGGCACCGGCATCGAAACGCTGAAAGCCATTGGCAATCGCGTAGTCCATGCCCTGGTAGAAACAGGTCTCGAAGTGCAGACGATCGAACTCCGCCAGACAGCCCCAGTAACGACCGAAAAAACTGTCGCCACCCACCAGACTGAAGGCCATGGCCACCGGCCGTGAGCCTTGCTTGGCCAACACCACACGAATCGACTCTGGCATACGCTCGGCCAGCAAACTGAAAAACTCCCGCGTCAGATACGGCGCTTGCCGACGCACTGCGTAGGTGTTGGCGTAGCAGGCATAGACAAAATCCCACTGCGCCTGATCGAGTTGCCGACCTTCAAGCCATTCGAAATCGATGCCCTGCCCTGCCACTTGTTCGCGTTCCTTGCGCATCTGCTTGCGCTTGCGCGAACTGAGAGCGTCGAGGAAGTCCTGAAAATCCCGATAGCCACGATTCTGCCAGTGGTACTGACAGCCGATTCGCTGCAACCAGCCTGGCTGCTCGGCCAAGGCGGCGTCAGTGAACGGATCGGTGAAGTTGATGTGGGCGCTGGAGAGTTGTTCGATTTCAAGGTAGCCCGGCAGGCTTTTCAACAGTTCGAAACCGTCCTCGAGCGTGGCCGCCAGCAAACGCGGGCCGCTGACCGGACTGAACGGCACAGCCGTCAGCAGCTTGGGGTAGTAATCGATCCCCGCACGCTCACAGGCATCGGCCCAGGCGTGATCGAACACGTACTCGCCGTAGGAATGCCATTTGCGATAACTGGGCAACGCGGCAATCAGGCGATCGCCTTCGATGTGCAACAAATGCTCGGGTTGCCAGCCGGAATGCGGGCCGACGCTACCGCTGTCTTCCAGCGCGCTGAGAAAGGCGTGACGCAGAAAGGGCTGATTCTCGGGCACCAGGGCATCCCACGTCTGCGACGCGATTTCGGACAGATTTTGCAGGCGTTGCAGCGGCATCGGTTCTTCCCTACTTCTTTGCGTGAAAGCCCGGCGAGTATCGCCCATCGCCAAAAAATCCACACGAGCAATCCGCCGACAGGGCTCTGGATAAGGGTGTGCGCGATATTTGTATCGTCATCGAGACGCCATCACTTTGCCACTGCCCTGTCATAAACCATCGCGATACTGGCGCCTGTTTTTAGAGCGCCGGGTTCTAAACCTGGTCACCGTTTTCCGTCCTCAACGGTCGGTTGTGTCCTGGATGGCTCAGTCATCCCATTACATCTTCGGAGATTGATATGCGTCTTGCTTCCACGAAAACTGCGGCGGCCTTGTGTGGTGGGTTGCTGCTGGCCATGAGTGTTCCGGCCAGTGCCGCAGTCGACGCCAAACTGCTCGACATGCTCAAGGCAAACGGCTCGATTTCGCCTGCTCAGTACACCGAACTGCAAGCCGAGCTGGCCAAGGATCAGAAAGACCAGCAAATCGCCCGCCAGGCTCAACAAGAGACCAACGAGCAGATCGCGGCGACTGCGAAGAAAACCAATGAACTGAGTACCTTCGACCAAAAACTGGCGTGGGCCGCCAAGACCCAATTCAAGGGTGACGTGCGTTTCCGTCAGGAAAACGTCCACAACGACGGTGTTTCAAACAACAAAGACCAGGATCGTCAGCGCATTCGTGCCCGCCTGGGTGCCTACAGCACGATCAACCCGCAAGTCGACACCGGCATCCGTATCGCCACCGGCAACAATGACGACGCTCGCTCCACCAACCAGAGTCTGGACAATTACTTCGACAAGAAGCAGATCTGGCTGGACCAGGGTTATGTCGACTACCACCCGGACGCCATCAAGAACCTGCATATCGTTGGCGGCAAGATGCCGCAGCAATGGGTGAGCATGGGCGACATCATCTGGGATAGCGACATCAGCCCCGAAGGCCTGTCGGTGGCTTACAAATACCCGCTGGGCGCCAGCACCGAGCTGTTCGGTAGCGCCGGTCACTACACCCTCAAGGACAACGTCGATGGCGACGGCGTGCAGTTCAAACACGACTTGCGTCTGTACGCGGGTCAGTTGGGCGCGCGCTTCGCTATCACCGACAACCTGAAACTGACCCTGGGTGGCAGCGTCTACGGCTACGACAACGACGACGACATCCGCTCAGGCGGCACCAGCATTCCAGCCGCACTGGCGATCAACGGCAACAGCCCGAACGAGCAATTCAAACTGTACGAAGGCTTTGGTCAGCTCGACATCAGTGGCCTGCCTATGCCGCTCTCGCTGTACGGTCAGTACGTGAACAACCAAGACGCCAGCAACGATCAGGATTCTGCCTGGCTGGCTGGTGTGAAGACCAAGCTCTACGGCTTCGCAGTGGACTACAACTACCGCGACGTGCAGCGTAACGCGGTGGTCGGCGCCTTCACCGACTCCGACTTCGCCAACGGTTTCACCGGTTCGCGTGGCAGCAAGTTGAAAGTGAGTTACGAGCTGGACAAGAACTTCGCCCTGGGTGCGACGTACTTCATGGCTAACTCTGACTACACCAACGCCAACCTGAAAGATTCGGACATCAACACCCTGCAACTGGATGCCGAAGCGAAGTTCTGATTCCCCGCTCCACGACTCGGACAAGGAAGCCCGAGCTCTTTTTTACAGCCTCGCGTTGGTCTATCGGTCCCCATCATCCGTCCGATAGACCAACGCGAGGCTGTTTTCATTTCCCGCAACACAGCCGGACCTTTGTGGCGAGCGAGCTTGCTCGCGTTGGGGCGCGAAGCGGCCCCATGTATTCCTCCAGACAAAACACACTCGCTGGTTTTACGACTGCTTCGCAGCCAAACGGGAGCAAGCTCCCTCGCCACAGGAAAGTGTCCTCGCCAAAAATCAGGCTGCGATCTTTTAAACCAAACTCAGCGCTTGCGCAGAATCACGCTACCAATCGAGTAACCGGCGCCGAACGAGCTGAGCACGGCCAGCGAACCGGCAGCCAGATCGTCCTGGTTTTTGTGAAATGCAATCACGGAACCGGCGGAGCTGGTGTTGGCGTAGGTGTCGAGGATCACCGGGGCTTCTTCTTCGGTGGCTTCGCGGCCCAGCAGCTTCTTGACGATCAGGTGATTCATGCTGAGGTTGGCCTGGTGCAGCCAGAAGCGTTTCACGTCGCTGATGTTGAGCGCGTTCTCTTCCAGGTGCGTAGCGATCAGCTCGGCGACCATCGGGCAGACATCGCGGAACACCTTGCGGCCTTCCTGCACGAACAGTTTGTCCTTGGTACCGATGCCCTCTTCCGCCGCGCGGTTGAGGAAGCCGAAGTTGTTGCGGATGTTGTTGGAGAACTTGGTCAGCAGCTTGGTGCTGACGATGTCGAACTGGTACTTGGACGTCGCCAGGTCAGCACGTTCGATGATCACCGCAGTCGCGGCGTCGCCGAAGATGAAGTGGCTGTCGCGGTCGCGGAAGTTCAGGTGACCGGTGCAGACTTCCGGGTTGACCATCAGGATCGCCCGGGCCTGGCCCAGTTGCACGCTGTTGGTCGCAGCCTGAATGCCGAAGGTCGCCGAGGAGCAGGCGACGTTCATGTCAAAACCGAAACCCTGGATGCCCAAGGCCTCCTGGACTTCGATGGCGATGGCCGGATAGGCCCGTTGCAGGTTGGAGCAGGCAACGATCACGCCGTCGATGTCCGCCGCGGTCTTGCCAGCACGCTGCAAGGCTTGCTCGGCGGCGCCGATGGCCATTTGGCAAAGCACCGACCACTCGTCATTCGAGCGTTCCGGCAGGCGTGGCGCCATGCGTTGCGGGTCGAGGATACCGTCCTTGTCCATGACAAAGCGGCTTTTGATGCCAGACGCCTTTTCGATAAACGCCGCGCTGGACTCGGTCAACGCTTCGATTTCGCCGCGCGCGATGGCGTCGGCGTTGTCGGCGTTGAATAGCGCGACGTAAGCGTTGAAAGACTGCACCAGCTCTTCGTTGGAGATGCTGTTGGCCGGGGTGTACAGGCCGGTGCCGCTGATGACGACGTTATGCATGGTCGTTTCTCTAATCTGTTCAGGCAGAAAGTGTTGGCACCGACGTACCAACACACAAAGGATCTGCTCCCGTCAGGGGGCGCAAACCTGGCATCGCTTTATTCCGATCCGCCCAGACCTGTGAAGGCTCAAAACTGCGGGGCCGGCGTTTATAGGCGCGAAGTTTGCCATAAACAATGGGTTTTGGCGCCTTTTTGCTGGATGACTCCCACCTACCAGGCAATACAAAAACCTGTGGGAGCGAGCCTGCTCGCGATGGCGGCATCACAGTCGACATAGATGTTGAATGTGATGGCCCCATCGCGAGCAGGCTCGCTCCCACAGGTATTGCACAAGTCTCGGGTTCAGGGTTCGACCTGGGTCCATTGCTTGTTCAGGCGCTTGTCGGAGATCGGCACCTTGGTGCCCAGTTGTTGGGCGAACAGGGAAACCCGGTATTCCTCCAGCCACCAGCGATAGAGCTCCAATTGCGGATCGCGTTTGCCTTCCTGGGCATGTTTGTTGGCGCGGGTTTGATATTGCGTCCACAGGCCAGACAACTCGCCACTCCAGACCCGATCCCTCTGCACCTGAGCGCCGATTTTCTCGAAGCGCTGCTCGACCGCTTTCAGATAACGCGGCAATTCCTTGAGCCACTGCATCGGGGTTTCCCGGACGAAGCCCGGATACACCAGATGACTGAGCTGCTGCTTGATGTCGTTCAACGCCACGGCTTGCGCCAGGTCGATCTTGCCCTTGAAGCGTTTTTGCAGGCCGTGCCAGAGCTTGAGAATTTCCAGCGTCAGCTTCGCCAGCCGTTCGGCGTGCTCGGTCCAGCCACCGCGTTTGCGTTCGGCCAATGACGCCAACCCGGCGCCATCCCGTGGCAGCGGGTCTTCGCCGTCGAGAATGCAGCTGTCGAGGCTGGCCAGCAGGATATCTTCGACCAGACTGTCGATGCGGCCCATGTCGCGGTACATCAGGCCCAGTTCGGTCAACCCCGGCAATTTGCTGCGCAGGAACTTCGCCGGTTCGGCCAGTTGCTGCATCAGCAAACGCTGCAAGGCGCGGCGATGTTGAAACTCGGCTTCGGCTGGCGTCGAGAAACGTCCTTCCTTGACCGTGCCGCTCTCCTCCACCAACGCCGGATACACCGTCATCGATAGCCCCGCGATCTTCTGCTGGGTTTTCTCGGCGACGGCGGCAAACACTTTCGGCTCCACCGGTTGCTGGTTTTTCGCGGTTTGCGGCACGGCCAGTGCGGCCTGACTGGCTTCGGTAAAGCGTGCGGTCAGTTCCGCCAGATCACGCCCTTCACCGAGGAACTTGCCCTGCCCGTCGACGATTTCCAGGTTCATCCGCAAATGACTGTCGACCTGCTGCGATGCTTCGGCCCAGGCTTCATCGCTGACCCGCGCACCGGTCATGCGCAGCAGTTCGCGGCCCAGCGCTTGAGGCAACGAGCCCTCAGCGAAAGTCATGCGTTGCAATGCGGCTTTGACGAAGTCCGGCACCGGCACGAAATTCTTGCGCAGGGCTTTAGGCAGGTTGCGCACCAGCGCGATGCACTTGGCCTCGATCACGCCCGGCACCAGCCATTCCAGGCGCTCCGGCGGCAGCATCGGCAACAACGGCGCCGGCACGCGCAGGGTCACGCCGTCACGCGGGTGGTTGGGTTCGAAGTGGTAACTGAGCGCCAACTCCAGATCACCGATATGCAAGGTGTCCGGGTAATGCAAAGCGGTGACTTCACTCGCCTCGCGGGCCAGCACGTCTTCTTCGCGCATGATCAGCAACTGCGGGTCTTTCTGGCTGTTGACCCGATACCAGCTATCGAAGGTCGCCGTCTGGTGGATCTCCGCCGGCAGTCGCGCATCGTAGAAGGCGAACAGGGTTTCTTCGTCGGCCAGAATGTCGCGACGGCGCGCCTTGGCTTCCAGTTCGTCGAGCTGTTCCAGCAACTGCGCATTGGCGGTCAGGCACTTGGCCTTGGACTGAATCTCGCCGCGTACCAGGCCTTCACGAATGAACAGCTCACGGGACGTGACAGGGTCGATCGGCCCGTAATGCACCGGCCGGCGACCGACCACGATCAGCCCGAACAACGTGATCTGCTCGAAGGCCACGACTTGACCGCGCTTCTTCTCCCAATGGGGTTCGAAGTGGTTTTTCTTGATCAGATGCCCGGCCAAGGGCTCGATCCAATCGGAATCGATCTTGGCGACCATCCGCGCGTAGAGCTTGGTGGTTTCCACCAGTTCGGCAGCCATCAGCCATTGCGGACGCTTTTTACCGAGGCCCGATGACGGGTGAATCCAGAAGCGCCGCTGACGCGCACCGAGGTAATCGCCCTCATCGGTTTTCTGGCCGATCTGGCTGAGCAGCCCCGAGAGCACGGCTTTGTGCAGTTTCGGGTAATCCGCCGGTTCTTTGTTGAGGCTCAACTGCATGTCGCGGCAGATCAGGCTCAACTGCCGATGGGAGTCGCGCCATTCGCGCAGGCGCAGGTAATTCAGGAAATTCTTGCGGCACCAATTGCGCAGCGGACTGGCGGTCAGGGCCTGACGCTGTTCTTCGAAACCACGCCACAGATTGACCAGCCCGGCGAAGTCCGAGTCCACGTCTTTCCATTGCGCATGCGCCTGATCCGCCGCTTGCTGACGTTCCGGAGGACGCTCGCGCGGGTCTTGAATCGACATGGCGCTGGCGACGATCAGCACTTCCTGCAAGCTGCCGAGTTTCGCCGCTTCCAGCAACATGCGGCCCATCCGCGGGTCCACTGGCAAGCGCGCCAATTGGCGGCCAAGCGGCGTCAGCTGGCTATTGCGGTCGACCGCCGAGAGTTCTTGCAGCAGGTTGAAACCGTCGCTGATGGCTTTGCCATCCGGCGGCTCGATAAACGGGAAATCGGTGATTTCGCCGAGGCGCAGATGCAACATCTGCAAAATCACCGCGGCGAGGTTGGTGCGCAGGATCTCCGGATCGGTAAATTCCGGCCGGCCAATGAAATCTTCTTCGCCGTACAGACGAATGCAGATACCCGGCTCGACCCGCCCGCAGCGACCTTTACGCTGGTTGGCGCTGGCCTGGGAAATCGCTTCGATGGGCAGGCGCTGGACCTTGGCGCGGTAGCTGTAACGGCTGATGCGCGCGGTACCGCTGTCAATCACGTAACGAATGCCCGGCACGGTCAGCGAGGTTTCCGCGACGTTGGTCGCCAGGACCACGCGCCGACCTGGGTGCGACTGGAAAATCCGCTGCTGTTCGGCCGGCGACAGCCGTGCGTAGAGCGGCAGAATCTCGGTGTGCTTGAGCTGGGCCTTGCGCAGCATGTCCGCCGCGTCGCGAATCTCACGCTCGCCGGGCAGGAACACCAGCACGTCGCCAGGGCTCTTGCGCTCGCTGCGTTCGAACGCGGCGATTTCGTCGAGGGTGGCGAGGATCGCCTGATCCACGGTCAAGTCGTCCTCGACGCGGTTGCCCTCTTCGTCCTGCTCCAGGGTCAGCGGGCGATACCAGGTTTCCACGGGGAAGGTGCGGCCGGAGACTTCGACAATCGGCGCGTCATCGAAGTGCTTGGAGAAGCGCTCCAGGTCGATGGTCGCCGAAGTGATGATGACCTTCAGGTCCGGACGACGCGGCAGCAGGGTTTTCAGGTAACCGAGCAGGAAGTCGATGTTCAGGCTGCGTTCGTGGGCTTCGTCGACGATGATCGTGTCGTAGCGTTCGAGGTAGCGGTCGTTCTGGGTTTCCGCCAGCAGGATGCCGTCGGTCATCAGTTTGATCAGGGTGTTGGAATCGCTCTGGTCCTCGAACCGCACCTGATAGCCGACCAGCGCACCCAACGGCGTCGCCAGTTCTTCGGCGACCCGGCTCGCCACGCTGCGGGCGGCGATTCGACGGGGCTGAGTGTGGCCGATCAGGCCATGCTGACCGCGCCCGATTTCCAGGCAGATCTTCGGCAACTGGGTGGTTTTACCCGAACCGGTTTCACCGGCAATGATCAACACCTGATGCTTGAGCAGCGCTGCCTTGATTTCGTCGCGCTTGGCGGCGATCGGCAAACTGTCGTCGTAACGAATTACCGGCAGGCTGGCCCGCCGCGCCAGCACCTGATCACAGGACGCCTGCATGCGCGTCACCCATTGGGCCAGCTTGGCTTCATCAGGTTTTTTGCGCAGCTCAAGCAACTGCCGCCGCAGCCGGTGGCGGTCGGCGAGCATGGCGTGATCGAGGTTTTTCAGCAGTTTGTCGATGGAAGGCGATTCGTCAGTCATCAGGTACGCAATAAGTCGTCTAGTGGCGCAGGGGGCGGATTGTCGCAGATTTGCGCTCTGCTGTGATCGTTCCCACGCTCCGCATGGGAATGCAGCAAGGGACGCTCTGCGTCCCAAGAGCGGACGCGGAGCGTCCGGGGAGGCATTCCCACGCGGAGCGTGGGAACGATCGGTGTCAGGTGTGGCGGTGAGGGGTTACTCGTTATCGAGGCCTTTGCGCCGATACGGGAACACATCAATCACCTTCCCGGCGCGAATGGCTTCCTGAAGGCTTTTCCAGTAATCGGCGTTGTAAAGCTCACCATGCAACTGATCGAACAACTTGCGCTGCCCGGAGTCGGCAAACAAAAACGGCGGAAACTCTTCAGGAAATACATCCAGCGGCCCGATCGAATACCACGGTTCTGAAGCCATCTCGTCTTCCGGCGTACGCGGTTGCGGGATATGCCGGAAGTTGGCCTCGGTCAGGAAGCAAATCTCGTCATAGTCATAAAACACCACCCGTCCGTGCCGCGTGACGCCGAAGTTCTTCAGCAGCATGTCGCCGGGAAAGATGTTCGCCGCTGCCAGTTGCTTGATCGCCAGGCCGTAATCTTCCAGTGCCTCGCGGACCTGAGCGTCGTTGGCGTTCTCCAGATACAGGTTCAACGGCGTCATCCGACGTTCGGTCCAACAGTGGCGGATCAGCACGGTGTCGTCCTCTACCGACACAGTGGACGCGGCCACTTCGAGCAATTCTTGCAGGCAGGCCGGCTCGAACTTGCTCAACGGAAAACGGAAATCGGAGAATTCCTGGGTGTCGGCCATGCGCCCGACCCGATCGACACTTTTCACCAAGCGGTACTTCTCGATCACTGTGGCGCGGTCGACGTTTTTCGACGGCGAGAAGCGGTCCTTGATGATTTTGAATACGGTGTTGAAGCCCGGCAGGGTAAACACGCTCATCACCATGCCACGCACGCCCGGGGCCATGATGAACTGGTCGTCGGTGTTGGCCAGGTGATTGATCAGCGCCCGGTAGAACTCGGATTTTCCGTGTTTATAGAAGCCGATCGAGGTGTACAGCTCGGCGATGTGCTTGCCCGGCAGGATGCGTTTGAGGAAACCGATGAACTCCGCTGGCACCGGCACGTCGACCATGAAATACGAACGGGTGAACGAGAAGATGATCGACACGTCCGCTTCGTCGGTGATCAGCGCATCGATCTGAATCCCGCGACCCTCACGGTGCAGCAGCGGAATCACCAACGGCCATTGTTCGTCCTGGGTGTAGATGCGCCCGACCAGGTACGCCCCTTTGTTGCGGTAAAGCACTGAGGAAAACAGTTCGACGCTCAATTCCGGGTCCTTGCAGACCCAATCAGGCAGGTTTTCACGCAGTTGTGCCTCGAGGCGGCGCACGTCGCCGGCCAGGTCGGCGTAATCCTCGCTGAAGCGGTAGTCGGCAAAAATGCTCGCGAGCATGCCGGACAACTGGCCCTGGGGTTTGTAGGTGCGGGTTTGTGCGGCGCGGGCCCGACGCAGGCTTGGCCGGGTGGTGTGGATGAACATGCAGCCGTCGCTGATCAGGTCGTGGCTGAACAGTCCGCAAAAGATCGAGTTGTACCAGGTTTCGGACAGTTCATCGTCGAAGCGCAGGTCGATCAGTTTGATGTAAGCGCTTTTGACCAACGGCCAGCAGCTGACGTCCAGCGTTTCAGCGTCAAACGCGATGCGCAGTCGTGCCACCGTTTCGCCGACTTTTTCTTCGTACAGATTGATCCGCGCCGCCGATGCGACCTGCGCCTCCTGCCACTTGGCCTGTTCAAAGCGGGCTCGGGCGCCGTCAGTGATCTGGCGGAAATGCTCGCGGTAATCGTCAAAGCCATCGAGGACCATTCGGGCGATGTCGGCGGCTGGCCATTGCTGCGGCATAGGTAAAACCTCGGCGGCTGATTCTTATCGTGGGGCCTGAGCTTAGTGGCCCTTCGTTACGCAACGCAACCATTGCCTTGCGTCGGGACTGGCGCGACACTTGCGCGCCAATCAAGGAAGGAACGCGCTGTGAACCCCGTCGATACCCTGCGTTTGTTATCGCTTGCCGCCATTTGGGGCGCGAGCTTTCTGTTCATGCGCATCATCGCCCCGGTGATTGGCACAATCCCCACTGCTTTTTTCCGCGTATCGATTGCCGCGGTCGGCCTGTTGGTGATCCTCGGGCTGATGCGTATCAGCTGGGATTTCAAAGGAAAACTCAAAACCGTGATGCTGCTCGGAGTGATCAACTCCGGGATACCGGCGACCCTCTATTCAGTAGCCGCGCAAGTGCTGCCGGCCGGTTATTCGGCGATATTCAACGCGACCACGCCACTGATGGGCGTGCTGATCGGCGGTCTGTTCTTCCACGAAAGGCTCACCGCCGCCAAGCTTGGCGGCGTGTTCCTCGGGCTGCTTGGCGTAGGTATCCTGACCCGAGCCGGGCCGGTGGCGTTCGACATGGAACTGCTAATGGGCGCCCTCGCCTGCCTGCTCGCCACGACCTGCTACGGTTTCGCCGGTTTCCTTGCGCGGCGCTGGCTCGATCACGCCGGCGGCCTCGACAGTCGTCTGTCGGCGGTGGGCAGCATGCTGGGTGCGACGTTGTTTCTGTTGCCGCTGTTCGGTTACAGCGTGATCAGCCAGCCACCGGAGAGCTGGGGAGGCTGGAATGTCTGGTTGTCGCTGCTGGGTTTGGGGCTGGTGTGTACGGCGCTTGCGTACATTATTTACTTCCGCCTGCTCAGCTCGGTCGGGCCGGTGAAGTCGATGACCACGACCTTTCTGATTCCGCCGTTCGGGGTGCTGTGGGGGGCGTTGTTGCTGGATGAGCCGTTGTCGATGGCACACATCTATGGCGGGGTGTTGATTGCGGCGGCGTTGTGGTTGGTGTTGAAGACGGCGGTGGTGAAGGCTGTTGGGGTGGCTGCCAAGTAGAGTTGTGGTGCGGCTGATGACGCCTTCGCGGGCAAGCCCGCTCCCACAGGGATTGCGCTGAACCTGTGGGAGCGGGCTTGCTCGCGAAGGCGATTGTTCAGACGCTACAAAGCTGACTGACTCACCTCGCCATCCACCAGCCGCCGAATGCCCAGCGGATTGGCGTTCTGCAGCGCCTTGTTTTGTTTCAAGCGCTTTTACGGAATACGAACACCAATCCAACGATGATCAGCAACATGCCCAGCATGCTCAACGCCGCCAGCCGGTTGCCGAAAATCAGGTAGTCCATCACCGCCGTTACCGCCGGCACCAGGTAAAACAGGCTGGTGACATTCACCAGGTTGCCCCGGGCGATCAAGCGATACAGCAGCAAGGTTGCCAGTACCGACACGACCAATCCCATCCACAGCACCGGCACGATAAAACCGGTGCTGTGTTCGAAATGAAAAGGTTGGAACGGAACGAAGACTCCGCAGAGCAACAGCCCCGCCAGGTACTGCACGGGCAGTGTGCCGAGGGGATTGTCGGTGATGCGCTTCTGCATGATCGAACCGAACGTCATGCTCGCCAGCGCCAGCAAACCGAAGAGCATCCCGGCCAGCGACATACCGGCCAGACCTATGCCCTGATACACCACCATGATCAACCCGGCCAACCCCAGCGTCAGACCAAACATTCTGCTGGCTGACCGCTGGCGCTCCATGATCACCACCGTGAGAATCGGCTGCACGCCCATGATCGTCGCCATGACGCCGGGTGTGACTTTCAGGTCCAGGGCCAGCAGATAGAAAATCTGATAAGCCCCCAGCAACACCACACCCGTGGCCATCGCATACACCATCGGCTTGCCGCCCTTGGGCAGTTTCAGCTTGAGCAGCGGCATCAAAAGCACCAATCCGCAGATTGCGATAGCGAAGCGAATCAACAGAAAAGCAAAAGGTGACGCATGGGCCAGGCCCCATTTGGAGAAGATCGCCCCGCTGCTCCACAGCAGAACGAACAGGCTCGTGGACGCCGCCGCGAGCGCGGATTGTTTCGAAAGGACAAACATGGATACCACCTGTAGTCAGGCAAAAAGCCAACTCAGCCGAAGCTGAAATTCAGTAGTTTTTCAGGCGCTTTTCAAAAGGGCACAGGAACAGCAGAAAAAGCTGATCAGCCCGAGAAGCCAACGCCTGGCGGTGATACGACTGCGCACACCGGCGTGCTACTGACAGGTGGGGGGTAATGACTGATCTGCGCAGGCTGCTGATTCCCGCACGGCACGACGCCAGCGTTGACCGCTGAATCGACTACCGCGTTGATGAGGGAAGCAGGCATTGGGCTGATCTTTTTTGAGGGCTCGGGAGGTGAGTCATGAAACTCACCGAGCGCCGACTATAACCAGCGACTGACATGGATTGCAATGACTTGGCTGAAGAACCCATGAGCAAGCGTCTTACACCAATCCCTTGGCGAACAGGCTGCATAAAAAACGCTCCCTAAGGAGCGTTTTTTTCATTCAGGAATCGAGATTACCCAAATAACCAATACCCCAACCACGTCAACACCAGCACTGCGAGCACTGGCCGCAGCACTCGGTACGCCTTGGGATTGCGACGCTTCCACCGTTTTATCGCGCCACTGAACTTGTCACTGGAATGCTTGCTCCATGCGTAAACATGATTAATCCCGCCAACATGTTCATCTTCAAGATTCTGCGGTGCCGTGGCGCGACCCAAAAAGCCACTGACCCTGCGGTTGAGACGAGTCATCAGGCGGTTGCTCAGCGGTCGTTCGATGTCGCAAAAAAGGATAACCCGAGTCTTGTCGGTTTCGTTCTTGACCCAATGTACGTAGGTTTCGTCGAACATCACGTCTTCGCCATCACGCCAGGCGTAGACCTGACCGTCGACGAAGATCCGGCAATCATCAGAGTTCGGCGTCGATAGCCCCAAGTGATAACGCAGGGAACCGCCGAACGGATCACGGTGCGGGTTGAGGTGGCTGCCGCCTGGCAACAACGCGAACATGGCGCCTTTGACGTTGGGAATGCGGCTGAGCAGTGCCACGGTTTTCGGGCACAGGGCTTCGGCTGATGGCAGTGGTTTGTCGTACCACTTGAGGTAAAAGCGCTTCCAGCCTTTCTTGAAGAACGAACCGAACCCGGCGTCGTTGTTTCTTTCGGCGGCGCGGATGTAACCCTCGTCGAACAAATGCATCGCTTCGTCGCGGATAACTTCCCAGTTGTCCTTGAGCACATCCAGTTCCGGAAACTTGCTGCGGTCAAGATACGGTTTGGATGGCACGCTGGAGAACAGGTACATCAAGGCGTTATAAGGCGCGAACAACGCCGAGTGGTTGACGAACTGACGCAAGACCGGCAAACGCGCCTTGCCGCGCAAGTGCACGTAGAGAGTGCTGCCGAAGAACAGCAACAAAAACGACGTCTTTGCGGCAAATGAAACGGTCATCAACAACTCCTTGATAGTAGACAACTTCGCGCAACGCCATTTACCCGACGTGGCAGCCAGCCATGATCAACATGACCGGCCTCGGGAAGAATCCCGTGTTTCTCGACATTCAGTGTCAAGAAATGCGCAATGACGCACTTCTTAACACAAGGTTCCTGAACGGGGGCTGACCCGAATCAACCCCCTCCCCGCTTAATCTGAAATCGCAACGCCTACTGCTGATTCTCCTGCTCGGTAAACAGATCACTGAACAGCATGCTCGACAGGTAACGCTCACCAGAATCCGGCAGGATTACCACGATGGTCTTGCCCTGCATTTCCGGGGTTTCAGCCAGGCGGACGGCCACCGCCATGGCGGCGCCGCAGGAAATGCCGCTCAAAATCCCTTCTTCCTGCATCAGGCGCAGGGCCATGGCCTTGGATTCTTCATCGCTGACCAACTCAACCCGATCGACCATCGACAGATCAAGATTCTTCGGCACAAAACCGGCGCCGATGCCCTGGATCTTGTGAGGGCTCGGCTTGATTTCTTCACCGGCTATTGCCTGGGTGATGACCGGCGACACCACAGGTTCCACCGCCACCGAAATAATCGGCTTGCCCTGGGTATTCTTGATATACCGCGAAACCCCGGTAATGGTCCCACCTGTTCCGACGCCTGCCACCAGTACATCGACTGCACCGTCGGTGTCGTTCCAGATTTCCGGTCCCGTCGTTTTTTCGTGGATGGCCGGGTTGGCCGGGTTTTCAAACTGCGACGGCATGAAGTAGGTCGCCGGAGCGCTGGCGACAATTTCAGCCGCCTTTTCGATCGCTCCTTTCATGCCCTTGGCCGGTTCGGTCAGTACCAGTTCGGCGCCCAAAGCCTTGAGCACTTTGCGTCGCTCGATACTCATGGATGCCGGCATGGTCAGCATCAGCTTGTAACCGCGAGCCGCAGCAACGAACGCCAGGCCGATACCGGTGTTGCCTGAGGTCGGTTCGACGATGGTCATGCCCGGCTTGAGTTTGCCGGTGCTTTCGGCGTCCCAGATCATGCTCGCACCGATCCGGCACTTGACCGAATAACCAGGGTTACGCCCTTCGATCTTGGCCAGGATGGTCACGCCGCGCGGGGCGATACGGTTGATCTGCACCAGCGGTGTATTGCCGATGGAATGGGCGTTGTCAGCGTAGATACGGCTCATGGCTGGGTCCTTATACAGCGTTAAATAAGCTCTCCAAGGTATGCCTGTTGCCCTTGGTCGTCCAGTCAGTCGAACGTCCTGGAACCGCCGTAGTCAATGGCTTTACAACGCCAGAGATTTGCCATCATGAAACGCAGATACAGTTGGCCCCTATGGACCCTCGCCGGCCTCGTTGTGCTGCTGATTGCGCTGCATGTCGCCCTGCCCTATCTGGTGCGCGATTACCTCAACGAGAGATTGGCGAACATGGGGGATTATCGCGGCCAGATTACCGACGTAGACCTGGCTTTGTGGCGTGGCGCCTACAAAATCAACGGACTGAAAATCGTCAAGGTCAATGGCAAGGTCCCCGTGCCTTTCGTCAACGCGCCATTGATTGACCTCTCCGTCAGCTGGCACTCGCTCTGGTATGACCACGCCGTGGTGGCCGAGGCGCAGTTCGACAAACCCGAGGTGAACTTCGTCGACGGCGGTGCCAACAAGAAAAACTCCCAGACCGGTCAAGGCACCGATTGGCGGGCACAATTGGAAAAACTGCTGCCGATAACCCTGAACGAAGTGCGGATCAACGACGGGCGGGTGACCTTTCGAAACTTCAATTCAAAACCGCCCGTGAACATGAATGCCACCCAGGTCAATGCCAGCGTTTACAACCTGACCAACGTGGTCGACACCAAAGGCAAACGCGACGCCCGTTTCGACGGCAAAGCCCTGTTGCTGGGACACGCACCGCTGGAAACCACCGCGACCTTCGACCCTTTAAGCAACTTTGAAGATTTCGAATTTCGCCTGCGGGTCAAAAACATCGAACTCAAACGCATGAACGACTTCGCCTCGGCGTATGGCAAGTTCGACTTCAATGCCGGTCACGGAGATGTGGTCATTGAAGCCGAGGCAAAAAAAGCTCAATTGACGGGTTACATCAAACCGCTGCTGAAGGACGTCGATGTATTCAATTGGCAACAGGACGTGGAAAACAAAGACAAAGGGATTTTTCGCTCCATCTGGGAAGCACTCGTGGGGGGCACCGAGAATGTGCTGAAGAACCAGCCGAAAAACCAGTTCGCCACTCGCGTACAACTCAGGGGCAGCGTGCATCAGCGGGATATCAGCGCATTCGAGGCTTTTTTGCAGATTTTGCGCAACGGCTTCGTCCAGGCGTTCAACGCCCAATACGAACGGCCCAAGCCGGACGCCGGTTAAGGCTTACGTATAACGGTGTAACGACCGGTTTCTTCAGCCGCCCGCGCCGGGTTCGATTGCTGCTGCAAGAAGTCCCAACCCAGGCAGGCCAGCGCCAGCGATCGCGGGACAACTTCTCGACCACTGCTGTAGCGCGTGATGCTGCGGGCACTGACCCCCAGCGCTTCGGCCGCCTGATTGAGCGGCAACCCGGTGCGGGCACGCCAGTCGATGAAGATCCGGGTGTTTTCGTCCACTGCATTTTGTGCGAGAGCATCCAGATACAGGGTGTCTGCGCCGATCTGGATGTCCAGTTCCGGCCAGTCGACACTCCAGCCATCGTCGCCCAGGGTTGCCCCATTGAAAGCGCTCATTTCCAACAAGGGTTGCAACCCTGGATAGGCGCGCAGGTCCCGACTCAAATCGAGCTTCAGTTGCTGACCATCGATAAAGGTCAGCATAAGGCGGTAATCCGGCAACGCCTGCACGGACGACAGCCGTGGTCGTTTCATGGGTAACATCGTTTCCAATCCTCCAGCAATTGCACCTGATGGGCCCTGACCCACGCCAGCGCTTCCTTGATAATCAGCGGCGGCGCCTTGCCCACCATCACTTCGACGGTTGCAAGGCTAAGCATCACGTCGAGCCCGCCGCCGGTCAGGTGAACATGGGGCGGCGGGTGGTCCTTCTCGCGCAACTGAATGCGGTACGTATCGCGAAATCGGTATTTAGTAGACATGCCCCGCAAGCTATCGCCAAAATGGCGATAGCTCAATACTGGCTAGGGGCCGAGACTGAGTCAAGATGTGACGCCCCATTCAGAGACTGAATAAGCCGTCTGCGTTCACAGTCGACCGGGCACCGCGTTATAGTCGAGCCTGACCCATTATTGCGCCCCGCCCTGCTTCGCTCAGGTCGGCGTTTACCGTTCGAGGATTAGCAGATGAAGTTCGAAGGCACCCCGGCCTACGTCGCCACCGATGACCTGAAGCTGGCGATCAACGCCGCCATCACGCTGGAGCGTCCACTGCTGGTCAAGGGCGAACCGGGCACCGGCAAGACCATGCTCGCCGAGCAACTGGCCGAGTCCTTCGGCGCCAGACTGATCACCTGGCACATCAAATCCACCACCAAGGCGCATCAGGGCCTGTACGAGTACGACGCGGTCAGCCGTCTGCGCGACTCGCAACTGGGCACGGAAAAGGTCCACGACGTTCGCAATTACCTGAAAAAGGGCAAGCTCTGGGAAGCCTTCGAATCCGAAGAGCGGGTGATTTTGCTGATCGACGAAATCGACAAGGCCGACATCGAATTCCCCAACGACCTGCTGCAAGAACTCGACAAGATGGAGTTCTACGTCTACGAGATCGACGAGACCATCAAGGCCAAGAAACGCCCGATCATCATCATTACCTCCAACAATGAAAAAGAACTGCCGGACGCCTTCCTGCGCCGCTGCTTCTTCCACTACATCGCCTTCCCGGATCGCATCACGATGCAGCGGATCGTCGACGTGCATTACCCGAACATCAAGAAAGACCTGGTCAGCGAAGCGCTGGACGTGTTCTTCGACGTGCGCAAGGTGCCGGGCCTGAAGAAAAAGCCATCGACCTCCGAACTGGTGGACTGGCTGAAGCTGCTGATGGCCGACAACATCGGTGAAGCGGTACTGCGCGAGCGCGATCCGACCAAGGCCATTCCACCGCTGGCCGGCGCTTTGGTGAAGAACGAACAGGACGTGCAGTTGCTTGAACGTCTGGCGTTCATGAGCCGTCGCGGCACTCGCTGATCCCTCTGTTTAACAAGATAGAGGGCGATAGCCATGCTGCTTAACCTGTTCAATGAAATGCGCGCAGCCAAGGTGCCGGTCTCGGTACGAGAGCTGCTGGACCTGATCAACGCGCTGAAACAGCGCGTGACCTTCGCCGACATGGACGAGTTTTATTACCTGTCCCGGGCGATTCTGGTGAAGGACGAAAAGCATTTCGACAAGTTCGACCGGGCGTTCGGTGCCTATTTCAACGGCCTGGAAAAACTCGACGATCACCTTCAGGCATTGATTCCGGAAGACTGGTTGCGCAAGGAGTTCGAGCGTTCGCTGAGCGACGAAGAGCGCGCGGCGATCCAGTCCCTCGGCGGCCTGGACAAGCTGATCGAAGAGTTCAAGAAACGCCTCGAAGAACAGAAAGAACGCCATGCCGGCGGTAACAAATGGATCGGCACCGGCGGCACCAGCCCGTTTGGCTCCGGTGGCTTCAACCCGGAAGGCATTCGGGTCGGCGATGCCGGCAAGCGCCAAGGCAAAGCGGTCAAGGTCTGGGATCAGCGCGAGTACAAAAACCTCGATGACTCGGTGGAACTGGGCACGCGCAACATCAAGGTGGCCCTGCGACGGCTGCGCAAATTCGCCCGTCAGGGCGCGGCGGAAGAGCTGGACATCGATGGCACCATCGACCACACCGCGCGCGATGCCGGGCTGCTGAACATCCAGATGCGACCCGAGCGGCGTAACACCGTCAAGCTGTTGCTGCTGTTCGACATCGGCGGCTCGATGGACGCCCATGTGAAGATTTGCGAAGAGCTGTTCTCGGCCTGCAAGACCGAGTTCAAGCACCTGGAGTATTTCTACTTCCACAACTTCGTTTATGAATCGGTGTGGAAGAACAACATGCGCCGCACCTCCGAGCGCACCTCGACCCAGGACCTGCTGCACAAATACGGCGCCGACTACAAAGTGATCTTCATCGGTGACGCCGCCATGGCCCCGTACGAAATCACCCAGGCCGGCGGCAGCGTCGAGCACTGGAACGAAGAAGCGGGTTATGTGTGGATGCAGCGGTTCATGGAGAAGTACAAGAAGGTCATCTGGATCAACCCGTATCCGAAAGATACGTGGGGCTATACGTCGTCGACCAACATCGTGCGGGACTTGATTAACGACCAGATGTACCCGCTGACGTTGCGGGGGTTGGAGGAAGGGATGCGGTTTCTTTCCAAATAGAGCGCTGATCGTTCCCACACTGCTGATCGTTGATCGTTCCCACGCTCTGCGTGGGAATGCATCAAGTGACGCTTCGCGTCACAGGGACGCGGAGCGTCCCGGGCGGCATTCCCACGCGGAGCGTGGGAACGATCAGTGCGAGGCAAACCGGCGCAGGTATTCGACATGCTCCCGATGCGCGACATCCTGCACCACCGGCTTCAACCGCACCTTCGTCCCCGGCAGACACTGCGCCAGCCGCGCCAACGCCAATGGCGTCAACGCCCCCAATCGCGGATAGCCGCCAATGGTCTGCCGATCATTGAGCAGCACAATCGGCTGCCCGTCCGGCGGCACCTGAACCGCACCCAGCGGGATGCCTTCGGAAATCATCGGCTTACCCTGATACTGCAACGCCGTTCCCAGCAAGCGGATGCCCATCCGGTCGGCACGGCTGTCGAGGGTCCAGACACTGTTGAACGCGTCAAACGAACTCTGTCCACTGAACTCGCCGATCTGCGCACCAAGGACCAGGTCCAGCGGCGCGTTGAGTTTGAAATCCGGTACCTGTTCGGGCGCCAGTTCCCGCAGCAAAAGCAGCGAGCTGCCCGAGTAGCTCAACCGCGCATCTTTGGCCAACGCCCGGCCCATGCCATCCAGCCCGCCGAGTTCCTCACGGACCACCGTTGCGCTGCTGCCCAACACCTTTGGCGCATCAAATCCGCCCGGGGCCGCCAAATAAGCCCGGGCCCCAAGCAGCGGCTGAGTGAATTGCAACTGTTGACCTTTGTTCAGCCTGAAACTGCGCCACGGTGCCAACGCCTCGCCATCCACCTGCGCCCCCAGATCCGCCCCGGCCAACGCCAGCACGCAATCCTCTTCGGCGACGACGGTAAACCCGCCGAGGGTGATTTCAATCACCGGTGCATCCAGGCTATTGCCCAGCAACCAATTGGCCCAAGACATCGATCGCCAATCCGCCGCCCCGCCCTGGGTCACGCCCAGATGCCGCACGCCGAAACGGCCAGCGTCCTGCAACAGGCACAGCGGTGTACTCGCTTGTATTGATAGACGGCTCATGCCTGGGCCTCCAACGGCGTGTCATCACCGCCCAGATTGATGAATTCGGCATGGCTGACGGCTTCGAAACGCACCGTGTCGCCCGGTTGCATCAGGCTATAGCCGTCGCGTTCGCGGTCGAACAATTTGGCCGGGGTGCGGCCGATCAGATTCCAGCCACCGGGAGACACCACCGGGTAAGCGGCGGTTTGCCGTTCGGCGATGCCGACGCTTCCCGCGGCCACCTTTTTACGCGGAGTGTTTAAACGCGGCGCCGCCAGCGCTTCTTCCACCAGCCCCATGAAAGCGAAACCCGGCGCGAAACCCAGGGCGAACACC
Source organism: Pseudomonas frederiksbergensis (assembly GCF_900105495.1). Classification (NCBI taxonomy): domain Bacteria; kingdom Pseudomonadati; phylum Pseudomonadota; class Gammaproteobacteria; order Pseudomonadales; family Pseudomonadaceae; genus Pseudomonas; species Pseudomonas frederiksbergensis. The sequence goes on along the minus strand of NZ_FNTF01000002.1, from coordinate 2,604,946 downwards.
TGATATTCGCGCTCGCTGTGGCGGCGGATCACTTCATCCACGGCCAATCCGCTGCGCTGGGACAACAGGCTCAACTCCGGGCCAACGCTCAAGTCATACCAGACCGGCAACACATGACATTTGCCGCGGGTGCAGGCGTTGGGCGACAGATCGATCAAAGCCTCGGCGATCAGCTCCCGAGCCTGGGCCGGACTCAACGCGGTCAGGTCGTAATGCACCATCAACGTTGTATAGGACGGCACCAGATCGATCAGATGCCCGGCGAACGCAGCACGCAGACTTTCACTGGCGGCGAGCATCCACGGCATGTTGGCCTCGCTGATCTCATCGAACAGACGGACCATCAAGCAATCCAGCGCCACCACTTCTACCCGCAGGTTCATGGCGCGCTCTGCTGATCAAGTGCTTCGCGAATACGCCGCACGGCAGCTACCGAACTGGCATTGTCGCCATGTACGCAAAGTGTGTTGGCTTGCAAGCGCAGGGCACTGCCATCGCTGGCCGTAAGGTTGCCGCCGCGGGCAATGGTCAGCGCCTGTTCGATGATTGTCTCGGGATCGTGATGCACTGCGCCTGGCAGTTGTCGCGAAACCAGCATTCCGGCGCTGTTGTAAGCACGATCGGCGAAGGCTTCGAACCACAGGGTCACGCCGTATTCATCGCCCAATTGCTGGGCTGCGCTGTTGTCGCGAGTGGCCATCAACATCAGCGGCAACTGGCGATCATAGGCCGCCACAGCCTGAAGCACTGCGCGCAACTGCGCCGGGTTGGCCATCATGTCGTTGTACATCGCGCCGTGCGGTTTGACGTAACTCACCCGCCCGCCCTGGGCCCGGCAAATGCCGTCGAGAGCGCCGATCTGGTAATGCACAATGTCCTGAAGTTCCTGGGCGGTGTAGGCCATGGAACGGCGGCCGAAGCCGACCAGATCCTGATACGCCGGATGTGCGCCGATCTGCACGCCGTTGCTCAAGGCCAGGCTAACCGTCTTGCGCATGATGCTCGGGTCGCCGGCATGGAAGCCGCAGGCGATGTTGGCGCAATCGATGAAGGGCATGACCTCGGCATCCAGACCCATGGTCCAGTTGCCGAAACTCTCGCCGATGTCGCAGTTCAATAGCAGGCGGTTCACGGTGAACACTCCTGTAGGTTTTATTCTTTTAGCTGTAGGCATTTGCCCGCAGATTATCAGTTACTCGGCCTCGAGTTGCTTGCCACGGGTTTCCGGCAGGCTCAGGGCAGCAAGGATCACTACTCCGTAGGACACCGCCGCAAAGGCACCGATTCCCACACTCAATGGCACCTTCTGGCTCATCAAGCCAATCAACAGCGGGAACAATGCCGCCAGCGCCCGGCCTATGTTGTAGCAAAAGCCCTGGCCCGAACCGCGAATCCGCGTTGGAAACAGCTCGGTCAAGAACGCGCCCATGCCACTGAAAATCCCCGAAGCGAAGAAGCCCAAAGGAAAGCCCAGCCAGAGCATCACGCCATTGCTGACCGGCAATTGGGTGTAGAGCAGAACAATGGTGAACGAGCCGACCGCGAACAGTATGAAGTTCTTTTTACGCCCGAGGATGTCAGTCAAATACGCGCTGATGACGTAACCGACGTAGGAACCGACGATCACCATCGCCAGATAACCGCCCGTACCGAGTACGCTCAAACCACGTTCGTTCTTCAGAAAGGTCGGCAACCAGGAGGTGATCGCGTAGTAACCGCCGAGGGCACCAGTGGTCAGTACCGACGCGCGAATCGTGGTGAACAGGATGCCGGGAGCGAAGATCTCGTAGAACTTTGCCGGGTTGCTGGGTTCTTGCTTGGCCTTGGCTTCGCGATAGATTTCCGGGTCCTTGACCAGCCGACGGACGAAGATCACAAAGATTGCCGGCACGATGCCCAGCAGGAACAGAGCGCGCCAGGCGTCTTCCGGCGGCAATACCGAGAACAGCAGCGCATACAAGATCGCCGTCAGTCCCCAACCCAATGCCCAGCCGGATTGCACCATGCCCACCGCTTTGCCGCGGTCCTTGGCGCGAATCACTTCACCCATCAGCACCGCGCCGGCGGTCCATTCGCCGCCGAAACCGAAGCCCATCAGCGTGCGGCTGATCAGCAGTTGCTCGTAGTTCTGGGCGAAACCGCAGAGGAAGGTGAAGAAGGCGAACCACAGTACGGTGAGTTGCAAAGTGCGGACGCGACCGATGCGGTCGGAGAGGATCCCCGCCACCCAACCGCCGATGGCCGAGGCGATCAGGGTACTGGTGTGAATCAGCCCGGCCTCGCCGGTGGTGATGCCCCACATCGCAATCAGGGTCGGCACCACAAAGCTGAGCATCTGGGTGTCCATGCCGTCCAGGCCATAGCCGATCTTGCAGCTCCAGAACGTGCGACGTTCCTGCTGATTGATGTTGCGGTACCAGTCGAAAGGTCCCGGGCGAACCGTGGCTTTGGGGATGTCGAGCGTGTCGGGCGCACTCATGGCAAATCTCCGCGCTAATTTTTATTGGTATTGTTCTGAACCCCGACGACGCCTATCGTGGGGACCGGATGGCCTGATTTTTGGGCTGCCGGCCCTGCTACGTCCAACTAATAAAAACCCGCTTTAGACATAAGAAAAACTTGTCCCTATGAACCTGAAGTTTCTCGAGACCTTTGTCTGGGTCGCCCGACTCAAGAGTTTTCGCCTGACGGCAGACAAGCTCTTCACCACCCAGGCGTCGATTTCCAGCCGTATCGCCGTGCTCGAAGGCGAGCTCGGGGTGAAGCTGTTCCTGCGCGATTCTCGCGGCGTGAGCCTGACGCCCGAAGGCCTGAAAGTGCTCGAATATGCCGAGCAGATGATGGATACGATGCAGGCGCTCAAGCACTCGATCGAGACGCGCTCAAGCAAGGTCGGACGGGTCCGGATCGGTGTCATGGACACCGTCATCCACACCTGGCTGAGCCCGTTGGTGGCGCAAATGATGGATCACTATCCACTGGTGGAAATCGAGCTGGTGGCCGATACCGCGCTCAACCTCTGCGATCAGCTGCAAAAAGGCTTTCTCGATCTGATCCTGCAAACCGACCTGTTGCGTCAGGAAAGTGTGCGCAGCCTTGAACTGGCCAGTCATCCGATGGGCTGGATTGTGGCTACGAACTCGATCTACAACCGCGAGTACTCCGGCATTGCCGACCTGGCGCGGGAACGGATCATTACCTATTCGAAAAACTCCCATCCGCATCAGGAGATTCTCGCCCTGATGCAGGCCAACGGCATCCTGACGCCACGGTTGAACTGCGTGAACTCGGTGTCGGCGATCACCCGGTTGCTGCGCGACGGTTTCGGTATTGGCGCACTGCCGCCGGTGCTGGTCGCCGAGGAACTGGCGCGGGGGGAATTGACCTTGCTGGCCATCGACCAACGGCCACCGAATTTGCAGGTGGTGGTGTCGTGGCGGGTGGGCGTGGAGTGGGTCGAGGAGATTGTTTCGTTATGTCAGCAGGTGCTGGACGGGTATGCGAAGAAGGTGGGTGAAAACTACATCGTCCTCAGCAAACCTTCGGTGAGCTGACATTGATCGTTCCCACGCTCCGCGTGGGAATGCAGCCGGGACGCTCCGCGTCCCATTCAGAGCCGAACGCAGAGCGTCCGTTGAGGCATTCCCACGCAGAGCGTGGGAACGATCATTCGACAGGTCGGTGGCGCTCATTACAACCCCCGCACATCCCGGTCTTCGATCGGCCGGCTCTGGCGCAGGCGTTTGCCACCCAGCACCACCCAGTCGATCAGACGGAACAGGCATTCAATGCCGAACGACAACAGCAACGCCCCGCTCATGCCCCAGATCATCGCTTCCGGCGTCAGCAGGATCTGATAGCTGTAGCCGTTCCAGGTTTCCTTGCGAATATCCGGATCGGCCGCCAGTGCGACCTGCAGCAAGCGGATGTACCACGGGCCTTGCATGGCCTGGAACTGTTTATCGAGGGCCAGTTGACGGGTGAGCAAGGTGCTCAGGCTGTCGGCATCGCTGCGAAAGATCGGGTCTTCACTGGCGCGGTAATGAGCCACCAATGCCTGCATGTCCCCCTTGAAGAACTGATTCGCCGTGCCCTGAAAACCGCTCAGACCAGTTTGCGCCTCAATCAGATGCGCTTCGACGCGCTTGGCATAGTCGCTGATAAACCCCGGCACCTGGACACCGATCAACAGGCCCGCCGCGAACAACACCAGCCGTAGATAACTGAGCAACATGAAGGGAAATCCTTATTCGGTCTTGCCCTGGCTGACGCATTCACCGCGTCGCCAGAGGCTCCATTGGCCCGGTTCGTAGCGGGTCCAGGTTTCGTTTTCGGTCAAGGGTTCGGTGGCGATCACCGTGACCACGTCGTTGGGCGTGGTTTCGGCCTGGAAATCGACGATCACATCGACGTCCTTCAAGCGCGCCGGGCCGAAGGGCGCGCGACGGGTGATTTGCGCCAGTTTGGTCGAGCAATAGCAGAACAACCAGTCGCCATCGCTGAGCAGGCAGTTAAACACGCCTTTGCTGCGGTATTCGGCACAGGCGGCCACCAGGTCTGGCAGCAGTTCTTCGACTTCGACCGGTTCCGGGAACGCGGCGCGCACGCGGTTGAGCAAATCGCAGAACGCCGCTTCGCTGTCGGTATCGCCGACCGGGCGGTAAAAACTCTTGATCGGTTGAAAGTCCGCCAGTTGGCCGTTATGGGCAAAACACCAGTTACGGCCCCACAACTCACGCACAAACGGATGGGTATTGGACAGGCAGACCTTGCCGACATTGGCCTGGCGGATGTGCCCGATCACCACTTCGCTCTTGATCGGATAGCGCTGCACCAGGTTCGCGACTTCGGACTCACAGCTCGCCGCCGGGTCCTGAAACAGGCGCAGGCCACGGCCCTCGTAAAAAGCGATGCCCCAGCCGTCACGGTGCGGACCGGTGCGGCCGCCGCGCTGCATCAGCCCGGTGAAGCTGAACACGATATCGGTCGGGACATTGGCGCTCATGCCCAATAACTCACACATGCTCGGATTCTCGCTGAAAGGCAGGGGCAGGTTACAGTCGCGGTTCGACCCGCATTCGCTGAGGGTTGCTCGGCACCGGTGGACGACCGTAACGATCATCGCCCGCACCGCCGAATGGATGATCTTCTTCAGGTTCATCGGCCCGGGCCGCAGCCTTGGCAGCGGCGGCCTGTTCCTTGCGAGCGTTGGCCGCACGTTCGATAGGGAAACGGATCGCCACGAATACCAGGTAAATGCCGAAGGCGATCATGCCGTACATGAACAGGTCGGAAACCGCGCGCCAGGCGTTGTTGCCGACCTTGAACATCAGGTCAAGGGCCGTAATGGCGATGGCCGGGGCAACTTTTTCCTTCACCGGATCAATGATGGTCGGGCAGAACAGCAACACGGCAACCAATAGCCGTAGCGGCTCACGCAGCCAGCGCCACATCCAGCGGGTAATGCGCATCCACACCAACAGGCAGCCCAAAGCGGCGAAGGCGTAGAGGCCCCAAGCGATCAGATAGTCGTTCTCGGTCATGGTGTCCATGGCAAGGCAGGCAAAGAGGCGCTTATAGTAACGACTTTTCGCACGTCAGGCTGCCCCAATACCAGTCTGTAAAACGCATCCCCTGTGGGAGCGGGCTTGCTCGCGAAAGCGGTGTGTCAGTCAACAGAGATGTTGAACGTGCTGGCCCCTTCGCGAGCAAGCCCGCTCCCACACGTTGCGAAGCCCTTATTCCGTACATTGTTCGAGAGCCCTTCATGCCCCTATCCGTCAACGTTTCCGACGCTCCCATCGCCCACAAGGCCGAAGGCGACGACCCGTATGCCTGGCTGCAGGAGCGCGACACCTCGGCGGTGCTCGACTACCTGAAAGCGGAAAACCGCTACCAAGAGGCGCAAACCGCCGATCAGGCCGGGTTGCGTGAAACCCTGTTCGAAGAGATCAAGGCCCGGATTCTCGAAACCGACCTGTCGTTGCCCTCCCCTTGGGGTCCATACCTGTATTACACGCGCACCACGGCCGGTGATGAATATGCCCGTCACTACCGCTGCCCGCGCCCGACCGATGACAGCCTGCTGCTCGACGAAAGCCAGGAACAGCTGCTGCTGGACCCGAATGAACTGGCCAACGGCGGCTTCTTTTCCCTCGGCGCCTTCAGCATCAGCCCGGACCACCAGCGTCTGGCCTACAGCATCGACGCCACGGGCGATGAGATTTACACGCTGTTCGTGAAGGAATTGTCCAACGGCCGTGTCAGTGAACTGGAATTCCAGGATTGCGACGGCAGCATGACCTGGGCCAATGACAGCCTGACGTTGTTCTTCGGCGAACTGGACGACACCCATCGCCCGCACAAACTGTTCCGCTATCGGCTGGACGGTACGGCGGCCGAAGAAGTGTTCCATGAGCCGGACGGTCGATTCTTCATGCATTGCTACCGCTCCAGTTCCGAGCAGCAATTGCTGCTGTCCCTGGGCAGCAAAACCACCAGCGAAGTCTGGGTGCTCGACGCGTTCCAGCCGCAGCAAGCCTTTACCTGCATCGCACCGAGGGTTGAAGACCATGAGTACGACGTCGACCACGGCGCGCTCGACGGTCAATGGACCTGGTTCATTCGCACCAATCGCGACGGCATCAACTTTGCCCTGTACCACGCCGCCGACACCGGCGTGGCGCCGACCGAGGCCGACTGGCAAAACCTGATCCCGCACAGCGACACGGTGATGATCGAAGGCATGAGCCTGAATGCCGGTGCCATGACCCTGAGCTTGCGTGAGGGTGGCTTGCCGATCATCGAAGTTCATCCGCAAGACCTGCCGAGCTACCGCGTGCAATTACCGGACGCGGCCTACAGCCTTCATGTACAGAACAGTCTGGAGTTCGTCAGCGACAGGATCCGCCTGCGCTATGAAGCGCTGAACCGCCCGGCGCAAATCCGCCAGTTGGTATTGGGCAACGGCGAGCAGAAAGTCCTCAAGCAAACCCCGGTACTTGGCCCGTTCGACGCCGATGCCTACGTCAGTCAGCGCCTGTGGGCGACCGCACCTGACGGTACGAAAGTGCCGATCAGCCTCGTCGTCAAACGCGAAGCACTCGGCAAGCCGACGCCGCTTTATCTGTACGGCTATGGCGCTTATGGCGAAAGCCTCGACCCGTGGTTCTCCCACGCCCGCTTGAGTCTGCTGGACCGTGGCGTGGCGTTCGCCATCGCTCACGTGCGTGGCGGCGGTGAACTGGGCGAAGCCTGGTATCGCGCCGGCAAGCAGGAACACAAACACAACACGTTCAGCGACTTCATCGCCTGCGCCGAACACCTGATCGCCAATAGCTTCACGACTTCACAGCAATTGGCGATCAGCGGCGGCAGCGCCGGTGGCCTGCTGATCGGCGCGGTGCTCAATCAGCGGCCGGAGTTGTTTGCTGCTGCGATTGCCGAAGTGCCGTTCGTCGACGTGCTGAACACCATGCTCGACCCGGACCTGCCGTTGACCGTCACCGAATACGACGAGTGGGGCAATCCTGAAGAACCGGACGTTTATGAGCGGATAAAGGCCTACGCGCCGTACGAAAACGTCACCGCACAAGCTTATCCGGCGATGCTGGTGATCGCCGGCTACAACGACAGTCGCGTGCAGTACTGGGAGGCGGCCAAGTGGGTGGCGAAATTACGCGCGACCAAAACCGACACAAATCCCCTGCTGCTCAAGACCGAATTGGGTGCCGGGCACGGCGGGATGAGCGGTCGGTATCAAGGATTGCGTGACGTAGCTCTCGAATACGCATTTGTTTTCAAGGTTTTGGGCATCGCCTGAGGAACTTGGCTCGGCGTGTCGGTCTTAACACCAGACACTAGGGGCCCGAGACAACACACATTCCCTGTGGGAGCCGGGCTTGCCCGCGATGAGGCCATCACATTCAACATCATCATTGGCTGTAACATCGTCATCGCGGGCAAGCCCGCTCCCACAGGGATTTGCGGTGATTTCAAATTCGAGCCTGCAACAGACACAAGAAAAAGACCGTGACGACATGTCAGAACCGACCTTACTGAACAATGAAATTCGCGACTGGCTGATGGACTGTGGCCTGTTCGATCAACTGCTGCCGGCGGACTTCGCCACGGCTTCGGGCTATTTCAGCATCAGCACCATTGCTCAGGGCGAAGAGATTTTCCATGAAGGCGATGCCGGCAGCTTCATGTGCATCATCCACACCGGCCAGGTGGCGGTGCAAAAAACCAACAGTGATGGGCACCAGGTGACCATGGCAACGTTGCGCAGCGGTCGGGCGTTCGGCGAAATGGCCGTACTCGACGGCGAACGCCGCTCGGCCAGTTGCGTGGCCGCAAGCAACTGCCAGCTGCTCAACCTGGGCAAGGATTCGCTGGAAAAGATGCTCAACGATGCACCGAAAATAGCCGCCAAAATCATCCGCGCCCTCGCCGTTTCCCTCTCCAAACGCCTGCGCATGGCCGATGGGCAACTGCTCTCGCAGCAGGTTTAACCACCGGGCGGTTTGGCTTTCGACGGGTTTTGCTCCGGCACCGGCAGTGGCTGGTCCTTGGCGGGCGGACCAGGCATTTCAATCGGCACCAACGGCGGACCGCCACTGCCGGGCCCGACCTTGGGTACGCTGGTCGGGGTGATTTGCGGGTACGGCGTCGGAGTTGCGGTGCCGGGCGAACCGGGCAGCGGCGCAGGGCTGGTCGGAATGGTTTGCAACTGCTGGGCCTGCACTGCAGTTATCGAGAGCGCGGCCAAGGCAATGACCGTTAGAATGGTGCGCTTCATCAATGGCTCCGTTGGCCTTGTGGTCTTTTTGCAGGCTACTCCCAACTGCGCGTGTTTGCCTTCTCCCTCTTATGCCAATTTCTCCTCAAGTGAGTCCCATGAAACGTTTCGTTCTGCTCGACACCACTCCAATTCCTGAAAATGGCGGTGCCTTGTGCCTGTTCGAATACGGTGAGGATTTCGTCATCAAGATTCAGGGCGGCGACGGCGGGCAACTGATGAACACCCGCATGCACGGCTCGGAAGACGCTCTGGCGGAGATCCCGTGCCGTAAAGTGGCCGGCCGGCCGAATTCGCGCGTGCTGATCGGCGGCCTGGGCATGGGTTTCACCCTCGCCTCGGCCCTCAAGCACCTGGGCAAGACCGCTGAAGTGGTGGTCGCCGAACTGGTCCCGGGCGTGGTGGAGTGGAACCGTGGACCGCTTGGTGAGAAAGCCGGGAACCCGCTGCTGGACCCGCGCACGGTCATTCGCATGGAAGACGTGGCCAAGGTCCTGCAAGCCGAGCCGCAAGGTTTCGACGCAATCATGCTCGACGTCGACAACGGCCCCGAAGGCCTGACCCAGAAGGCCAACAGCTGGCTCTACTCCGCTGGCGGCCTGAGCGCCTGCGCCAAGGCCCTGCGGCCCAAAGGCGTGCTGGCCGTCTGGTCCGCGAGCGCTGACCGACAGTTTTCCGACAAACTGAAGAAGGCCGGCTTCAAGGCTGAGGAAGTCCAGGTCTTCGCCCACGGCAACAAAGGCACCCGTCACACCATCTGGATTGCCGAGAAGCTCAAGGGCTGAGCTAAACTGCGTTTAATTCCGTCATTAGTCTTTTACAAAGGTGAACCCATGAGTTCGTCAACACCAACCAACACGTCGAAACTGGACCGCATCCTTGCCGACAACCAGCGCGACAAGGAAATGGGTTACCGCGACAAGGCCCTGAAAATGTACCCGCACGTGTGCGGTCGCTGCGCCCGTGAGTTTTCCGGCAAGCGCCTGAGCGAACTGACTGTGCACCACCGTGACCACAACCACGACAACAACCCTCAGGACGGCTCGAACTGGGAATTGTTGTGCCTGTATTGCCACGACAACGAACACTCGCGGTACACCGATCAACAGTATTTCGGTGAAGGCTCGCTGAGCTCGCCGACAATCGCCAAGGCGACGCATAACCCGTTTGCCGCGTTGGCCGGCCTGATGAAGAAAGACGACTGAAGTCGACCTTGCCCCCGTTGGGTCGCGAAGCGGCCCCAAAATCAGCCGCAGCAGTTAGTCAGGTAAACCGCGCTTGCTGATTTTACGACTGCTTCGCAGCCGAACGGGGGCAAGCCCCCTCGCCACAGGGGAACGATCACTGACCACCCCTCCCCCAATCCCCGTATAATCGCCGTTTTTTCCCCGAAGGCACCCCGCTCGTGGCAGACAAACGGTACAGCTGCATTGGTTTGTATAACCCCAAATCACCGGAGAACGTCGGTTCGGTGATGCGCGCCGCTGGCTGTTATGGCGTGGCGTCCGTGTTTTACACCGGCAAGCGTTATGAACGCGCCGCCGATTTCGTCACCGACACCAAGCGCGTCCACTACGACATTCCGCTGATCGGCATCGACGACCTGAAGAAAATCCTGCCGCTGGGCTGCGTGCCGGTCGCCGTGGAACTGGTGGACGGTGCCCGTTCTCTGCCGGAATACACCCATCCGGACCGCGCGCTGTACATCTTCGGCCCGGAAGACGGCTCGCTGGATAAAGAGATTCGCGACTGGTGCGAAGATGTGGTCTACATCCCGACCACCGGTTGCATGAACCTGGCGGCCACCGTCAACGTCGTGCTCTATGACCGCATGTCCAAGGGACTCAACACCCGCTCCGGGGCAAAATTCCGCTGACTCACCGCACATTCGATGGAACAAGCCGCCCGCCTTGGCAGTCAGCTTAAATATCTATTCTTGAAGCAGCATTCCAGCCAGGAGACAGATCATGAGCGAGCTCAAACGCGTAGAACGCATCGAATCCACCCCGTTCCAGACTCACACTGAGCAGAACGTGCAGGGTTGGGAACGCATCGGTTCCCTGGCCGGCGGTGTGATCATGGTCGGCAAGGGCCTGCGTCGCGGCGGTGTATTCGGGTTGATTCAAGTGGCGATCGGCGGTGTGGCCCTGGCGCGTGGCATTACCGGGCACAGTTCGGCGAAAAGCCTGCTCGAGAAAAGCCGTCAGGACATGAACAACGTGCGGGCGAAGATTCAGCGGGCGGGTGAAGAGTTGAACCGGTTGAAGGCGAATGCCGAAGCGGCGACCAATACCGCCACAGTGACCGGCGATGATTCGTTGAAGTCGCCTAAACCCGGGGCTTGACCTAGAACTGATCGTTCCCACGCTCTGCGTGGGAATGCCGCCAGGGACGCTCCGCGTTCCGCTTCTGGAAGTGACGCAGAGCGTCACGGGATGCATTCCCACGCAGAGCGTGGGAACGATCAGTTCAGGAGCGAGCTATCGAGTACTTGGGAAGATTCACCAATGATGCTCTCGGCCAGCTGAACAAACTCCTTGGTATCCACGCTCTGCAAACGCATCGCCCCGCGCAACACATCATCCAGTGAACGCTTGTTGCGGGTCTTCAGGCGAATCTCGCGATCCAGTTCCTGCAATAACACGACCGCTTTCGACACCTGCGCCGGGCTGACCTGCTCAGCGCGCAAAGTCGTGACCTTCTGGCTGTCCTTGGCCAACTTCGCCTGCAAACCCTCATACCGCTCATCGCTCATGCCGCCGGCGCGGCGCACCAGTTCGATGGCGTAATACTCGGCCAATCCTTCGCTGATCCAGTCACTGCGCTGCTGATCGTTGATCCGTCCGAACACCTGCGCCAATTCCCGCACCAGCGCACTGCTGCCGCTTTCGCTGACCAGCGGCAGGCGCGTGTTCAGGTAGATCGATTCGCGCGCGCCCAGGCTGCCGCGCCACATCGGGTCATTGGCACCGACGATCAACAGTTTGACGGGATGTCGGGGATACACCGCCTGTACTTGCGGCCAGACAAAGGTCAGCAGCGTCAGCACATCCATGCGGCGCATGCCCTGGCCCTGAGGCGAAGCGACGGTGACCTCGGTTTCCCCAAGCCGCGTGCGACGGCTGCCGAGGTGGCCGGCGAGCATCCAGCCCGTAGGCCGGTCGAACAAGCGAGATACGTTATCGACCCGGAATTTGTTCTTGCCGATTCGCGGCCAGGCGGTTTCAACACTTTTCCAGCCTGCGGGCAATTCGAACTCAAGGCGTGAAACCAACTCGATGCCCTCCTGCTGATCGAGTTTGGCCGCCGGCACCAGATCGTCGCCGCGCATCAATGCCCAGGTTGGCGTCATGCGCGTATCGAAGCTGCCGCTCTTGCGCCCGTGGCTGATGCGTACGCGGTAGGTCAGGCTGGCCTTGTCGGCGGCCGGACGCCAGACACCACGGGCCTGCTTGCCCGGCGTGAGCTGCCATTGGCCATCGGCCTTGAAATCGCTGTAGTGACTGCCATCGCCCAGGTCGAAATCCAGACTGCGCACCGCCGCGCCCTGCGCCAGGGTCAGCCGCACTTCGGCCTGATCGCTTTGCGGCAACAGGCGCACGTGGTAATCCAGATCAACCTTCTTCGCCGCCCACGCGGGCGAACCCAGGGCCAAAAGCCCAAAAGCCAACGCCAGCCGAAATCCCACAGCCATACCCACTCCTTGTGGCGAGCGAGCTTGCTCGCGCTGGGCTGCGTAGCAGCCCTGAATACCAGCAAACACTACAAATTTTGTGGAGGAATCAACCCGCCCGGAAAATCAGATGGTCTTCCCAATCATCTTCGGCCACGCTGCCTTCGGCGAGCATGCGCCCGGACTGGGAGATTCGCGCGTGGTGCACGGCATCGCGATCACCGCACACCAGATGGTGCCAAAGTGGCAGGTCCTTGCCTTCGCTGACCAGTCGATAGCCGCAGGACGGCGGCAGCCATTTGAACTCATCGGCCTTGCCCGGTGTGAGCTGGATGCAGTCGGGGACGAAATCGCGGCGGTTCGGGTAATCGGTGCACTGACAGGTTTTCAGGTCCAGCAGTTTGCAGGCGATACGCGTGTAATAGACGCTATTGTCGTCTTCATCTTCGAGCTTTTGCAGGCAGCACAGTCCACAGCCGTCGCACAGCGATTCCCACTCCTCTTTATCGAGTTGATCGAGGGTTTTGCGTATCCAGAACGGTTCGACTTTGGCGGCCATGGCTCAAGCATCAACATCAGGTGGTGAAAAGGCCGCCAGTCTAGTGCCAAGGCCCTTGTGGGCCAAGCGTTGGCGACTGCCGGTAGAACGAGCTTGTCAGTTATTGCGCCGCCCAGTAGGGTTTTGCGTCGCCCCATTCTTTCAAACGTAGCAAGGAATCACTCGATGAGCGCTAATCCACGCGTTGCCGACTATGCCATCCACCCTCAGTTCACCGACCGTTGGTCGCCCCGCGCCTTTACCGGCGAAAGCATCCCGGAGGAGACCCTGCTGAGCTTCTTCGAAGCCGCGCGCTGGGCGCCATCGGCGTACAACTCGCAGCCTTGGCGGTTTCTCTACGCGCGTCGCGACACGCCAAACTGGGAGCGTTTCCTGGGCCTGCTGAATGAGTTCAACCGCAGCTGGGCGCAGCACGCCTCGGCACTGGTGATCGTGATCTCGAAAACCACCTTCGCAGTGCCTGGCGCCACCGAAGAAACCCCGGCCTTGTGGCACACCTTCGACACCGGTTCTGCTTGGGGCCATCTGGCATTGCAAGCGAGCATCAGCGGCTGGCACACCCACGGCATGGCCGGTTTCGACCAGGACCTGACTCGCAAGGAGCTGAACATTCCAGAGGGTTATGCGCTGCACGCTGCGGTGGCGGTGGGCAAACTGGGCGACAAGGCAACGCTGGCGGAGTACCTGCAAGCACGCGAAGAGCCAAGCCCGCGTCGCCCGCTGAGCGAGTTGGCGGCTGAAGGCGACTTCACCCTCTAAGCGCGCTGAACCCGATCATTCCCACGCTCTGCGTGGGAATGCCGGCAGGGACGCCCCGCGTTTCGCTTCTGGAGGTGACGCAGAGCGTCACGGGATGCATTCCCACGCAGAGCGTGGGAACGATCATCGGTGTAATTCAATACCCGCGATTGAAATCCACTTCCCCGCGCAACGCCTCACCCGCCTGATACGCCCGCAGGTTCTCGACAAACAGGTTCACCATCATCGATGGCGAGGTCGGTGCCGAACTGTGGCCGGTCAGCAGCAGGCCCCAGGCGGTCCAGAACGGATGACGTTGCGGCAGCGGCTCCTGACGGCAGACGTCGATCACCGCACCTGCCAGATGCCCTTCTTTCAGGGCCTCCACCAGATCCGCATCGACCACCGCCACGCCGCGCCCGACGTTGATGAACAACCCGGTCGGCTTAAACTGCTTGAACAGCGCCGCGTCGTACAGGTCGTGGGTGTTTGGCGTATTCGGCAGCAGATTGATCACGTAATCGACTTCACCCACCAGACGCGGCAGATCCGCCAGTGCCCCGACTTCGACAAACGGCGCCTGCTCGCGGGCTTCGCTGGCGATGCCGTACAACTCGACGCCGAACGGCAGAAGAAACTGCGCCACGGTCTGGCCAATATCACCGGTGCCAACGATCAACACTTTGCGGCCGGCCAGGCTTTGGCCCTGGCGACTGTCCCACTTGCGCTCGACCTGGCTGACCAGCCGCGGCAGCACTTCGCGCTCGTGGCCGAGCATGTAGGTCAGCACGTATTCGGCCATGACCTGACCAAAAATCCCTACCGCCCGAGTCAGGCGATAGTGCCGTGGCAAGCCATCGGCCAGCAGCGGCGTAATGCCCGCCCAGGTCGATTGCAGCCATTGTGGCTCGTGACCCTGACGCAGCAAGGTCGCCAGCAGGTCCGGCTGACCGAGCCAGATCGGACAATCAGCGGCCAGGCTGGCCAGTTCGGCGGAGTCGCCGCTGGTCAGCACTTCCAGGTCGGGCGCTGCTTGACGCAACAGCTGGGCGTACACCGGGTGGTCGTGTTCAGCAATCAGCACGCGCATGGTTCAAACCTTTCAAAAACAGAGCAGACGGCCACCGACGGAATAACGCTCCATCGCCCTGGCCATCGCCAAAATCATTCCAGTGTTTCATAAAGGCTCTGAACAGAGCCTGTCTGCCGGTCACATCGGGTCGTTGCGGCGCAGCAATTCTTCCGGCAAATGTTCGATGTACTCGTCTTCGGCCGGTGGCATCTGCAAGTGATAACCCTGCTTCTCAAGGTTTTCCAGCACCACGGTGATGTCCTCGCGCGACAGTTTGCGCTCGGGGGTCAGCACCAGGTCGAAGGCGTGATGCGGTTTGCCGAAGGCGGCCATCAGACTTTCCGGGACGCGCTCCAGTGCATCGCTTTTGAGCACATAGAGGTACATCTCGTTTTTCTTCAGGCTTCGATAAATGGAGCAAATACGTTTCAAGGCTGTTCTCCGGCGGTGGCCAGGCTGTCGAGCAGCGCCTGGCCCATCAATTCGCGGCGCCAGCCACGCAGCGAATCAGGCAATTGGTAAGGACCGTTGGGATAGCCGCTCTTGAGCAGCGCTTCCAGGGTTTTCTTGCGCAGCATCAGCTCTGGCGCGATGTTCAGGCGCTCAGCTTCGGCCTGGCCGATCGCACGCAGCTGTTTGACCAGCGTGGCGGCGTCCACCGGCAAAGGCTCCGGCACCGCAGGCGGCCATTGATCAGGCGACACACTGCCAGAGCGTTTGATCAGATCAAGCAGAAACTCGCCGTCCTGACGCACGGTACGCGGGTGCATGTCTTCGATTTTTGCCAACGCGCCGAGGTTGTCCGGTTGAGTCCGCGCCAACGGCCACAGGGAATGCTCACGCACGATGCGGTTGCGCGGCAGATCACGGGCGCGGGCTTCGCGCTCGCGCCAGGCGCACAGTTCACGCAACACGGCGAGCTGGGCGCGGGAAAGCTTCCAGGCCAGCTTGGCTTCACGATAGACCTCATACGGATCAACTTCGCGGCGCAGATTGGCCACCAGCTCGGCACCGTCTTCCAGGACCCAGGCGTACTTGTCGTCAGAAAGCTTCGGACGAAGCTGTACGAAAACTTCCGCCAAGTGCAAGGCATCTTCGGCGGCGTAGCTGATTTGGGTATCGGAAAGTGGGCGTTGCAGCCAGTCGGAACGGGTCTCGCCCTTGGGCAGGTCGATGCCGAGCACTTCCTGCACCAGCCGTGAATAACCCATGGAAAAACCGAGGTTCAGGTAAGCGGCGGCCAGTTGGGTGTCGAACAGTGGCGCTGGCAGGCTGCCGGTCAGGCGCAGCAGGACTTCGAGGTCTTCGCTGCACGCATGGACGACTTTGACCACGGCCGGGTTCTCCAGCAACGCGGCCAGCGGCTGCCAGTTGTCGATGGTCAGCGGGTCAATCAGGTAAGCGCGTACGCCATCGCCGATCTGCAGCAGGCCTGCAATCGGATAAAAGGTGTCGACCCGCATGAATTCGGTGTCGAGGGCAACGAATGGCAGCTGCTGCCACTCGGCACAAAACTGACCGAGGCTATCGTTGTCGCGAATCCAGTGAATATCGATGGCCACACGGCTCTCCCTTGAAGAATGGCGCGCAGTATATATCGCCCCCGGCGATTTCCGCGCATTCACTGAACAAGAGCTTTAGCGAAAATGCCGGCCAAACAGCAAGAAATGTCTGACAGGCGGAGACTAGCGGGCCTTACGCAGTACGTAGACACGCATCCGCGCACAGCCGGGCAGTAAATCCTGATGACTGACCTGTGCAATTTAACTCGGATTCCACGTCGGCCTTGCTGGCCAACGGTCTAGCGGCCTTCGTACGTCGGCCTTTGAAATGAGTATCGATCCGTATCGCCACAATCACCGTATCGCGACGACCCCGATGGAATTCCTTGAGCATTGCCAAACGATGCTCGGGACAGGCGATGTGTTGAAACAGCTGCATGCAAAAAAGGGTGAAGCACTTACTCTTTGGCCAGAACGCCGTCGATCACCGCACCGCGACATCCGGCAAACATATCCAGGTCCTGGTTGTAGACCTTGCTCTTGACCTCCAGCAAACCAAGCATCGAATGGAACAGGTTGTCCTGGCTCAAGGGCTTTTCGCGACTCAGTTGCAGGCAATGGGTATCCACCGAGAACGACTTTTGATAGCTGTCGGAAAACCAGGCCAGCATCGCGACATGTTTTTGTTGTTCCGGCGCCAGCATGTAAGGCGTGCCATGCAGGAACAAGTTGTACTCGCCCAGGGATTCGCCGTGGTCCGACAGATAGAGCATCGCGGTGTCGACTTTGTCCTGATTGCTACGCAACAAATCGATCAGGGTGGACAGCACGTGGTCGGTATACACCAGGGTGTTGTCGTAGCCATTGACGATACTTTCGCGACTGCAATTGTTCAGGGCGTTACTTTCACAAACAGGGGTGAAGTGTTCGTACTCTTTCGGGTAGCGCTTGAAGTATTCCGGACCGTGGCTGCCCATCTGGTGCAACACCAGTACCGTGTCTTTATCCAGCGTATCGATGAAGTGCTGCAAACCCTGCAGCAGGATTTCATCGCGGCATTCGCTATTGGCGCACAGTACCGGGTCCTTGAGGTTACTGACGTCGTCGAGGGTGACCCGATCGCAAGTGCCTTTGCAGCCTGATTGGTTATCGCGCCAGATCACGTCGAGCCCCGCGTGCTTGAGTACATCCAGCAGGCCTTCCTCGTTTTTTGCCTTGCTGGCGTTGTAATTCTTGCGGCCCATATCGGAGAACATGCACGGCACCGACACCGCTGTTTCCGTACCGCAGGAATGCACATCGGTAAAAGCGATCAGGCCGGCTTCTTTATCCAGTTTGGGTGTGGTGTCACGGTCATACCCCAGGATGCCGAAATTCTCCGCCCGGGCACTTTCGCCCACCACCAGCACGGTCAGGGATTTGCGGCCGTGGGTTTGCCAGGCGGGATCTCGCCGGGCATCTTCGCCCAGCATGACAAAGGGTTGCTGCGCAGACGCGACCTGCTCACGCAGATAGCCGGCCGAGGCGCCGATGTAGTTGCTCGGCACCACCATCAAGCGCAACTCATGGTGATTGCGAAACAATGAAGACAAGCCCTGATAGTTAACCAGCGCAACACCACCGATCACAGCAACTGACGCGACACTCACGAGAACTTTGCTGAGTAGCTCACGGTGCCAGTGACGGTAACTAACCGGCGTTCGCCATAATAAAAAGGACGGCAAAACCCCAAGCAAAACTATATAGGCAAGTAACTTGATCGAGAGTAAGTCACGCACTTCTGTCGCATTGGTTTGCGCAAAGTTACGCAACATGCCGGTGTCAATCAAAACACCATATTGGCTCATGAAATACGCCACTCCGGCGCTGATCATGAAGAGCAGGGTCAACACCGGCTTGAGCACAAACCGGAACGCCAGCAGGGTCAGCACAATGTTGAAGGCCGCCAGGATCATCAAGCCGAACACCACGCGCATGACGATGCCTTGACCGTCAGATGCCGTGATCTCAAACAGGTGCTGCCAGAGAACAAGATTGAAGCCTGTTAACAGAAAGGCACTGGCAATCAGTGTCACCCACTCGGGGCGCACGGCTTTAATCTTCCACATGATGATCGGCTGTTCCTGAAAAGAAGTGCCATCGGCAAATGTGAAAACTTCATTTACCGCGATTGCACTAATTTTAGGTAGCCAACCCTCAATTTTTTGTGAAAAAGAAGCCAACGATTAGTTGGCTCGTGGCATTAGACCAAGACTCTTGACTGATTTGAGAATGGTTCAGATTCTGTTCAGGCTTGATGCAAATACCAGCGCCAGTCCTGCTCGCCGACTTCGCCCATGAACTGTCGATACTCGGCACGTTTTACCGCCAGGTACACGCCGAGGAACTCCCCGCCGAACGCTTCCCGTGCCCAGTTCGAACCTTCCAGCGCCCGCAACGTGGTCAGCCAGTCAGTCGGTAACAGTTCCGTGGCCTGGGCGTAGCCATTGCCCTCCACCGGCGCCCCAGGATCGAGTTGTTCGCGAATACCGCGATGGATCCCGGCCAGAATCGCCGCAGCCGCCAGATACGGGTTGGCGTCGGCGCCACAGATGCGGTGTTCGATATGCCGGGAAAACGCCGGCCCGCCGGGCACGCGCAAACTCACGGTGCGATTGTCCACGCCCCACGTGGGTGCCAGCGGCGCATAGCTGTTGGTCTGGAAGCGACGGTAAGAGTTGGCGTTCGGACAGAACAGCAGCAACGAATCAAGCAACGTGCTGAGCATCCCGCCGACCGCCTGTTTGAGCAGCGGCGTACCTTCCGGGGCTTCGCTGGCGAACAGGTTGTTGCCCTCCTTGTCCGCCAGGCTGACGTGCATGTGCATACCGGTGCCAGCCAGGTCATCGAACGGTTTGGCCATGAAGCACGCCGTCATCCCGTGCTTGTGTGCCACGCCCTTGACCAGTCGTTTGTAGCGCACCGCTTCGTCCATCGCCTGCAAGGCGTCGGTGCGGTGTTCGAGGGTGATTTCCACTTGCCCCGGCGCGTATTCGGAAATCGCCGTGCGCGCCGGAATGCCCTGGAGTTTGCAGGCGCTGTAGAGATCAGCCAGAAACGGTTCGATCTGCTCCAGTTCACGCAATCCGTAGACTTGCGTCCCGCGCGGCCGCCCGCCATCGACATCCCGCGCCGGTTGTGGCCGACCATTGCTGTCGCGCTGCTGATCCAGCAGGTAGAACTCCAGCTCCGCCGCCATCACCGGGTAATAACCGTCGGCCTGCAAACCTTCGATGACTTTCGCCAGCAGATGGCGTGGATCGGCAATCGTCGCGGGCATGCCCTCCTTCGGGTGCATGCTGACCTGCACCGCCGCCGTTGGAATCAACCGCCACGGCATGCGCGTCAAACTGCCGCTGATCGGGTACGCCCGGCAGTCGATATCGCCAACGTCCCAGACCAGGCCGGAGTTTTCCACGTCATCGCCGTTGATGGTCAGGCCAAGAATGGTGCTCGGCAATGGCCGTCCGCTTTCGTACACCGCCAGCAGTTCATCGCGGTGCAGCAACTTGCCCCGCGGTACACCGTTGTTGTCGAGGATGAACAACTCGAACATCTCGATATCCGGGTTCTGTTCCAGAAAGGTCAGGGCTTCTTGCTGGGTGGCGAAAGATGTCGTGGCAACACTCATGAGAATTCTCTTATTTCCGCGTCAGGCAAACGCACAGGCGTCGCCGCTTTGATCCCGGCGCATAGCGCGGGACCTGTAAGAACAATCAACGGGAAATGCAGGAATCCGGTGGGCGCGCGTGACGGCAGTGCCACAGCGCCCAAAAGGCTAATTCGGAGGGAAGTGCGACGGGACAACCGTCCATAGAGAAAACCACAGAGAACAGATGACCAGCAGCGTCACACGGGAGGTTAAGTCGTTAAATAAGGATTTGAAGAACTTTGGTTGCGGATTGACTAAACAATTGAGAACCATCACCGGACATGTAGCAGCTGCCGAAGGCTGCGTTCGGCTGCGAAGCAGACGTTAAATCAGCCAATGCGGTATGGCAGGTTCATCCGGTGCCAGAATGTGCGTCTGCTTCGCAGCCGGACGCAGCCTTCGGCAGCTGCTACAGGGAGTACGGGGTGTTATTTAATTTCTAAATACTGCTTGGGACTTTCTGATTTGCGGCCCGCAGGCCTCGCGCGCCTAATCGGCGCCTTGTCATTCAAGGTCCGATAGATGGAAAACGTTCGCGCAATCTCCCGCCCCGCCGTCTGGCTGATGTTCAGCATCATTCTTGTCGCCCTGAACCTGCGGCCTTCCATGGCCGCCGTCGGTCCTTTGCTGTCGGCGATTCGCGGTGACATTGCGCTCAGTTTCAGCCTGGCCTCGCTGTTGACCATGCTGCCAGTGATGGCGATGGGACTGGCGATGTTCTTTGGCCTGAGCGTCAGCCAACGAATCGGCGAACAACGCACCGTGGTGCTCTCGCTGCTGATCATCGGCGTGGCCACGGTGTCGCGGTTATTCCTCGATTCCGCGGCCGAACTGATCCTCAGCGCCGTGCTGGCGGGTATCGGTATCGCGCTGATCCAGGCATTGATACCGACGCTGATCAAATCCCGCTTCAGCGACAATGTTTCCATGTGTATGGGGCTCTACGTCACATCGATCATGGGCGGCGCAGCGATTGCGGCGTCGTTTGCGCCGCTGGTGATGATCCGCACTGGCAGCTGGCGTGTGGGCCTGGCGATCTGGGCGGCGCTGGCGCTGGTAGCGCTGCTGTTTTGGTGCGTGCAACGTGAAAGGCTGCCTGCTCAGGCGCAGCGCAATGGGTCGTTCTTCGGCAATTCCCGCGCCTGGCTGCTCGCAATCTTCTTCGGTCTGGGCACGGCGTCCTACACCTGCGTGCTGGCCTGGCTGGCGCCGTACTACGTGGAAAAAGGTTGGAGCGAACAAAACGCCGGGTTGCTGCTGGGGTTCCTGACCGCCATGGAAGTGTTATCCGGCCTGCTGACACCGGCCATCGCCAACCGCAGCCATGACCGGCGCGTGGTCCTGGTGGTGTTGCTGGCGCTGATCATGGCCGGTTTCTGCGGGCTTGTTCTCAGCCCACAACACCTGACTCTGTTGTGGCCCTGTCTGCTGGGGCTTGGCATCGGCGGTCTGTTCCCGATGAGCCTGATCGTGTCCCTGGATCATCTGGACAACCCCCGGCGTGCCGGTGGCCTGACTGCGTTCGTGCAAGGCATCGGCTACCTGATCGCCGGTCTCTCGCCGCTGATTGCCGGGATGATCCGCGACCAGCTCGGCAGCTTCGAATGGGCCTGGTGGTCACTGACCGGCGTCATGGCAGTGATGGTCCTGATGGTCTTGCGCTTCGATCCGCGGCATTACGCCCAACACATTCGCTGACCCGGGAACCCACATCATGAAACACACTGGCTTCGCCGCCGCTCACCTCGGCATGTTGCTCTGGGCACTGTTGATCGCTGCATCGTTCTCGGCGGCAGCACAGGTCAGCCAGGCCATCGACCCGATCCTGCTGACCGGTTTGCGCCTGCTGTTCTGCGCCTTGGTGTTTTTGCCGCTGTTGCTGTTCAAGGGCGATAGCGCCATGACCGTCCGCGGACTGTTCGGCCATGCCGTGCTCGGCTTGCTGCTGGCGGCGTATTTCGGCTCGCTGTTCGAGGCGTTGCGCTACACCTCGGCCGTCAACACCGGAACGATGTTCACCTTGGTGCCACTGCTGACATTGCTGTTCGAAGCGGTTTTGATGCCCGACAGCCACCTGAAACAGCGGGTGCTGCCGATGCTGATGGCCGCTGCCGGGGCCGTGTTGCTGGTGTTGAAAGGCGCAGACCCTGGTGAGCTGCCATCGCTGTATGCAGTGTCGGTGTATGGCGTCGGTTGCGTGGCGATGGCGCTTTACTCGCCCCTGAGTCAACGACTCAAGGCCCGCAGTCTCAAGGGGCGCGGCCCGGTGGGCATGACTTTCTGGAACATGCTGTTCGGCGCGTTGTTTCTGCTGGCATTCTGTGGGCTCAGCGGCGGCTGGCGATCGGCGTCATTGCTGACCGTGAGCGATTTCTGGTGGCTGATTTACCTGGCGGTGTTCGCCACGCTGGCGACCTTCTGGCTGCTGCATCGGGCCATCGGCGTTATCGCCCCTTCCTCGGTCATTTCCTACATTTACCTGAGCACGCTGCTCCTCACCGTTTTTCACTGGTTCTGGTTCCGTCAGCCGCCACTGCCGCTGGAAATCATCGGCGCGCTGCTGGTCGGAATCGGTATGTGGGCCTTGCTGATGTCCAGTCGCCGCGGGGTGCCTGCAGCCGTTCAGGGCTGAAGACCGCTGGAATTGCCCCACAACTTTCCATGAAAAAGCCTACAAGGCATTCTCCTGGCACCATCGTTCCGTTAGGATCTGTCGCACAAGTTTGCGCACAGTCAGCGCAAGGAGCACAGCGAGACCCAACGGATGCTGAACAGTAACTTGCTTAGAAAGCTCGATATGCAGGACCTCATGGTGTTTATTGCCGTGTATGAGCAAAGCAGCGTCAGCGGTGTATCCGAGGCGCTCTGCGTCAGCCAGTCCACCGTGAGTTACTGCCTGAAAAAGCTGCGCACCAGTTTCGAAGACGAACTGTTCATCAATACCCGAGCGGGTATGCGTCCCACCTACAAAGCCAGCACCATGTACACCCACGTGCTGAAGATCCTGGAAAGCATCAACCTGTGTCACGCCGGTGCGCCAGCATTCGACCCCACCCTGCAACCCGTCACCTTCAATATCTGCGCACCGGAATACTTCGAGCAGTTGATCCTGCCGCGCCTGTTGAAAAGCTTCGATTTCGCCGACCTTCCAGTGATGGTCAACATGCACAAGTTCGAAACCGACATCCCGGCCGAAGAGCTACGCGACGGCAGCCTCGACCTGGTGATTTGCTTCGGCCCGAACTTTCATCGCAGTCACGGCGATTTCAAATCCCGGATGCTGCTGGAGGATGACCTGGTCTGTGTCTTCGATAAACGTGCCTCACCACCGGAGCGGCGTTTAAGCCTGCAAGCCTTTGTTGAACGCCGGCACGTGTTCCCGACACCTTGGACGTCCAGCACCAACATGGTTGACGGCTGGTTGGCGCAGCAGGCGCAAAAACGCCAGATCGTCGCGCGCTCCAACAGCTACAGCGCGGCACTGAAGATGATCACCGGCACCGACTTCATCCTGACCCTGCCTCGGCGTATCCAGCAATTGCTGGCCAACGACGCGATCTTCAAACATTGCGAAGCGCCCAACGGCTTGCCGGGATTCAGCCTCGACATGCAGTGGAGCCAGAATGTCGATCAGGACAGCGCCAACACCTGGCTGCGCGAGCAAGTGGTCAAGGCCTGCACCGAGCAGGAAATGGCGTGAAACTCAGAGGGCTATCTTGGTGTAGGAATCTCGATCGATGTCGAGGATTTCGACGGCCAGCTGGACTTCAATGCCCGTCGGCCATTCACATAGCTCCTGCACCACAGCCAGCAAACTTTCGGACAACTGCTGCTTGATCTGTGGCGAACGACCGCTCAACAGCGCCAGTTTCACGTGCACAAAGGCTCGCTCACCTGACAACGTGCCGACCTTGAACGTCTCAACCTTCACCGCTCGGCTCTTGATGTCGTATTCGGCAGCAAACTGACCGGAAGCCACCAACGCATTGTTGAGTCGGATCAACGCCACGTCAGCATTGAGCTCGGGCAGGTTGGCGGTGTATTCCATGTGCAGGTGAGGCATGACTGAGCTCCTGAAAGTGGGCAGAAAGATCGTACATATATCACAGCATCGCCCTACTCACTCGGGCGGTAAAACCGCGCGCTCACTCATGAACGCCTCCAGCCGTGACCTCAACCAGCGCTCGGCCGGGTCGGTATCGACATGGCTGAGCCAGACCATCGAGAGGTCCAGAGTAGGCGTCTTGAACGGGAACGGTTCCTTGAACAGCTGGCCGGACGCGGCCATCGCTTCGGCGGCGTAGTCCGGCAGACTGGCAATCAGATCGGTCCCGGCCAGCAAGGCCGGCAACGAGCTGTATTGCGGCACGGACAGGACCACGTGGCGCGTGCGACCAATCTCCGCCAGCCACTCATCGGCGTAGCCACTGACATTGGCGGTGTGGGAAACCAGTACGTGCGGTCGCGCGCAATACTCATCCAGCGTCAGCGGTGTGTCCGATGCGTCCGCGCGCAAAATGTTGGGCAGGATGTGCCGCAACAGCTTGCGCTTGGCGTTGGCCGGCAGCCCGCGAGTCTGGCTGATACCAACGGTGATATCGCCGGACGCCAGCAAGTCCGGAATCCGCCAGTAATCGACATGCTGCACCACGAACACCACCTTGGGTGCTTCCTGGCGCAAGGCACGCAGCAATGGCGGCAGCAGGCCAAACTCGACATCGTCCGACAGCCCGATACGAAAGGTCATGGTGCTGCTGGTGGGGTCGAAATCATGGGTCAGGCTCAACGCCACCGATAACGAATCCAGCGCCGGCGACAGGTGCAGAATAATTTCCTCGGCCCGCGCCGTCGGCTCCATACGATGGCCGACGCGAATGAACAGCGGGTCGTTGAACATCGTGCGCAAGCGATTGAGCGCCGAACTGATGGTCGGCTGGCCGAGAAACAATTTTTCCGCCACCCGGGTGACGTTGCGCTCGAGCATCAGCGTTTCAAACACCACCATCAGGTTGATGTCGGCCTTGCGTAGTTCGTTACGATTCATCCACTGACCCCGCTCCCAAATCCGAAGGCAGTTTAGGTAGCTGCCGCAATCGGCGTCTATGCGACTCAAGCACATTTCGTTTAACGAAAATGCAGACCACCGACCAATCCTACGTCCCTTTCCTGATTTCGTTGCTCGTATGGCGGGACTCGCTTGCGCCACTAAGCTCAGCAACGTTTGGGGCAAAACGGCCCTGGCCATCGAAAAACATTTGAACTCAAGGGAGCCTAATCATGGCTAGAGATAAAGCGAAAGACGACAAACACTTCAACTGCACCCAGGACCATGAAGCCGATTACGTCGCCGGCCTTTACCCTCACGCAAAGGAAGAGGTTAAAACGTTCCTCAGGTCGGCCTGCAAGGATAATTCCCTGCACAACTCCACCCACAAGGATGTCTACGACCTGATCAAACGAAAACTGGGGCATTCACAACCATAAGGAAAGCCACTCGATCAAAACAAAGCTGCTCTGACTGAGCAGCTTCACCGTCTGAAGACTAGATTTCCTTGACCGGCGTCTGATCGTGGGTCCCTTTGATCAAGCTGATGGCATGCACACAATCAGACTTGTTGACGTAAGCCTCCCCACTGGCAATCGTTTCATGGTTACCCGCCCTCAAACGCCATCGCCATTGACCTTTGCCGGTCTGTGCGGTGCCACGGGTTTGCCTGTAAATCTCAAAATACATTGCTCGCTCCTTGCGATTGCTGATGACGGCAGATCAGTGATCTGCGAAACGAGAGTAGATGAGGTTTTTTTGCAGCAGGGTCTTTCAATGTCAGGGGATGTTTCGCAGATACAGCCTTGATTGATGGGACAACCAATAGATTCGGGGAACGGTAAATCGGGTGACTGCGCTGAGTAACTTTTCCCTTGAAAAGGCATATTTTTCTTACGCTGCGATGCTGTTCGGTCCGACGCAAAAAACACTGATTCGAACCTTTGATGATCGCCCGGTAATACATGCCTTACAGACTGCTCACTGATTCTTCTGTTGGGAAGAATCGTCAGCTGACAAGGCCAAAGGTTGTTCTTCCATCAGCACGTCAACTTCTTTAAATTCTGCTTCAGGCTGAGCCGGCTGAGGATGGGGCAGTAAACCCCGCACAGCCCTTTCAATCAGTGAAAGGATTCCATAGGTGATGAAGCCAAAGATCAGTCCAACCACCAAAATGCTCAAAGGGTGCACCTGCGCTGCATCGGGGCTTTCCAACATGTAGCTAAAAGCCTGAACGGCAACGGTCAGGCATGCCGTGAATGCGGCCACCAGCTTCACAAACACCCAAAACCGTCGCCATCTGTTCATGCATCCCCCCGACATCCGGTGATTTGCCCTGTATTGCATGATAGCTAATGACCAGAGTTACACCGAAAACCAGAAAATGCTGATGTGAGATCGGCGCAACTGTCTGATCGAAATCACTCATCGATCCAGCGTATCTTGGCGGAGTTAGCGGCAACGCGGCTGCGGAGGTGCGACGCGCTATCAGATGCTTATGCCAAACAGACTTACGAGGCTCATGATGAAAACCACGGACAAGTCGGATGGCACTTCGGTTACTGCGCCAGTCGAGAAGACGTCAACCGCCAATGCCTGGCGTACCATGCCTGGCGGCATCTGGGCGCTAGGCTTCGTCTCGATGCTGATGGATATCTCCTCAGAGATGATCCATGCCTTGCTGCCGCTCTATATGGTTACCGTGCTCGGGACCTCCGTTTTGGCGGTGGGTCTCATTGAAGGTATTGCCGAGGCTACGGCCTCGATCACCAAGGTATTCTCCGGGGCGCTCAGTGATCGATTGGGCAAGCGCAAGCTGCTCGCAGCGTTGGGCTATGGGCTGGGGGCACTGTCCAAACCGATCTTTCCTTTGGCGAGCTCGCTGGACTGGCTGATCGGGGCTCGCTTTATCGACCGCATTGGCAAAGGTATTCGCGGCGCCCCGCGCGATGCATTGGTGGCCGACATCACACCGCCGGCGATACGGGGGGCAGCTTTCGGCCTGCGGCAAACTCTGGATACCGTGGGTGCATTCCTGGGTCCGTTGCTGGCGATCGGATTGATGTGGCTGACCGCGAACCACTTCCAGACTGTGTTCTGGGTCGCCGTCATTCCGGCCTTCCTTGCCGTCGCAGTGCTGCTGGTGTTCGTTCACGAGCCCAAACAAGCGGAAGGAACGCGTCGGGTGCGTGCGCCTTTGAGTCGGCGGGAATTAGCCCGACTGGGCGCTGGCTACTGGTGGGTGGTGGGTGTTGCTGCGGTGTTCACCTTGGCCCGTTTCAGCGAAGCCTTTCTGATACTGCGCGGCCAGGCCGTCGGGCTCGCGCCGATGTGGGCGCCAGCGGTGCTTGTTCTGATGGGAGTGGCCTACTCACTGTCAGCCTATCCCGCCGGGGCCTTGTCTGATCGTGTCAGCCGCGTGGCGGTGCTCGGCGCAGGTCTGATTTTGCTGATTGCTGCCGACCTGACCCTGGCGTTCGCGCCGGGTATCGAAGGCCTGATCGTCGGCGTCGTTCTATGGGGCCTGCACATGGGGTTTACCCAAGGAATATTCGCCGCCCTGATCGCCGATTGCGCACCGGCTGAACTGCGCGGGACGGCATTTGGCATGTTCAATCTGTTAACCGGGTTGGCCTTGCTGCTGGCCAGCGTCATCGCTGGAGCGCTGTGGGACACGATAGGCTTCCAAGCCACTTTCCTGATGGGTGGCGGCTTTGCTGTTCTGACTTTGTTGGGATTGTGGGTGATCAAGGCGAGAGTTCAGGTTCGATAGCAAAGAGCAATACCTGAACGAAACGCCAGAAACGAAAAAGCCCCTGAAATCTTTAACAATTTCAGGGGCTTAGTCTTATTCAATAATGGCGGAGAGATAGGGACTAATCCGACTATTTAACCCAGCAAATACGGGGCTTTCTAGCCTTCCAGAGAATTTTGCTACAAAAACTTGCTACAAAAATCTTATGATCCGGGCATCAGCCCTCTAGTAGAGTAATGACATGGCATCAATTTGATACTGCGTTCAGGCACCTTTCATGTGCGTCTGGTCATCCCTAAAGACGTTCGGCACATCCTGAACCGTAGGCGAGCCGCCGCCCGCTAAAAATCAATAAGAATTACAAATAGTCTGTGTCCCAATTTTATTGCAGTATGTTGTTTTGTTTTGATTTTGAGAGTCGCTCAAGTCTTTCCATGTCTGAGCCTCGCGAGCAACCTGCTCATTATTTGCATCTATTTGATTTTTTCTCTGAGCAACCTGCATTGCTAGTGTGTTGCAATCGCCTTGCGATGGATTAACGGTATCAGCTACACGGCTAACGCGGCTTTTCAAAACTTCAAAATTGAATTGGTAGGTGTTCAAATTCCCTTCTGCATATGATTGGGCTCGGGCACCAACCTCTGGCGTAACATAGCCAGTCACAACGCACTTATGGATGCCTGTAAGCAATGTTGCGAACGCAGTGTACTGATCGTCTGAAAGCGGTGGCTTTTGCGTGACGCAGCCACTCAGCAGCAATCCAGCAACCAGCATAAAAATTATTTTTTTCATTCGCCATCCTTAGAGATCGTTGAGTGGTGGCCCAGCAGTGGCACCATTCGTTGATTCTACCCAATCCTACGGTTGCAGTGTCATACGCCGCGTATCCGGCGATTTTATGCGCTGGTACAAGTCCCAGCACTCAAAACCACCTCGATCTAAAAACGCACCGTTTGCCGGGCGTGTCGCAACCGGGAAAATCGGCTTCTATTCATCAATTTATTTACCACACGTTATGCATTTCGGTTTCGGCGATTTGCTAGAAATCGGATTACTCGCAAAATACTGCAAAGCACCGATCCAATTAGTCTTTATCTCGTACCCCTCAAATATAGGTACAGAGATTTCTGCAGGGTTCCATTCCGGCCGAGAAACACTCTCGAAGACGCTTTTGGCTTCCTTGTACTGAGTCCATTTGTGGAAGACATTTTTTCCATATTGAGCTTCTAGCAAAATATGAATAGCGGCAATCGCATCAAGCAAATTTTTGAAATTTGCATTTTTCAGGCTTCCGCCTCGATTGTGTTTCACTGAGTTATACGCGTCATACCATTCAAGCGTCTGCGTTGGTGATTGATTGTTCCAGTTAGCAAATGGCTGGAAAATCTTTAAATTCGGATATTGACCCAATACAACCTTGTATTCATTTAGCTTGAGTATTGGTAAGCAATGGATGTAGTCGGTCGTTTTATAGGATTTTTGTTGGGGATACCCGTTTTCCATCAATACCCTGAGCAAAAGGTATTCGACCTCAGTACATGCCAAAATCAAAAGCTCGCGTATCTTATGGCCGTAAGATTCAAAATTTGTAACCGATGGTTCAACAACGTAGAGAAGTGAATCTAATGAATCCTGAATCGCTTGGTAGGCTCTAATTTCTTGGTAGTAGCTATCCCCTACGTAGTTAAATTGAAAATTTCCTCTGCTGATTCGAGAGAAGAAAAATCCGGGATTCGCCACTTCAACCAAGTCGAGCACGTCAATGTTAATACTTTCGCAAAACCGAAGCAAATAAAAATAAATTGATTTTTCCGTTGGTTTTAAAATATCCCCACCCGCAAATCTTTTATCGTAATCACTTGAAGCTTGTTGAGTCCATTCCTTCCAATCTCGGCAATCGTATGTATAGAACTGACTATCTACATACAGATGAACTACGTTGCCTTCTTTTTGAAAGATTCCTAATAGGCCGTCCCGATTACGGAAAGCATAGCTTTGTAGCATCGTCTAATCCTTGAGCAATTTATCGTTAATCCAGTGAACAGATCACCGGAAAAGCGAAGCGAACACCAGAAAAATCCGCATTTGCGGCCTTACACTCTAAAATTGACGGAGAATTACCGCAGGCGATTACCTGTAGTCCTCGTAAGGAGTTTCCTCTACTGAGAATTCAATCCCGCCCGATAGACCTTGAACGCTTATGTCCATATCTTGAATTGTAAACTCTCCATCATCCACCTCATACGAAAGGTCGATCTCAACCGTAAACTCTAGCTTTCCTTCATCTACCTGAGTCGTATCTTCAAAGGTGTATATGACATCATCTTCTCTGTCATATCGACCATTTGCGTAGTCAGGTCCCGTAACAGACACACGGTAGTGCACCTCAACATCGCAAACGATTTGACAGTTCTCATCGTCAATATGGATGATAGATGGCTCAAAATCTCCAACACCGAGAATTGAGAACTCATCTACCTCCGCATCTTCCCACGTTGACGAGTTATAAGCATCGGCATCTTCAATTTGAGATTTTATACTCTGCTTAATATCTGCCTCATGCTCTTCGATATATTCTTTGATGAATTTCGAACGATCTTCATCATGGGCGTTATAAAGGTCGAGAAGTTTGCTTAGGCTGTCGACTTGGATGAATCGGGGGTTTTCTTCGCAGAAAGTAATCAAGTCCTTATCTTCGGAAACAACATATATTTCTTCGTGACCCTTCAAAGCACCACGAACAGCCAAAAGGGTAAACGCGTCAGGAAATTCATTT
Source organism: Pseudomonas frederiksbergensis (assembly GCF_900105495.1). Classification (NCBI taxonomy): domain Bacteria; kingdom Pseudomonadati; phylum Pseudomonadota; class Gammaproteobacteria; order Pseudomonadales; family Pseudomonadaceae; genus Pseudomonas; species Pseudomonas frederiksbergensis. The sequence continues at coordinate 2,574,336 of NZ_FNTF01000002.1, read as the reverse complement.
TTTTTCTTTCCACCTTGAAATGGTGGTTTTTGATCAAAGTACATCTCGACAATTTCGTTTCCATCTACTTTGCTTAAATCAACAATAGTAGTATTTGAATCATCGAGAAACTCATCGAAAACTTGAATTGCATGGTTTTCTATTTCTTTTTGATCGAAAGGCACAAATAAATTTTTAATGATATCGTCATTAGAATTCGTCAGGATTTTCGCTTTACGGCGAAATGCATTCACTCCATTGATAGCATCTCCAATGTGCTCACTTATTTTACGTTTTACTTCTCGGATAACTATCGTGCTGGTGATGTGATTTAGCTCACCATCACTACAAATATCTTTGAAAGACTCTAAGATCTTGGATGAGAAATCCAAACCAGCCTTCACAAAAAACTCTGTATCTACGAAGACATTCCTTGTTTGTAGCGGCATCGCGACCTCCTGAGATGACGGCTATTTGCTGCTCATACTCACCGTGCCACCGAAGCAAATCAACCCTCCTTTGGTTGATCTTTTCCTGCAGAGCCGCAGAGCCGCAGAGCCGCAGAGGGGGCTTTTAATGCACAATCGCTCGCGTGCTATGCAAAGCGAGGCGAACCCCCACTGTTTCGCACCATAGGCGGTCACACAGGGTGCTAGCCAATGAGACGTAGCGGTAGGACTTGATCGCTCAATCAGAAAATACAGACGAAAAAAAACAGCGATTTGGTCGCTGCAGTTTGGCAAAAAATTGCTGCAAACTACTGCTACAAATCACTGTTTCTTAACCTTCGCAACTCATTGATTTACAAAGGTTTTTTAATAATGGCGGAGAGATAGGGATTCGAACCCTAGGTACCGGTGAAGGTACAACGGATTTCGAATCCGTCCCATTCGGCCACTCTGGCATCTCTCCAACGGCGCGCATCATAACAACACTTTTGCCGGAAGCGAACCCCCTAAGCGAAATTTTTCCGTGCTATCAGATGCTTGCGTCGATTAAAGCGGTACGCCCAGACGATTGGCGACTTCTTCGTACGCTTCGATGACGTCACCGAGGCCCTGACGGAAGCGGTCCTTGTCCATTTTCTTGCCGGTGGCCTTGTCCCACAGGCGGCAGCCGTCCGGGCTGAATTCGTCGCCCAGGACGATGGAGCCGTCGGAGAACACGCCGAATTCCAGTTTGAAGTCGACCAGCAGCAGGCCGGCGTCGTCGAACAGTTTGCTCAGGACTTCGTTGACCTTGAGCGACAGTTCTTTCATGCGAACCAGTTGCTCGGCGGTGCCCCAACCGAAAGCCACGACGTGGGATTCGTTGATGAACGGGTCGCCCTTGGCGTCGTCCTTCAGGAACAGTTCGAAGGTGTAAGGGTTGAGCTTCATGCCCTCTTCAACGCCCAGGCGCTTGACCAGGCTGCCGGCGGCGTAGTTACGCACGACGCACTCGACCGGGATCATGTCGAGCTTCTTCACCAGGCATTCATTGTCGCCCAGCAGTTTGTCGAATTGGGTCGGCACGCCGGCTGCTTCGAGTTTCTGCATGATGAAGGCGTTGAACTTGTTGTTCACCATGCCTTTGCGGTCGAGCTGCTCGATGCGCTTGCCGTCGAACGCCGAAGTGTCGTTGCGAAACAGCAGGATCAAGCGGTCAGCGTCGTCGGTCTTGAAAACCGATTTGGCTTTGCCGCGGTAGAGTTCTTCACGTTTTTCCATGATGGGCTCCGCTTGCTAAGTAGGTGGGCTAGGCGATGTGTCGCCAGTCGAGCCCTGAATCTTGATCGGCCAGTTGCAGCCAGTCCGGGTCGCACCCGAGGGTGTCGACAAAACATTGCCGGGCCAGCTGCGGCAGGTTGTTCTTGCTGCTCAGATGGGCCAGGACCAGGTGTTGCAGGCCTTGCCAGCCCAACTCGGACACCAGGAATGCCGCCTGATGGTTGTTCAAATGCCCCAGTTCACCGCCTACCCGCTGCTTGAGAAAGTACGGGTAATGACCGCGAGCCAGCATGTCACGGCAATGGTTGGACTCGATCATCAACGCATCGAGGTCCCGATAACCGTCCAGCACCTTGTTGCAATACGAGCCCAGGTCGGTCAACAGGCCGAAACGCCGCTCACCGTCACTGAAGACGTATTGCGTCGGTTCCTGTGCATCATGGGCCACGGCAATGACGCCGATGCTCAGTGCGCCGATCTGCAGTTGCTCGCCGCCGGCCAGTAGGCCAGCCGGTTCTATGGGTTTGCGCATCCCGCGCAGGGTACCGCGACTGAGGTAGACAGGCAGATTGTAGCGCCGAGACAGCAAACCCACGCCATGCACGTGGTCGGCATGTTCGTGGGTCACGAGTATCGCGCTCAGCTGCGCAGGGTTCACACCCAGGCGCAGCAGGCGTTTTTCGGTTTCCCGCAGGGAGAAACCACAATCCACCAGCACATACGTGTCAGCGCTGGCTATCAGCGTGCCGTTCCCTTGGCTACCGCTGCCGAGAACGGCAAAACGCATGTGATCAGCCCAGATTGTCCTGAATCACGCTCAATACCTTGCGCGCCACATCTGCCGGCGCCACGGTGTTGATGTTTTTCTCTACGGTGACCTGGACGTTTTCGCCAACCTTGCTCAGGCGAACCTGATAACGCTCGGCACGGGCTTCAACTTCTTCCTTGTCCGGCTTGCTGCCGAACAGACCACTGAAGAAACCTGGCTTCTCGTCCTTCTTCTCGGCTTTTTCGGCCAGGTTGATGTAGTAGAGACCCAGGCTGCGGTTGATGTCTTCAACGCGCCACTCGCCCTGTTCCAGCGCACGACCGACGCTCGACCAGGCACGATCCAGGTCGGTGCCGACGTTCAGGACAGGGTTACCGCTGCCGTCTTCGCTCAGGCTGACACGACTTGGCGTATCGGCGTCACGCGAAGCCAGCATGGAGACCGAACCGCCCTTCTCCGAAGTGCGACTCATGCTCGCGAGCATGTCGTCGACCAGTGCCGCGTCCAGGCCAGTGTTGACCGAACGGTTGGTGAAGGCCACGTCGGCGGTGCTACCGGCAGGACGCTCGGCGCTGACCACGTAGATTTCGCTGGTGTTGCGCTGCACGCCTGGCTCGATGCGGACCCGCACGCGGGTTTCGCTGTCAGCGCCGACACCGGCTGCGCTCAGGCGCTTGGCCATCGCTGCGGACAGCTCGTCGGAATGCTGCCAGGTGGTGGTGAATTCGCCGGTTTGCGGACGCTGTTCGTCCAGACGGAAACCGTTGTCCTGGAAGAACTGCACGGCCACTGGCCAGGCTTCGGCCGGCGGGTTCTGAGCGACGATCCAACGCGAATCACCGGTCTTTTGCAGCGAGTAGGCGCTGGCGTCAGCCGCTGCCGACAACGGCTGCGGACGAGGAACGATGTACTCGCCCTTGACGGAGTCATCGGCCACGTTGCGCGGGATCGGCAACAGCGGATCCAGACGTTTGGCGGTGCTGACATCCGGCGGCAGTTGCATGGGTGCAGTCTGTTGCGCTTCCAGGTAATCGCTACCGCGGTCACGGAAATAACCTTCCGGGCCCCAGACCCATCCACAGCCACTGGTGCTGGAGATGATCAAGGCAAGTGCGGAAAGTCCGGCCAATCGCTTCATGCGTAGTACTTCCTCAATTAAACCAGGACGCCGCACTGGCGCAGGGCCGTGCGAAGCGTTTCATGACAAGGTGCGCTCAGCCAGGTCAGCGGCAGGCGAATGCCTTCGTGCATCAGGCCCATTTCGACCAAAGCCCACTTCACCGGAATCGGGTTGGCTTCGATGAACAGATCCTTGTGCAGCGGCATCAATTTTTCGTTGATTGCCCGTGCAGTCTCGGCGTCGCCCTTGAGCGCCGCCTCGCACAGGTCGGCCATTTCGCGCGGGGCGACGTTGGCGGTGACGGAGATGTTGCCCTTGCCGCCCATCAGGATCAGCTCGACAGCGGTCGGATCATCGCCGGACAGCACGATGAAGTCCTTGCTCACGCCATCAAGGATTGCCTTGGCACGCTTCATGTCGCCGGTGGCTTCCTTGATACCGATGATGTTCGGCACAGTGGACAGGCGAATCACGGTCTCGGCCTGCATGTCGCAGGAGGTGCGGCCAGGAACGTTGTAGAGGATCTGAGGGATGTCGACCGCTTCGGCAATGTGCTTGAAGTGCAGGTACAAGCCTTCCTGGGTCGGCTTGTTGTAGTACGGAACGACCAGCAGGCAGGCGTCGGCGCCGGCCTCTTTGGCGTTACGGGTCAGTTCCACGGCTTCGCGGGTCGAGTTGGCGCCGGTACCGGCGATGACCGGAATACGGCCATTGACCTGCTTGACCACGGCCTTGATGACGGCGATGTGTTCGTCTACGTCGAGGGTTGCCGACTCGCCGGTAGTACCGACCGCGACAATGGCATGGGTGCCGTTTTCAAGGTGGAAGTCCACGAGTTTGCTGAGGCTGTCCCAGTCAAGACGCCCTTGTGCATCCATGGGTGTGACCAGTGCCACCATACTGCCCGCAATCATGAAACCGCTCCTGCCGGAAAAAGAGAGCGGTAATGGTACTGGCGCCAAGATGCTTGTACAAGCGAAGTACTGCGCTGCTGCCATTCCCCTTGGCGCTGCTTTTCGCTACCCTTCAGACTTTGATCGGTACTGATAAGCTCGTACGCCGGGTTCCAGCCTCCATTTTCGGCATCACAAGCCCCGATCCAGCGTTGCCGCCCCTCGCTCCTGCCTCACTGGAGCATGTTGCAACCTTGTGGCTCGGGTTTTCTGAATTCGCATCCGCAGGCTCGTTCCCGGAAAAAAGCCCTTGGTCGTACCGACCGCTCATCGCTTTAGGAATGCTGCATGTCCACCCCCACAGTTCGCGAACAATTCCTTGTCATCAGTGCCCTCGGCGCCAACCCCATGGAGCTGACTAACGTCCTGTGCCGCGCCAGCCATGAAAACCGCTGCGCCGTGGTCACCTCTCGCCTGACACGTCATGGCGAGTGCAGTGCGTTGATCCTCGAGATCTCCGGCAGCTGGGACGCCCTGGCGCGCCTCGAAGGCAGCCTGTCGAGCCTCGCCAAGAAGCACGCCTTTACGGTCAACGTAGTGCGTAGCGCGGCGCTGGAGAATCGTCCTCAAGCCCTGCCATACGTCGCTTATGTCAGCTCGGCTTACCGCTCGGACATCATCAACGAGCTGTGCCAGTTCTTCATGGACCACAACGTCGAGTTGGAAAACCTGACCTGCGACACCTATCAGGCTCCGCAAACCGGCGGCACCATGCTCAATGCCACGTTTACCGTGACCTTGCCGGCCGGTGTGCAGATCAGCTGGCTGCGCGATCAGTTCCTGGACTTCGCCGACGCGCTGAACCTGGATGCCCTGATCGAACCGTGGCGCCCACAAAACCCAATGTAAGGAAGCTTTCATGGCCGTTGCCATCGACCAACCGGTTGCCGACTTCGAAGCACCCGCCACCAGCGGGCAGACCGTCAACCTCGCGAACCTCAAAGGCAAGCAGGTGGTGATCTACTTCTATCCAAAGGACAGCACGCCAGGCTGCACCACTCAAGGCCAGGGCTTTCGTGACCAGCTCGACGCCTTTAAAGCCGCCAATACCGAAGTCTTTGGCGTGTCTCGCGACAGCCTGAAATCACACGAAAACTTCAAGGCCAAGCAGGCGTTCACCTTCGAGCTGATCAGCGACAAGGAAGAAGTGCTCTGCCAGCAGTTCGACGTGATCAAGCTGAAAAAGCTCTATGGCAAGGAATATATGGGCGTTGATCGCAGCACGTTCCTGATCGACAAGGATGGTGTGCTGCGTCAGGAATGGCGCGGAGTGAAGGTGCCGGGGCATGTGGATGCGGTTTTGGCTGCAGCTCAGGCGCTGAACAAGGCCTGATTTTTAGCGTCCTTTCGGACGCTTTCGCGAGCAGGCTCGCTCCCACAGTTGACCGAGTTGTCCAGACAAACGCGGTTGAATGCGGGAGCGAGCCTGTTCGCGATGAGGCCCGACTCCCACCGCATATTCAATGTTCGCAGTTAAAGCAACGGCGCCACCACCGGCTCTTTGCGCGGCCACGCATCCAGTACGGCCTTGAACAAGGTTGCTAGCGGAATCGCAAAGAACACACCCCAAAAGCCCCACAGCCCGCCAAACAACAGCACCGCGCAGATGATCGCCACCGGATGCAGATTGACCGCTTCCGAGAACAACAGCGGCACCAGCACGTTGCCGTCCAGCACCTGGATGATTCCGTAGACCGCCATCAAATAGATGAACTGATCGCTCCAGCCCCACTGGAACAGTGCAATCAGCATGACCGGCACGGTCACCACCACGGCACCGACGTAAGGCACCACCACCGACACGCCCACCAGCAATGCCAGCAACGCCGCATAGTTAAGCCCCATAACCACAAAACCTATGTAGGTCACGCCACCGCAAATGAAAATCTCGATGACCTTGCCGCGAATGTAATTGGCGATCTGCCTATTCATTTCATGAGCGACGCGGGTGATCAGCGCCCGCTCGCGGGGCAAGTAACCCCGCACCCACTGACCGATCATCTCCCGGTCCTTGAGAAAGAAAAACACCAGGATCGGCACCAGCACCAGGTAGATCATGATGTTCACCAGCAACGGCAGACTCGACAGCGAGAACGTCAGCGCCCACTGACCGAACTTGCCGATCTCGCCCCGCGCCACTTCGATGGCCTGCAGCACCTGCTCATCGGACACCAGATGCGGGTAGCGCTCGGGCAGCAGCAATAACAGCGACTGCCATTTGGCGAGCATGCCGGGTAACTCGTTGAACAGCGTAATCAACTGATGCCAGAGCAACGGCACCACAATCACGATGAACACCAGCAACAGCCCCATGAACAACGCAAAGACCAATCCCACCGCCACCCCGCCCGGCGTGCGCAGGCGTTCGAGATTGACGACCAACCCTTGCATCAAATACGCCAGCACCATCCCGGCCAGCACTGGCGCAAGCATGCCGCCCAGCGTCAGTACGGCGGTAAACGCCAGAAACAGCAGGACCGCCAGCACCACGGCCTCTTCATCGGAGAAGTAGCGCTGAATCCAGTCGCGTAACACTTTGAACATCAATAATCCTTAGAAATGAACGCAGCAGAATTCAGGCTTTTTTCAACCAGTAGCGGTAAACACCCGCTTCATCTTCTTCACGAAGCAGGGTATGACCGGCCAATCGGGCAAAGGTGCGGAAGTCGCGCTGCGAGCCCGCATCGGTGGCAATCACCTTCAGCACTGCTCCGCTGGCCAGTCGATTGAGTTCCATCTTGGCCTTGAGCAACGGCAAGGGGCAATTCAGGCCGCTGGCATCGAGCTCGGCGTCATGGGCTACAGCGTCGGTCATTGCATCACTCCGGGGGCAGGTGGTCGAGCGGCTAGAATATCTGGTCCGAAGCGTAGTGTCCGGCTACAGTAAGGTCTTTGTCGACTAAGGCTTTGTGCATGACTTTTTTGCGCCCTACCCTGCTGACGCTCGCTTGCCTGCTCGCCTCACCGGGCTTCGCCGACGACCTGCCGTCACTCGGCGACGCCAGTTCTGCCATTGTCTCGCCGCAACAGGAACATCAGTTGGGCCGTGCCTGGCTGGCGTTGTTGCGCAGCCAGGTTTCGCAACTCAACGATCCACAGCTCAAGGACTACGTCGAATCCAGCGTCTACAGGCTGGTAGAGACCAGCCAGGTCAATGACCGGCGCCTGGAGTTCATCCTGATCAACAGCCCGCAACTCAACGCCTTCGCCGCACCAGGCGGCATTGTCGGGGTCAACGGCGGCTTGTTCCTCAATGCCCAGACCGAGGGCGAATATGCCTCGGTACTCGCTCACGAATTGGCTCACTTGTCGCAGCGCCACTTCGCCCGTGGCGTCGAAGCACAACAGCGCATGCAGGTGCCGATGATGGCCGCGCTGCTGGCCGGGATCGTGATTGCCGCAGCCGGCGCCGGCGATGCCGGGATCGCGGCCATTGCTGGCACTCAGGCGGCAGCCATTCAGGAACAGCGGCGTTTCTCTCGCCAGAACGAACAGGAAGCTGACCGCATTGGCATCCTCAACCTGGAAAAGGCCGGTTACGACCCGCGGTCGATGCCGACCATGTTCGAGCGATTGGCGCGCCAATATCGCTTTGACGCCAAGCCACCGGAATTTCTGCTGACTCACCCAGTGACCGAGTCGCGGATCGCTGACACGCGCAACCGCGCCGAACAGGCAAAACCCGGCGGCATCGAAGACTCTATGCGCTATCAGCTGATTCGTGCACGGGTCCAGTTGATCTATGAAGAAACCCCAGGCCTGGGCGCCAAACGCTTTCGTGCCCAGCTTGAAGAAAATCCGAAAAATGATGTCGCTCGCTATGGCCTGGCCATCGCCCAGATCAAGGGCGGCCAGTTGAATGAAGCACGAGAAAACCTCAAGGGGCTTCTGGCCAAATCGCCGAACGAGATCATCTACAACCTGGCGCAGGTCGATCTGGACATCACCAACAATCGTCTGCCGGACGCCCAGGCTCGGGTTGACCGAATGTTGACGCAGTATCCCGGCAACTATCCGCTGAATTCGGTGCGTGTTGACCTGCTGCTCAAGCAGAACCGTGCGCCCGATGCGGAAAAAGCACTGGAGAATCTGCTCAAGAGCCGCCCTGACGATCCAGACGTCTGGTACATGGTGGCCGAGACTCGCGGTCTGTCAGGCAACATCATCGGCCTGCATCAGGCCCGCGCCGAGTATTTCGCCCTGGTCGGGGATTACCGCCAGGCCATTCAGCAACTGGACTTCGCCAAGCGCAAGGCAGGCACCAACTTCCCGCTGTCATCGCGTATCGACGCACGGCAACGCGAGCTGATGGAACAGGAACGCATGATCAAGGACATGATGGGCTGATCTGCCTTTCAAACAAAAAAGACGGGCACAAAAAAACCGCCTCTTTCGAGGCGGTTTTTTATTTAGCCAACAACCGGATTATTCAGCCAGTTTGAAGGTAATGAAACTGGCGCGACCTTGACGCAGAACCCGCATCGACACCGAGCGGTTCTTCGGCAATGCCTTGGCAATATCCGTGAACTCCTTGGCAGAACTGATTGCCTGGTTATTCAGGTGAGTGATCACATCGCCTGGCTGCAGGCCAATCAGAGAAGCAGGACCGTCCTGGACTTCCTTGATGACGACGCCGCCTTTGAGGTCGTAGGTTTTCTTCTGCTCATCCGTCAGCTCGACCACGGAAACACCCAGCCGGTTACTGCTGCGCTCGATGGTAGATTTCGGCAGCGAATCCAGTTCTTTGCCTTCTTCCGGGATAGCGCCGACAGTCAACTCGACATTCTTGCGCTTACCGTCACGAATCACTTCCAGATCAGCTTTCGAGCCGGCCTTCAGCGCGCCCACCAGATGTGGCAGATCGGCGGACATGACGATCGGTTGACCGTTCATGCTCAGAATCACATCCCCTACTTGCAGGCCACCCTTGGCAGCCGGGCCGTCGTCCTGGATCTGAGCCACCAGCGCGCCGGCTGGCTTCTCCAGGCCGAACGACTCGGCCAGATCCTTGTTCACTTCCTGAATCACCACACCCAACCAGCCACGGCTGACTTTGCCACCGCTTTTAAGCTGATTGGAAACGTCCATCGCGACGTCGATCGGGATCGCGAACGACACGCCCATGAAACCGCCGGATCGCGTGTAGATCTGCGAGTTGATGCCGACCACTTCACCGGCCAGGTTGAACAGCGGCCCCCCAGAGTTACCCGGATTGATCGGCACGTCGGTCTGGATGAACGGCACATAGTTTTCGTTCGGCAGGCTGCGACCAACGGCGCTGACGATCCCTTGGGTCACGGTATGGTCGAAACCGAATGGCGAGCCAATCGCCACGACCCATTGGCCGGCCTTCAGGTCCTGGGATTTGCCGAGCTTGAGGACTGGCAGATCCTTGCCTTCGATTTTCAGCAGGGCCACGTCGGAGCGCGGATCGGTGCCTACCAGCTTGGCTTTCAGTTCGCTGCGGTCAGCGAGGCGAACGAGGATCTCGTCTGCATCGGCAATCACATGGTTGTTGGTCAGGATGTAGCCATCAGACGAGATGATGAAACCCGAACCCAGGGATTGGGCTTCACGCTGACGATCCCCACGTGGCGTACGCGGCTGTGGCGGCATACCGCGCTCGAAGAACTCGCGCAACATGGGCGGCAAGCCTTCAAGGTCGGGCATCTGCTCGTTCACTCTGCGATCCGGCAGCTTCTGCGTGGTACTGATATTTACCACCGCGGGCGAGGCCTGCTCGACCAACTGAGTGAAGTCAGGCAACTCGACCGCCTGAACAGCGACCGCCTGGCCCAGCACCAGCACAGTGGCAAAAATAGAAAGATAAGATTTCAAGCGTGGTATCGACATACGGCTCCCGTTACGACGAGCATGGTTAAGCGATATGGAGCAAGGAACACCGGGAACGATACGCCGGTATTTTTGTTCCGGGAACAACAAACAAGGCCAGAGCCGAGAGGCTCTGACCTATAAAAAAATTCGGGGATATTTGCAAGTTGAAATGCTCACCAAACATTTCGATTTCAGCTCGCTACTTGGTTGCAGTGGCGTCGCTGCGCATGGACAGCGCAATCCGTTCGGCGGTGCCTATCGGAATTTCACCGACCACGGTCACCATCATCTCGCCTTGCGGGGTAGTCAAGCGTCGGGAAACTGCAGCGGTCGGCCCCAACTGGGTGCGAGTGTCGGTAATTGTTGCGCCATTCAACGGCTCAAGGAAAACCGAGAAACGGGCCAGACCATCGTCATACATCAGACTGTTGACTTGGGTTTTGGTCTCTGGATCTTTGCGGGAAGTACTGCTGGCCAGCTCGAAACCTGGTGGTAACCAGTCCGAACGCCATACTTGCGCGGACTTGATTGCAGAGGCCTTGTCACTGTCGAGGGCGATGGTTTTGCAATCGGGGCCAGGCTGCAAGTCGCGGTCGGAAGGAACATCGGCGGTATCCAGTCGTGTGAACTGGAATCGCTCCAGCAACTGCCCACGTTCATTCAGAAGCAATGATTTGAGAGGCAGGCCGGTTTCTTTATCCAGATGCAATTCAAAACCGTAGCGATGTTGATCACGAGGTTTCAGTGAAACGATTACTGCCGCACGCCCAGCCACACGCGACTTGCCAATGACGGCAAGGTCGTACCAATTCTTGAGCTTTTGTGGATCGAGTGCACGAGCAGCGGAGCTGGGGGAATCTCCGAGTCCTGCGATCAGAATGCCGCTGACGCATTGAGTACGTCCATCAATGCGCACGACTTCCTGTGCCGAGCCGTCGAGCTGGAGTAAACGCTCGCGGACCTTGCCATCCTGGACGAGGTGCCAAATGTTGTGGGTAGAGAAACTACCGCTACGCTCGTAGACGAATGTACCGTGAAAGCTTTGCTGTTGCTCGGCTTGGCCCAGACGGGTCAACCAGTCCTGGGCTTCATCAGCATGGGCTGGAACAACAAACCAGCCACCGAGCAGAAGCGTAAGTAGAGGGATGGCGCGCATGATCCTCCTTAACGGTTTTCCAGGCTTGCTGCACGAGCGTAAGGCAGAGCGCTCTCAGTACCTTTCAGTGCAGCCTGTTGAGCATGTTGGCGCAAATAGCCTGGCAGACGCTGATCGTGCCAACCTGGCTGACCTTGCAATACGCCGTTGGCCATAGGACCAGTGGCTTCCGAACCCTCATTGTAGCCTGCCAATACAGCTGGACCCTTGACCTGAGGAACGGCCAAGCCTGGTTGACTGGAATGTTGAGCCAGTTCGACCCCAGCGATCTCGTCCTGGTTATACAGACGAACACCTGCCAGTACGGCGAGGGTTACCGAAGCAGCGACCGCCAGGCGACCCAGGCTGCGCCATGGACCACGGGTGGCTTTTGCTGGTACGGCTTCGTCAGCCAGCGCAGCAGAGACTGCCGCAGCGATATCCAGACGTGGAAGCAGCAAATCCTTGTGCATAACTGCCCGAGCGATTTGATAACGAGCCCAGGTATCACGGGTTTCAACATCGTCAAAGGCATTCAATACCCGACGCAATTCCAATTCGTCCGCTTCGTTATCCATCACTGCGGACAGCGATTCCTGCAGGGCTTCACGACTCATGGCGTTCCTCTCTTGGCTGTCGCCGCTGTCTCAGTTTTCCTGCAACAACGGCTGCAGGGCTTTATCGATGGCTTCCCGAGCGCGGAAAATCCGGGAGCGCACGGTACCCACCGGACACTGCATGACGGCCGCAATGTCCTCGTAACTCAGACCATCGAATTCACGTAAAGTTAAGGCCGTACGCAAATCTTCTGGAAGTTGCTGAATGGTTCGATGGACGGTGCCTTCGATCTCATCCCGCAGCAATGCACGTTCTGGCGACTCGAGATCCTTGAGGCCATGATCGCCATCGTAGAACTCTGCATCCTCGGAACTGACATCGCTATCCGGCGGCCGACGGCCGCGTGAAACCAGATAGTTTTTCGCCGTGTTGATGGCGATGCGGTAAAGCCACGTATAAAACGCGCTGTCTCCGCGAAAATTTCCAAGTGCACGGTACGCCTTGATAAAGGCTTCCTGCGCCACATCCTGGGCTTCATGGGTGTCGTGCACGAAACGCACGATCAACCCGAGAATTTTGTGCTGGTATTTCAGCACTAGCAGATCGAAAGCTCGCTTGTCGCCGCGTTGAACGCGCTCGACCAGCTGCTGATCCTCTTCCTGGGTTAGCATGAACACTCCTCGATAAGCTCGGAGGAGACTTGCATAACTAAACGACCAGACTTGCAAACATAGACTCGGGCTTTTCGCAAAAGTTCTCCCCCTCCAAGCAAGTTTCCTGCGGGCTCTGATTTGGCACGCACGAAAAGCGCAGCGCGGGTTAACCCGGCTGCGCGAATAATCTTGTCATCGGATTCACCGACAAGGATCAAAAATCACAGATCCCGCGCTGAAGCCGATACTGTCCCTTGAATCAGGCAACGGTCTATTGAGCCCGGGCCTTTGGCAAAAGTTCCAAATATTTATAGCTGTGCAAGACTGACATTGTGCAACCGTGAATAGAAAAAGACTGTTAAATCGCTGATACAGTCGTCTTGTCGCCGAGCCAGCCGAAAAACCATCCGACGAAGCGTCAGGTATTTTCCGTCACAGTAGTTTCACAATGCCATGTGTGCTCGCTATTGTGCCGCTCCCCCCCTCTATATACTAGTGGGCTGTGTGGCTGTCTTGACTCGCCGATCCAGCTGTCTTGCGCCAACCCCGACCCGGGTCGCTTTGAGCGGAATCCTGAAATGAGCCAACAGTTTCAACACGATGTTCTGGTAATTGGCAGCGGTGCTGCCGGCTTGAGCCTTGCGCTGACCTTGCCCGGTCATTTGCGCATCGCCGTACTGAGCAAAGGCGACCTCGCCAATGGCTCGACTTTCTGGGCGCAGGGTGGCGTCGCAGCCGTCCTGGATGACACCGACACCGTTGAATCACATGTCGATGACACCCTCAACGCTGGCGGCGGCCTGTGCCACGAAGACGCCGTGCGCTTTACCGTCGAGCACAGTAAAGAGGCGATTCAATGGCTGATCGACCAAGGTGTGCCCTTCACGCGCGATGAACAGTCCGGCACCGAAGATGGCGGATTCGAGTTCCACCTGACCCGCGAGGGCGGTCACAGCCATCGGCGCATCATCCATGCCGCCGATGCCACCGGCGCAGCGATTTTCAGAACCTTGCTCGACAAGGCCAGGCAACGACCGAACATCGAACTGCTGGAGCAACGGGTCGCGGTCGACCTGATCACCGAAAAGCGCCTGGGCCTTGAAGGTGATCGCTGCCTCGGCGCCTACGTCCTCAATCGCGGGACCGGTGAAGTCGACACCTACGCCGCTCGCTTTGTGATCCTCGCATCGGGCGGTGCAGCAAAGGTCTATCTCTATACCAGCAACCCCGACGGCGCCTGCGGTGATGGCATTGCCATGGCTTGGCGGTCGGGCTGCCGGGTGGCGAATCTGGAATTCAACCAGTTCCATCCCACTTGCCTGTATCACCCGCAAGCCAAGAGTTTCCTGATCACCGAAGCCCTGCGCGGCGAAGGCGCACACCTGAAGCTGCCCAACGGCGAACGCTTTATGCAACGCTTCGACCCTCGCGCCGAGCTGGCCCCACGCGACATCGTCGCCCGGGCCATCGACCATGAAATGAAGCGCCTGGGCGTCGATTGTGTCTACCTGGACATCAGCCACAAGCCGGAAGCGTTCATCAAGACTCACTTCCCGACGGTGTACGAACGCTGCCTCGAATTCTCCATCGACATCACCAAACAACCGATTCCAGTGGTTCCGGCGGCGCACTACACGTGCGGCGGCGTGATGGTCGATCAGCAGGGGCGCACCGACGTGCCTGGGCTATATGCCATTGGCGAAACCAGCTTCACCGGCCTGCACGGTGCCAACCGTATGGCCAGCAACTCGTTACTGGAGTGTTTCGTTTACGCGCGCTCGGCGGCGGCGGACATTCTGGAGCAACTGCCGCAGGTTTCGATTCCGGTTGCCCTGCCCGTCTGGGATGCGAGCCAGGTCACCGACTCCGATGAGGACGTGATCATCGCGCACAACTGGGACGAACTGCGGCGATTCATGTGGGACTACGTCGGCATTGTGCGCACCAACAAGCGCTTGCAACGGGCGCAGCACCGCGTGCGTCTGTTGCTGGATGAAATCGACGAGTTCTACAGTAACTACAAGGTCAGTCGGGACTTGATCGAACTGCGTAACCTGGCCCAAGTGGCCGAACTGATGATCCAGTCAGCCATGGAACGCAAGGAAAGTCGCGGTCTGCATTACACCCTCGACTACCCGAACATGCTGCCGATTGCCCTGGACACTATTCTGGTGCCGCCCACCTACGTCGACTGAACGTCAACCGAACCCGCAGGCGCCGATGCAGATCCGCCGCCTGCGAGTCACGGGGCACACAAATCGCCCTGACCCGTCGTTCACCCCGCAGGCGAAAACGCAGCACAACCAGCAAAGGTAGCGCCAGGCTGTCCGGTCGTAGCTGCACCGATTGCCAACCCGCCTCCTGATTCCACAACTGCCAGCCATCGGCATTGCGACGCAAGCCGCGAAATGCCCTTGGGTGTGTCAGCAGAATCTGTCGCGGTAGCGCCCAGGCGCCGTGAGCCAGACAGCAAAAAGCGCCGAGCAGACTGGCCCAGACCGGTAGAGAGAGAAGACACAGCGAGCCCAGCGCGAACAGCTGGGCCAGAAGATACGCCGCCAGCAACTGCCGCGAGGCATGCCAGCGGCATTCGAACGCATTACTTTGGCTGGACACGATCCAGAATCATGCGAACCATGCGCTGAAGCTCGGGATCTTCCGATTCGGCGCGTTCCATGAACCAGCCGAACATGTCCTGATCTTCGCATTCGAGCAGCTTGCGGTAGCAATCGCGGTCGACATCGTTGAGGTGCGGATAGACCTCTTTGACGAACGGTACCAGCAACACGTCAAGCTCAAGCATGCCGCGGCGGCTGTGCCAGTAGAGGCGATTCAGTTCAACATCTTCGACCATGGAGCGCTCCTCAAATAGGCGGCAAGTATACAGCCCCAGGCGGAGTCGGACACTCGGCTTTGGTCGGCCACCAACGATCCTTTGTGAACTACCCATTTCAAGAGCGCCCCCTTATGATGTCCCCCAGACTCTTTACCCTGCGATGACCCATGGCCGATTCTGCTTTTTTCTGCACCCTGTCTCACGAAGGCGTTCTCGCAGTACGCGGCGCGGATGCCGGCAAATTCCTGCAAGGCCAATTGACCTGCAACCTCAATTACCTGAGTGACACCCAGGCCAGCCTCGGCGCCCGCTGCACGCAGAAAGGCCGGATGCAGTCGAGTTTCCGCATCCTGCTCGAAGGCGACGGCGTTCTGATGGCCATGGCCACCGAACTGCTGGAACCGCAACTGGCGGACCTGAAAAAGTACGCCGTATTTTCCAAATCCAAACTGACCGACGAAAGCGCAGCCTGGGTCCGCTTCGGCATCGACCATGGCGATGCGGCACTGATCAGCCTCGGTCTTGATCTTCCTGCTGACACCGATAGCGTCGCGCGCAATGACGGCCTGATCGCCATTCGCGTCTCGCCGTACCGCGCCGAACTCTGGGTCGCCGCCGACCAGGCCGACCTTATCAAGGGCAAGCTGTCCGCCGTATTGACCGAAGGCGCTCTGAATCAATGGCTGCTGGGCCAGATTCGCGCCGGGATCGGTCAGGTCATGCCGAGCACTCGCGAGTTGTTCATCCCGCAGATGCTCAACCTCCAAGCCGTGGGAGGCGTGAGCTTCAAGAAAGGTTGCTACACCGGCCAGGAAATCGTCGCGCGCATGCAGTATCTGGGCAAACTCAAGCGTCGCTTGTATCGCCTGGCACTGGACGCCAACGAGTTGCCTGAACCTGGCACCCAATTGTTTTCCCCTACCCACGGCAGCTCTATCGGCGAAGTGGTGCTGGCCGCTAACGCCGGGCAAAACATTGAACTCCTGGCCGTGCTGCAAGCCGAAGCAGCAGAAGGAGGTGATATCCATCTGGGCGCGCTCGAAGGGCCAGCCCTGCACCTGCTCGACCTGCCTTACGAACTGGATCGCGATCGCGAAATCCAGCGTTAACAGCAGCATTTGTCGCAATACCTAGAGAAACGAAATGAGCGAGCTGGCGGAAAAGGTCCAACAGGATTTGGTTGAGGCCATCGATAACGATGACCTGGTTCTGCCAACGTTACCGGAAGTGGCCCTGCAGATTCGCAAGGCCGCCGAAGACCCGGAAATCAGTGTCAGCACCCTGAGCAAAGTGATCGGCCGCGATACCGCGCTGTCGGCGCGTCTGATCAAGGTGGTCAATAGCCCGCTGCTGCGTGCGACCCAGGAAGTCACTGACCTGCACACGGCAATCACTCGACTGGGCATCAATTACAGCAGCAACTTGGCCATCGGCCTGGTCATGGAACAGATTTTCCATGCCCGCTCCGAAGTGGTGGAACACAAAATGCGTGATGTCTGGCGCAAAAGCCTGGAAATCGCCGGGATCAGCTATGCATTGTGCCGCCGCTACACGCAACTCAAGCCCGACCAGGCAGCCCTTGGCGGACTGGTGCATCAGATCGGTGTATTGCCCATCCTGACCTACGCCGAAGATCACTATGAACTGCTGGCTGACCCGGTCAGCCTCAATCATGTGATCGATCACATTCATCCACTGCTTGGCGACAAGCTGCTCAGGGTCTGGGAGTTTCCGGAAATGCTGGTACAGGTGCCGGGGCTTTATCTGGACTTCAATCGAGAGTCAGAGCGGGTCGACTATGTCGATCTGGTGCAAGTGGCCAGCCTGTATTGCCACAAGGACACCGACCATCCCCTCGCCCGTATCGACGCATTCAGCGTGCCGGCGTTCAAAAAGCTGGGAATTGATCCGGAGAACGAGGCGATGTGCCGCGATCTGGAAGAGTCGCGGTCGATGTTTTACTGATTACTGTGGCGAGGGAGCTTGCTCCCGCTCGGCTGCGCAGCAGTCGTAAACCCGATAAATACGGCTTATCTGAATTAACGCGGTGAATGGTTTTGGGGCCGCTTCGCAGCCCGGCGGGAGCAAGCTCCCTCGCCACAGGTGTTTCAGCAACCTACCCGGCGATAAAACTCACCCGCACCTTCAACCCCGCCTGCTCGCCATCGTGCAGGCTGATTTGAGCCAGGTGTGCGCGGCAGATCTCGCCAACAATCGCCAGCCCCAACCCCGAACCGGCCACCTGCTGGTTGCGTCGGTAAAAGCGCTCGAAGACCCGATCGCGTTCTTCAAGAGGAATGCCTGGGCCGTCGTCCTCGACCTCCAGCACGGCCGGTGCCGTGACCCGAAGAATCACGTTGCCCCCCGACGGTGTATGGGCCAGTGCGTTATCCACCAGATTGCTCAACAGTTCATTCAACAGCGTTGGCTCGCCGCGTAACCACACCGGTTCATCCGCTTCCAGCGCCAGCGCCACACCACGTGCGTGGGCCAGCGGCGCCATGGCCATGCCGAGTTCGCGAGCCAACTGACTGAGGTCAAGTAACTGCGCGCCGCCCTCGGCGATGGCCCGGGCGCCATTTTCGACCCGTGCCAGCGAGAGCAATTGATTGGCAAGGTGGGTCAAACGGTCCGTGCCTTGGGCGACGGTTTCCAATGTACTGCGCCAGGTTTCGGGTTCGGTCGAGCGCAACCCCAGCTCCAGTCGCGCCTTCAGCGCCGCCAGGGGAGTACGCAGTTCATGGGCGGCATCGGCGATGAACTGCGCCTGACGCTCGAACTGCCCGCGCAGGCGCTCGGTAAAGTGATTGAGCGCACGCACCAAGGGCCACAACTCGTGCTGCACTTCCACTAACGGTAATGGCCGCAGATCGTCCGGCTGACGCTCTTCCACCGCGGTGCGCAAGCGTTCCAGCGGACGCAACGCGGCGCTGACCGCAAACCACACCAACAACAACGCACCCACCGCCAGCATGCCCAGACGCAGCAACGTGTCCGCCGCCAGGCTGCGGGCCATGCTGACCCGCGCCTCATCGGTTTCCGCCACGCGGATTTCCGCCATGCCGTTCATGTTCGGTTCGCTCACCGGTTTGAGCAGGCTCACCACACGGACGTTCTGCCCCTGATACTTGGCGTTATAGAAACGCGCCAGTGCCGGATAGTCATCGGTTCGCGGCGTTCCCGGCGGCGGTGGCGGAAGGTTTTCGTAACCGGAGATCAGCTTCTGATTGATGTCGTTGACCAGGTAAAAAATCCGCCCTGCGCTGTCGTAGGCGAAGGTGTCGAGGGCCACGTAGGGCACGTCGGCGCTCAGCGTACCGTCACGTTGGGAGACGCCCGCCGCGATGGTCCGCGCCGAGGCCAGCAAGGTCCGGTCATAGGCGGTGTCGGCCGCTTCGCGACCGTTCCAGTAAGCGCTCAAACCACTGGCCAGCATCAACACCACCAGCAACAACGCCAGATTCCACAGCAACCGCCAACGCAGGCTGCTGGGCTTATGCATCGCGGCTTTCCAGCAAGTAGCCGAGACCGCGGAAAGTCACGATGACGACCGGCTGGCCGTCGAGCTTTTTGCGCAGGCGATGGACATAGATCTCGATGGCGTCGGGGCTGGCCTCTTCGTCCAGTCCGAAGACTTGCGAGGCCAGTTGTTCCTTGCTCATCACCCGGCCCGGACGGGCGATCAGGGCTTCGAGCACCGCCTGCTCGCGGGAGGTCAGGGTCAACAACTCTTCGCCGAGGGTGAAGCGCCGGGTGTCCAGGTCATAGGCCAGCACGCCGCAGCGCTGCAGGCGTTCGCCGCCGAGCACACTGCGGCGCAGCAAGGCTTTGACCCGGGCTTCGAGTTCGGTCAGTTCGAAAGGTTTGGCCAGGTAATCGTCAGCGCCGAGGTTCAGGCCGTGGACCCGATCCTTGACGTCGCTGCGGGCGGTCAACATCAACACCGGCAGGTTCTTGCCCCGCGCTCGCAGGCGCGCCAGCACTTCGAAGCCATCCATGCGCGGCAAACCGACGTCGAGGATCGCCACCGCGTATTCCTCGCTGCTCAACGCCAGGTCGGCCGCCACGCCGTCGTGCAGCACATCCACGGTCAGCCCGGTGCTCTTGAGCGCCTGGGCGACACTTTCGGCCAGCTGCAGATGGTCTTCGACGAGCAGAACACGCATGGATCCTTACCTCATTCAGGGATGGCCGACGCCATTCTTTGGCGCGGAGTTTACAGCCGCAACCGCCGCTGTGAAGCCCGAAAACCGTGAAAGTCTTCTGAAAGGTTAGCGAAAGGTTGGCCGGTTAGAGTCCAGCCACGGACAGTTTCGACTGCCGTCGCTACCGCACATAGCGTACGAAAAACGCCTCGAAGCGTTTTCGCCAATAAGAACAATAAAACGGAGTACTTCAAGATGCTGTCCATGCAGCTCCAGGCTTGCCCGCCTGCTCGCTTTTCCCGTCTCAGCCACACCGCCCTTGCCAGCGCCGCCGCCCTCGCCGGCTTTTCGCCGTTGAGCCAGGCTGCCTTCTTCGAAGACAGTACGGCAACCTTCGAAACCCGCAACATGTATTTCAACCGCGACTTTCGCGACGGTACCAGCGCCCAGCAATCCAAGCGGGACGAATGGGCCCAGGGGTTCATGCTCAACCTGCAATCGGGTTACACCGACGGCACCGTGGGATTCGGTGTCGATGCGCTGGGCATGCTGGGGGTGAAACTCGATTCTAGTCCGGATCGCACCGGCACCGGTCTGTTGCCGACCCATGACGACGGGCGCGCGGCGGATGAATATTCCAAGCTCGGCCTGACCGGCAAAATGAAAATCTCCGACACGGAACTGAAAATCGGCAGCCTGATTCCGGAATTGCCAATACTCAAGGCCAACGACGGGCGCATTCTGCCGCAGACCTTTGAAGGCGGCCTGCTGACCTCCAAGGAGATCAAGAACCTGACCTTCACCGGCGGGCGCCTGGAGAAAGCCAAGGACCGCGACAGCACCGACTTCGAGGACATCGCCCTCAACAACAAGAACAGCCGCTTCGCTGGCACCGTGGCCGGCAAGCACTTTGATTTTGGCGGCGTGGATTACAAGTTCACCGACAAAATCATCGGCAGCTACCACTTCGCTCAACTCGATGAAGTCTATAACCAGCATTTCCTTGGCGTGGTCGCCTCGCAACCGTTCGGCCCCGGCACGTTAGGCACCGATCTGCGCCTGGCTATCAGTGACGACGAAGGCGCAGCCCGGGGCGGCAACATCGACAACCAATCCCTGAATGGGCTGGTGAGCTACGCCTTGAGCGGGCATAAATTCAGCGCCGGCTATCAGTACATGTCCGGCGACAGTGCCTTCCCTTATGTCGATGGCAGTGACCCGTACCTCGTCAACTTCGTGCAGATCAACGACTTTGCCGGCGCCGAAGAACGTTCCTGGCAGGCTCGCTACGACTATGACTTTGCCAAACTCGGCATTCCCGGCCTGAGTTTCATGAGTCGTTACCTGAGCGGTGACAACATCAAGCTCAAGAACGGCGACGAAGGCAAAGAGTGGGAACGCAACACCGAAATCAAATACGTCGTACAAAGCGGCGCGCTCAAGGATGTCGCTGTGCGCCTGCGCAATGCCACTTACCGTTCCAACTATTCCGCTCGCGATGCCGATGAAGTGCGTCTGCTGGTGAGCTATAGCGTTGCCCTTTGGTAATTCAGTACGTCCATAACAAAAACTCCAAGGAGACTTGAATGAACCTGTCACTGCGTAAAGTTGCTCTCACCGCCAGCGCCCTGCTTTTCGCCGGCCAATTGCTCGCCGAACCCAAACGCCCGGAATGCATCGCCCCGGCCTCGCCAGGCGGCGGTTTCGACCTGACCTGCAAACTGGCGCAAAGCGCGCTGGTGAATCAGAAACTGCTGACCAAGCCGATGCGCGTGACCTACATGCCAGGCGGTGTCGGCGCGGTAGCGTACAACGCGGTGGTCGCCCAGCGTCCGGCCGATGCCGGCACGCTGGTGGCGTGGTCCAGCGGTTCGCTGCTGAACCTGGCCCAAGGCAAATTCGGCCGTTTTGATGAAAACGCCGTGCGCTGGCTGGCGGCCGTTGGAACAAGCTATGGCGCCATCGCGGTGAAAAGCGATTCGCCTTACAAAACCCTGGACGATCTGGTTCAGGCATTGAAGAAAGATCCGAGCAAAGTGGTGATCGGCTCCGGCGGCACCGTCGGCAGCCAGGACTGGATGCAAACCGCCCTGATCGCCAAGGCAGCCGGGATCAACCCGCGCGACCTGCGTTACGTCGCCCTCGAAGGCGGCGGTGAAATCGCCACTGCCCTGCTCGGCGGCCACATCCAGGTCGGCAGCACCGACATCTCCGACTCCATGCCGCACATCCAGAGCGGTGACATGCGCCTGCTGGCCGTGTTCTCCGAGAAGCGTCTGGACGAGCCGGAAATGAAAGACATTCCGACCGCCAAAGAGCAAGGCTACGACATCGTCTGGCCAGTGGTTCGCGGCTTCTACCTCGGGCCAAAGGTCAGCGACGAAGACTACGCCTGGTGGAAAGACGCGTTCGACAAGCTGCTGGCTTCCGAGGAGTTCGCCACGTTGCGCGATCAGCGTGAACTGTTCCCGTTCGCCATGACCGGCCCGGAGCTGGACACCTACGTGAAGAAGCAGGTTGCGGACTACAAAGTGCTGGCCAAAGAGTTCGGCCTGATTCAGTGATCGCCTCTGTCTAGCGGCTGCGGCCCCCGTTCTGGAGGGCCGCGGCACAGGAGTTTCCCATGCTCTTACAACGCATTTTTGCTTCAGCGCTGTTGCTGGTCTGTGTTGGCCTGGCGCTGATGGCGTGGCCGTATCAAGCGTCTTTTTCCTACGAACCGGTGGGGCCGCGGGCCTTCCCGCTATTGATGCTCGGCCTGATGGGCCTTGGTTTGCTGTACATGGTGTTTCGTCCGACACCGATTGTGCACAGTGACGATGACCCGAAACTGGACCGTGAAACCCTGATCAAGATCGGCATCTGCGTACTGCTGTTGCTGGTGTTTGCCGGGGCCTTCGAACCCCTCGGTTTCATCGTCGCCAGCATTCTGATTGGAATCCCCATGGCACGCCTGTATGGCGGCCGCTGGCTACCCAGCACGGTGATCATCAGCCTGATGGCTATCGGTCTTTATCTGCTGTTCGACAAAGTGATGGACGTGCCACTGCCACTGGGCGTGCTCGACGTTCTGGAGAACTGATATGGATACTCTTGGCTATTTGGGTCAGGGTTTCGGCGTCGCGCTGAGCCCGTACAACCTGGTGACCGCTCTGTGCGGCACCCTGATCGGCACCGTCGTCGGGCTGTTGCCAGGCCTGGGCCCGATCAACGGCGTGGCGTTGCTGATTCCGATTGCGTTCGCCCTCGGTCTGCCGCCGGAATCGGCGCTGATCCTGCTGGCGGCGGTGTACCTGGGTTGCGAATACGGCGGCCGGATCAGTTCGATCCTGCTGAACATTCCAGGCGAAGCGTCCACCGTCATGACCACCCTCGACGGTTACCCGATGGCCCGCAAGGGTCTGGCCGGTGTAGCGTTGTCGCTGTCGGCGTGGAGTTCGTTCATCGGTGCGTTCATCGCCACTTGCGGCATGGTGCTGTTCGCCCCGCTGCTGGCGAAATGGGCGATTGCCTTTGGACCGGCAGAGTATTTCGTGCTGATGGTGTTCGCGATTGTCTGTCTTGGTGGCATGGCCGGCGATCGACCACTGAAGACTTTTATCGCCGCGCTGATCGGTTTGTTTTTGTCGACTGTCGGGATCGATGCCAACAGCGGCGTGTACCGTTTCACCGGGGACAACATCCACTTGACCGACGGCATTCAGTTCGTTGTGCTGGTTCTCGGCTTGTTCTCCATCAGTGAAATCCTTCTGCTGCTGGAAAAAACCCATCGCGGCCAGGAAGCGGTGAAAGCGACCGGCCGGATGATGTTCAACTTCAAGGAAGCCTCGGCTGTCTTCTTGGTGAACATCCGTTGCGGTCTGCTCGGTTTCATCATGGGCGTGTTGCCGGGTGCCGGCGCCACGTTGGCCAGCGCTGTGGCCTACATGACCGAAAAACGTATCGCCGGCGCCAATGGCACCTTCGGCCAAGGCGACATGCGTGGCCTCGCGGCGCCGGAAACCGCCATCGGCGGCGCAGCCTGCGGTGCCCTGGTGCCGATGTTGACGCTCGGCGTTCCGGGTTCCGGTACCACGGCGGTGATGATCGGCGCGCTGTCGCTGTACAACATCACCCCGGGCCCGCTGTTGTTCCAACAGCAACCGGACATTGTCTGGGGCCTGATCGCTTCGTTGTTCGTCGCCAACATCATGCTGGTGATCCTCAACATCCCGATGATCCGCATCTTCACGCGCATCCTGGCCGTGCCGAACTGGGCGCTGGTGCCCGTGATTGCGATCATCACCGGGATCGGCGTCTACGCGGTGCATGCCACTACCTTCGACCTGTTCCTGATGATCGGCATCGGCATCTTCGGTTACATCCTGCGCAAGCTGGACTTCCCGTTGTCGCCGGTTCTGTTGGGTTTCATCCTTGGCGGCCTGATGGAGCAGAACCTGCGTCGCGCCCTGTCGATCTCCAATGGTGCATTGGAAATCCTTTGGTCGAGCCCGATCACCTTCGGTGTCTGGGTACTGACCGCAATCATGCTGTTCATGCCGATCCTGCGAATCTGGCGCAAACGTTCGGTCGCCCGGCGCGTTATCGCCGATGTCTGATCGAACACCCTTCAAAGCCTGGTGGGGAACCCCGCTGGTCGGTCTGCTGGGCGGTTACCTGGCCAGCCAGATCGGCTGGCCACTGCCATGGATGGTCGGCTCGTTGCTGGCGATCATCCTGGTGCGTTGCCTGACACCCTGGCAATTGGCGGAAATCCCTGGCGGCCGCAAGTGCGGCCAGTGGATTGTCGGCATCGGCATAGGCCTGCATTTCACCCCGGTGGTGATGGAGCAGGTCCTGAGCCACTTCGGCCTGATCTTCTTCGGTGCTTTGGTCACCAGCCTCTCGGCGGTGGTCGGGGTCTGGTTGATGCGGCGTACCGGTGAAGATCGCGCCACCGCGTTCTTTTCCAGCATGCCCGGCGGCTCCGGGGAGATGGTCAACCTCGGCGCGCGTAACGGCGCGGTGCTCAGTCGTGTGGCGGCGGGGCAAAGTCTGCGGGTGTTGGTGGTGGTGCTGTGTGTGCCGGCGGCGTTCAAGTATTGGCTGGGTGACGGTGCCCCGCTGTCCCATGCCACTTCCGTTGACTGGCGCTGGCTGGCGCTTCTGTTCCCGGCGGGCGCCCTCACCGCCTGGCTCTGGGAGCGTCTGCGTCAACCCAATCCGTGGCTGTTCGGGCCGTTGCTGGTGAGTGCAGCGGTAAGTATCGGCTGGGACCTGCACATCGGCTTGCCCAACGGCGGCAGCCAGATCGGCCAATGGCTGATTGGCAGCGGGTTGGGATGTCACTTCAATCGGCAGTTTTTCCGGCGTGCGCCGTCGTTTATGGGGCGGACCTTGATTGGCACGGGGCTGAGCATGTTGATCGCCACGCTGGCAGCATTGGGGTTGAGTGCGCTGACGCATCTGGATTTGCGTTCGCTGACGTTAGGCATGATGCCCGGCGGGATTGCGGAGATGAGCCTGACGGCAGAGACATTGCAGTTGTCGGTGCCGTTGGTGACGGCGATGCAGGTGATGCGGCTGTTGTTTGTGTTGTTTCTGGCGGAGCCGTTGTTCAAGTATTGGAATCGGGTGCCCGACGCCCCCTAACCTGATCGTTCCCACGCTCCGCGTGGGAATGCCTCAACGGACGCTCCGCGTTCGGCTTTGGATGGGACGCAGAGCGTTCCGGGCTGTATTCCCACGCAGAGCGTGGGAACGATCATTACGCGACCGGTGGTAACCGCCATTCGATCGGCGTCTCGCCATTCTGCTCAAGATATTTATTGGTTCGACTGAAGTGCCCGCATCCAAGGAAGCCACGATAGGCGGACAGCGGTGACGGATGCACCGACGTCAGCACCAGGTGCTTGGTGGCATCGATCAGTTTCTGCTTGCTCTGGGCATGGGCGCCCCACAGCATAAACACCAGATGCGGCTGATGTTCACTGACCACTTCGATGATCCGATCGGTGAAAAACTGCCAGCCCTTGTCCTTGTGCGCGTTGGCGTTGGCGCGCTCCACGGTCATGGTGGTATTGATCATCAGCACGCCCTGGTCAGCCCAGCTTTGCAGGCAACCGTGGGTCGGGATGTCGATGTTCAGATCGCGTTTCAACTCTTTATAGATGTTCACCAGCGACGGCGGCGCCGGTACGCCTGGTTGCACCGAAAAGCACAAGCCGTGGGCCTGCCCCGGACCGTGGTACGGGTCCTGGCCAAGGATGACGACTTTGACTTTATCCAGCGGCGTCGAATTGAGCGCGTTGAAAATCATCGGTCCTGGCGGGTAGATTTCCTTGCCTGCCGCGCGCTCCTCTTGCAGGAAATTGCGCAACTCTGCCATGTAGGGCTGGTCGAATTCGGCACGCAGTGCCTCCTTCCAGCTCGGTTCGAGTTTGATACGGTCGTCAGCAGTCATGGTTACATCCGGCAAAAACAATGGGGCGAACCCTAGGAAAGCCCATCACGCTTGTCAATTGATCTGACGCAGATCCGGCACTTTCCTACATAACGATCATACTGAACGCTCAAATTCCTGATCGAGGTCACGATGAATCTGCACTTCGAAGAACTCACTGGCACCGACGGCGCACGCATCGGAGTCGCCAGCCTGGATGCCGAAAAGTCCCTGAATGCCCTGTCCTTGCCAATGATCAATGCCTTGCGCGATCAACTGGACGTCTGGGCCAAAGAGCCACAAATCGTCTGCGTCGTACTGCGCGGCAAAGGTACCAAAGCCTTTTGCGCCGGCGGCGAAGTCCGCAGCCTGGTGGAAGCCTGTCGTGCCCATCCCGGCGAGGTGCCGTCGCTGGCCGCGCTTTTCTTTGCGGCGGAATATCGCCTGGACTTCAATCTGCACACCTATCCTAAACCGCTGATCTGCTGGGGGCATGGCTATGTGCTCGGCGGCGGCATGGGGCTGTTGCAAGGGGCGGGCATCCGGATTGTCACGCCGAGCACCCGCATGGCGATGCCGGAGATCAGTATCGGTTTGTACCCGGATGTCGGGGCCAGCTGGTTCCTGTCGCGGCTGCCCGGCAAGCTCGGATTGTTTCTCGGCCTGACCGGCGCCCATATGAACGGTCGCGATGCGATCGATCTCGACCTGGCCGACCGTTTTCTGCTCGATGAACAACAGGAAGATCTGATGGAAGGCCTGCTGCAGTTGAATTGGCAGGAACAGACGCCAATGCAGCTGAACAGCCTGCTCAAGGCCTTGCAGCAGGAAGCCCTCGCGCAGATGCCCGAAGCCCAGTGGCTGCCACGTCGCCAACAGATCGATGAGCTGCTGGATGTCAGTGACGTGCGCTGCGCCTGGAAGGCCATCAGCCAGTTGCGGGACTGCACCGATCTGCTGCTCAGCCGTGCCGCGAAAACCATGAGCGAAGGCTCACCCCTGACCGCGCATCTGGTGTGGGAGCAGATCGCCCGCGCCCGGCACATGTCGCTGGCGCAGGTCTTTCAGATGGAATACACCATGAGCCTCAACTGCTGCCGTCATCCTGAGTTCAGCGAAGGGGTGCGCGCACGGTTGATCGACAAGGATCAAAAACCCCATTGGCACTGGCCAGACATCAATACCCTGCCGGATGCAGTGGTAGAAGCGCATTTCCACAAGGCCTGGGAAGGCCGGCATCCTCTGGCCGATCTGTAGGAATACTGAAATCCGGGCATAAAAAAGCGGCGCTTTGTGCGCCGCTTTTTTATGAGTGTTTAACGGTGGCCGCCTCGTCCATTGTGCTCGCCGCGACTGTTGTGGTCGCCTCGTCCACCACGGTTGTCGCGTCCGCCATGTCCGCGATAGTCGTTGCTCCGTCCACCGCGGTTGCGGCCATCCCAACCGCCACGGTTATGGCCATCCCAGCCGCGATTCTGATGAGCCCGGTAATCGGCTCGTGGCGACGACTGGTAATAGCGTGGTGCCGGTTGATAAACCCGCGGCTGATGGTAATACCGCGGCGTTGGCTGGTAATACCGCGCTGGCGGTGCGTAGTACCGGCGAGGTTGCGTGTAGTAACCGCCGCCACCTGAGTAGTAAGGCCCGCCACCGGAATAATAGGCTGGCGAGGTATAGACCTCGGAACGGTAATAGCTGGCTCCTCCATCGGAATAGGGCACGCATGCACCAAGAGACAATCCCAATACAGCAATCAGAAGAATTCGCAGATACATGGCGGCCTCCTGGACCGCGAGTGAGCCACACCAGCGACGCTGGCAGGCGACAGTCAATTATTCGGTGACTGTCGAAAGATCAGACATCGTTTTGCAAATCTGGTGCGTTCGCGAAACAGATTGAAACAAGTCACCGATGAAAGGTTTTTCATCCATTCATCCGCTGATTAATGGTGGCCACCACGATATCCACCTCGGTAATGACGTGGCGAATGCCCACCCCAATAGTAGTAACGATAGCCACCATAAAAGCGCGGGCCGTGGTAGTGGCGCGGGCCGTAATAGTAGGGATAGGGCGAATAGCCGGGATAGTAATAAGGCGCGGAATACACATCGTAGCCCCCGGAGTAGTAGTAGCAGCCGGACAATCCCAGACCGAGTACAACACCGAACAACAGTCGACGAAACATGGCGGCCTCCTGAAAGACCACAGCCGGAACACGCCGGCTGACACCTGTTTTGACTGGCAACGCTGCGCCGAGTGCCGAACCGCCTGGACCTTCAGATCAGCGGCCGGCCCGATCCATTGCGGTGCACCCATGCACCATCACAAGGCAACGCCGCCACCTCTTGCGAGCGCGCCAATTGCGTAAACGCCCACGCTAGAGCGCTCGAGCGGAGTTGGCACGGCTCTCGCTTTAACAAAGACGTGCAGGAGTCATCACAGGTTCGCAGCACCACAATTTGCAATGGCTGACTAGGGTTCCGGCTCGCTAAGGCGAGTGGCTGGTCCGAGAGTTGGCGACCTCCAGTTGAGGTTACACGGCGGGATAAAAGCCCGGGAGACAAGCCACCGTTCACGGTGCCGCGTTGACTCCTGCCCGCCCTTGATCAACTGGAGAACCACCCATGCTCAAGCTTCGTTTACCCGCCCTGCTCGCCGCTGCTTTCGCAGCCTTCGTGAGCGTCTCGTCCCAGGCCGCACAGAAAGACCACTTCAGCGTCTGCTGGACCATCTACGCCGGTTGGATGCCGTGGGAATATGCGGGCAGCCAAGGCATCGTCGACAAATGGGCGAAAAAGTACGGCATCACGATCGATGTGGTGCAGCTCAATGACTACGTCGAATCCATCAACCAATACACCGCCGGCCAGTTCGATGGCTGCACCATGACCAACATGGACGCGCTGACCATTCCGGCGGCCGGCGGCGTCGACAGCACCGCGCTGATCGTCAGCGATTTCTCCAACGGCAACGACGGCATTGTGCTCAAGGGTGACGGCAAGAAAGTCACCGACCTCAAAGGTATGGACGTCAATCTGGTGGAACTCTCGGTTTCCCACTACCTGCTGGCCCGGGCGCTGGATTCGGTTGATCTCACCGAGAAAGACCTGAAAGTGGTCAACACCTCCGACGCCGACATCTCGGCGGCCTTCAACACCGATCAGGTCAACGCCGTCACCACCTGGAACCCGATGCTTTCGGACATCAAGGCCAAGCCTGCGGTGACCGAAGTGTTCAACTCCAGTCAGATCCCCGGCGAAATCATGGACATGATGGTGGTCAACAGCGCCACCCTCAAAGACAACCCGGCCCTGGGCAAAGCCCTGACCGGCGCCTGGTTCGAAGTGGTCGAGTTGATGAACGCGAAAAACGCCGCCAGCAAAGCCGCCCTCGAACACATGGCCAAAGCCTCGGGCACCGATCTGGCCGGCTTCCAGTCGCAACTGGACACCACCAAACTGTTCGCCACCCCCAAAGAAGCCCTGGCGTTCACCACCAGCAAGCAATTGCCGGAAACCATGCGCAAAGTCGCCGAGTTTTCGTTCCAGCACGGCTTGCTCGGTGAAGGCGCCAAGGACACCAGCGCAGTCGGCATGGCCTTCGCCAACGGCGTGACCAGCGGCGACAAGACCAACCTCAAGCTGCGCTTCGACCCGACCTACGTGCAGATGGCCGCCGACGCGAAGCTGTAATCAGGAGGACCTGGCCATGCGCCTGATCAATCGCCACCCGGATCGCCCGAGTCGCCTGCTGTTGGTGATCCTGCCGTTCGCCCTGGTGCTGTTCGCCTACTTCATGGGCTCGGCTGAGCGGCTGACGGACAACCCCAATGACAAGCTGCTGCCGAGCGCCGTGCAAATGACCGACGCGGTGAAACGCCTGGCGTTCACCGCCGACTCCCGCACTGGCGACTATTTACTTTGGCAAGACACCGCCTCCAGCCTGCGGCGCCTGGCCATCGGCCTTGGCATCAGCGCGCTGGCCGGGCTGTGCCTGGGCATCGCCGCCGGTACGCTGCCACTGTTTGGCGCGCCGTTGTCGCCGTTACTGACAGTGCTGTCGATGGTGCCGCCGCTGGCGATTCTGCCGATTCTGTTCATCGTGTTCGGCTTGGGGGAGTTGTCGAAAGTGATGCTGATCGTGATCGGCATCACCCCGTGCCTGGCCCGTGATCTGGAGCAACGCGCCCGGGAAATTCCCGTCGAGCTGCTGATCAAGGCCCAGACCCTCGGCGCTTCGACCTGGACGCTGATGCTGCGCGTGGTGCTGCCGCAACTGTTGCCACGTTTGTTGATCTCGCTGCGGCTGATGCTTGGCTCGGCGTGGTTGTTCCTGATCGCCGCCGAAGCCATCGCCTCCACCGACGGCCTCGGCTACCGGATTTTCCTGGTGCGCCGCTACTTGGCGATGGATGTGATTTTGCCCTACGTGGTGTGGATCACCCTGCTCGCCTGGCTGATGGATTGGGGCCTGAAACGCCTGACCCAACGGGCGTTCCCTTGGTATGAGGGGGCCCGCGCATGAGCTTCATCACAGTGAAAAATGTCTGGCAGCAATACGCCGATCAGGTGGTGCTCGAAGGGCTGAACCTGAACGTCAACGAGGGCGAGTTCTGCACCTTGGTCGGTGCGTCGGGTTGCGGCAAGTCGACCTTCCTGCGGCTATTGCTGGGCCAGGAACGCGCCAGTCGCGGCGAGATTTTGTTGGATGGCCAGGCCTTGGCCGGCGAGCCAGATGCCAGTCGTGGCGTGGTGTTCCAGCGCTACTCGGTGTTCCCGCATTTAACGGTGCTGGACAACGTCGCCCTGGGCCTCGAACTGCCGCGCTCGCCGCTGCTCGGGCGGTTGTTCGGCAGCGCTAAAAAAGACGCTCGCGAACAAGCCTCAGTGCTGCTGCACAAAGTCGGCCTCGGCCATTCGCGGGACAAGTACCCAGCCCAACTCTCCGGTGGCATGCAACAACGACTGGCGATTGCCCAGGCGCTGATCATGAAACCTCGGGTGTTGCTGCTCGACGAACCGTTCGGTGCCCTCGATCCGGGCATCCGCAAGGACATGCACGCTTTGCTGCTGGAGCTGTGGCGCGAGACGCAATTGACGGTGTTCATGGTCACCCATGACCTGTCCGAAGGCTTCAGCCTCGGCACTCGCCTGTTGGTGTTCGACAAAGTCCGCGTCGACCCGCACGCCCCCGGCGCCTATGGCGCGCGCATCACTTACGACATCCCTTTGAACAGCGACCGCCGCGCCCATCGCGCCGCCGCCGTCGACGCCTTGCCGGCTGATCTGGCAGGCACGCTTCGTACCGCTTAAGAGGACTTTTCATATGACTGATTCGACTCAACTGTTCCCGCCCTTCGCCGAAGAAATGCTCCCCGGCGGCGGCCATCGCTCCTTCGTCCTGAAACGCGGCCAACTGCTGCGCCTGACCGACCTGCGTGGCGGTGCCAACGTCAGCCTGACACTGCTCAACGCCAACGAAAAAACCGAACGCCTGAACCTGCCCGACAGCCTCAAATGCCAACACACCGCCAAGCTCACCACCGGCCATTGCCTGTACTCGGACATGGGCCGCGTGCTGGCTGCCATTACCGCTGACACCTGCGGCTGGAGCGACAGCCTCGGCGGTGTGCTCTGCGCTGAAGAGGTCGCGGAAAAATACGGCGCGGGGCGCTATCAGGAACTGCGCAACGGCTTCTTCCGCAACGGCACCGACAACCTGTTGGTGGAATTGGGCAAGTGGGGGTTGGGCCTGTCCGATTTGCTGATGACGCTTAACTTGTTCAGCCGCGTGAATGTCGATGAGGCCGGACATTTCCACTTCGTCGAAGGCCATTCCAGGGCCGGCGACTACATCGAGTTGTATGCGCCGATGGACACGCTGGTGGTGCTCACCGCGCTGCAACATCCGATGGACCCTTCACCTGAATACGCGCCGAAACCGCTGAAACTCAGCTGGATGAACGCTGACGCCAGCGTCGCCGAACACTGCCGCACCTCGCGCCCGGAAAACGAGCGCGGCTTCATCAACACCGACCGTCTGTTCGCCTGAGGATCGCTGCCATGTCACTCGCAATCGCTACTGCTCAACAGCTTCCCGAAACCGCGATCTACCGCGCCACCATCCCCGCCGGGGAACCATGGCTGATGGAGGTCAAGGCCGGCCAGACCTTGCGCATCCTCGACCTGGAAGGCAACCAGGCGGTCGACACTTTGTTCTACAGCGTCGCCAATCCAAAGGAGCGCTACGACGTGCAACGCACCTTGCGCCGACAGAACAGCGTCTACCTGAGCACCGGCAGCGTGCTCTATTCCAACCTCGGCAAACCGATGCTGACCATCGTCGCCGACACCTGCGGCCGTCACGACACCCTCGGCGGCGCTTGCGCGCAAGAGAGCAACACCGTGCGTTATGCGTTGGAGAAACGCTACATGCACAGCTGCCGCGACAACTACCTGCGGGCCTGCATCCACGACGGGCGATTGGGCAAGGGCGACATCGGACCGAACATCAACTTCTTCATGAACGTGCCGGTCACGGCGGATGGCGGGCTGACGTTTGAAGACGGCATTTCGGCGCCGGGCAAATACGTCGACCTGCGGGCCGAGATGGACGTGATCGTGCTGATCTCCAATTGCCCGCAATTGAACAACCCGTGCAACGCCTACAACCCCACCCCTGCGGAGCTGCTGGTATGGAACTGAAATTAGCGCGGTTGCGTCGATGGTTGTTTGCCCTGTGCCAGGCCCGCTCAGGCCAGTGCCTCAAACAATAAGAACACCCTAAATCCAATGTGGGAGCGAGCCTGCTCGCGATAGCGTCAGCACATTCACCATAAATGTCGACTGACACTCCGCTATCGCGAGCAGGCTCACTCCCACAGGGGTTCGGTGGTGTTTTTGAGTGAACTGTTTTTGCCGTCGGGGACGACCTCGGCGCTTATCGAAAAACTGCGGGACGGCCCGCATCCCAAGTCGAGGCTGATGCGCTATCGCCTCCAGGGGTTATGCCATGTTCGAAAAAGTCCTGATTGCCAACCGTGGCGCCATTGCCTGTCGCATCCTGCGCACCTTGCGTGAGTTGCAGGTCCAGGGCGTTGCCGTCTACTCCGAAGCCGATGCCGCCAGTTTGCACATTCTGCAAGCCGACGAAGCCCACAGCCTCGGTGAAGGCGCAGCCGCCGGCACCTATCTGGCCGTCGAAAAAATCCTCGCCATCGCCAAATCCACCGGCGCCACGGCGATCCATCCCGGCTACGGTTTTCTCTCGGAAAACGCCGCGTTCGCCGAAGCGTGCGAAGCCGCCAACATCGCCTTCATCGGCCCGACGCCCGAGCAGCTGCGCGTGTTCGGCCTCAAGCACACCGCCCGCGCCTTGGCCAAGCGACACGGCGTGCCGATGCTCGAAGGTACCGAATTGCTCGACAGCCTCGACGCGGCGCTGATGGCTGGCGAACAGGTCGGCTACCCAGTGATGCTCAAAAGCACCGCCGGCGGTGGCGGCATCGGCATGCGCGTGTGTCGCAGTGCGGCCGAGTTAAGCGAGTCCTTTGAAGCCGTCAAGCGCCTGGGCCAGAACAACTTCAGCGACGCCGGGGTGTTCATCGAAAAGTACATCCAGCGCGCCCGCCATCTGGAAGTCCAGGTGTTCGGCGACGGCCAGGGCGAAGTCATTGCCCTCGGCGTGCGCGACTGCTCGGTGCAGCGGCGCAACCAGAAAGTCCTCGAAGAAACCCCGGCACCGAACCTCCCCGAGGGCATGGCCGAAGAGCTCTGCGCGGCGGCGATCAAACTGGCGAAAGCGGTGAATTACCGCAGCGCCGGCACCGTCGAATTCGTCTTCGACAGCGAGGCTCAGCGTTTCTACTTTCTCGAAGTGAACACCCGTTTGCAGGTGGAGCACGGCGTCACCGAGCAAGTCTGGGGCGTGGACCTGGTGCGCTGGATGGTCGAACTGGCGGCGGGGGATTTGCCACCGTTGAGCACGTTGAGCCAAGGCTTGAAAGCCTGCGGCCATGCAATTCAGGCACGGCTTTACGCCGAAGATCCGGGTCGCGAGTTTCAGCCGAGTCCAGGCTTGCTGACCGCCGTGAACTTCCCTGCCGCCGATGGCAAACACCTGCGCATCGACACCTG
The DNA here is from genome assembly GCF_900105495.1 of Pseudomonas frederiksbergensis. NCBI lineage: Bacteria > Pseudomonadati > Pseudomonadota > Gammaproteobacteria > Pseudomonadales > Pseudomonadaceae > Pseudomonas > Pseudomonas frederiksbergensis. The sequence continues at coordinate 2,540,088 of NZ_FNTF01000002.1, read as the reverse complement.
GGTCGAGGCCGGTTGCGAGATCCCGCCGTACTTCGATCCGATGATCGCCAAGGTCATCAGTTGGGCGCCGACCCGCGAAGAAGCCGCTGCCGATCTGCATCAAGCGCTGGGCGACAGCCTGCTCTACGGCGTGGAAACCAACCGCGATTACTTGCGGCAAATTCTGCTCGATGTGCCCTTCGCCAGCGGCCAGCCGTGGACCCGTTGCCTGGAAAGTTTGGTCTATCAGGCCAACACGTTTGAGGTGCTCAGCGCCGGCACTCAAACCAGCGTTCAGGACTATCCCGGCCGCCTCGGTTACTGGGCCGTGGGTGTGCCGCCGTCAGGGCCGATGGACAGTCGCGCGTTGCGTTTGGGCAACCTTTTGCTGGGTAACTATGAAGGCGCCGCTGCGCTGGAAATCACCATGAGCGGGCCGCTGCTGCGCTTCAATTGCGACGCGGTGGTGGCGGTGACCGGGGCCGTGATTCCACTCACCCTTAATGGTGATGTGGTGCCGATGAACACGGCGTTGCTGGTACCGGCGGGCGCTACGTTGAGCCTGGGTACGATTGCCGGTGCGGGCGCGCGCAGCTATCTGTGCCTGCGCGGTGGCCTGCAAGTACCGGATTATCTGGGCAGCAAAAGCACCTTCACCCTCGGCCAGTTTGGTGGGCATGGCGGGCGCGCGTTGCGAGCCGGGGACGTGTTGCACGCCCTTGCTTTGAGCGATCGCAGCAGCGGTCTTCAACTGCCTGAAGAACAGGTCAGCGAGTTGCCCATCGTGCGGCAAATCCGGGTGATCTACGGCCCTCACGGTGCGCCGGAATATTTCACCGAAAACTACATGAGCACCTTCTTCGCCACCCAGTGGGAAGTGCATTTCAACTCCAGCCGTACCGGCGTGCGGCTGATCGGGCCGAAGCCTGAATGGGTGCGCGCCGATGGTGGTGAGGCGGGTCTGCATCCGTCGAACATCCATGACAATCCGTACGCCATTGGCGCGGTGGATTTCACCGGGGACATGCCGGTCATCCTCGGTCCCGACGGCCCTAGCCTCGGCGGGTTTGTTTGCCCGGTGACGGTGATCGAGGCGGATCTTTGGCAGCTTGGGCAACTCAAGGCTGGGGACAAGGTTCAGTTCCTCCCGGTCGATCTCAAGACCGCCCGCACTCTTGCCCTGAAATGGAATACCCCCTGTAGGAGTGAGCCTGCTCGCGATGTCGGCAGTACAGCCAACATTGATGTGACTGACACACCGCTATCGCGAGCAGGCTCACCCCTACAGGGACTTGTGTCGCCTGTGGTATTGGATTTGGGTCAGGACGATACGCGTCTGGTGGCGAGACTGTCCGGCGACACACATTTGCTTTTGGAAATCGGCGCACCTGAGTTGGACCTGGTCCTGCGCTTCCGCGCCCACGCACTGATGCAAGCCCTGGAAAGCCAAAACCTGCACGGCGTCATCGACCTCACTCCCGGCATCCGCTCGCTGCAAGTGCACTACCAGCCCGAACAACTGCCGCTGGCCGATCTGCTCGGCATCGTCGCTGGCGAGTGGGACGCCGTGTGCGCCGCCAAGGACCTGCAAGTGCCCTCGCGCATCGTCCATCTGCCGCTGTCCTGGGACGACCCGGCCTGCCAGCTGGCGATCGAAAAATACATGACCACCGTGCGCAAGGACGCCCCGTGGTGCCCGAGCAATCTGGAGTTCATCCGACGCATCAATGACCTGCCGAACCTCTACGAAGTGCAGCGCACGGTGTTCGACGCCAGCTACCTGGTGATGGGCCTGGGCGACGTCTACCTCGGTGCGCCGGTCGCCACGCCGCTCGACCCGCGGCATCGTTTGGTGACCACCAAATACAACCCGGCGCGCACTTGGACCGCGGAAAACTCGGTGGGTATCGGTGGCGCCTACATGTGCGTTTACGGCATGGAAGGCCCTGGCGGTTATCAGTTCGTCGGCCGCACGTTGCAGATGTGGAATCGCTATCGCGAGGTCGCCGCATTCGATAGCAAACCGTGGCTGCTGCGCTTCTTCGATCAGATCCGTTTCTACCCGGTCAGTGCCGATGAACTGCTGCGCATTCGACGGGATTTCCCCCTCGGGCGCTTCGATCTGAACATCGAGCACAGTCAGCTGAATCTGGCGGATTACCAAGCCTTCCTGACGAAGGAAGCCGAGAGCATTGCCGCGTTTCGCGATCAGCAAAAAGGCGCGTTCAACGCCGAACGCGAACGCTGGATCGCCAGTGGCCAAGCGCATTTCGACAGTGAAGAACTGATCCCGGAAATCACTGACGACGCACCGCTGGCCAGCGGTCAACAGAGCGTCGACAGCCACATCGCCGGCAACCTTTGGCAGGTTCAGGTTGAAACCGGTAGCCGGGTCGCCGCGGGTGATGTGCTGGTGATTCTGGAGTCGATGAAGATGGAAATCCCGCTGCTCGCGCCCGTGGCCGGAGTGGTACGCGAGATTCGCGTGCAGCCGGGTTCGGCCGTGCGCGCCGGACAGCGCGTCGTGGTGCTGGAACTTGAGTGAACCCACTTTGAAAAGGATTAATGCGATGAACATCAATCTGCAACTCGACGCCCTGCGCAGCGCTTATCGCATCGGCAACATCACGCCCCGTGAACTGCTGCTGAGCCTGCGCGATAAAGCCGCGGCGCTGAACCCGGATTATCACCTGTTCATCCACTTGCTCAGTGTTGAAGAACTGGAACCGTACCTCGCCGCACTCGACGGTCGCGACCTCGACAGTTTGCCGCTGTTCGGCGTGCCATTCGCGATCAAGGACAACATCGACCTGGCGGGCATTCCGACGACCGCGGCGTGCCCTGCATTTGCCTACGTGCCGGAGCGTTCGGCGACCATCGTCGAGCAGTTGCTGGCACTGGGGGCGATTCCGTTGGGCAAGACCAATCTTGATCAATTCGCCACGGGGCTAAATGGCAGTCGCTCACCCTACGGCGCATGCCCGAACAGCGTGTTGCCGGAGTATCCGTCGGGCGGCTCCAGCGCCGGGTCTTCACTGGCGGTGGCACTCGGCGTGGCGAGCTTTTCCCTGGGTACGGACACGGCAGGCTCCGGGCGTGTGCCGGCTGCGCTGAACAATCTGGTGGGGTTGAAAGCCAGCAAAGGGTTGATCTCCACGGCCGGTGTGGTGCCGGCCTGCCGCACCCTCGATTGCGTGACCACGTTCACCGCGACGGCTCGGGAAGCCAGTCAGTTACTTGCGCTCACTGCGCACCTTGATCCCCGCGATGAATACAGCCGCAGCAATCCGTTGTGGAATGACGGCTCGGCGTTTGGTGCGCCTCGCCCCTTCCGCTTTGGCGTGCCGCGTGCTCAGGATCTGGCGTTCTTCGGCTGCCCTGAAGGCCCGTTGTTGTTCGGTGATGCCATCGATCAACTCAAAGCCTTGGGCGGTGAAGCCGTGGAACTGGATTTGTCGCCGTTCCTTGAAGCGGCGCGTTTACTCTATGAAGGCCCCTGGGTGGCTGAGCGCTACAGCGTCGCCGGCGAATTGATGGAGCAAAATCCTGAAGCCGTACTGCCGGTAATTCGCGCGGTGCTGGCCAAGGCGCCAGCGGTGAACGGCGTGCAAACCTTCCGCGCCCAGTACCGGCTGCAAGCGCTGAAAGCGCTGTGCGACAAGGCGCTGGACGATCTCGACTGCGTGCTCACACCCACCATTGGCCGCCCCGTCACGCTGGCAGAACTGGACGCCGAGCCGGTGCTACGCAATTCGGAACTGGGCTACTACACCAACTTCATGAACCTGCTCGATTACGCCGCCGTCGCCGTGCCCAGCGGTTTCATGGGTAATGGTTTGCCGTGGGGCGTGACGTTGTTCGGGCGGGCGTTTACTGATCAGTATTTGTTGGGTGTAGCGGATGCGTTGCAGCGCCAGCTAGGTTTGGCGACACCGGTTCCGTCGTCTGTCGCACGTCACGACCGGGCGCGATTGGTGGTGTGTGGTGCGCATCTGGATGGGCTGGCGCTGAATTGGCAATTGAAGCAGCGCGGAGCTCGACTGGTGGAGACGACGTTCAGCTCGCCGGACTATCAACTGTATGCCTTGGCCGGCGGCCCGCCGTTTCGTCCCGGAATGGTTCGCGTGAAGGACGGGGGTGTGGCGATTGCGGTGGAAGTGTGGGAATTGCCAAGCTGTGAGTTGGGTTCTTTTCTGACCGGAATTCCGGCGCCGTTGGGATTGGGCAAGGTGCAATTGGCGGATGGGCGTTGGGAAAGCGGGTTTATTTGTGAGGCGTATGGGTTGGAGGGAGCAGCCAATATCAGCCATTTAGGCGGATGGCGGCGTTACCTCGCTCAATAAGGGACGCGGAGCGTCCCGGGCGGCTTTCCCACGCAGAGCGTGGGAACGATCGACTCAGGGACGTGTGAACGATCGTTCGCCCCGCACATCGAGCAGTTATTTCCCGGCAGTGCCATTAGAATACCTGCCAGCTGACCGTAAGCATCGGCCTGCCTCCCCGCAGGCCGATGACACCTTGCACACGCTGCTGTCGAGAACGGATCATGCGATGTACCGGGCCAAGCAAGCCGGCCATAACCGCACCTGCGTGGAAATGCCTCACTCCAGTTATGAATAACCCTACATGAATAAGCCAGATTTCTGCCCGGCCTGCGGCGCCTCCAACGACTGTACCCTGGCCGACCCGCGAACCGCCGATCGGGCCTGCTGGTGCTACGGCGTCAGCATCGACCCGGCGGTGCTCGAAGCGCTGCCACCCGAACTGCGCGACAAATCCTGCTTGTGCCCACGCTGCGCGCAAGTCGAGGCGCAGCTGTAGGCACCCGCACAATCGATCACGTAAGATACGTCCCCCTTTCCTGCCGATCCCTCGTCATGCGCATCGACCGTTTCCTCAGCAACCTGCCGCGCTTCAACCGTAAGCAGGTACGTCTGTTGCTGGTGGAAAAGCGTGTCAGGATCGACGGAAAAGTCGTCAGCGATCCTCACGCCGACGTACTGGAATTCAGCCGCGTGGAAGTCGACGATGAGCTGCTGCAAGTCGGCAAGCCTGCACGCTACTTCATGCTGCACAAACCGTCTGGCTGCGTCAGTGCCACCCGCGATCCGCAACACCCGACCGTGCTCGACCTGATCCATGAGCCGGACAAGGAAGACCTGCACATCGCCGGGCGCCTGGACTTCAACACCACCGGCCTGATGCTGATCACCAACGACGGCAGCTGGTCGCGACGCCTGACCCAGCCGCAAACCAAACTGCCCAAGGTCTACTACGTCGAGACCGAGCAAGAGATTGGCCCGCAATACGCATTGAAATTCACCGAAGGCCTGTACTTCGCCTTCGAAGACCTCACCACCCAACCCGCCGAGCTGGCCGTACTCGGACCAAACTGCGCGCGGCTGAGCATCGTCGAGGGCCGTTATCACCAGGTGAAGCGGATGTTCGGCCATTTCGACAACAAGGTGCTGCGCCTGCACCGCGAAAGCATGGGCCCGTTGGTGCTCGACAGTGCCCTGAAACCGGGCGAGTACCGCGCATTACGCACCGAAGAGATTCAATTGATCTAAGCAGACGACCGCTCAGCAGAAGTTGTCGAACAATTTTCCAAAGATACTTGCGCGATGACGTGACCCCTGCTTGAATCAGGACGTCGGCCGAAATGTGACCGACGAGTCACAACATACTTCTAAGAAACTTTTTGCCGGTAGAGAACCCTCAGGTTCCGCTTTCCCCCGGCAGACTGCCCGCCAATAACAATACCCGTCGACCGGACTGCAATGGATCGACATGGGCCTCTCAAATTCCAGGCGTATGCCTACCTGTCACAAAGCTCGTGCAATCTGATTTGCACGCATACCCGCTTGCCAGGAGTCTTATGACATGAGGCCAGAAATCGCTGTGCTGGATATACAGGGTCAGTATCGGGTTTACACGGAGTTCTATCGCGCAGACGCCGCAGAGAAGACCATTATTTTGGTCAACGGCTCGATGGCCACGACTGCGTCGTTTGCACAAACCGTGAAAAACCTTCACCCGCAGTTCAATGTGGTCTGCTACGACCAGCCCTACGCGGGCAAGTCGAAAGCCCACAACCTGCACGAAAAATTGCTGACCAAGGAAATCGAAGGGCAGATCCTCCTGGAGCTGATCGACCACTTCGCCGCCGAACACGTGCTGTCGTTTTCCTGGGGTGGCGCCGCGACCCTGGTCGCCCTGGCCCAGCAGCCACGGCGCATCGAAAAAGCCGTGATCAGCTCGTTCTCTCCGGAGATCAACGCGCACATGCTCGACTACCTCGAGCGCGGCATCGATTACCTCGGCAGCCGGGACGGTGATCGGGTGGGCAACCTGGTGAACAGCACCATCGGCAAACACCTGCCGACCCTGTTCAAGCGCTTCAATTATCGGCACGTCAGTTCCCTGGCCGAGCATGAGTACGGGCAGATGCACTTCCACATCAGCGATCTGCTGCACAGTGATCGCCAGTGCTTCTTCAAGGCCGCGGAGAAAGTCAACGTACCGGTGCTGTTCATGAACGGCGAATGGGACGAGTACACCGCTGCCGACGGTGCCCAACTGTTCGCCAATCATGTGCAACACGCGACTTTCACCACCCTGCAGGCCACCGGCCACTTTCTCGACATGGAACACAAAGCAGCTTGCCGAGACAGCCGCAACGCATTGCTGGGCTTCCTGAAACCTTCACAACACGAAAGTCGACCGCGTTATCACTACGTCCAGGACCAACATGCATTGGCCATCTGAAACAGTGTCATCGCGAGCAAGCTTCGCCCTACGGTGTTGAATGCATTCCTGTAGCAGCGAGGCTTGCCCGCGATAGACCGTCATGCGGTCTCTGCTTTCGTTTCTTTTGCGCTAAAGCCGTCCCACGCAAAGAAAAACTTCATTTCCACGGCCACATCTGGTACAAAGTCAGCCGCTCAGCGGGTGTCGTATAATGGCATTACTCCAGCTTCCCAAGCTGATAACGAGGGTTCGATTCCCTTCACCCGCTCCAACCGAATTTTGTCTCACGTCAGAATGTTTTTGACGGGAGACGCAAGAACACAAAAACCGGTCCGTTGTGACCGGTTTTTTTGTGCCCTGGATTTGGGTTGCCGGGGAACCTGCCGGGAGCATCAGAGCGCATGCTTCCCGTCCCCATGCCCCAATGATAGGCAGTGCTATACTTTTTTATGATTTGAATGAAGCGTACAGCGTTGCCCAAGGGGGTTGATACCGACTGCAAATCTCGATTGGCGCTGCAAGACTAAGGAGGTCTACGGCAAGCACGAGATGGGAGGTGTGGCATGAATCGACACTATTACATCAGCAACAATCTCGACGATCTTGAAGCCGTTGAAAATGAGCTGGAAGCCAGCGGCATCAATTCCGAACAAATTCATGTGCTCAGTCAACACGTTGCCGAAGTTGAACAACATCACCTTCACGAAATCAACTCGTTAATGGAACAGGATGTTGTCCACTCTGGCGAAATTGGTGCAGTGATCGGTGTGCCCCTCGCAGCGTTGGTTCTTGGCGTCGCCTATTGGCAGGGCTGGACCGAATCCGCCGCCGGCTGGACGCCTTTTGTCTTTCTTGCCGTTGTTGTATTTGGCTTCTGCATCTGGGAAGGCGGTTTTTTTGGCATCCAGGTGCCAAACACTCACTTCCGCAGTTTTAAACAGGTGGTAGAAGAGGGAAAACATATTTTCTTCGTCGATGTCGAGCCGGATCAGGAGTCGGTATTGGACCGGGTAATCGAACATCACCCAGCGCTGGAGATTGCCGGCACGGGAACGGCAGCCCCCCACTGGACAGTGGCCTGGCAGCACAAATGGCATCAGTTCAAGCGAGTCATATCGGGTTAGCCACAGGAGACTGACAGCCATCCAGAAGCTGCTTACTGGCCGAAGGAAATGACCCGACTGAAGAAAACATAGTCTGCCTCGGTGGCCATCAGTCCAACCAGCACCAATAAACACAAAGGTGGCAACAGTATGGCGTAGACCATGGCCAATCGTTCCCAGGCCATGTGCATGAAGATGGAGACAATTAAACCTGCCTTCAACAACATGAAAGTGATAATCAGGGACCACCGAAGGTAACCATGGAACTGGAAATAGTCGACAAGGTACGACAGCGTGCTGAGGACGAATAACAGCCCCCAGATTTTAAGGTACAAGCTGATTGGATGTTGCTGACCTTGAGCATGTGCCATCACCCGTGCTCCTCTACCATAAATAGAAGAAAGCAAAAATAAACACCCACACCAAATCCACGAAATGCCAGTAAAGCCCGGCTATCTCGACGTTCTGATAGTTTCCAGAGCGCTCATAATCTCCCCGCCATACTTTCATCGCCACAATGCTGAGGTAAAGGGCGCCGATTGACACATGCAGTCCGTGAAAACCGGTAATCATGAAAAAACTGGCGCCAAACTGCGCCGCTCCCATAGGGTTCCCCCAGGGACGCACGCCTTCTGCGATGAGCTTGCTCCATTCGAAGGCCTGCATGCCGACGAAGGTCACACCCAGGGCAGCGGTCGCCAGCATCAGGGCAGTGGTTTTCGCGCGATCACGGCGGTAAGCGAAATTGACGGCCATGGCCATGGTGCCGCTGCTACTGATCAGCACAAAAGTCATGATGGCGATCAGAATAAGTGGGATCGACTGACCGCCGATCGTCAATGCGAACACTTCGCTGGGGTTCGGCCAGGCGGCGGTGATGGTCATGCGTACCGACATGTAGCCGGTTAAAAAACAGGTGAATATAAAAGTATCGCTGAGCAGGAATATCCACATCATCGCCTTGCCCCAAGGCACCTGCTTGAAAGCCTCCTTATCCGAGGACCAGTCGTTGGCGATGCCCTGCCACCCGGCTACAGGCGGCAAGCCGGATGGATTGGATGAACTGGAGTCGCCTGGGGCAAGTGGATGCGATGCCATGGCTGTTCACCTCAGGCCGCAGAATCTGGCGATCGCTTCGTAGGTTTGCGGCGTGCTGGCCAGCAAAGCGAAGAGCACGAACCAAAGGCCCAGTAAGTAATGCCAATAGATGGCACTCAGCTCTACGCTGGCGCTGAGTTGCGGCAACGGCACGCGCTGCAGGAATTTAGCAACGATTATGCCCCACGCTATCAACCCGCCCAGCAGGTGGAGCGCATGCAGGCCGGTCAACAGGTAGAAGAAGCTGTTGGCCGGATTGCTGGCGAGAAAGTAACCCCAGGCGACAAACTGCTGCCAGACCCAGAGTTGACCCACCAGAAAAGCAATGGCGAATACGCCCGCCAACGCAAAACCAATTACAGTTGCACCCAGTTGCGCCCGTCGGGCGGCCATACGCGACCACTGCAGTGCGACGCAACTGAATACCAGAAAAGCCGAGTTCAGCCATAGCTGCGAAAGATTGGCTAACGGGGCCATGGGCTCTGTCAGGGGTAGCCAATCATTCATTTGTGAACGGGCAATAAAGGCGAGCAAGAAGAGGAAGAATAACGAACTCACCACGACCAGGAATAAGCGCAGGCCTGTTCTTGCGATTTGGTTTCGATCGGCACCTTCACCCGCCTGAATACCCTCCGGATTTCGATTCCAGCTGCCGCCGGGGTCAGCGCCATCGGCGTTTCTCAATAGCAACCTGCTCATGTTTTAACGTCCGCTATCCTGGTTCCGGCACTCTGTTGCCGCATCTGCTCCAACTCCTCGGCGGAGACTGTTTGCGGAACGAAATCCTGCTCTATTCCCGGCACGCTGTAGTCATAGGCCCAACGATGCACAACCGGCAGCTTCGCGCCCCAATTACCGTGTATCGGCGGGGTATTAGGCGTTTGCCATTCCAGACTGGCCGCGCCCCAGGGATTACTGCCTGCGGGCTTGCCCTTGAATGCACTCCAGGCCAGGTTGAACAGAAACAACAACTGGGAAACGCCGACGGTCAATGCGATTACTGTTATGACGGCGTTCAACTCTTGTGCCGACTGCGGAATGAACGCGTAGTTGTCATAAGCGTAGTAACGGCGTGGCATGCCCTGGAAACCCAAGTAATGCATGGGGAAGAAGATGGCGTAGGTCCCCAGGAAAGTAATCCAGAAATGCAACTTGCCCAGGGTGTCATTCAACATGCGCCCGGTGACTTTAGGGAACCAATGATAGATGCCGCCGAACACCACCAATACCGGCGCAACCCCCATCACCATATGAAAATGCGCTACAACGAAATAGGTGTCCGAGAGCGGAATATCCACGATCACATTGCCGAGAAACAAGCCGGTCAAACCGCCGACCAGGAAGGTGACGATAAAGGCCAGGGCAAACAGCATCGGCACGGTCAGATGGATGTCGCCGCGCCACAGGGTCAGCACCCAGTTGTAGACTTTCAGTGCGGTCGGCACCGCGATGATCAAGGTGGTGACGGCGAAGAAAAAGCCAAAGTACGGGTTCATTCCGCTGACATACATATGGTGCGCCCAGACCACAAAGCTGAGTACGCCAATCGCAATAATGGCCCACACCATCATTCGGTAACCGAAAATGTTTTTACGCGCATGCGTGCTGATCAAGTCGGAGACCAGACCAAACGCAGGGAGCGCAACGATGTAAACCTCCGGGTGGCCGAAGAACCAAAACAGGTGCTGGAACAATATTGGGCTGCCACCCTGGTGATCGATCTGCTGCCCCAGCGAGATCATCGCCGGCATAAAGAAGCTGGTGCCCAACAGCTTGTCAAACAGCATCATGACCGCACTGACGAACAACGCAGGGAAGGCCAGCAAGGCCATGATCGAGGCCATGAAGATGCCCCATACGGAGAGCGGCATGCGAAACAATGTCATGCCGTGCGTGCGCGCCTGCAACACCGTGGTGACGTAGTTCAACCCGCCCATGGTTGCTGCAACAATAAAAATCGCCAGTGAGACTAGCATCAGGACGATGCCCCACTCGACCCCCGGTGTCCCCTGAGAAATGGACTGTGGCGGATAGAGGGTCCAGCCCGAACCGGTGGGGCCGCCAGGAACAAAAAAACTGGCGAGCAACACCACTACCGCTAGCAGGTAGAACCAGTAACTCAGCATGTTGACATAGGGGAAGACCATGTCGCGGGCGCCCACCATCAGCGGGATCAGATAGTTACCGAAGCCACCCAGAAACAAGGCTGTCAGCAAGTAAATGACCATGATCATGCCGTGCATGGTCATCGCCTGATAGTAAGCACTGGCGTCCATGAACTCCAAAGCGCCGGGGAAACCAATCTGTATGCGCATCAAGCCGGACAACACCACGGCGATAACGCCCACGAACAAAGCCGTCAAGGAATATTGAATGGCGATGACCTTGTGGTCCTGACTCCAGATGTATTTGGTCAGGAAGCTTTTGGGTTCGTGTAGTGCTTCTGTTTCGGCTTGCTCCGCATAGGCCATCACGTCATCTCCTGTCGAAGTTTCGGTGCATTCCTGGCTGCTTTACGGCTACTTCCCTGGCTCCGCCTTGCTCGCATCAGCGTCGGCTTTCGCTTTGGATTTGATAAAAGCGATCAGTGCGTTCAACTCCTGATCACTCGGGGTAAAGGCCGGCATGACGGCTGCGTAGCCCTTGACGATTTTGGCACCGGGATTAACAACCGAATCTTCTATGTAGCCCTCATCGGCCTTTACCGTCGAACCGTCGGCAAGGGTTACGGTCTCGCCATACAGGCCTTGCCAACTGGGGCCGACGCCCTTGCTGCCATCAATACTGTGACAGGCCAGACAGCCGAGCGACTCGGCCAGCCGCTGCCCCTGCGTCGCCAGGTCGTCACCTCTGTCGAGTTTTTCGCTGGCAGAAGGCTCTTGCTGCGCGACACCCAGTGATTTGATCAGGGCGACGACAGCACCCAGTTCATCTTCAGTGAGAGTATAGGCCACCATGACTGGCGGGTAGCCCTGCACCAGTCGGGCCTTCGGATCGAGGATCGACTCTTTCAGGTAGGCCTCATCGACCAGCGCACTGGAGCCATCGACAAACTGTTCAGTGCGGCCGTACAACCCCTTCCATCCCGGGCCGAGACTGGTACTGCCATCCTGGCTATGGCAGGCACCGCAGCCGTATCTTTCGACCAACTGGCGACCTTTTTCCAGCACGCTGTCCTGACTGGGTTTGGCAGCTGCCGTCAATGTCTGCGCAAAAGTCGGTTGGCTGTTCAGCCATTGATCGAAGGTGGCCTGATCTTCCACGATCATATGGCCACGCATGTTGTAATGACCGACGCCACAATACTCGGCACACAGGACTTCATACTTCCCGATTACAGTTGGCGTAAACCAAAAGTACGACACCATCCCCGGCACCATGTCCATCTTGCTGCGAATCTGCGGTATATAAAAATTGTGCAGTACATCCTTGGAACGCAATAAGACCTTCACCGGCTGATCGAGCGGAAGGTGAACTACATTACTTCTGACAAGTACATCATCCTGTCCGACAGGATCCTTGGGATCAAGACCTAGAGGATTGACCGAATCAACAAACTTTATATCCGACTTACCCAGTTTCCCGTCCAGGCCCGGAAAACGATAAGCCCATTGCCACTGCTGGGAGACCACTTCAAGTTCTAAAGCATTTTTCGGCACCCGAATGAAATCGTCATAAACAACCAGCCCTGGCGCCAACATCGCGGCAATACCTATTGAGGTCACGATAATTAACCATGTCTCCAACTTTTTGTTTTCTGGCTGGTAGGCCGCCCTGACACCTTCCTTGTGACGGAAACGTATCACCGCCAATGCCATGAACAGGGTAACGGCGATGAAAAATATTCCGCTGATGACCAGGGTGATGAACAGTGTGGTGTCGATCGATCCCCAGTTGGACGCTGGAGGAGCAGCATGCCAAGGCGCTAATAGATGGAACAGCACGGACGCAATAACGATTAGTACAAGAATAATTGCCATTGCCATTTTGACTTCATCCTATTCTTGTTACTCATCGGTATGCCTAAGCATCACCACAGAACAACACCGTCAAATCGATACTAATCTGACGCCAAAACAGGCTAGACAAAGACCACCTGTCTTTGTGGCAAAGTCCGCAGGAAGTATAGTTCATGGTCGAAACAGGCGCTTTTCGTTAAAAGCCTTGAGGGCTTGGATATTCCAACTTCAGCGCCAACTTGATCACTTAAAATCGATTCGCTATATAACTGTAACTATTAAGTAACACATCTTGCCTGGGCGCCACGTCGAGTAAGCGAAACGCGGTCGCCAGCTATAATTAGCTTTGATTACGCAAGGCAAAGACCGGTGAAAGCGCCCACCAAGTCCTTGCCTATGCATAGCGGTCAGACAAGTGACGGCCCGGAGCGATAGAGTCCGGCCCGTCCATAACGGAGGTTTCGTCATGAGTGCCTTGACGATCGAAGGCTGGTGCAAAGTCAACGGAGCACAAAAGTCGACCCCGATGGGTGAAATCCATTTTTACGTCGACGGCCCCCTCCATCGAGGTCTGGAGGAAGCTGAAGAACGCCTGCAACAGACCCATGAGCGTGAAGCCATGGTCGATGTCGACATGAGCTCACTGGAGTTGAAATTGCCAGAGGGATATGGCCCTTTGTCCGACTGCCAAATGCGCGTTTATATCCATAACGAGCGCGGTCAGTTCCATTTGGTCGGGCATCGAGCGAGTGATGGAAGCTTGATTTATAGCAACGCGGTTTTGATTGATCAGTTGCTTGACTAGCTACAGCGAGAGGCTCGGCCATGAGTACGAGAAAGGGACAGAGCGGGACCTGTCCCTTTTTCATCAACGCATCAGCGCGTCGCAACAATAAACAACCGCGGGAACGGCAGCAGCACTGAACCATCGGCCAATGGGGGATAGGCCCGCTCGATTGCTGCTAGATACTGCTTGAGATACTGCGCCCGCTCCGCCTCATCCAACGGATCAAGAAACGGCCGCAATCCGCTGCCCTTGAACCACTCGACCACACCCGACGCACCGCCAGCCAGTGGATGATAGTAAGTCGTGCGCCACACATCGACACGGGAACAATGGGCTCGCAGCATCGAGTAATAATCACTGGCATCTGCCATCTCCGCCCGCTGTCCGGCGGCGCCCGCCAACTTGCCCACCCATGGACCATCGGCTGCAACTTCGCGCATCAAGCGATGCGAAGGTTCGTTGAGATTGTCCGGCATCTGGATCGCCAGGCTGCCACCAGGCGCCAGCTTGCTCACCAGTGCAGGCAGCAACTTCGCGTGATCAGGTAGCCACTGCAACACCGCGTTGGCGAAAATCACATCGAACGGGCCGTTTTCGTTCCAGGTATCAATATCAGCCGTATCGAACTGCACCTGCGGCAAGCGCTGGCGGGCGGCGTCGATCATATCGGTCGAACTGTCCAGGCCACGCACCGTGGCATTGGCGAAGCGCTCAATCAGCAACTCGGTCGAGTTGCCGGGGCCGCAGCCGATGTCGATTGCCAAGCGCACGTCCATAGCAGGGATCGCGGCCAGCAAGTCACGCGCGGGGCGTGTGCGTTCATCTTCAAAAGCGACGTATTGTTTGACGGACCAACTCATTGCGTTCTCCTGTCGGTGCGTTGTTGTAGCAAGAGGCGGAAAACCGGTTCGCTACGATACCTCCACCGGTGCGGGATGGAACGTACGAAGAGAACTTGAATGAACATTTTTTATCGCTAAATCTTTTGAAGTGATAATCAAATCAACCGTTCGTCGAACTAGAAGCGAAGCAATTTTGACAGCCTAAAATTCACCTCTATAGTCCAATCGCGGCCCGTCGGAAGGAACCCGAACCCGTTAGTTTGCACGCAAGGAGCAAGGCCAGCTCATGCCCGTGACAGGTGGGTTCCGCCCGTAGTGTGTTTGCAACGGCCGTAAGGCAAGCAAGCGTTGTTGTGCCTGGAAGATGCCAGGCATTCACTATGAACAAGGAGCTTTACCATGTCTCGAGTCACGGATGTACTTGTTTCAATCGACACTGAAACCATTCTGAAAAACTACCCGAACATCAGCAAAAACCCTGCCTCGCCGACGTTGATCGACGTCAATCATGTGTACATGGTGACCAATCAGAACAACGTCGTCAGCGGCCAGGCCGGTGGCGAACTCAACTTGAAAGCCCAGGTAGGCGACTTGATTCGCTGGCGTGAAACCAGCCTGTCGCAGAGCTTCGAGACGGCAGTGATTTTCTACAAGTTCATTGGCAACGTCGGCAACGAGTTGATCTCAACACCCACGCCCCGCAAGGCTACAGCGTGCGTTGCCGTCCCCAACACCAGCAACCCGTCGGTGCCTAGCTGCCAGAAAGTCGACAACCATTACTGGTCTTCGGAAACACTTTCGTGCGGTAGCGTGACCTACCACTTCCATTTCCTGATCGTTGATCGCGACTGCAAGATTGTAGGCTGCTGCTCGTGGGACCCGTTCATTACCATCCGAAACTGACGATGACCAGGCCCCTTGGCGACGAGGGGCCTACCGAGTTCGTTGCCGCCTGGGCCGGGACGGGATGTCCTGCTGAGCCGACGCGGCTGTCGTTATGCAGCAACATCATGAAAGGAATCCATGATGACTTCCGAACCGATTACCTCACCCTCGACGAGCATCGCGCCAGCCAATAATGTGCTGCTGATCGTCGATGCCGAATCACTGCTTTCACGCTATCCGCAACCTAGTCCTGATCCGCAAAATCCGACCAGGATCGAGGAAGGTTTCATCTTTCCCATCAGCGGCACAAAACCCACACAAAGTACAACTAATGACAGCCTAATGACGATTACCGCCAATAACGGAAAGAACTTCCAAATCCGTGGCAGGACCGTCAGCTTGCTCGCCGAACACAGTGTGGTGTTCTACGGAATGTCTGTCGGTGATGCCGGGGTACTTTCACCGCCCGAACTGGTCGTCCACGCCAACCTGACAGTCCCTGCACCCGATCCCGAAAACCCGACCCAACCGGGCAGCCACACGGCCGATGATCATTATTGGCACTGCACGCAATTGGCGGCTGGGGTGGCGGCGTGCGAACTGCAATTCATGCTGATCGATAAAAGCTGCGAGGCATTGGGGTACTTCAGTTGGTCGGTGGACGTGAAGTTGGTGGAGTGAACAGAAATCCAAAAAAAACCGGCTTCATGGGCCGGTTTTTCACCTGTCAGTTGGCGTGGCTAGTCGTAATATCCAACGGTCTTCTTCAAGTGATCCGAGTATTCGTAGATATCGTCTATCGAGTTAATTGCGTGCCGGGTTTCATTTTTCTCTTCGTCAAAAATCCCGATGTACTTCTGTGAACGATTGAAGTGCAGGCGACAGATAGGTTTGCGGTTGTTGTCGTCAAGCAGGATGCCGAAGTAACTCTGGGTATCGCGCTGAACAATCCGCTTGGCATCGACAACAGACCGAACAACGGCACGGACGATGTGATACCCCTCCAGCTCTTCCAGCGTAGTCAGAACCTTGTCCTCTGACTCGTCCCGCAAATCAGACGGCTCGGCACCACTGGATGAAACCGGCAAAGAGGCTAACGCGGGTTGGATGGCGCCGCTCATGGCCGACTTGAGCCTGTCGTTGATTTGGTCGTTGAGAAACTGCACCACGGCTTTTCTTGTTAGCTCATGGAACTGCTCACGGACCTTCTGAGTGATCACCCCGTCATACACGCGCGACGCGAACACCTTCACAAAGTCGTCATCAGGCTTGCTGACCTGCGAAGCAATGACCTTTTTGATTTGGCTGACGTACTTCAACTCACCTGCGGCGCTAATGATGGAATCCACATCGAAGGCCGACTTGGTGAGCTTGACCAACTCGGGGACGGAATACTCGTCGATATCCAGAAGGTCGAGTTCAAGAAATGGCTTCTCATCCATCTTGTTAGGCGCATCGAGGTCGGTGAAAAATTTGTAGACCTGACCGTTGGTAAGGATAGAGATTCGAGCGCTGGTGACGTGGAAGTAGCGAAACAACTGGGAGGCGTGATTGATGTGCAACGGCTCGCCTATTTTTTTGCACTCGATAAGGATTTGAACCTCTCCCCCCTTCATGATTGCGTAATCAATCTTCTCTCCCTTTTTCGTTCCAATGTCGCAAACGAATTCAGGAGTGACCTCCGTCGGGTCGAAGACATCGTAGCCCAGCACCGTGCTGATAAATGGCATGACAAAAGCGTTCTTGGTCGCTTCTTCCGTCTTAATGGCAACGCCTTGCAAACGAACTTTGGCGGCTAAGCTAGCTAACTTTTCGAAGAATTCCATGAGTGGCCTCTTATCTGGTTCGATCCGTGTGTTTGCATGCTGGCAAATTGACTGCCTTTGATACTAGACACAAACCGGCACAAAGAAAGAATCCAGCCAGGAATTGGGAACAACAGAGATTTCTTCCATCCCTATCTTGCTCAATTCGTCCTACAAGATCGCCAGATCGCAGTCTCGGCCGCTCCTCCGACCTACCGAGATACGAGCCACCGGCTTTTCATTGAACCCGGAATTTAATCAGAATTTTCAACATGCCAGTGCTGTCTGAAAATCAGGCGCATCCCTATAAGGAGCACGGCTATGAAATTCGCAAACGTCGCTCAGAAACTTTCCCTGTGGGCCGGCAGCCCCAAGACGTTCATGGGGGCGATCATTCTGATTTTTCTGTGGGGTTTGAGTGGGCCGATTTTTCACTTTAACGACACCTGGCAACTGATCATCAATACGTCGACCACCATCATCACCTTCCTGATGGTGTTCCTGATCCAGAACACCCAGAACCGCGATACGGACATTTTGCACTTGAAGGTCGATGAGTTGCTGCGGGTGACGAAGGAGGCGCAGAACGCAATGCTCGGGCTTGAGGCGCTGGACCTCAAACAGTTGGAAGCGCTGCGAAAGAAGTATCGGCAACTTGGCGAGGGCGAAACGATTTCCCTGGACGGCACTGTCGTCCAGGAAAAAGGCAAGCAGGATCTGGATGAAGGCTGATCGGGCTCATCGCGGGTGACTCGAGGTCACCCGCATTTTTGTGGGTTAGCGACTGGCTTGCAGCGCCTTGGCCATTTCCAGGTGGTTCTGCAGCTTGGGCAACGTTTCTTCGGCGAAGGCTTTGATTTCAGGCACATCGATGGTCTGCGCTGCCTGTTGAAGCTGTTCGATGGCTTCCTGGGTGGTTTTCACCTGGCTGGCTGCGTAGGCCTGGTCGAAGCTCGCGCCGTCCTGCACTTGCGGCATCAAGGCTTTGGCTTTATCGACGACTTCGTCGCGCGGAGCTACCGGCAAATCCAGTTGCTTGGCAATTTTCGCCAAGTGCTGGTTGGCGGTGGTGCGGTCATTGATGACGACGATGGTGTAGTCCTTGACCACTTGGGATTCGGTTTTCTGATGCGCCAGGCGGCTGGCTTCGATATCGGCCATGCCTTTGGCCGACGCATCGTTAATGAATTCGGCGGGGGACTGGGCAAAGGCACTGCTCGCGCACAGGCCCAGCAATGTGGCAAAACTGGCATTGCGTAATCGGGTGGCCATCCGGCTCATGGTCGCGCCCTCCTCGTTAAAAATTCAAACGGGAGCTTACGCTCCCGCCTCTCAATCAAAACTACCTTCACCGCTACTTCGATTTCTGACCACCTTTGCGGCCCATATCGGGTTTCGAAGAGTCTTTATCGACGGTCGTGGTGGTAGTTTTCCCACCTTTGCGACCGGCTTCAGACGCCTTCGTTCGATCGTTGCCGAAGTTTCCCGAGTTCGAGTTTCTTGAGTTAGGCATGATTCTCTACCTCTTGGTAATGATCGCGGCGAGCAGAAGCCCGCATAGAATCAGAATTTCGATCACCACAAAGGTTTAGAAAAATTGAAATCGCCGCGACGAACGGTGGCAGATTTTTCAGACGCCGAGGCGCTGTTGATGTTGGCGCTTGGCGACGTACATGGCCTCATCGGCATGTCGGAACAACTGCTTTTCTTCAGTGCCGTCGTCGGGGTATCGCGCAACGCCGATGCTCGTCTGGATGATCAGGCTGTGGCCGTCCAGACGCAGGGGTTGAGCCAAAACCTGTCGGATTTTTCCCGCCACGCTGTGGGCATCTTCGGAGGCGTGGATGCTGTGCAACAACACCACAAACTCATCACCGCCGATGCGTGCCACCGTGTCGGTTTCTCGAACGCAGCCTTTGAGCCGGTTGGCGACCGCTTGCAGCAGCATGTCGCCGACCGCATGGCCGTAGGTGTCGTTGACTTGCTTGAAGCGGTCGAGGTCGACGTATAGCAGTGCCATTCGGCCAGAGTCCGCCCGCGCCAGCGCCAGTGAATCTTTAAGCCGGTCCCGGAGTAACTCTCGGTTGGGCAACTGAGTCAGTTGGTCGTACTGGGCCATGTGCTGGAGTCTGGCATGCAATTGCTTGCGCTCAATCGCAGTGGCGACCTGGGCGCAAACGTATTGCAGCAGCTCCTTGTCCTGTTCGGTGTAGCGCTCACCACCGGGCACGCTTTTAACAATCAGCGCACCAATGGTGCCGTTTTGTGAACTCAACGGCACACCCAGCCAGCAAGGTGAATGCGGACCCGCGACCAGCGCCTCGAACCCTTGCGGCAAATGGTCCTGATCCGGGGTCAGCAGAATCGGCTGGCCGCTGCGAATCACCTCCGCACAGAGACGTCCGGTGATCGTTCCGGGCTGCTCGGGTTGCCGCTCCAGGTCGTCGACGTGATAAGGGAAATTCAGCTGGGCGCAGTGTTCGTCATACAGCGCCACGGAGAAGTTCAGCGCCGGCAGCCATTCGCCGATGATCGAATGGATGCGCTTGAACAACGCCAGTAAGTCTTCCGCCGCGTGGGCCGCTTCGGAGATCGCATACAACGCCGCTTGCCGGGATTCGGCCTGTTTGCGCTCAGTGATGTCACGTGCCACGGCGATGCGCAGTTGGTCGACCTCCGACCAGCGCGCCGACCAGAGGATGTGCGCCACTCGGCCATCTTTGCGCAGGTAGCGGTTTTCGAAATTGAGCTTGGGTTCGCCGCCCATGATCTCCCGCGCGGCATCGAGGGTGCGCTGACGATCGGCGGGATGCACCAGATCAATCATCGGCTGGCCGATCAGCTCTTCGGGGGTATAGCCGAAAATACGCTCGCAGGCCGCGCTGACAAATACGAAGCGACCTTGTTTGTCGACCGCGCAGACGGCGTCCAGCAAGAGATCGATGTAACTCGCCAACGGCGCGGAATTTCTGGTTGCCATAGTGCGGTGAGCGTGTCCGGCCAATGCAGCAATAAATAACCTTCCCTGCCCCATCAGTACAACTGACGCTTCCTTGCAATCAGCCTCACGCCTTGTTCGTCACCAACCCCGGCAATGCATGCGCCAGGGCATTGATGGCGAATCCGATAAACATCACCCCACACAACCGGGTGATCAGCAGCTCATGGCGCTGGTACAACATGCGTACCTGCCGCGCACCGACAATGCCAATGAGGATAGCGTAGGCCATGAGACCACCAACGAAGCTCAGGACAATCAGCCACGGCAGCATCGACCAGTGCAGCAGTTCGGCACGGCTGGACAGCAGCGCGGTAAAAGTCGCTACCGCCACCGGGTAAGCCTTCGGATTGGTCAGGCCAAACAGAATACCGTGCCAGAACGGCTGCCGCGCCGGGCCTTGAGGTGCTTCGTCACTGCTGCGACGAGCGCGAACCGCACGCAGACCAAGCCAAAACAGGTACAGCCCGCTGAGTACGCCCAGCACATCGAATGCGCTACTGCCGATTTCCCGCGCACCGACAATCGCGATCAGCGCAGTGCTGCACCAGACCACATCCCCCAGCAAATGCCCGCAGAGAAACCCCGCCCCGGCCCTTCGACCGCGCGCCGCACCAATGCCAAACACTGCCAATACACCCGGCCCCGGCGTGATGCCGTAGATAAAGCCTGAGGCGAGAACAGCCATTAGCAGCGATGGGGTCATTGGAAGTCCTGTTGAGCCGGGGTGAATGCACGCAAGTCTATCTCAGGTTCCCGGGATCCGACTTACAGATCGTCGAAGAACTTCATTCCCGCATAGGGACGTTGCCGACAGGCTGCCAGCCGTGACGCCAGATCGCCAACATGGGCTTCGAGCTTGTGCCCGTCAGGGTCGAGGAAGTAGAAGGATGCGCCTTCGCTCCGGTTATCACGCCATTCCCGGACGTCGGCGGATCGCAGGCGTTCGACGAAGAGCGGGAAGTCTGTTGCGTTAATGCCGAAGGCGAAATGGGTGTAATCGGCGGCGGGTTCAGAGTTGCGCAGTGGATCGAGGGAAAGACACAACCAAAGACCCGGCAGCGAGAGATAGGCGCCAGTGTCCCAGGTGGCTTCAAGCTGAAGTTGCAGCAGATCGCGATAGAACGCCACGCTGCGGTTCAAATTGGTGACGGCGAGGGTCAGGTGGTTGAGGCCGCTGAGCAATTTTTCACCTCAATCGTTAATTGATGAGCCGGTTTGATCGCCACGTACTATCCCTTCCCCAATCTGCCCATTCAACCAGTTCAACGCCTGATCCCCGCCCCGCCGCTTGTGCCAAACCAACACAAACGTAAACGGCGGAATATGAAACGGTGGCGGAACGACGATCAACGACTGCTCATCGATATTGAGCAACCCTCGGGAAGCGACGGTGAGGATCAGGTCGGTGCCGCTGATGAATTCCGGGGCGACGCTCCAGTGCGGCAGGCTGATCGCCACGCGACGGCGTTCACGCAGGGCTGTCAGGGCTCGTTCGATTTCCGGGGTGCCACTGCCGCGCATTTCCAGCAGGACGTGGGGGCGGGCGAGGTAGGTTAGCAGGTCGAGCACGCCATTGGCGGGCAGGCTGTTGCGGTCGACCAGACAGGCATAGTGCTCTTCGAACAGCGGGGTGCTGCGCAACTCGTTCGGCAACTCTGGAAACACGCCTGCAGCTACGTCGATGTCGCCGTTGAGCACACCCTCGAGCATGCCTTCGCGGCTGGCATGGCTGATTTGCAGGTCGATGCCCGGCGCTTTCCTGCGCAAGGTCCGTATCAACCCCGGCAGGACGATTGCAGCACCGTAGTCGGACATAGCCAGTCGAAACGTGCGCTTGGCGGTGGCCGGATCGAAGGTATTGGGTGCCAGCAGCGATTGCACTTGAGCCAGGGCTTCTGCCAACGGTGCCATCAACTCCAGGGCTCGCGGGGTTGGCACGAGGCTGGCGCCCGCCCGCACCAGCAAAGGATCGCCGAGCAGGTCACGCAATCGCGCCAAGGCATGGCTGACGGCCGGCTGACTCAAGTGCAGGCGCTCGGCGGCACGGGTCACGTGTTGCTCGCTGAGCAAGGCGTCGAGGATCACCAGCAAATTGAGGTCGACGCGGCGAAGATCATTCATCTGATGCATGTTCTGGATAGCTATTTGGAATTTAAATCTGCGCGACGAATACTCTAGAGTCCAGCAAAACCTGTTGGAGATTCATCATGAGTACGTTGCATTGGGCCGGGCTGTTGCTGCTGGCCGTGATAGCCGGGGCGGTGGTGCCTTTTCAAAGCGCAATCAACGCCAACCTCGGGCGTGGCTTGGGCCATCCGTTGTGGGCGACCCTCGCGTCGTTGTTGATCAGCATTGTGGTGGTGTTGCCGGTTATGTTGGCGCTGCGTTTGCCGTTGCCGTCACTGGCGTTCATCAGCAAGGCGCCGCTGTGGATGTGGACCGGCGGTGCGTTTGGGGTGTGCTTTATTTCGTTGGCGCTGGTGTTGCTGCCCAAGCTCGGGGCGTCGGGGTTTATGGCGTTGGCGCTGGCGGGACAGGTGGTTGCGTCGCTGGTGCTGGATCACTTCGGGTGGTTTGGGTTGGTGGAGCGGGAGATGACGTTGCCGCGGGTGTTTGGGGCGGTGTTGTTAATGGCTGGAGTGGTGTTGATTCAGTTCGGTGGCACATTGGAAAAAGCGATAACAGCAACGTCTTGATCGTTCCCGCGCTCTGCGTGGGAATGTAGCCCGTGACGCTCCGCGTCGCTGGACACGGAGCGTCCCTTGAAGCATTCCCACGCAGAGCGTGGGAACGATCATCTTCTTGCGATCGCAGCCTTCGCCAGCTCCAGCAGTGATGCGTGGTCGGAGCAGGAACCGGCGTAGCCTGCGAAACTTTTAAAACTTGTCGAGCGTGCGCAGCTTTTGCGGCAACCCCCACAGCAGTAGCGCGACGGCGATCAGCGCACAGACGCCGATGACATACAGCGCCGGCGTGGTGCTGCCGGTCAGGTCTTTGATCCGCCCCACCATCACCGGGCTGACGATGCCGCCGAACTGGCCGAGGGTGTTGATCACTGCGATCCCGCCAGCAGCCCCTGCCCCCGCACCGGCCAGCAGCTTGGGCGGCAGGGTCCAGAAGCTTGGGATGGACGCGATGATCCCGGCACCGAGCAAGCCTAGCGCGACAATCAGGAAGGTCGTGTGATTAGCGAAGATCCCCGCACAGAAGAACCCCGCCGCGCCCACCGCCACCAGACCTGCGACAAATTTGCGTCGCTCGCCAGTCGAGTCGGACAACCGCCCGATCACCACCATGGTGATCGCGCCGCAGATGTAAGGGATGGCAGTCAGCAAACCGATCATCACCGGGCTTTCGGTGCCAGCGCTGCGTATCAGTTGCGGGGCCCAGAAGTTCAAGCCGTAGGACGCCACCTGAATCAGGAAGTAGATCAGCCCGAGGGTCAGGAAACCCGGAATCCGCAGTGCGGCGAGCAACGAGCCGCCACTCTTGTGCGGTTCATGGTGCGCAATACGGCTGGCCAGCAGCGTTTTCTCTGACGGCGTCAGCCAATGGGCGTCTTCGATGCGGTCCTTGAGCAACGTCAGCACCAGCAAACCGAGGCCGATGCAAGGCACGCCGCCCAGCAGAAACAGCCAGTGCCAGCCGCGCATATCGAGGACCCCGTCGAGGTGTTGAAGCACCAGCCCGGAGAACGGAGCCCCGACCAGACCGGCAAACGCCGACGCCAGAAACAACATCGAGGTGATGCGCCCGCGATAGTGCTGCGGGAACCACAGCGTCAGGTAATACAGGACTCCCGGCGCAAAACCGGCCTCCATCGCACCAATCAAAAAGCGCAGCACGTAGAACTGCCATTCGCTGTTGACGAAGACCATGGCCGCAGTGGCGAGCCCCCAGGACATCATGATCCGGGCGATCCAGCGCCGGGCGCCGACCTTGTACAGCATCATGTTGCTCGGCACTTCGAAGATCACGTAACCGACCACGAACAACCCGGCGCCGAGGCCGTAAGCGGTGTCGCTCAGGCTCAGGTCGGCCTGCAATTGAAACTTGGCGAAGCTGATGTTGATGCGGTCGAAAAACGCGAACAGGTAGCAGACCATGATCAACGGCATCAGGCGCCAGGCGACTTTGCTGACCAGGGCTTTTTCTTCGTCGTGGTTAACGGACGGGCTCGCGCCCGCCTCCAGTACATTAAGGCTCATGAGATTCTCCAGGTGGACTGCCCGTGGGTGTCCGATTGTTTTTGTTGTCTGGTTGAGAGGCTGTATGTGAGTGTTTTTACTGTGGGAACGAGCCTGCTCGCGATAGCGGTGGTTCAGTCGACATCTATGTTTGATGTGAATCAGTCATCGCGAGCAGGCTCACTCCTACAGGGGGATTCGGTGTGGTCAGGAAGGGCTTGGGTGCAGATCGCAATTGCGTCCGGCCTTGGCCAGTTGACCGGGCACTTCGTGGCCCAGCAGCGCGGGCAGTCCTCGCGACAATTGCAGCAGCAGCGGCAGATCGATGCCGGTGTGAATGCCGATTTCATCGCACAGGTTGACCAAATCTTCGGTACAGATATTGCCCGAGGCACCCGGCGCGAACGGGCAACCGCCGAGGCCGCCCAGCGCCGCGTCAAAGCGTCGGGCACCGGCCTCATAAGCGGCCAGTACGTTGCACAAACCGAGGCCGCGGGTGTTGTGGAAATGCAGGGTCAGATCAGCGGGCGAAACTCGTTGCAAGACCCGCCGCACCAGCCGATCGACCTGCCGCGGATTGGCCATGCCAGTGGTGTCGGCCAGGGTAATGCCCTGGATCCCGAGTTCCTGATACGCCTCGACGATTTGCAGCACGCGATCTTCATCGATCTTGCCTTCAAACGGACAGCCGAAGGTGGTGGCGATGCTGGCGTTGAGTCGCACCGTCGTTCCGCGAACGTATTGCACAACCTCGCCGAACGCGGCCAATGAGGTTTCGCAACGCATGCGCATGTTGGCCAGGTTGTGGGTCTGGCTGGCGGACATCACCAGGTTCAACTCGTCAGCCCCAGTCGCCAGTGCTCGTTGTGCGCCTTTCAGGTTGGGGATCAACGCGACGTAAATCACCCCGGGTTGCCGGGCGATGCCCTTGAATACCAGCTCACCATCGCGCAGCGCCGGAATCGCCTTGGGCGAAACGAACGAACCGGCTTCGATGCGGCTGAAACCAGCCAGCGACAGCTGATCGATCAAGGCAATCTTGTCGACGGTTTCGACCCAGGTCGGCTCGATCTGCAAGCCGTCGCGGGGGGAGACTTCCTGAACAATCAGGGTCTCGGAAAAACCAGTGATCATTGCACCACCCCTTGAGCCTTCAGCCGTTCGATGTCCGAATTCGCAAGGCCCAGCCCCGCGAGGATGGCATCGGTATGCTGGCCCAACGCAGGCCCGGACCAGTTCACGCCACCGGGCGTCTCGGACATTTTCGGCACAATGCCGGGCATCTTCACCGTGGCACCGCCGGGCAGGTCGGCGTTGAGCAGCATGTCCCGCGCCTGATAGTGCGGATCGGCGACGATATCGGCGACTGAATAGATGCGCCCGGCCGGGACTTCGGCGGCTTCCAGTGCCGACAACACATCGTCGATCGGCAGGCTGCTGGTCCAGTGGGTGATCGCCGCGTCGAGCACGTTGCTCTTGGCGGCACGCCCGTCGTTATGGGCGAATTCCGGCGCATCGGCCAGGTCACGGCGACCGATGACGTCCATCAAGCGCTTGTAGATCGGGTCGCTGTTGCCGGCGATCACCACGTAGGCGCCATCGGCGGTCAGGTAAGTGTTGGAGGGCGCGATGCCCGGCAAGGCCCCGCCGCTGCGCTCCCGAACATGGCCGAGCATGTCGTATTCCGGCACCAGGCTTTCCATGACGTTGAACACACTTTCAGCCAGCGACACATCGACGACTTGCCCACCGCCCTGCCCGGTCTTGACCCGCAGCAGCGACATCAGGGCGCCGATCACCGCATGCAGTGAAGCCAGGGAATCGCCGAGGCTGACACCGACCCGGGCCGGCGGTGAACCGGGGGTGCCGGTGGTGTAGCGAATTCCGCCCATGGCCTCGCCGATTGCACCGAACCCTGGGCGATCGCGGTAAGGGCCGGTCTGGCCATAACCGGATATGCGCACCAGCGTCAGGTTGGGATTGAGGGCATGCAACACGTCCCAGCCCAGACCGAGTTTCTCCAGGGCGCCGGGGCGCAGGTTTTCGATCAGCACGTCGGCGCTGGTCGCCAGTTGCTTGACCAGTTCAATGCCTTCGGGGGATTTCAGATTCAACGCCAGGGACTTCTTGTTGCGCGATTGCAGGTACCACCACAGCGACGTGCCTTCGTGCAGCTTGCGCCATTTGCGCAGCGGGTCGCCCTGACCCATGGCTTCGATCTTGATCACGTCGGCGCCGAACTCGGCGAGCATGCGCGCGGCGAACGGCGCGGCGATCAGCGTGCCGATCTCGATCACTTTGATTGCACTCAAGGGGGCAGTCATCGCGGGGTACCTCATGTTGTTCTTGGAATTGAGCCAAGGCTAGAGGACCACGGGCGAAGGAATCCAACCTTCAGTTGGCAACGAGCGTTCGCGAAACGCGAACGGTCTGAAAGACTACTGCGACCTCAGGTCAGCCATCGCGAGCAGGCTCGCTCCCACAGTTGATCTGCGGCGCACATAAATCCCCTGTGGGAGCGAGCCTGCTCGCGATAGGGCCAGTCCATCCAATCAAGAATAATCAGACCTCGCCGCGCAAATGCTCGAACAACATCCGGCTCACCGGCGACAGCGCCGCTTCATCGCGTACCACCAGAACCAACGCGCGATCCGACCAGTCATCCGTCAACGGCACCGCGTGCAAGCCCAACGCCCGACCAAACAGCTCATAGGCTTTTTGCGGCAGGATGCCGATGCCCATGTTGGCCTGGACCATCCGGCACATGGCGTCGAAACCCGGTACATGAATCCGTAACCGCAGCACTTTGCCCGCCTCGCGCGCGGCTGCGTGGGTACGCATATTGATTGAACTGGCGGAATGCAGACCGACGTAATCGCTGCCCAGCGTATCGACGAAGGCCAGGCTGGAACGACTCGCTAACGGATGATCGGGCAGCATCAACACCATCAATTTGTCCTGTCGATAAAGCACGCTGTGCAGACCTTTGACGTCGCTGTCACTGGAGCAGATCCCAAGGTCCGCCACGCCATCCAGCACCCCCTGAATCACCCCGCTGCTGGGGCGTTCTTCGAGGTCGGTCTTGACCTGAGGATGACGCTCGGAAAAGTCCCGCAGGTCTTCGGGCAGGAATTGAATGATCGCCGACAGGTTGGCGAGCATCCGCACATAGCCGCGAATACCGTGGCTGTGTTCGCCCAGTTCGAGCCCCATTTTCTCGACGTTGAACAGCATCTGCCGAGCATGGTGCAACAAGGTTTCACCGGCCGGCGTCAGGGTCATGCCCTTGGCCTGGCGCACGAACAGGCTGATGCCCAGCGCTTCTTCCAACTCCATCAGCCGCTTGCTGGCCGCCGACACGGCGATGGCTTCACGCGCGGCGGCGCGGGTCAGCGTGCCCTCCTCGTGAACGGCGACAAACAGCTGGAGAGTGATCAGGTCGAGGCGGCGGATCAGGCTTTTTTGCAGCATGGAGGGCTCGATGACTTCTGTTCGACAGAGTCGGCAGGATAGCCCGGTTTTTACGCGATTCGGCAAAGCAATTAGCCCACAGGCGGTTCTGGCCGCCCTATTGCGTCGCGGTGTTTGGCCAGTCTTTGAGTTATTGGATCAGCCTGTTTCTGGCCTGGCGTTGGGCGCGATGCTCGCGCCCGGCCGCAAGACTTCCTAAAACGCGCTGCGGAAAATCTCCTCGATCTGGCGCTGATCCGCCACGCGTGGATTGGTCAGCCCACACGCATCTTTCAAGGCATTGCTGGCGAGCATCGGGATGTCGTTGAGCTTGGCGCCGAGCTCACGCAAGCCGGCAGGGATTTCCACGTCCTTGGATAGACTGCGGATCGCCACAATGGCCGCCTGGGCGCCCGCTTCCGGGGTGAGGCCGTGAACATCGGCACCCATCGCAAGGGCGACATCGGTAAGGCGATCGGCGCAAACCAGCGCGTTAAAGCTTTGTACGTGAGGCAACAAGACCGCGTTGCACACCCCATGCGGCAAGTCGTAGAACCCGCCCAACTGGTGGGCCATGGCGTGGACAAAACCCAGGGATGCGTTATTGAACGCCATGCCGGCGAGGAACTGCGCGTACGCCATGTTTTCCCGCGCGGCCATGTCGCTGCCGTCGCGGACGGCCAGGCGCAGGTTGTTGCTGATCAAGGTGATCGCCTTCAGCGCGCAGGCATCGGTGATCGGATTGGCCGCCGTGGAAACGTAGGCTTCGATGGCGTGGGTCAGTGCGTCCATGCCAGTGGCGGCCGTCAGGCCCTTGGGCATGGCGACCATCAGCGCCGGGTCGTTGACCGACAGCAGCGGCGTGACGTTGCGATCGACAATGGCCATTTTCACGTGACGGGATTCGTCGGTGATGATGCAGAAACGGGTCATCTCGCTGGCGGTGCCGGCGGTGGTGTTGATGGCGATCAGCGGCAGTTGCGGCTGGGTGGATTGATCGACGCCTTCGTAATCGCCAATCTGCCCGCCGTTGGTCGCGCACAACGCGATGCCTTTGGCGCAGTCATGGGGCGAACCGCCGCCCAGGGACACAACGAAGTCACAGCGGGTTTCTTTCAGCAGACCCAGGCCGATCTCGACGTTGGCGATGCTCGGGTTAGGTTTGGCGCCGTCGAAAATCACAGAATCGATGTCCTGCTTCGCCAGCTTCTCGGCAATCATCTTCGCTACGCCTGCCTTGGCCAGCCCGGCGTCTGTGACGATCAATGCCTTGCGAAAACCATACTTGCGAATGGCGTCCATGGCTTCGTCGAGGCAACCAATGCCCATGATGTTCACGGCGGGGATGAAAAACGTGCTGCTCATGAGCGAGTCTCCTGGCTGAGGCCGAATCGTTAGCGCCGATCCAGCGGGGACCCACAGGATCGACCTATCGGTCACGCAGTAACTTGATCTGGCTCAAGTCTTGGTCGTGATAAAGTCGCCGCCCATCAGCCCCTTTGTTTTGAGACTTTGACCGCAATGACCGATTTCCAGGATGTTGATGCCCAACTTGAAGACTGGAACGCCTTGCGCGCCACCGCCTCGTTCAGCGGCCTGCTGGTGGGCAACGGCGCCAGTCGCGCCGTGTGGGACGATTTCGGCTACGACTCGCTGTTCGAAAACGCCCGTACCGTCGAAGAAAAACCCCTGAGCCAATCCGAGCTGAGTGTGTTCGACGCCATGCAGACGCGCAGCTTCGAGCAGGTGCTCAGCGCGTTGAAAACCACCAGCCGGGTCAACAAGGCCCTGGCCGTGAGTTCCGCCGCGCCGCGCAATCGTTACTACGCGATCAAGGAAGCGCTGATCAACACCGTGCACGCAGTGCATATCCCGTGGCGGCTGGTGGTGCCTTCGTCGCTGGCGACGATCAATCAGGAACTGGGCCGCTACCGGACCGTGTTCACCACCAATTACGATCTGCTCAATTACTGGGCGACCCAGCACCAGCCTGATGCCATCAGCGACCTGTTTCAGGGTGCAGAATCGAGCTTTGACCTGAGCGCCACGGCGACCGATAAAACCCGCCTGCTTTACCTGCATGGCGGCTTGCATCTGGTGCGGAATCAGGACGGCACGGCGCGCAAACTGATGTCGACCGAGGGCACGTTGCTCGGAAGTTTCGCGATCAACAACACGATCAAGACCCTCGACGATGTGCCGCTGTTCGTCAATGAAGGGCCGGCGCAGGACAAGCTCAAAACCATTCGCAGCTCGGACTACCTGTCGTTCTGCTACGACCAGTTACTTGGCCATGGCGACGGGTTGTGCCTGTTTGGCCATGCCCTGGGTGAGCAGGACAGCCACATCATCCACGCCTTGCGCCAGGCGAAACCGCAACGGGTGGCGATCTCGATTTACCCGCGCAGCAAGGCCTTCATTCAGCACCAGAAACGACACTACGCGAAGGTGTTTGAAGGCACCGGGAGTGAGTTACGTTTTTTTGATTCGAAGACCCATGCGTTGGGCAGCCCGAAGCTGACAGTTCCAGTCGAGGTCTGAAGACCATAAAGATCGTTCCCACGCGGAGCGTGGGAACGATCAGCGGTGTGTTTAGAGCACCGGCAGGGTCTTGTCCTTGATCACCGTGGTCGGCCCGTTGGCTTTGACGCTGGCGATGCCTTTCTCCAGCGCAGCAGCGGAGGTGTAAGCCTCGCTGCTACCGATGATCTCGTGGTTAGCAGCCTTGAGGTTGAAGTAAGGATGGCCATCCTTGGTGGTTTTCTTTTCGTAGCGTTCATCCTTCGGGCTGTTGCTTTGAACCGACACGATGCCTTTTTCAGCGGCAGCGCGGGTGGTGTACAGCTCGCTGGTGAGAATGGTTTCCGCGTTGGCGGCTTTCAGTACGAATTTGAACTGACCATTACTGCTTTTGCTCACTTCATACCATCCAGACATGCTCTTTCTCCTTGGCAATTGAGAGGTTTCGCGCTTCAGAGTAAAGACCAGGCGGGGATTTTTGTCGCCTGTACCGGCCTCATCGCGAGCAAGCCCGCTCCAACAGGGGAATTGTGTACATCGATCCATTGTGGGAGCGAGCCTGCTCGCGATGAGGCCGGTAAGGTCAGCACAAAAATCACCTACTTCACCACCGCCCGCACCACTGATAACTCCAGCGGCTGCACCCGTCGCTGACTCAGATAACGGGTACAACTGACCCGCAAAAACGAGGCGAAATTCACCACCTCGCCGCGGTAGTCCATCACCTCTTCATACAGCTTGGCGATCAACTGGTTGGTGGTCATGCCGTCGACCTCGGCGATTTCGCTGAGGATGTCCCAGAACTGATTCTCTAGCCGCAGGGTGGTGACCACCCCGCAGATGCGCAGCGAGCGGGAGCGCGATTCGTAGAGAATCGGATCGGCCTTGACGTAGAGCTCGCACATGGAAAGGTCCCTCGTTACAGCGTGATTTTGGTGCCCAGCAACCCGAGGAAACCGGCGAGCCAGCTCGGGTGCGCCGGCCAGGCCGGGGCAGTGGCCAGATTGCCCTGAACGTGACCTTCCGTCACCGGGATATCGATGAACGTACCGCCGGCCAAGCGCACTTCCGGGGCACAGGCCGGGTAGGCGCTGCACTCGCGACCTTCAAGAATCCCTGCGGCCGCGAGCAATTGAGCACCGTGACACACGGCGGCGATCGGTTTGCCGGCCTTGTCGAATGCGCGCACCAGCTCCAGAACTTTTTCGTTCAGGCGCAGGTACTCCGGGGCACGACCACCCGGCACCAGCAGGGCGTCGTAGTCTTCGGACTTGACCTTGGCAAAGTCGAAGTTCAGGGCAAACAGGTGACCGGGTTTTTCGCTGTAGGTCTGGTCGCCTTCGAAGTCATGGATCGCTGTACGTACGGTCTGACCGGCTGCTTTGTCCGGGCAAACGGCATGCACCGTGTGGCCGACCATCAACAGCGCCTGAAACGGCACCATCACTTCGTAGTCTTCGACGTAATCGCCGACCAGCATCAGAATTTTTTTAGCGGCCATGGGGAGGACTCCTCTGGGAAATACGTAGGAGTATTCAAGGTAGTCCTTATCCGCGGGGTCGGGTAATAACCAGCTACTACCTGATGGACCGCGATGACGCCCTCAAACTGTACGGATAACTCTGCGCCTAGCTGTAACAGCAGCAAACGCCGGGTTTATGGCTAGATGAAGGCCTTCCCGCCACCCTCGATTCTGGTTGCCATCATGTCCTCGCGCGAAAACACCGGCATGGCCCTCGGCCTGCTCGGCGTTGTGATCTTCAGCCTCACCCTGCCCTTCACACGGATCGTCGTGCAGGAACTCCATCCGCTGCTCAACGGCTTGGGCCGAGCACTGTTCGCGGCGGTTCCGGCGGCGATGTTGTTGCTGTGGCGTCGGGAAAAATGGCCGACCTGGAAACAGATCAAAGGCCTGACCCTGGTGATCGCCGGTGTGATTCTCGGCTTCCCGGTGTTGTCGGCCTGGGCCATGCAAACCTTGCCGGCGTCCCACGGTGCATTGGTTAACGGCTTACAGCCGTTGTGCGTGGCGCTGTACGCCGCGTGGTTGTCCCACGAACGCCCGTCGAAAGCCTTCTGGGCCTGCGCCGCACTGGGCAGTGCGCTGGTGCTGGGTTATGCGCTGATCAGCGGGGCCGGCAGCATTCAGGCCGGTGATTTGCTGATGCTTGGGGCGATTGCCGTGGGCGGTTTGGGGTACGCCGAGGGCGGCCGATTGGCCAAGGAGATGGGCGGTTGGCAGGTGATCTGTTGGGCGTTGGTGCTGTCGACGCCGTTGCTGATCGGGCCGGTGCTGTACCTGGCGCTGCAACATCAGGGCGAGATTTCGGCCAGGACCTGGTGGGCGTTTGGTTACGTCTCGCTGTTCTCGCAGTTCATCGGTTTTTTTGCGTGGTACGCCGGGTTGGCGATGGGGGGGATTGCCCGGGTCAGTCAGATCCAGCTGTTGCAGATCTTCTTCACCATCGCTTTTTCGGCGTTGTTCTTCGGCGAACACGTCGAGCCGATCACCTGGCTGTTTGCCGGCGGGGTGATCGTGACGGTGATGCTGGGACGCAAGACCACCGTCAAGCCAGCGCAGATTGCTACAGCCTGACCCCGGCCCGGCAGGAGCAAAGCTTGCTCCTACAGGGATTGTGATCAGAGGTAGCCGTCAGCCCGCAGCAGGGTTTCCAGGCAATGTTCGCTGATGTGGTAGAAATCCTTCAGCTCCTGAATCTTCACCAACAGCTGGGCCGGATCAACCGGTTCGGCGCGTTTGACCGCCAGGATCATCTTGTTCTTGTTGGTGTGGTCCAGTGAGATGAACTCGAACACCTTGGTCTCGTAACCGCAGGCTTCGAGGAACAACGCGCGCAAACTGTCGGTGACCATTTCCGCTTGCTGGCCCAAATGCAGACCGTATTGCAGCATCGGCTTGAGCAGCGCCGGGCTCTGGATCTGCAGGCGGATCTGTTTGTGGCAGCACGGCGAGCACATGATGATCGAGGCGCCGGAACGGATGCCGGTGTGAATCGCATAGTCGGTGGCGATGTCGCAGGCATGCAGCGCGATCATCACGTCCAGCTCGCTCGGCGCCACGCTGCGTACGTCACCGCACTTGAACACCAGCCCTGGATGCTCGAGTTTTGCGGCCGCGGCATTGCACAAATCCACCATCTCTTGGCGCAACTCGACGCCGGTCACCATGCCTTCGGCCTTCAAGGTGTTGCGCAGGTAGTCATGGATCGCGAACGTCAGGTAACCCTTGCCCGAGCCGAAGTCCGCCACCTGAACCGGTTTGTCCAGCGCCAGCGGAGAGGTGGTCAGCGCATGGCTGAAGACTTCGATGAACTTGTTGATCTGCTTCCACTTGCGCGACATCGCCGGGATCAGCTCGTGCTTGCTGTTCGTCACACCAAGGTCAGCGAGGAACGGCCGGCTCAGGTCGAGAAAGCGGTTCTTCTCGCGGTTATGCTCAGCGGACGGCACCTCACGCAATTGCTGAGGTTTGCTCTTGAACAGCGAAGACTTGCCCTTTTTGCTGTATTCCAGCTGAGCTTCATCCGTCAGCGACAGCAAATGCGCATTTTTGAACGATGCCGGCAAGAGTGCGGCGATGGTCGCTACGCCCTCGGCAACCGGCAAATTCTTGGTGATGTCGCGCGTCTTGTAGCGGTAAACGAAGGACAGGCAGGGCTGATCCTTGACCGTCAGTTGCTTGATGATCAGCCGCTGCAAGTCCACTTCAGTGCCGACGTACTTGGCCAGCACCAGTTTGATGAAGGCGTTCTGGTCAACGCTGGATTGCAACAGGTCGATGAACTGGGCGTGATGATCCGGCACGAGGCTGGCGGGAGTGGCGGTGACAGACATGGGGAAAACGGCCTCGGGCGGTGCGGATCGGGGAATGGCGGGTATTTTAGGGGGGATGGGGATTGAGGGCACGGGTAATTTCCCGAACGGTGCGACCTGTAGCAGCTGGCGAAGCCTGCGTTCGGCTGCGCAGCAGTCGTAAAATCAGCATACGCGGTGCATCAGGAAGACCGTGAATACCGAATTCACGACTGCTGCGCAGCCGAACGCAGGCTTCGCCAGCTGCTACAAGGGATGCGTCGCTGCTGAAATCAGCCTAAAACCACCAACCGATTCGGCAGCTCATTCCGCACATGCGTCACCGGCACATGCACCTTGAGCAACTCGCCACACGCCTCCACACACGTCACAAACCCCTGCAACGTCTGCCCCTGCTTCACCTGCTGAGTGAACGCCGCCACAATTTCATCCCAGTTCTTGTTGTCCAGCCGTTTCGAAATCCCCTCATCCACCAGAATTTCCACATAACGCTCGGCTTCGCAGACAAATATCAGCATCCCGGTGCTGCCCACCGTGTGGTGCAGGTTTTGCTCCAGAAACTGCCGGCGCGCCAGGTTCGAGGCGCGCCAGTGACGGACCGAGCGCGGGACCAGGTGCGTGGTGATTTTTGGAATCCTGAACACCAGGCACAGCACGATGAAGGAGATCCATTGCACCAGCAGCAAGCTGTGCATGGTCAGCCAGCCGGTCAGGTAATGCACGATACCCGGCACGACCAGCGCCAGCAGGCTGGCCCAGAGCAGCGGAATGTACGCGTAGTCGTCGGCGCGGGCCGCGAGCACGGTGACCAGTTCGGCGTCGGTGTCGCGCTCGACCCGGGCAATCGCCTCGGCAACCTTGCGTTGTTCGTGTTCAGTCAGTAATGCCATGTTTAAGAATGCCCACTCGCTATTGTTGTGTGATCACCAGCCGCCCGACGAACCGCCGCCCCCGAAACTGCCCCCGCCGCCGCTGAAGCCCCCGCCTCCACCGCCGCCAAAGCCTCCACCGCCGAACCCGCCGCTCGAACCGCCCCGGCCGCCGCCGCTGGGCAGGATCCCGAGCATCTGGCAGACAAACATCGTCAGGATGAACAGCATCACCAGAAACACGAAGATCCCCGGATGACGTGAGAGGAAGTCGCTTTCCTGATTGCCGCCGGAGTCATACACCGTGGATGGCTCATCCAGCGGATTGCCGCCCAGCACCACGAGCATCGCCGCGATTCCGTCGCTGATGCCCTTGCTGAAGTTGCCGGTCTTGAATGCCGGGGTGATCACCTGATTGATGATCACCGAGCTCTGCGCATCGGTCAGCCGATCTTCCAGGCCATAACCGACTTCAATCCGCAGCTTGCGATCGTCACGCGCCACGATCAGCAGCGCGCCGTTGTTCTTGTCCTTCTGGCCGATGCCCCAATAGCGCCCCAGTTGATAACCGAAGTCGGCAATGTCGGTGCCCTGCAAATCCGGCAGAGTGACCACCACCAGCTGCTCGCCAGTGGCTTTTTCATGAGCCTGAAGCTGTTGCGTCAGCTGCTCACGCACCGCAGGCTCGATCATCTGCGCGTTATCGACGACCCGTCCGGTCAGTTCCGGAAACTTCAACGCAGCCTGGGCCGTCAGGGCAAATACCCAGAGCAACAGCACCAGGCCAACTTTCAACACACGCATTGGCAACCTCATCCTTGGTGACGCTTCAAGCCCCTTGCGGCGCTTACTGGAACTTCACTTGAGGGGCTTTTTCCGCATCGGGGCTGGTGGCCTCGAAGGTTTCGCGGATCGGCAAATCGCTGTACATCACGGTGTGCCACAGGCGACCGGGAAAGGTACGCAGTTCCGTGTTGTATTTCTGCACGGCGAGGATGAAGTCCCGACGCGCCACGGCGATGCGGTTCTCGGTGCCTTCGAGTTGCGATTGCAACGCCAGGAAGTTCTGGTTGGCCTTGAGGTCCGGGTAACGCTCGGACACCACCATCAGGCGGCTCAAGGCACCGGTCAGCTGATCCTGGGCCTGCTGGAACTGCTTGAGCTTTTCCGGGTTGTCCAGCGTGCTGGCATCCACTTGAATGGAGGTGGCCTTGGCCCGGGCTTCGATCACCGCGGTCAGGGTTTCCTGCTCATGCTGGGCGTAACCCTTGACGGTTTCCACCAGGTTGGGAATCAGGTCGGCGCGGCGCTGGTACTGGTTCTGCACCTGGCCCCACGCGGCCTTGGCCTGTTCGTCGAGGGTCGGAATCGTATTGATGCCGCAGCCGGCCAGCAGTGTGGTCAGCAATATCAAGGCTGCAACTTGCAGGCTCGACCGATAGTGGTGTCGTACATTCATCTGGTTGATGCTCCCTTGCACATTCCGTTGAAAAACAACCTTCGAACTTTGAACCCGGCTCTTGGGGCATAATCTGCCGCCGCTACTGGATTGCATCGAGCCGATGGGCTAAAAGATGCCCCAGCGCGAAAACACGCCGAAGTGTGCTGCATTTACCTGAACAACAATAGTCGCTCCCTAAATTTTGGCTGACCGGCGCGTATTCACTGCCGTTTTGGCTTTTGAGAAAACTATTCATGAAGAAGCTGTGTTTGCTGGGCCTGTTCGTCAGCCTGGCCAGTCATAACGTATTGGCCGCTACGACGCCCACACCTCTGGAAAACAAGGACGCGTTCATCAGCAACCTGATGAAGCAAATGACCCTCGATGAAAAGATCGGCCAGTTGCGCCTGATCAGCATCGGCCCGGAAATGCCACGGGAGATGATCCGCAAGGAAATCGCCGCCGGCAACATTGGTGGCACGTTCAACTCGATCACCCGCCCGGAAAACCGTCCGATGCAGGACGCGGCCATGCGCAGCCGGTTGAAGATCCCGATGTTCTTCGCCTATGACGTGATCCACGGCCATCGCACCATTTTCCCGATTCCGATTGCCCTGGCCTCGAGTTGGGACATGGACGCCATCGGCCTGTCCGGGCGCATCGCCGCCAAGGAAGCGGCGGCAGACAGCCTCGACATCACCTTCGCGCCGATGGTCGACATCTCCCGCGACCCGCGCTGGGGCCGGACTTCCGAAGGCTTCGGCGAAGACACGTACCTGGTGTCGCGCATTGCCGGCGTGATGGTCAAGGCCTTCCAGGGCACGGGCGCGAACGCGGCCGACAGCATCATGGCCAGCGTCAAGCACTTTGCCCTGTACGGCGCGGTCGAGGGCGGTCGCGACTACAACGTCGTCGACATGAGCCCGGTCAAGATGTTCCAGGACTACCTGCCACCGTACCGTGCGGCTATCGACGCTGGTGCTGGCGGGGTAATGGTCGCGCTGAACTCGATCAATGGCGTGCCGGCCACCGCTAACACCTGGCTGATGAACGACCTGCTGCGCAAGCAATGGGGCTTCAAGGGCCTGGCCGTCAGCGACCACGGGGCGATTTTCGAGCTGATCAAACACGGCGTCGCCCGTGACGGTCGCGAGGCCGCGAAGCTGGCGATCAAGGCCGGCATCGACATGAGCATGAACGACACCCTCTACGGCAAAGAGCTGCCGGGGTTGTTGAAGGCGGGTGAGATTCAGCAAAGCGACATCGACAACGCCGTGCGTGAGGTACTCGCCGCCAAGTACGACATGGGCCTGTTCAAGGACCCGTACCTGCGCATCGGCAAGGCTGAGGATGATCCGGTCGACACGTACGCCGAAAGCCGCCTGCACCGCGCCGAGGCCCGTGATGTTGCGCGCCGCAGCATGGTGTTGCTGAAGAACCAGGGTGAAACCCTGCCGCTGAAGAAAACCGCGAAAATCGCCCTGGTCGGCCCGCTGGCCAAGGCACCGATCGACATGATGGGCAGCTGGGCCGCCGCCGGCCGCCCGGCGCAATCGGTCACCCTGTTCGACGGCATGACCACGGCACTGGGCGGGCAATCGACGCTGATCTACGCCCGTGGCGCCAACATTACCAGCGACAAGGAGATCCTGGATTACCTGAACTTCCTCAACTTCGACGCACCGGAAGTGGTGGACGATCCGCGTTCGGCCCAAGTGCTGATCGACGAAGCGGTGAAAGCCGCCAAGGATGCCGATGTGGTAGTGGCCGCGGTAGGCGAGTCCCGTGGCATGTCCCACGAATCGTCGAGCCGCACCGACCTGAACATCCCGTCCAACCAGCGCGACTTGATCAAGGCCCTGAAGGCTACTGGCAAACCGCTGGTACTGGTGTTGATGAACGGCCGTCCGTTGTCGATTCTCGAAGAGAAGGAACAGGCCGACGCGATCCTGGAAACCTGGTTCAGCGGCACCGAAGGCGGCAACGCTATCGCTGACGTGCTGTTCGGCGACTACAACCCGTCGGGCAAACTGCCGATCACCTTCCCGCGTTCGGTGGGTCAGATTCCGACCTACTACAACCACCTGAGCATTGGCCGGCCGTTCACGCCGGGCAAACCGGGCAACTACACCTCGCAGTATTTCGATGACACCACCGGGCCGCTGTTCCCGTTCGGCTTCGGTCTGAGCTACACCGATTTCAGCCTGAGCGACATGGCGCTGTCGTCGACCACACTGAACAAAACCGGCAAGCTCGACGCCAGCGTCATGGTGAAAAACACCGGCAAGCGTGACGGCGAAACCGTGGTGCAGTTGTACATCCAGGACGTGACCGGCTCGATGATCCGCCCGATCAAGGAACTGAAGAACTTCCAGAAAGTCATGCTCAAGGCCGGCGAACAGAAAGTCGTGCGCTTTACCATCACCGAAGATGACCTGAAGTTCTACAACACCCAGCTCAAGTTCGCTGCCGAGCCGGGCAAGTTCAATGTGGAGATCGGCCTGGATTCCAAGGACGTGACGCAGCAGAGCTTCGAGTTGCTGTAATCCCTGAAACACCGCAATAAAACTGTGGGAGCGAGCCTGCTCGCGATGAGGCCATAACATTCAGCATCTTTGTAGAATGTTATGCCGCCATCGCGAGCAGGCTCGCTCCCACATTAGATTTCAGTGAATTCGAGGATTGAGCTCAGCCCCGTCGATCCAGCAGATTCACCACCAGCCGATCCACCCATCCCCACACCCTTTGCTTCACCCGCCGCCACAGCGGCCGGCGTTGCCATGCGTCCAGGCTGACTTCCTGGCTCTGCGCAAAGTCCCGCTGGAAACTCGCCGCCACCGCCCGCGTCAGTCCCGCGTCCAGCGCCTCAAGGTTGGCTTCCAGGTTGAAGCGCAAATTCCAGTGATCGAAATTGCACGAGCCGATGCTCACCCAGTCGTCGACCAGGACCATTTTCAAGTGCAGGAAACACGGCTGGTATTCGAAGATCGCCACCCCGGCCTTGAGCAATCGCGGGTAGTAGCGATGTCCGGCGTAGCGCACCGACGGGTGATCGGTGCGTGGCCCGGTCAGCAGCAGGCGCACATCGACACCGCGGGCGGCAGCCCGGCGCAGTGAACGACGGACTTTCCAGGTCGGCAGGAAATACGGCGTCGCCAGCCAGATTCGCCGTTGGCCGCTGTTCAGAGCGCGAGTCAATGATTGCAGGATGTCCCGGTGCTGGCGGGCGTCGGCATAGGCGACCCGGCCCATGCCCTCGCCCATGGACGGCACGCGTGGCAGACGCGGCAAGCCGAAATGAGCAGAAGGTTTCCAGGCGCGCCGATGACGGTTGGCGATCCATTGGCGGTCGAACAGTAACTGCCAGTCGATGACCAAGGGCCCGGTGATTTCCACCATCACTTCGTGCCATTCGCTGGTGTCTTCGCCCGGTGTCCAGAATTCATCGGTCACCCCGGTACCGCCCACCACGGCCATGCTCTGATCGACCAGCAGCAACTTGCGGTGATCGCGGTAGAAGTTGCCCAACCAGCGCCGCCAGCTCAGGCGATTGTAAAAACGCAGCTCAACACCCGCCGCCATCAGACGCTGACGCAAGGTCAGGGTGAACGCGAGGCTGCCGTAATCATCGAACAGGCAGCGCACGCGCACGCCTCGTTCGGCAGCCTGGACCAACGCCTGAACCATCGCTTCGGCACAGGCTCCCGCCTCCACCAGGTACAACTCCAGTTCGACCTGCTCTTCGGCGCGGGCAATCGCGACCAACATCCGCGGGAAAAACTGCGGCCCGTCGATCAACAGTTCAAAACGGTTGCCTTCACGCCAGGGGAAAATTGCGCCAGCCATGTCAGCGCGCCGTGAAAATCAGTACCGCACCCACCGGCACCGACAAACTGATGGCCGACAAACCGGCGACCTTGCGCAAACTTTCCAGCCCGGGGGCCAGGTCGAAATCCGCGGCATTGATGATCAGCGGTTCGAGGGTTACCACCTGGAAGCGCCGGTCATCGAGACGAGTCGCCAGCAGTTCGGCGTTGTATTCGTGTTGTTTGCCATGCAGGTTGACGGTCAGCGGCAGGCGCAATTCAAGTTGCGCGCCGGGCGCCAGATCGTTGATCGGCCGCAGATCGATCTGCGTGGTGATCAGCGCTTGGGGAAACGTCTGGATCTCAAACAGGTCCTTGCGCATGCGTTCATCGCGCAGCGGGATGCCACTGTTGACCGAGTCCATCTCGACTTCCACCTCGGCCAGGCCTTTAGGGCTGACCTTTCCGTGCAGCACCAGAAAGCGTTGCACCTCGGAAATATTGGTGTTTTTGGTGCTGATGAATGACAGCCGCGATGACTCACCGTCGAGGTACCAATTGGCCTGGGCCGACACGGTGACACCGGCCAGCAGCAGGGAGGCGAGGGTTTTGCAGAGGAAGCGGTTGAACATAGAGACTCGTGGGGCAGATAAACCTGCACGAACCTTAACCGCCCGCGAGCCAATTGCAAACGTGTAGCAGCTGGCGAAGCCTGCGTTCGGCGGCGCAGCCGTCGCCAATCCAGCCACCTTGCTCTTTCTGAAACACCGCAGAGCGTGGTTTTACGACGGCTGCGCCGCCGAACGCAGGCTTCGCCAGCTGCTACAGGGAAAGTGGCGTTTCAAGGTGATAAGCGGCAGCCCTGGCGTTCGCTGATCCATTGCGCGCTGTTGCTGCGTCCCATGCCGCTGACGGTGACGCGCTTACTTGTGGCGTCATCGGTAAAGCCGCTGGTCGGCAGCCACTGCTTCACGTAGCCGCGGCAGTACTCCGCCGGGTTGTTCATCACGTAACGGCACGAACAATATTCCTTGGCGGTGTAGGCGCTGATGATGTCCGGGAAGGCCCCCAGCGCCACGCGCTCTTGCCAGATCCAGCCGAGCAAGGCGATCAGCAGGATCAACAACAGCGTGCCGAGCGGTCGACGACGAACAAAGCTGCGACGCTTCATGGCTGCACCTTCGCAGCAAATGCCTGGAGCACGAGTCTGAGCAAATCGTTGTGCCGGTAGCTGCCGTCGCGGTCATCGCCGTAACGAACGATCACCAGGTTTTCGCCGGGAATCACGTACATCGCCTGCCCCCAATGACCCAACGCGGCGAAGGTGTCGGCAGGTGCATCGGGCCAGGGTTTTGCGGCGCCTTCCACCGCGCGGTTAAGCCACCAATGGCCGCCGGGCACAGCCTCGTCTTGATTGGCTTGATAGCGGGCGAACGGTTCGCGGTTGAACGTGACCCAGTCCCTGGGCAGCAATTGCCGCTCACCCCAACGGCCGTCGCGCGCCATCAATAGCCCGATGCGGGCCAGGTCTCTGGCGGTGAGGTAGACATAGGACGAGGCAACAAACGTACCCGTGGCATCCGTTTCCCACACCGCGCTGCTAATCCCCAAGGGTTCGAACAAAGCCGTCCATGGATAGTCCGGATAGCGGGTCGGGCCGACGATGGTTTTCAGTGCAGCGGATAACAAATTGCTGTCACCGCTGGAGTAGCGGAATGCCTGACCGGGTTTGGCGTATTCACGGTGATCGGCGGTGAACGCGGCCATGTCCGGGTGGCCACGGGTGTAGAGCATCGCGACCACCGAGGATTTCAACGGCGCGTATTCATAGTCTTCCTGCCAGTCCAGACCCGAGGCCCAATGCAGCAGGTCGGCCATGGTCATCGTCGGGTGTTTTTGCAGCGGTGGATAAAATGTCTGCACCGGGTCCTGGAGCTTGAACAGACCTTCGCCATAAGCCACGCCGAGGAGCGTGGCCATCAGGCTTTTGCTGATGGACCAGGTCAGGTGCGGGGTGTCGGCGGTGGTCGGCCCGGCGTAGCGTTCGTAGATCAGTTGACCGTCGCGGATCACCAGCAAGGCGTCGGTGCGGATGCCTTGTCGGGTGGCCTCATCACGGGGTGGGAAGGCGTAAGTCTCCAGCGCTTGAAGCGCCGGCCCGCTGACTGTCGGACCGGTTGACCATTGCTCGGCAGGCCAGTATTCGGCGTGGGCCGTGAGGCTGAGCAACAGCCCTGCAATCAGGGACAAGCCTTTGAACATGGTGGGGGCTCGGAGGGATGGACCTGCTGAGCCTAGTCGCCATTGATGACAGTTCCGGGATTTGTGTTGCCAATGAGGTCGTCTTCGCGGGCAAGCCCGCTCCCACAGGGATTGTGTGTTGCTCACCATCTGTGTCGCACACCGCTCACTGTGGGAGCGGGCTTGCCCGCGAAGGGGCCGGTCAATCCAGCGAAGAACCCGCGAGTGCCTTGGCCAACCGCTTCCCCCGCGCCCCCGCCGCCAACTCCATCACGCCCTGATCACGCTGCCACATCTGCGCCCAATGCTGCGGGCCATCGGCCAGTGCCAGAGCCAGCTCGGCCTTGAGCCCATCGAACTGCGCAAACAAGCCACCGAGCAACACATGCCCGGACGGATTATTCGGCGCCTGCCGGCTGACTTCCGCGCACCCGGCCAGCAGCGCCAGCAAACGCAGTTGCAAGGCTTGCGGCCAGTCGCTGTCCTGACCGATGCCGTACAGCCAGGCGGTCATGGCGCTCAACACGTAAATGTCTTCAAGGGTGCGGAATGGTTTGATGTAAGCCTCCCAGCCATCCCCCGCCAACAGTTCGCACTGAGCGTTATCGAGAAACAGCCGACCATGGCTGATGTCTGGCATCAACGGGATCGCCGGTAGTTTCTCCAGGCGCACGCCCGGCTCATCGGGATAGACCACCGCCAGACTCAGGCGCGGTTTTTCATCGGGGGCTTCACTGCGAGCAGCGATCAGCAGCCAATCGGCGGCATCGCCTGCGGTGACAAAATCCTTGCGCCCGCTCAGACGCAAATCCCGCAGACGGGTCTGCATGTCCGCTACCCGCAGGCTGCGCTGTTCGGTCGCGCACAACGCGCCGAGGCTCGGCGGTGCGCTCGGCCAGAGCATGCGCAACGCTGCCTGATAGCCCACCAGAAACGCCAACCCGGGCGTTGACATCAAACGCCCGCCGGCCACCGCCAGTTCGAACGGCGTGACGTTGCCCAACTGGTGCAACAAAGTCGCGAAACCCTCGCTCAGGTCCGGGTTGGCGGGCAGGCGTTCACAGCGGCGCAGCAGGTTTTGCCAGAGCATAAGAGGCTCCTCAAAGGCTGTCATATAAGCATCACCAAAGCTTCATGGCGATGACACCGGGGCTACATAGCCTGACTTTGCACAACACGGCTGCATAAAGAAAGTCGATCGGCTGCAACCCAAGACGGGTGACCGGCCCGTACGGAGATTCGCAATGACTCAGATCGCCCGCATCAGCGACACCGGCAATGAACGCCGCCTGCAAGCCGAACGCCTGGTGGGCGCCGAGGCCTTGCAGGAAGCCCAGGCCCTGCGCTTCAACGTGTTCAGCGGCGAATTCAACGCCAAGCTGAAAGGCGCGGAGCTGGGTCTGGACATGGATGACTATGATGTTCACTGCGCCCACATCGGCGTGCGTGATTTGAACACCGGGCGTCTGGTGGCGACCACCCGTTTGCTCGACCACACCGCCGCCAGCAGCCTGGGCAAGTTCTACAGCGAAGAAGAATTCAGCCTGCACGGCCTGGTCCATCTCAAAGGCCCGATCCTGGAAATCGGCCGCACTTGCGTCGACCCGGCCTACCGCAACGGCGGCACCATCGCCGTACTCTGGGGCGAACTGGCCGAAGTCCTGAACCAGGGCGGCTACAGCTATTTGATGGGTTGCGCGAGCATCCCGATGCAGGACGGCGGCATTCAGGCCCACGCGATCATGCAGCGCCTGCGCGAACGTTATCTGTGCACTGAACACCTGCGGGCAGAACCGAAAAAACCGCTGCC
Organism: Pseudomonas frederiksbergensis; assembly: GCF_900105495.1. Taxonomy (NCBI): domain Bacteria; kingdom Pseudomonadati; phylum Pseudomonadota; class Gammaproteobacteria; order Pseudomonadales; family Pseudomonadaceae; genus Pseudomonas; species Pseudomonas frederiksbergensis. The sequence continues at coordinate 2,495,721 of NZ_FNTF01000002.1, read as the reverse complement.
GAGCCTCGACATCCCGTCCAACGTCATCGCCGAAATGCCACCGCTGCTCAAGGCCTACATGCGCCTTGGCGCGAAGATCTGCGGCGAGCCGTGCTGGGACGAAGACTTCCAGGTCGCCGACGTATTCATCCTGCTCAAGCGCGACGAGCTCTGCCCGCGTTATGCCAAGCATTTCAAGGCGGCCGTATGATGAGTCGGCTGCGGATTTACGCGCGGATTGCGCGAGTGTTGGTGGTGGTGGCGCTGGGGTTGAGCATGGCCGGGGTGTTCGGGTTGTTCGAACGTTTGGGGATTGCTCATTCGATGGTCCGGCGCCAGCGCTGGTCGCGATTTTTCATGGCGCGCCTGAGCAATGCCCTGCCCTTTCACGTGACCGTGCACGGTGAATTGCCGAAGTCGCCGATGCTCTGGGTCAGCAACCATGTGTCCTGGACCGACATTCCGCTGCTAGGCATGCTCACGCCGCTGTCGTTCCTGTCCAAGGCCGAAGTGCGCACCTGGCCGGTGGCGGGCTGGCTGGCGGCCAAGGCCGGCAGCTTGTTCATTCGCCGAGGGTCGGGCGACAGCCAGTTGATCCGCAAACAGATGACCCGTCATCTGGAGCAGGAACATCCGCTGCTGATGTTCCCGGAAGGCACTACCACCGATGGCCGCACGTTGCGCACGTTTCATGGTCGATTGCTGTCGGCGGCGATCGACTCCGAAGTGAAGTTGCAGCCGGTGGCGATTCGTTATCTGCGCGACGGGCAGCTCGATTCACTGGCACCGTTCATTGGCGATGATGATTTGCTCTCGCACTTGATGCGCTTGTTTGCCCATGATCGGGGTGAGGTGGAGATTCATTTGCTCAAGCCGATCGCGTGCGAAGGTCGCGAGCGTGCGGCGCTGGCGTTTGAAGCGCAGCAGGCGGTGCAGAAGGCGTTGTTTGGGGTGATTCCGCAGGCCCAACCGGAACCTCTGCGCCCCGCAATCGCGGCTTGAACACATATCCCTGTGGGAGCGGGCTTGCCCGCGATGAGGCCGGATCATCCAACATCTATGTTGACTGAACCACCTCAATCGCGGGCAAGCCCGCTCCCACATTAGATCTGCTTCGTTTGCGCGAAATCCTGAAGCTGCGGATAGAACAACCGAAAGTCCTCGCTCAACGGTTCATACAACACCCGCAATTCCTGCATCGCTGCGGCCAGCTCCTCCGGCCGCGTCAGCCGCCGTGAAATCCCCCGCAGCACCTGCTCCAGCACCGCAAATTCCCGATAAGAACCCAACCAGTCATTAGCGACCATGTGCGGCGCGATCTGCGCCAGACGCTCCGGCAATTGCGCCTCGGCGGACAGCACCCGGTACACACCCGAAGTGAATTGCTCCAGCGGCTGGTCGGCGTACAACGTCCAGTCCCGCGCCAGGCAATGGTCGAAAAACACGTCAAGCACGATCCCGGCGTAACGCCGGCGGGTCATGGAAAACCGTGACAACGAAACGTCCACCAACGGATGACGGTCGGTAAAGACATCGATGCTGCGATGCAGCTGGATGGCCGCTTCGATCTCCGGATCGAACTGCCCTTGCAGCCGCCCTTTGACGAAATCGCCATACAGACTGCCGAGCAATTGACCGGGGCGCTGGCCACCGAGGTGCAGATGTGCGAGATAGTTCATGCCGCGCAGCTTAGCACTACGCCCTCAATATCGTTATAACCCGATATACCGAATTACTCGGTCGTCAGACCAAAATCATATTGGTATATCGCGAAGTACCGATTTAAAGTTCGCCTCATCGCGATATAGCGTTTTATTCATCACGAGCCCAAACCATGACCATCGACCTCGACGAAATAATAAAAGCCCTGGCACACCCAGTACGCCGAGACATCCTCATCTGGCTGAAAGATCCCAAAACCCAGTTCCCGGAACAGCTCCACAACCACGAGTACGGTATTTGCGCCGGACAGATCGATCAACGCTGCGGCCTGTCGCAGTCGACCGTGTCCGCCCATTTGGCGACCTTGCAACGTGCGGGACTGATCAGCAGCCAGAAAGCCGGTCAATGGCACTTCTTCAAACGCAACGAGGACGTGATTCAGGCGTTCCTCGACGCCATCGTCAAGGAGCTCAGCGCTCCGACAAGGAACTGAACAATGCCCCTCTCGCTACTCATTCTGGCCTTGAGCGCCTTCGCCATCGGCACCACAGAGTTCGTCATCATGGGCTTGCTGCCCGATGTGGCGGCCGACCTCGGTGTGTCGATCCCAGGCGCCGGCTGGCTGGTGACCGGTTATGCCCTGGGCGTGGCCATCGGTGCGCCGTTCATGGCACTGGCCACCTCCAGATTGCCGCGCAAGGCTGCGCTGGTAGCGTTGATGGGGATTTTCATCGTTGGCAACCTGCTCTGTGCCATGGCTACCGACTACAACGTGCTGATGTTTGCCCGCGTGGTCACCGCCCTCTGCCACGGTGCGTTCTTCGGTATCGGTTCGGTGGTGGCGGCCGGTCTGGTGCCGGCGAACAAGCGCGCTTCGGCCGTAGCCTTGATGTTCACCGGCCTGACCCTGGCCAACGTACTCGGCGTTCCGCTGGGCACCGCACTCGGTCAGGAAGCCGGCTGGCGTTCGACCTTCTGGGCGGTGACCGTGATTGGCGTGATCGCATTGATCGGCCTGATCCGCTTCCTGCCAGCCAAGCGCGATGAAGAGAAACTCGACATGCGCGCCGAACTGCGCGCCCTCAAAGGCGCCGGGATCTGGCTGTCGTTGAGCATGACCGCGCTGTTCGCAGCTTCGGTATTCACCCTGTTCACCTACGTCGCCCCGCTGCTCGGCGATGTCACTGGCGTCTCGCCCAAAGGCGTGACCTGGACCCTAATGCTCATCGGCCTGGGCCTGACGGTCGGCAACATCATCGGCGGCAAACTGGCGGACAAAGGCATGGCCGCCACATTGATCGGCGTCTTTATCTCGATGGCGGTGATCTCGACCGTACTGACCTGGACCAGCGTTGCGCTGATACCAACCGAAATCACCCTGTTCCTCTGGGCCACTGCGTGCTTTGCCGCCGTGCCCGCCCTGCAAGTGAACGTGGTGACCTACGGCAAAGCCGCACCGAACCTGGTGTCGACCCTGAACATCGGCGCTTTCAACATCGGTAACGCACTGGGTGCCTGGGTCGGCGGCAGCGTCATCGCCCACGGTTTCGGCCTGACCAGCGTTCCTCTCGCGGCAGCCGCACTGGCAGTACTTGCCCTGCTGGTGACCCTGATTACTTTCCGTCAGAACGGCAATCCCGAACTGGCCCCTGCTACCAACTGATCTCTACCGGAGAGCTATTTCATGACGACTATTTTCGATCCGATCAAACTGGGCGACCTCGAGTTGGCCAACCGCATCATCATGGCGCCGCTGACCCGCTGCCGCGCCGACGAAGGCCGCGTGCCAAACGCGCTGATGGCCGAGTACTACGTACAACGCGCCTCGGCCGGCCTGATCCTCAGCGAGGCCACTTCGGTCACGCCGATGGGCGTCGGTTACCCGGACACCCCGGGTATCTGGTCCAACGATCAGGTACGTGGCTGGGCTAACGTAACCAAGGCTATCCACGGCGCGGGCGGCAAGATTTTCCTGCAACTGTGGCATGTCGGCCGTATTTCCCATGGGTCGTATCTGGACGGTGAAACACCGGTCGCACCGAGCGCCATTCAGCCAAAAGGCCATGTCAGCCTGGTTCGCCCACTGGCCGACTTCCCAACCCCACGCGCCCTGGAAACCGCTGAAATCGCCGACATCGTCGACGCCTACCGCGTCGGCGCCGAGAACGCCAAGGCAGCCGGTTTCGACGGTGTGGAAATCCATGGTGCCAACGGCTACCTGCTCGACCAGTTCCTGCAAAGCAGCACCAACCAGCGCACCGACAACTACGGCGGTTCCGTGGAAAATCGCGCTCGCCTGCTGCTGGAAGTGACCGATGCCGCGATCGAAGTCTGGGGCGCGGGCCGCGTGGGTGTGCACCTGTCACCCCGTGCCGATCTCCATGACATGGGCGATGAAAACCTGTCCGAGACCTTCACTTACGTTGCTCGCGAACTGGGCAAACGTGGCATCGCCTTCATCTGCTCCCGCGAGAAAGAAGATGGCGACAGCCTGGGTCCACAATTGAAAGAAGCGTTCGGCGGCCCGTACATCGCCAACGAACGCTTCACCAAGGACAGCGCCAACGCCTGGCTCGCCAGCGGCAAGGCCGATGCGGTGGCCTTCGGCGTGCCATTCATTGCCAACCCGGACTTGCCGGCACGGTTGAAGGCCGATGCGCCGCTGAACGAGGCGCGTCCTGAACTGTTCTACGCCAAGGGCCCGGTCGGCTACATCGACTACCCGGTGTTGTAAGCATTCCTCACCTTGAAACGCAAAAGCCCCGACTCGAAAGAGCCGGGGCTTTTTTGCAACCGGGTTACTCACAAAATCACTACAAATCAGGTAGCTCACTACCTATCAAGCGGGCGAGCGTACGTATATAAAAGCACCCCCATTAGGTATTTTGTTTCATTTGCGCAGACTGGGGCTCAAGCGCAGCATATCCAACCCGGTATCAACCAAACGCTCGGCATCGATATGCAGTTGAAAGCTGTCGGGCGCCAACAGCCACTGATACAGGATGCCATCGATATACGCATGAATGCTGATGGCCGCTCGCGCAGTGTCGAGGTCTTCCGGTAACTGCCCCCGGTTGACCGCATTACTCAGGGCCAGGGCGATTCGCACATTGCAATCGAGGCTGACCTCTCGACGCTGTTGGCGCAGGTCGCACATTTCATCGGTGAATTCGCACTTATGAAACAGAATCTCATTGATGCGTCGGGTTTTCGGATCCAGGGCAACTTGATGAAACAAATGAATCAGCAGTTTGCGCATACAACCCAAGGGATCGAGCTCATCTTCGCTTTCACTGGCCTTGGCCATTTCATCCAGCGGCTCATGCAAGGTATCAAGCATGGCCTGCACCAGATCCGCCTTGTTGCTGAAATGCCAGTAGATAGCGCCGCGAGTGACCCCGGCCAGGGTAGCGATATCCGCCAGTGTCGTGCGCGCCACGCCCCTTTCGTAAAAGGCCTTTTCTGCCGCTTCCAGTATCTGGCTGCGGGTTTCTTGAGCTTCCTCTTTGGTGCGACGGACCATGGCAGTACAACCTCAATCAGGATGCTTCAGCGATGTCTGAACATCAGCTGAATAAAAGTGGAGCGATCGCTCTCGGGCGTCGTCACCGGCCTACAATTCGAACCCTTGAACGGCTTTCGTAACGATGTGGATACACGGCCAAGGTATTTACAAACAACCATGAACGTAAGTATATTCCTTAGCAAGCTACTTATCCACTCAGCGCACATTTTTTACTTCTCTACATTTCGAGTGCGCAATTTGCGCGCCTGACCCGAGGATTTTCATGCAATTCAAGCCAGCTGTTACCGCTCTGGTCACCGCCCTCGCCTTGGCATCGCTGCTCAGCGGATGCAAAAAGGAAGAGGCGGCACCTGCCGCACCACCCCCTCAGGTCGGCGTCGTTACTCTGCAACCTCAAGCCTTTACCCTGACCTCCGAACTTCCGGGCCGTACCAGCGCGTACCGCATCGCCGAAGTTCGCCCTCAGGTCAACGGCATCATTCTCAAGCGCCTGTTCAAGGAAGGCGGCGACGTCAAGGCCGGCCAGCAGCTGTATCAGATCGATCCGGCGGTTTATGAAGCCACCCTGAAAAGCGCCCAAGCCAACCTGCAGCAGACCAAATCGATTTCCGACCGCTACAAGCAGTTGGTCAACGAACAGGCTGTGAGCCGTCAGGAATACGACACGGCCCTGGCTAACCGGTTGCAATCGGAGGCCGCCCTGCAAAGCGCCCAGATCAATGTGCGTTACACCAAGGTTTACGCGCCTCTCTCCGGCCGTATCGGCCGCTCGACTGTGACTGAAGGCGCGCTGGTTACCAGCGGCCAGGTCGAAGCGATGGCGGTGATTCAGCAACTGGACCCGATCTACGTTGACGTCACCCAGTCTTCGGTTGAGCTGCTGGAACTGCGCCGCGAACTGGAAAGCGGTCGTCTGCAAAAATCCGGCGACAACGCGGCCAAGGTCAAGTTGACCCTCGAAGACGGCAGCCAGTACAAACAGGAAGGCAAGCTCGAGTTCTCGGAAGTCTCCGTGGACCAGACCACCGGTTCCGTAACCTTGCGTGCGGTATTCCCGAACCCTGACCACACCCTGCTGCCGGGCATGTTTGTACACGCCCAGTTGCAGGCCGGTGTGAACAGCGCGGCGATCCTCGCCCCGCAACAAGGCGTGACCCGTGATCTCAAAGGCACCCCGACCGCGCTGGTCGTCGGCCCGGACAACAAGGTCGAACTGCGTCACCTCAAGGCCAGCCGCACCGTCGGCAACCAATGGCTGATCGAAGACGGCCTGAAGGCTGGCGACCGCCTGATCACTGAAGGACTGCAATTCGTTAAACCTGGCGTCGAAGTTAAGGCCAGTGAAGCGACTAACGTTGGCGCAAAGAACCCGGCCCCCGCACAGGTAGCTAACAAGGCTTCCAGCGGCAAAGGGGAGTAAACCATGTCCAGATTTTTTATCGACCGTCCGATTTTTGCCTGGGTAATTGCCCTGGTCATCATGCTGGTCGGGGCACTATCGATCCTCAAACTGCCGATCAACCAATACCCGAGCATTGCGCCTCCGGCCATTGCGATCTCTGTGACCTACCCGGGCGCGTCTGCACAAACCGTGCAGGACACCGTGGTCCAGGTGATCGAGCAACAGCTCAACGGTATCGATAACCTGCGTTATGTCTCCTCGGAAAGTAACTCCGACGGCAGCATGACCATTACCGCGACCTTCGAGCAGGGCACCAACTCCGATACCGCGCAGGTTCAGGTCCAGAACAAGCTGAACCTGGCCACCCCGCTGCTGCCACAAGAAGTGCAGCAACAGGGTATCCGCGTGACCAAGGCAGTGAAAAACTTCCTGATGGTGATCGGCGTGGTGTCGCGCGACGGCAGCATGACCAAGGACGACCTGTCCAACTACATCGTGTCGAACATGCAGGACCCGATCTCGCGGACCGCCGGTGTCGGTGATTTCCAGGTCTTCGGTGCCCAGTACGCGATGCGGATCTGGCTCGACCCGGCCAGGTTGAACAACTTCAACCTGACCCCGGGCGACGTGAAAACCGCCATCGCCGCGCAAAACGTCCAGGTGTCGTCCGGTCAACTCGGTGGCTTGCCTGCCGTGGCCGGTCAGCAATTGAACGCGACTATCATCGGCAAGACCCGTCTGCAAACCGCTGAGCAGTTCAAGGCCATCCTGCTGAAGGTCAACAAGGATGGTTCGCAAGTGCGTGTCGGCGATGTGGCAGATGTCGCTCTGGGTGGTGAAAACTACTCGATCAGCGCCCAGTTCAACGGCAGCCCGGCCTCGGGTCTGGCGGTGAAACTGGCCAACGGTGCCAACGCCCTCGACACTGCAACAGCGCTGCGCAAGACCATCGAATCCCTCAAGCCGTTCTTCCCGCAAGGGATGGAAGTGGTATTCCCGTACGACACCACTCCAGTGGTGACCGAGTCGATCAAGGGTGTGGTTGAAACCCTGGTCGAAGCGATCGCGCTGGTGTTCCTGGTGATGTTCCTGTTCCTGCAAAACTTCCGCGCCACCGTCATCACCACAATGACCGTGCCAGTCGTATTGCTGGGCACCTTCGGGATCCTCGCGGCGTTCGGCTTCAGCATCAACACCCTGACCATGTTCGGTATGGTACTGGCCATCGGTTTGCTGGTGGACGACGCCATCGTCGTGGTGGAGAACGTCGAACGGGTGATGAGCGAAGAAGGCCTGTCACCCAAGGAAGCCACCAAGAAATCCATGGGGCAGATCCAGGGTGCGCTGGTCGGTATTGCCCTGGTGCTGTCGGCGGTACTGTTGCCGATGGCATTCTTCGGCGGTTCCACTGGCGTGATCTACAAGCAGTTCTCGATCACCATCGTCTCGGCCATGGCCCTGTCGGTACTGGTCGCCCTGATCTTTACCCCGGCGCTCTGCGCCACCATGCTCAAACCGATCCCCAAGGGTGAGCACGGCGTCCCGAAACGCGGATTTTTCGGCTGGTTCAACCGCAACTTCGACCGTAGCGTGAAAAGCTACGAGCGCGGCGTTGGCAACATTCTGCGCAACAAGGTGCCGTATCTGCTGGTGTACGTGATCATCGTCATCGGCATGATCTGGTTGTTCCTGCGCATTCCATCCGCGTTCCTGCCGGAAGAAGACCAGGGTGTACTGTTTGCCCAGGTGCAAACCCCGGCCGGCTCCAGTTCCCAGCGCACGCAAGTGGTGGTGGACGAGATGCGTGAGTTCCTGCTTCGTCCGGGCACTGAAGGCGGCGAAGGTGACGCAGTGGCCTCGGTGTTTACCGTGACCGGCTTCAACTTCGCAGGCCGTGGTCAGAGTTCGGGTATGGCGTTCATCATGCTCAAACCGTGGGACGAACGTAACGCCGAAAACAGCGTGTTCAAAGTCGCGGCCCGTGCCCAACAGCATTTCTTCACCTTCCGTGATGCCATGGTGTTTGCGTTCGCCCCTCCGGCAGTGCTGGAACTGGGTAACGCCACCGGTTTCGACGTGTTCCTGCAAGACCGTGCCGGTATCGGTCACGACGCACTGATGGCTGCACGCAACCAGTTCCTCGGGATGGCGGCGCAGAGCAAGGTGCTGTCGCAGGTCCGCCCGAACGGTCTGAACGACGAACCGCAATACCAACTGGAAATCGATGACGAGAAGGCCAGTGCCCTGGGCATTACCATCGCCGACATCAACAGCACCCTGTCGATTGCGCTGGGCAGTAGCTACGTCAACGACTTCATCGACCGCGGTCGGGTGAAGAAGGTTTACGTGCAAGGCCAGCCGGGGGCGCGCATGAGTCCTGAAGACGTGAAGAAATGGTACGTACGCAACAGCGCCGGCACCATGGTTCCCTTCTCCGCGTTCGCCAAGGGTGAGTGGATTTACGGTGCGCCGAAACTGTCGCGTTACAACGGCGTAGAAGCGATGGAAATCCTCGGTGCCCCGGCCCCCGGCTATTCCACTGGTGAAGCCATGGCCGAAGTCGAAGCCCTGGCCAAGAAACTGCCGGCCGGTGTCGGTATTTCCTGGACCGGCCTGTCGTACGAAGAACGACTGGCGGGTTCGCAAGCGCCGGCGCTGTTCGCGTTGTCGATCCTGATGGTGTTCCTGTGTCTGGCCGCGTTGTATGAAAGCTGGTCGATTCCGATTGCGGTGGTGCTCGTGGTGCCGCTGGGGATTATCGGTGCCTTGATGGCGACCAGCTTGCGCGGTCTGTCCAACGACGTGTACTTCCTGGTGGGCCTGTTGACCACCATTGGTCTGGCGGCGAAAAACGCCATTCTGATCGTCGAGTTCGCCAAAGACCTGCATGAACAGGGCAAGAGCTTGCAGGAGGCCGCCATCGAGGCATGCCGCATGCGTTTGCGCCCGATCATCATGACCTCCCTGGCGTTTGTCCTCGGCGTGGTGCCACTGGCCATTTCCAGCGGCGCCGGCTCGGGTAGCCAGCACGCCATCGGTACGGTGGTGATTGGCGGTATGATCACCGCCACCGTTTTGGCGATATTCTGGGTCCCGCTGTTTTTCGTCACCGTGTCGGCCATGGGGCAGCGCAAAATCGTTGACCAGGACGACGCTCTTGAACCTTCTAAAGAGGCTGGCTTATGAGCAAGTCGCTACTTTCCCTGGCTGTTGCCGCCTTCGTGCTCGGTGGCTGCTCGCTGATTCCCGATTATCAGCAGCCTGAAGCACCGGTGGCGGGCCAGTACCCGCAAGGTCCGGCGTATTCGTCGGCCCAAGCGCCTGCCCAGGCTGCCGCCGAACAGGGCTGGAAGCAGTTTTTCCATGATCCGGCGCTGCAACAACTGATTCAGATCGCCCTGGAAAACAACCGTGACCTGCGTGTCGCGGCACTGAACATCGACGCCTTTGCGGCTCAATACCGCATCCAGCGTGCCGATCTGTTCCCGGCCGTGTCGGCCAACGGCACCGGCAGCCGCCAGCGGGTCCCGGCCCGGGCATCACAGACCGGCCAAGCGGACATCACCAGTTCCTACTCGGCCACCGTCGGCATCAGCGCCTATGAACTCGACCTGTTCGGTCGGGTTCGCAGCCTGAGCGAAGAAGCGCTGCAAAAGTACTTCGCCACTGAAGAAGCGCGCCGCAGCACGCAGATCAGCCTGGTGGCCAGTGTGGCCAACGCCTACCTGACCTGGCAGGCCGACAAGGAATTGCTGAAACTGACCCAGGACACCCTGGCTGCGTTCGAGGAGAGCTACAAGCTCACCGCTCGCAGCAACGAAGTAGGGGTCGCCTCGGCGCTGGACCTGGCCCAGTCGCGTACCTCGGTGGAAAACGCCCGCGCGCAAATGGCCAAGTACACTCGTCAAGTCGCCCAGGATGAAAACAGCCTGGTGTTGCTGCTCGGCACGGGCGTCCCGGCCAATCTGCAAGCGGCCAAGCCGTTGGCTGACGACCTGCTGAGCGAAGTGCCGGCCGGTCTGCCATCGGACTTGCTGCAACGTCGTCCGGACATCCTTCAGGCCGAATACAACCTGAAAGCCGCCAACGCCAACATCGGTGCGGCGCGGGCTGCGTTCTTCCCGAGCATCAGCCTGACAGCCAACGCCGGGACCCTGAGCCCTGACCTGTCCGGCCTGTTCAAGGGCGGTTCGGGCACCTGGTTGTTCCAGCCGCAGATCAACCTGCCGATCTTCAACGCCGGCAGCCTGCGCGCCAGCCTGGATTATTCAAAAATCCAGAAAGACATCGGCGTGGCGAACTACGAGAAGTCCATTCAAACGGCCTTCCAGGAAGTCGCCGACGGCCTGGCCGCCCGCCAGACCTACACCGATCAGTTGCAGGCCCAGCGTGATTTCGTCACCGCGAACCAGGACTACTACCGTCTGGCCGAGCGTCGTTATCGCATTGGTGTCGACAGCAACCTGACCTTCCTCGATGCCCAGCGTCAGCTGTTCAGTGCTGAACAAGTACTGATCACCGACCGTCTGGCGCAACTGGTCAGTGCCGTCAATCTGTACAAGGCACTGGGCGGTGGCTGGAACCAGCAGACGGCGAAGAACGAGCCGTTGAAAGAAGAAGCGCCGAAGATGAAGTTGTTCTGATAGCGCGGTAAAACAGGAAGCCCACCGATTGGTGGGCTTTTTGTTGTCTGCAGGAAAGGGTGTGTTGTCAGCTCTGACGCCATCGCGAGCAGGCTCACTCCCACAGTTGATCTCTGCTGGTCATCAATATTGTGTTCACCCTAGATCCCTCTGTGGGAGCGAGCCGGCTCCGGGCGGCGTTCCGACGATGAGGCCGGAACAGACAACACAAATCCCCGGCCAATCTTATGTTCGATAATCGCCCAAAACCCGCTTTCCCCGATTGAACCCTCCCGCCCATCCCCCGCACCATTCGTCGCACAAGACCAATAACATCAGGTTCGACACCATGCCCCCGCGCCCTGCCCTGTCCGGCTGATCCCGTTCGTTTTTATCCCGAATTCAGAATTTTTGTCTGCAACCCTACGTTGCGGCAGCGCCCCGTTTCACGCCTAAAAAATTAGAGAGACCCGAGCACATGACACCTTCCACTACGCAATTCTTATTCCCCAGCCTCATCGCCGTCGCACTGGCCAGTACCGCCCTGCCCGCCATGGCCGAGGAGTCAGGCTTTGTCGAAGGTGCCAAGGTCAACCTGAACCTGCGCAACTTCTACATCAATCGCAACTTCACCAACCCGACCAAAACCCAGGGCAAGGCAGAAGAGTGGACACAAAGCTTCATCCTCGACGCCAGGTCCGGTTTCACCCAGGGCACCGTCGGGTTCGGCATGGATGTGCTGGGGTTGTACTCGGTGAAACTCGACGGTGGTAAAGGCACGGGCGGTACGCAGTTGCTGCCGCTGGATCACGACGGGCGCCCGGCAGACAACTTCGGGCGCACCAACGTGGCGTTCAAGGCCAAGCTGTCGCAGACCGAAGTGAAGGTGGGCGAATGGATGCCGGTGCTGCCGATCCTGCGTTCGGACGACGGTCGTTCGCTACCGCAAACCTTCCGTGGCGGCCAGATTACCTCGAAAGAAATCAACGGCCTGACGCTCTACGGCGGCCAGTTCCGCGCCAACAGCCCGCGCGACGACAGCAGCATGAACGACATGTCGATGAGCGGAAAACCGGCGTTCACTTCCGACCGTTTCAACTTCCAGGGCGGCGAATATGCCTTCAACGACAAGCGCACCCAGATTGGTCTGTGGAATGCCGAACTCAAGGACATCTACAGCCAGCAATACGTGAATCTGATCCACAGCCAGCCCCTCGGCGACTGGACCCTGGGCGCCAACCTCGGTTTCTTCTACGGCAAGGACGACGGCAGCGCCCGGGCCGGCGAGTTGGACAACAAGACCTGGTCGGGCCTGTTCTCGGCCAAATACGGCGGCAACACCTTCTATGTCGGCCTGCAAAAACTCACCGGCGACAGCGGGTGGATGCGGGTCAATGGCACCAGTGGCGGCACCCTGGCCAACGACAGTTACAACGCCAGTTATGACAACGCGAAAGAAAAATCCTGGCAGGTACGGCATGACTACAACTTCGTCGCCCTCGGCATTCCCGGCCTGACCCTGATGAACCGCTACATCAGCGGCGACAACGTGCACACCGGCACCATCACCGACGGCAAGGAATGGGGCCGCGAAAGCGAACTGGGCTACACCGTGCAGAGCGGCGCGCTCAAAGACCTCAACGTCAAATGGCGCAACTCGACCATCCGCCGGGACTTCAGCAACAACGAGTTCGATGAAAACCGGTTGATCGTCAGCTATCCGATCAGCTTGCTATAGCCGCGTATGGCAGCGACCGTTGGATGAAAACGGTCGCATGCCGGTACCACCTGTCGGCGCGAACTAGCGCTTTGTGTGTTCGCAGATACAGTCAAGAAGCGTGTTTAATTCTCCATCCTGATGTAGGAGCCCCTTTTTTCTTCCGTTATCTCCGGATGCTGTACGCGAAGCTGCCATGACCACGGAGGTCAGGTATGAGCAAGCGAATAGTTATCGTCGGTGGCGGCGTAGGTGGAACCATGTTGGCCAATCAACTGGCCAGCAAGCTGTATCCAGAAATCCTGCGCGGCGAAGTCTCGATTGCACTACTGTCCAACTCCCCCGATCACTACTACAAACCTGCGTTCATGTACGTGGCGTTCAACCAGTTCTTTGAAGAAGAACTCAAGCGCCCGGAACGCTCACTGTTGCGCCCGGAAATCAGCTTTTACGTCGAAGAGGTCACGGGTTTCGATTTCCCCGGACAATCCCTGAAAACCCGCAACGGCAAGCGCTATGGCTATGACTTTCTGGTCATCGCAACCGGTTGCGTGCCCGCGCCAGAGCGTATCGAGGGCTTGAAAGAAGCCGGTGACCACTTCTACCAATATCAGCCCGCCCGGCAGCTGGCAGAACGGTTGAACACGATCAAAAAAGGCCGGATCTTCATCACGGTGTCTTTTCCGCAGACACCCAACGTGCCGCACCAATGCGGCATTGCGCCGGTAGAAACGACGTTGATGCTCGACGACTTGCTGCGTCGTCGGGGCGTGCGGGACCAGGTGGAAATCGTCTACACCTACCCGACCACGGCTCAGCTACTGCGTAACTGCCTGTTCCTGCAACGCCCTACCGGGGAAATCCTGCCCGGCATTTTCGAGCAGAAGAACATCCGCTTCCAACGCGGCTTCACCCTCAGCCGTGTCGATCCCGAGCGAAAAATCGCCTACTCCGAAGAAGGCGAAGAGCAACCCTTCGACATCTTGATGGCGACACCGCCGATCCGCGCCGTCGATGCCGTGCTGGAATCCGGAGCGTCTCAAGCGCTCAACAACGAAGGCTGGCTGCCGACCCACCACGAGACCTTGCAGGTCTACGGCCTGGAACACGTCTATGTGATTGGCGACACCGTCGATCTGCCGGTGAGCAAGGCCGGTGGTGCCTGCCATAACCAGGCGCCGGTCATCGCCAACAATATTGCCGCCGAGATTCGCCTCGGCGCGCCCAACAGTGTCTATGACGGAAGGGTTCAGGCCGTGGCGCAGATGGGCCTCAACGCCGGGATGCCGCTGTGGTACGACTACGCCCATGACGTCCTGCCGACACCGCCGACCAAACTCGGCGGCCTGCTGAGACATGGCTTCAATCGTGGCCTGTACTGGGCAGTAGCCCGTGGAATGCTTTGATCTGCTCAGGGAGGAACAACCCGTGACGAACCTATCAGATGAAACCCTGGCGACCAGCGCTGCCGGCATGCCCGCAACGCCAGGACTCGCCGCCTTGATGGCGAAACTTCAGCCGCTGATCGACGGCGGTCGGCTGGACAACATTGTCGATGGGCTATCGCTGGTCTCGGACATGACCGACCTGCTGGACGCAGCGATGGTGGAAAAACTGGCGCGATTGTTCGAAAACGCGACGGCGGCCACCTGGACCGTCAGTAACGCCGTGCGCCTGGCCAAGGCCGAGGTCGCCGCCGCCCCCGAGCCACCGGGAGTCTATGCGTTGCTCAAACTGCTGAACGACCCGGACACGCGCAAAGGCGTGGCGGTTGTCCTGAAAACATTGAACGTCATCGGAAGACAACTGTAACCGCCAGAGAGGATCACCTCATGAGCGTCAAACTTGAATCGGCAGGGAAAGCCTGCACCGACTGGGACGCCAAGGCGTACCAGCAGTTTTCCCGTCTCAGGCAACGACCGGTGAATGAATTGCTCGACCGTGTCGAACTCAAACAGCCCAAGCGCATCTACGACTTGGGATGCGGCACCGGCATCGCCACGCAACGGTTGGCCAAGCGCTGGCCTCGAGCGCAGTTGCAGGGCATCGACAGTTCCGAGCAAATGCTGGACGAAGCCCGTTGCCTGCCGATCAAGGCGTCGTGGAAACACTGCGATCTACTTGACTGGCAACCCGAACAACCGGCGGACCTGCTGTTCGCCGCCGCCGTGCTGCACTTCGTCAGTGGTCACGAACAGTTGTTGCCGCGACTGCTCGCCCAGCTCAACCCGGGTGGTTGCCTGGCCGCGCACATGCCCGACTGGCGGGATGCGCAGTGGTATCAACTGATGCTCGACACCCTTGAAGACGCAGGCCCCGGAGGCAAACCACTGGGCACACCGCAATTGCGCGAGGCCATGGCGGCGCGGCCGCTGTTGTCGTTGGAAAGTTACTATCGGTTGCTCTCGCCGATTACCCGGACACTGGATATCTGGGAGACCGAACAGCTACAGGTTGTCGACGGCAAGTCGCCGATCTATGACTGGGTCAAAGTCTCGGCGTTGCGCCCGGTGATGCGGGGGTTGAAGGACGATGAACAGGCGCGGTTCATCTATCACTACCTGATGCGCGTGCATGCGCATTACCCGCCGGAGAGTGACGGCCACACGTTGTTTCCATTCAAACGGATATTCATCGTCGCCACGGTTTAAAAATGTGGGAGCGAGCCTGCTCGCGATGGCGATTCAACCTTCAGCATCGATGCAAGCTGACCCACCGCTTTCGCGAGCAAGCCCGCTCCCACAGGGGATGTTCTGTGAACACAAGCATTGCGTTACAACCGGATCACTGTAGGAGTGAGCCTGCTCGCGATGGCGTCAGCTCAGACACCGCAAATCGCCAGGCTCACTCCCGCGATTCAACCCCCAATTCATCCCACACCGACTCCGCCAGGTGGAATGTCGCGTTCGCTGCCGGAATGCCGCAGTAGATCGCGCTCTGCATGATCACTTCCTTGATCTCACCGCGGGTCACGCCGTTGTTGGCGGCGGCGCGCAGGTGCAGCTTGAGTTCTTCATTGCGGTTCATGCCGATCAGCATAGCGATGGTGATCAGGCTGCGGGTATGACGCGGCAGCCCCGGACGGGTCCAGATGTCGCCCCAGGCATGGCGGGTGATCATTTCCTGAAATTCCGAGTTGAACTCGGTCAGCGCATTCAGGCTGCGGTCGACGTGGGCGTCACCGAGTACCGCGCGACGGACTTTCAGGCCCTCGTCGTAACGTTGTTTCTCGTCCACAACAATCCCCTTAATCAGCTGACAAAAACGTCACAACCCGGTCACTGAACGCAGCGCCAGCCTGGACGTTGGACAAGTGCGCGGCATAGAACTCGGCGTACTCGGCGCCCTGCACGTGTTCCTGAATGAAGTGCCCGCCGGACGGCGGCGTGACCGGGTCTTCGGTGCCGGCGATGACCAGCAGCGGCACCTTGATCGAGGACAGCTGAGCGCGGAAATCGGCATCGCGCACGGCGGCACAATTCGCGGCATAGCCTTCAGGCGAGGTGGCCGCGAGCATGTCCGTGATTTTTTTCGCGGCAGCAGGATTGGCTTCAGCAAAATCCGCGGTGAACCAGCGTGCAATCGACGCATCACGCAGCGCGACCATGGCGGCCGGACCGTCACGCAGCACGGTTTCAATGCGCGGATTCCACACCGACGGATCGCCGATTTTCGCCGCGGTGTTGCACACCACCAGTTTGTTCAGGCGATCACCCGCGTTGATCCCCAGCCACTGGCCAATCAGCCCGCCCATGGACAGACCGCAGAAATGCGCGCGTTCGATGTGCAACGCATCCAGCAGCGCCAGCACGTCATGGCCCAGTTGCTCGATGCTGTATGGCCCCGGCGTAACCAGCGATTGGCCATGACCCCGGGTGTCGAAACGCAGCACGCGAAAATGCTCGGTGAACGCCGCAATTTGCGCGTCCCACATGTGCAGGTTGGTGCCCAGCGAGTTGGACAGCACCAGCACCGGCGCATCCACCGGGCCATCGAGTTGCGGCCCTTGAATCTGGTAGTGCAGTTCGCCCTCGGCGAGTTGTACGAAAGCCACAGCAATCTCCTTCAGGCAGTCAACGCAGAATGTTCAGCCACCGCTCGCTCGACCCAGGTATGGGCCTGACCGAGGTAATGGGCGGGGTCCAGCAAATGATCGAGTTCAGCATCCGACAGTTCGGCGGTCACTTGCGGCTCGTCGCCGAGTACCGCTCGCAAATGACGTCGTTCAGCCACCGCGCGCTTGCAGCATTGCTCCAGCAAATGGTGCGCGGTGTCGCGGCCGACCCGTTGGGCGAGGACGATGCTCACCGCTTCGGCGAGCACCAGCCCTTGGGTCAGATCGAGGTTTCGGGCCATGCGCTCGGCGTCCACTTCCAGCCCATCCGTCACCAGCAACGCTTGTTTCAGACTGCCGGACACCAGGCAGCAAATCTCCGGCAGGGTTTCCCACTCGGCATGCCACAGGCCCAGGCTGCGCTCGTGTTCTTGAGGCATGGCGCTGAACAGCGTCGAGAGCAAACCCGGAACCCGCGTTGCAGCACTGATCAGCACTGCCGCGCCCACCGGGTTGCGCTTGTGCGGCATGGTCGAAGAACCGCCCTTGCCCGGCGCGGATGGTTCGAACACTTCAGCGGCTTCGGTCTGCATCAGCAGGCTGATGTCACGGCCGAGTTTGCCGAGGCTGCCGGCGATCAATCCCAGTACCGAGCCGAACTCCACCAAGCGATCTCGCTGGGTGTGCCAAGATTGATCCGGCAGTGTCAGTTTCAATTCTTCAGCCAGCGCCTGGGCAATCGGCATCGCCTGCTCGCCGAGGGCCGCCAGGGTTCCGGAGGCGCCGCCGAATTGCAGCACCAGCAGCCGCGGTTTGAGTTGTTGCAGACGTTGGCGGCTGCGAGTGACCGCTCCCAGCCAACCGGCGATTTTCATGCCGAGGGTGACGGGTGTCGCGTGCTGTAACCAGGTGCGCCCGGCCAGCGGTGTGGCGACGTAGCGTAACGCCTGGGTCGCCAGCGTTTCGCCCAGTTGCGCCAGATCGCTTTCGATCAGCGCCAGCGCGCCACGCAGTTGCAACACCAGGCCGGTGTCCATCACGTCCTGGCTGGTCGCGCCCAGATGCACATAGCGCTCGGCTTCGGCATGGTTGGCCGCGATCTGTTTACCCAGCACCTTGACCAACGGAATCGCCGAATTGCCCGCCGTGGCAATCGCCTCGCCGAGAGCCGCAAAGTCGTAATGCCCGGCCTGACACGCCGCTTCAATCGGCGCGACAGCCGTTTGCGGAATCAGCCCGACTCGCGCCTCGGCCCGAGCCAGTGCCGCTTCAAAATCAAGCATTGCCTGAACCCGCCCCTGATCGCAGAACACCTCACGCATGTCGCGGGCGGTGAAATAGACATCGAATAATTGATTGCCCGGTCGCTCATTCATAAGCAGTCCCTGGAGGCGTGGGCCACGCCGGCCCACGGGTAAAGATCAAAGGTCGTTTTCCAAATACTTCGCCTGTTTCGGCAAGCGCAGACTGAACAGGAACGCCACCGCCATCATCACCGTGACGTACCAGTAGAAGGAGTTTTCCATGCCCACGGCCTTGAGGCTCAGGGCCACATATTCCGCCGAACCACCGAAGATTGCATTCGCCACCGCGTACGCCAGGCCGACGCCCAATGCGCGCACTTGCGGCGGGAACATTTCGGCTTTTACCAGGCCACTGATGGAAGTGTAAAAACTGACGATCGCCAGTGCCACGGTAATCAGTACGAAGGCCAGGAACGGGCTGCTGACGCTTTTCAGGCTCAGCAGGATCGGCACGGTGAACAACGTCCCCAGCGCGCCGAACCACAGCATCGAGTTACGTCGACCGATCTTGTCCGCGAGCATGCCGAACAGCGGCTGCATGCACATATAAAGGAACAGTGCGCCGGTCATGATGTAGCTGGCGGTCTTGGCGTGCATGCCGGCGGTGTTCACCAGGTACTTCTGCATGTACGTGGTGAAGGTGTAGAAAATCAGCGAGCCACCGGCGGTGTAACCGAGCACGGTAATGAACGCAGCCTTGTGGTCGCGGAACAGCGCACGGATGCTGCCGGCGTCCTTGTTTTCGCGCATTTCCTTGCTGGTGGTTTCCTTGAGCGAGCGACGCAGGAACAGCGAAATCAACGCTGCCGCCGCACCGACGACAAACGGGATCCGCCAGCCATAGGCGCGCAAATCATCCTCAGTGAGGATTTGTTGCAGGACCACTACCAGCGACACCGCCAGCAATTGCCCGCCGATCAGCGTCACGTACTGGAACGAGGCGAAGAAACCGCGCTGGCCCTTGAGGGCGACTTCGCTCATGTAGGTCGCGGTGGTCCCATACTCACCGCCCACCGACAGCCCCTGCAACAAGCGGGCGAACAGCAGCATGATCGGCGCCCAGACGCCGATGTCCTTGTAGGTCGGCAGGCAAGCGATGAGCAACGAACCGAAGCACATCATCAGAATCGAGATCAACATCGAATTCTTGCGTCCATGCTTGTCCGCCAGCCGGCCGAAGATCCAGCCGCCGATAGGCCGCATCAGGAACCCGGCGGCGAATACGCCAGCCGTATTCACCAGCTGCACAGTCGGGTTATCGGACGGAAAAAAGGCAGGGGCGAAATAGATCGCGCAGAAGGCGTAGACGTAGAAGTCGAACCATTCGACGAGGTTGCCGGACGAGGCGCCGACAATCGCGAAGATCCTTTTACTGCGCTCTTCGCCGGTGTAGAGGGCTGTAGTAGCGGTGTTGGTTGTCATTGTTTTTTACTCAATGGGGACTGCAAAAGCCTAAACACACTTCTTAACGATCCCGTTTCAACGATGCACTCTTCACACTGATCGTTCCCACGCTCTGCGTGGGAATGCATCCCGTGACGCTCCGCGTCACAGTGGACGCAGAGCGTCCATGGCGGCATTCCCACGCAGAGCGTGGGAACGATCAGGTTGGAATCAATAATCGAAGAACACCGTCTCGGCGTCGGTGCCCTGCAGGATCACATTCCACTGGTACACACCGGATGCATCCTGCTTCGCCAGCAAGGTGCTGCGACGTTCAGCCGGCACACATTCCAGCAGCGGATCCGCCACGTTGGCCGGTTCGCCGTCAAAGTAAATCCGCGTCAGCAAGTGCTTCACCAGCCCGCGAGCAAACACCAGCACCACCAGATGCGGCGCCTGAGTCGTGCCTTTCAGGCCTTCCACCTTGCCCGGCTTGATCGTGGTGAAACGGAAGCGCCCTTCGGCATCCACCGGCACCCGGCCAAACCCTTCGAAGTTCGGGTCCAGGGGTTTGTCCTGATCGTCTTCGGGGTGGTCATACTTGCCGGCGGCGTTGGCCTGCCAGACTTCCAGCATCGCGTCGTTAACGATGTCGCCGTTGCCATCGATGACTTGCCCGGTGATCGCCACGCGCTCGCCGAGGGTTTGTTCGACGGTCAGGTCTTCGCGGTTCAGCCAGGTCAAACCGATGTGGTAATACGGTCCGACGGTGTGGGATGTGGTCGCGTTCAGCGTCATCTTATTTCTCCATCGGCGTGGCTTCGCGGCCGCGCAAGACGATGTCCCAGCGATAACCGAGGGCATAGGAAGGGATGGTTTTTTCCAGGTCGAAACTGGCGATCAAACGCTCTTTGGCGCTGGTATCCGGTACGCAGTTGTAGATCGGGTCATACGCCAGCAGCGGATCGCCCGGGAAATACATCTGCGTGACCAGCCGCGTCAGAATGCTCGGCCCGAACAGTGAGAAATGGATGTGTGCCGGGCGCCATGCGTTGTGGTGGTTGCCCCACGGATAGGCGCCGGGCTTGATGGTCTGGAATTGATACCAGCCATCGGCGTCGGTCACGGTGCGGCCAGTGCCGGTGAAATTCGGGTCCAGCGGTGCGTCGTGCAGATCGCGATCATGGTTGTAGCGACCGGCGGCGTTGGCCTGCCAGATTTCCACCAGAATCCCCGGCACCGGCAAACCATCTTCATCCAGCACGCGGCCATGAATGATGATGCGCTCGCCCAGTGGCTCGCCCTTGTGCTGGGCGGTCAGGTCGTTGTCCTGCGCTTGAATGCGCTCGGCACCGATGGTCGGACCGGTAATTTCCGACAGCGAATGGGGCAAAAACACCAACGGCTTGGACGGCGAGCGACGGTTGGTGGATTGATAGGCCGGGTGCAGGTATTCCGGCTGGGTGCCCTCTTGCGGGCGGCGGTAACCAGGCTTGTCAGTCATGGAGCTTTCCTCTGTTCTTATTCATCAACGCTACGCGTCAGACCCGTTCGATCGCCAAGGCCAGACCCTGGCCGACGCCGACGCACATGGTCGCCAGACCTTTCTTGCCACCGGTCTTTTCCAGCTGATGCAGCGCGGTCAGGACCAGGCGGGCGCCGCTCATGCCCAACGGATGGCCCAAGGCAATGGCGCCACCGTTGGGGTTGACCTGGGCCGCGTCATCCTCCAGCCCCAGTTCGCGCAGCACCGCCAAACCCTGGCTGGCGAAGGCTTCGTTGAGTTCGATCACGTCGAAATCGCTGACGGCCAGGCCGAGACGCTCGGTCAGTTTGCGCACCGCAGGCACCGGGCCGATCCCCATCACCCGGGGTGCGACACCGGCGCTCGACATGCCCAGCACTTTGGCGCGGGCGGTCAGGCCGTGCTTCTTCACCGCTTCGGCGGAGGCCAGAATCAATGCGGCCGCACCGTCGTTCACTCCGGAAGCATTACCGGCGGTGACGGTTTTGTCGGGGCCATTGACCGGTTTGAGTTTGGCCAGGGTTTCCAGGGTGGTGTCGGCGCGCGGATGCTCATCCTGGCTGACGACACTTTCCCCTTTCTTGTGGGCAATCCGCACTTCAACGATTTCTTCGGCGAAAAATCCTGCGGCTTGCGCGGCGGCTGTCCGCTGCTGACTGCGCAGTGCGAAAGCGTCCTGATCCTCGCGGGAAATTTCGTAATCGTCAGCCACGTTGTCGGCGGTCTGTGGCATCGCATCCACGCCGTATTGGGCTTTCATCAACGGGTTGATGAAACGCCAGCCGATGGTGGTGTCTTCCAGCTTCATGTTGCGCGAGAACGCCGCATCGGCCTTGCCCATCACGAACGGTGCGCGGGACATCGACTCGACGCCGCCAGCAATTGCCAGCTCCATCTCGCCACTGGCGATGGCGCGGAACGCCGTGCCGATGGCATCCATACCCGAGGCGCAGAGGCGATTGAGGGTCACGCCCGGAATGGTTTCCGGCAGGCCCGCCAGCAACAACGCCATGCGCGCCACGTTACGGTTGTCTTCGCCGGCCTGGTTGGCGCAACCGAGGAACACCTCGTCCACTGCGCTCCAGTCCACCGACGGGTTGCGCTCCATCAGCGCCTTGATCGGCACGGCGGCCAGATCGTCGGCACGAACCGCCGACAAGCCACCGCCGAAACGGCCGATGGGGGTGCGAATCGCATCGCAGATATAAACGTCACGCATCAGGCTTCTCCCGGTGCTTGGCCGTGGGCGGCGGCGGTGCGGGCTTCCAGATCACGCAGCGCCTTCAGTTCGACTTCGGTCGGCTCGGCGGTGTTTTCAACATGGTCGGCGAAGCGAATCGCCCAACCGGTAGCCGCGGTCACTTGCTCACGGGTCACGCCCGGGTGCAGCGCAGTGACCACGAATTCATGGGTGCCGGCTTCCGGTTCCATGATGCACAGGTCGGTAATGATGCCGACCGGGCCAGCGCCCGGCAGGCCGAGACGCTTGCGCGAATCACCGCCCTCGCCATGGCCGACCGAAGTAATGAAATCGAGTTTGTCGACAAAGGAACGCGCCGACTGCTTGAGGATGATCAACACGCTTTTCGCCGAACCAGCGATCTCTGGCGCACCGCCGGCACCCGGCAGGCGGACTTTCGGCTGATGGTAGTCGCCGACCACGGTGGTGTTGATGTTGCCGAAGCGGTCGACTTGCGCGGCGCCGAGGAAACCGACGTCGATGCGCCCGCCCTGCAACCAATAGCGAAAAATCTCACCGGTCGGGACGACAGTGTCAGCGGTTTCCGCCAACTCGCCGTCACCGATCGACAGCGGCAGTACGCTTGGCTTGGCACCAATCGGACCCGATTCATAGATAAGGACTACATCCGGCGAGGAAGTCAGACGCGCCAGGTTGGCGGCTTTCGACGGCAGGCCGATGCCGACGAAACACACCGAACCGTTTTTCAAACGACGGGCAGCAGCGACGGTCATCATTTCATTGGTGGTGTAAGTCATTACTTGGCCTCCGAAGCAGCGGCCAGCTTGGCCTGGAACTCGCTGAAGTCAGCGCAGCCGTGGATGTACTCGTTGATCCACGCAGTGAAGGTTTCACGGTCGCGGGCAATCGGGT
The DNA here is from genome assembly GCF_900105495.1 of Pseudomonas frederiksbergensis. Taxonomy (NCBI): domain Bacteria; kingdom Pseudomonadati; phylum Pseudomonadota; class Gammaproteobacteria; order Pseudomonadales; family Pseudomonadaceae; genus Pseudomonas; species Pseudomonas frederiksbergensis. Next base: position 2,472,434 of record NZ_FNTF01000002.1, on the reverse strand, counting down.
CCCAAGCCTGGTAGAAACGGTTATCGCGCTCGTTGTAGCCGTGAGCGTAGGACGGATGCGCGCCGCCAGGGACGTGGCAGACCGCGCTCAACGCCCAGGTCGGCAGAACGCAGGCGTTCATCGGTGCATTAAGGTCGTCGACGATTTCTTCGACGGTAACGATGCAGCGCTTGGCGGCCAGTGCGGCTTCTTTCTGCACACCGAGAATGCCCCACAGCAGCACGTTGCCTTTGCGGTCGGCTTTCTGTGCGTGAATCACGGTGATGTCCGGGCGCACCGAAGGCACGGCCGCCAATACTTCACCGGTGAATGGGCAGGTGACGGTTTTGATCAGCGGGTTGACCTTTGGCAGGTCGGAACCGGCGTAGGCACGCAGCACCGCGAACGGTAGGCCGGAAGCGCCAGCGACGTAGGCGTTTGCCAGGTCAGCATGGCTGTGCTCTTCGATTTCCAGCGCGTGCGGCCACTGTTTCTCGACGGCGTCACGCAGTCGATGCAGCGAACCGACGCCCGGGTTGCCCCCCCAGGAGAAAATCAGCTTGCGAGCACAACCGGCGCCGATCAACTGGTCGTAGATCAGGTCAGGCGTCATCCGCACCAGGGTCAGGTCTTTCTTGCCCTGGCGAATGATTTCGTGACCCGCCGCTGTAGGGATCAGGTGAGTGAAGCCTTCGAGCGCGACGGTATCGCCGTCGTTGACGAATTGCTTCACCGCGTCGTGCAGCGAAAGGATTTCAGCCATGGGGCAGGCTCCCGTTTTGTTATGAACCGACAGTGGAAGAAAAAGGGCGCGATGCGCAGCGCCGGAGTGACTGAAGAGTAAGCCCCTGAAAAACGCCAAACAATCCGATAATCGACTGAGTGTTCGTTTATCGAACACATTGTTGTCTACCTACCGATCCTTAAAAGCATCGCTAGCAGGCTCACTCCCACAGTTGACCGCGTTCCCCTGTAGGAGCGAGCCTGCTCGCGATGAGGGCCGCAAGCTCAACGAAAAATCAGAAGCCTGCCCTCACGTCGCATCCGCATGGCTGACCATGCCCTTGATCACCACCGCCGTGGTCGCCAATGCCGCTGGAATCACCAGCGCTGTCAGTACCTGTTCGAAATTCCAGCCCAGGCCCAGCAGCGTTGCGCCCATCCACGCACCGAGAATCGCGCCGAAGCGGCCAATCCCGAGCATCCACGACACCCCGGTCGCCCGCCCCTGCGTCGGATAAAACCGCGCCGCCAGTGAAGGCATCGCCGATTGCGCGCCGTTGACGCACATCCCGGCCACGAGCACCAACGTCGCCAACAGCGTGATGTTGCCCAGGCTCTGCCCTACCGCGTAGGCAAACACCCCGGCGAACAGGTAGAAAATGCCGATAACCTTGTGCGGATTGAACCGATCCATCGCCCAGCCAACGCCCACCGCGCTCAATACCCCGCCAAACTGGAACAACGCGCCGATGAATGCCGACTGCTCCATGCTCGCGCCACTGTCACGCATCAGCGTCGGCAGCCAACTGGTCAGCAGATAAACAATCACCAGCCCCATGAAGTAGGTCAGCCACAGCAACAAGGTGCCCGTGCTGTAGGTGCCGGAGAAGATCACCGCGAACACGTTGCGAGCCTTCACGGTCTTCTGTTCCGGCACGCTGAAGCTGGAAGCCTGGGCGACGACGATTGGATCGATGGGCGCCAGGGTCTTGCGCACTTTGTCAGTGCCGCGATTGCGGACGACGAGGTAGCGCGCCGATTCCGGCAGCCAGAACAGCAATACGACGGCGAGGATCAGCGGCAAGATCCCGCCGATCAACAGCAGGCTGTGCCAGCCAAAGGCCGGAATCAGTTTCGCGGAAATGAAACCGCCGCCCGCCATGCCGAGGTTGAAGCCGCAGAACATGCTGGTCACCAGCAGGGATTTCTTGCGCTCCGGGGTGTATTCGGACAGCAGCGTCGTGGCGTTCGGCATGCCGGCACCCAGGCCCAGGCCGGTGAGGAATCGCAGCACCAGCAACTGATCGACGTTGGTGCTGTAAGCCGAAGCCAGGCTGAATGCGCCGAACAACAGCACCGCGCCCACCAGTACGATTTTTCGCCCGAAACGGTCAGCCAATGGGCCAGAACCCAGTGCGCCGAAGACCATGCCGATCAGCGCCGCGCTCATCACCGGGCCGAGACTGGCGCGGTCGATGCCCCAATCCTGAGACAGGGCTGGGGCGATGAAACCCATGGCCGCCGTGTCGAGGCCATCGAGGAAAACAATCAGGAAACACAGGATCACCACTCGCCATTGGTAGCGCGAAATGGGTTGAGCATTGATGAAGGACTGCACGTCGAGGCAGTTTCCTACAGCAGACTGGGGCTGGTTCATTATTTTTATTCCACGCAAAGAACGCAGTCGGATAGGAGCCAGCCAAGGCTGGCGCTGCCGCGACATTAGTGATCTTGGGGAAACAGCGTCAATTCGATAAACGCGACTCTGTGCGTTTATCGAACAGCTTAGGCAAATGGCTTACGCAAAGAGTTGCGCGCTGAGGTCGCGGCTCGCGCTCAGAAGGCCGGGCAGGAAACGTTGTTCCAGCTCATTGCGGCTGACTCGGCCGGCGTGAGTACTGACATTGAGCGCCGCGACCACTTGGCCGGAAGCGTCGTACACCGGAACGGCAATCGAGCGCAAACCTTGTTCCAGTTCCTGATCGACGATGCACCAACCTTGCTGCCGCACCTCTTGCAGGCATTCGAGCAACGCCTCGGGGGTGTGCAAGGTTCGGCTGGTCTTGGCTTGCAGCTCGGCATGGTCGAGGTACTCGCCCAGTGATGTATCGTCCAGCGCCGCGAGTAGAATCCGCCCCATCGAAGTGCAATAGGCGGGCAGACGTCCACCGACCGACAGATCGACGGAAATCAGTCGCTGGGTGGTGGCCGAACGAGCAATGTACAAGATGTCATCGCCTTCCAGAGTGGCCATGTTGCAGGCTTCATGAAGTTGCTCGCTCATGCGATCCAGGTAGGGCTGTGCGGAAACCGCCAGGGGCGTCGAGGACACGTAGGCATGGCCAAGGGTCAGCACTTTAGGCAGCAGCGAATAGGTTCGACCGTCGGTGGTGGCGTAGCCGAGTTTGATCAGCGTGTGCAGGCAACGTCGCACAGCGGCGCGGGGAATTTCCGTACGGTGGCTGATCTGGGCGATGGTGAGGTGACGTTTACGCTCCTGGAACGCTTGCACCACGGCCAGGCCTCGAGCCAGGGATGTCATGAAATCCGGGTCGCCGGTCATTGCCTGGATCCGCTTGGCGGGCGAGGCAACGATCGGCGGCGCCACTGAAGCGAAGGAATTGCGCATTTGATCGTTCATATAAGGTCCTTTTCCCACACGGTTCAGCGGCTATTACAAGCGGCAGCCGGTCCCTCACACAACCCCGAACAGGCAAGACTGTTCGATTATCGAACCGTCGACCGATAATCGCAATCGGATCAGCCCGAATAGTGAACGGGCTTGCACCTGTTTTTACACTGGCTGTGACGCTGACTAGAAGGCTCGATGTAATTGTCCTAACTTGTTCGACTTCATGGCGCCAGAAAAGACATCACTGTAACGCCGGGCGGCAGAGCCACCTAGTTAGCCGTATAAAGTTGTGAGTAACAAAACAATCACACATCAAGACCTACTTTTAACTCCTTGGCGATAGTGTTCTTCAGATCGACCGCTATAATGAAATTCAGTGGTAACCGGTTTTTACTTGCCGATTCCGCCACCCGGTAGCGCGATGTTCCATCGCCGTTGCCCTCAGCAACCACCTGATACTCATTTCAAATGCGTCGCCAGGTGTTCGCTGAAACAGGAAACTGATGCTACGTCAGCTGTTTATCTCTGGTGCCGTGGCCGCCTGCAACATGGAAGTAATTGATCGCAACGCCGTAAAAAAATGATGCCTTCACGGGCCTTGTTCCATTCGACGAGCGTGGTCAACTACATTTGATGCAGTCGTTTCACCAGAATTTATCTCAACTCAATCAGGTAGCACTGTGACGAAAGACGAACTGCGCGCGGAACTTGAGCGCCAGGAACAACGTTACAAGGAAGTTTACGGCGGGGAAGTCACCACCTACGCCGCTCAGCCCGAACCGGAACGCAAACCCTGGCGTAAACGCGCCACCGTTCAGGATCAGGCTTTCACTCAAGAATTGCAGAAAATGGAAAAGGAACTCAAAGCCGAGGAGCCATGAGCCCTCGGCCTGAATCCTTTCAAGGGTCTGCATCTGCACCCGTTAAAAGCGGGATGTATCGATGACGCCTTTCGCGCCCGCTACCAGCGGGCAGCGGCCACCTCACCCATCGGATGAGGTAAATGGCGCATGTCTGGCCCTCTTTTCAGAAATTTCACACAAGCGTTAAAACCTCGTGCTCTTACGAGAGAACGCCGTGTGGCTGCGGTCTTTTCAAAGAAATTCAATGACTTGCAAAACCCAGTAAAAACCTGGGGCTTGGGCTGTTGCCGCAAATTAATTCGTTGAAGAATGTTACCGATGAGCACCTAGTGCATCGATTAGCAGTCTTTTCTGGCATAATCGCGCCCCCTTACGACCGGGTCAGAAAACCTTCATGATCGATTTATTCAGCGGACTAGATGCTTGGGTGCTTGTGAGCCTCTTGCTCGCCCTGGCCTTTGTCCTCGCCTTCGAGTTCATCAACGGCTTTCATGACACCGCTAACGCGGTGGCCACTGTTATCTACACCAAAGCCATGCCGCCCCATCTGGCGGTGTTCTTTTCCGGTGTGTTCAACTTTCTCGGCGTGCTGCTGGGCGGTGTCGGCGTGGCGTATGCCATCGTCCACCTGCTGCCGGTAGAACTGCTGATCAATGTGAACACCGGTCACGGGCTGGCCATGGTGTTCTCGCTGCTCGCCGCCGCTATCACCTGGAACCTGGGCACCTGGTACTTCGGTATCCCGGCTTCCAGCTCCCATACGCTGATCGGGTCGATCCTCGGTGTCGGCCTTGCCAACGCCTTGATCAACGAGATTCCGTTGGCTGATGGCGTGAACTGGCAGAAGGCAATTGATATCGGAGCGTCCCTGGTATTCTCGCCAATGGCGGGCTTCCTGGTCGCAGCTCTGATATTGATCGGCCTTAAATGGTGGCGTCCGCTGTCGAAGATGCACAAGACACCGGAGCAGCGCCGCAAGATCGATGACAAGAAGCACCCGCCGTTCTGGAACCGCCTGGTACTGGTTATCTCGGCCATGGCCGTGAGCTTCGTGCACGGTTCCAATGATGGCCAGAAAGGTATCGGCCTGATCATGCTGGTGCTGATCGGTATCGTTCCGGCACAGTTCGTACTCGACCTGGGCAGCACGACTTACCAGATCGAACGGACTCGCGACGCGACCCTGCACCTGAGCCAGTTCTACAAGCGCAATGCCGATACGCTGGGTGAGTTCCTGGCCCTGGGCAAAAGCGTGGAAGGCGATCTGCCGGAGAAATTCCGTTGCAACCCGCAACAGACCGAACCGACCATCACCGCCCTGCTCGGCACCCTTAAAGGTGTAGCGGACTACCACTCGCTGCCGTCGGAAAGCCGCATCGAAGTGCGTCGCTACCTGCTCTGCCTGGACGACACAGCGAAGAAAGTCAGCAAGCTGCCTGGTCTCGCTGCCCGTGAAAAGGCCGACCTGGACAAGCTGCGCAAAGACCTGACCACTACCACCGAATACGCCCCGTTCTGGGTGATCCTGGCGGTCGCCCTGGCCCTCGGCCTGGGTACCATGGTGGGCTGGAAGCGCGTGGTTCTGACCATCGGCGAGAAGATCGGCAAGCAGGGCATGACTTACTCCCAAGGCATGTCGGCACAGATCACTACGGCGAGCCTGATCGGCATGGCGAACATCTTCAGCCTGCCGGTTTCCACCACCCACGTGCTGTCCTCGGGCGTGGCCGGCACCATGGTCGCCAATAAAAGCGGCCTGCAAGGTGGCACCGTCAAAACCATCCTGCTGGCCTGGGTCCTGACCCTGCCAGCCACAGTGGCGCTGTCGGCCGGCCTGTTCTGGATGGCGTCGAAGGCACTGGGCAGCTGATACATCGCGGCAACGAAAAAGGCGCGTTCCGTGAGGTTCGCGCCTTTTTATTGCCCGCCGAAAACTCAAAACACCACATAGATCGTTCCCACGCTCTGCGTGGGAATGCCTCAAGGGACGCTCCGCGTTCCAGCTCTCGAAAGGGACGCGGAGCGTCCCGGGCTGCATTCCCACGCAGAGCATGGGAACGATCAATAAATCGCAGACAAAAAAAAGGGCAACCGAAGTTGCCCAAAATGCCTTGCGTGCTCATTGCTTCCAGAAAGATCTACGGCTTGCGCTTATGCGAATCCTTCCAGATAAAAAATCCAAACCCTGCAAAAAACAGAACCATGAGGCCGACTGTCAGCACTCCGGCGATCACCACGTTGTCGAAAAACATGACTGGCCTCCTGCAATTGCCTTGTTGCGATGGGGCTAAGTTAACCAATCAGGCAGGAGAAGAAATTGACCGGGATCAATGTCGCCCGAGACTGGGCGTAAAGGAGGGGAAATAACTGACCTGCATCAATCAATGCAGGGTGTTTCAACGCTTTTTCGGTTTGTTCTTCGGCTTTTTCTTCGCTTTACCCAACGGCATGGCGTGCTCGAAGGCCTGGCGTACTTCGTTCAGGCGCTTTTCATTAAGGTCATGAACCCGCTTGGCGCGTTCGGCGTTGAGGTCGATCAGCTTGTCGTCTTGGCTCATGGTGTTCAGTGCATCGCTTGGAATGAAATTCAGTTGCCGTATGCGCAGGCAGGGATGTGCCAATAATGCGGCCTGATGGCAGCGCTGACCAGCCGTGAGCTCAAATCTGGATATCGACCCACAACCCCTGCCGTGGCTGATCTTCCATCAATGGCGCCACCGGCACGGTGTTGTCGGCGTTGAGTTCATCACCGGGAATCGCCAGGTGTTCTTCAGGATCTTCATCGGCTTCACGGCGACGCCTTTGTTGTTCCTGCTTGCGGCGCTGTTCCTCGCGCAGCTGAAACGCCGCCTCCTGCGGATCGCGCTGTTGCAGGTCGATGGTGCTTTCGTTGGAGCTTTCCTGCACCGGCACCACGGGTGGAATATCCGGCCGCTGGCGAATCGGATCCTGCTGTGAGGTGATTGGCACGGCACTCAAGGGGAGTATCGGTGGCAGCATAATTATTAGTCTCCTGTCAGCAGGCTGTCGGCTGCGGGGATGGCGACTTGAGCCATCGGTCGCAAACTGTGACCCGTTTGGCACGAATAGGTGCCCCGACCTGCAAGCGTTGCATCGTTGGACTAACGTAAGACTGCGAGTTTTTATGAGAGTCCTTTGGCCCTGAAGCCCTCATTCCGTTAAGATAGCCCGCTTTTTCAAGGTGGGAGTCAGGCAGCATGGCGCAGCAGTATCAACCGGGGCAACGCTGGATCAGTGACAGCGAAGCCGAGCTGGGTTTAGGCACCGTTCTGGCACAGGACGGCCGCTTGTTGACCGTGCTCTACCCGGCCACTGGCGAGACTCGCCAGTACGCGCTACGGAATGCGCCCCTCACCCGCGTGCGGTTTTCGCCGGGTGACTCGATCACTCACTTCGAAGGCTGGAAACTGACCGTACAAGAAGTCGACGACGTCGACGGCCTGCTGGTTTACCACGGCCTCAACGGGCACAACGAAGTGGTTACCCTGCCGGAAACCCAACTGTCGAACTTCATTCAGTTCCGTCTGGCCAGCGATCGTTTGTTCGCCGGGCAGATCGACCCGCTGGCCTGGTTTTCCCTGCGATACAACACCCTGGAACACACCAGCCGCCAATTGCAATCCGCACTTTGGGGCCTCGGTGGCGTGCGTGCGCAACCGATCGCGCACCAGCTGCACATCGCCCGTGAAGTCGCCGACCGCATTGCACCGCGGGTTTTGCTGGCAGACGAAGTGGGCCTGGGTAAAACCATCGAAGCCGGTCTGGTGATCCATCGCCAACTGCTCTCGGGCCGCGCCAACCGCGTGCTGATCCTGGTTCCGGAGAACTTGCAGCACCAGTGGCTGGTCGAGATGCGCCGCCGCTTCAACCTGCAAGTTGCGCTGTTCGACGAAGAACGCTTTATCGAAAGCGATGCCGCCAACCCGTTCGAAGACACCCAGCTCGCGCTGGTTGCACTCGAATGGCTGGTGGAAGACGAGAAGGCCCAGGACGCGCTGTTCGCCGCCGGTTGGGACCTGATGGTCGTCGACGAAGCGCACCACCTGGTATGGCATGAAGACAAGGCCAGCCCTGAATACTCGCTGGTCGAGCAATTGGCCGAAGTCATTCCCGGCGTCCTGCTGTTGACTGCGACCCCGGAACAACTGGGTCAGGACAGCCACTTCGCGCGTCTGCGCCTGCTCGATCCGAACCGTTTCCATGACTTGCACGCCTTCCGCGCCGAGAGCGAAAACTATCGCCCGGTGGCCGAAGCCGTCCAGGAGCTGCTGGACAAGGGCCGCCTGTCGCCTGAAGCGCACAAGACCATTCACGGTTTCCTCGGCAACGAAGGCGAAGCGCTGCTGACCGCCGTCAACGATGGCGACATCGAAGCCAGCGCCCGCCTGGTCCGCGAACTGCTCGATCGCCACGGCACTGGCCGCGTGCTGTTCCGCAACACCCGCGCCGCCGTGCAGGGATTCCCGGAGCGCAAGCTGCATCCGTATCCGCTGCCTTGCCCTGACGAATACCTCGAACTGCCGCTGGGCGATCACGCCGAGCTGTACCCGGAAGTCAGTTTCCAGGCCCAGCCGGACGCCAATGAAGAAGAACGCTGGTGGAAATTCGACCCGCGCGTCGAATGGCTGATCGACACACTGAAGATGCTCAAGCGCACCAAAGTGCTGGTGATCTGCGCCCACGCCGAAACCGCCATGGACCTGGAAGACGCCCTGCGCGTGCGCTCCGGCATCCCGGCCACGGTCTTCCACGAAGGCATGAACATCCTCGAGCGTGACCGCGCCGCCGCCTACTTCGCCGACGAAGAATTTGGCGCGCAAGTGCTGATCTGCTCGGAAATCGGCAGTGAAGGTCGTAACTTCCAGTTCTCGCACCACTTGGTGCTGTTCGACCTGCCGTCGCACCCGGACCTGCTGGAGCAGCGTATCGGTCGTCTGGACCGGATCGGCCAGAAGCACATCATCGAACTGCACGTGCCGTACCTGGAAACCAGCCCGCAAGAGCGCCTGTTCCAGTGGTACCACGAAGCGCTGAACGCGTTCCTCAACACCTGCCCGACCGGCAACGCCCTGCAGCATCAGTTCGGCCCGCGCCTGCTGCCGCTGCTGGAAAATGCCGACGACGGCGAGTGGCAAGCGCTGATCGACGAAGCCCGCGCCGAGCGCGAACGCCTGGAAGCCGAGCTGCACACCGGCCGTGACCGCTTGCTGGAACTCAATTCCGGCGGTGCTGGCGAAGGTGATGCACTGGTCGAGGACATCCTTGAGCAAGACGACCAGTTCGCCCTGCCGATCTACATGGAAACCCTGTTCGACGCCTTTGGCATCGACAGCGAAGACCATTCGGAAAACGCGCTGATCCTCAAGCCGAGCGAAAAAATGCTCGACGCCAGCTTCCCGCTGGGTGACGACGAAGGCGTGACCATCACGTACGACCGCAACCAGGCGCTGTCTCGCGAAGACATGCAGTTCATTACCTGGGAACACCCGATGGTTCAGGGCGGCATGGACCTGGTCTTGTCCGGCTCCATGGGTAACACCGCCGTGGCGCTGATCAAGAACAAGGCGCTGAAGCCTGGCACCGTATTGCTCGAACTGCTCTACGTCAGCGAAGTGGTTGCCCCGCGCTCGCTGCAACTGGGCCGTTACCTGCCGCCGGCCGCCCTGCGTTGCCTGCTCGATGCCAATGGCAACGACCTGTCGGCCCGGGTGTCGTTCGAAACCCTAAACGATCAGCTGGAAAGCGTGCCGCGCGCCAGTGCCAACAAGTTCATCCAGGCCCAGCGCGATCAGCTGACGCCACGGATCAACGCCGGCGAAGAGAAGATCTTCCCGCGTCACGCCGAGCGCGTGGCTGAGGCACAGCGTCGCCTGGCCGCCGACACCGACGAAGAACTGGCGCGCCTGACCGCGTTGCAAGCGGTCAACCCGACGGTGCGCGACAGCGAACTGGTCGCCTTGCGCAAGCAACGCGAGCAAGGCCTGGCCATGCTCGACAAGGCTGCGCTGCGACTGGAAGCGATTCGGGTGTTGGTGGCGGGCTAAGTCCCCTGCTCAGCCCCGCTAAAACAAAGAAGGCCCGCAGCGATGCGGGCCTTCTTTTGGTTCTTCTGATCGTTCCCACGCTCTGCGTGGGAATGCAGCCCGGGACGCTCTGCGTCCCTTTCGAGAGCTGGAACGCGGAGCGTCCCTTGAGGCATTCCCACGCGGAGCGTGGGAACGATCATTACGCCGTGACCGCAGACCCCGCTGGCTCAACCACCGCCACCAATCCTTCCTTCATCCGCTTGGCATCGCGCACAAAACACCGCGAAGCCAGGAACAGAAACACCATGGTGAAAAACAGTGCTACCGGGATCAAATACATCGCGTCATGCAAGCCGACAGCCTTGAACGCCTCGGTCATCTGCTCAGCACCGGCCGAGAGCATCGCCGTCTGCGCAAAGTGGTCGGACAATGCGCCCACCACCACCGGCCCCAAACCACCACCCAGCAAATACAACCCGGCAAAGAACAGCGCCATGGCCGTAGCCCGCAAGCGCGGCTCGACGACGTCCTGAATGGCGGTGTAAACGCAGGTGTAGAAGTTGTAGGCAAACAACCAGCCCACACTGAACACCGCCACAAACACGCCGATCTCGATTCGCCCGGAATGCAGTGCCCAAGCCGTGCACACCGTCGAGATGATCAAGCTGAACGCGGCAAACAGCAGTCGCCCATTGGCCACCCGCTGGTGAATCTTGTCCGCCACCCAACCACCCAGTGTCAGGCCGAACAACCCGGTCACGCCGACGATCACCCCGGTCGCCACCGCCGCTTCCTGTAACGGCATCAGGAAATAGCGCTGCAGCATCGGCACCAGAAACGAGTTGCAGGCATACGTGGCGAAGTTGAAGCACAGCCCCGCCATTACCAGCCACAGGAAAGTCGGCACCGCCAGCACCCGACGGATCGGCCGGTCTACGCGCTCCTGCGAGACTTTCACACTCTCTGCGGCGCCACGTTTCGGTTCTTTGATGTAGAACATGAAGATCGCCAGGATCAACCCCGGCACTGCCGCAATAAAGAACGGCGCGCGCCAGCTGTCGAAGGCCTTGACCATCGCGCCGATGGTGAAGAACGCCAGCAGCAACCCCAGCGGCAAGCCGAGCATGAAAATGCCCATCGCCCGTGCCCGACGGTGGGCCGGGAACAGGTCGCCGATCAAGGAATTGGCGGCCGGTGCATAACTGGCTTCGCCGATGCCGACGCCCATCCGCACGATCAGGAAAGCCCAGAAACTCCCCACCAGTCCGTTGACCGCCGTCAGCCCGCTCCACGCCGCCAGGCCCCAGCCCATCAATTTGCTGCGTGAACCGGTATCGGCCATCCGTCCCAGAGGCAGGCCGGCAATCGCATACACGAGAGTGAATGCCGTGCCGATGATCCCCAGCTGAAAGTCGCTGAGATGCCATTCCATACGGATCGGTTCGATGATGATGGCCGGAATGGTGCGATCGAAGAAGTTGAACAGGTTGGCCAGGAACAGCAGGAACAGAATGCGCCAGGCATTCGCCGCTTGGGTCGAGTTCTGCATGGGTCCGTCTCTTTATTGTTATTGGGGCTTCTGTCAGCGCATCCGAGCCCGGAACCTGCAATCTAGTCAGGCCCGCGAGAGCTGTCTGTCATTATTTGTAAAGCTGATATCCGCCCATGGAAGATGTCGCAGCTGATCCACCATTTATGTCCAAACGCTCTAACGCTCATTCCAAAATGGTTAGGGCCAATTTGCCACTATCGTTTGCACTCTAAACATGCCTTCTATACTCCAAAGCATTCGCCAGCGTTCATGGCGTAAGCCAGGATGACAACGACGGGGCATGCTATGGAGTGGCTTGGCTTGCATTTCATCACCGAGCTGACGGCGAGCGGCCAGGTAATACTCAACGGCACACTTGACCCTATTCTGGTACTGCTGGCCTATCTGGTCGCCTGTGTCGGCAGTTTTGCCACATTAAACATGGCCGAACGGGTCGGTCACGCGGAAAAACCCGCCTCGCAGCGGCTCTGGCGCTGGGTCGGCGCCGGTTGCCTGGCGGGCGGGACCTGGGCCATGCACTTTATCGGCATGCTGGCGTTTCAGGCGCCAATCGACATTCAATATGAATTACCCATCACTCTCCTTTCCCTGTTGATCGCCCTGCTCACCTCGTGGCTGGCGATACTCGCTTTCAGTCACCCGCGCCTGAGTTTTTGGCAATATCTCCAGGCTTCGATCTGCATTGGCCTGGGCATCGCCACCATGCATTACGTGGGCATGACTGCCATGCATTCGAGTGCGATGGCCTATTACCAACCCACGCTGTTCGCCCTCTCCATTGTGTTCGCCATCGGTGCCAGCCTTGCAGCCCTGCTGATATCAAGTCATCTGCGCGACAGCACCGGACTGTTCCATCAACTGCTCAAATACAGCGCCAGCCTGGTGCTCGGCGCAGGCATCATCAGCATGCACGTCACCGCCATGGCCGCCTTCAATCTGGTGCTGCCCGCCGACAGCCTCCAGCCGCTGCCCGGCGCAAACAATCATCTGCAACTGGGTCTGACGGTGGCGGTCATGACGCTGCTGATCATCGGCAGCAGCATCAGCGCGGCACTGGCGGACAAGAAGCTGCAAAACAAGGAGCGCGATCTGCAACGGGTCAACGCCCTGCTCAGTCAACTGGACCAGGCGCGGATGTCGTTACAACAGGTGGCGCACTATGACGCCCTGACCAACCTGATCAACCGCCGTGGTTTCAACCAGATCTTCGCCGAGAAGCTCATGGAGAAAACCAATGAAGGCGGCATGCTGGCGGTCATGTTTCTGGACATCGACCATTTCAAGCGAATCAATGACAGCCTGGGCCATGACGCCGGGGACGAATTGCTCAAAGTCCTGGCGAACCACATAAAGGTTTCAGTGCGCAGCCACGATGATGTAGTCGCGCGCTTCGGAGGCGACGAGTTTTGCATCCTCATCGGCCTGCATGATCGTGAAGAAGCACGGCACATGGCCCAGCGCATCATGGCGAAAATGAAGGAACCCATCGAGCTGTCCGGACGGCGCATGGTCATGACCACCAGTATCGGCATCAGCGTGTTTCCGGAAGATGGCAAGACTTGCGAAGAGTTGCTGAAAAACGCGGACCTGGCGCTGTATCAGTCCAAGGACAGCGGGCGCAATGGCCTGAATTTCTTCAGCGAAAACCTGAAGACCCGCGCGACGCTGGAACTGCAACTGGAAGAAGAGCTGCGCCACGCCCTGCGCGAAAACACCGGCCTGATGCTCTATTACCAACCGATCTACGACCTGAAAAATGCTCAGGTCAGCAAGCTTGAAGCGCTGATCCGCTGGCAACATCCGGTTCACGGACTGCTGACGCCGGACCGGTTCATTGCCATCGCCGAGGCCAACGGCCTGATCGCCGAACTGGACAACTGGGTCCTGCGCAAGGCCTGTGAGGATCTGGGCGAGTTGTCGCTTCAGGGCTGCGAAGCACTCCACATCGCCGTGAATTGCTCGCCCCTGAACCTGGCGCGCGAAGAATTGGCCAATGAAATCGAGCACGCGCTGCGGGTCTCCGGAGTGGCGCCGCAGCGGCTGGAACTGGAAGTGACGGAAAATGCGCTGATGGGCAACATCGCCAATACGCTCGTATTGCTACGCCAGATTCGTGCCCTCGGCGTGTCGCTGTCGATTGATGACTTCGGCACCGGTTATTCATCACTGGCCTATCTCAAACGGCTGCCACTCAATACGCTGAAGATCGACCGCTCGTTCATCCAGGACATTCCCAAGGCCACCCAGGACATGGAAATCGTGCAAGCGATCCTCGTCATGGCCCACACGCTGCATTTGCAGGTGGTGACCGAAGGCGTCGAAACCCTTGAGCAATACGAGTTCCTGGAACGTAACGGCTGCGATTTCGTGCAGGGCTACCTGCTCAGCCGCCCGGTACCGCTGGCGCAGTTGCGTCCCGTACTGAGCGAAATCAACCAGCGCAAGCACTCGCACACGGTCAGCCCTTTGAGTCTGGCTCGCGGTACAACTGCACAAGCGTCGACGGATCTTTTTCCAGGAATCCCTGGCCCCCATGCAGTCGCATCAATTGTGCGGCCAATCCACTGATCGGCGTGGCCGAGCCTTGCTCCCGGGAAAACTTCACCGCGGTATCGAGGTCCTTGAGCAGCGTGCGCACATGCCACTTCACCGGTTCGAAACGGCTTTCGGCCATTTGCGGACCGAGGATCTGCAAGGGCTTTGAATCGGCAAATCCGCCTGCCAGAGCTTCGGCGATCAGACCGGCCCGAACCCCGGAACGTTCGGCCAACGCCACGACTTCAGCAATCACCAGCGCGTTGCAGGCGACGATCATCTGATTGCACGCCTTGGTCACCTGCCCCGCTCCGACGGCGCCCATGTGGGTCACGCGCTGGCCAAGGCTCGACAGCACAGGCCTGACGCGCTCAAGGTCCGCCGTTTCACCGCCCACCATGATCGCCAGGCTGCCGGCCTCGGCACCGACCACTCCGCCGGACACGGGTGCATCCAGCCAGCTCATGCCGGTTTGGCCGACCAGCGCTGTCGCCATTTCCCGCGTCGCGGCAGGTTCCAGGCTGGAAAAATCCACCAGCAATTGACCGCTTTTCGCACCTTGCGCAATCCCTGCCGCGCCAAACACCACCTCACGAACCACCGACGTGTCCGCCAGGCACAACATCACCACGTCGGCGTGCTGACACAGTTCTGCCGGCGTGGCGACCTGTCGTGCACCGGCCTCGACCAGTGGCGCGCACTTGGCTGGATTGCGATTCCACACGGTCAATGGATAACCCGCTGCCAGAAGGCGCTGACACATCGGCAACCCCATCAAGCCGATCCCGGCAAACCCGAGCGAAGGTAACGTTGCCATCATTTGGCCTCCTTTTGATTAAAGATCATCGAATATTGGCCGATTCATCATGACTTAGGAAAGGATTCCCCCGAGCGATGCTCAGGCCAAGGCCCTGATGCTTGGGCCAAATACGCGCTGAAAAAAACGCGAGACCCCATCCGTGATGGTTCGACGACAGCTTGTCGCCCAACCAACCAGTCCAGGCACATGGCGCACAATGACTTCTAAAAACAATCCGGCCGCTGCGATATCCGATCTGACGCTGAGCCCGGCGGCAAACAGCCCCGCACCGTCAAAGCCATTGACGCCATCGCGCCCGTTGGCGACTCAGCAATACCTGTACTTCACCGAAACCAATACCGACCGCATCCTCGATAATCTCGATGGTCTGCGCGACATGGTGTTCCCGCGCCCGCCGCATCTGGAAGGCGACAGCGAACATCACAGCGATCAGGAATTCCCGTCGGTGTGCCTGATCGGCCTCGGTCGCTGTGGTTCGAACATCGCGCTGGACGTGGCGGAACTGGTGTACAACGCCCGCAAGTTCTACCTCAACGAATTCAACAACGAAGATCGCCTGTCCCCGGACAAACGCTTCGCCGAAAAAGGCTACAGCCCGGCGCAGTGGATTCGTAACAACCTGCGCCTGGGATCGAACAAGGCCAGCAAACCGGTGTTCCTGGTCGAACCGTTGGTGATGCTCGGCGATTTGGACAAGGACATCGCCGGCCGCATCCGTTTCTCGCGCAAGGGCGAAAAAAGCGGTTTCCTGCGCGACTACAGCAAAATGAAGATCATGGACTTGTCGGAAGTCCACGCCGGTGGCGCCGGTAACGCGCCGATCCTCGGTCAGTACCTGGCCAAGATCATCCTGAACAAGGACACCCAGCGTTTCTCCAGCCCTGACTGGAAGATGATCCACTCGTACCTGATCGACAGCTGCGGGATCAAGGCCAACCAGTCGCGCCTGTACTTCTCGATCTTCAGTGCCGGTGGCGGTACCGGTTCGGGCATGGCCTCGGAGTTCGGCCTGGCCCAGCAGCACTCGTACATGAACAAGACGTTCGACACCAAGCCGATGGACGAGCACGACAGCAAGAGCGGCCACTCCTTCGTCTTCGAGCCGATCTTCACCAGCGGCATTTGCGTACTGCCCAATATTTCCGATCACCGCAGCGAAATGTCCGAGGCGCTGCACATCAACGCCGGTCGCCTGCTGTGCAAATACCTGTCGGAAGAATGGGACTTCTCCTACAACTTCGCCAACGAAGACAGCAGCGAAGCCAGTGTCATGGGCCGTATCCGCCCATGGAACGCGATGATGTTGATCTCCAACGACATCATGCGTTATGCCGAAGAAAGCGATGACGGCAACATTCAGAACATCGACGTCAACGCGATGGAAAAACACGCAAATCAATACATCTCACAGCAGATCTTCAACATTCTGACGGCGCAGGCGGTTACTACCGACTACGACCAGAACTATTTCCGTCGGGCCGGCATCGACATTGGCGAAACCATTCGCCTCGACGCCAACGACCTGTTCATGAGCCTGGCCGGCCCTGTAGCCATTGCCTACGCCGAGTCCGTGGTGCCGGAAACTCCGCCGCCGAGCAACGACAAGTTCAAGGTGTTCGAGAAAGAACCGCAGCGCCTGAACATCGACGACCTGTTCTTCCGCTCCATCGACTTGCCGCACTTCAACAAAGTGACCCAGGCGATCGAAGGCATCAGCTTGTTGCCAATCGAATCCAAGCGCTATCGCGCCTCGCTGGAGCAGTACAAGAATTCGGGCTATGACGCGGCCGCGTTGCACGACCTGCACTTCTTCAAGAACTGCTCTTCGGTGGTCTCGATTGTTTCGCTGCCAAAAGACTACAAGCTGTCCTACATGGACCTGAACCGGTTGAAGACCCACCTCAACAGCCTGTTCCCGAACACCACGCTCAAGCGCTATGCATTGGTCATCGGCGCCTCGGCCAACCTGTCGCTGACCACGTTGATCGCCAAGAGCCCGTGCCTGTCGGACGACTTCCTGACGCTGATCGTGGCCTTCATCAAACGTTGCTTCGCGAAAAACCCGTACCGCTTTGACGAGACGCTGGATAACTCGATCCTCGACTTCATCATTAATGAAGAGTTCGACGAAGACCGGATCGATGAGCTGCTTAATGAGTTCGAGAACCCGGCGAAGATTCTCGACACCAACTGGTACGCGATCAAACCGATGTACGAGAAGAAGTACCGCGAGCTGATCAACGACAAAGACAAGTTCGTCTCGATCAATGACATTCGTCTGTCCCGGGACTGCGTGAAGAAGTCGATCAAGTACTTGCGCGAAATTTATCGTCACCGGATTGGCAAGACCAAGGTTATTTCGCTGAATAACCATACTGGCAAGACGGCTTAACTCACCTACTGTCGATCGTTCCCACGCTCTGCGTGGGAATGCCTCAATGGACACTCTGCGTCCGCTTTGGAACGCAGAGCGTCCCGGGCTACATTCCCACGCAGAGCGTGGGAACGATCACATCCAGAAACAATTAAGCAACCAATCGGCTGCTCGATAAACTGTTCCCGTTACGTTTACGTCACCGTGATGCTGGCCCGCCTGTGGCCTTTCTCTACGGCAACATGCCATCACGCTACTCGGCTACACACTTTTGCCCGACAAAGTCGCGCACCAATGAAGTGCGAATTCTCAGCTCGTCGCCCTTTCCTGGATCAGGATCCACGGCGAAACGACCACTGCCCACAGCTCCGGATCGCGTTCAAAAAGATCCAGCGCCCGCGTTTCAGACAGCTTGGCGACCTTGTCGGCGGCCAGCCAGGCAGCCACTTTCTGGCCTTCGTCGGTCGCGACTGCCTCCGCTGCAGCAATCAAATCCAGACCGGGATCGACCCACAATAGGGCACCCCTGGCGAAGAACGGCTCCAGCTCCTTCCAGGTAATAGATGCGGTTTCACCAAGCAGCTTGGCATAGAGGGTGCTAGGTTCTTGAGTCATGGGTCCTGTCCGGAAAAGAAATCGACGTAATCATAACGTTGGTGCTCTGGCAGAAAAACCCGGCTGCAATTGAGTTACCGATT
The DNA here is from genome assembly GCF_900105495.1 of Pseudomonas frederiksbergensis. Lineage (NCBI taxonomy): Bacteria > Pseudomonadati > Pseudomonadota > Gammaproteobacteria > Pseudomonadales > Pseudomonadaceae > Pseudomonas > Pseudomonas frederiksbergensis. The sequence continues at coordinate 2,454,211 of NZ_FNTF01000002.1, read as the reverse complement.
GAAAACAGCAGGAAAGCCAAGGATTGCTGATATTTCAGCTATAACCCCCGCCGCCATTCTGTCTTTTTCTTTCAATAAAGCGACACCCTCTGGTTTTGCCCCCTGGCGCCAGCTTCCCAGGCTAACAATTGGCGCTCTACACTGTACCGGTACAGTTGCCGGGGGCATTTTCCGGAGGATATCGAAGATATCTGACCCGGTTCTGCTGCTACGGCGCCAGGACTATAAAAACTACAACAGTAAGAGTGGAGCACTATGACTAAGGCTACTAAGCAGATTTCCAAACTGTTTGCCGCTATGGTTCTGGCCGGGGTTGCCAGCCATTCGTTCGCAGCTGACACCATCAAGATCGGCATCGCCGGCCCTAAAACCGGCCCTGTAGCCCAATACGGCGACATGCAGTTCAGTGGCGCCAAAATGGCCATCGAACAGATCAACGCCAAAGGCGGCGTAGACGGCAAGAAACTCGAAGCCGTGGAATACGATGACGCCTGTGATCCAAAACAAGCGGTAGCGGTCGCGAACAAAGTCGTCAACGACGGCGTCAAGTTCGTGGTCGGTCACCTGTGCTCCAGCTCCACTCAACCGGCTTCGGACATTTACGAAGACGAAGGCGTGATCATGATTACCCCGGCTGCCACCAGCCCGGACATCACTTCCCGTGGTTACAAAATGGTGTTCCGCACCATCGGTCTGGACAGCGCCCAGGGCCCTGCCGCCGGTAACTACATTGCCGACTTCGTAAAACCGAAAATCGTTGCTGTCCTGCACGACAAACAGCAATACGGTGAAGGCATCGCCACCGCCGTGAAGAAAACCCTGGAAGGCAAAAACGTCAAGGTTGCCGTGTTCGAAGGCATCAACGCCGGCGACAAAGACTTCTCCTCGATGATCTCCAAGCTCAAGCAGGCCAACGTCGACTTCGTCTACTACGGCGGCTACCACCCGGAGCTGGGCCTGATCCTGCGTCAAGCCCAGGAAAAAGGCCTGAAAGCCAAGTTCATGGGTCCGGAAGGCGTGGGTAACGACTCCATTTCGCAGATCGCCAAAGACGCTTCCGAAGGTTTGCTGGTGACCCTGCCGAAATCCTTCGACCAGGATCCGGCCAACATCGCCCTGGCTGACGCGTTCAAAGCCAAGAAAGAAGACCCGAGCGGTCCGTTCGTGTTCCCGTCCTACTCGGCGGTGACCGTGATTGCCGACGGTATCAAGGCAGCCAAGAGCGAAGACACTGCCAAAGTGGCTGAAGCCATCCATGCAGGCACCTTCAAGACGCCGACTGGCGACCTGAGCTTCGACGATAAGGGCGACCTGAAAGACTTCAAATTTGTGGTTTACGAGTGGCACTTCGGCAAACCTAAAACTGAAGCCAAGCCTCAGTAAGGCGTTGCCTGACTGACTGCCAACAAAGCCCACGGCGTGCCGTGGGCTTTGTTTTACGAACGTATTGGGCCGCGCTGGCGTGATCCGCCAGTCTCCCCACCTGAAAATCTCAAAACCGTCATCAGCGGTTCGCTGGCAAACCTCGCGTTCGAAGTGGATGCAGATCCACGGGGCTCGAGCGGGAAAATGACTCCACCAGTGAAATGCGTATCAGGTTTTTAGGAGCGCTGTAATGCCTGACATCTATCACTTCTTCCAACAGCTGGTTAATGGTCTGACCATTGGCAGCACGTATGCCCTGATCGCCATCGGCTATACGATGGTTTACGGCATCATTGGAATGATCAACTTCGCCCACGGCGAGGTGTACATGATCGGCTCCTACGTGGCGTTTATCGCCATCGCCGGGCTGGCCATGCTGGGACTCGACAGTGTTCCACTGTTGATGACCGCCGCTTTCCTCGCGACCATTGTCGTGACCAGTGCCTACGGTTACAGCATCGAACGGATCGCCTACCGCCCCCTGCGCGGCAGCAACCGTCTGATCCCGCTGATTTCCGCCATCGGCATGTCGATCTTCCTGCAGAACACGGTTCTGCTGGCGCAAGACTCCAAGGACAAATCCATCCCCAACCTGATCCCCGGCAACTTCTCCATCGGGCCAGGTGGCGCACATGAAGTGCTGATTTCCTACATGCAAATCGTGGTGTTCGTGGTGACCCTGGTCGCCATGCTCGGCCTGACGCTGTTCATCTCCCGCTCTCGCCTGGGTCGCGCCTGCCGCGCCTGTGCCGAAGACATCAAGATGGCCAACCTCTTGGGTATCAACACCAACAACATCATCGCCCTGACCTTCGTCATCGGTGCCGCACTGGCCGCCATCGCGGCGGTGTTGCTGAGCATGCAATATGGCGTGATCAACCCGAACGCCGGTTTCCTCGTCGGCCTCAAGGCCTTCACCGCAGCGGTACTGGGCGGTATCGGCAGCATCCCCGGCGCCATGCTCGGCGGGATCGTGCTGGGGGTGGCGGAAGCCTTTGGTGCCGATATCTTCGGCGACCAGTACAAGGACGTCGTGGCGTTCGGTCTATTGGTTCTGGTGTTGTTGTTCCGGCCAACCGGCCTGTTGGGCCGTCCGGAGGTTGAGAAAGTATGACTAGGAATCTTAAACAGGCGTTGTTCAGCGCCTTGCTGGTGTGGGCGGTTGCCTACCCGGTACTCGGTCTGAAACTGACCATCGTCGGCATCAACCTCGAAGTCCATGGCACCAGCGATGCAATCCTGATCACCATCGCCGTGTGCTCGGTGCTGATGTTCCTGCGGGTGCTCTTCGACCAACAGATCAGCTCGGCCTGGCGGTCTTCGCCAAGCATGCCGCTGATTCCGGCCAAGGCCAGCAACTTCCTGACCCTGCCGACCACCCAGCGCTGGATCATCATTGCGTTGATCGCCGGCGCACTGGTGTGGCCGTTCTTCGGCTCTCGCGGGGCGGTGGATATCGCCACCCTGGTGCTGATCTACGTGATGCTGGGCCTGGGCCTGAACATCGTGGTCGGCCTGGCCGGTCTGCTTGACCTCGGGTATGTCGGCTTCTATGCCGTCGGTGCCTACAGTTATGCGTTGCTGTCGCATTACTACGGCTTGAGCTTCTGGATCTGCCTGCCGATCGCCGGCCTGATGGCGGCCACCTTCGGCTTCCTGCTGGGTTTCCCGGTCCTGCGTTTGCGTGGTGACTACCTGGCGATCGTGACCCTGGGCTTCGGTGAAATCATCCGACTGTTCCTGCGTAACCTGACGGGCCTCACCGGTGGCCCGAACGGCATCAGCAACATCGAGAAACCGACGTTCTTCGGCCTGACCTTCGAACGTAAAGCGGCAGAAGGCATGCAGACCTTCCACGAATACTTCGGCCTGGCCTACAACTCGATCAACAAGGTGATTTTCCTTTACCTGGTTGCATTGTTCCTGGCACTGGCTGCGCTGTTCGTCATCAACCGTTTGCTGCGCATGCCGCTGGGCCGCGCGTGGGAAGCGCTGCGTGAAGACGAAATTGCCTGCCGTGCGCTGGGTCTCAATCCTACAGTCATCAAGCTGTCGGCCTTCACCCTGGGCGCCAGCTTCGCCGGTTTTGCCGGCAGCTTCTTCGCTGCGCGTCAGGGCCTGGTGACGCCGGAGTCTTTCACCTTCATCGAGTCGGCGATCATTCTCGCCATCGTGGTACTGGGTGGCATGGGCTCGCAACTGGGCGTGATCCTGGCTGCCGTGGTGATGATCCTGTTGCCTGAAATGATGCGTGAGTTCAGTGAGTACCGCATGTTGATGTTCGGCGCCTTGATGGTGCTGATGATGATCTGGCGTCCTCAAGGCCTGCTGCCCATGCAACGTCCTCACATGGAGCTGCGCAAATGAGCCGCGAGATCCTTAAAGTCGAAAATCTGAGCATGCGCTTCGGCGGCTTGCTGGCGGTCAACGGCGTAGCCTTGAGCGTGAAGGAAAAACAGGTGGTGGCACTGATCGGCCCTAACGGCGCCGGCAAGACCACCGTGTTCAACTGCCTGACCGGTTTCTACCAGCCAAGTGGCGGCAGCATCTTGCTGGACGGCGAGCCGATCCAGGGCCTGCCCGGCCACAAGATCGCCCTCAAAGGCGTGGTGCGGACTTTCCAGAACGTGCGGTTGTTCAAGGACATGACCGCGGTCGAGAACCTCTTGATCGCCCAGCACCGTCACCTGAACACCAACTTCCTGGCCGGTCTGTTCAAGACCCCGGCGTTCCGCAAGAGCGAACGCGAGGCCATGGAGTTCGCCGAGTTCTGGCTGGACAAGGTCAACCTCAAGGCATTCGCCAACCGTCCGGCCGGCACCCTGGCCTACGGTCAGCAACGGCGTCTGGAAATCGCTCGCTGCATGATGACCCGCCCGCGGATCCTCATGCTCGACGAACCGGCCGCTGGCCTGAACCCGAAGGAAACCGAAGACCTGAAGGCACTGATCAGCATGTTGCGTGAAGAGCACAACGTCACCGTGCTGCTGATCGAACACGACATGAAACTGGTCATGAGCATTTCCGACCACATCGTCGTGATCAACCAGGGCACGCCTCTGGCCGACGGCACGCCGGAACAGATCCGCGACAATCCCGAAGTGATCAAAGCCTACCTGGGGGAAGCGTAAATGCTGCAATTCGAAAACGTTTCCACCTTCTACGGCAAGATCCAGGCCCTGCACAGCGTCAACGTCGAAGTCCGCCAGGGCGAGATCGTGACCCTGATCGGCGCCAACGGTGCCGGCAAATCGACCCTGCTGATGACGCTCTGCGGTTCGCCGCAAGCCCACAGCGGCAGCATCCGCTACATGGGTGAGGAATTGGTCGGTCAGAGTTCCTCGCAGATCATGCGCAAGAGCATCGCTGTCGTGCCGGAAGGTCGCCGGGTGTTTGCCCGTCTGACCGTGGAAGAAAACCTCGCCATGGGCGGGTTCTTCACCGACAAAGGCGATTATCAGGAACAGATGGACAAAGTCCTCGAACTTTTCCCACGCCTGAAAGAACGCTTCGCCCAACGCGGCGGCACCATGTCCGGCGGCGAGCAGCAAATGCTCGCCATCGGCCGTGCGCTGATGAGCAAACCCAAGCTGTTGCTGCTCGACGAACCTTCGTTGGGCCTGGCGCCGATCATCATCCAGCAGATCTTCGACATCATCGAACAGCTGCGCAAGGATGGCGTGACGGTGTTTCTGGTGGAGCAGAACGCCAACCAGGCGCTGAAAATCGCCGACCGTGCGTACGTTCTGGAGAACGGCCGGGTGGTGATGACAGGCACTGGGGAAGCACTACTGACTGATCCGAAAGTGCGCGAAGCGTACCTGGGTGGTTGAGTCTTTGCGGTAAACAAAAAACGGCCTTCGGGCCGTTTTTCGTTTTTACATTCAACGACGATGACCGATCGTTCCCACGCTCTGCGTGGGAACGATCATCGACTAGCGCAGTCGATCCAGCGCTTCGCCGCTGCGCTTGAACCAGCCAATCAAATAGTCCGCCAACACCTGCGTACGCTTTGGCAAACCGCCCTGATACGGATGCACCAGGTACATCGGCATACGGCGGGTCTGATAGTCACGAAGGAGCCAGCGCAAACGGCCGTCAGCCAATTCCGCTTGCAGCAGGTAGGACGGCAACCGCGCAATGCCGGCGCCGGCCAGTGCGGCTTTTTTCAGCAGGCTGTAATGGTTGCTGGCGAACGGTCCCGACACGCGCACCCGCAACAATTCATGTTGCTGGTGATAGAGCCACTCTTCGCGACCGCTGTAGTGACTGTTGAGCAGACAGCGATGGTCAGCGAGTGCCTGCGGTGTCATCGGTTCGCCGTATTGTTCAAGATAAGCCGGGCTGGCGCAGGTCATTTCGTGCCAGGCCAATAGTGGTCGGGCCACCAGGCGCTCGTCATTACCCACCTCGGAACGAACCGCCAGATCAAACCCGTCGCGAGTCAAATCGCGGTAGTTGTTGCTCAGGTCCAGCTCGATCTGCACCTCGGGGTACTTGCCAGAAAACTCCAGTAACAAGCCATCGAAGAAGGTTTCCCCCAGCGATACCGGAACCGTCATACGTACCGGCCCGGCCATGTCGTCCTTCAGCCGCGCCAATGCCTGACGCGCCCTCTCGACCTGGACGACGAGCGCCTGGGCTTGCGGCAACAGCGCCGCCCCGGCAGCGGTCAGGCTCAAACGGCGGGTGGTGCGTTGCAGCAGCACCACTGAAAACCGCGATTCCAGTTGGCTGATGCGCTTGGACAACTGACCTTTGCTGCACCCCAACTGCTGCGCCGCCAAGGTGAAACTCCCTGCTTCAATCAATATCGCGAACGCCGCCAGATCATCCATTTCGCTCATGGATTGTTTCCATTTGAAAACCAAAGGTTGCCTATTAGCGCGCTTATCGATGGAAAAAACCACTCTAGACTGAAGCCTCTTTCAATCCACTCAGGAACAGCAGCATGAAAATTCTTTTGATAGGCGCAGGCGGCACCATCGGTTCGGCGGTCGACAAGGAGCTGTCCGAGCGTCACAAGATCATCCGCATCGGCCGCAACAGCGGTGATTTCCATGTGGATATCAGCGACAGCGCTTCGATTCGCAAACTGTTCGAGCAAACCGGCAAATTCGATGCTCTGATCTGCGCCGCCGGCAACGTGACCTTCGCCCCCCTCGGTGAAATGACCGAAGAAAGCTTCGCGCTGGGCCTGAAAGACAAGTTGATGGGCCAGGTCAATCTGCTGTTGATTGGCCGCGAGTACGCCAATGACGGTGCCTCGTTCACCTTCACCACCGGCGTGCTCAGCCACGACCCGATTCGCAGCGGCGCCTCGGCAGCGCTGGTCAATGGCGCCCTGGACAGCTTCGTCCGCGCCGCTGCGATCGAACTGCCTCGCGGCCTGCGCGTCAATTCGGTGAGCCCGAACGTACTGGTCGAAGCCATGGGCAAATACGCGCCGTATTTCCGTGGTTACAAACCGGTTCTGGCGGCCGATGTGGCATTGGCCTACGCCAAAAGTGTGGAAGGCCTGCAAACAGGCCAGACCTTTCACGTGGGCTAAACCGCCACAACCGTGCTCCTACAAGTGATGAGCGAATCGAATTCAAAAGTAGCGGGGTTGTGATGAACGGTCAGGCTGAGTAACGTGGCGACACTTGTCTGGAGACTCAAAGATGCGCGTTGCCCGTTCCTTAGTCCTTGTTGCCCTGCTTCCGTTGTTCGCCGCTTGCCAGTTGCTCGACGGCCCGCGTGAGAGTGCCTCCCACGTGGGCCAGACCCGCATGCAGGGCCAGTTGCTGGCGGCCGACGGCAAGCTGCTGTTCCAGCCGTGCAACGAACAGCGCAGTTATGTGGTCAACGACACCGGCGGCACCAGCGTCCTGCAAGAGGCCGCGACACTGGCCGATGACCAGGGCAAGCTGTTTGCTGACGTACGCGGACAGGTCGTCCATAGTCGCCTCGATCTTGCGCAGCTGTACCGCGTCGAGCGCTCGGGCACCGCGTGCAACGATCCGAATTTCAAATTGCTTATCCTGCGCGCCGCCGGCCATGGGCCTGAGTGGAACGTGAAAGTCAGCGGCAAAGGCATGGTCATCGAGCGCGCCGGTCAGCCGCCATTGGCCGTGCCCTACGTTGAAGAACAATTGGGCGATGGCCGCTTCAACCTCAGTACCGAAGCCAATAACCAGCACATCGAATTGTGGGTCGCGCCGCAACGTTGCGTCGACAGCACCACCGGCAGCGTCCAGCACATGAGCGCCGAACTGCGCGTCGACGGCCAGGTTCAGCGTGGTTGCGGGTATTTCGGCGGATCGCGTAACGACTGATCGTTTTAGCCTCACGGGAATCATTCTTTGAGGCTTATAATCGCGGGCTTCAAACGCCTTGGCGCAGTTGTGCGCCCCGCGAACCGGATCCTGTCATGTTACGAATCACCGAACTCAAGCTGCCGATCGACCATCCCGAAGAAGACCTGCGCCCTGCCATCGTGCAGCGCCTGGGCATCACCAGTGATGACCTGCTCGATTTCACCTTGTTCAAGCGCAGCTACGATGCGCGCAAAAAGTCCTCCGAACTGTGCTTCATCTACACCATCGACCTCAACGTTCGCGATGAGGCAACGGTGCTGCACACGTTCGCCGATGACCGTAACGTCAACGTGGCGCCGGATGTCAGCTACAAAGTGGTCGGCCAGGCGCCGGCTGATCTTGAGCAACGTCCCGTCGTCGTGGGCTTCGGTCCGTGCGGGATTTTCGCCGGGCTGCTGCTGGCGCAAATGGGCTTCAAGCCGATCATCCTCGAGCGCGGCACCGAAGTGCGTCAGCGCACCAAGGACACTTGGGGTCTGTGGCGTAAAAGCGTGCTTAACCCGGAATCCAACGTGCAATTCGGCGAAGGTGGTGCGGGGACGTTCTCTGACGGCAAGCTTTACAGCCAGATCAAGGACCCGAAATTCATCGGTCGCAAGGTCCTGCACGAGTTCGTAAAAGCAGGCGCGCCGGAAGAAATCCTCTACGTCAGCAAACCGCACATTGGTACGTTCCGTCTGACCGGTGTTGTGGAAAACATGCGTGAGCAAATTCGCGCGTTGGGCGGCGAAGTGCGCTTCCAGCAGCGCGTTACCGACGTCTTGATCGAGGACGGCCAACTGGTCGGCGTCGAGCTCAATGGCGGCGAGCAGATCCACTCGAAACACGTGATCCTGGCCCTCGGCCACAGTGCCCGCGATACCTTCCGCATGCTGCATGGCCGTGGCGTGTTCATGGAAGCCAAGCCGTTTTCGGTAGGTTTCCGCATCGAGCATCCGCAATCGCTGATCGACCGCGCCCGCTTGGGTAAATACGCCGGGCACCCGAAACTCGGCGCTGCGGACTACAAACTGGTGCACCACGCCAGCAACGGCCGTTCGGTCTACAGCTTCTGCATGTGCCCGGGCGGCACCGTGGTGGCGGCGACGTCCGAGCCGGGCCGCGTGGTCACCAACGGCATGAGCCAATACTCGCGTAACGAGCGCAACGCCAACTCCGGGATCGTCGTCGGGATCACCCCGGAAGTCGATTACCCGGGCGGCCCGCTGGCGGGTATCGAGTTGCAGGAACGCCTGGAATCCCACGCCTTTGTGCTGGGCGGCAGCAACTACGAAGCGCCGGCGCAACTGGTCGGCGACTTCATTGCCGGCAAGCCGTCCACCGAACTGGGCAGCGTTGAACCGTCCTACAAACCAGGCGTTGCCTTGGGTGATCTGGCGTTGGCCTTGCCGGCGTTCGCCATCGAAGCCATTCGCGAAGCATTGCCGGCGTTCGAGAAGCAGATTCGCGGTTACTCGCTGCACGACGCGGTGTTGACCGGGATCGAGACCCGTACGTCGTCGCCGCTGCGGATTACCCGTGACGAGTCGATGCAGAGCCTGAACGTGAAAGGCTTGTTCCCGGCGGGTGAAGGCGCGGGTTATGCGGGCGGGATTCTGTCGGCCGGTGTCGACGGGATTCGGATTGCAGAAGCCGTGGCCCGCGACATCCTCGGCCTCGAGGCCTGACACAAATCCTCTGTGGGAGCGAGCCTGCTCGCGATGGCGGCATAACATTCAATAGAGATGTTGACTGATCTACCGCTATCGCGAGCAGGCTTGCTCCCACATTGGTTTCAGCCTGTCAGATATTGGCGCGCAGCACGCTGGCCGGCAGCGGCTCGCCGCGCTCAACACTCCCCGCCACCGCATCCATCAAACCGCTCAACTCATACCCCTGGGCCTTGAGCCAGGCCTGATCGTAATAAGTGGTGGCATAGCGCTCGCCGCCATCACACAGAATCGCCACGATCGACCCCGACTCCCCCGCCGCCGCCATCTGCTGGGCTGCCATCAACGCGCCGATCAAATTGGTCCCGCTCGATCCGCCGACTCGACGTCCCAAACGCTGCGCCAGGTAATGCATGGCCGCCAGGGACAACGCGTCCGGCACCTTGACCATCGCATCAATTACCTTGGGCAGGAACGACGCTTCTACCCGAGGCCGGCCAATGCCTTCAATCCGCGAACCACAATCCAGGCGCAGACTGGCGTCGCCGGTCTGGTAGTAATCGAAGAACACCGAACGTTCGGCATCGGCGCAGAGCACGCGAGTGCAATGCTGGCGGTAACGCACGTACCGGCCCAGCGTCGCGGTGGTGCCGCCGGTGCCGGGGCTGGAGATCAGCCAGCTCGGCTCGGGGTGCAGTTCGAAGCGCATTTGCTGGAAGATCGACTCGGCGATGTTGTTGTTCGCCCGCCAGTCAGTAGCGCGCTCGGCATAGGTGAACTGGTCGATGAAATGCCCATCATGTTCGCGGGCCAGGCGTTCGGATTCGGCATAGATCTGCGTCGGGTCGTCGACCAAATGACTCTTGCCACCGTAGAAAGCGATCTGCGCAATCTTCTCTTTGGAGGTGCTCGCCGGCATCACCGCAATAAATGGCAAGCCCAGCAAACTGGCGAAGTACGCCTCGGAAATCGCCGTCGAACCGCTGGACGCTTCAATCACCGGTGCTCCGGGTTTGAGCCAGCCATTACACAGCGCATACAGAAACAGCGAGCGCGCCAACCGGTGCTTCAGGCTGCCGGTGGGATGGCTGGACTCATCCTTGAAATACAACTCGATGCCCGGAAAACCTGGCAGCGGCAAGGGAATCAGATGGGTGTCGGCGCTGCGTTGGAAGTCGGCTTCGATGATCCGGATGGCTTCGCGGGCCCACTGTCGATTGTCGCTCATGGTGGTTTTCTCGTTGAGTCGGCCTTGTTGCAAGGCTCAGCTAACAAGCTTAGGAAAAAACCTACAGCGCGCACAGGTACAGCTGACGTTCAATACGCCCGGCAACTGCTAGGCTCAGGTCCCTGCTGATCGTTCACGTTGTAACGGCATATAACAAAAAAGAATATAACTTTTGTTTTAACAACTAACGGTACGGGTTAGGGTGTGCCACCTTTTGAATTCATCGATGGAGAGCGACCTTGCCTCTGCGTAGCACTTTCACGCGTTTCTTCCAGTTGGAAGCTGCCAGCGGACTGTTATTGATCGCCGCTGCGGCCCTGGCCTTGATCATCAACAATTCCCCGCTGTCGTGGCTTTACAGCAGTTTTCTCGACACTCCGGTCGTGGCGCAAATAGGCGCGTTGCAAATCGCCAAACCGGCGCTGTTGTGGATCAACGACGGCCTGATGGCCCTGTTCTTCCTGCTGATCGGCCTGGAAGTGAAGCGCGAAGTCCTTGACGGTCAACTGTCGAAACCGTCGCAAATCGTCCTGCCCGGCGCAGCGGCGATTGGCGGCATGGTGGTGCCGGCGCTGCTCTACTGGTTTCTGAACCGAGATGACCCGACAGCCCTTGGTGGCTGGGCCATCCCGATGGCCACCGATATTGCCTTCGCCCTCGGTGTACTGGCCCTGCTGGGTAAGCGGGTACCGGTGTCGCTCAAACTTTTCCTGATGACGTTGGCGATCATTGACGACCTCGGCGCAATCATCGTCATTGCGATCTTCTACTCGGGCACGCTCTCGACCCTTTCGCTGTCTCTGGCCGCGACGTGCATCGTGGCACTGATCGCAATGAACCGGCTCGGAGTGGTCAAGCTCGGGCCGTACATGATCATCGGCCTGATCCTTTGGGTTTGCGTGCTCAAGAGCGGTGTCCACGCGACACTGGCCGGTGTGACCCTGGCTTTCTGCATCCCCCTGCGCACGAAAAACGCCGAACCTTCTCCGCTGCTGACCCTCGAACACGCCCTCCATCCATGGGTGGCCTACGGCATCCTGCCGCTGTTCGCCTTCGCCAACGCCGGCCTGTCCCTGAGTGGCGTGACCGTCGAAAGCTTCACCCACCACGTGCCGATGGGCATCGCGGTCGGTTTGCTGCTGGGCAAGACCCTCGGCGTCTTCGGCCTAACCTGGCTGGCGGTGAAAATCGGCATCGCCGCCCTGCCCCAAGGCGCTAACTGGGGCCAGGTATTGGGTGTGGCAATCCTCTGCGGCATCGGCTTCACCATGAGCCTGTTTGTCGGCTCCCTGGCGTTTGTGCCGGGTGCCAGTGAATACGCAGGGATGGACCGGATGGGAATTTTGACCGGTTCGATACTGGCGGCATTGATTGGTTATGCGGTGACGGCAGCGGCAAGTCGCAAGAGCGCCGCGCTGCAATACTGATAAACAGAGACAACTCCTAGAGTCATTCGAGACTCGTCCTACAGCCACGATCAGCCTCGTTCGTTAACGTCGCACAGCCCCTTTTTTGGGGGTTGTCGACGTACGAACGCAAGGACGATCAGTGGCTGGTAACAAGGACATTCCCCGGGTCAAGAACCCTCCGTCAGGCGACGGTCATCACATCACTTACCGCTTTATGACGGCTACCGAACTGGCCGCGCGGGAGGCCCGACAAAACGCTTACGACGCCATGCTCGCGAGACAAGACGCCTTCGAACGGAGTCGTGAGGTCGTGGCGAAAAAGCAGGAAACCGTTCGTGCGGGGTGTGTCTTCGCCAAGTCCTGCAATCTGCCGGACGCCATCATCGACTACTCGAATCCTTCGGGAATGGTGCCCACCGACAGCCTCAAGGACTACGGAGAAGTAGCCTGGCTCGGGGCTCGCGAGGCAGACGATGCCGGGCTGCTGAATCTTCAGACCATCAGCGGTAGCACCGTCTCGCTCGGTATCGGCCGAATGGCTCTTCGCGCCCCGGCTATCGCTGTTCCCACCGCAGCACTCGGTACTGCTGGAACCGCCCTATTGGCCGGCCTGGTCGCGTTCTTCTGGACACCGAGCCTCGGCGACAGCGCGCTCTATACCGAAGATCAGTTACGCGCCCTGAAACAGGCTCGAACTCGTGTTCGGCTAAGGGTCGAGCAACAGGCTGACGGCAGTCTCAAGGGATACGGTTTCTACACCGGCAAGAACCGTGATTGGGAAATGGTCGATGTCGTGCAGTTCAGCTTGCACGGCAGTCAGCAGGTGGCGGATCTGGGGGATGGTGTTGAGCTGATATGGACACCGGCTGTGGATGGTTCCGACATCCTCGGTATTCCCGCGCTGGAGGCTGCGCCGCAAGCGCCGCATATTTGGGTTTATCCGCCGACGAAAGCGGCGGATAGCATCATCGTGAACCCGGTTTATCCGCCTGAGTACAAGGATTTCATTCTTGTGTTTCCGGCGAACTCTGGTGTGCAGCCGTTATACGTGGTGGTGGCAAGACCTATCAGTGGTGACCACAGCTATCATCCTCCGCCAAAATTTCTGCCAGCGTTCCCCGATGCCTTCCCTGTTCAGACTAAAGGGAATCGAAAACGCTGGGAAAGTAAGAAGCGCATTTATGAATGGGATTACCAACATGGCGCCGTCGAAGTGTACAACTGGGCGGGAGATCACTTAGGAGAGTTTGATGCAAAAACAGGTGAACAGACCGGAAAAGTAAGGCCTGAAAGACGTACTACAACAAAATAGCGATCGAGAATTCAAGAATGATATTTATAGCTCTCTCTGGTTTTTTCCCCGAGCCAAATCCTGACAATTCATTGCAGTATGAAATGGATGTCCCGCAAGCCTTAGAGGCGGCAGTGCTTAATGTCATGGGCTGGAAAACTTTGAAGGATGTGCCCATGGGCGAGCATGTGTTATCTCCCAATCAAGCCAGTGCGATTATGGAACTTGTTGGCAACCCCTTCAGAGCCAACTTGGTGTACTACATGGGGCTCTGCCAAGACTAACGTTTCGGATCAGACAAAACTGAAAGCCACAGACACAAAAAACCCCGACCAGTCACCTGATCGGGGTTTTCTTTTACCCGTATTCCCGCTTAGTGGGAAACGCGGCTAGTCCCATCTACAGTAGCAATCCGCACCCGCTCGCCAACACGGAACACTTCATTTTCCTGAACCTGTTGCACGTAGGCGCGCATGCTGCCGTCGTCTTCGCGAACGGTGATTTCCACGCCTTGGGCCCGAGTCAGGCCTTCTTCTGTGGCCGAGCCGATCAGGCCGCCAGCGACGGCACCGATAACCGCAGCAACGATGCTGCCACGACCGCCACCGATAGCGCTGCCGCCGACACCGCCCACGACGGCACCAGCCGCGCCGCCGATCGGGGTTTTGGTGCCTTCGATTTTGACCGGCCGCAGGGATTCGATGGTGCCCATGCGAACGGTCTGCACGCGACGCGCTTCGTCACGGGAGTAGGAGTCACCGGTCAGGCTCGATTGGCAGCCAGTGAGCAACATCGCCATCGTGGAAAAGGAAGCAACCAGCAGAACAGACTTACGCATAGCATCAACTCCAAAGGACAGGTATTCATTAAACTCCGCAGCTTGACGCCTGTCACGGCCTCGCCCGGATAATTTTGGTTTGATTCAGGCCCGGTACAGGCACTTCCACGAACTCACCACACAGTAGCGGCAAATTCCGGTAGCTGCGCCGCTGCCCCAAGGATTGTCATGGATTACTTCATCATTGTCGTCACTACCGTTGCCGGTTTGTATTTCCACTGGTGGCTATACGTGCGGATCAAACGCTGGATGGACCGCGATCTGGCGTTGGCACTGGCGGGTAAGGACGAGCAGAAAAAGGCGTTCATGCTCCAGCAACTGGCGAACGCTCAAGCGCAGAAGATCAAGCGCCGAGACCTGCCACAGTGGCTTGAAGCCGCTGCGGCAGGGTATCCCGATCGGTAGACGGCTTAAGGTGCCAGACGTTCAAGAGTCCAGTCGGCGCCCTGAAAGCGGTAGTTGAGGCGATCGTGCAGGCGGCTCGGACGGCCTTGCCAGAACTCGATGCGCTCCGGTAACAAACGGTAACCACCCCAGTGCTCAGGGCAATGAGGTTGCGTGTCGCTGAAACGTTGCTCGGTGTTCTTGAGCAGCGCTTCCAGCTCGGCACGGTCGGCGATCACCCGGCTCTGGGGCGAAGCCCAGGCGCCGAGACGACTGCCCAGCGGCCGAACCTGAAAGTAGGCGTCGGACTCTTCAGGCGTAACCTTCACCACCCGCCCTTCGATGCGCACCTGACGCTCCAGGGCCGGCCAGAAGAAGGTCATGGCCGCGTACGGGTTCGCGGCCAGGTGCTGGCCCTTGGCGCTGTCGTAGTTGGTGAAGAAGGTGAAACCCTGCTCGTCCAGCCCCTTGAGCAGCAGAATACGGCAATGCGGCCGACCGTCCTGATCGACGGTGGCCAGGGTCATGGCGTTGGCTTCCACCGGCGCCTGTTCGGTTTTCACCGCGTCGGCAAACCACTGATGGAACAGCGCGAATGGCTCGGCCGGGGCTTGTGCCTCGGTCAGGCCATCACGGGTGTAATCGCGACGCATATCAGCCAGGCCCTGGGTCATGGCGCATTCCTTTTGGTTAACGAATCACTTTTTAACAGTATCGGTGGCGTCGGCGACTTTTTTCGTGTCGGCAGCGGCTTTGGCCGGGGCAGTCTTCTTCGCCGGCGTTGCAGTTTTAGCCGGTGCCTTCTTGGCGGCGGCTTTCTTGGCCGGGGCTTTTTTTGCAGCAGGCACAGCGGCTTTCTTCGCGGCTGGCGCAGGGGTGACCGGTTTGACCACTGGCTTGACGTCCTGGGCAGCGACCAGCTTCACTGGCGCCGGGGCCGGCATGTTGTACTTGCTCAGCAACGCGACCATGGTGTTTTGCGGGGTCACCAGCAGTTCGACGCGACGGTTCAAGGCACGACCTTCATTGCTGTCGTTAGCAGCACGCGGGGCTTCGCCACCCATGCCGCGCAGCATCAGGCGATCACGCTGCAGACCGCTGAGGCGGAAAATCGCTGCCACGGACTGGGCACGCTCCTGACTCAGTTTCACGTTGGCCGGTGCGGCGCCCGACGTATCACTGTGGCCGAGTACCAGCACGGCAGTCTTTGGATCGACTTCGAGGATTTTCGCGACGCGAGTGAACGGGCCGAGGGTCACCGGCAGCAGCATGGCCGGACGGTCAGGGTTGAACGAGCCGTCTACCGGCGCGGAGACTACCAGCACGTTTTCACGGCGCTCAAGTTGCAGGTGGCTGCCCTTGATCGCTTCGCGCAGGCGCGGTTCATAGTCGTCGAGCCAGGCCTGGGTGACTTTAGGATCAGGCATCGGCACGACTTTGGCAGTAGTGCTTTGCTCTTTACCACCGAACGGCCACCACCAGTTGCCACCGGCTTCGGCCTCAGCCTTAGTCTTGGCCACCTCGACTGGTTTAACTTCAGGTTTGGCTTCAGCTTTCACCTCTGGCTTCTTGTCGAGAACCTCATCGGAACCGAACGGCCAGTACCAAGGGCTGGAGCTTTCAGCCTTGGCAACCGGAGCGGTCGCTGCAGGCTTCAAAGGTGCCGGGGCTGGGGTCGGAGCCGGGCCTTTAGCCGCGACTTTGTCGGAAGAACCGAACGGCCACCAGCTGCTGCCATCCGAGTCATTTTGTGGAGTTTGTGCGCAACCGGTAATTGCGAAGCACAGGGCCAAAGCGAGAGTTTTATTGGATGACATTGGATATCCACAAAATGAAGTAATGAAAAATCAGGCCGGGTTGACCCGGATAAACAGACGCTTGGAAACCATAAAGGCCTTGGGGTTCCGGCCCTGGAACCCCTGAGCGCGTTTTACAGACAAGTGGCCAGGGCCCGCACGAGCGTTTGCGCGCGCGGATCCATCAAGACGTACGGTCCCAGGGTATTTGTCACAAAGCCGAAGGCCACATCGTGTTCCGGGTCGGCAAAACCGGTGGAACCGCCCGCCCCCGGATGACCGAACGCACGAGGGCCGAGGCCGTAGGTGGCGTTGGGGACGTCCGGTTGATCGAGCATGCAACCCAGGCCGAAACGGGTCCGGGTCAGTAAAGTCTTGTCCTCGCCGCGGCTGTGCTCGCGCGTCAGTTCCTCGAGCATTTCGCTTTCCAGCAAACTGCCATCGAGCAGACCGGCATAGAACCCGGCCAGGCTGCGGGCATTGCCGTGGCCATTGGCGGCCGGTTGCTGCATGCGTCGCCACTCGGGTTTGTTGGTGCTGGTCATGATCGATGGCGGGTTAGTGAACGCCCTCGTGGTCATGGCCGTCGGCTCGCGCATGGTCACTTGGAGCAAGCGCTGGGCGGCGGCATCGCCGACATTGCCTTTGCCTCGAGCAATGTGCGCCACGCGGTGGAACTCCTGGTCCGCCAGGCCGACGTGGAAATCCAGGCCCAAAGGCTTTGCAACCCGCGCCACGATGGCCTCACCCGGCCCACGACCGTCGGCACGACGCAGCAACTCACCGACCAGCCAGCCGTAGGTGATCGCGGCGTAACCGTGACCGCTCCCTGGCGTCCACCACGGTTCTTCAGCGGCCAGAGCGTCAACCATGGTCTGCCAGTCGTAAAGGGCTTCCGGGGCCAACAGATCACGCAACGCCGGCAGACCGGCCTGATGGCAGAGCAATTGACGCAGGGTCACGGACTCTTTGCCGGCGGCGGCGAACTCGGGCCAGTAACGGGCAACCGGGGTATCCAGTTGCAGCTTGCCTTCGGCCACCAGTTGCAGGGCGGTGACCGCGGTAAAGGTCTTGGTGCAGGAGAACAGATTGGCGATGGTGTCGCTGTGCCAGGCTTCGGTGCCATCCTTGTCAGCGCTACCGGCCCAAAGGTCGACCACGGTTTCACCGCCGATCTTGATGCACAACGCTGCACCGCGTTCCTGAGAATCGTCGAACAGCGCCGCGAAAGCCTCACGCACCGCTTCGAACTTCAGCTCGTAAAAACCCTGAATCTGCACCCGCAACTCCCCGGATATAAAGCTCTACAAAGTGCCCGCATTGTTCCAGCCCTGGAGGGTTTTGGGAACAGTTGCGGGCCGGGCGGTCGGTTGCCCATGGATTGGATCAGAAATTTATGGTGCCTTGGCGGGCGCCATCGCGAGCAGGCTCACTCCCACAGGGTTCACGCTGGACCATTGTGGGAGCGAGCCTGCTCGCGAAGAACGATAACGCGGTCTAACAGGACTCAGTGGCCATTGCCGGAATGCCCACCCACATGGCCAGCGCCCTGCCCTGCACCTTTGCCAGCATCGCCTTTTCTGCCGCCCTCAGCTTCTTGATCGGCTTTATCCGCCTCAGCCTTGGCCTTCTCGGCTTCTTTACCGAGCTGATCGACGGTCTGCCAATTGCTCTTGCGCACGCTATCGACGAAGCCCTGGAACGGCAGATCGGTGATGCCCACCAGCCCGAAGTGACCGTTCTCGCCATCCAGCAGACGACCGGTAACCGGTTGATCAAGGTATTGGAACCAGTGCACGCCGACGATCGACGGCTCGCTCATCGCCTGTTTGAGGAAATTGGCGTAAGCCGGCCCACGATCTTCTTCCTTGGCCAATTGCGTCACGCCGCCCCAGAACGGGCCGCGATCCGCGGAGCCGAAGTTGAACTCTGTGATCAGCACCGGTTTGTCCAGGCTGCGCAGTATGGCGAAGTCGTAACTGTCCTGCGGTTGCAGGGTGTACATGTTGAAGCTCAATACGTCGCAATACTTCGCACAGGACTCAACCGCTTCCGGGGTGCTGTTGGCGAAGCGGCCGCCCAGCAATAGCTGGTTCGGCGCGTGCCACTTGAGCGAATCGGAGAGGGTCTTGAAGTACGTGTCGGCGAAGACCTTCTGGAAGTATTTGAAGTCTGCCTCGATTTCCGGAAATTCGGCGCTTGGCAGCGGCGGCACGAAGCCCGGGTCTTCCATCAATTCCCAGGCCGGCAAATCAATGCCCCAGGCTTTGGAAAGGCCCGCCTGATTGCGGTACTTATCCCGCAACTGCTTGAGGAACGCGCGTTTGGCCGGCACGTCGGTGGTCATTTTCAAGGTGCCGTAGACCAAGGCGTAACGGGCTTTCGGGTCATCGCCGGGACCGGCCCAGGCCAGTTCGTTATCGGCGAAATAGCCGATCAGCCAAGGATCGTCGCGATGGTCCCGCGCGGCGATGGCCACGGCACGTTCGGTAGCCATGGCGAAACGCGGGTCAAACGGGTCGGGCATGCCGCCCCACCAGTCAGTGCCGGTGCTGATGCTGGCGTAATCGCCGACGATCGACAGCGGCAAGGTGTACGGCACGCGATCAGCATTGGCCAGCACCGGGGCGCTCCAGTTGCCGATAGTGTTGAAGCCCCAGGCTTGCAGGCGATCCAGGGTGTGGCTGGCCCAGCGCTGTTCATCAACCACCGCTTTGCAGGGTTCGGCAGGTGTTTGCTCAGCGGCTTTCGCCGCAGTCGCGTCAGCGGCGCCGGTTTTGGCGGCTTCGGCAACACCAGCTTCGGCCGTCGCAGGAACGACCGGTTGCTCGGCAGCCTTCTCTACCGTAGCCGCAACCGCGTCAGCCTTGGCTGCTTCGGCGACACCGGCCTTGGTGTCGCTGGTCACCACACATGGCGAGCCATACAAACGCTGCAAGTTGGCGCCATAGAAGTCGTACCAGCGACCGGCATTGTAGCCACGGCCCTTATCGACGCCGTTGCCACCGCGGTTATCGCCTTCGCCATAGTGGCTGGCCAGCGGCTCGTCGGGTTTGGGCAGCGATTCAAACATCCACTCGCGGCCGGCGACGTAGGTCTGGTTGACATCCGGGGTGACGGTGTTGACGCCGAGCGAATAGAACGGATGGCCTTCCGGGGTCACCAGGTACCAGCGACCGTCGCGTTTTTCGGTACGGAAAAAACCGCTGGCCTTAAATGCCGGGCCTTTGGTCCAGCCGCCAAACTTGTCCAGGGACGACTTCTCGCGCTCGGCCAGCCAGGTTTTCAGTTGCTGCTGTTCCTTGGCCGCGGCGCTTTTCAGTTGCTCGTCGCTGCTGACTTTCTCTGGCCATTTGGCTCGGGTCGACTGGCCGTAAGCGTCTACCAGGCCGCCAAAAGCCGCTTGGGTAACCGCATCGCCGTCCTGCACGCCAAAGCGTTCCAGCAAGATGCTCTGGGCGACTTTCGGCTGATCCATCGACAAGGTCACCGACACCACCTGGCTGCGCTCCAGCTCACCGGCGCTGCTGGCCAGCAATACACGTTGGCCATTGAACATCATCGGCATCGGCGGGCCGGCTTTCAGGCCCAGGCTCAATGGCGTAAAGGGCGTTAGCGGCACCAATAGGGTTTGCGCAGGGCCGGCCGGCAAATCGACGCGGCTGATCAGCGTCTTGCCGTCGTTGCTCTGGATTTTCACATACAGGGTCACAGCCCAATTCATTGCGCTCTGAATCCGCAAACTCATGAAGCCCGACTGCGACCAGTCCCAGGCGCCCGTCTGTGGGGTCAGACGCAAGGTCGGTTGTGCCGCAGGGTTGAACGTCACCCGACGCAGCACTTCGCCTTCGGCCGTTTGCTCGGCGTTGGATTGCGGCAGGCTGGCGTCCTGAGTCGCCACCTGGACCACATCGGCGGGGCGCACAAAGTTGAACAGCGTCTGTTGGCCGGCAGGAGCCGCCAGCAATGGGGCCGCGAACATCAGAGCGAAAACGGCAGGTAACGAACGGCGCAGCGAACGGCGAATCATGAGAACGAAATTCTCCCTAACGACCCGAATGGGCCAGTGGAAAAGCGATGGCAGAGAGATAGACAACGCGGTGGGCAAATTTGCCCACCGGTGTATCAGGAAATTTCACGCCGGAAGGGAGGCAACGCATTGAGGATTGCCTTGCCATAACGCTGGGTGACCAGGCGTCGATCGAGCAAGGTGATGGTGCCGCGGTCTTCTTCGGTGCGCAGCAAGCGACCGCAGGCCTGGACCAGCTTCAGCGAAGCATCCGGCACGGAGATTTCCATGAACGGATTGCCACCCCGAGCCTCGATCCACTCAGCCAGGGCCGCTTCGACCGGATCATCGGGCACCGAAAATGGAATCTTCGCGATCACCACGTGCTCGCAGTACGCACCCGGCAAGTCGACCCCTTCGGCGAAACTCGCCAGGCCGAACAACACACTGGAATCGCCGCCATCGACCCGCGCCTTGTGCTTGTTCAGGGTTTCCTGTTTCGACAGGTTGCCTTGAATGAACACTTGCTTGCGCCAGTCGCGGTCGAGGCCGTCGAACACGTCCTGCATCTGTTTGCGCGAGGAGAACAGCACCAGGGTGCCGCGCGAACCTTCCACCAAGGCCGGCAAGTCGCGGATGATCGCTGCGGTATGGGCCGGCGCATCACGCGGATCGGCCTTCAGGTCCGGCACCCGCAGCACGCCAGCGTCGGCGTGATGAAACGGGCTTGGAACCACTGCGGTCACGGCTTTTTTCGGCAGGCCGGCGCGCATGCGGAAGCGATCGAAGGTGCCGAGTGCGGTCAATGTCGCGGAGGTCACCAGAGCGCCGTAAGCCACGTTCCACAAATTGCGACGGAGCATTTCCGCCGCGAGGATCGGGCTGGCGTTGACCTCGATGTCGAACAGCGAGCCGCTTTCGGCCAGGGTCAGCCAGCGGGCCATCGGCGGGTTGTCTTCCGGGTCTTCAGCGGTGAACGCGACCCACAACTCCCAGTTGCCCGAAGAACGCGACAACAGGCTGCCGAACAGCGGGTACCACTCTTCGGCCTGGTTGCTGGCGATGCCGATGTTGACCTCGCCATCCATGCCTTCCTTGAGCAGTTCGGTGAGACGGGTAAACAGATCGGTCAGACGGGCGAAACCCTTCTTCAGCTCGACGCCCATTTCGCGCATGTGCTCGGGAATCACCCCGCCGACGAAGCGATGACGCGGCCGCTCACGGCCTTCGACGTCTTCGCCCGGTTTGAAATCGGCGACCTGCTCGCAGGCGCTGAACATGAATTGCTGCTGGGTCTTGATCTCCCGCGCGAGTTCCGGCACTTGTTCGATCAACTTCCCCAGGTCGCCCGGCAGCGGATGCTGGGCCAGCAATTTGGTGAGGTTCTTGGCGGTGGTTTCCAACCAGTCGGCGGTGGAACGCAGGCGCGTGTAATGGGCGAAATGGCCGATGGCCTTGTCCGGCAGGTGATGGCCTTCGTCGAACACGTAGATGGTGTCGCGCGGGTCCGGCAACACGGCGCCGCCGCCCAGTGCCAGGTCGGCCAGGACCATGTCGTGGTTGGTGACGATCACATCGACCTTGCCCATGCCTTCGCGGGCCTTGTAGAAGGCGCACTGGCCGAAGTTCGGGCAATGGCGATTGGTGCACTGGCTGTGATCGGTGGTCAGGCGCGCCCAGTCGGCGTCTTCCAGGGCGGTGGACCAACTGTCGCGGTCGCCGTCCCACTTATTGCCGGCGAGTTTCTCGATCATGCTGGTGAACAGCTTCTGACTGGCTTCGTCGACCTCGATCTTGAAGCCTTCTTCTTCAAACAGCTGCGCCGTGGCGGTTTGTGCGTGACCTTCCTGGAGCAACATGTCGAGCTTGGACAGGCACATGTAGCGCCCGCGTCCCTTGGCCAGGGCGAAGCTGAAACTCAGCCCGCTGTTGCGCATCAGGTCGGGCAAATCCTTGTAGACGATCTGCTCTTGCAGGGCCACGGTGGCCGTGGCGATCACCAGGCGTTTGCCCGCAGCCTTGGCCGTGGGGATGGCGGCCAGGCTGTAGGCCACGGTTTTGCCGGTGCCGGTGCCGGCTTCCACCGCGACAATCGCAGGGTCGCCACTGCGCCGGCCTTCGTCATCGGTGTCGATGTCACCGAGGACCTTGGCAATTTCGGCGATCATCAGGCGTTGGCCGTAGCGCGGCTTGAGGCTCTTGGCTTCGAGAAAACGCGAGTAGGCGCCCTGGATCGTGGTTTTGAGTTCAGTGCTGATCATGGATTGTCGGGCGCAAAAAACGCTGGATAAATTTTCAGTGGTTCGGTTCGGCGGCTATCATACCGCGCTAATTAATCCCGCGCAGAACGGAGTACCTCAATGACACCTTTTGGCATCGTTTACACCCTGCATGTCCTGTCAGCCCTGGTCTGGGTCGGCGGCATGTTTTTCGCGTGGATGGTCTTGCGGCCCGCGGCGATGAAGGCACTGGAAGGCCCTGCCCGACTGAAGCTGTGGGTAGAAGTGTTTCAAGGCTTTTTCCGCTGGGTCTGGGTTGCGGTGGTGCTTTTGCCGATCAGCGGTGTGGGCATGATTCATTTGCAGTACAGCGGTTTTGAAGCGGCGCCGCGGTATGTGCAGGTGATGATGGGGTTGTACGTGGTGATGACGGCGCTGTTTATCCGGATTCAGGCCTTGTTATTGCCAGAGTTGCGCACGGCCGTGGCGGCGCAGGACTGGCCGACCGGCGCTGCGACGCTTGGGAAAATTCGCAAGTTGGTGGGGATTAATCTGATTGTCGGGTTGGTGCTGGTGGCGATTGCTGCGGCACGGCCGTGATCGTTCCCACGCTCTGCGTGGGAATGCCTCAAGGGACGCTCCGCGTCCAGTGACGCGGAGCGTCACGGGCTGTATTCCCACGCAGAGCGTGGGAACAATCAAAACTCGGTCGCTTTTACAACCGCTGCACGGTCACCGCCCCCTCCGCTCCGGCAGGCCCCGGCTGACCATCAGCGCCAGGACGACCATTTTTTCCGCCATCGGCCTTGTAAACAAAGCAGCCCTTGGCCTTGCCACCCGCACCCGGCTTACCGCCAGGCCCGGCCACGCCACCGTCGCCGCCGGCCACCTGGACCTTGATCAGTTCCGCCGGGTAATCGCGCGGCACTTCCAGGCGAACCAGTGCACCCGGCGCGCCTGGCTGGCCGTCACTCCCGTCACTGCCATCGGCACCACGACCGGCCTGACCCCAGGTACAACCCGGCGCCTGGCCGTTGGCCCCATCGAGACCGACGAAACCCGGCGCGCCCGCGCCGCCGCGAGCGTCCACCAACAGTTGCGGCGCACTCAGTGACTTGATCTGCAAGTTCAGGTTACGCCCGGAGCGGGCGGCCTTGAGGTAATTCCCCGGCGCGCCGCGAGCCGTGATCTGGCTGCCTTCCGACAACTGCGCTCGACTGACCTTCAGCTCAAGCGGCTGTTCGCCGGGGACGATGGCGATCCGCGCTTCACGACCCAGACGCAATTCACCGACGGATACCTCGGTCACATTCGAGGGAATCAACAACGTGCCGTAGTCGGCCACTTCCAGGCGTTCCAGTTGCAAGGTGCTGGCGGTGTTGGGCAAACGCATCAGCGAGTTGGTTTCGACGCTCACCACCTGGGCGCAGGCCAACGGGCTGATGAGTGCAGCGAGCAAACAGAGTTTACGCATGGGAAGCCTTAGACGCGGTCGGAGCCGGGATGGTTTGCAGGTGGAAAACGCCGAAAAACAGGATCTTCAGGCGGTCTCGCCAAGGATGAGCACGACCTCTGAGGCTACGGAAACAGAACACCGCCTCAAGAAGATGAAGGCAGGCCAGCAGGCCGCCAGCCAGATTGACCAGCAGATGCAGAGGATTGACAAACGGCATGAGCTGATTGGTCAACACCACCAGCCAGAAAAGCAGGGTCAACAACTTCCCCAGCCCCCAAAACACGTTCATACGCTCCCCCGTTGAGAATTATTCTTTGACGCACAGTACCGGCTTCCACGCGGGATAAGCCAGAGGGCAACGGAAAATTCTTCATGAAGGCTGCCGAATGGCCGCCGGAGCGACCTTATTTGTCACCCGACGGCTCTATCACGGGGCTCAGCGATTGACGTGCAGTTCCACCCGACGGTTTTTCGCTCGCCCTTCTTCTGTTTCGTTATCGGCCACCGGCTGACTTTGGCCCTTGCCCTCGCTGGTGAGCTTGTTCGGCGTCAGGCCCTGGCTCAACAGGTAGGCCGCCACGCTACTGGCGCGACGTTCCGAGAGCGCCTGGTTATAGGTGTCCGAGCCGACGCTGTCGGTATGTCCGATCACCTTGATGCTCACCACTTCGGCGCTTTGCAGTTTGGGCATCAACGAATCCAGCTTGCTCTGCGCGGCAGGCGTCAGTTCGGATTGGTTGAAGGCAAACAGTACGTCGTCCGCGTCGCTCAGGGTGATGACCTCCGATTGCACAGGTTCAGGTGTCACGCTGACCGGGTACTGCGGCAATGGGCAACCATGATGTTCCACGGGGGTATTGGCCGGCGTATCAGGACAGCGATCGCGTCGATCGAAAACCCCATCGTCGTCTTCGTCGCCGTCCTGGGCGTAACAGATCAAGCCACCGGTCAAGATACCAAGCGCCGCCCCACCGGCCGCCCAAGCGCTACTTTGCAGAGCGCCCAGACCGCCGCCAGCCAGACCGCCGATAACGCTGCAGATTGGCCAGGTTCGTTGATTGAGGGGGGCGGTGCCATCGCTGTGAGTAGCGCAACCGGTCAACAGGCTGCCCAGCAGCACAACCGGCAAGACGGTCCGTGTAAGAACACTCATGGTGAAAGCTCCTGTGTTACCGGCCAATGCCGGTCACACAGGAGTAAAGACCCGCATCCGCGACTGCACAAGCCGCGGAGCATAAGGGGTTTAGCGGTTGATTTGGATTTCCGTGCGACGGTTCATCGAGCGGCCGTCAGCGGTTTTGTTATCGGCAACCGGCTGGCTTTCCCCGGCACCGGTGACAGAGACGAAGCTGCTGCGTGGCACACCTTGGGTAATCAGGTATTCAACGACCGAGTGCGCGCGACGATCCGACAGTTTCTGGTTATAGGCATCGCTGCCCACGCTGTCGGTGTGACCGGTTACAGTCAGTCGAGCGTCAGGCGCTTCCGCTTTCAAGCGAGTGGCGATTTTATCGAGGACCACTTTGTCGGCAGAGGTCAGTTTGGCCTTGTCAAACTCGAAGTGAACATCGCGAATGACGATGACTTCTTCTTTAACCACGGCGGTTTCTTCGACCACTGGCGCAGGCACCGGTGGAGGGCAACCGTCGGCATCGACCCGCACGCCTTTAGGTGTTCCCGGGCACTTGTCGCGGCTGTCCGGTACGCCGTCGCCGTCTTCGTCGCCATCACCGTGAACCCAGCAATAGGCCGCAGCCGTGCCGCCGACGAGCAGCGCGCCATACCCCGCCCATGCCGAGCTCTCGGTCGCGCCGAGACCGGCACCCACGACACCACCGACCGCCGCACAGGTCGGCCAGTCGGTTTTCTGCAAACCTGCGCAACCAGTCAACACACTGGTTAGCAGAACCAAGGGTAATGCTGTGCGAACTATGCTCATCTAGTTTTCTCCTGAGGGGATCGGCTTAGAACCGATTCAGGTAGTAAAGACCCGAGTTTTAATCTCCGCCAGCAATAGGCCATTCCCGTTTTGCCCCGTGTTCACGGTAGATCGACGCTTTTACGCCAAACCAGCTCTAGGCCCGGCTCTTTGAGCAGGCTAGTCTTGGCAGCTCTGATTGAGGATTTTCGATGATTGCAGGTATTTCTTCGCGCACGCCCCAGCAGGCGTTGGCCGCTTTGCTTGATCGTTACGCCCCCGCGCGCCTGTTGCTGATTGGCGCCAGCGAATTCCCCGCACTAGAGGCCTTCAAACTGGCACACCCGGACAGTTGTGTGGCCCATGCGGCACCTGGCCCGTTGCCTGCTGAACTGGCGGCGCGCCGGTTTGACCTGGCGCTGGTGGTCGATTGTCTCGAACACTTGCCCAAACGCGATGGCCTGAACCTGCTTGGCGGGATCCGCAACCTCAACGCCAGCCGCATCGCGGTGCTGGCGGACTTGCCGGCCAGCGGCTGGCAGGAGACCGATTTTTTCTCCCTGGCGCTGCAAGCCAGCGAACGCTTCCAGCGCGACGAGCAAGTGCTGACCCTGTTTACCTATGATCTGCTTGACTATAAACAAGTCCCCGACTGGCTTAACTCACGGTTCTGGGCCAATCCGGAAAACTTCGGGAAATATTGGTGGTAACGCAATGAGTACATCCATTTGCCCCTGCGGTAGCGGCACCCCGCTCGATGCCTGCTGCGGTCATTACCATGCCGGTCATCCGGCGCCGTGTGCCGAAGCCTTGATGCGTTCGCGCTACAGCGCCTACGTACTGGGGCTGATCGATTATCTGGTGGCGACCACCCTGCCCGCACAACAGGCAGGCCTGGATCGACAATCCATCAGCGACTGGAGCGCCCAAAGCACCTGGCTGGGTCTTGAAGTGGAAAGCTCCGAGGTCTTGGGCGGTCAGCCGGAACATGCCTTCGTGACCTTTACCGCGCGCTGGCACGACGGCAGCGGTGAGCACAGCCACCGCGAACGCTCGTCGTTCGTACAGAACGCCGGCCGCTGGTATTTCATCGATCCCACCGTGCAACTCAAGGCCGGACGCAATGATGCGTGCCCTTGCGCCAGCGGACAGAAATTCAAGAAGTGTTGTGCGGGTTTTTTCAGCAGTTGAGTTGAGGTAACGATCAAAAGCTAGACTGGGGTTCAAGGGAGAAGAATTACCATGACCACCCAGCGGCGCGTCCTACAGATGCTCACCCTTCTCCTGTTTCTGGGGCTCGGCGGCTGTGCGTCCTGGTTCGGTAACGATGAACCCGAACCGCAGGTGCATCTGGCCAAGGTCGAAGTCATCCAGGCGAAATTGATGCAGCAAAAATTCTTGCTGCACTTTCGTGTCGACAACCCCAACGACAGCGATCTGACGGTGCGGGGCATCGAGTACCGCATTCACTTGGGCGACATGCTGCTGACCGAAGGCGAGCACGAACACTGGTTCACTGTCGGCCCCAAACGCAGTGCCTACTTTAAAGTACCGATCCGCACCAACCTGTGGCCCAAGGTGCGGGACCTGGTGAAACTGCTGAAAAAACCCGACCAGCCCATTCCCTATCGTCTGGAAGGTGAACTGGAAACCGGTTTATTCATCGCGCACTACGTGCACCTGGCGCGCAATGGCGTGATAATCCCCGCCGATTTAATTCCGGAGCAAAACCGATGACCCAGCAACCCCATGTCCATGGCCCTGACTGCAACCACGATCATGACCATCACGACCACCATGATCACGACCATGGCCATGTCCACGGCCCGAACTGCGGCCACGCTCACCAGGAACCGGTGCGCAATGCCCTGAAAGACGTCGGCCGCAACGACCCATGCCCTTGCGGCAACGGCAAGAAATTCAAGAAGTGCCACGGCGCTTGATGCTTCGGGCGAAGATTTTCTTCGCCTGTTGAATCGCCTTCGCGAGCAAGCCCGCTCCCCCAAGGATCTACGTCGTTCATAGAACCCATGTGGGAGCGAGCCTGCTCGCGATGACTGCGGCACATCCACCATCAATGTGTCAGTTACACCGCTTTCGCGAGCAGGCTCGCTCCCACAGGGATTTCAGCCAGGCTGCAAAATATGTGCGGTACTCACGACCGTCGCATATTCCCCGTGCAAATTGCCCAACGACATCGCATGCACTTCCTCGGCTGAATGGGCGTTGCCAAAGTAGTCAGCCTTGTCGAAGGTAAAACACGCATCCTCCGCCACCCACGTATCAAACCCCAGATTCCCGGCCGTTCGCGCCGTGGACTCCACCGAGTTGTTGGTCGCCACGCCGACAATGACCAACTGATCGATCCCCGCCGTTCGCAAACTCGTCTCGAGCCCCGTCGCACAAAACGCATCCGGCACCTGCTTTTGAATAAGCTGCTCACCGGTCTGTGGCTGGAACCGTTCCTGAAATTCCACCCCCGATTGCTGCGGCCAGAACACTGATTCCGGCGACCGGGACACGTGCTGCACATGAATCACCGGTCGCCCGGTTCGACGCCAATGCCCTAGCAAATCGAGGATTCGCTGCTCCGCCTGAAGATTGTTTCGGCGACCGAGCCTGGGATGCAGGATGCCTTTTTGTTGATCGATGATGATCAGCGCCGCGTTGGTTTTGAGCTCCATGCCGGTTTTTCTCATGCGGGGTCATTGAATTTCCCGCACTTCAGCATCACCTGTTGCTACAGGCAAGCTATCGAACGCAAACGGGACGACCTGATGCCGGCGTTTGCTGTGCGCAAGTAACGACATCTTTTGGTTTGGAGTACTCCATGATCGACCTGTATTACTGGACCACCCCCAACGGTCACAAAATCTCGATATTCCTGGAAGAAGCCGGCCTGCCCTACAACGTGCACCCGATCAACATCAGCCAGAACGACCAGTTCAAACCCCAATTCCTGAAAATTTCCCCGAACAACAAGATTCCAGCCATCGTCGATCCCGAACCGGCCGATGGCGGTGAGCCGTTGGCATTGTTCGAGTCCGGGGCGATTCTGCTGTACCTGGCAGAGAAAACCGGCAAGTTCCTGCCCAAAGACTTGCGCGGGCGCCAGCAAGCGCTGCAATGGTTGTTCTGGCAAATGGGCGGCCTGGGGCCGATGGCCGGGCAGAATCATCACTTCAGCCAATTCGCGCCGGAGAAAATCCCCTACGCCATCAAGCGCTACATCGACGAAACCGCCCGCCTCTACGGGGTACTCGACAAGCAACTGGCCGATAAAGACTTCGTCGCCGGCAGCGAATACAGCATTGCCGACATGGCGATCTACCCGTGGATCGTTTCCCACAAGTGGCAGAGCCAGAACCTGGAAGACTTCCCCAACGTGCTGCGCTGGTTCAACCACATCCAGAGCCGTCCGGCGACGGTGAAGGCGTATGCCCTGGTGGCCAAAATCAACCCACCTAAATCCTGACCTTCATTGAAGATCGTTCCCACGCTCTGCGTGGGAATGCAGCCCGGGACGCTCCGCGTCCCATCAAGAGCCGAACGCGGAGCGTCCGTTGAGGCATTCCCACGCAGAGCGTGGGAACGATCACCGAAGAAATAACCCCGCCGCCGCTTGCGCGGGCACCTCCTGCTCACTAACGTAGCGCCTTTACTGACGCTACCCCCCGCAGGAGCTTTGCCATGGCCTCGCCAGCCCTTACACATTTTCTTCCCCGGTTCGGCGTTGCCGCAGCAGTGGCCGGTGTTTTGAGCCTGACCGGTTGTCAGACCTGGAACACCCAGAACACCCTCCCGCCGACCATCGGCGTGCAACCGCTCAAGGGCCTGGCGCAGAACGTTTCGGTACGCCGCAATGCCATGGGCATGCCGCTGATCGAAAGCAACACCTTCCACGACGCGCTGTTCGCCCTCGGTTACGTCCACGCCACCGACCGCATCACGCAAATGGTCACGTTGCGCCTGTTGGCTCAGGGTCGTTTGTCGGAGATGTCCGGCTCGGACCTGCTCGACGCTGACCGCTACATGCGTGCCGTCAATCTGAAGAAAAGCGCCGGCGAGCTGTACAAGGCGTCTTCGCCGCGCCTCAAACGCTTCTTCGAAGTCTATGCTCGCGGCGTCAACGCCTACCTGTTCCGTTATCGCGACAAGCTGCCGGCGGACCTCGCGGCCACCGGCTACAAGCCTGAATACTGGAAGCCGGAAGACTCGGCGCTGATTTTCTGCCTGCTGAATTTCAGTCAATCGGCCAACCTGCCGGAAGAAATCTCCTCGCTGATGCTGGCCCAGACCGTCAGCAACGACAAACTCCCGTGGCTGACCCCGTCCGCTCCCGATGAAAAACTGCCGCTGGCCGAAGCTGAAAAACTTCAGGGCATCAAGCTCAACGGGCAAATCCCGGGGCTGGCCGAGATCAGCAAAGCCACGAGCCAACTGTCCGATCTGAATCTGCTGGGCGCCACCTCATCGAACAACTGGGCGATCGGCCCGCAACGCAGCCGCAGCGGCAAAAGCCTGCTGGCCAGCGATAGCCATGGCCCCTTGGGCGTACCGTCGTTGTTCAGTTACGTGCAGATCCGCGCGCCGAAGTACCAGGCGTCTGGCGTAACCATTGCCGGTTTGCCGATGGTGCTCGGCGGTTTCAACGGCAAAGTGGCGTGGAGCATGACCACTGTCATGGGCGACAACCAGGACCTGTTCCTGGAAAAAATCAAACGCCAGGGCAACGGACTTTCCTACGAGGTGGGTGGCAAATGGCAGCCAGCGATCGTGCGCAACGAAACCTACTTCGTCAAAGGCCAGCGGCCGATTCGCGAAGTGGTGTACGAAACCCGCCATGGCCCGCTGCTCAACAGTGCCCAAGGCACGACGCTGGCCAACGGTTTCGGCCTGGCCTTGCAGACGCCGAACTTCACCGATGACAAGACCCTGGACGCGTTTTTCGACCTGTCCCGCGCCCAGACCGTCGAGAAAGCCTCGGACGCCAGCCGCGAAATCCGCGCCATCGCGCTGAACCTGGTATTTGCCGACGCCAGCAACATCGGTTGGCAAGTCACCGGGCGCTTCCCGAACCGTCGCGAAGGCGAAGGCCTGCTGCCGTCGCCGGGCTGGGAAGGTCGTTACGATTGGGATGGTTACGCCGACCCGATGCTCCATCCCTATGACCAGGATCCGGCCCAAGGCTGGCTCGGCACCGCCAACCAGCGAGTCATTCCGCATGGCTACGGCATGCAACTGTCCAACTCCTGGTCGGCGCCGGAGCGTGGCGAACGCCTGGCCGAACTGGCGGGCGTGGGCAAACATGACACACGCAGCCTGATCGCCATGCAGTACGACCAGACCACCACTTTCGCTGCCAAGCTGAAGAAAATGTTCGAAGCACCGGGCATGGCCAAACCACTCAAGCAGGCCATTGAAGCGTTGCCTGAGGCGGACCGTGGCAAGGCTCGCGAGGCGTACACCCGCCTGATGGCCTTCGACGGCAAACTCAGCCCGACCTCCGCCGATGCAGCGATTTACGAACTGTTCCTGCAGCAAAGCACCCGGCAAATCTTCCTCGACGAACTCGGCCCGGAAAGCAGCCCGGCGTGGAAAGCCTTTATCGCCAACGGCAAGTTGTCCTATGCGGCCCAGGCCGATCACCTGCTGGGGCGTGAGGACAGTCCGTTCTGGGATGACGCTCGCACACCGCAAAAAGAAGACAAACCGGCGATCCTCGCCCGCAGCCTGGCGGCCGCGATCAGCGCGGGCGACAGTCAGTTGGGCGGCGACCACAAAACCTGGCAATGGGGCAAACTGCACCGCTACGAATGGAAAAACGCCAGCGGCCAGACGGTGCGCGGGCCACTGGCGGCCGGTGGCGACCACACCACACTGAATACCGCAGCATTCGCCTGGGGCCAGGATTTCACCACCACCCTGGCGCCCGCCATGCGCTTTATCGTCGACTTCGGCCAGGCGGAACCGCTGATGGGGCAGAACGGAACCGGGCAATCCGGTAATCCGGCGAGCCACAACTACCTCGACAGCATTGATCCGTGGCTGAAAGGGCAATACATGAGCTTGCCGATGCAGCCGCAGAACTTTGACAAGGTGTACGGCAACAAGCGGTTGACCCTGACACCTGGCAAGTAACCCCGCCTCTACCTGACCGCTTGATCGTTCCCACGCTCCGCGTGGGAATGCAGCCAGGGACGCTCCGCGTCACTGGACGCGGAGCGTCCCTTGAGGCGTTCCCACGCAGAGCGTGGGAACGATCTTGAATTCCCGAAAAAAAAAATAGAACTTCTCGTCTCGCGCAAACCTCCTAGCTAACAGGCCTATTCATTCTGGTAACAACATGGATCTTGTTATCGCGCGTCCTGAAGGTTTGTACTGCCCGGTCGGGGATTTCTACATCGACCCGTGGCGTCCGGTCGAACGTTCAGTCATCACCCACGCTCACGGCGACCATGCCCGCATCGGCAACCGGCATTATCTGGCGGCCGCTCCCGGCGAAGGGATTTTGCGGGCGCGACTGGGCCAGGGCATCAACCTGCAAACCCTGCCTTACGGTCAACCCCTGACCCACCATGGCGTCACTTTGAGTTTTCACCCCGCCGGGCATGTCCTCGGCTCGGCACAGGTGCGCCTGGAATATCGCGGCGAAGTCTGGGTCGCCTCGGGCGACTACAAGGTCGAACCCGACGGCACTTGCGCGCCGTTCGAGCCCGTGCGCTGCAATACCTTCATCACTGAATCGACCTTCGGTCTGCCGATTTATCGCTGGCAACCCCAGGCGCAGGTTTTTGCCGAGATCAATCAGTGGTGGCAAGCCAACGCCGCCGACGACAAAACCAGCGTGCTGTTCTGCTATGCGTTCGGCAAGGCGCAGCGAATTCTCCACGGCATCGATGCCAGTCTCGGTCCCATTCTGGTGCATGGGGCCGTGGAACCGCTCAATCAGGTTTATCGCGAAGGTGGTATTTATTTACCGCCCACGATCTATGCCGGCGAAGTACAAAAGAGCGACCCCATGATGCGCAAGGCGCTGGTCCTGGCCCCGCCTTCGGCTGGCGGCAGCAGCTGGATGCGGCGCTTCGGTGACTACAGCGATGGTTTCGCCAGCGGCTGGATGCGTTTGCGCGGCACTCGGCGGCGACGTGGTGTGGATCGTGGCTTCGTATTGTCTGACCACGCCGACTGGCCGGGCCTGCTCTGGGCCATCGAACAAACCGGTGCCGAGCGCGTGAGAGTGACCCACGGTTCGGTTGGGGTACTGGTGCGCTATCTGCGCGAACAAGGTCTTGATGCCATGAGCTTCAGCACCGAGTACGGCGACGATGAGGACGAAAACGCAGCCTTCGAACCCGAGAGCGCCGAGGTGCTGCCATGAAGGCCTTCGCCGATTTGTATGCCGAACTCGATGCCACCACCTCGAGCAACGCCAAACTGGCGGCGATGCAACACTACTTCGCCGAGGCCGCGCCGGAAGATGCCGCATGGGCTGTTTACTTTTTGTCCGGCGGGCGTCCTCGGCAACTGGTGCCGGTACGCATCCTGCGAGAGCTGGCGGTGGAAATCTCCGGCCTTTCGCCGTGGCTGTTCGAAGAAAGTTATCAAGCGGTCGGCGATCTGGCGGAAACCATTTCGCTGGTAATGCCCGAAGCGCTTCACAGTTCCAACGATGGATTAGCGGTCTGGATTGAACACAAACTGCTGCCGCTACGCGGTGAAACCCCGCAAGTCCTCGCCGAGCGACTGCCGGCCTTGTGGTCGCAACTGGACCGCCAGAGCCTGATGCTCTGCATCAAACTGATCACCGGCAGTTTCCGTGTCGGCGTTTCCAAGTTACTGGTCACCCGCGCCTTGGCGGCCATGGCCGGGCTCGACAGCAAACGCGTCGCCCAACGTCTGGTGGGTTACACCGACCTGTCCAACCGCCCGAGCGCGTCCGGTTATTTGAAGTTGATCGCTGCCGAATCGTCTGCCGAACATGCCCAACGGGGCGGTCAGCCCTACCCGTTTTTCCTCGCTCACGCGCTATCACAACCCGTTGAACAATTCGAAGCCCTGCTCGGCCCGGCCAGCCATTGGCAAGTGGAATGGAAATGGGACGGCATTCGCGCCCAGGTGGTCAAACGCGACGGTCAACTGTGGGTCTGGTCGCGGGGTGAAGAGCTGGTCACCGAGCGCTTCCCCGAATTCGATAGCCTGGTTCACTGCTTGCCCGACGGCACGGTGATCGACGGTGAAATCGTCGCCTGGAAAACCGACCAAATCACCACCGAGGACGCCTTCAACCCTCATGCCCCAGCGGCCCCCGCGGTAAAGCCTTTCGCGCTGCTGCAACAGCGGATCGGTCGTAAAACCCTGGACAAAAAAATCCTCGAAGAAGTGCCGGTGGTGATCCTCGCCTACGACTTGCTGGAGTGGCAGGGTGAAGACTGGCGCAACCAGCCTCAGGCCAAGCGTCGCACTCAACTGGAGCATGTCGTCGCCAGCGGCAACAACCCGGTGTTACTCGCCTCACCGATACTCACCGGCGAAGACTGGCTCGACCTCGCCCGACAGCGGCAAGCCTCCCGCAAGCTTGGTGTCGAAGGCATGATGCTCAAGGCCCGGGATGCGCTGTATGGCGTCGGGCGGACCAAGGACATGGGCGTCTGGTGGAAATGGAAAGTCGACCCCTTCAGCGTCGACGCGGTGCTGATTTATGCGCAACGCGGCCATGGTCGCCGCGCCAGTCTCTACAGCGATTACACCTTCGCCGTGTGGGACGGGCCGCCTGGCGCGAGCCAACGCGCACTGGTGCCGTTCGCCAAGGCGTATTCGGGGCTGACCGACGAAGAAATGCGCCAGGTCGACAGTATCGTGCGCAAGACCACCGTAGAGAAATTCGGGCCGGTGAGCAGTGTCACACCGAGCCTGGTGTTTGAACTGGGTTTCGAGGGCATCGCCCTGTCCAGGCGACACAAGAGCGGGATTGCGGTGCGGTTCCCGAGGATGTTGCGTTGGCGGCAGGATAAGTCGGTCGAGGAAGCGGACAATTTGGGAACGTTGCAGGATTTACTCAGCTGATCCGACCCCTTGTGGGAGCGAGCCTGCTCGCGATAGCGGTGTGTCAGTTAACAATTTTTCGACTGACACTCCCTCATCGCGAGCAGGCTCGCTCCCACAGGGTTTTGTGGTGATCCTATCGATGTTGGTGCATCAAATTCTCACCGCCCGTTTTCGTGCACAAATCCCTCCTTGCCATTTCTTGAATCACCTTTTAAAACACTTGTTCGGGACTCTGGTTCGGAAATTGCTACTTTCATAGGGTCTTACGCTTTCCAGTAACAATAATTCTGCGCCACAAGCGCTCATATTGGTTTTTAGGGATTGAATAATGAAAAAAGCATTGCTGACCCTTTCTGCACTGGCGTTGTGCATGGCAGCCGGTTCCGCGCTGGCCAAGGAATACAAGGAATTGCGTTTTGGCGTTGATCCTTCCTACGCTCCGTTTGAGTCAAAAGCGGCTGACGGTAGCCTGGTAGGTTTCGACATCGACCTGGGTAACGCGATCTGCGCCGAGCTGAAGGTCAAGTGCAAATGGGTCGAAAGTGATTTCGATGGCATGATTCCGGGCTTAAAGGCCAATAAATTCGACGGTGTGATCTCTTCGATGACCGTCACCCCGGCCCGCGAAAAAGTCATCGACTTCTCCGACGAGCTGTTCTCCGGCCCAACCGCCTACGTGTTCAAGAAAGGTTCCGGCCTGACCGCAGACGTCGCTTCGCTGAAGGGCAAGACCGTCGGCTATGAGCAAGGCACCATTCAGGAAGCCTACGCTAAAGCCGTGCTGGACAAGGCCGGGGTGAAAACCCAGGCCTATCAGAACCAGGATCAGGTGTATTCGGACCTGACTTCCGGTCGCCTCGACGCGGCGATCCAGGACATGCTGCAAGCTGAACTGGGCTTTTTGAAGTCGCCAAAAGGCGAAGGCTACGAAGTCAGCAAGCCGGTCGACAGCGAATTGCTGCCGTCCAAAACAGCTATCGGTATCTCTAAAGGTAACAAAGACCTCAAAGACCTTTTGAATAAAGGTATCAAAGCGTTACACGAAGATGGC
This sequence comes from Pseudomonas frederiksbergensis, assembly GCF_900105495.1. Lineage (NCBI taxonomy): Bacteria > Pseudomonadati > Pseudomonadota > Gammaproteobacteria > Pseudomonadales > Pseudomonadaceae > Pseudomonas > Pseudomonas frederiksbergensis. The sequence goes on along the minus strand of NZ_FNTF01000002.1, from coordinate 2,418,131 downwards.
ACCTACGCCACCATTCAGAAGAAACACTTTGGCGATCTGAATCTGTACAGCGGCAAATGATGCCCGGCGCCCATCTTGCGATGGGCGCTTTTTTCTTCCGATCAGGTTGCTGATTTATGTTCGAAAACCTATTACAAAACCTGGGGCTCTCCGCCTTCAGCCTCCACGGCTTCGGCCCGTTGCTGATGGAAGGCACCTGGATGACCATCAAATTGTCGGTGTTGTCGCTGTTGGTGGCCGTTTTGCTCGGCTTGCTCGGCGCCAGCGCCAAGCTGTCAAAAGTCAAACTGGTGCGCATACCGGCCCAGCTCTACACCACACTGATTCGCGGTGTGCCGGACCTGGTGCTGATGCTGTTGATCTTCTACAGCCTGCAAACCTGGCTGACGTCGTTTACCGATTTCATGGAATGGGAATACATCGAGATCAACCCGTTCAGCGCTGGGGTTATCACCCTGGGCTTCATTTATGGCGCGTATTTCACCGAAACCTTCCGTGGCGCGATTCTCGCGGTCCCACGGGGCCAGGTCGAAGCGGCAACCGCGTATGGCCTCAAGCGCGGCCAGCGTTTCTGGATCGTGGTGTTCCCGCAGATGATGCGTTTTGCCCTGCCGGGTATCGGTAACAACTGGATGGTGATGCTCAAGGCCACAGCCCTGGTCTCTATCATCGGCCTGGCCGATCTGGTCAAGGCGGCGCAGGATGCCGGCAAAAGCACTTATCAACTGTTCTACTTCCTGGTGCTTGCAGCACTGATTTATCTGGTGATCACCAGTGCCTCCAACTTCGTCCTGCGCTGGCTCGAACGCCGCTACGCCGCCGGTTCCCGGGAGGCCGTACGATGATCGAGCTCTTGCAGGAATACTGGAAACCTTTCCTTTATACCGACGGCTACAACATCACCGGCCTGGCCATGACCATGTGGCTGCTCAGCGCGTCGATCTTCATCGGTTTCGTGGTGTCGGTCCCGCTGTCCATCGCCCGGGTTTCGCCGCACTTCTACATCCGCTGGCCGGTTCAGTTCTTCACCTATCTGTTCCGGGGTACGCCGCTCTATATTCAGCTGCTGATCTGCTACACCGGGATTTACAGTTTGGCCGCCGTGCGCGCCCAACCTGTGCTGGATGCGTTCTTTCGCGATGCGATGAACTGCACGATCCTGGCCTTCGCCCTGAACACCTGTGCCTACACCACGGAGATTTTCGCCGGGGCGATTCGCAGCATGGCGCATGGTGAAGTGGAAGCGGCCAAGGCTTACGGTCTGACAGGCTGGAAGCTTTATGCCTACGTGATCATGCCTTCGGCCCTGCGTCGTTCGTTGCCTTATTACAGCAACGAAGTGATTTTGATGCTGCACTCGACCACCGTGGCATTCACCGCGACCATCCCGGACGTATTGAAAGTCGCGCGGGACGCCAACTCGGCGACCTTCCTGACCTTCCAGTCGTTCGGCATCGCCGCGCTGATCTACCTGACCGTTACCTTTGCGCTGGTCGGCCTGTTCCGCCTCGCCGAACGCCGATGGCTGGCCTTCCTCGGGCCGACCCACTAGGACCCGCTTTAGGGATAAAGAGACATGCGCCACCAGATTCATGACTTGCTGGCCCCGCTGCCGGGGACCGCTCGACAGATTCACAGCTTTCACTTCGGCCCCTCATCGGCCAAAGGCAAGATTTACATCCAGTCATCCCTGCATGCCGACGAAATGCCCGGCATGCTGGTTGCCTGGCACCTCAAGCAACGTCTGGCGGAACTCGAAGCCGCCGGCCGTCTGCGCAGCGAAATCGTGCTGGTGCCGGTGGCCAATCCGGTTGGCCTCGAACAAATACTGATGGATGTACCGCTGGGCCGTTACGACCTCGAAAGCGGGCAGAACTTCAATCGCTGGTTCGTCGATCTGAGCGAAGCCGTCGGCAACGAGATCGAAGGCCGGCTCGGCGACGATCCGCAGCGCAACCTCGAACTGATTCGCAGCAGCCTGCGCAATGCCCTCGCCCGACAGACCGCCAGCACGCAACTGCAATCCCAGCGCCTGGTTCTGCAACGGCTAGCCTGCGATGCCGACATGGTGCTGGACCTGCATTGCGATTTCGAAGCGGTCGCGCACCTTTACACCACGCCCGAGGCCTGGCCGCAGGTCGAGCCATTGGCGCGTTATATCGGTGCCGAAGCCAGCCTGCTGGCCACCGACTCCGGCGGTCAGTCGTTCGATGAATGTTTCACCCTGCTCTGGTGGCAGTTGAAGGAACGCTTCGGCGAACACTTCGATATTCCGCTGGGCAGTTTTTCGGTCACCGTCGAATTGCGTGGCCAGGGTGACGTCAATCACCCGCTGGCCAGCCTCGATTGCCAGGCGCTGATCAATTACCTGACTCACTTCGGCGCCATTGCCGGCGAACCTGCTTCGCTGCCTGAACTGCCCTACCCGGCTACGCCGCTAGCCGGCGTTGAACCGGTAGCGACACCGGTCGGCGGGCTGCTGGTGTTCACCGCGCTACCCGGGGAATACCTCGAAGCCGGGCAACTGATCGCTGAAATCATCGACCCGATCCTTGACCGCGTCACCCCCGTTCATTGCACCGTCGCCGGGTTGATGTACGCCCGCTCGCTACGGCGCATGGCCACTGCCGGCATGGTGATCGCCCACATTGCGGGCACCGAAGCCTATCGCAGTGGCTACCTACTTTCGCCTTGAGGATGCATGCCCCATGTACAAACTGACCATTGAAGGCCTGCATAAAAGCTATGGCGAACATCAAGTACTCAAAGGCGTTTCGCTCAAGGCCAACACCGGCGACGTCATCAGCCTGATCGGCGCCAGCGGCTCGGGCAAAAGTACCTTCCTGCGCTGCATCAACTTTCTCGAACAGCCCAATGACGGCGCCATGAGCCTGGACGGCCAGAACATCCGCATGATCAAGGATCGCCACGGTATGCACGTGGCCGATGCCAATGAACTGCAACGGATCCGCACCCGCCTGGCCATGGTGTTCCAGCACTTCAATCTGTGGAGCCACATGACGGTACTGGAAAACATCACCATGGCCCCGCGCCGGGTGCTGGGGTGCAGCAAGCAGGAAGCCGAAGACCGTGCCCGACGCTATCTCGACAAAGTGGGCCTGGCCTCGCGCGTGGCGGATCAATACCCGGCGTTTCTTTCCGGCGGTCAGCAGCAACGCGTGGCAATTGCCCGGGCACTCGCCATGGAGCCGGAAGTGATGCTGTTCGACGAACCCACCTCGGCCCTCGACCCCGAACTGGTGGGTGAGGTGCTCAGGGTGATCCAGGGCCTGGCCGAGGAAGGCCGAACCATGATCATGGTGACCCACGAAATGAGCTTCGCCCGCAAGGTCTCGAATCAGGTGCTGTTCCTGCACCAGGGATTGGTGGAGGAGGAAGGTACACCGGAAGACGTGCTGGGCAATCCGAAGAGCGAGCGGTTGAAGCAATTCCTGAGCGGCAACCTCAAGTAACCCCCACCACCCGTAGGAGCAAAGCTTGCTCGCGATGAACGATAACTCGGTCGTTAATAGACCGCGTCGCGTTCATCGCGAGCAAGCTTTGCTCCTACACGCGTTTCGGTATCAGGCAACGGGCGCAGGAGGCGGCTCATCCGGCAAGGTAGGCTCACCGGGCTCGGTGGGTTGTTCGTTGGGGGTATCGGGATCAGGCTGACCGGGGATACCCCCTGCCATGTCGATAGGTGGATGTGCCAACAAGGACCAGGCCAAAACGCCAACCTGATTGGGCTCAAGCCTTGCCAGTTCGGCACTTATTCGCGGATCGATCTTCATAAAGCACTCCTGAGCGATGGCCCCGTCCGCGTTGCGCGAACCGGGCAGTACACCCCATAGAGTGTCTACCCGCTCAAGAATTCCCACGATTTGCCAGACGAACGGATCAGGTGCGCGGCAGGGTGACGCCGCGCTGGCCCTGATACTTGCCGCCACGGTCCTTGTAGGACACTTCGCACTCTTCGTCGGATTCGAAGAACAGCATCTGAGCCACACCTTCGTTGGCGTAGATTTTTGCCGGCAGCGTGGTGGTGTTGGAGAATTCCAGGGTCACGTGGCCTTCCCACTCAGGCTCAAGCGGCGTCACGTTGACGATAATGCCGCAACGCGCGTAGGTGCTTTTACCCAGACAGATCGTCAGCACATTGCGCGGAATACGGAAGAATTCCACGGTGCGTGCCAAGGCAAAGGAGTTCGGCGGAATGATGCAGACATCGCTCTTGACGTCGACGAAGCTCTTCTCGTCGAAGTTCTTCGGATCAACGGTCGCCGAATTGATGTTGGTGAACACTTTGAATTCATCGGCGCAGCGTACGTCGTAGCCATAGCTCGACACGCCGTAGGAAATCACTCGGTCGGCGCCTTCGCCGCGCATCTGGCGCTCTACGAAGGGCTCGATCATGCCGTGCTCTTGCGCCATGCGGCGAATCCACTTGTCCGATTTGATGCTCATGGCGGGTGTCCTGAATAGCGAGGTGGAAAAAATCTGTCCGGCATCTTACCGGGCGCACGCTTCGGGTTCAAAGTCCGAGGCACAAACTTTGCCGATACCCCCGTAATTTCCGGCCCTTGCGGGTAAACCGGCGGACCGTCAGTCACGAAAACAGAGAAACCTTTGCAGGAAGCATTGGCACGTTCCGGAAAAAGGGTTAAGGTGGCGCCACTGTGCTGCTTGTGTCACTGAGAATCTCTACACGATATGTTGAATTTCGATCCAACCATCTACAAGAATTTTTCCTGCTCTTTGCACTCAGTCTCGGCCAGGGTTCTTCCTGCGTCGCAGTTATCTTTGTTCAAGGAGTTACACCATGTCTAATCGCCAAACTGGTACCGTTAAGTGGTTCAACGATGAAAAAGGCTTCGGCTTCATCACTCCACAATCCGGTGACGACCTGTTCGTTCACTTCAAAGCTATCCAATCCGACGGCTTCAAAAGCCTGAAAGAAGGCCAACAGGTTTCTTTCATCGCTACCCGCGGTCAGAAAGGCATGCAAGCTGAAGAAGTTCAAGTTATCTAACTTGTACTTGCTTTAGTAAAAAGCCCCGCCCTCAAAGCGGGGCTTTTTTGTGCCTGTCTGTTTTGCAGGCAAAAAAAATCGCAGCCCATGGCTGCGATTTTTTGCGTCTTACCAAGTCACGCCAAACCCGGCGGTGTAGCGGGTCTTGTTCAAATCCGCATCGTCGGTGCCGCTGATGATATCTCGCTCGGCCTTCAGGTTAAGCGAAGCCCAATCGGTCACCTTGTAGCGCAAGCCCAGTTCGGCATCGAGCGCGTAATCCGCCACGTCCGACAACGGCTTGCCCACTTCGCCATTGGTGAAGAATTCCACCTTCTTGCCGATCAGGTAGCGGTTGTAATCCCACTTCATCGCCAGGGAGTAGAAGTTTTCCTTGTTGCCATTACTGAACTCATAGTCCGTGCGGTTGAGCAGCGAGCCTAGCGAGAATGCGCCCAGTTCGTTATCCCAGAACTGGTAACCCGGACCGGTACCGACGGTGCGCTGACGAGAGAGCTCTTCGACCTTGTCACGCTTATAGACTGCGCGCCCCTGCCAGAACCACTTTTCGGTCAGGAAGCGGTCGAGCGAGTATTCGCCGCGCCAGTTGTCGGTAGTGACCACGTCATCCTGAAATTCGCGGTTGTACTCGCCTTCAGCGGTATGTCGCCACCTGCCATGACGCGCACTGGTCTTGAAGTCGATATCGTAATCGTCGGTGTCTTTTTCGGCTCGCTGATAATCCAGCGCGGCATCGACATTGCCCTTCCACACCAAATCCTCAACGACAGGCTTGGGCTTGAGAATCTGCTGAATGCTTGCCAGCTCCACCGTCTTGGGAGTGTCACCATTGGCCAGGGTGACCTTGCCGTCTTCTGCCGCATGCAGTGCCTTGGCTTTTTCACCGTTGTAGGCATCCTGCTTGACCAGCAACTGTTGATCGCTTTCCAGGGTTTTGACCTGCTTCCAGTCGATCGGGACGGCACCGGCGTATTCGGTCTGGATCAACAGCTTGCCGCCATCGAAAACGACGATCTTGCCGCTCAGCTTGTCACCGTTCTTCAACCAGACAGTATCGGCGAGCAAGGGTGTGGAGGCACTGACGACAGCGAGGCACAGCAGGGTTCTGGACAACATAAGCAAATACAGGCTCAAGTTTGCGAAAAAAAGTCGGCATTATCCATACGAATAAGACCCTAGCAAGGACTGACCCAACTATTTCTAATGAGTTCATTTCTCAATAGGTGATCCAGGATTTACTCTACAGACGGTAAAGCGAACTTTTTTCAGGAACTGCCGATGTGACCGACTCACTCACTGCTACCGATAGTCCGGCGCAAATCCGACGCACGGCGTTGTACCTGACTCTGGCGCAAGTCCCCGAGGGCAAAGTTGTCAGTTATGGTCAGCTCGCCGAGTTGGCGGGACTGGGTCGCGCCGCCCGCTTCGTCGGGCGAACGCTGAGCCAACTGCCGGGCGACAGCAAATTACCCTGGCACCGCGTGCTCGGCGCCGGCGGACGTATCAGCTTGCCTGCCGGCAGCCCTTCGGGGGATGAACAACGCGCGCGTTTGCGCATGGAGGGCATCAGTATCCTGAACAATCGTGTTGATATTCAGCGCCATGGCTGGCGCCCGGTAGAGCACAGCGGTTAGAGTGCGCGCTTTGTTTCCGTATTTCTTGAGGCAGACTCCAGCCCATGCCCCGTAAAACCTGGCGCGCCGCGCTCGCCGCCTATGCCAGCCCTTCGACGCTTGTACTGTTGCTGCTTGGTTTCGCCGCCGGCCTGCCCTACATGCTGGTGTTTTCGACACTTTCAGTCTGGCTGCGTGAAGCCGGTGTGGCTCGCGAAACCATTGGCTATGCAAGCCTCATCGGCCTGGCCTACGCCTTTAAATGGGTCTGGTCACCGCTGCTCGACCAATGGCGCCTGCCATTGCTCGGCAAGCTCGGTCGCCGACGTTCCTGGCTGGTACTTTCACAGGCACTGGTCATTCTCGGCCTGATCGGGATGGGTTTCTGCGACCCGCAAAAGCATTTGTCGTGGCTGATCGCTATTGCTGTAGTTGTCGCCTTCGCTTCGGCGACGCAAGACATCGCGGTCGACGCCTATCGCCTGGAAATCGCCGACGACACTCGTCAGGCCGCCCTCGCCGCCAGTTACATGTCCGGTTATCGGATCGCCGCGCTGCTGGCCACCGCTGGCGCCCTGTTCTTCGCTGAAGGCTTCGGCTCTACCGGTTTCAACTATAAGCATTCGGCATGGGCCGGCACCTACATCCTGTTCGGTGCCTTGATGGTTCCGGCACTGCTCACGTCCTTTTTCATGCGCGAACCGCCGGTGCCGCTGCGCACCCAGCTTCAGGCCGGGCGCTACAGCTTTGTGCATCAACTGGCATCGGTGTTTGTGCTGATCGTGCTGTTGGTTTCCGTGCCGGCCATGTTCACTCAGTTGTACAACACCGATTTCGCCAGCGTCCTGTTCGACGGTGTGAGCGTGCTCGACCTGCTGCTCGAAGACCGCGCATTCCTGCGGGCGATCCTCTACACCACGCTCACCGCCATGTGCCTGTCGGCCATTGGCCGCCGTGGCCTGGCGCCGGTGCTGACGCCGATCAACGACTTCATTCTGCGCTACCGCTGGCAAGCGTTCCTGTTGCTTGGACTAATCGCCACCTATCGGATGTCCGATACGGTCATGGGCGTGATGGCGAATGTGTTCTACATCGACCAGGGCTTCACCAAGGACCAGATTGCCAGCGTCAGCAAGATCTTTGGCCTGATCATGACGCTGGTCGGTGCCGGCATGGGCGGCCTGCTGATTGTGCGCTTCGGTATCTTGCCGATTCTGCTCATCGGCGGCATTGCATCAGCCGGCACCAACCTGCTGTTCCTGATGCTCGCCGACATGGGCGCCAACCTGAACATGCTGATCGCCACCATTTCCCTGGATAACTTCAGCTCGGGCCTGGCGACCTCAGCGTTTGTCGCCTACCTGTCGAGCCTGACCAACCTGAAGTTCTCCGCGACCCAGTACGCCCTGCTCAGCTCGATCATGCTCTTGCTGCCACGCCTGATCGGCGGCTACTCGGGGGTCATGGTGGAGAAATTCGGTTATCACGATTTTTTCCTGATCACCGCCCTGCTCGGCGTTCCGACACTATTGCTGATTGCCCTGCACTGGTTCCAGGAGAGCCGCCGTGAAGGCCCGACCCCCACGCCGGAACCGATTCCGACTCAGGTGGCGGAAGAGTCGTAGGCTCTATACGTAGGAAGCATCACCGAGGGCTGAGTGATTCTCGCCCTCCTGCCACACAGCCGACCGCACGCCTGTACGCCAGCGGATCTCGCCCGTACAATGCCCGTCATTTCTCGTCATCAGCAACCGACAACGGCCAACCATGCGCACCAGTCAATTTTTGCTCGCCACACAGAAAGAAACGCCTTCCGATGCGGTCGTGATCAGCCATCAGCTGATGCTGCGCGCCGGCATGATCCGCAAACTCGCCTCGGGCCTGTACACCTGGCTGCCGATGGGCTTGCGAGTAATGCGCAAGGTCGAAGCCATCGTTCGTGAAGAAATGAACGCCGCGGGCTCTCTCGAAGTGTTGATGCCGAGCACCCAACCGGCTGAGCTGTGGCAAGAATCCGGTCGCTGGGAAGAGTACGGCCCTGAATTGTTGCGCTTCAAGGATCGCCATGGTCGCGATTTCTGCGCCGGCCCGACTCACGAAGAAGTCATCACTGACCTGATGCGCAACGAGTTGAGCAGCTACAAACAGCTGCCGATCAACCTGTACCAGATCCAGACCAAATTCCGTGACGAAATCCGCCCACGCTTCGGTTTGATGCGCGGCCGCGAATTCATCATGAAGGACGCCTACTCCTTCCACGCTGACCAGCCATCGCTGCAGATCACCTACGACCGCATGCACCAGGCGTATTGCAACGTGTTCACCCGCCTGGGCCTGAAATTCCGCCCGGTTGAAGCTGACAACGGCTCGATCGGCGGCGCCGGCTCCCACGAATTCCACGTGCTGGCCGAATCCGGCGAAGACGATATCGTCTTCAGCAACGGTTCCGACTACGCGGCGAACATCGAGAAAGCCGAAGCCGTGCCACGCGAGACTTCCCGCGCCGCGCCTGCCGAAGAGCTGCGCCTGGTCGACACGCCGAACTGCAAGACCATCGCGCAACTGGTCGAAGGCTTCAACCTGCCGATTGAAAAGACCATCAAGACCCTGGTGGTTCACGCTGAAGAGAAAGGCAAGCTGATTGCCCTGATCATCCGTGGCGACCACGAACTGAACGAAATCAAGGCCGGCAACCAGCCTGGCGTTGCCAGCCCACTGGTCATGGCCTCCGAAGCCGAACTGCGTGACGCCATTGGCGCCGGCGCCGGTTCCCTCGGTCCGTTGAACCTGCCGCTGCCAATCATCATCGACCGCTCCGTCGAGCTGATGAGCGACTTCGGCATCGGTGCCAACATTGATGACAAGCACTACTTCGGCGTGAACTGGGAGCGTGATCTGCCAGTTCCGACCGTTGCCGACCTGCGCAACGTGGTCGCTGGCGACCCAAGCCCGGATGGCAAGGGCACCCTGGAAATCAAACGCGGCATCGAAGTCGGGCACATCTTCCAGCTGGGCAACAAGTACAGCAAAGCGATGAAGTGCGAAGTGCTGGGCGAAAATGGCAAGCCGGTCACCCTGGAAATGGGTTGCTACGGCATCGGCGTTTCCCGCGTGGTGGCTGCGGCCATCGAGCAGAACAACGACGCCAACGGGATCATCTGGAGTGACACGCTGGCCCCGTTCCAGGTCGCGCTGGTACCGCTGCGCTATGAAACCGAACAGGTTCGCGAAGCCACCGACAAGCTGTATGCACAATTGACTGCCGCCGGCTTCGAAGTACTGCTGGACGATCGCGACAAGAAAACCAGCCCGGGCATCAAGTTCGCGGACATGGAGCTGATCGGCATTCCTCACCGGATCGTGGTCAGTGACCGCGGCCTCGCCGAAGGCAATCTTGAATACAAGAGCCGCACCGAGCCCGAAGCGCAAGCGCTGCCGGTGGCAGACGTGCTGTCCTTCCTTCAGTCCCGCATCCGCCGCTGACACCAGATAGAGAAGTCATGTTCAAGCGAAACACCTTAGGCCTCGGTGGTGCCGCCCTGTGCGGCGCCCTGCTGGTCAGCGGCTGTGCCAATCAAATGTCACAACGCAGCGAGCACGAGGAACGTGTCGAGCGTAAATTGCTCGATCACAGCCTGCAGATTGATGTCGGCGAGCCAAAGGTGCTTGAGTTGCCGCAACGTCGGGTGAAGATCCACGAGCAGAAGACTTTCGAAGTCACCGAATTCGAAGTCACACGCCACTACGACCGCTACACGCCGTACCAACCCTGGCGGGAGGCTTACGAGATCCCGCTGGGTGCGGTGGCCGTGGTGGCCGGTGTCGGCGCGAACGTGGTCAACGTGTTCGCCCTCGGCAGCCTGCCGGACAGCGTGACGAAAGACTGGTTGAGCTACGGTTTCGCCGGGCTCAACCCGTTCATGAACGTACAGTCTCATGGTCGCGCGCAACAGAACCTGGCGGGAATCGACGAGGTCCAGCTCGACAAGCGCACCGAATACTCGAGCCTGCCATGGAGCGAGCGTCCGGTGGAGGTCAAGGCGGGCAAGGAAACGTTCGAGATGAGCACCGACAAAAACGGTGTATTGCGCGTGAACCTGCTGGACAGCCCGTTCGCCGAACACGACATCAATCATCTGAGCCGGTTGCTGATCAGTGTCCAGGATGCACAGGACGACGTGCACACCAATTCGGCCCTGGCGGTCAGTAGCTCCTTGCGCGGCAAGTTGCTCGAAGCTCACGGGCTGATTTACGACGACCTCGAAGATGACGAAGTGAGCCAGTGGGTACACAGGGTCAAACGTTTGTCGGAACTGGGGCTGGAAGAAGAAGCCACCGAACTGGAACAAAGCCTGATCGAACTGACGCGCAACGATCCTGAATTGCAGACCGAATTCCTCAAGTCGTTGACCAAGGATGCCGGGCGACTGGTAGCGGATCCGGGACCGAATTAAGATCTAAAAGCATCGCGAGCAGGCTCGCTCCCACAGGTACTGCATCGTCCCTGTGGGAGCGAACCTGCTCGCGATGAGGCCCTCATATTCATTGCAAAACCTACCGTTCAAACAACTCCATCTGCTCAAAACCGCCCCGCAAATCCTCCAGCCGCACCCCAATCCCCAGCAACCGCACCGGTTTCCCGCCGCGATTGAACGCCTGGGTCAGCAACAACTGATAGCTGCCCAAATCCCGCCCTGCCCCGGCCTGCTCCAGAGTGGTCTGGGTGAAGTCATGGAATTTCACTTTGACGAACGGCTTGCCCGGCCGATAGCTGCTGTCGATTCGCGCCATGCGGCCGGCCAGGGTTTCCAGTAACTCGGGTAATTTATCGAGGCAGCTCACCAGATCCGGCAAATCCACGTCGTAGGTGTTTTCGACACTGATTGACTGCCGACGACTGTCGTTGTGCACCAACCGGTCATCGATCCCACGGGCCAGGCTCCAGAGTCGCTCACCGAAGCTGCCGAATTCGCGCACTAGCGCCAACTTGTCCCATTCACGCAGATGGGAGCAGTCGACGATACCAAGCCGGCCTAATTTGTCTGCGGTCACTTTGCCAACGCCGTGCAGCTTGCTCACCGGCAAACCACTGACAAAATCCTCGACCTGATCCGGCGTAATGACGAACAAGCCGTTGGGCTTCTTCCAGTCGCTGGCGATCTTGGCCAGAAACTTGTTCGGCGCAACACCCGCCGAAACGGTGATGTGCAATTGATTAGAGACGCGACGACGAATGTCCTGGGCGATCCGTGTGGCGCTACCACCGAAATGCGCACTGTCAGACACGTCGAGGTAAGCCTCATCCAGGGAAAGCGGCTCGATCAAGTCGGTGTAATCGCGAAAGATCGTGTGAATTTCCTTAGAGGCTTCTCTATAGGCGTCCATGCGTGGCTTGACGATGGTCAGGTCCGGGCACAGCTTCAAGGCATGCCCGGACGACATGGCCGAGCGCACCCCATAAGCCCGCGCCTCATAATTGCAAGTGGCGATCACGCCACGTCGATCCGCAGAACCGCCCACCGCCAGAGGCTTTCCGGCCAGGCGCGGGTCGTCCCGCATCTCGATGGCGGCGTAGAAGCAGTCACAATCGACGTGGATGATTTTTCGCTGCGTCATATAAAAGCAGTGTTCATGGTGAAGAAACAGAGTATTGGCGAGTCAGATCGGCAGTATCTCACCGGTACCTGTATATAGCACCAGTAGTCTGAATGTTCTTTTCCAGCTGTAGGAAAAGCGTCGATGAATTTATTTTCTCAATCGCCAAGCTTCAACCGATAGAGCTGAAAGCCTTGCCATACCGACCTTACAGCCAATTACCCCGTCCTGTTTTCAAGCTAAGCGATTGAACAGGAAGAGGTTTTCTCTAGACTGAAGGTTGACAGCCTGCCGATCCTCTGTAGAATGCCGCCACACAGACGCGGGATGGAGCAGTCTGGTAGCTCGTCGGGCTCATAACCCGAAGGTCGTCGGTTCAAATCCGGCTCCCGCAACCAAACATCAGAAAAGGCTACTCGAAAGAGTGGCCTTTTTTGTGCGCGTCTCTTTTGAAACCAAGATAGAAAGAGCATAACGGCTGACGCTGCAGGTTTGAGAAATCGTTCTGATTCCGCAACTTAACGCTCCCCCACGACCGTTCGCCGCTCATTTACGCTTATTTGAGCCGATTCAGGATTAAAGATAGACACGCCGGCATTCGCCTGTAGAATGCCGCCACACAGACGCGGGATGGAGCAGTCTGGTAGCTCGTCGGGCTCATAACCCGAAGGTCGTCGGTTCAAATCCGGCTCCCGCAACCAAACATCAAAAAAGGCTACTCGAAAGAGTGGCCTTTTTTGTGCGCGCCTCTTTTGTAAACAAGAATTGAGAAATCGTTCTGATTCCGAAACTTAACTCTCCATCACCACCGTTCGCCGCTCAGTTACGCTTATTTGACCCGATTCAGGATTAACGGTTGACACTCAGGCGTTCGCCTGTAGAATGCCGCCACACAGACGCGGGATGGAGCAGTCTGGTAGCTCGTCGGGCTCATAACCCGAAGGTCGTCGGTTCAAATCCGGCTCCCGCAACCAAACATCAAAAAAGGCTACTCGAAAGAGTGGCCTTTTTTGTATCTGTTGAAAAAGTCCTTTCGCAACAATGATCTGCCACTGTGAAGCGAGCCGTTCGGGATCCCCCAGCGCGGCAGACAGAACCCTCTACGACTGATGACGCACCCTCGTCGATGGTCGGTGAGAGGCGTTAATATTTGTGATTATTTTTTTCTACAGGGATTGGTAACTTGGCTGGATACCCCCATCCTGTCGCGCACAATCCAAGAGGTGATTGATGCGCGCCAACTCGTCTGATTCACAAGACACCGTCACAGCGACACAACCGATCAAGGCCGAGCGTCTGCGCTTGCTTGATCGAATCAGCAAATACCGCCAGCCCATCGGCCTGGCAGTCACTTTGCTGTTGTTCGCTATCGCGCTGATTGCCTGTCGCCACCTGCTGAGCGAACTCGATCTGTACGCTCTGCACGATTCGATTCTCGATGTTCCGAAACCGGCATTATTGGGCGCGCTGGGCGCGACGGTGGTCGGTTTCATCATTCTGCTGGGCTATGAATGGTCGGCCAGCCGCTATGCAGGCGTGACACTGGCGCCGCGAATCCTGGCCCTGGGCGGGTTCACCGCTTTTGCCATCGGCAATGCCATCGGCCTTTCGATGCTCTCCGGGGGTTCGGTTCGCTATCGTTTATATGCACGTCACGGCCTCGGCGCTTCTGAAGTCGCTCGCATGACGCTGTTCGCCAGCCTTTCGCTCGGCTGCGCCCTGCCCCCACTGGCCGCCCTCGCCACCCTCAGCAATCTGCCTGGCGCTTCTGCCGCCCTGGGTCTGTCCGAGACGTTGCTGGGTGCCATCGCCGTAGCCGTTTTGCTGCTCTTCAGCGTACTGGCCATCGGCATCTACCGTCGCCGCCTGCCAGAACAGCCTTACCCGGACAATTTGCTGGTCAAGGTAGGACGCCGCACTGTGCGCCTGCCGGGCCGACGCCTGACATTCCTGCAACTGATCATCACGGCGCTGGACGTGGCCGCTGCGGCCACCGTGCTCTATCTGTTGCTGCCAGAAGCGCCGCCCTTCGGCGCATTCGTGCTGGTGTACCTGCTGGCCTTGGCTGCGGGCGTGCTAAGCCACGTTCCCGGCGGGGTCGGGGTGTTCGAAGCAATCCTGCTGGCCGCCTTCTCCAACACACTCGGCGCCGCGCCACTCGCTGCCGCGCTTCTGCTCTATCGCCTGATCTACGTGGTGCTGCCGTTATTGGTGGCCTGCGTATTGCTGCTGATCAACGAAGGGCAGCGTCTGTTTCAATCGCGTCAATCCTTAAGGGTGGCGTCCGGCCTGGCCGCGCCGATTCTGGCGGTGCTGGTCTTTCTGTCCGGCGTGGTGCTGCTGTTCTCCGGCGTTACCCCGGAAATCGATACACGCCTGGAACACATCGGTTTTCTGATCCCGCATCGACTGGTCGACGCCTCGCACTTCGGTGCCAGCCTGATCGGCGTGCTTTGCTTGCTGCTGGCTCAAGGGCTGCGCCGCCGACTGTCGGCCGCCTGGATGCTGACCACCATCTTGTTGCTGGTCGGCGCCCTGCTCTCGTTGCTCAAAGGCTTCGATTGGGAAGAAGCCTGCTTGCTGACGCTGACGGCGAGTTTGCTAGGCGTTTTCCGCAGCTCGTTCTATCGCCCCAGCCGTCTGACCGAGGTGCCGTTTTCGCCGCTGTACCTGGTGGCGAGCCTATGCGTACTCGGTGCATCGATCTGGCTGTTGCTGTTCGCCTATCAGGACGTCCCGTACAGCCATCAGCTCTGGTGGCAGTTCACCCTCGACGCCGATGCCCCGCGTGGCTTGCGTTCGCTGCTTGGCGCCGCGGTGTTGCTGGTGGTGGTGTCCCTGACCTGGCTGCTGCGCACCGCGCGCCCGGTGATCCATCTGCCAACAGCCGATGAGCTGGACCGCGCGGTAAAGATCCTGATGGCTTCCGCACAACCGGATGGCGGCCTCGCCCTGACCGGTGACAAGGCGCTGCTGTTTCACCCCAACGATGAAGCGTTCCTGATGTACGCCCGCCGTGGTCGCAGCCTGGTGGCCTTGTATGACCCGATCGGCCCGACCCAGCAACGGGCGGAAATGATCTGGCAGTTCCGCGACCTTTGCGACCTCCACCACGCCCGCCCTGTGTTCTATCAAGTGCGCGCCGAGAACCTGCCGTATTACATGGACATCGGCCTGACCGCGATCAAGCTCGGCGAAGAAGCCCGGGTCGATCTGCATCGCTTTGATCTCGAGGCCAAAGGCAAAGAGATGAAAGACCTGCGCTACACCTGGAACCGCGGCACTCGCGATGGCCTGTCGCTGGAGATCTTTGAACCGGGGCAAGCGCCGATGGAAGAACTCAAGGTGATTTCCGATGCCTGGCTGACCGGCAAGAACGTGCGCGAGAAAGGCTTTTCCCTCGGCCGTTTCAGCGATGACTACCTCAAGCATTTCCGCATCGCGGTGATTCGTTTCGAAGGACGTCCGGTGGCATTCGCCAACCTGCTCGAGACTTATGGTCATGACCTGGCCAGCCTTGACCTGATGCGCGCGCATCCGGACGCGCCCAAGCTGACCATGGAGTTCATGATGGTCGGCCTGATTCAACATTATAAAAATCATGGATACGCGCGCTTCAGCCTGGGCATGGTGCCGTTGTCGGGGTTGCAACCCCGTCGTGGTGCCCCACTGACCCAGCGTCTGGGCTCGATGGTTTTCCGCCGTGGTGAGCAGCTCTACAACTTCCAAGGCTTGCGCCGTTTCAAAGACAAATTCCAGCCTGACTGGGAACCCCGTTATATGGCCGTGCCCGCCGGACTCGATCCGCTGGTTGCCTTGGCCGACACTGCCGCCCTGATTGCAGGCGGCTTGACTGGATTGGTGAAACGCTGATGATTCAACGCTCCTTGCGGTACGTCCTGGCCACACTGGTAGTGCTGGCCCTGATTGTCGGTGGCGGTTACTGGTACCTGAAACGCCCGGCACCAGAACCGACCCTCGAACTGCTTACGCCGGCCGATGGCGCCGCGATGACCCGCGTCATCCCCGGCAACACGCCGCGCGCCCAGGTGCTGGTGGCGGTCAATGAAGACCAGAAGCTCAGCGACAAACAGTTGATGACCCTGAGCCGCACCGGCTCGGCGCAGATTGTCCAGGTGATCCTGCCCCAAGACTGCCTGCTGCAAAGTCGCGCCCTGCAATCGGCCCTCAGAGAACTCAAGGGCCCGGCGACCCTGGTCAGCGGCATCGGCCCTGGCGCCGTGCTGGCGTGGCGCTGGTTGTCCGAGCAGAAGGACGACAAGGCTCAAGCCGTCTCGGTGGACCTGGCCCTGGAAAAACCGGGCTGCACCCACCTGCTACCGAAAAGCGCCCCTCACGGGCATTGGCTGGTGGCCTGGAACGACAACCCGGACGACACCAGCGCCGGCTTCGTGCGCGACCAAGCCAACGCCGAAACCAGCATCAGCGACTACGACATCAACCTGCCGCAAGTGCTGAACAACGAACTGCGCAAGATCCTCGTTGGCGGCGATAAAGCCGCTGGCGGCCTGCAGATCCCGGTCGTCGAAGTGCCCGCCGGCCAAGCCAAGGACACTGTGACCCTGTTCCTGTCCGGTGACGGCGGCTGGCGCGACCTTGACCGTGACGTAGCGGGCGAGATGGCGAAGATCGGCTACCCGGTCGTCGGCATCGACACCCTGCGTTACTACTGGCAACACAAGAGTCCGGAGCAAAGCGCCCTGGACCTCACCGAGCTGATGCAGCACTACCGGCAGAAATGGGGCACCAAGCGCTTCATCCTGACCGGTTACTCGTTCGGCGCCGACGTCCTGCCGGCGATCTACAACCGCCTGGAGCCATCGGAGCAGCAACGGGTCGACGCAATTATCCTGCTGGCTTTCGCCCGCACCGGCAGCTTCGAAATCGAAGTCGAAGGCTGGCTCGGCAACGCCGGCAAAGAAGCCGCCACCGGCCCGGAAATGGCCAAGCTGCCGCCGGAAAAAGTGGTGTGCATCTACGGTGAAGAGGAAGTCGACGAGAGCGGCTGTACCGACAAGACTGCCGTTGGCGAGGCGATGAAATTGCCGGGCGGCCATCACTTCGACGAGAACTACCCGGCGCTGGCGAAGCGGTTGGTGGATGTGATCGAGAAGCGTCAAGCGAAGGAGACGGCGGCTCAGGAGTGACTTGAGTCCCGCCTACGAAAAAGCCCCCGCAGCCTTGAGGTTGCGGGGGCTTTTTTACATGTACAAACATGAAGCGCTACCAGCGAGCCTGACTTCATGTCGATGCTCTGTATTCCAAGGCTAAAGCTGAACATCTATCCACGTTACGTCGTCTTCAACCGCGATAAAGTCGCTATCTGGAGCAGCCAGCAAGCTGCTTTGCTGAGACTCCGTTAACTCCGCCCAAAAGCCATCGGTTACGAACACCAGTCGCTCACCGGCGGCCAATTGGTGAAAGACAAAGTCAGGGTCCGGGGCACGATTAACCTTCAGGCACCGGGTTACCCTGTTTCGAGCTGGATCTTGCGCCAGCTCACAGTGCGAACGGTCGCGCCTCCAATTGGCCTTGCAGTGAGGCGGCGTAATCCACTCGATCGTGCCTGCCGGTGTCACTACACCGCACGAACAGTCCCCCTCATACGCAAGCGTGAGCTTCCCATGAGCAGCAAAACCGATCAGGTAACAGGTAGTCCCTGTCTGCTGCGCATACAAAGTGGGGTGAAGCTCGGCCAGCACTGAACCAAGTACTTGCTCAACTGCTTCATGCTCAGTGATACCACCCTCCCGATCCATGTGTTTCGGGTAGGCCGCTAAAACACCTTTTACGAAACATTCAGCCAGTCGGCCACTGCCGGGCTTCGACGTCCCGTCCGTGATGACGAACAGCCCTGTGTCGCCGTCGCACAAAGCTCCAGCACAGTCATGATTGGCATTCCTGGTCCGTCCGATGACTGACCTGGTCGTGTATCTCATGCGTTGCCCAGATCCTTCATGCGCATGTGGATGATTCGCCCTCTACCTGGATTAGCCTGCACCGAGCCCGAGCTTTCAATCACGTAGTCGATACCACTGAGCGCCGTGAGTTTTCGAATTCCAGTCGTAATGAAGTCCTTGAGCCCAGGCTCAGCCTGGCGAACTTCTTCCAAAAGCTCTGTACGACCATCAATCAAGATGATGATATCTTCGACGTCTTTGTGGTACGGGTCGCCCTCACCGCGACCGCTAAAGGCCTCCAGCTTCGTCGCAAGAAAGTAGGTCGGTTTGAATATCTGGATGACCGTACCGCTGGGCAATGTAAATTTATCAGCCCTCGCCAGCCCCTCCACGAACCAACGGTTGGCATATCCGAGAACTTCGGGGTCAGAAGGCATCACGTCAACGACGACGTCGTTGAAGCGGAAGCGACAGTTAACTTCATCCTCACCGGTGATCTTGAAGTTCTTGGCCGCCAGCCGTTCTGTGAGGCGTTGCCAGGCGCTAATACCTGCCAGTTCGATCACCAAGTCAACATCATCGGTGAAGCGAATGTCATCCAGCACAGACGTGTCAGTTACCAACATGGCCGTGGTGCAACCACCGACGAAGGCAACCTCAGCGAGAAACGCCTCCCCCAAGCCGTCTGCCACAAACTCTATGAGCTCATAGTTGTGATCAGCATTTGATGACATGTTATTTCAGTCCCATCCCTGCTTTTAGAATGCCTACCGCCACACCACACTCTCGCGGACCACCAAGACGGATCGCATCAACAAGCGCTAGATAGTGGTAAAGGATTCTGTCCTTCTTCACCGCTTCCGGCACAGTTTTGTAGAGCGGCTCTATCGCCTGACCACGCTCAGTTCCGAGTGCATCAGGCCAAACCGGAATCAGCCCGCCAGCGCTCTTGATGCTTTTGGACAGCGCGGGTGCGGCGAAGCCGGTTGGAATACCGCGAACCATTGCGCCCGGCCTCACGGGGAAAAAGTATTTCAGAGCGTGCTCGGTGATTTTCAGCAGCTCTCGCCGATTAACTTTCGCAAGCCCGGTGTCGTAGTCATTGGTCAGCAATCCAGACTCGCGACATCTTGCCATGGCGTTGGAAATCTCACTTTTGCTTAGCCCAAGAGACGCTGACAACGCACGCAACGAGTAAGCTTCAGCCCAGCTCGTCAGCGGCGCAGAAGGTACGGATTCCGACCATCCCTCCCATCCATCCTCCTCGCCCAAGGGTGAGTCGAACTCCCGGTGGTGGAATACCACGTCTTCACCACCAGTAAGGTAGGTGGCTAGCGACTCCCCCACTCGCCCCCCTGCCGGCATTCGATTTATCTGCTGGGGTTTCAACAATTCCTCAACCCTGTTCGAATTCGACTCAGATTCCATCGCCCCAAAGAGGTTTTCTTCCTGGGCGTGCAGGCTGGCCATCTTGAACAAAAGCAAAACATCTTGACTCTTCATGAAGACAGAAACTCCAAGTGTCCACATTCCATAAAACGTGGACACTTTTCTCATTGAAAATGTCGGACCGTCAAGCCCTTCCGACATTTATCAGGTTTCACTGGGAAACCTGCCCCCCCCCCCGCGTTTAGTTTTGTTTACTTCAAGGTGTCGCAATATCGGATGACACCCGCAGACCTTGTAGGCAAACTCCGAAACTCGCGTTTGGGCACTTTGATGCCTTGTTGCGCTTTTCTTCGACGGGATACTCTCCGGCCGTCGCTGACCATTCAGCGATCGGGTGTGGTAACCCGGCGAAACCAGCGCAACAGCGCCTTCATCCCGAACCCAGGCATTTTTATGTCTGCGATCTCGAGTTATGGCGGCTGTGCGTGGGACGCCCTCGGGCGTGCCGGTTTCCTTGGTTCCCGGTTTACCACCCTGCGTACAGCTGCCTCCCTTTCGTGTGGTAACGAAAATGGCAGCTCCTCGAACCCAGGAGAAAAACCATGACCAAAACAAATCCGTCAGAACCTGACGAACTGAAAACCATCGGCTTCACGCCCCTCATCTACTGCTCCAACAAAGCGCTGTTCCATGTCAGTCACGGCGTTCCCCTCGGTGATGCGCTAGCCATGGCTTCTGATTTTCTGTTCCTTGCCAAGGAGCTGACTAAAGATGCTGCCTACACCCGAGACACCGACCGACATGCCTGGGCCGCGCATTACCTGACGGCAATGAGCAAGGCAGTGATTGATGATGCGGTGAAGGTACTGACGCCACCACCTGCCCGGACAAAAGCCGAATCTAAAAAATAGCGGCCTGAACGCCGCCCGGACCAAGCCCGCTCCCACAAGGGGTCTTCATTGCCTTCAGATGAGACACAAAAAAGCCCCCGCAACCACAATGGCAACGGGGGCTTTTTGTTGTGGGTTACATCTCTACCTGCGTCCCCAGCTCGATCACCCGGTTCAGTGGCAGATTGAAGAAGCGCAAATTGCCGTTGGCGTTCTGCAACATGAAGGCGAACAACGCCTCACGCCAGCGGGCCATGCCTTCGAGTTTGGAGGCGATGACCGTCTCGCGGCTGAGGAAGTAAGTAGTACGCATCGGGCTGAAATCCAGGTCATCGAGATGGCACAGCTTCAACGCTTGCGGCACGTCCGGCTCGTCGACGAAGCCAAAGTGCAGGATTACACGGAAGAAGCCTTCGCCGTGGGATTCAACCTCGAAACGCCGGGATGCCGGCACCCGCGGGATGTCTTCGTAGACCACCGTCAGCAGCACCACTTGCTCGTGCAGCACCTGGTTATGCAGCAGGTTGTGCAACAGCGCATGGGGCACGGCGTCCGGGCGCGCGGTCAGGAACACCGCAGTGCCCTGGACGCGATGCGGCGGTTGCACGGCGATGCTGCTGATGAAGATCGGCAGCGGCAAGCCACCCTCATCGAGACGATCGACCAGCAATTGCTTGCCACGTTTCCAGGTGGTCATCAGCACAAACAATGCGATACCGGCGATCACCGGGAATGCCCCGCCCTGAATGATTTTCGGCACGTTGGCAGCGAAGTACAGACCGTCTACCAGGAGGAAGCCGAGCAACAGCGGAACCGCGAGCACCGGAGGCCATTTCCACAGCAGCAATATCACCGCCGACACCAGGATGGTGGTCATCAGCATGGTGCCCGTTACGGCCACGCCGTAAGCCGAAGCCAACGCGCCAGAGGACTCGAAGCCCAGCACCAACAGGATGACGCCGACCATCAGCGCCCAGTTCACCGCGCCAATGTAGATCTGGCCTTGCTCGGCACTGGAGGTGTGCCGGATGTGCATGCGTGGAATGTAGCCGAGCTGAATCGCCTGGCGCGTCAGGGAGAACGCGCCGGAAATCACCGCCTGAGAAGCAATCACTGTCGCCAGGGTCGACAACCCCACCAACGGAATCAGCGCCCAGCTCGGGGCCAACAGGTAGAACGGGTTGCGCGCGGCTTCCGGGTCACCGAGCAGCAACGCGCCTTGGCCGAAGTAGTTCAGCACCAGTGCTGGCAGCACCAGGATGAACCATGCGCGAGCGATCGGCTTGCGGCCGAAGTGGCCCATGTCGGCGTACAGTGCTTCAGCACCGGTCAACGCCAGCACCACCGCGCCGAGGATCGCTACGCCCATGCCCGGGTGAACGATGAAGAAGCGCACGGCCCATACCGGGTTCATCGCTTGCAACACTTCCGGGTGCTGCAGAATGCCGTAGACACCCAGCGCCCCAAGCACCACAAACCAGGTGACCATGATCGGCCCGAACAAAATGCCAATCCGCGCGGTACCGTGGCTCTGAATCAGGAACAGCGCCACCAGCACGATCAGCGACAATGGCACCACCCAATGGTCGATGCCCTCGAAAGCCAGTCCCAGGCCTTCAATCGCCGAGAGCACGGAAATCGCCGGGGTGATCATGCTGTCGCCGTAGAACAGCGCCGCGCCGATCAGCCCGCAGACCACCAGCAAACTGCGCAACTTCGGATGCCCCGCTGCGGCCCGTCGCGCCAAAGCGGTCAAGGCCATGATCCCGCCTTCGCCCTGGTTGTCGGCGCGCAGCACGAACATCATGTACTTGATCGACACGACCCAGATCAGCGACCAGAAGATCAGCGCCAGGATACCCAACACGCCATCATGGTTGACCGGCACGCCGTAGCCACCGGAAAACACTTCTTTAAGGGTGTACAGCGGGCTCGTGCCGATATCGCCATAAACCACACCGACCGCCGCGACCAGCATGCCGATCGGTTTTGCCGCCGAATGCTCAGCGCCCGCCGCCTGACTACTTGCCTGCCCCATCCAACACTCCTACTACTCAGACCCGGACTTCTTATAAGAAGCACTATGCTTTGCCGTGCAGCATGCGCTGTTTTACATCGCGTTACAGACGTTTCATTGACTGTAAAAAATCGGTAAAGCTTAAAGGCGCGAAGCATAGCGCAGCACTCGTCGTATTTCCCTGCATAAAGCTGGTCAAGTGCGTCTCTCATCGCTAGAATTGCGCACTTTTTGACCAGAGACGCCACTAGCGCCCGTCAGTCGCCTTGCCGTCCTCGGCTGGAGGCGTCACAAATACCGAGGTTAGACATGTCCACCACTCCTGCGCCGGCCAATCCAAAGGTTGGCTTCGTATCCCTGGGTTGCCCGAAAGCACTGGTCGACTCCGAGCGCATCCTTACCCAGCTGCGCATGGAAGGCTATGACGTTGTGTCCACTTACGAGGACGCCGATGTCGTGGTGGTCAACACTTGCGGCTTCATCGATTCGGCCAAGGCTGAATCCCTGGAAGTGATCGGCGAAGCCATCAAGGAAAACGGCAAGGTCATCGTGACCGGCTGCATGGGCGTCGAAGAAGGCAACATTCGCAAGGTGCACCCAAGCGTATTGGCCGTGACCGGTCCGCAGCAGTACGAGCAGGTGGTCAACGCCGTGCACGACGCCGTGCCGCCGCGCCAGGATCACAACCCGCTGATCGACCTGGTGCCGCCGCAAGGCATCAAGCTGACCCCGCGCCACTACGCCTACCTGAAGATTTCCGAAGGCTGCAACCACAGCTGCAGCTTCTGCATCATCCCCTCGATGCGCGGCAAACTGGTCAGCCGCCCGGTCGGTGATGTGCTGGACGAGGCTCAGCGCCTGGTCAAGGCCGGCGTCAAAGAGTTGTTGGTGATTTCGCAAGACACCAGCGCCTACGGCGTCGACGTGAAATACCGCACCGGTTTCTGGAACGGCGCGCCGGTGAAAACCCGCATGACCGAACTCTGCGAAGCCTTGAGCACCCTCGGCGTCTGGGTTCGTCTGCACTACGTTTATCCGTACCCGCACGTCGACGAGCTGATTCCGCTGATGGCCGCTGGGAAAATCCTGCCGTACCTGGACATCCCGTTCCAGCACGCCAGCCCGAAAGTCCTGAAAGCCATGAAACGCCCGGCGTTCGAAGACAAGACCCTGGCGCGCATCAAGAACTGGCGCGAAATCTGCCCGGACCTGATCATCCGTTCGACCTTCATCGTCGGCTTCCCCGGCGAAACCGAAGAAGACTTCCAGTACCTGCTGAACTGGCTGACCGAAGCGCAACTCGACCGCGTCGGCTGCTTCCAGTACTCGCCGGTCGAAGGCGCACCGGCCAACCTGCTGGACGCGGCCATCGTGCCGGACGACGTCAAGCAAGACCGCTGGGACCGCTTCATGGCGCACCAACAAGCGATCAGCTCGGCACGCCTGCAAATGCGCGTCGGCCGTGAAATCGAAGTGCTGGTCGATGAAGTCGACGAGCAAGGCGCGGTCGGCCGCTGCTTCTTCGATGCTCCGGAAATCGACGGCAACGTATTCATCGACAACGGCAGCAACCTGAAACCAGGCGATAAAGTCTGGTGCAAAGTGACCGACGCCGACGAATACGACCTGTGGGCTGAACAGATCTAAACGCAAAAAATACAAAAAGCCCCGCTCTCTTGACGAGATGCGGGGCTTTTTTACGTCTATCGTTTTGTGAGAGAAGAACTCGCGTCATCCACGCAACAGAGGCCAGCGGGCATGCGCCAACACTCGGTCATTCACACACCGAAACAGAGCGACTACGAAGAACTCACCCAAGTGTGGGAAGCCTCGGTGCGCGCCACCCATGACTTTCTGCCCGACAGCTACATCGACCTGCTGAAGAATCTGGTGCTGACCCGCTACCTCGACGCGGTGATGCTGATCTGTACCAAAGACTCACGCCAGCGCATCACCGGGTTCGCCGGCGTGGCGGCGGGCAAGATCGAAATGCTCTTCATCGACCCGGCGCATCGCGGCAAAGGCCTGGGCAAGCAATTGCTGCGCTATGCCCTGGAACACCTGAACGCCGATGAGCTGGACGTCAATGAGCAGAATCCGCAGGCCTTGGGATTCTACTTCAAGCAGGGTTTTGAGGTGATCGGTCGCTCCGAGCACGACGGTATGGGTCAGCCGTATCCGTTGCTGCACATGCGTTTGCGTCAGTCTCAACAACTGACGCGTAATGGTTAATGGCTGACCCAACACAGAACAATGTGGGAGCTGGCTTGCCTGCGATGCAGACGACGCGGTCTGTCTGTCAGGCCGCAGCGATGCTATCGCAGGCAAGCCAGCTCCCACAAAAAGCCGTACAGCGCAAATGGAGCCGGGATTAACCGGCGTCCAGCAGGTACAATGCCCACCCCTTTTTTGTTACGGCCCTGTCATGACTGACCCGATTCGTCTCTCCAAACGCCTCATCGAACTCGTCGGCTGTTCCCGTCGGGAGGCTGAGCTGTTCATCGAGGGCGGCTGGGTCACCGTGGACGGCAAGGTCATCGACGAGCCGCAGTTCAAGGTCGACACCCAAAAAGTCGAGCTCGATCCCGAAGCCAAGGCAACCGCGCCGGAGCCGGTGACCATCCTGTTCAACGTCCCTGCGGGCATGGACGCGGAAACGGCCATGGCGACCATCAGCGCCGAGACCCTGAGCGAAGAACACCGCTACGGCAAACGCCCGCTCAAGGGCCACTTCCTGCGCCTGACCGCCAGTACCGATCTGCAGGCCAACGCCAGCGGTCTGTTGGTGTTCACCCAGGACTGGAAGATCCTGCGCAAACTCACTGCCGATTCCGCCAAGATCGAGCAAGAGTATGTGGTCGAAGTTGAAGGCGACATGGTGGCTCACGGCCTCAACCGCCTGAACCACGGCCTGACCTACAAGGGCAAGGAACTGCCGCCGGTCAAAGCCAGCTGGCAGAACGAAAACCGCCTGCGTTTTGCGATGAAGAACCCACAACCGGGCGTCATCGCCCTGTTCTGCCAGGCCGTAGGCCTGAAGGTTGTCGCCATCCGCCGCATCCGCATTGGCGGCGTGTCCATCGGCAAAGTGCCGTTGGGGCAATGGCGTTACCTGTCCGGCAAAGAGAAGTTCTAAGACTTTTCACGCCGCCACACATTTTGGCGCCGCTGTTTATGCGGCGCCCACTGCTGAATATCAGGATTGCACACCATGATTCATAACGACGTACTGCGCAGCGTGCGCTACATGCTCGACATCAGCGACAAGAAAGTCATCGAAATCATCAAGCTCGGCGGCATGGACGTGGCCCTGGAAGACCTGGTGACGTACCTCGACAAGAAAGAGGAAGACGAGGAAGGCTTCGTACGCTGCCCGGATGAAGTCATGGCGCATTTCCTCGACGGCCTGGTGACCTTCAAGCGCGGCAAGGACGAAAGCCGTCCGCCGCAGCCGATCGAAGTGCCGGTGACCAACAACATCATCCTGAAGAAACTGCGTGTGGCTTTCGAACTGAAAGAAGACGACATGCACGCCATCCTCAAGGCCTCCGAGTTCCCGGTGTCCAAGCCTGAGCTGAGCGCGCTGTTCCGCAAGTTCGGCCACACCAACTACCGCCCGTGCGGCGACCAGTTGCTGCGCAATTTCCTCAAGGGCCTGACCCTGCGCGTGCGTCCGCAGTAACGCGTGAAGCAGATCTGACCTGTAGGAGCTGTCGAGTGCAACGAGGCTGCGATCTTTTGATCTTCGCTTTTAAAAGCAACATCAAAAGATCGCAGCCTCGTTGCACTCGACAGCTCCTACAGGGCTATATGGCCGCTCATTCCTCGCAATAATAGTGGCTCCGCTTCCGGCGGCTGACGACTAGGGTGTAATGACCCTCAGCTCTCAGGATTCGCCATGCACCCGTACTTTTCCCTGCAAGGCCGCACCGCCCTGGTGACCGGCGGCACCCGTGGTATCGGCAAAATGATCGCCAAGGCCTATGTCGAGGCCGGTGCCACCGTGTACGTCTGCGCCCGGGATGCCGAAGCCTGTCAGCAAACGGCTGATGAGCTGAGCGCATTCGGTCGTTGCCACGGCATGGCGGCCAACCTGGCCACCGAAGAAGGCGTACTTCAACTGGCTACGCGACTGGGCGAGCAGATCGGTCAGCTGGATATTCTGGTGAACAACGCCGGCACCACGTGGGGCGCGCCGCTGGAGAGCTACCCGGTCAAGGGCTGGGAAAAGGTCATGCAGCTGAACGTGACCTCGGTGTTCAACTGCATCCAGCAGTTTTTGCCACTGCTGCGCAAGGCCGGTTCGGCAGCGAATCCGGCGCGAATTATCAATATCGGTTCAGTGGCGGGCATTTCGTCCTTCGGCGAGCAGGCTTATGCCTACGGGCCGAGTAAAGCGGCCCTGCATCAACTGTCGCGGATTCTGGCGCGTGAGTTGGTGAGCCAGCACATCAACGTCAACGTCATCGCGCCGGGGCGTTTTCCGAGCAAGATGACTCAGCACATCGGCAATGATGAGCAGGCGCTGGCCGACGACACGGCGTTGATTCCGATGAAACGCTGGGGCCGGGAAGAAGAGATGGCGGCGCTGGCAATCAGTCTGGCGAGTACGGCCGGTGCTTACATGACCGGGAATATCATCCCGTTGGATGGTGGGTTCAGTCTCTGACCTTCTCCTGATGATCGTTCCCACGCTCCGCGTTCCTTCCAAAGCCGAACGCAGAGCGTCCGTTGAGGCATTCCCACGCAGAGCGTGGGAACGATCAATGAGTGTGAGTGAATCGGGTTACCACTTCATCTCGCCCTTGGCGACTTTCGCGCTCAGTTCAAGAGAGCTTTCTTCACCCAGCGTCGGGTAGCGTTTTTTCATCGCGGCGATCAGCGCAGCAGCGTGTTTGGCCTTGGCGGTTTCTTCGTCGAAGGCCTTGATGTAATCGGCGGTGAACTGCACGGCGGCCAGCGAACGGGCGCTCTCACCGAGGTAATGACCCGGCACGATAGTTTTCGGTTTCAGGGTTTCAATGGCGTGCAGCGTGGTCAGCCAATCGGCGTGGGACTGCGGCGTCTGGGTGTCGGCCATCCACACGTGAATGTTTTCTGCGACGACGACACCACCGACCACAGCCTTGATCGACGGAATCCACACGAAGCTGCGATCCGGCTGCTTGCCGTCCAGCCCCACCACCTGCAACTTCTGCCCTTCGAGCATCAGGCTGTCGCCCTTGAGCACCTCCGGCACGATGGTTTTGGCCGGTACATCGGCGCCCATTTTCGGCCCCCAGAACGCCAGTTTGCCGTCGACGGTGTTCTGGATGTGGTCCACGGTCGGCTGCGAGGCGAGCACTTTGGCGTTGGGGAATGCGGCAGTCAGGGTATCGAGGCCGAAGTAGTAATCCGGGTCACCGTGGCTGATGTAGATGGTGGTCAATTGCTTGCCGCTGGCGCGGATCTTTTCGACCACTTGCTCGGCCTGGGATTTGCCAAATTGCGCATCCACCAAAATCGCGTCTTTCTCGCCACTGACCAACACCGAGGTCACCGGGAAGATCGCCTTGTCGCCCGGGTTGTAGACGTCCAGGGTCAGGGTTGAGGCTGCCGCTGCGTGGACGGCGAAACCGAAGGTGGCGGTGGCCAGCAAAATACGTTTAAGCGAGGTGAAGCCGATCATCTGTTGCTCCGTTGTCCGAATGCCGTGTTTGGCGATGGGACAGAGCTTAGTTGCATGACTCAGTACAAAAAATGCGATGCTGGAACATAGTTTGTTTCTGAAAGCGGGCAAATCATGGATCGTCTACAAGCAATGCGGGTGTTCATCACGGTGGTTGACCTGGGCAGCCAGTCGGCCGCCGCCGATCACCTGGACCTGTCTAGGCCGGTGGTTTCGCGCTATCTGGCGGAGCTGGAAGATTGGGTCGGCGCACGCCTGATGCACCGCACCACGCGCAAATTGAGCCTGACCGCCGCTGGCAGTGAAATCCTGCCTCGATGTCGGCAGATGCTCGATTTGTCCACGGACATGCAGGCCGCCGTCAGCGAACCGGACGAGGCACCGCGCGGGATGTTGCGGATCAGTGTCAGCACTTCGTTCGGCCAGGCACAACTGGCGGATGCCATGGCCGCTTACGTCAAACGTTATCCCGGCGTCAGCATCGACCTGCAGATGCTCGACCGCACGGTAAACCTGGTGGATGAGCGTATCGATCTGGCCATCCGTACCAGCAATGACCTGGACCCGAACCTGATCGCGCGACGGCTGACGGTCTGCCGTTCGGTGATCTGCGCCTCCCCTGCCTATTTGCTCGAACACCCGACACCGCTGCGGGTCGAGGATCTGAGCCAGCACAACTGCCTGACCCATTCCTACTTCGGCAAAAGCCTCTGGCACTTCGAGGAGGACGGTGAGCAAGTCTCAGTGCCGGTACAGGGCAACATCAGCGCCAACGAAGCCAGTACGTTGTTGCGCGCCGCGATGGCCGGTGCTGGCGTGGCGATGCTCCCCAGTTATCAGGCCGGCGTGCATATCCACAGCGGCGAACTGATCCGCCTGCTGCCCCATGCCGAACCCCGGCAAATGAACGTTTACGCGGTGTATGCCTCACGCAAGCACATGCCGGCGGCGTTGCGCAGCATGCTGGACTTTCTGGTGCTCAGATTCCCCGAAGAGCCGGAGTGGGATATCGGCCTGTAACCGGATCGAAAAATGTGGGAGCGAGCAGGCTCGCTCCCACAGAGGGTTGATCGTTCCCACGCTCCGCGTGGGAATGCCTCAAGGGACGCTCCGCGTTCCAGCTCTCGAAAGGGACGCGGAGCGTCCCGGGCTGCATTCCCACGCGGAGCGTGGGAACGATCAGGGAGACCGCGTTGCTGGCAACTCACTGGCGCTGACCTATGCTCAAAGTAGTACCGAAGGGTATTCGTTCAGAGGTCAACGCCATGAACATCAAAACAAGAAGATACCTCGCGATTTTCATCACCTGCGCGGCCACGCTCGCGCTGTATGGCACCGCGGCTTGGCGCGTCGAGCAGTTGCGACAACAGCCCCGTGAATACGCAAGCTGCAACTTCGAACGCTGCATTCCCCACAACGCGACCCTCAACGCCCTCCGGTAACGAACACGCTGTGGCGAGGGGATCAGGCCCCGTTGTCCTGATCGGCCTTCAAGCGGTCGCGAAATGCCTTGGGCGAGATCCCCACTCGACGCCGGAACAGGCGCGTGAAGTTGGTCGGATCAGAGAACCCCAATACGTCGGACATTTCATAAATGGTCATGCTGGTGTAGGTCAGCAAACGCTTGGCCTCCAGCAACTGACGTTCGTGCATGATCTGCAACGCCGGTTGTCCCGCCAGCTCACGGCAGGTGCCGTTGAGGTGAGACACGGAAATCCCCAGCCGATGCGCCAGGTCCTCGACCTTGACGTGCTGGCGATAGGTCTCTTCCACCAGTTGGATAAAACCGTTGAGGTATTCCCGGGCACGCTGCGGACGCTGGCTGGCGTTGCGGCGGGAAATCACTTGGCGGCTGACCCACACCATGATCACGCTGACCAGCGAATGCATGAGCATTTCGCGAGCCGGCTGGTGGCCGGTGTATTCGTCTTGCAGCGCTGAAAACAGGCTGTTGAGGTATTCGCCTTGCTCGCCCGCCGGATAGCTTTCGGCCTGGGCCAGTGCGTTCACCGAGTTACCCAATTGCGCCTGAAGATGAGCAACCAGCGGCGCGGCAAGGGTCACGACAAACCCTTCGACGTCCTCGGAAAACCGATAGCCATGCACCGATAACGGCGGCAAGACCAGGATCGCCGGCTCGGTCAGTTGCGTACGTTTGCCTTCGATTTCAAGCTCTGCCTGACCTTTGAATACGAAGAGCAACTGGCACAAGTCGGCGTGGCGATGGGGTTTGATTTCCCATTGGTGTTCGCGGCTGCGTTTGGAAATGGTTTCACAGTGCAGCAAGTCCGGGGTCGGCCAATCCAGGCTTTCACCGTAGAGCTTGAACACTGGAATCGAAGGTAGGTCAGGCTTGTTCATCACTTCAATCCAGGCCTCAGGGTAGACGGGCGATAATCGCACCGATTGGCAGAATGTACAGGTATCGGCTCAGTTTTCCCCTTCAATTGACAGACCCGCGAGAGAAAAATGCAAGCACTCGATCCATAAAAATAATTCACCGGCCTTGGTCGCGTGAAGCTTGCGAGTCATAAAAACAATGAAAATGCTGAAAACCCAAATCGCCATCATCGGCGCCGGTCCGTCCGGTTTATTGCTCGGCCAATTGCTGCACAACGCCGGCATCGACACCCTGATTCTCGAACGCCAGAGCCCGGACTATGTGCTCGGACGAATCCGTGCCGGCGTCCTCGAACAAGGCATGGCAGAGCTGTTGCGCCAAGCCGGCGTGGGTCAGCGCATGGACGCCGAAGGGCTGGTCCATGGAGGCTTCGAACTGGCCCTCGACGGGCGCCAGGTACACATCGATCTGCAAGCCCTGACCGGTGGCAAAACGGTGATGATCTACGGTCAGACCGAGGTTACCCGCGACCTGATGGCCGCTCGTCGGGAGGCCGGTGCGCAGACGATTTACAAGGCAAGCAACGTCGTTCCTCACGGGATGAAAACCGCAGAGCCGTTCGTGACTTTTGAGAAGGACGGCGAGCTGTATCGACTCGATTGTGACTACATCGCCGGCTGCGACGGTTTCCATGGCGTGGCCCGGCAGTCGATTCCTGCCGAGTGCCTGAACGTGTTCGAGCGGGTCTATCCGTTTGGCTGGCTCGGCATCCTCGCTGATACCCCACCCGTGCATGAAGAGCTGGTTTACGCCCGGCATGAGCGCGGTTTTGCCCTGTGCAGCATGCGTTCGGCCACCCGCACGCGCTATTACCTCCAGGTGCCGGCCGACGAGCAGGTCGAGAACTGGTCTGATCAGCGCTTCTGGGATGAACTCAAATCCCGCTTGCCTGAAGCATTGGCTGACAACCTGGTTACGGGGCCTTCCATCGAAAAAAGCATCGCGCCGTTACGCAGTTTTGTCGTCGAACCGATGCAGTACGGGCGGATGTTTCTGGTCGGCGACGCCGCGCACATCGTCCCGCCCACCGGCGCCAAGGGCCTGAACCTGGCGGCCAGCGACGTCAGTACGCTGTTCAATATTCTGCTGAAGGTTTACCGGGAAGGCCGTGTGGATTTGCTGGAGAAATACTCCGAGGTTTGCCTGCGCCGGGTGTGGAAAGCCGAACGGTTTTCCTGGTGGATGACCTCGATGCTGCACCGCTTTGACGATAACGACGCCTTCAGCCAGCGGATTGCCGAGTCGGAACTGGGGTACTTCGTCGACTCCGAGGCCGGTCGAAAAACCATTGCAGAAAATTACGTCGGCCTTCCATACGAGGCTATCGAATAGCCTGCTACCGATTTACACTGGCGAGCATCCCCGCTCGCCTTGCTCCTTGCGGGTCAATCACCGTCCGCAGGTTCCAACCCGTGACCAATCTCAACCAGCCTGAAACGCCCAAACCGGCCATTCGCAGCGTGTTGATCGCCCTGATGCTGGCAATCTTTCTGGGCGCGCTGGACCAGACCATCGTCGCCGTGTCGATGCCGGCCATTTCCGCACAATTCAAGGACGTCAGCCTGCTGGCCTGGGTGATTTCCGGCTACATGGTGGCGATGACGGTGGCCGTGCCGATCTACGGCAAACTGGGCGATCTGTACGGTCGCCGCACGTTGATGCTGTTTGGCATGGGGTTGTTCACGGTCGCTTCGTTTTTCTGCGGCATGGCCCAGAGCATGGAGCAGCTGGTGCTGGCGCGGATCGTTCAAGGCATCGGTGCTGGCGGGATGATTTCGGTCAGCCAGGCGATCATTGGCGACATCGTGCCGCCCCGGGAGCGCGGCCGCTATCAAGGCTATTTCAGCAGCATGTACGCCGTGGCCAGCGTGGCCGGCCCGGTACTCGGCGGTTACATGACCGAGTACCTGTCATGGCGCTGGGTGTTCTTGATCAACCTGCCGCTGGGCCTCGGTGCCTGGCTGGTGGCCAATCGCACGTTGGTGGGTTTGCCAATACCGCAGCGCAAACCGATCATCGACTACTTCGGCACGGTGCTGATGATCATCGGCTTGACCGCCTTGCTGCTGGGCATCACCCAGGTCGGCCAGGGCCATTCGTGGCGCAGCGCCGAAGTGCTGGGCCTGCTCGGTTGTGCAGTGTTGGTATTGGCGCTGTTCGTCTGGCATGAACGCCGGGCGCGGGAGCCGCTGTTGCCCATGCATTTGTTCGCCAACCGCAATGCGATCCTGTGCTGGTGCACGATCTTCTTCACCAGTTTCCAGGCGATCTCGCTGATTGTGTTGATGCCGCTGCGCTTCCAGAGCGTGACCGGCGCCGGGGCCGACAGCGCCGCACTGCACCTGTTGCCGCTGGCGATGGGTTTGCCGATTGGCGCGTATTTCGCCGGCCGCCGAACTTCGGTGACCGGGCGCTACAAGCCCATGATCCTGACCGGCGCCCTGCTCATGCCGATCTCGATTCTCGGTATGGCGTTCAGCCCTCCCCAGGCCTTTGTGCTCAGTAGTCTGTTCATGTTGCTCAGCGGAATCGCTAGCGGCATGCAGTTTCCGACATCCCTGGTCGGTACGCAGAACGCGGTGCAACAGCGGGATATCGGTGTCGCTACCAGCACCACCAACCTGTTCCGCTCACTGGGCGGCGCGGTGGGTGTGGCGTTGATGTCGGCACTGCTGCTGGCGTTGTTGCAGGACTCAAGTTTCGCCCACCTGGCCGGTTCTTCGATGATTGCCGAGGGCAGTTCGGGGAACGTCTTGCTCGATGGCTTGAACGCCGCGCCGGGGGATGCGCAGAACGCCTTGCGTGCTGAGCTGTTGCTGACGTTCCGGCATTTGCTGATGGTCAGTGCGGCAGTGTCGCTGCTGGGGCTGGCGGCGGCGGTTGCCATGCCGAACATGCTATTGCGGGGGCGCGAAGATAAAGTCCGATAACCCCGCCGACTGATCGTTCCCACGCTCTGCGTGGGAATGCAGCCAGGGACGCTCTGCGTCCCAAGAGCGGACGCAGAGCGTCCATTGAGGCATTCCCACGCAGAGCGTGGGAACGATCATGTTCAAGGGCTGTAATACCCGACAGCCACCAGAAAATGCCCGACCTTTTTCAGGTAGGCATGCTTGTCCTCGACCTTGCCAGTCACCGGGTTTTTCCAGCGGTATTCGTATTCGCCGTTGTCCTGCCTGGCCATCAGCGCCAGGATCGGTTCCCCAACCGGTTTGCCTTCCGGGTCCTTGATCTTGCTGAAATCGGTATTGATCAACCGCAGGTTGGTGCCATGGGCGACATAACGCTGGTTATCCAGGTCGACGACGAAGACGTACAGGTCATCCTGCAAGTAACCGCCCTTTAGGGAATTGATGGCCGTGAGCGTGCCCTTCTCGTCCTTGGCCAGATCGGCCGCCGCTTTGTTCAGCAACGCCATTGCCTGTTCCGCTGAGGCCCGTGGCAAGTAGTAACCGACCGCCAGGATCCGCTGACCGACGCGCTGGTAGAACACATGCTTGCGTTCGACCTTGCCGTCGGACCAGTTCTGCCAGCGGTATTCGGCCTGCTGGATGCCATTGCCTTCCGGCACTTTCAAGGCGTCTTTGAAGGCCTTCTCCAATTCCGGCCCGAGCACTTCGGACACATCACGGCCAATCAACGCCGAAGAAGGTCCGCCGCTGGCAAGCATCACGCCTTTGGTGTCGACCACGAACACGTAACGATCCTTGTCGACAAACTCGCCCTGACGGCTGAACGCAGCGAAGGCTTTGTCGCCATTGTCGTGGTAGTACGCCAAGGCTTTTTCCAGCAAGGCTTTGGCAGCCTGGCTGTCGTCCTTTTCCGTGCCGGCGGCTTGAACCTGGCCCAGGCACAGCAAAAGCATCACGCCCAGCAAGGCCAACCTATGCAAGAAACCCATTGCGCATCCCTCGTTCTTGTTGGTGTTTCAAGAGCGTAGACGGCTTGGGGATATGTACGAATATTCAGGAAACAGTGGCGAAGGGCTTTTGTGGCGAGGGAGCTTGCTCCCGCTCGGCTGCGAAGCAGTCGCAAATCGGGCACCGCGGATTATCTGAAGGACCGCAGCGAAGGGATTTGGGGCGGCTTCGCCACCCAGCGGGAGCAAGCTCCCTCGCCACAAAGAGCACACCTCGCCACGGGTGTTCAGCATCCGGACTATTGCCCCCGGGCGCGCAGCTGTTGCTGCAGATTCTGGATCTGCGCCTGAAGGGAGTTGATGGTGCGGGTGACCTGGCTACGGAAAGCGTCGAATTCGGCAGTATTGCTTCCGCCGGCCGGGCGATTGTCCTGTTGGCTTTTGAGGATAATGACTTCCTGCTCCAGGCGCTCGATGGCGGCGCTCGGGTTGCCTTGTTTCTTCAGGGCAACGATGTCCGAGCCAAGGCTTTTAAGTTGCGCGTCGAATTTGTCGGTGTCCGCCGGGTTGGCTTTCAGCACGGCGACATCGCTATTCAAGACTTTGACCTGCGCCTGCAATTGAATAGTGGCGGTCTGTTGTTCAGTGCCTTGCTCGGTTATCTGCGCCAGGCGCTTATCCAGTTCGGTGGTCTGTGCACTCATCTGCGCCAGACGCTTGTCCAGCTCCGAAGCCTGGCCGACAACGCCCTGCTGCTGTTTGCCTTGATCCTGGAGCTTGCTTTCCAGCTGCTTGATTTGCAGCTTCAAGGCTTCGCTGTCGCTGGTGACGTTGGTCTGACTGGCGACAACCTTGCCGGAAATGTCCTGCAAGCGCCCCGCCGCGTCCTCGCTGATACGCGCGAAACTTTCCTGGGTCGCCACCAATTGCTGTTCCATCAGCGAGAGCTGCTGAAAGCTCCACCAGGCCAGGCCTGCAAACGCAAAGAACAAGGCGCCGACCAGCGCCCACAGCGGGCCAGTGCTCGGGCTTTTGACTTTGACCACGGGCGTGGTACGCGAATGCACGGAGGTGCGAGCGGTGGTCGGAAAATCATCGTCGTCGAGGCTGTCGG
The DNA here is from genome assembly GCF_900105495.1 of Pseudomonas frederiksbergensis. NCBI lineage: Bacteria > Pseudomonadati > Pseudomonadota > Gammaproteobacteria > Pseudomonadales > Pseudomonadaceae > Pseudomonas > Pseudomonas frederiksbergensis. The sequence goes on along the minus strand of NZ_FNTF01000002.1, from coordinate 2,382,632 downwards.
CACGCAGGCTCGGTATATCGAAGTCGTCGTTGGCATCGTTACGCATGGACATTGAGTCAACCTTTGTGGAACGCGGTGATGGCTTGATGCGGCGCAGTATAACCCCCACGGCCGCATCGATTGACCTTCAACCCGGAACTCGGTTCAGTGTTGCCGCGCCAACCCGGGCGTCAGCGGATGTCCTGGGCCTTCCACCAGCCGCAGAATTCATCGAGGGCGGTCCAGAGACTGACTTTGGGATCGTAGTCCAGATAATGCCGGGCGCGGCTGATGTCCAGGGTGAAATTCTTGTTCATCACCTGCATGCCCAGGCGCGACAGGGTCGGTTCGGGGCGGCCTGGCCACAATTTGCACACGCCCTCGTTGAGCGCTGCAACGGTGTAGGCCAAACCGTAGGAACGGTAGCGCGTGACCTGTGGGACATCCATCTTGCGCATCACGTAATTGACCACGTCCCACAACGGCACCGGCGTGCCGTTGCTGATGTTGTAGGCCTTGCCCAACGCCGAACCGCTGGCCAGCAAACTGCTGAGCAACGCTTCATTGAGGTTTTGCACGCTGGTGAAATCAACCTTGTTCAGGCCGTTGCCGATGATCGCGAGCCGTCCTTTGCGCTGCATTTTCAGCAACCGCGGAAAGATGCTCATATCGCCGGCCCCGGTCACGAATCGCGGGCGCAAGGCCAGGGTTTCGAGGCCGAACTCCTGAGCGCCGAAAACCTTTTGCTCGGCCAGGTATTTGGTTGCGGCATAGGGATGCTTGAAACGCTTGGGCACCTGTTCTTCAGTTAGCCCCAAGTGATCACGGCCATCGAAGTAGATCGACGGCGAGGACAAGTGCACCAATCGCCGAACCCGCTGCTTCAGACAGGCCTCGACCACGTTTTCGGTAACCTGCACGTTGCCTTGATGAAAGTCCTGATAACGCCCCCACAAACCGACCGCACCGGCGCAATGCACCACGGCTTCGACGTCTGAGCACAGATCGCGTGCCAGTTCCGGGTCGCCCAAGTCGCCCTGGATGAACTCGGCGCCACGGCGCACCAGATGCTCCACACTTTCGGCCCGGCGACCGTTGACCCGCACGTCCAGGCCCTGCTCCAGGGCAAAACGCGCAAAGCGCCCGCCGATGAAGCCGCTTGCGCCGGTAACCAGAATCTTCATGAATTGCTCCGAATATTTCGTTTTGCGTTTTGCATATGCGTAAGACGTGAGGTCTTGACGCTGGCCGTCAGTCCAACGGCACCAGCCATTGCTTCGACGAATGCACCAATTGATCGGTGAGCAACCCCAGCAACTGACCGCCATTGCGCCAATGATGCCAGTACAACGGCACATCGATCGGCTTATCAGGCAACAGCTCTACCAATACGCCGCGTTCCAGTTGCTCGCGCACCTGCAGTTCAGGCACCAGGCCCCAACCGAGTCCCGCTTCCGTGAGACGGATGAAGCCTTCGGACGAGGGGCATAGATGGTGTTCGAATCCGCCATCGACGCCGAGGGACGCGAGGTAGCGATGCTGTAGGAAATCGTCCGGGCCAAACACCAACGCGGGGGTTTTCGACAACAGATCGGCGCGCACGCCTTCAGGAAAATGCCGGGCGATAAATGCCGGGCTGGCCAACGCTCGATAACGCATGGCGCCCAATAACACGCTACGCGCACCCGCCACCGGACGCTCGCTGGCGCAGATGCACGCGGCCACTTCACCAGCGCGCATGCGTTTGAGGCCCACCGTCTGGTCTTCGACGACCAGATCCAGCAGCAGGTGTTGCTCGGCGCAGAAATCACTGACGGCTGCGGCCCACCACGTGGCGAGGCTGTCGGCATTCAAGGCGATGCGCAGACGTTCCGGCAGACCTTCTTCATCGAGTGCCGGCACCAGTGTCTGCAAGTCCCGTTCAAGTAAACGCACCTGCTGCACATGGTTGAGCAGCCGTCGGCCGATTTCGGTCGGGGCCGGCGGAGTCACCCGCACCAGCACCGGTTGGCCGACCCGCGCCTCCAAGAGTTTGATGCGCTGGGAGATCGCCGATTGCGACAAGCCGAGCACCTGAGCCGCACGTTCGAACCCGGCCTGCTCGACCACCGCGGCCAAGGCAGAAAGCAATTTATAGTCGAACATCAGTTTTCCTAATGAGCGATCAGCATGATTGGTTTTTCTTATACAGCCTGACACCCGAGAATGGCCAGCAACAACTCTTCAACAAGGATCATCAACATGGCTGGCGAAACTTCATTGGCAACTTTGCTGCGCAGCATGAGCCCGCAACTCAACGCCGGCGAATACGTGTTCTGCACCCTGCGCGACGGCAAGCTGCCGGCAGGCCTGGAGATCGTCGGCAGCTTCCGCGAGCAGGAAGGTCTGACGGTGATTCTCGAACGTTCCCACGCCGAGAAGGCCGGTTTCAGTTTCGATTACGTCGCGGCCTGGATCACCTTGAACGTGCATTCGGCCCTCGAAGCCGTCGGCCTGACCGCCGCATTCGCCACAGCATTAGGCCAGGCCGGCATCAGTTGCAACGTGATCGCCGGCTATTACCACGATCACCTGTTCGTCGGTCAGGCCGATGCCGAACGCGCCATGCAAGTGCTGCGAGACCTGGCAGCCAACGCGGAGTAAAAAATATGTGGCAAAGCTATGTGAACGGCCTGTTAGTGGCCGCGGGGCTGATCATGGCGATCGGTACTCAAAATGCGTTTGTGTTGGCCCAGAGCCTTCGGCGTGAACATCACCTGCCCGTGGCGGCGCTCTGCGTGACCTGCGATGCATTATTGGTCGCTGCCGGCGTATTCGGCCTGGCGACGGTGCTGGCGCAGAACCCGACGTTGCTGGCAGTCGCCCGCTGGGGTGGCGCGGTGTTTCTGATTTGGTATGGCAGCCTGGCGTTGCGTCGCGCCTGCTCGAAACAGAGCCTGCAACAAGGTGAAAACCAGACCGTGCGCTCGCTGCGCGCGGTGATGCTCAGTGCGTTGGCCGTAACGCTGCTCAACCCGCACGTTTATCTGGATACCGTGCTGTTGATTGGCTCTCTCGGCGCCCAACAAACCGAGCCCGGCGCTTATGTCGTCGGCGCGGCCAGTGCGTCGTTGCTGTGGTTTTTCACCTTGGCGCTCGGCGCGGCGTGGCTGGCGCCGTGGCTAGCGCGGCCAAGTACCTGGCGTATCCTTGATCTGTTGGTGGCGGTGATGATGTTCACAGTGGCCTTTCAATTAATCGTCGCCTCCTGATTATTCCAAAAGGCTAAGGGGATGCCCTCACTAAATGACGGTCGCGCCGCCGCCCCGCAAAGCGCAAGACTAGGCGTGAGGAGCGAGGTTTGGTGGTCCAAATGAGCGACGAACAACGACGGATTGCGCTTTGCGGGGCGACGGCCCTTCGGGTTGGAGCTGTGATCGTGCCATGCGGCGTTGCGGGACTTGAAGAGGCAAAAAGCATCCTCTTCGTCCCGCGCCTTGCCTGGCACGATCACAGTTCCAACGCGATCCGTCATTTAGTGAGGGCATCCCTTTGAACCTCTATCCCACACAGTTGTTGCGTGGTTATGCCGCCCCCCCGGTGCTATGATCCGGTCCGATGCGCCGCAAAGAGTACAAACTCCCCGGCGCTTGTCTGGCCGCCCGTGATCGGCCTTGCGCTCACCGCAACTGACCTGATTAGGAGAATCATCATGGCTTTCGAATTGCCGCCGCTGCCTTACGCACACGATGCCCTGCAGCCGCACATTTCCAAGGAAACTCTGGAATACCACCACGACAAGCACCACAACACCTATGTCGTGAACCTGAACAACCTGGTGCCAGGCACCGAGTTCGAAGGCAAGACTCTGGAAGAAATCGTCAAATCTTCCTCGGGTGGCATCTTCAACAACGCCGCTCAAGTCTGGAACCACACTTTCTACTGGAACTGCCTGGCACCAAACGCCGGCGGTCAACCAACCGGCGCACTGGGCGACGCGATCAACGCAGCCTTCGGTTCGTTCGACAAGTTCAAGGAAGAATTCAGCAAGACTTCCATCGGCACCTTCGGTTCCGGCTGGGGCTGGCTGGTGAAAAAGGCTGACGGTTCCCTGGCCCTGGCCAGCACCATCGGCGCCGGCAACCCGCTGACCAACGGCGATACCCCGCTGCTGACCTGCGACGTCTGGGAACACGCTTACTACATCGACTACCGCAACCTTCGTCCAAAATACGTCGAAGCGTTCTGGAACCTGGTCAACTGGAAATTCGTGGCTGAGCAGTTCGAAGGCAAAACCTTCACCGCTTAAGATCGATGCCCAAGAAAAAACCCGGCTTAGGTCGGGTTTTTTTATGGGCGGTGGAAATGTGGTGCCTGGGCGGCCGCCTTCGCGAGCAAGCCCGCTCCCACAAGGACACCGCTGTACCTGTGGGAGCGGGCTTGCTCGCGAAGAACGATGACGCGGTAGAACTGACTGAACGCCTAGTCCTGTGGGTCGACGATATCCAAAGCCCTATTCACGGCAAGGTCCGCCAACATGACGATCTGCGCAATGGCCAACGCCGTACTGCGCTGGGAGCCGCTCAGGTTGGTGGCGAAATCGCTGGCCAGAACACTTGCCGAGGCCAATGACTCACAGGCGTGGGCCAGGAGGGTTTCGGTGTCCATGTCGGGGGCGATCATGAACATGGTTCTGGGATTATTGGATTGGGTGGTGTTGAAGGGGGGATCGGGGATTAATTTATCCACTTACATTTCCTTTTGAGTTTAGAGCCATCGATTCCCGATCTCACTCGAAAAAGAGGTGGCAGCTATGTGCAGGGTGAGATCACCGGCAAAAGGAACCCGGCCGGACCGAAGTCCGCCCGCACACAGCCGCCATAAAGCAATTGCTGACAGCCTGGAGCTGGCGGCAATTATGGAGGGCCTAGCGCTGGTTTCCAATTGCTTAGACGGGGATCTCACACCCGATCGCTGATTTTCAGCGACAGCCAAAAGGTTATTGAACCCGCTTCCTACGGGCAACCTGAAAACCTCGTGGGAAAGGTCTGGTTTTTTTACCGCTGTTTCAACGAACGCATCCGTTGCCTTTGCGGCCGCCATCGCGGGCAAGCCATGCTCCTACAAAAGCAAAAAAGCAAACCTGCATGCACTCGCCGTAAGGGGGAAACCCTAAGTGGCCGTTACCGTAGAAATGAATATGTACACCAGCAGAAACCAGGCCGATTTCCCACAATGAAACCAGACTTCAGCCCCTTGCCCCAACGCCACAGCCGTCTAACATCAACCAAACGGAAAATATGTCCCGAGCCCCCTCAAGTTGAAGACCCCGACAACCGACACAGTACGAATAGCCAAACACTCCTAACCACAGCATTTCAGCCAAGCTACAAACAAAACCCCATGGGATTGATTGTCCCTTTGACTGCCATCACCGGATTGCCAATACTCATGGCAACTTGACGCTACCCGCACGGAACAAGGAATGACTCTTTGAAGCTGGAACTCAAGAACAGCTTGTCGGTGAAGTTGCTCCGGGTCGTGCTCCTTTCGGCATTGATCGTAGGCGTGGTCTTGAGCTGCGCGCAGATCGTTTTCGATGCCTACAAAACGCGCCAGGCCGTGGCCAGCGATGCCCAGCGCATCCTCGACATGTTCCGCGACCCCTCGACACAGGCCGTCTACAGCCTGGACCGGGAAATGGGTATGCAAGTGATCGAAGGCCTGTTTCAGGACGACGCTGTGCGCAAGGCCTCCATCGGCCATCCCAACGAAGCCATGCTCGCGCAAAAGTCTCGCGAGCTGCAGCACTCCGACAGTCGCTGGCTGACCGACCTGATCCTCGGCAAGGAACGCACCTTCACCACCCAACTGGTGGGTCGCGGTCCTTACAGCGAGTATTACGGCGACTTGAACATCACCCTCGACACCGCCACCTATGGCCAGGGCTTCATCGTCAATTCGGTGATCATCTTCATCTCCGGCGTGTTGCGTGCGATGGCCATGGGGCTGGTGCTGTACCTGGTCTATCACTGGCTGCTGACCAAGCCGCTGTCGCGGATCATCGAACACCTCACGGAAATCAATCCGGATCGCCCCAGCGAACACAAGATCCCGCTGCTCAAGGGGCATGAAAAGAACGAATTGGGGATCTGGATCAACACCGCCAACCAGTTGCTCGAGTCCATCGAGCGCAACACCCATTTGCGTCACGAAGCGGAAAACAGCCTGCTTCGCATGGCCCAGTACGACTTCCTCACTGGTCTGCCGAACCGCCAGCAACTACAGCAGCAACTGGACAAAATCCTGGTAGACGCCGGCAAGTTGCAGCGTCGCGTCGCGGTATTGGTGGTTGGCCTGGACGACTTCAAGGGCATCAACGAACAATTCAGCTACCAGACCGGCGACCAACTGCTGCTGGCCCTGGCCGATCGGCTGCGAGCGCACAGCGGACGCCTTGGCGCCCTCGCCCGCCTCGGCGGCGACCAGTTCGCCCTGGTTCAGGCCGACATCGAACAACCCTACGAAGCGGCCGAACTGGCCCAAAGCATTCTCGATGACCTGGAAGCGGCATTTGCCCTCGATCATCAGGAGATTCGCCTGCGCGCCACCATCGGCATCACCCTGTTCCCCGAGGACGGTGACAGCACCGAGAAACTGCTGCAAAAAGCCGAGCAGACCATGACCCTGGCCAAGACTCGCTCGCGCAACCGTTATCAGTTCTATATCGCCAGCGTCGACACCGAGATGCGCCGCCGTCGCGAGTTGGAAAAAGACCTGCGCGACGCCTTGGTCCGTGGCCAGTTCTACCTCGTCTACCAGCCGCAGATCAGCTATCGCGATCACCGGGTGGTGGGTGTCGAGGCGCTGATTCGCTGGCAGCATCCCGAGCACGGGCTGGTTCCGCCGGACTTGTTCATCCCTTTGGCCGAGCAAAACGGCACCATCATCGCCATCGGCGAATGGGTGCTGGATCAGGCGTGCAAGCAACTGCGCGACTGGCATGACCAGGGTTTCGTCGACCTGCGCATGGCGGTGAATCTGTCCACGGTGCAGCTGCACCACGCCGAGTTGCCACGGGTGGTCAACAACCTGCTGCAGATGTATCGCCTGCCACCGCGCAGCCTGGAGCTGGAAGTCACCGAAACCGGCCTGATGGAAGACATCAGCACGGCCGCCCAGCATCTGCTGAGCCTGCGCCGCTCCGGTGCGCTGATCGCGATCGACGATTTCGGCACCGGTTATTCGTCATTGAGCTATCTGAAAAGCCTGCCGCTGGACAAGATCAAGATCGACAAGAGCTTCGTTCAGGACCTGCTCGATGACGACGACGACGCGACCATCGTTCGGGCCATCATCCAGTTGGGCAAGAGCCTGGGCATGCAGGTGATTGCCGAGGGCGTGGAAACCCCCGAGCAAGAGGCCTACATCATTTCCGAGGGCTGTCACGAAGGTCAGGGCTATCTCTACAGCAAGCCGCTGCCGGCGCGGGAATTGAGTGCGTATCTGAAACAGGCCCAGCGCAGTAACGCGGCTATTTTGTAGAAGATCAAAAGAACGCAGCCTCGTTTCACTCTGTAGCAGCTGTCGAGTGAAACAAGGCTGCGTGCTCTTGATCCACGACACAACTCCCCCCTGAATAAGAAATATTTCCAGGTACAACCCTTTACAGATAATGCGAAAGATTTGCATTATGTCGCAGTTTTGCGCGCTTGCTGCGCCTTCAACCCCCTCTCGAAGCAGGATGTTCGCCATGATTCGTATGCCTCTGGCTACCGCCAGTCTGTTGGCCATCGCTATTTCCCTCGCCGGTTGTGGCGAAGGCAAAGACAAAGCTGTCGCTGCGCCGGCCGCCAGCACCACGGCCCCGGCTGTTGCACCCGCCGCTGTCAGCAAAGTCGACGAAGCCGCCGCCAAAGCCGTTGTCGCGCATTACGCCGACATCGTCTTCGCCGTCTACAGCGATGCCGAATCTACCGCGAAGACCCTGCAATCCGCCGTCGACGCCTTCCTCGCCAAGCCGAACGCCGACACCCTGAAAGCGGCCAAGGCTGCCTGGATCGCTGCCCGCGTTCCTTACCTGCAGAGCGAAGTGTTCCGCTTCGGCAACACCATCATCGACGACTGGGAAGGTCAGGTGAACGCCTGGCCACTGGACGAAGGCCTGATCGACTACGTCGACAAATCCTACGAGCACGCACTGGGTAACCCGGGCGCCACGGCCAACATCATCGCCAACACCCAGGTTCAGGTCGGCGAAGACAAGATCGACGTGAAAGACATTACCCCGGCAAAACTCGCGAGCCTGAACGAGCTCGGAGGTTCCGAAGCTAACGTTGCCACCGGCTACCACGCCATCGAATTCCTGCTCTGGGGCCAGGACCTGAACGGCACCGGCCCTGGCGCCGGCAACCGTCCAGCTTCCGACTACCTGGAAGGCAAAGGCGCAACCGGCGGGCATAACGATCGTCGCCGCGCTTACCTGAAGTCCGTGACCCAACTGCTGGTCAGCGACCTGGAAGAAATGGTCGGTAACTGGAAGCCTAAAGTGGCCGACAACTACCGCGCCACCCTGGAAGCCGAGCCAGCTGAATCCGGCCTGCGCAAAATGCTGTTCGGCATGGGCAGCCTGTCCCTGGGCGAACTGGCGGGCGAGCGCATGAAGGTTTCCCTGGAAGCCAACTCGCCGGAAGACGAACACGACTGCTTCAGCGACAACACCCACAATTCGCAGTTCTACGATGCCAAAGGCATTCGTAACGTGTACCTGGGCGAATACACCCGCGTCGACGGCACCAAAATGACTGGCGCCAGCCTGTCGTCCCTGGTAGCCAAGGCTGACCCGGCTGCCGACACCGCGCTGAAAGCCGACCTGGCGGCGACCGAAGCCAAGATGCAGGTCATCGTCGATCACGCCAACAAGGGTGAGCACTACGACCAGTTGATCGCCGCCGGCAACACCGCTGGCAACCAGATCGTCCGTGACGCTATCGCTTCCCTGGTCAAGCAGACCGGTTCGATCGAAGCCGCCGCTGGCAAACTGGGCATCAGTGACCTGAACCCGGACAACGCTGATCACGAGTTCTGATCAACGCTGAATAAAAAGGCGACCCTCGGGTCGCCTTTTTCATTCCTGATTTTTGAGTGCCGATCGTTCCCACGCTCTGCGTGGGTATGCAGCCCGGGACGCTCCGCGTCCCATCCAGAGCCGAACGCGGAGCGTCCGTAGAGGCATTCCCACGCAGAGCGTGGGAACGATCAGTGCGCTACATCAACCAAACGATAATTCCTCTTATTCAATCTCCCCTGCCCTGTTAGACTTTGCGCCCTTGTTTTGCTCGTCTTGCAGGATGTCTGATGCCCTCGCTGCCTCTTCGCTTGTCCGCACTGTTGCTGGCCCTGGGCCTGAGTGCCTGCGATGACGTCCCGCGTTTTACCGAGGCCGAACCCGGTGAAGCCCGGTCCGGTGGCAGCGCAACCGTGCGCAAGACCGATCAGAACGCATTTTCCCTGCCGTCCGCCAACCTGCCGCCGTCACGGCGCGTGGATTTCAGTGTCGGCAACAGCTTTTTCCGAAATCCCTGGGTGATCGCCCCGTCGACCACCACCGCCCGGGATGGCCTTGGCCCGCTGTTCAACACCAACGCTTGCCAGAACTGCCACATCAAGGACGGCCGCGGTCATCCGCCCACGCCTGATGCACAGAACGCCGTGTCGATGCTGGTTCGCCTGTCGATTCCCGATACGCCAGCGTATGCCAAAGTGATCGAGCAACTCGGTGTAGTCCCGGAGCCGGTCTACGGCGGACAATTGCAGGACATGTCCGTGCCGGGTGTCGTGCCGGAAGGCAAAGTGCGCGTCGATTACACGCCCGTTCCGGTTCGCTTCAAGGACGGCACCGAAGTCGAGTTGCGCAAGCCGACGTTGCAGATCACCCAGCTCGGCTACGGCCCGATGCACCCTGACACGCGTTTCTCGGCCAGGGTCGCACCGCCGATGATTGGCCTGGGCCTGCTCGAAGCGATCCCCGACGAGGCGATCCTGGCCAACGCCGAGGCTCAGGCAAAAGACAAAAACGGGATCGCCGGACGCCCGAACCGCGTCTGGGATGACGCGCAACAAAAAACCGTTCTCGGGCGATTCGGCTGGAAGGCCGGCCAACCCAACCTTAATCAACAGAACGTTCATGCGTTCTCCGGCGATATGGGCCTCACAACCCGTCTGCGCCCCGTCGATGACTGCACCGACGCGCAAACCGCTTGCAAGCAGGCGCCCAACGGCAATGGCGCCGATGGCGAGCCGGAAGTCAGCGACAACATCCTGCGTCTGGTGCTGTTCTACAGCCGTAACCTCGCCGTCCCGGCCCGCCGTGATGTCAGCGCCCCCGAGGTGCTGGCCGGCAAAACTCTGTTTTTCCAGGCCGGATGCCAGTCCTGCCACACGCCGAAATACACCACTGCCGCCAATGCCGCAGAACCTGAACTGGCCAATCAAGTGATTCGCCCTTACAGCGACCTGCTGCTGCATGACATGGGCGACGGCCTGGCCGACCACCGAAGCGAATTCCAGGCCAGTGGCCGCGACTGGCGCACCCCGCCGTTGTGGGGCATCGGCCTGACGCAAGCGGTCAGTGGCCACACCCGGTTTCTGCACGATGGCCGCGCCCGCAATCTGCTCGAAGCCGTGCTTTGGCATGGCGGCGAAGCCACAGCGGCGCAGCAACAGGTGTTGTCTTTCAATGCCGAGCAGCGCGCTGCGTTGCTGGCGTTCTTGAATTCCCTTTAATACGTATTCCATAGCGGGAGCCCGACATGTTTCGTCCCAAATTGTTGTTCACCAGCCTCGCCGCGCTCGCCTTGGGCGCCTGTTCGCCGCAGGATCCGCAGGCCGTTACGTCAGCAGCCATCGCCAAGTCGGTGATCCTGCCGACCTACACGCGCTGGGTTGAAGCCGACCGCCAACTCGCCGTCAGCGCCCTGGCCTACTGCGAAGGCAAGGAAAACCTCGACACCGCCCGCGCCGACTTCCTGCATGCACAGAAAGCCTGGGCCCAGTTGCAACCATTGCTGATCGGGCCGCTGGCCGAAGGCAATCGCGCCTGGCAGGTGCAGTTCTGGCCGGACAAGAAAAACCTCGTCGGCCGTCAGGTCGAGCAACTGGTCAGCGCACAGCCGCAGATCGACGCCGCCGCCCTGGCCAAATCGAGCGTTGTGGTTCAAGGCCTTTCCGCCTACGAATACATCCTGTTCGACAGCAAGCCTGATGTGGCCAACGCTGAACAGAAAGCCAAGTACTGCCCACTGCTGATCGCGATTGGCGAGCGGCAGAAACAACTGGCCGAAGAAATCCTGAAGAGCTGGAACAACACCGACGGCATGCTCGCGCAGATGAGCAAATTCCCGAACCAGCGTTACGCCGATTCCCACGAAGCCATCGCCGATCTGCTGCGTGTGCAAGTCACCGCCCTCGACAGCCTGAAGAAAAAACTCGGCACGCCGATGGGCCGTCAGACCAAGGGGGTGCCGCAACCGTTCCAGGCCGATGCATGGCGCAGCCAGTCGTCCCTGAGCGGCCTCGAAGCCAGCCTCGCCGCCGCCAAAACGGTGTGGGAAGGCGTCGACAACAAAGGCCTGCGCGGTCTGTTGCCGAGCGAGCAGAAACCATTGGCCGACAAGATCGACGCCGCTTACGCCGCGTCCCTGAAACTGTTCGCCAGCAACCAGCGCTCGCTGACCGAGATGCTCAACGACGATGCCGGTCGCCAGCAACTCAACGACATCTACGACAGCCTCAACGCCGTCCACCGCCTGCACGAAGGCGAACTGGCCAAGGCGCTGGGCATCCAGCTGGGCTTCAACGCCAACGACGGTGACTGATGAGGGCAAGTGCCATGCTGCGACGCCAGGCTCTGACGTTAGGTAGTTTGCTGCTGGGTGCGGTGACACTGGGCAGCTGGACGCTGTTCAAGCAGAAGGACAAAAGCCCGCTGCTGCTCTCGGCGCGGGACGATACCGACGGTAAGCACTATGCCGTCGGTTACCGGCTGGACGGCACCCGGGTGTTTGCCACCCAGGTCGGCCAGCGCTGCCACGACATCATCAACCACCCGACGTTGCCGATTGCGCTGTTCGTCGCCCGTCGTCCCGGCACCGAAAGTTACCTGATCGACCTGCGCGACGGCACGCTGCTGCAAACCGTGACCTCGCTGCCGGATCGGCATTTCTACGGTCACGCGGTGATTCACCAGAGCGGCGACTGGCTGTACGCCACCGAGAATGACACCTCCGATCCGGGTCGCGGCTTGCTCGGTGTGTATAAGTTCGAAGGCGAGCGGCTGGTGCACAGCGGCGAGATTTCCACTCACGGCGTCGGCCCGCATCAGGTGTCGTGGATGCCCGATGGCGAAACCCTGGTGGTGGCCAACGGCGGCATTCGCACCGAGGCCGAAAGCCGCGTCGAGATGAACCTCAACGCCATGGAACCGAGCCTGGTGCTGATGCAACGGGACGGCACCCTGCTGAGCAAGGAAACCCTGGCCCAGCCGATGAACAGCGTGCGTCATTTGGGGATTGCCAGCGACGGCACCATCGTCGCCGGTCAGCAGTTCATGGGGCCGTCTCACGAGTCGTCGGAGCTGCTGGCGATCAAGCGTCCCGGCCAGCCGTTCGTGGCCTTCCCGGTGCCTGAGCATCAGTTGCAGGCCATGGGGCATTACACCGCCAGTGTTGCGGTGCACAGCGAGCTGCGCCTGGTGGCGTTGACCGCGCCACGGGGCAACCGCTTTTTCATCTGGGACCTGGACAGCGGTGAAGTGCGCCTGGACGCGCCACTTCCCGATTGTGCCGGGGTCGGCGCGGTAGCCGATGGTTTTGTCGTGACCTCCGGTCAAGGACGCTGCCGGTTCTACGACTGCCGCCAGACGAACCTTGTGGCTAAACCCCTCGACCTACCGGCAGGGCTCTGGGACAACCACCTACACCTCATCTAAACACGGTCCTTTGTAGCAGCTGGCGAAGCCTGCGTTCGGCGGCGAAGCCGTCGCAAATCCCTACACCGTGGTTTGCCTGACACACCGCGGTGTCTGATATCACGACTGCTGCGCAGCCGAACGCAGGCTGCGCCAGCTGCTACAGGTCGGGGTGAAGCCTTCCTGTAAGTTCTGCCAGTTGGAATCCCCTGCACACTCGGAGTAATGTGCCCGACTGAGTCACCTGATTTTCTCCAAGGAAGTGGAAATATGCTGCGTCGCCGCATGCTGATCATGTTGGGTGTTGTTTTGCTGATCGTGCTGGTTCTGGCCGGTTACAAAGCCTTCTCCATCTATACGATGATTCAGGGCTTCGCTGCGCCAAAACCAGCGATCAGTGTCGCCGTGGCCACTGCCACCGAACGGCCGTGGCAAGCCCGCCTGCCCACCGTCGGCACGCTCAAGGCGCTGCAAGGCGTGGACCTGAGCCTGGAGACCGACGGCACTGTCATCGATTTGCAGTTCGAGTCAGGTCAGAAGGTCAAGGTCGGCCAACCACTGCTTCGGCTGGATAGCGTGGTAGAAACCGCCCTGCTCGAAACCGCTCAAGCCGACCTGGGCCTGGCGCAGCTCGATTACGGTCGCGGCAGCCAATTGGTGGGCAGCCAAGCCATTTCCAAAGGTGAATTCGACCGGCTCTCTGCTGTGTTGAAAAAGAGCCAGGCCACGGTGAATCAGCTCAAGGCGGCGCTGGCCAAAAAACGCTTGCTCGCACCGTTCAGCGGGACCATCGGTATTCGTCAGGTGGACATCGGTGACTATCTCGCCAGCGGCACCATGATTGCCACCCTGCAAGACCTCAGCAGCCTTTATGTAGACTTCTTCGTCCCCGAGCAGTCGGTACCGAAGATCGCCCTCGGCCAACCAGTGCAGATCGTGGTCGCGGCCTATCCGACACAAACCTTCCCCGGCACTATCAGTGCGATCAACCCGAAAGTCGAAAACAGCACGCGCAACGTCCAGGTCCGCGCGACCCTGGCCAACCCCGACGGTAAACTGCTGCCGGGAATGTTCGCCAGCCTGCAAGTGTTGTTACCCGACCCGCAGCCGCGGATTGTCGTGCCGGAAAGCGCGATCACTTACACGCTGTACGGCAACTCGGTCTATGTCGTCGCGCAGAAAAAAGCCGAAGACGGCAGCCTGGAAAAAGACGACAAGGGCCAACCGATCCTGATCGCCGAACGGCGTTTCATCGAAACCGGCGAGCGCCGCGATGGGCAAGTGATGATCACCAAGGGTGTGCAGAACGGCGAAAAAGTGGTCACCGCCGGCCAGATCAAACTGGACCACGGCGCACACATTGCGATCAGCGACGACAAGACCTTAGCCGAGAAGAACAGCCCGCCGCCCGCGGACTGATCAAGGAACCCCCATGGCTTTTACCGACCCGTTCATCCGCCGCCCGGTGCTCGCCACCGTGGTCAGCCTGTTGATTGTGCTGCTGGGCTTCCAGGCCTGGAGCAAGTTGCCGCTGCGCCAATATCCACAAATGGAAAACGCCCTGATCACGGTGACCACCGCTTACCCCGGGGCCAACGCCGAAACCATCCAGGGCTACATCACCCAACCGATGCAGCAAAGTCTGGCCAGTGCCGAAGGTATCGACTACATGACCTCGGTCAGTCGCCAGAACTTCTCGGTGATCTCGATCTACGCGCGCATCGGCTCCAACAGCGACCGCTTGTTCACCGAACTGCTGGCCAAAGCCAACGAGGTGAAGAACCAGCTGCCCCAGGACGCCGAAGACCCGGTACTGAGCAAGGAAGCCGCCGACGCTTCGGCACTGATGTACATCAGCTTCTTCAGCAAGGAGCTGAGCAACCCGCAGATTACCGACTACCTGTCGCGGGTGATCCAGCCGAAACTGGCGACCCTGCCGGGCATGGCCGAAGCCGAGATTCTCGGCAACCAGGTATTTGCCATGCGCCTGTGGCTGGACCCGGTCAAGCTGGCCGGTTTCGGCCTGAGTGCCAGCGACGTCACCGATGCTGTGCGCAAATACAACTTCCTCTCCGCCGCCGGCGAAGTGAAAGGCGAGTACGTCGTCACCAGCATTAACGCCAATACCGAGCTCAAATCCGCCGAAGCCTTTGCCGCGATTCCGCTCAAGGTCGAAGGCGACAGTCGCGTGCTGCTCAGCGATGTGGCGCGGGTTGAAATGGGTGCGGAAAACTATGACTCGATCAGTTCTTTCGGCGGCACTCCTTCGGTGTACATCGGCATCAAGGCCACACCCGGCGCCAACCCGCTGGACGTGATCAAGGAAGTGCGCAAGATCATGCCGGACCTGGAAGCCCAGTTGCCGCCGAACCTCAAAGGTGAAATCGCCTACGACGCGACGCTGTTCATCCAGGCCTCGATCGACGAAGTGGTGAAAACCCTGTTTGAAGCGGTGCTGATCGTGATCGTGGTGGTGTTCCTGTTCCTCGGCGCCCTGCGTTCGGTGGTGATCCCGGTAGTCACCATCCCGTTGTCGATGATTGGCGTGATGTTCTTCATGCAGATGATGGGCTACTCGATCAATCTGCTGACGTTGCTGGCGATGGTATTGGCCATCGGCCTGGTGGTGGACGACGCCATTGTGGTGGTGGAAAACATCCACCGGCACATCGAAGAAGGCAAGACGCCGCTGGATGCGGCCATCGAAGGCGCCCGGGAAATCGCCATGCCGGTGGTCTCGATGACCATCACCCTGGCGGCGGTCTATGCGCCGATCGGCTTCCTGACGGGGCTCACGGGGGCGCTGTTCAAGGAGTTCGCCCTGACCCTGGCCGGCGCGGTGGTGATCTCCGGCATCGTCGCCCTGACCCTGTCGCCGATGATGTGTGCCTTCCTGCTGCGCCACGACGAAAATCCCAGTGGCCTGGCCCATCGCCTGGACCTGATTTTCGAAAGCCTCAAGCGCCGTTACCAAAGCATGCTCCACGGCACCCTCAACACCCGGCCGGTGGTGCTGGTGTTCGCGGTGATCGTGCTGTGCCTGATTCCGGTGCTGCTCAAGTTCACCAAGTCGGAGCTGGCGCCGGACGAGGACCAAGGCATCATTTTCATGATGGCCAACGCCCCGCAACCGGCCAACCTCGACTACCTGAGCGCCTACACCGACGAGTTCGTCACCATCTTCAAGACGTTTCCCGAGTACTACTCGTCGTTCCAGATCAATGGCTTCAACGGGGTGCAATCGGGGATCGGCGGCTTCCTGCTCAAGCCGTGGAACGAACGCAGCCGCACTCAAATGCAGATCCTGCCCGAGGTACAGGCCAGACTGGAGAGCATTGCCGGATTGCAAATCTTCGGCTTCAACCTGCCCTCTCTGCCCGGTACCGGTGAAGGGCTGCCGTTTCAGTTCGTTATCAACTCCGCCAACGATTACGAGTCGCTGCTGCAAGTGACCGACCGAGTGAAAAAGCGGGCAATGGAATCCGGCAAGTTCGCCTTCGTCGACGTTGACCTGGCGTTCGACAAACCTGAAGTGGTGGTGGATATCGATCGCGCCAAGGCCGCACAGATGGGTGTTTCCATGCAGGACCTGGGCGGGACGCTCGCGACATTGCTGGGTGAGGCGGAGATCAACCGTTTCACCATTGAAGGTCGCAGCTACAAAGTCATCGCGCAGGTCGAACGGCCCTTCCGGGACAACCCCGACTGGCTGAACAATTATTACGTCAAGAACACCCAAGGCGAACTGCTGGCCCTGTCGACCCTGATCACCGTGACCGACCGGGCGCGGCCACGGCAGTTGAACCAGTTCCAGCAACTCAACTCGGCCATCCTGTCCGGGGTGCCGCTGGTCAGCATGGGTGAAGCCATCGACACCGTGCGCCAGATCGCTCGGGAAGAAGCGCCGGTGGGTTACGCCTTCGACTATGCCGGCGCATCACGGCAATACGTCCAGGAAGGCAGTGCGCTGTGGGTCACCTTCGCCCTGGCGCTGGCGATCATTTTCCTGGTACTGGCGGCCCAGTTCGAAAGCTTCCGCGATCCGCTGGTGATTCTGGTGACCGTGCCGCTATCAATCTGTGGCGCGTTGATCCCGCTGTTCTTGGGTTGGTCGAGCATGAACATCTACACCCAGGTCGGCCTGGTGACGTTGATCGGGCTGATCAGCAAGCACGGAATCCTGATCGTCGAATTTGCCAACCAGTTACGCAAGGACAAAGGCCTGACACCGCGCGAAGCCGTGGAAGAAGCGGCGGCCATTCGTCTGCGTCCAGTGTTGATGACCACCGCGGCGATGGTGTTCGGCATGGTGCCATTGATCATCGCCACGGGGGCGGGCGCCGTCAGCCGGTTTGACATCGGCATGGTGATCGCCACGGGGATGTCGATCGGGACGTTGTTTACCTTGTTTGTGTTGCCGTGCGTGTACACGTTTTTGGCAAAACCCGATAAACCCTCACGCTAAGATCGTTCCCACGCTCTGCGTGGGAATGCCTCTACGGACGCTCTGCGTTCGGCTTTGGAAGGGACGCCGAGCGTCCCGGGCTGCATTCCCACGCAGAGCATGGGAACGATCGGCGCTCTGTAGGTGGGAACAAAAAAGGCCTCGCATTTGCGAGGCCTTTTACTTGGGCTTCAATCTGTTCAACTTTGTGGCCTCAATCCTTGAGAAAGTCCGAACATGAACAGCAATAAGTCATGATCGGGTTGAGATGCCACGGGTGCCTTCGCAACGCGTGGCAACGGACAATGCGCGTCGCCATTCATTGAACTGAGAACTTGCGTGCGGGGCTGCTCCCATGCCGCCACCGCCAGTGAAGCAACTGCCAAGGCTCCTATTAAAAATACACCTCGTGCAATTTCGAGTTTCATTGCTATAAACCCTTGATAGCGCTGCCAAACGCCGTCTTGTAAAAATAGACGAGTTTTTGCCAGTCCGTCGTGCCGAACGACGAGTGGCGACGCAGTTGCTTCATGTCATGAGAAGCCGCTTGCCGGGCGGTAAAACGCTGCCGACATTTCTCCAGATCGATCAAGGCCACTTCAATATTGGCAGCCTCGCCTTCGCCGGTGACGCGCACGAATACGTGCTTGATGTAGAGGCAGCTGTGCTGCCAGCGGCCCTTATGCATCCGGGCCAGGTTCTCGGCCAGTTCCTTCAACACTCGATCATGCACGACCTCGCCATGACGCTCGCGACCACCGCCAGCGTACCAGTGCTCGATTTCCTCGAAGCCGTCCAGCGCCTTGGTGACCAGCAAGGCGCGCCATTTATGCACCGGATCGCGCTGTGCACCGCAGAACACGATTTCCGGAACGCGAACGTCGAGCAGGCCCAGGCCGATAAGTGCATCGCGCTCGCGCAGCACCGTCGGCCGACCGAATGGGTGCAGCAAGCTGCGATGGATATGCCCGGTCTGACGTTTAACGTAAAGCAACTGGCCATTGCTGCTCATGACGCGCTGCACGCCGCTTTCTCCGCCGCGGCGGACGTTGGGTTCTTCTACCCATTCACCGCGCTGATTCCAGAAATAGTCGAAGCGGTCCTGAGGAGCGACGTCCGTTTCTGCTGCACATTGCACTGCCATTTTGTTACCTCTTGCGTAATACGTAGACCCGCCACATCGCATAGAGCGGTAAAAAGTCCAGTTGTTCCTGGATGCGAAAACCCGCCTGCTCAAATTCCTTTTCAACCGTAGCAGCCGGTAACACAAATCGATTTTGGTAACCCTCCTGCCCACGTGCTTTCTCGGCGCGTTTGCGTTTCCACGCTTTGAAATTGCCGTCCACCCACAGGGAAAGGACCACGCTATCGCGCGTGACGCGCTCGAATTCACGCAATATGGCCAGTCGATGCTCGGCTTCACCGATGTGATGGAGCAAACGCATGCAGAAAATGCTGTCGACGGCGTTATCAGGCAAGGCGATGTCGAATGCAGAAGTGTGCAAGGGTTGTACCCGTTTCACCACTTCGGCAGGTTGCGCCTGCATGGCAACCTTGAGCATGGATTCGGAGTTGTCGGCGCCAATGATCGCACGATTGGTTTTTTCCGCCAGCAATGGCCAGAAACGCCCCGCACCGCAGGGCAGATCGAGGATCAGCCCCGGCTCACCGACCGCCGCCAGCGCCTTGCGCGCCAGTTGCTCGTCACGCCAGTGTGACAGCCGGCGACCAAGGCCATCCTGGTGTTTACGCAGGTATCGTTGAGCGTGTTGGTCGTCGTACTTTTCGGAAAAATCCAGTTTGATCGGGCCAGCCATCACCAAGGTCTCCAGAGCTGCTGATGGCATTCACGATAGGTAGCGCCGTGTCAGCGACAGGTCATTCCTTTGTGAAAAAAACGTCATGTAAAACCTCAAATCATTTCGAGGTTTTGCAGGGTGCGAACAACAGCGCCCGGGCCAAGGCGGTGTAACAGGCCGATCAATTCATCTGCGACGGACACAGCTCCACTTCAAAACGACAACCATGGGGCTCCATGTTCGTCAGGCTGACGGTCCACCCCTGGTTTTCACAGATGCGCTGTACCAGTGACAACCCAAGCCCCAAGCCCTCACCGCGCTTCTCGTTGCCGCGCACGAACGGCTCGAACATCGCCTCGCGCTTTTCCTCGGGAATGCCTACGCCACTGTCCTCGACCATGAACCCCGTGGCCGTCAGCGTCAGGCGGATGAATCCGCGTTCGGTGTAATGCAGGGCGTTACGCAGCAAGTTGCCCATGACTGCATGCAAAAGGGTTGCGTTGTAGCACGTGTTGGCCGGATGACCCGGTTCAAAGATCAGCGCCAGCCCCTTGGCTTCGATCGGCTCGCGCCACTGGTTTAGCAGTCCATCGGCGACCTGGCTCAGGGTCTGCTGGGGCGACATGCTGGCGTCTTCGCGTTGTGCGCGGGCCAACATGAGGAAGGTTTGCACCAGCTCGCGCATCTCTTCGCAAGCGCGGGCGATGCGCTGGACCTGTGCACGTCCACGCTGATCGATACCGGGGTTTTCCAGCAGCAGCTCGCAGGAACTGGCCAGCACCATCAATGGCGTACGCAGTTCGTGGCTGACGTCACTGGTGAACAACCGTTCGCGGGTCAACGCCTGGCGCAAGCGCCCGAGGGTGGCGTCGAAGGCCACGGCCAACTCGCCCACCTCGTCGGCGGCGTAATCCGGCGCCAGCGGGGGCGCAAGACCTAATAATTGATCACGGTGGCGGACCTGACGGGCCAGGCGCACCACGGGCGCCATCACTTTGCGCGCCAGTACCCAGCCAAGAAACACCGCCAACGCCAGACTCAAGACGAAGCCCACCAGCACCACGGCAAACAGCACCCGTTCACGCTCTTCGAAATCGCTCTGATCCTGCAACAGCACATAATGTCGGCCATCGACGACTTCGACCATCGCGTGGTACGACAGCTGTTCGCGAAACACTTCGTGAAAGCCCGGGCCCAGGTGCCGCAGGTCCTTGGGAAGCTCGAAGTCGCCCGGCCCGCCGCTGAAATAGAACAGCTGGTCCGGCTCGGGACGATGGTTCCAGTCCATGACACTGTCCATCAGCAACAGCCGTTGCAAGTCGCCGCCCAGACCGGCCGAAATCAGTTTTTCTTCCACCAGGTGTACGGTCGCCACAATGCCCATTGCGAAGGCGCCGGCGACCAATGCGCTCATCAGCGCAAAGGCGATGATGATCCGTTGAGCAAGGCTCTGTTTAAACTCCATCTCGGCCCTCGGCCAAGCGATAACCCACACCGTGTACGGTTTGCAGCAACGGTTTGGCGAACGGCTTGTCGATCACCTGGCGCAATTGATGAACGTGGCTGCGCAGGCTGTCGCTGTCCGGGCAATCATCCCCCCACAGCGCCTCTTCGAGAATTTCGCGACGCAGTACATGCGGACTTTTTTGCATCAGCACGGCCAGCAACTTCAGGCCCACCGGGTTGAGTTTCAGCAGTCGCCCTTCGCGGGTCACTTCCAGGGTATCGAGGTCGTAGATCAGATCGCCGACCTGCAGGGTGCGGCGACCGCCACCCTGGGCACGGCGCATGACCGCCTCGATGCGCGCTGCCAATTCAGAGAGCGCAAAGGGTTTGATCAGGTAGTCATCGGCACCGGATTTGAACCCTTGCAGACGGTCGTCCAATTGATCGCGAGCGGTGAGCATGATCACCGGCGTGTCGCGGCGCGCGTCTTCACGCAGACGTTTGCACAGGGTGTAACCGTCGATGCCAGGCAGCATGACGTCGAGCACGATCAAGTCGTAATGCTCGGTGGCCGCCAGGTGCAAGCCTGACAAACCGTCCTGCGCGCAATCCACGGTATAACCCTTGAGCCCCAGGTAATCGGCCAGATTGGCCAGGATATCGCGGTTGTCTTCAACCAATAGAATTCGCATGGGTGTCTCCTGCGTACACAGTAACGGCCGTCTTGGCCCGCGCAGCTTAAGGCCAAGTGTGGCTGAGGGCTAGGACTGCGTGCGGTTGCATATTCAACCTATAAACCCGGGGCGCCTTTAACGACTTTTTCACTATCGATTCACACGTCGACGACAGGAACAGGCTCAAACTCCGCGCGGCTGCGTGTTCAGAACCTTTCATTGACCAAGGAATTGCCATGGTTTCGACTGCCGGTCGCCCCGCCTCCCGCCCGCTGAATTTCTGGGTGTGCCTGGGCGTTCCCGTCATCGCGGCGATCATTCTGATGCTGCTCGAACTGACGTCCTTGGACATGGACCTGGCCAAGCTGTTCTATGACCCGGTCGCGGGGGATTTCATCGGGCGGCACAGTTACTTCCTGGAAGACATCCTGCATGACCGCGCCAAGCAGGTGGTCATCGCCTTTTCGGTGTTGGCCATCCTCGGTTTCATCGCCTCCTTTTTCATCGACCGGCTCAAACCGATCCAACGGGAACTGGGCTGCCTGGTGTTATCTCTGGCGCTGGCGACCTCCTTTGTCACGCCAGTCAAAGCAGTGACGGCCGTCCAGTGCCCGTGGAGCCTGGAGCAGTTTGGCGGTCACGAAACCTATAGCGAACTGCTCAGCCCTCGCCCGCACACCGATAAACCGGGCCGTTGCTGGCCCGGCGGGCATGCAGCGACCGGTTTCACACTGTTTGCGCTGTTTTTTGTCCTGCGTGACCGTCGTCCGCGCCTGGCGCGCAAGGCGTTTGTGTTCGCTTTCGCCTTGGGCACGGTGTTTTCCGTCAGCCGGATGATGCAGGGCGCGCACTTCTTCTCGCACAACATGTGGACGGCGATTTTCTGCTGGCTGATTTGTCTGGGGTCGTATTACTACATTCTTTATCGCCCCGCTTCGAAGGCTGAGCGAGCGACCAAGGCGAAACCGGTAAACGCCTGATACACAGATCCAAATGTGACCGTTGTATCCCGGCAATAAAAAACCCCGCCTGCTTTCGCAGACGGGGTTTTTATGTACGGGGGAAGGCTGGCTTACATCATGCCGCCCATGCCGCCCATACCGCCCATGTCTGGCATGCCGCCGCCAGCTGGAGCGTCGTCCTTGATCTCAGCGATCATGGCTTCGGTGGTGATCATCAGGCTGGCAATCGACGAAGCCGCTTGCAGAGCCGAACGAGTCACTTTTGCCGGGTCCAGGATACCCATTTCGATCATGTCGCCGTATTCGCCGGTAGCAGCGTTGTAACCGTAGTTACCCGAACCCTGCTTGACCTTGTCGACTACTACGCTTGGCTCGTCACCGGAGTTGGCAACGATCTGGCGCAGTGGCGCTTCAACAGCGCGACGCAGCAACTGGATGCCAACGTTCTGGTCATCGTTGTCGCCTTTCAGCTCGGAGATTGCCTGCAGAGCGCGAACCAGTGCCACGCCGCCGCCAGGTACCACGCCTTCTTCAACGGCTGCACGGGTAGCGTGCAGGGCGTCTTCAACGCGGGCTTTCTTCTCTTTCATTTCAACTTCGGAACCAGCGCCAACCTTGATCACTGCAACGCCGCCGGACAGTTTGGCCAGACGCTCTTGCAGTTTTTCACGGTCGTAGTCGGACGAAGTGTCGGCCACTTGCTGACGGATCTGCAGAACGCGAGCCTGGATGTCAGCCTCAACGCCGGCACCGTCAATCACGGTGGTGTTTTCTTTGGACAGGATCACGCGCTTGGCATTACCCAGGTGTTCCAGGGTAGTGCTTTCCAGGCTCAGACCGATCTCTTCGGAGATAACGGTACCGCCAGTCAGAACAGCGATGTCCTGCAGCATGGCCTTGCGACGGTCGCCGAAGCCTGGAGCCTTGACGGCTGCGACTTTAACGATGCCACGCATGTTGTTCACAACCAGAGTCGCCAGGGCTTCGCCTTCAACGTCTTCGGCAACGATCAGCAGTGGACGGCCGGCTTTGGCAACGGCTTCCAGTACTGGCAACATTTCGCGGATGTTCGAGATTTTTTTGTCGACCAGCAGGATCAGCGGACCGTCCAGCTCGGCAGTCATGGTCTCTGGCTTGTTGACGAAGTACGGGGACAGGTAGCCACGGTCGAACTGCATGCCTTCAACAACCGACAGTTCGTTTTCCAGGCCCGAGCCTTCTTCAACGGTGATCACGCCTTCTTTACCGACTTTTTCCATGGCTTCGGCAATGATGTCGCCGATGGAGCTGTCGGAGTTGGCCGAGATGGTGCCGACCTGAGCGATCGCCTTGGTGTCAGCGCAAGGCTTGGACAGGGCTTTCAGCTCTTTGACGATAGCGATGGTCGCTTTGTCGATGCCGCGTTTCAGGTCCATCGGGTTCATGCCGGCAGCGACGGCTTTCAGGCCTTCGTTGACGATCGACTGAGCCAGAACGGTAGCGGTGGTGGTGCCGTCGCCTGCGTCATCGTTGGCACGGGAGGCAACGTCTTTGACCAGCTGCGCGCCCATGTTTTCGAAGCGATCTTTCAGCTCGATTTCTTTGGCAACGGACACGCCGTCCTTGGTGATGGTCGGAGCGCCGAAGCTCTTCTCGATGATCACGTTACGGCCTTTAGGGCCCAGGGTCGCTTTTACTGCGTCAGCCAGGACGTTGACACCGGCGAGCATTTTCTTACGGGCGGAATCGCCAAACTTAACTTCTTTAGCAGCCATGATCGATATTCCTTAAATACTTTGTAGTAGCGGGAAAATGAGCGGGGAATCAGCCTTCGACAACGGCGAGGATTTCGCTCTCGCCAATTACCAGCAGGTCTTCGCCGTCGACTTTCACAGTGTTGCTGCCGGAGTACGGACCGAACACAACCTTGTCACCCACTTTTACGGACAGTGCACGCACTTCACCGTTGTCCAGCACTTTGCCTGGGCCTACAGCGAGGACTTCACCCTGGTTTGGCTTTTCAGCAGCCGAACCTGGCAGGACGATGCCGCCAGCGGTTTTCTTTTCTTCTTCGCTGCGACGGACGACGACGCGGTCATGCAGAGGACGAAGCTTCATTGTCGATCTCTCCTAATTGTGGTTTTCATCGGCCGGTGTATTCCCGGCGGGTTTAACAAATCCGGCGGTGCCGGGTGCGGTTCGTCAAGCGAACCGCGGAAGTCTGTCTGGCGTGTTCGCCAGAAACCTTGCGGTGACCGTTACATAAGGGCGCGCAAGCTTATTACAAGGGCGAGGACGCAAATTTTTTCAGGTTGTTGCCCCACAAACGAACACGGCACCCGAAGGTGCCGTGCCAATGGTATGGATTACTTGGTATCGCGGTGTTCGAATTCGCCTTCGATCACGTTGGGCTCACGGCCCAACGGCTCGCGCGGGGCAGGACCGCCACGTGGCTGAAGGTCGTCGGCGAAGGCACGCTGACGGATTGCCGCCTCTTCGGCACGCTGGCGCATTTTATTGGCCAGCAGTCGACGAGAGATCGGCAGCAACATGATCAGACCCAGCACGTCAGTGACGAAGCCCGGCAGGATCAACAGACCACCCGCCAGCGCCAGCATCAAGCCTTCGAGCATGGTCTGGGCCGGCAACTCGCCGCGGTTCAGGCTTTCACGAGCACGCAACGCGGTTGCCAGACCAGCGATACGCAGCACGAACACACCGAGCATCGAGCCGAGAATGACCAGCAGCAGGGCCGGGAAAAACCCGATCGCCCCGCTGACCTTGACGAATACGAACAGCTCCAACACCGGAAACAGTACAAAGAGCAACAAAAAAGGGCGCATCAAATGGTTCCTCAACGCAAGAATGCCTTGCCAGTCTCCCCTAGATGACGTCGCCAATTCGTGAATTCAAGCGTCGGCCCCTTCATTTTTTGGCCAATGTTCGGCGTGAGCCAGGAAAACCAAGGCTTCGCGCACTTGTGTCGGCGTATTGCACGGCGCTTGAAACGGCAACCAATAGAGCCCCTGGCCAATGCGCAGGTGCATGCCTTCGGTGTCGATACCCGCCAGTTGCGCCGGCTCGGTTTTCGGCAGGCCCGCCATTTCGACGTAATGGGCGATGGCTTTGGCGTGATCGGCATTCATGTGCTCGACCATGCTCGCTTCGGCTTTTCCGGCGAACGGGTTGGCCAGCGTTAACTGATCGACCCAGTGAATCGCACCGAAGCCGCCGATGTAACGGTGGCGTACCGGTTTGAGCACCCAGAAATCGAAATCATGAGCCTTGTGGTAGCTCTGCGAATCAGGGAAATAGCGGTAGTAACGCTCAGCCGCCGCGTCGATGGCGGCCTCGTCCTCGAGCTTTTCGGCTTCGGCGAGGTAGGTCAGGCGACCAACGGCTTGCACGTCTTCGGCCCCGCGCTCGCCCACAAACAGTGAGCATTTTGGATCTTTCTGCAGGTTATGGGTGTGCTGGGCGATACGGCTGATAAGGATCAGCGGCCAGCCCTGTGCGTCCAGACAGTACGGAACCACGGAGCCAAACGGGAAACCGGGCATCGCCTTGGAATGCGTCGAGAGCACTCCACGGTATTCCTTGAGAAGCAATTCTCGGGCATTCTTGGCCGCTTCAACGCTCAATTTATGACTCCTTATTAGAATCCGTCAAAAAAACGGACAGGCGCCTGGGATAAGTTCCAGAGCGCTATCGGGGCAGTTCTCATGTGCAGCCAGGCCGCATCAGGTGCAGATCGAGAGGCTACTCTCTAAAAGGAAACCACACCTCTGACCTGCTATTGGGGCATGCGAATGCAACTCACTGACAAAGTAATCATTATCACGGGCGGTTGCCAGGGTTTAGGCCGTTCCATGGCCGAGTATTTCGCCGGTAAAGGCGCGAAGCTGGCGCTGGTGGACCTGAACCAGGAAAAGCTCGACGACACCGTCGTCGCTTGCAAGGCCAAAGGCGTCGAGGCTCGCGCTTATCTGTGCAATGTCGCCAATGAAGAGCAAGTGACGCATATGGTCGCCCAGGTGGCCGAAGACTTCGGTGCGATCCATGGCCTGATCAACAACGCCGGGATCCTGCGCGATGGCTTGCTCATCAAGGTCAAGGACGGCGAGATGACCAAGATGAGCCTGGCCCAGTGGCAGTCGGTCATTGACGTCAATCTGACGGGGGTGTTCCTGTGCACCCGTGAAGTCGCGGCCAAAATGATCGAGCTGAACAACAGCGGCACGATCATTAATATCTCGTCGATCTCCCGTGCGGGCAACGCCGGCCAGACCAACTACTCCGCCGCCAAAGCCGGTGTCGCTGCGATGACCGTGACCTGGGCGAAGGAATTGGCACGCTACGGTATTCGCGTGGCAGGCATTGCACCGGGTTTTATCGAAACCGAAATGACGCTGAGCATGAAGCCTGAGGCGCTGGAGAAGATAACGTCAGTGATTCCACTCAAGCGCATGGGCACGCCTGAAGAGATCGCCCATTCGGCGGCGTACATCTTCGAGAACGACTACATCAGCGGTCGGATTCTGGAGCTGGATGGCGGGTTGCGGATCTAAATCCCGACACAAAACAAATGTGGGAGCGGGCTTGCTCGCTCCCACAGGGGATTGCATTCCTTCAGTGAATTAATCGTCGCTGATGGTGATATTGGGCATCGCGGGCGATACCGCTTCCTGCAACACGATCCGCGCGCCGACATGGCGGGCCAGTTCCTGGTAAACCATTGCAATCGGGCTGTCGGGCTCGGCGATCACCGTTGGCTTGCCGCCGTCGGCCTGTTCGCGGATGGCCATCGCCAGCGGCAACGAAGCCAGCAGCTCGACGCCGTACTGGTTGGCCAGCTTCACACCACCGCCCTCACCGAACAGATGCTCGGCATGCCCGCAGTTGGAGCAGATGTGCACGGCCATGTTTTCCACTACGCCCAGCACCGGAATGTTGACCTTGCGGAACATCTCCACGCCCTTGCGTGCGTCCAGCAATGCCAGGTCTTGCGGCGTGGTAACGATCACCGCGCCGGCTACCGGGACTTTCTGCGCCAGGGTCAGCTGGATGTCGCCGGTGCCTGGCGGCATGTCGATGACCAGGTAATCCAGGTCGCCCCAGGCGGTTTGAGTGACCAGTTGCAACAAGGCGCCGGAAACCATCGGTCCGCGCCAGACCATCGGCGTGTTGTCGTCAGTCAGGAACGCCATGGACATGACTTCGACACCATGGGACTCGATCGGAATGAACCACTTCTGATCCTTGACCTGGGGCCGGGTGCCTTCAGGGATGCCGAACATGATGCCTTGGCTCGGACCGTAGATATCCGCGTCGAGAATCCCGACCTTGGCGCCTTCGCGGGCCAGGGCCAGGGCCAGGTTGGCGGCGGTCGTCGATTTACCCACACCGCCCTTGCCGGACGCCACGGCGACCACGTTCTTGACGTTGGCCAGGCCCGGGATCTGCGCTTGAGCCTTGTGTGCGGCAATGACACTGGTGATCTCGACGCGAGCGATGGTCACGCCGTCCAGCCCTTCAATGGCCATTTGCAGCAACTGCGCCCAGCCACTCTTGAACAGGCCGGCGGCATAACCCAGCTCCAACTGGACGCTGACGCGATCACCCTGAATGTCGATGCTGCGAACGCACCCGGCGCTGACCGGGTCCAGGTTCAGGTAAGGGTCGGTGTATTGGCGAAGGACGGCTTCCACCGCTGCGCGATTGACGGCGCTCATGGGCAACTCCGATAGCAAGACTGAAAAATCAGGCGGGTATCCTAACCGTTCTACATCATAGACGGCATGCCCCACGATGATTTGTGGCAAACACATCCTGGTGGCGAGGGAGCTTGCTCCCGCTCGGCTGCGCAGCAGTCGTAATCAAGTTGATGCGATCCTTCTGTCGGAACCGGGTTACAGGGGTTGGGGCGGCTTCGCCACCCAGCGGGAGCAAGCTCCCTCGCCACAAAAGCCCACCTGCACCAAGCAAACTCATCACCACTCTTTTCAGAGGCGATGCATTCGGAAACAGGCCCGAAGGGTGAAAAATATACGCCAGCGCTTTATAGTGGCCGACCTCCGTTTCATCAAGTAGCCGAGCCCCATGTCCGAGCCACGCAAGATCCTCGTCACCAGCGCCCTGCCCTATGCCAATGGTTCGATCCATCTTGGCCACATGCTGGAATACATCCAGACCGATATGTGGGTGCGCTTCCAGAAGCACCGCGGCAATCAATGCATTTATGTCTGCGCCGACGACGCCCACGGTTCGGCCATCATGTTGCGCGCGGAAAAGGAAGGCATCACCCCGGAACAACTGATCGCCAACGTCCAGGCTGAACACAGCGCCGACTTTGCCGAGTTCCTGGTGGACTTCGACAACTTCCACTCCACTCACGCCGAAGAAAACCGTGAGCTGTCGAGCCAGATCTACCTGAAGCTGCGCGACGCCGGGCACATTGCCACGCGCTCGATCACTCAGTACTTCGACCCGGAAAAGAAAATGTTCCTGGCCGACCGCTTCATCAAGGGCACCTGCCCGAAATGCGGCACCGAAGACCAGTACGGCGACAACTGCGAAAAATGCGGTGCGACCTACGCGCCAACCGACCTGAAGGATCCAAAGTCGGCGATCTCCGGCGCCACTCCGGTGCTCAAGGATTCCCAGCACTTCTTCTTCAAACTGCCGGACTTCCAGGAAATGCTGCAAGCCTGGACCCGCAGCGGTACCCTGCAAGAAGCCGTGGCGAACAAAATCGCCGAATGGCTGGACGCCGGCCTGCAACAGTGGGACATCTCCCGTGATGCGCCGTACTTCGGTTTCGAAATCCCCGACGAGCCAGGCAAGTACTTCTACGTCTGGCTGGATGCGCCGATCGGCTACATGGCCAGCTTCAAGAACCTTTGCGACCGCACGCCGGAACTGGACTTCGACGCGTTCTGGGGCAAGGATTCCACCGCCGAGCTGTACCATTTCATCGGCAAGGACATCGTCAACTTCCACGCCCTGTTCTGGCCAGCCATGCTCGAAGGCGCCGGTTTCCGTAAACCGACCGGTATCAACGTACACGGCTACCTGACCGTCAACGGTCAGAAAATGTCCAAATCCCGCGGCACCTTCATCAAGGCCCGGACCTATCTCGACCACCTGTCGCCGGAATACCTGCGTTACTACTACGCGGCCAAGCTGAGCCGTGGCGTCGATGACCTGGACCTGAACCTCGAAGACTTCGTGCAGAAGGTCAATTCCGATCTGGTCGGCAAAGTCGTCAACATTGCCAGCCGTTGCGCCGGTTTCATCCATAAAGGCAACGCCGGTGTACTGGTGGCGGGCAATGCCGCGCCGGAACTGACCGAAGCGTTCCTCGCCGCAGCGCCGAGCATCGCCGAAGCCTACGAGGCTCGCGACTTCGCCCGCGCCATGCGCGAGATCATGGGCCTGGCCGACCGTGCCAATGCCTGGATTGCCGACAAGGCGCCGTGGTCGCTGAACAAACAAGAAGGCAAGCAAGACGAAGTCCAGGCCATCTGCGCCCTGGGCGTCAACCTGTTCCGCCAGCTGGTGATTTTCCTCAAGCCGGTGCTGCCGCTGCTGGCCGCCGACGCCGAGGCGTTCCTGAACGTCGCGCCGCTGACCTGGGACGACCACGCGACCTTGCTCAGCAACCATCAACTGAACGAGTTCAAACCGTTGATGACCCGTATCGACCCGGTAAAAGTGCAAGCCATGAGCGACGCCTCGAAAGAAGACCTGACCGCCAGCGCTACCGACACCGGCGATGCTGCACCTGCCGGCAATGGCGAACTGGCCAAGGATCCGCTGTCACCGGAAATCGAGTTCGATACCTTTGCCGCTATCGACCTGCGCGTCGCCCTGATCCTCAAGGCCGAACACGTGGAAGGTGCCGACAAACTGCTGCGCCTGACCCTGGACATCGGTGACGAGCAACGCAACGTGTTCTCCGGGATCAAGAGCGCTTATCCGGATCCGTCCAAGCTCAATGGTCGCCTGACCATGATGATCGCCAACCTCAAGCCCCGGAAAATGAAGTTCGGCATCTCCGAAGGCATGGTGATGGCGGCCGGCCCTGGCGGTGAAGAAATCTACCTGCTCAGCCCTGACAGCGGCGCCAAGCCAGGCCAGCGCATCAAGTAAGGCTGTGCGGTAAACCAATCCCACAGTCGTGCCTGGCGCGACTGTGGGATTTTCATGTCTGGCCCACCCTCCGTCCTTGCCGGATAATGCCTAAGCTTTTTAGACCGCTCCGTTAAAAAGCCCCGTTCTTGCCGGCACGACCATGACCGAATTGCTTCTTACGCTTATCAGCACTGCCCTGATCAACAACCTCGTGTTGCACTGGCCGCTGGGCGTCGATCCGCTGCTGGGCAACGAGCATCGGCAAGTTCACGCATTGGGCCTTGCGACCACGTGTTTGATGCTGATCGTCGGCACGCTGGGCTACGTGGCCTACCGTTGGTTGCTGGTCCCGCTGGAGCTGACGTCGCTGCGCCTTTTTGTCTTCCTGCCATTAAGCGTTCTGCTGATTGGCCCGCTGCTGAAAGTGCTTTCCCGGTCACTTCCAAAATTTGCGTTCAATGGCCTCTGGCCCCTGCTGCTGGGCAACGCCGGCGTACTCGGCTTGACGCTGCTCAATGCTCAGGACGACAAAGGCTTCTTCCACGCCGTGGCCCTGAGCCTGGGCGCCGGGCTGGGGTTCTGGCTGGTACTGAGCCTGTTCAGCGACTTGCGCCAACGCACCCTCGAAAATGATATCCCCCTGCCCTTTCGCGGCCTGCCCATCGACCTGATCGGCGCTGGACTGATAGCAGTGGCCTTTCTCGGATTCAGCGGACTGATCAAAACATGAGTCTGATTCAACGCATCGACGCCCTGTTGCCGCAGACCCAATGCGGCAAGTGCGGCCACCCCGGATGCAAACCGTACGCCGAAGGCATTGCCAATGGCGAACCGATCAACAAATGCCCGCCCGGCGGCAGCGAGACCATCGCGGCCCTGGCCGAGCTGTTGAAAGTGCCAGTGCTGGAACTGGACGTCAGTCGCGGTTCGGCCCCGGCGCAGATCGCCTATATTCGTGAAGCGGAGTGTATTGGTTGCACCAAGTGCATCCAGGCATGCCCTGTGGATGCCATTGTCGGCGCGGCGAAATTGATGCACACGGTGATCATCGATGAATGCACCGGTTGCGACTTGTGCGTGGCGCCCTGCCCGGTGGATTGCATCGAGATGCGGCCATTGCCGCTGGACACGGTGCTGCCGGTTGTCGGCGGTCTGGCGTTCAGCCTTGAGGAGCAACGCGCCCGGACGGCCAAACGCAATCACGCACGGCAGCGATTCGAACAGCGCAACGCGCGCCTGCATCGCGAAGAAGAACAGAAAATCGCCGAGCGTCAGGCCCGGGCCCAGCGCGCCGCCCAGCACAGTGAGGTAGCGACACTCGACCCGGTTCAAGCCGCTCTTGAGCGTGTCCGTGTACAGAAGGCAGCCAATGCCGATGCGGCGTTGAAAAAGGCCAAGATCGATCTGGCGATGAGTCGGGCGCAACTGAACAAGTCACTCAAGGCCTTCGGGCATCCGCCGACCTTCGAACAGCAGTCGCAACTGATCGTCTTGCAACAGCAATTCGAGGCTGCCGAACAGGCGTTGGCGAAACTGGAAAGTGCTGCACCGCCAGCCGCGGCCCCCGTCGTTCCGGCGAAAAATGCGCAGCTGAATCGGGCAAAGATCCAGTTGGCCATGCGCCGCACCGAACTCAAGAAAGCCCAGGCCAGCAAAGCGCCGGCTGAGCAGATTGAAGCCCTGGAACTGGCGGTAAATGAAGCCGAGCGTCAGGTGGATGCCTATGCCGCCCCTTGAATCGGTCGATGAGCGCCTTCAGCAAGCCATGAAGCTGGTATTGCTGGCCACCGTGCCGGGGCTGCTGGTGTTTTTCTGGCTGTATGGCTGGGGCGTGTTGATCAACCTGGTTCTGACGGGTGTTACCGCACTGGCCGTTGAAGCGGCCGTGTTGCGCTTGCGCAAGCAGGCGCTCAAGCCAACCTTGAGCGACGGCAGCGCACTGGTCAGCGCGACGCTGTTGGCGCTGGCCCTGCCGCCGTATTGCCCGTGGTGGCTGACGGTCTTCGCCGCAGCGTGCGCGATGGTATTTGGCAAACACCTGTACGGCGGCGTTGGCAAGAACCCGTTCAACCCGGCAATGCTGGGCTTCGCCCTGGTGCTGGTGACCTTTCCCCAACAGATGACCCTCTGGCCGTCGTCCCATGGACTGGACCTGATCGGCGGTTTGCAGCAGGTGTTCGGGTTCAGCCTCAGCCAGGCTCCGGATGCCTGGGTCCAGGCCACGGCGCTGGACAGCCTGCGGATCAACAAAAGCCTGACGATGGATGAACTGTTTACCGCCAACCCGGCGTTCGGTCATTTCGGCGGCCGAGGCATGGAATGGGTCAACCTGGCCTTTCTGGCGGGCGGTGCGTTTCTGCTGCAACGACGGGTGTTCAGCTGGCATGCGCCGGTCGGCATGCTCGCCAGCCTGTTCATCATCAGCCTGCTGTGCTGGAACGGCTCGGGCTCCGACTCCCACGGTTCGCCGCTGTTTCATCTGCTCACTGGCGCGAGCATGCTGGGCGCATTCTTCATCGTCACGGAACCGGTGTCCGGCGCAAAAAGCCCCAGCGCGCGACTGCTGTTTGGCGTGGGCGTCGGGCTGCTGACGTATCTGATTCGTACCTGGGGTGGCTATCCGGACGGCGTCGCCTTTGCCGTCCTGTTGATGAACCTCTGTGTGCCGGCGCTGGAGCGGTTTGCCGCTTCCAGACTGGAACGGGGTGCGCCATGAGCCGGACGTCGAGTGTTGTGATCCTGGTGGTGCTGGCAGCCTTGGGGATTGGCGCGACTTACCTCGTGCAGCACACCAGCGCGCCGCGCATTGCGGCCGAACAGCGCCTGATCGACAGTCGTAACCTGCTGGACTTGCTCCCTGCTGGAAGCTACGACAATCAGCCGCTGGACCAACCACTTGCCCTGGAAAATACCGGGTTGGCCAACAGCACGCTGCTGGGTGGCTACCTGGCGACCAAGACAGGCCAGACCAGCGCGGTGTTGCTGCGCAGCCAGACCCTGGGTTACGAAGGTTCCATTGAATTGCTGATCGCTATCGGCGCAAACGGCAAAGTGCTCGGCGTCAAAACGCTGAGGCAATCGGAAACTCCGGGGCTGGGCGGTCGACTCGCCGACTGGCCCAATACCTGGCTTCAGGCTTTTTCCGGAAAGTCCCGAAGCGAACCTTCCGACAATGGCTGGGCGTTGAAAAAGGATCAGGGGCAATTCGATCAAATGGCGGGGGCGACCATCACTTCGAGAGCGGTCATCAACGCTATCCATGACGCGTTGCGCTATTTCGACGAACATCAGCGACAGTTGATTGGGAGCAGCACTCATGAATAAGTCCTCGACGCTGCACAATTCACTGATGCTTGCGCCGCTGATCGGTGCCACGGATTCATTGGTGTCCGCCCTGGGCTTGTGGTTGATGTTCATCGTGGCGATCAGTGCCTTTGGAGTGAGCATGGGCGCCTTGCGACCCCGACTTGTCCCAGAGACACGTCTGCTTGCCAGCATCCTGCTGGCCGCCGCACTGACCAGCTGCATCGAACTCGCCGCGCAAGTCTGGTCGCTGCAATGGCACCAGCATGTTGGGTTCTATGCAGGGTTGATTGCCTTGCAATGCGTTGTGCTGGAACACACCGGTTTTCACCAGAGTACCTGGCGTGATCGCCTGCGCCTGAGTGGCCTGTTCGGCGCGTTGATGGTGGGCCTTGGCTTGCTGCGCGAACTCATCGGCAGCGGGACACTCGGCAGCCATCTGCCATGGCTGGCAGGCACCGCACAAACGGACTGGCAAGGCTGGGTGCTCACTGCCGACGGCGGCTTGCGCCTGGTCACCCTGGCCCCTGGCGGATTCATACTGCTGGGACTGCTGATCGCCGCACGTCAGGCCTGGACCCGCTCGACGCCTTCACACTGACCGCCTTCGAGGAAATTCACTGCCCATGAATGCCGCAAAACGCCTGGAAATTTTTCGCCGATTTCACGAAGACAACCCGGAGCCGAAGACCGAACTGGCCTACTCCTCGCCGTTCGAATTGCTGATATCCGTGATCCTCTCGGCACAGTCGACCGATGTCGGCGTCAATAAGGCCACCGCCAAGCTCTACCCGGTAGCCAATACACCGGCTGCAATTTATGCCTTGGGGGTCGAGGGACTGTCGGAATACATCAAGACCATCGGCCTGTTCAACAGCAAAGCGAAAAACGTGATCGAGACCTGTCGCTTACTGATCGAACGTCATGGGGGCGAAGTGCCGCAAACCCGTGAAGAGCTGGAAGCGTTACCCGGCGTCGGCCGCAAGACTGCCAACGTGGTGCTCAATACCGCATTCCGCCAGCTGACCATGGCCGTGGACACGCATATTTTCCGGGTCAGCAACCGTACCGGCATTGCGCCAGGGAAAAATGTGGTCGAGGTTGAACAAAAACTGATGAAGTTCGTGCCGAAGGAATACCTGCTGGATTCCCATCACTGGCTGATCCTTCACGGACGCTACGTTTGCCTTGCCCGCAAGCCTCGCTGCGGCAGTTGCCGGATTGAAGATTTGTGCGAATACAAGCACAAGACGTCGGACGATTGAGGCGCTATTAGGTTTTTTGATTTATCGATTGAAAAAATCTTTTTTACCCGCCGGGAGATTATCGATATAAGGAGCGCCAAAGGCAGCCTTAGCCTGGAGTAACACTATGAGCACTGGCAAAGAGCAATTGGACGTAGAAGACGACTTCACCCCTGTTGAGGCTGATGATGCTGAACCGGTGGTTGAAGTGGCGAAGACCAACCTGAGCAAACGCCGTACCATCGATAACCTGCTGGAGGAGCGCCGACTGCAAAAGCAATTGGCCGATTACGATTTTGACCTATGACACCTAAAAGCCTCCCGAAACGGAGGCTTTTTACTAAGTGTCGCCGCTGGATCCCCCTCGCGCCTCGTCAAACGCCGAGGCGGTCACACCAGACCATTGCGTTGAGCCAATTCGATCAGGTCGACCAGGGAGCGGGCATTGAGCTTCAACAACAGACGAGTCTTGTAAGTGCTGACGGTCTTGTTGCTGAGGAACATTCCGTCGGCGATTTCCTTGTTGGTCTTGCCTCGAGCCAATTGCTGCAAAACCATCATTTCCCGTCCCGACAGTCGATCGACCATATCGGCTTCACTGGCGTTCCCCAAACTTGAACGCACAGTATGCAAGGCTTGATTCGGAAAGTAACTGTAGCCCGACAATACTGCCTTTATTGCACTGAGCAACTCAGTGAGATCTTGTTGTTTGCAAACATACCCGGCGGCACCGGATTGCATGCAGCGCATTGAAAAATGCCCTGGCGCCTGGGAAGTTAATATCAGTACCTTCATGGGCATTGCTGTCGAGGTCAGACGCGCGATGACTTCCAATCCATCAAGTTTCGGTATTCCAATATCCAGGATGACAATATCCGGCATATGCTCACGGGCAAGTTGCAACGCATCCACGCCATTGTCTGTCTCTGCAATGACTTCGTAGCCATGACGTTCCATTAGCATACGCACCGCAAGACGAATGACAGGGTGATCATCCACGATCAGCACTTTATTCATGGGCAAGTCCAATTTCGCTGTTCGAATTTTTAGAGCCCGCACAATAGCCTAGTCGTTTCCCCCATGGCATGCCGCCCCCCTCGGCCACCCACACCGAGAGACATTCCCTACAGATATTAGGGAATTGTCTTACAAATTTTCAGAAAATATCGTGAGAGGAAAAATTTTATCAACCTGAAAACATTTCGATTATCCGCAATTTTTTTGTTTCCATTTACAACCAGAAACATGAACAAGAGGATTCGCCGCAAGCGATCAAACGAACTCTGGCTATTGAGCTACCCTTAAAAGTAACTGATATTTACCACTTTCGATTTTACCCGACAAAAACCACATAAAAAGGAACAAGAAAAAAATCACACAAGGCAACACTTAAAAAATACATTTAACGCAACACTACTTAAAACACCAGGAACAGAGATACCCGACCCGCATACAATAACGCTACTATCATACTATTCAAACCCAACACTAAAAGGAGTTCCGCGCCAACATAAATTCCAACTATTCGTTATAAATATCAAACTAAAAACACTAATCAATCGAGAAAAGATAATACTTCCATGAGCAGAAAACATGAACAAACAAAAGAAAAAAATCATAAACCCCATGACAGTCATTGCGATATTCGCCGCCATTTCTGAAACATCCGCCGCCGTCTCGCTGCCCTTTCTAGACAATAAGGAGCGGGAACTCTATGTCTGGTTCCTGATCAGTTTTCCTTTTTATTTGCTTTTTCTTTTCTTCGCCACACTAAACTTCAACTACCGGTCGCTGTACGCGCCCTCCGATTACAGCAAGGGAAAGCAATTTATAAAAGTGATGGACAATGCTGAACGTGGTCAGCGGCCCGATAACCTGAAGGACCCTCCCCCCCGAATCGATATTCATTCGGGCCTTTCGGCTCTTCAGCACGTGAGTCTGGCCGAGCAGTTGCAAAACCTGCACATCGTCGATGCGCGGTGGCTAAACAAGAAAACGGAATTCGGCGCCTGGATCGAAAAAAACCGGCACCCACAGGGAAGTCCTGCACAAGTGATCATATTTCTCACTTGTACTGAATCAGAGGCACTACTGAAGGAAAGCGCAACCAAGCAATCAAGACAGGCAAAAAATCGCAACGGCTCAACACTTTGCATTGCCTACAATTTGAATTCACGCGGTCTGACGATTCTTGATCATTCTTTTTACCTGACACGCAGCAGGTAACGCTTGAAGAGCATTCAGAAAGAGGAATCAGAAGGAAGGTATTACAGAGACAAAAAGAGCGCTGAACATGATGTCCGCAGGAAAATCCCCCTATTCAGAAATTGTGGCCTTGTCACCGACAAGGCCACAACTCTACGGTTTGAAAGGTCTCAGAAAAGCTTCCGGCCTTTGTTCGCCGCAATACGCATGCGCAACGCGTTGAGCTTGATGAAGCCCGCCGCGTCGGCCTGGTTGTAGGCGCCGCCATCTTCTTCGAAGGTCGCAATATTGGCATCGAACAACGATTCGTCGGACTTGCGACCAGTGACGATCACGTTGCCCTTGTACAGCTTCAGGCGCACAACGCCGTTCACGTGAGCCTGGGACGCATCGATCATCTGTTGCAGCATTAGACGCTCAGGGCTCCACCAGTAACCGGTGTAGATCAGGCTGGCGTATTTAGGCATCAGCTCGTCTTTGAGGTGAGCCACTTCGCGGTCCAGGGTGATCGATTCGATCGCTCGGTGGGCGCGCAGCATAATGGTGCCGCCTGGGGTTTCGTAGCAGCCGCGGGACTTCATGCCCACGTAACGGTTCTCGACGATGTCGAGACGGCCGATACCGTGTTCGCCACCGATACGGTTCAGGGTCGCCAGCACAGTAGCCGGGGTCATTTCGACGCCGTCCAGTGCCACGATGTCGCCGTTGCGGTAGGTCAGTTCCAGGTATTGCGCTTTATCTGGAGCCTTCTCCGGGGAGACGGTCCATTTCCACATGTCTTCTTCGTGCTCGGTCCAGGTGTCTTCCAGCACGCCGCCTTCATAGGAGATGTGCAGCAGGTTGGCATCCATCGAGTACGGGGATTTTTTCTTGCCGTGACGCTCGATCGGGATGTTGTGCTTTTCAGCATAATCCATCAGCTTTTCACGGGAGAGCAGGTCCCATTCGCGCCACGGAGCAATCACTTTCACACCTGGTTTCAAGGCGTAGGCGCCCAGTTCGAAACGAACCTGGTCGTTGCCCTTGCCGGTGGCACCGTGGGAAATGGCATCCGCGCCGGTTTCGTTGGCGATTTCGATCAAGCGCTTGGCGATCAACGGACGAGCGATGGAAGTACCCAGCAGGTACTCGCCTTCGTAAACGGTGTTGGCGCGGAACATCGGGAAAACGAAATCGCGCACGAATTCTTCGCGCAAGTCGTCGATGTAGATCTCTTTCACGCCCATGGCCTGTGCCTTGGCGCGTGCAGGTTCGACTTCTTCGCCCTGACCCAGGTCAGCGGTGAAGGTCACGACTTCACAGTTATAAGTATCCTGCAGCCACTTGAGGATCACCGAAGTGTCCAGGCCGCCGGAATACGCCAGAACGACCTTGTTTACGTCCGCCATGCCATCACTCCACGGGGTTCTACGGAAAGCCGCCAAGTCTACCGCTCATGCAGGGCAATTTACAGAGGCGCGACAGCTTATGACGACGAAGCGACAGATTATGTCGAGTGAGCGACGAAAACAGCGGGTTCAGGAGGTCGAGGCGGCACTCGCCGATGCCGTGGCCTGAGGGGCCGGTTTCTCGGTGGGCGCAACCCGCGCGAGGTGCACGTTGACCCGACGGTTCTTCGCCCTGTTAGCGGAGTTGGTATTGGGCGCCAATGGATAACGCTCACCATGAAAACGCACGGTGATCTGCGACTCCTGAATGCCGTTGGCCTTGAAGAATTCCATGACTGCCAGGGCCCGACGTCGCGACAAATCCCGATTGGTCAGGCGGTTGCCGCTGTTATCGGAGTGGCCATCGAGCTCGATGTGGTTGACCGTCGGATCAGCCTTCATGAACTCCAGCATCACTTGTAATTGCGCCTTGGCCTGCGCGTCCAGATCCATGCCTTCGCCGGGGAAGCCAATCTGCGACTGTTTAACCTGCTCGAAATTCTTCGGCAGCAGCTTCGCCACGCAGCCCTGATAATCATTAAATGCCTGGCTGAACTTGACGGGCAACAGACGCACTTCTGACACTCGACCATCGCCCGAGTGATGTCGAACGACCGGACTTCGGCCATCCAACAGGCCACTGATCAAGCGGCCGGCCTGAACTTGCGAGCTGTTGAACAACACATTGCCGCTGCCAATTCGCACAGAACCGAGGTTGATGTCGCCGCGCCCCGGCTGCCAAGGGGCAGCCGCCGCCAGCAGGGTGGCCGAACCACCGCCGATCATCGCGTTATAGGCCTTCAGACGGAACGTCGCTTGCTCACCCGCACGGCGCACGAACTCACCCGAACCAAAATCAGTGATCGGCTGAGTCAGACGACATTCGAACTTGTCTCCTTCGACCGTCCACTCAATGCTCTCCAGACGGGTCTGGAAAGTGAGCGCCATCGCAGGAAGGCTGGCAAACACACTGAGCAAGGCTAAATAACGCTGGCGCACGGAAGGCTCCACTGGCTTCTACAACAAAAAGACCGACACACAGATGTTTACGGCATACCTGTTGGATATCGGA
The DNA here is from genome assembly GCF_900105495.1 of Pseudomonas frederiksbergensis. NCBI lineage: Bacteria > Pseudomonadati > Pseudomonadota > Gammaproteobacteria > Pseudomonadales > Pseudomonadaceae > Pseudomonas > Pseudomonas frederiksbergensis. Next base: position 2,343,019 of record NZ_FNTF01000002.1, on the reverse strand, counting down.
AGCTTCCTGCAAAACTTGATAGCGAGTGCCTGGAAGAGTCTTTTCCGGTAGCATTCCCCTCAGTTTGACCCGCCTGGAATCCCCTCATGTCCGACCGCCTGACCCTGCTGCGTCCCGACGACTGGCATATTCATCTTCGCGATGGTGCTGTGTTGCCCAATACAGTCGCGGATGTCGCGCGCACCTTTGGTCGCGCCATCATCATGCCCAACCTGGTACCTCCGGTGCGTAACACCGCTGAAGCCGACGGCTATCGCCAGCGGATTCTCGCTGCACGCCCGGCTGGCAGCCGCTTCGAACCGTTGATGGTGCTGTACCTGACCGACCGCACCCAGCCCGAAGAAATTCGCGAGGCCAAGGCCAGCGGCTTCATTCACGCCGCCAAGCTGTACCCGGCCGGCGCGACCACCAACTCGGACTCTGGTGTCACCAGCATCGACAAGATTTTCCCTGCACTCGAGGCCATGGCCGAAGTCGGGATGCCCTTGCTGGTTCACGGTGAAGTCACCCGTGGCGATGTCGACGTGTTCGATCGCGAAAAAATCTTCATCGATGAGCACATGCGTCGTGTGGTCGAGCGCTTCCCTAGCCTCAAAGTGGTGTTCGAACACATCACCACCGCCGACGCCGTGCAGTTCGTCAACGAGGCTTCGGCCAATGTAGGCGCGACCATCACCGCGCATCACCTGCTGTACAACCGCAACCACATGCTGGTGGGCGGGATTCGGCCGCACTTCTATTGCCTGCCGATCCTCAAGCGCAACACCCATCAGGAAGCCCTGCTCGACGCCGCCACCAGCGGCAGCGACAAGTTCTTCCTCGGCACCGACTCGGCGCCCCATGCCCAGCACGCCAAAGAAGCCGCTTGCGGCTGCGCCGGTTGCTACACCGCTTATGCAGCGATCGAGATGTATGCCGAAGCCTTCGAACAGCGCAACGCGCTGGACAAGCTCGAAGCCTTCGCCAGCCTGAACGGACCGCGTTTCTACGGCCTGCCGGTGAACACCGATCGCATCACCCTGGTCCGCGAAGAGTGGACCGCCCCAACCAGCCTGCCATTTGGCGAGCTGACCGTAATCCCGCTGCGCGCCGGTGAAAAACTGCGCTGGCGCCTGCTGGAGGAACACGCGTGAGTGAAGACCATTTCGACGACGAACAGGACGGTCAAGGCGGCGGAGGTGGTTCGCGCCACCCGATGGCTGAGCGCTTCCGTGGATACCTGCCCGTTGTTGTCGACGTTGAAACCGGTGGTTTCAACTCTGCCACTGACGCCTTGCTGGAAATTGCCGCAACCACTATCGCCATGGATGAAAAAGGGTTTGTGTATCCCGATCACACCTATTTCTTCCGCGTCGAGCCTTTTGAAGGCGCGAACATTGAAGCGGCCGCGCTGGAATTCACCGGGATCAAACTCGATCACCCGCTGCGTATGGCGGTGAGCGAAGAAACGGCCCTGACCGATATTTTCCGCGGCATCCGCAAGGCCCTGAAAGCCAACGGCTGCAAACGGGCGATTCTGGTCGGGCACAACAGCAGCTTCGACCTGGGTTTCCTCAACGCCGCTGTCGCGCGTCTGGACATGAAACGTAATCCGTTTCACCCGTTCTCAAGCTTCGATACCGCGACCCTGGCCGGTCTGGCTTATGGCCAAACCGTGCTGGCCAAGGCCTGTCAGGCCGCCGATATCGACTTCGACGGTCGTGAAGCCCACTCGGCTCGCTACGACACCGAGAAGACCGCCGAGCTGTTCTGCGGCATCGTCAATCGCTGGAAACAAATGGGCGGCTGGGAAGACTTCAACGACTGATCCCGGTCGCTGGATTTATCCCGCCCATAAAAAAACCGGCCTCTACGGCCGGTTTTTTTATGCCTCAAACGTACCTTACAGCGCAGCAGCGTGCTCGGTCAGGTAAGCCGCAACACCTTCGGTGGAAGCGGTCATGCCTTTGTCGCCTTTTTTCCAGTTGGCAGGGCAAACTTCACCGTGCTCTTCGTGGAATTGCAGTGCGTCGACCAGACGAACCAGCTCTTCGATGTTACGGCCCAGCGGCAGGTCGTTGATGATCTGCGAGCGGACAACGCCTTTGTCGTCGATCAGGAACGCACCACGGAAAGCTACGCCGTCAGCGGACTGAACGTCGTAAGCCTTCATGATTTCCTGCTTGATATCGGCAGCCATGGTGTAACGGACCTGGCCGATACCACCATTGTTGACCGGGGTGTTGCGCCAGGCGTTGTGGGTGAAGTGCGAGTCGATCGAAACGGCGATCACTTCAACGTTGCGTGCCTTGAAGTCAGACATGCGGTTGTCCAGAGCGATCAGCTCGGACGGGCAAACGAAGGTAAAGTCCAGTGGGTAGAAGAACACCAGGCCGTATTTGCCTTTGATGGCCGACGACAGGGTGAAGCTGTCTACGATTTCGCCATTGCCGAGTACAGCCGGTACGGTGAAGTCAGGGGCTTGTTTGCCTACGAGTACGCTCATTGGATATCTCCTGGTGTAAAAACGTGAAGTTCCGGGTTTGTGCCAGCCTGCCACCTTCGGGCGACAGCCCTGTGACACGAACCCGCTTCATAAGGACCGGCCATCATACACTGCGTTTTTGACCTGTCCTTAACGGTTTTTTTGTCAGGGGAAATGCTATCGAGAGGTTTTCCTCATGATCGATGCGCAGAGGTAACCGTTCGTCAGGCTTGAACAAAGCTTTCAGAAACCACTTTGACAATCATTCTCGTTAACATTAAGATCCATCGCAATTGAGTCACAACCAGCGACGGTTTTCACTTATGTATGTTTGCCTCTGCACTGGCGTCACCGACGGTCAAATCCGCGAAGCGATCTATGAAGGTTGCTGCAGCTACAAGGAAGTCCGTCAGGCCACCGGCGTAGCCAGCCAATGCGGTAAATGTGCCTGCCTTGCCAAGGAAGTGGTCCGCGAAACCCTGACCAAATTGCAATCCGCCCAGGCCGCGATTCCCTACCCTGTAGAATTTACTGCCGCGTAATTAACGTATTTCAAAGAACCGGACTAGATGTCCGGTTTTTTTATGTCTGAAAATCAAACGCTTACGCTCTAGACGCGGAACACAAACATTCTTATTCCGATTAATTTTCATTTAAGTTTCAATAACTTAGGTTTGACACTCTTAATATCGCAGCTCAAACTCTGCCTCATAGACAGCTATTTAGGGCAGGACCCCATCATGAAAGGCGACATTACAGTCATCCAGCATCTCAACAAGATCCTTGCCAATGAGCTGGTCGCGATCAATCAATACTTCCTGCATGCACGTATGTATGAAGATTGGGGCCTGAACAAACTTGGCAAGCACGAATACCACGAATCCATCGACGAGATGAAGCACGCGGACAAGCTGATCAAGCGCATTCTGTTCCTTGAAGGCCTGCCGAACGTCCAGGACCTGGGCAAGCTGCAGATCGGCGAGCACACCCAGGAAATGCTTGAGTGCGACCTGCGTATCGAACGCACCGGTCATGCGGATCTCAAAGCGGCTATCGCTCATTGCGAAACCGTTGGCGACTTTGGTAGCCGTGAACTGCTTGAAGATATTCTTGAATCCGAAGAAGAACATATCGATTGGCTGGAAACCCAACTGGGCCTGATCGATAAAGTCGGTCTTGAGAACTATCTGCAATCGCAGATGGGCGAAGAGTAAGTTAGCGCCCGCTAAACTCGGAACAATAAAAAGCCCCGCTCTCTTTTAGGAGGCGGGGCTTTTTTATGCCTGTTCTTGCAGGAGCATGGCTTGCCCGCGATGAACGATGACGCGGTGTTCTTGCTGAACCGCGGCGCCTGCATCGTGAGCAAGCTTTGCTCCTGCAAGGAGCGAATCAGGCTTCGGTCTTGCCAGCAGCAGCTTTTTCAACAGCAGCCTTGATGGTGGTTTGCAGCGAACCGTCTGCAGCCATCTCGGTCATGATGTCGCTACCGCCGACCAACTCACCGCCAACCCACAGTTGCGGGAAGGTTGGCCAGTTGGCGTATTTTGGCAGGTTGGCGCGGATTTCCGGGTTCTGCAGGATGTCCACGTAAGCAAATTTTTCACCACACGCCATCACGGCCTGCGCGGCTTTCGCGGAGAAGCCACACTGCGGGGCATTCGGCGAGCCTTTCATGTAAAGCAGAATGGTGTTGTTAGCAATCTGCTCTTTAATCGTTTCGATGATATCCATGGAGCACCTCGGCTGAACTTTCCGACTCAGGGGTCGGCACGGTGGCGCATTGTAACGGAAACCCGAGCACCCTGCTCGGTCTCCCCGACAGACTTGATCAAGCCGCCGCCACGGTCACTGGCACACCGTTCAACGCCGCATTGCCCGACAACTCATCGAGCAGGCATTCGTCGGTCAGGTCATTGGCGCTGGAGCCCGGCTGACCACTGGCAATGGTCATCTGCACGCCTGGCCGCGCATGGCCCCAACCGTGCGGAAGGCTGACCACGCCTTTCATCATATCCAGACTGCCGAGCACTTCAACTTCGATCTCACCGACCCGCGACCTGACCCGCACGCGCTGCCCGTCGTTGAGCCCACGGCTGGCCAGGTCATCCGGGTGCATCAGCAATTGATGACGCGGCTTGCCCTTCACCAGGCGGTGATAGTTATGCATCCACGAGTTGTTGCTGCGCACATGACGGCGGCCAATCATCAGCAACTCATCGGCCGCAGGCGCTTGCAGGGCCGCAAAGCGCGCCAGGTCGGCAAGGATCGCTGGCGGCGCAGCCTGGACGCGCTGGTTTTCGGTTTTCAGGCGAGGCGCCAGGTTGGGTTTCAGCGCACCGAGATCGACGCCATGCGGGTGATCGAACAAGGTCGCCAGCGACAATTTCTGCTGCGAAGCATCGCCATACAACCCCATCCGCAAGCCACGATCGATCATCTGCGCTGGCGGGATCGTCGGTTTCAGGTCCTTGCCGGTCTTTGCCGCAAAGGCCTTGGCCAGCCCAACGAAGATCTCCCAGTCATGCAACGCACCTTCAGGTTTGGGCAGGATCGCGCGATTGAACCGAGTGACGTTACGCACCGCAAACATATTGAATGTCGTGTCGTAATGATCGTTTTCCAGGGCCGATGTCGACGGCAGGATCAGATCGGCATAACGCGTGGTTTCATTGATGTACAGGTCGACGCTGACCATGAACTCCAAACCGTCCAGCGCCTGTTCCAGTTGTCGGCCATTGGGCGTCGACAGCACCGGATTACCCGCCACGGTAATCAGCGCGCGGACCTGCCCTTCCCCTTCGGTAAGCATCTCTTCGGCCAGCGCCGACACCGGCAGTTCTCCCCCATACTCAGGACGCCCGGAGACCCGGCTCTGCCACAGATTGAAATGCCCACCGGAAGTGGACGCCACCAGATCCACCGCAGGTTCGGTGCACAACGCCCCTCCTACACGATCGAGATTACCGGTGACCAGGTTGATCAGTTGCACAACCCAATGACACAAGGTCCCGAACGCCTGGGTCGAGACACCCATGCGGCCGTAACAGACCGCTGTCGGCGCCGCCGCAAAGTCCCGCGCCAGTTGGCGGATCTGTTCGGCGGGTACCGCGCACAGCGGGCTCATGGCCTCAGCGGTGAAATTCGCGACCGCCTCCCGCACCTCGTCCAGACCGTCCACCGTCAAATGACTGTCGCGGGTCAGACCTTCAGCGAACAAGGTATTGAGCAGTCCGAACAACAATGCCGCATCGCCACCGGGGCGCACGAACAGATGCTGGTCGGCAATCGCCGCGGTCTCGCTGCGGCGTGGATCGACCACTACCACTTTGCCGCCGCGGGCCTGAATCGCCTTCAAGCGCTTCTCCACATCCGGCACAGTCATGATGCTGCCGTTGGAGGCCAGCGGATTGCCGCCGAGGATCAGCATGAAATCGGTGTGATCGATGTCCGGAATCGGCAACAGCAAACCGTGGCCGTACATCAAATGGCTGGTCAGGTGATGGGGCAATTGGTCGACCGAGGTCGCGGAAAACCGGTTGCGGGTTTTCAACAGGCCGAGAAAGTAATTGCTGTGGGTCATCAGCCCATAGTTGTGCACGCTGGGGTTGCCTTGATAGACCGCCACGGCGTTCTGTCCGTGACGCCCCTGAATCGCCGCCAGACGTTCGGCTACAAGGTTGAAGGCGTCTTCCCACTCGATGGGTTGCCATTCACTGCCGACCCGCAGCATCGGCTGACGCAGACGATCCGGATCGTTCTGGATATCTTGCAAGGCGACAGCCTTGGGGCAGATATGCCCGCGGCTGAAGGTATCCTGAGCGTCACCCTTGATCGACGTGATCTGTACCGCGCCTTCAACCTCGGTGGTTTCGATGGTCAAGCCGCAGATGGCTTCGCACAAGTGGCACGCACGGTGATGGAGAGTCTTGGTCATGGCCAGTCTCTGTCTTGTTCTGGGCGGGCAATATCGGCCGCGGGAACAAAACTATGGCGCCTGATCCACTGCTGCGCCAGCGACGTTCGTCTTGTGAATCGGCGGCCATCAGGCCAGCCGATGACCGTTGAGGATCAGTTCGGCGGCAGCCTCGGCGGCGCCTGCAACTGGATCTCCTGGATGGTTTCGATCTGCTCTTGAGCGAGATGAACACCGGTGAGTTCGCCGATCAGCCGCCAGTGCTCGTCGAGCCCGGTGCTGATGGTTGCCATGCGGTCGATCATCCGCCGGCCGGCGGCCTTGGTGACTTCGTCTTCACTGCGCATCAACTCGAAGGACATCGAGGTCATGGACGCGGTGAGGTGGGTTAGTGAGCGAGCCGTGAGGCCGAGTAATTCCATTAACTGTCGTTCTTTCGAATCCATTCCGAAGGCTCCCTGCGTCATTCGTGCGTTAGTTATAACCCGCCACTTTGCTTTAGCAAATGTTTCAGACCAGACACATCCCTCAATCCTGAGTGCAAATGTCTCGAATGACAGGTCAGAAACCGACCGTTGCTATGCCGTCCCCGCCCCGTTTGATTGCAAAGCCCCGTGACCCCAGTGTACAAATGACGGGCTGCTGTCAGGAAACAGGCTTCAAAAGCGCTACTGCGGTCATCCCGTAGCCCCTCTGAAATCCCCTAAAAACCGTAGCCCTATTGGTAAGACGCGACATTTAATTATAAGATCGCGCCTTCCCCTATTTCGTCGCCCCGTGCGGCTTACGCCGCAGGTCTCGCCCGTTTTTCAGTTAAACAAGGCTTTGAGTATCTGCGGTCTGTTGCAAAAAGGTAGTCAATGATGAGCGCAAGGCACTTTCTCTCCCTGATGGATTGCACGCCCGAAGAGCTGGTCAGCGTGATCCGTCGAGGCGTTGAGCTCAAAGACCTGCGTAACCGCGGCGTACTGTTCGAGCCTCTGAAAAACCGCGTGCTCGGGATGATTTTCGAGAAGTCCTCGACCCGCACCCGTATTTCGTTCGAAGCCGGCATGATCCAGCTCGGTGGCCAGGCGATCTTCCTGTCGCCGCGCGACACCCAACTGGGCCGTGGCGAGCCGATCGGCGACTGCGCGATCGTCATGTCGAGCATGCTCGACGCCGTGATGATCCGTACCTTTGCCCACAGCACCCTGACCGAATTCGCCGCCAACTCCCGCGTGCCCGTGATCAACGGCCTGTCCGATGATCTGCACCCGTGCCAGTTGCTCGCCGACATGCAGACGTTCCTCGAACACCGCGGTTCGATCCAGGGCAAAACCGTGGCCTGGATCGGCGACGGCAACAACATGTGCAACAGCTATATAGAAGCGGCGATCCAGTTCGACTTCCAGTTGCGCATCGCTTGCCCGGAAGGCTTTGAACCCAACCCGGAGTTCGTGGCCAAAGCCGGCGATCGTGTCACCATCGTCCGCGATCCGAAGGATGCCGTACGTGGCGCCCACCTGGTCAGCACCGACGTCTGGACCTCCATGGGCCAGGAAGAGGAAACCGCCAAGCGCCTGAAGCTGTTCGCGCCGTTCCAGGTCAACCGCGCCCTGCTCGACCTGGCCGCACCGGACGTGCTGTTCATGCACTGCCTGCCGGCCCACCGTGGCGAAGAGATCAGCGTCGACCTGCTCGATGACCCGCGCTCCGTCGCATGGGATCAAGCCGAAAACCGTCTTCACGCACAAAAGGCCTTGCTCGAGTTTCTCGTCGAACCGGCGTATCACCACGCATGAGCCATCCATTACTGCTGAACCTGCGTAACCTCGCCTGCGGTTATCAAGACCAGCGCGTCGTACAAAACCTCAACCTGCATTTGAATGCCGGCGACATCGGTTGCCTGCTGGGCTCTTCGGGTTGCGGCAAAACCACCACGCTGCGGGCGATTGCCGGTTTCGAACCGGTGCACGAAGGTGAAATCCAGTTGGCGGGCGAGACAATCTCCCGCGCCGGTTTCACCCTCGCCCCGGAGAAACGCCGGATCGGCATGGTGTTCCAGGATTACGCACTGTTTCCGCATTTAAGCGTCGCCGAGAACATCGCCTTCGGGATCCGCAAGCACCCGCAAAAGGATCGCGTCACCGAAGAGTTGCTGGAACTGGTCAACCTGAAAAACCTCGGCAAGCGCTTCCCGCATGAGTTGTCCGGTGGTCAACAACAGCGCGTCGCACTGGCCCGCGCCCTGGCACCGGAACCACAATTGCTGCTGCTCGACGAACCCTTTTCCAACCTTGATGGCGAGCTGCGACGCAAGCTCAGCCATGAGGTGCGCGATATTCTCAAGGCCCGTGGCACCAGCGCAATTCTGGTAACGCATGACCAGGAAGAAGCCTTCGCGGTGAGTGATCATGTGGGGGTTTTCAAGGAAGGTCGCCTGGAGCAGTGGGATACGCCCTACAACCTGTATCACGAACCGCTGACGCCGTTTGTCGCCAGCTTCATCGGTCAGGGCTATTTCATTCGCGGTCAGTTGAGCAGCCCCGAGTCGGTGCAGACCGAACTGGGTGAGTTACGCGGTAATCGTGCCTACACCTGGCCGGTGGGCGGTGCGGTGGATGTCTTGCTGCGTCCGGACGACATCGTTTATGCACCGGACAGCACGCTGAAGGCGCTGATTGTCGGCAAGTCTTTCCAGGGTGCGTCCACTTTGTATCGCTTGCAATTGCCGACCGGCGCGCAACTGGAATCGATTTTCCCGAGCCATGCCGATCATCAGGTGGGTTCAGAGGTTGGCATTCGTGTCGCAGCTGAACATCTGGTGCTGTTCCAGGCCACCGGCAGCATCGCGGCGCAGATTCCGCTCGTCGAATCCGGCGTTCGGCGCTACAGCGGCGCCCACTGACACTCCCGCCTCTGTAGGAGCATCAACCCAGCATCAGCGTTCCGCTCGCAACGAGCGTCGCATTCCCGCCGATTTTCACCCGATCCCCTTCCAGTCGGCAGAACAACTCCCCGCCTCGAGCCGAGCGCTGACAAGCCGTCAGGCTCGACTTGCCCAAACGTTTCGACCAGTACGGGATCAGGCTGCAATGGGTCGAACCGGTCACCCATTCCACACCTGGCGCGCGTTCGACATCCCGCCCACTTGCGACGAAGCTCGCGTCAGGCGCGACCGATATCAGCGAACTTTGCCTGGGTATGTTCGGCCAGCACCGCGGGCGCCAATTCGACTTCCAGGCCACGTCGCCCCGCGCTGACAAAAATGCTGGCGAAGGGCTGCGCCGAATTATCGATAAAGGTGCGCAAGCGCTTTTTCTGTCCCAACGGACTGATGCCGCCCAACAGGTAACCGGTGGATCGTTGCGCAGCTGCGGGATCGGCCATTTCGACTTTTTTCACCCCGGCCGCATGCGCAAGGCCCTTTAAGTCCAGACTTCCGACGACCGGCACCACAGCCACCAACAATTCACCTTTCTCGCTGGCCGCCAGCAAGGTCTTGAACACCTGCGCCGGATCCAGCCCCAGCTTCTCCGCGGCCTCCAGACCGTAGGACGCGGCCTTCGGATCATGTTCGTAACTGTGCACGCGATGTTCGGCACGAACTTTTTTCAACAAATCCAATGCGGGGGTCATGACAGCTCCAGACTGGGCGGCAGTAGAAAAATACTGCGCTGGATTCTAGGCCATTGATCGACAAAACGCTCTATTGCGGCGCTATTTCAAAGGCTCGGCCGTGTCGCATGCCGTTCGTCCACCTTCGGCCAGCCGCGTGAACGATGCGGTCATTCATGTGACTAATAGTTCGATTGTGACTGATGGTTCACTTTCGACCTTTGACAGCAGCGTTTCTTGTCTATATTTTTTCGAATCTGAATACTGTACGAATGTTCCTATCGCAGCACCCAGCAGTAGGCCGAGAACAGGATGGGGATCCTGCCTCGGTGAAAATCGCGCTTTGACCATGATGCAAAAGCGCCAGACAACAACAAAAATGAGGTTTTCAATGACAACTGCTTTACAACAACCGTCGCTCTCAAGCCAATGCATGGCCGAATTCCTGGGCACTGCGCTGCTGATATTTTTTGGTACAGGTTGTGTTGCCGCGCTCAAGGTCGCGGGTGCCAGCTTTGGCCTTTGGGAAATCAGCATCATCTGGGGGGTCGGCGTGAGTATGGCGATCTACCTGACCGCCGGCGTTTCCGGGGCTCATCTCAATCCTGCCGTCAGCATTGCCCTGAGCATTTTCGCTGACTTCGAAAAGCGCAAACTGCCTTTTTATATCCTCGCCCAGATCGCAGGCGCCTTCTGTGGAGCGTTGTTGGTTTACACGCTGTACAGCAATTTATTCTTCGATTACGAACAAACACACCATATGGTTCGTGGTACTCAGGCCAGCCTCGAATTGGCGTCGGTGTTTTCCACCTTCCCCAACCCGGTCTTGTCCACGGCTCAAGCCTTCCTCGTCGAAGTGATCATCACTGCCATCCTGATGGGCGTGATCATGTCCCTGACCGACGACAACAATGGCTTGCCAAAGGGTCCGCTCGCTCCGCTGCTGATCGGCCTGCTGATTGCCGTAATTGGCAGTTCGATGGGGCCGCTGACCGGTTTTGCGATGAACCCGGCGCGCGACTTCGGTCCTAAACTGATGACTTTCTTCGCTGGCTGGGGTGAAATTTCCTTCACCGGCGGGCGCGATATCCCGTATTTCCTGATTCCGATTTTTGCACCGATTGTCGGTGCCTGCCTCGGTGCTGCAGCATATCGCGGGTTGATTGCCCGCCATCTGCCCAGCGCCCTGCCTGCTACAAAGGACGCAGCACCGGCCATTGACGGCAAACCAAGAACTTCTTGATACCGTTGGCGTGTGATCCTGCCCATCAGATCACGCGCCGGACCTCACTCCCTTTTTTCGTCCAAGGCAATCGACATGACCGACATTCAGAATAAGAACTACATCATTGCCCTCGATCAGGGTACGACCAGCTCCCGCGCGATCATTTTCGACCGCGACGCGAATGTGGTCTGCACCGCCCAGCGCGAATTCGCACAGCATTACCCGCAAGCCGGCTGGGTTGAACACGACCCGATGGAAATCTTCGCCACCCAAAGCGCGGTGATGGTCGAGGCCCTGGCACAAGCCGGTCTGCATCACGACCAGGTTGCCGCCATCGGCATCACCAACCAGCGCGAAACCACCGTGGTCTGGGACAAGACCACCGGGCGGCCGATCTACAACGCGATCGTCTGGCAGTGCCGCCGCAGCACCGAGATCTGCCAGCAGCTCAAGCGCGACGGTCACGAGCAATACATCAGCGAAACCACCGGCCTGGTCACCGACCCGTACTTCTCCGGCACCAAGCTCAAGTGGATCCTCGACAACGTCGAAGGCAGCCGCGAACGCGCGCGCAAAGGCGAACTGTTGTTCGGCACCATCGACAGCTGGCTGATCTGGAAATTTACCGGCGGCAAGGTGCACGTCACCGACTACACCAACGCCTCGCGCACCATGCTCTTCAACATCCACACGCTTGAGTGGGACGCGAAGATGCTGGAAGTGCTGGATATTCCGCGCGAGATGCTGCCGGAAGTTAAATCCTCGTCCGAAATCTATGGCCATACCAAAAGCGGCATCGCCATCGGTGGCATCGCGGGTGACCAGCAAGCAGCCCTGTTCGGTCAGATGTGCGTCGAGCCAGGCCAGGCGAAAAACACCTACGGCACCGGCTGCTTCCTGCTGATGAACACCGGCGAAAAAGCAGTGAAATCCAAGCACGGCATGTTGACCACCATCGCTTGCGGCCCGCGCGGCGAAGTGGCTTACGCGCTGGAAGGTGCCGTGTTCAACGGTGGTTCCACTGTTCAATGGCTGCGTGATGAACTGAAAATCATCAACGACGCCCACGACACCGAATACTTCGCCAACAAGGTCAAGGACAGCAACGGCGTGTACCTGGTGCCCGCCTTCACCGGTCTGGGCGCTCCGTACTGGGATCCGTATGCCCGCGGCGCATTGTTCGGCCTGACGCGCGGCGTACGCGTGGACCACATCATTCGGGCAGCCTTGGAGTCGATTGCCTACCAGACCCGCGACGTTCTCGACGCCATGCAACAGGACTCCGGCGAACGCTTGAAATCCCTGCGCGTCGACGGCGGCGCAGTCGCGAACAACTTCCTGATGCAGTTCCAGGCCGACATCCTCGGCACTCAGGTCGAGCGCCCGCAAATGCGCGAAACCACGGCACTCGGTGCGGCGTACCTGGCCGGTCTGGCGTGTGGCTTCTGGGGCAGCCTGGACGAGTTGCGCGGCAAGGCGGTGATCGAGCGCGAATTCGAACCGACCCTGGAGGAAACCGCGAAGGAAAAACTCTACGCCGGCTGGAAAAAAGCCGTCAGCCGCACCCGCGACTGGGAACCGCATGAAGGCGCTGAATAAGCCGAGGTGAGTACTCGTATCTGTATGTAACTGGCAGGGAGCAGATTCCTGCGGCATCATGGGCAAATTTTTGCACGGCAGCCCAAAGGAAGCCCCATGAATCTGCCTCCCCGTCAGCAGCAAATCCTCGAACTGGTCCGCGAACGCGGGTACGTCAGCATCGAGGAAATGGCTACGCTGTTCGTCGTTACACCGCAAACCATCCGCCGTGATATCAATCAGCTCGCGGAAGCTAATTTATTGCGTCGCTACCACGGCGGCGCAGCCTACGATTCCAGCGTCGAAAACACCGCCTACGCCATGCGTGCCGACCAGATGCGCGATGAAAAGCAGCGTATCGGCGAAGCCATTGCGGCTCAAATCCCGGATCACGCCTCGCTGTTCATCAACATCGGCACCACCACCGAATCCATCGCCCGGGCGTTGCTCAATCACAATCACCTGAAAATCATCACCAACAACCTGCATGTGGCATCAATGCTCAGCGCCAAGGACGACTTCGATGTCCTGCTGACCGGCGGCAACGTGCGGCGCGACGGTGGCGTGGTCGGTCAGGCCAGTGTCGACTTCATTAACCAGTTCAAGGTTGATTTCGCCCTGGTCGGCATCAGCGGTATCGATGAAGACGGCAGCCTGCTGGACTTCGACTATCAGGAAGTTCGGGTGTCCCAGGCGATCATCGCCAATGCCCGGAAGGTGATACTGGCGGCTGACTCCAGCAAATTCGGGCGCAACGCCATGATTCGCCTGGGGCCGATCAGCTTGATCGATTGCCTGGTGACCGATCAGCAACCTGTGCCGGCGTTGGCGCAGTTGTTGAGTCAGCACAAGATTCGGCTAGAAGTCGTGTAAGCACATCGGTCCCTTGTGGCGAGGGGGCTTGCCCCCGTTGGGCCGCGAAGCGGCCCCAAAACCATTCACAGCCAAACCCTCAGTTAAACATCGCAACCCGCTCTGCGACTGCTGCGCAGTCGAACGGGGGCAAGCCCCCTCGCCAAAAAACCCACCTCTAAATGTTCGAAAATTTTCCTTTCACGGCCCTTCGATCAGTATTTTCAATCGAAGTTAACTGGCTGTGGGCGACTTTATGGGCTACCATTTTCGCAAATGAACATTTATGTTCGAATTCCAATACCGAAAATCATAAAAGCCCGAGGCTAGCCGATGCCCACTTCTACCTTGCCTACGCCCCCTCTCGCTGAGATCTACGATATCGCCGTCATCGGTGGCGGGATCAATGGCGTGGGGATCGCAGCGGATGCCGCCGGTCGCGGTCTTTCGGTGTTTCTATGCGAAAAGGACGACCTGGCCAGCCACACCTCCTCAGCCAGCAGCAAGCTGATCCACGGTGGCCTGCGTTACCTCGAACATTACGAATTCCGCCTGGTGCGCGAAGCCCTGGCCGAACGCGAAGTGCTGCTGGCCAAGGCCCCGCACATCGTCAAGCAGATGCGCTTCGTGCTGCCGCACCGTCCGCACCTGCGTCCGGCCTGGATGATCCGCGCCGGTCTGTTCCTTTATGACCACCTCGGCAAACGGGAAAAACTCGAAGGTTCGAAAAGCCTGAAGTTCGGCCCGGACAGCCCGCTGAAAAGCGAAATCACCAAAGGCTTCGAATACTCCGATTGCTGGGTCGACGATGCTCGTCTGGTGGTGCTGAACGCCATGGCCGCCCGCGAAAAAGGCGCCCACGTTCACACCCAGACTCGCTGCGTCAGCGCCCGTCGCACCAAGGGCATGTGGCACCTGCATCTGGAACGCGCCGATGGCAGTCTGTTCTCGATCCGCGCCAAGGCACTGGTAAACGCCGCCGGCCCTTGGGTCGCCAAGTTCATTCGTGACGACCTGAAGATGGAATCGCCGTACGGCATCCGCCTGATTCAGGGCAGCCACCTGATCGTGCCGAAACTGTACGAAGGCGAACACGCGCACATTCTGCAAAACGAAGACCAGCGCATCGTGTTCACCATTCCGTACCTGAACCACTTCACCCTCATCGGCACCACCGACCGCGAATACACCGGCGATCCGGCTGCAGTGGCGATCACCGAAGGCGAAACCGATTACCTGTTGAAAGTGGTCAACTCTCATTTCAAGAAACGCATCAGCCGCGACGACATCCTGCACAGCTATTCCGGCGTTCGCCCGCTGTGTAACGACGAATCCGATAACCCGTCGGCCGTCACCCGCGACTACACCCTGGCACTGTCGGGTACCGGCGAAGAAGCGCCGCTGTTGTCGGTGTTCGGCGGCAAGCTGACCACCTACCGCAAACTGGCCGAGTCGGCGCTGGCGCAACTGGCCCCGTACTTCAAGGACATCAAGCCGAGCTGGACCGCCAGCGCTACCCTGCCGGGCGGCGAAGACATGACCACCCCGCAAGCCTTGTGCGCCTTGATCCGTGACAAGTTCGACTGGGTGCCGACCGAAATCGCCCGCCGCTGGGCCACCACCTACGGCAGCCGCACCTGGCGCATGCTCGAAGGCGTGCAAAACCTCGGCGATATGGGCGAACACATCGGCGGCGGGCTCTACACCCGTGAAGTCGATTATCTGTGCAGCGAAGAATGGGCGACCACCGCGCACGACATCCTGTGGCGCCGCAGCAAGCTGGGCTTGTTCACCACGCCGGAGGAACAGCAGAAACTGGCGGATTATATGAGCAAGGTCGAGCAGAACCGCAGCAAGATCGAAGCGGCCTGATCCCTGATCCGCTTAAACGAAAGCCCCTGAATCTCACGATTCAGGGGCTTTTTTTGTACGTGTGCTTACTGCGCTAGATGCAGCAACAGGAAATCAATGAACGCCCTCGATTTGTGGGGCAAATGCGGGCTGTTGGGGAACACCACGTTGACTGACTGAGAGGGCAGCGAATAGTCGGGCAACAACCGAATCAGCCGCTCACTGGCGATGTCGTCCTTGACCACCCAGGCGGGCAGCACCGAGACGCCTAGCGATGACAACGTCATGGAGCGGATAGCCGTGGAAGAATTGGATTCAAACTGATTGATCCCATTGATCTCGACAGCCCCCAATTGCGGATGGCGCAACGACCACTGGGTCGGTGCCTGCAGGTTGCTGTTGGCGATCCACGGCACCGAATTCAGGTCCTGAGGATTGCGCACCGGGTGACGAGCAAGAAACGTCTCGGTCGCCACCAGCACAATTTCATAATCCGCCAGTTTACGGCTCTTGAAAGCCGAGTCCGCCAAGTTGCCTAAACGGATAACCAGGTCTAACTTTTCCGCCACCAGATCATTGAGTGACGAGTTGAAGTTATAACAGAGTTTGATTTCCGGATAGCGTTCTATGAATTTCGGTATCAACGGAAGAATATAGGCCTCGCCGTATTCACTGGTGGAACTGAAGCGCAACTTTCCGGACACCCGATCATGCCCTTTTAATACATTATCGAAGGCGTTATCGATGTCCGCGACAATACCTTTGAACTCTTCATAAAAGTCCTGGCCGATTTCGGTGAGGGATATATTTCGAGTATTGCGAATCAACAACGTCGCTGACAGCAAGTCCTCCAGGGCCTTGACATGCAGGCTGGCCATGGCCTTGCTGATGCTCAGGTAATTGGCCGCCTTGGTGTAAGAACCAAAATCGACCACGGCCAGGAATGTCTGGACCCGATTAAGATGAGTGTGCATAGCAATAAGGCTCACTGTTAAATCCCGTCAAACATTGTTTCAAGGATAGTCGTATCGACAGTTCAAGTCCACCGCCCCTATGCTTTGTGGCAAAGGGGAAACAACATGACCTATCGCTACAAAGTTGCACTGATATTTCTGATCGGCTTTTTTATAGACTGCATTAACATCTTTATGTCAGCGGTCGCATTACCGAGTATATCGGCGGCGCTGCACGTTAGTACTTCAGATGTTGCCTGGGTGTCTAACGCTTATATTCTGGGGCTGACACTGATCATCCCGGTCAGCACCTGGCTGGCCGGTCATTTTGGCAGCCGGGAAATCCTCACTGCCTCGATGATCGTGTTCACCGCCTCGGTGTGGATGTGTGGTCTGGCCAACAGCTTCCATGAGCTGGTGATCTGGCGCTTCGTCCAGGGAATAGGCGGCGGCTTGTTGATTCCAGTCGGCCAGGCGCTGACGTTCAACCTGTTCAAGGGCGAGCAGCGGGCGAAAATATCCACATTGGTCATGGCCGTTGCCCTGATAGCGCCCGCAATTTCACCGACCATCGGCGGTGTCATCGTCGACAGCAGTTCCTGGCGCTGGGTGTTCTACAGCAACATCCCGTTTTCGCTGATCGCGGCATTGCTGTCCTGGTTCTGGATCAACGAAGGACGCCCGACGAGCTTGCCCAGGCCCGACATCAAGGGCTTGCTACTGGTCAGCGCGGCGCTCGGCAGCCTGCTGATGGGTATGTCGTTATACGGCGGCGACGCTCCGGCATGGGTAGCCGCGCTCTTCGTCATGGCCGGCGTTGCTTTCGTCGTGCTGTACGGGCTGCACTACCGCACCTGCAAAAACCCGATCATTGAACTGAGCCTGCTCAAAAGCAAAAAACTCAGCACCTCCATCTTTATCTATTACGCGATTCCCGGTGTGTTCACGGGGGTCAACTTGATGAGCATCTTTTTCCTGCAAAACACCCTGCACTTCAGCGCCCGACTGACAGGAATGTTCATGATCCTGTACGCCATCGGCGCGTTCATCGCGATGTTGATCTGTGGTCGGGTCTACAACCGGATGGACGCGAAGCGGCTGTTTGCCCTTGGCATGTTCTTGCACAGTGCCGGCATTGCCACCCTGTTACTGGTGAACGACCCCAAGGATTTTCTGGCGATTGTCATCGCCTACAGCTTGATGGGGATCGGCGGCGGCATCGGTGCCAACACAGCACAAACCACGTCGCTGATGGACTTCGAGGGTAATGATACCCACAAGGCCAGTGTCATCTGGAACATCAACCGACAGATGTCGTTCAGCATCGGCGCCGCCCTCTTCCTGATGATTTTCAACCTGCTCCTGAAGCATTTCGATACCACCCAGGCCTACCACGTGACCTTTGCTATCGCCGCGCTGGTGGGCCTGTTTCCACTCTTTCGACTGAGTCAGTTGAACACTCAAAAGGACTGTCATGCACAACAAAATAGTTGAACAGGCGCACCACAGCATTCATCACGTGCACGAGCTGATCCATACCCTGTTCACCGACGCAAACGGCAAGGGGCAGGCCGCGCTTGAACCGCTGATGTCGGCATTCGCCGAGCACTTCACCCTGGTCACCACCTCGGCCGCCATTGTCAGCCGGGCGACGGTCGAACAGATGTTCAAAGGTGCAGTCGGCGCCAAGCCAGGCCTGGAGATCGTCATCAGCGACCTGCAGACGGTCTGGCAGGAAGGCAACAGTGTGGCGATCCGCTACAAGGAAACCCATCGCCTCGGCCAGCACGAAAGCTCACGGGTTTCGGTGGCGATCATTGGCATGCATCACCACAACGCCCAATGGATCTACCTGCATGAAACACCGTTAAGCCAGGAAAGCTGATTGTCATATGAGCGGTACGATCACTGGCTCTTCTATGATCTGGCCGAAAGAACGTTAGCAGCCCCAAACACCATTCGGTTTTCCGAACGCGACCCGTCGGTCGATTCGGTTAACCGGATTCCCCCACCATCAAAACCCTCGCCACAAATATTTAATCCCCTTATAAATCAATAGGTTGATCTATTAGACCTGGCCTGGCACGAGTCATGCTCTACACTCTTGGACGAATGACCGCTGCGCCACCCCTTCAGGAGCCGGCAAGCATTCGAAGCACAAAAAAGGGCCGATGAACTGGCTCCATATAAAAACAATGTCGAGGAAAATTTGATGCGCATCGTTCCCCATCTCCTGGGCGCAGCCATTGCTGCCGCTCTGATCAGCACTCCAGTTTTCGCCGCCGAACTCACCGGCACCCTGAAGAAGATCAAAGAGTCCGGCGTTATCACCCTCGGGCATCGTGACGCTTCCATTCCGTTTTCCTACATCGCGGACGCTTCCGGCAAACCGGTTGGCTACTCCCACGATATCCAGCTGAAAATCGTGGAAGCCATCAAAAAAGACCTGGACATGCCCAACCTCCAGGTCAAATACAACCTGGTGACTTCGCAAACCCGTATCCCGCTGGTGCAGAACGGCACCGTGGACGTCGAGTGCGGTTCCACCACCAACAACGTCGAACGTCAGCAGCAAGTTGACTTCTCGGTCGGCATCTTCGAAATCGGCACCAAGCTGCTGGCCAAGAAAGACTCGCCTTACAAAGACTTCCCGGACCTGAAAGGCAAGAACGTCGTGACCACCGCTGGCACCACGTCCGAGCGCATCCTCAAGTCGATGAACGCCGACAAGCAAATGGGCATGAACGTCATCTCCGCCAAAGACCACGGCGAGTCGTTCAACATGCTGGAAAGCGGCCGTGCCGTGGCTTTCATGATGGATGACGCCTTGCTGGCCGGTGAAATGGCCAAGGCCAAGAAGCCAACCGACTGGTCCGTGACCGGTACTGCACAGTCCTACGAAATCTACGGTTGCATGGTCCGCAAGGGCGATGCACCGTTCAAGAAAGCCGTGGACGACGCAATCATCGCGACCTACAAGTCCGGCGAGATCAACAAGATCTACGAAAAATGGTTCATGCAGCCAATCCCGCCAAAAAACCTGAACCTGATGTTCCCGATGAGCGACGAGCTCAAGGCCCTGATCGCCAATCCGACCGACAAAGCGGCTGACGAAAAGAAATCCTGATTTCTGACTAACCTTATCTCCTGAGAGGGCCTCTGCCCTTTCGGGGGATAGTCACTCCCTGCTGGCATTTTTGGAAACACTCGAACCGGTGGCTGTCGAGCCGCTCGTGTGTGCCCGGTTTTCAATCGGGCGGGAACGGAGCTTCCCCAGGCGGGCACTTGTACATCGATCGATCTGAGGGGAGACCCTAATGAATTACAACTGGGACTGGGGCGTGTTCTTCAAGTCCACCGGCGTGGGCAGCGAGACGTATCTCGACTGGTACGTCGCCGGTTTGGGCTGGACCATTGCCATCGCCGTCGTGGCCTGGATCATCGCCCTGCTGCTGGGCTCGATTCTGGGCGTCATGCGCACCGTGCCTAACCGCATCGTATCGGGCATCGCGACCTGCTACGTCGAACTCTTCCGTAACGTGCCGCTGTTGGTTCAGCTGTTCATCTGGTACTTCCTGGTACCCGATCTGCTGCCTCAGAACCTGCAAGACTGGTACAAGCAGGACCTGAACCCGACCACCTCGGCTTACCTCAGCGTCGTCGTCTGCCTGGGCTTGTTCACCGCCGCTCGTGTTTGCGAACAAGTGCGCACCGGTATCCAGGCGCTGCCGCGCGGCCAGGAATCCGCCGCTCGCGCCATGGGTTTCAAACTGCCGCAAATCTACTGGAACGTGCTGCTGCCCCAGGCTTACCGGATCATCATTCCGCCGCTCACCTCCGAATTCCTGAACGTGTTCAAGAACTCTTCCGTGGCGTCGCTGATCGGCCTGATGGAATTGCTCGCGCAGACTAAACAGACCGCCGAGTTCTCCGCCAACCTGTTCGAAGCCTTCACCCTGGCAACGCTGATCTACTTCACCCTGAACATGGGCCTGATGCTGCTGATGCGCATGGTCGAGAAGAAAGTCGCCGTACCGGGCCTGATCTCCGTAGGGGGTAAATGATGGAATTCGACTTCTCGGGCATCATCCCGTCCCTGCCGGGTTTGTGGAACGGCATGGTCATGACCCTGCAACTGATGGCGCTGGGCGTCGTCGGCGGGATCATCCTTGGCACGATCCTGGCGCTGATGCGCCTGTCGCACAGCAAGCTGCTGTCGAACATTGCCGGCGCCTACGTTAACTATTTCCGTTCGATTCCACTGCTGCTGGTAATCACCTGGTTCTACCTGGCGGTGCCGTTCGTACTGCGCTGGATCACCGGCGAAGACACCCCGATCGGCGCCTTCGCCTCCTGCATCGTGGCATTCATGATGTTCGAAGCGGCGTACTTCTGCGAAATCGTCCGGGCCGGTGTCCAGTCGATTTCCAAGGGTCAGATGGGTGCTGCCCAAGCCCTGGGCATGACGTATGGCCAGATGATGCGGCTGATCATCCTGCCGCAAGCGTTCCGCAAGATGACCCCGCTGTTGCTGCAACAGAGCATCATCCTGTTCCAGGACACCTCCCTGGTCTACGCGGTTGGCCTGGTGGACTTCCTCAATGCCTCGCGTGCCAGTGGCGACATCATCGGTCGCTCCAACGAGTTCCTGATCTTTGCAGGTCTCACGTACTTCACAATCAGCTTTGCCGCCTCGCTGCTGGTCAAGCGTCTGCAAAAAAGGTTTGCCGTATGATCTCTATCAAGAATGTCAACAAGTGGTATGGCGACTTCCAGGTACTGACTGACTGCAGCACCGAGGTCAAAAAAGGCGAAGTGATTGTGGTGTGCGGGCCGTCCGGTTCCGGCAAATCCACCCTGATCAAATGCGTCAATGCCCTGGAACCGTTCCAGAAAGGCGACGTGGTGGTCGATGGCACATCCATCGCCGACCCGAAGACCGACCTGCCGAAACTGCGTTCGCGCGTTGGCATGGTGTTCCAGCATTTCGAACTGTTCCCGCACCTGACCATCACCGAAAACCTGACCATCGCGCAGATCAAGGTGTTGGGCCGCAGCAAGGAAGA
The DNA here is from genome assembly GCF_900105495.1 of Pseudomonas frederiksbergensis. NCBI lineage: Bacteria > Pseudomonadati > Pseudomonadota > Gammaproteobacteria > Pseudomonadales > Pseudomonadaceae > Pseudomonas > Pseudomonas frederiksbergensis. Next base: position 2,321,517 of record NZ_FNTF01000002.1, on the reverse strand, counting down.
AGCCACCAAGAAAGGCCTGCAACTGCTTGAGCGCGTCGGGTTGTCTGCCCACGCGCACAAACACCCGGGCCAGCTTTCCGGTGGCCAGCAACAGCGTGTGGCGATTGCCCGTGCGCTGGCGATGGACCCGATCGTCATGCTGTTCGACGAACCGACGTCGGCGCTGGACCCGGAAATGGTCAACGAAGTACTCGATGTAATGGTGCAACTGGCCCACGAAGGCATGACCATGATGTGCGTGACCCACGAAATGGGCTTCGCCCGTAAAGTGGCGGACCGGGTGATCTTCATGGACCAGGGCAAAATCATCGAAGACTGCAAGAAAGAGGAGTTCTTCGGCGACATCAATGCCCGCGCCGAGCGTACGCAGCATTTCCTCGCCAAGATTCTGCAGCACTAAGCACCACACCGAACTCTGTGGCGAGGGAGCTTGCTCCCGCTGGGTTGCGTAGCGACCCACAACATCGACCAGCACGTTGTGTCTGACATACCGTGTTGGCTGGGTTTGCGACTGCTTCGCAGCCGATCGGGAGCAAGCTCCCTCGCCACAGGTTCTGCGCTCGACCAAACCAGGACGCAAGCCCATTGCCACACTGGTTGACCCAAGGCATCTGTGATGAAATGCGACCCAAATCTCTATCGCGCCGCGCCGCCATCACTTGCCGTGAAACCCCGTCTGATTCGCCACTTGTTCCTGCCGCCGCTGGTCATCGCCCTGATGATCGGGTTGGGTTACCTCGGCTTCTGGGTCAGTGAGCACTACGGGATTCGCAGCCTCAGCGAGAACGGCCAGCGTCAGCTGGAACTGCACGCCCGCGCCGTCGAGAGCGAGATCAGCAAGTACACCTACCTGCCCAGCCTGCTGGAACTCGAGTCCAGTGTTTCGAAGCTGTTGGCCGACCCGTCGCCGGAACACCGACAGACGGTCAATGAATACCTCGAAGGCCTGAACCGGCGCAGCCGCAGTCGGGCTATCTATGTGATGGACACCACCGGTCGTGTCATGGCCACCAGCAACTGGCGCGATGTCGACAGTTACCTGGGCGAAGACCTGTCCTTTCGCGCCTATTTCCAGAATGCCGTGCGCGGTCAGCCGGGGCGCTTCTATGGCATTGGCAGCACCAGTGGCGAACCCGGCTATTACCTGGCTCATGGCCTGGAAGAGCACGGCAAGATCATCGGCGTCGCCGTGGTCAAGGTCCGCCTCGAAGCCATGGAAGAACGCTGGCAGCGTGCGCGACTGGAAGCCTTCGTCAGCGACGAGAACGGCATCATCATTCTCTCCAGCGATCCGGCGCGGCGGCTTAAATCGGTTGTGCCATTGAGCGAGGAAACCAAGGAAAAACTGGCCCGTAGCCTGCAGTACTACTGGTTTCCGCTGAACGAGCTGCAACCGCTGGCCCGTGAACAACTGGCCGAAGGCGAGGAAAAACTGACCTTCCCCGCCAACAGCGAAGTGAAATCAGACGAAGAGGACATCAGCTACCTTTCGCAAACCCGTCCGCTGAGCGACACGCCATGGAACTTTACCCTGCTGACACCGCTGCAGGATTTGCGCCGCGAAGCGATCAATCAGGGGATTCTGGTGGCGGTGGCGTTTGCCCTCGTGGCGTTCCTGCTGATCGCCTGGAACGAGCGGCGCAAGGTCATTGCCACGCGTCTCGCCGCCCGGGAAGCCTTGCAGGAAGCCAACAATCAACTGGAGCGTCGGATTACCGAACGTACCACCGACCTGCGCGCCAGCAACGAACGGCTCAAGGGCCAGATCCGTGAACGCCGGCAAGCGGAAGAGACGTTGCGCCGCGCCCAGGATGAACTGGTCCAGGCCGGCAAACTGGCGGCCATCGGCCAGATGTCCACCAGCATCGCCCACGAATTGAACCAGCCGCTGGCCGCACTGCGAACCTTGTCCGGCAATACCGTGCGCTTTCTGGAGCGCGGTCAGCTGGATGTGGCCAGCACCAACCTCAAGACCATCAATGAACTGATCGACCGCATGGGCCGGATCACCGCCAGCCTGCGTTCGTTCGCTCGCCGCGGCGACGACAAAGGTCAGGCCAGTCTCGGCAAAGCGGTGGATGCAGCCTTGCAGTTGCTCGGCGCTCGCGTGGAAAACGCGCATCTGCAACTGCACCGAGACTTCGCCGATCTGCAGGTGCAGATCGACCAGACCCGCCTGGAGCAGATTCTGGTCAACCTGATCGGCAATGCCATTGACGCCATGCAGGCACAACCGCTGCCCGAACTGTGGCTCGAAGGCGAAGAGTTCGATGGCAAATATCGCCTTCGTGTACGCGACAACGGCCACGGCATCGACGCCGAAGCGCGCAAGCATTTGTTCGAACCGTTCTTCACCACCAAACCCGGCGAACAGGGCCTGGGCCTGGGCCTGACCCTTTCCGCCAGCCTGGCCGCCGCCACCGGCGGGCACTTGGGTGTCGAGCACCCGGCCAGCGGTGGTACCACTTTCGTCCTCAGTTTACCGTTGGTAAGCCCCACTCACGCCGAGCCAATATGAACAACGACCTTAGTGTGCTGATCGTCGAAGACGACCCCCATGTGCTGCTCGGCTGCCAACAGGCGCTGACCCTGGAAGACATTCCCTGCGTGGGCGTCGGCAGCGCCGAAGAAGCGCTGGAGCGGGTCGGCGACAACTTCGCCGGTATTGTCATCAGCGACATCCGCCTGCCGGGCATCGACGGTCTGGAGTTGCTGACCCGCCTCAAGGCCCGCGACCGCAGCCTGCCGGTGGTACTGATTACCGGTCATGGCGACATTTCCATGGCTGTCGGTGCGATGCAGAAAGGCGCCTATGACTTCATGGAGAAACCTTTCTCCCCCGAACGTCTGGTCGACGTGGCGCGCCGTGCGCTGGAGCAACGCAGCCTGGCGCGGGAAGTCTCTTCGTTGCGTCGGCAACTGGCGGAACGAGATTCCCTGGAAGGCCGGATCATCGGCCGCTCCCCCGCCATGCAGAACCTGCGGGAACTGATCGCCAACGTCGCCGATACGTCAGCCAACGTGCTGATCGAAGGCGAGACCGGCACAGGCAAAGAATTGGTTGCGCGTTGCCTGCACGACTTCAGTCGGCGGCACACCAAGCAGTTCGTCGCGCTGAACTGCGGTGGCCTGCCGGAAAACCTGTTCGAAAGCGAAATCTTCGGCCATGAGGCCAACGCCTTCACCGGCGCCGGCAAGCGGCGGATCGGCAAGATCGAACACGCCGACGGCGGCACGCTGTTCCTCGACGAAGTGGAAAGCATGCCGCTACCACTGCAAATCAAACTGCTGCGGGTGTTGCAGGAACGCACCCTGGAACGCCTCGGCTCGAACCAGAGCGTGGCGGTGGATTGCCGGGTGATCGCGGCGACCAAGTCCGATCTGGACGAGTCGAGTAAGGCTGGCGAGTTTCGCAGCGACCTGTATTACCGCTTGAACGTGGTGACCCTCGAATTGCCACCGCTGCGCGAACGCCGCGAAGACATCCTGCAATTGTTCGAACACTTTCTGCAGCAGTCGTCCCTGCGCTTCGACCGTGCCGTGCCGGACCTGGACAACCAGACCCTGTCGAACCTGATGAGCCACGACTGGCCGGGCAACGTGCGCGAACTGCGCAACGTCGCCGAGCGCTTTGCCCTCGGCCTGCCGGCCTTCAAGAAATCCGGCACCAGCGGCAGCAATCAGGGCCTGGCCTTCGCCGAAGCGGTAGAAGCGTTTGAACGCAACCTGCTGAGCGACGCTTTGCAGCGCAGTGGCGGCAACCTGACCCAGGCCAGCCTGGAACTGGGGATGGCCAAGACCACGCTGTTCGACAAAGTGAAGAAGTACGGGCTGAGCCACTGATGGACCTGATCCTCAAGGCAACCCTGGGCGCGGCCGTGGTGGTGATCCTCGCGGCACTGGCCAAGACCAAAAACTATTACATCGCCGGATTGGTGCCGCTGTTTCCGACCTTTGCGCTGATTGCGCATTACATCGTCGGCAAGGGTCGTTCGCTGGAGGATTTGAAGACCACCATCGTGTTTGGGATGTGGTCGATCATTCCTTACTTCATCTACCTGGCGACGTTGTACGTGATGGTCGACCGGATGCGGCTGGAGGCCTCGCTCGCGGTGGCGGCGGTGGCTTGGTTGATGGCGGCTACGGTGTTGGTCACTGTCTGGGTTCGCCTCCAAGCCTGACGTTCTTTCCCCCCTGTGGGAGCGAGCCGGCCCGCGAAAGCGGTGTTACAGCCAACATTAGCGCCAACTGACACTCCCTCTTCACAGTGGATTCAGGTTGTTACAGAAGGTTGGGTTCAGCCACCGGATCAATCTGCGCCCAATGCGAGGAATCTTCGCGGTGGGCCTGCAAATACGGCAACACCGCCGCCAGTAACGGCGCCTTGAACGCGTCCTGGAATCGATGCGCCAGCCCCGGAATCAGCTTCAACTGACTGCCGCGGATATGCGCCGCCAAGTGCACGCCGTGCATGACCGGCAGCAACGGATCAGCAGTGCCGTGAACCACCAGCGTCGGTACGCGCAGTTGATTGAGCAGCGCCACACGACTGCGTTCGGCGAGGATCGCCATGATCTGGCGCTTCACGCCCTCGGGGTTGAACGCCCGGTCATAGGATTGCGCTGCCTGATGCAGCAATGCCTGCCGATCATCGCTCACCGTCGGGCTGCCCAGCGCCGCCAGCAAATCGGCCTGTTGCTCCAGCGCCACTTCGCGATTAGGCGCCTCACGGCGCGACAACAATTGCACCAACGCCGCACTCGGCGCCGGCAAGCCTTCGGCCCCGGAACTGGTCATGATCAGGGTCAGGCTCTCGACCCGTTGCGGCGCCATCGCAGCCATGTGCTGGGCGATCATCCCGCCCATGCTCGCGCCCAGCACGTGAAACTGCTCGACGTGCAACGCATCCATCAAGCCAAAAGCATCATCCGCCATATCGGTCAGGGTGTACGGCGCCGACACCGGCAAACCGAGTTTGTAGCGCAGCACTTCGAAGGTCAGGTTGGCGTCAGCGGGGACTTGCCGCCAGGTCGAGAGCCCGACATCGCGATTGTCATAGCGAATCACCCGAAAACCCTGCTGACACAGCGCGACCACCACCTCATCCGGCCAGTGAATCAACTGCCCTCCCAGGCCCATCACCAACAACAACGCAGGGTCCGAGGCACGGCCGATGCTCTGGTACGCCAGGCTCACGTGTGCCAGAACGACCTGTTCGGTCGGAACATTGATATCGCAACGAGATGCCGCCAAGGACGGCAGGCCGAACAACAGCGCGGCCAGGAAAACCGCTGTGGAAAAAAATCGTGCACGCATGAAAAACACCGAAACGCAGAACTCCAGTAGAGCGCGAGTCTGATGAAGTTTGTTCAAGCGCGCTGCCACAGTTACGTGACAGTTTGATGAAGTTCGCTGAACGGTCAATGCGATAACTATGTACCACCACCGCCCGAGCCCCTTCGCATTCAATGCCTGCCAACCGTCCACTTTGAAAGCCAGGCAAACCATGCTCGAACAACATCACGACACTGACCCAAGCACCCTCAGCGATTTTGGCCTCGCACTCGCCACCGTCCCGGCGATGCAGAATGAACATTTATTCCTCCAGGCCTCGCAGCGCTGGCGAGACAGCCAGCAGCAAATGCTCAAGCTCATGGCGACCTCCCCCAGCGTTCACAGCCTGTTGACGCAAACGCTCAAGCAGCAACTGGATCTGGATGGCGAGCGGGTCGGCCTGTTTTTTCCGGCCACCGCCGAGCGCTCTTCGCGCCGTTGCAGCCTGACAGAAGCCTGCGCCTTCCTGCTGCAACAACCGGATCTGGACCCGCGGCATCTCCCCACCTGTCGGGTGACGGGGATCGATCGCAGCCATCGACACTTCGCCACCTCTGCCGGCGAGCTGCTCAAACAACTCAAGGCACTGGGCCTGAAGCAACGCCTGACCGATGGCTGGAACACGTACTGGAACGGACGGGCCAACGGCTCGCCATTATCCAGACGGCACCTGGCCGCCCGGTTGTACCGCACACACGTTGACGCGGCAGGCCAACTGGCCCTCGCCGAGGGTGCGTTAAGTGCCGAGCAGTTAAAGCCGCTGCTGGCGATCCTCGATCCTGTCGACGGAAAATCCGAAGTGGCAGGCCAGCGAGTCATCGCCGAACAGTTGGCCCTGCAACGCGCTGACAATCGTTTCGCCAAACTTCCTGGTGTGCTGGGCATCAGTCTTTACGGGGGACAATCCACCGAGCAGTTGCTGTATTTGCCCACCCACCGGCCTGCACTGTTGCACTTCAGTCAGCGCAGCGAGCTGGACAGTTGGCTGATCAGGCATCAACACGAAATCCCCTGGAGTGTCACGACTGACGGTCACAGCGTCGTCGACTACCACAACCCGAGTGCCCCGCTGGAGGTCGGTGCAGCCCAATTGCTGGAGCGTTTGCATGCCATTCAACTGGAAAGCGCATGCACCGGCCTGGGCGACGACATTGCCGAACAGGCGGCCTATGCACTGCTCGCTGTCAATCAAGTCGACGCGCAACGCCGCGCAAAAGGAGGCTTTAGCGAAGCGCCGGACCTCCCCGCACCGGTACACGAGCAGGACGATCAGGCGCTCGCCCCCTCCTTCCCGCTCGGTAATCCCGGGCACGAATTCTCTTTGTTCGTGCGCAAGGCCGCATTCAGGCAGCAATACAGCGCCATCGAAAACATGCTGAAAAAACACGATCAGGAGACGTTCGACAATCCACAGGTGACAGCGCTCAAGGCCCTGTTTGCATCCCTGGACGAGGCCGAGCAGGCCGCCATGACCGCGGCATCCGCCCTGCTGGAACGCGAGCGCGTTTTCGATACGTCGACGATCAACACTCAATACACCGCACTCTATCAGGCGAGACTCAAGGCCCTGCAAGCCGAGGCCAACATCCAACTCAAGCTGGAGCAGATCGATACCGCCGAACACAAGCTGCTTGAAGCCGTGTTGAAAACGCCTGCCAGCGCCGATCGCTCCGATCAGAGCGCCGCTGCCTTCGTGACCTTATCGGTCAGCGAAACCGGCGACATTAAAACCGTTTCGCAGCGTCAGGAGCTGGAGGGGCTGCTGGTTTTCGCCGACACCGCGACGCTGCAAGACCCATCCTCAACGCAAAGCCTGTTGCTCTACTGCACCGGTGCTGGCGGAGGTTTGCAACGGTTCGCCAATCGCCGGGAAATGGAGCGTTCCCTGTTTAAACTGCATGCCGCCGACGAGCACGCGGCGTTGCAACTGACCCCGATCGTCACCGACCCTTTCGAGTACAGCTTGCGTCAACAAGTCGCGACTTTCGAACGCCGCGCAGCCGAGATCCGCCAGCAATACCCCATCGGTACCCAACCCGCACAACACGCGAACGCACTGGGACAGTTACGCGAGCAAACGCTTACCGCCCTGCAGGTGCCCAGCCACCAGAACCGCGACCTCGCTTTCGCACAAATCGTCGAGCAAAACCTGAGCGCACGATTGACCCGCCAGTTCCCCCAATGGCTCACCCAGGCATCACCGGATGAACGCTTGCAACTCAATGCATTGATTGAACGCTATGTGCCAGCCTTGCAACGCGCCCACGCGTTGCACGAACTCACATTGCCGCTGGTCAGTGACTTCGCCGCCAAACGCATCGATGCCCGGCTGCGCAAGGATTTCTCACTCCTGCACAGCTTCGCCGTGCAATTGAACCTGCCTGATGCAGTGACATCCGAACAACACTTCACCGTGGCTCCAGGCGCACCGGGAACGCCGACCAAAACCGTATGGGTCGCCAGCCAAAGCCGCAGCAAACTGTCGATCCATGAACTGGCGCTGCTGAACATCGACGACAGCATCAAGCAGCGCTTGAGCTTCATGCGTGTCGAAGTCACCGCCAGCTCCGATACCGAGCGCAATGCGCTGGTCAAAGGCATCACCCTGTCGTACCTGTGCGCCCTCGTGCCGGAACTCGATCTGGCGCAGCACTACGAAGCGCTGATACGCAGCACCTACAGCGGGCCGGCGACGGCATCGGCCTTCGAACGTGAGTATCACCACGAATGCCTGCTCGAACCCTACCGCTTGCAACTCACCATTCAGGGACGCTTTGCCCTCCTGCGAGGTGCAATCAACGCCACCGAGTGGCAAATCCTCAACGTCGCGATTGAGGCTGCGACGGCGCAGGACTGGTCCGCCAATGGCCAGCAGATCGTACTGCTGCCCGCCTTCTTGAGCGCGGGTGGCAAAGATACGGACTACAAGTCAACCACCCTTTCGGGCATTACCTTCATTGAGGAGAAAACCAGCGGTGTTACGCTGCTGTACCTGCCCGACACCCCGGACGGCGTGTTCCTGCGCCGATACGACAGTCTGGAGCAAGCCCGAAAGGCGTTGTTCGATCTGTGCCTTGGCAGTGAAATGGCCAACTATCTGGCAGAGCGTGCCCTTGATGGCCAAAAGGCGAATCACCTGGCCCGCATCACGCAAGCCTTGCTGAAAAACTTCGATGGGATCATCGGCGTCGGGCGCCCGTGGCCCAAAAGCACTTCATTGCCAGCCCATCTATTGCATGCCGAGATGGGCCGCCTGATCCTCGCTCATCGCAACACCTCACGCTCCAACAGCGAACTCTTTCTGGAGCAATACGCAGTCAAGGGCGAGAAGGTGTTCACCTACTTGAAAATGGCCATTGGCGTCTTGCCCATCATCGGTACCGGTGTCGGCCTCTATGATGCCTGGAACAGCGCCAATCAAGCCGTCGCGGCCTTTCGCAAAGGTAATCACGTGCAAGGCATGGCTGAAATAACCATGGTGCTGCAGGCGTTGATCGATGCAGGCATGGACTTTCTTTCGGGTTTCAGCTTGCGGCTCAGCGCGATCCGCACACGAACGTTTCATCGCCAGTTGAGCAGGATGTTCAGAGGCACTGACGCTTCGTCCACACCGCTGATATCGGCACGTGAGGCCCGGCATATTGCAGCCCGATTCGCTGGTTATCACTACGAAAAACCAGTTTCCCTGGCGGGCCTTCAACCCGGTACGGACGGCGTTTATCGCAATGTCTATCGACACGCCGACGGTGACTTCATTGTCAGGTACGGAATCATCTACAAGGTGGAATTGCATGACGGGGCCTGGCGGCTGAGCGGGACTGAGCTCAAAAGCTATAAACAACCCGTAGCCCTCGATGCCAGCGGGCAATGGAACACTCACTTCGCCGTTTACGGGACTGCCTTCAATGGCGGCCTGGCGGGAGGGGGTGGGGTACAAAGTTACCTGGCCAACAGGCTTGATCCGATCTGGCCGACGGTCATCCGCGAGCGACTGCCGCGTTGGTGGGTCGATCGGGTTTTTCGGCGCCAACAAGCACTGACAGCCAGCACCGATGCCAGGATCGAGCAACTCAGCACCCTGAGCACGCGCACAAATGAGACGCTGAAGCGCTACCAAAGTAGCCCACCTCAAACCCACATGGAACAAATCAAGCACCTGGACGCCGCTTGCCTGAAAGAAATAGAACTGGCCAAAACCGCTTACCTGGAACTCGAAGAACTGTTGCCGTTGAGCCATGGCAACAAGCGGGCAGGTATTAACGACATAAAAAGCCGAATGGCCTGGGTGATAGTGGACCGCTCACTGCACCGGTTGAGGTTTGGCGCCCGGCGCATCGCTCAGCACCTGGAGGAACTCGACGATTTTGCAAACCAGTCGGATACTCTGCCCAACACAGACTTCAAGCCCCTATTGAGCCTTCTGCAACAGCGCAAAAATGCACGGGTAGGGATGGTCAAGGCGCTCGAATTGATCGACGCGACCAGCGCACAGATTGATGAATGGAGCAAACGCATCACCAATGACGCTCAACGAAGAGTCGTAGCGACAGAAAAAAACAAAATGGCAGCCGCATTGCTGCCGGAGAACCGGCAGTACCTGAAAACGGGTCAATACTTGCAAGTCGTCAGTCGGTTTGATGCGGTTAATGATGTCTCCTGGTTTTATCTGCAAACCCAGATGGCTGACGCACGGGCCAGGATCGATCGGGTCCTGGCTACCCAACACTGTCTTCACCAAGTGAACGCCCGCCCCGCGGAACGCACCAGAATTCTTGAAGACTGTCTCGCGGCCTACGATCAATTTCGCAAGGAGCTGACGGCATGGACAGCCAGCTATCCTCAACATTTCGATCTCACCTATGTCCCGCTGCTCCTGGACGGCATAGAAAAAACCGCCGAACGAGCTCGCCAGGCCATCAGGCAAACATCTGTGCCACGGCCGACCGGGCCTATCGTGAAAAAGATCTTTGAAACCGAACAAGGTCAATTGTTGATCGGTGACGTGATCAGCGGCCAGGATCGATTCACACTCAAGGGCATCGATGGCTATACCGAAAACTGGTTGCCAGGGTTACACGGCAAATACCGTCTGCAGGACAATCCCCTGCGGATCAGCCAACAGCATGCCCCCACGGATGTCAGGCCTTTGTTGGCGGAGGCAAAGAGTCGCCTGAACACCCAGGCGGCGTACCAGGACAAGGTCGAAGCCTACGCCAGGCAAAACATGCTGCCCGTCGACCTTGAACACATGATGCTGACTGAAGCCACCGAGCTTCGCCTGCGCGCCAGCCAGATCGAACGCCTCGACCCCCAGGCCCCTCTCATCGGGCAACTGCGAGAAAAGGCTGCCGAACTGACGCGCAAAGGACAAGACTTGCGCATCCGGCACTCCCTCATCAGCCAAACGCCCACAGAAGGGTATCTGGACTATCTGCTCAAACAGGGTGCGGTGCAGGTTCGCAAGAACGGTGAATTGACCGAGCTCGCACGCCTGAAGGACGGGCGCAGGGACTTCCTGCAGGAATACGAAGTGCTCGACCTGACGCAAACTCCGACACAGCCCCTGTGGTATGCCCATTTTCACTACAACAAGCCCCAACCGCGCTTCGACGAGTTCGTCAAAGCTCATCTCAAAACAGCGCAACAACGCCATCTCGGCCTGCAATGGCAACAAAAGCAGGCGCAAACCGGTGCGCCGGTCGACTCTATCTGGCGTGGTGAAATCGGCAGGCCGTTAGCCTTGCAGCAAGTCCAGAACCTCTGACACCACCAGCGCCGGGGGGCGGCAATGCTCCTGCGGCGTATGGGCGAAGCTTGCCACCCGTCTGAAAAGTGCCTTGACCTGTCACATTTGACAGTAGCCGGTTTCAACACCGGAACCTTAAATAAGAGCCCATCCGCTGTGATCTGGCGGCATCAGTTCGCTCTGACTTGAGGACACATCATGAATATTGACGAACAACTGGTGGAAAATAGCCCCGCCCGGTTTGCCACCTCGATCGTGAGCGAAAGCAGGCTTGATATTCCCGGCGCCCTCACGGCGATCGAAGACGCGGATGTGGGCATCAACCGAACGTTGGCCCGAGGCAACATCAACGGTATGGCGATCGTTATTCCCCCCACACAAATCTTCGTCGGTGACCGGGTGGAAGTGTTCATTCGCCACCCGACCTCACCCGCCCTGCCGATCATCTGGTTCACCGTGCCAAGTGACTATAACGGCGAGCCGCTCTTGAGAAGAGTCCAGGTCAAGGACATTCCCGAGGGCTTCAGTACCTGGTTCTATCGGGTCAATAGCGTGGAGTCGGGGCATCTTGAGGTGTTCGTCAAAACCGAACTGCCCGGGGGAATCGACCCACAACCGGAATACCCGGGCCACAGGTTATTGCGGCCCCCCGTCATTACGCCGTCGATCATCGACGGCACACAGGACGTCATTGTCACCGTGCAGCCCTGGCAGGGCATGCGCCCCAACGATACCGTGGCGTTTCAGTATGTCGGCTGGCGCATCGCACACAAGGTTCTGAAGTCCGAGATCGGTCAACCGGTCGAGCTCACGATTTCCCAGGAAATGATCGCGGCCGACGGTAGTGGGCAGGCCTTGCTTCAGTACTGGGTAACTGACGAGGTGGGCAACATGGCCTCTGACCACTCGATCGGGCTGATGGTCGATATCCAGGACGCCAATCACGCACAACGCCTGCCCGCCCCGGCGGTGTCCGAAACCGATCAGGACAACGCCATCTACATGACTGCGCTAGGGGCCAAGTCCGTCATCGTGACGGTCGCGACCCCGGCCTCGGTCTTTGCCCCAACGGATGTAGTGGAACTCGACTGGCGAGGCGAACCCCGCACAGGCCTGCCCCAGCTGTTCACCGACTCTCGAACGGTTGCCTCCCAGACAGCGCTGACCTTCGAGGTGTCCAACGCCGTGGTCCAGCGCCTGGCCGGTGGTTTTGCCAACGTGGCGTACACGCAAGTCACCGCCAGCGGCGAACGCCGACGCTCGAAGTACGTCCAGGTCTTCATTGTCGGCAACACCCGCAGGATCGATTGACTCCCATTACCCACCTGTTCAGAGGTAATCCGCCATGAGCGTTTTCAACACACCCGAGCCCCCTGTCAAAGCACGGCAAATTGACCTGCTTCCACCGCTGCCAAAACCCGGCGATATCAGAGTCAATAGCATTGATCGGCTCTTGATATCCGGGTTTATCCCCAACCTGCCAGCGGATGAGGGCGTCCACGGCGGTATCAATCGACTCGCGTTCCTGGACGGAAAAGACCAGCCAACAGCGTTGAATGTGGTAATCGACCCATGGCTCAGCATGTCGGAAAAAGATGAATGGATAATTGAAGCGATCTACTCGCCGGGGAGCCCGATCACGCTTGCGAGCGACACTGTCAATGCCTCTCAAGTGGATAATCGGATGTTCCCGACCATCCAAAAGAATCAGTTGCCCGACGGCGTGTGCGATCTGGTGGTCGGCGTACGCAGGATCAGCAATATCGGGGGCGACTACGAACGCTCACCGGCACTGAAAGTACTGATCAAAACCACCCTGCCCGGCGGACCGGACCCGGATGAGAAGGAGCCTTACCATCAGGGGCTGCAACCCATCCAGGTAGAGCAGGATGTCCTGGACAGTGGCCTTACCAAGGACTATCTGGACGAAAACCGCGGGTTGCCCGTCACCATCCCTGCCTACGAGAACATGCGCAAGAACTCCAGCATTTTTATCGTGTGGGGAAGTAGAGATATAGAATTCAAGGTGCCCCTGGTTACTCCCGCCCAGGTTGGCCAGCCCATCAAGTACACGATTCCTGCAAGCGCCCTCAAGGACCTGCCCCCCGTAAATCCTTTGCTGCTCACTTATCGCCTTAAGGATGTGGTGGACAATCACAGCGCTGCCGATGCGCCTCCGATCTTCTTCCTGTTCGACCCCACGCTCGTGCTACTCGAACCCCCCGTTATCGACAAGGCGGATGGCGAACAACAGCTCGACCTTGATGCACTGCTGGGGGAGGACGTCGAAACACATATCTTCTCCTCCAAAGTCAGTTTTGTACCTGGGGACGTGGTGGATCTGAGCTGGCGCGGCGTCAGCGCTGGTGGCCGTCAGGTGCCCGTGGATATGCAATGGAAACCCGAAGCGTCGAGCCGTTCGCACACGTTCATGATTCCCTATGACCGGGTCCACCTGATCGCTCGGGGTTTCGTCAAAGTTGACTATAGACTGACCCAAGCCGCCAAACCCACCACCCCGCGCTACTCACGCACGACCTACGCCAAGATGATCGGCATGCCCCTGAAGCTGGCTGCACCTGTGGTGCCTGAAGCCAAAGGGGGGTCTGTCGCGGTAGACACCGACCCGGCCCACGTGATCGTGAAAAGCCAGCCAGGGGCCATCGTTCTCAACGATGTCGTTTACATTTACTGGTACGTCATGACGGCGATAGGCATAGAGGATTTCTACGCGGCGTCCAGCCCAGTCAGCGCGGAGATGGTGGACAAGGACATCGAGTTCACCGTCCCCAAAGACCATATTGAAAAATGGGAAGGGGCCAAGGTACTGGTCGAGTACACCGTCCGCCGCAAAGACACTGAAGACGTGGGTTCCGAAACCCTGGTGCTGGAAATCGGCGACATCACGGCCCAATTGCTGCGACCGGAAGTCATCGATGCGAAAGACGATGTGTTGATCCCGGAAAATGTACCCAACGGTGCAGCGGTCACCATCGAGCCTTATCCCGGCATGCGTGCCCTGCACATCGTCAGGCTCGACTTCATTGGGGCCAACCAGCAGGACTCCTGGTCGTCACCGCCGATAGAGGTGCAGCCTGAAATGGTGGGCAAAGACATTACGCGAACCGTGCCCTTCGAGAAACTGCTGGCCAATCGAAACAACACCGTCGAGCTGGTCTATACCGTCACCAACCCCTTTACCAAAACCCAACGGGTTTCGGAACGGCGGCGATTGAACATCGGCTCACCGATTCCGAACCCGGACATCACGATAGTCAAGGACGGCAATGGCAGCGATATCCCCCGCAACAGCCAGACATTTGCCACCCGGGCAACGCTGACGGGCACTGCTGGAGTGAGTGTCCCCGTAGAACTGCGCAACCATGGCGTGATCGTGGCCACACCAACCTCCACCGCAGGGAAAACCTGGTCACACACCCTCACCACCCTGGCGCCGGGCTCGTACAGTTTCACCGTGCAGAACCCCGGCACAAACCGGCCCTCCGCCATCTGGGCCTTTGTTGTGCAGGAAGCGCAGACGCCCATCATCGACTCGGTGAAGGCTGGCAGCTCGACGATCCCGAACGGTGGTGCGACTTACTACCAGAGCAATATCAGCATCAGCGGCTCGGCCTCACCAGGACATCAGATCGAAATCTACGATGGCGCCACCCTGCTGGGATCGGTCCCGACCACCAATACCGGAAGCTGGACCCTCCTAGCGCGCAACTTCTCGTTCGGCGGTCATTCCATTACCGCACGGACCACCGATGGCAGTAATAAAACCTCACTCGCCTACACCTTCACTGTGCAACAGGGGCTATCGACCGATATCACCAATTTCCACTATGGCCAATTCAATGGCTGGACCACGGGCGATGCCATTCGGCACCGGGACCTGACCTTTCATTTCAATCATGGGCAATACGTACTCAATAACTACACCTATACCAACTGGTCCAACGGAGTCTTGCTATACAAGACGTTCTACAACTTGCAACCCAATGTGTACTACTACTTCACTATTCGGATAGCACGTTTCTATCCTCAATACGCGCCACCACACATTAGGCTTCGCACCGACCAGTCAGCGGGTCAGGACTGGCACATTCACACTGCAAACATGTCTAACTTGACGATCGGTTTCAGCTCAACCACTCCACAGTTGACGTTGTACATCGATAGCCTTGAGGTCAGCGGTGTGGGTAACGATTGGGATATGGCGTGGATTCAGGTGAGTAAAGCTTAAACGTAAAAAACCCGCCGACCTTGCAGTCGGCGGGTCTAACCACTGCAGTGATGAAATGCTTGAGCGCACTGCCTTCACGGAACTACGTTCATCAGTTTCGCCTGCCTTAAGCCAGTTGACTCCTCAACTGCCGCGCCGCCGCCACCATGTTCACCAACGCCGCCTCAGTCTCCGGCCACGCCCGAGTCTTCAGCCCGCAATCCGGGTTCACCCACAACCGCTCAGCCGGAATGCGCTTCACGGCTTTGCTCATCAATTTCACCATTTCCGCCGTGTCCGGCACCCGTGGCGAGTGGATGTCATACACGCCCGGCCCGATGTCATTCGGGTAGTCGAACGCTTCGAAAGCCTCCAGCAATTCCATGTCCGAGCGCGAGGTTTCGATGGTGATCACATCGGCGTCCATCGCCGCGATTGACTGGATCACGTCATTGAATTCGCTGTAGCACATGTGGGTGTGGATCTGGGTTTCGTCCCGCACACCGGAGGCGCTCAAGCGGAACGCTTCTACCGCCCAGTCGAGGTATTCCTGCCATTGCGCACGGCGCAGCGGCAAGCCTTCACGGAAGGCGGCTTCGTCGATCTGCACGATTTTGATGCCGGCGGTTTCCAGGTCCACCACTTCGTCACGCAGGGCCAACGCCAGTTGCTGCGCCTGGATTTTGCGCGAGACGTCTTCGCGCGGAAACGACCACATCAGCATGGTCACGGGACCGGTGAGCATGCCCTTCATGACCTTCTCGGTCAGGCTTTGCGCATAGGTGATCCAGTCGACGGTCATGGCGTTCGGCCGACTCAGGTCACCATAGATAATCGCCGGTTTCACACAGCGCGAACCGTAGCTTTGCACCCAGCCGAAACGGGTGAACAGGTAGCCGTCCAGTTGCTCGGCGAAGTACTCGACCATGTCGTTGCGTTCAGCTTCACCGTGCACCAGCACGTCCAGCCCCAGGCGTTCCTGGACTTGCACGGCATGACGGATTTCGCTGTGCATGGCGTCGGTGTAATCGTTGGCCGACAGCTTGCCTTGCTTGAACGCCTGGCGTGCCAGACGAATCGAACCGGTTTGCGGGAAGGAACCGATGGTGGTGGTCGGGAATGCCGGCAGTTTCAATCGCGCACGCTGCTGCTCGATGCGTTTGGCGAACGGCGAATGGCGTTGGCTGTCCTTGTCACTGATGGCGTTTATCCGTGCCTGTACTTCGGCTTTATGGATACGCGGCGATTCGGCGCGACTGGCTTGAATGGCACGGCTTTCGGCGAGTGCGGCTTGCACCTTGGGTGACTGCGGGTCGTTGAGGGCATCGCGCAGCACGGCGATTTCGCCGCACTTTTGTACGGCGAAGGCCAGCCAGCTTTTCAGTTCAGGGTCGAGTTTGTCTTCGCGATCCAGATCCACCGGGCTGTGCAGCAACGAGCAGGAACTGCTGACCCACAGATTGTCGCCAAAACGTTCCTGAGCCGGCTGCAACTGAGCGAGCACTTGCTCCAGTTCGCAGCGCCAGACGTTGCGACCGTTGACCAGGCCTACCGAGAGAATCTTGTAGGTCGGCAGACGGTCCAGCACCTGGCCGAGTTGATCCGGGGCGCGCACGGCATCGATGTGCAAGCCTTGCACCGGCAGGCTGACCGCCAGGCCGAGGTTGTCTTCCAGACCGCTGAAGTAGGTCGCCACCAGTTTTTTCAGCGGCGAATATTGAAGAATGTGATAGGCGCGCTCGAAGGCGTTTTTCCAGGCCTGTGGCAGGTCAAGGGTCAGGATCGGTTCGTCGATCTGCACCCATTCCACGCCCTGAGCGGCGAGGCGGCCGAGGATTTCGCCGTAGATCGGCAGCAGGCGTTCCAACAGGTCGAGTTTGTCGAAGTCATTGCCTTTGGCTTTGCCCAGCCACAGGTAAGTCAGTGGACCGATGATCACCGGTTTGACGCTATGGCCGAGGGCCTTTGCCTCGTCGACTTCGTCGAACAGCTGTTCCCAGCTCAGTTTGAATTGTTGATCAGCGCTGAACTCCGGGACCAGGTAGTGGTAGTTGGTGTCGAACCACTTGGTCAGTTCCTGGGCGTATTGCGCTTTGCTGTGTTCGCCGCCGCAGCAGGCCGTCGTGGCGCCACGGGCCATGGCGAACAGGGTGTCGAGGGTCGGCAGGCCGCGCGAGTCCTTGGCGCTGTCGAAACGCTCGGGGATTACACCGAAGGTCAAGGAATGGGTGAGGACCTGGTCGTACCAGGCGAAGTCGCCCACGGGCAGCAGGTCGATGCCGGCGTCTTTCTGCAATTGCCAATGGGTGGCGCGCAATTGGCGGCCGACGCTTTTCAGCGCGTCCTGATCCAGATCGCCCTTCCAGTAGGATTCGAGGGCTTTTTTCAGTTCGCGGTCAGCGCCGATGCGCGGGAAACCCAGTGTGTGTGCCAAGGCCATGTGAAATTGCTCCCTCTAAAAGTTGCTGTAAAACATGGCGCTATTGTCGACAGCTAACCCAACATGAGACAAACTCAACCTTTTCGTGTTGATCACAAGTTTTCCTCATGGAGCCCCCGGTGCTTGAAATCCGTCACCTGAAGACCCTGCACGCCTTGCGCGAAGCCGACAGCCTGGTGGATGCGGCCGACCGCTTGCACCTGACGCAGTCCGCCCTGTCCCATCAGTTCAAGGAACTTGAGGAACGGCTGGGGATGCCGTTGTTCGTGCGCAAGACCAAACCGGTGCGCTTCACCAGCGCCGGTTTGCGCCTGCTGCAACTGGCCGACGCCACCCTGCCGTTGCTGCGCGGCGCCGAGCGCGATATCGCGCGGCTGGCCGGTGGCACTGCCGGGCGTTTGCACATGGCGATCGAGTGCCACAGTTGCTTTCAGTGGCTGATGCCGACCATCGACCAGTTCCGCGATGCCTGGCCGGAAGTCGAACTGGACCTTGCCTCAGGATTTTCCTTTGCCCCGCTGCCTGCGCTGGCCCGTGGCGATCTGGATCTGGTGGTGACCTCCGACCCGCTGGAACTGGCCGGGATCACTTACGTGCCGTTGTTCACCTATGAAGCGATGCTCGCGGTCGCCAATCAGCACCGCTTGGCGAACAAGGCCTACATCGTCCCGGAAGATTTGCTCACCGAAACGCTGATTACCTACCCGGTGGAGCGTGATCGGCTGGACATCTTCACCCGTTTCCTCGAACCGGCCGACATCGAACCGGCGCAGGTCCGCACGTCGGAACTGACGGTGATGATGATGCAATTGGTCGCCAGCGGCCGCGGCGTGTGCGGCATGCCCCATTGGGCGCTGCATGAATACAGCTCACGGGGTTATGTGAAGGCCAAGCGGCTGGGCGAGAAAGGTTTGTTTGCGACGCTGTACGCCGGAATTCGCGCCGACATGCTGGATGCGCCGTACATGCGCGACTTCCTGCTGACGGCCAAGGACACGTCGTTCTCGACACTGGACGGCGTCAGCGCCGTTAAATAGCACACCCTCCCCTACCGATCGTTCCCACGCTCCGCGTGGGAATGCAGCCCGGGACGCTCCGCGTCCCTTCAAGGGCCGAACGCAGAGCGTCCGTTGAGGCATTCCCACGCGGAGCGTGGGAATGATCATGTTTGTGATCCCCAGATTCAGAGTTCCCGCCACATGTGGATCTTGTCGAAGTAGTCTTCGCCCACCCGTACCGCCAGCGGTTCGAGGCCAAACTGGATGAAACCGCAACGCTGGTACAACTTGAACGCGGCGTCATTACCTGCGGTGACGGTCAGCTGGATCAGCCTCAGAGCTTTATGCTCCTGCGCTTCAGCCAGGGCAGCCTGCACCAGCTGATATCCGACCCCGCGCTGCCGGACCTTGCCCGACACGTACATGCCGAACAATGTCGACTTGTGCCGGGCCTTTTCCCGGGGTTCGAAGGCCAGGCCGACGATGCCCGCCAGCTCACCGCCTTCGAACGCGCCGAACACCACGTCCAGCTTGCTGGTAAGGCGTGATTCCCACCAACTCAATGGCATCACAGCACGTTCGCGCACGCTGGAGGTAAACGCCTGGGGATGCAGGTCATAGGCTTCGAGCATCAGCGCCCGATAGTCCAGGGCATGACTGGCATCAAGCCGTTCAATCCACATGTTCAAGCCATCCGTCGTTGTTCCAGCATCAGTCGCACCGCCAGCGCCGACAGCACGAACCCCATGAAATAGCGCTGCACCGCCAGCCAGGACGGGTTGTTGACGAACCAGGAGGCGATGCCCGCAGCGAACAGAGCGATCAGCAGATTGACGCTGAAACTGACGCTGATCTGCGTCAGACCCAGCATGATGCTTTGAGTGAACACCGAGCCATGCTCAGGCGTAATGAACTGCGGAAACACCGACAAATAAAACACGGCGATCTTCGGGTTCAGGGCGCTGGTCAGAAAACCCATGGTGATCAGTTTGCGCGACGAGTCCGGCGGCAACTGCTGCGCTTCGAACGGTGAACGCGCACCCGGTTTGACGGCTTGCCACGCCAACCACATCAGGTACAACGCGCCAGCCCACTTCAGCATTTCGTAGGCCATCGGCACCGCCAGAAACACCGCGGTCAAACCGGCAGCCGCCGCGAACAGGTGCACGAAAAACCCCGCGACCACACCCAGCAACGACGTCACACCGGCCTTGCGCCCCTGGCAAATCGAACGGGAGATCAGGTAGATCATGTTCGGCCCCGGCGTCAGCACCATCAGCAAGGCGGCAGCGGCGAAAATCAGCAAGTCTTGAAGCGGGATCATGGGCAAGTCCTTTTAGTCCAGAAATGATCAAGCGATCGCGGTTAACGAGGCTCGATAAAACGGCAGGATCAGGTCCCGTGTCAATGGCGCCAGCGTGAGATTGCCGTCAGTGGCCGGGTCGATCCAGCGCACCTCTTCGATCTCCGCCGCAGGCGATACGTCCGAGTCGATGGTCAGCTGAAAGAGTTCGGCCTGGACGGTAAAACCCGGCTCATTGGCGGCCGGTGCCGAGAATTGCCCGAGATAAGTGGCGTGTGCCGGATCGATGACCAAGCCCAATTCTTCTTCCAGTTCACGGGCCAGCGCGTGCACCGGTTGTTCATGGGCTTCGATCTTGCCCCCCGGCTGCATGAACGCTTCGGTGCCGCGCTTGCGGACCAACAGCGTTCGACCGTGCGGGCCGATCAACAGGGCAGCGGCGATGCGGATGAGATGGGGCGAAGCAGTGGCTGAAAGGGTCATGGATCAGGATTGTCCTTGGCAAAAGACGCAAGGATCACATGGCTGCCGCTGCCTCGTCACGCCGAAAAAACAGCTTCAAAGCACCACTGGCCCCTGTGGGAGCAGGCTCGCTCCCACAGGTTTTTTTGTAACGTCTGGAAAAACTAACCCACCTCGAGAATCGCGCCGTTCACTTCTTCCGGCACCTTCACAAAAATGCTGTATTTCGCGCCTTCCATCGCTTCGAAGGCGATCAACTTCTCCACCAATGGCCCATTCAACACCTTGCCGGCATTGAGCAGCAGCATGCCGTTGTCGGCATTGAGGTTGCGCGCCAGGATCATGCCCGCCGCCACTTCCCGTGTGGTCAGTACCTTGACCGACGGATCGGCCAACGAGACATCGCTCAGGTACGCGGCACAGACCTGGATGAAATCCTCCACCAGCTCGGGATCGTAGAGTCGCCCGGCATAGCTGCGGATGTAGACCAGCGCTTCATCGCTGTTCATCTGCCGCTCGAGAATCAGCCCGCGCTGCAACTCGATGAAATCCACCGCCAGTTTCAACAGCCGCGAACCGAACGGAATCGCCTCGCCCTTGAGCCGGTCGGGGAATCCGCTGCCGTCCCAGCGCTCCTGATGATGAAGAATCAGGCGGGCGGCGTCCTTCATCGGGTCGAGCGTCATCAACAGCGATTCACTCTGCTTGGGATAACCGCGATAGCGTTCCCGATCGCTGTGATGCAGCAGGTCCGCGGGCGCGGTCATCATGCTGTCGGTCCAGCTCAGCTTGCCAATGTTGTAGAGCGCCGCGGCCATGGTCAGGTCGCGACCGGTACCCTCGTCCAGGCCATGAAGTTTGCAATACACCCGCACCAGCTCGATGATCTGGCGGTTGGTCTGTTTGGCCGGCGGCAGGCGCAGGTTGGCCAGCAGCGAGAACACCTCGGTGCCGGTGACATAGCTGTGCTTGAGTTCTTCGTAGGCCAGGTCGAGCATGTCGGCGGTCTGCTGGAGTTCGGCAGTGCGGGCGGCGACGTGTTTTTCCAGGGTGGTATTGAGCGACTTCAACTGGTCGTTCTGCACCCGGGTCAACTGCTCCAGGCGCTGGCGTTCGCGCTCGGAATGTTGATGAGCCAGGGCCTGGCGCAAGGTCAGGAGCATTTCCTCGTCGTTCCAGGGTTTGCTGATGTAGCGGTGAATCTTCCCTTCGTTGATCGCCTTGATGATCGTCGGCATGTCCGCGTAGCCGGTGAGCAGAATCCGGGTAGTCGCCGGGTATAGCTGATGGATGCGGGCCAACAGCGTGGCGCCATCCATATTGGGCATGCGGGCGTCCGTCATCACCAGCTCAATGGAATGTTGCTCCATGATCTCCAGCGCCTGGGCACCGCTGGTGGCCAGCAGCAACTCGTAGGGCTGGCCGCGTAACAGGCGACGCAGGCTGTTGAGAATTGACTCCTCGTCATCGACCAGCAGCACCTTGGGTTTATCGTTCAGTGTCGTGGGGAGTTGCTCTTCCATGGCGTTACCTCAAGTGAAACGGGCAGATCGTTGTGGCAGGCCCCGAGGCAAACATCCCCTATTGCCGGAGCCTGACCTACAGGCTAGATGATTTTCCGCCCGCCAACCGAAATGATTCGGCTCATTGAGTTGCGCGAAATGCAGGACAGGCGACTATGCTCAGCTGACTCGGATCCATAATCTGTGCGTTCGGCCAGGTGATCAGGGAAAGGAAGCCCCGTATGAGAAAACCGCATCAAGCTGCCGCCGGTACTGGCGTATGTCGATAAATACGCTGCTGGCGCGGACCAATCGACGAATTCTTATCGTCGACGACACAGCCTCGATTCATGCGGACTACACCAAGATCCTCAGCCCGCCATCGATCGATGACGACAGCCTGATCAGCGCTGAAAATGCCCTGTTCGGCACTCCTGCGGCGCAATCGCTGCAGAGCTTCGTGCTCGACTCGGCGTTTCAGGGCCTCGAAGCCCTGGACAAGGTCGAGACGGCACTGGCCAACGACATGCCTTACGCGATGGCCTTCATCGACATGCGCATGCCGCCGGGCTGGGACGGGCTGCAAACCATCGAACGGTTGTGGCAGGTCGATCCCAAGCTGCAAGTGGCGCTTTGCACCGCTTATTCCGACTATTCCTGGGAAGACATCGACGACCGCCTGGAACTGGGCGATCGCCTGCTGATTCTGAAAAAACCCTTCGATGCCATCGAAATTCGCCAAATGGCCAGCGCATTGACGGCCAAGTGGCAAATGACCGAAGACGCAGAGCTGAAGATGTCGCTGCTCGAACAGGCGGTCGAAGAGCGCACCCGAGAGCTGTCCGACGCCAACATCATCGTGCAGAACAGCCCGACCATTCTGTATCGGTTGCGCGGCGAGCCGTCGTTTCCGTTGATGTATATCTCGCACAACATCACCAAATACGGTCATGTCGCGGCGCAACTGGTCGCTTCGGCCAACTGGGCCCAGGAACTCATCCATACCGATGATCAAAGCAAGGTCGACACTGCCATGGCCCGGGTTCTGGACCGGCATGCGGCAGGCGCTTCCATCGAGTTCCGGATGCGCACTGGCGAAGGAGCCTGGCGCTGGGTCGAAAACCGCTACATCCCGGTGCGCGACGATGAAGGCCGGTTGCTGGAAGTCGAAGGCATCATCATCGACATCACCGAACGTAAACTGGCCGAAGAGAAAATCGCCCTGTTGGCCCGTACCGACGGGCTGACCGGGCTGGCCAACCGTGCGACGCTGATCGAGCGCTTGCACCAGGCATTCGCCTCGGCGCGTCGGGGGGCGGCACCGTTCGCCATGTTTTACCTGGACCTGGATCACTTCAAACGCATCAACGATACCCTCGGCCACCCGGTGGGCGATCTGTTGTTGCAAGAGGTTGCGCGCCGGATCAAGGACTGTGTGCGCGAAAACGATGTGGTTGCTCGCCTCGGCGGTGACGAGTTCGCGATCTTGCAGCTGGACGTCAGCGACCCGACCCAATCAGCGGCCCTGGCCGCCAAGATCCGCGACACGCTGGTACTGCCCTATTCCCTGGACGGCAATGATGTGCGGGTTTCGGTCAGTATCGGCATCAGCAGTTACACCCCGGTAAGCACCAGCGCCGACGGTCTGCTGACCCAGGCCGACATGGCGCTGTATCGCTCCAAGGAAAAGGGTCGCAACCAGTACCACTTCCACTCCGAGGAGATCAATCAGGAAGTGGTCGAACGCATGACCATCGCCAGCGACCTGAGAACGGCCATCGAACACGACGAACTCGAACTGCATTACTGGCCGGAAGTGGACCTGAGCAGCGGCAAGATCCTCGGCATGGAAGCGCAGGTCAGCTGGAACCACCCGGAGCGCGGTTTGCTGGAAGCCCCGGCGTTCCTGCCCGCGGCGGAAAAGACCGGCACCATCGTCGCGCTCGGTCACTGGGTCCTGGATCATGCCTGCCAGCAAATGCGTCAATGGCGCGATGAGGGCATGGCGCCGCCGGTGATTGCGATCAAGCTGTCCCTGGCCCAACTCAAGAGTGGACCCGAACTGATCTATGACGTGTTGCGCACCACTGCACGCTGGGAACTCTGCCCCTGGGACCTGCGCTTCGATGTCACGGAAGCGACGCTGGCCCAGACCAAATGGACGCACAACGATGTGCTGCCGCGCCTGCGTGAACTGGGGGTGAAGATCGCCATCGACGACTTCGGCACCGAGTACTCCTCGTTCGACTACCTCAAGACCTATCAGGTCAATCACCTGAAACTCGCCCAGGCCTTCATCGACACCGCGGCCCGCGATCCGGCCAGTGCGAACACTTTGCGCGCCATCATCAACTTCGCCCGTGATGTCGGGATCGGCATCATTGCCGAGGGCGTCGAAACCCAGGAGCAGCGCAGCTCGCTGATGGCCACCGGTTCACCGATGAACGCCCAGGGTTACTTCTTCAGCAAAGCGGTCAGCAGCCAGCAGGCCGCCGAGCTGCTGAAGGCCGGCAGCATCGTGCCCCCCAGCCATGACATCGGGCCGATTCTGGACAACATGCCACGCCTCACGGAGGACAAAGGATGAAATCGCCTTTCGTGCGGACCAACCGGCGCATCCTGGTCATCGACGACACGCCCTCGATTCATGAAGACTTTCGCAAGATTCTTGGGCCTGAGGCCGATGACGAAAAGACCCTGGCCGGCACTGAAGAAGCCCTCTTCGGCACCGTGCAGCTGGATCGGCTGACGTTCCAGCTCGACTCGGCCTATCAAGGCCAGGAAGCCCTCGAACTGGTCACGCGCGCACGGGCCGAAGGTCGCCCCTATGCCATGGCGTTCACCGACATGCGCATGCCACCGGGCTGGGACGGCCTGGAAACCATCGAACAACTGTGGAAGGCCGACCCTCACCTGCAAATCGCGTTGTGCACCGCTTTTTCCGATTACACCTGGGAAGACATGGCCGAACGACTGGAATTCGGCGACCAGTTGCTGGTGCTGAAAAAACCCTTCGACAGCCTGGAAATCCGTCAGATGGCCAGTGCCCTGACCTGGAAATGGCAGATGGCACAGGACGCGGCGATGAAGGTTCTGAGCCTGGAGCAAACCATCGAGGCGCGGGTCCACGAACTGCTCAAGGTGTCGCACCTGTTGCAGTACGACGTACTGACCGAGCTGCCCAACAGCACGTTGCTCGGTGACCGGTTGAACCAGTCCCTGGCCCTGTCCCGGCGCCATGACAAACAACTGGCCGTGATGTTTCTGGGCCTCGATCGCTTCAAGCGCATCAACAATGCCCTGGGTCATCCGGTCGGTGACGAAATGCTTAAACAGGTCGGGCGCAATCTGGTGGCGACGGTGCGCGAGTCCGACTCGGTGTTCCGCTACGGTTCCGATGAATTCGTGGTGATCCTCGCCGACGTCCGCCATCCCCAGCAGACCAAAGGCATCGCCGAAAAACTCTTGAACGCCATCCGCGTGCCGCAGCACATTGCCGGCCACGACCTGAGCGTTACCGCCAGCCTGGGCATCAGCATTTACCCGGACGACGGCTTCGATGCCATCGCGCTGATCAAGAAAGCCGAAACCGCGATGCGCAACGTCAAGGAAACCGGTCCCAACGATTTCAGTTTTTTCATTGACGAGATGAACCAGCGCGCCCGGGATCAGCAAAGCATCGAGAGCGGCATTCGCCTGGCGCTGGAGCGCAACGAATTTGTCCTGCATTACCAGCCCAAACTGGACCTGGGCAGTGGCCAGGTGGTCGGGGCCGAGGCGCTGATTCGCTGGCAAAAACCGGGGCACGGCCTGGTCTACCCCTCGGAGTTCATCAGTGTGGCCGAAGACAGCGGCTTGATCGTGCCGTTGAGCAAATGGGTGCTGGCCGAGGCGTGTCGCCAAAGCTGCGCCTGGCAGGCCGCGGGGCTGCCGAAGATCTGCATGTCGGTGAACATGTCGGCCATCGACTTCCGTCAGCGGGACTTTATCGACGGCATCGAACAGACACTCAAACAAACAGGCCTGGACCCGGCCTTGCTTGAGCTGGAAATCACCGAAGGCGTGTTGATGCAGAACGTCGAATCCACGGTGAACGCCCTGACCCGGCTCAAGGAGATGGGTGTGCGGCTGGCCATCGATGACTTCGGTACCGGTTATTCCAGCCTGAGCTACTTGCGGCGTTTTCCCATCGATGTGCTGAAAATCGACCAGTCGTTCATTCGCGGTTTAAGCAACGACAGCAGCGACGCCGCGCTGGTCAGCGCCATCATCAGCCTGGGCCGGAGCCTCAAGCTGACCATCATTGCCGAAGGGGTGGAAACCCTCGAACAACTGGATTTCCTCAAGGCCCATCGATGCGAAGAAGGCCAGGGTTTCTATTTCAGCAAAGCCGTCGAACCCGATGCCTTCGTCCGGTATCTGGGGTCGGTGAAGCCCTCTTCGCCCGCAGCCACGTGAACGATGCGCCACGACACACAGGCCCAAGCCAAGGAATCATCAGATGTCGCCTTTCTTTCACCGTCTGCTATTGGCGCCGTTGTTCGGACTCTGCCTGAGCGCTGGCGCCGCGCCGCTGGATGAACCGCTCAAACCACTGCCGGCGGAGCCCCAGCAAAATCCGCTGCGGGTCGAACTCGGTCGCCAGTTGTTCAACGAGACACGCTTGTCGGTGAACAACTCTCTGTCCTGCGCCAGTTGCCATCGACTGGAAAACGGCGGTGCCG
Organism: Pseudomonas frederiksbergensis; assembly: GCF_900105495.1. Taxonomy (NCBI): domain Bacteria; kingdom Pseudomonadati; phylum Pseudomonadota; class Gammaproteobacteria; order Pseudomonadales; family Pseudomonadaceae; genus Pseudomonas; species Pseudomonas frederiksbergensis. The sequence continues at coordinate 2,294,780 of NZ_FNTF01000002.1, read as the reverse complement.
ACAACAAGGCATTTTCCATCGGGTTCAACGGCGTTCCAGTGACGGTCAACACCCCCAGCGTGTTCAACTCCAGCCTGAATTTCCGGCAATTCTGGAACGGCCGCGCCGACACCCTGGAAACCCAAATCCACGAAGTGGTGCAGAGCCCCAGCGAAATGGGCAGCAACTGGGTACACGTGGTGAAAATGCTGTCCGCTGACCCGGCTTACAAGACCTCGTTCAGTAACGCCTACCCCGACGGCGTGACCATGAACAATGCGCAAAATGCCCTGGCCGCCTACGAACGCACGCTGATCAGTGCCAACTCGCGTTTCGACCAATACCTGATGGGCGATACCGACATTCTCACCCGAGAGGAAAAGTACGGTTACCAACGCTTCAAGGAGTACGGCTGCATCGCCTGCCACCAAGGGGTGAACATCGGCGGCAACATGTACCAGAAGTTCGGGGTCATGGGCGATTACTTCCAGAGACGCGGCAATCCCACCGAGTCTGACCTGGGCCGTTACCTGGTCACCAAGGATGACGAAGACCGCAATGTGTTCAAGGTGCCGAGCTTGCGCAATGTCGCCGTGACCGCGCCGTACTTTCATGACGGCTCGGCCAAAACCCTCGAAGAGGCGGTGGACGTGATGTTCAAGTTCCAGCTCGGCCGTGACCCCTCTGACGACGACAAGACCCTGATCATCAAATTCCTCAAGACCTTGACCGGCGAATGGGGAGGCAAGCCCTTATGAACATTTCCCGTCGTCGCAACCTGATGCTGCTTGGTTTGGTAGCCGTGCTGCTGGCCTCGATGTTGCTGTTCCTGTACCTCAAATCCAATTCGAGCCAGACGACGACCTACGCCGAATCCCGGGACCTGATCGGCCGGATCAAACAACTGAACGCGCAGTGGGAGACCGAGATCCTCAAGGCCAGGATTGCCATCAGTCACAACTACGATCCGCTGGTCACACCGCCTACCCAGATGTCGGCGCTATGGGAACGGTTCGACACCATGGAAACCAGCCACGGCCGTAAAGAATCACCTATCTGGCGTGAAAGCCATGCTGCCTACCTCGCCGCCATTCAGGAAAAAACCCGTCTGGTGGAACGGTTCAAATCTCACAATGCGGTGCTGCGCAACTCGCTGGCATTTCTGCCGACCGCAGAAGACGACATTCAAGGGCAACTGGGTCAGGTGGTGGATGGCGACCAACTGCAACTGCAGAACATCGCCACCGACACCTATGACTTGCTGCTCAGCAGCCTGGAGTTCGCTCAGGTCACCTCCGACGACAAGGCCGCCGACATCTTGCTCGGGCTGAACAAACTGGGGGTCAACAAACAGAGGTTGCCGGAGCAGTTCCACAGCCCGATCGATATCTTGAGCAACCACATCGCGCTGATCCTGCGCGAACAACCGGTGGTCAATCGGTTACTGGAGAACATCGAAGCCGTTCCCGTGGCCCAACGCCTGGACGACATTACCAACCTGCTGAACACGGACCAGCAGCAGACCGATGCAATCGACCAGCGCTATCACTTCTACATGTTGTTGTTTTCGGTGCTGCTGGTGTTGCTGCTGGTGTACCTGGCGATTCACCTGATGCGCAGCTTCACGGTGATCAATCGCGTCAACAAAGCCCTGCAAACCGCCAATGAAGACCTGGAACTGCGGGTTGAAGAACGCACCCGCGAACTCAAGGATACCCAGAGCGAACTGCTCGACACCGCACGTCAGGCCGGCATGGCCGAGATTGCCACGAACGTGCTGCACAACGTCGGCAACGTGCTCAACAGCGTGAACATTTCAGCCGACCTGGTGAGCCGCAAACTGCGCGCCAGCAAAACCCAGGGCCTGGGCAAGGCCATGCAACTGATCAACGACCATCAAGGGGACCTCGGTACCTTTCTGACCGAAGACGCAAAAGGCAAGTTGCTACCGGGCTACCTGAACCAACTGGTGGAGGCGATAGCCCTGGAACAACAAGGCATGAGCGACGAACTGGCCCAGCTGACCAAAAGCGTGGACCACATCAAGGACATCGTTGCCACCCAGCAGTCCTACGCGGGCGCCAACAGCCTGATGGAACCGCTGTACATCAGCGAATTGCTGGAGGACGCCCTGCGCATGAACTCCGGCGCCCTGACCCGACACCACGTCACGGTGGTCAAGGAATACGGCGATGTGCCACAGGTCATGGGGGACAAACACCGATTGCTGCTGATCCTGATCAACCTGATCAGCAACGCCAAATACGCCATGTCCGATCTCACCAATCGCCCGCGGCAAATGACCCTGGGGGTCAAAATCGTCGAAGACACGACCCTGCAAGTCAGCGTCAAGGACGACGGCGAAGGCATTGCCGAGGAAAACATGACACGCATCTTTGCCCACGGGTTTACGACCCGCAAGGAAGGCCACGGCTTTGGCCTGCACAGCTGCGCCCTGGCCGCTATCGAAATGAATGGCCACCTCACCGCCCATAGCGACGGACCGGGCAAGGGCGCGCTGTTCACGTTGCAGATCCCGCTGAAAACCGTACCGGAGGAAGCATGAGCGAGCTTTCGAACCGACGCATTCTACTGATCGATGACACCCCGTCGATTCACGTGGACTTCCGCAAGATTCTCACCCCCATGCCGGAGCAGACCGCCGAACTGGACGAGATGGAAGCCGCACTGTTTGGCAACGAAGTGAAATCAACCCGTGCACTGTTCGAGCTGGACTCGGCCTATGGCGGCCAGGAAGGCCTGGGCAAACTGAACGAAGCCTTGCAGCAAAACCACCCCTACGCCCTGGCATTCGTCGATATGCGCATGCCCGAGGGCTGGGACGGTGCGCAAACCATCGAACATTTGTGGCAGGCCGACCCGCGCCTGCAAGTGGTGGTGTGCACCGCCTATTCCGACTATTCCTGGGATGAACTGCTGGACCGCTTGAAAGCGCATGACCGGCTGCTGATTCTGAAAAAACCGTTCGACAACATTGAAGTCCAGCAGATGGCCAATACCTTGCTGACCAAATGGGACATTACCGAACGAGCCAGCGTACAGATGGACCATCTGGGTCAGATGGTCGAGCGCCGAACCCGCCAGCTCACCGACGCCAGCGTCGAATTGCAGCGGGAAATCGACGAGCGCAAACAGCTGGAAACCCAATTGGTGCAATCGGAAAAACTCGCTTCACTGGGGCAACTCGCGGCCGGTGTCGCCCATGAAATCAACAACCCCATCGGCTTCATTTCCTCCAACCTCGGTACCCTGGACGGCTACTTCAAACAGCTGCAGGAAATGCTCGACGCCTATCGGGATGCGGAAGAAGCGATCGGCTCCAGCGAGCTCGTCGAGCGTTTGCACCAACTGCGTGAACGGGTCGAGCTGGAGTTCCTGCGCGAGGACATTCCGCTGCTGATCAAGGAATCCAAGGATGGCATCAACCGGGTCGGGCAGATCGTCAAGGACCTGAAGGACTTCTCCCGGGTGGACTCCAGTCAGGAATGGCAGTGGGCCAACCTGCAACAGGGCATCGAATCGACCTTGAACATTGTCGCCAACGAACTCAAGTACAAGGCCGATGTAATCAAGGAATATCAGGACCTGCCCGACATCGAATGCCTGCCTTCGCAAATCAATCAGGTAATCATGAACCTGATCGTCAACGCCTCTCAGGCCATCGGCCCGGAGCGCGGCACGATTACCTTGCGCACCGGGCTTGAAGCGCAGACGGTGTGGATCGAAGTCGCGGACACCGGCGCCGGCATTGCGCCGCAGTGCCTGCAAAAAATCTTCGACCCGTTCTTCACCACCAAACCGGTGGGCCAGGGGACGGGGCTGGGGTTGTCCCTGTCCTATGGCATCGTGAAAAAACATCGCGGGGAAATTACGGTGCGCAGTGAGGTGGGCGTGGGCACAACCTTCAGGGTTCAGTTGCCCGTGCACCAGACAAAACCAGCCGCCTGAACACAATTCAAACTGTGGGAGCGAGCCTGCTCGCGAAGGGGCCATGTCAGTCAACATCGATAGTGACTGACACACCGCCTTCGCGAGCAGGCTCGCTCCCACAGGGTTCTTCACCGGTATGGACGTCAGGTGGCTTCCTGGAAATCCATCTCCGGTGGCTGGCGACGGAAGCCGCCGGTCAGCACCGCCAGGTACACCACGCCAATCGCCAGCCAGCTCAGGCCCAGATAGATCGCCAGATGATCGAGGCTGACCATCAGCCACAAATCCGCCGCCAGACCGATAAACGGGAACAGCAGGAACAACACGAATTCACGCAGCCCTTTGTGCTCACCGCCAATCCAGTAGTGAAAGATCACCGACAGGTTCACCAGGCTGAACGCCAGGAACGCGCCGAAGTTGATGAACGAGGTCGAGGTGGTGACGTCCAGTTTCAGCGCCAACAAAGCGACTGCGGCGCACAGCAGGATGCTGTTGAGCGGCGTGCCAAAGCGTTCATGCAAGGTGCCGAAGAACGATTTGGGCAGCACGCCGTCACGGCCCATGGCGAACAGCAGCCGCGAGCCGCTGGCCTGCGCCGACAGGCCCGACGCGAACTGGCCGACGATCAGGCCGATCAGGAAGATCGACACGAACAGGTCACCACCGATGTTGCGGGCAATTTCATAGGCCGCCGAGTCGACGCTGTCGAACTGGAACGACGGATGCGCGATCTGCACGAAGTACGACACACCGACAAAGATCAGCCCGCCGATCAGGGTGATCAGCATGATCGCTCGCGGGATGGTGCGGCGTGGGTCGCGGGTTTCTTCGGTCAGGGTGCTGACCGCGTCGAACCCCAGGAATGAATAACAGGCGATAGCTGCACCGCTCATGATCAGCGGCATCTGCATGTCACCGTTGAAGAACGGTTTGAACGACCACAACGGCGTGCTCGCATCACCACCGACGTAATGAACGCACAGCGCCACGAAGGCGATCAGCACCAGGAACTGCACCAGCATCAGTAACGCGTTGATGCCGTTGGCCAGTTTCAGGCCGACGATGTTGATCGCACTGGTGATGCCGATAAACGTCAGCACCCAGATCCACTGCGGCACGGCCGGGAAGGCGGAGTGGAGGTAGGCCGCGCCGATCAGCCAGATCGCCATCGGCAGGAACAGGTAGTCGAGCAGCACGGCCCAACCGGCGATGAACCCGAGTTTCGGGCTGATCGCCTTGCGAACATAGCTATAGGCCGAGCCAGCGACGGGGAACGCCGCGGCCATTCGGCCGTAACTCATGGCGGTGAAAAACATCGCCACCAGCGCCGCCAGGTAAGCGGCCGGGACCATGCCGACGGTGGATTGAGCGAGGATGCCAAAGGTGCCGAGCACGATGATCGGCGTCATGTAGGCGATGCCGAACAGCACCACCGACCCCAATGACAGGGTGCGTTGCAAACGAGCCATGAGCGACTACTCCGAATTTATTGGATTTATGGCAGAGCCGAGTTCGGCGCTAAATTTCGGGTATTGCATGATCGTTCCCACGCTCCGCGTGGGAATGCAGCCCGGGATGCTCCGCGTCCCAAAAGCGGACGCGGAGCGTCCGTTGAGGCATTCCCACGCAGAGCGTGGGAACGATCGGTCTTCTTCAGTTTTTAGGAATCAGCAGCTCCCGCAATCCACAAGCATGCTCAACAACCTCCCCCGGCAACCGCAGCCGCTGATCATCCAGGTACCGATAATCCTGCCGCGCCGCCGTCAGCTGAGTCAGGTCCAGCTCCACTGCAAACTGCCCCTCCTCCCGCCCGGCCTCGAACAGCAAAGTCCCCAGCGGATCCACCAGCGCACTGCCGCCCGCGAACACCAACCCGCTATCGCCCTCTTCCACCCGGTTGACCATCAGCGCAAACGCCTGGTTTTCCTGGGCGCGGGCCATGATTGCGGTGCGGTGAGTCGGGCCGTAAGGGTCCATGTTGCCGTTGGTGACGATCAACAGTTCTGCACCCAATTGCGCCAGGGCCCGAGCGGTTTCCGGAAATTCGATGTCGTAGCAAATCAGCAGGCCGACCCGCACACCGTTCCACTCACACGTCGCGTAACGGTCGCCAGCCTCGAACACTCCGCGATCCGACGCCCAGAGGTGCGTCTTGCGATATTTCAGCGCGATACCTTCGGGAGTGATCAGCAACGTGGTGTTGTAGAAGCGGCCGTTGTCGTTCTCGGCCATGCCGATCACCACGGCGATCTGGCGTTCACGGGCCGCGGCCAGCACCGCGCTGACGGTCGGGCCGTCCAGCGGTTCGGCGGTCTCGGCCAGCGCTTCGAGGGTCGGGAAGCCCATCAGGTGGGTTTCGGGAAACACGATCAGCTGCGTATCGGCAGCACAGCCCGCTATCGCCTTCAGCGCGCGTTCGAGGTTGTAAGCCGTGTCGTTGTCACGGCCCGCCAATTGGGCGAGTTCGACTTTCATGGGTATTCCTTGTTCTTGACCAGGCTGGCAGAAAGATTGCCCGGTCGGTGTCTGTGCGCCAGTATGCGCAGCAAGCCACCGGCCGGAAAATCACGCCGGTGGGGTAACCCGATAGGGGTAGAGGCATGACACTCTCGTTAGACGACATCGCGTGGCACCGCTCGGTCGGGCAACTGATCGACGCCCTGGACAAGCCCAATTTCTGGACGCAACTGGTCCGGTTACTGGATCAGTACGTGACCTTCGACAGCTGGGTGGCGCTGCTTTTCAGCGCCGATCAGCACCCGCAAGTGTTCGCCGAATGCCCGGGCGCGGACGGCAGTCCTGATCAGTTGTTCCAGGACTATCTGCGCGGTCTGTACCTGCTCGATCCGTTCTACATCGCCTGTCGCGAGCAATCGCGCACCGGGCTCTATCGTCTGTCGGAAGTCGCGCCGGAGCATTTCGAACTGACCGAGTATTACCAGCGCTACTTTCGTCTGAATGTGGTGGCCGATGAAATCCAGTTCAATTGCCAACTCGAAGGCGACCGCACGCTGTGCCTGTCACTGGGCAGCAAGCAGCGTTTCAGTGGCCAGCAGATCGCCTTGCTGTCGCTGATCCAGCCCTGGGTGCTCGGCCTGTTGCGTCAGCGCCTGCCCTACGAAATCAACGAAGTCGTGGCCCTCGCACCCGCACCGCCGCAAGTCGACTGGCGCGTGCAGCTGGAAGCGTCGGTACAGCAACTCAAAGGCGCGCAATTGACCGCACGGGAGCTGGATGTCGGGCGCTTGATGCTCAGCGGTTGCTCCAGCAAAGAAATCGCCCGCAAGCTGGAAATCTCTGTCGAAACCGTGAAAGTCCATAAGAAACACATGTACAGCAAACTGGGGATCAAATCCCAGTCAGAGCTGTTTTCGATTTTTCTCCAGGCCCAAAATGCCTGATTACAACGCGGAGTGCTTTTTACTGTGGGAGCGAGCCTGCTCGCGATTGCGGTCTTTCATTCAGCATTGATGTCGACTGAACCACCGCAATCGCGAGCAGGCTCACTCCCACAGGGATCTGTGTGTATCCATGCCCCTGCTGCGTTGAAACTATTGAGTCCGAACCCAAGGAAACCGTATGAGCCTGTCACTCCTGAGCCGCTACGCCTTCTTTGCCGTCTGTGTGATCTTTACCCTCGCCAGCCTGCCCTTCCTGGCGCACGACTGGCTGTGGCCGATCACCGCCGTCACCGGCATTCTCAGCCTCGTGGGCCTGTTCGATCTGCTGCAAAGCCCTCACGCGGTGCGCCGTAATTATCCGATCCTCGGCAACATCCGCTATCTGGTGGAGGGTATTCGCCCGGAAATCCGCCAGTACCTGCTCGAGTCCGACAGCGACGCCCTGCCCTTCTCCCGGGCCCAGCGTTCGCTGGTCTATTCACGGGCCAAGAATGAAAGCGCCGACAAACCCTTCGGCACCTTGATCGATGTGTATCAGTCGGGTTTCGAATTCATCGGCCATTCCATGCGCCCGGCGCCATTGAGCGACCCGAGCAGTTTCCGGGTAACGGTCGGCGGCCCGCAGTGCACGCAGCCGTACTCGGCGTCGGTGTTCAACATTTCGGCCATGAGCTTCGGCTCCCTCAGTGCCAACGCGATTCGAGCGTTGAACCAGGGGGCAAAACTCGGCAACTTCGCCCACGACACCGGCGAAGGCAGCATCAGCGCCTATCACCGGGAAAACGGCGGCGACCTGACCTGGGAACTGGGCAGCGGCTACTTCGGCTGCCGCACCGCGGACGGCCGTTTCGACCCGGAACGCTTCGCGGCACAAGCGCAGACGCCGCAAGTGCGGATGATCGAAATCAAGATGAGCCAGGGCGCCAAGCCCGGTCATGGCGGGATCCTGCCCAAGCACAAAGTCACCCGGGAAATCGCCGAGACCCGCGGCATCCTGATGGGCGAAGATTGCATCTCACCGTCGCGGCACAGTGCGTTTTCCACGCCGATCGAACTGATGCACTTCATCCAGCAACTGCGCGAACTGTCGGGCGGCAAACCGGTGGGCTTCAAGTTCTGCCTGGGCCACCCATGGGAATTCATGGGCATCGCCAAGGCCATGCTGGAAACCGGCATCCTCCCCGACTTCATCGTGGTCGATGGCAAGGAAGGCGGCACCGGCGCCGCGCCCGTGGAATTCACCGACCACATTGGTGTGCCAATGCGCGAAGGCCTGTTGTTCGTGCACAACACGCTGGTCGGCCTGAACCTGCGGGACAAAATCAAACTCGGCGCCAGCGGCAAGATTGTCAGCGCCTTCGACATCGCCAGCGTCCTGGCCATCGGCGCCGACTGGGCCAACTCGGCACGCGGCTTCATGTTCGCCATCGGCTGCATCCAGTCGCAAAGCTGCCACACCAACAAATGCCCGACCGGTGTCGCCACCCAGGACACACTGCGCCAACGCGCACTCGTCGTCCCGGACAAGGCCCAACGCGTCTTCAACTTCCACCGCAACACCCTCAAGGCCCTGGCCGAAATGCTCGCCGCTGCCGGGCTGGATCATCCTTCGCAATTGTCGGCCAAGCATTTGGTTCGACGCATGTCGGCGACCGAGATCAAACTGTTCTCGCAGTTGCATGTGTTCTTGAAACCGGGAGAGTTGCTGACCGGGGAGGTGAATGGCGAATTTTATTCGCGGATGTGGCAGATGGCGCGTGCGGACAGCTTTGAGCCGAACGAGTCGGCTGCCGCGTAAACAACGATTGAACGCCAACCTCATCGGGAGGTTGGCTTTTCACCAAGGAAGGACAGCATGCTGAAAGTCATCGCTCAGGATTTGATCAAACCCGAACACATTGAAACCGTTCGCCCGTGGTACGCCGAACTTGTCGAGAAGACGCGACTGGAACCCGATTGCATCGCTTACGACCTGTTCGTCGATCAAAAAGACCCCGGGCACTTTATCTTCGTCGAACAATGGCCGAATCAGGCAGCGCTGGATGCTCATTGCCAGTCTGAGCACTTTCGGCGACTGGTACCGCAGATCAATGCTTACCAGGCCAGGGATTGTATTGTCGTGCTGATGGATGCGTTCTGACGCCTGCGTCACCAGTGCAGCGGCCCAAACATCAGGATCGTCGGCTGAAAACCCCTCATGACTCACACCCACGAAACACCACAAACCTGGAAAAGAAGAACTCGCCAATCAGGTACAACAACCAAGACGATGTCACCGTCACCAAACCATGCACCTGCCACAGATCTGCGATATGTCCGACGCCATAGCTCACGACACCCATGACAGCGCTGAACAACAGATAGCCCAGCACCATCGCCTTCCTGTCAAAGGTGTAAAGCGCATGCACATGAAAGGAAAAGGAGACGGCGACGCAAAACGCCACAAGGTTGCTGATCGCCTGACTGAGTTCGAAGGCGACGGTGAGTACGAAAAAAATCTGCCAATGAATGAGCGCATTGATCACGCCAATGACCATGTAGCTACAGAATCCTTTCCATAACGCTTTCATTCCGGCACCTGCCAATATCCCTGTTTCAGGTGCCTTTCAAATTAAGTGACAACCCTGTAGCGGTCTACTGACAGAAATAACAGGTAGATGAGGCCTCCTGACCAACGGTCATCTCCTCACCTTTCACCAGCGCAGCCTCTTAACCGGCGCGGGTTCTTTCATGACAATAAAACCGTAATCGCCAATCAGATAAATCCGGTAGTACTGGCTCTCCACCAGCGGCGGATAGTGCTGATAACCCACCCGGGTGGCGTTACGTCGCTCCTTCTCTGCAACAACGTTGGTGATCCCCACTTTCGGCAGGTTCTCGGCCAGCATGAAGAAGTCGATGTTCAGCAGATAGTGCAACACCGGCATCTGCTTGAACGAGCCCGCCGCCCCCCTCAGCCAGTAATCGGAATAGGTCACTGACATGTAAATGCGCTTGGCCTCGAGCAGCTGTCGATTCGACGCGATGTCGTGTTCAAGACTCAATAGTGCGCTGGACGCGAAGGCTTTCTGCACCGTCAGCACGCGCCCGTAGGCGTACGACAGCGAAAGCATCGCCAACAACGGAATCACCAACAACAGCGGCAGCCGCTGGTGGATTCGTGCCAGCGCCAGATGGCTCAAATAGAACAACAGCACCAACAGGACCGCGAAGCCCATCAGGGTCCTGGCCCCTTCATTGAAGTCCCGAAAAAACAGCGCCATACCCGACACCAGTAAGGTCACTGCCGGTAATGCCAGCACGCAGATCAGGCCGATCAGCATTTTGTTCGCTGGGCGGTCCTGGCGCGCCACGACGTTGAGCCCCAGTCGCACCGCGCCAGCCATGGCACACAGCAACAACCCGGCGAACACCCAGGTAAATCCGCCATGAAACAGCAGCACGACTTTTTCCAGCACCCTGGCGATGTTGACGTGCAGTTGCAGCAACGGCTCCGCGCTCCAGTTCAGCAGCAGGGTGCGCTTGTGCTGAGTGAACGGATAAGCACTGACGGCGTAAATCAGGCAGCCGAGAAAGGCCTGAGCGATTTTCCAGCCGATCAACCCGCACCATTGCGGCCAGGCCAGTTTGTCATTGGCGCCCCTGAGCACTTCCAGGCAACACAACCCGAGAAACACATTGAAGCTCACCTGATACAACCCTATCGCCAAGGCAACCAGAAAGGACGGCACCAGCCACTGCTGAATGCGCGAAGGGGAACGAAAGGTGATCGCATGGATGACCGCCACCACGCTCAACGCCATGGCGGGCCCGTCGTATTGATAAGACAGGTTTTGCAGGAAGAACGGGTTGTACCAGAGCGGTAGCGTTACCAGGCAGCAGGCGATTGTCGGTTGGGGATAGTAATGAAACGTCAGGCTGGTCAGTGCCGCGGCCATGGCCAGCGTGGCGATCAACAGCGGCAGCGGAAAGATGTTCGGCGCGGCCTGGCTGAAAGTCAGCAGGTTGTAGAAGAACTCGGTGAATAACCGTCCCTGCTCCGCCCAAGCCATACCGGCCGACAAGGATCGCCAGTTGTCATCGATATACGGATAGTCCGCAAGGATCAGCGGCACCACATACACCAGGGTTGCCAGCAAAAAAAACAGCCAGACTTGCCGACGCCCGAGTTCCTTGCTGAAAAAATCGCTGAACCTGCCCATGCTAAATCCCGAGCCGGTCTTTGCCGCCGATGATGTCTTTCACCACGTAGCGCGGCCGATGCTTGGCTTCGATGTAGATGCGGCCAACGTATTCACCAAGGATGCCGATGCCGATCAGCTGCACGCCGCCGAGAAACAGAATCGCGGTCATCAACGACGGGTAACCGGGGACGCTGTTGCCGAAGAAAATCTTGTCCAGCACCATGTACACCGCGTAGAGCACCGCGAAGATCGAAATACCGCCGCCGACGTAAGTCCATAAGCGCAACGGCACCGTGCTGAACGACGTCACGCCTTCCAGCGCCAGGTTCCAGAGTTTCCAGCCATTGAACTTGCTGGTGCCCGCCACTCGCTCGGCGCGCTCGTATTCCACCACCACGGTGTTGAACCCGGCCCACGACAGCACACCTTTCATGAACAACTGGTGTTCGGGAAGCGTGCGAATCACGTCGACCACCTTGCGGTCCATCAGCCGAAAATCGCCGACGTTTTCTTCGATGCGGGTGTAGGCGATACGGTTCAGCACCCGGTAGAACAGCGAAGCGCTGTGGCGTTTCAGGTAACCGTCGGCGGTGCGATCCCGGCGTTTGGCAAGCACCACATCCGCGCCTTTTTGCCATTGGTCGATCAACCGCGGGATGACGCTGATCGGGTCCTGCAAATCGACATCCATGGGAATCACCGCATCGCCGGTGGCGTATTCCAGGCCGGCGAACAACGCCGGTTCCTTGCCGAAGTTGCGCGAAAAGTTGATCAGCAATATCTGTTCATCGGCCTGCGCCAAGGCCTTGACCTCCTCGGCCGTGCGGTCGGAACTGCCATCGTTGATGAACACGATTTCGACCTCGGTCTGGTCAAGCTTCAACTCGCGACGCACGGCCTGGTAAAACAGGCTGACCGCCTGTTCTTCATTGAATACCGGAACGATCAGCGAGACTTTCATGCGTTACGCCTGCGAAAGACCACGTACTTTGAAAACAGAAAGCCCAGCACCAGGCTCAACGCCGAAAAAATAGCCACCGTCAGCAGGCCATGAAGTCTCCATACGTCACCGGCATGGCCGACGCCCAGACTCAGCGCCCCCATGGCTCCCAAGAATAGAAGATAACCGCCGACCGACGCCTTGGCTTCGAAGGTATACAGCGCGTTCATGTAGAAGGAAAACGAGGCGGCAACGCAGAAGGCAGACAGGTTACTGACAGCCTGACTGAAGCCGGCCCCCACGCTCAGCAGGAAGAAGATTTGCCAGTGAATCAGCGTGTTGGCGACCCCGACCACCGTGTAACTGGAGAATCCTTTCCACAAGAGCCTCATGGTGATTCTCCCGTTTCACTTCATAAAACTTTGAACATGTCTACTGTCAGAAATCACAGGTCTGACGACCTTTCAGACCAGCGGTCAGGGCTTACCTCAATGCCAAGAGACATTCCGTAATATCCCCGTTTTGCAATTACCAGCAAATCACGCCACCCTGCGCGCCGCCTAAGTGCGGCGCGCAATCTTTAGCGCCCTTGGCTTTTTCCTTTCTCAACACCCGCCCACGAGCCTGCCGTCATGACGTTTGAGCGCGATCACCGAATCGACTTTTTTCGCGGCCTGGCACTGATCTTCATTTTTTGGGATCACGTGCCTCACAACCCCCTTGGCCAAATCACCCTGCGCAATGTCGGTTTCAGCGATGCGGCAGAAATATTCGTGTTTCTCGCCGGCTACGCGGCCGTTCTGGCCTACGGCAAAATCCTTGCGCGCGATGGTTACCTGATTGCCTGCGTGAAGATTCTGCGGCGCGCCTGGGTGCTCTACGTGGTCCATATTTTCCTGTTGGCCATGCTGATGGGCATCGTGTTCTTCGCCAACAGCCATGTGGAAACCCGCGATCTGGTAGAAGAAATGGGCCTGCATCACTTCATCACCAACCCCCAGCAAGCGTTGACGGATGAGTTACTGCTGCGCTTCAAGCCGAACCTGATGGACCCGCTGCCGCTGTACATCGTGCTGCTGGCGGGATTGCCGCTGGTCCTGCCGTTGCTGGTGCGCAAGCCGTGGGCGGTCGTCGCCGTGTCATTGGCGGTGTACTTGCTGGCTCCGCGGTTTGGCTGGAACCTGGCGGCCATCAAGGACGGTGTGTGGTACTTCAACCCCGTGACCTGGCAACTGCTGTTTGTCCTCGGCGGCTTCATGGCGATTCATGGGCAGCGGCCACGTGTGCCCGACACTCGCCCGCTGGTGCGTCAGCCGTTGTTTGTCAGCGCGGCGGTGTACGTGGTGGTGGCCGGGGTGATTACTGTCTCCTGGCGCTGGCCGCAAATACACGATGCCCTGATGCCGGCGAGCCTGAGCAACTTGTTGTACCCGATCAGCAAGACCGATCTGTCGCCGGTCCGTTTGCTGCACTTCCTGGCGCTGGCCTATGTCACCGCCAGGCTCTTGCCCGGCAGTGGCTGGACGCAAAACTGGCTGGCGCAGCAATGCTGCCGCATGGGGCGCTACTCACTGGAAGTTTTCTGCCTCGGCGTGCTGTTGGCGCCCTTGGCGGACATGCTCAACGCCCTGACCGACGATGCGTTTGCCATGCAGGTTTTCACCGCATTGGTGGGTGCCGGGGTCATGGCGTTGCTGGGGGCGTGGCTGGATTTCAACAAACGCCTGAATCGGCAACTGTCGGTGGCGACCGCTTAAGATCAAAAGATCGCAGCCTCGTTTCACTCGACAGCTGCTACAGGGGAACGTGTTTGCCGAATCCGTGTACGGTCGTCAATCGCGATTCCTGTAGCAGCTGTCGAGTGAAACGAGGCTGCGATCTTTTGACCCTCCAAACGCAAAAGCCCCGATCATCACGACCGGGGCTTTTTCATTTCAGGTGTTACGTCTTACGAAGCTGAACGCACCGCCCCCTGCGACACATTGGTCGGTTGCAGCTTGAACACGTAGAACAACACTGTCAGCAGGACCAGGAACGCCGGGCCGACATAGAGCGCCACGCGGGTGTCCGGGAAGTACGCCATCAGGCCGACCACCAGCACCAAAAACGCCAGCGCCAGGTACGAGCTGACCGGGTACAGCCACATCTTGTATTTCAGACCGGCACGTTCGCTGGCGCTCAGGCCTTGGCGGAACTTGAGCTGGGCCAGCAGGATCATCACCCAGGTCCAGATCGCGCCGAAGGTGGCAATCGCGGTGACCCAGACGAAGACTTTCTCCGGGACCATGTAGTTGAGCAGCACACCCAGCAACAGCACGAAAATCGACAACAGCAACGCGCGACGGGGCACCCCATTGCTCGAAGTCTGGGCGAAACCGGCCGGGGCCTGACCGTTCTGCGCCAGGCTGTAGAGCATGCGCCCGGTGCTGAAGATACCGCCGTTGCACGACGACAGTGCCGCGGTGATCACCACGAAGTTGATGATGCCAGCGGCAGTCTTGATGCCCAGACGCTCAAAGGTCATCACGAACGGACTGCCCTGGGTGCCGATTTCGTTCCATGGGTAGATCGACAGGATCACGAACAGCGCGCCGACGTAGAACAGCAGAATCCGCCAGAACACCGAGCCGATCGCATTGGGAATGGTCTTCTGCGGGTTCTTCGCTTCACCGGCAGTCAGGCCGATCATCTCGACGCCGAGGTAGGCGAACATCACCATTTGCAGGGACATCAACACGCCTTGCACACCGTTGGGCATGAAGCCGCCGTGGGCCCAAAGATTGGAAATCCCCAGCGCCACACCGTCGTTGCCGAAACCGAATGCGATCACGCCGACACCGCCGATCACCATCGCAATGATGGTGACGATCTTGATCAAGGCGAACCAGAACTCGAACTCACCAAAGGCTTTTACTGCGATCAGGTTGATCGAGCCCATGCTGATCAATGCGGCAAGTGCCCAGATCCAGCGCGGCACATCAGGGAACCAGACGCCCATGTACACCGCCACCGCGGTGATTTCCGCAACGCAGGTCACCAGCCACAGGAACCAGTAGTTCCAGCCGGTCAGGAAGCCCGCCAATGGGCCGAGGTAGTCTTGAGCGTAGCGGCTGAAGGAGCCGGCGACGGGGTTGTGCACCGCCATCTCGCCGAGGGCGCGCATGATCACCAGGATCGCCAGACCGCCGATGATGTAGGACAGCATGATTGCCGGGCCAGCCATCTCGATGGCCTTGGCCGAACCGAGGAACAGACCGACACCGATACAGGCACCGAGCGCCATCAACCGAATATGCCGTTCGCCGAGTTCGCGTTTGAGCGGGCCGCCTTGAGCGGTCTCGCCATTGGGCAGGTGATTGCCTGGCATAGGAGTACAACCTCATCTTGTTATTGGATATGACCACCGAGTGTCGAAGCGCTGACCGGTAAGCCAATGCTTTTCTGAAACCGGACCTGCTTTGTGGGCAAACCCGTCTTGCAGGACAAAACCGGCAAGATCAGCGGGGCGTGCAGTATAAAAAGCTTCTGACAGGGTTTTTCACTCTATAAACCACAACATTCAGCGAGAACTCTCGGGAAAAGAGCGGTTTACGGAGTGGCATTACCTGGCTTACGTAGGATTAGTTGCCGATTAAGCGGCGCAGAGTATTGCACGGTAATGGTGCATCGTCATGCCCCTACATGCGTAGAAGTTACCGTCTGATGGCTCTAGTTCAGGCGTTTCAGACTCCCCACCGCGCATGGTGAGGGGGCTCTTGTGGTGAGGGGCTTTGTGGCGAGGGGGCTCGCCCCCGTTCGGCTGCGCAGCAGTCGTATTACCGGTACACGCGATGTTCCTGATGGGACTGCTTCGCAGTCCAACGGGGGCAAGCCCCCTCGCCACAGCAAGCCCCCTCGCCACAAAAGCCCCCTCACCACAGGGAATGATGGGAAATCGATACTTGTGCATTCACAATTTTTTCACCAAGGCCAACCACCGTCTAAGCTTCAGACAAGTCCTCTCAATCTGCGTGAATGGATCAGTCGACTATGGGCGTTTTGTGGCAAACCGATTCGAGTAAAAATGTGGTTCAGACTGGACGTATGGACGAAACGCCTTTACCTGAAAAATCCCGAAGCAGTCGCACCAGGCACGGCTGGGGTGCGTTTTGGTTGTTGTTGCTGATTATCCTGATTGTCGTCGGGTTGGCCGCAGCCAAGGAAATGCGCACGTCGAAGTTTCAATCCCGGGAACTGAGCCAATACGCCGCCACTTTGAGTTACGAGCTCAAACCCGGTCCCAGCGATGCCATTCGCTATCCCGGTGCCGGTCCTTTCGACTTGCGCCTGGGCTACAGCTCTCTGGATGAATTCCTGCCACGTCTGATCAAGCGTGACTACGTTGTGGCAGCCCAGACCCGGTTTTCACAAAAACTGATGGACTACACCGACAAGGGCTTTTTCGTGCCCTACCCGGAAAAAATCCAGGCGGGATTGTCGATCACCGATTGCCGTGCGGCACCGCTTTACCAGTACAAGTACCCACAACAACTGTATTCAAGCTTTGCGGCAATCCCTCCCGTGGTGGTCAACAGCTTGCTGTTCATCGAAAACCGCTTCTTGCTCGATCCCCGTCAGCCCCGGGCCAACCCTGCCGTGGATTGGCCGCGGTTCGGCATGGCGGCGTGGTCCCAGGTCGCCAAGTTGATGCACCTGCCGGGCCAGTCGGCGGGCGGCAGTACCCTGGCGACGCAACTTGAGAAGTACCGGCATTCACCCGATGGCCTGACCGTGTCGGGCGCGGAAAAAATCCGTCAGATGATTTCTGCCAGCGTGCGCGCCTATCAGGCCGGGCCGGAGACCCTTGAAGCCCGGCAGAATGTGATTCGCGATTACCTCAACAGCGTGCCTCTGTCGGCGGTACCCGGCCACGGTGAAGTGCATGGCATGGCCGAAGGTTTGCGTGTCTGGTACGGCGCCGACTTCAACCAGGCCAACGAGCGGCTGGCCAGCAAGGAGACCGATCCGAAAAGCATGTCGGAAAAAGGTCTGGCCCTGCGGGAGATGCTGTCTTTGATGATTGCCCAGCGCCGCCCTTCCCACTACCTGACCAAGGGCCGCGAGGAACTGGCCAGCCTCACCGACAGCCACATCCGCCTGCTGGCTCAGAATGGCGTGATCGATGCGCCACTTGCGGCGGCGGCATTGGCCAGCAAAGTGACCTATCGCGACTGGCAGACACAACCCACCATTCAGCCCATCGAAACCAACAAGGGCATCAGCGTGGCACGCAGTCGTCTGGGCGGGTTGCTCAACCGTCCGCTGTACGACCTCGATCGCCTTGATCTTTCCGCCACCAGCACCCTGCAAGGCGAGTTGCAAGCCCAGGCCACCGAGTACCTCAAGCATCTGGCCGACCCTGAGTTTGCGGCGCAGATCGGCTTGATGGGCGAACGCCTGCTGACCCCCACCAGTACCGCCCAGGTGCGCTACAGCTTCACACTGTTCGAACTGACCCCGGATGGTTCGCGGGTGCGGGTGCAGACCGACAGCACCGACCAGCCGTTCGATATCAATGAAGGCAGCAAGCTGGAACTGGGCTCCACCGCCAAGATGCGTGTGCTGACCACCTATTTGCAGATCATCGCCGAGCTGCACGAAAAATACGCAGCCATGACCGTCCCGGAACTGAAGAAGGTCGACGTCCCGGATCAGGACCGCCTGAGTCGCTGGGCCGTCGATTACCTGATCCAGACCAAGGACCGCAATTTGCCAGGCATGCTCGGCGCTGCACTGGATCGCAAATACTCGGCCAGCCCCGGTGAAGCTTTTTTCACCGGTGGCGGGCTGCACACATTCGTTAACTTTCGCAAAGAAGACAACGGGCGCCTCCCGACCCTGCGCGATGCCCTGCGCGAGTCGATCAACCTGCCATTCATTCGGCTGATGCGTGACCTGGTGCGCTACACCACGTATTCCGGCCCCAATAGCAGCGCCGAATTGCTCAAAGACGACCGCGACCCTCGGCGTCAGGAATACCTGGCTTCGTTTGCCGACCGTGAAGGCACATCGTTCCTGCTGAAGTTCTGGAAGAAGTACAAGAACAAGGACACCCAGGCGCGACTCGAGACCTTCCTCGACGGAATGCGCCCGACCCCGATCCGCATGGCCGCGGTGCATAGGTATCTGTTGCCACAGGCCAGTCAGGAAAGCTTCAACATGTTCGTGCGCTCGCACCTCAAAGGCGCCAAGCTCACCGAAAAACTGACTGACGAACGTCTTCAGCGGCTTTACGAAAGCTACGGCCCTGGCGCCTATGACCTACCGGACCAAGGCTTCATCGCCAAGGTTCACCCGCTGGATCTCTGGTTGATCGGCTATTTGTTGAACAACCCCGACGCCAAGTTCAGCCAGATCGTCAAAGCCAGCCAGTTCGAACGCCAGGAAGTCTACAGTTGGCTGTTCAAAAGCCGTCACAAGGGTGCGCGCGACAGCCGCATTCGCACCATGCTGGAGATCGAGGCGTTTCTCGACATTCACCAGCGCTGGCAGAAAGTCGGCTATCCGTTCGATCACCTGGTGCCATCGCTGGCCACCGCCATCGGCAGCTCCGGCGATCGTCCGGCAGCCTTGGCGGAGCTGATCGGCACCATCCTCAACGATGGCGTGCGCATGCCCACGCTGCGCATCGACAGCCTGCATTTTGCAGCGAACACACCGTACGAAACCAAACTGATCAATAACCCGGATGTCGGTAAACGGGTGATGTCTTCCGAGGTGGCCACAGCCATGCGTGAAGCGTTGTCGCAGGTGGTGGATGCCGGTACAGCCAAACGCATCTCCGGCAGTTTCATAACGCCTGATGGCAAACCGTTGGGCATGGGCGGCAAAACCGGTACGGGCGATAACCGCATCGAAGCCTTCGGTTCGGGGGGGCGAATTCTGAGTTCGAAATCCATTAACCGCACCGCGACCTTCGTGTTCTACATCGGCGATCGTCACTTCGGCACGATGACCGCGTTCGTGCCCGGGCAAACGGCCGAAGCGTTCAAGTTCACCTCTGCCCTGCCAGTGCAAGTGCTCAAGGGGATGGCGCCGATTCTGACGCCGTATCTGCAACCGGGAAGCAGTGTCGCGTGTGCGCCGGTTCCGACATCGCGACTGTGAGTTTCAGACATTCAGTTCAATGGTGGCGGCCGATGCGCGAGCGCCTTGAAAACCGAAGCGCTGCTTGCGCTCACTCCCCCGGCGCCCTGGCGTTGAACAACAACAGTACGTTGCCGTCGTAATCCCCCGGGCGGTATCCCCCGGGCGGCTTCACTGGCGCGATTTCCAGCAACACCCGCGTGCCTGCCGCCGCTTCAGCCGCCGACACCACCAGCCGTGAAGAAAGGTCCGGGCTCAACTCCACCCCGTTGAAACTGACCCGCAATGCCATGTTGTCACTCGGCCTGCCGTTCGACAGGTAGGGGGTGGCCTCCAGGCGCGCTTCAATGGCGCTGGTGTCATGCCGCACATCGAAATACTTGCGCACGCTGCTCAGGGTCTTGGTGGAAGGGTTCCAGTTCAACCGCTGCGGTCGGTGAATCCAGTCCGACTCGGCCGGGATTACGTAAAACCCGAGGGTCGGAATATCCGCCGACACTTCGAACGTGTGCTCCTCCCGCGCCGCGAAAGCGCAAGCACTTATCAGCGTCAAGGCCCCCACGCATCCGGCGACGGTCGCTTGCTTGATCATGTCAGTTATCTGTTGCATCACCGATCACCTCTTCATTGCTTGCTGGCGATGCGCAGCGTTTTTTTCGCGTTGCCCTCAACCAGATTGAAGCGGTACTCGCGACCGGGCTTTTTCTCGAATTCGAACGTCTTGCCCGCGAGGATGTGGTGTTTGGTAGTCGGCTCGCACTCGGTTTCATCCTTCAGCGAGCAGTTGCGAAACTCGTCGACCACCACGACCGTATTGCCGTTATTGCGCAGCGTGTAACGCTCGGCTGCGTCATCGATCACGCTGTCGAAACGAGTGTCCTTTGGCCGCACGAAGAACACCGTGCCAAACCCGGTCATGACGTTGACCCCCGCCGACAGATTCTTTTTGTACTCATCGCGTTCCTCGCTGGACACCGCAAAATCGTCTTCCTTTTCCGGCACCACCGGCACAAAGCGCACGCGAAAATATCGTTCGGTGTCCCGATTGCCCATCAGCAGCAAGCGTGTGCCCTGCATGCCATTGGCCGGCACGATCAAGCGCGCGGGACTGGCCATCAAGCCATCGCGGCCACTCGCATCCGCTTGGGTCTTGACCGGCACTTCACGGGACGTGCCATCGTCGTCGTAGAGGATCTCCAGGATGTTGACTTTGACGAACGCGGTGCTGTCACCGCGGTTGAACACACGCTTGAGGTACGTGCTCTTGTCACCATCCAGATAGTCGTAGACCGTTCCGACGTTAATCTGCGGCCCGGCCTGAAGACCCAATGAAAAACCGCTCAACCCCAACAGCAACCACAGACGTTTCATACCCTTGAACCTCATGACAATGAACACAACACGAATGGCACCTGGCGATACGTAGCCCATCAAAGATCCGAATCCCAGATCACCGTGACGTTGCCGGCGTAGTAGCCCGCCTGACCGGGGCTGAGCATGAAACCCATCT
Source organism: Pseudomonas frederiksbergensis (assembly GCF_900105495.1). Taxonomy (NCBI): domain Bacteria; kingdom Pseudomonadati; phylum Pseudomonadota; class Gammaproteobacteria; order Pseudomonadales; family Pseudomonadaceae; genus Pseudomonas; species Pseudomonas frederiksbergensis. The sequence continues at coordinate 2,273,690 of NZ_FNTF01000002.1, read as the reverse complement.
GACTGGCTGGAATTTCGAAGTGCAGTACGCCTGGACGCCTTTCCACATAAAAGCTCGGTTGAAACTGCTGGGCATTCGCTGCACCGGTACGTAGCCGGCGTTGCTTGACCGGTTGGCCGGCGAGGTCGGTCAGGCCATTGGGCAGCGTGGTGCTGACCTGCACCTCAACCGCACGCCCGGTCTTGCGGTCCAGGATCATGCACTCAAAAGGGTTTATGGCGATTTCGCATTCCAGGTGCATTTTGAAACGCGTCGACGCCGAGATATTGAAACTCTGATCCCGGAACAGCCGTACAGGCTTTCGCCCTTCCTGCAGCCAGCTTTGCCAGCCACCTGCCGGGGTCAACCGGACTTTTTCCCCGCCAGGAGGGATATCGACTTTCAGCGTGTGCTGTACGTCCAGCACGAAGTCCAGGGTCAGGTTACTGTCGTTCGCAGGCATGCTTCCCAAGTCGAAATCAGCGCCTGGGCCGACCCGATAGCTCATCGATCCGGTATAGAGCCCGCTCGACATTCCCAGCGGGTTGGGCGTGCGCAGTTCATAGGCAATATCCAGATTTTCGAAGGACATGTGCGGGATAGCAAAGTAGGTTCTTTTGTTGCAGGCCGCCTCTGTCGGGGTTTTCCAGAAGAATCGATACGTACTGGGTGAGTACGCCCCTACACCGCTGTACTCGCAAGGAGGTGGCGCGTATACCCAGCTGCTGCCGTACCACAGTTTCTGATGTCCCTCGAGAATGTCTGTCACACCGACCAGGCTGGCGGCCGAATGACTCAGGACGTATTCGGAACCGACACCGGTAATGCGCACCTCGACCGTTTCGGTTTCCAGTGTTTGCCTGTTCGTCACCGTCAGTTGCCGCCAGTTGGCCGGTACTTTCACAGGGATGAGATCCAGACGCCCGATGTTTGCCCTCGGTCCGAAGCGAATCGGCAAACGAATGCTGAACATATTGTTGTCCTGGCACTGGTCCGGGTAAGTCGCGCAATAGCCGCTGTTCGGGGTCTTGTTGATGAATACGTTTTTTTGCGGCTGCGAGGGATCGGGGGTGAACAGCGCCCGGATCTCCTGATTCACCGCCCCAACCGATGGAGCCACCAGCGTCATCGCCAGCGCCAGGCCGATAGTAGAGATTTTCATGGCTTCAACCTGCCTTCTGGTCAGAGGAACTGGCATCGGCCAGCGTGTCCGGCGTGCACTGCAGATCACCAATCATCAACACGTTGTTTTCACTGCGATAACGATTGGCATCAAGGCGGAACTGGCACAACAGCTGATTGGCGTAACGCACCTCCAGGGTCGGTGAACCGGCGTTCATCTCCATCGAGAAAAACCCGTCGACTTCAGTCACCCCACGGCTGGCATGGTTGATCACGTGATGCCCCTTGAGCGGCTGTCCTTGTGCATCGAGCAAGCGCCCGAGCACAGTCAGGGTTTTCATCACCCGCACCTGGCGATATTCCACGCCGCCCTTGTTCAAGTGATAGCGGGTACGGGAAGGTTCGATGCTCGCCGCCGGCACATGGTTGCCTTCGAAATCAAAGCTCACCGAGCTGTTCCTGTAGGCCGTCAATGGAATGAAATTGCGCCCCGGGCGCAACGCCACGCTGCCGCCACTGAGGTCGTCGGCGCGCAGGGCGATGCCGTCGATATCGGACTCGATGTCGACAATCATCCCGGCGCCGCGCCCCTGATGCTGGCTGGTCAGGGCCATGCGCTGACCACCAACGACCACCGTGCTGTCGAGGTTTACGCCGCCTGTGAAGTTGCCGTTGAAGGAGGAACGCTGAACAAAACCGTCGCCGTTGATTGCATCGGTGCGAAAGTTCGTCAGGCTCGACAAGCCGACGCCGTAAGTGTCTGTGAGCGCGGTTACCGAGACACTTTGCAGCACATGGTCTTGCAGGTCTTTGCGGTAACCGAGTGACGCGTTGTTGTCGCGGCTGCCGTCACGGGCCGTACGCGAACCGATGCTGCCGGATACCTGCTGACCAGGTCCGCCCAGTGCCATGTTGATGCTTAGATCGACCCCGCGATTACGCGCATCGCCGCTGCTGAAGCTGCCCGGACGATCGAACAGCGACAGTCGCCAGTTGGCATCGCTGCCCAGCAGCGTCATGCGTTGCGTCCAACCCAGGTCCAGGCCCACGCCTTCAACGTTGCCGTCGCTGTGAGACACCCGCGCGTTGAGCGAACTTTTGCGGCTGATCCGGTGGTTCAACGCCAGCGATGAATTGCTGGTTTCGCCGGTGAACACGTTACGTTGGCGCACGCGGGTGCCGTCGGGCAATGTGTCGTAGGTGTTGGTGGTGTCGAGCCAGCTGCGGTTATGGCTCACGACCAGGCTGCCGGAACCATAGTTGTAGAGCGCTTGCAGATCGGCGCCGCTGCCGTGGTCTTCGGTCTGGTACAGATTGGCGTAGAGGTTGATGCTGTTGGCCAGGCTCCAGTCGATGGAACTGCCGTACTGAAGGGTGTTGCGGACCTGACGTGCCGACAACCCTAGAATCGCTCGAGGATGCAGCAGGTAGTTGATCGCAGCTCCCGCCGTCGCATCGCCGTCGTTCTGTTGATCCCAGTTGCTGAGCAGTTTGCTTTCCTGCCCGGCGAACAGGTTATAGCGCCAGCGCTCATCAAGATTGCGCCAGTTGTTCGGTTTGTAGATCAGTTCCTGGGTGGTCGTGGTGGTTTGACCGTCTTCGATCAATCGCACTTCCACTTCGTAAATACCGCCGGGCAATGGCCGGGTGTCGAGGGTCTGCAAACCTGCCGGGACGGATTGGGTGTGGATCAGCAAACCATCGCGATAAATCTCCACCGAGGCCTGGCGATTGGCGGTGACATAAATCGGATAAACACTGGGTTTCGGGCTGTCGATCGCCAGGCTGTCAGAACTGCCGTACATCACGCCCACGGCGATGTCAGGGCTGGTGCCAAACGAGCGCGGCTGGCGAGTGAGGCCTTCGGAATTGGGGGTGAAATATCCCAGTCGAAAAAAACTGCCTTGCAGTTCGCGCTGGGTGTAAAGCTCATGCACCGCGTGGTAGGTCTTGGTGTCCGGGCCGCCAAGACGTGCCAGTTGCATGTTGAAGGTCTGGCTCCAGTTGCCAAGGCTGCCACTGGCTTCGAGGCCGAAGCGCCCCCCCAGATCCTGTTCCTGGCCTCCGTTGAGGTTGAGCTGGTTGCGCACCATCAGGCCGCTGCTGCCGCCTTCGGGCTGTTCGTAAAACCGCTTGGCTTGAGTGTCGCGCTCGGCATTTTCGGTGACGATCGACAGCAATGAGCTTTCCAGGTTGTAGTGAACCGCCAGCATCTGTTCCGGGCACTGACCGGTACAGGCGCCCAGCGCCACGCCGGGCTTGAGAACATCGGCCCAGGTTTGGCGCTCACTGGCGTCAAAACGGCTTTCGCTGGTATCGGTGAAATCGAGCAACGTCACCCGGTCGTCGCGGGACAACACAATCATCGCCTCGCCGAGAGGCTGTTGATCGAGCTCGACCCGAACGGCCAACGGCACATCGAAGAAATGCTCCTCGAAATCCGCCGGCAGACCCTTGGCCTGGGCCAGCAAACTTCTGGGGGTATTATCAATAGAAGTCGGCGCCGCAAATGCGCTGCTACATAACAGCAACGCAAGCGCTGCCGCGATGGGCGTCATCGGGAACATGAACAAGTACTCTGATTACAAGGAAGTCAAAACCCGGCCGACAAACCGAAAGTTTGCCGACCGGTTACGTTACTTTGAATAAGTAAACGTTCTGCCGCGAGTGTTACTTAGACGGAAGGTTCAACGACCAGCAGGACAACGCCGGTGTAATCACCTGCATCAGGCTTGCCGCCTGTTGCACTGATTTTGAACGGTGCGCGATAGCGGACGTTGGACTCGGCTTCGCCAACAACTTCCTGCGAAGTGGTCGTCAGCGTTTTGCCGTTGAGCTCGACTTTCAGGTCGATGGTCTTGTTACCGGCAATCAGCTTCGGCACGCCTTCCAGGCGGGCGTGAACCTTGCCGGCGGTGTGCAGCACGTCAAAGTGCCCGTCGACTGTTCTCATGGAGTCGGTAGACGGGTTGTAGCTCATGTCCTGGTCCTTGTTGACCAGGTCCGCATCGACCGGTACCGCGTAGAAATCGTCGGCCGGGACGTGGGCCAAAATGTTGATGGAGTGCTTGGCCTCGGTAGCGGCAAACGCCATCGAGGAGCTCAGTGCCAGAACAGCCAAAGGAGCAGCAAACGCGATTTTCTTGAACATTAGTCAGTACCTGTCGTTTTAAATAATCGATTCGTTGAAAGTTCCTGAATAAGTAGAACTGTCACGAGCAGTTATGACTCAACTGAACTTTCAACGCCGAAAGATGATCGACCAATTGTTCTGGAAAGTAAGCAGGCAAGTTCCGACAACCGTGTAGCCAAAGTGCATCAGCGAGGAAAGAAAAAACCTGAAATAACATAAAAGTGACTGTCTGACTGTAAGACACAGACTACAAACCCTGCTCTATCAGCAATAACAACGAGATATTAACGAAGCAACTTCTGTAGGACTAACACTACATACCCAGCAAACATTAGGCACACACATAACATTAGAGAGTTAACACTAATTTCCGGCCTTTAACTGAATTAAAAACCACCATTTTTCTGATATTGCAGGCTTCGACCCGACGCGACGTTCGGGGTAGCCACTGGTCGGGAGTCCTTGCCTTCTCGTTAAGATATATCTTAAGTTGTATCTAAACACGACGAGAGAAAGCAAAAAATGAGAGACCATCATTCCCCCCACCGTGAACACGGTGACGGCCGCGACGGCTTCGAGAAACGCCCCGGCCGCGAACGCAGTGGACGCGGCCCCCGGGTGTTTGCCCCCGGTGACCTGAAATTGCTGCTGTTGGCGCTGATCGCCGAACAGCCGTGCCATGGCTATGACCTGATCCGCCAGATAGAAAGCATGTTCGACGGCGCCTACTGCCCCAGCCCCGGTGTGATCTACCCGACCCTGACCTTCCTTGAAGAAAGCGAAATGATCCTGGGCGACGCCGAGGGCGGAAAAAAACGCTACACCATCACCGAGGCCGGACGTCTGTCATTAAGCGATCAGGCGATCGCACTGGATGGCGTGCGGATGCGCATCGAAGTCAGCAAGCGCTCATTGCGCGGCCATGACCGTCCCGCCGAAATTCACGAAGCAGTGCACAACTTGCGTCATGCCTTGCAGATGCATCACGGCCGCTGGAGCCCGGAAGAAATCCTGCGGGTGCGCGACCTGCTGAACAACACCGCCAAAGCCATCGTCGACGGCCCTGCCGTTCAACCCGCTCAGGAGCAAGCCGAATGACTGAAGTGATCGTGCAAACCATCCACCGTGTCAGCCACGAGATCAAACGCCGTCGTCTGGAATTGTTGCGGGTGGTCGACCTGACGCCGCGCATGCGTCGCATCACGCTGGGTGGTCCGGAATTGGCGGGCTTCGTCAGCCTCGGCACGGACGACCACGTCAAACTGCTGTTTCCACAAAACGCGGCGGAACAAGCGGCGCTGGAAACCCTGGTGCTCGGTGCCGGCAAAACCGATCAGCCGATGCCGGCCATGCGCGATTACACGCCGCGTCGTTACGATCTCGACACGCTGGAACTGGACATCGACTTCGTGCTGCACGGCGACGGCCCGGCCTCGACCTGGGCCGAGCAAGCCAAACCCGGCCAGTTCCTGCACATCGGCGGGCCACGGGGATCGATGGTCGTGCCGGACATCTTCGACAGCTACTTGCTGATCGGTGACGAAACGGCCCTGCCTGCGATCGCTCGACGCCTGGAAGGCCTGGCGGCCGATCGCCGGGTGCTGGCGGTCATCGAAGTGGAGAACGGTGCCGAGCAACAGAAGCTGGAAAGCGCTGCGCAGGTGAATGTGATCTGGGTCTTGCGCGAAGGCGGGAAGAACAACTTGCTCAACACCGTGAAGGAACTGCAAGTGCCCAGCGGCAATCTGTACGCCTGGGTGGCGACCGAAAGCAAAGTGTCGCGGCAGATACGCCGGGTGTTGCTCGATGAGCATGGACTGGATGAAAAGTTCGTCAAAGCTGTGGGTTACTGGCGGCTGGATGATAGCGTTGATGAGTGATCAAGGCTTATAAGCTTTTTTGTGGCGAGGGAGCTTGCTCCCGCTCGGCTGCGAAGCAGTCGTGAAATCAGCATACGCGGTGTTTCAGTTAAAACTCAGTCGCAGGTTTTAGCACTGCTACGCAGCGCAACGGGAGCAAGCTCCCTCGCCACAAAAGTAATCAAATCACCATCAGTGTTCACTTTCGACCCGCGCGCCAGCGATCCAGCCCAATCAACACAAGCGCAATCACCACAAATCCCACCAATACCCCCCCGGCATTCACAAACACCTGTGGATAACCCAGCTTCTCGACATCAATGAACGGATAGGGATAAACCGCCAGCAGATGCCCGCGCCACAACGAATATGCGAAGTACACCACTGGATAGATCGCCCACGCAGCGATATGCCGCAGTCGCAACGCGCCTTTCGGCACACAGCACCACCAATACGCCAGAAACAGCAGGGGCATGACGTCATGCATCAGCTCATCGGCCAGCCATTGCCAGCCTTGTGGATGCCATAAATGGCGCAACAACACGTTGTAGGCCAGGCCGACCACGGCGATGCTCACGGCAATGCCGCTACTCACCCACGGCTGCAAAAACCAGCGGCGCGCCGCCGACTCGCGGGACGTCAGTTCACAGGTCAGCACGGTCGCCACCAGCGTATTGGTCAGCACCGTGAAATAGCTGAAGAAGCTGACCAGCCCGCCGAGCAGGCTGGCCTCCAGCGTCCAGCGTGAGTAGAAAATCAGGTACAGCTGAATGCCCAGTCCCGCCCAGCCAAGCACCGCCGCCACTGCAACAAAACGACGCCTCGCGGCGGCCCCCGGCGTCGAGAGGCTAACCATGCTCAGACCGGGCGCTTGGTGCGCATCAACTTCACGTACAAGCGTTCGACCTTTTCCCGCGCCCACGGGGTTTTGCGCAGGAAAGTCAGGCTCGACTTGATGCTCGGATCACTTTTGAAGCAGCGGATATCGATGCGTTCGGCCAGCCCCGACCACTCATAGTGTTCAACCAGCGCGTTGAGGATTTGTTCCAGGGTCACGCCGTGCAGCGGGTTGTTGTTCTGTTCGGTCATGCCGGGCCTTCGAGCGGTGAAAGAATGGGAAGCCGCGCACCTTAGCCGAGGGTGTGGTCGGGTGGAAGCGCTCTGTGTGTTCCTCCATTAAATGTAGGTGACCTGCAAAAGAACGCACCCGGACCTGTAGGAGCAAGCGGTGCGCACTGTTACCAAATCCGAAACGCTCCATGTCAGTAAAAGCGCTTTCTCTATTTGTAACAGGACATTATCCTTGCGCCCGTCAAGCTGAAACGCTTCCGTTGCCCGCGACATACTGCCGCTTCAGTTCACTTCCCAGAAAAAGACCCAGAATTACTTCCCCTATGCCTTATCTTCAAACTCCGCGAGACAGCGCTGTCTGCCCCCCTATTGCCCAGCGAAAGGCCCTGAACCTGATCGGCGGATTCACCGCGTTGGGCCTCGCCACTTGCACCCAGGCCGCTCCGGCTTTCGACAGTGAGTCGCCGTGGATGCTCGGCGACTGGAACGGCACGCGCACCGAACTTTCGGAAAAAGGCTACGACTTCAAAGTCGATTACACCGGCGAAATGGGCAGCAATCTGCACGGCGGTTACGACCACGACCGTACCGCTCGCTACAGCGACCAGTTCGGCTTTGGCACTCATCTGGACTTGCAGAAAATTCTGGGCTGGGACGACGCCGAATTTCAGCTGACCATCACCGAGCGCAACGGCAACAACATCAGCAACGACCGGATCAATGATCCGCGCGTGGGCGGGTTCACCTCGGCTCAGGAAGTCTGGGGCCGTGGGCAAACCTGGCGCCTGACGCAGATGTGGTATCAGCAGAAATTCTTCGATCAGAAGCTCGACATCAAAGTCGGCCGTTTCGGCGAAGGCGAAGATTTCAACAGCTTCCCCTGCGACTTCCAGAACCTGGCGTTCTGCGGCTCCCAGGTCGGTAACTGGGTGGGCGACATCTGGTACAACTGGCCGGTCAGCCAATGGGCGATGCGGGTCAAATATCACCTGACGCCCGAGCTGTACGCGCAAGTCGGCGCCTACGAGCAAAACCCGTCGAACCTTGATCGCGCCAATGGTTTCAAGCTCAGCGGCAGCGGCACCCAGGGTGCCATCCTGCCGGTGGAACTGGTCTGGTCGCCGAAGCTCAACGGCCTGCCGGGTGAATACCGTGCCGGCTATTACTACAGCAATGCCAATGCCACCGACGCTTACAAGGACAGCAACGGTCAGCCGGCTGCCCTGAGTGGCGAGGCTTACCGCAGCGCATCGAGCAAGCATGGCGTGTGGCTGGGCGTGCAGCAACAGCTGACCAGCCGCGCCAGCGACCACTCTCGGGGCCTGAGCGTGTTTGCCAACGGCACGATGCACGACAAGAAGACCAACGCCATCGACAACTATGTCCAGGCGGGCGTCGTCTACAAAGGCTTGTTCGATGCACGCGCCAGGGACGACATCGGTTTCGCCCTGGCTCGCGTCCACGTCAACCCGGCCTATCGCAAGAACGCCGAGGCGACCAATCAGGCCCGCGCCGTGTTCGACTACAACGACCCGTCCTTCCTGCCACCGCAGGACACCGAATACAGCGCCGAACTCTATTACGGCGTGCACGTCACGAACTGGCTGACCGTGCGCCCGAACCTGCAATACATCCGCCACCCCGGTGGCGTTGACCAGGTCGATGACGCGCTGATTGGCGGGATCAAGATCCAGTCGTCGTTCTAATTAAAACCACAAGACCTGTGGGAGCTGGCTTGCCTGCGATGACGGTGTGTCAGCCGACACTTTTGCCAACTGACACACCGTCATCGCAGGCAAGCCAGCTCCCACAGGGATTGAATCAACCGCACACCTTTCTTAACTGAACCCTGCCCGCGCCGGATCGTCATCTACAGTGAACTGGCGCGGGACTACTTAAAACGTCACGGAGAACCACACTATGAGCACTGATGGTGCTTTGAGTCGAAGCCGTCTGCTGCCGAGCCTGCTCGGTATCCTGCTTCTGCTAATGGGCCTGGCCATGCTGGCCGGGGGGATCAAGCTGAGCATGCTCGGCGGCTCGCTGTATTACCTGCTGGCCGGTATCGGCCTGGCATTGACCGGCGTTCTGCTGCTTGCCGACCGTTATGCCGCGCTGAGCCTGTACGCGGTGGTGTTGTTCGCCAGTACCGTCTGGGCACTGTGGGAAGTCGGCCTCGACTGGTGGCAACTGGTGCCACGCCTGGCGCTGCTCTTCGCCCTCGGTATCGTCATGCTGCTGCCATGGTTTCGTCGTCCATTGCGTATCGGCGAATTCAACCCGGTCGGCACTGGCGTACTGAGCGCTGCCGTGGTCATTGCCGGTATCGCCGCGCTGGCCAGCCTGTTCACCAACCCGGGTGAAATCAAAGGCCAACTGGATCGCGACAGCGTGCCGGGCATGAGCAACACCGCCCCGGCCATGCCGGACGGTGACTGGAATTCCTACGGCCGTAGCGCCCATGGCGATCGTTACTCGCCACTGAGCCAGATCACCCCGCAGAACGTGAACAAGCTCGTTCCGGCCTGGACCTTCCGCACCGGCGACCTGCCAGGGCCGAACGATCCGGGCGAAACCACCGCCGAAAACACCCCGCTCAAAGCCAACGGCATGCTCTACGTCTGCACGCCGCACAGCCAGGTGATCGCGCTGGACCCGGACACCGGCAAGGAAATCTGGCGTTTCGACCCGAAGCTCTCCACGCAAAACGCGGCGAACTTCAAGGGTTGGGCGCACATGACCTGCCGTGGCGTGACCTATCACGATGACGCCGCCTACGCATCCGAGCAGAGCCCTACCGGCACTGCCAACGCGCCAGTCGCCAGTGTTTGCCCGCGCCGGATCTTCCTGCCGACCGCCGACACCCGCCTGATCGCCCTGAACGCCGACACCGGCAAAATGTGCGAAGACTTCGGCAACGGTGGTCAGGTTGACCTGACGACCAACATCGGTGAATTCACCGCCGGCGGTTACTACTCCACCTCTCCACCAGCGGTCACCAAAGACCTGGTGGTGATTGGCGGCCACGTCACCGACAACGTTTCCATCGACGAGCCAAGCGGCGTGATCCGCGCGTTCGACGTGCACACCGGCAAACTGGTGTGGAACTGGGACAGCGGCAACCCGGACGACACCACGCCGATTGCCGAAGGCAAGGTCTACACCCGCAACTCGCCGAACATGTGGTCGATTTTCAGCGTCGACGAAAAACTCGGCATGATCTACCTGCCGATGGGCAACCAGACCCCGGATCAGTTCGGTGGCGCACGCACCCCTGAATCGGAACTGCACGCCGCCGGCCTGACCGCCCTCGACATCGCCACCGGTAAAGTGCGCTGGCACTTCCAGTTCACCCACCACGACCTGTGGGACATGGACGTCGGCGGCCAGCCAACCCTGATGGACCTGAAAACCGCTGACGGCGTCAAGCCAGCGGTACTCGCGTCCACCAAGCAAGGCAGCATCTACGTGCTGGACCGCAGCAATGGTCAGCCGATCGTGCCGATCAAGGAAATCCCGGTGCCGCAAGGCGCAGTGGAAGGCGACCACACTTCGCCGACCCAACCGATGTCCGACCTCAACTTCGTGCCGCCGACCCTCAAGGAGCGCGACATGTGGGGCGTGACCCCGTTCGATCAGATGCTGTGCCGGATCGACTTCAAATCCCTGCGCTACGACGGCATGTTCACCCCGCCATCGCTGCAAGGCTCGATCGTTTATCCCGGTAACTTCGGCGTGTTCGACTGGGGCGGCATCTCGGTTGACCCGGTGCGTCAGATTGCTTTCGTGAACCCGAGCTACATGGCGTTCAAATCGAAACTGATCCCGGCCGCCGAAATAGCCAAACAAGGCCCTCGCGTCAGCGAAACCGAAGGCGTACAGCCCAACAAAGGCGCGCCTTACGGCGTGATCCTCGAAGCCCTGCTCTCGCCAATGGGCCTGCCGTGCCAGGCACCGGCCTGGGGTTACGTGGCTGCGGTCGACTTGACCACCAACAAAACCATCTGGATGCACAAGAACGGCACCGTGCGCGACAGCTCACCGGTTCCGATCCCGCTGAGCATGGGCGTGCCTAGCCTGGGCGGGGCCTTCACCACAGCCAGTGGCGTGGCCTTCCTGAGCGGCACCCTCGACCAGTACCTGCGCGCCTACGACGTGAAAAACGGTAACCAGTTGTGGGAAGGCCGCCTGCCAGCCGGCGCACAAACCACGCCGATGACCTACACCGGCAAGGACGGCAAGCAATACGTGCTCGTTGTTGCGGGTGGTCATGGGTCGCTGGGCACCAAGCAAGGTGATTATGTGATTGCGTACAAACTGTCCGAGTAAGTTTTAGCGGCGGTTAAAGGAAAGGCGCCTCCCGTTTGGGGAGGCGCCTTTTTTGCGAGTGACTACTCAAATCGGCTCGGTGTGCGTTCACTCAGGGTTGGTAGCCGAATACCTTGGGCAAGAATCTCTCAGCCATTTCATCACCCGCAATAACCAATCGACCATTGTCCTGAATATCCAACCCCGAGACGCCGCTCCCGCCTGGGCCTATGACCCACCCCTTGTCCGTGAATGTTTTATCAAAGCTCCCATCCTCAAGCACTCGCCCGAGTATCAATGCCTGTGAAATACCGCGCAGGCCCGCCGTTCCGGCCATGACGATGGCTTTATTTTGTTGCAGAGCGCCCGCCGCCCAATCGGTTTGCTGTTCGGCATCAACCAAAGCGGGTTCGCCTTTATTGAACGAACCATCCGGTTGACCGTTTTCAGTGAATCTCATCACCAAAGCACTCCAATGGGGTAAGGAACCCTCTTTCTGATACGACCCCATTACCAGAATTCCCTGATCAACAGCATCAGCCTGCAACAACACTTTCGATGCTTTGTAATAGCCAGGGAGAGGCCCATACACGATAGATCCATATTCACCGAAATTCAGATCAGGCCAGCCATCAGCGTCGTAGCGATTCAAGAGAATACGATCTTCTCCTGAAGACAGAGTGACATAGCCGCCTGCAATGAGTTTTCCGCTCTTCAAGCGTGCAATGCTGTTAATGACCGTGTTCAAACCTCGGTATTGAACGGGATGCGTTCTGATCAACTCTCCCGTCACATCATTGACTGTCAGCAGTAATGTGGTGCCAGTGCCGATTCCTCCAGCAATGTCCACGTAGGGAAATGTCATTAAAAGTTCTCCGGGGGCCCCTGACACAACATCAACCTCCCCCAGAAAAATGCTGTATTCCGCACCGGGGCGCCCCTTGAAAACAACTTTGCCGTCCACCCCGAATTGATGATCAGGGCTACCCTTGTCGTCCAATCGGGCAAGAGCCGGCAAACCTTTCGAAAGGTTCAGTTGGAACCGTACTCCCGCCAACAATATCTTCCCGTCAGGCTGAATCAGGATGTGGTTAACCCGGGTATCAAATCCTGCTTCGAACTCAACCAGCACACTACCGTTCATGCCGAACGAGCGATCAACCGTGCCATGTTGATCCAGTCGAAACACTTCGCATGCCCTATTGGCCCAGACCGCGACGATCAAGCGATCCTGCTGATCTTTCGCCACAGCTCGACACTGCCCTTGTAATCCGGGAAAGCCGACGATGCCTCCTGATCCGAAGGAGGGGTCCAGATTTCCTGTGTTCAATGCGGATACCAACTCAAAATTGCTGCTCATCTTTCCTCCCTGACGCAAGCGATATGCAGCACGGCATATCCTGCGGCGCGCGATAGTTTTGTGATGAGTGCCTGAAACCTCTCACCTGACTACTGAACCATGCTCTTCACCTGCTGGGACCTGACAGAAATAACAGCGTTTGAATCCTTAAAAGCCAAATTGATGTCTTTGTATACCAAGCAGCCCCAATCGTCCGCTGCGTAATTACAGCTGGCGCAGCGAATCAGAAATATCCCGAGCCATTGAAACCACCCCCCACCTGCCCCATCTAACACCCATACCCAATTGCGCAGGTGCCCCATGACCGACCAGCAAGAATTCCCCGAAGACCCGAGCGACTACGCCGACCCAGAGAATGCCGAACACCACTCCACCGGCAAAGGCCTCGCCCTGCCAGGCCAGAACCTGCCGGACAAGGTCTACATCATCCCGATCCACAACCGCCCGTTCTTCCCGGCCCAAGTGCTGCCGGTCATCGTCAATGAAGAACCGTGGGCGGAAACGCTGGATCTGGTGAGCAAATCCGATCACCACTGCCTGGCCCTGTTCTACATGGACACGCCCCAGGAAGACCCGCGCCATTTCGACACCTCGGCCCTGCCGCTCTACGGCACGCTGGTCAAGGTGCATCACGCCAGTCGCGAAAACGGCAAACTGCAATTCGTCGCCCAGGGCCTGACCCGCGTCCGCCTCAAGACCTGGCTCAAGCACCATCGCCCGCCGTACCTGGTGGAAGTCGAATACCCGCACCAGCCCACCGAGCCGACCGACGAGGTCAAGGCCTACGGCATGGCGCTGATCAACGCGATCAAGGAACTGCTGCCGCTCAACCCGCTGTACAGCGAAGAGCTGAAGAACTACCTCAACCGCTTCAGCCCCAACGATCCGTCGCCGTTGACCGACTTCGCCGCCGCACTGACCTCGGCCACCGGCAGCGAGCTGCAAGAAGTGCTCGACTGTGTGCCGATGCTCAAGCGCATGGAAAAAGTCCTGCCGATGTTGCGCAAGGAAGTCGAAGTCGCGCGCCTGCAAAAAGAAATCTCCGCCGAAGTGAATCGCAAGATCGGCGAGCACCAGCGCGAGTTCTTCCTCAAGGAACAGCTCAAGGTCATCCAGCAAGAACTGGGCCTGACCAAGGACGATCGCAGCGCTGACATCGAGCAGTTCGAACAGCGGCTGACCGGCAAGGTTCTGCCGCCTCAGGCGCAAAAACGCGTCGAAGAGGAAATGAACAAACTGTCGATCCTCGAAACCGGTTCGCCGGAGTATGCGGTGACCCGCAACTACCTCGACTGGGCGACCTCGGTGCCGTGGGGCGTGTACGGCGAGGACAAACTCGACCTCAAGCACGCCCGCAAGGTGTTGGACAAACACCATGCCGGCCTCGACGACATCAAGGACCGCATCCTCGAGTTCCTCGCCGTCGGCGCCTACAAAGGCGAGATCAGCGGCTCCATCGTGCTGCTGGTCGGCCCGCCGGGCGTGGGTAAAACCAGTGTCGGCAAATCCATCGCCGAATCCCTCGGTCGGCCGTTCTACCGCTTCAGCGTCGGCGGCATGCGCGACGAAGCCGAGATCAAGGGCCACCGCCGCACCTATATCGGCGCGCAACCGGGCAAACTCGTCCATGCGTTGAAAGATGTCGAAGTGATGAACCCGGTGATCATGCTCGACGAGATCGACAAGATGGGCCAGAGCTTCCAGGGCGACCCGGCCTCGGCGCTGCTGGAAACCCTCGACCCGGAACAGAACGTCGAATTCCTCGACCACTACCTGGACTTGCGTCTGGACCTGTCGAAAGTGCTGTTCATCTGCACCGCCAACACCCTGGACTCGATCCCCGGCCCGTTGCTGGACCGGATGGAAGTGATTCGCCTGTCGGGTTACATCACCGAAGAAAAAATCGCCATCGCCAAGCGTCACTTGTGGCCCAAGCAACTGGAGAAGGCCGGTGTGTCCAAAGGCAGTCTGTCGATCAGCGACAGCGCGTTGAAGGCGTTGATCGATGGCTACGCCCGCGAAGCCGGCGTGCGGCAGTTGGAAAAACAACTGGGCAAACTGGTGCGCAAAGCCGTGGTGAAACTGATCGACGAGCCCAAAGCGGTGATCAAGCTCGGGCCCAAAGACCTGGAAGCCTCACTCGGTCATCCGGTGTTCCGTAATGAACAAGTGCTGTCGGGGACTGGTGTGATCACGGGCCTGGCCTGGACCAGCATGGGCGGCGCAACCTTGCCGATCGAAGCCACGCGGATTCACACCTTGAACCGCGGCTTCAAACTCACCGGGCAATTGGGCGAAGTGATGAAAGAGTCGGCGGAAATCGCCTACAGCTACGTCAGCTCCAATCTCAAGTCGTTCGGCGGTGATCCGAAGTTCTTCGACGAAGCCTTCGTTCACCTGCACGTCCCGGAAGGCGCCACCCCGAAAGACGGCCCGAGTGCCGGCGTGACCATGGCCAGCGCCCTGCTTTCGCTCGCCCGAAACCAGCCACCGAAAAAAGGCATCGCCATGACTGGCGAACTGACGCTGACCGGGCATGTGCTGCCGATTGGCGGCGTGCGTGAAAAGGTGATTGCGGCGCGGCGGCAGAAAATATTCGAGTTGATCCTGCCCGAGCCTAACCGCGGCAGCTTTGAGGAATTGCCGGATTATCTAAAGGAAGGGATTACCGTGCACTTTGCCAAGCGCTTTGCGGATGTGGCGAAAATTCTGTTCTGACAGAACTGTAGCGCCTGTACCGACGCCTTCGCGGGCAAGCCCGCTCCCACAGGTTTGGGGTGGGCACAAATGTGTGACCACACTCGATCCCTGTGGGAGCGGGCTTGCCCGCGAAGGCGTCGGCACTTACAACACATCTCCTTCTGTGCCGTCACACTTTGTCTCATCTTCAGTTATGCTCGCCGTTCGTCGTGAATGCCGGAGCCACTGACCTTATGTCCCCCACCCGCCTGTTTGTCCCCCTCGCCCTCTCTTTGCTGGCCGCCTGCGCCACGCAACCGAAACAGAACGTGACCGTGGAAAAACAAAGCGAATGCCCAGTGCAATTGCACAACGGGCAAAACCTGATCCTGACCCTGCCAAGCAACCCGACCACGGGTTATCGCTGGACGATCCAGGATTCGGCCGGTGGCGTATTGCGCGCGCTCAGCCCCGAGGTCTACAGCAATCCGCAAGACGCGGGGATCGTCGGCAGCGCCGGCCTCTCCACCTGGCGCTTCCAGTCCTTCGCCGCGGGCACTGGCCGTTTGCGCCTGATTTACTCACAGCCATGGGAACCGGAAGTACCGGCAGTGGAAACCTTCGACTGCGCGATCTCGGTTAACTGATCGTGGGCTGGCTGATTCTGGCGCTGATGGGCGCGGTGACGTTCCTCTACGGCGTCAGTGTGCATGCAGCGTTGCTCTGCCTGCTGGTCAAGCCGCTGCCGGTATTGGCGCTGCTCGGTTGGTTGCATGACGCACCGCCCAGCGAATATCGGCGCTGGATCAGCCTTGGATTGATTTTCTCTCTGGTTGGCGATGTGTTGCTGGCATGGCCCGGGGACTTGTTTGTGTTCGGACTCGGCGCGTTTTTGGTCGCGCACCTGGCGTACCTGAAGGCCTACTTGAGTGATTGCCGGCGACTGGCGCTATTGCCACTGATCATCGCGTTGGGCGTCGGCGCGGTGTTGTTGGGGATTCTGATTTCCAATGACCTGGGGCCGCTGCTGATCCCGGTGATCGTCTACGGTCTGGCCATCAGCGCCATGCTCTGGCGCGCCCTGGCCCGACTCGGCACCGATGTGCCCAAGCGCTCGGCGTTGCTGGCGGCCGCAGGTGCGGTGGCGTTTGTGTTTTCGGACAGCGTGATTGGCATTAATCGGTTTGTGATGCCATTCCATGCCGCGCCTTACGTCATCATCCTCAGCTATTGGTTGGGGCAATGGGGGATTGCGGCGTCGGCCTTTTCTCAATCCGCTCACCGCCCCCAATAGATCGTTCCCACGCTCTGCGTGGGAATGCCGCCCGGGACGCTCCGCGTCCCTGCGCAAGCGTGACGCAGAGCGTCACAGGATGCATTCCCACGCGGAGCGTGGGAACGATCAGTGCGTAACCCCGTCAATTTGGCTAAAATGCCGGCCTTTTCCACCTACACCGCTGGAACCGCCGTGAGCAAAGAACCCGATCGCCTTTTCGCCCAGCCTCTGGCCCAGGTGCCTGACTTCGCCTTTAACGAGGACGTGGTGCGGGTGTTCCCGGACATGATCAAGCGCTCGGTGCCAGGTTATCCGACCATCGTTGAAAACCTGGGCGTACTTGCCGCGCAATTCGCCCAGCCCAACAGCGTGCTTTACGACCTCGGTTCGTCCCTCGGCGCGGTGACCCAGGCTCTGCGCCGTCACGTGCGCACCGACGGTTGCCGCGTCATCGCTGTGGATAACTCGGCGGCGATGGTCGAACGCTGCCGCGAATACCTCAACGGTCAGGACTCGATGTTCCAGGAGTTGCTGCCGGTGGAAGTGATCGAAGGCGACATCCTGGCCCTCGAATTCCAGCCAGCCTCGGTGGTGGCGCTGAACTTCACCCTGCAATTCATCGCCCCGGAGCAGCGCACCGCGTTGCTTTCGCGCATCCGCCAATCGCTGCTGCCCGGTGGTGCGTTGATCCTCTCGGAGAAGCTGCGCTTCAACGACCCCGAAGAACATGCGCTGCTCACCGACCTGCACGTCGCGTTCAAACGCGCCAATGGCTACAGCGAACTCGAGATTGCCCAGAAGCGCAGCGCCATCGAAAACGTCATGAAGCCCGACAGCCTCGAAGAACACCGCGAGCGCTTGCTGGCCGCCGGGTTCTCGAAAGTCGTGCCGTGGTTCCAGTGTCTTAACTTTGCCTCGTTGATTGCCTTGCCATGATTGATCTCTCCCCCTCGCCCGCCGTCTGGCCGGTACTCCGCTGGCCGACTGGGCGAACACCCTGCAGGCGCAACTCGACAAGAAAATGGAAAAAGGTCACGGCGATCTGGAGCGCTGGCAGAGTGCGCTGGACGCCTTGCCGAAGATTCAGCCGAAGGTCGTCGATTTACTGAATGGCCTGACGCTGGACACCGATTGCGATGACGAAACCCGCGTTCAGATGCGCACCGCACTGATGGGTTTATCGCCGTGGCGCAAAGGGCCGTTCGATCTGTTTGGCGTGCACGTCGATACCGAATGGCGGTCGGACTGGAAGTGGTCGCGTGTTGCACCGCATCTGGATCTGAAGGGTAAACGCATCCTCGATGTCGGCTGCGGCAACGGCTATTACATGTGGCGCATGCTCGGTGCCGGGGCCGACAGTGTGATTGGTGTCGACCCGAACTGGCTGTTTTTCTGTCAGTTCCAGGCGGTACAGCGCTACCTGTCCGAACCCAACGCCTGGCACCTGCCGTTCCCGTTCGAAGACCTGCCGCCGAACATGGAAGGCTTCGACACGGTGTTCTCCATGGGGGTGTTCTATCACCGTCGTTCACCGATCGAGCATTTGCTGGCGCTGAAGGATTGCTTGGTCAAGGGCGGCGAACTGGTGCTGGAAACGCTGGTGATTGAAGGCGATCAGCAACAGGTGCTGGTACCGGAAGACCGTTATGCACAGATGCGTAACGTGTGGTTCCTGCCATCAGTGCCCGCGCTGGAACTGTGGCTGCGCCGCGCCGGGTTCACGGATGTTCGCTGTGTGGACGTGAGCGTGACGACGGTCGAGGAACAGCGCGGGACGGAGTGGATGAAGTATCAGTCGCTGAGCGATTTCCTTGACCCGCAAGATCACAGCAAGACGATTGAAGGGCTGCCAGCGCCGATGCGCGCCGTCATCGTCGCCCGCAAATAAATCCCCTTCCAATGATCGTTCCCACGCTCCGCGTGGGAATGCCGCCCCGGGACGCTCCGCGTCCCTTGCGGATGTGACGCAGAGCGTCACTGGATGCATTCCCACGCGGAGCGTGGGAACGATCAGTCTCTACTGGCTCTTCGGGCCTTGAAGAACTCGCTCAACACCGCCCCGCACTCCTCGGCCAACACCCCGCCTTCATACAGCACCCGGTGGTTCAAGAATCCCTGGGTAAAAAACTGCCCCTGACTCTGCACAATCCCGGCCTTCGGCTCCAGCGCCCCATACACCACCCGCGCAATCCGCGAATGCACGATCAGCCCGGCGCACATGCTGCATGGCTCAAGCGTTACATACAGCGTGCTGCCGGGCAGACGATAGTTGCTGGCGGCCAACGCGGCAGCGCGGATCGCCACCATCTCGGCGTGGGCACTCGGGTCGTTGCCGCTGATCGGGCAGTTGAAACCCCGACCGATGATTTCACCATCCTGCACCAGCACCGCACCCACCGGCACTTCACCGAGCGCCGCGCCTTGGGCGGCCAGGGCCAGGGCTTCACGCATGAAGTCACGATCACGGCTGCGATCAATGATTGCTGTCGGGCGTATCTGACGCATCAGGCCACCTCAATGGCGGCCATCAGGCCGGTTTCCATGTGGTCGATCACATGGCAGTGGAACATCCAGATCCCAGGGTTATCCGCCACCAGCGCCACTTGCGCGCGCTCGTTCTTGCCCAGCAAGTAGGTGTCCGTGAAATACGGAATAACCTTGTGCCGGTTCGACGCAATCACCTTGAAACTCATGCCGTGCAGGTGAATCGGGTGTTGATACTGAGTCATGTTCTTCAATTCGAAAATGTAGCTCTTGCCCTTCTCGAGCTTGGCAATCGGGCGGTCGGCGCACGTCTTGTCGGTGATGTCCCAGGCCTTGCCGTTGATCTGCCACAGGCTCGGCGGCTTGCCATTGTCGACGTTCACCGACACTGAGCCTACCCATTCGAAATTGAAGTTGAGTTTCTCCGCGTTAGCCAGGTCCGGCTCGGCCACCGGGTTGGCGGGCAGTGCGGGTGGCCACTCGGTCGGTGCATCGGCGTTCGCCACCGAACGGAGCGTGCCCAGGCGTACCGGGCCATTGCGCAGGGACATTTCTTCACCGGCCGGCGGGGCCTTGATCGCCAGGCAAATGCGCATGCCCGGGCCGAGCCAGTATTCCTTGCCCAACGGCCGCGGTTCGATGGGGTTGCCGTCCAGCGCGTAGATCTGCGCTTCGACGCCAGGGATGTTGAGGCGGTAAGTCAGGGTGTTATCGAGGTTGAGCAGGCGCACCCGGGTGATCTGCCCGGCGGGCAATTCAATCACCGCTTGCGCGACACCGTTGATGGTCGACAGGCGCCCCGCCGTGCCACCACGGGCCGCTTCGCGAGGAATGCTGAACGCGACAAAAGCGCCCTCTTCATCGACGTGCCAGCTCTTGAGGCTCAAGGTCTTTTCGTACTTGAAGCCGGTAGGCTCGCGCTCTTCGATGATCAACGGGCCAACCAGCCCGCGACCCAGTTCCTCGCTGCTGTTCACATGCGGGTGATACCAGTAACTGCCGGCGTCGGGCACGCGGAATTTGTAGTCGAAGTATTCGCCCGGCAGCACTGGAAGCTGCGAGACGTAGGGCACGCCGTCCATTTCCAGTGGCAGGCGGATGCCGTGCCAGTGAATGGTGGTGGCAACCGGCAGGTGGTTGATGAAGCGCACCCGCAGCCATTCCCCCTGACGCACGCGCAACTCGGTGCCCGGCGCCGACGGGCCGAACGCCCAGGCTTCGGTCTTGTGCCCGGCCACCAGTTCAACGTCCAGCGGTGCGGCGATCAGCTCGTAGTCGTGGCCCGCGTCGGCGTCGGCCATCTTGCCCAACCAGTACCGCGACGCGCCCCCCGCTCCGACACCAACGACAACAAGACCGGCCAGGCCACCGAGGATTTGGCGACGGGTAAAGGACATGAACTCAACTACCTCACGTATCAGCGACAGGCACGGGGGGCCTGTAAAAGGCGAATACGATACACCTGCGGATGAGAAACAGTAAGGGTGACCAAGGGCCGCACATCACCCTTGTGGCGAGGGAGCTTGCTCTTGCTCGGCTGCGAAGCGCTGTTAATAAAGGAATTGCCCTACATCAATTCCCACCTTTCCCTACTTCTTTCCTGATTGATCCCCCGCAAAGTCCCCGCGCCTAATTTTCTGCGCGAGGGATTGTTCATGTTTGACCCGGTCTTTGACCCCGCCTCCTGTCGTTCGGTGCGTTGATGGAGCACGTCGCCCGTATCGAACAGGAACTCGACAATTTCCGGGCACCCTGTCCCTCTACCGTGAACAGCTCAAACACTGGTTCAGCCAAGCGGCGGACACGGCCAGCCGCGCCGCTGATCTGCCGTCGTTGATGGGCATGGAGCGGATCATCCGGTTCGGCAACGCCAGCACCGCTGTCAGCAGCGACGATGACGAGTTTTTATCCACCGTCGTGCAGTGCCCGAAAGGTGGATTGCTGGAAATCGAGAGCAAGTTTGAATCGGTTTATGACATCCCCGTGGGGAATATTCAGGTCGATGTGATTGCGCTGGAGAGCGGCGAAACGACGCTTGTCACCCTTGATGAAAATGGCAAAGGGACGTTCATGGGGGATGAGGGCAAGTTCTACCGCCTTCACGTCCACCACGAAGTCACACCGCAGCACGTTGAAGATCTTTTCTCTTCCTACAACGGCCTGACGAAGGAACTTGAGAGATGGCTGCGTGATGAATGGAAGTCGTTTAAGCCGAAGTGGCCGGAGTCTTCTTCGGTTGCTGTAGGCAATGGATTGCTCGCGGGAAGTTGGGCGGCAATCGAGGGCGTGTGGGACGGCATCGGTCTGCTGTCGGACATCCTCAAGGATCCCGGGAAGTTTGGTGAGCGGTTGGGCGAGAGCGCCGCAGAACTGAAGAAACTCGCGCAAACCGCCCCCGATGTCATGGAAAAAGCCCAACTGTTGGCCAGTGACGAAGCGGCGCTGTACCTGCTGCTACGCACCGCCAGCCTCTGGTTGGACATGCTGCCGCCCGGCGAGATCGCCGGCAAAACCGCCGAGGCCGTGTCGACGGTAGTCGTGCAGTTGCTCATCGACATTCTGATCGGGGTTGTCCTGACTTTTGCCGGTGCAGGTGCGGGCATTGCCTACCTGGGTATGCGCCTTGCGAACTATGGCGCGCGGATCGTTGAGGCTGTTCAAGGCTTCGTCAAAGCGATTTTCAGCATCATCAACAGCTTCACCGCCTACGTCGACCGCTACAAAAAAGTCGCCGCACGCGGCGTTGTTGCGGGTCTGAAAAAAGGCCGCATGCAGCTGCGCTGGGATGCCAAGCGCAATACCACGCTGAAAAAAGACGAACACCACGACGACGCCCCGGATCAGGCGAAAAACCCCAACGGCGACAGCGTCGATTCCGTCGATAAAACCGCGACCAATAAATGCCCGGTGTCGATGGTCACCGGCGAGGAACTGCTGACCCTCAACGACGGTACGCTGGACGGGATTTTGCCGTTCGAGTTCACCCGGCTCTATCGCACCAGCGCGGTGGAGATCGATTGCGGGCTCGGGTTTGGCTGGAGTCATTCGCTGTCGCATCGACTGGAAATCGAGGGCGACAGCGTTATCTGGATCGACCACGAAAACCGCCGTACCACCTTTCCGTTACCGAATATCGAGCGTCCGGCGATTCACAACAGCCTGTCGCGGGCGGCGATTTATCTGGGTGACGAGCCGGAAGAACTGATCCTCGCCCAGGCGGGGGAAAAATCGCGGTTTTTCCATTTCCGTGCCGGGCGTCTGACGGCGATCAGCGATGCCTACGGCAATCGGCTGACGGTGCAACGGGACATTTCTGACAGGATCAAACGCCTCGACAACGGCGCCGGGCGCTCCCTTCTGTTGCGCTATGACCGCCGCCATTTGCTCGCCATCGACTATCAGCGTTTTCAGCCGGCCGACACCCTGGAAGACGCCTGGCGTACCGAGCAAACACTGGTCGCCTACCGCTACGACGCTCGTCATCGCTTGATCGAAGCCACCAATGCCGCTGGCGAAAGCGAGCGCTACGACTACGACGATCAGCACGTCATCCTGCAGCGGCAGTTGGCCGGTGGGGCGAGTTTCTTCTGGGAGTGGGAAAGGTCCGGTAAGGCGGCCCGATGTGTCCGGCATTGGGCGTCGTTTGCGCAGATGGACGCGCGTTACGTCTGGGACGACCACGGCCGTGTGCGGGTTAAAAACGCCGACGGCAGCGAAGAGGTTTACGAACACGACGACCGGGCGCGGCTGGTGCGCAAGGTCGGGCTGGACGGCGGCGAACACCTCAAGGCCTACGACGACCACGGTCGGCTGTTGGCCGAGCAGGACCCGCTCGGCGCCGTCACCGAATACCGTTACGACGAAGTCGGACGGCTGATCGCGCTGATTCCGCCGGAAGACGAGCCGACGGCCTACGAATACCGCAACGGTTTCCTGCAGGCGCGGTACCGCGGTCAAGCGGTGTGGACATACCAGCGCAACGCCCAGGGCGACATCACCGAAGCGAGCGACCCCGACGGCCAGGTCAGCCACTATTACTACGACGACAAAGGGCAACTGCTGTCGATCCGCTACCCGGACACCAGCCGGCACGTGTTCGTCTGGAACGCCCTGGGGCAACTGCTCGAAGAGACCTTGCCGGACGGCGGCCGGCGGCGCTTTTCCTACGACGCGCTGGGGCGGCAGCTTACCCGTCAGGACGAACATGGCGCCGTCACCCGCTACCAGTGGGATGCCGTGGGCCGACTGCTCCAGACCACACTGCCTAGCGGCGCCAGCCGCGCGTTCAGCTACAACGCCTATGGCAAGATCACCGCCGAACGCGATGAACTGGGCCGCGTCACCCGCTACGAATACCTCGACGACCTGCACCTGGTCAGCCGCCGCCTCAATCCCGACGGCACCCAGCTGCGCTACCGCTACGACAACGCCCAGCTGTTGCTCACGGCAATCGAAAACGAATCCGGCGAAACCTATCGCCTGGACTACACGCCCAATGGTTTGATCCGACAGGAAACCGGCTTCGACGGCCAACGCACGGCGTACGCCTACGACCTCAATGGCCAGCTGCTGGAGAAAACCGAGTTCGGCGAGGACGGCTCGCAGCGGCTGACCGCTTACCAGCGGGATTCGGCCGGCCGCCTGCGAGTCAAAACCCTGCCCGACGGCAGCCAGGTTGAGTACCGCTACGACCGCCTCGGCCGGTTGGTCAGCGTCGACGACGGCCACGACCATCCGCTGGAATTCGAGTACGACCCGCAGGACCGGCTGATCACCGAGCATCAGGGCTGGGGCACGTTGCGTTATGGCTACGACGCTTGCGGCCAACTGAATCGCCTGCGCCTGCCGGACGGCAGCAAACTCGATTACCACCACGCCCGGGGCGGCGCGCTGACCGCGATCGACCTCAACGGCGCGCGGCTCAGCGATCACCAGTTCGCCTTCGGCCGCGAACAGCAACGCCAGCAGGGGCAGTTGCTCAGCGAATATGCCTACGACGATCAGGGCCGCTTGAAGGCCCACGCGGTCAGTCAGCTGTATCGCCGTGACTATGCCTACAGCGCCAACGGCAACCTTGACTACATTGCCGACACGCGACACGGTCAACGCAGTTACCACTACGACCCGCTCAACCGCCTGATCGGCGTCCGCCACACCCGCGATCAACCCCCGGAAAGCTTCGCCCACGACCCGGCTGGCAACCTGCTGATGCACGATCGTCCCGGCCCGTCCACCGTCAAAGGCAACCGCCTGCTGAGGCAAGGCGACCGCCACTACGACTATGACGCCTTCGGCAACCTGATCCGCGAACGCCGCGGCACCGGGCAAAAACGCGTCACCGAATACCGCTACGACTGCCAACATCGGCTGATCGGCGTCACCCTGCCTAACGGCAGCCAGGCGACCTACCGCTACGACGCCTTCGGCCGCCGCATCAGCAAAACCGTCGACGGCAAAACCACCGAGTTCTTCTGGCAAGGCGACCACCTCATCGCCGAAAGCAGCCGCGAGCACTACCGCAGCTACGTCTACGAACCCGGCAGCTTCCGCCCACTGGCCATGCTCGACGGCAAAGGCCCGGACCAGGCTTGCCCGTTCTACTACCAACTCGACCACCTTGGCACACCGCAAGAACTCACCGATTACAGCGGCGACATCGTCTGGTCGGCGACGTACAACGCCTACGGCCAAGTCACGCGCCTGGCGTTCGGTGGAGGAGAACAACTCGAGCAGCCGTTGCGGTTTCAAGGGCAGTACTTCGACGCCGAGAGCGGCCTGCATTACAACCGGCATCGGTACTATGATCCGGAGGTGGGTCGGTACCTGACGCCCGATCCGATCAAGTTGGCGGGTGGGCTGAATCAGTACCAGTACACGCCGAATCCGACGGGGTGGGTTGATCCGTTGGGGTTGAGCGGGAACTGTCCGCCACCGAATAGGCCTGGGTGTGGGGCACCGGATGATACGACTGGCGCTAGGGTTGATGAGGGTGAGCCGGCGCTGCCGAAGCTGACGGGGGATCAGCGTAGGGCGCGGATTGATGAATTGGCGGAGGCGGTTATTCATAGGCGATTGAAAGAAATGGAAGACTCAATTGATGAGGCCCACTTTCTACAGAGACATGGGGCTCAAACCACTCTGCAGTCCCAGCTTCAGCGAGTGCAAGAAGGCAGGAACCCTGGGACCGGCGAAATAGATAGGTACGAGAGAGGAAGGCGAACGGGCGAGCCCGTAATACCCTCTGCGGCGACACACTTTCTCAGCCATCGCGATCAGATGAATGCGATACAGCGCGCACAGTTGATTTTTAAACAGAGTGGTTTGAATGCTTCCAAGCGTCCAATTGAAATGGGTAAAAAAATAGGAGAGGGATTTAAGAGAGACGGCTTGCAGTACGGTGAACAAACTAGAGCAGTAGTTTACTTGAATTCAGCGGGCCAGCCTATAACAGCTTTTACGGATTTTGACTAATGAAAAATTCTTACGATATCTGGGATATACGTAGTTTGCTTTTCGTTTTTGATATAGAAAATACACGTGACCTGAAAAGGGAAGAAATAATAGTTTCGAAGGACGTGAATGATGAGAATGCGCTCACTGAGCTATTTGATCTCTTGCTGCGTCCGGAGTTTTTTATCTATAGCCAAAAAGAGCGGCAATTACTTATTGATACTTTGGAGTATTTTTTAGGTTGTGGCGACAATTTCGATGGGGTTTTTTCAAAAATTGACACTTATTTTGATGAGAATGTTAAGGACCAGAGAGGGTTTATGATAGTTCTTCTTAACTGTTTGAAGCGTTATAAGTCTGAGGACGATGATAAATAATAGTGTAGATGAACTTGTCCGTTTTTGAAAGGTAGCGAGGCCAGCGAATGACTAGATATGAAGCCGTAGTGCTGGCAATAGGTCCAGTGGTTGAAGAAGAGGTCTTGTTGCTCGTTAAGGGCTTGAAAGTTAAATACTTCGCAAGCTACTGCCCATCAAGAATTGAAATGGGAGAAACCTGTGAGGTGGAATTCGATTTGGTGCTTGCCGATACTGATGTAGTTGCTGCGGCAGAGGAGTCAATCACTACACTGATAGAAATGAAAGATGACGGATTTTTATGCGCGCTTTATGGGTATTTGGATGGGAGTGTGTTTCGATCTTTTGTGGATTTTTCGGATCAGGACATTCACTACGACTATCCTCATCTGAACGGGCGATTCGTAAAAGTTAAGGTAGATCGAATAGACGTTTCTTTCTGACTTAGAGGTTGGTTATTTTGTTGAAGGTTGTTGAAAGAGAAAGTACTGCATCATTGCGTGAACGAATGGATAGCGCCGGATGCGTGTTCAAGTTTGTGGTTCTTTCACCGGAATCTGAGATTGAAGCTGGTGAAAGCATGCATCGACAGGCGTTGATAGCGCTTCATGAGATGCTGATGACAGAGGCGATGGAGTGGCACGAAAATCTCATCAAAGATCCAAAATATGAGGATTATCCGGAGCCGCTGATTAGTTGGGATTTGGAAAATGCCATAGCTACTCCACTCAGTCGGGATGAGGTGCGGCATCTGACTTCCACTGATAAAGACGATATTTTTGAGCGATTAGCGCTATACGCCTGCTTTGTAAATCCTCCATATCGTGCTCGGTTTAAAGGGGGAGAGACAGAGGCACAGTCGGTTTTTCTCAAATGGTGCGAACTCCTTGGGTTAAGCGAAATAGATGATGTCTCAGTGGTGAATTGGGTCGAACGGCTCAATACAGGTCTGCATGGTGATGACGACACCATCGAACGTGTCGAGTCATGGAGCAATTATTTTGATGCAGGCTTGGAGTGGTGGGGAGTGTGGTGTCTCACGATCTGGAATCCCAAGCGTCGAACTATTAGCACGTTGATTGCTAGCACCACAGACTGATTCAGCTGTTTAGAAGTCTCGCAACAATCGCGAAATTTCTGGGCAAGATCATCGGAAGTTTCCTTCAACGCGTATCGGTTTCCATGAACTGGTGTGAAATGTTCTCCATCGATAGTCTCTGGTGGTCACTGAAAATTCAGTGGCGGGGTGTAGGAACCCTTCAAGACTAGAGAGGACGCTTCGGCGTCGACACCTGAATTGCGGCCATCAACGTGCGTCCGTAAGATCAGTTGCGGCGGCTGTGCGCGGGCACGCTTCGGTGTGGTCGAGTTCTCTGGTCTCGATATTCCTACCCCGCGTATAGCTGCCACCCAAGCCTGTAGGAAGGCCCGATGGTAGCTCCACTTCTACCAGAGGTTTAAAAATGAAAAGTATTCACCCCGATCCACCCTACGAAAAACCACCCCCCCACCCCAAAAACCGTTTCATGGCGCTCACCAGCAATTGCGACGACATGCCAACCCTGTTCGTCGACACCCAAGCGCCGCTGGATGTTTTGTATGACGCTGCCAACTTTCGAATTCGCGCCGTCACCCAGGTGATGGAGAACTTGTCCATGCGTGGTTCGATCGAGTGTCAGTCCTTCCTTCTCAGTGATTTTGCTTTGCTCTGTGCCATTCCATTGCGGGATGGGTGTGATGTGCTGGATGTTCTTGGGCGGCGGTTGAAGGCGCGGTCTTCGGAATAGCGACGAAGGGCTTTTGTGGCGAGGGGGCTTGTCGGAACGCCGCATCGCCCCGTTGGGCTGCGAAGCAGCCCCAAAACCAGCAACGCGGATTTGTCAGGCACACCGCTGGGCTTGGTTTGACGACTGCTGCGCAGCCGAACGGGGCGATGCGGCGTTCCGACAAGCCCCCTCGCCACAGGGTTAATGGAGGCCGGTGATCAAGTGCACCACCCCGTCATCCAGCATCATGACGCCTGGCACACCGGCCACATTCAATGCCTGCCGATCCATCCGCGCCACATCGCGCAATTCCACCCGAACCCGGGTCAGCGCCACAGGCTGCTGCGACTTGAGGTTATCCACACCGCCCAGTGCGGCGACGATGTCCGGGGCCAGAGCAGACACAGGCTGAGCCAGCACTTTCGGCTCATCCACCACCAGGTCCGGGGTCAATGCTTTCCAGAACGCCCGCTGCATTTTCTCGAACATGTTCAGTTCTCCAGTACCAGTGAAGTATCGACCGTCGCCTCGTGATACAGCCGCAACGCCTCGCGCACTTGCTCGGCGCTTTCCAGGCCCAGCACTTGCTGGGCGATGGCCTGGCAGTCGAGCAGATCCACTTCGCGAACCGCCGCTTTGATCGCCGGAATCAACGGCACGCTCACCGACAGTTCATCCACCCCAAGTCCCAGTAACAACGGCACCGCCAGGGTTTCCGAGGCCATGGCGCCACACACGCCGACCCATTTGCCATGGGCGTGGGCGGCCGTCACGGTGCTGGCAATCAAACGCAGCACCGACGGATGAAAGCTGTCGGCCTGACTGGCCAGGCGCGGGTGATCGCGGTCCATGGCCAGGGTGTATTGGGTCAGGTCGTTAGTGCCGATCGAGAAGAAATCCACTTCGGGCGCAAACAGATCAGCCATCAGCGCCGCTGCCGGCACTTCGATCATGATCCCCAGTTTCGGCCGTTCGGTGAGGCCCAAAGCCAGCGCCTCTTCCTCAAGCAGCTGCCGAGCCAGGCGCAACTCCGACAGCTGCGTGACCATGGGCAACATGATGTGCAGACGGGCCAGCCCGGCGCTGTTCAGGATCGCCTTGAACTGGTCGCGCAACAGCTGCGGGCGCTCCAGGCACAAACGAATTCCGCGCATGCCGAGGAACGGATTGGTTTCGCTCTCCATCGGCACGTAGGCCAACGGTTTGTCGCCGCCGACATCCAGTGTGCGCACCACCAGATTGCGCGCCGGCCCCAGGGCGCGGGCGATGGCGCTGTAGGTGGATGCCTGTTCGTCATGGCTCGGCGCATGATTGCGGTCCAGATAAAGAAACTCCGAACGCAGCAAACCGACGCCCTCGCCTCCCAGTGCCACGGCCTGCTCCGCTTCAGCCAGCGAGGCGATGTTGGCCGTCACTTCAACGTGGTGTCCATCGCGGGTACACGCCGCCAGCGCGGCGTGCGCCAACTCATGTTGATGGCGTTTCTGCTGGCGCTGACGGTTGGCTTGCAGCTGCTCGATGGCCGCCAGATCCGGGTCCAGGTGCAGCTCGCCCTTGTCGGCGTCGAGCAACACCTGAGTGCCGTTGGCCAGCCCCAACACCTGAACGGGCAACCCGCAGATCGCCGGCAATCCGGACGCCCGAGCGAGGATCGCGACGTGGCTGGTAGCGCCGCCACCGACCGTGGCGAAACCCAGTACCTTGCGGGTATCGAGCCCGGCGGTCTGCGACGGTGTCAGTTGTTCGGCGATCAGGATCGCCCCTTCAGGCAGCTCCATCGCCTGATCCTGTACGCCGAGGATCAGCTTGAGCACTCGCTGGCCGACATCGGCCAGGTCCGCCGCCCGCTCCGCCAGCAAGGCATTGCCCAGGCTGTTGAACACGGTTGCCGCCGACTCGGTGGCCGCGCGCCAGGCGAACCCGGCACTTTTGCCTTCGTCGATCTGCACGTGAGCCACCTCAAGCAAACCCGGATCTTCGAGCAATTCCTGATGAGCCTTGAAGATGTCTGCCTGCGCACTGCCAACGGCGGTGTCACGCAATTGTTGCAGGGCCAGCAGCGCCTCGGCCAAGGCGCGGGACAGATGATCGCGTTCAACCTGTGGTGTGGCGCCGAATTCATTCACGTCCAGGTGTTGTTCGGCTATCTGCACCACTTGGCCAAACGCCGACCCGGCCGATGCGCACACCCCACGCAACACCGTCAGCGATGAAGCCTCAATCGCAACCGCCTCAACCGGCGCCGGGGCCGCCCCCGCTTCACCGCATCCAGTCGCCAGCAATTCGGCGAGTGTCTTGATCGCCGCTTCAGCATCCGGGCCGGCCGCGCTGACTTGCACAACGTCACCATGAGCCGTCTGCAACGCCATGATCGCTACCAGGGATTTCGCGTTCGCACTCGCCTGCTGTTTATGCAGATAAATACTCGCCGAAAAACCTTTCGCCGCCTGCGCGAACACCGCTGCCGGACGGGCGTGCAAACCGTTCGGATTGGCCAATGTCACCGGTTTGGAAAACACTGCTTCGCCCGCTTCCGCCACTGGCTCATCCGTTGCCTGCTCGATGGGCTTCAAGCTCAGTAACGGCTGGCCACTGTCGACCACAGCCGTTTCCGGCGTCAGCCAAGTGAACGGCTCGCCGCTGACCACCAGCATCAACGTCAGCAGGCTGCGGGCATTCAATGCGACGAAATCGGCATCGAATTCGATCAGCGACTGCCCAACGTCAACCTGCTGGCCCTCCTCCACCAACCGCGTGAAGCCTTTCCCGGCGAGGTTCACCGTGTCGAGGCCTATGTGCATCAACACCTGCACGCCATTTTCGCCGGTGATGCTGATCGCATGCCCGCTGGCCTGCACGTTGCTGACAACCCCTGCCAGCGGCGCGCACAACGTCGTTGAAGTCGGATCGATGCACAGGCCATCGCCGATCACGCGGGTGGAAAACACCGGATCGGGCACGAGGTCCAGTGGCATCAATACGCCGGACAGGGGCGCGTGCAGTTGCAATTGTTGGGGTGTGGCCATGACGTCACCTGCTGTTTTGTTCTTTGAAGTGCCGATGGAGCGCGAGGCTCCGACAGCATCGCTTATTTCCACCAGTACTCGACCTGCAATCCGACGTTCGAACCGTGGCGCGCCGTGCCGAAAGCGCCGGTGTCGGACAACGCCGAGCCCGCCGCCAGTTCATTGGCCGCCCGTTTGGCCGCCTCGTTCCAGCTGGCATAGGTGTAATACAGACGCACCTCCGGGCGCGCCCAGAATTCCGGCCCCTTGGGCGACCACGTCGGGGCGAAGGTGAACTTGCTCAGCTTGCGCGTGCCGCCCGTGGCGTCGACCTGATCGTGACCCAGTTCGGTCACCAGTTTGAACTGCTCGGTGAGCGCATAGGCCGGACGAACACCCAGGGAAATCCAGTTCTGATCACTGCCGTCCGGGCGAATGTCTTTCTGGTAAACCGCCTCGATCTGCCCGCCAAATCGCGGCGTCACCTGCCAGTCGAAGAACTCCACCACCCGGTAACTTTTGTTGCTGTCGTCGAGCTTCACGTTACCGGTATAACCCAGCCCCGTGCCGGGACCTTCGCCGTACTGGAAAGCCAGTTTGTTCTTGCCGCCCAAAAAGCCTTTCTGCACATGCTGGGTGGTGATCGCCCAGCCACGGTGAGCGTCGCGGCTGTCGGGTTTGTCGATGTAGCTCAGCCCGAATTCCAACGCACCGCCGGGGTTGGTGTTGAAGCCGGCAACGTTGAAGTCATGTCGGTTGATGTAGTCCTTCTGGTACAGGTTGTCCTTGCGCGAGAAGGCGTAGCTGTATTTCAGATCGCCAATCAGCACGTCCTCGATACCGCCGCCGGTGGCGCTCTGGTTCCAATAGTAGAAGTCGGAAATGTGAATATCGTTCCGTTTGTAGTAACGCCGGCCGGCCCACAACGAACCGCCGTTGAGGCTTGGCATGTTCGACCACTGCGCGTACGCCTGCGGCAGGCGCACCGAGCCGTTGTCACCGTTGAAGGTCAGGTCCTTGTCGTACTGGTTGTACAACGAAGCCATGCCGTCGACGCTCAGCACCGAACCGTCGTCCAGGGTGTAAAGATCCTGGCGCAACTCCAGTTCGGCGTACTGCTCGCATTCGTTGCCCAAGCGGTATTTGGTCTGCGCACCCGGCAGCTGGAAGCACTGCTGTTTACCGCTGTTGACCGAGGTGCCGACGCCGCTTCGCAAGTAACCGGCGAACTCCAGCGCCTGAGCCGAAAGAGGCAAAGCCAGGCACATGCCCGCCATGACAAGGCTGCGATTTATTGTTGTTTTCAAGAGCTACCCCATTATTTTTATTGTGTGCAGCGGCAAAATCGGCGCGCAAAACTCCCCCGCGCAGCGTTCTGCGTGTTTTTTTGAGTCGGTGTTTTTTTTGCGGTCGGTCAGTCGGTCATATGCAGCACGAACGACTCATAAGGCCGTAAGAGGACCTGCCGATTTCGCGTCGGGCAGTCCGGGTAATTGCTGATGACCAAACGTTGGGCCATGGTTTCGCTGATCACTTCATCGGGCAGTTCGACTTCGCATGGCGTGCCGTAGAAATTGTTCAGCACCAGCAACCGTTCGCCATTGCCCTCACGCACGTACGCCCAGATTTGCGTGTGCTCGGGCAACAATTGCCGATAGACACCGTCGGACATCAGCGCCTCAGTGCGGCGCAAGGCGATCAACCGACGGTAGTGATGCAGCACCGAATCCGGGTCATCGAGTTGGGCGGCAACGTTGATCTGCCCGGCGTTCGCCGGTACGCCGATCCACGGTTCGACGGCGCTGAACCCCGCGTTGGGCTCGGCATTCCAGTGCATCGGCGTACGGCCGTTGTCCCGGGACTTCTGCATGATCGCCGCCATGTTGTCGGCGTCGCTCGCACCCGCCTCGCGCTTGAGCCGGAAGATGTTCAGCGTCTCGACATCGCGGTACTGATCGATGTGATCGAAGCCCGGATTGGTCATGCCCAGTTCCTCGCCCTGGTACACGAACGGTGTGCCCTGGAGGAAATGCAGCGCCGTGCCGAGCATCTTCGCCGAGAGCACCCGATATTCGCCGTCATGACCAAAACGCGAGACCACACGAGGCTGGTCATGGTTACACCAGAACAGCGCGTTCCAGCCACCGCCGGCCTGCATGCCGGTTTGCCAATCGGAAAGAATGCGCTTGAGTTCGAGGAAGTCGAAATCGGCGCGAATCCACTTCTGCAGGTTCGGGTAATCGACCTTCAGGTGATGGAAGTTGAAGGTCATCGACAGCTCTTTCGACTCGGGTCGCGAATAACGAATGCAGTGCTCCAGGCTGGTGGAAGACATCTCGCCGACGTTGATCAGGTCATGGCCTTCGAACACTTCGCGGTGCATCTGCTGCAAGTACTCGTGAACGTTCGGGCCGTCAGTGTAGAAACGTCGACCGTCGGTATTGTCCTCGGGGAAGTCCGCCGGTTTGGAGATCAGGTTGATCACGTCCAGACGGAACCCGCCGACGCCCTTGTCGCGCCAGAAACGCATCATCTTGAAGACTTCGGCACGCACCTTCGGGTTGTCCCAGTTCAGGTCGGCCTGAGTGTGATCGAACAGGTGCAGGTAATACTGACCGGTCTGGGCTTCGTATTCCCACGCCGAGCCACCGAACTTGGATTCCCAGTTGTTCGGCTGGTCGCGCCAGATGTAGAAATCCCGGTACGGGTTGTCGAGGCTGCTGCGGGCCTGCTGGAACCAGGTGTGTTCGATCGAGGTGTGATTGACCACGATGTCGAGCATCAACTTGATCCCGCGCTTGCCGGCCTCGGCGATCAGCAATTCGCAATCGGCCATGGTCCCGTAGCTCGGGTCGATGGCGTAGTAGTCACTGATGTCGTAGCCGTTGTCGCGCTGGGGCGAACGCAGGAACGGCGTGATCCACAGGCAATCGACACCCAGCCAGTGCAGGTAATCGAGCTTGGCCACAACGCCAAGCAAATCACCCGTGGGGTTGCCGGCGTGGCTGTGAAAACTCTTCGGGTAGATCTGGTAGATCACCGAACGTTGCCAGTCTTGCATGACTGAGTTCCTTCAATTTGGTTTGATACTGGCCTTGCGGGCCTCATCGCGAGCAGGCTCGCTCCCACAGTTGATCGCGTTCCAATGTGGGAGCCTGCTCGCGAATGCGATCTGTCAGGCAACCCGATACCCAGGCCGAACAATCTTCATGCTCAACCCGCAGGTCAGAACAAACGGCACGACCATGGCAATCACCATCCCGATCACGAACATCGGAATGAACTGCGGGATGATCGAGATAAAACCGGGCAAGCCACCGACGCCGATTGCCGAGGCCTGAACCTTGTTCAGCGACAGGAAAATGCAGCCCAGGGCCGAACCGATCAGGGCCGCATAAAACGGAAATTTGTAGCGCAGGTTGACCCCGAACATGGCCGGTTCGGTGATGCCGAAGTAAGCCGAAATCGCCGAGGTCGAGGCCATGCTTTTATCCCGCACACTGCGGGTCATGTAGAACACCGCCAATGCCGCGCTGCCCTGGGCCAGGTTGGACATGACGATCATCGGCCAGATGAAGGTGCCGCCCTGGGTGGAAATCAACTGCAAGTCGACCGCGAGGAACATGTGGTGCATGCCAGTGATCACCAGCGGCGCGTAGAGCAAACCGAAAATCGCCCCGCCGACCATCGGCGCCAGGTCGAACAGCATGACCACGCCTTCGGTGATGAGAATCCCCAGATGCCGGGTCACCGGGCCGATCACGGCCAGCGCCAGCACGCCGGTGACGACGATGGTGGTGATCGGCACCACCAGCAATTGCACCGCATTTGGCACCCGCGCCCGCAGCCATTTTTCGATGACGCTCATCACGTAGGCTGCCATCAGGATCGGCAGGATCTGCCCTTGGTAACCCACCTTCTCGATCTGGAACAAACCGAGGATGTCGAAGTACGGCAGGCTCTGCCCGTCCAACCCGGCCACCGCTTTGCCGTAGTTCCAGGCATTGAGCAGATCGGGGTGAACGAGCATCAAACCGAGCACGATGCCGAGGATTTCGCTGCCGCCAAACCGCTTGGCCGCCGACCAGCCCACCAGCGCCGGCAGGAACACGAACGAAGTGTTGGCCATGAGGTTGATCAGGCTCCAGAGCCCGTCAAGCTTGGGATAGGCATCAAGCAGGGTCTTGCCCTCGATGAACATGCCCTTGGCGCCGATCAGGTTGTTGATGCCCATCAACAGGCCGGCAATGATCAGCGCCGGCAGAATCGGCATGAAGACGTCGGAAAACACCCGCACCAGACGCTGCACGGCGTTGATCTTGTCAGCGCTTTTTTGTTTAACGTCGGCGATGGTCGAGGCGGCGAGACCGGTTTGCCGGCGCAGTTCGGCGTAGACCTTTTCCACTTCACCGGGACCGATGACCACCTGGAACAGGCCGCCGGTGAAGAACGAACCTTTGACCAGATCGATCTGGTTCAGCGTGGCGCTGTTGACCAGGCTCGGGTCCTTAAGAGCCAGGCGCAACCGTGTGACACAGTGCGCGGCCTGCTCGAGGTTGTCGCTGCCACCGAGGCTTTGCAGCAGCTCGCTGGCGATATTCGGATAGTCGTGGCTCATGCTTGTTCTTCCGCTGTAGTTTTTTGTTATTGGCAGCACGCCGAAACGAAAAGTACTCGTCTGTACGAGTTAAAGCAACAACTCGTACAGACGAGTTTGAATTTGTTTATCCTGAACCCGACAGGCGGCGATGTTTCCTACCTCCAAAGTCAAAGAAACCTAACGCCGCATGGACAAACCCCTACCCTGCCCTTAAGGTTCGAAGCCTTGAGTACAGCGCGGCATAGAGCCATTCCCATGAGTAAATACAACCAGATCTACAGCGATCTGCTTGCCAGCATCACGACCGAACGTCTGGAACGCGGCGCCCGGTTGCCTTCCGAAACCGAACTGATGGACAGCTATCAGGCCAGTCGCGGCACCGTGCGCAAGGCCATCGAGCAATTGCAGGAACGCGGTTTCGCGCAGAAGGTTCACGGCAAAGGCACGTTCGTGCTGTCGACTAACCCGATCGAATTCCAGCTCGGCGGGATCGTCAGCTTTCAGGAAACGTATCCACGCCTGGGTAACGACGTCAGCACCGAGGTGGTCGAGTTCACTCAAATCCCCCTTGAGGGCACGCTGCTGGAACACATCCAGGCCGAAGCCGGCAGCCAGATCACGCGGATCAAGCGAGTACGGCGGATCGACGGTAAACGCGTGATCCTGGACATCAACCATTTCGTCAGCGACGTGATCCCCGGCCTGTCCCGGGACATTGCCGAGCACTCGATCTACGCCTTCATTGAGCAGACCTTGCAACTGCAAATCGCCTACGCCCAGCGCACCATCGAAGCGGTGCCCCGCAGCAAGGACGATCAGCAACACCTGGACCTCGACGGCCAGAGCCATGTGATCGTGGTCAGCAATCAGACGTTTTTGCAGGATGGTCGGCAGTTCGAATACACAGAGTCGCGGCATACGCTGGACAAGTTTTACTTTTCTGACATTGCGCGCCGCTGAGCCTGACTCTGGTACTCATCATTTCCTACGTCTTGCGTCAGCAACTGACCACCGCCAGCGACCCAGTGCCTTACAGCTGGAATCGATGCCCCTTGAGATAGTGAGCGCCCCGACCACCTCTCAAGGAAGACATCATGGACGATACCCAAGAAATTACCCTGCCCGACGCTGCCGATGTGTTGGCCCTCCAGCCCCTGATCACTGATCTCGTTGCCGATTGCCCCGACCTGCACGCGTTGGCATATCAGGTCGCCAAGGACATTCTCGTCAAGCACGACATCACGGATATCGAACCCGACAAAGTCTACTGGCACCGGTTCCATGGCGCCCAAAGCAGCTCCACGGCTTTTACCGGCTGGCAGCACATCCTTGAAAAACCCAAGGAATCCATGACCTTCCCGCAACTGGTCATGCAACGTTTCAGCGTCCACGATCAGGACAATGCCGACCTGCTGGACCTCTACGGCGGCTTTTATCGTGTGGGGGCGGACGCCGAATCCTACGATGAAACCAATGAAGTGCGCCTGCACGGCAACGACGTGCTGAAAGCCTTCTGGGACATCAATTTCGCTGATCGCTACAAAACGGCCATTGCGACATTCTGGGAAAAACACAGCGCCAACTTCCGTGCGCTGGCCAAGTGCACGTTCATCGCCAAAGCGATTGAAGACTATGAGAAGGGTTACTTGACCCAAGAACACTTCAGCACGGTGCTCAGCGCCTGCGCCGGTAATGTCAGCAGGCCGCTCACCCGGCAAATGCTGATGGACGAGGCGACCACACCCAGCGGTTTATCGATTCGCAAGTTTTGCATTGACCACTTCGTGTCGACGGACATCCTCAGCATCACTGACGACAGTGACCT
Organism: Pseudomonas frederiksbergensis; assembly: GCF_900105495.1. Taxonomy (NCBI): domain Bacteria; kingdom Pseudomonadati; phylum Pseudomonadota; class Gammaproteobacteria; order Pseudomonadales; family Pseudomonadaceae; genus Pseudomonas; species Pseudomonas frederiksbergensis. The sequence goes on along the minus strand of NZ_FNTF01000002.1, from coordinate 2,236,417 downwards.
GAACATTCTCTACATTCCGGGCGAGCTCAGAGGTTTTCACTGTTTCAACAAGGTCGAAGAGCTGCACGAATGGCTGGTCAATGAGGTCAAGGACGCCGAAGGCCGTGAACGCATGCTCATGCACTTCAAGCAGGAAGAGCGCGACATCGTTCAGGAAAAGCCCACTTCCCTAGGGCACAAACTGGCCAACTTCACCGGCATTGGTCTGATCGTTCATTTCCTGGAAAACACGGAACATGAAAATGTCGGCCTCACCCACGCCTATGACGTTCTACCCAGTGACAATGAAGCCGGGAACGTTCATTTGCTCCACTATCGTGGCGAGAAAATTGCCGGTGATGCGTTCACCTATCTGAATCAGTCCACCCATGAGCGCATGCTCAGCGACGCCAATTTCCTGCTGCACTCCAACGGCGAGATCAGGAAAAAGCTGTGGATCGGCTACCTCAATGCCTTCAACCACACGTTCGGACCGATGGCCGCCCTTGCATGGCCGGCAGCGCTGGTCGTCATCGGTGCCGGCATCGCCAATGTCGGCCTGCACATCGACCAGGCCATCAACGGCACCACTGCGATGGAACGTAAGGCCGCGGTCAAAGCTGCGATTTTTGGCAGTGTGGATGTACTGTTTAATTTGCCATTTCTGCGCGGCGCAGTTGAACTGGCAGATGCCGCCGAGATCGCAGAGGCCGCCGAGACAGAAGAGGCGCTTGCCTCCGGGGAAGCGCCGAAGACAGACATAGAATCGCCGGCGATACCTTCCCTTTCCGTCGACGCCGAGGCTATTGGCCCCTCAGACATGGACATACTGGCGCCCTTTGAAACCAATGAGGTTCTCGACGGCGAATTCCCGGTGAGTGTTGAAGGTAAATTTCAAGGCATCTATCAACCCGCAACCGGGGGTCACTACATTACTATCGACGACCGTTTTTTTCAGGTGCGTTACAGCAATGAACTGCGGTCCTGGGCAATCGTCGACCCCACCAATCCCTACTCCTTTTTCCGCAATATTCCGGTACGTCTGAATGAAGCAGATGAATGGGAAATGTTCTCGCGACAGGGTTTGAAGGGCGGTGGCAAAAACCTCTCTAAACCGGCGACACCGAAGCCCGGCCAGAGCACCAGCAACTCCGCGCCACCAGCCCCTGTCCCCCTTGAACCAGTAGCTTCTACCTCCCCCCACCCCACAATGCAGCCTCTTCGTACTCTGAGAACGCCATACGATGTTCAGCCGCGACTCCAGGCATCACTAAAAAAATGGGCATTGAACCTATTCGAAACCCATGTCCGCCTTACAATGCGTCACTTGCCCGTGTTCACGGTGGAAGACCGCTACGCAAGTCACTTCACCGACAAGCTAAACCTGCTGAGGTCCACGGCCGGACGCTTCTTCAACGAGTTGCAGTGGCGCAACCTGCCGTCTCGGCCAATGATTCCTGCCGTCAGTGAGTCCATGACCAGTGCCGAATTGATTGAGAGAGTGTTCGAAACAGCACCGGGGCTGGTCGTGGGTGAAACCCTGGATCGCATCAGCAGCATGCGCTTCATGATTGAAAACATGCCTGAATTCGCTCGTCGGGGTGTCAATACGATTTACATGCGCGGCTTGCTCAGTGATTTTGCCCAGCAAGATCTGAATGCCTTTTTCAACACGGGAAGCATGCCCAAGGATCTGCACGAATACCTGACCGAGCTCGGCCAGGATCCCGCCGGGCGTTTCAACGAACTGGAACTGGTCAAGAGCGCAAGACAAAACAACATCCGGATCCAGGCCACCGACTGCGCAACAAGCTTTAAAAAACCGCTTTTTTTCAGGCCGGTTGAAGAGCAAATGATCACTAACAGCCTGACGAACGAAATCATGCTTGCCGATAAGGCCTTGAATCAGCCGACCAAATGGGTGGTGTTAACCGGACAGGAAAACATCAATACCTTCCGCGGGATGGCCGGCATCAGTGAACTGCAAGGCGGTATCGGCCTGCGGATCGAAGAGGTCAATCCAGGCGAAAGCCTGGGCATCACCTTGGATCCCGGCATCGAAATCGATCGCGGACCGATCATGCAGAACGAGACCATGCGCGGAACTTTCGACCCATTCTATGCAGACCTTCGCATACAAATGGAAGCGATGCCGGCGATCCGAACCGAGCAGCAAATGGAGAAGCTACTCGATGTACCCAGCAAATACCTGTTCGAGAAAACCGGTGACAGCTACACCCTGATTCACCGCGGCAGAAACGAACTGATCAATCGCACGCCGGTCGAGCGACTCGCCAACGGCAGTTTTGTTATCGACCGACCATCCTGGCCACAAAACAGGCTTCCTTTCCCCAGCATCGAAGCGCTGTCGAGCTCGCTGAACAACTCAGGTATGAGGCTGCAGATGCGCATTCCCACTTGATCAGTTGTATGTAACAGCAGTTTTGCTCGCGAATTCACTGCATACCAAGGAAAGCATCATGGACGATACCCAAGACCTCATCCTGACCAACTCCGCCGATGCCCAGGCCCTCCAGGCCCTGGTCCCCGACCTGGTCGACGACTGCCCCGACCTGTACGCCATGGCGTACGAAATCGCCCAGGATATCCTCACCAGACATCACATCACCGACATAACCCCGGACAACGTCTGGTGGCACCGTTTCCATGGCGCCCAAAGCAGTTCCAAGGCCTTTACCGGCTGGCAGCACATCCTTGAAAAGCCCAAGGAATCCATGACCTTCCCGCAACTGGTCATGCACCGCTTCAGCGTCCACGACCAGGACAATGCCGACCTGCTGGATCTCTACGGGGGCTTTTACCGGGTCGGTGATGACGCCGAGAGTTACGACGAAACCAACGAAGTGCGCCTGCATGCCAGCGACGTGCTGAAAGCCTTCTGGGACATCAATTTCGCTGACCGTTACAAAACGGCCATTGCGACATTCTGGGAAAAACACAGCGCCAACTTCCGTGCGCTGGCCAAGTGCACCTTCATCGCCAAAGCGATTGAAGACTATGAGAGCGGGCACTTGTCCCGTGAACATTTCACCCTGGTGCTCAGGGCCTGCGCCGGTAATGTCAGCAGGCCGCTCACCCGGCAAATGCTGATGGACGAGGCGGCCACAGCCAGCGGTTTATCGATTCGCAAGTTCTGCATTGATGAGTTCGTTTCGACGGATATTTTCAGTATCACTGACGACGGTGACCTGAACATTCTCTACATTCCGGGCGAGCTCAGAGGATTTCACTGTTTCAACAAGGTCGAAGAGCTGCACGAATGGCTGGTCAATGAGGTCAAGGACGCCGAAGGCCGTGAACGCATGCTCATGCGCTTCAAGCAGCAAGAGCGCGACATCGTCCAGGAAAAGCCCACTTCGCTGGGGCACAAGCTCGCCAATTTCACCGGCATTGGCCTGCTCACTCATTTCCTGGAGAACACGCAATATGAAAATATCGGCCTCACCCATGCGTACGAGGTATTACCTGATGAAAACACCGCCGCCGACCATCACTTGCTTCACTACCGTGGCGAGATAGTCAGTGGCGATGCGTTCACCCATTTGAGCCAGTCCACCCATGAGCGCATGCTCAGCGACGCCAATTACCTGCTGCATTCCAATGGCGAGCTACGCAAAAAGCTGTGGATCGGCTACCTCAATGCCTTCAACCGCGTCTTTGGGCCAATGGCTGCAGCGGCCTGGCCAGCAGCGTTGGTTGTCATAGGCGCGGGCATTGCCAATGTCGGCTTGCACATCGATCAGGCCATCAACGCCACGACCCCAGCGGAACGCAAGGCCGCGATCAAAGGGGCCATCCTTGGCAGCGTGGACATCCTGTTCAACTTGCCATTCCTGAGAGGGGCAAGCGAGTTCGCCGAAGCAGCGGAAGCAGCGGAAGCAGAGGAGACAATCACCCCTGGGGAAGATTTGAAGTCGCCGAGCCCTCCGCTGCAACTTCCCTTCGAATCCATCAAACCCGACCCGGGAGATGCCAGCCTGTTGGCGCCTTTTGAAACCAATGAAATCCTCGAGGGCTATTCCTCCATCAACGGGGAAGGCAAGTTTCAAGGCATCTATCAGCCCGAGACAGGCGGTAATTACATCGCCATGGGGGACAGTTTCTACCAGGTGCGCTACAGCAACGAACTGAAGACCTGGACGATCATTGATCCGGTCGATCCCCACTCCTTTTACCGCAACATACCGGTGCGCCTGGATGAAATGGGTGAGTGGGTGCCCCTCACGCGCCCCGGTCTGGCGGGAGGCGGCAAGTTTTCCGATCTGTTCGCCAGGGCCGAGCCGCCACTCCCCGACTTCGACGCCCCGGCGACTGCATACGATGTTCCGCAGGAGATCAAGCCAGCCCTCAAAAGGCAGCCAATGGTTTGGAGACAAAGGGCGATTTGAAGGACGGCTTTATCAATCCCAACAATCCAGCCGATGAGCTGGAAGCCTTCAAAAGACTACGCCGAAGACTACACGACGACGCCGTGTCCTTTTATTCGCAGCCGCAACCACAGCTGCCACCCAGGCCTGCCATTCCATCGTTCATCGCGAATGCGAAGCTCAAGGACATCATCAAGACCCTGTTCAAGCGCTCACAAAGCCTGGTCGTCGGCGAAAGTCACTCCAGCGTGGGCAGCAAACAATTTTTGATCGAGAACATGAGCGTGCTGCGCAAACAGAAGGTCAAAACCCTGTACGTGGAGCATCTGCTGACCGATTTCCATCAAGCGGACCTGGATGTGTTCAACCGCACCGGGGTGATGTCCGAGGATCTGGAAAGCTACCTCCAGGATCTTGATGCAACTTTTTCGACCGACCCCAGCAAACAATTCACGTTTGAACAGGTCGTCAGGACAGCGCAAAAAAATAACATCCGCGTGCAAGCCATCGACTGCCTGGCCAGTTACCGCAGCGCCGGTATTCAAAGGCCCGATCTCAATTTCCGGCAAAAAATGATGAATTTCTTCGCCCAACAAGTCATTGGCGCCGACCAGACAGCCAGAGGCGCCCATCGCTGGGTGGCATTGGTCGGTAACAGCCACGCCAATACCTATGCTGACGTGGCGGGGGTCAGTGAGCTTGAAGGCAGCATCGGCCTGCGTATCGAGAGTGTGGGCCCGGATGAGCTCGGCGGTATCAAGATCGACCCCGGGGTCTCCGATGTGGCGCGCCCGGGGCAAGCGGTCAGTTTTGTCAGAAATGACTTGTTGCTGCAGATCCCGACGCCGAAAAGCGTGGCCCTTGCGCAAAGGCTGGAAGATGGCCTGCCCAGGCCTGGCATGTACACCCTCAGCACCAGTACCGGTGAACCAATACTGGTTCATCGCAGCAGAACCGTCACCAAAAACGGCATCGTGACCTGGGGAAAACTCGTTCGCACGCCCATAAAACAAGATGCAAACGGCTACTACATCGAACGGGATTCCTGGCAAATCAGCGGACGACGCTTTCCAACGACCGAGGGCTTGAGTTCCGCGCTGCACAGAATTGGCATGGCCCCCGTTCGGCTACCCGGCGTCTAAAACGCAAAAAGGCCGTGTGAACAGTGTTCACACGGCCTTTTTTGTTACCTGCAATCAAGCCATCAAGGCCTGCGCAGGATCACTCCCACTCAATCGTCGCCGGCGGCTTGCTCGACACGTCATACGTGACGCGGGAGATGCCTTCGATTTCATTGATGATCCGGCCGGAAACGGTTTCCAGCAGTTCGTAAGGCAGGTGTGCCCAACGTGCGGTCATGAAGTCGATGGTTTCCACGGCACGCAGGGCCACGACCCAAGCGTAACGACGGCCATCGCCGACTACGCCAACCGATTTCACTGGCTGGAACACCACGAATGCCTGGCTGACCTTGTGGTACCAGTCGGCCTTGCGCAGTTCTTCGATGAAGATGTGGTCGGCGCGACGCAGCAGGTCGGCGTATTCCTTCTTCACTTCACCGAGGATCCGCACGCCCAGGCCCGGGCCCGGGAACGGGTGACGGTAGACCATGTCGTACGGCAGGCCTAGTTCCAGGCCCAGACGACGGACTTCGTCCTTGAACAGCTCGCGCAGGGGTTCAACCAGCTTGAGGTTCATTTCTTCCGGCAGGCCGCCCACGTTGTGGTGCGACTTGATCACGTGTGCCTTGCCGCTTTTGGCGCCAGCCGACTCGATTACGTCCGGGTAAATGGTGCCTTGGGCGAGGTACTTGATGTTGTCCAGTTTGTTGGACTGGGCATCGAAGACGTCGATGAAGGTACGGCCGATGATCTTGCGCTTCTTCTCCGGGTCGGACTCGCCGGCCAGGTTGTCGAGGAATTGATCTTCGGCATTGGCGCGGATCACCTTGACGCCCATGTTCTCGGCGAACATGGCCATCACTTGCTCGCCTTCGTGCAGGCGCAGCAGGCCGTTGTCGACGAAGACGCAGGTCAGTTGGTCGCCAATGGCTTTGTGCAGCAGCGCGGCAACCACCGAAGAGTCCACACCGCCGGACAGGCCGAGCAGTACGTTGTCGGTGCCGACCTGGGCACGAATGTTGGCGATGGCGTCTTCAGCAATCTTCGAAGGCGTCCACAACGCTTCGCAGCCGCAGATGTCGAGGATAAAGCGCGAGAGGATGCGACCGCCCTGCTTGGTGTGGGTCACTTCCGGGTGGAACTGCACGCCGTAGTAGCCACGTGCGTCGTCGAACATGCCGGCGATCGGGCAGCTTGGGGTGCTGGCCAGGATGTGGAAGTCTTGCGGCATCTTGGTGACCTTGTCACCGTGACTCATCCAGACGTCGAGGCCGAACAGGCCGTCGGCGTCGATGTGGTCTTCGATGCCGTCGAGCAGACGGCTCTTGCCGACCACGTCGACACGGGCGTAACCGAACTCACGCAGCTCGGAACCTTCGACCTTGCCACCCAGCTGTTCAGCCATGGTTTGCATGCCGTAGCAGATACCGAAGACCGGTACGCCCAGGTCAAACACCGCTTGCGGGCAGCGCGGGCTGTCGGCTACGTGCACGGACTCGGGGCCGCCGGCGAGAATGACGCCTTTGGGAGCGAATTCGCGAATCGCTTCGTCGTCCATGTCGAACGGATGCAGTTCGCAGTACACGCCGATTTCACGCACGCGGCGGGCAATCAGCTGGGTGTACTGGGAACCGAAGTCGAGGATCAGGATGCGGTGAGCGTGAATGTCGAGGGCCATGATTCAGTCTCGTCTAGATAATTCAAAAACAGTCGTGATTCAGAAACAACTCGGGGCTGAATAGAACAGCCCCGGTTGCTTAACGATTTGCTTGAAGCCTCAACCTACGCGGTAGTTTGGCGCTTCTTTGGTGATCTGTACGTCGTGAACGTGGGACTCGGCCATGCCAGCACCGGTGATCCGCACGAACTCAGGCTTGGTGCGCATTTCTTCGATGTCGGCGCTGCCGGTGTAGCCCATCGAGGAACGCAGGCCGCCCATCAGTTGATGGATGATGGCGCTCAGGGTGCCCTTGTAAGGAACACGCCCTTCGATACCTTCCGGAACCAGTTTCTCGGCGCCTGCCGAGGAGTCCTGGAAATAACGGTCGGAGGAGCCTTGAGCCTGGGACATGGCGCCCAGCGAACCCATGCCGCGGTAAGCCTTGTACGAACGACCCTGGAACAGTTCGATCTCGCCTGGCGCTTCTTCAGTACCGGCGAACATCGAGCCCATCATCACGCAGGAAGCACCGGCAACGATGGCCTTGGACAGGTCACCGGAGAAACGGATGCCGCCGTCGGCGATCAACGGAACACCAGTGCCTTCGAGGGCAGCGGCGACGTTGGCGATGGCACTGATTTGCGGGACGCCGACACCGGCGACGATACGGGTGGTGCAGATCGAGCCTGGGCCGATACCGACCTTGACTGCGTCAGCGCCAGCTTCGGCCAAAGCCTTGGCGGCAGCGCCGGTGGCGATGTTGCCGCCGATGACCTGCACTTCAGGGAAGTTCTGCTTGACCCAGCGAACGCGGTCGATCACGCCTTTGGAGTGACCGTGAGCGGTGTCGACCACCACCACGTCAACGCCGGCATTGACCAGGGCAGCGACGCGATCACCGGTGTCTTTACCGGTACCGACAGCAGCGCCAACACGCAGACGACCTTGGTCGTCCTTGCTCGCCAGCGGGTATGCCTTGGCTTTTTCGATGTCGTTGACGGTCATCATGCCTTTGAGGGCAAATTTGTCGTCGACGATCAGCACGCGTTCGATGCGGTGTTTGTGCAACAACTCGCGGACGTCGTTCTTGTCGGCGCCTTCCTTGACCGTGACCAGACGCTCTTTAGGCGTCATCACTTGACGGACGGTGGCGTCCAGACGGTTTTCGAAACGTACGTCACGGGAAGTGACGATGCCGACCAGGTCGCCATTGTGCAAAACCGGAACGCCGGAGATGTTGTGCATGCGGGTCAGTTCGAACAGTTCACGAACCGTGGCGTCAGCCTCGATGGTGATCGGATCCTTGACCACGCCGGCCTCATAACGCTTGACCTTGCGCACTTCGGCAGCTTGCTGCTCGATGGTCATGTTCTTGTGGATGATACCGATGCCACCTTCCTGAGCCATGGCAATTGCCAGACGGGCTTCAGTAACGGTGTCCATGGCGGCAGAAACCAGAGGAATATTCAGCTCGATGCCACGGGTTAGGCGGGTCTTGAGACTGACTTCGTTAGGAAGCACCTCGGAATAACCGGGCACTAGGAGAATGTCGTCGAATGTCAGAGCTTCTTGGCTGATACGCAGCATCGCGGGGGCTCCCGAGCGGGAAAATGGAAGCGCGCCATTATAGTCAGACACCCCTTCGGGTTCAATGTAAAACTCTGTCTATTTCGACACAGTCGATCGACGGGTATTTAACGCCGAATTCTGTAGGAGCACAGCTTGCTGGCGATGGCGCCCTTAAGTCCGCCATCGCCAGCAAGCTGTGCTCCTACAGTTCGACTTTCACCCAACTGACAGGTTGATCGAGCCAATCGGCAAATTCGTCGATGAAGCTCTGTTTGAACCCGGCCTCGGCCCAGTTATTGAAGATAAAGCCCAGGTTGGAAAAGCCGCATTCCTGCAGGAAAAGAAAGCCGTTGATGTCATCTTCATGCCCGCATTCCGGGCAGGTGAAGTTATCAGTGCGCCCCGGCATCCAGTCTTCCAGGCTTTCGAACAGCGCTTCGCCGACTTCCTTGCGGCACTCGGCGCAACCCGCCTCTTCAAGGAAACCCTTGGCCGGCGTATAGATGCAGCGCTTGGTGATGATTTCCAGGCCATTGATCGGTTCGCCGAATGGCAGCGCTTCAGGATGCAGCACGACAGCGCGGGCACCGTCGGCGATGGCATGAGCCATGCGGTTGCCCGTGCGGCCACAGGTGGTCAGTTCTTCTTTGACGATGTTCTTGCGCACCAGCCAACGCACGACTGCCCGGGCCCGGGGTTCGTGCACCGGCAGTGTGGAGATTTTCGGGACGATGATGCTTTGCGAGTTCATGGTGCAAGCCTACTGCGTCAAATGGATATTTCTGCGGTGTTCGTCCTGACGCCATCGCGGGCAAGCCCGCTCCCACACGATCTCGGTCGTAAACACATTTGTGCTCACCTGAGATCCTTGTGGGAGCGGGCTTGCCCGCGATGGCGCCAGGGCGGCCGGCAGCTTAATCCCTGACGAAATCCGGTCAAGTACTCAAATAGCGCCCAATCAATGCAATTCCGCTGGCCAGCACCAACCAGGTCACCAGCCGCACAAACGCCTCGCGGGACAACCTCATGGTCAACCGCCGGCCGATCCACAGCCCTAATGCCATGGCCGGCAATAAACACAGCGCCAATACCAACAAGGGTAGCTCGGCGTACACACCGGCGACGGCAAACAGGCTCAAGCGCACCACCGTGCTGCAACTGATCAGCGCACTCTGGGTCGCCCGGGCCGCCTCCTTGGGCAGGCGGCTGTTCAAATAAATCGCATATAAAAAGCCGCCACTGCCAAACAATGCCCCGAACATCCCGCCCACCGTGCCCATCGGCATGGCCCACGCGGCAGACAATTGCGCCGGACGGGTTTTAATCCACAGGCTGTAAATCGCATAAGCGCTGATAAACAACCCCATCAACAGCAGCAACACATCGGATTTCAGATTCAACAGAAAAATCACCCCCAACGTGCAGCCCACCGCCATGCACGGCAGAAGTCGCAGCAACTCAGGCTTCGCCACATCCCGTCGCGAAGGCAGCAGATTGCCGAACGCCGCGACAAAATCCAGCAGCACCAACAGCGGCACGATCTTCGACAGCGGCATGAACAGAATCAGAATTGGCCCGGCCACCAGCGCGGTACCAAAACCAGCGATGCCGAAAACGATGTAGGCCAAGGCAACGCCCAATCCAATCACCAGCCAATCCACCGCACCCCACGGCCATTGGTTTAACAACTCCAGCACATTCATCGATACGGCTTCCTTTTATTCCTGCGATGACTTTAGCCAGCACCGAGCGTTGCGACTAATATCTTCAACGTCGTCAACCCATCTCGAAAAGGCATACCTGGTGCTTTCAACCCGCCAATTGCGTTACTTCGTGGAAATCGCCGAAAGCGGCAGCTTCAGCGCTGCAGCCGAACGACTGTTTATTGCGCAATCCGCCTTGAGCCGGCAGATAAAGGACATGGAAACCCGGCTGCAAACGCCGCTGTTCGAACGCACCGCGCGCCAGCCTCGACTGACGGCAGCGGGTGAAGCCTTTTTGCCTCGGGCGAGAAACCTTCTGAACGAACTGACCAAGGCCAGCGAGATGGCCACTCAGGTGGGCAGCGGTCAAGTCGGCGTGTTGCGCCTGGGTCACTCCAGCACTGTGCCCATGAGTGGCCGGCTGTTGCGAGGCATCAGCGACTATCTGGATCGGCACGCCGGTGTGTCCATGGACATCGTCAAGCTGTCCTCCGAGGCGCAACTGGAAGAATTGGCAGAAGGTCGTCTCGATGTGGGACTGTTGCGCCTGCCGGTGCTGCGTCAGCGTGAAGGGGTGCAGATTGTTCCGCTGTACCGCGAGCGTTTGTTGCTGGCAGTGCCTCCGAATCATCGGCTGGCTGTGGATAAGTCCGCGCCTGGCATCGATCTGGCACAGTTGAAGAATGAAGCGTTTATTTCCATCCCTCATCCACAGCGTGGTGGCCTGAGCTATCTTTCCGCCGAGTTGTGCATGCGCCAAGGGTTCTTTCCGCAGGCGGCTCGGGTGGTGTCGCGCAAAACCACGCAACTGCAATTGATCCAGGCCGGATTCGGCATCGCGCTGTTACCGGAATCGATGCAGGACATCGCGCCGCCGGATATCCACTTTCTGCCCTTGGCCGATCCCGATTGCCACAGCACGGTCGCCCTCGCCTGCCGGCAAAATCCCACGGCACTGGTTCAACACTTCATCAAAACCTGCACAGACCATTGTGGGAGCGAGCCTGCTCGCGATAGCGGTTCAACATTCAACATCAATGTCGACTGACACACTGCTATCGCGAGCAGGCTCGCTCCCACAGGGGATTTTCGCTGGATCATGGAGATTGATCGCCGAATGCCTTTATCATGCGCCCCATGATTAAAGATCCCTTTGCAAGACTCGGCCTGGACCGTGAAGTCCTGACTGTCAGCCAGCTCAACGGCCGCGCGCGGGTGTTGCTCGAAGACGTGTTCAGCAACATCTGGGTCGAAGGCGAAATCTCCAACCTCGCCCGTCCGGCGTCCGGCCACGTGTATTTCACCCTCAAGGACAGTGGTGCCCAGGTGCGTTGCGCACTGTTCCGGCAGAACGCGGCGCGGGTGCGTCAGGCATTGAAGGATGGCCTGGCGGTCAAGGTACGCGGCAAGGTTTCGCTGTTCGAGGGCCGTGGCGACTACCAGTTGATCCTCGATACCGTGGAGCCGGCCGGCGACGGTGCGCTGCGTCTGGCCTTTGACGCACTGAAGGAAAAACTCAGCGCCGAAGGCCTGTTCAGCGCCGAACGCAAAGTGCCGCTGCCCGCGCATCCGCAACGCATCGGCATCATCAGCTCGCCCACCGGCGCGGTGATTCGCGACATCATCAGCGTATTCCGCCGCCGTGCTCCGCAGATCCAACTGACGTTGATCCCCACTGCCGTGCAGGGTCGCGAAGCCACTGCGCAGATTGTCCGCGCATTGAAACTGGCGGACGCCCGCGGTTTCGATGCCTTGATCCTGGCCCGTGGCGGTGGTTCGCTGGAAGACCTTTGGTGCTTCAACGAAGAAGCCGTAGCGCGCGCCGTGGATGCCTGCGTGACACCGATTGTCAGCGCCGTCGGCCATGAAACCGACGTATCGATCAGCGACTTTGTGGCCGACGTCCGCGCCCCGACGCCGTCCGCCGCCGCCGAACTGCTCGCGCCGGATTCCAGTGACCTGGTCCGTCGGCTCGAAAGCCTGCATCGACGGCTGGTGATGCGTATCCGCGACCGCTTGATGCGTGATCGACTGCGCCTGGAAGGCATGTCCCGCCGTTTGCGTCATCCCGGCGAACGTCTGCGCCAGCAAGCGCAGCGTCTGGACGATCTGGACATGCGCATGCGCCGCGCGTTCGAACGCAGCCTCAATACCCGTCGCGAACGGTTGATCCGCCTGGAAACCCGCCTCGCCGGGCAACATCCGGGACGGCAACTGGCGATGCTCCGTCAGCGCCTCGACAGCCTTGCCGAGCGCCTGCCCCGTGCCATGCGCGAAGGACTAAAATCCCGTCGCCTGCAACTGCAAAGCCAGATGCAGACGCTGCATGTGGTCAGCCCGTTGGCGACCCTTGGCCGTGGCTACAGCATCTTGCTGGACGAACGCGGTAACGCAATCCGCAATGCCGCGCAAACCCACACCGGCCAGCGCCTGAAAGCCAAACTAGGCGAAGGCGAACTGCAAGTGCGGGTCGAAGACAATCACCTGACGCCTGTCACCCTTTCTTTACTGGATTGATCCATGCCGCGTTTTTTAGCTCCGCTGCTGTTGCTGTGCCTGACCTTCAATGCCCACGCCGACAGCTACATCACCCGCCTGTTGAACAAACCGGTGCCGGGCGGCGTGGCCGTGGTCGATCTGGGCGCCTCTGCCCAGGCGCCGAAGGCCAGCTATCAAGGCAAACCGGTATTGGTGGTCAAGGAACAGAACAACTGGCTGGCGATTGTCGGTGTGCCGCTGACGGTTAAACCGGGCACGCAGCAGGTCAGCAGTGGCGGGCGGAATCTGAGCTTCACGGTCGGCTACAAGAAATACCCGGAACAGCACATCACGTTGAAAAATAAGCAGCAGGTCAACCCGGATCCGGAAAACCTCAAGCGCATTGAACGCGAATTGGCCGAGCAGATAACTGCCTACCGCACGTTCAGCCCGAATACGCCGAGCAATTTGCTGTTGGACAAACCGGTGAACGGGCCGCTGTCGAGCAAGTTCGGCGTGCGCCGTTTCTTCAACGGTGAAGAACGTAATCCCCACTCTGGCCTGGATTTCGCCGTGGGCGCTGGCACACCGATCAAGACCCCGGCGGCCGGCAAGGTGATTCTGATCGGCGACTACTTTTTCAACGGCAACACGGTGTTTGTCGACCATGGGCAAGGGTTTATCAGCATGTTTTGCCACATGTCGAAAATCGACGTGAAGGTTGGTCAGCCATTGGCCCGTGGTGGGGTGGTCGGGAAAGTGGGCGCCACCGGGCGCGCGACCGGGCCGCATATGCACTGGAATGTCAGCCTGAATGATGCGCGGGTGGATCCGGCGATTTTCATTGGGGCGTTTCAGCCTTAAATTGCCGTTGAGACGACCGGCCTCATCGTCGGAACGCCGCCCGGAGCAGGCTCACTCCCACATTGGATTTGTGTTCACCACAGATCAACTGTAGGAGTGAGCCTGCTCGCGATGGCGGCGTAACAGACACCATCTATTCCGCTTCCAAGTCCTCAATCCCATGAATCTCCCTGTGCGCCAGGCACTCCTTGATCCACGCCCGGGTTTCCTCCGAAAAGCCCGCCAACTCTTCAGCGCTGATCAACTCATGAGTACACAGCCCCAGCAAGTGAGCAGGCGCCTCATTGCGTGAGTGACCGAACACGCCAAACGCCCAATACAGTTCCTGTTGACCTGCCTTCAGCCTTTCCTCACTGGCTTCAATCCGCTCGTATGGCGCGATGCTTTTATCCAGCACTAAGCGCTCGACCTCATCCATGATGCGGATGCACAGCCGCTCATGGGCCAACGGACGCAGCGCACTGTAAAGCTTCCAATCCGACTCGTTCATTGTCGACTCCTGCCTGCCAGTAGTCCTCGGTGAGGCTTTAAGAATAGCCGCGCCGGCACGCCCCATCACCGAAAGCCTTCAATTGCGCATCGCTCAAACCTCGCGCAAACATAAAAACAATCAGCGCCCTTCACCGCAATAAAATCTCGATAACCACGACTTTTCGAGGATTCCTCTCAATTTTTTTCGACCGCTTGCCATCCTTCACCCTCGCGGTTAGGGTTGAGGGCATGAAAACCTCTCACACCCTCATTCAGCTTCGCCAGCACCGCAGCCTGTGCCTTGTCAGTGCACGACTGCCAGGCTGAATCGCGGTGCCTCGTCCTACGCTTTATCCCCAGAACATTTGATCCACCGGCAGGCCGCCTTTTTTCGGCCCACACAATAAGGATTTCCCGATGAGCATGCTCAAAGACCCGTCTTCGAAATACCGCGCGTTCCCGACCATCGACATCCCGGACCGCACCTGGCCATCGAAGACCATTACCGCCGCGCCGATCTGGTGCAGCTCCGACCTTCGTGACGGTAACCAGTCGCTGATCGAGCCAATGGACGCGGTCAAGAAGCTGCGTTTCTGGAAAACCCTGGTGTCGGTCGGCGTTAAAGAAATCGAAGCGTCGTTCCCGGCGGCTTCGCAAACCGACTTCGACTTCGTGCGCACCCTGATCGAAGGCAACCACATCCCGGACGACACCACCATTCAGGTGCTGACCCAGGGCCGTGAAGATTTGATCGAGCGCACCTTCGAATCCCTGCGCGGAGCGAAGAAAGCCATCGTTCATTTGTACAACGCCACCTCCCCGTCCTTCCGTCGCATCGTCTTCAACCAGGACAAGGAAGGGGTCAAGGCCATCGCCGTGAACGCGGCCAAGCTGTTCGTCAAATATGCCGCCCAGCAGCCAAACACCGAGTGGACCTTCGAATACTCGCCAGAAACCTTCAGCGCCACCGAGCTCGAGTTCGCCAAGGAAGTCTGCGACGCCGTCATCGAAGTCTGGAACCCGACGCCTGAGCACAAGGTGATTCTCAACCTGCCTGCCACTGTCGAATGCGCGACCCCGAACATCTATGCCGACCAGATCGAATGGTTCGGCCGTCACATCAACCGTCGTGACAGCGTGATCATCAGCCTGCACACCCACAACGACCGTGGCACTGGCGTTGCGGCTACCGAACTGGGCCTGATGGCCGGCGCCGACCGTGTCGAAGGCTGCCTGTTCGGCAACGGCGAGCGTACCGGTAACGTCGACTTGGTCACTGTGGCGCTGAACCTCTACACCCAAGGCATTCACCCTGAGCTGGACTTCTCCGACATCGACGGCGTGCGCAAAGTCGTCGAAGAATGCAACCAGATTCAGGTGCACCCACGTCACCCGTACGTCGGCGACCTGGTGCACACCGCGTTCTCCGGCTCCCACCAGGACGCCATCCGCAAGGGCTTCGCCCAGCAAAAACCGGACGCCCTGTGGGAAGTGCCGTACTTGCCGATCGACCCGGCCGACATCGGCCGCAGCTACGAGGCGGTGATCCGCGTCAACAGCCAGTCGGGCAAGGGCGGTATCGCTTACCTGCTGGAACAGGAATACGGCATCAGCTTGCCGCGTCGCATGCAGATCGAGTTCAGCCAGGTGGTGCAGCGTGAAACCGATCGCCTGGGCCTTGAGATGACGGCTCAGCAGATCCATGCCCTGCTGCACAGCGAGTACTTGCAGGCCAACACCCCATACGCGCTGGTCAGCCATCGCCTGCAGGAAGAAAACGGTCACAGCGCCGTGGAAGTGGAAGTCTCGGGCAAAGGTCAGGGTGAAACCAACCTGCACTGGCGCGGCAAGGGCAACGGTGCCCTGGAAGCGCTGGTGGCCGGTCTGCCGATTCCGGTTGAGATCATGGACTACAACGAACACGCCATCGGTTCGGGCACCAATGCCAAGGCGGCGGCCTACATCGAACTGCGTGTGAACGGCGAGCGTGCGGTGCACGGCGTCGGTATCGATGAAAACATCACCACCGCCAGCTTCAAGGCTTTGTTCAGCGCGCTTAACCGCTCGCTGAGCCAGCCGGAAGCGAAAGCGGCGTAAGCCTTCGCTGCAATGCAAAAGGCCCCTAGGTGAAAACCTCGGGGCCTTTTTTTGCTGATCGTTCCCACGCTCTGCGTGGGAATGCAGCCCGGGACGCTCCGCGTCCCATCAGAAGCCGAACGCAGAGCGTCCGTTGAGGCATTCCCACGCAGAGCGTGGGAATGATCGGTTACGTGAACTCGAAGGTATCGGCATCCAGATTCGCCGGAAACCGCGTGCGGTAAGCTTGAAGATCAGCAGCATTCAAAACAACCTGAAACACCCCGTCCGCCTCGCCTGCACTGAGCAAAGTCTCCCCCTGAAAATCCAGCACCTGACTGTCACCGGTATACGCAAAACCCTTTCCGTCAGTACCCACGCGATTCACCGCCGCCACATAGCAAAGGTTCTCGATCGCTCGCGCTGGCAGCAAACGGTTCCAGTGCTGACGCCGCGCCCCCGGCCAGTTGGCGGTGTACAGCAGCAAATCAGTGTCCTGAGCATCGCGGCTCCAGACCGGGAAGCGCAGGTCGTAGCAAATCAGCGGACGCACGCGCCAGCCCTTGAGTTCGAACTGCACCTGACGCTCACCCGGGGTGAAGTGGTTGTGCTCGCCGGCCATGCGGAACAGATGGCGCTTGTCGTAGTGCAACACCTCGCCGTCCGGCCGCGCCCACAACAGGCGATTGCGATGACTGCCGTCAGCCACCTGGACGATGATGCTGCCGGTGATCACCGCATCCAGCTTCGCCGCCTGAACCCGCAGCCATTTACTGGTGGGACCGTTTTCCGGCTCGGCGAGGGTCTCGGACTCCATCGAAAAACCGGTGGTGAACATCTCCGGCAGGATGATCAAATCCGCCCCGCGAGCCTGTTCCAGCAACGGCTCGAAATGCTCCAGATTGGCCTGACGATCGTGCCAGGCCAGGGTGGTCTGGATCAGCGCGATGTTCAGATTGGGCAGCGCACTCAGATCACGCATAGTTTTTCCGCTGCTTCACGCAGGGTCTCCTCACGTTTGGCAAAGCACAGGCGCACCAGGCGCTGGCCTTCGGGTGGGGTCTGGTAGAACACCGAGATCGGGATGCTCGCCACGCCATGTTCGCGGGTCATCCACAACGCCATCTCGACATCGTTGAGGTCCGGGCGGATCTGCGAGTAGTCGACCAATTGGAAATACGTACCGGTCACTCGGGTGAAACTGAAGCGCGACGGCATCAGCAGATCGCAGAACAGATCGCGCTTGGCCTGATAGAAGCCCGGCAATTCTTCGACGTGCTCCGGGTGCTCGGCCATGAAGTCGGCCAAAGCATATTGCAGCGGCGTTACACCGCAGAAACTGACGTATTGGTGAACCTTGCGCAGCTCCGCTGTGAGGGCCGGCGGTGCGACCACGTAGCCGGTTTTCCAGCCAGTAACGTGATAGGTCTTGCCAAAGGAGCTGACCACGAAAGCACGCTGATACAGCTCTTCGTGATTCAACACGCTGACGTGGGGCACGCCATCGAACACCAGGTGTTCGTAGACTTCGTCGCTGACGATGTAGATGTCGCGATCTCGAATCAACGCCGCCAGCTGATCCAGCTCTGCACGATTGATCAGCGCGCCACTTGGGTTATGCGGGGTGTTGAGGATGATCATCCGCGTGCGCGGCGAAATGGCTTCACCGAGCTTCTGAAAGTCGATGGCGAAGTCATTCAGGCCCAACGACACATGAACGCAACGACCACCGGCCAGCTCAACCGAGGGCTCGTAACTGTCATAGGCCGGGTCGAACACAATCACTTCGTCGCCGCTGCGAATAACGGCTTGAATAGCGCAGAAGATCGCCTGGGTTGCGCCGGGCGTGACGGTCACTTCATGGTCGACATCCACATTGACGCCGTAGCTGCGGGCGATCTTCGCCGCAATCTGCTGACGCAATGCCGGAAGGCCGGTCATGGGCGAATACTGGTTGTGGCCATTGGCGATATGCCGACCGACCGCATCGCACAGGGCTTGCGGGGCATCGAAGTCGGGGAAACCCTGGGACAGGTTCAGCGCCCCGGTTTGCGCCGCGAGCTGAGACATCTGCGTGAAGATAGTGATGCCGACATTCGGCAGCTTACTGGTGATCATCGGTGATTCCCTGCTCAACACCCGGCTCTAACGGCGGCGCGGGAGAGCCCGAGAATAGCCCAGACGACGCCCATAAAAAAAGGGCGCCAACCGGCGCCCTTCTTCTAATACATTCACCGCAATACCTGTGGCGAGGGAGCTTGCTCCCGCTGGACCGCGAAGCGGTCCCAATCTCTGCAACCAAAGTCGTTCAGACAGAACACATCGGCTGGTTTGCGACTGCTGCGCAGTCGAGCGGGAGCAAGCTCCCTCGCCACAACAAGCCCACTCCAACAGAATGGGCAATCGTATATCAGCGCTTGTCGCGGCGCTTTTTGTCGGCTTTCTTGTGGTGCGACATCATCCGGCGCTTCTTGTTGACCTGGCGGTCGGTCAGCGAGTTCTTGTTGCCTTCGTACGGGTTCTCGCCGCCCTTGAACTCGATGCGGATCGGCGTACCGACCAGCTTCAAGACACGGCGATAAGTGTTTTCCAGATAGCGCACGTAAGACTTCGGCACCTTCTCGATCTGGTTACCGTGAATCACGATGATCGGCGGGTTAGCCCCACCCAAGTGGGCATAACGCAGCTTGATCCGACGGTTGTTGACCATCGGCGGCGCGTGCTCACCGACCGCATCTTCCAGAATCGTGGTCAGGCGGTTGGTCGGCCAGCGGGTGACCGCAGACTTGAACGAGTTCTGTACGGAGGCGTAGAGGTTGCCCACGCCCGTGCCGTGCAGGGCCGAGATGAAGTGAATGTCGGCGTAGTCAACGAAGAACAGTCGACGTTGCAGCTCGACCTTCACGAAGTCGCGCTCGCTCGGCGTCATGCCGTCCCACTTGTTGATCGCGATGACCAGCGCACGACCCGACTCAATGGCAAAGCCCAGCAGGTTGAGGTCATGGTCGACCACACCTTCGCGGGCGTCCATTACAAAGATCACCACGTTGGCGTCTTTGATCGCTTGCAGGGTTTTGACCACGGAGAACTTTTCAACTTCTTCGTGGATCTTGCCGCGCTTGCGCACGCCGGCGGTGTCGATCAGCGTGTACTTCTCGTCGTTACGCTCGAACGGGATGTAGATACTGTCGCGCGTGGTGCCGGGCTCGTCATAGACGATTACCCGGTCTTCACCGAGCATACGGTTGACCAGGGTCGACTTGCCGACGTTCGGACGGCCGATGATCGCGATCTTGATCCCGTCTTTTTCGCTTGGGCCAGGAATGCGCTTGGCTTCCTCGCCTTCGGCAACGATCTCTTCCTCGCCTTCTTCCGGCTCGTCATCGTCTTTCGGGAAGTCGCTGAGGGCGATTTCCAGCATCTGGGTGATGCCACGACCATGAGCACCGGCGATAGGGATCGCGTGGCCCATGCCCAACGGGGCGAATTCGGCGCGGGCCATTTCAGGGTCGATGTTGTCGACCTTGTTGGCAACCACGTAAGAACGCTTGTTACGTTTGCGCAAATGCTCGGCGATCATCTGGTCGGCGGCGGTGAAACCGGCCTTGGCATCTACCAGGAACAGAACGACATCCGCTTCTTCAATGGCCAGCAGCGACTGCTCGGCCATTTTTTCGTCCATACCGTGCTCGTCACCGGAGATACCGCCGGTGTCGACCAGAATGTAGGAACGCCCTTGCCACTTGGCCTCACCGTATTGGCGATCACGGGTCAGACCGGACAAGTCGCCGACGATGGCGTCACGAGTCCTGGTCAGGCGGTTGAACAAGGTGGACTTGCCGACGTTCGGTCGGCCCACCAGGGCGATTACGGGAACCATGCGGCTCTCCACTTCGTTATTTCAGAAAATACAAAAGCCGCTGCGAGGCAGCGGCTGGTGCTCGGGGCAGCGCTTGAGGGCGCTGCGAACCTTGCAGAGCAAGGCTGCCTGGGGTTAAACCCCAAGCATAGTCAAACCTTTACTTAATGGTCAGGGCTTCCAGCTTGCCACTGTTGCCATACAGATAAATCGTGTCACCCACCACCAGCGGACGGGCACGCAGGCCATCGCTGTCGATGCGCTCGCGGCCGACGAAACGACCGTCCACCTGGCTCAGCAGATGCAGGTAGCCTTCCATGTCGCCGACTGCAACGTAGCTGGAGAACACTTCCGGAGCCGACAGTTGACGACGAGCCAGCGAATCATTGCTCCACAAGGCTGTGGTGGAACGTTCGTCGACGCCTTCAACGGTGCCCGAAGACAGACTCACGTAGACGTTGCCAAAACCCTGGGCGACACCGGCATAGCTGGAAGCATCACGCTGCCAGAGCTGACGACCGCTTTGCAGGTCCAGTGCCGCAACGCGACCCTGGTAGCTGGCGACGTACAACGTTTCGCCGGAAAGCAGCAGGCCGCCGTCGATATCGACAACGCGCTCCAGTTCCGAACGACCCTGTGGAATTGCTACACGTTGTTCCCACACCGGCACGCCGTTGGAAATATCGAGAGCGACCACTTTACCGGTCGACAGGCCAGCCACCGCGAGGCGGTTGGTGACGATCGGCGCGCTGGTGCCGCGCAGGGTCAATACCGCTGGAGTGCTGTCATACAACCAGCGCTGGTTGCCGGTAGCGGCATCCAGACCGATCAGACGGTCATCCTGAGTCTGAACGACAACGACATCACCATTGTTGGCCGGCGGTGCGAGGACTTCACTGGACACGCGAGCGCGCCATTTCTCTTCACCGTTGATGGCATCCAGGGCAACGATTTCGCCCTTGATCGTACCGATCAGGAGCAGACCGTAACTGACGCCGACAGCGCCGGATACAGGCAATTCGAGATCTTTCTTCCATTTGACGTCGCCATTGCTGCGATCCATCGCCATCACCACACCGGTGACATCGGCGGCATAGATGGTATCGCCATCGATCGCCGGAACCAGCATGTTGTACGACTGGCCCTGACCGTCACCGATCGAACGACTCCACTGCTTTTGCAGAACCACTTCTTCTTTGAAGTCGGTCAACTCGGCCGGTGGCAGTTCTTTTTTGCTGTTGCTGCTGCAACCCGCGGCCAATATGGCCAGAGCCAGCAATGCTGCATGTTTCCAACGAATCACGTCACGCATCCCCTTTGGCCAGATCGTCCAGCTTGATTTGCAGGCCACCCACTGCCGCTTCATCCGACAGTGCCGCCTTGGCTTTTTGATACGCCGTGTTCGCTTCGTCGGTACGACCCAACTGCACCAGCAGGTCGCCCTTGAGTTCTTCGCGAGTAGCCAGGAATGCTTTATCGGCATCGCCTTCGAGCAGTTTCAGGGCTTCATCGGCCTTGTTCTGCGCGGCCAGCACCTGCGCCAGGCGCTGACGAGCAATTTCGCCCAGCGCCGGGTTGGCCGGCTTGGCAACAATGGCTTTCAGCTCGCCGGCTGCGTCATCCAGCTTGCCGCTGTCGACCGCAACTTTTGCCATGAACAGGCTGCCGTACTGCGCGTAAGCGCTACCGCCGAACTCGCTGTTGAGCTTGCCGGCCAGGTCCGCAACACGGGCAGCATCAGGCTTGCCGTCGGGCGTCAGCGTGGTTTCCAGCAGTTGCTGATAGAGCACCGAGGCGCCTTGCGACTGATTGCTCTGATACTTTTGAAAAGCCTGCCAGCCGAACACGATGACCAGCGCCAACAGGCCGCCAGTGACCAGGGGCTTGCCGTTGCGTGTCCACCAGTCCTTCAACTCCGCCAGATGTTCGTCTTCGGTACTCGACACCCCAATACTCCTTAATCGCTAAATCGGCTGTTTGACAGCTTCAACCCTGCACGACGCAGGTGGCCAGGTGTGCTGCAAGCGCATCCCAGGCAATGCTTTGTTGTTCGCCCTGGCCACGCAGGGGTTTGAAACCTACCACTTGCTGGGCCATTTCGTCGTCACCGAGGATCAGCGCGTACAACGCACCACTCTTGTCGGCTTTCTTGAACTGGCTTTTGAAGCTGCCGGCACCGGCATTCACTTGCAGGCGCAGGTTGGGCAATTGATCACGAACACGTTCACTCAGGGCCAGGCCGGCCAGCTCGGCGGCTTCACCGAAGGCGCAGAGGTAGACGTCGACCTGACGGGAAATCTCTGCCGGGATCTGCTCCAGGGTTTCAAGCAACAGCACCAGGCGCTCGATGCCCATGGCGAAACCAACGCCAGGGGTCGGCTTGCCGCCCATCTGCTCCACCAGACCGTCGTAACGACCACCGGCACACACGGTGCCCTGGGCGCCCAGTTTGTCGGTGACCCATTCGAAAACGGTCTTGCTGTAGTAATCCAGCCCGCGAACCAGCTTCGGGTTGATCACGTAAGGAATGCCGGCGGCGTCCAGGCGAGCCTTGAGGCCCTCGAAGTGCACGCGGGATTCTTCGTCGAGGTAGTCGGCCATTTTCGGCGCGTCGGCCAACACGGCTTGAGTGTCAGCGTTCTTGGTATCCAGAACCCGCAAAGGGTTGGTTTTCAGACGGCGCTGGCTGTCTTCGTCCAGCATGTCCGAACGGGCCGAAAGGAACTCGACCAACGCTTCGCGATAACGACCACGGGACTCGGCAGTGCCCAGGCTGTTGAGTTCGAGCTTGACCGCATCACGAATGCCCAGCTCGCCCCACAGGCGCCAGGTCAGCACGATCAGCTCGGCGTCGATGTCCGGACCGTCGAGGTTGAAGACTTCGCAACCGATCTGGTGGAACTGGCGATAACGGCCTTTCTGCGGACGTTCGTGGCGGAACATCGGGCCGATGTACCAGAGTTTCTGCACCTGGCCACCGCCGGTGATGCCGTGCTCGAGCACCGCACGCACGCAGGCCGCTGTGCCTTCGGGGCGCAGGGTCAGGGAGTCGCCGTTGCGGTCGTCGAAGGTGTACATCTCTTTTTCGACGATGTCGGTCACTTCACCGATGGAGCGCTTGAACAGCTCGGTGAACTCGACGATCGGCATGCGGATCTGCTTGTAACCGTAGTTATCCAGCAAACGCGAGACGGTGCCTTCGAAATGACGCCACAGGGGAGTCTGCTCGGGCAGGATGTCGTTCATGCCACGTATGGCTTGCAGAGACTTGCTCACTTTAAAATCCTTAAATTCGTTCGGCTCTTTAGTCAGGCTCAGCCACGCGCGATCAAGGCAGCGTCAGCTTTGACCTTTTCGGCCGCTTTCTGGCGGATCAAGCGTTCAAGCTCATCCACCAGATTGTCATTCGTCAGTTTCTGCGCCGGCTTGCCATCGATGTAAATCAGGTTTGGCGTGCCGCCGGTCAAGCCGATATGGGCTTCCTTGGCTTCACCCGGTCCGTTGACCACGCAACCGATGACCGCGACATCCAGCGGCACCAGCAGGTCTTCGAGGCGCCCTTCCAGCTCGTTCATGGTCTTGACTACATCGAAGTTCTGCCGCGAGCAGCTCGGGCAGGCGATGAAGTTGATGCCACGGGAACGCAAATGCAGGGATTTGAGAATGTCGTAGCCGACTTTCACTTCCTCGACCGGGTCGGCCGCCAACGAGATGCGAATAGTATCGCCAATCCCTTCGGCGAGCAGCATACCGAGGCCCACGGCGGATTTCACTGTGCCTGAACGCAAACCACCGGCTTCGGTGATGCCCAGGTGCAGCGGCTGGACGATTTCCTTGGCCAGCAAGCGGTAAGCGGCGACGGCCATGAACACGTCGGAAGCTTTCACACTGACCTTGAAGTCCTGGAAATTCAGGCGCTCAAGGTGTTCGACGTGACGCAGGGCAGATTCAACCAGCGCAGCCGGAGTCGGCTCGCCGTATTTCTTTTGCAGGTCTTTTTCCAGGGAACCGGCGTTCACGCCGATGCGGATGGGAATCCCGCGATCGCGAGCGGCATCGACTACCGCACGCACGCGGTCTTCGCGACCGATGTTGCCCGGATTGATGCGCAGGCAGTCAACGCCCAGTTCGGCTACGCGCAGAGCGATCTTGTAGTCGAAGTGGATGTCGGCAACCAACGGCACCTTGACCAGTTGCTTGATCTTGCCGAAAGCCTCAGCGGCATCCATGTCGGGCACGGAAATACGCACGATATCGACGCCAGCCGCTTCCAGACGATTGATCTGGGCCACGGTGGCGGCGACATCATTGGTGTCGCTGTTGGTCATGCTCTGCACAGCGATAGGCGCATCGCCGCCAACAGGCACGTTACCGACCCAGATCTTGCGAGATTCGCGACGTTTGATTGGAGATTCGCCGTGCATGACTTATTGACCCAACTTCAGGCGAGCAGTCTCGCCACTGGTGAACGGAGCGACATCAACCACCTGCCCGTTGTAGCTGACCTGCGCGCCGCGGGCGAAGCCCAGACGCACGGAAAACGGTGGCTTGCCGCTCACGGAAACGTTTTCGCCTTTGCGCTTGAGACCGCTCAACAACACCTTGCCGGTGCCATCGGTCACTTGCGTCCAGCAATCGGCAGTGTATTGCAGTTGAACCTGACCCTGGCCGGCAACCGGAGCAGCCGCTGCCGGAGGGGGAATGGTCGGAGTCACCGAAGCGCTCGCAGGCGGGGTTGATACCACAGGAGCAGTCGGGGCTGGCGCGACTGGAATCGAGACAACCGGAGCAGCGCTGTGAGCAGGTGCAGCGGGCGCTGGTGCAACCGGTGCAGCCGCTTCAGTTTCGGCCGGCGCTTCAGCCGACGTATCGGCTTGCGGCAATGCAAGAGCGGTGGTGCCTTCAGCCTGACCTTGCGCGACGGCCTGGTCTTCCGGCTCGTCCAGCGGATGGATCTGGGTAGTGCCGTCAGCGCCTTCGACTTCCACGTGTTCCGGGCTCAGGCTAGTCAGGTCTTTGGTACGCAATGAGGTCTGATCCTGCCACCAGACAAAACCACCACCGATCACTGCAAACAGCAACAGCAGGCTGACCACTCGCAAAATGGTGTGGGAAACCCGAACCGGCTCTTCGATACGTCCCAGGCTATGGACGTTGCTGCCTTGGGAGTCGGTGCCGGTGGATTGGTCGAACTGCTGGACCAGTACGGTTTGATCCATGCCGAGCAATTTCGCGTAGGCGCGAATATAACCGCGAGCAAAGGTATGCCCAGGCAGCTTGTCGAAAGCGCCGGCTTCCAGATTGCTCAGGGAATTGACGGTGAGGTTGAGCTTGAGGGCCACTTCGGCCAGCGACCAGCCATTGCTTTCGCGAGCCTGGCGTAAAGTTTCACCGGGATTAACGCGATTCGCTGCTACAACTTCGGGATGCGCCGCTTTCATCATTGCTCCGACAGGTATTGCTGATATTCCGGCGTACCGGGATAGAGTCGTTTTAGTTGCAGGCCAAAACTGGCGGCCTTGTCGCGATCATCAAACACTTTTGCCAGCCGAACGCCGAGCAATAGACTACGTGCATTTTGCTCGGTGAGCAGGCTAAAACGATCGTAATAGTCGCGCGCGGGCACATAATGCCTGTCTTCGAAGGACAACTCAGCCATTTCCAGCAATGCACGCGGTTGTTGGCGATTCAACCGCAGGGCTTTTTCCAGCTGCTGCTGCGCCAGATCGCGCTGCCCCAGCTTCGAAGCGGTCATACCGAGGTTCTCGAACACCCGCGAACGCTCAGGATACAAAGTGTCAGCGGCGGCCTGTTCAAAGCGCTCGTAAGCTTCTTTGTAGCGTTTCTCTTCGAAAAGAAAACTGCCGTAGTTGTTCAGGATTCGCGCATCGTTGGGGCTGGAAGACAGCGCCTTGCGAAAATGCTTATCCGCCAGCTCCGGCTCCATCTCTGCCTGGAATACCAGACCCAGCGCAGCGTTGGCATCCGGGTCCGAGTCATCCAGGTCCAGGGCTTTTTTCAACGGTACTTTCGCCCGTTCGGTCATGCCCTGCTGCAAGTACCCCAACCCCAGCTGCACATAGGCAACACGCGCTTCATCGCGGCCCTTGCTGGTCTTCATCGGGTTGAAATCGCCCGACAGGACACAACCAGCACAGAGGCTGGCCAACAGCAAAAGCAGCGCGAAGCGCAGGGACATAGAGATCCTCTCTTAATTATTGTTCGCAGCGTTCTGTGCGATATCGTTTTCGGCGCTCAACTCGCGCACGGCGATATAACGTTCGCTGCGACGGGTGCGATCCAGCACCTGTCCTACCAATTGGCCACACGCGGCATCGATGTCTTCACCGCGGGTGGTGCGGACGGTGACATTGAAGCCGGCATGGTGAAGCTGATCCTGGAAACGACGAATCGCGTTGTTGCTCGGACGCTCGTAACCGGAATGCGGGAACGGGTTGAACGGAATCAGGTTGATCTTGCACGGGATGTTCTTGAGCAACTCGATCATCTCAACGGCATGTTCAACCTTGTCATTGATGTCCTTGAGCAAGGTGTACTCGATGGTCAGCACGCGCTTCTCGCCCAGGGACGACATGTAGCGCTGGCACGACTCGAGCAGCATCTTAAGCGGATATTTCTTGTTGATCGGCACCAATTGGTTACGCAATGCGTCGTTCGGTGCGTGCAGGGACAACGCCAGGGAGACGTCGATGTGCTTGGACAGCTCATCAATCATCGGCACCACACCCGATGTAGACAGGGTTACGCGGCGCTTGGAGATCCCGTAGCCCAGGTCATCCATCATCAGATGCATGGCGGCCACGACGTTGTCGAAGTTCAGCAGCGGCTCACCCATGCCCATCATCACCACGTTGGTGATGGCACGGTCGGCGGTCGCCGGGATGCTGCCGAACGATTTATTGGCAATCCACACCTGGCCGATCACTTCGGCGGCGGTGAGGTTACTGTTGAAACCTTGCTTGCCGGTGGAGCAGAAACTGCAATCCAGGGCACAGCCTGCCTGGGACGAAACGCACAAAGTGCCGCGTTTGCCCTGGGGAATGTACACGGTCTCGACGCAGCTGCCGGACGCCACGCGCACCACCCACTTGCGGGTGCCGTCGGTGGAAATGTCCTCGCTGACAACTTCAGGACCGCGAACTTCGGCAATAGCCTTGAGCTTGTCGCGCAAGGCCTTGCTGACGTTCGTCATGGCGTCGAAATCATCGACGCCAAGGTGGTGAATCCATTTCATTACCTGACCGGCACGGAAACGCTTCTCCCCGATCGAGTCGAAGAATTTTTCCATTTCCTGTTGAGTCAGACCCAGCAGGTTGGTTTTTACAGTCGATGTAGTCATGGATTCACCTTCACTCTTAAGCCAATGCTTAGCGAGTGGTTACTTCAGTAGCTGCGAAGAAGTACGAGATTTCGCGAGCAGCAGCGGCTTCGGAGTCCGAACCGTGTACAGCGTTGGCGTCGATGGAATCAGCGAAGTCAGCGCGGATGGTGCCGGCAGCAGCTTCTTTAGGGTTGGTAGCGCCCATCAGCTCACGGTTCAGAGCGATAGCGTTTTCGCCTTCCAGAACCTGAACGACAACCGGACCGGAGATCATGAAAGCAACCAGGTCGTTGAAGAAACCACGAGCGCTGTGCTCAGCGTAGAAGCCTTCAGCTTCAGCTTTGGACAGTTGCTTCAGTTTCGAAGCTACAACGCGCAGGCCAGCTTTTTCGAAACGAGTGGTGATCTCGCCGATAACGTTTTTTGCAACAGCGTCAGGCTTGATGATGGAGAAAGTACGTTGAACAGCCATGGTGTAACTCCAGAAACGGTAATTTGCGAAAAATTAAACCCGCGAATTATACGCGGGTTCTTGGGTATTGCCTAACTGCATACGGCGCAGACTCAGTCTGCTTCTTCGATCCAGGCGGCCTGAATGGCTTCAAGCACCTTCTCGCCACCGCGGGTCGGATCATCACTGAACTCCGGCAATGCCAGCACCCATTTGTGCAGATCGACGAAGTTCACATAACGCGGATCCACATCCGGCTTGGATTCAGCCAGCTGGATCGCGATTTCCAGCACATCAACCCATTTCAGACTCATTTCAGTTCCTTGAATCAGTGCGGCGCTTCAGCCGCATGGTTGACCGAGTATTTTGGAATTTCGACAGTCAGGTCTTCATTCCCGACAATCGCCTGACAGCCTAGACGCGATTGCGCCTCCAGACCCCAGGCACGATCCAGAAAGTCTTCTTCCAGCTCATCCGCTTCTTCCAGCGAGTCGAAACCTTCGCGGATGATGCAGTGGCAGGTGGTGCAGGCGCAGACGCCGCCACAGGCGCTTTCCATCTCGATATGGTGTTCGTGGGCCAGCTCGAGAATGGAGATGCCAGGCTCAGCCTCCACAACCATACCTTCCGGGCAGAACTTCTCGTGTGGCAGAAAAATGACCTGTGGCATCGTTATTCCTCAATCTCATTCAGGTTGCGCCCCGCCAGCGCGGCTTTCACCGTCGAGTCCAGGCGGCGAGCAGCAAAGGCGTCGGTCACTTGCGACAGACGCTTGGTCTGCTGCTCGATGGCGTAACCATCAGTACCTTTCATCAGTTCGGTCAGTTCTTGCATCTGCAATTCGATGACCATGCGCTCTTCGGCGTCGAGCAAGCGCTCGCCATCGACGTCGAGGGCGCCCTGCACCGCTTCGATCAGGCGCTGCGCATCGACCTGCTGTTCACGCAAGACACGAGCGACCTTGTCGTCGCTGGCGTGCTGGAAGGAATCCTTGAGCATCTTGGCAATTTCGCCGTCCGTCAGACCGTAGGACGGCTTGACCTGGATGCTGGCCTCAATGCCCGAACCCAGCTCGCGGGCAGAAACATTGAGCAGACCGTCGGCATCGACCTGGAAAGTCACGCGAATCTTCGCCGCACCGGCCACCATCGCCGGAATGCCGCGCAATTCGAAGCGCGCCAGGGAGCGGCAGTCGCTGATCAGCTCGCGCTCGCCCTGCAATACGTGGATCGCCATGGCCGACTGGCCATCTTTATAGGTCGTGAAGTCCTGAGCGCGGGCGACAGGAATGGTGGTGTTGCGCGGAATCACCTTCTCCATCAGTCCGCCCATGGTTTCCAGCCCCAGGGACAACGGAATCACATCGAGCAGCAGCAGTTCATCGCCATCGCGCTTGTTGCCGGCCAGCGTATCAGCCTGGATCGCGGCACCGATGGCCACCACTTGATCCGGATCGATTTCGGTCAGCGGCTCGCGACCGAAGGCTTCTGCGACGGCTTCGCGGACGCGAGGCACACGGGTCGAACCGCCCACCATGACGACCGCGTGCACTTCGTCCAGCTCGATGCCGGAATCACGCACAGCGCGGCGACAGGCTTTCAGGCTGCGGGCGACCATTGGCTCGATCAGCGCATTGAAGGCTTCACGGGTCAGCTCGGCTTTCCAGTCGCCATAAGCGACTTCAACGGACGAGGCATTGGTCAGGGCTTCCTTGGCCGCACAAGCGGTTTGCAGCAGATTGCGTTGCGCACCCGGATCGAGGTCAGCAGACAGACCGGCGCTCTCGATGATCCAGCCGGCAATTGCATGGTCGAAGTCATCGCCGCCCAGCGCGCTGTCGCCGCCGGTAGCCAAAACCTCAAACACACCGCCGGTCAGGCGCAGAATCGAAATATCGAAGGTACCGCCGCCCAGGTCATAAATGGCGACCAGGCCTTCAGCGTGCTGATCCAGACCGTAAGCCACAGCGGCGGCAGTCGGCTCGTTGAGCAGCCGCAGCACGTTAAGGCCAGCCAGTTTGGCCGCATCCTTGGTGGCTTGACGCTGAGCATCGTCGAAATAGGCCGGAACGGTGATTACCGCACCTACCAGTTCGCCACCCAACGTCGCTTCGGCGCGCTGACGCAGCACCTTAAGGATATCGGCGGAGACTTCGACCGGGCTTTTCGGGCCCTGGATCGTGTCGATGAAAGGCATGTGCGACTCGCCGCCGACGAAGCGGTACGGCAGTTGGTCGCCCAATTGCTTGACGTCGGACAAACCACGACCCATCAAGCGCTTGACCGACAGCACGGTGTTCAAAGGGTCGGTGGCGGCAGCCAGCTTGGCCGACTCGCCTACTTCAACGCGATCAGCGTGGTAGCGCACCGCGGACGGCAGGATGACCTGCCCGTCAGCGTCAGCCAGAGGCTCGGAAAGACCACTGCGCAACGCAGCGACCAGCGAATTGGTAGTGCCCAAGTCGATCCCCACAGCCAGACGACGCTGGTGCGGTTGAGGACTTTGGCCGGGTTCGGCGATCTGCAGTAGGGCCATCGTTATCAGGACTTATCTGTATATCAGGCGTGCGACCGGAGCGGCACTGGGTTAATCGTCGAGGCGCTCTTCTAACTGGCGCACTTCGTAGGTGAGCTTGTCGAGAAACTGCATGCGCCGCATCAGGCGTTCGGCCCGTTCACGTTGCGCAGCATCGTTCCAGCAAGCCGAGAAGCTTTGGTTCAGTTCATCCTGGGCAAACTTCAGGCGACGCTTGAAGACGGCAACGCCATTGAGGTCGGCGCTGTCCTGCAGGTCTTCGAGCTCTTCACGCAACTCCATCTGCTGCAGAAGAAACTCCGGATCATGCACCGTGACCTCCAGCGGCAGCTCGCCACCATTCAAGGCGAGCAGGTAACGCGCGCGCTTGGGTGGGTTTTTGAGCGTCTGGTAGGCCTCGTTGAGGCTCGCGGATTGCTCTAGCGCCAGCCGCTGCTCACGCTCGGAAGCATCAGCGAAGCGGTCTGGATGAACGCCGCGCGCCAACTCACGGTAGCGCGTAGCCAGCTGATCGAGGTCCAGATCGAAACTCGGTTGCAGCTCAAATAAAGCGAAATGACAAGGAGTACCCACGACAAGCCTCAAATGTTGAAGCTTTCGCCGCAGCCACATTCACCGCGAACGTTGGGGTTGTTGAACTTGAAGCCTTCGTTCAACCCTTCCTTGACGAAATCGAGTTCGGTACCGTCCAGGTAGGCCAGGCTTTTCGGGTCGATGATCACTTTCTCGCCGTGACTTTCGAACACCTGATCCTCTGCAACCACCTCGTCGACAAACTCCAGCACGTAGGCAAGGCCGGAACAGCCTGTGGTGCGAACACCCAGACGAATCCCTTCACCTTTGCCGCGCCCGTTGAGGGAGCGTCGCACGTGTTGAGCAGCCGCTTCTGTCATGCTGATAGCCATCGGTGACTCCTTACTCGTCGCCAAATCTTGAAAGTCAGATCAAGCCTTTCTTCTGCTTGTAGTCGCGAACGGCCGCTTTGATAGCGTCTTCAGCAAGTACGGAGCAGTGAATTTTTACTGGCGGCAGAGCCAGTTCTTCAGCCAGCTGAGTGTTTTTGATGGTCTCTGCTTCATCCAGAGTCTTGCCTTTCATCCACTCGGTCGCCAGGGAGCTGGAGGCGATAGCCGAACCGCAACCGTAGGTCTTGAACTTGGCGTCTTCGATGATGCCTTGCTCGTTGACCTTGATTTGCAGGCGCATCACATCGCCGCACGCCGGAGCGCCGACCATGCCGGTGCCGACATCTGGGTCTTCCGCGTCCATCTTGCCGACGTTGCGCGGGTTCTCGTAGTGGTCGATGACCTTTTCGCTGTAAGCCATGATTCTTAATCCTCACTCATCAGAGAGTCGCTCTTGAAGCCCTGCGCCCGAAGGTTCACAGGGCCGGTTTGCGGCGACTTGAAATCAGTGTGCCGCCCACTCGATTTTCGAAATGTCGACACCGTCTTTGTACATGTCCCACAGCGGCGACAGAGTGCGCAGCTTGGTAACGGCCTCGCAGACTTTCTGCGCGGCGTAGTCGATTTCTTCTTCGGTGGTGAAACGGCCGAAGGTGAAGCGAATCGAGCTGTGTGCCAGTTCGTCGTTGCGGCCCAGGGCGCGCAGTACGTACGAAGGCTCAAGGGAAGCCGAGGTGCAGGCCGAACCGGACGAAACCGCCAGATCCTTGAGCGCCATGATCAGCGACTCGCCTTCAACGTAGTTGAAGCTCAGGTTCAGGTTGTGCGGTACGCGGGCGGTCATGCTGCCGTTGATGTACAGCTCTTCCAGGCCTTCGACCTGTTTGAAGAAGCGGTCACTCAGGGCCTTGATGCGGATGTTCTCGGCAACCATGTCTTCCTTGGCTACGCGGAAGGCTTCGCCCATGCCGACGATCTGGTGAGTCGCCAGGGTGCCGGAACGCATGCCACGTTCGTGACCGCCGCCGTGCATGGTCGCTTCGATGCGAACACGCGGCTTGCGGCTCACGTACAGTGCGCCGATGCCTTTAGGGCCGTAAGTTTTGTGGGCAGAGAACGACATCATGTCGACTTTCAGCTTCGACAGGTCGATATCGACCTTGCCGGTGGACTGAGCAGCGTCGACGTGGAACAGGATGCCCTTGGAGCGGGTCAGTTCGCCGATGGCTGCGATGTCGTTGATGGTGCCGATTTCGTTGTTCACGTGCATGACCGAAACCAGGATGGTGTCGTCGCGCAGGGCGGCTTCGATCATCTCCGGAGTGACCAGGCCATCAGTGCGAGGCTCGATGTAGGTGACTTCAAAGCCTTCACGCTCCAGTTGGCGCATGGTGTCGAGGACAGCCTTGTGCTCAATCTTGGTGGTGATCAGGTGCTTGCCTTTGGTGGCATAGAAATGCGCCGCACCCTTGATTGCCAGGTTGTCGGACTCGGTGGCACCGGAGGTCCAGACGATTTCACGCGGATCGGCGTTGACCAGGTCAGCGACCTGACGACGAGCGTTTTCGACGGACTCTTCAGCTTTCCAGCCGAACACGTGGGAACGGGACGCCGGGTTACCGAAGTTTCCGTCGACCAGCAGGCATTCACTCATCTTTTGCGCGACACGCGGATCAACCGGGGTGGTCGCAGAGTAATCAAGGTAAATCGGCAATTTCATGGACTATCTCCTAAATCAGGCTGGCTGGCGTGCCGCTAGCTCTTTGGCTGTCATTCGACGGCGGACGCTTCAATCTTGTCCAGGCGTGGCGCCTTGCTGTTGCAACGGCGCTGATCCTGACGCTGGGCTACTTCTTGTACCTCACGGCGAGTGACAAGGTCAGCCAAGCTGATACCGCTGAGAAATTCGTGAATCTGCAGGCTCAGATCGCACCACAAGTGGTGGGTCAGACAGGTGTCGCCTTGATGGCAATCACCCTGGCCCTGGCATTTGGTGGCATCGACCGATTCGTTCACCGCATCGATCACCTGGGCGACCTGGATACCCTGCATGTCGCGCGACAGCTGATAGCCGCCGCCCGGACCACGGACGCTGGACACCAGATTGCTGCGGCGCAATTTGGCGAAGAGCTGTTCGAGGTAGGACAGGGAGATGCCTTGGCGCTCGGAGATATCGGCCAGGGACACCGGCCCGTGCTGCGCGTGCAACGCCAGGTCAAGCATGGCGGTCACGGCGTATCGGCCTTTTGTAGTCAGTCGCATGGACAATTACCACGGAGTTCGGAATGGGGCGAGTATGCAATTCCCGAGTATTTAAGTCAACTATAAGACCTAGTGCTTTACTCGGGATTACCCGCAAAAGAGCGGCCGCATCATAACAAAGGCTGGCCGCTAACAGCCAGCAGTACCGAGTTATCGTTCATCGCGAGCAGGCTCACTCCCACACCGGACCTTCGTCAAACACAGAATATGTGGGCACAGAAGATCCAATGTGGGAGTGAGCCTGCTCGCGATTGAAGTCGACGCGGTTTAGCTGGCCTGGCTCTGATCCTTGTCCTTCACACAGGCAAAGTCTTCTTCGCGCAGCTCAGGCAGATCTTTCGCACAGTAATTACTGCCCAGGTCTTTCAGCGCCCCGCACATCCCCTCCAGGCGCCCGTCAACCGCCTGCAAATGATCGAGCAACTGATTGATGGCGCGCGCCACCGGGTCCGGCATGTCTTCACCCACCCCATAGGCATCGAAACCGATCTTCTCAGCCATGGCCTTGCGCTTGGCGTCCTGCTCTTCATCGGACTTGACGATGATCCGGCCCGGAATCCCCACCACTGTCGCCCCGGGTGGGACCGCCTTGGTGACCACGGCATTGGAACCAACCTTGGCGCCAGCACCGACCGTAAACGGGCCAAGCACCTTGGCCCCTGCCCCGACCACTACGCCATCTTCAAGCGTCGGGTGGCGCTTGCCCTTGTTCCAGCTGGTGCCGCCGAGGGTCACGCCCTGATAAAGGGTGACGTCATTGCCGATCTCAGCAGTTTCACCGATGACGATGCCCATGCCATGGTCGATAAAGAAGCGACGACCGACCTTGGCACCTGGATGGATTTCGATCCCGGTCAACCAGCGACCGAAGTTCGACACCAGTCGCGCCAGCCACTTCCAGCCCATGCCCCACAGGGCTGACGACAAGCGGTGGATCCAGATGGCGTGCATGCCCGGGTAGCACGTCAGAACTTCAAAGGCGTTGCGCGCTGCCGGATCACGATGGAAAACACTCTGGATATCTTCACGCAAACGCTCGAACATTTTTAATCCTTCCGCTTAAGAAGCTCACCACGGGCCGCTTTCTGGGTTTCCGTGAGGATGCCACGCAATATATTCATTTCCGCCCGGCTGACCGAGCTGCGTCCGTACAACCGGCGCAGGCGCGCCATCAAGTGCCGCGGCTTTTCCGGATCGAGGAACTCAATGGCCACCAGGGTTTGCTCCAGGTGTTCATAGAATCGCTCCAGCTCATCCATGGTCGCCAGCTCAGCGCTTTTGACGGAGGCCACTTCTTCCTTCTCGACCTTGCTCGGCTGGCCTTGGGCCGCCAGCCAGGACATGCGCACTTCATAACTCAACACCTGAACCGCCGCCCCAAGGTTCAGCGAACTGAACTCAGGGTCTGATGGGATGTGCACGTGATAATGACATCGCTGCAGCTCTTCATTGGTCAGGCCGGAATCTTCTCGACCAAAGACCAAGGCAATCTCGGCACCCTGCGCTGCCTCCTCGACCACTTTCACCCCGCATTCGCGGGGATCGAGCAACGGCCAGGGAATGCGACGGTCACGGGCGCTGGTGCCGAGCACCAGATTGCAGCCGACCAAGGCATCTTCCAAGGTGGCGACGACTTGCGCGTTTTCAAGGATGTCACCGGCACCGGAAGCACGAGCATCGGCCTCGTGGTGCGGGAACAACCGCGGTTCGACCAGCACCAGCCGCGACAGGCCCATGTTCTTCATGGCACGCGCAGCACCGCCGATATTCCCGGGGTGGCTGGTATTGACCAGGACGACACGAATGTTTTGCAGCAAGGGAGGCGCTCTCGAACACTTTAATGGGGAGCAGAATCTTACAGCTCAACCTACCGTTAAGCTATGAAAGCGAACACCGACCTTCTCCTGTAGAAACTTTCTGATAGAATGCCCGGCTTTCTTTAACAACCTTAGGTGACACATCCATGCAGCCCATGCTGAATATCGCGCTGCGCGCCGCCCGCAGCGCCAGTGAATTGATCTTCCGCTCCATCGAGCGCCTGGATACCATCAAGGTCGACGAAAAAGACGCCAAGGATTACGTATCCGAGGTGGATCGCGCCGCTGAGCAAAAAATCATCGACGCGCTGCGCAAGGCCTACCCGAATCACTCGATCATGGGTGAAGAAACCGGCATGCACGCCGGCACCGGGATCGAAGGCGAAGAGTACCTGTGGATCATCGACCCACTGGACGGCACCACCAACTTCCTGCGCGGCATTCCTCACTTCGCTGTCAGCATCGCCTGCAAATACCGCGGTCGCCTGGAACACGCTGTGGTTCTGGACCCGGTTCGCCAGGAAGAATTCACCGCCAGCCGTGGTCGCGGCGCTCAACTGAACGGTCGTCGTCTGCGCGTCAGCGGCCGCACCAGCCTGGACGGCGCCCTGCTGGGTACCGGCTTCCCGTTCCGCGATGACCAAATGGACAACCTCGACAACTACCTGGGCATGTTCCGCGCCCTGGTTGGCCAGACTGCCGGCATCCGCCGCGCTGGCTCGGCAAGCCTGGACCTGGCTTACGTAGCGGCCGGCCGTTTCGACGCCTTCTGGGAGTCGGGCCTGTCCGAGTGGGACATGGCTGCAGGCGCCCTGCTGATCCAGGAAGCAGGCGGCTTGGTGAGCGACTTCACCGGTGGTCACGACTTCCTTGAGAAAGGCCATGTCGTTGCCGGTAACACCAAATGCTTCAAAGCAGTACTGACGGCCATCCAGCCGCACCTGCCGGCCTCGCTGAAACGCTAAGCGAGCAGCCACAAAAAAGCACCTCTCGGGGTGCTTTTTTTATGCCTGAAATCCAATTCCCGAAAACACCACAGGTTCAATGTGGGAGCGGGCTTGCTCGCGAAAGCGGTGTATCAGCCACCGTCAATATTGAATGTGAAGCCGCCTTCGCGAGCAAGCCCGCTCCCACAAGGAATTGGTGGTGAGGCATAAATTCCGGGCACAAAAAAAGCACCCCGCAGAGTGCTTCTTTTTGATTTTGGCAATCAGCTGATTATTGAGCTGGAGCCGGCTCGTTCTGCGACAGGACCAATTTACCGTCCTTGTCGACCGGAATCTGGTTGCCCGGATCGCGATCCATCCGCACTTTGCCTTCCTTGCCATCCAGCGAATAACGCACGTCGTAACCTACAACCTTGTCGCTGATGTCATGCACCGTGTTACAGCGGGTTTGAGTCGTGGTGTAGGTGTCACGCTCCTGCATGCCTTCTTGCACCTTGTTACCCGCATAACCGCCGCCGACCGCACCGGCCACTGTGGCGATTTTCTTGCCAGTACCGCCGCCGATCTGATTACCCAACAGACCACCCGCCAGCGCACCAACCACCGTACCGGCGATCTGGTGTTGATCTTTCACCGGCGCTTGCCGGGTAACCGCTACGTCCTTGCACACTTCACGTGGCGTCTTGATTTGCGTCTTGACCGGTTCAACGGCTAGAACTTGCGCATATTCAGGGCCGCTATTAACCAGCTTGTAGGTGGCAACAGCACCTCCGGCTGTTACACCGACAGCACCCAATACTGCACCAACCAGCATCGACTTGTTCACATGAACCTCCTGACCATCACATGCGGGACAAGCCCGCGCTTCTCCCAGCCTTGGAGCATAAAAAAAGGCGCGAGTTCAATACTCGCGCCTTTTCGGCCGACAGCTGGAAAACGATTGCCGTTATGGGCGGTCGTCGACTTCCTTGTCGGTAGCCACTGCCGGGATCAGATCCTCGGTGCTCAGGTTCAGCCAGATCAGCACGACGTTGGCGATGTAGATCGACGAGTAGGTACCCGCCAATACACCGACAAACAGCGCGATAGAGAAGCCGAACAGGTTATCGCCACCAAAGAACAACAGGGCCGCGATCGCCAGCAAGGTGGAGATCGACGTCGCCATGGTCCGCAGCAGGGTTTGCGTGGTCGAGATGTTGATGTTCTCGATCAGGGTCGCCTTGCGCAGTACGCGGAAGTTCTCACGAACCCGGTCGAACACCACGATGGTGTCGTTGAGCGAGTAACCGATAATCGCCAGCACCGCCGCCAACACCGTCAGGTCGAAGGTGATCTGGAAGAACGACAGGATACCGATGGTCACGATCACGTCGTGAATCAACGAAACGATGGCACCGACTGCGAACTTCCACTGAAAGCGGAAAGCCAGGTAGATCAGGATACCGCCGAGCGCCATCAGCATGCCGAGGCCGCCCTGGTCGCGCAGTTCTTCACCGACCTGAGGGCCGACGAACTCAACGCGCTTGACCGTTGCCGGGTTATCGCCGCCGACTTTCAACAGCGCTTCTGCCACTTGATGACCCAACTGCGGGTCTTCACCCGGCATACGCACCAGCAAATCGGTAGTGGCACCGAAGCTCTGAACGACCGCATCGTTATAACCCGATGTAACCAGCTGCTCACGCACCTTGGTGACGTCGGCCGGACGCTCGTAGGTCAGCTCGATGAGCGTACCGCCGGTGAAGTCCAGGCCCCAGTTCATGCCCTTGGTGGCGACACTGAACAATGCCAGTGCCGTGAGGAACAATGTGACGCCGAACGCAAAGTTGCGAACGCCCATGAAGTTGATTGTACGTAACATGGCAGCCCCTTAAATCCACAACTTCTTGAAGTCACGACCGCCGAAGATCAGGTTGACCATCGCGCGGGTCACCATGATGGCCGTGAACATCGAGGTAAAGATCCCGAGGGACATGGTCACTGCGAAGCCCTTGACCGGGCCGGTGCCCATTGCAAAGAGAATCCCGCCGACCAACAAGGTTGTCAGGTTGGCGTCGAGAATCGCGGTGAATGCCCGGCCGAAGCCTTCGTTGATTGCCCGTTGCACGCTCATGCCCGCCGCGATCTCTTCACGTATCCGCGAGAAGATCAGAACGTTGGCGTCGACGGCCATACCCATGGTCAACACGATACCGGCGATACCCGGCAGGGTCAGCGTTGCACCCAGCAGCGACATCAGGGCCAGCAGCAGCACCATGTTCACCGCCAGCGCGACGGTGGCGATGATGCCGAAGAAGCGGTAGATGGCGATGATGAACAGCGAGACAAACAGCATGCCCCACAGCGATGCATCGATACCTTTGACGATGTTGTCGGCACCCAGGCTTGGGCCAATGGTGCGCTCTTCAGCGAAGTACATTGGTGCAGCCAGACCACCGGCACGCAGCAGCAGCGCCAGTTCGGACGACTCGCCCTGACCGTTCAGGCCGGTGATGCGGAATTGAGCACCCAGCGGCGACTGGATGGTCGCCAGACTGATGATCTTTTTCTCTTCCTTGAACGTCTGGACCGGCACTTCTTTCTCGACGCCGTTAACCACTTGCTTGACGTAAGAGGTAACCGGACGCTGCTCGATAAAGATCACGGCCATGCTGCGACCGACGTTGCTGCGAGTCGCACGACTCATCAGCTCGCCACCGTGGCCATCCAGACGGATGTTCACTTCCGGCGTGCCTTGCTCGCCGAAGCCAGCCTTGGCGTCAGTCACCTGGTCGCCCGTGATGATCAAGCCACGCTCGATCTGTGCGGGCGGACGATTGCCTTCACGGAACTCGAAGGTTTCGGAAGTGGCTTTCGAAGCGCCTGGCTCGGCAGCCAGACGGAACTCAAGGTTGGCCGTCTTGCCGAGGATACGCTTGGCTTCGGCGGTGTCCTGCACGCCCGGCAGCTCAACCACGATGCGGTTGGCGCCCTGGCGCTGAACGATTGGCTCGGCAACACCCAGCTCGTTGACGCGGTTACGTACCGTGGTCAAGTTCTGCTTGATGGAGTATTCACGGATTTCCGCCAGCTTGGCCGGGGTCATCGCCAGACGCAGTACCGGTTGGCCATTGAGGTCGGCCGGAACAATATCGAAATCGTTGAAGCTCTTGCGGATCAGCGCACGGGCTTGTTCGCGGGCTGCTTCATCAGTGAAGCCCAGCTGAATGGCACCGTTGAGTTGCGGCAGGCTGCGATAGCGCAGTTTCTCTTTACGCAACAGGCTCTTCACATCGCCTTCGTACACTTTCAAGCGAGCGTCGAGGGCTTTGTCCATATCCACTTCCAGCAGGAAGTGCACGCCACCGGACAAGTCCAGACCCAGCTTCATCGGGTGCGCGGCCAGGCTGCGCAGCCATTGCGGGGTGGTTTGTGCCAGGTTCAGTGCAACGACGTAGTCATCACCCAATGCCTTGCGCACGACGTCTTTGGCAGGTAGCTGGTCTTCAGCCTTGGTCAGACGAATCAGACCGCCCTTGCCGTTTTCCGCCAGGGTGGCAGCCTTGACGTTGATCCCGGATTCCTTGAGCGCTGCGCTCACACGATCCAGATCAGCCTGATTGACCTGCAGCGAAGTGCTTGCACCGCTGACCTGAATGGCCGGGTCATCAGGATATAGATTGGGAGCGGAATAAATCAGACCGACCGCTAGCACCGCCAGGATCAGAATGTATTTCCACAGAGGGTATTTGTTCAGCATCACGCCGCCCGCTTATGACGCGGGGCGCCTTGCGCGCCCCGTCGATTGAGTAGAAGTTGGAACTTAGATCGCTTTGAGCGTGCCTTTTGGCAGCGTGGCGGCAATGGCGCCTTTCTGGAACTTCATTTCGACGGTGTCGGAGACTTCCAGTACAACGAAGTCGTCGGACACTTTGGTGATCTTGCCGGCGATACCACCGGTGGTCACAACTTCGTCACCTTTTTGCAGGCTGCCCAGCAGGGTTTTCTGCTCTTTGGCGCGCTTGGCCTGTGGACGCCAGATCATCAGGTAGAAGATGACCAGGAAACCGACCAGGAAAATCCACTCAAAGCCGCCGCCCATTGGGCCTGCAGCAGGTGCAGCAGCGTCAGCCATGGCATTAGAGATAAAAAAGCTCATTTAGCACTCCAGTTGCAAATGTTGAATCTTGGGGTCAGAAAACTCAGTCCAAAGGCGGAACAGGTAACCCGCGTTTGGCGTAGAAGGCATCGACAAAGGCGGCCAATGTACCCTGTTGAATAGCCTCGCGCAAACCAGCCATAAGCACCTGGTAATGGCGCAAATTGTGGATGGTATTCAACATGCTACCCAGCATTTCGCCACACTTGTCCAGATGGTGCAGATAAGCACGGGAGAAGTTCTGGCAGGTGTAGCAATCGCAGGTCGGATCCAGCGGCGAATCATCATGGCGATGGAACGCGTTACGGATCTTCAGCACGCCTGTATCAATGAACAGATGCCCATTGCGGGCATTACGGGTTGGCATCACGCAATCGAACATGTCCACACCGCGGCGCACACCCTCAACCAGATCTTCCGGTTTGCCAACGCCCATAAGGTAACGAGGTTTGTCAGCCGGCATCTGACCCGGCAGGTAATCCAGCACCTTGATCATCTCGTGCTTCGGCTCGCCCACCGACAGACCGCCAATGGCCAGGCCATCGAAGCCGATCTTGTCGAGGCCTTCCAGGGAGCGCATGCGCAAATCCTGGTGCATGCCGCCCTGAACGATGCCGAACAGTGCCGCCGTGTTGTCGCCATGGGCTTCTTTCGAACGCTTGGCCCAACGCAACGACAGCTCCATCGAGACCCGCGCGACGTCTTCGTCGGCCGGGTACGGGGTGCATTCGTCAAAGATCATCACGATGTCCGAGCCCAGGTCGCGCTGGACCTGCATCGACTCTTCCGGGCCCATGAACACTTTGGCGCCGTCGACCGGAGAAGCGAAGGTCACGCCCTCCTCCTTGATCTTGCGCATCGCGCCCAGGCTGAACACCTGGAAACCGCCGGAGTCGGTCAGAATCGGGCCTTTCCACTGCATGAAATCGTGCAGGTCGCCGTGCTTCTTGATCACTTCGGTGCCAGGGCGCAGCCACAAGTGGAAGGTGTTGCCCAGAATGATTTCCGCGCCCGTGGCGGTGATATCCCGCGGCAACATGCCCTTGACCGTACCGTAGGTGCCCACCGGCATGAAGGCCGGGGTTTCTACGGTACCGCGTGGAAAGGTCAAACGACCGCGACGAGCCTTGCCGTCGGTAGCAAGCAACTCAAACGACATACGACTCATACTGTTTCCTCAGGGCCGCGTGGCGCCGGATTACGGGTGATAAACATCGCATCACCGTAGCTGAAAAAGCGGTAACCATGCTCCACCGCTGCTTTATAGGCAGCCATGGCTTCGGGATAACCGGCAAACGCCGAAACCAGCATCAACAGCGTGGATTCGGGCAAATGGAAGTTGGTGACCAGGGCATCGACCACATGAAACGGCCGGCCCGGGTAAATAAAGATGTCGGTGTCGCCACTGAACGGCTTGAGCACGCCATCGCGCGCGGCACTTTCCAGGGAACGCACGCTGGTGGTGCCCACGGCCACCACGCGACCACCGCGAGCGCGGCAGGCTTCGACGGCATCGACCACATCCTGGCCGACTTCCAGCCATTCGCTGTGCATGTGGTGGTCTTCGATCTTCTCGACACGCACCGGCTGGAACGTACCCGCACCGACGTGCAAGGTCACGAACGCGGTTTCGACGCCCTTGGCGGCAATCGCCTCCATCAGCGGCTGATCGAAATGCAGCCCCGCCGTCGGCGCCGCTACCGCGCCCAAGCGCTCGGCGTACACCGTCTGATAACGCTCGCGGTCCGAGCCCTCATCCGGGCGGTCTATATAAGGAGGCAACGGCATGTGCCCGACGCGGTCGAGCAGCGGCAACACCTCTTCGGCGAACCCCAACTCAAACAACGCGTCATGGCGCGCCAGCATCTCGGCTTCGCCACCGCCATCAATCAGGATCTTCGACCCCGGCTTCGGCGACTTGCTGGACCGTACATGGGCCAGCACGCGATGACTATCGAGCACCCGCTCCACCAGGATTTCCAGCTTGCCGCCGGAAGCCTTCTGGCCAAACAGCCGCGCCGGAATCACCCGGGTATTGTTAAACACCATCAAATCGCCCGGGCGCAAATGCTCAAGCAAATCAGTGAATTGACGGTGTGCCAGGGCGCCGCTGACCCCATCAAGGGTCAACAGGCGACTGTTGCGACGCTCGGCCAAAGGATGGCGGGCGATCAGCGAATCAGGGAGCTCGAAGGTAAAGTCAGCAACGCGCATGATGGGGTTCGTCTAGCAGGGCCGGGAAGTCTAGCGGAAA
Organism: Pseudomonas frederiksbergensis; assembly: GCF_900105495.1. Classification (NCBI taxonomy): domain Bacteria; kingdom Pseudomonadati; phylum Pseudomonadota; class Gammaproteobacteria; order Pseudomonadales; family Pseudomonadaceae; genus Pseudomonas; species Pseudomonas frederiksbergensis. The sequence continues at coordinate 2,193,598 of NZ_FNTF01000002.1, read as the reverse complement.
TATCAAAAATTCTCCATGTACCTGATTGACCGACGGTTATCTCATCTCTATACTTCGCCGCCATTGAGCCCTGATGGCGGAATTGGTAGACGCGGCGGATTCAAAATCCGTTTTCGCAAGAAGTGGGAGTTCGAGTCTCCCTCGGGGCACCAAAATTAAGAAAGGTCTTGCTTTGCAAGGCCTTTTTTTTCGTCTGTAGAAAAGCCACCCCGCCCCTGTGGGAGCTGCTGAAGGCTGTGATCTTTTGATCTTGCTCTTCCACGCCGCCCGCACCTGCGGAACATTTCACAAGGATTCCCCCCATGGAATTGCTGCTGGAAACCGTCGCCCTCTTTTCCCTCAAGCTCGCTTACGAGACGGAAGATTCGAGTCCGATTCTGCGTGATGATCTGATGATGAGTGATTACGAGCGGGAGGTGTTTGGGTTGCTGGTGCGTAGGGGGGATGTTGAGGCGATCCAGAAGAAGGTGGATGAATGCCTGAGTTTGGCGCTGAACGCTATCGGTGGTGCGGATACAGTGCTGGGCCGCGAACTGTATAGGTTGGCGGCGGATTTCAGCGCTGCGCAATCTACCGAGCAACTCCATACACCGCTCATCGCGCTTAAGGACTACCTGAAAGACATTCAATGAAAGTAGAGGCTACTAAATAGTGGAGGTCACCTACTCCGAGCCCCTACTATGGTTACCATGCCTTGACGAGCAATGAATTTGTTCCCGTTTTCTCAAAAACTCCGAGACGAACAGGGATGTCCGATAAAATCTCAGTTACCGATCCCATGCGAAGCGTTGAATCTGATTATCATTTTCATGCCCCCTCTTTCGATGCCGCCCTCTTTCACAGCGCACCCGTAGAGTCTTAGCTGGACTCAAAGAAAGGGTTAATCCTTTTCGTATATTAGAGCCTTAGCAGATTTCACACCCTTGGGAAAGCAGAGCGCCAGTTGCAGCATCCCCCGAAGCCTTGACCTATGGATGAAACGGCCCGAATAGTATGTCATATTGACACCATACAATAAGGCGGTTCACGGTCAGATGACATGAGGTTTTAGGGATGAAAAAAATAGGAGTTGTTTTTGTTCACGGTTTTACCGGAGGAGAGAACACTTGGAAAAATGCCGACGGAGAGAAATTTAGCGACTTACTGAAACAAGATGCAGGATTAGCTAACCGATATGACTTCTTTGAATTCGATTACTTCACAAAACTGATTAGTATTTATCATTCAGCGCCGGTGCAAAGAGTCCTCGGCCTAATAGGTTTTGGAAAAAACAGGGTCAGGTCAAACAAGCCTATAAAACAACTGAGCGAATCCCTAGACGCCTATATTCGAACAAGACTTGAGGATTATGAGCATGTAATTCTCATTGCCCATAGCATGGGCGGTCTAATTGCAAAAGATTATATCTTAAACTATGAAGAGGGAAACGGCCCTCAGCCAACTGGATATATCTCCATCGCAGTTCCACATAAAGGTTCATTGGGCTCGGTCTTGCTGGCCCCAACCATGAATGTGAACGCTAAAGAAATGCAACCTCTCTCTGACTACGGTGATGCATTGAATTCAGAGTGGACGCATCGCAAAGAAGAGCTACCACGTTGCATGTACATAGTAGCCCTTCATGATGAATGTGTCCCAGTAACAAGCTCCATTCCATTCACAGTAAATAAATCCGAAAAGTTTACTTTTTCTCACGACCATCTTTCTATCTGCAAGCCGAACGGACCGGAGGATCTTGTATACATGAGAGTAAAAAGTTTCTTATCCTCACTTGCTCATGATCATAGCATGAATGAATTAGCAGCAACCACATTCGACCCAGATTTAAACGAATATGATAAAGAAATTTTCGTGATCAAAATGATCCTATCTGGGATAGGGGAAATGGGAATTGAAGATGCAAAAGCATCTTTTTTTCATGCGGAAATAATTTCAAAGGCAGCAGATCAAAAAGACCGGATAATATTAGTTGACCTTCAAAACAAGGTATTAGGACTGTATCGACAAACCTTTAACGAGCACTTTGCATCCAGTGAGGGAAATGAGATTTTTTCGGAAGTGCATCGACTCCTCTTAGACCAAGATGCAAAAGTCCTTGAGTCCGGCGTTAAATATATAAATTTCATACATAAAAAAGGTCTTCTTCAACAATTAGCCAACAAGCTAAACCGCCACGTTATCTGGTCAAATGACGTTACGACTGATCACATCCAGGATAAAATGTGATGAGTGACCCAATCAACATAATTGACTACCGAGACGAGTTCTACTTAAAGCTATACAGACGTTGGCTTATAGTATCTATATTAGGGTTAAACAGAAAAAAAGAACAAATACTCACCATACAAAAAGGTGCTTTTTTTGATTTTCTGATAAAAAACCCAAAAATAGCTCATGCTTTTCTAGTCAAATTTAATCGCTTGAATCAATCTTCACCTATAAAAGAAACCCTATATAGTAGCAACATAGATTACGGCGCATCCCAAGAGCATAGAGATTTCCTTCAGAGCATGCTTATTCTTGAGAGAAACGGTTTCGTGCACATTACGAAAAGCGGACAAGATTTTTTTGTAAGTGCAACCGACTTAGAAATGAAAAAAACTGAAACTCTGACAGAAAGCTGGAAGCTCAACATCGAACTTTTAAAGCCGGTGGTTGGCAAGTCATTAAATGTACTACAAAAAAGTATACTGGGAGATTGATCATGGATGTTAGCCCGTACCTGTTAGTAAAAAAACTGTTAATAAAAGGACTTGAAAACACATATGAAGCAACCTTCCAAGAAGGAGTCAACCTAATTTGGGGCGACATGGATTGCGGAAAATCCAGTATTCTTAACCTTATTGACTTCTGCTTAGGCGGCAGCAATGAGAATCTACTTTATGGAGAAATAACAGCCAAAGCACGTATAGCTTATTTAGAAGTTAGTTTAAACGGCAAAATCTGCACTTTTGAAAGGAACATTATTGACGCCAATGCACCTATTAAAGTATTTGTAGCCGAGTATGCAAATATATCTGACAACTTCCCTATGCTTATGTCTGCCAGTTCCACTTTGCAGATGCCAGACGGATGGGTATCTGACTTCATACTTGATTCGTTAGGAATTGCTAAAGTAAGCATTCGAGAATCCAAAATTAGGGATGATGCAGGGGCGGACCGCCTTAGCTTCAGGGACTTAATGAAGTTAATGTATCTCAAGCAGACCAAGGTTGGCGCAGACAGCCTCCTGAACTATGGGAATAATGCTGTCTTTAACAAAAACATAGAAATACAAAAATTCGTTTTCAACATACATGACAATCGAATTTCGTCTTTAAACCAGCAATTGACGCTGGAATCAACAATATTACGCGAACTAAAGACCTCAGAAGCCTCAATATCTAAATTTTTATCAGATGTGAATATATCAGTCGGAGCACTAGCAACAGAGGAGACTCCACTAGACGATAAAAACTCTGAGCTATTGGAACTTGAAAGCAGTATTTCCAAACTGAAAAACGATTATAAATTTGCTACCGATGTGGCCTTATCAATGGCCGGAAAGATCGTCGAACTCAAAAGTTCGCTAGCAACAACAAGAATAGAAAAACACTCTTTATCTAAGCAACACAAGAACTTTGCAGATCTAAAAAACACATACCAAAGTGATTTGGAATGCTTAAATCTATCTAAAATTACCAGAGGCTCACTTTCTAAACAACATCTTCAAAGCATATCACTCCCCTGCCCTCTATGCACAACCCCCGTAAGTTTAGCGTCTACAGTCATCAGCGATGATGATATAGATGGCGAAATTCGTTCAATAAAAAATAGAATTTCGGGTACCCATACCGCTCTGGAAAAACTGTGGAACAGAAAATTAGAGATCTCTGACAGCGAGGACAAAGCGCTAGAGACTCTTAGTGCACTATCAACAGAGTTCGACAGGTTCAACATTGACAACATCTCCTCTTTGATTATGTCAATAGAGGCTGTCGAAAAAGCGAAAGTCAATGTAAAAATCGACATCGCAAATATAAAAAGAAATATTGCCATAAGCAATAAATATTCAGAAATCTCAACAAAAATCGACAGCAAGGAGTCTGTTATTTCAGGCTTAAAGAAAAGCCTTCGCTTGGTTGAGGAAGGGCTATCAGGCCTAGACGAAGTTATTGCCAAGCTTTCCGGAATCTTCAAAAAACACATGATAAATAGTGGCCTTCAAAATGCGAATGGCATTTTTATCGATAAAAAATTCATACCTCACTTCAGAAATATTTCCTATTACTCATCTTCATCCGGCGGCGTCAGAACCATAACTTCAATTGCTGGATTTGTTTCCCGATTAAAATATTTATTGCAAGAGCCAGGAAATCTACCTACTTTTTTGATGATTGATACTCCAGGCCAAAATATCGGGCGAAGAGGCCGAGAAGACGACGACACGGCTGATCCAGCGTTGTACAACAATATTTTTAAGCAAATTATCGAAGTCACCCAGAAGGCAGAGACAGACTCCAGAGTCTGCCAAGTAATAATCGTGGATAATGATCTTCCACCAGTGCTGGAATCAGGTGCTAAATTTCATCTCGTTAAAAGATTTAGAAAAAAAGGCGGACAATTTGAAAAAGGTTTGATTAATGACTTCTAATTGACCTCATCAAAGCCCCCTCACTTAACACAAGTGAGGGTTTATAAAAAAGACTTAAATATCCTCCACAACCCATACACTCAGCAAGCACAAAAAATTAATACATTAACAAATTTTGCCAACTCACCCAACCGTTTATAGATACCACATCAACCTTGGCTAGCGTCAATAGCACGACACAACTCTTGATCACTTTCCCCAACGAAATTATTAGCGCGCCTCCAGTTTCCTCCAACTCGCTTTTCCACAATTGAGCCTTGAGGACTAGTTATTAATCTAAAGCTTCGCCCACCAACATTGCACGTCGGAACAGCATCAATAACCTTCCAATCAGCTACATTTCGACGAGCATCATGCAGCTTCAAGCGAAACTCTGACGCTGTGGAAAATCTACTTTCGGGATCGGTGTGGCATGCTTTTCTAATGATCCTTTTAAGATTCTCAGGCACCCATGCAGGCAGTGAAGCATAATCTAGAATGCGACCTTTAGATATTTTAGTTCTCAGACATTGATCAGCAAACATCGTCTGATCACCAGGACTATGTAACCCCTCATAATGTTTTAACTCAGAAACAGTTAGCCACGCAATCTCCTCATACGGCAGAAAACCGCCTAGAGCCTGGTAAAGGAAAACACCAGTTTGATAAACATCGCCAGTAAAGCCATATTGATTTGAATCAATCGACTCAGGAGGTCTATAGAGCATTGAGTGCTTTGAACCAGGAACAGCCGAATTACCTTCGGGAATTTTCTTTATTGATCCGAAGTCCCCAATAACCGCTACACCGTCGTCTTTTATGTAAATATTTTCAGGCTTCAAATCTCGATGTAGAAGCCTTTGCTGATGCAGGTGAGTGAGACCATTGAGAAGTTGGCAGGTAAGGTCTAAAGCAGCTAAATTCCCTACATTTCGCTTTAGGTACTCATCTGCATCCCCCGCATCATAGTATGGCGTAACAAAATATGCGTAAGAGATATCAGCATAACCCGCATCATAAATTTCAATTACATTTGGTGATCGTATTTCAGATAGTGCCTGAGGCTCAACATGCAATGTCTTGTCACCTCCCCAGTAATAAAACTTTATTGCTACGCGAACACCACTCACCCTATTTCTACCAAAAAACAAATAGCCATTCCAGACTGTGTGAAAACCTAGCAATCTGTTGGCCGGTTGAAGAAAATGCTCGTATCGCAAGATACGGGCATTTTTCTTATGCGCTATATCCAAGGTGAAAACCGCTCCCAGAGCGCGCTTTTTCCACTCTCGCTGGACGAGCTCATTCCTGACGACCATCTGGTACGGGTGATCGAAGCCTACATTGCTCTTCTGGACTTCGAGCATTTGGGCTTTGATAAAGCCAGACCCAAGGCCACTGGGCGTCCTTCGTACGATCCCGCCGACCTGCTCAAACTCTATCTGTACGGCTATTTTCAGCGCATTCGTTCGTCGCGGCGACTGGAGGCGGAGTGTCGGCGCAATGTGGAGGTCATGTGGTTGTTGGGCCGACTGGCACCTGACTTCAAAACCATTGCTGATTTTCGGCGCGACAACAGCGCCGCGTTCACCGCAACCTGTCGTGCCTTCGTTCGATTCTGCCGCCAGGCTGGTCTGATTGCCGGAGAGTTGGTGGCCATCGACGGCAGCAAGTTTCAGGCGGTCGCTTCCAGCCGCAAACACCTGACAACAAAAAAACTCGAGCACCGGGAAGCGGCGCTCGACAAGAAGATTGCGCGTTACCTGGCACAACTCGATGAAGCGGATCGCGACGAAGAAGGAGAGTCGATCGACCGCTCAGCGGTACAGAAAGCGCTAGCCGAGTTGCAGGTAAAAAAGGCCAATAACCAGACCTGCCAAGTGCTGATGCAAGCTCAAGGTCTGACTCAACACGTTGTTGGCGAGTCCGATGCGCAAAAAATGCGAACGGCCTCCGTCCCGCTGGTGGCTTACAACGTTCAAAGTGTTGTGGATGCGAAGCACTGCCTGATTTTGCACCACGAAGTCACTCAGGAAGGCACCGATAACCGCCAACTCGAACCGATGGCCAAGGCCGCTAAAGATGAGCTGCAGCAAACAAAACTCTGCGTCACAGCGGATGCAGGTTACTCCAATGGCGCCCAGTTCCAGGCGTGCGAGGACGCGGCGATCACCGCTTTTGTTCCACCGAACAGGGCCAACAACCCTACCAGTGGTGAGGAGCAGTACTTTGACCGGACAGACTTCAGCTACGACAAAGATACTGATCAATATCAGTGCCCCGCTGGCAAACCACTGACACTTAAACAGCTGAACAAAGGCGATCGAATCTACCAGGCGGCAATCAGCGACTGCGGGAAATGTCCGCTGAAAAGCCGCTGCACCAAGGCTCAGCGTCGCTATCTGATGCGCCATGCCCATGAAGCGGCGTTTGAGCGAATGGAACAGCGAATGAAGGCCCATCCCGAGATGATGGTCAATCGCCGATCCATCGTCGAACATCCCTTCGGCAACCTAAAGCACTGGATCTTCGGAAATGGCCGGTTTTTGCTGCGCCAGTTGAAGGGGACTCGCGCAGAAATGGCGCTAGCGGTACAGGCCTACAACTTGAAAAGGGCTATCCAGGTGCTGGGAGCACAAAAGCTGATAGCGCTGATGGGCTGAGAGGCCCTTTATTTTTTTTTCCGGTAAAGCAAATGCCCCGACAAGTCGGGGCATCTGCTTTACGCCGCCGCAAACTACGTTTTCACACAGTCTGCATTCGCCCCTTTATTAGACTCTCGTTCCAACTCTATATTCTGAGCCAACCTAAGCAAACACTCTCTGATCGACTTCGGGAGAGTATTACCAATATAAAAACTCATCTCGATGCACACTTAGCTGTAAAATATGCTACCTCCTGATACTTGTTCATACCATCAGGCCGAAGCCAGCCATTCTTTTTTTGATCTTTTGCTATCGTATTACTATGAACAATTATTACATCTGCATCTGGGCACAGCTGAAATATCGCTTCCATCTTAAAAGTAATGCCTCCTCCAGCAAACCTTCCTGAGTCCTGCCTCTGCTTTATTGCAAAAAGCTCTATATGCTGATCACGTGCAAACGCATTAACAGCCTCATAAAAAAACCTCGCCGACCGTCTGTCTAAGCTATCGCCGAAAGTTATTTTCTTGGTATTACACTCCTGCCAGTTACCGTCATCGACAATCGCAAATATTGCGTCACTCCCACTAAGCTCAACCCCACAAATTTTCATTAGCACTCCTTGCATATAATTATGTATTCAGCCGACCATATCCTTTCAACTTCGAGTCAAATCCATTCAACCAAACTCAACAACACTTAGCCTCTGACATTTGAGGTTCAGTACAACACCAGACTTTAAATTCGGCGCTTTGATTAAAATTAGCACGTTCTGTGAATACTGCTCGAAACCTACGACCAAGCGATATCTGATTTCGCATGCGCGCGGAACGCAGTTTCGAGGTTGCAGGAAAAAGGTCTCCGCGATACCCTCCCACCGTCGCTGCCAATTCAGCGACCGGGTGTGGAAACCCGTGTAATTCAAGGCGCAACAGCGCCCCCATCACGTCTGCCGGCGCTTTTTTTATGCCTGCGGCGTGAGTTATGGCGGCTGTGCGTGGGACGTCTTCGGGCGTGCCGGTTTCCTTGATTCCCGGTTTTCCACCCTGCGCACAGCTGTCACCCATTCGTGTGGAAACGAATGCGGCAGCTTCACATATCAAGGAATCTGATAATGCGCAGCATCAATCCGTACAAAATTTGGCTTTCCCCTCTACGCAATTCCCAATCGCGTAACACCCTCCCCGACCGCCTCTCCCTCATCGGAGGTGGCCAATGACCGATCAACCCGAACTCAAAACCATCGGTTTCACCCCTGCCATCTACTGCTCCGATCAACCTCTGTTCCACGTCACCTGCAATGTCCCCCTCGGCGATGCGTTGGCCATGGCTTCTGATTTTCTGTTTCTCGCCAAGGCGCTGACCAAGGATGCGGCTTACGCCAAAGACTCGGATTACCACGCCTGGGCCGCGCATTATTTGACGGCGATGAGTAAGGCGGTGGTGGATGATGCGGTGAAGGTGCTGAATCGGGATCGGGATAATGAGCTGGCGTCCAAGCGGGCGGGGGCAAAGTCTGAGGGGCTGGGGGATCGGACGACTTAGGATGATGCCAGGGCCTTCCGCATTGATGTTGGCAGGTCTGGCGCTTTCGCGAGCAAGCTTTGTTCCTACAGGGTTTGCGGTGAATTGACTGGCATTGTTAGCCCCGAGTTCTTTCGGGGCTTTCAAACCTGTTGGTAAACACCACACCACCGCGCATGGATTTTCAGGAGTCGATGACTTCCTCCCCTTCCAGTACCAACCAAGCATAACTTCACGCCGTCGGCTTACCCGACTCTTCCCGCCCCGCCGCCCGAACTGCAACTTCTATCGCTCGAACGCTGATCGCCGCAAATATCGCCGTCATCAGCACCCCGTTGAACCCCAGCAAAATCGCCAGAATCCGCGAGACGCCCAGTTTCGGCACGAGTTCTCCATAGCCGATGGTCAAACCGGTCACGAAGCCGAAATAGATGCCGTCCAAAGGATCCCAGCCCTCCAGGTAGCTGATGATCAGGCCGAACAGTACGACCAGCAGAAACAGTACGGAAAAAATCGGCCAGACAACGCGCAAATAGAACCCGATGGCTTTGAAGAATTCTCGACGGACGTGCGATGCATGAGAGGGCTTCATGTCATGGGCTTCCTGAGGTTTGCCTGAACGGTAGGCGTGTTCGCATCCCATCAGCTTGGCACAGGCGCTGGAAACTGGTGGCCAACGGATCCATTTCACTCCCGCCTTGATCAAATCTTTGTCTTCCAACCCGCCCATGACGTCAACCAACGGAGGGGACAACGCCTCTGGCAGTGCTCATCTAGACTTAATGGATAGTCGTAGGCAGAACTGAACACGTCGCTTTGGTGCGGTCGAATCAAAAGCAGCGTGGCAAGCTGCTTCAATGCCCTATAAAAGGTGCGGCGAAGACCGTGCCGGGCACAACAAGATGCCCGCTCAGGGTGCCCTGGCCGACGGCCTGAAATTGCCACGATTCCGTGACGTGGTGTGAGTGCCGCAGCCGACACTTTCGGACGACCGACAACCCTCTGGTTTGTCCGTGACCGTGAGGAATGCTGAATGCCTGATGAGATGTTGCAATTGCCGATGGTCAACAGCGTGCTGGAGCGCCACAAGGGCTCTGCTGGCGCACTGTTGCCGATTCTTCATGAGATTCAGGAGGGCATCGGTTACATCCCCGATGCGGCCGTCCCCGAGATTGCCCACGCGCTGAACCTGAGTCAGGCCGAGGTTCGCGGGGTGATCAGCTTTTACCATGACTTCCGTACCGCGCCGCCGGCCCGGCATATCCTGCGGCTGTGCCGCGCCGAGTCGTGCAAGAGTCGCGGCGCCGAGCAGCTTGCGGCGCAGTTGCGCGAACGTCTGCAACTGGACGATCACGGCAGTAGCGCCGACGGCAGCATCAGTTTGCGTCCGGTGTATTGCCTCGGTGCTTGCGCCTGCTCGCCCGCTCTGGAACTGGATGGCCAAGTGCATGCGCGGCTCAGTGCTGAGCGTCTGGATGCCTTGCTTGATGCTTGCCGGGAGGACGCATGATGCCGCGCCTCTATCTGCCCTGTGATTCTCTGGCCCGCGCCGTGGGTGCCGACGAAGTGGCGGTCGCCCTTGCCGCGAAGGCCCAGGAACACAACTTGCCGCTGGACTTGCAACGCACCAGTTCGCGCGGCCTGTATTGGCTGGAACCGCTGCTGGAAGTGGACAGCCCGCAAGGCCGGATCGGCTTCGGCCCGCTGACCGCCGCCGATGTGCCGTCCGTGCTCGAAGCACTGAAAGGCGAGCCATCCGCGCATCCACTGGCTTTGGGCCTGGTGGAAGAACTGCCTTATCTGAAGACTCAACAACGCCTGCTGTTCGCCCGCGCCGGCATTACCCGGCCGTTGTCCCTGGATGATTACCGGGCCCACGGTGGCTTCGAGGGTTTGACCCGCGCCGTCGCAGTGGGCGGCGAGCAGACCGCGACGGAAGTGTTCGATTCAGGCCTGCGTGGCCGTGGCGGCGCGGCGTTCCCGGCCGGGATCAAATGGCGCACGGTGCGCGCTACCGAGGCTGCGCAGAAGTACATTGTGTGCAACGCCGACGAAGGCGACTCAGGCACTTTCGCCGACCGGATGTTGATGGAAGGCGACCCCTTCCTGCTGATCGAAGGCATGGCCATTGCCGGCATCACCGTCGGCGCCAGTTACGGCTACATCTATGTGCGCTCGGAATACCCACAATCCGTGGCCACATTGCGCGAAGCGTTGGACATCGCCCGGTCCGCCGGTTACCTCGGGGCCAATGTCGGCGGCAGCGGCCTGGCCTTCGATATGGAAGTGCGGGTTGGTGCCGGCGCGTACATCTGCGGTGAGGAAACCGCGCTGCTGGACTCGCTCGAAGGCAAGCGCGGAATTGTCCGCGCCAAGCCGCCGATTCCGGCCTTGAAAGGCCTGTTCGGTTTGCCGACGCTGGTGCACAACGTGCTGACCCTGGCCTCGGTGCCGCTGATTCTGGCCAAGGGTGCGCAGTACTATCGCGATTACGGCATGGGCCGTTCCCTCGGCACGATGCCTTTCCAATTGGCGGGCAATATTCGTCACGGCGGGCTGGTGGAACGGGCTTTCGGCCTGACCCTGCGGGAACTGGTGGAAGACTACGGCGGCGGGACCGCCAGTGGCCGGCCGCTGAAGGCTGCGCAGGTGGGCGGCCCGCTCGGCACGTGGGTGCCGCCGTCGCAATTCGATACGCCGCTGGATTACGAAGCGTTCGCCGCCATTGGCGCGATGCTCGGCCACGGTGGTGTGGTGGTGGCGGATGACACGGTGGACATGGCCCAAATGGCGCGTTTCGCCATGCAGTTTTGCGCCGAGGAATCCTGCGGCAAATGCACGCCGTGCCGCATCGGCTCGACCCGGGGCGTGGAGGTGATCGACCGCCTGCTCGCCGCGCCAGACCAGAGCGGTCGCGAAGAGCAGGTGATCATCCTCAAGGACCTGTGCGACACGATGCAATACGGTTCGCTGTGTGCGTTGGGCGGCATGGCCCCGTTTCCGGTGGCCAGCGCCCTCAAGTACTTCCCCGCCGACTTCGGTCTGCAATCTTCGGAGGCCGACCAATGATCACTCTCTTCGACCCGAAAACCGATATCGACCTGGGCACTCCTGCCCGCGACAGCGACGTGCAGGTGACCCTGAACATCGACGGGCGCAGCATCAGCGTGCCCGAAGGCACCTCGGTGATGCGCGCCGCTGCGCTGCTGGGCACCACCATTCCGAAACTGTGTGCCACCGACAGCCTGGAAGCCTTCGGCTCCTGCCGCATGTGCCTGGTGGAGATCGACGGCATGCGCGGCTACCCCGCGTCCTGCACCACGCCGGTCACCGAAGGCATGACCGTGCACACCCAGACGCCAAAACTCGCGACCCTGCGCCGCAACGTCATGGAGCTGTACATCTCCGATCACCCGCTGGATTGCCTGACCTGTTCGGCCAACGGCAACTGCGAGCTGCAAACCGTCGCCGGCCAGGTCGGCCTGCGCGAAGTGCGTTACGGCTATGAAGGCGACAACCACCTGGCCGACGTGAAGGACACCTCCAACCCCTACTTCGATTACGACCCGAGCAAGTGCATCGTCTGCAACCGCTGCGTGCGTGCCTGCGAAGAAACCCAGGGCACTTTTGCCCTGACCATTACCGGACGCGGTTTCGAATCCCGGGTCGAGGCCGCCGGTGGCGAGAACTTCCTCGACTCGGAATGCGTGTCCTGCGGCGCTTGTGTGCAAGCCTGCCCGACCGCGACCCTGATGGAAAAAAGCGTGGTCGAACTGGGCCAGCCCGAACGCAGCGTGATCACCACCTGTGCCTATTGCGGCGTGGGTTGCTCGTTCCGCGCCGAGATGAAAGGCGACCAGTTGGTGCGCATGGTTCCAGACAAGAACGGCCAGGCCAACCACGGCCATTCCTGCGTCAAAGGACGCTTTGCCTGGGGCTACGCCACCCACCCGGATCGCATCACCACACCGATGATCCGCAAAAACATCACCGACCCCTGGCAGGAAGTCAGCTGGGATGAAGCGGTGACCTACGCCGCCAGCGAATTCCGTCGGTTGCAGCAGAAATACGGCCGCGACTCGATTGGTGGCATCACCTCCAGCCGTTGCACCAACGAAGAAACCTATCTGGTGCAAAAACTGGTGCGCGCTGCGTTCGGCAACAACAACGTCGACACCTGTGCGCGGGTCTGCCACTCGCCGACCGGCTATGGCCTGAAACAAACCCTTGGCGAGTCCGCCGGGACCCAGAGTTTTGATTCGGTGATGCAGGCCGACGTGATCCTGGTGATGGGCGCCAACCCCAGCGACGCCCACCCGGTGTTCGCTTCCCAACTCAAACGCCGCTTGCGTGAAGGCGCGCGGCTGATCGTCATCGACCCACGACGCATTGATCTGGTGGATTCGGTGCATGCCCGCGCCGAACTGCACCTGGCCCTGCGCCCGGGCACCAACGTCGCCATGCTCAACGCCTTGGCCCACGTCATCGTCACCGAAGGCCTACTCAATCAGCCCTTCATCGACGCCCGTTGCGAAGGCACGGATTTCGCCCACTGGAGCGAATTCGTCAGCCGCGCGGACAACTCGCCGGAAGTCCTCGGCGCCATCTGCGGCGTAGACCCTGCCGACATCCGCGCCGCCGCTCGCCTGTATGCCACTGGCGGCAACGCGGCGATCTATTACGGCCTGGGCGTCACCGAGCACAGCCAGGGCAGCACCGCCGTCATGGGCATCGCCAACCTGGCCATGGCCACCGGCAACATCGGCCGCGAAGGCGTGGGCGTGAACCCGCTGCGCGGGCAGAACAACGTTCAGGGCTCCTGCGACATGGGCTCCTTCCCCCATGAGCTGCCCGGCTACCGGCACATTTCCAACGAGGTGGTGCGGACCCAGTTCGAACAGGCCTGGAATGTCACCCTGCAACCCGACCCGGGCCTGCGCATTCCCAACATGTTCGAGGCTGCGTTGAGCGGTAGCTTCAAGGGCTTGTATTGCCAAGGTGAAGACATCGCCCAGAGCGACCCGAATACCCAACACGTCACCGCAGCCCTGTCCGCCATGGAATGCATCGTGGTGCAGGACATTTTCCTCAACGAAACCGCCAAGTTCGCCCACGTGTTCCTGCCGGGCAGTTCGTTCCTGGAAAAAGACGGCACCTTCACCAACGCCGAACGACGCATCTCCCGAGTGCGCAAAGTCATGGACCCTCTGGGCGGCAAGGCCGACTGGGAAGGCACCGTGGCCCTGGCCAACGCCCTGGGCTACCCGATGAACTACGCGCATCCATCAGAAATCATGGATGAAATCGCCAGCCTGACGCCGACCTTCACCAACGTCAGCTACGCCGAACTGGATCGCCACGGCAGCCTGCAATGGCCGTGCAACGCCGCAGCACCGGACGGCACGCCGACCATGCACATCGAGGAGTTCGTGCGCGGCAAGGGGCGCTTCATGCTCACCGGCTACGTGCCCACCGAGGAGAAGGTCAACAATCGCTATCCGCTGCTGCTGACCACCGGACGCATTCTCAGCCAGTACAACGTCGGCGCTCAGACACGGCGTACCGAGAACGTTGCCTGGCACGACGAAGACCGCCTGGAAATCCACCCGACCGACGCCGAGAGCCGTGGCATCAACGAAGGTGACTGGGTCGGCATCGGCAGCCGCGCCGGCCAGACCGTACTGCGTGCGCGGGTCACCGAACGGGTCGCTCCGGGCGTGGTGTACACCACGTTCCACTTCCCTGAATCGGGGGCCAACGTGATCACCACCGACAACTCCGACTGGGCCACCAACTGTCCGGAGTACAAGGTCACGGCCGTGGAAGTCAGCCGCGTCTATCACCCGTCCGAGTGGCAAAAACGCTATCAGGAATTCAGTGACAACCAACACCGCCTGCTCGACGAACGCCGTAAGGCGCGTGGCACTAAAGCCGAGGTACGCCGATGAGCACTGAAAACCTGATCAAAATGGTCAACCAGATCGCCCAGTACTTCGCCACCGAACCGGATCAGCAACAGGCCGTGCTCGGTGTGCGTAATCATTTGCAGATGTACTGGACGCCCGGCATGCGCAAGGAATTGCTGGCCTGGCAGACGGAGCATCAAGGGGCAGACTTGCATCCACTGGCACAAGCGGCGGTCAGTGGCGCGGGCTGGGAGGCTTAGGCTCACACGATCCGTTAAGCCGTCACGCAATTTTTTGTAGCAGCTGGCGCAGCCTGCGTTCGGCTGCGCAGCAGTCGTGAAATAAGAAGATGCGGTGTTTCAGGAAGACCGCAAGCTCAGGTTTTACGACTGCTACGTCCGATCGCGGCCCGAACCGAACGCAGGCTCCGCCAGCTGCTACAAGATTGCGTCATTGCAGAAATTGCTTAACTGTCTGGGCGTTGGATGCACCGGCAACACCACCAACGCCTCCAACCCACCCTTCGACCGATTACGCAGTGTCAGCTCGCCTCCGTGTTCCAGCACAATCGCCCGCGCCGCTGACAACCCCAAACCAACACCCCCGGTGCTCTTGTTCCGCGAACCTTCCAACCGGAAAAACGGCACGAACACTTGTTCAAGGCTGGCCTCCGCAATCCCCGGCCCACGATCCAGCACTTTGATCCGCACCTCGCCAGCTGCGGGGCTCAGTTCAATCGCCGGCTCACTGCCGTACTTGATCGCGTTATCCAGCAGATTGGTCATCACCCGCTTAAGCCCCAACGGTCGCCCGAAATACACCCACCGCAGCGGCCCGCTGAACGTAATGTCGACGCCCTGATCCCGATAATCGTCCAGCAGCGTTTGCAGCAATTCCGCCAGATCGAACTGGGTCGCAGGCTCAAGCCGCGCATCATCGCGAAAGAACTCCAGCGCCGAGTTGATCATTGCCTGCATTTCATCCACGTCACGAAACAACCGCTGCTGTTGCTCGCTGTCTTCAATGAATTCCCCCCGCAAGCGCATCCGCGTCAGAGGCGCGCGCAGGTCGTGGGAGATGGCGGCGAGCATTTGCGTGCGGTCGCGGATGAAGTGCTGCAGTTGGGCCTGCATGGCATTGAACGCGAGGATCGCCTGGCGGATTTCGTGGGGGCCGAGCGGTTCGATCGGCGGTGCGCGAAAGTCCACTCCGAAGCGCCGGGCGCCCTCGGCGAAGTGCTGCAACGGTGTGGCGAGGCGCCGGGTGGCGATCAGTGCGACCACGGCGGTGGAGATCAGCACCAGCAGGATGACGATCAGGTAGCGTGGCGTTTCGTCGAGCCCCCAACTGCGCGAGGGCGCGGAGAACATCAGCCATGTCGAATCCGATAGCTCGATCAATAACGCGTAATGGGCATCGGCCGTGTGTTCCGTCCAGTCGGCCGGTTCATAGGCTTCGATGCGTCGGTCAGGGGTCTTGAGCATGGGCTGCAGAATGGTCGAGCCGATGCCGGATTTCGGATCTTCCACGGCGGGCAAATTGAGATCGTGCCTATCAGGATGCCAACTGACGGTAAAGCCGTTCTCGCTGGCCGCTTGCGCCAATGAGTTGCGCAGGGGCGCCGGAGCGGCCTCGACCACACGAGTGATGGCGGCAGCTTTTTCCAGCAGGCCGATTTCGGTCAGCGGCGGGCGCGCCCAGACGCCGGCCAGTTGGATAAACAGCCCATTGAGCGCCAGTGAAATGAGCATGGCCAGGATGATCGTCAACGCGATCCAGCGCGCCACCGTATCTTGCGGCCAGTCTCGGGCGCGCATCCGCTTCAACCCGCTCATCGCCGCGTCACGCTGGGCGTGAACAGGTAACCGCCGTTACGCACCGTGCGAATCATCGCCGGCCGCTTGGTGTCGGACTCGAGTTTGCGGCGCAGGCGACTGACCTGGACGTCGATGCTGCGATCGAACGCTTCATGACAATGCCCGCGCGCCAGGTCCAGCAATTGCTCGCGGGTGAGAATGCGTTGCGGGTGTTCGACGAAGACCAGCAGCAAGTCGAACTCACCGGCCGACAGCGGAATCATCACGTTGTCCGGCGAGCGCAGTTCACGTCGCGTGACGTCCAGGTGCCAGTCGGCGAAGTCGATCAGCGGCCGTGGCCGTTCCTGCAATACCGGACGGCGCTCATCCACGCGGCGCAGCACGGCGCGCACTCGGGCCAGCAGTTCACGGGCGTCGAAGGGTTTGGTCAAGTAATCGTCGGCGCCCAGTTCCAGGCCGACGACCCGATCACTGAGTTCCCCCATGGCGGTGAGCATGATCACCGGTATCGCGTATCGGATCCGCAGTTGCTGGCACAGGATCAGCCCGCTGTCCCCGGGCAACATCACATCAAGAATGATCAGGTCTGGCGGCTGTCGCTCGATGGCCGCCCACAGCGACGCGCCATCGGTGGCGACTTCGACGCTGTAGCCGTGCTGCACGAAGAATTTTTTCAGGAGATCGAGGACTTCAAGGTCGTCGTCCACAATTAAAAGGCTGTTCACCAAAGGTCACTTAAGGGGCGAATGGAACCGCCATCTAAAACCATTCACGGCAGCGCGTCATATATTTCAATCCTGTAATAAAACGTCAGCGGCGCAATAAACCAGACATCTTTGCGCAAGGCTTGGGGCTCAGCATCTCGGCGAATTCCTCCCGAGAATCGCATTCATGTTGCCTTTCAATTGTGCTCCCTGGCTGACCCGCAACACCTCGATTGCCGTGCTGGCCGCCGGGTTGGCGGGTTGCAGCAGTCAGCCGCCGGCCACCGATGTGAGTTGCGCCGACATCGCCTACACGGTGTACGACCCGGCGGAACCGTTCAACCGTGGGGTTTTTGCGTTCAATCGGGTGGTGGATGACTATGCCCTGGCGCCGGTCGCTCGCGGCTATCGCTACTCGCCGGACTTTTTCCAGACCGGTGTGCATAACTTTGTGGCGAACTTCGGCGAGCCCAAGGTGTTCATCAATGACCTGCTGCAAGGCAACCCGATGCGCTCGGCCAATACCCTGGGGCGTTTCGTGCTGAACACCACGGTCGGTGTAGTGGGCTTGATCGATGTCTCCGGCATGGCCGGCATCCCGCGTCACGACGCGGACTTCGGCCAGACGTTCGGCGTGTGGGGCATCGGCAACGGGCCGATCGTCGAACTGCCGTTGCTCGGCACTTCCAACAGCCGCGACGCCGTCGGCCGGGTGCTCGGTTTTGTGGTCGATCCGTTTGGCAGCAACAGCGATACCGTGGACACGTTATCCACTATCAGCACGGTCGGCGGCTTCGTCGATGGCCGCGCAGAAGCCTTACCGCTGACCGACAGCCTGCAAAAACTGCCGGACTACTACAGCGCGTTACGCAACGTGGTCGCCGAACATCGTGCCGCTTACGTCGCCGATGGAAAACAAGGCTCGGCACAAACAACCAAACCTCAATGCACAGGAGCACCGGCCGATGGTTTCTGAAGGCAATGGCCTGATTCTGCAGCAACGGGTCACCCAGCAAGACCCGGCCACTCTGCACTGTCGGGAAATCACCCTGCGCCTGTCGGCGGACTGTCGCCATCTGGTGCTCAGCCGCTACACCGAACACTATGGCCCGGCGCAAGTGCGATGCATCGAGCGGAGCCACACGGTGTCCGTCACAGAGCTGTTTCGCTGGCTGGTGGCCAATGGCGAGACGGATGTAATGACGGCGGGCAGCGAGCAGTTGCCTTGACTGTCAGATTCGAGCCAGTTGCGTTTCATTGACATCAGCTGCGTTATCATCGCGCGCTTCTCTGTTCCAGAAACCCGGATGTCCATGTCTTTGCCGCTGCCTGACGATCACCAATCCCTGCCCCCTGTCCTGGTCGGGCCGCTGTTGCGGCGTCTGGAGCCCACGCGGCTGGTGATGTGGCTGGTGGGGTCGCGGGCGCTGTCGCTGACGTTGCGTCTGCAAGACCGCGACGCTATCCACCTCGACGCGAGTCAGTGCACGGTCATTGCGGTGGGCACCCAGGCCTTTGTTCATTTGATCGATGTGTCGCTGGACGCCGCCCTGCCCTGCGACACGTTAATCGAATACGACCTGTTGATTGACGACGCCGGCATCGCCGCTTGGGCCCCGCACTTGCTGTACGCAGACGCCCGTAGCCCAAACTTCGTCCTGCGTACACGGGCCGATCATCTGTTGCACGGTTCCTGCCGCAAACCTCACCACCCGGCCACGGACGGTTTGCTGTGCGTCGATCGTTTGCTGGAGGCGGAGCCGGATGCACACAAACGCCCGGCGCTGTTGATGATGAGCGGCGATCAGGTGTATGCCGACGATGTCGCGGGGCCGATGCTGCGAGCCATCCATGCCTTGATCAAGCGGCTTGGGCTGTTCGAAGAGCACCTCGAAGGCGCAGTGGTCAGCGACAGCGCCAAACTCTACGAGCACCCCGCCAGCTACTACCATCGTGCGGATTTGTTACCGGCGCTGGAAAGCAACAAAACCCTGCGCGAGCGATTTTTCGGTGGGGCGCGTAAGCCGATTTTCACCAGCAGCAGTGCCGACAACCATCTGGTGACGTTCGCCG
Organism: Pseudomonas frederiksbergensis; assembly: GCF_900105495.1. NCBI lineage: Bacteria > Pseudomonadati > Pseudomonadota > Gammaproteobacteria > Pseudomonadales > Pseudomonadaceae > Pseudomonas > Pseudomonas frederiksbergensis. Next base: position 2,174,317 of record NZ_FNTF01000002.1, on the reverse strand, counting down.
AAGTCATGGCCATGTACCTGCTGGTGTGGTCGCCGATTGCCTGGACATTGATCGCCCCGCAACCGCCGGTACTGACACCGGAAAGACGCGAGCGTTATGCGCTTGAGCAGACGCGCATCGATGGCTTCAAGGCCGGCCTGGGAGGTGTCGCCCGAGCGCTCGCGCACCTGCCGTGCCTGATGATTTTCGACGATCACGACATTACCGATGACTGGAATCTTTCCGCGCAATGGGAGGAAACGGCCTACGGCCATCCGTTCTCCAGGCGCATCATCGGCAATGCACTGATTGCCTACATGCTGTGCCAGGGCTGGGGCAACAACCCGGATGCGTTCGGCGCTGTGCTGAAGAAGGCCAGCGGATTGAGCGCGACCGGACATGACCGCTACCTCGACAGTGACATTCAGGACGAGTTGATTGACGAACTGCTGAGATTTCAGAACTGGCATTACGTGCTGCCCACCAGCCCGGCCATCGTCGTACTCGACACCCGCACCCGGCGCTGGCGCAGCGAGATGAACCTCAAGCAGCCTTCGGGTCTGCTGGACTGGGAAGCCCTCAGCGAACTGCAACAGGATCTGCTCGATCACCCGTCGGCCATCATCGTTTCGCCGGCACCGATTTTCGGCGTCAAACTGATCGAAACCGTGCAGCGCGTCTTCAGCTGGTGCGGTTATCCCCTGCTGGTGGACGCCGAAAACTGGATGGCCCATCGCGGTGCAGCCCAGGTGATCCTGAACATTTTCCGACACTCGCGTACACCCGGTAATTACGTGGTGCTGTCGGGCGATGTGCATTATTCCTTCGTCTACGAAGTACTGATCCGACACCGCAAGGGCGGCCCGCGCATCTGGCAGATCACCAGCAGCGGCATCAAAAACGAATTCCCGCCCGCGCTGCTCGAGTGGTTCGACCGCCTCAACCGCTGGCTCTACTCGCCCCGCTCACCGCTGAACTGGCTGACCAAACGCCGGCGCATGCGCATTGTTCCGCATGTCCCGGAACATGCTGAAGCGGGTGAACGGCTGTGGAATTCGGCGGGGATCGGGCAAGTGTTCTTTAATGAAAAAGGACAGCCGCTGGAGATCTATCAGCACAACTCAAACGGTTCGCCGAAGACCCGGATGGTTGCGCCTGTGAATGACGACTGAAGGCTGATCGTTCCGACATTTGATCGGTGTCGCTCATGAACCTCACCCGAACCCTGATCATCGGCAATTCCGGTTCCGGCAAAAGCTGGCTGGCGGAACGACTGGCCAAACACCTGCAAGTGCCGTGGGTCGATCTCGATTCGATTCACTGGTTGTCCGATGAACACAGCATTCCCCGCCCCCGTGCCGAGGCGCTGGGCATGGCACGGGTGGTGGCCGGTGAAGAGCGCTGGGTGATCGAAGGCGTTTACGGCTGGATCACCAGCGAACTCTTGCCCCGGGCGACAGCACTGATCTGGCTGAGTGTTGAAGAGGAGGAATGTGTTGCCAACATTCGTCAGCGAGAAGCGCAGCGGGACGAGAATGACGAGTTGTTGATTGCATTGCTCGCTTGGGCCGGCAGCTATCGCACGCGCGAAGATTCGAGTGGATTTGCCGCGCATCAGCATCTGTTCGAAGGGTTTGGCGGTTCGAAACTCAAGCTCAGGGATCGAACCGAAATCACAACATTCGCGAACACCGTGTTACAAGCCAGCTAACTCACAGTGTTTCGATCGTTCCCACGCTCCGCGTGGGAATGACTCTTGTGACGCTCTGCGTCACGCTTTTTAGGACGCGGAGCGTCCTGGGCTGCATTCCCACGCGGAGCGTGGGAACGATCAATGGTGTATCAGGCCGCGCTCACTGCCCGGCAAACCCCTCTGACAATCATCTCCACTTCCCGCTCATCAATCGTCAGCGGCGGCAGCAAGCGAATGGTCTTGCCTCGTGTCACGTTGATCAACAAGCCGTGATCCCGTGCAGCGATCGATCGTTCCCACGCTCCGCGTGGGAATGCCTCTTGTGACGCTCTGCGTCACGCTTTTTAGGACGCGGAGCGTCCTGGGCTGCATTCCCACGCGGAGCGTGGGAACGATCAATGGTGTATCAGGCCGCGCTCACTGCCCGGCAAACTCCTCGGACAATCATCTCCACTTCCCGCTCATCAATCGTCAGCGGCGGCAGCAAGCGTATGGTTTTGCCCCGTGTCACGTTGATCAACAAGCCGTGATCCCGCGCGGCGATCAGGGTCAGGTCGCGAATCGGTTGTTTGAGTTCGATGCCGATCATTAAACCCTGTCCGCGGATAGCCAGGACGTTCGGGTCGTCCGCCAATTCGATGCGCAATCTGGCGAGCAAACGTTCGCCCTGAAGTTTGGCGTTTTCCAGCAGTCCTTGTTCTTCGATGATCTCCAGCACGGTGCAACCCACGCGGCAGGCCAGTGGATTGCCGCCGAAGGTGCTGCCGTGACTGCCGGGGGTGAAGAGGTCGGCGGCTTTGCCCCGGGCCAGGCAGGCGCCGATGGGAATACCGTTGCCCAGACCTTTGGCCAGGGTCATGACGTCTGGAACGATGCCTTCGTGCTGAAAGGCAAACCACTGGCCGGTGCGGCCGATGCCGGTCTGGATTTCGTCGAGCATCAGCAGCCACGCCTGCCGAGTGCAGCGTTCGCGAATGGCTTTCAGGTAACCGGGCGGGGCCATTTGGACGCCGCTTTCACCCTGAATAGGTTCCATCAGGATCGCCACGATGCGCGGACCGTGGGCTTGTTGCACCTTGTCCAGCGCCTTGAGATCGCCGAAGGGCACTTTGACGAAATCCCCCGGCAACTCGTTGAAGCCCAGGCGCACGGCCGGGCCATCACTGGCGGACAAGGTGCCCAGCGTGCGGCCGTGAAAGGCGTTCTCCATGACCACCACCAGCGGTTGTTCGATGCCTTTGTGCCATCCGTACAACCGTGCGAGTTTCAATGCGGTTTCATTGGCTTCGGCACCGGAGTTGTTGAAAAAGGCTCGCTCCATGCCCGCCAATTGCGTCAGTTTCTGCGCCAGCCGCTGCTGCCAATCGATGCTGTAGAGGTTGGATGTGTGCAACAGCAGCCCGGCCTGTTCACTGATGGCCGAGACTATTTTCGGATGGCAGTGACCGACGTTGGTCACTGCCACGCCCGCCACCGCGTCCAGGTATTCACGACCGGCCTGATCCCACAGGCGTGTGCCCAGGCCCTTGCTGAAACTCAAGGCCAAGGGTTGGTAAGTGCTCATCAGGCAGGCGGCGGTCATGACATCAAGCTCCATCAATGGTCGGTGTTTTTGCAGTATGGTTAGCCACCTGAGCTGGATAAACGCTGCAACACTTCAATCATTTTAAAGCTGGACTTGATAATGGACTTATTCCAGGCAATGACCGTTTACGTGCGGGTGGTGGAAAGCGGCAGCATGACCGCCGCCGCGCTGCAGTGCGAAATGTCCACCACCATGGTCGGCAATCACCTGCGGGCGTTGGAGCAACGCCTGGGTATGCGCCTGCTCAACCGAACAACGCGACGCCAGCGGTTAACGGAATTCGGCACCGCTTATTACCAGCGTTGCCTCGAAGTGCTGGGGTTGGTGGCCGACTCCGAACGGTTGGCCGAGCAGGCCCTCGACGAACCGAGTGGAACCCTGCGCATCACCGCGCCGCTGACCTTCGGCACCGAAAAGCTGGCACCCGCCCTGAGTGAGTTCACTCTGCTGTGTCCACGCGTCAAATTGGATGTGGTCCTCACCAATCGCCGTCCGGACCTGCTCGAAAACGGTTTCGACGTGGCGTTTCGCCTGGGCAATACCCAGGAGACCCACCTGATCGCCCGTCCACTCCTCGACTACAACCTGACCATGTGTGCATCACCGGAGTATTTGGCGCGCAAAGGCACACCGGAAAAACCTGATGATCTGCAACACCATGACTGCCTGTCCTTTGCCTATCCGGCCGGGGATGACTGGCAGTCGGTGGAAAAACACTGGCGCCTGACCGGTCCCGAGGGAGAAGTGGCGGTAGCGGTCAATGGACCGATGTTGATCAACAGTTCGGCAGCACTGCTTCAAGCGGCGCGAACCGGCATGGGCATCGTGGTGCTGCCTGATGCGTTGATGGAGCAGGATCTCAAGGACGGAAAACTGGTGGCATTGATGCAGAGTTACTTGCCGCCAAGCCGACCGATGAACCTGATGTATGCCCAGGATCGTTACCGTTTGCCAAAACTGCGTAGTTTCGTCGACTTTGCCTTGCAGAGATGGGGCAAGTACTAGCCGACCGAATACCCCATCGACTAATCTCCTCGACGTGCGGGTCACTTGGCTATCAGGGCGACAGGGAGTGCGGAGATGGGTGAGGCGTCGAATATCGAGCCGTTGAAGTTCAATCTGTCGGATTTGAACGAAGACATGCTGCACACCATTATGGAACTGGTCAGCGACGGCATCTGGGACTGGAACGCCAACACCGGGTTCGTCTATCGCAACCCCGGGTGGTACGAGATGCTCGGCTACCCGCCTCATTCCCTGAATAACAACGTGTTGACCTGGGAAAACGTGATCCACCCCGACGATTACCCGCAGGTCATGGCGCTGTTCGACGACTATCTGAGTCAACGCGCGCCCGGCTATCAGGCCGAATATCGCTGTCGCATGCAGGACGGCAGCTACACCTGGATCGAAGACCGTGGCTACGTACTGGCACGCAATGCCGACGGCTCGGTGGCGCGAATGGTCGGCGCACACCGCAGCATCGACGACAAGAAGCGCCTGTACGAAGCGCTTGAACGGCGCAACCAATCCCTTGAAGCAATCGTTGAAGAACGCACCCGAGAGTTGTCTCGCGTCAATCAGCAACTGCAAATCCAACTCGAAGAAAACCGCAAACTGGCGGAAACCGACGCACTGACCTCAATCGCCAATCGCTATCTTCTGGAAAAAGCCCTGCCCCAGGAATGCGAACGCGCCCAGCGCTTTCGACAACCGCTGTCGTTGATCGCGATGGACATCGACGACTTCAAGAACATCAACGATCACTATGGCCACGCGCTGGGTGATGCAGCATTGGTGCAGGTGGTCGATAGCGTGAAGCACTGCGTGCGCGAGGGCGATCTGCTTGCGCGTTGGGGTGGCGACGAGTTCATCCTGATCCTGCCCAACACGCCACTCGCCAACGCTCGGGCGCTCGCCGAGCGTATCCGCCATGGCCTCGCATGCCTGGTGCCCGTGGGAGATTTTCCAATAACCATGAGTTTCGGCGTGGTTCAGCGCTTTGACGAAGAACAACAGACCGGGTTGCTGGCCCGGGCCGATCAGGCGCTGTATCGGTCGAAGATCGCGGGCAAGAATGTGATTTCGGGGTAAGGGCTATGCCCGTCAACCCTTACATCCCCGCCTTCACCAACACCGGTTTTTCCTGATACCGATCCGGATAAAGTTTTTTCAGCTGCGCGACCTTCGGCAGATCGTTGATCACGATGTAGGGATAGGTCGGGTGCTCGGTCAGAAAGTCCTGATGTTCCTCCTCGGCCGGGTAGAAACCGTTGTAGGTTTCCAGCGTGGTGACAATGGGTTTGTCGAACGACCGGGCAGCGTCCAGCTGGGCGATGTAGGCCTGGGCGACACGTTGCTGTTCGCTGTTTTCCGGGAAAAGCGCCGAGCGATACTGAGTGCCGTGGTCAGGTCCCTGGCGGTTGAGTTCGGTAGGGTTGTGCGCCACCGAGAAGTAGATTTGCAGCAAGGTGCCATAGCTGACCTGACGAGGATCGAAGGTGACTTCGACAGCTTCCGCATGACCGGTATCGCCACTGCTGACCCGCTCGTATTGGGCGGTGCTTGCAGCTCCACCGGCATAACCGGAGACCGCTTTCTTCACCCCTTTCACATGCTGGAACACGCCCTGGACGCCCCAGAAGCAACCGCCGGCAAAGACTGCCCTTTCGCTGTCGGCCTGGGTGGTTTCGTCGAGGGCGGGTGGAGGAATGATGACCGCGTCTTGCGCCGCACCGAAAGAGAACGCCAGGCATTGGCCGATGACACCGGCGGCGACCAGGCCCAACAGGGTGCGGCGCCAGGTAAACAGGGTTTTCATGAGGCTGATTCCTGAATGAATTAAATGAGTTCAACCGAACGTAGGAACGAAGCGCCGGGACGCGGCCGGGCATGGGCCTGCAAAAGTGAGTGAAAGTAAGTACCCGCGGATCAAGTTGCCTTTGGCACAAAAGTCATCGCCAGGCCATTCATGCAGTAGCGCAAGCCGGTGGGTTGGGGCCCATCGTCGAAGACATGGCCCAGATGACCGCCACAACGCCGGCAGTGGACTTCCTCACGCAGCATCCCGAAGGCGCGGTCCTGACGAGTGGCCACAGCGTTGTCCAGCGGTGCCCAGAAGCTCGGCCAACCGGTGCGGCTGTCAAACTTGGTCGCAGAAGAAAACAGCGGCAGGCCGCAACCGGCACAGGCAAACGTACCTTCACGGTGCTCGTTGTTCAGCGGGCTGCTGTAGGCCCTTTCGGTGCCCTCCTCGCGCAGGATTTCATACTGCTCGGCGCTGAGCATGGCGCGCCATTCGCTGTCGCTGTGAGTCACCTCGAACACCTCCGCAGCGCTGGCGTTACTGACCAGCGCAGAACTTGCGGCAAATTTTGGCAATACACCGATGACCAGGGCTGCAGCGCCTAGCCCGCCGCTCGCTACGAGAAACTGTCGCCGTGAAAACATGGTCGTCTCCGAAAATTCCAGGTGCCTGTCATGGAACACAGCCTAGGCTTGGGTTGATCGCCAAATCCTCACGAGAAGTTAAACAATTCGTGATAACTCAGGCCCCGGAAAACCCGCACAATGCGCTCATTGCGCCGAAGGATTGAGCTTGATGGAACAGACCAAACGCGTCCTCGTGGTCGAGGACGACCTGCATATCGCCGACCTTATCTGCCTGCATCTACGTGATGAGCAGTTCGAGGTGGTGCACTGCGCCGACGGCGATGAAGGCATGCGCCTGCTGCAGCAAGGAAGCTGGGACGCTCTGATCCTCGACCTGATGCTGCCCGGCGTCGACGGCCTGGAAATCTGCCGTCGCGCCCGCGCCATGGCCCGCTACACACCGATCATCATTACCAGTGCGCGCTCCAGCGAAGTACACCGGATTCTCGGGCTCGAACTCGGCGCCGACGATTACCTGGCCAAACCCTTTTCGATGCTCGAACTGGTGGCGCGGGTCAAAGCGCTGTTGCGACGGGTCGATGCCATGGCCCGCAATCTTAAAATGGACGCTGGCAGCCTGATCATGGACGGCCTCTCCATCGACCCGATCACGCGCGATGTGTCCCTTGACGGTCGCCGCCTCGACCTCACGCCACGGGAGTTCGACCTGCTGTATTTCTTCGCCCGTCAGCCCGGAAAAGTGTTCTCGCGCATGGACCTGCTCAACGCCGTCTGGGGCTACAGCCACGAAGGCTACGAGCACACGGTCAACACTCACATCAACCGCCTGCGGGCAAAGATCGAAGCCGATCCGGCACAACCTGCGCGCATCCTCACGGTGTGGGGGCGAGGCTACAAATTCGCGGCCAGGGAGGAGCAACCGTGAGACTGACCCTGACTCAGCGCCTGTCGCTGGTGTTCGCCGTGTTGCTGCTGGTGTGCTGCGGCACGTCGGCCTGGATGCAGGTGCGGTCCAACAAGATGCATGAGCTTGAGGTGGTGCAAGGGTTGTCGCGGGACCTGGCCCGGCACATCGCCCATGACACCGTGCTGATGGACGCCAAAGGCCTGATGCCCGACGCCGTGCGCGACCTGTTCAGCCAACTGATGCTGGTCAATCCCAGTGTCGAGGTCTATCTGCTCGACCCCGAGGGCCGGATTGTCGGCAGCGCTGCGCCCGAGGGTCGGATACGCCGGGAGCGGGTCGATCTGGCGCCGATCCAGCGCCTGATCAAGGGCGACGCCCTGCCGGTTCTTGGCGACGATCCGCGCAGCGTCGATGGCCGCAAAGTGTTCAGCGCCGCGCCATTGCAGGTCGATGGCAAACAGGTGGGTTATCTCTATGTGGTGCTGCTGAGCGAAGAGCACGACCGCTTCGCCGAACGCGGTGCCACCAGCGCCGCCCTGAATACCGCACTGTTGTCCATCGGGCTGGTGGCGTTGCTGTGCCTGATTGCCGGTCTCACGGCGTTCGCCCTCATTACCCGACCTTTGCGCCGTTTGACCGAAACCGTCAGCCGGTTCGACATTAATGGCGCTCCGGTGACCCCGCCGGCATCCGTCCCGGTGGAAAAGGCCGCCAGCCACGATGAAATTGCCATACTCGACGCGACCTTCCGGCAGATGCAGGCGCGCCTCGGCGAGCAATGGCGTTCGTTGACCCGCCAGGATCAGGAACGCCGCGAACTGGTGGCCAATATCTCCCACGATCTGCGCACGCCTCTGGCCTCGCTGCACGGTTACCTGGAAACCTTGTCGCTCAAGGACGCCACGTTGTCACCCGCCGACCGCCGCCGTTACCTGGGCATCGCGCTGGACCAAAGCCGCAAGGTCGGTGGGCTGGCGCAATCGCTGCTGGAACTGGTGCGCCTGGAACATGGTTTCGTGCAACCGGTGCTGGAGCGTTTCTCGTTGACCGATCTGGTACAGGACATTTTCCAGAAATTCGAACTGACGGCCGAGGCGCGCCAGGTCGAACTGAAGGCCACTTTTGCACCCAATGTTTCGGCGGCCTGCGCCGACCTTGGATTGATCGAACGGGTGCTCACCAACCTGTTCGACAACGCCCTGCGCCACACCCCGCCAAGAGGAGAAATCGAGCTCAGCCTGCGCCCTCAAGGACCGTTTATCGAAGTCACCGTCAGCGACACCGGCCCCGGCATTGCTGCCGAATTGCGCGAAGGTCTGTTCCTGCGCCCGTTCAACATTGGCGGCGCACGGCGTGATGGCGGACTGGGATTACGGATCGTGCACCGTATCCTGCAATTGCATGGCCGCGAGATCCAGCTGATTGAGGTTCCTGGCAGGGGCGCGACCTTCCGCTTTTCGTTGGCGGTGGATCAGCAAACAGCCGAACAATTGGCGGTTCGGTCGATGAATCTGAATTCGCTGGGGAAATAGTCGGCTGCCTGAGCCACAACAACGACTAATATCCCGGCTCCCATTTCGGCAAGGATGCTGCGCGATGCTCAATACCCTGCAAAACACCCCATTGTGGGTTTACGCGATATTTCTGCTGCTGTGCTACTACGGTGTCAAAGCCCTGTCCCCGAGCCGTGAAAGCAAAACTTCATTGCTCGTCACGGCGCCGATCTTGCTGGGCTGGTCACTGTATTCGCTGAACCTGACGCTGAATCCACTGCTATCGGTCAGCTGCTGGCTGGCCGCCGTCATCCTGGGCAGCCTCGCGGCGTTGCTGGTTTTCCCACGCAAGGGCATCGAGCTGGATGCTCCGCAAACCGGCCTGATCGTGCCGGGCACCGCAAAAACCCTGGTGCTGTATCTGCTGTTTTTTGCGGTGAACTATTACTTCGGTTACCAGGATGACGTTCACCCGGAAATGACCGCCACCCTTGAGATGTTGCTGCTCAAGGCGTCGGCTTCCGGCTTTGTCTGTGGGCTGATCAGCGGTCGGGCGTTGACGTTTTATCGTTTGCTGCTGTCACTTCAGGCAAAACGCCCCCCGATAGCCGCCGGTTAAAAGCCGCTGTACCAAAAATGATGACCAGCCGCCTGTTCATCCGTGACAACGCCGCCTCGGTCCAATAGATTAGGCGGCCTGAAAAGGCCCAGAGCTTTCTCGCCTCAATCCAAGTTAAAAGAAGTAGTGAAATTTCAATGTCCGATTCCAATACCGCTGAATCCGTAGTCACCTTGTCGTCCAAAGCGGAATACGAAAACTCCATCAATCTTTCACAGCACGTGCCCCAGGCCAAGACCATCAGCGAGATGGTCCTGGACGCTTTCCAGTCCACCCGGGAAAGCGACCAGATCCGCGAGCTGCGCGCCGCGATTCGCCAGGCTCACGACAGCTTCGACGACGATAAAGCCTACGAATTGATGGGTGAACTCAAGCAGCTCAAGGACGCCGAAGCTGCCGACATTGCTGCCCTGGAAGACTTGAGCAGCAAATTCCCGATCAGCCGGATTCTCTCCAGCTTCAAGGATGATCCGGCATTTCAGGAATTGGTCTATGGCCTCGCACTGAAAGTGCTGAACCAGACCCACCAGGCCATCAGCAACCCAAGCAGTGGCAAAAGCAAAGTGGCTCGCGCCAAGAAAGATGTCGAAGTGTTCACCATCAGCAAAGACGGCATCAGCGTCACACTGCCGTTGCGCACCCCGCGTTCGCGACTGAACGTTGACCGTGAAGCGCTGGAATTCCTGGGCTTCACCTTCGTCGGCGAAGGCGAAGAAGCGGAGCTGGAAAGCGAGACCTTCCTGGACAATGCCGGGGCCGAACAAGCGGTTAACCGCAAGAACATCATCACCGCGCTTCAGCAACAAACCGCGTTCGATGGCTACAGCATCGCCGCTCAGTAACACGCACCATCAGCGGCGCTTCGGCGCCACTGACCCAAGAGCCCCGCCCTAGAGCGGGGCTTTTTATTGCCCGTGGTTTTACAAAACCCACAATTTCCTTTCCTGTCATCGCCGCCCACACCGCGACAGTTGCAAAGTGCCACCCCGTTCGGCAATCAATGCCCACAGGCACTCATGCCACGGTGATTCGGCGCCAAAAAAACACTTTTCCTTAACCCTTCAGCACCACGGGTCCGCCTGCAGGGAGCGTCAACTCACTTTCCAGCCCAAGACTTCAGTGGTGCGATTGCTGAGGTCATCATGAACACAACTCCCCTTTACCGTCAGTTGGCCAACCACTACCTCGACGCGATCCGCAGCGGCACCTTGAAAACCGGTGAACGATTCCCCTCCATTCGGCTGATGATGGAAAAACATGCCGTTAGCCTGTCGACCGCCGTGCAGGTTTGCCGGGAACTCGAGGACTGTGGCGTGCTGGAAGCCCGGCCGCGCTCCGGCAACTACATTCGCCAGCCCGATACGTTGCGCAAACCCGTCCCGATCGCTCCCCCGCCGCCGCTGGACACCGGTGTCTATGTCGGCATTCACGAGCAGGTGTCATCAGTACTCAAGGCCAGTCAGCGCGCGACGATCAAGGTCAATTTCGCCAGTGCCTTCTGCGCGCCGGAACTCTATCCGTTGAAGATCCTGCAAGACCATATGATCAAGGCACTGCGTCACGATCCGCACTTGCTCGGTGCGGCGGGTTCCACCTGTGGCAATAGCACGTTGCGCAGTATTCTTGCGCGACGGGCGCTGACCACAAAGGCCAACCTGCCAGCGGAAAAAATTGTGATCACCAACGGCGCGACCGAAGCGATCAACCTGGCTTTGCGCGCAGTCACTCAACCGGGCGATACCGTCGCGGTGGAGTCGCCGACCTTTTATGGTTTGCTGCAAATTCTTGAAAGCTTGAATCTACGGGTACTGGAAGTACCGGCGACTTCGCATGCCGGCATCAATCTGTTCGCCCTCGAACAATTGCTACAAGGCCCCGAACGGATTCAGGCGCTGATCGTCATTCCCAATCTGCAAAATCCGCTGGGCAGCATCATGCCCGACGCCAACAAGGCGCGGCTGGTGCAGCTGTGCGCCGAGCATGCCACGGTGCTGATCGAAGACGACACCTATGGCGATCTGGTGGATACCGAACAGCCGCTGTCCACGCTCAAGCACTGGGACCGCACCGACAACGTGATCTATTGCGCCTCCCTGAACAAAACCCTGGCACCGGGCATTCGCCTGGGCTGGATCAGCGCGGGGAAATGGCACGACCGCGTGGAAATGCTCAAACACACTCAATCCCGGGGATGTGAGGCGCTGTCGCAACTGGCGGTCAGTGCGTTCATGAAGACACCGTCCTACGAACGTTACCTGCGCCGCTTGCGGAAAATCCTGACTCACCAACGCCAGCAAATGAGCGCTGCGATCCTTCGCTATTTTCCCGCCGGCACCAGCGTGACCACCCCTCGGGGCGGTACGTTGTTATGGGTGGAATTGCCGCGCCAGCATTCATCCATGGCGTTTTTCCATGAGGCATTGAAGGCCGGCATCCAGATTGCACCTGGGGATATCTTTTCCAATGCCCAGCGTTTCAATCACTTTGTGCGCATTGGTTGCGGTGCGCCGTATTCACCGCGGATTGAGGAAGCGCTGGCGACCCTCGGCCAACTCCTCAAAAACCAGGACTGAACACATCCTTGTAGCAGCTGCCGAGCCTGCGAGGCTGCGTTCGGCTGCGCAGCAGTCGTAAATCCTGCCATTTCGGTTTACCTGAAACACCGTAGTGGATGGTTTTACGACTGCTTCGCCGCCGAACGCAGGCTCGGCAGCTGCTACACGGTTTAGTGTTGGGTTCAGAGGGGGCTTTGGTGCAGGCAAATGATGTGCGGATCGTTATTCCAATGCGGGAAACGTTCAGCGATTAGAGGATCATGGCCGGGGATGACGTGATCTTCGCCGTCGGCAAGGCTGTCGATCAAGCTGAATGCTTCAAGCGTCTGCGCCAGATCATCCAGAATCGGAAACGGACTGCGCTGACGGATGTTCGCCCACAAGTGCGCGGCATCCGAGGCCAGGACAATCCACCCGCGCTCAGTGTTCACCCGCACCACTTGGCTACCCGGTGTATGCCCGCCCACCGGGTGCAACGTCACACCGGGAATCACCTCGACCGTGCCGGTGTGCAAACGCATCCGGCCTTCAAACAACGGCGGAAGCGCCGACATCACGTCGTCGACCTCGTAGGTTTTGTTAACCGTGTGATGGGCCATTTTCGGCCCGGTGCAAAAGCGCAGTTCCGCTTCTTGCAAATGCACCATGGCCTTGGGGAAAAGCCCCAGGTTGCCGGCATGGTCCCAGTGCAAATGGGTGAGGATCAGGTTGTCGACCTGCGCCGGATCAATATCCAGTTGGCGCAGGGATTCTTCCGGCAGGCGATACATCTGACGGTTGCGCCGATCCGCCGTGGCAGGTTGAAAACAGGTGTCGACCACGATCGCTTGCTGCTCGTTACGAATGACCCAGAAGTAATAATCCAAGGGCATCGACGCATTCGGATCACCGCAGCAAGCGTCGTATAGAAAGTTCTCCCGGGCGGTGCGCTGGGCATTGGCGCCGACACGGATCGCGAACACTTCGTACACAGGAACGGACATATTCACCTCCGGGTTCAGGCCGCTGCGGTGGCTTTGAGGGTCGGACGAAAGTCGAAATCAATCTCGTCGCTGATGCCCAGATCCTGGGCCAGACGATGCAGGCCGCTGTAGTCACGCATGATCGTGGCGTTCTTGTTGCTCTCCCGGGTGTCAGCGATGATCACCGCGGCGTCCTCGACCCCAAGCTGCGTGAGAATTGCCTCCCACATCGAGTAGTCCTGGGCGACAAAGGCACTCAGCGCCACCGACAACGTGCGAGTAAAAAACGCCCGATGGGTCGGCTGCATGTTCGCGTACATGACCTTCGCCACTTCCGCGAGAATCTTGCTGTGGGCATATTCATCGCGGTTATGCAGTTCGGCCACGCGGCGGTTTTGCGGTTGAATGCTCCGGTCGTCGGCCAACAGATCCAGATAAGCATTGACGCTGATCTCGGCCACCACCGCAAAGGTGATCGCTGCGAGGTCGCGCTGCCACTGCTCCGGCAGTTCTTCGCGAAGGGCGATCAGCCGCAGATAGGTGACTGACGGCGGCAACTCCAGATCCTGATCGAGTGCCCGCTCCAGCTTGGTCCGTTCGATGGCCCGCAGGTGCATGAGCGTGTGGTAGTGCTCGTCGATCAACGTCTGTTGCATGGCCTCGCGAAAATGCCAGTCGTCCTTGCCCAGGTATTGATTGGCGATGACGCTCAGCGCCGGGTTCACCACGTGTTCTTCGGCGGTCACCGTGCGCAGGTTGTAGCCGATCCAGCCCCAGGTCACCACGGTGCTCTTGAGTTCATCGCTCAGGGCCTGGAATTTCGGATGATGGAAAAACGGCACCATGCACTCCGGGTAATCCGGGCGCGTGGGATCGAACGCTTCGCTGGCCTCGGCCTTGTCCGGTGCGCACACCGTGGCTCTTTTGGTCCAGGCCTGATTGAGCCGCACGACCAGTTGATGATCGACCTTGGCGATCTCGATTGCTGTTTGCATGACGCGATACCTGTAGGACGCGTACCCGATGACGGGTACGCCAATGAAATTAAGGGCGACGGATGAATCAGGCCAGCCAGTAGCGGGTCAGGTTTCGCGCCGGGTCAGTGTATCGGCTGCGGGCATGGATCATCCGCCAGTTGTCCCAAATCAGCAGGCACCCATCGGGAATCAGCACCGGTGTGTTGTGCTCAACGAAATACGCTTCGCCCAGGACTGCAAACCTGGCCAGTGGCGACGAGCTGTTGGCGACTTGCGAGTGAAGCAGATCGTCCTTGGAAGGATTCACATCACCGTAGTGAAACTGGTTGTAGCTGAAGCGGAAAATGTCCCCGTCCTCTGTAGGCGTCAGGATGTATTCCTTGACCCGGCGTTGCGCGGCCTCACCGGGCTTGGCGGTGGCGACAAACTCCACAGGCGTGTCGTCGATCCATTCACGCAGCTCGGGATCGGTGCGCTCAAGGAACGCCAGCAATTCATACCCGTCCACCAACCCCGTGTGTCCGCCACCGCACGTGGCCTGTTGATGACAATGCAACGCCAGGTAGCGCGGCGGCGGACCGTACACTGGCGCTTCGGTGTGTGGGCCGATGCCGTTCATGCTCTGGGAATACGGCAAGTCTTCGTACCCCGGCTTGCGGGTGATGGCGAATGCGGTCTGCCCGTTGAATTGTGGTATGACCGAGCCGAACGCTTGCAGCGTGCCGAGCACATCGTCGGCGAACTCATCCGACGTCAACACCGTCCAGCCTCGCGCCGACAATTCTTCGTGGCGGTGGCCCAGTGAAACGTAAGGTTTGGACGCGACAATCCCTTGATCTGACATGGTGAGATTCCTGGCTGTTTATCAGGCGTTGACGGTTGAGGTGTAGGCGGCAATGAAGTCGCGACAGGCGTTGCCCGGTCGATAGCGATGTTCATCGATGAGCTGCACGGGGGTGATTTCGGCCGCGGTACCGGTGAGAAAACACTCGTCGAAGTCGCCAAGCTCCGTAGGAACAATGGTTCGCTCGACCACTTGGTAATCCAGCGCCTTGGCGAGTTCGATGACGGTCTGACGGGTAATGCCGTTGAGGAAACAATCCGGCACCGGGGTGTGCAACGTCCGACCCTTGACGAAGAACACGTTGGCGCTGGTGGCTTCGGCAACGTTGCCGCGCCAGTCGAGCATCAAGGCGTCGTGATAGCCGTTGTTTTCAGCATCGTGCTTGCTCAGGGTGGCGATCTGATAATGCCCGGATGCCTTGGCTTCAAACGGGCTGCAGCTCGGTGGCGGACGACGCCACTCGGCGGTCTTCAAGCGAATGCCGGCCATGTGCCCGGCCGGGTCGAAATAGCTCGGCCATTGCCAGCAGGCGATCGCCATATGGACGCTGTTGAAGCGGGCCGAGGTGGAAATCATTTCACTGCCGCGCCAGGCCACTGGCCGCAGATAACCGTCGACCACGTTGTTGCGCTGCAGCAGTTCATGGCTGGCCGCTTCCAGCTCGGCCAGCTCATAGGGAATGACAAAATCCATCAACCGGGCCGAGCGATACAAACGCTCGCTGTGTTCGCGCAGTTTGAAGATCTTGCCGTTGTAGACACGTTCCCCTTCATACACCGTGCTCGCGTAGTGCAAACCGTGGGTCAGCACATGCAGCCGAGCCTGGGACCACTCGACGAACTCGCCGTCGAGCCAGATGTAACCTTTTCGCTGATCAAACGGAATACTGCTCATGTCCATATCTCCTGATGAATCGTCCTACGCCGTTTCGAGCAGAACCGGTATTAATTCGGGCGCCGGCGCAACCACACGATCAGGCTCGGACTGAAAGAAGAACGAGCGCTCACCGAACGCCGGCCGCAACTCATCGAACCAGGTCGCTTGCGGATCGAAGCGCGCGTAGAACGTGCGCAACACCCATCGCGGATCGCGAGCCTGGAGAAACTGCAGCACGAAGACTTTCTCCCCGGCCACGGTTTCGATGCCGTTGATCAATACCTTGCCGTAGAAGGTGCTCATGGACGGACCGCGAACCGTGCGCGCCAACCCGGACACCGAGCGATACGCCGCCTGAAAGATCTCGAATGCCCGGGCCAGCGGCATCGCGAAGTAATGACTGGGGCCGGTATCGCGCTCGACAAACATGTAATAAGGCACTGCGCCGAGCCGCACGCCTTCGGTCCAGAGCGCCGCCCAATCCGCGGGGTTTTCGTTGATGTGCCGAATCACTGGAGCCTGCATGCGCAACGTCGCACCGCTGGAACGAATACGTTCGATGGCTTGGCGGGCGATGGCCTGGCGGATCTCCACCGGGTGGTTGTAGTGCCCCATGATCGAAAGGTTTTTCCCCGCCGCGACGATTCGCTTGAACAGCTCCAGCAACTCGGGCGCGTCCTTGTCGCTGACAAACCGTTGCGGCCAATACGCCACGGATTTGGTGCCGATGCGGATGTTTTTCAGGTGGGGCAAGTCCAGCAACGGCTCGATGTAACCGGCCAGCGAACGGGTGTTCATGATCATCGGATCGCCCCCGGTGATCAGCACGTCGGTGACCTCGGTGTGCACCCGCAGGTAACTCACCAACTCCTGGGATTCGCGCGCATTGAACTTGAGTTCTTCTTCGCCGATGAACTGCGCCCAGCGGAAACAGAACGTGCAGTAGGCGTGACAGGTCTGACCGGCACCGGGGAAAAACAGCACGGTTTCGCGGTACTTGTGCTGTATGCCCGGCAGGACCTTGCCATCAAGAGTCGCGCCGTTATGCGTCAGTTGCCCGGCCGGATGCGGGTTCATGCGCAACCAGATCGCCTCGATCCGCCGCTTGATGGCGGCAGTGTCATCCAGGTCGATCAGTTGCTTGAGCGAGGCGTATTCGTCCGGCAGCAGCATGTCCTTGTGGGGAAAGGTCATGCGGAAAATCGGATCGTCCGGGATGTTGCTCCAGTCGATCAATGTGCCCAGTACGTATTCATTGGTGCGAAACGGCATGACCCGGGCCACGACGGTCATGGCTTCCTGCAACGCCGGCGTGAGTTTCTGCCAGTACGGCGTGTCTCGAATGGTGCGTGAGTTATAAGGCTTGTATCTTTCCTGCTCCGACATTCCCTGCATGACAGCGCTCCTGGTGATTGGCTGGCAGTTCTTACTGGATGGCCGGCGCTGCGCGCTCTATGTCCATCCATGCCCGAACACTGTCGCGATCCCACTGGCGGCGGACGTACGCGGCGAGTCGGGAGGGAACCTCATCACCATTGGCGACCAGTCGGTTGAGCATGATTGCCAAGTCGGTGTCGGCAATGCTCCAGTCACCGAACAGATGCTCGGCGCCGCCCTCCAGCAACCGATCGGCGACAAAAAATAACCGGTCGACGGCGGCCAGGGCATCGTCGGACAGCGGGGTATCTTTTTTGCCGAAATAAATAAGATCCGCCGGGCGTTCTTTGCGAATGACCAACAAATCACTGCGCAACCAGGCCTGGAGTTGACGGGCTCGGGCGCGCTGCTTGATGTCCAGCGGCAATAGTCGGTTATGCCCCGGCGCTATTTCTTCCAGGTATTCGGCAATGGCCGAAGATTCCGACAATGCGAAGCCCTGGTGAATCAGCGTGGGAATCTTGCCGGTGAGAGACAGATCACGATAGTTCGCTTGATAGTTCTCGCGCGCTTTCAAATCCAGCGTGACAAGTTCAAATGAAAGTTGCTTTTCCTTGAGTGCCACAAAAGCCGACATCGCAAAAGCACTGACAAAATCTGCACCGACATAGAGTTTAAGCTTTGTACTTTCCATAGAACGCTCCCTTGCACTAACCACATTAATCCGTTGCCTTGGAAGTGATCGTAGTTAGTTGCTCAAGCGCTGAACAGATACAGAAATTATCTGTTTCTATCGATACAGAAAGTTAAAAAGCGCAGAACGCCGGGAGGATTTGACAGGGCCGCAGAAAAGAAAAAGGGAGTCAGCGAACGCTGACTCCCTGGTGTGCAACGAAGGGAAAGTGATGGTTGGACAGTGATCAGGCCTGGCGATCGTCCAGGCTGGAGAGCGACGCCATTTGCGGCATGTTGCTCATATTGAGCATCGCCAGCGGCTCGTCGTCGCTGGTGTTGACGAAGCCGTGTCGGGTCCATGCCGGCACCAGCAGCACATCGCCAGTGCTGACGCTTACTTCATCGGCATCCCCCAGGGTCAAGGTGCCGCGGCCGGACTGAATGATGAACAGGTGCCACCACGAATGAGCATGCCCATTCAACACCGCACCCGGTTTCAACCATTGCATGGACACCGCCATCCCTGGGGTCAACTTGCAACCTTCGATGCTGTTGTCGTGAGCCAGCGCAACAATATCGACGTCGCTGGCCTCGAGACTCTGCCGCATGTCTGTCAGTTCGCCCCTCTTCCACACCTGTGCACTGACCGACGGCTGATGCAAACTCTGGCGAAAGTCCTTATAGGAAAAAAACGCACCTTGAACATTATTCATCGCGAGTTCCAACTTATGTTGTCGACTTGATTGGCCGAACCTTAGGCCAACCATTCAACACTGTAAAGCCGAACAACCAACACTTATAACGCCGACGGTTTCAGCGCCACAATCATGTCAACTTCTATCGCGGCATTTTTCGGCAATTGATAAACACCCACGGTCGTTCGGGTATGTTTACCGGCGTCCCCCAGCACATGGCTGAATACATCCGACGCACCGTTGGCCACTTCACTGAGATCAACAAAGTCCGCCGTGGATTTGACATAGACCGTTATTCGTACCAGCGACTTTATTTTATCCAGCGAACCAATCGCATCAACGATCAGCGCCAGCCCGCGCATCGCGCTGATGCTGGCTGCGGTTTGCGCATCTGCCATGTTCAATTCCAGGCCGACTCTGCCGGGGTTCTGGATCTTGCCGTTCATGCGCGGCACCAGGCCACTGATGTACAGCTCGTCATGATGCCGAATCAGCGGGGCGTAATGCCCGCCAGCGGTGTTCTCGCCGTAGATGTCATAGCCAAGCTCTTTTGCCAGGTCGATGAAACGCTCATCACAGCTCTTTTGCTCAATCATTTACCAAACCCTCTGAATCAATCATGCAAAAAAACGCAGGTCCCGACGGCTCAGCCAAAGGCCCTCGTCGCCGGGGCCAGGCAGGTGACCTCGACGCGAGACTCGATCGCTTCTGCCAGCCGCAACAGGTTGTCGCTGAGTTGTCCGTAGTCCTTGCTGAACAACACGATGTGGCCGATGAATGAGGTGTTGTCCTTCACCAATGCCATGACCGAATCACCGACGCGCTTGGCATACACCGCTTCCACCAGTTCAATGTTCAGTTTTCGGGCCAGCGATTCGATGTCTGGCGTGGCGCGCAAAATACCGTCAGCCGGCGCTCTGAACAGACGGATGCCGCAATAACCCCGGGCGACGGGATCCCGGTGGTCGGCCTTGCCTTCCACCGCCCATCTGACCCATTTTTCCCACGGATCGAAATCCACGAACGCCAGGCGGGCCAGGTCCCAGATGTGCATGCCGCCGGGGCGCATGTTGGTTTCCACGGCAGAGGTCAGCCCGCCGGAGCGCAGGAACACTTCGTTGTGGTAGGCGCCGTTATCCACCGAGACCAACGCCGACATGTGCCGACCCGCTGCCGACAATCGAGCCTGCACGTCGGCCGTCAACGGCGCGGGCACTACCTGCTGGATTTCCGCGCGATAGGCGCCTTCGGTGGTGGTTTTTTCGGTAACCCAGGTGCTGCCGGCCACGTAATCCCAGCTGTATTCCCGAGCGTTCTGGATCAGCTCTTCAAGGACGATCCCGCCTTCGCGATACGGCTTGAGTGCGTGCCAGGCCTCGTCGCATTCGGATGGATGATGAATGACCCGACAACCTCTGCTCGCCCCTTCACAAGCGGGCTTGATAAAGGCTTTGCCGCCCAGCTCGATGACCCTCTGGCGCAGTTCGGCCAGGCTCGCGATGCGTGCGGAAAACACCGGACGGTAATGCTCCGGTGAAGTACTGGCAGCCGCTTCCAGCTTGCGAAAGATCTGCTTGTCCAGCCCGGCCCGCGCCTCGTCCGGGGTGATACCGGGCAGGCCGAAATGGGTAGCCAGTGCGGCACCGAGTAACACGCCACGGTCGGAAAATGGCAGAACGCCGATCAGCTTCCATCGATCGGCATTCAAGCATCCCACCACCAGCTCGAGGGAGGCCGCTACCTCTTCGGGCGCCAGTGAAGTGCTGCAGACGTGATCGGCCACTTGCTCGTCAGCGGGCTGAATCTGATCGACCACCAGGATAAGCCGGGCGTTATAGAGCGTCTTGCAGAGCTCGCGCAGTTTCTGGATGTCGTGCACCCGATTGCCGTTGTACCCGACCACGACTACGCATGATGTCGTATTCATGAAGCCTCCGACCTGTGAAGTGAGTAACGCAACCGAGATGAGTCAGTCGTGCAACGACGCATTGGATTTACGGTTGAGGTAGTACCAGGCGAGGATCCCGCCCGCGCCAATGGCGGCCAGCACCAGTGCGTTGTACGGCGGCGGCACGACCCGCATGATCAGCACCGTCAGGCCTGCGCCGACACCGAGGGAGACTTCCTTGACGAACATGTTGTTTTGTTTGACGGAGAAGTAATCGAGGTAGCTGAACGCACATTCGGCGAGGGACAGCAGCGCCACCCAGATCAACGCGCCGACGAGGGTTTCGACGTGAAAAGCGGCCGGAGACGAAAGCACCGCAAAACCGCCGACGATGATCCCGATCACCGCGACCACCTTGAATCGCCCGGTGCGTTCGATCAGCTTCATCATCGGCACCTGAGCGAACACCACCACCGCGCTGTTGAGGATCAGCATCAGGCCGTACCAGGCAGGTAATTCACCGGTTTCGAGCAGGATGGCTTGCGGCAGGATCGAGAATACGCCAAACAGTTTGATCCCCATGATGATGCCGGCGATCACCCACGGCAGTTTGTTGCGCCAGCCGCTGCCGTCGTGGGTCACCGGGTGGGCCACGACCGCTTGAGTGGTGAACGTCGCCCCCATGGCGATGGGCAGGCAGAGCAGCACGAAAGCGGCAGCGCCGAGGAAAAACATGGTTGGGGTCAACAAGGGCGACAGCAGGATCAACCCCGCCAACAGGCTGCCCATGTTCATGGCGACCCGGTTGTAGGCTGCGCCCTCTTTGGTCTGGGCCGCTTCGCTCTTGATCAGGTAGCCGGCGATGGCAATGCCGTAGGCAAACAACGCAGCGGCAAACATCACCATGCCCTGGTTGCTGGTGACCGCGAGCAAGACCAAGCCGAGGGCGGCGCACAGCAACGTAACGCTCAGCGAACGCCGGCCCAACACCAACAAGGTCAACGGCAACAGCAACAGCAAGGCCCGATAGCCGAGGGCGAGGATGCTGTTGGTGGCGGTGTCGAGCCAGACGTTGGCCTTGCCCAACACGGCAAACAGCGACACCGCCGTGATGATCCGGATTGTGAACAGGCGAATGTTAATCACCGGTTTGGCGATGGCGACCGTTGTTTCTACACTCATGCAACACCTCTGGAACCAAGCGATTGCCGAGGCCACAGCGCCGACAATCAAGAAAGTCTGTAAGGTGATGGTAGTGAGAGACGCTTGTTTTCATCAGAGCAAGTTCGTATAGAATCCAACGAACTTTACTGCCGGAGTGACCAGTAAAATGCAGGTTCAGCGCGCAGTGATCGCCGCTATCGAGTTCCAGCAGGGGGTACCGCTGGTTCAGCAGATCGTCGATCAATTATCGGAGGCAATCAGCCACGGAGGCCTGCCTCACGGCTCCCGGCTGCCGCCGATTCGCGAACTCTCCGAGTTGCTGAACGTGGGCAAATCCACGGTGGTGGATGCTCTGGACCGCTTGCGGGCCAAGGGTTTGGTGGTTTCACGCCAGGGCTCGGGGCATTACGTGCACCGTTCCAGCATCACGATCAAGACCGATGCCGGCCCGGACCTGCAACCTCAAGACACGCTCAGCGTGGTCCGCCGCGCGGTGCTGCTGGACAACGGGGCGCTACGCCCTGGGGCCGGTTTCCTGCCGTCCTCGTGGCTGCCGGCTGACGAGTTGCTGAAAGCCGTGCGCAGCACGTTGCGCGCCACCTCCCTGCGCATGGGCGAATACGGCGTCGCTGGCGGTTACCTGCCGTTGCGCGAGGCGTTGCGGGTCAAGCTGTCGGCCTTGGGCATCGAAGTGCCGGTGGAGCAGATCATCACCACGGCCAACACCGTGCAGGCCATCGACATGCTGATGCGCCTGCTGGTCAAGCCCGGCGACACGGTGCTGCTCGACGATCCGTGTTACTTCACCATGCACACCAATCTGGCCCTGCATGGTGTCAGGGTGGTCACCATCCCCCGCGGGAGCGACGGCATGGACCTCGAGACCTTCGAGCGACTGCTGATTGCCCATCGTCCCGTGCTCTACATGACCAACAACACCTTGCACAACCCGACCGGGCATTCGTTCTCCCCGGCCCAGGTTTATCGCTTGCTGGAGTTGAGTCACCGTTATGGTTTCCACATCGTCGAAGACGATTTGTATTGCGACTTGCAGCAACGAAGCACGCCACGCCTGGCAGCGGGTGGGCTGGACAATGTCAGTTACGTGTCCGGTTTCTCCAAGACCCTGACGGCTAACAGCCGCGTCAGCTACGCAGTGCTTTCACCGCAACTGGCCGCACGGCTGGTCACACTGAAGATGGCCGCTGGTGGCATGACCTCAGAACTGGCGGAGCAGATTATCTGCACGATGCTCAGTGATGGCAGCTATGCCAAACATACCCGGCGCACGGTGGATCGGCTTTACGAGTCGAGCAGTCGGGTGTCGAGTTGGCTGGTGGAGGCGGGTTGTTCCGTTTCTTCGCTGCCGCATGAAGGGTTGTTCATCTGGACGCGCCTGCCCGAAGGGCTGCATGCCGAAACACTGGCAAGGAAAGGCCTGGAAATCGACCTTGTACTGGCACCGGGCACCCTGCTCAGCAAAGCGCCGGACGCTAGCCGTTTCCTGCGTTTCAACGTGGCGCATAGCGATAACAGCCAGGTGCGGGAACGGTTTTTCCGGTTGCTTGATAGCTGAGTTTTCTCTCGGATAAACCGCGGTGCGGCCTTCGCGATCAATGCATACAAAAAAGCCCCGCTCTTCTCTCGAAGGCGGGGCTTTTTGTGCAGAGTCTGAACCTTAAGGCGCGTAAGTCAGCAACAGCTCACCCGGCACTTTGAAGTCCAGCGACATCATCACGCTCAACGCGGTAATGGTGAAGATCGAGAACACGAACAGCTTGCGTGCCCAGACCGTGTCATCCACTGCCTTGTAGCCGGTCCAGGCCATGTACAGCCAGTACATGCCCATGGCCGCGGCGACGGCGAGGTAGCTCATGCCGGCGTAGCCGCTGAAAGTCAGCATCAAGGTCGCCACGAGGAACGCCAGGATGTAGAGCAGGATGTGCTTCTTCGCCACTTCAATCCCGCGCTTCACTGGCAACACCGGAATCGATGCGGCCAGGTAATCGTTGAAGCGGAAGATCGCGATGGCGTAGGAATGCGGCATCTGCCACAGGCTGAACATCACCAGCAACGTCAGTGCGGCCATGTCGAAGTTGTTCGTCACAGCCACGTAGCCAATCACCGGCGGCATGGCGCCCGACAGACTGCCCACCAGCGTGCCGTGAACCGACTTGCGCTTGAGGTACAGGCTGTAGAAGCCGACGTAGATGACAAAGCCGATCACCGCGAACAAAGCGGCCAACGGGTTGGCCACTGTGTACAACAGTGCAACGCCGAAAACACCCAGGACGGTCGCAAAAGCCAGGGCCAGTTTCAGGGAGATCAAGCCCTGGACCAGCGCCCGGTTTTTGGTGCGTTCCATCTTAAGGTCGATGTCGCGGTCGATGCAGTTGTTGAACACGCAACCGGAAGCCACCACCAGCGACGTGCCGATCATGGCGGCCAGGAAAATGGCCAGATCGACATGCCCTTTCGAGGCCAGGAAAAATCCGCCTGCCACAGAAAGCACGTTACCGAAAATGATCCCCGGTTTGGTGATTTGGATAAAGTGCTTAAAGGACATCCGGACTTTCCTCAGTGCGCCATCATGTTGGTGTGGATGCTGAACATGATCCACAGCGACAGGCCAACCAGCAGGACAATCACGATCGCGGCGAAAACAAACGCAATCACGTTGTTACGCTGCGCGGCCGAACGGTCCAGGTGGAGGAAGTACACCAGGTGCACCAGCACCTGGATGACTGCGAAGGCCAGTACGATCCACAGGGTCATTGCTTTGGGCAGCGATGGGTACATCACCAGGCCGAAAGGAATGACGGTCAGGATCACCGACAGAATGAAGCCGATCGCGTAGGACTTGACGCTGCCGTGGCCGGCGTCGTGGCCATCGTGGGAGTGTGCGTTAGCCATTTACATAGTCCCCATCAGATAAACAACGGTGAATACGCAGATCCACACCACGTCCAGGAAGTGCCAGAACAGACTCAGGCAGCTCAGACGGGTCTTGTTGGTCGCCGTCAGGCCGTTCTTCTGCACCTGGTACATCATGATCGCCATCCAGATCAGACCGCTGGTCACGTGCAGACCGTGGGTGCCGACCAAGGTGAAGAACCCGGACAGGAAGCCGCTGCGGCTAGGACCGAAGCCCTCGGAAATCAGTACGTGAAACTCGTTGATCTCCATGCCGATGAAGCCGGCGCCGAACAGGAAGGTCATGCCCAGCCAGCCCAGGACCTGGTTCTTCTTGCCTTTGAACAACGCCAGCATGGCGAAGCCGTAGGTGATCGAACTGAACAGCAGCAGAGCGGTTTCGCCCAGTACGTACGGCAGTTCGAAGATGTCGTGGCCCGACGGGCCACCCGCTACGTTGTTAACCAGTACCGCGTACGCTGCGAAGATCGACGCAAACAGGATGCAGTCGGTCATCAGGTAGAGCCAGAAACCGAATACGGTCATCTCGCCCGAGTCGTGGTGATGGTCGTCGTGCCCATGGTCCGTGCCATGGGCGTGTCCAGCAGTGGTCACTAAGTTCGACATGGTTTAAGCCTGTTCCAACGAGGTTTCAACACGGGTGGCGGTGGCTGGAACTTTCCCGGCCGCTACCAGACGCTTGTGCTGCTCGGCTTCGATGCGCTCGATCACGTCGACCGGCACCATGTAGCCTTGATCATCACGGGCAGCGTGGATCACGAAATACACCACGGTGCCAACCAGGCCAACGATGGCCAACCACCAGATGTGCCAGATCATTGCGAAACCGAACACGGTCAACAGAGCACCCATGACCACACCGGTCGCGGTGTTGTTTGGCATGTGGATCGGTTCGTACCTGGCCGGAGCCTTGTACGCGGTGCCGTTTTCCTTGGCTTCGGTGAATGGGTCGATGGTTTCCGCTTTTGGCAGCACGGCAAAGTTGTAGAACGGTGGTGGCGACGAGGTCGACCATTCCAGCGTGTGGGCATTCCACGGGTCACCGTGTTCGCACATGTTTTCCGGCTTGTTGCGATCACGCACGCTGACGTACAGCTGGATCAGCTGGCAGGCGATACCGACCGCGATCATCACCGCACCGAACATGGCGACGTACAGGTACGGCACCCACTCAGGGTTGGTGGTGGCGTTCAGACGACGGGTCATGCCCATGAAGCCCAGTGCATAGAGCGGCATGAACGCGACGAAGAAGCCCGAGATCCAGAACCAGAACGCTGCCTTGCCCCAACCTTCGTGCAGCTTGAAGCCGAACGCTTTAGGGAAGTAGAAGCCGAAGCCTGCGATGTAGCCGAATACCGCGCCGCCGATGATCACGTTGTGGAAGTGAGCGATCACGAACAGGCTGTTGTGCAGGACGAAGTCCGCACCCGGAATGGCCAACAGTACGCCGGTCATGCCGCCGATGGCGAAGGTCACCATGAAGCCCAGGGTCCACAGAACCTGGCTGGTGAAACGCAGACGCCCTTGGTAAATGGTGAACAGCCAGTTGAATAGCTTCACCCCCGTCGGGATCGAAATCAGCATCGTCGCCAGACCGAAGAAGGCGTTGACGCTGGCACCCGAACCCATGGTGAAGAAGTGGTGCAGCCAAACCATGAAGCCCAGGATCGAGATCGCGCCCGATGCGTAGACCATCGAGTGGTGGCCGAACAGACGCTTGCCGGTGAAGGTCGATATGACTTCGGAGAAGATCCCGAACGCCGGCAGAATCAGGATGTAAACCTCGGGGTGACCCCAGGCCCAGAACAGGTTGACGTACATCATCGGATTGCCACCAAGTTCATTGGTGAAAATGTGGAAATCCATGTAACGGTCAAGCGTCAGCAGTGCCAGGGTAGCGGTCAGGATCGGGAACGAGGCCACGATCAGGACGTTGGCCCAGGTGCAGGTCCAGGTGAAGATCGGCATGTCCATCAGCTTCATGCCCGGTGTACGCATTTTCAGCACGGTGGCCAGGAAGTTGACCCCCGTCAGCGTCGTACCCAACCCGGATAGCTGTAGCGCCCAGATGTAGTAATCCATCCCCACGCCAGGGCTGTATTGCAGGCCCGACAGCGGCGGATAGGCAACCCAGCCGGTCTTGGCGAATTCGCCGACGCCCAGGGACAGGTTGATCAGCACCACGCCGGAAACCAGCAGCCAGAAACTCAGGGAGTTCAGGAACGGATAGGCAACGTCACGCGCGCCGATCTGCAGCGGCACTGCAAGGTTCATCAGGCCGGTGAAGAATGGCATCGCCATGAAGATGATCATGATCACACCGTGAGCGGTGAAGATCTGGTCATAGTGTTCAGGCGGCAGGTAGCCAGGCGAACCCTCGGTGGCCATGGCCAACTGGGTACGCATCATGATGGCGTCGGCAAAACCGCGCAGCAGCATGACCATGGCAACGATGATGTACATCACGCCGATTTTCTTGTGGTCGACCGAGGTCAGCCACTCGGTCCACAAATACGTCCACTTCTTGAAGTAGGTGATTGCAGCGAACAGCGCCAGACCACCGAGCGCGATCATGGCGATGGTAATCATCACGATCGGTTCGTGGAACGGGACCGCTTCCCAACTTAATTTACCAAACATCGTTTACTCCTCTGCCCCGGCAGCTGAATGCGAACTCATGTCCATCCCTTCCATGGCGGCCATTTCGTGCTCTTTCTTCTCGTGGTGCATCGGCTTGCCCGGTTTCATGCCTTCGTACTTGTCGACGATGATCTGGAACAGGTTCGGCGTGACCGAGGAGTAGAGCTCGACTGGGTTGTTCTGGCTTTGCTTGGACAGGGCTGCGTATTCAGCTTGTTCAAGCTGTTTAGGTGCCTTTTTGACTTCGCTGACCCAGGCGTCGAAATCTTCCTGAGAGGTGGCGATAGCTTTGAATTTCATGCCGGTGAAACCAGCGCCGCTGTAGTTGGCGGAGATACCGTCCATTTCAGCGTTCTGGTTGGCGATCAGGTGCAGCTTGGTCTGCATGCCGGCCATCGCGTAGATCTGGCCGCCCAGGGCCGGGATGAAGAACGAATTCATCACGGAGTCCGACGTCACCTTGAAGTTGATCGGGGTATGCGCCGGGAACACGATCTTGTTGACGGTGGCGATGCCTTGCTCTGGGTAGATGAACATCCACTTCCAGTCCAGCGCGACCACTTCAATGGTGATCGGCTTGACGTCGGATTCCAGCGGCTTGTAAGGATCCAGCGCGTGGGTCGACTTGTAGGTGACGTAGCCCAGGGCAATGATGATCAGCACTGGAACAGCCCACACCGCGATTTCGATCTTGGTGGAGTGCGACCATTTCGGCGTGTAGACGGCGTCGGTGTTGGACGCGCGGTATTTCCAGGCGAACAGGAAAGTCATGACGATGACCGGAACCACGACCAACAGCATCAGCAGCGTTGCGGTGATGATCAGGTTTCGCTCGTCCAGGCCGACCTGGCCCTTGGGATCGAGCAAGGTCATGTTGCAGCCTGACAGCAACAACGTGCCGATCAGCGGCAATAAGCCTAGTAGTCTGGGGTACCTGTTTTTACTCATCTCACGACCTCTAAAGCAGCTTGCGCAATGCAGTTGGGTTTTGATCGCCAACACTTCACCCTGCCAAGGGTTGGCATTTTTCTTGGATTGAATAAGTGGCTGCCCGTCGCGCGTCAGACGCTGCTCGACAAATCCTGGGCCAGCGTTGAGTTCTTATTCGAATTCGTGGTCAAAGGCCTTGTTACAGACCAATTCCATTTGGTGCGGATAATTGGAAGGCGCCGACACCTGGGAGTCGCATGAAGCCTAAGAGCCTCTCGACGCCCTATTCCTGCTCAGGGATGAGCAGTGCCGGGAATTCAGTGCGGGCGATTGTAGATATGTAACGTTTTATAAACCATGTCTCATCCCGAAATAATTTTTATCCATTCCAGCAACAATCATTAACGGTATTTGCAAAAGTGCGCCATGGTATCGAAATTCATTCTCAACAAAAACACCAAAAATTGTAGGTCTACCTCAGGCAGTTCAGACAGTATCGAAGGCTCTGCGACCACCTTCGACCCTGCCAAAGCCCCCATGTGACAAGGGCTTCGCCAATTCGCCAGGCCCTGTTAAAACTGCCTGTTCCGGATTTTTGGGGCTGAAGTTGCCCGACGTTTGAAAAGGCCAATTTTGTTGCGCGACCGTGTACCAATTCGGCGCCTGGAAATGCCTTGCGACACTCGCGCTGTGACAACATGTCGCACACATGCCGCGCCCAGACTTGTCGCGCATCAAGGTCATTTCACCCGAGCCCTGAAATGCAAAACGCCCCGGCCTCCTCAACGAGGGCCGGGGCGTTTTTTTTGTCGGCAGCGGTGCGGCGGATAACCTCAGCGCAGGGCTTTGCGGTTACGCGAAGTGAGCAGCGGCACCAGCACCACGATCAGCACAAAGGCCAGCAACGCCCATTGGGCAAGCGACAAACCGAGGATCGGCGGGTACGGCGTGGAGCAGAAGCCGTCGACCTGAAAGCCCAGCGGGAAGATCTTCGCCAGTGGCAAACCGTCGACGATCGGTTGCAGTACATCGATGCCGCAGCTGACTGCCGGATAGAACTGGGTATAGACGTGATGCCCGGCCACCCCGACGCCTGCAATTGCGCAGATCACCACCAGGGTTTCAAAAACCGTGATGCTGCGGCGGGTGCGCATGGCCGCGCCGATGAACGCGAAGAGCGCAATCAGCAACAACGCATAACGTTGCAGGATACACAGCGGGCATGGCGCCTCACCCAGCACAATTTGCATGTACAGCGCGCCACCAATCAGGCCCAGGCAGATGATGCCCAGCAACACCAGATAGCGCCGTTCACGGCCCAACCGCATCGTTTCCTCGCTCATTGCGTTTCCCTTCTAAATATCGATTGCCCGCAAGTCTACACGCTGGCCCTGACCTTTGAGAGTCCGGCAGGCGCAGCGGGGTATCGGGGAATAGACGACGGGCCGGTTAAGAAGGGATTAAATTCGGGCTATTTCCAGAGATGATTTGCATGATCCCGCGACCGCATCGCCAGCAGGCTGGCTCCCACTTTGGATTGCATTCACAGGCTGGCCCATTTTGGAATGCATTCGCAGGTTGGCTCCCACTTTGGAATGCACTCACAGGCTGGCTCACTTTGATTGCATCCACAGGCTGGCTCACTTTGGAATGCAGTCAACTGTGGGAGCCAGCCTGCTGGCGATGGGATTGATCAGTCGCCGTAGATATCGGACTTGAAGTACTTATCCGAAATCTTCTGGTATTCGCCACTGGCGCGAATGCCGTCGATGGCCGTGTTCAGCTCGGAGACCAACTCGGTGTTGCCCTTGCGCACCGCAATCCCGGCGCCCTCGCCCACGTACTTCGGATCCTTGAGCTCCGGCCCGACAAAGGCATACCCCTTGCCACGCGGCATCGTCAGGAAGTCATTCAGCGGGATGGTGTCGGCAAAAATGGCATCGAGGCGACCGGCCGCCAGATCCATGTAGATCTCTTCGTTGTTGCTGTAACGCTTGACGTTGATACCTTTGGGCTCAAAAACCTCGGTGGCATAACGGTCAGTGGTGGTTGCGCGTTGCACGCCAACTGTCTTGCCCTTGAGGCTGGCGTACTGATCATCCACTGTCGCGCCTTCCTTCATTACCAGACGCGATGAGGTGAAGTAATACTTGTGGGTGAAATCCACGGACTTCTTGCGGTCTTCGTTGATGGTCATGGACGACAGCGCCATGTCGATTTTCTTCACTTTAAGGGAAGGAATCAGACCGTCGAACTCACCTTCGACCCAGACACACTTGACCTTCATCTGTGCGCACAGGGCATTGCCGATGTCGTAGTCGAACCCGACAATCTCACCTTTCTCGGTTTTGGAGGCGAACGGCGGATAAGCCGCTTCGATACCAATGCGCAGGGTTTTATCGGCGGCAAACAGGGAACTGCACGCCAACAGGCTTAGAGCCAGACCGGTGATGAGGGGGAATTTCTTCATATTCGTTCTCTCGCGGGTTGTTGTTGGTTTGGCAAGACAGAAGAAAGAGCAGAAACGGGGGAAGCGCTTTTTTGTACTTATAAATCCATACTGGACTTTTATGTATTAATCGTCAATCGGGGCGATCGAGGATGTGTGGCCCGGTGGTCGGGCGGTGAGTATTGGGAGTTTTGGTGTTGCTTGTGGCCTCTTCGCGAGCAGGCTCGCTCCCACAGGGAATCTATGTCGTACACAGCATTTGTGTGGGAGCGGGCTTGCTCGCGAAGGCAGACGGCCTGTCAATAAGAACCAACTGGCTGTTTACCGCTTCCAGCGATCCGCCGCCGCATGATCGCTGTCACGCCCTTCAACCCAGCGCGCGCCGTCAGGGGTGTTTTCTTTCTTCCAGAATGGTGCGCGGGTTTTCAGGTAGTCCATGACAAAGGCGCAGGCATCGAACGCGGCCTGGCGGTGGGCGCTGGCGGCGCCGACGAAGACGATCGGCTCACCCGGTTCCAGGGCACCGATGCGATGCAGCACTTCAAGCTTGAGCAGCGGCCAACGCTGCTCGGCTTCTGTGGCAATCCTGGCGAGGGCTTTTTCGGTCATGCCCGGGTAGTGCTCAAGGAACATCCCGGCGACGTCGAGTCCGTCATTGAAGTCGCGAACATAGCCGACGAAACTCACCACAGCCCCAACGCCCACATTGGCGGCGTGCATGGCATTGACTTCAGCACCCGGATCGAACGCCGTGGATTGCACGCGAATCGCCATGGCTCAGCCTCCGGTCACGGTCGGAAAAAAGGCCACTTCATCGCCATCGCTCACCGGTTCATCGAGCTGGCACAGGTCTTCGTTGCGGGCGCACATCAGGTTTTGCTCGCTCAACACTTCGGCACCGTCACGCCGGGCCAGCAACGCACGCACATCGTCGACCGTGGCGAAATCACCTTCAACCTTCACCGAGTCCACGCCGAGCGCTTCACGGTAACGGGCAAAAAACTTCACGGTGACGTTCATGGCTGATCCGCCTGGAAATGGCCGCTCTTGCCGCCGAGCTTCTCCAGCAGCCGCACGCTTTCAATGGTCATGCCGCGATCCACGGCTTTGCACATGTCATAGATAGTCAGCGCCGCGACGCTGGCGGCGGTAAGGGCTTCCATCTCGACGCCGGTCTGCCCGGACAACTTGCAGCGCGCGACGATGCGCACGGTGTCGTCGCCTTCGGCACTGAGCTCGACCTTGACGCCGGTGAGCAGCAGCGGATGGCACAGAGGAATCAGATCGCTGGTTTTCTTCGCCGCCTGAATGCCGGCGATACGCGCCACGGCGAACACATCACCCTTGGGGTGACCGCCGCTGACGATCATCTGCAGGGTTTCGGGCAGCATGCGCACAAGCGCCTGGGCCGTTGCTTCACGGAACGTCATGGCTTTTTCAGTGACGTCGACCATATTGGCGCGACCTTGGGAATCGAGATGAGTCAGCACAGGGATACTCCTGATCAGGAGCCCCGATTGTAAACCTGTGGGTCAAAATTCCGCACGCTTGATTATCAGACCACCACATGGGATTTGTGTGAGCATAAAAAACCGGGCGACTTTGAGGTCACCCGGTTCTTGTGAAGGGTTTACAAATGCGATTCGGCGTATTCGGCCAGAATCGAGCGTGGCACCCCTTGCAGGGTGATGTGCACACCGTTGGGGAAATCCTTGAAGCGTTCTGTCAGGTACGTCAGCCCGGAACTGGTCGCGGACAGGTAAGGGGTGTCGATCTGCGCCAGGTTACCCAGGCACACCACTTTGGAACCGGCGCCGGCACGGGTGATGATGGTTTTCATCTGGTGCGGCGTGAGGTTCTGGCATTCATCGATCAGGATCAGACTCTGCTGGAAGCTGCGGCCTCGAATGTAGTTGAGGGATTTGAACTGCAACGGCACTTTGCTGAGGATGTAATCGACACTGCCATGGGTGTTTTCGTCATCCATGTGCAAGGCTTCGAGGTTGTCGGTGATGGCGCCCAGCCAAGGCTCCATTTTTTCCGCTTCAGTGCCGGGCAGGAAACCGATCTCCTGGTCCAGGCCCTGCACGCTTCGGGTCGCGATGATCCGGCGGTAGCGTTTGCTGACCATGGTCTGCTCGATCGCCGCCGCCAGTGCGAGGATGGTTTTACCGGAACCGGCTGCCCCGGTCAGGTTGACCAGGTGAATATCCGGGTCGAGCAAGGCGTACAGCGCCAGGCTTTGATAGATGTCACGCGGTTTCAGGCCCCAGGCTTCCTGGTGCAACAGGGGTTCCTGATGCAGGTCGAGAATCAGCAGCTTGTCTTCCTCGATCTCCTTGATCCAGCCGACAAAGCCCTGTTCATCGATGATGAACTCGTTGACGTGTACCGCCGGCAGGTTGTCGATCAACTGAACCTGGTGCCAGGTGCGGCCATGGTCCTGACGGGTATCGACATTCCTCACCCGGTCCCAGAAGGAGCCGGTCATGTTGTGATAACCGTTGGGCAGCAGCGATACGTCGTCGACCAGTTGGTCGGTGCTGTAGTCCTCGGCCGCGATCCCGCAAGCCCGGGCCTTGAGGCGCATGTTGATGTCTTTGGTGACCAGCACCACAGGCAGTTCCGGTTCCCGTGCGTGCAGGTCGATCAACTGGTTGATGATGATGTTGTCGTTCAGGTGCTCGGGCAGAATGAGGTTCGGTTCTGCTCGCTTGCTCATCAGAATTGACAGCAAACCCTTCGGTCCGCTTTTGCCGCGCTGGATCGGGACGCCGAGCTCGACGTCTTCAGGACTGGCATCGCCCAGGGTCTTGTCGATCAGGCGAATCGCCTGACGGCATTCCGCAGCCACGCTGTGATGCCCGCTCTTGAGCTTGTCGAGCTCTTCAAGCACGGTCATCGGGATGGCGACGTGGTGTTCTTCGAAGTTAAGAAGGGCGTTTGGATCGTGAATCAATACGTTGGTATCGAGTACATAAAGGATTGGCTGGTTGGAGGAAAAGCTACGTCCGTGATCATCCATACTCGGTCACCTTTGTGGGAGCCAGTCGACGCAATACCGTGACAGTGCTGCGCCTCGAAGTGGCCACCGAATTCACCTGCGAGGACTCAAGTGAATTGCACACAAATGGGGGTCTTGGAAGACGCCACCTGTCTGCAGGTTTCGGCGGTCTGTCTTCGTAATACTCCAAAACCTGTGACAGAAAAAAGTACTTTGACGTTTTTTTGAAGTTTATTTTTCAGAGTGACCAATAGCACTAGGCGGATGGCCATCACCCCGTTAAAGTCGGAAGTCCGCCTGCACCGAATTCTCGTCCAAAATCACCCTTTCCCCAATGTTTACGGCCTTTCGTCGTTTTCAGCGAAACGCGTCCTGACAGTCTTCCCAGCCGATTCCACTTTGCGCCGTTTGCGTGATGAGCCAGGGCATCGCCGCTTTCAGCGCATCCTGCTTCACGTTGAAGTTGATCACCCCGTGGCGCCACAACAACATCAGGCTCAACACCCGTTGCCCGCTCTGATTGGCTTTCAGCTTGCCGGCACCATCCTGGGCATCGATATCCCACAGCGCCACCTGCAAGCCCTGGGATTTGAAGAATCTTTCAGCGTCAGACCGACGCTGACCATCGGGCGGGCGAAACAATGGCACGTAGTTCTCGGGCAGTTTGCTTTTGACCAGTTCGACGCTGCGTCGCACCGAGTCCTGCCAGTCCTGCCAGTGGCTGTGGGAGCGAAATTCCCAGCCTTGCGCGCCAATGCACTGCTTCGAGTACGTCGCTTGCAGGCTGGCTACCGAACGATCGGCCAGACGGGCCTGGATGTCCTTGCCGAGGACGAAGAACGTGCCACTCATGTTCGACTTGCGCAGGTATTCCGCGGCCCAGGCAGTGTTATCCGGCACGGCATTGGCGCCGCTGTCGAAGGTCAGCAGAAACAGCCGATCATGCATCTGATCGCCGTTGCGCTCATAGTCGCCAAAACGATCGACTTCGCTGCTGGTTTGCGGAAACAGCGCGGCCTTGCGCAATTGCTCGTCCAGGTACTGGGCGTGGAACAGTCGACTTGGTTCGGCCCACTTTATGTAGTAGCTCTCATCGCTGACCTGAAACTTGGCGGCTTGCTGGCGCAGGGTGTCCATGTCCTCGACCAAAAAACAGAAGGAAGCATCCTGATCGCAGCTCTGCTGGGCGTAGTTGTAGTTGGTCAGCAGTCGCTGCCACATGCGCTGGCGCAGATTGTTGATCGATTCCAGATTGATTGTGCGCAACCCCAGGCGCTGGGCCAGGCTCGCTTCATCCAGGGATTCGCTGGCCAACAGAACGCGAGTAAACATCAGGATTTCGGCCCGTGATGCCACATCGAACAGGGTCGGGCTATTGAGCTGTTCAGGCCAGGTGCTGCGATCAAGCGTCGCCACATCGCCCGGCGCCGCCATGGCACCGAAGCTCAACAGCCAGGCCGAGAATAGAAAAACGATACGCAATGGGATGTCTCCATAACAAAACCCGCGCGGCACTATAGCTGATCGCAGCACACCGAACCCCTGTGGCGAGGGGGCTTGCCCCCGTTTGATCGCGAAGCGGTCACAAGTTCTATCTGAAGGAATCGATTTTAGGGCTGCTTCGCAACCCAACGGGGGCAAGCCCCCTCGCCACGGGGATCTCCCCCGCCATGAAGAAACTGATTCACCACCGATCACCTATGACACCCATAGCTGGAGTCAACAAGGACAACCCCCTAGAATCGCCCCACGATTAAAGGAGACGACTTCATGCTGATGGTGATTTCCCCCGCCAAGACCCTCGATTACGAAACACCGCCGGCGACCCAGCGCTTCACCCAGCCACAATACCTCGACCATTCCCAGGAGCTGATCCTGCAATTGCGCGAGCTGGCCCCAGCGCAGATCAGCGAGTTGATGCACGTCTCCGACAAGATCGGCGGGCTCAACGCCGCGCGTTTCGGCAGCTGGACACCCGCCTTCACTCCGGGAAATGCCAAACAGGCACTACTCGCCTTCAAGGGCGACGTCTACACAGGGTTGAATGCTCAAACCTTCAGCGAGGCCGATTTCGATTACGCCCAGCAGCACTTGCGCATGTTGTCCGGCCTGTACGGCCTGCTCCGCCCACTGGACCTGATGCAGCCCTATCGACTGGAAATGGGCACCAAACTGGCGAATGCCCGCGGCAAGGATTTGTATGCCTTCTGGGGCACACGGATCAGCGAATGGTTGAACGAAGCACTGGCCGATCAAGGCGATGACGTGCTGCTGAACCTGGCCTCCAACGAGTACTTCTCGGCGGTCAAACGCAACGCCCTGAATGCGCGCATCATCAATACCGAATTCAAGGACTTGAAGAACGGCCAGTACAAGATCATCAGTTTCTATGCGAAAAAGGCCCGCGGCATGATGAGTCGCTTCGTCATAGAAGAGCGCATCAATGACCCGCAAGCTCTCAAGCAGTTCGATGTACAAGGTTATCGCTACAGCGCCGAGCATTCCAAACCCGACAATCTGGTGTTCCTGCGCGATCACGCATCCGAGTAAACAGTCGGTTGGCGCACGCCTCATTTAAGGTCGTGCGCCACGCCTGTAGACCAACAATTCCCCGCGCTATTCGTCACTTCGCTGACGTCAAAAACCAATCACTCGATTTCCTAACTTTAGTTTCACTCGACTTCGCTGATTTTTTTCAGTAGTGGCACCAAATTTTTTTATCAGTAGTGGCAAATAACTATCTAGCCCGAGAATAACCCTATGTATCAAGGGCGAAACAGGTGTTGCTATCAATATGAAAGCAGTGCCATCTTTTTCAATATTTCAAGAAATTTCAGAATTCGCGATGGGCGGACAGGAACTATGTCCAGATGCGTCGCTCATACCACCGGTAACCATTCTCTCTGAGCTTGTACGAGATAACTTACACAGAGAAGAGATCCACATAGCAAAGTTGTCACATTAACTTCTGCTTACTGATCCCTGATTTGGGCAACACATGAAGGATAGGAGATAAGCCTCATAAATATCCCCTACAAGGCCAAGGCCGCGCCCCTATAAACGTGCTCACGTGAGCACTCAAGCGCTTGATTTACGGGCTTCTGGCCTGGCATTGAGCGCGCAAGACCTTTGCACGAATGTCTTCTGATTAGAAGATCAGCTGCATAACAGGGCACGCCATAACAATAAAAGCCTAGTTGCGCACATTTTGAGTGCACTTATTTAGACACTCGGAACTTATATGCCTGCACGCGGCATTGTGACGCCTTTAAGGCGCACTTCCGAGTGCACTACGACCGCTGAACACCATTAACTCCGGCCATGTTATGGCTTGATAAACACAGAGGTAATTGCGATGCGCATCAGCATATTTGGTTTGGGTTACGTCGGCGCAGTATGTGCCGGTTGCCTGTCTGCACGGGGCCATGACGTCGTTGGCGTCGATGTTGCCAAAGACAAAATCGATATGATCAACGCCGGTAAATCGCCGATCGTTGAACCGGGTCTGGGCGAACTTCTGCAGAAGGGTATCGAGACGGGCAAACTGCGCGGCACGACCAACTTCGCCGAAGCGATTCGCGACACCGACCTGTCGATGATCTGCGTCGGCACGCCGAGCAAGAAGAACGGCGACCTGGAGCTGAACTACATCGAAGCCGTGTGCCGCGAGATCGGTTTTGTCCTGCGTGACAAGACCACTCGTCACACCATCGTGGTTCGTAGCACCGTCCTGCCAGGCACTGTGGCAAACGTAGTGATCCCGATCCTCGAAGACTGCTCCGGCAAAAAAGCCGGTGTCGACTTCGGCGTTGCAGTGAACCCTGAGTTCCTGCGTGAAAGCACCGCGATCGCCGACTACGACCTGCCGCCAATGACCGTCATCGGTGAGTTCGACAAGGCTTCGGGCGACGTACTGCAATCGCTGTACGAAGAACTCGACGCTCCGATCATCCGCAAGGACATCGCAGTGGCCGAGATGATCAAGTACACCTGCAACGTGTGGCACGCCACCAAGGTGACCTTCGCCAACGAGATCGGCAACATCGCCAAGGCTGTCGGCGTCGATGGTCGCGAAGTGATGGAAGTGGTCTGCCAGGACAAGACGCTGAACCTGTCCCAGTACTACATGCGCCCTGGTTTCGCGTTTGGCGGTTCCTGCCTGCCGAAGGACGTTCGCGCCCTGACCTACCGCGCCGGCTCCCTGGACGTGGAAGCACCGCTGCTCAACTCGCTGATGCGCAGTAACGAGTCCCAGGTGCAGAACGCTTTCGACATCGTCACCAGCCACGGCAAACGCAAAGTCGCCCTGCTGGGACTTAGCTTCAAGGCCGGTACTGATGACCTGCGCGAAAGCCCGCTGGTTGATCTGGCGGAAATGCTGATCGGCAAGGGTTACGACCTGAGCATCTACGACACCAACGTCGAATACGCCCGTGTCCACGGTGCGAACAAGGATTACATCGAGTCGAAGATCCCTCACGTCTCGTCCTTGCTCAACGCTGACTTCGACGACGTGATCAACAACTCCGACGTGATCATCCTCGGCAACCGTGACGAGAAGTTCCGCGCCCTGGCGCAGAACGCTCCACACGGCAAGCAAGTGATCGACCTGGTCGGCTTCATGTCCAAAGCCACCGACGTGAGTGGCCGGACTGAAGGCATCTGCTGGTAATGCGGTCGTAGGAGCTGCGTAGGAGCTGTCGAGTGAAACGAGGCTGAGATCTTTCCAGATCCACTTGAGTTTCAAACGAAAGATCCAAAGATCGCAGGCTTCGCCAGCTCCTACAGGATTTCTGGCGTCATCCATACCGGATGTCGCCAGTTTTCGTAAGCCTGCCTTAACCCCATCGGGCCACCCCACAGGCTCGCCCGAGATAGAGACGGATGCAGATTATGCACAGGCTAAAGCACGGCCTACTTCAGGTCGCCGGTTGGCTGTTTTACTTAAGTATTTTGATGGGCATCGCCATGGCGTTGCCTGCGTCCACGTTCGACTCCGAGTCGAAGGACTTCATCTTCCTGATCGGTATCGTCGGTATCTGGCGCTACTCGATGGGTGCTACGCACTTTCTGCGCGGCATGCTGTTTCTGTACGTGGTCTACCCGCACCTGCGGCGCAAAGTGCGCAAGCTGGGTGAAGCGGCAAACCCGTCCCATGTGTTTCTGATGGTCACCAGTTTCCGTATCGACGCGCTGACCACCGCCCAGGTCTACGCCTCGGTGATTCGCGAAGCCATCGACTGCGGCCTGCCGACCACCATGGTCTGCTCCATCGTGGAAATGTCCGATGAGAAGCTGGTGAAAAGCCTCTGGACCAAAATGAATCCACCGGCTCGCGTCAAGCTCGACTTCGTGCGCATTCCCGGCACCGGCAAGCGCGATGGCCTGGCCTACGGTTTCCGCGCCATCTCCCGCCATTTACCGGACGACCGCGCCGTGGTTGCAGTGATCGATGGCGACACCGTGCTTGCCGAAGGCGTCGTGCTCAAGACCGTGCCGTGGTTCCAGCTGTTCGGCAATGTCGGCGGCCTGACCACCAACGAGTTCTGCGAAGTTCGCGGCGGCTACATCATGAGCGAGTGGCACAAACTGCGCTTCGCCCAGCGTCACATCAACATGTGCTCGATGGCCTTGTCCAAGCGCGTGCTGACCATGACCGGGCGGATGTCGGTATTCCGCGCCACTGTGGTGACCAACCCGGACTTCATCGCCGACGTGGAAAGCGATTCGCTGCAACACTGGCGCCTGGGTCGCTTCAAGTTCCTTACCGGTGATGACAAGTCGAGCTGGTTCAGCTTGATGCGCCTGGGCTACGACACGTTTTATGTGCCGGACGCCGCCATTCACACCGTGGAACACCCGCCGGAAAAAAGCTTCATCAAGGCCAGTCGCAAACTGATGTTCCGCTGGTACGGCAACAACCTGCGGCAGAACTCCCGCGCCCTGGGCCTGGGGATGAAACGTCTCGGCCTGTTCACTTCGGTGGTGCTGTTCGACCAGCGTGTGTCGATGTGGACGTCGCTGCTGGGCCTGACCGTCGCGCTCATCGCCACCTTCAAGTACGGCGCCGCGTTCATCCTGGTTTACCTGCTGTGGATCGGCATTACCCGCCTGATCCTGACCGTGCTGCTGTCTTTGTCCGGTCACACGATCGGCCCGGCCTACCCTGCGATTCTCTATTACAACCAGATCGTCGGCGCGCTGGTGAAGATCTACGTGTTCTTCCGCCTCGACCGACAGTCCTGGAGTCGCCAGCCCACTTCCCTGACCCGTGATCTCGCCAGCTTTCAAGGTTGGTTCAACACTTGGTCGTCTCGGACCATGACCTTCTCCGCCGGCAGCATTTTTGTTGCCGTGCTGCTGATGATGGTCTGACCGAACTCGCCTGAATTAACTAGGAAATCGTCCATATGAATACCGCCGTCAACGCCAACGTAGTGCATGAATCAGAAGCCCAGCGCCAGCATGCCCGGGTAAAAATCCCGGCCAAGCTGCGCTTCTTCGGCCCTGACCGGACCCCGGTAGAAGCTCGGGTCATCGACCTCTCCGCTGGCGGCCTGGCGTTCAACGCCGGTCAGCTGCCATTGAAGATCGGCGACGTGTACAAGGCGCGTTTGCAGTTCGTCATCGATAACCTTGGCCTGGCCATGGACGTCGAGTTACTGGTGCGCTCCCACGACCGCGAAACCGGTCGTACCGGTTGCCAGTTCCAGAACCTCGAATCCCAGGACATTTCCACCCTGCGCCACCTGATCACTTCTCACCTGGCCGGCGACATCGTCACCATGGGTGAAGTGCTGGCCACCCTGCAACGCGACAACTTCACCAAGGCGCGCAAGAACAAGGATGGCGGCCACGGCATGACCCCGTTCGGTCGTCTGCGTGCCGTGACCTTCAGCTTGGCGATCTTTCTCGTCGGCCTGACGGCATTCGGCTTCATCTTCAAGTCGGTGTACGGCATGTACTTCGTCAGCCACGCCCAGGCCGGTCTGGTCAGCGTTGCGGGCATGAACATCACCATGCCGCGCGATGGCACCGTGAAGAGCCTGATCAAGACCGACGGCGTTGCCGCCAAGGGCGCGCCGCTTGCGACCTTCAGCACCAGCATGCTCGATGTGCTCAAGGGCCATCTTGACGACAATCAATTGCAACCGGCCAAGGTTGAAGAACTGTTCGGCAAGCAAATGACCGGCACCCTGACGTCGCCGTGCGATTGCACCGTAGCGCAGCAAATGGTCGCCGACGGTCAGTACGCCAACAAGGGCGACGTGATCTTCCAACTGGTGCCGCGTAACAGCGAAGCCAACATTGAAGCGCGCTTCTCCTATCGCCAGTTCGGCGACGTGCTGCCAGGCAGCTCGGTCAGCTTCCAGATTGCCGGCGAAGACAAAACCCGCTCCGGCACGATCGTCAGCAGCACCAGCCTGAAAAGCGCCGACCTGTCGTCCGACATCCGCGTGCTGATCAAGCCTGATGAGCCGCTGGACAGCAAATTCGCCGGTCGCCCGGTTGAAGTCAACGCCAACCGCGGTCCGAACCTGAACTGGCTGATCGATAAAGCCATGGCCGCCGGTCGTTAAAAACAAGAGGACATGCCCCGTGACTAGCCCACTCAGAATCCTGCCAGTCCCGCTGACTCTGGCCATGGCAATCGCCCTGGCCGGCTGCGCAGGCCTGCCCGACCAGCGTCTGGCCAACGAAGCCCTCAAGCGTGGTGATACCACGCTGGCGGCGCAGAATTACCAGCAATTGGCAGACCTGGGCTACAGCGAAGCACAGGTTGGCCTCGCCGATATCCAGGTCGACAGCCGTGACCCGGCGCAGATCAAGAAAGCCGAGGCGACTTATCGCGCCGCGGCCAGCGTCTCGCCGCGAGCCCAGGCTCGCCTGGGTCGCCTGCTGGTGGCCAAACCTGGCTCCACCGAAGCCGAGCAGCACGAAGCCGAAGGCCTGTTGAAGAAAGCCACTGCCGCAGGCGAAGGCAACACCTTGATCCCGCTGGCGATGCTGTACCTGCAATACCCGCACAGTTTCCCGAACGTCAATGCGCAACAGCAGATCAGCCAATGGCGCGCCGAAGGCAAGCCGGAAGCGGGCCTGGCCCAAGTGCTGCTCTATCGCACCCAGGGCACTTACGACCAGCATCTGGACGAAGTGGAAACGATCTGCAAAGCCGCGTTGAACACCACCGACATCTGCTACGTCGAACTGGCCACGGTCTATCAGAAAAAAGCCCAGCCAGAGAAACAGGCCGAGCTGATCAAGCAAATGCAAGCCGGTCAGGCTCGCGGCGTGGTTTCCGCCCAGCGGGTGGACAGTGTGGCTCGCGTACTGGGCGATGCATCCCTAGGCACCACCGACGAGAAAACCGCCCAGTCGCTGCTCGAAGGCATCGCACCCGGCTACCCCGCTTCCTGGGTCAGCCTGGCGCAATTGCTCTACGACTTCCCGGAACTGGGTGACGTCGACACGATGATGAAGTACCTGGACAACGGCCGCGCCGCCGACCAGCCGCGCGCCGAACTGTTGCTGGGCAAGCTCTATTACGAAGGCAAAATGGTGCCGGCCGACGCGAAGCTCGCCGAAGAACACTTCAAGAAAGCCGTCGACAGAGAAGTGGCCGCCGATTACTACCTCGGCCAGATCTACCGCCGCGGTTACCTGGGCAAGGTCTATCCGCAAAAAGCGCTGGACCACCTGCTCAAGGCTGCGCGTAACGGCCAGAGCAGCGCCGACTTCGCCATTGCCCAACTGTTCTCCCAAGGCAAGGGCACCCGGCCCAACCCACTTAACGCTTATGTCTTCAGCCAATTGGCCAAGGCCCAGAACACCCCGCAAGCCACCGAGCTTGCGCAAACACTCGAAACCCAACTGCCGCCTGCCCAGCTCGCCGAGGCCCAACGCCTGTTGAAACAAGAACAGGCCGTTCGTGGTGCCTTGAGTCAGAACACGCTGGAACTGCATGCCCTGGAAGAAGAAGACGGCGAGGAATCCCTATGAAGTTGAATCCATTCGTTAAGGCCGGTATCGGCCTGTCATTCGCCCTGCTGTGGTCGTGCCCGACCCTGGCGGCCCTGACTGAAAGCAAGAACTACGGCCTTGACGTGAAAGTCACCGCCCAGTCCGAAGACGACACCGACCTCGGTACGCAGAGCGGCGGCGACGTCAACGGCGTAGGCCTCGACTTGCGTCCATGGATTTATGGCGAGAGCGGCGCATGGAGTGGCTACGCCATGGGTCAGGCGGTGACGTCCACCGACATCATCGAGACGGACACCCTGCAACAGTCCGACAGCGATGGCACCCAGGCCACCGACAGCGGTGATCGCAAAAGCAAGAAAAACTACCTGGCGATGCGTGAGTTCTGGGTCGGTTACAGAGGCCTTACGCCGTATCCCGGCGAGATGCTCAAGCTCGGTCGCCAGCGTCTGCACAATGACGATGGCCAATGGCGCGACACCAATATCGAAGCCCTGAACTGGACCTTCGACACCACTCTGTTGCGCGCCAACGCCGGTGTTGCCGAGCGCTTCAGCGAGTAC
The DNA here is from genome assembly GCF_900105495.1 of Pseudomonas frederiksbergensis. Taxonomy (NCBI): domain Bacteria; kingdom Pseudomonadati; phylum Pseudomonadota; class Gammaproteobacteria; order Pseudomonadales; family Pseudomonadaceae; genus Pseudomonas; species Pseudomonas frederiksbergensis. The sequence continues at coordinate 2,131,136 of NZ_FNTF01000002.1, read as the reverse complement.
CGCACTGACCTTACAGAGCTCGCCCCCAAGGACAAGGATCGCCTGCACGCTTTCGCCGATGCGGCGTACCAGTGGACCCCGGGCAACTGGGTCGGCATTCGCGGTCATCACACCCACGATGACGGCAAGCTCGACTACGCGCAGCCGGGTGTTCCCGCCGATTCCCTGGACAAGAAAGAGAACGGCGACATCAGCTGGATCGGCCTCACCGCCGACAGCGATGCCTACAACTGGCGCAACACCAACACCGTTAATTACTGGGGCAGCGTCACCGGCATGAGCGGCGACCGCGACAAGGTCAACCCGCTCAACGCCGATGGCACCGCTCCAGCACAAGCCAAAACCAGTGGCGATGTCGATGGCTGGGCCACTGACCTGGGCGTGCGTCTGCGCCTCGATCCGCAATGGCAAGTCGGTGCAGCCTATGCCCGTGCCAGCGCCGATTACGAACAGAACGGCCTGGAAAGCAACCGCTCGAACTACACCGGTACTCGCTCGCGGGTTCACCGTTTCGGCGAAGCCTACCGTGGCGAAATGCAAAACATGCAGTCCGCCACTCTGTTCGGTTCGTGGATGCTCAACGACGAATACGACGCCAGTGTGATCTACCACAAATTCTGGCGCGTAGACGGCAACAAGCCTGTCGGCAGCAACGGCATTAACGCCGTCGAGAACAACACCGACGACGCGACCGGCGCAATTCTTTCCACCACGTCCCTGCCGCTGGAAGATGGCAACAAAGACCTCGGCCAGGAAATGGACGTGGTCGTCACCAAGTACTTCAAGCAAGGCCTGCTGCCCGCGTCCTTGAGCCAGTCGATCGATGAGCCTTCGGCCCTGGTGCGCTTGCGTGGCGGTGTGTTCAAGCCCGGCGACGCGTATGGCAAAGGCGTCGACTCGTACATGCACCGCGCGTTTGTCGACGTGATCTGGCGCTTCTGATGCGAACCGCTAAGGGAGTTCCTGACATGAACAGTCCGAAGAGAGGCTCGATGACCTTGCTGGCCGGCGCATTGTTGCTCGCCAGCACGGCAGCCTTCGCCTCAGTGGAGCCGGCCTCGCCCGTTCAAAAAGGGCAACCGGCGACCATTGCCAAAGGGTTGCAACAGGCCAAGACCTACACCGTCAGCAGCGCCCCGACCGCGCCGCTGGAGCTGGCCGCGCCGAAACTGCCGGACACTTCAGGCTACACCGCCGAAGCCATCGCCGCGAAAATCGTGCGTAGCAAGCCCGGCAAAATCAGTGTGCGCCGGATGATGCAGGAAAACGCCCTGAAGGACTTCATTGGCGGCGATAACAAGATGGCCGAATGGGTCGTGCGTCAGCACGGTATCCCGCAGGCGATCTTCATCGACGACGGCTACATGAACCTCAAGGATCTGGCCAAGAAAGTACCCAAGCAGTACTTCAGCGAAACTTCGCCGGGTGTGTTCCTGGCGAAGCTGCCGATCGTGGTGGGTGAGAAAGGCATCCTGGAAATCGACAAACAGACCCAGGAACTGCGCCTGTCCCAAGAGGGCGGTTCGTTCCTGGTCAATGACGGCCAGTTGTTCGTGCGTGATACCAAAATCACCGGCTGGAGCGAGAAAGCAAACGGCCCGGCGGCCTTCAAGTCGGCGAAGGAATTCCGTCCGTTCCTGCTGTCCTGGGGCGGCACCCAGACCTACATCGCCAACAGCAAGATCGCCAGTTTCGGCTACGCCAACAGTAAGTCCTACGGCGTGAGTATTTCCCAATACACGCCGAACATGGCCAAGGTACTCAAGCGTCCTGAACCGAGCGGCTGGATCATCGACTCCGAATTCTCGGACATGTGGTACGGCTTCTACTGCTACGAAGCCCGCGACTTTGTGGTCAAGGGCAATACCTACAAAGACAACATCGTCTACGGCATTGACCCGCATGACCGTTCCCACGGTCTGATCATTGCCGACAACACGGTGTACGGGACCAAGAAGAAGCACGGGATCATTATTTCCCGTGAAGTGAACGACAGCTTCATCTTCAACAACCGCAGCTACGACAACAAGTTGTCGGGCCTGGTGATCGACCGTAACAGCGTCAACAACCTGATCGCCTACAACGAGATCTACAAGAACCACACCGACGGCATCACCCTCTACGAGAGTGGCGACAACCTGCTGTGGGGCAACAAGGTGATCAGCAACAAGCGCCACGGCATCCGGATTCGTAACAGCGTGAACATCCGCCTCTACGAAAACCTGTCCATGGCCAACGGCTTGACCGGTGTCTACGGGCACATCAAGGACCTGAGCGACACCGACCGTGACATCAAGCTCGACCCGTTCGACGCCCAGGTGTCCCTGATCGTGGTCGGCGGCGAACTGGCCGGCAACGGCAGCGGCCCGCTGTCCATCGACTCGCCGCTGAGCGTCGAGTTGTATCGCGTGTCCATGCTCGCACCGACCAAATCCAGCGGCATCAGCTTCTCGGGGATTCTCGGCGAGCGCCAGGATGAAATTCTCGACCTGCTGGTACGCCAGCAGAAAGCCGTGCTGATCGACCCTGTCGAACGCCAGACCGAAATGCGGGACTGAGGATAATTTTATGCACCCACACTTGATCAAATTACTCAGCCTGTCGGCCCTGACCGCCGGCATTCTCGCGGCCAGCACCGGTGTTCGCGCCGCTGACGCCGCCAGCGCAAGCGCACCGACATTCAAGGCCGATGATTGCTGCAATCTTTGCCCTGAAGCCCACGACCCGAAGAACTACACCACGCGTTACCAGCAGAACTTCACCACGCTGGTGCAGGCTCAGGGCGATTGGCTGTTCCGTACGCAAGAAGACTTGCGCACCGAGTTCAACACCACCCCCGCCGGCTACAAGCGCATGAAAGAGCTGCACGATGCGTTCAAGAGCAAAGGCGTGGAACTGGTCATCGTTTACCAGCCGACCCGTGGCCTGGTGAACCGCAACAAGCTCAACCCGGCAGAGAAGGCGAGCTACGATTTCGACAAGGCGTTGAGGAACTACAAGACCATGCTCGGACGTTTCGAGCAGATGGGCTACGTGGTGCCTGACCTGTCGCCGCTGACCAACGAATCGCTGCCCGAAACCCTGCCCGCCCACGACTTCTACTTCCGCGGCGACCAACACTGGACGCCGTATGGCGCCCAACGCACGGCGAAAATCGTTGGCGAGAAAATCAAGCATTTGCCGGCGTTTGCCGACGTGCCGAAGCGCGAGTTCGAGAGCCATAAGTCGGGTCGCATGGGCAAGACCGGAACGTTACACAACATGGCTGGTCAACTCTGTGGCACCAGCTACGCGATCCAGTACATGGATCAGTTCACCACCGAGCCGAAAGGCGAAGCAGCTGATGGCGATCTGTTCAGTGATTCCGGAAATCCGGAGATCACCCTGGTCGGCACCAGCCACAGCGGCAAGAACTACAACTTCGCCGGTTTCCTCGAAGAGGCCATCGGCGCCGACATTCTCAACGTGGCGTTCCCCGGCGGTGGCCTGGAAGGTTCGATGCTGCAGTACCTGGGCAGCGAAGAGTTCCAGACCAAGCCACCGAAGATTCTGATCTGGGAATTCTCGCCGCTCTATCGCCTCGACCAGGAAACCATCTACCGCCAGATGATGGCGCTGCTGGACAACGGTTGCGAAGGAAAGGATGCACAGCTGACCGGCAGCACCACGTTGAAACCGGGCAAGAACGAATTGATGGTCAACAGCAAGAACCTGAACCTGCAAAACAGCAGTCACCAGGTTGATATCCGCTTCGCCGATCCGTCGGTGAAAAATCTACAAGCCACCCTCTGGTACATGAACGGTCGCCACGAGGACATCAAGATCGAAAAGCCGGAAACCTCCGACACCGACGGGCGTTTCGCCTTTGAGTTGCGCACGGACGAAGACTGGGCCTCGCAGAATCTGCTGGCCGTCGAAATCCAGGGTCCTGAAGCAGGTGCCGCGCCACAGAAAGTCGAAGCGAAAATCTGCAAACGCAACGTGTTCCCTGGCGCTGGGCAGCGTACCGCTCAAGCCGGGCAATGAGGCAACCTCTATGACATGCATGCAAACCCGAACTTTGAAAAGATTGATCGCGCCCTCCCTGCTGACTCTGGCGATGTTCGCCGGAGCCACCCAGGCCGCCGCACCACTGCGCCCGCCACAGGGGTATTTCGCGCCGATTGAAAAAGTCAAAACCGGCGACAAGAGCGAAGGCTGTGACGCGATCCCGACGCCGTACACCGGTTCGCTGCAATTTCGCAGCAAATACGAAGGTTCCGACAAGGCCCGTTCGACCCTGAACGAGGCCTCGGAAAAAGCCTTCCGTGACACCACGGCCGACATCACCAAGATTGAACGCGGCACCAGCAAGCGCGTGATGCAGTACATGCGTGACGGTCGTCCGGAACAGCTGGAATGCACCCTGAATTGGCTGACCGCCTGGGCCAAGGCCGATGCGTTGATGTCCAAGGACTTCAACCACACCGGCAAGTCCATGCGCAAATGGGCGTTGGGCAGCATGGCATCGTCCTATATCCGCCTGAAGTTTTCCGACTCGCATCCGTTGGCGAACCACCAGCAAGAGTCGCAGTTGATTGAAGCCTGGTTCAGCAAAATGGCTGATCAGGTGGTCAGCGACTGGGACAACCTGCCACTGGAAAAAACCAACAACCACTCGTACTGGTCCGCCTGGTCGGTGATGGCAGCCTCCATCGCCACCAACCGCCGTGACCTGTTCGACTGGTCGGTGAAGGAATTCAAGGTCGGCGCCAATCAGATCGACGCCCAGGGTTTCCTGCCTAACGAGCTCAAGCGCGAGCAACGCGCCCTCGCCTACCACAACTACGCCCTGCCGCCGCTCGCGATGATCGCCAGTTTCGCTCAGGTCAACGGTGTGGACTTGCGTCAGGAAAACAACGGCGCATTGAAACGCCTCGGTGATCGAGTGCTCGCGGGTGTCGAAGACCCGGAAGAATTCGAGAAGAAGAACGGTAAGGAACAGGACATGACCGATCTGAAAGACGACTCGAAATTCGCCTGGCTCGAACCGTTCTGCACGCTCTACACCTGCTCGCCGGATGTGCTTGAGAAAAAGCACGAAATGCAGCCGTTCAAGACTTTCCGCCTGGGGGGTGACCTGACCAAGGTCTACGACCCGGCGTATGAGAAGGGCAAAAAAGGCAGTTGATTCATCGGTGATCGTTCCCACGCTCTGCGTGGGAATGCCGCCCGTGACGCTCCGCGTCACATGCCGAAGCGGACGCAGAGCGTCCAGTGAGGCATTCCCACGCAGAGCGTGGGAACGATCATATATCCCCCGGTTTTCGGTGGGGGGTTTGGGGGGGCTGCGGCCCTTGACTGTTGTTAAACATGGAGAGACCGGGATGGTATTTTCATCCAACGTGTTCCTGTTTTTGTTCTTGCCGATCTTTCTCGGCATGTATTACTTGAGCGGAATACGCTATCGCAACCTGCTGCTGCTGATCGCCAGCTACGTGTTCTATGCCTGGTGGCGTGTGGACTTCCTTGCGCTGTTCGCAGCCGTCACATTGTGGAACTACTGGATCGGCCTCAAAGTCGGTGCCGCAGGCGTTCGGACCAAACCGGCACAACGCTGGTTGCTCCTGGGCGTGGCCGTCGACCTGTGCATTCTGGGCTACTTCAAGTACGCCAACTTCGGCGTCGACAGCATCAACGCGATGATGACCTCCGTCGGTCTGTCGCCGTTCATCCTGACCCACGTGCTGTTGCCGATCGGGATCTCGTTCTACATCTTCGAGTCCATCAGCTACATCATCGACGTCTACCGTGGTGACACACCGGCGACCCGCAACCTGATCGACTTTGCCGCGTTCGTGGCGATCTTCCCGCACCTGATCGCCGGTCCGGTGTTGCGCTTCCGCGATCTCGCCGACCAGTTCAACAATCGCACCCACACCCTCGACAAGTTCTCCGAAGGTGCGACGCGATTCATGCAGGGCTTCATCAAGAAGGTCTTCATCGCCGACACCCTGGCGGTCGTGGCGGACCATTGCTTTGCCTTGCAGAACCCGACCACTGGCGATGCCTGGCTCGGCGCACTGGCCTACACCGCGCAGCTGTATTTCGACTTCTCCGGTTACAGCGACATGGCCATCGGCCTGGGCTTGATGATGGGTTTCCGCTTCATGGAAAACTTCAAACAGCCGTACATCAGCCAGTCGATCACCGAGTTCTGGCGTCGCTGGCACATCAGCCTGTCCACCTGGTTGCGTGACTACCTGTACATCACGCTGGGCGGTAACCGCAAAGGTACGCTGATGACCTATCGCAACCTGTTCCTGACCATGCTGCTCGGTGGTCTGTGGCACGGCGCGAACATCACGTACGTCATCTGGGGCGCCTGGCACGGCATGTGGCTGGCGATCGAAAAAGCCCTCGGCCTGAACACCTCGCCGCGCAGCATCAACCCGATCCGCTGGGCGCTGACCTTCCTGCTCGTGGTCATGGGCTGGGTGATCTTCCGCTCGGAAAACCTGCACGTCGCCGGTCGTATGTACGGCGCGATGTTCAGCTTCGGCGAATGGTCCCTGTCGGAACTCAACGCGGCCAGCCTCACCGGCCTGCAAGTGGCGACCCTGGTGGTGGCTTACATGACCCTGGCGTTCTTCGGCATTCGTGACTTCTACAGCAACCTGCCGCCTGAGAAGACCAAGCCTGCTGCGAACGTCGAGGCCGATGGCCCGGCTGCCGCAACACCTGGAATGATCAAAGCCGTACCGGGCGACAACCCGGGCAGCATCCACCAGCCTGGCTACACCGTCGGCGTTGAAGCGACTGTGCAACCGGCCTACTGGACCGCGGACTGGTCTCGTTACGTGATGCGCACGCTGGTACTGGTGCTGTTCATCGCCTCGATTTTCAAACTCTCGGCGCAAAGCTTCTCGCCGTTCCTTTACTTCCAGTTCTGAGGGATCTGACTATGACCCGCTCATTACGCATCCTCTACATCGGCCTGTTCATGGTGACGCTGTTGGTCCTGGGCTTGTGGTCCACGCGCAGCTTCCTGGGCTTCAGCACCTCTGCGGAAACGACGGTGCTCAACGGCCGCTGGGCCAAAGCCGTGGAGACGCACTACGACGAAGAGTTCCCGATCAAGCGCCTGGGCACCAACCTTTGGGCCGCGCTGGATTTCAAACTGTTCAACGAAGGTCGTCCGGGCGTCGTGCTCGGTCGCGATCAGTGGTTGTACAGCGATGAGGAATTCAACCCGATCGTCAACGAAGAGCTGAACCTGCAAGGCAACTACGCGCTGGTTGAAGGCGTGCGCCAGGAACTGAAGGCCAAAGGCGTGAAACTGGTCATGGCGATCGTGCCGGCCAAGACTCGCCTGTACCCGGAACACCTGGGTGAAGTGAAGCCTTCGAGCATCCACGCCAACCTCTATGAAGACTTCCACGCTCGTGTGGCGGCCAACAAGATCCTCGCTCCCGACCTGTTCGGCCCGATGTTGAAAGCCAAGCTGGACGGTCAGCAAGTGTTCCTGCGCACCGACACTCACTGGACCCCGGAAGGCGCGCAAATCGCTGCCGAAGCCCTGGCGAAAACCATCGCCGAAAAAACCCCGTTGAACGGCGAGCCGCAACACTTTGTCACTGAGCCTGCGGAGAAGGTGACTCACAAGGGCGACCTGCGGTTGTTCCTGCCGCTGGACCCACTGTTCGAAAACCTGATGCCCAAGACTGAGCCGTTGCAGAAGCGCAACACCGTTGCGGCGCAAGACCAGCCAGCCGGTGATGACGCCCTGTTCGCCAACGCTGAAGTGCCGGTGGCCCTGATTGGCACCAGCTACAGCGCCAACCCCAACTGGAACTTCGTCGGAGCGCTGAAACAAGCGCTGAACAGCGACGTGGTCAATTACGCCGAAGACGGCCATGGCCCGATTCTGCCGATGCTCACCTATCTGAAAAGCGATGCTTTCAAGAACAGCCCGCCACAGGTGCTGATCTGGGAGTTTCCTGAACGTTATCTGCCTGTGAACAACGAAATCGGCGACGCCGACCCGAAGTGGGTCGCAGAGCTCAAAGAAGCCGGCGCGCGCCAACAAAACGTAGCAGCAAACACTAAATCCGAGACGCCCGACCGGGCGCAAAACTGAAAGAGAGGTACACCATGACTTTCACTACTACTCCTCGCCGTCTCGCCAAGACCTTCGCACTCGTTGCAGGCATGAGCGTTCTGTCGATGTCCGCCTTCGCAGGCGACGCCGCGCTCTACGGCCCGACCGCACCGAAAGGCTCGAGCTTCGTGCGTGTCTACAACGCCGGTAACGCTGAAGTCAGCGCCACCGTCGGCACCACCAACCTGGCCGAAGTCGCGCCGCTGTCCAGCACCGACTTCAGTTTCATGCCGGGCGGCGACTACAGCGCCAAGGTCGGTAGCCAGTCCCTGCCGGTGAAACTGGCGGGTGATCACTATTACACCCTGGTCAACAACGCCAGCGGCGCACCGCAACTGATCGAAGAGCCGCCGTTCAAGAACAAGCAGAAATCCCTGGTCCGCGTGCAGAACCTCAGCGACAAGGCCCTGACCCTGAAAACCGCTGACGGCAAGACCGAAGTGGTTCCGTCCGTAGCGGCCAAAGGTCGTGGCGAGCGTGAGATCAACCCGGTCAAGGTCAGCCTGGCACTGTACGACGGCGCCACCAAAGTCGGCGACGTGAAACCGGTTGCCCTGGAACGAGGCGAAGCCGCAGTGCTGTACGTCACCGGCAGTGGCAGCAGCCTGTCGCCAGTATGGGTAAAACGCCCGGTTTCGACGCGCTAATACATTTGCCTGATTAACGCTGTTCCCTGTGGGAGCGAGCCTGCTCGCGATTGCGATCCGACATCCAGCATCGATGTCGACTGACACTCAGTCATCGCGAGCAGGCTCGCTCCTACAGTGGATCGAGGCGTCAATTGGGACACGGAACAAGAACAAGAGTGAAACGACAGAACGCAGTAGCTCTGACCCAATCGATTTAAAGGAGTAACAACATGATTCCGGTGATCTTGTCAGGTGGTAGTGGCTCACGTCTTTGGCCGCTTTCGCGCAAGCAATTCCCTAAGCAGTTTCTCGCCCTGACCGGCGAACACACACTGTTCCAGCAGACCCTGGAGCGCCTGGTGTTCGAAGGCATGGACACCCCCATCGTGGTCTGCAACAAGGAACACCGTTTCATCGTCAACGAGCAACTGAGTGCCCGTAACCTGGACACCCAGCGCATCCTGATGGAACCGTTTGGCCGCAACACCGCTCCGGCAGTTGCGCTGACCGCGATGATGCTGGTCAACGAAGGTCGCGACGAGTTGATGCTGGTGCTGCCGGCCGACCACGTGCTGGATGACCAGAAAGCCCTGCAACGCGCGCTGGCCCTGGCCACCGTCGCTGCCGAAAACGGCGAAATGGTGCTGTTCGGCGTCCCGGCCACCAAACCGGAAACCGGCTATGGCTACATCAAGTCGACCAATGATTCGCTGCTGCCAGAAGGCGTCAGCCGCGTTTCGCACTTCGTCGAAAAACCGGACGTGAAGCGCGCCACCGAGTTCGTCGAATCCGGCGGTTACTTCTGGAACAGCGGCATGTTCCTGTTCCGCGCCAGTCGTTTCCTCGAAGAGCTGAAAAAGCACGATCCGGACATCTACGACACCTGCGTGCTGACCCTGGAACGCAGCGTACAAGATGCCGACACCGTCGACCTCGACGCCGCCACCTTCGCTTGCTGCCCGGACAATTCCATCGACTACTCTGTGATGGAAAAAACCCAGCGCGCCTGCGTTGTACCGCTGACCGCGGGCTGGAGCGATGTCGGCTGCTGGTCGTCGCTGTGGGAAGTGAACAAAAAAGACGCCAACGGCAACGTCACCAAAGGCGATGTGATCATCCAGGACAGCAAAAACTGCATGATCCACGGCAACGGCAAACTGGTGTCGGTGATCGGCCTGGAAAACATCGTGGTCGTCGAAACCAAGGACGCCATGATGATCGCCCACAAGGACAAGGTCCAAGGCGTGAAACAGATGGTCAACACCCTCAACGAACTGGGCCGCAGCGAAACCCAGAACCATTGTGAAGTCTATCGTCCGTGGGGTTCCTACGACTCGGTGGACATGGGCGGTCGCTTCCAGGTCAAGCGCATCTCGGTCAAGCCGGGCGCGTGCCTGTCGCTGCAAATGCATCACCACCGCGCCGAACACTGGATCGTGGTCAGCGGCACAGCTGAAGTGACCTGCGACGAAAACGTGTTCCTGCTCACTGAAAACCAGTCGACCTACATCCCGATCGCCTCGGTCCACCGCTTGCGCAACCCGGGCAAGATCCCTCTGGAAATCATCGAAGTGCAATCCGGCAGCTACCTGGGCGAAGACGATATCGAGCGGTTTGAAGATATCTACGGTCGCTCCAACCCGATCGATCGCGGCGTGTCGGTGAAAACCATCGCGCAGTAAGCGTTCAGCAAAACAAGAAGCCCTCGTCCAGCCCGCTGCGTTTTCCCTATCCGCAGCGGGTTGGGTGGGGCTTTTAGCTTTTTTTGACCCATTTGGCCCCGAACTTGCTCGCGATCTTGGCGGAGCGTGGGTTTATCGCCTCGGTTATAACTCTTGTAACATTCATACTCTTCGACACGGACACTAATGACTGCACCGTCAAGTAAGTTCCTACTCCTCGCATAAGGGGTAATTCTCCCATCGAAGCATCGTTACTCATTTTCTCCCCCGGTCGCTCTTCAGCCCCCTGGGTGTCAGGGTGGACGATGGTTTGAACAACAGTTACTTCTGTCTTACCCTTTTCTGTAAAAGTGCTCAACTCGGTTAGCCCGTAAATTTTTCGCTGCTCAGGCAGCTTGCTCTTATCCGCCCTTTTCAGAACAGCAAAGAATCGTCGTTCAACGACAGTATCAGGATGCATATTGGGGGCGTTCAGAGTGTTTGACGCCACCACAAACGTGTCATTCGCACTTCGCAACATATAACCCGAAACACTTTCCCCGAGACTATTATTAGACTCTTCCCCTCCCACCTTTCTTTGCGGCGAAGCTTTCAAGCGGCGACTATAAATATCCTTATAGTCCCTCAAATTTTTCTTTACCTCATCGCCACCCACCAGATACTTGCTCTCCATTTCAACCTCTACAACTTTAAAGTCATTTGACTCTTTGTACTTGCCCGAGGCCTTATCAAAAATGCTGATTTTGCTCTTCAATTTCGCCACGTTCAGCAACAATCTCTGTTTCAACCCCACCTCCATTTCATAGTTTCCAGTTTTCGCTAACCCATTTGCATCCCGAAAAGTCATCGGGTTATTGATGACCATCAAATAAAAATTCAGACCATCCACATCCCCCGCAGGATCGGGATTCAACCAACGCTGCAACCACGGTACGTAGTACCGAAACCCATAGTAATAAAGCCCCGCCGCATCCCGCTCCTTACCCGAATAGCGAACGGTTTTGTAATCCCCATCGGTGTCGTTCGGGCCGGCAGACCAGGCTGTTGTACCAAACGGATGATACGTTTCCCGGCTGATGATGCGCGCATCGTCGGCGAGCTCCAGCGTGCAGGAATTCAGATGATCCACCAGGCTGTAACGGTACTGATCGTTGGTCACGCCGGACGGCGGATCGGTTTCCCAATGCAATACCCGAACACTGTTGAGCCCGGCCTGCGCGGTGATGACCTGCAGTGCCTCCCTGGTGCCACTGTCGGTGCGCAGTTCAAGTCCCGGCAAGTAACGCACTTCAGCCACCACGGTTCGGGCATTGGTGTTCAGTGAGCGGATTTTGCGCACGCGCTGGCCACCACCATCGTAGACATAGGACTCTTGATCATTGAGCCCCGACTCTCGCTCCACCGGGCTGATCGACTGCAACTGGTTCCGCAGGTCCCACCTCAGGAACCGTCCCTGATCCAGCTCCAGACAATTGCCCTTGGCATCGAACGCAGCAGCGATTTCCTCTTCGGTGGGCGGTACGCCGTTGCGCCAGGGCAAACAGCGGTTGCTGTACCGCGCCGCCTTCAATTCACGCCCCGGATTTTTCGCCCCGACGTGCGTCAGCTTCAGCAGGTTGCCGCTTTCGTCGTAACTGTAGGTCTGGCGGTAGTTGCTGACCGCCGCTGGATCGGCCTGCCCCACGGATTCCGGTCCCTGGTTGGGGCCGCCCGCCTCCCAGCCAGAAGCCTCGATCAATTGGTAAAGGCTGTCGTAGCTAAAGCGACTGATGGGCTCGATGCGCTGGTTGGCGAAGTAACGCACCGGCAGTGCCTTGTCCTCGATGCTCAGGACATTGCCTGTCCGGTCATAGTCATAGATCAAGTGCTGCAACCACCGGGCACTCGCGTCCTGTGCCCGACGCTCCCTCAACAGGCCATCTTCCGCGCTATAAAGAAGGGTTGTTTGTACATGGTTGCCGGCAGTTTCGTGCGTCACCTGCCCCTCGGCGTTGTACTGAATTTCTTTGACCAGCGTTTGCCAGGTAGTCAGCCCTTGAAGTTGCAGACGCGTCTCACGCAAGCGACCGTCAAGGGTCAGGCTGAAGACCTGGCGGTTGCCCTTGGCATCGACCTGTTCCAGCACATCCTTCAGCGGACCGAAGCTCCACGTCGAAACGGCACCGTCCCCCGGCTCAAGCAGCCGCTGGCGATCGGCTTCCAACTGTGGCCAGTCAGGTGCAACAGGGGCCAGGGTGAAATGACGGACTTGCTTCACGCATTTGCCGGTGATTGAAAACGCCTCGAACAGCACCGTCCCGGCGGGGTCGTCATGACGGATCAACTGTCCGCATTGATTCCAGACGTCATCATCGGGACCACTATAAGTCATGCGTTCAACCGCCTTTCGCGGCTCGGTCGTGCCTTGCTCGAACACCACTAATGGACGAAGCAAGTCATCGTATTCGACCTCACGTCCGGCACCTCGGCTGTCCCACCCCTGCAACACTTCATTGCCCAGACCTGGCAGGTTGAGCTGCCAACCGGCATCGACACTGTCAGTGAACAGCGCGTTACCCGCCAGCGAAAACACCGTCGTGAGGTTGGCGCGCCTCAACGGCTCTTCTTTTGGCAGCGCCCAAAGCCGTGGATCCCACTGTTCAACCGCACGGCCTGCGGCATCGTGAAAGGTGCGATTGATGCGTGCCTGCGTGGGATCACCTTCGACCTCGCGCCAATAATCAACCGAACGGATCGGCAGACCACGCGGGTCGACAACGGACAATCCGGGTGTTTGGTGGTCCATTCCCATCGTCGAGGCCTGCATGCCGGTCGCGTCCCTGTTTGCCAGCAGTCATCTAACCGTTCGTGGGCAGGTCAGGCTACTGTCAGAAATTACAGTGCCGACCAACGGCATTAATAGCATGCGTCCTCTGCGCCAACGAACGCGGCGTGTCGGTGAAAACCATCGCGCAGTGATTGATCTGTAACACAAGAAGCTCCCTCCCGACCCGCTGCGTTTTCCCTATCGCAGAGGGTCGAACGGGGGGCTTTTTACATCTGGATCATCATAAAAAAGGTTTCCATTGAGTACTCTTCGCCTCCCTGACGGCAACGATGTAGGCATTCGGAATCGGGGTAATGAAGGTCATTTCCACTGTCACAGGTGGAATAATCGCCACGAATTCGGCCCCATCAAGCGTGTCATCACTCATCAAAAGTCTGGTGTCTAATCGTCCTTTGGGAGTGAATTCGAAGGGCGCCCCGAGCCCCAGCGTCTGATCATTGATGTCTCGCTCTTTCAATCCCGGAATTTCCATCCGGTACTGGTAGGCTCTTGTGTCACCGAACCCCCCTGAAACTTCATCCATGCCGGTAGATACGTACCCAGGAAACGGGCTTCTAACGTGTTCCTGGGCCAGGGTGTTAATCCCATTGGACACTACTGCCCGCCTGAACTCATCCTTGATTTTGGGCCCTCTATTATCTCTAGGAAAAAAACCACCCGCTTTACGTATTGTTTTGGGGGAACGATTGTCCGCCCTCGTGGCTATGACGGAACCCGATGTAGCAAGCATCAATTGGTGTGAGCCCACAGTCATTGAACCGCCAGCATAGGAAGGAAGCGCTTCATTTGACTTATCCGCCGTTGGCAACGATATAGGAGGCGGTCTTCGAGGCGCGACCACCGAGGCTTTCGAGGGCTGAACCGTTTGCTCCGCGTTCGGCCAAGGTGCAATAGCGGCTGGCGCAAGTGAAGCCGGTCTTGCCGGGACCAACGGACGTACTGGTGCCGGTTGAGGAGACGTACTGAGTCCGCTAAACATTCCTCTGAGTCTTGAAACTGCATTGCCCTGACCGTCCTTTGGATCAGGTGCGAGCCCATCTACATCAACCAACCCTACCGGGTTGTTTCGGACCATTCGATAAAGATTGAGACCATCGATTGCCCCGGCAGGATCGGGATTCAACCAACGCTGCAACCACGGTAGGTAGTACCGAAATCCATAGTAATAAAGCCCCGTCGCATCCCGTTCCTTGCCCGAATAGCGAACGGTTTTGTAATCCCCATCGGTGTCGTTCGGGCCGGCAGACCAGGCGGTTGTACCAAACGGATGATACGTTTCCCGACTGATGACTCGTGCATCATCGGCGAGCTCCAGCGTGCAGGAATTCAGATGATCCACCAGGCTGTAACGGTACTGATCGTTGGTCACGCCGGACGGCGGATCGGTTTCCCAATGCAATACCCGAACACTGTTGAGCCCGGCCTGCGCGGTGATGACCTGCAGTGCCTCCCTGGTGCCACTGTCGGTACGCAGTTCAAGTCCCGGCAAGTAACGCACTTCAGCCACCACGGTTCGGGCGTTGGTGTTCAGTGAGCGGATTTTGCGCACGCGCTGGCCACCACCATCGTAGACATAGGACTCTTGATCATTGAGCCCCGAGTCGCGCTCCACTGGGCTGATCGACTGCAACTGGTTACGCAGGTCCCACCTCAGGAACCGTCCCTGATCCAGCTCCAGACAATTGCCCTTGGCATCGAACGCAGCAGCGATTTCCTCTTCGGTGGGCGGTACGCCGTTGCGCCAGGGCAAACAGCGGTTGCTGTACCGCGCCGCCTTCAATTCACGCCCCGGATTTTTCGCCCCGACGTGCGTCAGCTTCAGCAGGTTGCCGCTTTCGTCGTAACTGTAGGTCTGGCGGTAGTTGCTGACCGCCGCTGGATCGGCCTGCCCCACGGATTCCGGTCCCTGGTTGGGGCCGCCCGCCTCCCAGCCAGAAGCCTCGATCAATTGGTAAAGGCTGTCGTAGCTAAAGCGACTGATGGGCTCGATGCGCTGGTTGGCGAAGTAACGCACCGGCAGTGCCTTGTCCTCGATGCTCAGGACATTGCCTGTCCGGTCATAGTCATAGATCAAGTGCTGCAACCACCGGGCACTCGCGTCCTGTGCCCGACGCTCCCTCAACAGGCCATCTTCCGCGCTATAAAGAAGGGTTGTTTGTACATGGTTGCCGGCAGTTTCGTGCGTCACCTGCCCCTCGGCGTTGTACTGAATTTCTTTGACCAGCGTTTGCCAGGTAGTCAGCCCTTGAAGTTGCAGACGCGTCTCACGCAAGCGACCGTCAAGGGTCAGGCTGAAGACCTGGCGGTTGCCCTTGGCATCGACCTGTTCCAGCACATCCTTCAGCGGACCGAAGCTCCACGTCGAAGCGGCCCCCTCCCCCGGCTCAAGCAGCCGCTGACGATCGGCTTCCAACTGTGGCCAGTCAGGTGCAACAGGGGCCAGGGTGAAATGACGGACTTGCTTCACGCATTTGCCGGTGATTGAAAACGCCTCGAACAGCACCGTCCCTGCGGGGTCGTCATGACGGATCAACTGCCCGCATTGATTCCGGGCGCCATGATCGGGACCGCCATAAGTCATGCGCTCAACCGCCCTTCGCGGCTCGGTCGTGCCTTGCTCGAATACCACTAACGGACGAAGCAAGTCATCGTATTCGACCTCACGTCCGGCACCTCGGCTGTCCCACCCCTGCAACACTTCATTGCCCAGACCTGGCAGGTTGAGCTGCCAACCGGCATCGACGCTGTCAGTGAACAGCGCGTTACCCGCCAGCGAAAACACCGTGGTGAGGTTAGCGCGCCTCAATGGATCTTCTTCTGACAGCGCCCAAAGCCGAGGGTCCCACTGTTCAACCGCACGGCCTGCGGCATCGTGAAAGGTGCGATTGATGCGTGCCTGCGTGGGATCACCTTCGACCTCGCGCCAATAATCAACCGAACGGATCGGCAGACCACGCGGGTCGACAACGGACAATCCGGGTGTTTGGTGGTGCATTCCCATCGTCGAGGCCTGCATGCCGGTCGCGTCCCTGTTTGCCAGCCGTCATCTAACCGTTCGTGGGCAGGTCAGGCTACTGTCAGAAATTACAGTGCCGACCAACGGCAACGGACCTTGATCGGCGAATGTCCATTCCTTCAGCCCTTCGGTAGGATGGTGGTCATGAGTTCAAGGAGCGTTCAAACATGTTCATCGGCGTCCTGTTGGTTATCACCTGGCTGATTTTGTTGCTGCGCTACCCGACCAAGGCGTTGCCGGTCTCCGTGGCGGCGGCCATCGGATTGGGTGTGGTGGCCATGTGGGTGATCTGGATGGACAACCGCGAGGTCAAGCAACTGGCGCGCCTGGAGTTGCGCATCGCCTACGCACCCGAACGCTGCCCGGCGGACCGGCCGTTGCATCTGACAATGAACAACGGCAACGACGTGCCGCTGACCGAGTTACGCTGGCGCGTCGCCGCGTATGCGCCGGGCGATACGGTCAACCTGGCCGACAATCAATACGCCGCCCCGCGCTATCGCGGCCCCGGTGAACTGCAGGCTGGCGCCAATTGGGAAGACTGTTTACCGATGCCGCCGCTGCGCCCTGGCTATCGCCCGCAAACACTGGAGTTTCGCGCCGAGCGTTTGCAGGGTAGTTTCTCCGATTAATCCCCTTCTTCTTTTTTTGCACAAGGACCGCGCCATGCCCGTTGCGTTGATTACCGGTTGTTCCAGCGGCATTGGCCGCGCCCTCGCCGATGTTTTCAAAAATGCCGGATACGACGTCTGGGCCAGTGCCCGCAAGGCTGAAGACGTGGCGGCGCTGGCCGCTGCCGGTTTTACCGCCGTGCAACTGGACGTCAACGACGGCGCTGCACTCGAACACTTGAGCGAGCGCATCAACCAGCAACATGGCGGCCTCGACGTGCTGATCAACAATGCCGGTTACGGCGCCATGGGGCCGTTGCTCGACGGCGGTGTTCCGGCCATGCAGCGGCAATTCGAAACCAATGTGTTCGCCATCGTCGGCGTCACCCGCGCCCTGTTCCCGGTGCTGCGTCGCGCCAAGGGCCTGGTGGTGAACATCGGCAGCGTGTCCGGGGTTTTGGTCACGCCATTTGCCGGTGCCTACTGCGCCTCGAAAGCGGCAGTGCACGCCTTGACCGATGCCTTGCGCATGGAACTGGCGCCGTTTGGCGTGCGGGTCATGGAAGTTCAGCCGGGCGCCATCGCCTCGAGTTTTGCCACGAATGCCGGCCATGAGGCGGAGCAACTGATTACCGAACAATCACCGTGGTTTCCGCTGCGTGACGGCATTCGCGCACGGGCCAAGGCCTCCCAGGACAACCCGACCCCGGCCAGTGAATTTGCCGCCGGTTTGCTCAAGGCCGTGCAGCACAGCAAACCGCCGCGCCTGATTCGTCTGGGCAATGGCAGTCGGGCGTTACCGTTGCTGGCGGGGTTGTTGCCTAAAGGGCTGCTGGAGGCGGGGTTGATGAAGCGGTTCGGGTTGCGCGGGCAACTCTGAGACCGAGTCGACGCCATCGCGAGCAGGCTCGCTCCCACCGGGATCTTTGGTGTGAATACAATTTATGCCACGCAGCAGAACCCTGTGGGAGCGAGCCTGCTCGCGATGGCGTCAGAACCCACGCAGAAAATTTCAGGAAACATGTCCATGACCGACTACACCGAATACTTCGACGAAGTGATCCAAGCCCACGTCGCCATCGAGCAATGGCTGGCCGAGGAACAGGACGAGCCGGCGCTTGAACAATTGCTGATGCGTTTTTCGCCGCAGTTTTCCATGGTCTCGCCGTTGGGCCGGGTGCTGGATTTCGACGCGTTGAGCGAATTGTTCTTGATGGCGGGCGGCAAGAAGCTCGGGTTCAGAATTGAGCTCAGCGAGTTGCGTGGCATCGCGCTGTACGACGGTGGTGCAACGGTGAGTTATCGCGAGCAACAGGCGGATGCAACCGGTCTGCATTCTGACCGGCGGTCGACGGTGGTGTTTGAGAAACAGGCGGATGGCAAGGTGGTTTGGCGGCATTTGCATGAGACGTTTTGCAAGGGCTGAACTGCCGCTATCTGTCAGTGGGACCGAGTCGCCTTCATCGCGAGCAGGCTCAATCCCACAAGGGGTGGCGTCGTTCACAAAATCTGCATTCGAACTCGGTCAATGTGGGAGTGAGCCTGCTCGCGATGCAGGCGACTCGGTCTTACAGTCAGTTAACTACAACGGTGCAAGTAATCCCCGCCGCCAACAGCACCCCCTCCGGCACTTCATCTATGTGAATCCGCACCGGCACCCGTTGCGCCAGACGCACCCAGTTAAAGGTCGGGTTCACATCGGCAATCAGCTCGCGACTTTCCGGGTTATCACGGTCGTAGATACCGCGAGAAATGCTTTCCACATGCCCCTTCAACACTTCCCCGCTCATCAGTTGCATGTCGGCTTTATCGCCGACCCGCACGTGGGGCAATTTGGTTTCTTCGAAGAAGCCGTAGACCCAGAACGAGTTCATGTCGACCACGGCCATTTTCGCTTCGCCGATGCGCGCGTAGTCGCCGCGATGCACATTGAGGTTGGTCACATAACCGTCCACCGCTGCGCGGACCTCGGTGCGTTTGAGGTTGAGTTCGGCGGCTTCGAGCTGTGCCTGAGCATGCTGGTAATCGGCCAGGGCCGATTCGGCGATGTTGCTGGCGTCGTCGCGGTTTTCCCTGGAGATCACCAGGTTGTCCATGTCGGCGCGGCGGTGAGCGTTGACCTTGCGCATTTCCCAGGTCGACTTGCGCGAGGCCACCAGCGCCTGCGCCTGCTTGACCGCGATGCGGTAGTGCTCGGGGTCGATCCGCATCAGCAAATCGCCCTTCTTCACCTGTTGGTTGTCGCGTACCGGCACGTCCACCACTTCCCCGGTGACGTCGGCGGCGACGTTGATGATGTCGGCGCGCACCCGGCCGTCGCGGGTCCATGGCGTGTCCATGTAATGCACCCACAGGGTCC
This sequence comes from Pseudomonas frederiksbergensis, assembly GCF_900105495.1. NCBI lineage: Bacteria > Pseudomonadati > Pseudomonadota > Gammaproteobacteria > Pseudomonadales > Pseudomonadaceae > Pseudomonas > Pseudomonas frederiksbergensis. Next base: position 2,111,872 of record NZ_FNTF01000002.1, on the reverse strand, counting down.
GGCCGATCCACATCGCAAGGGCCAGCACCAATAAAGTGGCGAGCAGGCTGAAAAGCTTTTTCATCAGGGCCTCAACGGTAAACAGTCAGCGCCAGGGCGCCGAACAGACAGGTAAACAGGCTCAGGCGCAGCAGCGCCGGGTGCCAGAAGAAGCGGTACAGATCAAACCCGGACAGGAACCGGTCGAATGCCCAGGCCAGCGCTGCCGCGATGAAAAACATCAGGGTCATGGTCGGCATGTACACGCCGTGGAAGGCAATTTCACGAGGCATGTTCAAGTCCTTTGGCATAAGCGGCGAGCGGTGATTGCGGGTCCAGCAACGAAGTGCGGATGAAGTGCAAATAGCTCTTCACCCGACGCAGGGCCGAGGTGTCGAAGTGCGGCGCGAAAGGTTCGTCGGTGGCTTGCACGCGGCTGATCGCATGATCGACGGCGATCAATCCACGCTCCAGATTGCTCTGGCTCGGTTGCAGAAACAGCCGCACCAGCGAGCGCCCCATCACCCGGATCGCCTGACGCCACGGCTGCGATTCGGCATAGGCCGGATGCACCGGCAGGATTGCCTGTTCCTTGCGCAACTCGATAATCGCGTGGCCGACTTCCTGCACCACGAACATCCAGCGCAGCAAGTCCCGTTGCACCTGCGGCTGCCCTGTGGCGAGACCGTAGGCCTGATGCAGCAGGTCGCGGGTGCGGCTTTCGAAACTCGACGCCAGCCCCTTGAGTTTGCCGCTGATGGCGTACACCACTTGCCCGCGTAAATCCTGCTCCAGCCGACGCCACAACCAGCGGCTGTTGGGCGGCAGAATGATCGCCCCGGCCGCCGCGCACACCAGCATACCGAGCACCATGGCGATGTAGTCGTTGATAAAGGCGTAAGGGTTGTAAACAGTGAGGTTGTCCGGCACCGAACCGGTGCTGAAGAAGATCAGCAAACCGAGACCGACACCGGCGTATTGCGGCCGCGAAGTGAGAAACGAACCGAGCACGATCACCGGCGCGAGCATCACGCAGAGCAATGGAAAACCGTCGATCCACGGGAAGATGAAAAACATCTCGACGAAACCGATCAATGCCCCAAGGAACGTCCCGCAAGCCATCTGAAAGGCCATGCGTTTTGGGTTCGGCGTCGCCGCCGAAAGGCCCACGGTCGCGGCGGCGATCAGGGTCATCGTCGCCCCGCTCGGCCACGCGGTGGCGACCCAATAGCTGCCCAGAACCACCAGAATGAATGCCGCGCGAATCCCCGAGGCGGCCGACGCCATCCAGTTGGTTTGCGGAGTGAACGGCTCATCCCATTGCTCGCGCGCGTGGCTGTGATCGGCCAGCGACGCGTGGGTCTGTGCATAACTGTGCAAATCGTCGACGAAGCGATAGAGCAGTTCATACGCGGTATGAAAATCCAGCTGCTCGGCGTCGCTCGGGGCGCTCTCCTGAAAAACCGCTCGCAAGCTGCGAACCCGCGCCGGCAGACCTTCTTTATAGGCGGTCAGCGCGATGACCAGACGGCTCGCATCGGCGTCGGTCAGGGCACGGCCGCTGAAGCCATCGAGCAGTTCGGCGAGGTCCTGCAAACCCGGCTTGATCGCCGTCACCACGTGATCCGCCTCACTGCTGCGCAGGCGTTCGAGCAACTGGTGCAAGGCATTGAAGCGCGTGGTGACACCCATGAACTCGCTGTTCAAGCGGCTGAGCCGACCGTTGCGCCGACGCATGTGCGGGTCTTCGAACACGGTGACGCTGCGCAACCCTTCCAGCCCCACGGCCTCGGCGATGAAGCGCACGTTGCTCGCCTCGAAAGCTTCCCGTTTACTGCGACCGCGCAAGCCATCCGTGACGAATAGCGCGAACACCCCGAAGCGCTGATACAAGGCGTTGCGCATGGCGGCACTGGCGGATTGCGGCAGGATCGCGGCGCTGACCAGCGTGGAGCAGATAATTCCCAGGGAGATTTCCAGCACCCGCCAGACGGCGGCCATGAACGCGCCGTCCGGGTGCGCCAATGCGGGCAAACCGACCATCGCGGCGGTGTACCCGGCGAGCACAAAACCATAGGCGCGGAAGTTGCGATAGCGCGCCGCGCCCGCCGAACAGATGCCGACCCAGATCGCCAGCGAACCGAGGAACAACTCGGTGTTCTGCGCAAACAAGGCAATCAGCGCGACCATCACCGCCGAGCCGGCCAATGTCCCAAGGAAACGATAGAAACTCTTGGCCAACACGTGACCGCTTTGCGGCTGCATGACGATGAACACGGTAATCATCGCCGTGCGCGGTTGCGGCAACTCCAGGCGCATGGCCAGCCACAGCGTCAGAAACGCGGCGAACAGCACCTTGAAAATATAGACCCAGGTCACGCCATCACTGCGCGCCCAGTCGAAAAAACCCCGGCGCCATTCAAGGGAATACAGCCAGCGCAAAGGTGCGGGCAAGGGAGTCATGGAATCCTGCTCATTGAAATTAAGACCGGGCGCGGCACCAGTGGGAGCGACGGTGCGACGATTCGACCTGCTCGCGATTGCGGTGTGTCAGGCGACATCATCATTGACTGACACACCGCAATCGCGAGCAGGCTCACTCCCACAGGTTTTGTGTTCAATTCGAGAGGCTCTTAAGCAGGGCCGGGGTTTTCGGCGCCTGGGTCTGGCTGTCTTTCGGCACGTCGTCACCCGCACCCAATCCGCCGCCGAGTGCCGTCACCAGCTCAGCATGAGCACCGAGGCGCGCCGCCTGCACCTGCTGCTGAACCTGCTGCTGTTTGAACAACAACGTCTGGGCGTTGAGCACGTTGAGGTAGTCGGTGAGCCCGCGCTGGTAGGCGATCATCGCGATGTCGTAAGTCTTCTGGGCCGTGGCCACCGACTCGGCGGCGAAGGTTTGCTGCTTGTCCATGGATTCGCGGCGGATCAACTGGTCGGAGATGTTTTTCAGCGCGTTGACCAGCGTCTGGTTGTACCGGGCCACGGCGATGTCGTAACCCGCCGAGGCTTCGCCCAGCTCCGAGCGCAAGCGGCCGCCGTCGAAGATCGGCAACGAGATCGCCGGGCCGACGCTGTAGTTGAGCTTCTTGCCGGTCAAAAACTCCAGCGCTCCACCGCCGGTGGCCATGTAGCCGAGGCTGCCGACCAGGTCGACGTTGGGGTAGAAACCAGCGTGCGCGACATCAATTCCCCGTGCCTGGGCCGCCACTTGCCAGCGACTGGCGACCACGTCCGGGCGTTGACCGAGCAACTGCGCGGGCAACGACGACGGCAGTTTCAGCGCGGCGCCTAACGACAACGTTGGCCGCTGCAATTGCGCGCCCTCCCCCGGACCTTTGCCGGCAAGGGCCGCGAGCTGGTTGCGACTCAGGGCGATTTCTTCGTCCAGTGCATCGATCTGGCGGTGGGTTTCCGGCAGCGGCGTTTCAGCCTGACTGACTTCGAAATGGGTGCCGATGCCACCGCTCAGGCGCTTCTGCGCGAGGTCGAGAATTTGCTGCTGCTGATTCAGGGTCGCCTTGACGATGTCCCGTTGCGCGTAATGCAACGACAGCTCGATGTAGGCGCGCACTATGTTGTTCTGCAATTCGAGCTGCGCCAGCCGTGCTTCGGCGGCCGTCATGTGAGCCATATCGACGGCGCGCTCGGTGGCGTTGCTTTCGCGCCCCCAAAGATCGAGGGCGTAGCTGAAGCCCAGCGCGGCGTTGTTGTCCCAGGTGGTGGTGTTGGCCAACTCGCCCGGCCCGTAGAACTGATCGGTGGGCCAGTTGTGGCGTTTGAGCGTGGATTGGCCATTGATCTGTAGCGACTCGGCGGACTCGGCGATCCCGGCCATGGATTTGGCCTGGCGCACTCGCGCCGCCGCCATGGCCATGGTCGGGCTGCCTTGCAGCGCAAGGTCGATCCAGCGGTTCAATTGCGGGTCGCCATAGGCCTGCCACCATTGCGCGGTGGGCCAGTGAGCGTCCTGTTCGGCGTTCTGGATGGCTTCGTCGGTGGCCAATGAATTGGCCTCCAGCGCCTTACCCTGCGGGGCAATACCTCCGGTACCGATGCAGCCGCTGATTGTCAGGGTTAAAGCCAAAACACTGAGCGTCTGAAGCGCTCTGTTGATGCGACGCGGCACTGCTGCGATTTCCTGAGGTGGGGAGTTGTTCCTGAGGTGGGCAATTCTAGGGGGCGGCCTTGTTGGCGATAAGCTGGGAATCCTGTGAATCTTTGTTACCGTTAACGCGATAATCCGTTAGTCGGGGTCTCAGACCCTGAAACTTCGTGTCACAATTTGCCATCGCCTCCGAGAGCACCCCATGGACACCTTGCAAAACATGCGCGCCTTCAGTTACGTGGCCGAGGCTGGTAGCTTCACCGCCGCCGCCGTGCAACTCGACACCACCACGGCCAACGTTTCGCGCGCGGTCTCCAACCTGGAAGCCCACCTGCAAACCCGCCTGCTCAACCGCACCACCCGCCGAATCGCCCTGACCGAGGCCGGCAAGCGCTACTTATTGCGCTGCGAGCAGATCCTCGCCTACGTCGAAGAAGCCGAAGCCGAAGCCAGCGACGCCCACGCTCGCCCGGCCGGGCAGCTTAAGGTGCACACCATGACCGGCATCGGTCAGCACTTCGTGATCGACGCCATCGCCCGCTATCGCAAAACCCACCCGGACGTGACCTTCGACCTGACCATGGCCAACCGCGTGCCGGATCTGCTGGACGAGGGCTACGACGTGTCCATCGTCCTCGCCAGCGAACTGCCGGACTCGGGCTTCGTCTCCCAGCGCTTGGGCATCACCTACAGCATCGTTTGCGCCTCGCCCGCGTATGTAAAAGCCAACGGCTGCGCGCACAAGCCCAGCGATTTGCTGAACCACGCGTGCCTGCGTCTGGTGAGCCCGGTGATTCCGCTGGAGAAATGGACCTTCGACGGCCCCGAAGGCCAGGAAATGGTGACGATCAATAGCTCACCGTTTCTGGTGAACTCCGCCGACGCGATGAAGACAGCGATCATCAGCGGCATGGGGGTTGGAGTGTTGCCGGTGTATGCCGCGATTGAAGGGTTGCGCAACGGTACGCTGGTGCGGGTGATGCCGAACTACCGGTCGCAGGAATTGAATCTGTATGCGATCTACCCGTCGCGGCAGTATCTGGACGCGAAGATTAAAACGTGGGTCGAGTATTTGCGCGGCTCCTTGCCGGAGATATTGGCGGCACATCAGGCGGAATTGGTGGCGTATGAGTTGAGCGGGAGCATGGGCGGGGTTCGGGTGGCGAACTGATTTCCAGCCCAACCGATCGATCGTTCCCACGCTCTGCGTGGGAATGCATCCCGTGACGCTCCGCGTCACAGCGGCGTACACCCGGCAATCCGGGCACTCGCATAAAAGCTCGGAAGAATGTTAGCGTGCTTGGCATTCACCTTCGCCCGAGAGCCCTCCTCCCATGAAAAAGACCGTCCTCGCCTTCAGCCGCGTCACCCCCGAAATGGTCGAACGCCTGAAGCAAGACTTCGACGTTATCGTGCCAAACCCAAAAAATGGCGACATCAACGCCCAGTTCAACGAAGCCCTGCCCCACGCCCATGGCCTGATCGGCGTCGGTCGCAAACTCGGTCGCGCACAGTTGGAAAACGCCGCCAAACTGGAAGTCGTCTCCAGCGTCTCGGTCGGCTACGACAACTACGACGTCGCCTACTTCAACGAACGCGGGATCATGCTTACCAACACCCCCGACGTCCTCACCGAAAGCACCGCGGACCTGGCCTTCGCCCTGCTGATGAGCAGCGCCCGCCGCGTCGCCGAACTGGACGCCTGGACCAAGGCCGGCCAATGGCAAGCCACCGTAGGGGCGCCGTTATTCGGCTGCGATGTACACGGCAAGACCCTGGGCATCGTCGGCATGGGTAACATCGGGGCGGCCATCGCCCGTCGCGGGCGGCTGGGCTTCAACATGCCGATCCTCTACAGCGGCAACAGCCGCAAGACCGAACTGGAGCAAGAACTCGGCGCGCAGATGCGCAGCCTGGATCAACTGCTGGCCGAAGCTGATTTCGTCTGCCTGGTGGTGCCGCTCAGCGAAAAAACCAGACACCTGATCAGCCATCGTGAACTGGCATTGATGAAACCCGGCGCGATTCTGGTGAACATTGCCCGCGGCCCGGTGGTGGACGAACCCGCCCTGATCGAAGCCCTGCAAAACAACCGGATTCGTGGCGCCGGGCTGGACGTTTACGAGAAAGAACCGCTGGCTGAGTCCCCTCTGTTCCAACTGAAAAACGCGGTGACATTGCCGCACATCGGCTCGGCCACTCATGAAACCCGCGAAGCCATGGCCAACCGTGCCTTGGCTAACTTGCGCAGCGCTTTGCTGGGTGAGCGACCACAAGATCTGGTGAACCCGCAAGTGTGGAAAGGTTGATCAATACGGGCAGATGTTTTTAAACGTCTGCCCACTGGTTTACACAACTTGCAATTCAGTCAATCCACGTAAAACAGTTAAGCACTATAAACTCCCCGCTACTTATCCGACTCAACGGAAAACAGTGACGGAGAACACAAGCTTGAACAACCTTACAACCGACAAGCTCATCAGATATATAAAAATCCTGCTAATTATCTATATAAGCTTTTTTGGCCTGCTAGTGATGTACAGCAACTTCACCGACTACGCATCAAACTATGAATACGTCGGCCACGTGCTAAGCATGGACACCACCCGGAGCAACCCCAGACTGAGTTACAGGGCAATCACCTCGCCCATGCTTCACCACCGAATTTACTGGTTAATCATTACCTTGGAAGTTACCTTCACAACCTATTGCCTGATAGGCGCCTTTCATCTTTATCGACAAATAAACGGGTCTGCGGAAGAATTTCACGAGGCAAAAAAGTTTTCACTCATTGGTTTAATGATTGGTATTTTTGTCTATTACGTTTGCCTGCAGGTTATCGGAGTCGAATGGTTCAACATGGACACCTCACAAGTTTGGAACGCCAAGGACTGGGCTCGGCATATAGTTGATTTCCTACTTCCATTGCTGATATTCGTCGCGCTCAAGACCGAGCGCTGAGCTGCCTCAACGCTCCACCCGAACCTTTACGCGAGTTTGCCGTTGCCCTGCACCATCGGCACCCTGGGCTTACGAAACACCAGCACATTGCCCAGCATCACCAGTACCAAACCCACCAAGGCGGGCGCGGTCCATTGATAGCCTTCGGCAAACGCCGACACGTTCAGCGCCACAACGGGGAACAGTACGGTGCAATAGGCGGCGCGCTCGGGCCCCATCCGCCCGACCAGTGTCAGATAGGCCGTGAAACCGATCACCGAACCCGGAATCACCAGGTACAGCAGCGAGCCGATGTAGCGCGCATTCCATTCCATGTCGAACGGAATGCCTTTGACCAGACACCACACCGACAGCATGGCCGCGCCATAGGCCATGCCCCAGGCGTTGGTGGTCAGCGGTTTGAGCCCGGCTTTCTGTTGCAGGCTCGACAGCATGTTGCCCGCCGAGAAGCACAGTGTCCCGAGCAACGCCAGGCCCAACCCGAGCAAGGTTTGCGGGCTCGCGGTGTGGCCCGCCACCTCAGGCCAGAACAACAGGCCAAGCCCAAGCAGCCCCAGCGCACCGCCCATCAGCACATTGCGCGCGACTTTCTGGCCGAAGAACACGCGCGCATTGAGTGCGTTCCACAACGTGGCGGTGGAAAACACCACCGCGACCAGACCACTGGGGATCCACTGGCTGGCCGTCAGGAAACACATGAAATTGATGCAGAACAGGCACAACCCCTGCGCCAGACAGATCAGGTGCCCGCGACGGTTCATCACTTGCAGGCGGCGACTGAGCAGTAGCATCACGAACAGCACCAACGCTGCGAGGCCGAAGCGATAAACGATCGACACCGGAATCGCCACCACGCCCAGTTGCCATTTCAAGGCAATCCAGGTGGTGCCCCAGATCAGCACGGTCAGCAGATACAACGAAAGGTTCATGGCAAAGACTCTCCTGAATAGGCCTTCAGTGTCCTGCGCCAAAGCCTTTCGCACTTGCATAAACTTGCGCTTTTGTCGGGCCACAGGCTGGCAGCCGAACGGCTACGGAGTAGGATGCAAGGCGTCAACGAGAAGCCATCATGCCTGCACTGGAAACCCTGCAAGTCTTTCAAGCCCTCAACCGCTCGCCCAATGCTCGCCTCGAGCACAGCGCCGAGCTCGGTGACGGCATGGCTGCAGCCTTGTGGAGCAACCATCACGACGCCCAGGATTACGAAGCGCCGAGTCATCACACCCTGTCCTGCTACATCGCCGGCGGCACCGGCACTTTTCGCCGCGACCAGCCCGGCACCAAGGGCGGCCCGGACAAGCTGTGCATCCTGCCGGCCGAGCATCAATCGGGTTGGGTGATCAACGGCGACATACGCCTGGCCCACGTGTATTTCAGCCCCGAACAATTCGCCCTCGGTTGCGTCACGCTGCTTGACCGCGAACCTCGCGAACTGCAGCTGCGCGAAGCGACCTTTCTGGACGACCCGGCACAAGCCCGGCGCTTTCGGCAAATGCTCACACTCAACTGGAACGAGCCCGGCGAACGCGTGCTCACCAGCAGCCTGGCCCATGAAATGCTCAGCCACGTCCTGCTCGGCCAGGTCGGGATGCGTGAGGGCTTGCGGCTGAAAGGCGGATTGGCTGCGCATCAGCGGCGGCAGTTGGTGGAGTTCATCGACAACCAATTGGCCGAGGCCATCAGCCTGGGGCAGTTGGCGGCGTTGTGTGCGTTATCCGAATACCACTTTGCGCGGATGTTTCGCGAGAGTTTTGGCTTGCCGCCGCATCAGTATGTGTTGTCGCGGCGACTGAGCCGGGCGCGGGAGTTGTTGCGTTCAACGTCGCAGCCATTGGGGGAAATTGCACTGGCGTGCGGGTTTGCCAGTGCGAGTCATTTCACCAATCGGTTTCGGCAGGCATTGGGGGGAACGCCTGGGGAGTATCGGCAGGCGTTTTTGCGGTAGGCCTGAAGTCTTCAGTATCTGGGATGCCGCCATCGCGAGCAGGCTCACTCCCACATTTGGAATGCATTCCCATGTAGGAGTGAGCCTGCTCGCGATGAACGATGACGCGGTCTGCGGTTAGAACTCCAACGTGCTCGACAAGGAGATCTGCCGCGAATCCCCCATCGACACAAAGAACCGGCTCGCCGCCGAGGTGTAGTAAGTGCGGTCAAACAGGTTCTTCACGTTGAGTTGGAACTTGACCTTCTGCCCCTCGACTTTGGTGTCGTAGGTTGCGAACGCATCGGCCACGGTGTAGCTCGGCAGGTCGAAATCGTTCACCGCGTTACCCGCTCGCTCACCGACATAGCGCGCGCCCGCGCCAACCCGCAGCTGATCGCCACCGACGATAGTGCCGAAGTCATAAACCGCCGACAGCGAGCCACTGTTCTTCGCTACGTTTTGCAGTTTCTTGCCTTTGTAGATCGGGTCTTCCGTGACTTCGGCATCGGTGTAGGCATAGCTGCCGATCATGCTCCAGCGATCACTCAACTGACCGCTCAAGTCCACTTCCAGCCCTCGGGAGCGCACTTCACCGGCGGCGCTGTAGATCGTCACCGGGCCTTCGGAATTAGCCACCAGCACGTTGCGTTTCTTGATGTCGAACAGCGCGACGTTACCGGTGACGCGGCCCGGCATGTCGAGCTTGGCGCCGATTTCCCAGGACTTGGCTTCTTCCGGCGCGACGCTGCCGTCCAGCACGGTGCTGCTGCCGCTCAACGGTGCGATGGTCGAGTTGGGTTTGAACGACTCGGTGTAGCTGCCATAGAACGACAGTTCATCGGTGTAGCGGTACACCAGGCCGGCGCGAGGCACCCATTTCTGGCCGTTGCTGTCAGTGTTGGCCTTGAACGGTACGCCTTTGCCGGCGTACTGGTCGTATTCCTGGAAGCGCGCGCCGGCGACGAAAATCCATTGATCGGTCAGGTGAATCGAGTCCTGCAAAAACACCGAATCGCTGCGCAGTTTGTCGGTCTGCGCGCTGTCGGCCGGGCTGACCGTGGTGCCGGCGACTTCGCGACCGTAAACCGGGTTGAGGTAACTGAAGGTGCTCAGGCTTTTCTGACGGATCAGGTCTTCGCGGTAGATCTTGCGGTATTCATCATCGACGCCGAACACCAGGTCATGTTTCATCCCAGCGAGCTGGACATTGCCTTCCAGGCTGGCGGTGGTGAAGCGGTCGGTGCTGATCGCGTTCTGAGTGCCGTCCATGCTGCGGGTCAACGTGCCCTTTTTGGTGTCGATGGCGGTGATGCGCACCTGGCTGGCGTCGTAGGTTTCGCGGTTCCAGCTGTAGCCGAAGTGGGCTTTCCAGTTGTCGTTGAGCTCGTGATCGGCCTCGAAGTGATACAGGTCCGAGCGGCCTTCCATGTTATTGAAGGGCTCGTCGAGGCGACGCTCGCGGGAGATGTCCAGCGGATGGTTATCACGCGGGTCGATGATCGTGCCGCGGTCGAACGGGGTCAGGAACTCGCGGTGTTCGTAGGCGAACAGCAGTTTGGTGCTTTCGCCGAACCAGGCCAGTGACGGTGCGACCAATGTCTCGCGGTGAGTACCGAAGTTGCGCCAGTAATCTTCGTCTTCGTGGTCCAGGATCATGCGATAGGCCAACCCTGATTCACCCAGCGCACCGGTGCTGTCGAGGCCGCCACCGCTGCCGTTTTTGCCGTCGCCATAGGTCGAGCCACGCAGGGTCAACGCGTTGTACTGCTCAAGTTCGGGCTTTTTGCTGACCATGTTGACCACGCCGCCCGGGTCCTGGATGCCATAAAGAAGCGAGGCCGGGCCCTTCAGCACTTCGACCCGGTCCACGGTCGCATTCATGCCACGGCCCTGCACGATCGGCATGCCGTCGCGCATGATCGAGCCGTTGCGGTTGTCACCGAAACCGCGAGTCATCACCGAGTCCTGAGTGCTCGCCAGCGTGTTGCCTTGAGTAATGCCGCTGACGTTGGCCAGCGCGTCATCCAGATTGCGCGGCGCCTGATCGCGAATGACCTGCGCCGGAACCACGTTGACGGTCTGGGGGATTTCCTGGATCAAGGCCGACGAGCGCATCACCGAACTGGTGGGCGGTGGCTGATAGCTCATGGATTGATCGGCCACCGAGGTAATGGTGGTCGCGCCCAGGTTCAAGGCACCATCGGTAGGCAATGGCTCCAGCGCCAAGGTGTGGCCGTCAGTGCGACGGAAGGTGAACCCCGAACCGCTGAGCAAACGCTGCATCGCCTGCTCGGCACTCATCTGCCCGCTGAGCGCTGGAGCGTTGATGCCGTACGGCGCCTCATCGGTGTAGACCACGCTGATACCGGTGATCCGGCTGAAATCGCTCAAGGCCTGGGGCAACGGTTTGGAGGCCATTGCAAAGGTGAACGGCGCACTCTGTCGGGCACTGCCAGCCTCAGCCGCCACCGCCACAGTCAACGGCAGCAACGCCAACGCCGAAAAGCTCAAGGCACACGTACCCAACCATTGTTTGACCGAACCCGATTTTGCCCTGGACTTCATTGCTCATGACCTGTGTAGAACCTACGGAATGCGAATGACTCGCAGTTTCAGTCACTACACGGATGGCGTCGGGGTTTACCTCACCAGAATTTTGAAATTATTTTCAAAACACTTCGCTCGTTCCCACAGGGGAATGTAGTCAATTGTGGGAGCGAGCCTGCTCGCGATGGGGCCAGCAGCCTCAGCGCAAAATAATCAGATGCCCCAAAACCTTGTGCTGCTCAAACCCCAACACCCCTTGCAACGAACTCAACACCGCGAGCGGATCCTTGCTCGGAAAACTGCCACTGACCCGCCGCGCCGCCAGTTCATCGTTGAGCAGCACAATCCGTCCCGGGTAATAACGCCCAAGGTCTTGCACCACCTCAGCGAGTGTCGCCTTGTAGTAATTGAGCCATCCCTGACGCCACGCCAATTGCGCTTCGCTGTCGACCGCATGGAGTTTTTCCGCCGAACCCTCGCCATAGGCCACTTGCTGGCCAGCGCTGAGAATTTGTTGCTCGGCGTGCCTGTCCGCCGTCACGCCCACCCGCCCGGACAACACCGTGACCTGCGCACCGTGCGGTTGCAGCCGCACTTCGAACTGAGTCCCCAGCACCCGCGCCTGGCCTTTTTCAGCGTCCACCACGAACGGCTCGCCGGTGTGGGTCACGCTGAAAAATCCGGCGCCGCGCCGCAGCTCAACCCGCCGCTCGCCACGACTGAAATCCACCGCAATCGCGCTGTCGGCATCAAGCGTGACGTGTGACTGATCCGCCAGCGTGACGGTGCGAATTTCCCCCGGCGCCGATACATAGTCCGCGCCCAGATCATCGACCCAGCGCGACGGTTGCCAGCCAGCACCGACGCCGATCATCAACACCATGCACGCGGCCATCGCCAACGCACCGGACCAACGCAGAACGCGGGTACGGCGCGAGCGATTCATGGCGCTGAGGTAACCCTGCAAGGCAAACGCCTCTTCGTCGGCCAACGTTCGGGCCGGTGTTTCGGTCAACTCCCACACCACTTGCGCCTGGGCGTAAGCCTCGGCATGGGCAGGGTCGGCCTGTAGCCAATGGCTGAAGGTGGCCTGATCGCCGCTGCTGGGCTGGTCATGCAACAGACTCAGCCAGGCGAAGGCCGCCTGTTCCTGAGCAGGCGTCGGGGTGACGCGTTCGGTGTTGTTCACGGTGCTTTCCCTGGCGTGCGCGGTTCGGGTTCCCGCAGGCTGGCCTTGCAAGCCTCGAGGGCGCGCATCATATGTTTTTCCACCGCGCTTTGGGACAACCCCATGGCCTTGGCGATTTCGGCGTATTTGCGCCCGTGAATACGGTTGAGCAGAAAAATCTGTCGGGTGCGCTCAGGCAGCGCACGCAACGCCGCTTCGACGTGACGCAAATCGTTGCCCGCCTCCAGCGCCGCTTGCGGTTCGCTGCCGTGACTGTCCGGTTGATCCGGCATCCAGCCCTCGTTGACCCGCACCCGCGTGCCTTCGCTGCGCAAATGATCGATGGCGATGTTGCCGGCGCAGCGCAACAGGTAAGTGCTGAGCTCTTCGACCTGCACCAGCGGCCGACGCCAGAAACGCAGGAACAAATCCTGCACCAGATCCGCGGCGGTCGCCCGACAACCGACACGGCGGCTCACCAGTGCTTCCATTTGCGACCGCTGGGAAAGGAACACCTGCAGGAAATGCGCACGCGCACCGCGATGTTCGTCGTCATGGGATTCCGGGGGGCTGCTGATCATCAGGTCAGCCTTGCGCAAACACGGCGACGGGGCTGGCGAGCACGCTCAACCCGGCCAACGCCAGGGCCAGGCGCGGGCGATACGGCATCAACCACACCAGCAGCAAAGCGCTGAGCATCAACACCGCAAACCACTCCACCAATCCAAGCCCCCACCCCGTCGAGGACACTGCGGCCCACAGCGATAACGCCAGCAACAGCCAGCCACTGAATTTCATCCCTTGGCGGCGACGGGCCGAGGGCTTGCGTCCCAGCAGTTCAGCGTGATGCCGATCCATCGATAAACAGAGCGCGGTGAAACCGCCGTAGCACAGCAACAAGGCCAGGAACATTCAGTGCGCCTCTTGCGCAAGCGCTATCGATTTCGCCCGCGGCCGGGTGACGATTCCAGCCTGCCCCGCGCGCTGTTTTTTCCACGCAGCCCACGCGAAAAACAGACCGCTGCCCAGGCACGTCAGATCGAAACCGGCCATGACCCAATCGCCCTGCATCAGAGTGACGCCCAAGTGATACGGCGTGGTCAGCGCGTTCAGCAGCGGCAGCGCACAGAACAGCAACGCCGTCAGCGCCAACTGTTCGACCCACGCGGCGCGACCACGGCGGACCATGGCGTGCAACACACTCAAGCCCCAGACGATAAAGAAGCTGTTCACTTCCCAATCCGCCCGCCCGGCCATTCCTACCGGTAACAATCGATTGGCCCAGAAGAACGCCGCCACCGCGACCATCAACCCCGACATGCTGGCGATATTCAGCACTTCCACCAACCGCAACTCAAACGGCATCACACCGCTCTTCGCATGTTTGAGCTGACGCTTGCCGAGCCAGATCACCAGCCCGGTACCGATCATTGCGGTGCCCGCCAACCCACAGATGAAGTACAGCCAGCGCAACACCGGACCGGCAAAATGGCCCATGTGCAAGCCGTAGAAACTGCCGGCAATAGCCATGGGCAATGCTTGCTTCGGCGTTGCGCCGAGCAATTGCCCGGTCACGCCATGGAATGTCAACGCGCTGCCAAAGTCGTGGACCACTCGGTCGGCGCCGTCCCGCGCAAGAATGATCGAGGCATTCGCATCGCCCGGATTGTTCACCGTCAGCCGCCCGGTTCGCCCGCCCCCCCACTGCTCGCTGGCCCGTTCCAGCAGCGGAGACAACGGGGCCAACTGACCCGGTTTGCCTGCCATTTCAGGCGGATTGGACGCTGGAATCACCTCATCGTAAAACGCCTCGACACCGCCTTCGTACGAGGCAAGGATGCTCGCCGGCATCACCATCACCATGAAAATCACCAGGCTGCTGTAGGTGATCATCAGATGAAACGGCAACACCAGAACGCCCACCGCGTTGTGCCCGTCGAGCCAAGAGCGCTGGCCCTTGCGCGGACGGAAGGTGAAGAAGTCCTTGAAGATTTTCTTGTGGATGATGATCCCGCTGATCAGCGCGACGAACATCACCATCGCGGCGATCGTCGACAGCCAGCGCCCCCACGGATAGGGCATCTGCAGCTGAAAGTGGAAGCGGTAAAAGAACTCGCCACCGCGGGTGTCCCGGCCCTGCACTTCTGTACCGGTTTGCGGATCGAGGAGTTTTTCGGTGAATTGACCGCGCGTGCCGGGCTTGGTCGCTGCTTGCTGCCACCTCACCGACAGCCCGGGTTCGCGAGCGTCCGGTAAATCGATGAGCCATCGCGAGGCTCCCGCGGCGTGCTGCTCGAGATAACGCTGGGCCAGGGTCAGACTGGCTTCGGAGGACAGCGAACGGGCGGGAATTTCCGGCTGCATCCAGTGGCTGATCTCATCCTTGAAATAAGCGAGCGTGCCGGTAAGGAAAATCGCGAACAACAGCCAGCCGAAGATCAACCCGGCCCAGGTGTGCAGCCAGGCCATGGCCTGTCGAAAGCCCTCTTTCATCAGTGGTCCATCCAGAACGCCAGCCCCGACACCGCCGCCAAAACCACGCTTGGCACGATCAACCCGAACCAGGCTTGCCACGCACTGCGGCAGGCAAAGCACCAGAGTACGGCGACCAGATAGACCAGAAACGAGGTCATCATCCCGGTGACCACCGATTCACTACGAGCCAAGGGCAGCCACATTGCCAGGGTGACACTGGCCAATGCCGCGACGACGTACCCTCCCAGCACAGCGGCCAACACTCGGGAAGTGACGGCCAGTCGGTAGGAAACGGGGAGCGCAGTGATTTTGCCTTTCATGTTTCGACCTTGAAACGGGTGAGACCCCGTGAATGTCACGGAGCCGACAAGGCCGCAATATTAATGATAAATATTCTCATGTGCAAAAGAGATCCGACGGGATCGTTGTTACAGCAGTCAACGTTCAGTCAGCACGAACAAAAACGGGCCTGCATAAGCAGACCCGTTTGTCAGTGGTGGAAGGTAAAAACCTAATCAAATATCAGCCGTTTTGAGCAGCCTGTTCGTTCTCGAGAAACTCGTCTTCCAGCAGCGCATCGGCTGCAACTCTCTCGAACGGCACCACAGCGGCACGTGGTTTGCCCCGCAGTTTGCCGAACAGGTGCTCAAGCGCATGTTCAAGTTTTTCGGCCGCCCCGTCGATCGCCAGTTCCAGGGAGTCGGCTTTATGGGTTACAGAAATCGGTTGGTGGCCTTTTGGCCGCGCTTCCAGCTGACAGCGCATGTCATGGGGACCGGGCTTGTCGCCGTTCTCGTCCCGCAGATGAACCTCGACGCGTGTCAGGTCCTCCTCATAACGTTCGAGCGTGCTCTCAATGGTAGTACGTACCCACTCCTCCAGTCGGATGCTGCTTTGAATATGGTTATCGCTGTTGACTTGGATTTGCATAGTTCATCCCTTATTTCAGCTAGCTCGCGAGAGGCACATCGGCTGGCCCTTGGGCGTCATCACCGTGACCTCTTACTTACACAATCGGTCTGCGCGCAGAACAATTCAACCCCTAAAAAAAGATAAATTTTGATTCGCAAAAAAAGCCGGACAAGGAGCAAAAGCGCTGTTAAGGTCGGGAGTTGGGTCGCCGGACTCTTTTGTCACAATTGCTCACATCTGCCGCTCCGCCAGCGGATGCAGGCTTCGAAATATCCCCGCCTCTTCCACCAGCCAGTCATGCACCGCGCGCACGCCCGGATGGCTCAGCGCCCCCGGCGCATAGAGCAGCACGTAACGCTTGTGATTGGGTACCGCCAGGCCAAACGGCACGATCAACGTCCCCCGCTCCAACTCGTCATTGAGCAAGGTTCGCCGCGCAATCGCCACGCCCATCCCGGCAATCGCCGCTTCGATGGTCAGGTGATTGCGATTGAAAGTGTGCCCGCGCCGCACGTCCGCACCTTCGAAGCCGATGGCGTTGAGGTAAAACTCCCATTCCGCGTACTCGTAACTGCCGCGCCAGGCGGTAATGTCGTGCAGCAACGGGAAATGCACCAGGTCCGCCGGACCATGCAGCGGCGGCCGACCACGCAGCAGGCTTGGGGCACAGACCGGGAAGATCTGCTCGTCGAGCAAGGTTGTGGATAACAAACCGGGATAGCTGCCGTCATTCAGGTCGATGGCCAAATCGAAGTCGCCTTCGTGCAAGGGCACGCTGCTGTCCTCGGCCACCAGCCGTAATTGAATGTCCGGAAAGCGCTGCTGCAAGCGCGGCAACCTTGGGGTCAGCCATTTGCTCAGGAACGATGGAATCGAACGCAGCCGCAGGATGCCGCTGATCATGCCCGCATCCAGTCGTCGCAATTCCGCATCGATGCTGCCGTAAGCCTCGTTGACGGTGATGGCCAGTCGCTGGCCTTCGGCGCTCAATTCCACGCCGCGAGCGCGACGATGAAACAGGCGAAAGCCCAGTCGCTCTTCCAGCTGTCGGATTTGCTGGCTGACCGCACCCGGCGTGATGTGCAGTTCTTCGGCGCAACGGGTGAACGACAAGTGCCGCGCGGCACAGGAAAACACGTGCAGCCAGACGTAAGTCTGGGCGTGCAATTGGCGACTCATTGTTTAGTCCTGCTAAAGGCTGTCTTAGGAAGTTTCGTTGGTCACGTAGGACCGAGGTAGGCAGTATCGCCGACATTGCGCTTGTCCTACAAAAATGGCAGCGATTTCTCTTCCATTGCTTGTATAGGCTTTAGCATGGCTATCAGTGTTTTCGATCTCTTCAAAGTCGGCATCGGTCCGTCCAGTTCCCATACCGTCGGCCCGATGCGCGCCGCCGCGACCTTCGCCCAAGCCCTGATTGACCAACAATTGCTGGCCGACGTACGGCGCGTAGAAATCCGACTGTATGGCTCGCTGTCGGCGACCGGCGTCGGTCACGCCACAGACCGCGCCTGCGTCATGGGCCTGATGGGCGAGTGGCCGGACAGCATCGATCCCACGTCCATCGACAGCCGAATCCAGACCCTGCGTGAAACCGGCGAACTGTCCCTGGCAGGCAAAACCTCCATCGCCTTCAACTGGCAACACGATCTCCTGCTTCTGGACGAGAGCCTGCCCTACCACCCCAACGCCATGTCCCTGACAGCCTTTGGCGAAACCGGTGAGCTATCGGAGCAAACGTACTACTCGATCGGTGGCGGTTTCATCATTGAAGCGGCCGAAGCCGAGTCCGGTATCGCGCCCACCAGCGATGTGGTGCTGCCGTACGATTTTTCCAGCGCCGCCGAGCTGCTCAAGCTCTGCAACCTGCACGGCCTGCGCGTTTCCGAGTTGATGATGGCCAATGAACTGGCCTGGCGCAGCGAAGCGGAAATCCGTCAGGGCCTGCTGCACATTTGGTCGGTGATGCGTGAATGCGTCGAGCAAGGGCTGCGCCATGAAGGCATCCTGCCCGGCGGTCTGAATGTTCCCCGTCGCGCGGCGAAATTGCACCGCAGCCTGTTGGAAATCGGCAAGCCGAATGTCATCACCTCCACGCTATCGGCCATGGAGTGGGTGAACCTGTTTGCCCTCGCCGTGAACGAAGAAAACGCAGCGGGCGGGCGCATGGTCACGGCGCCGACCAATGGCGCGGCGGGGATCATTCCGGCGGTGCTGCACTACTACATGAAATTCAACCCGGACGCGTCGGACGATGACGTCGTCGCGTTCTTCTTGGGCGCTGCGGCCGTAGGAATTCTCTGCAAGAAAAACGCGTCCATCTCCGGTGCCGAAGTCGGCTGCCAGGGCGAAGTCGGCTCCGCCTGCGCCATGGCCGCCGCCGGGCTGGCGGACGTACTCGGCGCCACGCCCGAGCAACTGGAAAACGCCGCCGAAATCGGCCTTGAGCACAACCTCGGCCTGACCTGCGACCCGGTCGGCGGCCTGGTGCAAGTGCCGTGCATCGAGCGCAATGCGATTGCTGCCGTGAAGGCGATCAACGCTACGCAAATGGCCCTGCGCGGCGACGGCAAACACTTCATTTCCCTGGACCGGGTCATCCGCACCATGCGCGATACCGGCGCCGACATGCATGACAAATACAAAGAGACTTCACGGGGCGGCCTGGCTGTCAGCTGGGTGGAGTGCTGAGGAGCATTCCCGACGCCCGTAACACGTGAGCCCGAGCAAGAACAATAACGAGGCCAAACGATGACCGATGTACGTACACCTGCTGCCGATAATCCTGCTATAGACCTGACACGCAATAGCGAAATAACCCACAAAGGCTGGAACAAACACGACACCACCTGGATGCTTGGCCTTTATGGCACAGCCATCGGCGCCGGCACGCTGTTCCTGCCGATCAACGCCGGCGTAGGCGGTTTCTGGCCGCTGCTGATCCTGGCAGTACTGGCGTTCCCGATGACCTTCTACGCCCACCGCGGCCTGACCCGTTTCGTGTTGTCCGGGCGTTCCGGGGACATCACCGAAGTGGTGGAAGAACACTTCGGCATCGGTGCCGGCAAGCTGATCACGCTGCTGTATTTCTTTGCGATCTTCCCGATTCTGCTGGTGTACAGCGTGGCGCTGACCAACACCTTGAGCAGCTTCATGGAGCATCAGTTGCACATCGCCCCGCCACCACGGGCGATTCTGTCGCTGGCGCTGATCCTCGGCCTGATGGCCATCGTCCGTTGCGGCCAGGGTGTCATCGTCAAATGCATGAGCGTGCTGGTTTATCCGTTCGTTGCAGCGTTGCTGCTGCTCGGTTTGAGTCTGATCCCGAACTGGAACGGCGCATTCTTCGCCACCGCCAGTGAAGGCATGCCGATGCCGCTGTTCTTCAAGACGTTGTGGCTGGCGATCCCGGTGATGGTGTTTTCGTTCAACCATTCGCCGATCATCTCTGCCTTCTCCGTCGATCAGAAACAACGTTACGGCGAACAGGCCGAACGCAAAAGCAGCGGCATCCTCGCCATCGCCCACGCCATGATGGTGGTGACGGTGATGTTCTTCTGCTTCAGTTGCGTGCTGGCCTTGTCGCCGGCTGATTTGGCGGCGGCGAAGGCGCAGAACATCTCGATCCTGTCGTACCTGGCCAACCACTTCCAGACGCCGGTCATCGCTTACGCGGCGCCGCTGATTGCGCTGGTGGCAATCACCAAGTCCTTCCTCGGCCATTACATCGGCGCCAGCGAAGGCTTCCAGGGCCTGATCGTAAAAAGCCTGCGCGGTCGTGGCCGGGTGATGTCGGCGAACTGGCTGAACCGCGTGACCGCGCTGTTCATGATCCTCAGCTGCTGGGCCGTGGCGACGTTCAACCCGAGCATCCTCGGCATGATCGAAACCCTCGGTGGGCCAATCATCGCGTGCCTGCTGTTCCTGATGCCGATGTACGCCATCCGTCGAGTGCCGGCCTTGCGCCAGTATTCGGGTCAGGTGTCGAACGTGTTCGTGGTGTTGATCGGTTTGATTGCACTGTCTGCGATCATCTACTCATTCATGCCCTGAAACGGGCAGGAAAAAAGAAGGCGGGCCACAGAGTCCGCCTTCTTTTTTGCCGTGTCTATTGTTCGACAATTTTTGCGGCATGGCCCTTGCTACGTCACCTGTGAGGCAAAAGGACTTTTGAAAACCTCAGCGAGAGCGATGTGCCGGTGGTCTGGTGTTGCGAACTAACCCCGATCATGGCCGGTCAACAACTGCACGTTCAATTCAGGCGGTGACGCATCATGGACAACCCTTTTCAGCTCATTACCGATGCTTTTGCAGCGGATTATCAAATTAACCTGAGCATTCAGGGCCTGGATGGCAGCATTATGCTGACCCTGTCCAACAACGGTCATGTGGTCGCCAAACGGATGATCAGCGCCGAACAACGCAATGACCCCCTGCGCCTCAAACGCCTGGTGCAAAGCATTCAGTTCGGCATTGCCATCGAACAGGGCCACAGCGCCGTGGCCATCCTCGAAGCCATGACCGACGGCGACCACAACCTGCCGCCGCCACGCGTCAAAGGCCACAGCCGGCCCGCCATGAGGTTCTAAATCTCGCCCTTCTCCACTTCGGGATGCTCACCGGAACCCGCACCGATCTTGCGTTGCGGGTGTTCGATCTTCACCGAAGGGAATTGCGACGAGGCGTAACGCACCACCAGAATCGCAAACGCCAGCAGCAAAATCCCGCCGCACAGGTAGATGATGCCGATGTCCGGCGGGTTGTGATGCGAGACGTTGGAGATCAGCAGTCGCGTCAGCGCGGTGATCGCCACGTAGATCAGGAAACGCACCGGCATGTGGTTGGTCTTGAAGTAAATCCCGACCATCGCCCCCAATTCCAGGTAGATGAACAGCAGCAAGATGTCATCGATCTTGATGTGCCCTTCTTCGATCATCCCCAGAAATTCCATCACCGCCGCCCACGCGGTGACTGCACCGATGGCGAACAGCGCCAGGTAGTGGAAGGTCTCGACAAACAGGTTGCCCAGGGACTCGGCCAATTGATGCACGTTCTGCCGCAGTTTCTCGGCCCAGTTGATTTTCACGGTGATTCTTCCTTAGCTCGGTTCGAGCGGATGATGCGGGTTTGACGTGACGGTTGTTCTGCATGCAGAAAAAAGGCCAGAGGCGCCTGCCACATGATGGCGAGGTGCTCTAAAACGCGCTCCGTGGCGTTTGGTCGCACCTGCACCTCACAAACCCTGATTTCGGTCTACATTAAAAAGCCACTACCCAAAGCGCAGGGATTCGCTTATCCTTTTCGCTGTATATAAATACAGTAGTCAACAAGACAACTTAATGTGAAGGCATGTGAGGTGGTGAATGGCCGTCGAAGTGGTATACCGCAGCAGCCGAGATCTGGAGCGCTTGTTCATGGATAAAGCCGAAGCTGACCGTCATGACAAAATGCTCGAACTGGCCGAGTTGCTGGCCGAAGTGTTGCAAAAAGCCGTTCCGTCCCTGACCGAACAGCAAGTGGAAGAAGCCGGGATCTACATGGCGAAGAACCGCGATGTGTTCGCCAAGGCGTTCAAGAGCCAGCCGGATGCGTTGTCCGAATTGCTCAATGCGCCGGCTGAAGTCGTTGAAAAGGCTGCCCCCGTTGAAGCGCCTGCACCTGTTGAAGTCGCTGAGCCGACCAAGCCAGTTAAAGCGCCCAAGGCTGCCAAGTAAGCAACGCCCGAATTGAATAGGCCCTGAGTCAAACGACTCAGGGCCTTTTTCATGCCTGCGATAAACCTAAGCGTCGGGTTGTTCCAGCGCCTCGACCAGTGCCTTGAAGAATCGTGCCGCCTCGCCCCCCGTCACCACGCGATGATCGAAGGTCAGGGACAGCGGCAAAACCGGATGCACCACCACCGCGCCGTCAACCGCCACCGGTTCATCGCGGATCGCGCCAGCGGCGAGAATCGCCACTTGCGGCGGCACCACCACCGGGTTGGCGTAGCGGCCGAACAAGGTGCCGAAATTCGACAGCGTCAGGGTCGCTCCCATCATTTCCTTGGGCGGAATCGATCGCGCCTGCACGTCGGCCCTTAATCGCATGACGCCTTCCTTCAAATCAGCCGAAGTGCGATGACCGACATCGCGCAGCACGGGGACGAACAAGCCGTCCGGGGTGTCCACGGCGATGCCCAGGTCGAGCCGTTCGTGTTGTTTGATCGACAGGCTTTTGCCGTCGAAAGCGCTGTTGAGCACCGGCTCCACGGCGCACGCGGCCGCCATCGCCTTGGCGAGACGAATCAGCGGTTCGCGGGCCTGACCCCAGCGATGCAGGTCGGCATCACCGAAAATCGTCACCGGCACGACTTCGGCGTGGGACCGGGCCATGTTCAGCGCCATGCTGCGCCGCACACCGCGCAACCGTTCGCCGCCGAAGCGATCCAGTTCAGTTTGTGCCGCGTTTTCCACATCCGTACGGGTGATTTGCCCCTCGTGGCCAGAACCCGTCACCCCGCTCAACTCCACGCCGAGTTGCCGGGCCAGTTGCCGCACGGCCGGGGTGGCGCGAGTCGCCAGGTGTTCTCGGGTCGAGGGAGCCGCGCCGATGAAAAACGAGTCTTCCTGACTGCTGCCGCCACCTTCGAGTCGCCCCACTACGGTGCCCGCATCGGCTTCGCCTTCGTAACCGAGCAAGGGCTCACCAACGTGAACGATGTCGCCCTCTCCGCCGTAAAGTTTTGCCACTACGCCGTCGTAGGGTGCGGGAATATCCACCAGGGCTTTGGCGGTTTCTACCGATACCAGCAATTGATCGGCCTTGACGTCATCGCCAATGTTGACGTGCCAGCGGACGATTTCCGCCTCCTGCAAACCTTCGCCCAGATCCGGCAGTTTGAAATATTTCATCGTGACCTCCTTGGGCTCAGGCAAAGTGAAGAACGTTGTCGCAGCCCTGAAGAATGTCCTCGACGTTGGGCATGTACAGCAATTCCAGTCGATACAGCGGCGGCGGAATGTCCGGCGCGGTAACGCGCTGGATCGGTGCCTGCAAATCCAGCAACACCCGCTCATAGAGGCTCGCGGCGATTTCCGCACCGACGCCACAGGAGCGCGGCGCTTCATGAACGATCACGCAACGGCCGGTCTTGCGCACCGAAGCTTCCATCGTGTCGAGGTCCAGTGGCTTGATACTCGCGACATCGATCACTTCCGCCGAGACGCCCCGCTCGGCCAATGCGGTGGCGGCTTGCAGGGTTTCCATCACACTGGCGCCCCAGCTGATCAGCGTGATGTCGCTGCCTTCGCGCAGGGTGAAACAGCTGTCCAGCGGCAGGCGCTTGCCATCGTCCAACAGAGGTTGCGGGTTCATGCGATAGAGCCGGGTCGGTTCGAGGAACAGCACCGGGTCCGGGTCATCGATGGCCGCCAGCAACAAGCCATAGGCCCGGGCCGGCGATGACGGAATCACCACCCGCAGCCCTGGAACGTGGGCGAACAATGCTTCAGTGCTTTCGCTGTGATGTTCCGGCGCGCGAATCCCTGCGCCCATCGGTGTGCGCATCACCATCGGGCAGGTGATCCGCCCGCGGGTGCGATTGCGCATGCGGCTGGAGTGGGACACCAGGTGTTCCATGGCCGCGTAGATGAAACCCATGAACTGGATTTCCACCACCGGTTTCAGGCCCTGGGCGGCCATGCCGACCACCAGTCCGCCTAGCATGGTTTCGGCCAGCGGCGAGTCGATGACACGCTTGAAGCCAAAGCTGTCGCGCAGCCCTTGGGTGGCGCGAAACACGCCGCCGTTCACCCCGACATCCTCACCGAGGACGATGACGTTCTCGTCTTCGCTCATGGCCCGATGCAGCGCGAGATTCACCGCTTCCAGCAACGTGACTTTGCCGTTACTCATGGCTCGCATCTCCCGCGCGGCGCGCCGCCCTTTCGAGCAACTCTTCACGCTGCCCGGCGAGGGACGCCGGCCACTGGGCGTAGACGTGATCGATGATCGATTCGGGCGCCTGAAGACCCGCCGCTTCGAAGTTATCCACAGCGCGCTGCACCAAGCCCTGGCATTCGCTGATCAGCGCCTGTTCGCGGCCTTCGTCCCACACGCCCTGGTCGACCATGAAACGTTGCAGGCGTTTGACCGGTTCTTCGAGCCAGGCCTGCTTGACCTCGTCTGCCGACCGGTAGCGTGTGGCATCGTCGGCTGTCGTGTGGTCGCCGAGGCGGTAGCTCAGGCATTCCAGCAACACCGGGCCTTTACCGTGACGCGCCCGTTCGAGGGCCACTTGTACCCGGTCGTAAACCGCGAGCATGTCATTGCCGTCGACCTGCTCACCGTGGAACCCGGCACCGATCGCTTTCTGTGCCAGGGTCGGGGCGCCGCACTGAATCCGTCGTGGCACCGAGATCGCCCATTGGTTGTTATTGACCACGAATACCACCGGCAACTGCCAGGCACCGGCGACGTTGAGGGCTTCGAGGAAATCGCCCTTGCTGGTGGCGCCGTCGCCGCAGGTAGTGACAGCGACCCGATGTTCGCCGCGGATTTTGAATGCACTGGCTACGCCGCAGGCATGCAGGGCCTGGGTAGCAATCGGCACACAGATCGGAAAGTCTTGGGCCGCCGCCGGTTCGGCAAAGTCGCTGCCGCGCTCGTCACCGCCCCAATACAGGAGAATTTCTTCCATGCGCACGCCGCGCATCAATTGCACGGCGGTGTCGCGGTAATACGGAATCAGCACGTCTTCGGCGTGCATCAAGCTGCCCACCGCCACGCCAATGGCTTCCTGGCCCAAGGTCGGCGCATACGTGCCGATGCGCCCGGTGCGTTGCAGGGCGACGGCTTTCTGATCAAAAAGGCGGGTCAGGACCATCTGCCGATAAAGGCGCGTCAGCAAATTGAAATCGTCGGCCCAGGCAGGAAGTTCGCCGAGCAATTGGCCGTCAGGGGATAAAAATCGGGTGTAAGGCAGCTCAACCTTGTGAGGCATCACAGGGGCTCCTGGCACGCCGCGTCAGCGTGCGTCAGTCAAGCCTGACGCTCGTGGCGCCAAGGCTTTGGGAGCAAGTCTGCCGGATAGGCCCTCACTCCTTCATCGGTTCAACTTCATCGATACAGCACTTTCTCCGCCAACTCGTCAGCCACGCGGGCCGGCGAGCGTTTTTCCGCTTGGGCATGGGCGAAGACTTCGGTCAGCCGGGAGCTGATTTTCGACAGGTGTGCGGTGATGGTCGATAGCTCTTCACCACGGTGCTTGAGCGAGACGTAGATCAGCCCGCCGGAATTGATCACGTAATCCGGCGCATACAAAATGCCCCGCCGCTCCAGTTGATCCGCGACTTCCAGGTGGGTCAGTTGGTTGTTCGCCGAGCCCGCCACCGCCGCGCAGCGCAATTGCGTCACGCTGTGGCTGTTGAGCACGCCGCCGAGACCGCAGGGCGCAAGAATGTCGCAAGGAGTGCTGAGCAGCGCGTCGTTGGCGATCGGATGAGCGCCAAGTTGTTCCATCGCCAGTTGGACCTTGCCGTGATCGATGTCGCTGACCAGCAGTTCGGCACCGGCGGCGTGCAGCTGTTCGGCGAGGGCATAGCCAACGTTGCCAAGCCCTTGAATCGCCACTCGCAGGCCTTCGAGGTTATCGCTGCCCAGCCGGGCCATGGCGGTGGCACGAATACCGGTGAACACGCCCATCGCCGCGTGCGGTGCCGGGTCGCCCGCCGCGGTGGTGCTGGTGACGTACTGGGTCTGTTGGGCGATGCAATCCATGTCCGCCACTGAGGTGCCGCTGTCGATGGCGGTGATGTAGCGGCCGTCGAGCTGGTTGATGCAACGCCCGAAAGCTTCGAATAGCGCGGCGCGGTTTTCCACATGCACCGGGCGGACGATCACCGCCACGCCGCCGCCCTGAGCCAGGCCGGCCAGCGCCGCCTTGTAACTCATGCCCTGGGCGAGACGCACCGCATCCTCGACGGCGGATTCGTCGCTGGGATAGGCAAGGTAACGACACCCGCCCAGGGCTGGTCCCAGACGGCTGTTATGAATGGCAATGACCGCCTTCAACCCGGTGACCGAGTCGACGCTCAGATGCAGGGATTCAAGGCGAGTGCTTTGCATGAGAGCGAACATCGTAGGGCTCCCGAATCACTTCTTGTAGTCGCCAGTATAGGCTTGCGCCCGAAAATTGCAGAAGCGCGCCGGAATAAGCGACCTCGCCTTGCAGACTTTCGGACATAACCGGCAACCGCCCATGTCCGGCACTGGACGAATGCCGGAGACGGGGCTAAAACGAGGCATTAGCCGGAGATTTTGATGACCCCCCGCCAACGTTTTTTCGACTGTCTGCAACGTTCACCGCCCGCGCTGTTCGAGGCGGCGCTGTGGATTGCCGCCGAACACGACAGCGAAGTCACTTCCGAGGCAGTGCTGAACGATCTCAAGGACCTGCAACAACGGGTCAGTCTAGGCTTGCCGATGTTGCCGGTGAGCGAGTTGGCCCAGCCGTTGTTACGGCGTATGAATGACCTGGGATTCGCTCAGGACTCCTCCACGCCATTGCGCCCGCAAGTCGCGCTGGTCAATAAAGTGCTGGAACGCAGGCGCGGGCAGCCGCTGAGCCTGGGATTGGTTGCCCTGGAACTGGCCAGAGGTCTGGAGATCCCCATGGTCGGGGTCAACTTCCCCGGGCATTTCCTGTTGCGGGTACCGGGCGCCGATCACTTGCTCGACCCCTGCGGCGGGCGTCGTTTGTACCCCAACGACTGCCGGGAACTGCTGCAACGCCAATACGGCCCGAACATGAAACTCAGCGCCGAGCATTTGCTCACCGCCGAGCCGGTGCAAATGTTGCAGCGGTTGTCGCGCAACCTGCGTCAGTTACACCTTTCCAACGATGACTACATCGGCGCCCTGATCGACGCCGAACGCGTGCTGGAACTGGGCAACGCCAGTGCTTCCGACTACCTGGCCCGGGCCAGCCTCTATCAACGGCTGGATTGCCCGAACGCCGAGCGCTTCGACCTCGAACATGCCCTGCTGCTCAGTGACGACCCGATTCAGCGGATTCGCCTGACTGAACGATTAGGGCATTTGCCGCCAAACTCCATCGTCCATTAAAAGCAAAAGATCCGATGGTTTTAAGGGGTGTCTGGCTGATTCGCCGGATGCGCCTCGATGAATGCCGGATGCGTCGCCGCCAACGCCGCCACTCGACGAATCCGCGGATACGCCTCAAGTGAAATGCTGAAGCGCTCGGCCGCGTACAGCTGCGGGATCAGGTAAACATCCGCCAGCCCAGGTGTCGGACCAAAGCAATAACCCTCGTCGCCGATCAACTGCTCCACCGTCGCCAACCCTTGGCTGATCCAGTGCCCAATCCACTCCACCACTTGCGGTTCATCGTGGCCCAACTGCCGCAGCTTGTTGAGCACGCTGACGTTGTGCAGCGGGTGCACGTCGCAACCAATCACTGCCGCCACGCCACGCTCATGGGCGCGAGCGGCGAGGTCTTTGGAGAGCAGCGGAACCTGTGGATAACGTTCCTCCAGGTATTCAATGATCGCCGGCGACTGGATCAGCAGCTCGCCTTCGTCGGTGCGCAAGGCCGGCACGCGGCCTTGTGGATTAATGCTCAGATACGGCGGCTGCCGATGTTCACCACCTGGCGGCGCGATCAGGTTGATCGGCAACGCCTGGTAATCCAGGCCCTTGAGCGCCAACGCAATGCGCACCCGGAAGGACGAAGTCGAACGGTAGTAGGTATAGAGTTCCATGACCCGATCCTCTTAGCGCGCCGGCAGCACTTTGCCCCGGCATTCGCCGAAACCGATGGAGGCAAAACCCTCGCGGCTGCAACGGGCACGCAGGATGATTTCGTCGCCGTCCTCAAGGAATTTGCGCACCTCGCCAGACGCGAGTTCGATCGGCTTTTTACCGCCCTCGGTGATTTCCAGCAGGCTGCCGAACTGACCGTTCTCAGGCCCCGACAACGTGCCCGAACCGAACAGGTCACCGGCCTGCAACTGGCAGCCATTGACGCTGTGGTGCGCGACCATTTGCGCCACGGTCCAGTACATGTGTCGGGTATTGCTGAGGGTCAGGCGATGAGCCGGCAGTTTTTGTTCGCGCAGGCCTTCGGTGAGCAGCAGCACTTCCAGTTCGATGTCGAACGCACCTGCCGCTTGATCGCGTTTGTCGAACAGGTACGGCAGCGGCTGTGGATCGCCTTCCGGACGTGCCGGCTGAGCACGACGGAACGGCTCCAGCGCTTCGGCCGTCACCACCCAAGGCGAGATGCTGGTGATGAAACTCTTGGACAGGAACGGCCCCAGCGGCTGGTATTCCCAAGCCTGGATGTCCCGCGCCGACCAGTCATTGAGCAGGCAGAAACCGGCGATGTGATCGGCAGCGTCACCGATGGCGATCGAGTCGCCCATCTCGTTGCCCTGACCGATCCAGATGCCCAGCTCCAGCTCATAGTCCAGACGCGCGCACGGACCAAAGGTTGGCTCGGTCTGGCCGGCTGGCAGCGTCTGGCCTTTCGGACGGCGAACATCGGTACCGGACGGGCGAATGGTCGAGGCGCGGCCGTGATAACCGATCGGTACGTACTTGTAGTTCGGCAGCAACGGGTTGTCGGGACGGAACAGTTTTCCGACGTTCTGCGCGTGCTCGATGCCGACGTAGAAGTCGGTGTAGTCGTTGATTTTCGCTGGCAGGTGCATCTCGCAATTGGCCGCCAAGGGCAGCAGTTTTGCGCCTTGGGCTTCGATCTTGCCGCGCTGGGTGCTGCCTTCCTTGAACAACTCGATCATGCGTTGACGCAGGGCGACACGAGCCTCGCGACCCAGCTCGAAAAATGCATTCAACTGGCCGCCACGGGTGGCTTCAACGGCGGTCCGCGCGGCACCGTCGTCGAACAGCCCGGCATCGAGTGCCGCTCCCAGATCAAAGATATGGTCGCCGATCGCCACGCCACTGCGCGGCGCGCCGCCCTTCACGCTGAACACGCCCAACGGCAGATTTTGCAGCGGGAAATCCGCATGGCCGTTGGCGGAGGCAACCCAGCTACGAGTGATAGTTGTCTGAGTCATGGGTTATCTCCGGGTCGGGTCGAAAGTGGCGGGCAGCGTGGCCCAGCAGGCATCGTAATTGTTTTGCAGTTGCGGGCAATCGAGGGCGAATCGGCTCGGGCGCAGCACCTGGCTGGTCTCGAACATGAACGCCATGGTGTTGTCGATTTTCGCCGGGGCCAGTTCGGCGTTGATCGCCTTGGTGCAGGTTTCGCCGTCCGGGCCGTGGGCGCTCATGCAACTGTGCAAGGACGCGCCGCCGGGCACGAAACCTTCGGCCTTGGCGTCGTATTCACCCTTGATCAGGCCCATGAATTCGTTCATCAGGTTGCGGTGGAACCACGGTGGCCGGAAGGTTTTCTCGGCGACCATCCAGCGTGGCGGGAAGATCACGAAGTCGAGATTGGCCAGACCGGGGACGCTCGTCGGCGACGTCAGGACGGTGAAGATCGACGGATCCGGGTGATCGAAACTGACCGTGCCGATGGTGTTGAAACGGCGCAGGTCATATTTGTACGGCACGTTATTGCCGTGCCAGGCGACCACGTTCAGCGGCGAATGATCAAGCTCGCAGCCCCACAACTGGCCGAGGAATTTCTGCACCAGGGTGGTCGGTTGCTTGAGGTTTTCGTAATGCGCGACCGGGGTCAGGAAGTCCCGCGCGTTGGCCAGGCCGTTGCTGCCGATCGGCCCCAGATCCGGTAGGCGCAGTGGCGCGCCGTGGTTCTCGGCAATGTAGCCGCGAGCTTGCGGATCAAGCAGTTCGACGCGAAATTTCAGGCCGCGCGGCAGCACGGCGATTTCCAGCGGCTCCAGTTCCAGCACGCCCAATTCCGTTGCGATGCGCAAGCGTCCCAGTTCCGGCACCAGCAGCAGTTCGCCGTCGGCGTTGAAAAACACACGCTCCATGGAGCGGTTGGCGCGGTAACTGTAGATGCTGATCCCGGCCGGTTTTTCCGCGCCGGAGTTGGCAGCCATGCTCACCAGGCCGTCGATGAAATCGGTTGGCTCGCTGGGGATGTCCAGCGGGTTCCAGCGCAGGCGATTGGGGGTCACTTCCCCCAACGGGCCGCCGGCCAGTTGCCGATCCAGTTTGACGAACGCCGGGTGATTGGCCGACGGCTGAATGCGGTACATCCAGGTGCGCCGCGCTTCGCTGCGAGGCATGGTGAACGCGGTGCCGGAGAACAGTTCGGTGTAGAGACCGTACGGGGCTTTTTGCGGGGAGTTCTGGCCGACGGGCAGTGCGCCGGGCAGCGCTTCACTGCTGAATTCGTTGCCAAAGCCGGACTGATAAGCCAGCTCGGGCGCCGTTGAATCGAGGTTCATGGAGCCTCCTGAACAGGGAGTAGGCAATGGCCTGTCACTCCGTCGAAGAGCTCTCGGCACGCCTGGGTTATTTTTATCGTAATTCGATTACGCTTAACGTAATTTGATTGGTATTGACCGTCAAGCTATAAAGACGCCCATTCGTCCCGGGATCAGACCACCTCCATGGAAACGCCGCGCAGCAACGATAAACAGAAAGTCCGCTCGGCCGAGGTCGGCACCGACATCCTCAAGGCCCTGGCCGAGTTGTCGCCATCGACTTCACTGTCGCGCCTGGCCGAACACGTACAGATGCCGGCAAGCAAGGTTCACCGCTATTTGCAGGCGCTGATCGCCAGCGGTTTTGCTGAACAGAATGCGGCCACCAACCATTACGGTCTGGGCCGCGAAGCCTTGCGAGTAGGGCTGGCAGCACTCAACAGTATGGACGTGCTAAAAGTCGGCGCCCTGCCCCTGGCTGAATTGCGCGATGAGTTGAACGAAACCTGCTTTATCGCCGTGTGGGGCAACCAGGGCGCGACCGTGGTGCACATCGAGCCAGCAGTGCGCGCGGTGACGGTGGTGACGCAATTGGGTTCGGTGTTGCCGTTGCTCAGTTCGTCCACAGGGCTAGTGTTCGGCGCCTATCTGCCCAAGCGTGAAACCGTCGAATTGCGCGAGCGGGAACTGCACAGCAGCGCTTCACATGCGCTGGCGGACGATCAGGCCTACCAGGCGTTGTGCGAACAGATCCGCGAACGCGGTCTGCATCATGTGCATGGTTTGCTGATGCCGGGCGTGGACGCCTTGTCGGCCCCAGTGTTCAACGCGGTCGGACAGATCGCCGCCGTGCTGACCATCGTCGGTCCGGCTTCGTTGTTCCATGCCGACGAAAACGGCCCGGCGGCGCAGCGGTTGCTGGCTGCGACGAGGGCCGTGAGTTGGCGGATGGGGTATCAGCCGATCCCGGATTCATCGACATGAGATTTGTGCTGCACAAACTTTAAAAGACACTTTTAAAGTTAATCAACGTATGTATCAGACGACATCCGGGAGGGATGTCTTGACCCAGCCGTTACAGCAGACGAGTTTTGCTGTCGAGGGCTTGTGGATCACTGAGAATAGCTTGAATGACCTCGAGCGCCTGTAAAGGCAATTTCTGTTGCCCGGTCGCCTGGCTGTAAAACTTCTGAACCGAATACACATCGCCCAACAAGCCGATAAAGTCCTTCTGCAACTTGGTTGCCCCCCCCTTGCTCAAACCGGCTTTACCCAGCGACGCCAGTTCGATCAGTGCATCCAGAAAATGCCATGCGGCAGTGGCGCGATCACCGTCGTTATAGGCTTCGGCACCTTCCAGCACACTTCTGGTGAGCAACACCACACTCATTGCAATGCCCACCGGCGGAATCACCACGCTGACAACGGTGGCCGCAGCCTCGACCGCGCCGAACACCAGTTTGAAGATGATTTCGTCGAGGCTTTCGGTCTTTTCATCGACATCGGAAATCGTGCGATAAATCAGATCGTCATAACTCCTGCCCAAGTCCCTGACGCGACTGTCGCGTAGCAGAACCGGAGCCTCATTGAAGTTACCAAGCTCTTCCAAATCAGTGATGTACGTCCGCACCACTCGCTGATCCTTATAACGAACCCGGTCATAGAAATAGTTGCCGAATTTGAGTTTCTTGACGGCGGATACAAATTCCGAGAACGGACGAATCAGTCGGCCATCAGGTGCGTCAGGCGTATACAGGAACTCCTCAACGCGATCACCAATGATCAATCGGAAAACGAATACCCCGACCACCAGTTTTTCTCGCAAATGCAACTTGAACATTGCGCTGAAGCGAACATCACTCGGGTATTCACCCATCGGACTCATCGTTCGTGTGTCAATTTTTTCCAGGTTTTCAATAACAGTCATCAGTTGCCGATACTGCTCGGCAGTCAAACGACCGTTAAAACGCTCCTGCATCACCCCTACTTTCATCTGGCGGCGCTGTACCTCGAGGTGAACCATTCGTTTAAACGCACCCTCGGGATGGCTTCTATCCAAATGCTTCGAACGTAGCATCTCGATGTACTTTTCGCCCGGGCGCAGCGTACGCGACCAGCCGGCAATATCCCGGATATCAAGTTTACTGATCGGTGGATGATCATGTTCCAGGGTAAACCGTGGATAACTCCAAGGCGTTTGTTGTTCATCGGCGTAAAAATGCGTTTCGGTGCTGATCAGTTCGGTCAGCGTCATTCCCAATTGCGGACTGACGGAGACAAAGATGCGATCAGGATTGACCGTGGCCCGCTCCCCCCTGTCAGCCAGCACTTGCTCGATTCGCTGTTTAATCAGATCGAAGCAGAACTTGCCGTAGGTAATGAAACCGCCCTCACGTGTGGCAATGACCTGCAAGGCCTTGAGTTCACAACGAGTACGGGCAAAGTTCTGGCGTTGAGCATCAGAAGCCGTGCGATAAGCGTAAGGTGTCCGGGACTCTTCCTCCGCCACTCGCCATGCGCGAATGTTTTCAATGGTGGCGGTCAGGACTTCAGCGCCTTTGTAAGGCGATGCAACCAGGCTCACTCCTTTCCAGGTACTCGGCAGCCGTTCGACCTGTTTCAAATAGGTGGCAATGACTTCTCGATCCACAGCGTGAGATTGCCAGGTCAGGTAGTCCCGACCTTTGGCATCCATTGTCCATTCGCCAACCCGTATGCCTACATGTTGCAAATTCTGGAGTTCGTACCAGTCCTGTCCACCTGGCGAGCCTGGCGCATACAGCAAGAAACCGTCTTGCCCATCGAGTCTTGCAACCAGAATCAAATGCTGGAGCGCTCGTGTGTCGTCGATGAGGCGCACGCCATCAATAGTGAATGCCTGGTCGCCGTATAAGGCAGAGACAATCCGTGCGAAGTTCTTGTCGTTGATGTGCCCCTGATGGCGAGCAGCCAACGCACTCAGCAACAGGCGCTGGCTCATGACGTTCTTCAAGGCTTGCATGACGTCTTGACGCTCATACCGAGAACGGAACTGGGCACCATAGGCAGCCCGGGCATCAGCGCTCATCATCTCTTCAAACCATTGCTGATTCAGCTCGGCGGGAAGTTCGTCTCCCATGAATACGAGATGGGCTCTTTGCCCTTCCTCGTAAAGGCCGTAGATGAACTGCTCGGTCAGGGTGCGAGTATCTTCCTGCTCGATCTTCCGTCCTCCCACCTCGAATGTATAACGAGCATTACACACAATTTCATCGGCATCCCGATCCTGGCCAAATTCCAGTTTAATGTTCTGATTGACAATGCTACGGGCATAATCCTTAAGCGAACTGAAGTGCCCCAACTGCTTTGCCAATTCACTCTCCCTCGTAACTAGCCATGCTTCGTGGGCCAAATAGAGCTCGCGATCTTCCTGACTTATTCCGTCCAGCCACGGTTTTGCGCTAGCAATCAAAGTATCTGCATTAAATAAACTATTCACATTCATTGTCCTTTGTTAACACATTTATGCCTGACCTGGTGTCAAAGCACTTAGCGAAAACTTATTCCAGAACAACACAAAGAAACACGAGTAAAAAAATACAAGATATGATAAACGCGAACAATTTATTACCAGAAACAACAACACACAAGTCCAACTCTATATAAATAAAATCAAGCACAGGCACTTTTACGAGCACACACCTAACAACTTAGCCTTGGCCACAGCTTGCGTTCTTCGCTCAACCCCCAACTTTCCATTAATTCTACGGGCATGAGTTTTTACTGTATGCAACGAGATAAACAACACATCGGCAATCTGTTGATTGGAGTTGCCCTGTGCGATCAGCTGCAAAACTTCAAGCTCCCGTTTACTGAGGGGACTGGAACTGTGCGCCTCAACAGACAATTCGGTGATCGACATTTCAGATGTACGCAGCCACTGGGGTTGCCGCAATTGCAACTCACGCCACGCTTGCCGCCCTTGGCAACGGCTAATCATTTGCTCCCCTTCTTGCAAAGCTGCAGTGGCCAGATGCGATTCCCCCTCCAGCCAGATCACTTCGGCCCGCGCCAGATGCAATTCCGCTTCGAGGGCGTACATGCCATTGGCGTGCGCATTGTCGATCAGTGTTTGAAGCAACGCTTCGGCGTTGCTGAGCTGTTGCAGATAAACCTCGGCCAGAATCAACAGATACTCAATCCGTGGAATTAGCTCCAGTGTGGCCGGGGGAGCCTGGCGAGCCTGCGGCCCACAATAATGACGCAGTACCCGCGCCAGTGCCTCATGGGCCAGTTGCGGTCGCCCCTGCTGCAACCAGAACTGACTGCTGACTTGCAACAGGACGCCACGATAGACGGTATCCGGAATTTTCCGCTGCTGCATCAGCCGTTCAGCATCGCGCAATTGTACAAACGCCTGGGTGTAATCACCCTGATTGGCCGCCAGTTGCGCGAGACCAAGAAATCCATATAACACACGCTTGTCGTGACTGCGCAGACACAACTCAAGACCGCGCTGAAAGCACTCGCGTGCATGTTCATCCTGGCCCATGGTTAACGCCAGTCGCCCACGTCGTAAAGCGATACGCCCAAGCAACGGCGCGGGCCGGTCGGCCTGCTGGCAGAGCAGTTCATGTATGTTGAGCAATAAACTCTCGGCGCGAGCCGGGGCACCCCGCTGCTCCAGCCATTGCGCGTGATCGAGCTCCATCAGGCCCTCGAACACCAGCGAGCCTTGCGCCCGCGCCAGGCACAGCGCGTCGCGGTTGTGGGCTTGCGCCACGTCGAGTTCGCCCCTTAGCAATGCCTGTTGCGTCAAACCGGACAAACACATCAGGCGCGCCGTCCAACACTCGGGATCGAGCGCGCTCAACGCGTCAAGAAAGTGCGCGCGCGAAGCCTCCATTCGGCCCTGTAAATGCAGCAACCAACCTTGCAGGGCCTGCCAACGTGCAATCAGTTGACGCTCAAGCACTGCCGAGGGTTGAGGCGTGAAATGCGCCAAATGAGCGATGCAGGCAGTCGCCTGGTCGAAACGTCCGGCGAACAACAGCGCAGCTGTAATCAATCCGACCAATTGCGGGCTGCCCAGCGTCAGCTCTTCACCTTGCTGCTCATGCAAACGCAACAACAGCACCACCGTTTGCTCCTCGAACAAATGCTCGAAACTGAAGTGCTGCAACAGGCTGACCGCCACTTCGTACTCCTCGGCGAGCAAGGCCTGTTCGAAGGCCGATTTCCAGTCCTGTTCGGTACAGAACCATTGGCAGGCACGCCGATGCCAGGAGCGTCCCGCCGGCCATTGCTCATCGCGCAACAACTGGGTGAACGGGGTGAATATCTGCAGCCAATCGGTGGAGTCGCCCCAAGGTTCGATAAAACAGCCCAGCGTTTGCAAGGTCCGCAAGTACTGAGCGCCCTCTCCGGCCCCGAACAGGTGATCGCACAGCCGGGCATTGAAGCGGGGCAAGTGGGCCAGCACGCGCCAGGCTTCGCTCAACTCAGGCGTCAGCGAGTTGAACAACTCATGCTCCAGATAATCGAGCAAGGTGTCCGCCCGTCCCAGGGGTTTGTTCTGCCGCGACCAATCGCACTTTTGCAGCAATGCAATCCGCACACCGGCACACCAGCCGCCGGTGCGCTGGATGATCCGACTGGCCACTTTGCCGGCCTGCTCCGGTACCCATGGCTGCACGATCTGCTCGACTTCATCTGCCGTAAAAGCCAGCGAGGTGCTTTCGCATTCGTACAACTCATCGTCGAGCAGCAATCTTGGCCAGTTGCAGGGCGGGCGGCGGCGAGCACCCAGCCACCAGGTCAGCATCGGGCTGCTGGTCGCCAGCATGCGATCGAGCAACAGGTCCAACTCCGGGTCAGGCAAGCGGCAATAATCATCGAGAAACAGCCAGGTCGGCGTCTGCAATCGGGCCAGATAGCCCAGCAACTCGGATTCGTCCGACGAAGCCAGCCCCAGGGTTTCCGCCAGACGATGACGAAAATCCGCCGCGCTCAACACCACGCCAGACAATGGCAACCAGAACACGCGGCAATGGGGCGGGGCCTGCAACAGGCATTCGGCGAGCAGCGCAGTCTTGCCGCTGCCGGCCGGCGCGCAGAGTAATTTCACCCGTGCCGTGGAGGCCAGTAACGGCTCGGTCAAGCGAGACCGTGACAGGTGATGGGTGGACAGACGGGGCAGGAATCCAGGACGGTCCAGACACGGGATCATGGCGGTCATTGCGGCGTGCCTTTTTATAATTGTCCGGCAACCCTAGCCCTCTCTTAGCCGCTTGTTGAGAAGTATTCAGCACGCTGATTGGCAGCCATAAAAAAGGCGACCACCCGGTCGCCTTTTGTACTGCTGATGTATCAACCCACTACCGAACGCCCTCGGCGCGCAAGGCCGATGGCGTGTAGTCGGCAGCCTTGGCTTCGAAGCCGAATTCGAAACTGCGCTTCTCTTCGTTCTTCATTCCCAGGGCAATGTATCGGCCGGCAATGATGTCGTAGAGCGCTTCGAGGGTGTAGGCCGGGGTCTGATGATCGTAGTAGTACTGAGCGTGCCCCTCGGCCACTCGCCACAGCTGACCGCGACCGTCGTAATGGTCCGCCAGCGCCACTTGCCAGCTGTCTTCGTCGAGGTACATGTGGCGTTTGGCGTAGATGTGCCGTTCGCTCGCCTTGACCGTACCGATCACTTCCCAGACCCGGTGCAATTCATAGCGGGTCAGGTCCTGATTGATATGCCCGGCCTTGACGATGTCGTCGTACTTGAGGCTCGGCGAGTCGAGTTTGTAGCTGTTGTAAGGGATGTACATTTCCTTCTTGCCGACCAGTTTCCAGTCGTAGCGATCCGGTGCGCCGGAGAACATGTCGAAGTTGTCGGACGTGCGCAGGCCATCAGCGGCAGTACCCGGCCCGTCATAAGCCACTTGCGGTGCGCGACGTACACGGCGCTGGCCGGCGTTGTAGATCCACGCCAAGCGCGGTTCTTTCACCTGATCGAGGGTTTCATGCACCAGCAGCACGTTACCCGCCAGGCGTGCCGGGGCCGTCACCGATTGCTTGAAGAAGGTCAGCACGTTGGCGGCTTTTTCCGGGTCCAGGTCCTTCATCAGTTGCGGTACGGCGATCTCTTCTTCGAAGCGGATCGGCGTGTAGCTGCCGTTCGTTTGCGGGGTCACCTGAGTGATGATGCGGCGCAGGTTGCCGCCGTGATAGCGGGTGATGTGGTTCCACAACACCTCGACGCCGTTCTTCGGAATCGGGAACGCGTAGTAGCGGTTGCCGGTGAAATTGGCCAGGCCGTTCCCGTCATTGATGCTGTTCACGTTCAGCGCACTGCGCTTGGCCGACTCGTAAATCTCCGGGGGCAGGCCCACGGTGCGGTGAGTCGGGTAGACCGGGATCTTGTAGGTTTCAGGGTAGCGTTTGAACATCGCTACCTGGCCATCCGACAACTTGTCTTTGTACTTGTCGACCGTCGCGGCGGTGATGGTGAACAGCGGTTTTTCACTGGCGAACGGGTCAGCCAGGAAACCTTTGCTGTCCACTGCGCCGGCATTTTTCGGGATGCCGCCGGTCCAGGCCGGGATCGAGCCGTCGGCGTTGCCGGCCTTTTCGGCGCCCAACGGCGTGAGGCTGGAGGCAAGCTTGTTGGCTTCTTCCGGCGAGACCGCCGCCATTACGTTGGCAGCCAACAGACTCAAGGCCAGGGCGCCGCATTGCAGAATCGTCTTGCGCATTGAAATCATCCTTCTCAGCCAGATCAGAAGTTCACGCCGAAACTCAGCGCCAGGAAGTCGCGGTCTTCCAGGGTGTTGTAGTCACCGCCGAAGAAATCGGTGTAACTGAGGCTCGCGGTATAGGTGTTGCGGTAGTCGGCATCGACGCCGACGCTGACGGCCTTGGCGCCTTCGTTGAACAGCCCGTTGGGGCCGTAGCCGGCGACGTCATGGGACCAGGACAGGTTGGGCTTGAGGTTGATCCCGCCAATCACGTTGGCGTAATCGAGGATCGCCCGGGCGCGGTAACCCCAGGAGGTCGAAGTGACAAAGCCGTCGGTATCGCCGCCAAAACCATACTGGCCATAGACCGAGTCACGGCCGTAACGCAATTCGGATCGCGACTCCAGGCCACCGACGTGCACCACCGCCGCCTCGCCAACCAGGGTCAACCGCTGGGCGCCCAGCACTTGGTCGAAGAAGTGCGTCAGGGTGCTCTGGACCTGTGTCACTTCCTTGCGGCGGTAGCCTTTGTTGTCGGCACCTGGCGTGGTGGCGACAGGCGATGCCGCGCCGCCTGCAATCGGGTTGAGCAAGGCCAGGGTCAGGTCGTTGGTGTTGACTTGCACCGGAGCGTTGGGGCGATAGCTGATCTCGCCGGTCCACGCCGTACCGGTAGGCAAGGTGGTGGAAAAGCTCGCGCCGTAGAGGCGAATGTCTTCCGGGTACTCGAGGTAATACTGGCCGCGTCCGAGCATCACACTTTGAGCCAGTGCCGAACCGGTGCCGGGCGCGATTCTGTTGGCGGCACCGACGATGGCCGGGATCCGTGCCAGCGTTGTCAGGCCGGCGGTGGTCGTGCCGACCGTCGGGCTACGGCTGTGATAGTTCATGAAGTACAGGCCGTACTCGGTGTCGTCGCCGAGCCAGCGCAGCGCCGTCCCCCACTGCCCGGAGTCGCGGGCATCGCGGTCACCACCACGCGGTACGATCACACCTTCCTGACTGACTTCGAAGCCTTGGCCAAACGCGGCAGCGATCGGTTGCAACGGTGCGATCGCCGGGCTGGCCACCGTGTAATTCTTGTTGCAACCGTCTGCCACCACGTCGTTACCGAAGAAGGTGCCGCAGTTGTCGACGACGGTCTGGTCCCACTCAAGTTGATAGAAACCTTCCACCGAGAGTTGGTCGGTCAGGCCTTGAGAGGCGAACAGCATGTTCACCGGAATCAGGCCTTCCTTGATCTCGGCGCCAGGACGGCGAAACGCTGAAACATCGATCGGGTTGATGCTGTTGATCGAGTTGCCGATGAAGGTACTTTCACCCCAACTCACCACCTGCTTGCCGGCGCGCACAGTGCCCGGCAGGTCGGCGATGGAATAGTTGTGATAGACGAAGGCGTCGAGCAGTTGCGCCCCGGAAGACTTGGCGCCTTCTTTACGACCGCTGTCACTGATCGCTTTGAACTCACGGTCCTCGTCCTTGAGTTCGAAGTCGTACCAGTACTTGCCACGCACGAACACCCCAGTGTCGCCGTACTTCAATTCAAGGTCATGAATACCCTTGAAGATCTTGGAGAAGGTTTCGCCCTTCTTGAAGTTCAGCCGCCCGTCATCCCCGGTCGAAGACTGGCCGGTCCCGCCATTGACGACACCTACCAGGGATTTGTCGGCATCACGCATGCCCCAGCTCGCGCCGACGGACAGCGAAGAGTCAAATGTCCCCTCGATTTCGCCAATGTTGAATGAAACAGCCTGCGCCTGGGCGCAGCAACCCAAGGCAACCGCAGCAGCGAGCGCTTGCGGCGTGAAGATGGCGCGCATTGTTGTTTTTGTCATGCGTCTTCCCCGGTGAGTGACAGAAGGCCCCACCCTACTGCCCCACGTTGGGAGCGATAAGCGCACCAAGGAGGTATTCGCGATGTACCTCCAAAGGATGAATGCCCGCATGGGACGGGGGTTTGCGCGGGTTATGGATGGGCTGGATGGGGGGTTATCAGCCAGGTGCATAGGGCGTTGTGCTCGCAAACCTGTTGCAGCAGCCGCCCCAGATCCCATGACAAATGGAACTGTTGCCGAGACTGCAACAGTGCATGTCTTGAATCGCTATTTTTCCTTTTGGCTCAACGCCTTATTCTTGCCGGGCTTTCACGGCAACCAGCCGCAAAGCACGAAGCAATGGCGGTGGCCAGTCCACGCCATTGGTATCAGATTTCAGATGAATTGAAGATGTTCGACTCATCGCCCCGTGTTCACTGACGTTGATTTATTGCTCCTTGATCAATCGTCTTGCTTTGGCCGCTGCGTTTGCAGCGGCCTTTTTTATGGGCGGTTGTTCTTTGTGCCAGCCCGTTTTACTAGATATTTAAAACAAGTCCTACAAGACATTTCCTGTAACTGCATAAGAAACATCTTTTAATGCAGAGGACAATCGCGCCCGTATTCCCACCTTATCGAAACTCCCCTCAAGTTTATATGCAAAAGCCTACACGCCTCTCAGACCCATTACTTTTCATTTAGCTGTAACTTGAAGTTGCACGACAAAACTGTTGGCAGTGCATGCACTCCAAAAAACTTACATCTTAAATAGCGCGCAAATTCAAAAGGATATGAATATGCAAAAATCACCAAAACCGCCGCAGGAAAATAACTCGCCGCCAGGTTTTCTAGAAATAACTACCCCTGTACATACAGTAGGCATCGCACCCGATCACTTTACACCTCCGCCTCGAAGTGGAACTCATTTGCAAGCAGGACCATTTGGACCCGGCGTTTCGACTTACAATCAAAATCGAGGCACCGTAATAAATACGACGAAGGCGCTGGAACAGGAATATCAGACCCGGTCCAGCCAACTACCGCAAACCATCGAGGCAGAACTGGCAGCGACCCGATATGAAGGCCCTACGAATCCAGTTCCACCTTTGCAATCAGTCGCCCGGGAATTAGAGGTACTGAACAAACTCACTGAACGCAAAACAGCAGAGTTCCACAGTAAAACAGCCACTGCCAACGCGTTTTATGGAGGTGATCCATTTAACCGGCATATCAATGAGTTCATGATCAAGGCCACAAAGATTGAGAAGTGGCCGGGGCCGAATGGCGTTGCCATGCAGGCCTTGAATCAATCACTCAGAGCCGCGATCGATGCCAGATTACTGTCTCAAACCTTGCAGTCACTCCACCAGCGAACAGCCAATCTTCAACACACCCTCAGTGCCATGCAGGCCGCTGAACAAGCACGAATGGCTGCGGAACGTGAAACACAGCGCATTGCCGCTGAGCGGGCACAACTCGCAGCGCAACAAGAATCGCAACGGGTCGCGGCGGAAGTGGCACGCTTGGCAGCAGAAGAAAAACAACAAGTGGCTCGCCGTAAAGAGGAACACGCGCAATGGATGGCGGCGGAATTAGCCCGGATACAAATCGAAAACGCTGAACGTCTCGAGCACCTTAGATCGGAATTTGCTGCCGAATTACGGGCTGAAGAAGCGCGAAAGCAGGATCGTATCGCAGGATTAAAAGCTGCTTTGGCTGAGGCTGAAGCCAATGAGGTAGAGGCAGCTCGTCGTTTCGCAACCGAACAAGCTCGTCTCCATACGGAAATAGAGCAGCGCATCGAACAGATACAAAGGCAACTGCAAAAGGAAGGAGAGATTCTGGAGCTTCGCCGGAAAATCATTGATACAGCGACTACCGTGGCTGAACGTCAAGCTCAACTAGCGAATCTGAAAATAGCGGCACAGGCTGAGACCCAACGACAACTCGAGCAAGCACGCCTCCTGGCGCAATGGCGAGAGGAAACAGAGGCTCGGTGGCAAAGCCCCACGTTTGCCAATGTCGGTTCGATGGCGGCATTCGGCCCAACGTTTACCGGCACACTAGGAACTGTCGGCGTTAGCCCAGCGACCTCCTTGGCGCTCAGGACCGCGCTACGTGCTGCAGTATCCGCGGCTATCGCCGCACTCGCGTCAGTAGCAGCGCCGGTACTCGTCGGGTTCGCCGCTCTATTGGCTCCCTCCAGGCTGGGTAGCGGTGATCTTTTCTCCGTAAGTGTTCCGCTGTCAGAACTCGCTCCTGATTCAACGGCCGACCTGTATGAACTGGCAGCTATCGGAGGGGAAATCGACCTGCCGGTGAGACTCGGCTCAAGGACCATAGGCAATAGCGTAGAGATTGTCGTTGTTACCACTGACGGAGTAACAGTGCCCGCCAGTGTTCCGGTAAGGCTTGCTCACTTTGACGCACGCAAGAATGTTTACGTTTCCGGCAGCACCGTCTCCAACGGCCCCGTCATCACCTGGACGCCGCTGATAGAGCCGCAGGATCCTTCAACGGAATTTCCGCTGGTCGACACTGACCTGCCGATCTATGAAGGCGCTACCGTCACCCCCGGTGTGGGACGAATCGATCCGTTTCCGGAGCTGGACCGCTACGGGTTTGGCGGTTTCATCACCGTCTTTCCGATCGACTCCGGGATCCCTCCGACATTCACGATGTTCAGGGATCGGCGACAGGATCCCGGTGTTGCCAGCGGGAGCGGACAGTCGGTTTCAGGAAATTGGTTGGGTGCCGCCTCGACGCTGGAAGGGGCGCCGATCCCCAAGCAGATTGCGGATAAACTTCGGGGGCGGGAGTTTTCGAGTTTCAAAGCGTTTCGCAGAGTCTTTTGGAAGACAGTAGCAAGTGAGAGATTTTTGAATAGACAGTTCACTCCACTCAATAGAATTGATTTGAGAGATGGATTATCACCAAGTGCCAAGTCTTCGGAACAAGTGGGCAGACGGAAAAAATTTGAAATACACCACGTTAAGCCTATCAGCGAAGGTGGCGCAGTCTACGACATAGACAATCTTCGTGGACTGACACCAAAGCAGCACATCGAAGCCCACTCCCAAAAAGGAGAAATGTGAAAATGACACTTAAAGATAGATATGAAGATTACACAGAGTCCGAGTACCTGAACATTATAAAACGCTTGTTCCAGGGGAAGTTCTCATCAGAAGAAGAGCACGATGCTTTTGTGGATAACATTGTAAGCACTTCAGAACATCCAAACGGCACCGACATCTTATATTATCCAGAGAAGGGTGTGAAAGACGGTCCTGCCGGTGTACTAAAGGCCATAAAACAATGGCGGGCAGCCAACGGCAAACCCGGTTTCAAACCTGAAGCACAGTAATCCAAACAAAGAAGCAAGCATTCGTGCTTGCTTCTTATACTGCACACTCACCGCCAGTCTTTATGCAAACCCCCAACAC
Organism: Pseudomonas frederiksbergensis; assembly: GCF_900105495.1. Classification (NCBI taxonomy): domain Bacteria; kingdom Pseudomonadati; phylum Pseudomonadota; class Gammaproteobacteria; order Pseudomonadales; family Pseudomonadaceae; genus Pseudomonas; species Pseudomonas frederiksbergensis. The sequence goes on along the minus strand of NZ_FNTF01000002.1, from coordinate 2,068,466 downwards.
TTCCGACCACTTACACACTTCTCGGAAAGCGACTACATAACTCTGTAATCACGCGAAGCATCCCAGCGATTAAGGTTAATCACAAGTCAGCCGCTCATTTAAAACCTTTTCTGACTTCAACCTAATTAATCGCGAGCAATATCCCCATGAAACCTATTAACTACAACAAACACCGCGACACTAAAAACATCAACACGCCCGTACGCTTTCTGATCTTCCACTACACCGCCGGCAACTTCTCCAGTTCAGTCAATGCCCTCACCGGCCCGAATGTCAGCGTCCACTATCTGGTTCCCGACATCACCGATCCGAGCTACTTGAAAGCAGGTTATACCAGGCAGGAAGTCTTCAACCTCGTCGACGAAACCAAGCGCGCGTGGCATGCCGGCGTCAGTGCCTGGGGCAATCGAAGTAATCTGAACGACACGTCCATCGGCGTTGAAATCGTCAACCTTGCGACGTTTAGCCAAGGGGTTTTCAACTTTCCGCCCTATCAGCCGGAACAAATTGCTGCCGTTGAAGAGCTGGCGTTGGACATCCTCGAACGCTACCCGGACATCAGCCCGACCCAGGTTCTCGGGCATTCGGATATTGCGGTCGGCCGCAAGAGTGACCCAGGGCCGAAGTTCCCCTGGCATGCCCTTTACTTGAAAGGGGTGGGTGCCTGGTTCGACGAAGTCACCCGGGACACTTATCTGCAGCAATACAACGAGACCGGCATTCCAGGCCGAAGCGACTTGCTCAAACTGTTCAAGACATACGGATACGACGTTTCCGGCGCGTCAACCGAACAAGGCTTCGCACACTTGGTCAGGGCCTTTCAGTTGCACTTTCGCCCGGAAACCTACAACGGGATCATGGATGCGAAAACGGCCGCGAATCTGGCGGCATTGGTTCACAAGTATTTTTCTTGATCACCGCTGCAAGCCAGATGTCGGAATCGACTATCAAGAACCAGCAAGATCGAAAAGCGGTGACCTTGCTGGTTTCCCATCAAATCGAATATTTCTGCAAATTCGCCATCATTTCCTTCAACGCTTCAAGGTTGTCCTGCGGGTGCGCCGCGCCTTCGAAGTCGCAGATCTGTTGCCAGTGCGCCGCCACATCTTCGGGGGAAAAACCAACCCGCGGATCAAACCCGGCGCCGAGGCTTCGCTCCCAACGCACCTTGCCCATCCAGCCGCCACCGACTTCAAACAACCCGGAGGTTTCCTGGCAGTTCTCGCTGGCGAGATACACCACCAGCGGGCTGACCAGTTCCGGCTTGAGTTGTTCGAAGACTTGCGGCGGGATCAGGCCTTCGGTCATGCGCGTGCCGCCTGTAGGCGCGATGGCGTTGACCAGGATGTTGTTTTTGCGGCCTTCAATGGCCAGGGTGCGGGTCAGGCCGTAGAGGCCGAGTTTGGCCATGCCGTAGTTGGACTGGCCGAAGTTGCCGTAGATGCCCGAGGTCGAAGCGGTGAAGATGACGCGGCCATAATTTTGCTCGCGCAGGTGCGGCCAGGCGGCGCGGGTGACTTTGTAGGCGCCTTCGACATGGACGCGGTAAACCAGGTCCCAATCGCCGTCTTCCATTTTGTGGAAGGTTTTGTCCCGCAGAATCCCGGCGTTGTTGACCACAACATCGACACGGCCAAAGGTGTCCAACGCGTTTTGAACGATTTTGTCGCCGTCGGTGACGGAGTCATGGTTGGCCTCGGCGACGCCACCGGCCTCACGAATTTCCGCCACTACCCGGTCGGCAGCCGAAGCGTTTGCGCCTTCGCCCTGAGCCGAACCGCCGAGATCGTTGACCAGCACTTTGGCGCCCTGTTTGGCGAACAGCAACGCGTGCGCCCGGCCCAGGCCGCCGCCGGCCCCGGTGATGATCACGACTTTATCTTCGAAGCGCACAGACTCATTCATTGGGGGACTCCAGCAGGCCAGGGGACAATTAGTTCGAGTGTCAGGCACGACAATGCGAGCCACAATGAACTGAGGTGAGGCTGAATGGTGCGCGATAAGTCAGCGGGATAGTCAGGAACAAGCGACCTTGCGCGGCGGTGAAACCAGCTGATCGCGAAACTCCAGGTAATGCTTGAGCACCTGCCCCGGCGCCTCCGTCTGAGGGTAGTGACCAATACCGGGCAACAAGACCGTGTCCGGATTCGGGATCAGTTCCCGGTAACGCTCGACCATGTGTGCGCCGGAGATGGGGTCGACCTCACCATCGATCACCCGCAACGGCACTTCACCACGTTGCATCGCACTGACCCAACGCTCGCGCCGGGCGCGCCGCTCAGGGATGTAGGCGATCAATTTGTGAATGATCCGTGGCCCGTGATTGCTCTCGATCAAGCTCCAGAAATCGTCCATCTCGCTCTCGCTGGGGCGGCTATGCGGACCGAAGATCTGTCGGAAACTCCTCACCAGGCTGTCACGGGAAAAGGCTCGCCCGATCATCCAGCCCAAGGGACTGAGCAGGAGTTTTTGCATCAGTATCGGGCGATGGGTTTCAGGAAACAGGCCGCCATTGAGGAACACACAACTGGCGATATCAATGCGCGCTTCGTAATGCCGGGCCAACAGTTCCTGGGCCACGCTGTCGCCATAATCGTGGGCCAACAGGTGCACCGGCTGCTCGACCTTCACATGCGCCAGCAAGGCCTGTTGCAGATCGGCCTGCTCCAGCAGGCTGTATTCGTGGTTCACCGGTTTGGCGGAGTCGCCAAAGCCGAGCATGTCGCAGGCAATCACCCGATAGCGCTGGGTCAGAGGTTGCCACAGGAAATGCCAGTCCCAACTGGCGGTCGGGAAGCCATGAATGAGCAACAGTGGCTCACCCTGCCCCGCCGTCCAGTAACGGATGGTCTGGCCACGGAATACGAACGTCTGGCCGCGTTTGCGCCAGACACACAGAGGGATCTCGGCGAGAGGCATTAGAGTTTATAACCCGGGTCTTGTTTATCGAGTTTGCGCAGCAACGCTGGCCAGGCCAGTGCGCCGCCCATCCCTTGAGCACTTTTGGTGACGCCGGCGATCATCGCCTTGGCGCCCGCCAGAATCTGCGGCTCGATGGCGATCAACTCGGCGCCACCGTTTTGCGCCAGCACCTGGATATCGCAGGCACGCTGGAAGGTGAACATCATCAGGAATGTGTCGGCGATGGTGCTGCCGCAGGTCAGCAGACCGTGGTTGTGCAGCATCAGGAAATTGTTTTCGCCGAGGTCGGCCTGCAGCCGCGCTTTCTCTTCAGGGTTAAGCGCAACACCTTCGTAGGCGTGATAAGCCAGGCTGGACAGGACAAACAACGATTGTTGGCTGATCGGCAAAATGCCTTGTTTCTGCGCCGACACGGCGACCCCGGCAGCGGTGTGGGTGTGCAGCACGCAGACGACATCGTGACGAACCTCGTGCACCGCGCTGTGAATGGTGTAACCGGCCGGGTTGATCTCGTAGGGGCTGTCCATCAGCTTGTTGCCGGCCTGATCGACCTTGACCAGGCTGGACGCAGTCATCTCGTGGAACATCAGCCCGAACGGGTTGATCAGAAAGTCTTCGGTACCGGGGACCTTGGCCGAGATGTGGGTAAAAATCAGGTCATCCCAGCCATGCAGGGCGACCAGACGATAGCAGGCGGCAAGGTCGACGCGGGTCTGCCACTCGGCGGCGCTGACCTGGTCTTTGACACTGTGTGGCGATTGGACGGGGGCAACGTTCACGGCAAGGAACCTCTGATTTTTATTCTTGGGGTTTCTATTGTTTACCGACGTTACACCAGTCTAGTCACGCCCCGGGGATCGTGTAGTTGCATTGGCAGCCAGCTTGATGGCCTGGCGAGTCAGTACGCCAATGAACGTGGATCCATGTCAAAGTACTGCCGCCAACAAGGGTGCGGCGAACAGATTCAGCAGCCCCGTCAGAACCATGACTAACCCCGCCACCGAGCCCTCTTCACCCCCCACTTCATGTGCTCGACTGACCCCGGCACCGTGAGCACCGACACCAAACAACGCCCCTCGAGCCAAGGCACTGCGCAGGGGCAACCACTTGAGCAGAATGCCGCCGAGCATCGCCCCGAACACCCCGGTGAACATCACAAACACCGCGGTCAGTTCCGGTACGCCCCCCAGGTCATGGGCCAGCGGCATGGCAAAAGGTGTGGTGATCGAGCGCGGCACCAGCGACATCGTCACCGAACTGTCCAGTGCCAGCGCCTTGGCCAACCCGAACGAACTGCCGATGGACGCCGCGCTGCCCGCCAGCATCCCCAGCAACAACGCCGACCAATGCCGCATCAGCATCTGCCGCTGCTGCCAGATCGGTACTGCAAAAGCGACGGTCACCGGGCCCAGCACCAGCATCAGCCAATGGGTGTTGCTCGAATATTCGGCATACGCGGTGTGCAACGGCACAGCGAGCGCCAACAGCATGGCTGGAACCAGAATCAGTGGCGACAACACATAGCGCCCGGTGCGCCGATAGATCCAGCGACTGAACAGATAGGCCAGCAGCGTGAAGGCCAGCCAGAACATTGGCATCAGCTCAAGCTTCACGAGACCTCCTCAACCGCACCACCAGTTCCACGGTAAAGGCAGTCACCAGCATCACCATCAGCGTGCTGACGCCGATCACCAGCAAAATTCGCCAACCGTCGTTGCGCAGCAGGCCGCCGTAATCGAGCAGGCTCATGAGCGCCGGAATGAAGAACAACAGCATCTCGGCCATCAACAGGCCGGCGCCCATTTGCAGCGCTGCTGGTTTGACCACACCCAAAGCGAACGCCAGCAGCAACAGCACCATACCGATGACACCACCGGGAATCGGCCAGGCAAACCACACGGCCATCTGGCAGCCGAGCAGGTAGATGGCGAGTAGCACGGCCAATTCGGTCGCCAGTCGAGCCAATTTTTTAAAGGTTGATGCATTCATGTCTTCGGTCCTCGCTGGTGCTCATGTTAAGGAGCGGGCTGTCATACCCGAAGCGAATTGTTAGACTCGAAGCCATTCCAAAATGGAATCATACAGATGGAATTCAAACAGCTACGCAGCTTCGTCGAGGTCATGCATCAGGGTGGTTTTACTCAAGCCGCCAAGACCCTGCACATCAGTCAATCAGCGGTGAGCAAACAGATCGCTCAGTTGGAACAGAGCCTCGGCACTGCGCTGCTCGAACGGCAAGGTTCGCAGCTGCGCCTGACAGCCGCCGGCCGCGTGGTTCTGCAACGGGCCGAAGGCATATTGCGACTGCGCAACGAACTGCTCAGTGAGCTGGATGACTTGAGCCAACTGGCCCGCGGGGAATTGCGCCTGGGTTTGCCGCTGCTGGGCAGCGACGCGCTGTTCGCCGGACTGTTCGCCGAGTACCGGCGACGCTACCCCAACATCAGCATTCAATTGCTTGAAGGCGGTAGCCTGAGCATCGAACAGGCCGTTTTGAGTGGAGAGCTGGAACTGGGTGGCAGCCTGTTGACGAAGGACCCTCAGTTCGCCTTCCAGCCTTTCTGCGATGAACCGCTGGACGCCCTGCTGCCGGCCGATCATCCGCTGGCGTCGAAGACTGTGATTGGGCTGGAGGAATTGGCCGACACGCCATTCCTGCTGTATCAGCGCAGCTTCGTGCTCAACGACCGCTTGCTGCAAGCCTGCCAGCAACTGGGTTTTACGCCGAAGGAAGGTGGTCGCAGCGGCCAGGCTGACTTTCTTGCGGCGCTGGTGGCGGCCGGTCAAGGAGTGGTGCTGTTGCCGCGCGTGGTGGCTCGCGGGCTGGTGCGGCCAGGCGTGGTGCGCCTGACCTTGAACGCGCCGAGCTATCTGCGCTGGGATATCGCCTTCATCTGGCGTCAGGGCGCGTACTTATCAAAAGCCGCGCAAGCCTGGCTCGCCTTGCTGCGCGAGCGGCCGGTCAGCCTCGCAGAGCGCTGACCAACTCTGCCAGCCAAGGCTCGGCGTCGGTTTCCGGCGTCACGCTTTCGCTGGCGTCCAGGCGCAGCATCGGCAGGGCTTCGCGCAGGCCCAGTTCGCCGAACAATTCGCGCATCAATTCGCCGCCACCGCAGAACGTGTCGCCGTAACTCGCATCGCCCAGGCCAATCACAGCGCCCGGCAAGCCACGCCAGGCAGCCGGCAACTGGTCGCGAATAGCGAAATACAACGGTTGCAGGTTGTCCGGCAACTCGCCCATGCCGGTGGTCGATGTCACCGCCAGGAAGGCTTCGGGACCAAAGGCCTGGACCTCGGCGAGACTTGCACGCGGGTTGTGCCAGGCTTCGAAACCTGCTGCTTTTAAAATATTGGCAGCGTGGCGGGCGACTTCTTCTGCCGTGCCGTACACCGAGCCGGAAAGGATGGCGACTTTCATCAATCTGATCCTGAGCTGAATAAAAAGACGGGGGATATTAACAGCCATGGCAAAAAAGCTGCGATTGACTCTCAATTAACGTTGGTGGCCAGTAGACAGCAATGAGTCTTCTTCTAGAATGCAGCGCTCAATCAAATTGGAAAGGATTCTCCGATGATTAACGCCCAACTGCTGCAAATGGTGATCAACGCCTCCAATGACGGCATCGTGATTGCCGAAAAGGAAGGCGAGCAAGACAACATCCTGATTTACGTCAACCCGGCATTCGAACGCCTGACGGGTTACACCAGCGAAGAAATCCTCTACCAGGATTGCCGTTTTCTTCAGTCCGGGGATCGCGACCAGGAAGCGCTTCCATCGATCCGCGAAGCCTTGAGCAGTGGCCGTTCCTGCCGGGAAATCCTCAGGAACTATCGCAAGGACGGCACGCCGTTCTGGAACGAACTGTCCCTCTCGACGATAAAGAACCCTGATGACGGACAGACTTATTTCATCGGTGTGCAGAAAGACGTCACCCTTCAGGTCAAGGCCCAGCAGCGTGTCGCGCAGTTGGAGGCGCAATTGGCTGAGGTCCAGGCCGAGCTTGCCGCACTAAAAGCGACGAACGGCGAAAACAAAACGAAGAATTGATTGTCATTAACTACAATCACCGGTGACTTTGTAACTTTTTCTGTCGAGCAGATCATGCAACGCGACGCACTCCTGACTCAGGATGAACTGGATTTTATCCAGACCATGCAACACAACCCGCAACTCAATGTGCGGGATGCGACGTCGAGCCTGCTCGTCAACGGTGGTTCACAGATCCGTGACCTGCTCACGCGCCTTGCCGCGCATGAGCAAGTCACCATCCAGGCCAACTTCGAAAACCAGCAAATGACTTTTCCTTTGCACTTGGTGGAAGACGAGTTTCACGCGATGCATTTACGCCTCGGCGTCCCCAGCATCTATGAAGACGGACCGATGATCCGGCCATGGCGCCTGGTCCTCGACGAACCGGTAGCGCTGGAGAATGCCAATGGCCAGCCCGGTACGATGTGGGTGCACGAAGTGTCTTTCAAAGGGGTTTTGCTGGAAGTTCGCAACAAGACCAAACCGCCCAAACATTTTGCCTTGTGGTTCAGCCCGTCTGGCTACGAGCGCATCGCGTTGCGCGGCACCTTAGAGAAAGAAACCGAGAACGGCTTCTATGCCTATCAGTTGAGTCAGGATGACAAGGACGAAACCGAACGCCTGCGCCAGTACATCCTTCAACAGCATCGGCTGACGCATCCGGCCATGCATCTCTGATTCAGGTGTCCAGGTTGCCTGTCAGGAATTGTTTCAAACGCTGACGCATGACCAATCCTTCGTTGCCCAGACATCCAATCGACGATCCCGCCAGGCTTTCCTGCACCAGATCGGACGCATCCCCCGCCAGCAACAACTGACAATCCAGGCTCAAGGCCAGGCGCTTCAGTCGCCGCGGCAACTCGAGCGCAGGCGCGTGATTGGAAATCAGCACCAGCGCCTGGGGTTTGACTCTTTCGCAGACCAGGGCCAGTTCATCGAATGGCTGACCGATAGCCAACACTTGAATAGCCGAATCGACACTGCTCAAAAACAGCGCCGTTACCAGCACATCGAGTTCACGACACTGATCGCTCAGGGCGCAGACAATCACCCGTCGCGGTTGCAGGACACGCACCAGCAGCAGGCGTTGCAACACTCGAGAACGCAGAAAACCATCCAGGAAAAGCCACTCGCTGGCCTGGCCGAATGCTTCATGGCGCTGGCGCAGTTGCTTCCAGAGTGGAAGCAGAATGTCCTGAAACACGACAGTCAGCGGATAACTGGAAAAGATCTGTCCATAAACCTGTTCCAGTTGCACCTCGTCGAATGCATTCACCGCCGCCTGAACCTGTTGCTGCCATTGCGTGTAGTCAGCCTGTACCAGTTCATTGGGGATGATGTGCGACAGAGCCTGAAGCGGCGCAATCCTGGCCAGGATCTTGCCGACTTTGCCGACCGCAACGCCGCGTTCGATCCAGCCAAGGATGCTGCGGATACGGTCGATATCGGTCAACGAATACAGCCTGTGCCCACTTTCGGTGCGCGCGGGCTGGATCAGCCCATAGCGGCGCTCCCATGCACGTAGCGTGACCGGGTTGACCCCCGTCAGGCGCGACACTTCGCGTATCGGAAACAGGTCTTCCTGTTCGAGTGGAAGACCGGGTTGCAATCCAGGGACAACATCAGTCAGGACAGGCATTTTTTAATTCTACGTCCATGTATAAATTGGATCCTATTCTACCTCCCTTGCCCCCATACCATTCAAGACGTTGCTGGCGACAAACATCACTGACGTACCCGGCAGAATCAGGAATAATCCTTGCTTGTTCCACGACGCAGCCCATCACCCCGGCGCTGCGCCTGGCGAAACTCCTACCCGGAGCGACGCGATTGTTATACGGAGATGCACAATGTCTACCTCACCCGTCACGCTGATGGTTGCGCGCCGCGTCGCCGTTGGGCGTTATCAAGACCTGATTACCTGGTTGCGCGAAGGCGAACAACTGGCCACCGATTTTCCCGGCTATCTCGGCTCTGGCGTGCTCGCTCCGCCGCCCGACGATGACGAATTCCAGATTATTTTCCGCTTTGCCGACGAGCAGACTTTGCACGCCTGGGAGCATTCCGCCTCGCGCACCGCATGGCTGGCACGCGGCAGTGACCTGTTTGCCGATCCAACGGAACATCGAGTCAGCGGCATCGAAGGCTGGTTCGGCGCGGCTGGCCAGCGCCCACCACGCTGGAAACAGGCCGTGGCGATCTGGTTGGCATTCTTTCCGGTTTCCCTGCTGTTCAACTTTATCCTCGGGCCATTGCTGAGCGACATGGGTTTGCTGAGCCGGGTGTTCATCAGCACCTTGTGCCTGACCCCGCTGATGGTCTACTTCTTCATTCCGCTGTCGACCCGTCTGCTGGCCGGTTGGCTGAACACCACGCCGCAACGGCCGCTGCCCGCTGCACCCACTCCTCAAAACCACTAACTTCCCTGTGGGAGCGAGCCGGCTCCGGGCGGCTCGCTCCCACAGGGAAAGCCCCACGGTAGGTGAATGCCGCCGCGCGCTGGTATAGTTTTGCTCTTACCGCGACGCGAGCCGTTCATGACCTCTTCCGTAGCCCCAATCCTCATCACTGGCGCCGGCCAACGTGTCGGCCTGCACTGTGCGCAGCGTTTGCTCGAGGATGGCCAGCCGGTGATCTTCAGCTACCGCAGTGAACGCCCCGGCGTGCAAGTCCTGCGCGACCTGGGGGCTATCGCGGTGTTTGCCGACTTCGCCACTGAAGCCGGGATCTTCGCGTTCATCAGCGAACTGAAAAACCACACCGACAGCCTGCGGGCAATCGTCCACAACGCCTCCGAGTGGCTGGCCGAAACCCCGGACACCGACGCCGCAGCCTTCACCCGCATGTTCAACGTCCACATGCTGGCGCCCTACCTGATCAATCTGCATTGTGCCGACTTGCTGCAACGCTCAAGCCCCGCCGACATCGTGCACATCAGCGACGACGTGACCCGCAAGGGCAGCAGCAAGCATATTGGCTACTGCGCCAGCAAAGCCGGGCTCGACAGCCTCACCCTGTCCTTCGCCGCGAAATACGCGCCGACAATCAAGGTCAACGGGATCGCGCCAGCCCTGCTAATGTTCAACCCCGACGATGACGCGGCATACCGCGCCAAGGTATTGGCCAAATCCGCGCTGGGCATCGAGCCCGGCGGCGAAGTGATCTACCAGAGCCTGCGTTATTTGCTCGACAACCCTTATGTCACCGGCACGACCCTGACCGTCAACGGCGGACGGCACATCAAATAAGCGGCCCCCGCGAGGATGTTCCATGACGTTTTCCCTGCCCCAGAACGCCTTGTCCCAGAGCTACCGCGAGATCCTCATCGGCCTCGGTGAAAACCCCGACCGCGAGGGTCTGCAAGACACCCCGGTTCGCGCGGCAAAAGCCATGCAGTACCTCTGCCGTGGTTATGAGCAAAGTGTCGAAGAAATCGTCAACGGCGCGCTGTTCGCGTCCGACAACGATGAAATGATCATCGTCGACAACATCGAGCTGTATTCGCTCTGCGAACATCACATGCTGCCCTTCATCGGCAAGGCGCATGTGGCTTATATTCCAACGGGCAAAGTACTGGGCCTGTCGAAGATTGCGCGACTGGTGGACATGTTCGCCCGTCGCCTGCAAATCCAGGAAAACCTCACTCGGCAAATCGCCGAAGCTGTACAGCAAGTGACCGGCGCGGCGGGCGTTGCGGTGGTCATCGAAGCCAAGCACATGTGCATGATGATGCGCGGCGTCGAGAAACAGAATTCGACCATGAACACCTCGGTGATGCTCGGCGCCTTCCGCGAGTCGAGCAATACCCGCCAGGAGTTCCTGCAATTGATTGGACGGAGCAAGTAGCAATGCCACAACTTCAACCAGGAACCGCACGCATCCGGGTCAAGAACCTGTGCCTGCGGACCTTCATCGGGATCAACGAGGATGAAATCCTCAACAAGCAGGATGTGCAGATCAACCTGACCATCCTGTATGCCGCTCAGGAAGCGGTGCGTGACAACGACATCGATCACGCGCTGAACTACCGCACCATCACCAAGGCGATCATCGCCCACGTGGAAGGCAATCGCTTCGCGCTGCTCGAACGCCTGACCCAGGAAATTCTCGATCTGGTCATGGCCAACGAGTCGGTGTTGTACGCCGAGGTCGAAGTCGACAAGCCCCACGCCCTGCGTTTCGCCGAGTCGGTATCGATTACCCTCGCCGCGAGCCGCTGACCGCGTCTGGCGCATTGTTCGTCAGACTTTTATCATCCGCGCCACGATTTGATTGCACAGAGCCCGCCATGAACGATCAACAACGCCTGGAACTCGAAGCCGCCGCCTTTCGCCGGCTGGTCGCCCATCTGGACAGCCGCAAGGATGTGCAGAACATCGACCTGATGAACCTTTCCGGCTTCTGCCGCAATTGCTTGTCCAAGTGGTACAAGGCCGCTGCCGATGAACGCCAGATCGAGGTCAGCCTCGATGAAGCCCGCGAAGTGGTTTACGGCATGCCGTACGCCGAGTGGAAAGCCCAATACCAGCAAGAAGCCAACGCCGAACAACAAGCGGCGTTCGCCAAAGGAAAACCCAATGAGTGATTTGACCACCCTGCGCGCCAGCCTCAAGAGCGGCGAACACGCTTTTGCCGACACCCTGGCTTTCATCGCCGCCGGCTACGACTATCAGCCTCAGGCTTTCAACAACGGCGGCGTGGAAAACGCAGCCGGGCAGAATGAAGGCTCGTGCAAGACATTGGGTCTGGCGCTGCTGGAAGGCTTGAGCGATGAAGAAGCGCTGTTGGCGTTCGGCGAGCATTACCGTTCGGTGGTGGCGACGCCTGAGGGCAGCGATCACGGCAATATCCGCGCGCTGATTGCTCATGGCCTGGCCGGTGTGAAGTTCACTCAACAGCCGCTGACTCGCCGCTGATTCAACGCCCGCAAAGTACATCACGAGCGACACTGAACCTGTGGCGAGGGAGCTTGCTCCCGCTGGACTGCGCAGCGGTCCCCTTCTTTTTAGATAAACAGGGTCGCTTCGCGGCCCAACGGGAGCAAGCTCCCTCGCCACAGGTTACGCGTCGCCATCGATCGGTACAGGCAACATCCCGACTTTTAAGATTGACCCGGCCACTTTATTTCGTTTGCCCCAAACCACTGCTCACGGCTTAGATAAAAAGAAGCATCCCTTCTTCAGAGTCGGTCATCCATGAGCAGCGAAACCATCAGCCAGTCGATCAACATCGTTCATCCCGTCACGCTCAGCCACGGCAAAAATGCCGAGGTCTGGGACACCGATGGCAAACGCTACATCGACTTCGTCGGCGGCATCGGCGTACTGAACCTCGGCCATTGCCATCCGCGCATCGTCGAGGCCATTCGCGAACAAGCCACGCGGCTGACCCACTACGCGTTCAACGCCGCCCCGCATGTGCCCTACATCGAACTGATGGATCGCCTCACCGCGTTTATTCCGGTGGACTACCCAGTCAGCGGCATGCTCACCAACAGCGGCGCGGAAGCGGCCGAAAACGCCCTGAAGATCGTGCGTGGCGCCACCGGTCGCACGGCCGTCATCGCCTTCGACGGCGCCTTCCACGGCCGTACCCTCGCCACGCTCAACCTCAACGGCAAAGTCGCGCCCTACAAACAGAAAGTCGGCGTGCTGCCGGGTACGGTTTTTCACTTGCCATACCCGAGCAAGGACAACGACGTGACCTGTGCCGAGGCCCTGAAAGCCATGGACCGGCTGTTCAGCGTCGAGATCGACGTTGATGACGTCGCCTGTTTTATCGTCGAACCGGTGCAAGGCGAATCGGGCTTCCTGGCGCTGGACGTGGAGTTCGCCCAGGCGCTACGCCGCTTCTGTGATGAAAAGAACATCCTGCTGATCGCTGATGAAATCCAGTCCGGCTTCGGTCGCACCGGCCAGCGCTTTGCATTTTCGCGACTGGGTATTGAGCCGGACCTGATCCTGCTCGCTAAAAGTATTGCCGGCGGCGTGCCACTGGGCGCGGTGGTCGGGCGCAAGTCGCTGCTCGACACCTTGCCCAAGGGCGGACTGGGCGGCACCTATTCGGGCAATCCGATTGCCTGCGCCGCGGCACTGGCCACCCTGGACGAGATGACCGATGCGAACCTGCACGCCTGGGGCTCGCAACAGGAAGAAGCCATTGTCAGCCGCTACGAGGCCTGGCGCGCCAACAAGCTTTCCCCGTTTCTGGGCCGCCTGACCGGCGTTGGCGCGATGCGCGGTATTGAATTGATCAATGCCGACGGCACACCGGCCTCGGCGCAATTGACGCAGCTATTGGCGTTGGCACGAGATGCCGGTTTGCTGCTGATGCCAAGCGGTAAGTCGCGCCACATCATTCGGCTTTTGGCGCCGTTGACCACTGAGGCCGCGGTGCTGGAAGAAGGGCTGGATATTTTCGAGGCCTGCCTGGCGAAGCTTTCCTGAAAAGCAAACTGCGATCCGGGACTGACATAGCGAATTATGTTCGCTTGTAGTCCCCGGTTTTGCGTCGCAATACTGACCAAATACCCCTCTTACCAAGCGAGATCACTACCACTTACAAGCCTGAGGCAGTCATGTATCACGACAATATAATTTATAAAAAAAAGTCCAATGATCCTCAATTCCTGCTTGGCGTAGCCGTGGTGCTGTTTCTCGGCTCCTACCTGATGAACCTGGGTAACAGCGCCCTCAGTCATTTCCTGCATCCGCTGCTGGGCAGTGCCCCGGACAGCTTGACTGCTCGCAATATCGCCATCGGCCTGGCGATTGCTGCACTGGGCACGCTGAACTTTCACGTCCTCGGGCGCTTGAAATTCAAGGTGCAGACCAGCGTGGTCTGGATCGAACTGCTGATCCTGTTCCTGGCGTTCTTCGACACCTTCGACCTTTCCTACAGCTTCATCCTCGACAAGATCGGTTTCCTGATCATCCAGGGCGCCGCGACCACGCTATACATTTCCGCCATCGCAATTGTGATTGCCTTCGTGCTTGCCTTGATCGGTGCTGTGGCCAAGCTGTCGAACAACGGCCTGGCCAATGCCATCGCCTCGTTCTACACCTCGTTCTTTCGCGGTGTTCCGCTGCTGATCCAGATCTACCTGATTTACCTCGGACTGCCGCAACTGGGTTATGTGGTGGACGCCGTGCCGGCCGGCATCCTCGCGTTGTCGCTGTGCTACGGCGCTTACATGACCGAGATTTTTCGGGCGGGCATCCAGAGCATTCCGGTAGGTCAGTGGGAGGCCTCGCGAGCCCTGGGCATCAGCCCGTTCAAGACCCTGAGCCGGGTGATCATGCCGCAAGCCTTGCGGGTGATCATCCCGCCCACCGGCAACCAGTTCATCGCCATGCTCAAGGACAGTTCGCTGGTGTCGGTGATCGGTGTCTGGGAATTGATGTACCTGGCCAAGACCCAGGGCCGCGCGGACTTCCGCCACCTGGAAATGCTGATCACCGCCGCGATGATTTACTGGGCCCTGTCGTTCATCCTCGAACGGGTGCAGGCGCGGATCGAAAAACGGGTCAACCGATCCATTGCAAGGGGTTGATGAGTGATGACCACGGCAGAACGACTCGACCTGGCACCTGTTGCGCAGGCCAGCCCTTCGATGATTTCCATCACCGGCCTGAACAAGTGGTACGGCGATTTTCACGCCTTGCGCAATGTCGACCTGAACGTTGCCACGGGCGAAATCCTGGTGGTGTGCGGGCCGTCGGGCTCAGGCAAGTCGACGATGATTCGTTGCATCAACCATCTGGAGAATTTCCAGGAAGGCCACATTCAGGTCAACGGCATCACCCTCACCAGCGAGGCAGAAAGTGTCAGCGCGGTGCGCCGGGAAATCGGCATGGTGTTCCAGAGCTTCAACCTGTTCCCACATTTAAGCGTGATGGACAACCTGACCCTGGCCCCGCAACTGGTGCAAGGCGTGTCGAGCGCCGAGGCGAAAAAACGCGCTCAGGTTTACCTGGAGCGGGTGCGAATTGCCGAACATGCCCACAAGTACCCTTCGCAACTGTCCGGCGGCCAGCAGCAGCGCGTGGCGATTGCCCGGGCGCTGTGCATGAACCCCAAAGTAATGCTGTTCGACGAACCAACTTCGGCCCTCGATCCTGAAATGGTCCACGAAGTGCTGGACGTGATGGGCGAGTTGGCCACCGACGGCATGACCATGATTTGCGTGACCCACGAAATGGGTTTTGCCAGCAAGGTCGCCGACCGCGTGCTGTTCATGGACCAGGGCCAGGTCATCGAACAAGCCACCCCTTCCGAGTTCTTCAACAACCCGCAAACCGAACGCGCGCAGAAATTCCTGTCGCAGATCATTGGTCACTGAGCAGCGCTTTGCCCCTTCATAACAAAAACGAAAAGTGGAGATGGACATGGTCAGCAGAAAACACGTAATCGCAGCCGCAATGTCGCTGGTGTTCGTCGGCGCCGCCAACGCCGGAGCGGTTCTGGACAAAATCCAGAGCAGTAAAACAATGACCGTCGCCACGTCGGCAACCTGGCCACCCCAAGGGTTTATCAACGACAAGAATGAAATCGACGGGTTTGATATCGACGTATCCAAGGAGATCGCCAAGCGTCTCGGCGTCGAGGTCAAGTTCATCACCCCCGATTGGGACGTGATCACCGCCGGCAAGTGGAATGGGCGCTGGGACATGTCCGTGGGCTCGATGACCGCCACCAAAAGTCGCGCGCGAATTCTCGATTTCCCCGCGACCTATTACTACGTGCCTTACGTGTTTGCGGTTCACAACAAATCCGCCCTCACCGACCACAAAGCGCTCAATGGCAAAACGATCGGTGTCGAAGGCGGCACCACGTCCGAGGACTATTTCAGCCAGGCGCTGGCCATCGAAACCACTGACGTGCCGCCCGTCATTTATGACGTAAAGACCACAAAAATGAAGACTTACTCCGGTTCCGTCGGACCGCTGGACGATCTGCGTCTGGGTGACGGTACCCGGCTCGACGCCATCCTCACTCAACGCAGCACACTGGACGCCGCTGTGAAGAGCGGTTACCCGCTGCGGGCCGTCGACAATGCAGTGGCGTTCTACGAACCCCTGGCCATTGCCACCGACAAGGGTGACGCGGAATTGAAGGCCAAGCTCGGCCAAATCATCGGCGAGATGCACAAGGACGGCACGCTGACCAAGCTGTCGAACAAGTGGTACGGCGTCGACTACTCAACCGTCAAATAACCCCACCTACCCCTGTGGGAGTGAGCCGGCTCCGGGCGGCGATCCGACGATGGCGGCCTAACATTCAACATTGATACTGAATGTTATGGCCTCATCGTCGGATCGCCGCCCGGAGCCGGCTCACTCCCACAAAAAAGCATTTTTCAAGGATTGACCATGTCCTTCCCCACCACCTGGTACTCCCAAACCTCGCTGCCCCGCGCGGCCAGGTCCGAATTGAACGCCGATGAAACCTGCGACGTCTGCATCATCGGCGCCGGGATCGCGGGCCTCACCGCTGCCCTGGAGCTGACCCGGCGCGGCAAACGCGTGATCATCCTCGAAGCCCAGCAAGTCGCCTGGGGCGCGTCCGGTCGAAACGGCGGCGTGGTCTCGCCAGGCTGGGCTGAAGGGTCGGGGGCGATCCGCAAGAAACTGGGTCTGGAGCAGGCCAAGGCGTTATTCCAAATGTCAGTTGAGGGCGTCGAGATCGTCCGCCACAACATTGCCGAACTGGCTCTGACCGGTTGCGCGCCATCGGCAGGCACGATCCGGGTCAAGCGTTACGACGACGGCGCCGAGGTGCAAAACCATATCGAGACCATGCGCCGCGACTTCGGTTATGAACTCAATTTCCTCGATACAGCCCAGGTTCGCGAACGCGCACACACCTTGCGTTATTTCCAGGGTGTCGAAGATCCGAACGCCCTGCACTTCCATCCGCTGAATTATTGCCTGGGCCTGGCCCTCGCCATCGAAGCGGCTGGAGGCCGGATTTACGAACAGTCAAAAATGCTCGCCTGGCATCGCGAAGGCGCCGACATAATTGTCCAGACCGCTCACGGCACCGTGTGCTGCCAGGACCTGGTGTTCTGCGCTGGCGGCTACGGTGGCCCAGAGTTGCAAAAACTCAGCCGCGCCTACCTGCCCATCGCGACCTATGTGGTGCTGACTGAACACCTGGGCGACTCGATCAAAAACGTCCTCGACTCCGGCGCCGCGTTCTCCGACGACCGTCGCGCCTCGGATTACTACCGCGTGGTCGAAGGCGACCGCCTGCTCTGGGGCGGACGCATCACCACCCGCAACGAACAGAACGAAAAGGCCCTCGCGACCATGCTCAAGGCCGACATGGTGTCGGTCTATCCACAACTGGCCCCGGTCAAAATCGAATTGGCCTGGTCGGGCCTGATGGGTTATTCCACCAACAAGATGCCCAACCTGGGATTGCTCGAACCGGGCGTCTGGGCCTGCACCTCGTTTGGTGGCCATGGCCTGAATACCGGTTCGATTGGCGGCAGGGTCATCGCCGAAGCGGTGTGCGGGGAAAGTGCGCGTCATCAGCTGTTCAAACCGTACTTGCTGGACTGGAACGGCGGACCGTTCGGACGGATTGCCGCCAATGCCATTTATCAATCGTTGAAGGTCATGGATTTCGTTCAGGAACGGCTGAAGGGTTGAAGGGCTGAACTGTATCCACCAAGGTAAACGCACTCCTGTAGCAGCTGGCGAAGCCTGCGTTCGGCTGCGAAGCAGTCGTAAAACTTGAGTGCGAGTTCTGCCTGACACACCGTATTGTCTGATTTCGCGACTGCTTCGCAGCCGAACGCAGGCTTCGCCAGCTGCTACAGGGATCTTTTGTGGGCACAAAAAAACCGGCCGAAGCCGGTTTTTTTTGTTTTCTACAGAATCAGAATCAAGCGTTCTGCAGGTCGTCGAGGTAGCGCTCGGCGTCCAGTGCCGCCATGCAGCCAGCGCCGGCCGAGGTGATGGCCTGACGGTAAACGTGGTCAGCCACGTCACCGGCGGCAAAGATACCTTCGAGGCTGGTGGCAGTAGCGTTGCCGTCACGGCCGCCCTGTACAACCAGGTAGCCGTCTTTCAACGTCAGCTGGCCTTCGAACAGCGACGTGTTCGGGGTGTGGCCGATGGCGATGAACACGCCGTCGACGGTCAGCTCGTCGAAGCTGCCATCGTTGTTCTTCAGGCGGGCACCGGTCACGCCCATGTTGTCGCCCAGGACTTCGTCCAGCGTCGCGTTCAGCTTCAAGACGATTTTGCCTTCGGCAACCCGGGCATTGAGCTTGTCGATCAGGATCTTCTCGGCGCGGAAAGTTTCGCGACGGTGGATCAGGGTCACCTTGCTGGCGATGTTGGCCAGGTACAGCGCCTCTTCAACCGCGGTGTTGCCGCCACCGACCACAGCCACTGGCTTGTTGCGGTAGAAGAAACCGTCGCAGGTCGCGCAGGCCGAAACGCCCTTGCCCATGAACGTTTCTTCCGACGGCAGGCCCAGGTAACGAGCGCTGGCGCCGGTAGCGATGATCAGCGCGTCGCAGGTGTAAGTCGCGCTGTCACCGGTCAGGGTGTACGGCTTGGCAGCGAAGTCCACGGCATTGATGTGATCGAAGACGATTTCGGTTTCAAAGCGCTCGGCGTGTTCTTTCATGCGGTCCATCAGCGCCGGGCCGGTCAGGCCGTGGACGTCGCCCGGCCAGTTGTCGACTTCGGTGGTGGTGGTCAGTTGACCGCCGGCTTGCATGCCGGTGATCAGCAGTGGCTTGAGGTTGGCACGGGCGGCATAGACTGCGGCGCTGTAACCGGCAGGGCCGGAACCGAGAATAATCACTCGCGAATGACGGACTTCAGACATGACCTGCTCCTGTTGACCGGCCCTAGACATCTGGCGCGGAACGCCGGGTTGCCGGCGGGAATAAAAAAGGACCGTTGAAAGCACTTGGGGAAGGCTTGGGCTCGACAGTCCTGTAAAAAGTAATGGGGTGCAGCGTATCGAGGGGGCGAAGATTAAGGAAATACGGTTTAACAATCCAGCTCATAGGCGGTCTCTATCCGGTCACGATGGATACATAGGCGCCTTTGTTACAGTTAATGTCGATGCTGCTACCGCGCTTTCGTCTGTCAGGCAAAGCCGGTAAGGTCGGCGCGTTTCCCCTTTGCTCGGAGCACGTTATGCCCGCCCCTGTTCTGTCCGGCCCGCAATACCTGCGCGAAGGCCTCAAGCTGGTCCTGAGCCCAAGCCTGCGTTTGTTCGTGCTGTTGCCGCTGGTGATCAACCTGGTGCTGTTCGTCGGATTGATCTACCTGGCCAGCCATCAATTCAGCCTGTGGGTCGATACGTTGATGCCGTCCCTGCCCGAATGGCTGAGTTTTCTCAGTTACATCCTGTGGCCGATTTTTGTCGTGCTTGTCGTTTTAATGGTGTTCTTCACCTTCACCATGCTCGCCAACGTCATCGCCGCACCGTTCAATGGCTTCCTCGCCGAGAAAGTCGAAGTGGTGGTACGCGGCACCGACGACTTCCCGGCCTTCAGCTGGGGCGAACTGATCGCCATGGTCCCGCGCACCCTGTCCCGCGAAATGCGCAAACTCGGCTACTTCCTGCCACGCGCCCTCGGGCTGTTCATCCTTTCGTTCATCCCGGTGGTGAACATCATTGCCGCGCCATTGTGGCTGCTGTTCGGGGTGTGGATGATGGCGATCCAGTACATCGACTACCCGGCGGATAACCACAAACTGGGCTGGAACGAGATGCTCGCCTGGCTGCGCGAAAAGCGCTGGCAGAGCATGAGTTTTGGCGGCAGCGTTTATCTGGTGCTGCTGGTTCCGGTGGTCAACATCCTGATGATGCCGGCCGCGGTGGCGGGTGCGACGCTGTTCTGGGTGCGTGAACGCGGCGCGGAAAACCTGGTGATCCAGCGCTGATCCGGTCACAAATTCATCATCCCACCGTCACATTGACGACATGGCCTCAGCCGACACTGAGGTCATGACGACAGCTCTGCATATCACTCTGATCACCGAAACCTTCCCTCCCGAAATCAACGGAGTGGCCAATACCCTCGGCCGCTTGTGTGACGGCTTGCGCGCGCGCGGGCATCAGGTCGAACTGGTGCGGCCACGACAGGGTTGCGATCAGCAACTGGGCAGCGACGATGCGTTGTTGCTGTGCCGGGGCTGGCCGCTGCCGGGTTATCCCGGCTTGCAATGGGGTCAGTCGTCGATGCACAAGCTGCTGCGACGCTGGAAGCGGCAGCGGCCGGACGTGCTTTACATCGCTACGGAAGGACCGTTGGGATTGTCCGCATTGCGCGCGGCCCGGCGCTTGGGGATTGCCGTGGTCAGCGGTTTTCACACTAACTTCCAGCAGTACTCCAGCCAATATGGGCTTGGTCTGCTGACGCGATTGCTGACCCATTACCTGCGCTGGTTTCACAATCGTTCGACGCTGACCCTGGTGCCGAGCGCGAGTCAAAGAATGGAACTGGAGCGCCGGCATTTCGAGCGCTTGGCGTTGCTGTCGCGCGGGGTCGACAGCCAGTTGTTTCACCCGACCAAGCGGCTGGCGTCACTACGCGAACAGTGGGGTCTGGCCGACAATGACATTGCCGTCATCCATGTAGGTCGTCTGGCACCGGAGAAAAATCTTGGCTTGCTCAAGCGCAGTTTCGAAAAGCTGCGTACGACTTATCCACAGAAAAACCTGAAGTTGATCGTGATCGGCGACGGCCCGCAACGAGCGGTCCTGGAGAAAGAACTGCCCGAGGCAATTTTCTGTGGCTCTCAACGCGGCGAAGCCTTGGCCAGTCACTATGCGTCGGGGGATGTGTTTCTGTTTCCGAGCCTGACCGAGACGTTCGGCAACGTGGTGCTTGAGGCACTGGCGTCGGGTTTGGGTGTGGTCGCTTACGATCAAGCGGCGGCGGCCCAGCACATTCGCCATGGTTACAACGGCGTATTGGCGATGCCGGGGGACGAAGAAGCGTTTTGCGATGCGGCGTGCTGGCTGCTGGAGAAGCGCGAAACCTTGCGCTGCGTGCGGCTCAATGCGCGCCAGCATGCGAGTCGCCAGGGTTGGGCGGCGATTATCGAGCAGTTCGAGGGGCAGTTGCGCGGGGCTTGCTTGCAGGGGCAAACCCTACCCGATGCAGCGTTTTTGCCTTGAAAGCATCGCGGGCAAGCCTTGCTCCTACGGTTTTGTGTCGATACACACATTTGTTTTCGACAAAGAACCGTAGGAGCAAGGCTTGCCCGCGATAGCGTCAGTGCAGTCGCCGCTTATACCAGCGTCATCAACGCCTCACGGCTGAACGGCAGGATGTCTTCTTCACGGCCGTCACGCACTTTCTGCGCCCAGTCCGGGTCCACCAGCAGCGCACGACCGACGGCCACCAGATCGAACTCATCATTGTTCAAACGCTCCAGCAGTTTCTCCAGGCTGGCCGGCTGCGCGATCTTGTCGGTGTTGACCATGAACTGCAGGAACTCGCCATCCAGGCCGACGCTGCCCACGGTGATGGTCGGTTTACCGGTGAGCTTACGGGTCCAGCCGGCCAGGTTCAGCTCGGAGCCGTCGAACTCCGGCTCCCAGAAACGCCGCGTCGAGCAGTGGAAAATATCCACGCCGGCGTCGGACAACGGCTTGAGGAATTCGCCCAACGCTTCGGGTGTTTGCACCAGACGCGCGGTGTAATCCTGCTGCTTCCACTGCGAAAAGCGGAAGATGATCGGGAAGCCTTCGCCGACCGCGGCACGCACGGCTTGAATCAATTCGATGGCAAAACGCGAACGGTCGGCCAGGCTGCCGCCGTATTCGTCGGTGCGCTGGTTGCTGCCTTCCCAGAAGAACTGGTCCACGAGGTAGCCGTGGGCACCGTGGATCTCCACGCCGTCCATGCCAATGCTCTGGGCATCTTTGGCGGCCTGGGCGAATGCGGCGATCACGTCCTGGATATCTTGCTGGGTCATGCCGTGAACCACGACCTGACCGTCCTTCAGTTTCTCCGACGGACCGTAACCCGGCACGCTGGCGTCTGGCTCGGTGCCGATGCGGCGCACGCTGCCGACATGCCACAGTTGAGGAACGATCTTGCCGCCTTCAGCGTGAACCGCGTCGACCACTTTCTTCCAGCCGGCCAATGCCGCTTCACCGTAGAAATGCGGCACGTTCGGGTAACCATTGGAAGCCTTGTGGCCGACGGTGGTGCCTTCGGTGATGATCAGGCCCACACCCGCCGCGGCGCGACGACGGTAGTACTCGATCACTTTGGAATTGGGCACGCCACCCGGCGAAAACGAACGGGTCATCGGCGCCATGACGACGCGGGTCGGCAGTTCGAGAGTGCCGAGGTGGAACGGTTTGAACAGGGCTTTGACAGGCATGGGACGCTCCACGAAACGGTATCGACGGGACAGAGATTTTATGACGGTGATAATATGCGGAGCGACAAGCGATGCACAGCACTATTGATTGTGGTGATTAAGGTTCAAAAGGCAGGCATAAAAAATCGCAGCTCAATGGCTGCGATTTTTTTGGTTCAGCTCAGCGCTTTTTCGATCGCATGAACGACAGTCGGATCATCCGGCGCCGTGCGCGGCGAGAACCGCGCCAGCACGCGACCATCCTTGCCCAACAGGAATTTCTCGAAGTTCCAGGTAATGTCACCGGGAAATTCAGCACCCTCGCCCGCCAGCAGACGGTACAGCTGATGGCGGTCGTGACCGTTGACTTCCAGCTTGCTGGACAACGGAAAACTCACGCCGTAGTTGAGGCTGCAAAACGCCTGGATCTCTTGCTCGGTACCCGGTTCCTGCCCGGCAAACTGGTTGCACGGCAGGCCCAGTACGCTGAAGCCTTTGTCCTTGTATTGCTGGTAGAGGTTTTCCAGCGCCGCGTATTGTGGGGTCAAGCCACATTTGGAGGCGACGTTGACCACCAGCACGACGAGCCCCTTGAAGGGTGCCAGAGGTAGTTCCTGACCATCCAGGCCTGTCAATTTAAGGTCGTGAAAAGCACTCATGACGAACTCCAGATTCCCGTGTTCTTCTCGAAACAGCCACTTGGCGGTGTCACCAGAGACAGCCGCGGACTAAAAAAGGCGCCCCTCGGGCGCCTCTCCAGTTCTCGAAAGCTTAGCGCAGAAAATCAGTGGTGATGGCCACCTTCGCCATGGACGTGACCATGAGCGATTTCTTCCTGGCTGGCATCACGGATGTCGATGATCTTGACCTGGAAATTCAGACGCTGACCGGCCAACGGGTGGTTGCCGTCGACGGTGACATCGTCGCCGTCCAGATCGCGAATGGTGACGATCTGCATCTGGCCGTCCGGAGCGGATGCGTGGAACTGCATGCCCACTTCCAGCTCGTCGACGCCTTCGAACATGCTGCGGCTCAAGGTGCTGACCAGTTCGGCAGCGTATTCGCCGTAGGCATCTTCAGGTTCAACGGCTACGGTCAGCTCGTCGCCGACTGTTTTGCCTTCCAGTGCCTTTTCCAGGCCCGGGATGATGTTACCTGCGCCTTGCAGGTAGACCAGCGGCGCGCCGCCGGCGGAGCTGTCGATGACCTCACCAGCGTCGTTGGTCAGGGTATAGTCGATGGAGACAGCCTTATTGGCGGCGATCAGCATGGGGCGAGACCTTTTGCATAAGAATGAAGAATGGCCAAGTTTAGCGAAGCAATCGCCCGAAAGCGAACACAACCCGGACAGACGGATGACGGCGAAAGGCTCGACGGTCACAGGCTTCCATCAAGATGAGGACGGGCACTGGGTGGCCGAGCTTTCCTGCGGTCACACCCAGCACTTGCGGCACCAGCCACCGTGGCAATCCCGAGCCTGGGTACTGGACCCTTTGCTGCGTATTGAAAAAATAGGCCAACCCTTTGATTGCGGTTGGTGCGCACAAGGCTCGGTTAGCGATAACCTTGGCGACTGAAATTCGGTAAACGGCCAGACATAGGCCGTCACCATTGCCATGCACCTCCAGAGAATTCGCATGCAAACTTTTTTTATCGCGCCCACCGATTTTGGTGTGGGTCTGACCTCCATCAGCCTCGGGCTGGTACGTACCCTTGAGCGGGCCGGCCTCAAAGTCGGCTTTTTCAAACCGATTGCCCAGCCGCATCCGGGTGACACCGGGCCTGAACGGTCCACTGAACTGGTGGCGCGCACCCACGGTTTGAAACCGCCTCAGCCGCTTGGTCTGGCGCACGTCGAGCGCATGCTTGGCGACGGTCAGCTGGACGAGTTGCTCGAAGAAATCATCACCCTCTATCAGCAGGCGGCAATCGGCAAGGATGTGCTGATCGTCGAAGGCATGGTGCCGACCCGCAGCGCCAGTTATGCCGCACGGGTCAATCTGCATTTGGCGAAAAGCCTCGACGCCGAAGTGATCCTGGTCTCGGCTCCGGAAAACGAAGTGTTGACCGAACTGTCCGGTCGAGTGGAATTGCAGGCGCAATTGTTCGGCGGCCCCAAAGACCCGAAAGTCCTCGGCGTGATCCTCAACAAGGTCAAAACCGACGAGAGCATGGAAGCCTTCGCCTCGCGCTTGAAAGAGCATTCGCCCTTGCTGCGCAGTGGCGATTTCCGTCTGCTGGGCTGCATCCCGTTCCAGCCGGAATTGAATGCCCCGCGCACCCGCGACGTCGCCGACCTGATGGGCGCGCAGATTCTCAATGCCGGTGATTACGAAACCCGGCGCATGACCAACATCATCATCTGCGCCCGCACCGTGCGTAATACCGTGGAGCTGCTCAAGCCCGGCGTGTTGGTGGTGACGCCCGGTGATCGCGACGACATCATCCTCGCCGTCAGCCTCGCCGCCATGAATGGCGTGCCGCTGGCCGGCCTGTTGCTGACCAGTGACACCCTGCCCGACCCGCGCATCATGGACCTCTGTCGTGGCGCGTTGCAGGCTGGCCTGCCGGTGTTGTCGGTGAGCACCGGTTCCTACGACACCGCCAACCAGTTGAACGGTTTGAACAAGGAAATCCCGATCGACGACCGCGAGCGCGCGGAGATCATCACCGATTTCGTTGCCAGCCACCTCGACGCCAAGTGGCTGCATCAACGTTGCGGCACGCCACGGGAAATGCGCCTGTCGCCCGCCGTGTTCCGTTATCAATTGATCCAGCGCGCCCAGGCCGCCAACAAGCGCATCGTCCTGCCCGAAGGCAGCGAGCCGTTGACCGTGCAGGCCGCGGCGATCTGCCAGGCCCGCGGCATTGCTCGTTGCGTGTTGCTGGCGAAACCGGCAGACGTCGAAGCCGTGGCCCGCGCCCAAGGCATCGAGTTGCCGCCGGGGCTGGAAATCCTCGACCCGGACCTGATTCGCGAGCGCTACGTCGAGCCGATGGTCGCCCTGCGCAAAACCAAAAGCCTCAACGCGCCGATGGCCGAGCAGCAACTGGAAGACACCGTGGTGATCGGCACCATGATGCTGGCGCTGGATGAGGTCGACGGATTGGTGTCCGGGGTCATTCACTCCACCGCCAACACCATCCGCCCGGCCCTGCAACTGATCAAGACCGCGCCGGGCTGCACGCTGGTGTCGTCAGTGTTCTTCATGCTCTTCCCCGAGGAAGTCCTGGTCTACGGCGACTGCGTGATGAACCCGCACCCGAGCGCCAGCGAACTGGCCGAGATCGCGCTGCAAAGCGCCGACTCGGCAGCCGCTTTCGGTATCACCCCGCGTGTGGCGATGATCAGCTATTCCAGCGGTGAATCGGCCAGCGGCGAAGAAGTCGAGAAGGTGCGCGAAGCGACGTTGCTCGCCCATGAACAACAGAACTCGCTGCTGATCGACGGCCCATTGCAATACGACGCCGCCGCCAACGAAACCGTTGCCCGGCAATTGGCGCCGAACAGCCAGGTCGCCGGTCGCGCCACCGTGTTCGTGTTCCCCGACCTGAACACCGGCAACACCACCCACAAAGCCGTGCAACGCAGCGCCGACTGCGTCAGCCTCGGGCCGATGCTGCAAGGCCTGCGCAAACCGGTGAACGACCTGCCGCGCGGCGCGCAAATCGATGACATCGTCTACACCATCGCGTTGACCGCGATTCAAGCTGCCAACCGACCTTTGGATCTTTAAATGCTGGATTCCCTACCCGCACCGTTGCGAGGCGTCATTGCCTCGCTGCTGTTGGCGCTGAACACGATTGTCTGCTGCACACCGCTGTTCATCGTGGCGATTTTCAAACTGCTATTGCCCTTCCCCGCCGCCCAGCGTTTTACCGATTGGCTGATGAGCCATATCCATGAAGCCTGGATCAGCAACAACAAGGCCTGGATGGACTTGCTCGGACACACGCGCTGGACACTCAGCGGCCTGGAAGGCCTGGACTATCAGCACTCGTATCTGATCACCAGCAACCACCAGAGTTGGGTCGACATCATGGTGTTGCAATACGTGCTGAACCGGAAGATTCGCCCGCTGAAGTTCTTCCTCAAACAGCAACTGATCTGGGTGCCGGTGATTGGTCTGGCGTGGTGGGCGCTCGGCTTTCCGTTCATGAAGCGCTACTCCAAGGCCTACCTGGAGAAGCACCCGGAGAAGAAAGGCAAAGACCTGGAGACCACCCGCAAGACCTGCGACAAGTTCCGCCATAACCCGGTGGGGATTTTCAACTTCGTCGAAGGCACGCGCTTCACCGAAGGCAAGCATGCCCAGCAGAAATCGCCGTTCAAGCATCTGCTCAAGCCCAAGGCTGGCGGCATTGCGTTTGTGCTGGATGCCATGGGTGAGCAGCTGGAAGCCATCGTCAACGTGACCATTCACTATCCGGCCGGCCGTCCTGGTTACTGGGATTTGCTCTGTGGGAACGTGAAGGATGTGGTGGTGCATTTTCAGGAGCTGAAGATTCCGCCGCAGTTCATCGGCAAGAACTACGACCAGGACGGGGAGTATCGATTGCAGTTTCAGGGCTGGATCAACCAGTTGTGGCAGGACAAGGATGCGCTGCTGGGGCAGAT
The DNA here is from genome assembly GCF_900105495.1 of Pseudomonas frederiksbergensis. Classification (NCBI taxonomy): domain Bacteria; kingdom Pseudomonadati; phylum Pseudomonadota; class Gammaproteobacteria; order Pseudomonadales; family Pseudomonadaceae; genus Pseudomonas; species Pseudomonas frederiksbergensis. The sequence goes on along the minus strand of NZ_FNTF01000002.1, from coordinate 2,041,543 downwards.
GCATCGTGAGTATCCCGCCAACGCTTGAGGTGTTTGCACTGGCCTCATCGCGGGCAAGCCCGCTCCCACAGGTTTTGAGGTGTTCACATCTCTCGCGTACGACGCGATTTCTGTGGGAGCGGGCTTGCCCGCGATGGCGTCCGACCAGACACAAAAAAACCCGCCGATGATCACTCATCGGCGGGTTTTTCATTAACGGCTATCGCTTAGATCGCGCCACGCTTGCGCAGCAGATCCAGCACTTGCTTGACGCTTTCTTCCAGCGACAGCGACTGGGTATCGACCACGAGGTCGGCGTCCAGCGGCACGTCGTACGGGAAGGAATCGCCCGGGATGTTATCCCCGGCCGCCGCGTACAGGCCTTGTGGGTCACGCTCGGCACAGACTGTCGGCGAGGCCTGGACGTAGACCGTCAGCAGACGCTCCTTGCCGATCAGCTCGCGAGCCTGCTCACGACCTTCGGCACTCGGCGCAACGAAGGCTGCCAAGGTCAGTAGACCGGCTTCGTTGAACTGACGCGCAACGTGCGCCGCACGACGCCAGTTCTCGGTACGCCCGGCACGATCCTGCGGCAGACCTTTGTTCAGGTCGTGACGCAGGTTCTGGCCATCGAGTACAAACACCGCGCGGCCCATATCGAACAGCTTGCGTTCAACGGCGTAAGCCAAAGTGCTTTTGCCGGCGCCCGACAAGCCGCTGAACAACACGGTGGCCGGTTGCTGACCGAAGCGCTGGGCGCGTTCTTCGGTGGCGACGTGCGCCAGTTTGCCGTGATGCGTGCTGGTGCCATGGCTCAACGGCTGAGCGATGATCATGCCGGCCGCGACGGTGCCATTGGTCAGTCGATCGATGACGATGAACGAACCGGTGGTGCGGTTGCTCGCGTAACCGTCCAGCGCAATGGCCGCGTCGAGGCTGATCTTCACCCGACCGATTTCGTTCAGGTGCAACGAACTGGCCGGACCTTCTTCCAAGGTGTTCACGTCAACGCGGTTGACGATGCTGGTGATCGAACCCGGCACGTAAGTGGTGGCGCGCTTGATGTCGTATTTCTTGCCCGGCAGCATCGGTTCTTCGGCCATCCACACCAGCATGGCGTCGAAGGCATCGGTCACTTGCGGCTGGTTGTCGGCGTGCACCAGCAAGTCACCGCGGGAGATGTCGATTTCGTCTTCCATGGTCAGCGTCACCGCTTGACCAGGACCGGCGTGCTCCAGTTCACCTTCGAAGGTGACGATGGACTTCACACGGCTGCTCTTGCCCGATGGCAACACCACGACTTCGTCGCCCTTGTGCACGACGCCGCTGGCCAGGGTACCGGCGAAACCACGGAAGTTCAGGTTCGGACGGTTAACGTACTGCACCGGGAAACGCAGGTCGGTGTAGTTGCGGTCGCTGGCGATTTCGACGGTTTCAAGGATTTCCATCAGCGACTGGCCGGTGTACCACGGCGAGCGCTCGGATTTGTTCACCACGTTGTCGCCTTTCAGCGCCGACATCGGAACGAAAGCCATGGTGGTCGGCTTGAACGCGATGCCGTCGGCGAACTTCAGGTAATCGGCCTTGATCGACTCGAAGACTGTTTCGTCGAAACCGTTGAGGTCCATCTTGTTGATGGCAACAACGATGTGTTTGATGCCGAGCAACGAGGCAATAAAGCTGTGGCGACGGGTCTGGGTCTGCACGCCGTAACGGGCGTCGACCAGGATGATCGCCAGGTCACAGGTGGATGCACCGGTGGCCATGTTGCGAGTGTACTGCTCATGGCCGGGGGTGTCGGCGATGATGAATTTGCGCTTGGCGGTGGAGAAGTAGCGGTAAGCGACATCGATGGTGATGCCCTGCTCACGCTCGGCCTGCAGGCCGTCGACCAGCAGTGCCAGGTCGATGTCATCGCCAGTGGTGCCGACTTTTTTCGAGTCGCGGGTGATGGCTTCCAGGTGATCTTCGTAGATCATCTTGGAGTCGTGCAGCAGGCGCCCGATCAGGGTGCTCTTGCCGTCGTCGACGTTGCCACAGGTCAGAAAGCGCAGCATTTCCTTGCGTTCGTGCTGGCCCAGGTAGGCGAGGATGTCCTCGCTGATCAAATCAGATGCGTGCGACATGACAACCCCTTAGAAATAACCCTGACGTTTCTTTTCTTCCATCGAGCCTGCGCCATCGTGATCGATGACCCGGCCCTGGCGTTCGGAAGTTCGCGTCAGGAGCATTTCCTGAATGATGTCGGTCAGGCTGGTGGCCTCGGACTCGACCGCACCGGTCAACGGGTAGTCGCCCAGCGTACGGAAGCGGACCTTTTTCTTGACGATGCGCGCCTTGTCTTCATCGCTCAGGTGATTGAGCAGGCGTTCGTCGTCGATCATGATCCAGGTGCCGTTCATCTCGATGACGTCGCGCTCGGCGGCGAAATACAGCGGCACAATCGGGATGCCTTCGAGGTAGATGTACTGCCAGATGTCCAGTTCGGTCCAGTTCGACAACGGGAAAACACGGATCGATTCGCCCTTGTTGACCTTGCCGTTGTAGACGTTCCACAACTCTGGACGCTGGTTTTTCGGGTCCCAGCGGTGCTTGGTGTCACGGAAGGAATACACGCGCTCTTTGGCACGGGATTTCTCTTCGTCACGACGGGCACCACCGAAAGCGGCGTCGAAACCGTACTTGTCGAGGGCCTGCTTGAGGCCTTCGGTTTTCATGATATCGGTGTGCTTGGCGCTGCCGTGGGTGAGCGGGTTGATGCCCTGCGCAACACCCTCGGGATTCACGTGTACCAGCAGGTCAAGGCCGAGCTCTTCGACCATGCGGTCGCGGAACGCGTACATTTCCTTGAACTTCCACCGGGTGTCGACGTGCATCACCGGGAACGGCAGCTTGCCCGGGAAGAATGCCTTGCGCGCAAGGTGCAGCATCACGGCGGAGTCTTTACCGACGGAGTACAGCATCACCGGGTTATCGAACTCGGCGGCGACCTCGCGGATGATGTGGATGCTTTCGGCCTCCAGCTGTTTCAGATGCGTCAGTTTGTCGACCATGGCTACTCACGAAAACGATCTTATGGACGGCCAGCGGGCCGTGTTCGAGCGAGGAATCCTAGCACAGCGTCCTCTTCTAATCAGGACGCCGACTAGATCGAAAGGGTATATGAATATACCTGCCCGTTCGGGTGCACCGGGTCCTGTGGGAGTAAGCCTGCTCGCGATAGCGGTGTGTCAGTCGCATCAATGTCGAATGTGACGCAGCCATCGCGAGCAGGCTCGCTCCTACAGTGGGTATGGGTGATTCAGATAGGATTCGGGCAATCGATGAAGATGTGCTCGAGGGCAAAGCGCCGGGCCAGATAATCGCCCAACGCCTGCACGCCATAACGCTCGGTGGCGTGATGACCGGCGGCGATGAAACTGATGTCGTTTTCCCGGGCGCTGTGGAAGGTCTGCTCGGACGCCTCGCCGCTGAGGTACAAGTCAACGCCAGCCAGCACGGCCTGATCGATGTAACCCTGGCCGCCACCAGTGCACCAGCCAACGCGGCGAATCATCTCGCTGCCTTCGATCAGCAACGGTTCGCGGCCCATGACTTCCTGTACGCGACGGGCAAAATCCCGGGCCGTCACCGGCTCGTTCAATGAACCGACCAGACCGACAACTTTAAGGTTGTCCGGATCCAATGGACCTTCCACAGTGATATCGAGCTGACGTGCCAGCTGAACGTTATTGCCGACTTCCGGGTGCAGATCCAGCGGCAAGTGATAAGACAACAGGCTGATATCGTGCTTGAGCAGGGTTTTCAACCGGCGCTGCTTCATCCCGGTGATGCACGGATTCTCGCCCTTCCAGAAATAGCCGTGATGCACCAGTATCAGGTCGGCGCGGACTTCCACAGCGGCGTCGAGCAATGCCTGGCTGGCGGTGACGCCACTGACGATGCGCATGACCTGCGGCCGGCCTTCGACCTGCAACCCGTTGGGGCAGTAATCGGCAATTTTTGCACTGTTAAGGTAACGGTCGGCTTCTTCGACCAGGGTGCTCAGGGCGACGGCCATAAAAGACTCCTAAATATCCCGTTCAGAGGCACGTTTCGCCTCGTATAATGCGCGACATTATGGGCGGTCTCATACCGCCTGCAACCTCTCAGGACGTGCTTAATGCTCAAGGCGCTGCGTTTTTCCGGCTGGCCGCTGTTGGCCGGCGTGCTTATCGCTCTGTTAATCATCCAGCGTTACCCGGAGTGGGTCGGGCTCCCAAGCCTTGACGTCAACATGCAACAAGCCCCGCAAACCACCACCATGCAACAGGGTCCGGTGTCCTATGCCGACGCGGTGACCACGGCTGCGCCCTCGGTGGTCAACCTGTACACCACCAAAGTCGTCAACAAACCGAACCATCCGCTGTTCGAGGACCCACAGTTTCGCCGCTTCTTCGGCGACAACTCGCCCAAACAGAAGCGCATGGAGTCGAGCCTTGGCTCCGGCGTGATCATGAGCCCGGAAGGTTACCTGCTGACCAACAACCACGTGACCAGCGGCGCCGACCAGATTGTGGTGGCGCTCAAGGACGGGCGTGAAACCCTGGCCCGAGTGATCGGCAGCGACCCGGAAACCGACCTCGCGGTGCTGAAGATCGACTTGAAGAATCTTCCATCGATCACTGTCGGTCGTTCCGACAATATCCGCATCGGCGACGTGGCGTTGGCCATCGGCAATCCGTTCGGCGTCGGCCAGACCGTGACCATGGGCATCATCAGTGCCACCGGGCGCAATCAGCTGGGCCTGAACAACTACGAAGACTTCATCCAGACCGACGCGGCGATCAACCCCGGCAACTCCGGTGGTGCACTGGTGGATGCCAACGGCAACCTGACCGGCATCAACACGGCGATCTTCTCCAAGTCCGGCGGTTCGCAGGGCATCGGTTTCGCCATCCCGGTGAAACTGGCCATGGAAGTGATGAAGTCGATCATCGAGCACGGCCAGGTGATTCGCGGCTGGCTCGGTATCGAAGTGCAGCCGCTGAGCCAGGAACTGGCGGAATCGTTTGGCCTGTCGGGGCGCCCGGGCATTGTGGTCGCGGGGATTTTCCGTGACGGCCCGGCACAGAAGGCCGGCCTGCAACTGGGCGACGTGATCCTTAGCATCGACGGCGAACCGGCCGGCGATGGTCGTCGTTCGATGAATCAGGTCGCGCGGATCAAACCGACCGACAAGGTGACGATCCAGGTGATGCGCAACGGCAAAGAGCTCAAGCTCACCGCCGAGATCGGTCTGCGTCCGCCACCTGCTCCCATCAAGGAAAAAGAACAAGAGTAAGCCGAGAGGAGCTGCGGCCTCAGCAGCTCCATAACTGCAAAGCCGTTAACAGCAGACATTCTCATTAGGCATGTTATATTGTTTCAATATCACTATTGGAACAACATAACATGTCGTCTCGAACAATGATTTCCCTCGCCGGCCTGGCCCTCGGTTTTCTGGGGGATCCGGTCTTCGCCGAAGAAGCGCAAACCGTTGAGCTGGACGCCATCAGCGTCACCTCCGACTACGAATCCCCCACTGGCCCGGTCCAGGGTTACCGCGCCACGCGCTCCTCCAGCGCAACCAAAACCGACACCGCCCTTCGCGATATCCCGCAATCGATCAGTGTGATTCCCGTCAGCGTGCTCAAGGACCTGGGCAGCACCAGCGTCGAACGCGCGCTGGATTTTGCCGGTGGCGTGTCGAAACAGAACAACTTCGGCGGCCTGACACTCTACGAATACAGCGTGCGCGGCTTCACCACGTCGGAGTTCTACAAGGATGGTTTCAGCGCCAACCGCGGCTATCCAAGCTCGCCGGACGTGGCCAACGTCGAACGCATCGAAGTGCTCAAAGGCCCGGCCGCCAGCCTCTACGGTCGTGGCGATCCGGGCGGCACGGTGAACATCGTCACCAAGAAACCCCAGCCCGAAGCCTTCACCACACTGCAAACCAGCGCCGGCAGTTGGGATCGTTATCGCACCGCCGTGGACGTCAACACACCGCTGGATGCTGACGGCAATGTTCTGTCCCGGGTGAACCTGGCTGTCGAGGACAACCACAGCTTCCGCGATCACATCGACAGTCAGCGCGTGTTCGTTGCGCCTTCGTTCAGCTGGCAACTGAACCCGGACACCAGCCTGTTGGTGGAGAGCGAGTTCGTGCGCCACAGCTCGACCTTCGATCGCGGTATCGTCGCGCCGAACAATAAATGGAGCGGTGTCTCCCGTTCGACCTTTCTTGGCGAACCCAACGACGGCAACATCGACAACCACAACAATCTGCTGCAAGCCGCCCTCGAACATCATCTCAACGACCGCTGGAAACTACGCCTCGCCAGCCATTACAAGGAAGGCAAGCTCTGGGGCTTCGCCTCCGAAACTCGCCCCTTGAACGCCGACGGCCATACCGTCAACCGCCGCTATCGCGAGCGCGACACCAACTGGCACGACAGCATCACCCAGCTCGAACTGCGCGGTATGTTCGACATCGGCAGCTGGCAACACGAACTGCTGATCGGCAGCGAATACGAGAATTTCCGCAAGAACGAACGGGTCACGACCATTGCCGGCGGTCCTTACGCCATCGATATCTACCGGCCGATTTATGGCCAGCCGAAACCCAATGGCGCACGCTCCGGGACCGACTTCTTCGAGCACGTCGAAAGTCGGGCGTTGAACCTTCAAGACCAGATCGTCTTCACCGACAAACTGCGCGGCATGCTCGGTGCGCGCTTCGAACATTTCGAACAAAGCATCGACGATCACAGCCGCAATGCGACCAGCCGCCAGCGCCACGACGCACTGACCCAACGGGCCGGGCTGCTCTACCAATTGACGCCCGAAGTGGGGTTATTCACCAACGTCTCCACCTCGTTCAAACCGAACAACGGCCTGGATGCCGACGGCAAATCCTTCGACCCGGAAGAAGGCGTCGGTTATGAAGTCGGGCTCAAGAGCGAACTGTTCGACGACCGATTGAGCAGCACCCTCGCCGCCTTCCATATCGAAAAGGAAAACGTCCTCGCGCTCGATCCGGCGACGGACTCCAGCCGCGCCATGGGCAAGGCTCGCAGCCAGGGTGTCGACCTGCAAGTCACCGGGCAAGTCACCGATGCCGTGCGAGTGATCGGTGCTTTCGCTTACATCGACGCCGAAGTCACCCAAGGCGACAAGGTGATCCCCACCGGCAGCCGAATTCTCGGCGTGGCCAAACGTAGCGGCAGTGTGCTGGGCGTCTATGAATTTCAGAATGGTCATTTGCGCGGCTCGGACCTTGGCGCAGCGTTCACCTATGTCGGTGATCGGTCGGGCGAAGCCGGCAGCGATTTCGAACTGCCGGCCTACCACACCGTCGACCTGCTGGCCCATTACAAGGCCAGCGAAAACGTCACCGTGGGCCTGAACCTGAACAACCTTTTCGACGAAAAATACTTCGAGCGCTCCTACAGCAACTACTGGGTCAACCCCGGCGAGCCGCGCAATTTCACCGTCAGCCTGACACTCAATCTGTAAAAGGAAATCACCATGCAAAACCTCAAACCCCTGGCGCTGCTTGGACTGCTGTTCGCCACTGAAGTCTCGGCCCATGGCCTGTGGACCGAAGAACGTCGCGGCAATATCGAAGTCATCTACGGCCACGGCGCCGAAGATAACGCCTTCAAGGCGCAGAAAATCAGTGGCGCGTGGGCTTATGACGTCGCCGGCAAAATGATCCCGGTGAGCGTGCAACGGCTGGCCGACCACGCCCGCCTGCAGCCGTTGAAACCGCCGGCGGTGATGGCCGTGGCGCTGGACAATGGCATGTGGTCGCAGACGCCGGATAAAAAATGGATCAACGAAGGACGCAGCAAAGTACCGGGGGCCATTGAGTCGACCCAGACCTTCAAGTACAGCCTGGCGATCTACCAGCCGGGGGCGAAACTGCCGAAGCTTGATCAGATGAAACTGCTGATTCTGCCGGAGGTTGATCCGTTGACTGTCGGGCCGGGTAAATCGTTACCGGTTCGAGTGCTATTGGATGGTAAGCCGGCGGCGGGCGTGAAGTTGGTAGGCGACTATCGTAGCGCGCCGAATACCTTGAGCACCGAGACCGACGCAGAGGGCCGGGCGCAAGTATTGGTGCGTAATGAAGGGTTGAATGTGATTTCGGCGCAGATGGAGATTTCGCTGAAGGACAACCCGGATGTGGCCACGCGTGGGCTGTTCACGTCGCTGACCTTCCTCGGCGAAGCGCATCACGAGTAACCCACAAACCCCTGTAGGAGCGAGGCTTTCCCGCGATGGGGACACCGCGGTGCAATAGGTAGACCGCGTTATCGTTTATCGCGGGCAAGCCACGCTCCCACAGGATCGGGGAAGCCTTACAGGTAGCCGAGGCCGTCGATCAGCGCCTGATTCTGTTCTGGCGTACCGATGGAAATCCGCAGGAACTGGGCAATCCGTTCCTGCTTGAAGTGCCGAACGATCACGCCTTGCTCACGCAACTTCGCCGCCAGCCCTGCCGCATCGTGTTTCGGATGACGGGCGAAGATGAAGTTCGCCGCCGACGGCAACACTTCAAAGCCTTTCGCTTGCAGTTGCGCAACGACCTTTTCACGATGCTCGATGACCAACCGGCAGGTCTTGTCGAAGTACTCGCGATCTTCGAACGCTGCGGCTGCACCGACATTTGCCAGACGATCCAGCGGATAGGAGTTGAAGCTGTTCTTGATCCGCTCCAGCGCCTCGATCAGGTCCGGGTGCCCCACCGCCAGCCCCACCCTCAGGCCGGCCAGCGAACGGGACTTGGACAGGGTCTGGGTCACCAGCAGGTTTGGATAACGATCCACCAGACTGATCGCCGTCTCACCACCGAAATCGATGTAAGCCTCATCCACCACGACTACTGAATCCGGGCTCGCCTTGAGGATTTGCTCAACCGCGTCCAGCGCCAACAGGCAGCCCGTCGGTGCGTTCGGATTCGGGAAGATGATCCCGCCGTTCGGCTTGGCGTAGTCCGCCGGGTTGATCTGGAATTGCTCGTCCAGCGGCACCGCGTCGAAGGCAATGCCGTACAACCCGCAGTAAACCGGATAGAAGCTGTAGCTGATGTCCGGGAACAGCACTGGATGATCGTGTTGCAGCAAGCCGTGAAAGATGTGCGCCAGTACTTCGTCGGAACCGTTGCCGAGAAATACCTGATTGCTCTGCACGCCGTAATAACTGGCTACTGCGTTTTTCAGCAGATCGCTGTTCGGGTCCGGGTACAGACGCAAGTTGTCATTCAGTTCGGTCTGCATCGCCGCCAAGGCTTTTGGCGATGGACCGTACGGGTTTTCGTTGGTGTTGAGCTTCACCAGTTTCGCCAGTTTCGGCTGCTCGCCCGGCACGTAAGGCACCAGATTCTTGACGAAGGGACTCCAGAATTTACTCATGCTTAGCTGTCCTTCTTATCGTCAACGATGCGGTATTCGGCACTGCGCGCGTGAGCGGTCAACGACTCGCCACGGGCCAGCACGGAAGCGGTTTTGCCCAGTTCCGACGCACCCTGCTCGGAGCAGAAGATGATCGACGAACGCTTCTGGAAGTCGTAGACACCCAGCGGCGAGGAGAAACGCGCGGTGCCGGAGGTCGGCAGCACGTGGTTCGGGCCGGCGCAGTAGTCGCCCAAGGCCTCGGAGGTGTGACGACCCATGAAGATCGCACCCGCGTGGCGAATCTTCGGCAGCCAGGCCTGCGGATCAGCAACGGACAACTCAAGGTGTTCCGGTGCGATGCGGTTGGCCACTTCCATGGCCTGGTCCATGTCGCGGACCTTGATCAGCGCACCACGGCCATTGATCGACGTTTCGATGATCTCGGCGCGTTCCATGGTCGGCAGCAGTTTGGCGATGCTGGCGGCGACCTTGTCGAGGAACTCGGCGTCCGGGCTGACCAGGATCGCCTGGGCGTCTTCGTCGTGCTCGGCCTGGGAGAACAGGTCCATGGCGATCCAGTCCGGATCCGTCTGACCGTCGCAGACCACGAGGATTTCGGAGGGGCCGGCGATCATGTCGATGCCGACCTGACCGAACACGTGGCGCTTGGCGGTGGCAACATAGATGTTGCCCGGACCGACCACCTTGTCGACCTTCGGCACGCTTTCGGTGCCGTAAGCCAGCGCCGCGACCGCTTGGGCGCCGCCGATGGTGAACACCCGGTCGACGCCGGCGATGCAAGCGGCGGCCAGCACCAGCTCGTTGATTTCGCCACGCGGCGTCGGCACCACCATGACCACTTCGGTCACGCCGGCCACCTTGGCCGGAATCGCGTTCATCAGTACCGAGGACGGGTACGACGCCTTGCCGCCGGGTACGTACAGACCGGCGCGATCCAGCGGCGTGACCTTCTGGCCGAGCACGGTGCCGTCGGCTTCGGTGTAGGTCCAGGAATCCTGCTTCTGTTTCTCGTGGTAGCTGCGTACTCGGGACGCGGCTTTTTCCAGCGCTTCACGCTGCGGCACGGTGATTCGGGTCAGGGCCAGTTCCAGGCGCTCACGAGGCAGGATCAGGTCCGCCATGGACGCGACCTGCAGGCCGTCGAACTTCTGGGTGAACTCCACCAGCGCCGCATCGCCACGCTCACGCACGGCCTTGATGATGTCCAGCACCCGCTGATTGACCGAGTCGTCGGACACACTTTCCCAGCTCAGCAGATGATCCAGATGATGTGCGAAATCCGGGTCAGCAGCGTTGAGTCGGCGAATTGCAGTCGGTGCGGTCATAGCGAGAGCCTCATAGGAATGGCAAAAAACTCAGGTACCCGAAGCTACCATCGATCCGCTTGGGCACCTGAGAATTCTGGCTATGAGGCGGATAGACGGGCGCGACTTAACGTCGCGCAGGTAAATCAGCCGCGGTGTCGAGACTCCACTGCCTTGCGCAGGGTGTCGATCAACGCCTGGATACGGGCATGCTGCATTTTCATCGAAGCTTTGTTCACGATCAGCCGGGAGCTGATGTCGGCAATGAAATCCTGGGGTTCCAGGCCATTGGCGCGCAGGGTGTTGCCGGTGTCGACCACGTCGATGATCTTGTCTGCCAGACCGATCAGCGGCGCCAGTTCCATCGAGCCATAGAGCTTGATGATGTCGACCTGACGGCCCTGTTCGGCGTAGTAGCGCTTGGCAACGTTGACGAATTTGGTCGCCACACGCAGGCGGCCCTTGGGCTCGACATCACCGACACGGCCGGCGGTCATCAGCTTGCAGAGGGCAATTCGCAGGTCCAACGGCTCGTACAAACCCTGGCCGCCATATTCCATCAGCACATCTTTACCGGCGACGCCCAGGTCAGCGGCACCATGTTCGACGTAAGTCGGTACATCGGTGGCGCGCACGATCAGCAGACGTACATCGGCCTGGGTCGTGGGGATAATCAGCTTGCGGCTCTTGTCCGGATTCTCGGTCGGCACGATGCCCGCTTCAGCCAGAAGCGGCAGGGTGTCGTCAAGGATGCGGCCCTTGGACAGTGCGATGGTCAACATGGGAAACGTCAGTCCTTATCAAGGTACTCATGCCCGGTCGCAAATGGCGCCGGACACACATCGAGCCGGAAACGGCTCGACTTGAAACGAATTCAACGGGCGCGTCCCTGCGCCCATGCAGCAGAAACTAGCCCGGTACGCGGCGGATCTTGGCGCCGAGCATCTGCAGTTTCTCTTCGATGCACTCGTAACCACGGTCGATGTGGTAGATGCGGTCGATCAAGGTGTCACCTTCAGCGATCAATGCCGAGATCACCAGGCTGGCCGAAGCACGCAGGTCGGTGGCCATCACTGGCGCGCCCTTGAGCTTTTCGATGCCGGTAACGATGGCGGTGTTGCCTTCGACCTGGATGTGAGCGCCCATGCGGTGCAGTTCGTAAACGTGCATGAAGCGGTTTTCGAAGATCGTCTCGATCACAGCGCCAGTGCCTTCGGCAATGGCGTTGAGGGAGATGAACTGCGCCTGCATGTCGGTCGGGAACGCCGGGTATGGAGCGGTACGCACGTTAACGGCTTTTGGCCGCTTGCCGTGCATGTTCAGCTCGATCCAGTCTTCGCCGCAGGTGATTTCGGCACCCGATTCCTTGAGTTTCTCAAGAACGGCTTCGAGGATGGTCGGATCGGTGTCCTTGACCTTCACACGGCCGCCGGTCACAGCAGCTGCGACCAGGTAGGTGCCGGTCTCGATACGGTCAGGCATCACCTTGTAAGTGGTCGGGTGCAGACGCTCGACGCCATCGATGGTGATGGTGTCGGTGCCGGCGCCAGTGATCTTGGCGCCCATGGCGATCAGGAAGTTCGCCAGGTCGATGACTTCAGGCTCGCGAGCGGCGTTTGCCAGAACGCTGCGGCCCTTGGCCAGAGCGGCTGCCATCATGATGTTTTCGGTACCGGTCACACTGACGGTGTCGAAGAAGAAGTGCGCACCGCGCAGGCCACCTTCAGGTGCCTTGGCCTTGATGTAGCCGCCTTCGACGTCGATGACCGCGCCCATGGCTTCGAGGCCACGAATGTGCAGGTCAACCGGACGCGAACCAATGGCGCAACCGCCAGGCAGTGCGACTTCGGCTTCACCGAAACGTGCAACCATCGGCCCCAGCACCAGGATCGACGCACGCATGGTTTTCACCAGTTCGTACGGAGCGATCAGGGTCTTGATGGTGCGCGGGTCGATTTCGACGCTGAGTTTCTCGTCGATCACCGGCTCGATGCCCATACGACCGAACAGCTCGATCATGGTGGTGATGTCGTGCAGGTGCGGCAGGTTGGCAACGGTCACCGGGCCATCGCACAGCAAGGTTGCAGCCAGGATCGGCAGGGCAGAGTTCTTTGCCCCGGAGATGCGGATTTCGCCATCAAGACGAACGCCACCGGTAATTATCAATTTATCCATAAGAATCTCGACGCCCTTGGGCTCAGGTGCGCTCGGCCCAGGCCGCGCTGCTGAAAAATTTCATAGTGACCGCATGGATGCTGCCATCGGTGATCCACGGGTTCAAATGGGCATAGATCTGCTGCTGACGCTTCACCGGGCTCAACGCCGCCAGTTCATCGCTAATCACGTTCAGCTGAAAGTTGCAGCCTTCGCCCTCGACTTCTACTAGGGTTCCTGGCAGCTTTCCTTCAAGGAAGCTCTTCACTTCTACGGCCTGCATGCTCAACCTCAATCGGCGCCCTGTGCGCGCGGGTCGGACATCATACAAAAAAGCCCCGCGCCTGCGAACCCCGCGAAGCAGGACTCTGACGGGGGGCTTCTTTATAGATGCGGTTAGGGATGCGCCAACAACTCGGTCAGTTCACTGACCTGAGCGATTTCACGCATGTCTTCTGGCATCCCGCGGATGCTCAGCGCCTTGCCGGCCGCCTCTGCATCACGCATGAAGCACAGCAGCAGCGACAAGCCGACACTGCTGGACTTCAACACTGCCGAACAATCGACTACCAGCGCAGCGGCCTTGCTGGATTTGATCAGCGCCTGCCCCTGTTTACGCAAACCGGGGCCAGTGCGGTAATCCAGCATGCCGCTGAGCATCAGCTCGCCGGATTCGCTCATGCGAATCGCCGACACACTCATTGAGCTTGCGTCTCGGGTGCTTGCTTCTGGCTGGCTTCCTTGGCCTTGGCGACTTCCCCGGCCCAACCATTGATGGTCTTGTCCAGGTCGTTGCCATTGCGCTGCATCGCATCAGCGAACTGATCGCGGAACAGCTTGCCGATGTTGATGCCGTTGATGATCACGTTGCGCAACTTCCACTCGCCGTTGATCTTTTCGAGTGTGTAGGACACAGGATAAATCGCGCCGTTGGTGCCCTTGACCGTCATGGCAACACTTGTACGGTTTCCCGACTCATCCTTGGCAGGGTCGACGACGATCCCCTGATTGTTGTACTCAAGCAAAGCGTTGCCATAGAACTGGAACAGACCCTTTTTGAAGTTTTCTTCAAAGGTCTTCATTTGCGCAGGCGTGGCTTTGCGCGAATATTTGACCGTCATGATGCTCTTGGAAATGCCCTCGGCATCCACAACAGGTCCGACGATGGTGTTCAGCGCCGCATAGAAGTCTTGCGGGTCTTGCTTGTACTTCTCTTTATTGGCCGACAGATCGGCAAGTAGCCGATTGGTGGTGTCCTGCACGATATCGTGCGCTGAGGGCGCTGCCACGGCGTTAGCCATCAACGGCAGGGCCGCGAGTAATACCAACAGGCCACGTCGCAAGGTAGAGATCATTCAAAGGCTCCTCATTTGGCGTCTTTACTAACGGTATTGAGCAGAAATTTACCGATCAGGTCTTCGAGTACCAGCGACGACTGTGTGTCGTGGATGGTTGAGCCATCCTTGAGCAAGCCTTCTTCGCCGCCCACGCTGAGACCAATGTACTTCTCGCCCAACAGGCCAGCGGTCAGGATAGATGCAGTGGAATCAGTCGGCAGGTTATCTACGCGTTTTTCCAGCTGCATGGTCACTCGGCCGGTGAAACTGTCGCGGTCCAGATCGATCGCCGTGACCTTGCCGATGGTCACACCGGCCATGGTCACTTTAGCTCTGACAGTCAAACCGGCGATATTGTCGAAATACGCATAAAGTTTATAAGTGTCGGTGGTTGCGCTCGGGGACAGGCCACTTACCCGCAACGCCAGCAACAGCAAAGCCAGGATGCCAGCCAGCAAGAAAAGGCCGACACCGATTTCCAGGGTGCGGTTTTGCATCAGAAATCTCCAAACATCAAGGCGGTCAGAATAAAGTCCAGGCCGAGTACAGCCAAAGAGGCATACACCACGGTCTTGGTAGTGGCACGACTGATCCCCTCGGAAGTGGGCTCGCAGTCATAGCCTTGGAATACGGCAATCCAGGTCACGACAAAGGCGAAAACGATGCTTTTGATGATGCCGTTGAGCACATCGTCAGCAAAGGTCACGCTGTTCTGCATGTTGGACCAGTAGGAACCTTCATAGACCCCCAGCCAGTCGACGGCCACCCACGAACCACCCCAGATGCCCACCACGCTGAAGATCATCGCCAGCACCGGCAGGGAAATGAAGCCGGCCCACAGGCGCGGGGCAATGATGTACTTGAGCGGGTCGACACCAATCATTTCCAGACTGGACAACTGCTCGGTGGACTTCATGTTGCCGATTTCAGCAGTCAAAGCCGAACCGGCGCGCCCGGCGAACAGCAATGCCGTGACCACAGGCCCCAGTTCGCGCAACAGCGTCAGCGCAACCATCTGGCCGACCGCCTGCTCCGAACCGTAGCTGGACAGAATATTGAAGCCTTGCAGCGCCAGCACCATGCCGATGAATACCCCGGAGACCACAATGATCACCAGGGACATCACGCCCACCGAATGCAGTTGCTTGATCAGCAAGCCAAAACCGCCGCCAATGCCGCCACGGCCAAGCAAGGCATGAAACAGGAATATCGCCGAACGGCCGAACACTCCCAGCACGTCAATGCCAGAGTGGCCGAACCTGCGAACCCGTTCTATCAGTGAAATCTTGCGCATCAACGCTTCCCCAGAAGATCTGCGCGGTAATCCGTCGCTGGAAAGTGATAGGCGACGGGACCGTCAGGCTCGCCTGTCATGAATTGACGGATGCGTGGCTCCTGCGAGTTCATCAGTTCCTCGGGAGTGCCCTGCCCCAATACCTGGCCTTCGCCGACGACATAGATGTAATCGGCGATGCTCGCAGTCTCGGCCAAGTCGTGGGAGACCACGATACTGGTGATGCCCAGCGCATCGTTGAGCAGGCGGATCAGGCGCACCAGCACACCCATGGCGATGGGGTCCTGGCCGACAAAGGGCTCGTCATACATGAGGATTTGCGGATCGAGGGCAATCGCCCGGGCCAGAGCGACACGACGTTTCATGCCGCCGGACAACTCGTCAGGCATCAGGTCGATGGCGCCACGCAAGCCCACTGCCTGCAATTTGAGCAGGACGATGTCCCGGATCATTTCTTCCGGCAGCTCGGTATGAACGCGTAGCGGAAAGGCAACGTTCTCGAACACATCGAGATCGGTGAACAGCGCACCACTCTGAAACAGCACGCCCATGTGCTTTCGCGCATCGAACAGGTCACTGCGCGACAGTTTCGGCAGGTTCTGTCCATTGACCCAGACTTCGCCTTTGGTGGGCCGCAACTGTGCGCCCATCAGCCGCAGCAGCGTAGTCTTGCCACACCCGGAAGGGCCCATGATGCCGGTGACCTTGCCGCGCGGGATACGTATATCGACGTTATTGAAAATGCTGCGCGTTCCGCGCTTGAAGGTCAGTCCCTTCAGCTCGACCGCGTAGGCTTTATCGGCACTCATCTAAACTCCTTGCGATGCAGCCTCTCACTCGGACGCCTGGCTTTCTGGCGAAAGCACATACCTCCCGGGCAGGCCGAACTGGCGGCGAACTATATCACTGCAAAGGCCAAGCGCCCAAGGCCCAAGCCAGGCCATGTTGAGCAACATGAAGGGGTAAAAGCTTCTATTTGGGCGTATTCGGTAACAGGGAATGACAAAGCGCGACGAACTTGCGTGAGGGTTTCGATCATTACCGTTATAATCGCCGCCTTTTCATCAGGCTATACGATTTCTGACATGAGCCAATCCAGCGACCTGATTCAATCAGCACAACGCACCGTCCGCCTCGAACTGGAAGCCGTACAAGGCTTGCTGCCCCGTATCGACGCAGATTTCGTACGCGCTTGCGAGATGATTCTGGCCAGCAAAGGGCGCGTGGTCGTGGTCGGCATGGGCAAATCGGGGCACATCGGCAACAAGATCGCCGCCACCCTGGCCAGCACCGGCACTACGGCCTTTTTCGTGCACCCGGCCGAAGCCAGCCACGGCGACATGGGCATGATCACCCGCGACGACATCATCCTGGCGCTGTCGAACTCCGGCTCTACCAATGAAATCGTCACCCTGCTGCCGCTGATCAAACGCCTGGGCATTCAATTGATCAGCATGACCGGCAATCCTGACTCACCGCTGGCGAAGGCTGCCGAGGTCAACCTCAACGTGCATGTCGAGCATGAAGCCTGTCCGCTCAACCTGGCACCGACCTCGTCGACCACCGCCGCGCTGGTCATGGGCGACGCCCTGGCCGTTGCGCTGCTGGAAGCCCGCGGTTTTACCGCCGAAGATTTCGCCTTTTCCCACCCTGGCGGCGCGCTTGGCCGACGCCTGCTGCTGAAAGTGGAAACCGTCATGCACGCCGGCGCAGAACTGCCCCAGGTGCAACGTGGCACGCTACTCAAGGACGCCTTGATGGAAATGACCCGCAAGGGCCTGGGCATGACCGCGATCGTGGAGGCCGACGGCAAACTGGCCGGGATCTTCACCGACGGCGACTTGCGCCGCACCCTTGACCGGACCATCGACATCCACCATACGACCATCGACGAGGTCATGACCGTCCACGGCAAGACCGCCCGGGCCGACATGCTCGCAGCCGAGGCTCTGAAAATCATGGAAGACCATCGAATCAACGCGCTGGTGGTGGTGGACAAGGAGGACCGACCGATCGGCGCCTTCAACCTGTCCGATCTGCTGCGCGCAGGAGTAATGTGATGAGCACCGACCTGCTGCAACGCGGCAAGAACATCAAACTGGCAGTTTTTGACGTCGATGGCGTACTGACCGACGGACGCCTGTACTTCCTCGAAGACGGCAGCGAATTCAAGACGTTCAACACCCTCGACGGCCAAGGCATCAAGATGTTGATGGCAGCTGGCGTGCAGACCGCTATCATCAGCGGCCGCAAGACCCCGGTGGTCGAGCGACGCGCGAAGAACCTCGGCATTCCACATCTGTACCAGGGGCGCGAAGACAAACTGGTGGTGCTGGACGAGCTTCTTGCCCAACTCAACCTAAGCTATGAGCAAGTCGCCTATCTCGGTGACGACCTGCCGGACCTGCCGGTGATTCGCCGCGTCGGCCTGGGCATGGCGGTGGCAAGCGCTGCCAGTTTCGTCCGTGAACATGCCCACGGCATCACCCAGGCCCGCGGCGGCGAGGGTGCCGCTCGCGAATTCTGCGAATTGATCCTGCGCGCGCAGGGCCGCCTCGATGCGGCAAACGCCGCGTACCTGTGAGCCAACTATGCTGAGCAAAAAGATTCGCAAATTCCTGGTGTTCGGTTGCATCGCAGCGATATTCGCCGCGGTCGGCTACTGGAACATCAGTCCGGAACGCTTCCTCGACAAGCCGGTGGCAAAGATCGATGAAACGGCGATCGACTATTACGCGATCAACGCCCACAGCGTGCAATATCTGCCGGACGGCAAACTGCAATACGAAATGACGTCCGACAAGGTTGAACACCTGAAAGCCACCGAAGTGACGCTGTTGACCAACCCCGACCTGAACATGTTCCGCGGCACCGAGTTCCCATGGCACGTCCAGAGCGAGCACGGCGAAGTGAACCCCGACGGCACCCAGGTCGAACTGATTGACTCGGTGCGCATCACGCGCTTCGACGAGAAAAACCGCAAGACCCTGATTACCACCACCCGCATGACAGTGTTCCCGCAGCAGCAATATGCGCAGACCGAGCAACCCGTTAGAATCGACGGCGCTGGTGGTGTGTCGACTGGCAAGGGAATGAAAGCGTATTTGAAAGAAAGCAGGATACACCTGCTATCGAACGTAAGAGGACAGTATGAGGCTCGTTAAAACCCTCCCTATTTTGCTCGGTCTGAGCGCAGCACTGGGAAGCGTGAGCGCCTGGGCTCTGCCGAACGATCAAGAGCAGCCTATCCGCATCCAGGCCGACGATGCCCAACTGGACGACAAGAATGGTGTTGCCACCTATAAAGGTGACGTGATCATTACCCAGGGCTCGATGATCGTTAAAGGCAATACTGTGACCATCACCCGCACGCCGGCCGGCGACATCGACGTGGTGACATCGGTGGGCAATCTGGCCTACTTCGAGCAGATGCAGACGGCTGGCGACACCAAGCCGGTTCAGGGCTACGGAGTGACCATCCAGTACCACGCCTCGCAAAACCGCGTCGTACTGATCGATCGCGCCAAAGTCATCGACAAGGACAACAACGTCACCCAAGGCGAGAAAATCGTCTACGACACGGTGAAAAAGCTTGCCAGCGCCGGTCGTGCGACGGGCAACAAGGTTACCGAGTCGCGTCCGCGCATCGACATGGTGATCCAGCCGAAGAAGAAAACCGACGAGCAAAAGGCCCAGTAATGGCAACTCTGAAAGCTCAGCATCTGGCCAAGAGCTACAAGAGCCGCCAGGTCGTGCGTGACGTCAGCCTGTCGATCGACAGCGGTCAGATCGTCGGCCTGCTGGGTCCCAACGGCGCCGGCAAGACCACCTGCTTTTACATGATTGTCGGCCTGGTACAGGCCGATCAGGGCCGCGTACTGATTGACGACCTGGATGTCAGTCACCAGCCTATGCACGGTCGTGCGAAGGCCGGCATCGGCTATCTTCCGCAAGAAGCATCGATCTTCCGCAAACTCTCGGTAGCCGACAACATCATGGCGATCCTCGAGACCCGCAAGGAACTCGACAAGGCCGGTCGTCGCCAGGAGCTGGAAAGCCTGCTGCAGGAATTCCACATCAGCCACATCCGCGACAACCTCGGGATGAGCCTGTCCGGTGGTGAACGCCGCCGCGTGGAGATCGCCCGGGCACTGGCTACCAACCCGAAATTCATCCTGCTCGACGAACCATTCGCCGGCGTGGACCCGATTTCGGTGGGCGACATCAAGCAGATCATCTATCACCTCAAGGCCAAGGGCATTGGTGTGCTGATCACTGACCACAACGTCCGTGAAACCCTGGATATCTGCGAAACCGCCTACATCGTCAACGATGGCCAGCTGATCGCCGAAGGTGACTCTGCCACCATCCTGGCCAACGACCTGGTCAAGGAAGTGTATCTGGGCCATGAGTTCCGCCTGTAAGCACTCAGGTGTCTGGCTGGTTGCCCGGGCGCTTGTCTCGATAAAAAATCAACATTTTTTTATTGTTACAGCGCTCTAGGCAAACGCTGCAGTTTCGGGCATATAATTTGCTTATGTTTGGCGCTCCGGCGCCCTGTAGTGGATGGCGCATGTGCGCCGGCGAATAAGGTGTTAAGCCCCTGCCATGAAACCATCGCTAGTCTTGAGAATGGGCCAGCAGCTGACGATGACACCGCAGCTGCAACAGGCCATCCGCCTGCTCCAATTGTCGACCCTGGACCTGCAACAGGAAATCCAGGAGGCCCTGGAGTCCAATCCGATGCTCGAACGCCAGGAAGAAGGCGACGACTTCGATAACGCCGACCCCTTGGCCGACAAAGCCGAACAGCTACCCAACGCCGATGTTTCGGAACCCTCCTACCAGGAAACCGCCCCGACGGTTGATAACCTCGATGAAGGTGACTGGAACGAGCGCATCCCCAACGAACTGCCCGTCGATACCGCATGGGAAGACGTCTACCAGACCAGCGCCAGCAGCCTGCCGAGCAACGATGACGACGAGTGGGACTTCACCACCCGGACATCGGCCGGCGAAAGCCTGCAAAGCCACCTGCTGTGGCAACTGAACCTGGCGCCGATGTCCGACACCGATCGCCTGATCGCCGTGACCCTGATCGATTGCATCAACAATCAGGGCTACCTGGACGAGACCCTCGAGGAGATTCTCGAAGCCTTCGACCCGGAACTGGACATCGAACTGGACGAAATCGAAGCCGTCCTGCACCGTATCCAGCAATTCGAACCTGCCGGTATCGGCGCCCGTAACCTGGGCGAATGCCTGCTGCTGCAATTGCGCCAATTGCCCGCCAAGACACCTTGGCTGGTCGAGGCCAAACGCCTGGTCACCGAGTACATCGACCTGCTCGGCAGTCGCGATTACAGCCAGCTGATGCGTCGCATGAAGCTCAAGGAAGACGAACTGCGCCAGGTGATTGAACTGGTGCAGAGCCTCAACCCGCGCCCAGGCTCGCAAATCGAGTCCAGCGAAGCCGAATACGTCGTTCCCGACGTGATCGTACGCAAGGACAACGAGCGCTGGCTGGTGGAGCTGAACCAGGAATCCGTGCCACGACTGCGGGTCAACGCTCAATACGCCGGCTTCGTGCGCCGCGCCGACACCAGCGCCGACAACACCTTCATGCGCAATCAGTTGCAAGAAGCCCGCTGGTTCATCAAGAGCCTGCAAAGCCGCAACGAAACCCTGATGAAAGTGGCCACGCAAATCGTCGAGCATCAGCGCGGTTTTCTTGAATACGGCGACGAAGCCATGAAACCGCTGGTCCTGCATGACATCGCCGAAGCGGTAGGGATGCACGAGTCGACGATTTCACGGGTAACCACGCAAAAGTTCATGCATACCCCTCGGGGCATATATGAACTGAAATACTTTTTTTCCAGCCACGTCAGCACCTCCGAGGGCGGTGAATGCTCGTCCACGGCAATCCGCGCGATCATCAAAAAACTGGTTGCCGCGGAAAATCAGAAAAAGCCGTTGAGTGACAGCAAGATCGCTGGTTTACTGGAGGCACAAGGCATTCAGGTGGCTCGCCGCACCGTCGCCAAGTACCGCGAATCCCTAGGGATCGCGCCTTCGAGCGAACGCAAGCGGTTGATGTAGAGCCACGCCACAGCGTTCCAGTGGCAGGTATTTCTGCCTGCCGCTTTATGCACTGGCAACGAAGGAGAAGCTGTATGCAAGTCAACATCAGTGGACACCAACTGGAAGTGACCGAACCTCTTCGCACCTACATCGGCGAAAAACTCGAACGATTAGAGAGGCATTTCGACAAGATCACCAACGTGCAGGTCACGATGACGGTCGAAAAGCTCAAGCAGAAAATCGAAGCCACGCTGCATATTCCCGGCAATGAAGTGGTCGCAAACGCGGAGCATACCGATATGTACGCGGCGATCGACGCGCTGACCGACAAGCTGGATAAACAACTCAAAAAGCATAAGGAAAAGACCCAAAGCCTCCTCCAGGGCGCGACCGGTCGTTAACACTCCCTACCCATGATCCGACTTGAAAGCATCCTGACCCCCGGCCGTTCCCTCGTGAACGTGCCGGGCGGCAGTAAAAAGAAAGCCCTCGAGCAAATTGCCAACCTTATCCATAAAGAAGTACCGGATCTGGAGATGCAAGATGTCTTCGAGGCTCTGATTGCCCGTGAAAAACTCGGCTCAACCGGCTTTGGCAACGGCATTGCCATTCCCCACTGCCGCCTGAAGGGCTGCACCTCGCCCATCAGCGCCCTGATGCACCTTGATGCACCCATCGATTTCGACGCCATCGACGGCGCACCGGTTGACCTGCTGTTCGTTCTGCTGGTCCCGGAAGCCGCTACCGATGCGCACCTGGAGTTGTTGCGCCAGATCGCCAGCATGCTCGACCGCAAGGAAGTGCGCGAAAAGCTGCGCAGCGCCCCGAGCAATGAAGCCTTGTATCAGGTTGTCCTGGACGAGCAAAACGGTCATTAATCATGCGCTTGATCATCGTCAGTGGCCGCTCCGGCTCAGGTAAAAGTACTGCACTCGATGTTCTCGAGGACAACGGCTTCTACTGCATCGACAACCTGCCCGCCGGCCTGCTGCCGGAGCTGGCCGAACGTGCGCTGATCCATACCGAGCTCGCGCAACCGCTGGTGGCCGTATCGATCGATGCGCGCAACTTGCCGAGTCACTTGTCGCGTTTTCCCGAACTGCTGGAAGAAGTGCGCAGCCGGCATATCCAGTGTGATGTGCTTTATCTGGACGCCGACGAAGAAACCTTGCTCAAGCGTTTCTCGGAAACCCGCCGTCGTCACCCGCTGAGCAATTCCAATCGCTCGCTGGCCGAGGCCATCAACGATGAGACCGCCCTGCTCGGGCCGATTGCCGATCTCGCCGATCTCAAGGTAAACACCACCAACCTGAACCTGTATCAGCTGCGAGATACCATCAAGCTGCGCCTGTTGAACCAGCCGGAATCCGGTACGGCGTTCCTGGTGGAATCTTTCGGCTTCAAGCGTGGAATGCCGGTGGATGCTGATCTGGTGTTCGACGTGCGCTGCCTGCCGAACCCTTACTGGAAGGCAGAGTTGCGCGATCAATCGGGTCTCGACCAACCGGTTGCCGAGTACCTGGCGGCACAGCCGGACGTCGAAGAGATGTTCCAGGACATTTCCTCCTACCTGCTAAAGTGGCTACCCCGCTTTGCTGCCAGCAACCGCGCTTATGTCACCATTGCCATTGGCTGCACCGGCGGCCATCACCGCTCCGTCTACCTGACCGAACGTCTGGGCCAGGCCCTGCAAAAATCCCTGAAGAACGTCCAGGTTCGCCACCGCGACCTCAGCTAAAGGATTCACACCGCGATGCCTGCTCTGGAAATTGAAATCATCAACAAGCTGGGCCTGCATGCCCGCGCTTCTGCGAAATTCGTTGGCGTCGCCGGTGAGTTCAAGAATTGCACGATCAGGGTAGGACGCACGCCGGAATCCACGGTCGACGGAAAAAGCATCATGGCAATGATGATGCTCGCTGCGGGCAAGGGCACCAAAATCCACCTCAGCACCGAAGGTGAGCAGGCTGATGAGGCGCTGCAGGCCCTGGTGGATTTGATCAACGACTACTTCGGCGAAGGCGAGTAACGCTCGCCCTGTAGCAGCAGGCCTCGCCAGTTGCTACAGCCGTTAAGTCAACGCCGTATCCATCACCATCATCAAGCAAAACCCGATCAGCAACCCGAGACTTGCAAGCTTGTCGTGACCATTGCGGCGCGACTCGGGAATGACTTCATGGGTGACCACCAGCAACATTGCCCCGGCCGCCAGCGCCAACCCCAAGGGCAACAACAATTCGGCCAGGCTCACCAGCCAGGCGCACAACAACGCAAAGACCGGCTCGACCAGACCTGACGCAGCTCCGATCAGGAACGCCTTGACCCGCGACATCCCTGCCCCGGCCAGTACCAACGCGATCACCAGACCTTCCGGTACATCCTGCAAGGCGATGCCCATGGCCAGGCTATCGGCATCGGGCATGCCCCCTCCCGCCGACACACCGACCGCCATGCCTTCGGGGATGTTGTGGGCAATGATCGCAAACACAAACAACCAGATTCGCGGCGGGATGACCGGTCGTTCCAGCGTGCCTACGAGCATTTCCGGCGATGCACCCGACACCTTGCGATCCACCAGGAACAATCCAAACGCCCCCAGCATGATGCCGAAACTGATCAGTCCGCTGGCCGCCCAAGGCGTCAGCCCCAAGCTTTCAGCGGCAGTGATCCCCGGAACGATCAACGAAAACGCTGTCGCTGCGAGCATCACCCCGGCCCCAAAGCCGAGCAGCGTATCGCTGAGCACTTGAGGCATCCGTCGAATGACCAGCACGGGCACCGCGCCCAAGGCTGTGCCCAAGGCGCAGATCGCCCCGCCTTGCAACGCGCGCAGCAGTTTCGGCTCAAGGTCCAGCCACGCCAGGCCTTGAGCCACCAACAACGTCATGCCTGCCAGCAGTAACAGCGATCCGAACGCGTAACGAAACATTCGTCCACTACCGATCGCCAGTGTTTCAGTGCTCATAGCCAGCCCTGGATTGCTTTTGCAGAAGTCTTAAACCAGTGCAGCCTGATAGCGCGTAGCGACTTCAGGCCAATTGATCACGTTGTAGAACGCGTTGATGTATTCCGGGCGACGGTTCTGGTATTGCAGGTAATACGCGTGCTCCCAGACATCCAGGCCGAGGATGGGCGTATTGCCGTTCATTAATGGACTGTCCTGATTGCCGCTGCTTTCAACGACCAGCGTCTTTTGCGGCGTCACACTGAGCCACGCCCAGCCGCTGCCGAAACGAGTCAGCGCGGCTTTGGTGAAGGCTTCCTTGAAGCTGCTCAAGCCGCCCAGTTGCTCGTCGATCGCCGCCGCCAGTGAGCCTTCGGGCTCGCCGCCGCCGTTGGGCGCCATTACTTTCCAGAACAGCGAATGGTTCGCGTGCCCGCCGCCCTGATTAATCACCGCCGCGCGCAGCTTCTCCGGCAGCTGCTGGACCGCAGACACCAGTTTCTCCACCGGCCATTCGGCAAACTCGGTGCCTTCAACCGCAGCGTTGAGGTTGTTGATGTAGGTCTGGTGGTGCCTGGTGTAGTGGATTTCCATGGTCTGCGCATCGATGTGCGGTTCCAGGGCATCGTAGGCGTAGGGCAAGGCAGGCAAGGTAAAAGCCATTTCAATGAACTCCGTGATGTAGGGGCACAGGTGAGGCGGCATCGATGTGCAGCAGTCGATGCGTACGCGGGTATTCGCCGTGTTCGCTGATGAAATTCAGCAGCTCGACGTAGGTTTTGCTGCTCTGGCGCAACGCTGCTTCACGCAGGGCGGGCGCCAGTCGTGGGTCCTGCATGGTCTGCAACAATCGCTGATGGATGGCGCACAGGTACTCGGCGCTCTCCTCCGGCTGGTTCAGACGCAAATGCAGGTCTGCCAGGTTGTGGTGGGAAATCACGCAGGCCGCCACCGCTTCGTCGGCATCCGCCCAGCGCTCGAATAACACCTGGGCCAGGGCCAATGCCTGCAAGTAAGCCTCGCGGGCATCGACCAGTTCGCCCAGCATGAAACAACGATTAGCCCTTTCGATCGTGCGTTTCCAGTGCTCCATGGTGAGCCTCCAAAGCGGTAGCGGTGATTACACGCCGCCTGCGGTGAGCTTCTCTGGATTGAGTAACTCTTCCAGTTGGCTGCGCGTCAGGTCGGTGTGTTCCAGAGCGACATCGATCACCGGCCGGCCTTGTTGATAGGCCTTCTTGGCGATCTCCGCGGCTTTTTGGTAACCAATGATCGGGTTGAGTGCGGTGACCAAAATCGGGTTACGCGACAACGCTTCCTTGAGCCTGGCTTCGTTGACCTTGAAGCTGGCGATGGCTTTTTCACCCAGCAAATGGCTGGAGTTGGCCAGCAACTCGATGCTGCTCAGCAGGTTCTGGGCGATGATCGGCAGCATCACGTTCAGCTCGAAATTGCCCGATTGACCGGCGATGGTGATAACCGTGTCGTTACCGATGACCTGTGCGGCGACCATGGCGGTCGCTTCCGGGATCACCGGGTTGACCTTGCCAGGCATGATCGAAGAACCCGGCTGCAAGGCTTCGAGCTCGATTTCACCAAGACCGGCCAACGGGCCGGAGTTCATCCAGCGCAGGTCGTTGGCGATTTTCATCAGCGAAACGGCCGTGGCCTTGAGCTGACCGGAAACACTGACCGCCGTGTCCTGAGAGCCGATCAGCGCAAACAGATCCTCACCCGGTTTGAATTGCACCTGGGTCAGCTTGCTCAGTTGCTCACTGAAACGCGCTGCGAATTGTGGGTGAGCGTTGATCCCTGTGCCCACCGCCGTGCCGCCCTGAGCCAGGGATTGCAGACTCGGCAGCAAATCGTTCAGATGACCGATGTTGGCCTTGAGCTGCTGCGCCCAACCGTTGAGCACCTGGCTCATGCGCACCGGCATGGCGTCCATCAGGTGAGTGCGGCCGGTTTTGACGTGGTGATGAACCTCATCGGCCTTGCGCTCGATCACCTGAACCAGACCCACCAGTGCCGGCAACAATTGCTCATGCAACGCCAACGCAGCACTGACATGGATGGTGGTCGGGATGATGTCGTTGCTGCTTTGGCCGCAATTCACGTGATCGTTGGGGTTCACCGGCTCACCGAGCAGGCGGCTGGCCAGGGTGGCGATCACTTCGTTGGCGTTCATGTTCGAACTGGTGCCGGAACCGGTCTGGAAAATATCCACCGGGAAGTGCTGCATGAAGTCGTCCTGAAGCAGGCCCAGTGCCGCATCGACGATGGCTTTGCCCTGGGACTCGCTGATTTGCTTGAGCTCGACGTTGGCTCGGGCAGCGGCGGCTTTCGCCAGGATCAGCGCACGAATGAACTGCACGGGCATCGGTTTGCCGCTGATGGGGAAGTTATCCACCGCACGCTGGGTCTGCGCGCCATAAAGGGCGTCCACCGGGACCTGGAGCTCGCCCATGCTGTCGCGCTCAATACGAGTCTTGGTCATCTGTAAATCCTTGCACCAGTTCTATGAGAGGAATCGAGGGCTGCAACTCGCAGGTCGCCAGTTGCCAGGTGTAGCTCTGCCAGCGCTTGAGGCGACACTTGCACAATGAGAGGCGTTCCAGATCGCGCAACGGCCGCCAGGCCTGATCCAGGCAGTAGGTTCGCCAGTGCCAGGGCAGCGCGACATCGGCGGCGGTGTCGAGCAACAGACGGAAAGAAGTTTCGGCGATTGTCCAGGGCGAGGTTGCCGTGCAGCAGGCGAGATACCGGCCTTCAGCCAGGTAATGTTCGATCAGGCGAGGTTCATCAGGGTCCATCGCGCAACGGATCTGGCGACTCATCCAGCGCCAGCTTTCGAGGTAAGGCTGCTCGTGCAAGGCAGAACTCATGATCCGGGCTCATTCGGTAATGAGATTTATTATTAGATGATAATGAGAACCAACACAAGAGTAGCAAAACGCTCAGTGCTTATTGTGGGAGCGGGCTTGCTCGCGAAGGCGGTTTACCAGCCAACAAAATTTTGGATGTGAAGTCCCCTTCGCGAGCAAGCCCGCTCCCACAGGGGATCGTGCAGCAACAATAAAAAAAGGCGCGCCACCCAATGGGTGGCACGCCTTTTTGTGTGTCGGTACGGGTTAGCTACCCGCCACCGTCATCCGCTCGATCAGCACCGAACCTGTACGAATGTTGCTGCGCAGTTCCAGGTCATTACCAACCGCAACGATCTGCTTGAACATGTCACGCATGTTGCCGGCGATGGTCACTTCCTGGACCGCAAACTGGATTTCGCCGTTCTCGACCCAGTAACCCGCCGCCCCACGGGAGTAATCGCCAGTGACCATGTTCAGGCCCTGGCCCATCAATTCAGTCACCAGCAGGCCGCGTCCCATGCGGCGCAGCAAGGCTGCCTGGTCTTCGTCGCCATGGGTGACGAACAGGTTGTGCACGCCGCCAGCGTTGGCGGTACTCGGCATTCCAAGCTTACGGCCGGAGTACGTGCCGAGAATGTAGGAAACCAACTCGCCTTTTTCGACGAACGGCTTGGCGTAAGTGGCCAGCCCATCACCATCGAATGCAGAACTGCCCATGGCTCGCATCAGGTGCGGACGCTCATCGATGGTCAGCCATTCCGGGAACAGTTTCTGCCCCAGCGTCCCTTCCAGGAACGAGGATTTGCGATACAGACTGCCGCCGGAAATCGCCGAGAGGAAACTGCCGAACAAGCCACCGGCCAACTCCGCGGAAAACAGCACCGGCACTTCGCAGGTCGGAACCGGACGTGCGCCCAGACGGCTCGCCGCCCGTTGCGCGGCACGCTGGCCGATGCTCTCCGGAGAGGCCAGCAAATTGCCCTGACGGTTCACGTCGTACCAGTAATCGCGCTGCATCTGGCCGTCGGCCTCGGCGATCATTACGCAGCTCAGGCTGTGCCGGGTCGACGCGTAACCGCCAATAAAACCGTGGCTGTTGCCGTAGACACGGCAGCCCTGATGGGTGCTGAGGGTGGTGCCGTCGGCGTTCTTGATCCGGCTGTCCGTGGCGAACGCCGCCGCTTCACAGGCCAGGGCCTGCTCGATGGCTTGCTCCGGGGTGATGTCCCATTGGTGGAACAGGTCGAAATCCTGCAGATCCTTGGCCATCAGGGCGGCGTCTGCCAGGCCCGAAGCTTCGTCTTCCGACGTGTGCTTGGCGATGGCCAGGGCGGCGGCGACGGTTTCGCGAATCGCCTCCGGACCGCTGGCGGACGTGCTGGCCGAACCTTTTCGCTGACCGACATACAAGGTGATGCCAAAGCCCTGATCGCGGTTGAATTCGACGGTTTCGACTTCACGCTGACGCACGGAGGTGGAAAGGCCCTGCTCCAGGGACACCGCCACTTCACAGGCACTGGCGCCCTGGCGCTTGGCTTCAGCGATGATCTGCTCGACTTGTTCTTGCAGTGCCGGCAACGCTTGTGGGCCGACGCTTTCAACTGCACTCATGCTGTTCTCCACTCAAATTCTGCTTTCGGCTAGGGCCTTCGAGCGACCGGGCCGGACAAGCGGCCCCCGACTGGTTATCATGGCGGCGTTTCTTTGCGGACGGCCACCATGGTTGATTCTTACGACGACTCCCTCGATACGGGAGAAAAAAGCAAATCCCAGGTTAAACGCGAGCTTCATGCTCTGGTTGACCTCGGCGAGCGCCTTACAACGCTCAAGCCTGACTTGCTGGCAAAACTGCCGTTGACCGACGCTATGCGCCGGGCACTGGCTGATGCGCCCAAGCACACCGCGAATATCGCGCGTAAACGGCACCTTATGTTCATCGGCAAACTGATGCGCGATCAGGACACTGACGCCATTCTGACGCTGCTCGATCAACTCGATGCCTCCACTCGGCAGTACAACGAACGTTTCCATGGCCTGGAACGCTGGCGCGATCGCTTGATCGCGGGCGACGATGCGGTCCTGGAGAAGTTCGTGGTCGACTTCCCGGAGGCTGATCGTCAACAATTGCGCTCCCTGATCCGTCAGGCCCAGCACGAACTGGCGACCAACAAGCCACCGGCATCGAGCCGTAAAATCTTCAAGTACATCCGTGAGCTGGACGAGACTCAACGCGGTCTGCGTTAAGTCCCTTCTCGGGTGAGCCGCCAAGCGGTTCACCCGAAGCTCCATCCCTCAAGATCCTGTGCCACCCACAGTGATCGCATCGATTTTCAGCGTTGGCTGGCCGACACCCACCGGCACCGACTGCCCATCCTTGCCACACGTCCCTACGCCGCTGTCCAGCGCCAGATCGTTACCGACCATCGACACCTTGCTCATCGCTTCCGGACCGTTACCGATCAATGTCGCGCCCTTGACCGGGGCCGTGATCTTGCCGTCTTCGATTAGGTACGCCTCGCTGGTGGAGAACACGAATTTGCCGCTGGTGATGTCCACCTGCCCGCCGCCGAGGTTGGCGCAGTAGATGCCGCGTTTCACCGAGGCGATGATTTCTGCCGGGTCGCTTTCGCCCGCCAGCATGTAGGTGTTGGTCATGCGCGGCATTGGCAGATGCGCGTAGGATTCGCGACGACCGTTGCCAGTACGGGCCACGCCCATCAGGCGGGCGTTGAGTTTGTCCTGCATATAGCCTTTGAGTACGCCGTTTTCGATCAACGTCGTGCACTCGGTCGGCGTGCCTTCATCATCGACGCTCAGGGAGCCGCGACGACCGGCCAGCGTGCCATCATCGACGATGGTGCAGAGCTTGGACGCAACCATTTCGCCCATGCGCCCGCTGTAGGCCGAACTGCCCTTGCGGTTGAAATCGCCTTCCAGACCATGGCCGACCGCTTCGTGCAGCAGCACGCCGGACCAGCCCGAACCCAATACCACCGGCAACGTGCCGGCCGGCGCAGGGATGGCTTCCAGATTCACCAACGCCTGACGCAGCGCTTCACGGGCATAGCTCATGGCGCGGTCATCGCTGAGGAAATAACGGTAATCGGTACGACCGCCACCGCCATGACCGCCGCGCTCACGGCGACCGTTCTGCTCGACGATCACGCTGACGTTAAAACGTACCAGCGGCCGTACATCGGTAGCCAGGCCGCCGTCGGTCGAGGCCACGAGGATTCGTTCCCAGACGCCGGCCATGCTTACGGTGACTTGCTGGATACGCGGGTCGAGGGCGCGAGTCGCGACGTCGATACGCTTGAGCAGTTCGACCTTCTCGGCACGGCTCATCACTTCCAGTGGATTATCCGGCCCGTACAACTGGGCGACATCCTGAGTGGTGAAGGCTTGCACCGCGCCGTTCTGACCGGCGCGGGAGATCGAACGTGCAGCACGGGCCGCGGCGCCGAGGGCTTCGAGGGTAATGGCATTGCTGTAGGCAAAACCGGTTTTCTCACCCGATTGCGCACGCACACCGACACCTTGGTCGAGATTGAAGCTGCCTTCCTTGACGATCCCGTCTTCCAGCGCCCACGACTCGGAAATCTGCCCCTGGAAATACAGGTCGGCCGCATCGATGCCCGGGCCGGCCAGATCGCCAAGCACACCTTGCAGGCTCTCGATGGTTACGCCGCCGGGCGCCAGGAGGTGTTCACTGACTGAGGACAACAACTCGCTCATATGCTTTACGCCTTAAATTCATCGTTCTGAGGCAGGTCGCCGGGCGCCCTGCGAGAAAAAGCGCCGGTGACTGGACACCGGCATCCGCGCCCTGATGGACGCCTGTTCGCTGCTATCGCGTTCGGCCAGCAGCACGGCCTCGCCTTGATCCTGTTGCGCCAGCACACGTCCCCACGGGTCGATAATCGCGGCATGACCAAAGGTTTCTCGTGGCCCCGGATGCGTCCCACCCTGGGCGGCCGCGAGCACATAACATTGGGTTTCGATGGCCCGCGCGCGAATCAGTATTTCCCAATGCGCTGCGCCGGTCACCGCGGTAAAGGCCGACGGCGCGGTAATCAACTCTGCACCGGCGGCGCGTAATTCGCTGTACAGCTCCGGGAAGCGCAGGTCGTAACACACCGTCAGCCCGACTCGACCGACGGGCGTGTCCGCCACGACTACCCCGCTGCCATAAGCATAGTCATCGGATTCGCGATAACGCCCGCGATTGTCCGCCACATCGACATCGAAAAGGTGCACTTTGTCATACCGTGCAACGGTTTCGCCGTGATCATCCACCAGCAGCGAGCAGGCATGCACTTTGGCCGTCGGTTGATCCACCGGCGGCAACGGCAATGTGCCGGCCACGATCCATAACTTGAGGTCACGGGCGGCCTGTTTCAACCATGGCAGGATCGGGCCTTCGCCCAACGCCTCGGCGCGGCCGATGTCGGCAATGTCGCGACGGCCCATGGCGGCGAAATTTTCCGGAAGCACAGCCAGTTGCGCACCACCGGCTGCCGCTTGCTCGAGCAGCCGACGGGCCTTGGCCAGATTGGCCAGCACATCGCTCTGGCTGACCATTTGAATCACCGCTACAGACATGGCCTTTCCTTCTTGAAATCTGTACACCGCCCTGTAGCAGCTGGCGAAGCCTGCGTTCGGCTGCGCAGCAGTCGTAAATCCGGGATGCACGGTTTATCTGAAAGACCGCGGTGTCTGATTTTACGACTGCTGCGCAGCCGAACGCAGGCTTCGCCAGCTGCTACAGGAGATCTGCGCCGCTCTGTGTGGTCATGCTACTCCATCGGCCCCGTGCATGGCTTTTCAAAAAGACAGTCAAAAAGGCTTGTCGAAGGTGATCTTCGGCTCTTTCCACGGCCCCTTGACCGTGTATTGGACGCTGGCGAAACGCGCCACACGGTCACCGATCAGCTTATCGATCAGGAACAGCGCACCACCAATAGCCGGTGCGCCGACGATCAGGGCGGCAATCGGCAGGTTGTTGGTCACAGGCAACGTCACCAGCAACTTGGCATCGATCTGGTCACCCACCAGGTTCAAAGTGCCGTTGAGTTCAACATTACTCGACGGACCGGTCATCTGGATCGGCTCCTTGGTCACGTAAACGCCGTTGGTCGCGACGAGCAGGCCTTTGACCCGGTCATAACTCAAGCCTTTGCCGAACAGATCGGAGAAGTCCAGTCGCAGCCGACGACCAATGGAGTTGAAGTTCAGCAGGCCAAATACCCGCAAGGCCTGGGCGCTGCCCTCGACTTCAACGAACTGGCCTTTTTTGAGCGATGCATCAAGGGTGCCGGAGAACCGCTTGCTGGCCAGCCAGGCCGGAGAACCCGGCCAGCGACCATCGACATCCATATGAAACTCTTCACTGGTGACACTTGGCGCATAACCCCAGCCCTTCAACACATCGGCGAGATTCTTGCCGCTGATCCGGCCCTTGTACCAACTGATGCTGGAACCGGGCACACCTTCCCAACCGCCGCTGCCCTGCAGGAGAATGCCCTTGAGGCCCAGATCCAGCGTGTTAAGCGCAATGCCCTTGGCGGTCGGACGGACTTTCAGATACCACGCTCCGACGAGGTCCTTGCCCTGGAACAGCTGATTGATGGTGATATCCAGTGCCGGGATCTTCGTCGGATCCACCGAGGCCAGTGGATCCGGCGAGTTTTCGTCAGCCAGGACCGTGGGGTCTGGTGCCGGCAAACGCACGTATTGCAGATTGATCGCAATGGGCGCGCCTTTCGCGTCGGGGATGCCGGCACTGCCCTTGACCTGCTGACTGTCGAGTTGCAAAGCCCACGCGGCAGGTTTGCGGTTCAACTGCACCGACGCCTGATCGAGCGTGGTGCCGACACCGCTGAGTTTGCCGACCTTGAAGTCCGCGCTGCTCAGCAACTGCTTGGCGTTGCCGCCCGGATCCTGGCCGGCGTATTTGTCGACCAGGTCCTTCCAGGGGCGGACATCCAGTTCCGACAGCACACCGCGCACTCGCAAGCCTTTAGCGCCAGGTAGCACGGCATTGCCGCCCCCCAGGAACAACTCGCCGCGCCCATCGGCAAAATTGCCGGGCGGTGCCGCAAACGTAAAGTTAGCCAGCTCACCGTAGTTGACCCAGTAGCGCCGCTCCGCCCCCTGCAGGGTCATGCGGAACGTGGTGTCGCGGCCGACATCGGCCGTCATGCCGAAAGGCGCCGGCAAATCGACTGCTACGCCCTTCAGGTTGGAGCTGACCATCAATTGACTGTCGGCCCCGTCAAGGTTCAGTTGCAGCTGATAAGGAATCACACCGGACACTGGCAACGGCTGAGTAACACTCAGCCACTCAGTCAGTTTCTTGACCTCGACCTGCCCCGAGCCGACGACGCGAGTCTTAAGGTTGCCGGGGCTGCCCTCGGCGAAAATCTGTGCGCTAACCGGTTTATCAAAGGCTCGCGCGGTGATGTTTTGCCCGCTCAAACCCTTGGTGCTGTCGAAACGGAAATCGCCCTTGAGCTGAGTCAGCTCCAGGGTTGGCTCAGCCAGTTTCAGGCGAGCCTTGGCGGTCTTGAAGTCGACGAGGATCTTTGGCTGTTCGCCTTTGACCAATGGAATGTCCAGTTTCAGTTTGCCTCGCAGATCGCCCTCGCCTTCCCAGCCGGCAAAGGTGGCGGCGGTGCCGATCGGCGCTTCCTGGAGAATCTTCAGGCCATCGCCCAACCCGCCGGCAAATCCGCCATCGAGGAAAAGATGGACGCTTTGCCCCGCTGGCGCACGGGGAATATTGACGTAAATGTCATTGACCTGGGTATTGAGCAGTTGGCCCTTGCTGGCCAGGATCCGCACACCGCTGTCTTCAACAAATACGTCACCCGTGACATTACTGACATGTGGCCAGCCTGGCTGGAAGGCCAGTTCGGCATCGTGAACCTTGAAGAACAGGCTGATGCTGCGGGCTGTGTCGGCGGCCCCATGGTTCAGCGAACCCTGGTACTGGAAGAAGCCTTCGTCCACCGCACCTTTGAGAATCGCCGTACGCAGCCATTCGTCCAGCCCGGGGCTGAGCATCGTCGGCAAGTACTTGGCGGTGTAACGACCGTCGCCGTCCACCAGACCGACCCGTAGGTCCATGTAGTCTTCCTGGGTGTGGTCGAAATGCAGGCGGATCAGGAAGTCGCCAGCAATCTTGCCCTCCTCGCCCAGCACCTTCAGATACGGCGCGATCAAGGTGAAAGCTTGTTTGTCGAGTTTCCAGGTCAGACGGGCATTGGCCTGAATGTACTGCCATGGTTTGGCAAAAATCGGGTCCAGGTGCAGGGAAAAGTCCTTGCTGTCCATACGCAGTTCACCACTGCCCAGATCACCGCTGATGCTGCCACTGACATTTCGCGCCGCCGGAGCGCCGTGGTAGGCATCGAAGCCGACCCGATCCAGGTTGGCGGCAAAGCTGAATTTGCTGTCGTCGGTGGCATTGGGTCGGAAGTCGATCAGCACATTACGCAGGCCACCGGTCACTTTGAGTCGCTCGACGGCCGTAGCAACGCCTTCGGGCAGCGGTCCCAAGGCATTCAATATCGGGGTGATCGGGGTGAGGTCGAGGCGGTCGGCTTGCAGGTGCCAAAGCTCTTCAGACTTTTCTGTGGCCTTGGTCTGTTTGAGTTGCAGATGCGATTCCCAACGGGTCTCGCCAAGGTTCATGGCCAGCGAATCCAGGG
The DNA here is from genome assembly GCF_900105495.1 of Pseudomonas frederiksbergensis. NCBI lineage: Bacteria > Pseudomonadati > Pseudomonadota > Gammaproteobacteria > Pseudomonadales > Pseudomonadaceae > Pseudomonas > Pseudomonas frederiksbergensis. The sequence continues at coordinate 2,006,425 of NZ_FNTF01000002.1, read as the reverse complement.
TGATCAGTGCGCCTTCGGAACTGCGCTGGAAATAGCCGTTGAGCGCCAGGTTGTTGATCTGGATCGGCTTGCGTTCGGCGTACGCGCCCTTGAGTTGCGGCGCGTTCAAGCGAATCGCCGCACTCTGCAGGGCGCCCTTGTTCCAGTTCACCCAAAGCTCGCCGCCGGCCTTGAACTCGGAAAAATTCCATTGTTGGGTCAGGCGCTCAGGCAACCATTTCGACCAGTCGCTTTGCGGCAGGCTCAAATAAGCTTCAGCCTCGCCGTCTTTCCATTCGCTGGCGCGCAGACGGGTACGCAGGCTGATGGCCACCGGTTGCCCGTCAGGCAGGGTCAAACGGGCGTCGAGTCGCTGGCGGGAGACGCCGGTTTTCAGACTCAGTCCGACGTAAGTCAGGGTCAGCGGTTGCTCTTGCAGTGGCTGCAAAGTGACTTGGCTATCGAGTACCGACAGTTGCTGAACCATCTGCATGCGATTGAGCAATTGCTCAGGATCCAGCGGCTGATCCTGCTGCACCGGTAAACCTTCCAGCGCCCAATGGCCGTCCTCGCCTTCCTTGAGGCTGATCTTCAGGCCGCTGAGTTCCAGATGAGCGACGCGCACTTCACGAGCCATCAGACTGGCCCACAGATCCGGCACCACGCGCACCTGATCCAGACGCAGGGCATTGGCGCCCTCACCGACCATCACGTCGTGAGCCAGCATGATCGGAGCAAAACCGCTCCAGCTACCTTCCAGCTCGCCGATGTTCAGCGGCATGCCCAAGGCCGCGCTGGCTTTGGCTTCTACTTCGGCACGGTACTCGGCCACCAGCGGGGTCAGCTCTCGGCCGAGGCTGACGTATAACGCCAACGACACCAACACCAACGCACACAGCCCCAGCCCCCAGCGGGTCAGTGCGGCTAAAATGCGTGTCAGACGCTCCATGTCAGTTGGCTCCCATGGCAAAAAAACTGCAAAAAGCTGAGGCCAGCCGTTCTGTCCGGGTTGAAAGACAGCGATTCAGAGCAGCACCACGTCGTATTGTTCCTGGGAATACATGGTTTCCACCTGGAACCGGATGGTGCGTCCGATAAAACCTTCGAGTTCGGCGACATTGCCCGATTCTTCATCGAGCAAACGGTCGACCACTTTCTGGTTTGCCAATACACGATAGCCTTCGGCCTGATAGGCGCGAGCTTCTCGGAGGATTTCGCGGAAAATCTCGTAGCAAACGGTTTCCGGCGTCTTCAGCTTGCCGCGTCCCTGACAGCTGCTGCACGGTTCGCACAGTACTTGTTCAAGACTTTCGCGGGTGCGCTTGCGAGTCATCTGCACCAGGCCCAACTCGGTAATGCCGATGATGTTGGTCTTGGCGTGATCGCGCTCCAGTTGCTTCTCGAGGGTGCGCAGCACCTGACGCTGGTGTTCTTCATCTTCCATGTCGATGAAGTCGATGATGATGATCCCGCCCAGGTTGCGCAGGCGCAGCTGGCGAGCAATGGCGGTCGCGGCTTCGAGGTTGGTCTTGAAAATGGTTTCTTCGAGATTGCGATGACCGACGAACGCCCCGGTGTTGACGTCGATGGTGCTCATGGCCTCCGCCGGATCGACCACCAGGTAACCGCCGGACTTCAGCGGGACTTTGCGTTCCAGGGCTTTCTGGATTTCGTCTTCGACGCCGTACAGGTCGAAAATCGGCCGTTCGCCAGGGTAATGCTCAAGACGATCGGCGATTTCCGGCATCAGCTCGGCGACGAACTGTGTGGTTTTCTGGAAGGTTTCCCGGGAGTCGATCCGGATCTTCTCGATCTTCGGGCTCACCAGGTCACGCAGGGTGCGCAGCGCCAGGCCAAGGTCTTCGTAGATCACGCTTGGCGCGCTGATGGTTTTGATCTGCTCGTTGATCTGATCCCAGAGACGACGCAGGTAGCGAATGTCCATGAGGATTTCATCGGCACCAGCTCCTTCGGCAGCGGTACGCAGGATGAAACCACCGACTTCTTGAATACCTTCTTTGGCCACGCAATCGGTGACCACTTGTTTGAGACGTTCGCGCTCGGCTTCGTCTTCGATCTTCAACGAAATGCCAACGTGTGCGGTGCGCGGCATGTACACCAGATAACGCGATGGAATCGACAACTGAGTCGTCAGGCGTGCGCCTTTTGAGCCGATCGGGTCCTTGGTGACTTGCACCACCAGACTCTGGCCTTCGTGGACCAGAGCGCTGATGCTCTCGACCGCCGGGCCTTCGCGCAGGGAGATTTCCGAGGCATGAATGAAAGCGGCGCGGTCCAGGCCGATGTCGACGAAGGCCGCCTGCATGCCCGGCAATACCCGCACGACCTTGCCTTTATAGATGTTGCCGACGATCCCGCGCTTTTGCGTGCGCTCGACGTGGACCTCTTGCAGAACACCGTTTTCAACCACCGCCACGCGCGATTCCATCGGCGTGATGTTGATCAGGATCTCTTCACTCATGGCAGGGTCTCGTTCAGGCATGTTCACGATAATGGCCGCATCTTGTCAGTACGACGCTCAACGCGCGTTAAGGGTTTGCCAACAGGGTATGCCGAAATGGCCGAGCAGCTCAGCGGTTTCGCACAGCGGTAACCCGACCACCGCCGAGTAACTGCCATTGAGGCCGGCGACAAACACCGCGCCGAGCCCTTGAATGCCGTAGCTGCCAGCCTTGTCCTGCGGCTCGCCGCTGGCCCAGTAGGCCACCGCTTCGGCGCGACTGATGTGGCGAAAGCGCACCAGACTGCGCACCACCCGAGACTCGCAACGCTCACCGTCGAGTACCGCGATCGCCGTCAGGACTTCATGCTCACACCCGGACAACATCATAAGCATGGCGCACGCTTCGGCTTCGTCCACCGGCTTGCCGAGAATTTTCCCGTCCAGCACCACAGCGGTATCGGCGCCCAGCACGCAAGAATCTGCGTCGGACACGAGCGCGCCGCGTCCGGCCTCGGCCTTGCCGCGCGCCAGGCGCTCGACATAGGCCGACGGGGTCTCATTTTCCATAGGGGTTTCATCGATGTCCGCACTGACGGCGGAGAACGGCACGCCGATCTGCGTGAGCAGCTCACGTCGACGCGGTGAGCCTGAGGCAAGGTAAAGCTGTTTCATCAAGACATCTCCCTTGTCGAGGTGCGGGCAAATGCCTGACCGAATTAATTGATTTTGTAGCGTCGAAGCAAGCCGCGCAAACCGTAGCTGATCCAGGGCCAGAGCAATGCGCTGACCAGTGCCGGCAAGACCAGCGCCAGCGTCGGCTGACGATTGCCGGTCAGGGCGCTGAGCCACAGTTGAACAAGCTGCGCGAGGCCGAAGATCACCAGGATCACCAGGCTCTGTTGCCACATCGGGAACATGCGCAGGCGCTGTTGCAGCGCCAGCACCAGGTACGTGATCAGCGTCAGGATCAACGCGTTCTGGCCCAGCAGCGTGCCATAAAGCACGTCTTCGGCCAGGCCCAGGCACCACGCGGTGACCATCCCGACTTTCTGCGGCATGGCCAACGCCCAGAATGCCAGCAGCAAGGCCAGCCACAGTGGACGGAGGATCTCCATAAATTGCGGCAGCGGCGAAACGCTGAGCAGCAGGCCTATGGCGAATGTCAGCCAGACTATCCAGCCATTTCGGGAGGCAGTAGCACCAACCATTATTCTCGTCCCCCAGTGGTAGCCGGCGCAGAAACAGGCGGTTTGGCAGCAGGCCTCACAGCAGCGGCTGGCGTGGCCGGCGGTTTAGCCGCCGCAGGTTGCGCCGCGGGCGGCTTGCTGGCGGCAGGTTTCACAGCGACAGGATGAGTTGCCGCAGGTTTGGGCGGGGTTGCGGCAGCCGGGGTAGCGGTGGGCGCCACCGGGGTCACGGGCGCAGCAACAGCAGCCGGGACGATGGCAGGTTTCGGTACTGTCGCTGGAATGATCGGGCCACCACCGTGCTGGTCCAAGGCTTCTTGAGCCTGGGCAGCTTCGTTGGCGCGCTCTTCGGCTGTGCGGCCGTCGGTGAACACCAGCAACAGATAACGGCTGCGGTTCAAGGCGGCGGTCGGCACGGCGCGCACGATTGCGAACGGCTGACCGGAATCGTGAATCACTTCCTTGACCGTCGCCACCGGGTAACCCGCCGGAAACCGCTGACCCAGACCGGAGCTGACCAGCAGATCGCCTTCCTTGATATCGGCGGTATCGGCCACGTGACGCAGCTCCAGGCGTTCCGGGTTGCCGGTGCCGCTGGCAATCGCCCGCAGACCGTTGCGGTTCACCTGCACCGGAATGCTGTGAGTGGTGTCAGTCAGCAACAGCACACGAGAGGTGTACGGCATCAACTCGACCACCTGGCCCATCAGGCCACGGGCATCGAGCACCGGCTGACCGAGGACCACACCGTCGCGCTCACCTTTGTTGATGATGATGCGGTGGGTGAAGGGGTTGGGGTCCATGCCGATCAGTTCGGCCACTTCGACCTTCTCGTTGACCAGCGCGGAGGAGTTGAGCAACTCGCGCAGCCGAACGTTCTGCTCGGTGAGGGCGGCAAGCTTTTGCATGCGGCCCTGCAACAGCAGGTTTTCGGTTTTGAGTTTTTCGTTTTCGGCGACGAGCTCGGTCCGGCTGCCAAATTGGCTGGCCACACCCTGCCATAGCCGCTGCGGCAGGTCAGTGATCCAGTAAGACTGCATCAGTGCCAGCGACATTTGGCTACGCACTGGCTTGAGCAGTGTGAAGCGGGCATCGACCACCATCAGTGCGACCGATAGCACGACCAGCACCAACAAGCGCACGCCCAGTGAAGGCCCTTTGGTGAAAAGCGGTTTAATAAGCCGCTCCTCCCAGGCAAATGTTCTCTTTATTCATACGGCATCAAACCGGCCTGGATGCAGACTGACAGAAGATAAACGCCAACAGGCAGCACTGCAAAGTGCTGCCTGCGCGCCAACAGCATAGAGGCGATCCGGCGACTTATTCGCTGGAAAGCAGATCCATGGTGTGTTTATCCATCATTTCCAACGCACGGCCACCGCCGCGAGCAACGCAGGTCAGCGGGTCTTCGGCAACGATCACCGGCAGACCGGTTTCCTGGGCTAGCAACTTGTCGAGGTCACGCAGCAAGGCGCCACCACCGGTCAGTACCAGACCACGCTCGGCGATATCGGAAGCCAGTTCCGGAGGCGATTGCTCCAGTGCACTTTTCACGGCCTGAACGATGGTGGCCAGGGACTCTTGCAGAGCTTCCAGCACTTCATTGGAGTTCAGGGTGAATGCGCGCGGAACGCCTTCGGCCAGGTTACGGCCGCGAACGTCGACTTCGCGAACTTCGCCGCCCGGGTAGGCAGTACCGATTTCCTGTTTGATGCGCTCGGCAGTGGATTCGCCGATCAGGCTGCCGTAGTTGCGACGCACGTAAGTGATGATCGCTTCGTCGAAGCGGTCGCCGCCAACCCGTACGGATTCAGCGTAAACCACACCGTTCAGGGAGATCAGTGCGATTTCAGTGGTACCGCCACCGATATCGACAACCATCGAACCGCGAGCTTCTTCAACCGGAAGGCCGGCACCGATCGCAGCCGCCATTGGCTCTTCGATCAGGAACACTTCACGGGCACCGGCACCGAGGGCCGACTCACGGATGGCACGACGCTCAACCTGGGTGGACTTGCATGGAACACAGATCAGCACACGAGGGCTAGGCTGCAGGAAACTGTTTTCGTGAACCTTGTTGATAAAGTACTGCAGCATCTTTTCGCAAACGCTGAAGTCGGCGATCACGCCATCCTTCATCGGACGAATGGCAGCAATGTTGCCCGGTGTACGGCCGAGCATGCGCTTGGCCTCGGTGCCGACAGCAACGACACTTTTCTGGTTACCGTGTGTCCGAATAGCCACAACCGATGGCTCATTCAGAACGATTCCGCGCTCGCGCACGTAAATAAGGGTGTTGGCAGTGCCCAGGTCAATGGAAAGATCGCTGGAAAACATGCCACGCAGTTTCTTGAACATGGGGAAAGGACCCTAGGCAACGCGTGGGTAAAAAAGTGCGGCAAACTCTAACAACGACAGGGATTTTGGGCAAGGCGCCAATATGTTAAATTGGCCGCTTTTCTGTGCACCAACCCCCACAATCGCGGCCTTATGACCGTAGAAATGCGGTAGTGTTCCGACAATCTAACACACGGATAGCATCCGTTCTGTTTTCCTTCCACTGGAGAATCCCATGACGCTTGAACGCTCCGACGTGGAAAAAATCGCTCATTTGGCCTGTCTTGGCCTTGATGATGCCGATCTTCCACACATCACTTCGGCCCTGAACAGCATTCTGGGGCTGGTCGACGAAATGCAAGCGGTCAATACCGACGGTATCGAGCCGCTCGCCCACCCACTGGAAGCCAGCCAGCGCCTGCGTGCGGACGTCGTGACCGAGACCAATCATCGCGAGGCTTATCAGTCCATCGCACCAGCGGTCGAAAACGGCCTGTACCTGGTTCCGAAAGTCATCGACTAAAGGGAAAGAGCCTGCAATGCATCAATTGACTCTGGCCGAGATCGCCCGCGGTCTCGCCGATAAAAAGTTTTCTTCCGAAGAGCTGACCAAAACCCTGCTGGCGCGTATCGCCCAGCTCGATCCGCAGCTCAACAGTTTCATCAGCCTCACCGAAGACCTCGCGCTCCAGCAGGCGAAAGCCGCTGATGCACGCCGGGCCAATGGTGAGAGCGGCGCCCTGCTCGGTGCGCCGATTGCCCACAAAGACCTGTTCTGCACCCAGGGCATCCGCACCAGCTGCGGCTCGAAGATGCTCGACAACTTCAAAGCACCGTACGACGCCACTGTCGTTGCCAAGTTGGCCGCCGCGGGTGCCGTGACCTTGGGCAAGACCAACATGGACGAATTCGCCATGGGTTCGGCCAACGAGTCGAGCTACTACGGCGCAGTGAAAAACCCGTGGAACCTGGAACACGTGCCCGGCGGTTCGTCCGGTGGTTCGGCCGCGGCCGTGGCCGCTCGCCTGTTGCCGGCCGCCACGGCGACCGACACCGGCGGCTCGATCCGCCAGCCCGCCGCGTTTACCAACCTGACCGGTCTGAAACCGACATACGGTCGCGTTTCGCGCTGGGGCATGATCGCCTACGCGTCCAGTCTCGATCAGGGCGGCCCATTGGCCCGCACCGCCGAAGACTGCGCGATCCTGCTGCAAGGCATGGCCGGTTTCGACCCGCAAGACTCCACCAGCATCGACGAGCCCGTGCCGGATTACAGCGCCGGCCTCAACGGTTCGCTGCAAGGCCTGCGCATCGGCGTGCCTAAAGAGTATTTCAGCGCCGGTCTCGACCCGCGCATCGCCGACCTGGTCATGGCCAGTGTCGAAGAGCTGAAAAAGCTCGGTGCCGTGGTCAAGGAAATCAGCCTGCCGAACATGCAACACGCGATCCCTGCGTACTACGTGATCGCTCCGGCAGAAGCGTCTTCCAACCTGTCACGTTTCGACGGTGTGCGTTTCGGCTATCGCTGCGAAGACCCGAAAAACCTGGAAGACCTGTACAAGCGTTCCCGTGGCGAAGGTTTCGGCCCGGAAGTGCAGCGCCGGATCATGGTCGGCGCCTACGCGTTGTCCGCTGGTTACTACGACGCTTACTACCTGAAGGCGCAGAAGATTCGCCGCCTGGTGAAGAACGACTTCATGGCGGCCTTCAATGAGGTCGACATCATCCTCGGCCCAACCACGCCAAACCCGGCCTGGAAGCTTGGCGCCAAAAGCAGCGACCCGGTTGCTGCGTACCTGGAAGACGTCTACACCATCACCGCCAACCTCGCCGGCCTGCCGGGCTTGTCCATGCCAGCCGGTTTTGTCGATGGTCTGCCGGTCGGCGTGCAATTGCTCGCCCCGTACTTCCAGGAAGGCCGTTTGCTCAATGTTGCGCACCAGTATCAGTTGAACACTGACTGGCACACCCGCACCCCAACCGGCTTCTGAGGAGAAACACATGCAATGGGAAGTCGTGATCGGGCTGGAGATTCATACCCAGCTCACTACCCGGTCGAAAATCTTTTCCGGTAGCTCCACCACCTTCGGTTCCGAGCCGAACACCCAGGCCAGCCTGGTTGACCTCGGCATGCCCGGCGTATTGCCGGTGCTGAACCAGGAAGCGGTGCGCATGGCGGTGATGTTCGGTCTGGCGATCGATGCCGAGATCGGCCAGCACAACGTGTTCGCCCGTAAAAACTATTTCTACCCGGACCTGCCCAAGGGCTACCAGATCAGCCAGATGGAATTGCCGATCGTTGGCAAAGGCCACCTGGACATCGCGCTGGAAGACGGCACGGTCAAGCGCGTCGGCATCACCCGCGCGCACCTGGAAGAAGACGCCGGTAAAAGCCTGCACGAAGAGTTCAACGGTGCCACTGGCATCGACCTGAACCGTGCCGGCACACCGCTGCTGGAAATCGTCTCCGAGCCGGACATGCGCAGCGCCAAGGAAGCCGTGGCTTACGTCAAGGCGGTCCACGCGCTGGTCCGTTACCTGGGCATCTGCGACGGAAACATGGCCGAAGGCTCGCTGCGCTGCGACTGCAACGTGTCGATCCGCCCGAAAGGCCAGGTTGAGTTCGGCACGCGCTGCGAGATCAAGAACGTCAACTCGTTCCGCTTCATCGAGAAGGCGATCAACACCGAAGTGCAACGTCAGATCGAGCTGATCGAAGACGGCGGCCGGGTGATCCAGCAGACCCGTCTGTACGATCCGAACAAGGACGAAACCCGTCCGATGCGTAGCAAAGAGGAAGCCAACGACTACCGTTACTTCCCCGATCCGGACCTGCTGCCTGTGGTCATCGAGAACTCGTTCCTCGACGACGTGCGCGCCACCCTGCCGGAATTGCCACCACAGAAACGCGAGCGCTTCCAGGCGCAGTTCGGTCTGTCGGTCTACGACGCCAGCGTCCTGGCCACCAGCCGCGAGCAAGCCGATTACTTCGAGAAAGTCGCGAGCATCGGCGGCGACGCCAAACTGGCGGCCAACTGGGTGATGGTTGAACTGGGCAGCCTGTTGAACAAACAGGGCCTGGACATCGACCAGTCGCCGGTCTCGGCCGAGCAACTGGGCGGCATGCTGTTGCGCATCACCGACAACACCATCTCCGGCAAAATCGCCAAAGTGGTGTTTGAAGCCATGGCCAACGGCGAAGGCAGCGCGGACGAGATCATCGACAAGCGCGGCCTGAAGCAAGTGACCGACACCGGCGCGATCTCGGCAGTGTTGGACGAAATGCTCGCGGCCAACGCCGAACAGGTTGAACAATACCGCGCGGCAGACGAAGCCAAACGCGGCAAGATGTTCGGCTTCTTCGTCGGCCAGGCCATGAAAGCGTCCAAAGGCAAGGCCAACCCGCAACAGGTCAACGAACTGCTGAAAAGCAAGCTCGAAGGCTGATTGCTATCAATGGTGCGGGTGGGATGTTGTGTCCGACTCAAACCCTGTGGGAGCGGGCTTGCCCGCGATGGCGGTGTATCAGATACATTGCCATCGCGGGCAAGCCCGCTCCCACATTTGTTTCTGGGATACAGTTTATGAAGCGTCTGCTCAGTGCCTGCGCCCTGCTCTCTCTGCTGGCCGGTTGCGCCAGCACGGATATTGTTGATCCACACGGCTACGACAAGACCGGCGTAGCTTCGTATTACGGCGCCAAACACCATGGCAAACGCACCGCCAGCGGCGAGCGTTTCAACCAGCACGGCCTGACCGCCGCTCATCGCCAGTTGCCGTTCGGCACCCGGGTGAAGATTACCAACCTCAATAACGACAGATCCTGCGTGGTGCGCGTCAACGACCGCGGGCCATACTCACGTGGGCGCCTGATCGATGTTTCACGCGAAGCGGCCGAACAGTTGGGCATGTTGCGCAGTGGCACCGCGAAGGTTCGCGTGCAAGCCCTCGACGACTGATAGACGGAGCGCTGACCATTTTCGGACTTGCCGATATACCCCTGATCAGCGTGATTGAATTGCTCAGCGGCTTGCTGTTGCTGATCGCCGGCGCCGAGCTGATGGTGCGCGCCGCTGTGCGCCTCGCCGCACGTTTGCATGTACGACCGCTGATTATCGGCCTGACCATCGTCGCCCTCGGCAGCAGCGCGCCGCAAATGGCTGTCAGCCTGCAAGCGACCCTGGCGCAGAACGCTGACATCGCCGTCGGCAGCGTGATCGGCAGTAGCATCTTCAACATCCTCGTCACACTCGGGCTCTCGGCGCTGATCATCCCGCTACGGGTTTCACGGCAGCTGGTGCGCCTGGATATTCCGCTGATGATCGGCGCCAGTCTTTTGGTGTTCGTATTGGCGTGGAACGAAGAACTGACCCGCGCCGATGGCGTGATGCTGCTGGCGGCGATGGCGCTGTATCTAGGCCTGTTGTTGCGCCAGTCGCGGCATTCGACCCGTCCGCAATCGACCCGCCACGAAGTCCCGCAAGCACCATGGATCAGCAGTCTGCTGATGATCGTCGCGGGATTGGCGATGCTGGTCTATGCCGGGCACTTGCTGTTGGGCGCAGCGGTTTCGGTTGCGACTGATCTGGGGTTGTCGGAGCGGATCATCGGCCTGACCATCGTCGCCGTCAGCACCTCCCTGCCGGAACTGGCGACCTCGTTGATCGCCGCCTTGCGTGGTGAGCGCGACATCGCCGTGGGCAACGTGATCGGCAGCAACCTGTTCAATCTCTTGGGCGTGCTCGGGCTTACCGCGTTGATCGCGCCGTCGCCGCTGTCGGTATCGCCCAACGCCCTGGATTTCGACTTGCCGGTGATGCTTGGCGTCGCGGTGCTGTGCCTGCCGGTGTTCTATTCCGGTTATCGGGTGACTCGCGCCGAAGGTCTGCTGTTTTTGGGTTTGTACCTGGCCTATGGGCTGCACGTGGTGTCGTTCACCACCGGCATGCCGCTGGCCGGCAAGCTTGAACACCTGATGCTGTTTTTCGTCCTGCCGGCGCTGGGGGCGTTTTTGCTGTTCACCTCGCTGCGCGCCTGGCGTCGCCAACACCACAAGAGGGAATTGCCATGAGCACTGATAAAAAGCCTGGGATTGAAGTCCGACGCCAAGTGATGGGCGACGCCTTCGTCGACCGCGCCTTGGGCAACGCCACCGAGTTCACCCAGCCGCTGCAGGATTTCGTCAACGAGCACGCTTGGGGCGGGGTCTGGAACCGTGAAGGTCTGCCGTTGAAAACCCGCAGCCTGATCACCCTCGCCGCGCTGACCGCGCTGAAGTGCCCGCAGGAATTGAAAGGCCACGTGCGCGGTGCGCTGAACAATGGCTGCACCGTGGAAGAGATTCGTGAAGCGCTGCTGCATTGCGCGGTGTATGCCGGTGTGCCGGCGGCGATCGATGCGTTTCGCGCGGCGCAGGAAGTAATTGATAGCTACCAGAAGCCGGAGTAACAAGCAGACATTTGTGCTGGCAGGACTATCGCCATCGCGGGCAAGCCCGCTCCCACAGGGGATCTCCTTTGTTGCACAAATTGTGTGAACACCAAAGATCACTGTGGGAGCGGGCTTGCCCGCGATGAGGCCCTGAAGAACACCGCAAAACCGTCGGTTAAATCCACCCACCCCACTGCAACAAAAAGATCCCGACGTTGGTGGTGACCGCCGCCATCAACGTGGTGATCACGATGATCGCTGCCGCCAGTTCATGATTGCCATTGGCCTGACGGGCCATGACAAAACTGGCCGCGGCGGTCGGGCTGCCGAAGTACAAGAACAGAATCCCCAGCTCCGCCCCCCGAAAGCCCCACAGCCACGCCCCCAGCGTCGCCAGAATCGGCAGGCCGATCATCTTCACCAAGCTTGAGCTCAGCGCCATGTTGCCGCTTTTGCGCAGCGCTGCCAGCGACAGCGTGCCGCCGATGCAGATCAACGCCAACGGCAAGGTGGTTTGCGCCAGGTACTGGCCGGACTTTTCCAGCCATCCCGGCAAACCGATTTCGAAATAGGCAAACGGCGCCGCGGCAAACACGCTGATGATCAGCGGGTTGACCATCACGCTTTTGCAGATGCTCCAGGGGTCGGACTTGATCACCGGGCTGTACACCGCCAGCACAATGGTCGAGAGCGTGTTGTAAAACAGGATCACCAACGCCGCGAGAATCGCCCCGAGGGAAATCCCGTAGTCGCCGTACATGCTCGCGGCCAACGCGAGCCCGATGACCCCGTTGTTACCGCGAAACGCGCCTTGGGTGTAGATGCCTCGGTCTTCGCGCGGGCACTTCCAGATCGCCCAGCCCCAGGCGATGGCGAAACACGCCAGAGTGGCGAGCGAGAAATAGATCAGCAGCGCCGGTTGCAGCGCGGCGTGCAGGTCGGCATGCAGGATGCCCAGAAACAGCAACGCCGGCATGGTGACGTTGAACACCAGGGCCGACGCAGTGTGGATGAAGTTGTCGTTGATCCAGTCGATGCGCTTGAGCAACACCCCCAGAAACAGCATGGCAAACACCGGCGCGGTGATGTTCAGGGTTTCGAGGAAGATAGCCAGCATGCCGGGGATAACCTTGGGTGAGCGTCGTTAGGGGGCTAATGATAAGCCACTTTCACCCGGATCGTTCCCACGCTCTGCGTGGGAACGCCTCTTGTGACGCTCTGCGTCACGCTTTTGGGACGCAGAGCGTCCCGGGCTGCATTCCCACGCAGAGCGTGGGAACGATCATTACGTGATCGGCGCAGGGTTGAACAAGGTGATGTCGTTGTGCAGCTTATGCTGCTCCGCCCACGTCTGTTTCTTGCCGCTGGCCACATCCAGGTAGTAGTGGAACAACTCCCAGCCCAGGTCCTCAATCGAGGCCCGCCCGGTGGCAATCCGCCCGGCATCGATGTCGATCAGGTCTGGCCAACGCTGCGCCAGTTCCGTGCGGGTCGACACCTTCACCACCGGCGCCATCGCCAAACCATACGGCGTGCCACGCCCGGTGGTGAACACATGCAGGTTCATCCCCGCCGCCAATTGCAACGTCCCGCAGACAAAATCACTGGCCGGGGTCGCGCAGAAAATCAGCCCTTTGCGCTTGAACCGCTCGCCAGGGCCCAGCACCCCGTTGATCGCGCTGCTGCCGGATTTGACGATCGAGCCCAACGACTTCTCGACAATGTTCGACAACCCGCCCTTCTTGTTCCCCGGCGTGGTGTTGGCGCTGCGGTCCGCTTCGCCCTTGGCCAGGTAACGGTCGTACCAGTCCATCTCGCGCACCAGCTCCTTGGCGACTTCCTCGGTTTCGGCGCGGGACGTCAGCAAGTAAATCGCGTCGCGAACCTCGGTGACTTCGGAAAACATCACCGTCGCACCGGCCCGCAACAACAGGTCCGAGGCATAACCCAACGCCGGGTTGGCGGTGATCCCGGAAAACGCATCGCTGCCGCCACACTGCATGCCGAGGATCAGTTCGGACGCCGGCACGGTTTCCCGGCGACGCTGATCGAGCTTCTTCAAACGGGTTTCGGCCAGCGCCATGATCTGCTCGATCATCTCGGTGAAACCGTGACTTGAATCCTGCAAGCGGTACAACCACGGATCACTCAAATCCACTGAGCTGTCGTTCTCGTGCATCACCTGCCCGGCCTGCAATTTCTCGCAGCCCAGGCTGATGACCAAGGCTTCGCCACCCAGGTTCGGGTTGCGCGCCAGGTTGCGCACGGTACGGATCGGGATGTACGCGTCAGTCGCGGTAATCGCCACGCCACAACCGTAACTGTGGGTCAGCGCGACCACGTCATCGACGTGCGGATACTTGGGCAGCAACTCGTCCTTGATGCGCTTGACCGCATGGTCCAGCACGCCGGTGACGCACTGAACCGTGGTGGTGATCCCGAGAATATTGCGCGTGCCGACCGTGCCGTCGGCGTTGCGGTAACCCTCGAACGTGAAGCCTTCCAGCGGTGCCTGCGCCGCCGGCACTTCGGTGGACAGCGGCAAGCTGTCCAGCGGTGGCGCGGTGGGCATGCGCAGTTGATCTTCCTTGACCCAGCTGCCGCGCGGAATCGGCTGCAAGGCGTAACCGATGGTTTGCCCGTAACGAATCACCTGGCCGCCCTCGGGAATATCTTCCAGGGTGACCTTGTGGCTCTGTGGCACGAAATCCACGGTGACCAGGCCGTCCGGAAATTCGGTGCCGGCCGGCACGCCTTGGTCATTGACCACGATCACGACGTTGTCCCGCTCGTGCAGGCGGATGTAGCGCGGCGAGTCGGAATGTTCAATCAACTGCATGACGCCGCTCCTCAGGAATGCGCTTCAGATAATTTGTTGCTGGTTTCAGGACCGCTGACGGGCGGTTCTTTCAACACCACACGTTTGATTGGACCAACGATCACCAGGTAACTGAACACCGCGACCAGGGCGTTGCAACCGACAAACACCAGCGCCCATTTGAACGAACCGGTGGAGCTGATGATGTAGCCGATGACGATCGGGGTGGTGATCGACGCGATGTTGCCGAAGGTGTTGAACAAGCCACCGCTGAGACCGGCGATCTGTTTTGGCGAGGTGTCGGAGACCACGGCCCAACCCAGCGCGCCCACACCTTTGCCGAAGAACGCCAGGGCCATGAAGCCGACGACCATCCATTCCACGTCAACGTAGTTACAGGCCACGATGCTGCTGGAGACCAGCAAGCCAGCAATGATCGGCGCCTTGCGGGCAAACGTCAGCGAGTGACCTTTGCGCAGCAGGTAATCGGAAATCACCCCGCCAAGCACACCACCGATGAAGCCGCAGATCGCCGGCAACGAGGCAATGAAACCGGCCTTGAGGATGGTCATGCCGCGTTCCTGCACCAGGTACACCGGGAACCAGGTCAGGAAGAAGTAGGTGATGCCGTTGATGCAGTACTGGCCCAGATAGACGCCGAGCATCATGCGGTTGGTCAGCAACTGGCGGATATAGTCCCACTTCGGACCGTCGCCTTTTTTGCCTTTGCCTTTGTCCTGGTCCATGTCAACCATGCCGCCGTTGTCGGCGATGTGCTTGAACTCGGCGTCGTTGATCATCGGGTGCTGACGCGGGCTGTAGATCACCTTCAGCCAGATCCCCGAGAAGATAATGCCGATCACGCCCATGACGATAAACACGTGCTGCCAGCCGAAGCTGTAGACGATCCAGCCCATCAACGGCGCAAACAACACGGTGGCGAAGTATTGCGCCGAGTTGAAAATCGCCGACGCCGTACCGCGTTCAGCGGTTGGAAACCAGGCAGCCACGATGCGTGCGTTACCGGGGAAGGATGGCGCTTCGGCCAGGCCCACCAGGAAGCGCAGCATGAACAGCGCAACCACCGCGGTGGACATGCCGAACTCACCGACATAACCCTGCAGCACAGTGAACAGCGACCAGGTGAAGATGCTGAGCGCGTAGATTTTTTTCGAGCCGAAACGGTCCAGCAGCCAGCCACCGGGAATTTGCCCGGCCACGTAGGCCCAACCGAATGCGGAGAAGATGTAACCGAGGGTGACCGCGTCGATGCCGAGGTCTTTTTGCAGGCTGGAGCCTGCGATGGCGATGGTAGCCCGGTCGGCGTAGTTGATCGTGGTCACCAGAAACAGCATGAGCAGGATCAAATAGCGGACGTGAGTCGGCTTGGTCGATTGCATTGTAGATGTACTCCCACTGATTATTTTTATGCGCGGGTGAAACTGTTGATCCCTGTAGCAGCTGTCGAGTGAAACGAGGCTGTGATCTTTGCTTTTAAAGATCAAAAGCTCGCAGCCTCGTTTCACTCGACAGCTGCTACAGGGAGTTGCGGTGTTCGGTTGAGCCGGACACCACGGTGGATCAGGAACCGATATAAGAGGTCTTCACCACGGTGTAGAACTCTTGCGCATAGCGACCTTGCTCACGTGATCCATAGGATGAACCTTTACGCCCACCGAATGGAACGTGGTAATCCACGCCCGCGGTCGGCAGGTTGACCATCACCATCCCGGCCTGGGAGTGGCGCTTGAAGTGGTTGGCGTACTTCAACGACGTGGTGGCGATGCCCGCCGACAGACCGAACTCGGTGTCGTTGGCCATGGCCAGCGCGGCCTCGTAATCCGCTACGCGAACCACGTTGGCCACCGGGCCGAAGATCTCTTCGCGGCTGATACGCATCGCCGCTGTGCTGTCGGCAAACAGGGTTGGCGCAAGGTAGTAGCCTTCGGTGTCGCAGGTCACCAGACCACCGCCGCTGACCAGACGCGCACCCTCGGACTGGCCGATGTCGATGTACTTCATGTCTTGTTCAAGCTGCGCTTGCGAGACCACCGGACCAATGTCGGTGCCGGACTTCAACGCGTGACCGACCTTGATCGACTTCATACGCTCGGCCACAGCTTCAACGAACTTGTCGTGAATCCCGGCGGTGACGATGAAGCGGCTCGAAGCAGTGCAACGCTGGCCGGTGGAGTAGAACGCGCTCTGTACCGACAGCTCGACCGCTTGCTTGAGATCGGCGTCGTCGAGAATGATCTGCGGGTTCTTGCCGCCCATTTCCAACTGAACCTTGGCCTGGCGCGACACGCAGCTGACCGCAATCTGACGACCAACGCCCACGGAACCGGTGAAGCTGATGCCGTCGACTTTCGGGCTCTGCACCAGCGCATCGCCCACCACACGACCGCTGCCCATCACCAGGTTGAACACGCCGGCCGGGAAGCCTGCGCGGGAGATGATTTCGGCCAGCGCCCAGGCGCAACCCGGCACCAGATCCGCCGGTTTCAGCACGACGCAGTTGCCGTAGGCCAGGGCCGGGGCGATTTTCCACGCAGGGATCGCGATCGGGAAGTTCCATGGCGTGATCAGACCGACCACGCCCAGCGCTTCGCGAGTCACTTCAACGTTCACGCCCGGACGCACCGATGGCAGATAGTCGCCGGACAGGCGCAGGCATTCGCCGGCGAAGAACTTGAAGATGTTGCCGGCGCGAGTCACTTCGCCGATGGCTTCGGGCAGGGTTTTGCCCTCTTCCCGAGCCAGCAAGGTGCCGAGCTCTTCGCGGCGGGCGAGGATTTCGCTGCCGACTTTATCCAGGGAATCGTGACGTGCCTGAATTCCGGAAGTCGACCACGCCGGGAACGCGGCGCGAGCGGCGTCGATGGCAGCGTGAACCTGAGCCAGATCAGCCTTGGCGTATTCGCCGATGGTGTCGGTCAATTCGGACGGGTTGATGTTGTTGCAGTATTCGCTACCCGCAACCCATTCACCGTTGATGTAGTTATCAAAACGCTTTGAATCAGCCACAGAGAATCTCCTCACGCAAAAGGCCGCTGATCACTCAGCGGCCTTGTTTAATCGGATGTGTTACTGCGCACCTTGCTTGTCGATCAGCGCAGCCAGAGCTTCGTACTCGTCTGGCAGCAGATCGGTCAGCGGCGCACGCACAGGACCTGCGTCATAGCCGGCAATTTTTGCCCCGGCCTTGACGATGCTCACCGCGTAGCCAGCTTTGCGGTTACGGATGTCCAGGTAAGGCAGGAAGAAGTCGTCGATGATCTTGCCGACGGTGGCGTGATCTTCGCGGGCGATGGCGTGGTAGAAATCCATCGCGGTTTTCGGGATGAAGTTGAACACCGCCGAGGAGTAAACCGGTACGCCCAATGCCTTGTAGGCGGCGGCGTAGACTTCGGCGGTCGGCAAACCGCCCAGGTAGCTGAAGCGATCACCGAGGCGACGACGGATCGACACCATCAACTCGATATCGCCCAGGCCATCCTTGTAGCCGATCAGGTTCGGGCAGCGCTCGGCCAGACGTTCCAGCAACGGCGCGGTCAGGCGGCAGACGTTACGGTTGTAAACCACCACGCCGATTTTCACCGATTTGCACACGGCTTCAACGTGGGCGGCAACGCCGTCCTGGCTTGCTTCGGTCAGGTAGTGCGGCAGCAGCAGCAGGCCTTTGGCGCCCAGACGCTCGGCTTCCTGTGCGTATTCGATGGCTTGACGAGTCGAACCGCCAACGCCGGCCAGAATCGGCACGCTGGTTTCGCAGGTGTCGACGGCGGTCTTGATGATTTCCGAATATTCGCTGGCCGCCAGAGAGAAGAACTCACCGGTGCCGCCCGCGGCGAACAATGCCGAGGCGCCGTATGGGGCCAGCCATTCGAGACGTTTGATGTAGCCCGCGCGATGGAAGTCGCCCTGAGCATTGAAATCGGTAACCGGGAAAGACAGCAGACCGGAAGAGAGGATGGACTTCAGTTCTTGTGGATTCATTATTCGAACACCCTGGATAGCGACGTATGTGTGAGAAAATCGTTCAGCCTTCGCCGAAGTTGTAGGTCATCGTACAACTTAAATAATTACCGTCAACTGCATTTCATCGCCAACCACAAAATTTGAGTCGGAAAGGTATTTTCTTGACGTAGGAAATTTCTCACCTATGATCCAGATGACTGTATATGCATACAGTCATTTTTTGATCGTACCGACGACATATCAAGGAGATAGAAATGTCAGGTCTACACGCACAACAGAAAGAAAAACCGAAACAGGTCATTGCCGAACTGGATGATCTTTTTACCGAGCATGGCATCTCTCTCATCGGGGATAACCAGCACCTGGTCTTGCAGATTGCTGATCATCACAACTCTGCGCCTGCCCTTCCCGCACCTCTGCCCACAGCCTCCGGCAATGCCCTGAAAGGCAGGCCACAGCTGAGGTTCGAGGGTGGCGAACACACCGCCATCGGCGACAGTACGCTGCTGCGTTTCATCAAGGACGCACCGGCGATTCCCGCTTCGCAGGTGGAGCTGCATCTACCCAATGGGCTGGCGCTGACCTATGGCCAGGTCATTGCGCTGGGGGGCGATTTCTATGGCATTCCCGATCAACCGATCAGCGAAGGCGCGATGGCCGCCGACCGAATCCAGCGATTTACCAACGCCTTTGAGTCGCTGGCAGTGCTGCCTGCTTCTAACGCCGAGGCCAAACTGATCCTCGGCGTGATGCAAAAGGAAATCGCCGCGATCCAGCAGGCGATCAAGGACGGGAAACAACCCCACGAGGCCTATGACGCCCTCGGTGATACGTTGTCGGAAGAGTGGAACAAGATTACCGGCGGCGGCAGTTTCGTCTCGGCGCTATTCCCGTTGGGGCGTTATCTGAAACTGGCCGCCAACAATGCTGACCACTTTGCCGAATGGGCGTTGCTGGCCTACATCGCCGGGCACACCGCAGCGGTGCAACAAGCGGTGCGGGCCCACGCCAACGGCGATGAAAAGCAGCTGGAACTGGCCTATGCGATGAACGCTTTTGCCGATCACTACCTGACCGACCTGTTTTCCGCCGGCCACCTGCGCGTGCCGCGCAAACAATTGGCGGCGGTGGTCACACCGAGCGATCTGGGTTCGTTGATCACGCGATTCATGCACGACGAAGACAGCAAATTCGGCCTCAACGTGCGCAATGGCAACGGCGATCAATGGCACGCGTATGGGGACAAGCGCTACTTCGACGCGATCGACAGCGTCAATCGCGTCCAGGTGAATCAGGCAGTTCAGGTGTCTGCGGATGAAGTGTTCGCGGCGTATATCAGTGGAATCGCTCCGTCGGCCGCCAATTTCGGCGCCTTGAAAAAGCTGCCTGATCTGCAAGCCGTCCTGAACCTGGCGTCCAACTTCTCGCCGCTGTTCAGGGTCGAGGGCAACAAGGTGCTGCGACGCAAGGACGTCAACAACCTGAACGACACCGCCACCGTGGATGACTGGTGGGGCTGGAGCACTTATTTGCTGCTCAAGGATTACCAACCCACTGGCAACGTTGCCTGATAAGGAGATCGATGATGACTATCAAATTGAAACTGGAACTGGCTTCGGGGCAATCGCTGAAGGGGGCGCCGTTGGAGTTGTTGGCAATGGGAGTGCCGATTGCTCGGGCGGTGGTGGATGAGCATGGCCATGTGGCGTTCGATGCCAAGGCTGGGGTTTCTGAGTGGGCCGTGAGGGTGGATCGCTCAATTCTCAGGACCGACTGATTCCCCGTACCTGATTGTTCCCACGCTCTGCGTGGGAACGATCTATAACTTCCTACCCGCGCTGAGCTTCTGCCTCTTCATGCGCATGGCGCAGCCGCTCGCGACTGTTCGTCAGGTGCAACCGCATCGCCGCCCGCGCCGCATCCGAATCCTGACGCGCAATCGCGTCGTAAATCTCTTCGTGCTCACGACTCAGGCGATTCATGTAGTGCTGCTGATCGTCATGGGCCAGGCGCGCCGAGTTCAGGCGTGTACGCGGAATGATGCTGGTGCCCAGGTGGGTCATGATGTCGGTGAAATAGCGGTTGCCCGTCGCCAGGGCGATTTGCAGGTGGAACTGGAAGTCGGACGCCACGGCATCGCTGGCATGGGAAACACTTTCATTCAATGCATCCAGCGCAGCACGCATCAAGGCCAGCTGCTCGGGGCTGCGGCGTTGTGCGGCGAGGCCGGCGGATTCCACTTCAAGGCTGATGCGCAGTTCCAGAATCGCCAGTACATCCCGTAGCGTGACCACGGTCGCCGGGTCGATACGGAAACCGCTCGGGCTTGGGGTATCGAGCACGAAAGTGCCGATGCCGTGGCGGGTTTCAACCTGGCCGGCCGCCTGCAAACGGGAAATCGCTTCGCGCACCACGGTGCGGCTGACGCCATGGGCATCCATGATCGCCGACTCGGTGGGCAACTTGTCGCCACGCTTGAGGTGACCGTCGCGGATCTGCTCGGACAGCACCGTCACCAGCTCCTGAGCGAGGCTGCGGCGCTTGCGAGGGAGGCGGGGTGCGTCGATCGGGTTTTCCATGGTGAACGTCTTTCTCGAAGTTGCGGCTGAAACCGCATCATAGCTCAACGCGGTTGTACGATCACCGTCGGCAAACACTATCCCTGTGGGAGTGGGCTTCTGTGGCGAGGGGGCTTGCCCCCGTTCCAGTGCGCAGCACTGGCAAAATCTTGTAAGCATGCGAGATTTTGGGGCTGCTTCGCGACCCAACGGGGGCAAGCCCCCTCGCCACAAAGGCTCCATCCAAAAGGAAGGCGGTGGTTTATGCGGTCACGGTCTGGTCCACCAGATGGCCATTCTCGATACGCACATGACGTGGATGGAACCGCTTCAGGCTGCTGCGGTGCCCGACGCTGACGATGCTCAATCCCGGAATCTCATCGATCAAGGTCTGATACAGCGACGCTTCGTCCTCCTCGTCCATCGCCGAGGTCGCTTCGTCCATGTACAGCCATTGCGGCGCGTAAAGCAGCGCACGAGCGAAGGCCAGACGTTGCTGCTCACCCGGCGACAACATGCGCTGCCAGTGATTGGCTTCGTCCAGACGGGCAACGAGGTGCGGCAAACGGCAGGCCTCCAGCACATGAACGTAGCGTTCCTGCGGATACGTATCGCCAGCCTGTGGATAACTCAACGCCTCGCGCAGCGTGCCAATCGGCAGATACGGTTTTTGCGGCAGGAACAGATAACGCCCCGTCGGCAGACGAATGCTGCCATGGCCAGCCGGCCACAGATGCCCCATCGCCCGCAGCAAGGTCGACTTGCCGCTGCCGGAACGGCCACTGAGCATGACCCGCTCGCCCTCCTCCACGGTCATCTCGGCGTTGGTCAGCAGGTGACGACCATCCGCCAGATCGAGGCCGAGGTTGTGCACCTTCAAAGCCGAGCCCGAATTCTGCACATCAATCGTCGGTGCACGATTTTCGTTGTCAGTCATGGCCTGGCGGAAACTCAGCAGACGATCACAGGTAGCCCGCCATTCGGCGAGGTCCTGGTACGCCGTAATGAACCAGCTGAAGTTGTCCTGGACGTTAGCGAACGCCGAGTTGATTTGCATCAGCTCACCCAGCTCGATCTTGCCAGCGAAGTATCGCGGCGAGGCGACCATGAACGGGAAGATGACGGCGATCTGCTCATAACCGGATGTAAAGAAGGTCAGGCGCTTGGACACCTTCATGATGTCCCAGTAGTTGTGCCAGACCATTCCAAAACGGCTGCTCAAGCGACGATTTTCATTCGGCTCGCCGTTGTACAGCGCAATGCTTTCGGCATTCTCGCGAACCCGCACCATGGAGAAACGCAGGTCGGCTTCGAAGCGTTGCTGGTTGTTGTTGAGGCCGATCAGGCGACGGCCAATCAAATGCGTCAGCCAACTGGCGACGGCGGCGTAGACCAGCGCGCACCAGAACATGTAACCGGGAATCGTGAAACCAAATACTTCGATACTGCCGGACACGCCCCACAAAATGATCGAGAACGAGACGAGGCTGACAATGTTGCGGATCAAACCAAGGCCCAGGAGCAAGGTGTTGGTGGTGAATTTATTGAGGTCTTCGGAAATGCGCTGGTCCGGGTTATCGGTGTAACCACCCTGCTCCAGCTGGTAGTAATTCTTGTTGTCGAGCCAGCGGGTGAAGTGCTTCTCGGTGAGCCAGGCCCGCCAGCGGATGGTCAGCATCTGGGTCAGGTAGAGCCGATACACCGCGCCGAGAATCGCCACCGCCGCAATGCCGCAGAAATACAGGATCAACTGCCAGAACGCGGCCTCATCCTTCCTTTGCAGGGCATTGTAAAAATCCTTGTACCAACTGTTGACCCACACCGAAATCGCCACGCTGAACAACGACAGCGCGATCACCGCGATCAGCAACGTCCAGGCCTTGCCCTTCTCTTCGCTGCGCCAGTAAGGCGTAGTCATTGCCCAGACTTTGCGAAAAAACTGCCCGCGCACAGCATCATTGACCGCGGAATATTCAGCGTTCTGATTCATGGATAAGGCTCGATAAAGAAAAGAACACACACGAACCGATCATAGAGGATCGGTTCGGTTTGTCGCGAGGTGCGGCCCGCATTCGTTCAGCGCAGGTTCAGCGACGAACGGGACGCTTCTGCAGTTTGCGCTGCAGCGTGCGGCGGTGCATGCCCAGGGCCCGGGCAGTGGCGGAGATATTGCCTTCGTGTTCGGTCAGCACGCGCTGGATGTGTTCCCACTGCAGGCGATCCACCGACATCGGGTTTTCCGGCACCAGCGTGTCGAGGTCGGCATGTTCGGAAAGCAGCGCGGCCAGCACGTCATCGGCGTCCGCCGGTTTGCACAGGTAATTGCAGGCGCCGCGCTTGATCGCCTCGACGGCGGTGGCGATGCTCGAGTAACCGGTGAGGATCACCACGCGCATTTCCGGGTCCAGCTCAAGCAGCTTGGGCAACAGCACCAGGCCAGAATCGCCGTCCATTTTCAGGTCCAGCGCGGCGTAGTCCGGCAGGTCGGCCTGAGCGATGGTCAGGCCTTCTTCGGCGGAACCGGCGGTGCTGACGCGAAAGCCGCGGCGGGCCATGGCACGGGCCATCACCCGGGTAAAAGTTGCGTCGTCGTCTACCAGCAGCAAATGCGGCAGTTCTTCGCCTTCGCCTTCGACTTGGATCTCGTCACTCATGTTCGTCTCCTCGGGCGACACGGGGCAGGCGCAGCTCGGTGAGCGTGCCGCCTTCCTCATGACTGTAGAGTTTCACTGAGCCGCCGGCGCGTGTCACGCTGGCCTTGCTCAAAAACAGGCCCAGGCCGAAACCTTTGCCCTTGGTGGTAAAAAACGGCTTGCCGATCTGCTCGGCGATAGCCAGCGGCACACCGGCACCGTGGTCGCGGATGCTGATGGTCAGGTCTTCGGCATTCCAGTCCAGCGTCACTTGCAGCCCTTCGGGGCAAGCGTCGGCGGCATTGTTGAGCAAATTCAGCAGCGCCTGGGTCAGGTCCGGCGGCGGCGCCATGCGCGGCACGGGGCCTTGGCCCAGGCGCTGGAAGCGATAACTGGCTTCCGGGCGCATCAGGTGCCAGCGGTTCAGGGCTTCGTCGAGCCAATCGGTGACGTCCTGCATCTCCACGGCCAATCGACGATTGGCTTCGGCGGCGCGCACCAATTGCTGCAAGGTTTCCTTGCAGAGTTTGACCTGATCCTGGAGCACGCTCAGGTCCTCCTGCAACATCGGGTCGTGATGGTCCTGGCGCATTTCCTTGAGCAATACACTCATGGTCGCCAACGGCGTGCCCAATTCATGGGCGGCACCCGCAGCCTGGGTCGCGACGGCCAGCAATTGCTGATCGCGCAGGCCTTCCTCGCGACGGATGGCGCGCAATTCTTCCTGACGACGCAGCTCTTCAGCCATGCGTGCGGCGAAGAAAGTGATGACCGCCGCGGCCAGGGCGAAACTCAGCCACATCCCGTAAACCTGCAGGTTTTCCCGAGCGATCGGGAAGGTTTGCAGCGGATAGAAGCGCGCCAGCAGCAGGGTGTACATCGTCAACGCGATGCCGGACAGAATCACCGAATAACGCCACGGCAACGTCACCGCGGCAATGGTCAGCGGCACCAGGTAATAAGAGACGAAGGGGTTGGTCGAGCCGCCGGAGAAGTACAGCAAGGCACTGTGGATAAACAGGTCGCAGGCCAGTTGCACGGCGTATTCGAGTTCGGTAACCGGCCATGAGGTGCGCAGGCGAATGGCCGTGAATGCACACAGCAGCATCGAACAGCCGAGGGTCGCAGCCAGTTGGAACCAGGGCAGCGGCAGCAAGTCGAGCCAGTAGGCCAGGCCCACGGAACCGGCCTGAGCGGCCAATACCAATGTGCGGATGAACGTCAGCCGCCAAAGGTTCTGGCGAGTTGCGGAAGTGATTTGAACGGGGGCGAGCATGAGCTCTCCTGATGAGCGCTCCAGGCGGATCGCACGGAGTATAACCAAGCACGGGGGCTGGCAGGCAAAAGTGCGGCAAACGGCCACATGGCAGAAAGAGTTGTGGCGTCTATAAGACCGCTATCGCGAGCAGGCTCGCCCACATTGAAATGCGTCCCCTTGTGGGAGATTCTATGGTTGAGGGAAAGCCCTCAACTGGCTTTTGGCTGATATTCGCTTTGCCCTTTCAGCAAGGCGAATACCACCCGAGCAAGCTTGCGAGCCAGCATCACCAGCGCCTGAGTGGTGCTGAAACCCCGCGTTCTTTGTTCTTCGTAATACCCTTTCCAGGCTTTCGTACGGCTAGCCGACATCGCTGCATTGTGCAGAAGTCGGCGGGCCTCGGGGTCGCCGCGCTTGGTCAAACTGCGGCGAGCGTCCTTCTGTCCTGATTTCGCCACCCGTAAATCCATGCCCAGGAAGGCGATAAAGGCATCCGCGTTTCTAAAATCTCCTCGCTGAAATGCAGTTATCAAGCGGGCCCCAGTCAAAAATCCAATACCCTCAACTTTCAGGCAGCGCTTCAATTGACCGAGCAAACCGGCTTCTTTGAGCTGATCGTTGATCGTCTTTTCGATCAGCGTCTCAAGCTGCTGCATGGACTTCACTTGCTCGGCAAAAGCCGCCTTAAGCAGCGGCTCATTCGACCAGCTCTGCACCAGGCCGACCCTGGCCTGGACCAAGGCTGCGCGGCGGCGGAAAAGGCTCAGGAGCTGGCGGTACAGCGGTGAGGGCGGGGTCCAAGGACGCAACTCCTCGGCTTCGTTCTTCAGGTAACGAGCCAGTAGCTTGGCATCCAGTGCGTCGGTTTTGGCGCGGATCTTCACGCCTTCGCGATAATGTTTGAGCTCATAGCCTCCCACCATGTAAATCGTGCAACCGGCCTCATAGGCCAGATCAGCGAAGTCCAGGTGGTAAATGTTGGTCGCCTCAATGGCAATAGCCACCGTCCCCGACAACGCCTTCAGCCACTGTTTGATGGATGTTTTGGTGTTGGGAATCTCTTCAAGCAAATCCCCATCAGACTGATAAATCACCAGTTCATTCTTGGCGACATCCACACCTACGATCGGCTTTGTGACAGAAACCGGCATTGCCATTGGATTTCCTCCGGGATATGGTTTTAAGCACTTGAAGGGCTCACCCAGAGGCGCAGGCTTGTTCCTATCGTCGGTCTAGCCAGATGCATTCTTTATCGGCGCTTGGGTGAAAGGAGGAGGGGCGAAATCTCCCACGGTCTGTACTGCGTCAACAGTCAGAATCGAGCCTTGTCCCTCCTCCTCCCTTCAAGTCCTACCATACAAGCGAGCCTGCTCGCGATTGGCTGCGAAGCAGTCCCCTGCGATCGATCTGTATAGAAGTTGTAACTGTGCGAACCGGATCATAAAAGCTAGAGTCTGATGGTTTCACGCAGGCCCGGACATTACCCCTGCGCATCGCCCAAGGAGCTTTCATGCACACATTCCGCCGCAGCGCCGCCCTTCTTGCCCTTAGCGCTGGCACTCTCGCCAGCCTGCCGGCCCTCGCCGCCGACGAGCTGCACTACAACCAGATCGCCCTGCGCGCCGAAGTCAGCCAGGAAGTGGCCCGCGACCTGATGATCGTGACGCTCTACACCGAAGAACAAAACACCGACCCGGCCAAACTCGCCGCTGACGTCAGCACCACCATGAACAAAGCACTGGCCCAGGCCAAGCAGGTCAAAGACATCACCCTGCGCCAGGGCAGCCGCAACAGCTACCCGATCTACGATACCAAGGGCCAGAAAATCACCGGTTGGCGCGAACGCGCCGAACTGCGCCTGGAAAGCTCCGACTTCGCTGCGCTGTCGAAACTGACCGGCGAATTGCTCACCGACCTGAAAATGGGTGGCATGGACTTCGCCATCGCCACCCCAACCCGCAAAGCCAGCGAAGATGCGCTGCTTAAAGAAGCCGTGACAGCCTTCAAGGCCCGCGCTCAATTGGCGACCGACGCGTTGGGCGGCAGCGGTTACAAAATCGTCAACCTGAACCTGAACAGCAACGGTTATCCACAACCGTACATGCGTGGGCCGATGATGATGAAGGCGGCGAGCATGGATTCGGCACCAGTGACGCCTGAGGTTGAGGCGGGCACCAGCCAGGTCAGCATGACGGCGGATGGTTCGATTGAAGTGTTGATGCCTTGATCAGCTAAACCCCGCACACAAAAACGGCGATCACCGAAGTGATCGCCTTTTTTTATGCAGGACCAAAAAGCCAGGGCACCACCCACAGATGTCCACTGGCAAACAGTAACGGAACAATCTGCCCCCACAGACACAACACTCCTTTAAACAACAAACACTTGGCCACCAAACAAGAACTCAATCCCATTCGCGTCATTCGCACCCGTCGTAATGGGTATAAATAAGTAACACCGCGCTCCAATCGAGTGCGCAAGACAGCCACGGCGCCCCGCCCAGGTGCGCCATATGCACCGTAAAAAACCTGCGCAAACGGTCAAATGCGCGTGAATTTATACAAATGCGACATTAAGGTACGTTCGTGCCACTGTTTAAGGCCCGTGGCCGCTCTGGATCTTGCATTGGGTATGGCCCCTGCATAAGTATCCGCAGGCACGACTCACGAGGTCGTCCTCTAATTCCAAAAATGACAACAAATCATGAGGCCACCATGCTTAAACACGCGGTCATTCCGTTTTTAGTCGGCGCAAGCTTATTAGCCAGCGCACCTTTCGCCCAAGCGGCGACTAACCTGGTGTTTTGCTCCGAAGGGAGCCCGGCCGGTTTTGATCCTGGTCAGTACACCACCGGAACCGACTTCGACGCCTCTGCAGAAACCATGTTCAACCGTCTGACTCAGTTCGAGCGCGGCGGCACCGCCGTTATTCCTGGTCTGGCGACCAAATGGGACATCTCCGATGATGGCCTGACTTACACCTTCCACCTGCGTGAAGGCGTCAAGTTCCACACCACCCCGTATTTCAAGCCGACTCGTGAGTTCAACGCCGACGACGTGCTGTTCACCTTTAATCGCATGATTAACAAGGATGACCCGTTCCGTAAGGCGTACCCAACCGAATTCCCGTACTTCACCGACATGGGGATGGACACCAACATCGCCAAGATCGATAAAGTCGACGACAAAACTGTCAAGTTCACCCTGAAGGAAGTCGACGCCGCGTTCATCCAGAACATGGCCATGAGTTTCGCGTCCGTCCAGTCCGCCGAATATGCCGCCCAACTGCTGAAAGAAGGCAAAGCCGCGGACATCAACCAGAAACCGGTCGGCACGGGTCCGTTCGTGTTCAAGAGCTACCAGAAAGACTCCAACATCCGCTACACCGGGAACAAGGACTACTGGCTGCCTGACGACGTCAAGATTGACAACCTGATCTTCGCCATCACCACCGACCCGTCGGTACGCATCCAGAAGCTGAAAAAGAACGAGTGCCAGATCACTCTGTTCCCACGTCCGGCCGACCTGAAGGCTCTTCAGGAAGACAAGACTCTGAAAGTGCCTAACCAGGCTGGTTTCAACCTGGGTTACATCGCCTACAACGTGATGCCAGTGCTCAAGGGCCGCACCGACGCCAACCCGCTGGCCGAGCTGAAGGTTCGTCAGGCGCTGGACATGGCAGTGAACAAGCAGCAGATCATCGACTCGGTTTACCAGGGTGCAGGTCAACTGGCGGTCAACGCCATGCCACCGACCCAGTGGTCCTACGACACCACCATCAAGGACGCCAAGTACGATCCTGAGAAAGCCAAGGAGCTGCTCAAGGAAGCGGGCGTCAAGGAAGGTACCCAGATCACTCTGTGGGCCATGCCGGTTCAGCGTCCATACAACCCGAACGCTAAATTGATGGCTGAAATGCTGCAATCCGACTGGGCGAAGATCGGCCTCAAGGTCAACATCGTCAGCTACGAATGGGGCGAGTACATCAAGCGTTCCAAGGGCGGTGAGAACCAGGCGATGCTGATCGGCTGGAGCGGTGACAATGGTGATCCGGACAACTGGCTGAACGTGCTGTTCGGCTGCGATTCGCTGCAAGGCAACAACTTCTCCAAGTGGTGCGACAAGAAGTTCGACGGCATCGTTAAAGAAGCCAAGCGCACGACCGATCAGTCCAAGCGCACCGAACTGTACAAACAGGCGCAACACGTCCTCAAAGATGCTGTTCCAATGACACCTATCGCTCACTCGACGGTGTTCCAACCCATGCGCGACAACGTGCAGGACTTCAAGATCAGCCCGTTTGGCTTGAACTCCTTCTACGGCGTCAGCATCAGCAAATAAGGATTTGCAACGGCGACGTTTTTGACGTCGCCGTTGTTTTATCTGCCGAGAAAGTAGGAAACAACCTACATCCAATTCCGCTGAGTATTACAGCAGCGGAGTCGGACGCGTCGCCATTTCCTACGAGTCTTTAGGACTCTACGCATTTACTGCCAGACCCGCGGCTCATACCGTCGGGCTCTGACCAGTTCATGCGTGGCCTCTCGGTTATTGCTGGATGTCATGGCTTGAGATCAGTGATACCTCCACCTCCCTGGACGAGGCGGCGGACCATTGAAAACACTTAGCGAAAGAGAAAAGGGAGCGTCATGCGCCATACCTTGGTTTTATCCGCATTGCTGGGCACCGGCCTGCTGGCCGTCACTTCCATCAGCCAGGCCGCCAATAACAGCCTGGTGTTCTGCTCCGAAGGCAGCCCCGCTGGCTTCGACACTGCGCAGTACACGACCGCGACCGATAACGACGCCGCCGAACCGTTGTACAACCGACTGGCAGAGTTCGAAAAAGGCGCCACCAACGTCGTACCTGGCCTGGCCACCCGCTGGGATATTTCCGAGGACGGCCTCAAGTACACCTTTCACCTGCGCGAAGGGGTGAAGTTTCATACAACCAAATACTTCACGCCGACCCGTGATTTCAACGCCGACGACGTGCTGTTCACGTTCAATCGCATGCTCGATCCGCAGCAACCTTTCCGTAAGGCTTATCCGACCGAGTTCCCGTATTTCAACGGAATGAGCCTGAACAAGAACATCGCCAAGGTCGAGAAGACCGGGCCGCTGACCGTGGTCATGACGCTCAACAGCGTGGACGCCGCGTTCATCCAGAACATCGCCATGAGCTTCGCCGCCATCCTGTCCGCCGAATACGCCGACAAACTGCTGGCCGACGGCAAGCCGAGCGACATCAACCAGAAGCCGATCGGCACCGGGCCGTTCGTGTTCAAGAGCTACCAGAAAGATTCCAACATCCGTTACACCGGCAACAAGCAGTACTGGGACCCGAGTCGGGTCAAACTCGAGAACCTGATTTTCGCCATCAACACCGACGCCTCGGTGCGGGTGCAGAAGCTCAAGGCCAACGAGTGCCAGATCACCCTGCACCCGCGCCCTGCCGACGTGACCGCGCTGAAGAACGACCCGGCACTCAAGCTCATCGAGAAGCCCGGCTTCAACCTCGGTTACATCGCCTACAACGTGCGCCACAAGCCTTTCGACCAGCTCGAAGTGCGCCAGGCGCTGGACATGGCGGTGAACAAGCAAGGGATTCTCAACGCCGTCTATCAAGGTGCCGGTCAACTGGCGGTCAACGCCATGCCACCGACCCAATGGTCCTACGACGAGACCATTAAAGACGCCGCCTACAACCCGGAAAAAGCCAAGGAACTGCTCAAGGCTGCCGGCGTGAAGGAAGGCACGGAAATCACTTTATGGGCGATGCCCGTTCAGCGCCCTTACAACCCGAACGCCAAATTGATGGCCGAAATGCTCCAGGCTGACTGGGCGAAGATCGGACTCAAAGTGAAGATCGTCAGCTACGAATGGGGCGAGTACATCAAGCGCACCAAGAATGGCGAGCACGACGTCAGCCTGATCGGCTGGACCGGTGACAACGGGGACCCGGACAACTGGCTCGGCACGCTTTACAGCTGCGACGCCATTGGCGGCAACAACTACTCCATGTGGTGTGATCCGGCTTACGACAAGCTGATCAAGCAGGCCAAGGTCGTCACCGACCGCGACCAGCGCACCGTGCTCTACAAACAAGCGCAGCAGTACCTCAAGCAGCAGGTGCCGATTACGCCAGTCGCCCACTCGACGGTCAACCAGCCGTTGAGCGCCAAAATCGAAGGATTCAAGGTGAGTCCGTTCGGTCGTAACGTGTTCTCGGGCGTCAGCATAGAAAAGTAACCGATTAGCCAGAAACGCTGGGGGCGGATTCCGCCCTCACGCAAGCGCATTGCCGTAATTCGTCAATTCGGCCTACAGCAAACGTTTGCGATGCCTTGAATGAGTTCCAAACCAAATAGCCGCATCACCAAAAAAAGATCGGCATCAAAAAAAGAAAAGGAGCTTCACCCATGAAACTGAGCAGCACCGCGTTACTGGCCTTGGCCATCAGCAGCGTAACCGCCACGGCGTACGCAGAAACCCAAAGCCAGGCGTTCACCCCGGTTACCGTGAAAGAGAAAAGTGCCCAGAGTGAAGCCACTGGCTTCGTTGAAGGGCAATCGATCACCGGGAGCACGCGTAACTGGTATGCGAACGAGCAACTGAAGCGTGGTAGCAAGTTCAGCTACAACAAAAACGGTGCATTGGTCGACACCGACCGCCGCATCAACTGGGTCCAGGGCACAATCGTCAAGTACAACTCGGGCTTTACACAAGGCACTGTCGGTTTCAACACCGAAGTCGCGGCTTACAATGCCATCGCCCTGGATCGTGATCGCGAAGACTTGGCCTCGCGTTTCGGTGGTGTACCGGGTGACCGTGCAAAGCCTGGCTATAACCGTACTCTGACTAAAGAAGGTGGCGACGCCGTTGGCCAGTGGAGCAAACTGGGCCTGGCCAACGTCAAGGCCCGTTTCTCCAACACCACCCTGACCGCCGGTCGTCAGAACTTCAGCAGCCCGCAAGTGGACGTCATCGGTAACCGTCCACTGCCTTCGAGCTTCCAGGGTGTGTCCCTGCACAGCGAAGAGCTGGAAAACCTGACTTTTGACTTGGCCACCTTCGACCGCAACTCTCCACGAACTGAACAAAGCCAGCGTAAATTTCGCTCCGAATACGCTGACGAAATCATTGAAATCGATCACGTGAACACCGCTGGTATCACTTACCAGCCATTCGCCAGTCTGACCACCAGCCTGTGGGGCACCCAGGCCGAAGACATGTGGAACCAGTACTACTTCGGCGCCAGCCATGTACTGGGCGACAGCTCGGTTCTGAGCCTGACCACTGGCCTGAACTACTACAAGACCGTCGACGAAGGCAAAGCCGTACTGGGCGAGATCGACAACGACACCTACTCCCTGTCGCTCGGCCTGACTCACCAGGCCCACAGCCTGACCTTCTCCTACCAGGAAGTGAACGGTAACGAGTACTTCGACTACCTGCACGAAACCAACGGCATCTACCTGGCCAACTCCCTGCTGTCGGACTTCAACGGCCCGAACGAGAAGTCCTTCCAGATCGCCTACGGCCTGAACATGGCTGAATACGGCGTACCAGGCTTGAAATTCAACATTTACCAGGCTCGCGGCTGGGGCATCGACGGCACTCACAACAAAGGCGGCGCTTACGCCAGCGTGCAGACGATGGATGGCGAACACCATTACGAGTACGGCATCGGTAGTTCGTACGCCATTCAAAGCGGCCCACTCAAGGCCACTACTGTGCGCGCGACCTACACCGCTCACCGCGCCAGCGAAAACCAGTCTGATGGCAGCATCAACGAGTTCCGTCTCGTGACCACCATCCCGTTCAACATTCTGTAAATGCACCTGCCAAACGGCTGATTCAGTGACGAATCGGCCGTTTGGCTTTGTCCTTTTAACCGATTGCAGAGGGTTCTTTGATGAAAATGCTTCCCCTACGTGCGGCCATTGCAGCCGCGTTGCTGAGTGTCGCCGTCGGCGTCTCGGCCAAACCCCTGGTGGTCTGCACCGAAGCCAGTCCGGAAGGCTTCGACATGGTCCAGTACACGACTGCAGTCACCGCCGATGCGGTGGCCGAAACCATCTTCAATCGTCTGGCGGACTTCAAGCCCGGCACCACAGAAGTGATTCCGGCACTGGCCGATTCCTGGGACATCAGTGAAGACGGCCTGACCTACACGTTCCACCTGCGCAAAGGCGTCAAGTTCCACACCACCGACTACTTCAAGCCGACCCGTGACATGAATGCCGACGACGTGGTCTGGAGCTTCCAGCGTCAGCTGGACCCGAATCACCCGTGGCACAAACTGTCGAGCGTGGGCTTCCCGTACTTTGAAAGCATGGGCTTCAAGGAACTGCTCAAAAGTGTCGAGAAGATCGACGACAACACGGTCACCTTCACCCTGACCCGCCGCGAAGCGCCGTTCCTGGCCGACATCGCCATGGCCTTCTCCTCGATCTACTCCGCCGAATACGCCGACCAGTTGCTCAAGGCCAACAAGACCGGCGACCTGAACAACAAGCCTGTCGGCACCGGCCCGTTCGTTTTCCAGCGTTACGCCAAGGACGCTCAAGTCCGCTTCAAGGCCAACGCGGACTACTTCCGTGGCAAGCCACCGGCTGATTCGCTGATCCTGGCCATCGCCACCGACAACAACGTGCGCCTGCAAAAACTGAAAGCCAACGAATGCCAGATTGCGCTGTACCCCAAGCCAGATGACATTCCGAGCATCAAGAAAGACGCCAAACTGAGTGTCGATGAACTGAACGCGATGACCGTCTCGTACATCGCCATGAACACCTCGCACAAATACATGAGCGATGTGCGCGTACGCAAAGCCATCGACATCGCCTTCGACAAGGCCGCCTACGTCAACGCGCTATTCGGCAAAGGCAATGCGACCGTGGCGGTCAATCCGTACCCGGACACCCTGCTGGGCTACAACCACGACCTGAAGAACCCACCGCGTGATCTGGACAAGGCCCGCGCCTTGCTCAAGGAAGCCGGCGTGCCGGATGGCACTACGTTTACCCTGTTCACCCGTAACGGCGGCGGTCCAACCAACCCGAACCCGATGCTCGGCGCGCAGATGATGCAGGCCGACCTGGCCAAGGTCGGGATCAAGATTGATATTCGCGTCATGGAGTGGGGCGAAATGCTCAAGCGCGCCAAAAATGGCGAACATGACATGGTGTCTGCCGGATGGGCGGGTGATAACGGCGACCCGGATAACTTCCTGACGCCTATGCTCAGTTGCGAGGCC
The DNA here is from genome assembly GCF_900105495.1 of Pseudomonas frederiksbergensis. Classification (NCBI taxonomy): domain Bacteria; kingdom Pseudomonadati; phylum Pseudomonadota; class Gammaproteobacteria; order Pseudomonadales; family Pseudomonadaceae; genus Pseudomonas; species Pseudomonas frederiksbergensis. The sequence goes on along the minus strand of NZ_FNTF01000002.1, from coordinate 1,972,520 downwards.
GCCAAAAACGGCGAAAACTACGCACGCTGGTGTAACGAGAAGTTCCAGGCGCTGATCGATGAAGCCAGGGCTAAAGTAAACCCGGCCGAACGCGCAGCGCTCTATGAGCAAGCCCAGGTGATTTTCAATCAGGACCAGCCATGGATCAGCATGGCGCACACCCGTATGTTCACCGCAATGCGTAACAACGTAGAGGGCTATCACATTAGCCCGCTCACCACTAATAACTTCGCCACCACCCAGGTGAAGTAGATAAGAAAACTCCCGGCGCCCCTGATCCCAGGGGCGCCAGGCACGCCTAACCGGCTGATGAGGTACACCACACGATGTTTAGTTTTATTGCCCGCCGACTGGGGTTATTGATCCCCACGTTCTTCGGCATCACCTTGCTGACTTTCGCGTTGATTCGCATGATTCCAGGCGACCCCGTGGAAGTGATGATGGGCGAACGTCGGGTCGACCCCGAAATGCATGCCCAGGCAATGGAACGCCTTGGTCTGAACAAACCGCTGTATGCCCAATACCTGGACTACATCGGCAAGTTGGCCCACGGCGACCTTGGCGAATCCCTGCGTACTCGCGAAAGCGTCTGGACCGAGTTCAGCTCTCTATTCCCCGCGACCCTGGAACTGTCCATGGCCGCGCTGTTGTTCGCCGGCATCCTGGGCCTTCTGGCCGGGGTGATTGCGGCACTCAAGCGAGGATCCCTGTTCGACCATGGGGTGATGGGCATCTCCCTGGCGGGATACTCGATGCCGATCTTCTGGTGGGGCCTGATCCTGATCATGTTCTTCTCGGTGTCCCTGGGCTGGACCCCGGTTTCCGGGCGGATCGACCTGCTCTACGACATCGAGCCGCGCACCGGTTTCATGCTGATCGATACGCTGCTGGCCGATGACGTCGGGGCGTTCTTCGATGCCCTGCATCACCTGATCCTCCCGGCCATCGTGCTCGGCACCATCCCGCTGGCAGTGATCGCGCGGATGACCCGTTCTTCGATGCTCGAAGTGCTGCGTGAAGACTACATCCGTACCGCCCGCGCCAAAGGCCTGTCGCCATCGCGCGTGGTATTCGTTCACGGTTTGCGTAACGCGCTGATTCCGGTGCTGACCGTGGTCGGCCTGCAAGTCGGCACATTGCTGGCCGGTGCGGTCCTGACCGAAACCATTTTCTCCTGGCCCGGCATCGGCAAATGGCTGATCGAAGCCATTGGCGCACGGGACTATCCCGTGGTGCAGAACGGCATCCTGTTAATCGCCTGCCTGGTGATTCTGGTCAACTTCGTGGTGGACATCCTCTACGGCTTTGCCAACCCACGCATCCGTCATCAGCGCTGAGATCAAGACCATGACCACTCTCACTACACCGGTAGCAGTCGATCAAAGCCTGCTGTATCCGTCGCCCTACAAAGAATTCTGGCACGCGTTCTCCAGGAACAAAGGCGCCGTCGCCGGCCTGATGTTCATGCTGCTGGTGATCTTCTGCGCGATCTTCGCGCCGTGGGTTGCACCGCATGACCCGAGCGAGCAATACCGCGACTTCCTGCTGACCCCGCCGTCCTGGCTGGAAGGCGGGCAAATCCAGTTCCTGCTCGGCACCGACGAACTGGGTCGCGACCTGCTGTCGCGGCTGATCAACGGTTCGCGCCTGTCCCTGCTGATCGGCTTGTCGTCGGTGGTGATGTCGCTGATTCCGGGCATCCTCTTGGGTCTGTTCGCCGGGTTCTTCCCGCGCTTGCTCGGCCCGACCATCATGCGTCTGATGGACATCATGCTGGCCCTGCCGTCCCTGCTGCTGGCCGTGGCGATTGTCGCCATCCTCGGCCCTGGCCTGATCAACACCATTATTGCCATCGCCGTGGTTTCGTTGCCGTCCTATGTTCGCTTGACCCGCGCCGCGGTGATGGGCGAATTGAACCGCGACTACGTAACCGCCGCGCGCCTGGCCGGTGCCGGTCTGCCACGCCTGATGTTCGTCACCGTGCTGCCCAACTGCATGGCGCCGCTGATCGTTCAGGCTACCTTGAGTTTTTCTTCGGCAATTCTCGATGCCGCGGCACTGGGCTTCCTCGGCCTTGGCGTACAACCGCCAACCCCTGAGTGGGGCACCATGCTGGCTTCGGCTCGCGACTACATTGAACGCGCCTGGTGGGTCGTCAGTCTGCCTGGTTTGACCATTTTGCTCAGCGTGCTGGCAATCAACTTGATGGGCGACGGCCTGCGCGATGCGCTGGACCCGAAACTCAAGAACGCCGCCTGAGGAGATTCAAATGTCACTGTTAGAAATCAAGAATCTCAACGTTCGCTTCGGCGACGCCAACGCCGTTCCGGTGGTCGACGGCCTCGACATCACCGTGGACAAGGGCGAAGTGCTGGCCATCGTTGGCGAATCGGGTTCCGGCAAGTCCGTGACCATGATGGCGCTGATGGGCCTGATCGAACATCCGGGGATCGTCACCGCCGACGCCCTGAATTTCGACGGCAAGAACATGCTTAAGCTGAGCAACCGTCAGCGTCGGCAAATCGTCGGCAAAGACCTGGCAATGGTTTTCCAGGACCCGATGACCGCGCTGAATCCGAGCTACACCGTCGGTTTCCAGATCGAAGAAGTGCTGCGCCTGCACCTGAAAATGTCCCGCAAGGACGCCCGCAAGCGCGCCATCGAACTGCTGGAAAAAGTGGAGATCCCGGGCGCCGCCAGCCGTATGGACGCCTACCCGCATCAACTGTCCGGTGGTATGAGCCAACGTGTTGCCATCGCCATGGCGATTGCCGGCGAACCGAAACTGCTGATCGCCGACGAACCGACCACCGCGCTGGACGTAACGATTCAGGCGCAGATCATGGACCTGCTGCTGGCGTTGCAGAAAGAACAGAACATGGGCCTGGTGCTGATCACCCACGACCTCGCGGTCGTGGCCGAAACCGCTCAGCGCGTGTGCGTGATGTACGCCGGCCAAGCGGTCGAAGTGGGTCAGGTGCCTGAGCTGTTCGACATTCCGGCGCACCCGTACAGCGAAGCACTGCTCAAGGCGATTCCGGAACACAGCCTGGGCGCCACCCGCCTGGCAACGTTGCCGGGCATCGTTCCCGGTCGTTACGACCGCCCGCAAGGTTGCCTGCTGTCGCCTCGTTGCCCGTACGTGCAAGACAACTGCCGCCAGCAACGTCCAACCCTTGACCCGAAAAGCAACAGCCTCGCCCGCTGCTTCTACCCGCTGAATCAGGAGGTGGCGTAATGGCCGTCGTACTTACCGCCCGCGACCTGACCCGTCACTACGAAGTGTCCCGCGGCCTGTTCAAAGGCCATGCAACCGTACGCGCCTTGAACGGTGTGTCGTTTGAGCTGGAAGCCGGCAAGACCCTCGCTGTCGTCGGCGAATCGGGCTGTGGCAAATCCACTCTCGCCCGCGCCCTGACGCTGATCGAAGAGCCATCCTCCGGCTCCTTGAAAATCGCCGGGCAGGAAGTCGCCGGCGCTGACAAGGCTCAACGCAAACAACTGCGCAAAGACGTGCAGATGGTGTTCCAGAGCCCGTACGCGTCGCTGAACCCACGGCAAAAGGTCGGTGACCAACTGGCCGAGCCATTGCTTATCAACACCAACCTGAGCGCCGCCGAACGTCGCGAGAAAGTGCAGGCGATGATGAAGCAGGTGGGCTTGCGACCTGAGCACTACCAGCGTTATCCGCACATGTTCTCCGGCGGTCAGCGCCAGCGGATCGCCCTGGCCCGCGCGATGATGCTGCAACCCAAAGTGCTGGTCGCGGATGAACCGACCTCGGCGCTGGACGTGTCCATTCAGGCACAGGTGCTGAACCTGTTCATGGACTTGCAGCAAGAGTTCAACACCGCCTACGTGTTCATCTCCCACAACCTGGCGGTGGTGCAGCACGTCGCCGATGACGTGATGGTGATGTACCTCGGTCGCCCGGTGGAAATGGGCCCGAAGAACGACATCTACGAGCGTCCTCTGCACCCGTACACCCAGGCGCTGCTGTCGGCCACCCCGACCATTCACCCGGACCCGAACAAGCCGAAAATCAAGATCGTCGGCGAGTTGCCTAATCCGTTGAACCCGCCGTCCGGCTGCGCTTTCCACAAGCGCTGCCCGTACGCGACCGAGCGTTGCAGCACTGAAGAGCCGGCCCTGCGCCTGCTCGATGGCCGCCAGGTGGCTTGCCACTACGCCGAGCAGTTCCTCGACGGCGCGGCATAAAAAACTGTACGAGCGAGCCGGCTCCCACCGGGATAGGTGAGCTGTTCACAAACCCCTTCTTCCTCGGCTGCGCGTCAGTCGGGTAGCAGGGGTTTTCTTTTGTCTGTCACTCAAGCCCCTTCAGCCTCATCGCTGTCCGGCTCGTCAGTGGTCGAATCGTCATCGTCCGCGCTGCCGCCCTGCCCCTGATCCCCCGGCTCGGATTCGGACTTGGCGAGCATCAACTCACCCTGCCCGACCTGCCCACTCGAAGCCTGGGCGTCGTGTTTCTCGCACTCGGCCCAGACCGCCGAACTGCCGAGGGCCAGCATTACCAATACTTTCAACATCAATACAACGCGTAGCAATCTGTTCATAGCCGAATCCATCCATTTACAGGTGAAACCGCGGTGCCTCTCTGGCGCTGAGTCAAATCTAGTTCCGATTGATTCCGTGGACGCTAACTAATGGACGGAATACCCGTTGCCGGGGAGATTGGTTGTGAATAACGCCTATAACCAGATCAGCTAAGTGCAGCAGGCTCGCCGCGTAATGCTGGACGAACCTTTGGCGCCCCTGACAAGCGGGTCGCTTGATAAATCAGCGGTATGGACAGGACCGCCAGAGCCGCACTGGCCAGCCAGACGCTATGCCCACCGAAGTGACCATAGAGCTGCCCTCCAAGCGCAGGCGAAAGCAGTGCACTCGCACTCCAGCACATGAAGAAAAGACCAAAGTAATGCCCGCTTTTCCCTCCTTGCGCATGCTGCATGACCAGCACGTTCAGGGGCGGCATGAAAAGAGCTTCGCCCAGCGTCCAGATCACCGTCGACAGGCAGACATAAAGCACCCCGGAACCCAAGGGCAACATCCCGAGCCCGCAGGCCAATAACAGGCTCCCCGCCACCAGTTGCCGACGTACGCCCCATTGCTCACTCCAATGTGATAACGGTATTTGTAGCAGCACCACCAACATCGCATTGAGTGCAAATTGCCACCCAATGACCTCGGTGCTCAACCGGTAATACTCGAGTAAATAATTGCCCAACATGCTGTAGACCGGGTCAAAGGCCAGGCCAAGCACGACAGCAGCCGCCAACAACCACAGGAACGGTTTGTTTCGATACGGTACGCATGAACCTGAAGCAATTTCAGGCACCTCATCCGGTATCAAGACCGGTCGATGAAACGTCGTCCGGACAAACCACAAAAACGCCACCAGCGTCAGGGCCGCACTGACAAAAAACACCCAGCGAAAGTCAGTCTGCGCCAGGATCCCACCCACCACTCCGGCGACAGCCATCCCCAGGTTTCTGGCAACGCGACTCAATGACTGCGCACGAACACGCTGCGCAACCTGGCAATACTCCATGATCAACCGCTGATGAAGGGTCCGAATCGCCCCATCGAGTACACCGCTGAACAGCAGCAACCCAGCCAGCAAAGGCACGTCAGTAACCAGCCCCAGCAAGACCAACACCCATGCCGAGACAAAAAACAGCGCCGCAGTGAGGCGCGCCGTGGAGAAATGATCACTCAGTAGTCCGCCGACCATTGACCCAATCAGCAAACCGGCACCGTACCCGGACAACAACCAGCCAACGGTTTCAATCGCGAGCCCCAGTTCCTGGCGCAGGTACAACGCCATGAACAGCTTGACCATGGTGCTCAAGCGATTGATGAACAACAGCGCCGCCAGCACCCAGGCCATTACGCAGAAATAGCCGTCCAGCCGCAGCAGGTGAGTAAGCCGACTGGTCATTCCATTGATCCCTTGTGCTCCTGCTCGTGGAAAGTGCTGCTTGTGAAGTGTGCCCTGTACGTTAGACGTCAGCGATTTGGTTGTCGCGGGTAAAAGTACCGAGAACAGAAAAACAGAGACAAGCTACGAAATCAGGAAAAAAGACCTACAGAAAAACCTTACTCGACAATCTGGCGCTGAATAAAATCCAGTTCCGATTGATTCGGTTCTCCAGATAGGACGCTAACGAAGGGACGGAATGCTCCTTGGTGGGGAGATGGGTTGTGAACAATGCCTATAACCAGATCAGCTAATTGAAGCAGGCTCGCCGCGCGCTGAGGGAAGAACCCTTCGAGGCCCCGATAAAACGAGTCGCCTGATAAATCAGCGGTAAGGCCAGCAACGCCAGAGCCGCGCTAGCGATCCAGACACTATGCCCGCCAAAATAACCATAGAGCTGGCCTCCAAGCGTCGGCGAAAGCAGCACGCTCGTGCTCCAGCACATGGCAAAAAGCCCAAAGTACTGCCCGCTCTTTCCCGCCTGTGCACGCTGCATGACCAGGACATTGAGGGTCGGCATGAAAAGAATTTCACCAAGCGTCCAAATCACCGTCGACAGGCAGACAAACAACACTCCGGTCCCCAGAGGCAGCATTCCAAGTCCGCAAGCCAACAAAAGACTGCCAGCCAGCAGTTGCCGTCGAGCCCCCCATCGCTCCCCCCAGTGAGAAAACGGAATTTGCAGCGTCACAACGAGCATCGCATTGAGTGCGAATTGCCACCCGATGAACTCAGTACCCAACCGATAGTAATCAAGTAGATAGTTACCCAACATGCTGTAGACCGGTTCAAAGGCCAGGCCCAGCAGCACAGAAGCCGCCAACAACCAAAGGAAAGGCTTGTCCCGATACGGTGTGCATAATCCCGAAACTGTATCCGTGCCCTCCTCCATCAAAAAAGCTTCGCGATGAAATGTCGACCGTACAAACCAGACCAAGGCCAGCACCGTCATCGCCGCACTGACAAAAAACACCCAGCGAAAATCAGTCTGCGCCAGGACACCACCCGCCACCCCGGCTACCGCCATCCCCAGGTTGCTCGCGACGCGGCTCAACGACTGCGCGCGAGCGCGTTGCTTAACTTCGCAATGCTCCATAAGCAAACGTTGATGAAGCGTACGAATCGCCCCGTCGAGAGCACCACTGAGTAGCAACAATCCGCCAAGCAAAGTCACATCAGTCACCAGCCCCAACAAGACCAGTATCCATGCAGAAACAAAAAACAACGCGGCCGTGAGCCGCGTCGTGGAGAAATGATCACTGAGCAGTCCGCCGACCATTGACCCTATCAGCAAGCCGGCCCCGTAACCGGATAACAACCAGCCAACCGTCTCAATCGAAAACCCCAGTTCCTGACGCAGGTACAGCGCCATGAACAGTTTGACCATGGCACTCAAGCGATTGATAAAGATCAACGTGGCAAGGACCCAGGCCATTGAACAGAAGTATCCAACCAGCCGAGTCATGTGGGTGAACCGACTAATCATGCCATTGGTCCAGATTAAGACTCACATGGCTGTGAATGCCTTTTGAAACGAAAGAAATGTCCGAGCGAATCTTATGATTTGCATCGTAAAAATACTGCGCTTGGAGCCGACCCTCAGCATCCAGACCAATCAGGGGGTTGTTGATCAGGAATTGTCGGGTTGAAGCACAAAGCGTTGGCGTTCGAATCAATATCAGCCATTGGCCAAACGCGTTATCCGGAACAAAGGCCTGAGCCCCAAAGCGTTTTTTGTACTGGAATGTTCCCTTACTCAAAAATGGCTCACAGCCCTGAAAGTCGACAGAATCAATGAAGGGTTGATTGGATGCCCATTCCAGAATCGCGTGATAAACAAAGTTCTGCGCCCCATTTTCCCGGCAAACCGCGGCACCACCCTTTACCCCGATCAACCGTGCATTCAAGGTACGCACCGATTTATCAATCTGGGAAACACTGCCCGCTACCCAATCATCATTCAAATGAACCCGAAACAATACTCCTCGTTTGAACAAATCCAGATAAGCCGCATCCTCCGGCACACTCCGAGCAAATGAACCGTAGCGAGCACTCATTGTCGGGATATGCATGGAGCGGTAGAAGGCGAAAAAATCTTCATCTTCAAGCGATACGTCGAAATCAAACCCTTGCCTGACAGCCTGAATACGACGTTTGCTTTCTCGATGGGAGATCTGACTCAGAACATGCTCCCAACCAGCAGAAACGTCGACTTTCTGGTGAATCCGGCTTACGCCCACAATATCGCCCTGCTGCTGGCATAGATGAACAACCTCTTCGGGAGCCATCAACACGCACATAGTGGTTCGGTTCCTCTTTATGAATATCTCAAGTTGATTCCACTCCAGAGTCCCTTCCCGCTCTACAGAGGAAGACTCGAAAAAACATTGATCCACGAAAGGAGCGATGTAGAGCAGCCCTTCTGCTACTCCGACATAAACAAGACTTGCAGGTCTTCCAGCTCTGGAATGTCCCCTGTAAACACGGAAGTGGCAGAGCGCTTCGCCAGGCATGGAAGGTCTCGCACTCATGACTTAGAGCACCTGCTGAGGATCTCCATCATCTCTTCAGCGCTGCTGATGAATGACAATCCCTCGGCTGGAATCGCTTCGTAGTCCTCCCGACAGTAGGAGCCCGAAGCATGAATGGTGCAACCGTCCATACCCTCTAGTAACTGTCGATCAATCGCATTCATGCAACCTGTCATCGTCATAACCAATGACCACTCTTTCAGGTCCCGTGGATCGGCTGGCAAACTGACTGGCGTATCGGCGAGCAACTGAACGCATTCGCTGTAACGCTGCATGCACTCATAAAGCGAAACGATTATTCCTGAGCCGCCATTGGCCCTGACGTGCCCAGTCATTTCTTCTGCAGTAGGCGGCAAGTGAGTATAAAAAGTGGGCTCTAGAACCTCATCGGGACTCCAGGTCGCAGCAGGAAAATGCGCAGACACTGTCTGCACCCACAACCCGTTTGGAGCTTGGGTATAGCTGGGTGCAGAAGCACCCTCGAAGTTTCCGTCAAGTAAGTGCAGCACCATATCGCTGGTAGCTAGATGTTGAACCAGTAAAAACGAAGGCATGGAAATTGGGGTCCTTTGACGTTTCAATACCTCCACACCTGAGCAATATCCCAAAAGACCGTATGCGCTAGAGACCGCATGCACATGTACGGTCCTGCGATCGGTGTCCCAGGCGTCGCCATATTCACAGTCAAAAAACGCCCGGACCTGGTCAGAAAACCGGTAATTCTCAAGCCGCAGGAAATGCCACAACTTCGAATCACCTAATGGACGGCGATTGAAAAGAGCCTTGAATTGCTGTCCGACAACCTTCACCGCTTCCGGCGACTCGGTATCAAGCACAAATACAGGGTTGAGTGCACGCAACCGAGGGTCGTCATAAAGTTCGGTTCTACGCAATTTCCCGGTCGTCTGGGCAGGCGTCAGCGTGACAATCCGCAATTGCTCGGGATGTGCCAACTTGGTCTTCAATGCACGCAGAACTGCATCACGCAGTGCAATCGCCTTGTTACCGGAGGATGGCGAAAACAACAGGATGCTTTCACCGGTTTCCTGAATATGCCGGATGGCACGTGCAACGATTAGTGTCGAGGCAAAGGTCTTTGTTGTTTGAGTATTTGCGTTCTGCCTCAGGTCGAGCAGACGCAACGGCACATCCCGGTAGCGGCCCATTTCAAAAAACTGCGCTGTAGCGACCGACAGGAAGGCCTGCATACGAGGATCCAGCTCAGGCAACCTCATTGAGGGTTCGAAAGCATCGTCGCTGCTGCTGACTTCGAAGCCGGGAGCACTGGCGACGATCAGATCGTAGTAGCGCTCGATAACCGGAATGGGCTCCTGAGGTCTCCGGGTTACCAGTGCACCTGTACCGCTTTTCATCACATCCATTTGTCCAGCGCTCCTGTTCGTGGATATTCGCTACTTGCGAATGTCTCTCGAACGCTAGACGTCAAGGATGCCCTTGTCTCTGGTCAAAACCTTGATAACTGAAAAGCAGACCCAAGCTACAAACCTCAGCGAAAACGCTTACAGAAACATCCCACGTGCGTCGTCTCGGGCCGGACCAGAGATAAAAACGGGCCCTCCGTGAGTTTCGGGTGACATCTCTTCGCTGAGTGATGTTTACGCACCGCAAGGAGTTTCACGCCCAGCCAACATCCGTCATCAGTGCCAGATTAATCTGGGGTTCGAGCTCGAAATCGGGGCAATAAAAAACCCCGCAGCTTTCGCAACGGGGTTTTGGATATCACCATCAGCGCTTAGTGATGCTCACGCGTCGCACGGAATTTCACGTCCGGCCAGCGCTCTTCCATCAACGCCAGGTTGACCCGCGTCGGAGCCAGGTAGGTCAGGTGACCGCCGCCGTCGATGGCAAGGTTTTCCACAGCCTTGACGCTGAACTCTTCGAGCTTCTTCTTATCGTCGCAATCGATCCAGCGCGCGGAATACACAGTGATCGGCTCGTAAGAGCACTCGACCTTGTATTCCTCTTTCAAGCGGCTGGCGACCACATCGAACTGCAGCACACCGACGGCGCCGAGGATGATGTCGTTGCTGCGCGTCGGGAAGAACACCTGAGTGGCGCCCTCTTCTGCCAATTGCTGCAGGCCCTGACGCAGTTGCTTGGATTTCAGCGGATCACGCAGACGTACGCGACGGAACAGTTCCGGGGCGAAGTGCGGGATACCGGTGAAGCCCAGGACTTCGCCTTCAGTGAAGGTGTCGCCGATCTGGATGGTGCCGTGGTTGTGCAAACCGATGATGTCGCCGGCGAACGCTTCTTCCAGTTGCTCACGCTCGGAGGAGAAGAAGGTCAGCGCGTCGCCGATCCGCACGTCTTTGCCGGTGCGCACGTGGCGCATCTTCATGCCTTTTTCGTACTTGCCGGAGCAGATCCGCATGAAGGCGATACGGTCGCGGTGTTTCGGGTCCATGTTCGCCTGGATCTTGAACACGAAGCCGGCGAATTTTTCTTCGACTGGCTCAACAGTTCGCTCGTTGGCGACACGGGCCAGCGGTTTCGGCGCCCAGTTGACCACGGCGTCGAGCACGTGATCGACACCGAAGTTGCCCAATGCAGTCCCGAAGAACACCGGGGTCAGTTGGCCGTCGAGGAATTCCTGTTGATTGAATTCGTGACAGGCGCCCTGCACCAGTTCCAGCTGATCGACGAAGCGATCGTACTCGTCGCCCAAGTGCGCGCGAGCCTCATCGGAGTCGAGCTTTTCGATGATTTTCACATCGGTGCGCTCGTGGCCGTGCCCGGCGGTGTACACGATGATGTAGTCGTCGGCGAGGTGATAGACGCCCTTGAAGTCGCGGTAGCAACCGATTGGCCAGGTGATCGGCGCGGCCTTGATCTTCAGGACCGCTTCGATTTCGTCGAGCAGTTCGATCGGGTCGCGGATGTCACGGTCGAGTTTGTTGATGAAGCTGACGATCGGCGTGTCACGCAGACGGCAGACGTCCATCAGCGCGATGGTGCGTGGCTCTACACCCTTACCGCCATCGAGGACCATCAATGCCGAGTCAACCGCTGTCAGGGTGCGGTAGGTATCTTCGGAGAAGTCTTCGTGGCCCGGGGTGTCGAGCAGGTTGATCATGTGGTCGCGATACGGGAACTGCATGACCGACGTGGTAATGGAAATACCCCGTTGTTTTTCCATTTCCATCCAGTCGGAGGTGGCATGGCGGTCGGATTTTCGAGATTTCACCGTGCCCGCAATCGCAATCGCCTTGCCCATCAGCAAGAGCTTCTCGGTGATGGTGGTTTTACCGGCATCGGGGTGGGAAATAATGGCGAAAGTGCGGCGTTTCGCGACTTCGGCGGCCTGTTTGGTCATGGGAAATCGCCTGGCAGGTGATTCAAAAAAGGGCGGCGAGTATAGCGCAAACCGACCTCTACGGACCACCGTTCGCCCTGTCGCCAATGGCGAGCGATGGGCCGGAAGGGAGATCATGGGTGGCTAATTGCTGCTAAATATGGAACCTTTTAAAAGGTGCAGACGTCCACTCCCCTGTTACGGCACTCGTACCAGGGGCTGAAAAATCAGCAAGTTGGCCTGACGAGGCTGCGCTTATGGCTCGATCTCATGCGGTTTTATCAGCATGAAGAGCTGCTTCTCGCGAACGTTGTTTTCCCGGCAGCCAGGAATGGCATTGCCACACGGGACTGCGTCCGCCGACTGAAAAAAAGGAGTCCGCCTGTGGCTATTCGCTATGGCAAGGGGCTGATAGGAGGTGCGGTTGTCGTCGCCCTCCTGGCCCTGCTGGTCCACTGGATTGGCATCAACACGATCGAACAGTACCGCGACGATTTGTTGTTTTACCTGCAAGCCCATTTGATTCTCGTCCTCGCGTCCATGCTGGCCGCCCTTGTTGTGGGCATACCCGCTGGCATCTTCCTCAGCCGCCCGACCATGGTGGGCCGCGCTGAACGCTTCATGCAGATCTTCAACATCGGCAACACCGTGCCGCCTCTCGCCGTACTGGCCATCGCCCTGGGCATTCTCGGCATCGGCAGCGGCCCTGCGATTTTCGCCCTGTTCCTCGCCTCGCTGTTGCCGATTGTGCGCAACACCTATGAAGGCTTGAAAAACGTTCAGGGTTCGCTCAAGGAAGCAGCCGTCGGTATCGGCATGACACCGACTCAGGTGCTATGGCGGGTCGAACTGCCGAACGCCGTGCCGATCATCATCGGTGGCGTGCGTGTGGCGCTGGCGATCAACGTCGGTACCGCACCGCTGGCGTTCCTGATTGGCGCCAACAGTCTGGGCAGCCTGATTTTCCCTGGCATCGCCCTGAATAATCAGCCGCAACTGCTGCTCGGCGCGGCCTGCACCGCCCTGCTGGCCTTGCTGCTCGACGGCCTGGTGACACTCGCCAGCCGCCTCTGGCTCGAACGCGGCTTGCGCCCGTCTTAAGCCTCGGCAAAGGAATCCACATGAAAAAAACAAGCTTAATACTAGGCTGCGTCCTGCTGTTCGCAGGGTTTGCCCAAGCCGCTGAAAAACCGGTGATCCGCATCGGCGCCCGGGTGTTCACCGAACAAACCCTGCTGGCGGAAATTACTTCCCAATACCTGCGTACCAAGGGTTACGACACCCAGGTGACCGGCGGTCTGGGCAGCAACCTGGCCCGCAGCGCCCACGAAAGTGGTCAGCTGGATCTGATGTGGGAATACACCGGCGTGTCGCTGGTGGCTTACAACCATGTCACCGACAAGCTCGACAGCGCTCAGTCCTACGCCCGGGTGAAAGAACTCGACGCGAAAAAAGGCCTGGTCTGGCTCACCCCGTCGAAGTTCAGCAACACCTACGCCCTGGCCCTGCCAGAAAACACCGCGAAGGCGTATCCGCAGATCAACACCATCAGCGAGCTGAACACAGTGCTGCAGGCTGAGGCGAAGACCAACCACCTCGTCGCCCTGGACACCGAGTTCGCCAACCGTTCCGACGGTCTGGACGGCATGGTCGACCTCTACAGCATGAACCTGACCCGCAAAAACATCCGGCAGATGGACGCCGGGCTGGTCTACACCGCCCTGCGCAACGGTCAGGTGTTTGCCGGTCTGGTCTACACCACGGACGGTCGTTTGAACGCCTTCAAGCTGAAACTGCTGGAAGACGACAAACACTACTTCCCGGACTACACCGCTGCGCCGGTGGTACGCCAGGTCTACCTCGACGCCCATCCGAAACTCGCCGAAGAGCTCAAGCCGCTGGCCGAACTGTTCGACGACGCCACCATGCGTCAGCTCAACGCGCGGGTCGATGTCGATCACGAAAGCCCTTCATCCGTTGCTGCAGATTTCCTGCGCCAGCACCCCATCAAGTAAGGAGGAAAAGACATGGAATTTCTGAACGCCTTTTCCCATCTCGACTGGCCGCAGGTTTTGCAACTGACCGGACAGCACATCACCCTGGTTGGCATTGCCGTAACCCTGGCGATTCTGGTCGGCGTGCCGCTGGGCATCCTGATGACGCGTTTCCCGACCCTCGCCGGTCCCTTGCAAGCCAGCGCCACGGTGCTGCTGACGGTGCCGTCGATTGCCCTGTTCGGCCTGCTGCTGCCGTTCTACTCCAAGTTCGGCCAGGGCCTGGGCCCGATGCCGGCGATCACCGCGGTGTTTCTGTATTCGCTGCTGCCGATCATGCGTAACACCTACCTCGCCCTGACCGGCGTCGACCCAGGCATTCGCGAAGCCGCCCGCGGCATCGGCATGACCTTCGGCCAGCGCCTGCGCATGGTCGAACTGCCGATCGCGGTGCCAGTGATCCTCGCCGGTGTGCGCACCGCCGTGGTCATGAACATCGGTGTGATGACCATCGCCGCGACCATCGGAGCCGGCGGCCTCGGTGTACTTATCCTCGCATCAATCAGCCGCAGTGACATGTCGATGCTGATCGTCGGCGCCGTGCTGGTCAGTCTCCTGGCCATCTTCGCCGACCTGCTTCTGCAATGGCTGCAACGCACGCTGACTCCAAAAGGACTGCTCAAATGATCGAACTTCAAAACCTCAGCAAGACCTTCCAAAGCAACGGCAAAGATGTGAAAGCCGTGGACTCGGTAAGCCTGATCGTCAATGAAGGCGAAATCTGTGTGTTCCTCGGGCCATCGGGCTGCGGCAAAAGCACCACGCTGAAGATGATCAACCGCCTGATCAAGCCGACCTCCGGCAAGATCCTGATCAATGGCGAAGACACCACTGACCTCGACGCGGTGACCCTGCGTCGCAACATCGGTTATGTGATCCAGCAGATCGGTCTGTTTCCGAACATGACCATCGAGGAAAACATCACCATCGTTCCGCGCCTGCTGGGCTGGGACAAACAGAAATGCCACGACCGCGCCCGCGAGCTGATGAGCATGATCAAGCTGGAACCCAAGCAGTACCTGAATCGCTACCCGCGTGAATTGTCCGGTGGCCAGCAGCAGCGGATCGGCGTGATTCGTGCCTTGGCAGCGGATGCGCCGCTGTTGTTGATGGACGAACCGTTCGGCGCGGTCGACCCGATCAACCGCGAGATGATCCAGAACGAATTCTTCGAAATGCAGCGTGCGCTGAACAAGACCGTGATCATGGTCAGCCACGACATCGATGAAGCAATCAAGCTGGGCGACAAGATCGCAATCTTCCGCGCCGGCAAACTGCTGCAAATCGATCACCCGGATACGCTGCTGGCGCATCCTGCTGATGACTTTGTCAGCAACTTCGTCGGCCAGGACAGCACCCTGAAGCGCCTGTTGCTGGTGAAAGCCGAAGACGCCGCGGACAACGCGCCGTCGGTGAGCCCGGAAACGCCGGTGGCTGAAGCCCTGGAGCTGATGGACGAACTTGACCGTCGTTACGTGGTAGTCACCGATAGTGGGAACAAGGCGCTGGGTTATGTACGACGTCGCGACCTGCACCGTCAGACCGGTACTTGCGCGCAGTACTTGCGCGAATTCAACGCCACCGCCGCGTTCGACGAACATTTGCGCATCCTGCTGTCGCGCATGTACGAGTTCAACCGCTCGTGGTTGCCGGTGATGGATGCCGAGCGGGTGTTCCTCGGGGAAGTGACTCAGGAATCGATTGCCGAGTACTTGAGCTCCGGTAAATCCCGTGGCGGCAAGACCAGCATTGTTTCGCCGGCCGAGGCGGCTGTCGCCTGATCTGACCCTGTGGCGAGGGGGCTTGCCCCCGTTGGGCCGCGAAGCGGCCCTGAAACCAGAGAACGTAATTGTTCTGATATACCGAGTACTTTGGTTCAACGACTGCTGCGCAGCCGAACGGGGGCAAGCCCCCTCGCCACAAAGGCAATGCAAATCCCTCCAAAATCCCTCATTCAGGGAACATCACACTGTCATGCAGGTCGGTTACATCAGTAGCTGTGCGGGACCGCACGACGGAAGCGTGCAAAAACGCGACATTTTTTGTTGATCTCAAGCCCCTCACGCCCTAAAGTTCGCGCCGAACGTCCATGCTGGAAACGATCCATCCGGCTCAAGTACTGACGACGAGACAGCAAGGCCAAGGGAAAGCACCGCTTCCCATGGCCTTTTTGCTTTCGGCGACATGCCTTGGGAAGTAGGCGAACCAAAGTGGGGATACGGAGGACGTTCATTTGCGCCCATTTATTTTTTTGTTTGCCCTGTAGGAGTCCCAAGCATGTCGATCAACGTCGAAGACTATTTCGCGCGCGATACCTTCAACAAAATGAAGGCCTTTGCCGACAAACAAGAAACCCCATTCGTGGTGATCGACACCGCGATGATCAGCCAGGCCTATGACGACCTGCGTGCCGGTTTCGAATTCGCCAAGGTCTATTACGCGGTGAAGGCCAACCCGGCCGTCGAAATCATCGACCTGCTCAAAGAAAAAGGCTCGAACTTCGACATCGCTTCGATCTACGAGCTCGACAAAGTGATGAACCAGGGCGTCGGCCCGGATCGCATCAGCTACGGCAACACCATCAAGAAATCCAAAGACATCCGCTACTTCTACGAGAAGGGCGTGCGTCTGTATGCCACCGACTCCGAAGCCGACCTGCGCAACATCGCCAAGGCTGCACCGGGTTCGAAAGTCTACGTGCGCATCCTCACCGAAGGCTCGACCACCGCTGACTGGCCTCTGTCGCGCAAATTCGGCTGCCAGACCGACATGGCCATGGACCTGCTGATCCTCGCTCGTGACCTGGGCCTGGTGCCTTACGGCATCTCGTTCCACGTCGGCTCGCAACAGCGCGACATCAGCGTCTGGGACGCCGCGATCGCCAAGGTCAAAGTGATCTTCGAGCGTTTGAAAGAAGAAGACGGCATCGTTCTCAAGCTGATCAACATGGGCGGTGGCTTCCCGGCCAACTACATCACCCGCACCAACAGCCTGGAAACCTACGCGGAAGAAATCATCCGTTTCCTCAAGGAAGACTTCGGTGACGACCTGCCGGAAATCATCCTGGAGCCGGGCCGTTCGTTGATCGCCAACGCCGGTATCCTGGTCAGCGAAGTGGTGCTGGTCGCGCGTAAATCCCGTACCGCGGTAGAGCGATGGGTGTACACGGATGTGGGCAAATTCTCCGGCCTGATCGAAACCATGGACGAAGCCATCAAGTTCCCGATCTGGACCGAAAAGAAAGGCGAGATGGAAGAAGTGGTCATCGCCGGCCCGACCTGCGACAGCGCCGACATCATGTACGAGAACTACAAGTACGGCTTGCCGCTGAACCTGGCGATTGGTGATCGTTTGTACTGGTTGTCGACCGGTGCTTACACCACCAGCTACAGCGCCGTTGAGTTCAATGGCTTCCCGCCGCTGAAGTCATATTACGTATAAAAGTTAGCAGCACCTGAAAACCCGTGCCTTGGCACGGGTTTTTTATTTAAACATGAAAAAATCAACACTGCCCAATAAAAAGTTACACACAAGACATATACCAAACACTTTAATCACGATTAGCCTGCGAACTCACAACACACTTTAAAAGGAATTAAAAAGTGCAAACGAGCTCAACCAAGCTGATTACAAAAAACGACATCCAGAAAATCAAGAACTACATAGCGACGGCAAAAGCTCTGCCCCGCACGATTGAAGCCGTCGAAAACCAACTACAAGCCAAAAGCACCAACATTGTCGGCCTTGAACCTTATGACATTGTCGAACTCAATCACACAATCATTAACAACGCCAACTCGTGGAATGATATCGAATCGTCCATGAAACGAGTTGGTGGCAGCCTGGCAACATTTTCGGAAGACCTGGAAAGTTTCGGCCAGGAGATTATCGACGCCATCGTGAGCATGCCCGGTTATGTAAATTATGTCGGCACGATCAGCACGCTTACTGAAGAAGAAATCAATAGCCTGCCCCCCCTGGAAATCGGGAAGACGGAGAAAATACGATTTGGCTCTATTCGAGAGTCACTGGTATTTATTGCCAACTCCATTGACGAGAAGAAACTGAACAATCAGGACATTGTATTGCGTTTGCAGTACTTCAAGACTGAACTCAACGATAAAGTGGCCATTGGCATCGGCAGCAAGATGAAACTGGCCAATACAAGTGAAATCAATCGGCAGATTACCGATCTGAACCTGGCTATCGACAAAGCGCAGGCACTTCTTGATGAGAAGCTTCGAGAAGCCGAACCTGGTTTCTTCACACATGTGTTTGCTGTAATGAGCCCTTATCCGCAAGGAATTTATCAATTTGCGAAACTCCATACACTTAAATACATAATCCCTCTAATCAATCAACGAGATTTACTGGTCGAGCAGGTTAAACAAAAAGACATTCTCGCCGGCACTCTCCTGCTGCTAAGCACCGACCTGGAGAGCCTATTGCTATACGTAGAAGGCGCAATCCAAAGCACATCGCAACTTGAAACATTGTGGATTTCGATCTCCGAATACATCAACGCGTCGCAAAACAAAATAATGGGCATGAATGACTTTCTGACCCTCAGGAGTTTCGTATCGAGTTTACGAGTGGTTCTGAAAAACTGGAAAACCATTCAAAACAATGCCAACGCGCTTATTAGCGCATTCGAATAACCTTCATAAAACTAACGAAAAAGGATTTCTTTATGACACTCGCTACTTACATACTTCCCGACCTGACGAATATTCGCAACAGCCGCGAGGCGATCCGTTATCAAGCCCTCGTGGGCTCTGCCAACTTGTACATCAAAGCGTTGGGTGATGAACTGATCGGTCTCAATAGTGCCCTCAGCAAAGCAGATCAACTGGTCGCCAACGCCATCACTTCAGTAATCACGGCGCTGGAAAGCGATGACTTGCGCGAGACCCTGCATGCCCTGAGCGCTTTGAAAGAGCGCCAACCAGACACGCAAACTCAAAGCACAATCGAGAGCTATTCGAAAATTACCAGTCAACTGATGGAGCTTTGCACTGATAAAATCTCGCAACTGCACGCAAGCCTGGAAGACGGCGTATTCAATGTGCAGAGCGCGAGCATCAGCAACAACCGCTTCAGGCTCGCTGAACTTGCCGATGCAAGAGTTCAACTGGAACAGCAACACAGTACCGAACAAGTACCGCTTGCCGAGCTGATTGCTGATCTGGCCGTGCTCAACGAAGCGATCAAGGAGTTCGAGAAGCTGACATTCATCGACCGACTCAAGCCACTGCTGGAGCAATTGAAGTCGTTGATCGGCAATAAACCGGCAACCCCTCAGAGCGCCGCGCTGGAAGGCGGCGTGATAGTTGCCACCAAGTTTCTGGACGAGGCCAACGAGCTGATCAAATACCAGAGTCTGACCAAGGCTCGGGGCATCATTCAGACCCGCATCTCGCAGCGTGAGGAACGGGTATCGTCTCTGGCAAGACAGTTGCGCGATAATGACGACAGGACCCGCCAGTTGAATGACACCCAGAAAGTCATTCCCCATCAACAGACTTATGTCAGTGAAACCAACAAGCTGATCGATTCGCTGTATGCCTTTCTCGACACCGTCCTGTATGCGCCCCGCGATGAAATCCTGGCTCGCGGCGAACTCATGCTCAAGAACAGTCAAGCACTGCACAGTTACATGAGTAAGCTCCAGGGACGCTGGCTGCGCGGTTGATCGCCGTCCGTTGCCCTTTACTACAAGATAGGGGGCACGGTCTAAGCACCCAGTAACGCCATTCGCTGCCGGCAGGCTTGGGCCATGGAGCGAATGGCCGGATGTGGGGAAGCAAGCAGCGACTCGCTGCTGACACGAAGAAACGGCAAGTTACCTGCGGTCAATGCGTCCCCCAGCCACTTGAGTGCCTCTTCAAAACGCCCCTCATCCGCCAATACCGCCGCAAAACTGAACTGCCCGCGAAAATCCCCTCCCTCGGCCGAACGTCGATACCAGTCACGCGCCGCTGCCGAGTCCGCCGGGCACACCAAGCCTTCTTCCAGATAACGCCCGAGTAGATTCATCGATTTGGCGTGACCCGCTTCAGCGGCACGCTGATACAACGCCAGCGCCTGAATCTGATCCACCGCCACACCGCGTCCGGTCGCCAGCAGATTGGCGAGGTTGTACATCGCCCAGTCCAGACCGGCCTCGGCGGCGATTCGATAATGCCTCGCTGCAACCGCAGCATCCGCCACACATCCCCAACCATGCTCATGACAACGCCCGAGCATGTTGCGCGCCATCAAGTGCCCGCCCTGGGCGGCGATCTCGAACCAGCGCAAGGCCAGCGGCTGATCCTGCTCGATGCCCTGCCCATCCAGAAGAATCTGCCCGAGCAAGGCCTGGGCATCGAGTACACCTTCGCGGGCGGCGATCAGAATCGCCTGCGCAGCGCGCCCCGGGCTTTCCTCGAGCATGGCTTTAAGACGGTCACCGTCGAGGACTTCCTCGCGGCGCAGTTGATAACTCATACCTCGACCCAGCGACGCAACAGGTTGTGATACGTGCCGGTGAGGCGAATCAGCGAAGGGTGGTCGGGCATGTCTTGGGTCAGTTGCTGGATCGCCCCATCCATCTCGAACAGCAAGGCACGCTGGCTGTCTTCGCGGATCAGGCTTTGGGTCCAGAAGAACGAAGCGTAGCGAGTGCCGCGTGTCACGGCGTTGACTTTGTGCAGGCTGGTGCCGGGGTACAGAACCATGTCGCCGGCCGGCAACTTCACCCGTTGGGTGCCGTAGGTGTCCTGGATTTCCAGTTCGCCGCCGTCGTAGTCGTCCGGTTCGCTGAAGAACAGGGTGGCCGACAAATCGGTGCGCACCCGCTCGATGCTGCCCTTGGGCTGGCGCACGGCATTGTCGATGTGAAAGTCGAAACTGCCGCCCGCCGTGTAACAGTTCAGCAACGGAGGAAAGACCTTGTGCGGTAACGCGGCGGACATGAACAGCGGATTTTTCCACAGCCGTTCCAGCATCGCCGCGCCGATTTCCTTGGCCAGCGGATGACCTTCCGGCAATTGCAGATTGTGCTTGGCCTTGGCCGACTGGTAGCCGGCGGTGATTTTGCCATCGGCCCAATCTGCCTGTTCCAGAGCCTCGCGAATGCGCTGCACTTCTTCTTTCGCGAACACGCCGGGAATGTGCAGCAGCATGGGATGACACCTGAAGGCAAAGGGGTGCCAATGGTATTGATTCTTATTGCCCGTGTAAAACACCGTGACGAACGAGACAGCAAAAACCGTAAGGGTAAATTGTAAAGAATGTAAATTTGTCGCGAATAGTAACGTTTCGCAATTGATACAAATAACTGTTTACCCTATATTCCGCGGCCTCAAATCCTTGGGGAGGGGAATTCTCATGTCACGCCAACAATCACAATTACCGGTCAGTTCACCGCGTTTGCTCGCGTCTGCAATTGGCGTGGCGATCACTGCCGGCTCTGCGGGCCATATGGCTTTCGCGGCTGAAAAGACTGACGAAAAAGCACCGGGCAACGTGATTTCCCTGGGCGCTACCGCTATCAACGGTGAAGCCCAGGACGAGACCTCCTACAAGACCGATACCTCGGCCAACAAGAAATACACCGCGCCGCTGCGTGAAACGCCGAAAACCGTCACCGTGATTCCGCAACAAGTGATTCGCGACACGGGCGCCACCAGTCTGGTCGATGCGCTGCGTACCACACCGGGTATCACGTTCGGTGCCGGTGAAGGCGGCAACCCGGCCGGCGATCGCCCGATCATTCGCGGCTTCAACGCAGAAAGCGATGTGTTCATCGACGGCATGCGCGACCCGGCCTCCCAGAGCCGCGAGATCTTCAACGTAGAATCGATCGAAGTCAGCAAAGGCCCGGGATCAGCCTTCACCGGCGCCGGTTCCACCGGTGGCAGCCTGAACCTGGTGAGCAAGACCGCCAAGCTCGGTAATGCCTACAACGGCGGCTTCACCTGGGGCTCGGACCAGACCAAGCGCACCACCCTCGACCTGAACCAGCAGATGACCGACACCTCGGCCTTTCGTCTGAACCTGATGAAACACGAAGCCAACGTCGCCGGCCGTGATGCCGTGGACGTCAGCCGTTGGGGCGTGGCACCGTCCTTCGCGTTCGGCCTGGGTACCGACACCCGCCTGACCGTCGGTTACTACCACGTCGAAACCGACGACATGCCCGACTACGGCCTGCCGTTGTCCTTGAGCCCCAACCGCAGCAAGTACAACGTCGATAAACCTGTGCATGTCGATCGCGACAACTTCTATGGCCTCACCGGTCGCGACTATCGCCAGACCAGCAATGACAGCGGCACCATCGAGATCGAACACGATCTGAACGATAACCTGACCGTGTCGAACAGCTTCCGCATGTCCCGTTCCACGCTCGATTACATCGTCACCAACCCGGACGACAGCAAGGGCAACGCGGCACTGGGCAGCGTGTATCGCGGCGCGAAAAGTCGTAACTCGACGTCCAGCGGCTGGATCAACCAGACCGACCTGAGTGCAAAATTCAACACCGGCGCCATCGAGCACAGTCTGGTGACCGGCCTTGAGTTTTCCTATCAGGACACCCACAACCGCCCGTACATCCTGACCTCGACCGCCAGCGGCACCCGCTGCAACCGTGCCCTGTTCAACTCCGGCGACTGCACCAGCCTGCAGAACCCGACGCCAGGGGATCACTGGAACGGCTCGATCACCGACAGCGCCGCGTTCACCGACACCGACACCAAAACCGCTGCGGCCTACGTGTTCGACACGCTGAAGTTCAACGAACAATGGTCCCTGAACCTGGGCCTGCGTTACGACAACTATCAGGTCAAATCCAGCGGCCACGCCAACGCCAGCAGCACCGTGCCAGCGAACGATTTCTCCCGTGAGAACACCAGCGACCTGGTCAACTACCAGATCGGCGTGGTCTACAACCCGTTGCCTAACGGCAGCATCTACGCGGCCTACTCCACCTCCAGCAACCCGTCCGGTGAAACCAGCGGCAACGGTGGCCTGGAACTGGCGGCGAACAACAGTGATCTGGACCCGGAAAAGAACCGCAACTACGAGATCGGTACCAAGTGGGACTTCTTTGGTGACGACCTGTCGCTGACCGCCGCACTGTTCCGCACCGAGAAAACCAATGCGCGGATGAACGATCCGGATGGCGCCACCACGCAAGTGCTGGACGGCGAGCAGCGGGTAAATGGCGTGGAGCTGAGCTACAGCGGCAAACTGACCCGTAACTGGAGAGTCTTCGGCGGCTACACCTACATGGAAAGCGAAGTGGTCAAAACCACCCTCGCCGCCGATGAAGGCAACCACATGCCAAGCACCCCACGGAACAACTTCACGTTCTGGTCGACCTACGACCTGGTGCCGGACAAGTTGACCGTCGGCGCCGGTGCCACGTTCGTCGACTCGCAGTTCGGCAACATCGCCAACTCGGTGGAGATCCCGTCCTACTGGCGCTACGACGCAATGGCCAGCTATGCGCTGACCAAGAACGTCGACCTGCAACTCAACGTGCAGAACCTGACCGACAAACGTTACTTCGACCAAGTGTTCCAGACGCACTACGCCCACGTGGCGGCGGGTCGCACTGCCCTGCTGAGCGCCAACTTCCACTTCTGATCCTGTGGGAGCGAGCCTGCTCGCGATGACGCCGGCACATTCAACATTGATGTTGGCTGACACACCGTCATCGCGAGCAAGCTGTGCTCCTACATGCGTGCGGATGGAAGCTGAAATCAGGGAAGGCCCCGTTCATCCAGGTGAACGGGGCTTTTGTGCGCAAGAAAGAATCTTTCTCGACAACCCACGGCATAATGCGCGCCGTGATCATATTTTCGAACGAACAAGGCGAGTGACGTGTTGAAGAAAACCCTGTTCCAGTTGCACTGGTTTTTCGGCATCAGCGCCGGACTGGTCCTGGCCCTGATGGGCATCACCGGGGCGACGGTATCGTTTCAGGATGAAATCCTGCGCGCGCTGAACCCTTCTGTGTTGCAGGTCGAAAAGCAGGTCGCTGGCGTCCTGCCGCCCGCCGAACTGGTGGAAAAAATCGAAGGCGCCTCGGGCAAGAAAGTCTCGATGCTCTGGGTCGAGACCGACAGCGGCAACGCCGCGCGCGTGATCTTTACCCCGCCACCGGGCGAACGACGTGGGCAGATGCGCTACTTCGACCCGTACACCGCCGAGTTCATGGGCGATGCCACTGGCCAGGATTTCTTCGGCCTGATGCTGCAACTGCACCGCTTCCTCGCCATGGGCGATACCGGTCGGCAAATCACCGGCGCATGCACGCTGATTCTCGTGTTCTTCTGCCTGTCCGGTCTGTACCTGCGCTGGCCGCGTCAGTGGAAAAGCTGGCGTGCCTGGCTGACCCTCGACTGGAAGAAAAAAGGCCGCAGCTTCAACTGGGATCTGCACTCGGTGGCCGGTACCTGGTGCCTGGTGTTTTACCTCCTGGCCGCGCTCACCGGTTTGTCCTGGTCCTATGAGTGGTACAACAAGGGCCTGACCCGACTGCTTTCCGACTCGCCGCAGAACGAGCGCGCCCGCAGCGGTCGCGGTCCTGCGCCAAGCGGCCCGGCGCCCACCGCCGATTACGCCGCGATGTGGAGCAGCATCTACAGCGCTGCCGGTCCGGCACTGAGCGCCTACAACATCCGCATGCCGCCCGTGGCCGGAAAACCCGCCACCGTGTTCTATCTGTTGAACAGCTCGCCCCACGACCGCGCGCTGAACCAGATCACGATGGACCCGGCGACCGGTATCGTCGCGCGGCATGATCGCTACAGTGACAAGAGCCTCAAGGCGCAACTGCTGACCAGCATTTACGCGCTGCACGTCGGCAGCTATTTCGGAATCATCGGGCGGATCATCCTGACGTTCAGCTCGCTGACGATGCCGCTGTTTTTCATCACGGGCTGGTTGTTGTACCTCGATCGCCGGCGCAAGAAAAAGCAGATCAAGGATGCCCGCAACGGCCTCGCGCAACCGGGTAGCGACACGCCGGCATGGCTGATCGGCTTCGCCAGCCAGAGCGGCTTTGCCGAGCAACTGGCATGGCAGACCGCCGGGCAATTGCAGGCTGCGGGCCTGCCGGTGAAGGTGCAGCCGCTGGCGGACGTCAGCGAGCAAGACTTGCGTGATTCCAGCAATGCGTTGTTCGTCGTCAGCACCTTCGGCGACGGCGAAGCGCCGGACAGCGCCCGAGGGTTTGAGCGCAAAGTGCTGGGGCGGACGTTGAGTCTGGAAAGCCTGAACTACGCCGTGCTCGGCCTCGGTGATCGGCAGTATCAGCACTTCTGCGGTTTCGCCCGACGCTTGCACACCTGGCTGGGCGAGCACGGCGGCAAGACCCTGTTCGCGCCGGTGGAGGTCGACAGCGGCGACCCTTACGCCTTGCGTCACTGGCAGCAGCAACTGGGCTTGCTGACCGGGCAGGCGCCCGTGGACACCTGGCAAGCGCCAAGCTATGACAACTGGACCCTGACCCGCCGTGATTTGCTCAACCCTGACAGCAGCGGTTCGGGCGTTTACCTGCTCGGTCTCACCGCCCCCACCACCAGCAGCTGGCTGGCCGGTGACCTGGTGGAAGTGTTGCCGCGCAATTGTCCGTGGGCGATCGAACATTTCCTCGATGGCCTCGGCATTGACGGTCGGGCGATGGTTGCGCTCGATGGCCTGTCGCAATCGCTGGAACAAGCCCTCGCCAGTCGACAACTGCCGGAAAACAGAGCTCACCTGGTCGGCCTGCATGCCCAGGCGCTGGTGGATGCGCTGGTGCCCCTGGCCATGCGCGAATATTCCATCGCCTCGATCGCCGCCGATGGCATCCTCGAACTGATCGTGCGCCAGGAACTGCACCCCGACGGCAGCGTGGGCGTCGGCTCCGGCTGGCTGACCGAACACGCCCCGGTGGGCGGCACCATCAGTTTGCGTGTGCGGCGCAACAGCGGTTTCCACCTGCCGGTCGAACCGGTGCCGATGATCCTGCTGGGCAATGGCACCGGCCTGGCCGGGCTGCGCAGTTTGCTCAAGGCGCGGATCGCCGATGGCCAGCAACGTCATTGGCTGTTGTTCGGCGAACGCAATCGCGAGCATGACTACCTGTGTCGCGATGAGCTTGAGGAGTGGTTGATTTCGGGGGATCTGGAGCGGCTGGACCTGGCGTTCTCGCGGGATCAGGCCGAGAAGATCTACGTGCAGGATCGACTGCGCGAGTCGGCGGGCGAGTTGAAAAAATGGCTGGCCGAGGGTGCGGTCATCTACATCTGCGGCAGCCTGCAAGGGATGGCTTCAGGCGTGGATCACGTACTCAACGAAATACTCGGAATTGCAGAGGTCGACCGGTTGATCGAGCAGGGCCGTTATCGGCGGGACGTATACTGAATTCACAAAGCATTCGATGAACATCCTGACGTCACGTTAACAACATGGCGTCAGGATAGAAGCCTGCTCAAATAAAAACTCAAGGTGACTTTAATAGATCGCTGCCTGTTGATCGTTTACTTAGCCGCTTATTGAGCTCTTCGATCTTTTCAGCACTTAGGCATTGAACTTTCGAACAATTGTTGTTCAGACGGCACATCTCGTTGCAATCAATGGGCGCCATCTGTTCCGGGCCATCAACGACACATTGATCGCTAGTGCCACTTTGATATGCGCCATTACGATCATTATCCTTCCCCACAAAAACACAAAGCACTTCCGCTCGTCCTATAGGGATAATATCGCAATAATAAGCCCCGACCATACCCCAATTCCCATTACACAAACCAGCGTTGGTTTCATTGGCATCTTTGCAGGCCGTAAGAAAAAGCGTACAGAGGACCAGCGATACAACGGCCGTCCATATTGATCTTTGTTGTGCACGAATAAGTTTCATCGGCTGTTACCCGGTTGATTTTGGGTTCAGCCTATATAAAACCCACCAAAAAACACCTGTAAAAAATGACAGGCAACTATACTGATTAGCTATATGACGGGGGATTTAAACTAAAGAAACCGATGGAACAATACCTCCCCCTACACCGGTTGCACTTTCTGCTCAAACACCCCAACCCCATCCAGATCCCGCAACACCACACTCATCTCCCCCGTCTGCCCATCAATATTCACCTCACCAAAAAACTGAAACCCGGCAAACGGCGAGGTGTTCTGTGCCGGAGGTGCTTTCTCGAACACCACCTGCGGACCAAAGGTCTTATCCAGCGAATCAGGCCCGAAACTCCCCGCATTCAAAGGCCCGGCGACAAACTCCCAGAACGGTTCGAAATCCTGAAATGCCGCTCGATCCGGGTGGTAATGGTGCGCGGCGCAGTAATGCACATCCGCCGTCAGCCAGACAAAATTGCGCACCTGCTGCGCCCTCAGAAAACCGAGCAATTCGGCGATTTCCATTTCACGCCCCTGGGCCGGTCCCGGCTCGCCATTGGCCACGGCTTCCCAACGCGTCACGCCAGGGCTGACTTCACCGTCCGGTACGCCGAGGCCAATCGGCATATCAGCAGCGATGACTTTCCACTGGGCCTTGGAGGCCTTCAACTCACGTTTGAGCCAGTCCAGTTGTTCACGACCCAGGAACGGTTTGGCGGCGCCCAGATTGTCGTCATTGGCCCCGCGATAACTGCGCATGTCGAGCACGAACACATCGAGCAACGGACCGTAACCGAGCTTGCGATAAATCCGCCCACCGCCATCGGCGCTCTGCAACCGCATCGGTGCATATTCGAGCCAGGCCTGACGCGCGCGACCGACCAGGCTGTGGATATCTTTACTCTTGTAGCGCTCATCCAGTTGCTTGCCCGGCGACCAGTTGTTGACCACTTCATGGTCGTCCCACTGCCAGATCTGCGGAACCTCGGCATTGAAGCGGCGGATGTTTTCGTCCATCAGGTTGTAGCGGTAATTGCCGCGATAATCGTCGAGGGTTTCGGCGACTTTGCTCTTGGCTTCAGAGGTGATGTTGCGCCACACGCGGCCGCTCTCTGTGGTGAGCTGCGCAGGTATCGGACCGTCGGCGTAGATGGTGTCGCCGCTGTGGATAAAGAAGTCTGGCAGGCGCAAACGCATGGCTTCGTAGATGCGCATGCCGCCGATGTCCGGGTTAATGCCGAAGCCCTGGCCGGCGGTGTCGCCGCTCCAGACGAAACGGAGGTCGCGACGGGTTTGCGGCACGCTGCGCAGATGGCCGAACCACGGTTCGCTGGCGACGCCGCTCTGGGCGTCTTCGAAGTGCACGCGGTAGAAAATCGCCTGGCCCGCGGGCAGGCCGGTGAGTTCGACACGGGCCGTGAAATCGGTATCGGACACGGCCAACGGCGAGACAAAACGACGGGGATTGCTGAACAGGCTGCGGGTGTCCCATTCCACCACCATGCGCGCAGGGCGATCGCAGCGGCTCCAGATCATCGCCCGGTCACCCAGCACGTCGCCGGACTGCACGCCATCGGTGAGTTGCGGCCGATCCTTGACCGAGGCAATGACGGCCGGCGCCAGGCCCGGCAACAACAGCCCGGCCCCCACGGCTTGCATGACACGCCGGCGGCCAAGGTCGAATTCGCTCATGGTGCTCTCCCTGAAAAAGGAAAACTAAAGCATGGCTGGATGACTCAGGCATGACATAGAAATCAGCCAACACCACAAATCCCTTGTGGGAGCGGGCTTGCTCGCGAAAGCGGTGCAACAGTCACTACTTTCGTTGAATGTTAAACCCTGTGGGAGCATGGCTTGCCCGCGATGAAGGATAACGCGGTCATGCTGACTCGCCACCAAAACCCCTGCAACACCAAGAAATAGGAAATTTCAGCGCCGCTTTTAGGAAACGTCCTAACGCCAATACCCGAGCGCCCTGGATAAGTTCGAGGCTGCTCCGGACACACGCGAAAAAGGACGCCTATGGCACGCGACAAGGACATCCCGCAAGTCTGGGAACACAGCACTGGTGGCGGCGGCTCGGGCATTGGATACCGTTACCTGCGAGACATGACCCCGGCTGAGTTAGCCGAGCGTGAGGCGAGGTAAAAGACTTACGACGACATGCTCGCCCGGCAACAGGCTTATGAAGATCGCATCTTCAAAGAAGTCGAACAGAGCAAACAGTTCGCCACACGAGGCTGCGTATTCGCCAAAAGCTGCAACCTCCCCGACGGCGTCATCAATCACGACAACCCCGCCGGGTTTGTCCCCGTCGAGAAACTGGCTGACTACGGGTTGTGGGCCGTGCTTGGCACCGGCGCAGCGATTACCGCCGAAGGTGCACCGCTCAAATGGGCAGCCAGCTCAGCAACGGGCAACATCTTGGCGCAACGTCTTGGCGGTTCGCTCGCCCTTGCCTTGACTGGTTCGGCGGTGACGGCGGGTGCCGCGACAGGAACCGTGGCGCTACTGATGCCGAACACCCTTTCGCCCGACAGTGCTTTCTACAAAAACGAGCAATACGCGCTGTTGGAGAAGGGACGAACTCGCGTCCGTGTGAACGTGAAGACGTTGCCCGACGGTTCCGTCAGCGCTTACGGTTTCTACACTGGAGGGAAGAAGGACTGGGAATTCGTCACGGTCATCAAGGCCAAACAGGAAGGTGAAAAGTTCGTCGCCGACCTCGGCAACGGCATTGGCCTGATCTGGACGCCCGCGGCAGATCCTGACGACGCCCCGAAGATCCCTGCCCTGGAGGGCGCCCCGCCGCTGCCGACGATCTGGGTGTACCCGCCCACCGAACAGGCCGACAAGATCCTGGTAAACCCGGAGCATCCGCCCGAGTATCAGGATGCGATCGTCTGGTTTCCTGCGGATGCCGGGCTTGAGCCGATTTACATCGTGCTCAACGCCCGGTATGAGCCGGGTGGCGTTACGGGGGTGGGTGAGGATGTGGCAGGGATTTGGCTTGCTGGGGCGAACGCTGGATTAGGTGCACCAATCCCGACACGAATTGCAGATGCACTGCGAGGGCGTGAATTTAAAAACTTCAACCAATTCAGAACTGCATTCTGGACAGCCGTAAGGAATGACCCGGCGCTTTTCAGCCAGTTTAATGAAGACGCTCAAGACCGTTTAATTTCAGGTAATGCCCCCGCTGTTCGTGAGAAAGAGGCTGTTGGAAACCGGGGTACTTTCGAGATACACCACGTCGAACGAATTGCCGATGGTGGCGCAGTCTACGACGTTGATAACTTAAGAGTGAACACCCCTAAGAACCATATCAACCAGCACAGGACGAAGTAGGCACACCATGCCAAACATTTCCGATTACACCGAGGCAGAGTTTATTAGCTTCATTCAAAAGATTCGTGCCATCAACAAAGTGGGCTCAGACGAAGAACTTGGCGAGTTGCTGGCGCAGTTCAGAAAGCTTACCGGCCACCCAGATGGCACTGACCTAATGTTCTATCCGGAACCCGGGCAGGATAATTCCGCCGAGGGCGTGACACGGACAGTGAAGGAATGGCGTGCGGCCCAGGGCTTACCTGGATTTAAAGAAAAATGAAGCATGGCGACGTTACCCAGACATGACACAGAAATCTGCCGGTGCAGCAGATCCCTTGTGAAGCGGCGGTGCGGCGATCCGACTTACTCGCGAACGCGGTCTAACAGCCAACATATTTGCTGAATGTAAGTCCGCCATCGCGAGCAAGCTCGGCTCCTACAAGGGATAGGTATCAGGCGCTGACGGGCTCTATTGCCAGTTCAACTACTTCGGGCCGCTTGACCACCGCATACACCACCGCCGTCAGCAAACTCCCGGCCACGATCGCCAGCAAATACAGCAGCGCATGGTTGATCGCATTCGGGATCGCCAGTACGAACAACCCGCCGTGCGGCGCCATCAGTTTGCAGCCGAAATACATCGACAACGCACCGGTCAGCGCACCACCGGCGATGCTCGCCGGGATCACCCGCAGTGGGTCTTTCGCGGCAAACGGAATCGCGCCTTCGGAGATGAAGCACAGCCCCAACACCAACGCCGCTTTACCGGCTTCGCGTTCGGTCTGGGCGAACTTGCGCCGCGCAATAAACGTAGCGATGCCCAGGCCAATCGGCGGCACCATGCCGGCCGCCATGGTCGCGGCCATCGGTGCATAACTTTGCGACGCCAGCAGCCCCACCGAGAACGCATACGCGGCTTTGTTGATCGGCCCGCCAAGGTCGACGCACATCATCGCGCCCAGCAGCACACCGAGCAGAATCGCATTGGTGGTGCCCATGCTGTCGAGGAAGTGCGTGAGGCCTTCGAGCATCCCGGCCACCGGTTTGCCGACCACGTAGATCATCACCAGGCCGGTGAACAGACTCGCCAGCAACGGGATGATCAGGATTGGTTTGAGCGCCTCAAGACTTTGCGGCAAGCGCGCATAACGGTTGATCGCCTGCGCCGCGTAACCGGCGATGAAACCGGCAATGATCCCGCCGATAAAACCGGCGCCCAGGGTGCTTGCCAGCATGCCGCCAATCATCCCCGGCGCCAGGCCCGGACGGTCGGCGATCGAGTAGGCGATGTACCCCGCCAGCAGCGGCACCATCAGCTTGAACGCGGTCTCGCCGCCGATCTGCATCAGCGCCGCCGCGAGGGTACCTTCCTCCTTGAATGCGGTGATGCCGAACACGAACGACAAGGCGATCATCAAACCGCCTGCCACCACCATCGGCAGCATGAACGACACGCCGGTCAGCAGGTGTTTGTAGACGCCGGTCTTCTCTTGCTTGGCCGGGCCTTTGGCACCGCTTGCAGCGGTTTCCTGCGTGCCTTCGGCCAGCGCTTTATTCAGCGTCGCTTCGGCTTGTTTGAGGGCGATGCCGGTGCCGCAACGGTAAATCTTCTTGCCGGCAAAACGCTCGGTGGCGACTTCGATATCGCAGGCCAGCAGCACCACGTCCGCATCGGCAATTGCCGCGGAGCTCAACGGATTGCGCGCACCGACCGAGCCCTGGGTTTCCACTTGCAGGTCGTAGCCCAGACGCTTGGCCGCTTGCTGCAAGGCTTCAGCGGCCATGAAGGTGTGAGCGACGCCGGTCGGGCACGCGGTAATCGCGACCAGACGCGGAACGTTTTTCACGACGGCAGCAGGTTCGGCCACGGCTTCAGGAGCGACGTAAACCTGAGCCTCTTCAGCACCGCGACGCAGCACCGCTTCGACATCTTGCAGGGCTTGCGCCGGGGTACTCTGGAACACCCGCTTGCCGACGAATCGCGACATATCCACCGGTGTGCTGGTCACCAGCAATACCCACTCGGCCGCCTCGATCGTGGCCGCCGACAATTGGCGTTCAGGGTGCGCGGCATCGTTGACTTCGACGCTGGTGCTCCAGCCCTGACGCTGGGCCGCCGCGTCGAGCAAGCGGGCGCACAGCACACTGGTAACCATGCCGTTCGGGCAGGCCGTAACAATGGCTAACTTCATGACAAACCCTCTTATTGTTCTGTCAGGGGGCGCACGCGCACACCCTGTTCGAGCCGCGCCAACTGCGTGGCGTCGCCAATACCGAAACCGATCTGGGTGACCGCCATCGCGGCAATCGCCGTGGCGGTGCGCAACGTCTGCTCAGGCGTATCGGCGCTGAGCAAACCGTGGAGCATGCCGGCCAGTAACGAATCGCCCGCGCCCACGGTGCTGACGACACTGACCTTGGGCGGCGTGGCATGCATGGCCGAGCCGATACTGAACCAGTTCACGCCATCGGCACCGTCGGAGATCACCACGTGCTCGATGCCTTGAGCATGCAAGCGGCTCGCGGCTTCAGCCTGTGCCGCGACCGAAACCATCTCGCAGCCCATCACGTCGGCCAGCTCTTCGGTGTTCGGTTTTATCAACCACGGAGCGGCATTGAGCGCGGCCCGCAAGGCTTCGCCACTGCTGTCCAGCGCCACGTTCAGACCGAGATTTTTCAAACGCACAATCAACGCCTGCAACCACTGCGGGCTGATGCCTTGTGGCAGGCTGCCGGCAACGACGACCGCGTCATGATCGGGTGCAATCTGATCAAGTCGATCAAGCAACGCCTGTTGCGCGGCTTCACTGACCAAGGGGCCGGGACCGTTGATGTCGGTGATGCGCCCATCGCTTTCCGCCAGTTTGATATTGCTGCGCGTCTCACCCGGAACACGGATGAACGCGTCGACAAAGCCGCGTTTGGCGAACAGGGTTTCGAACGCTTGAAGGTTGTCCTCCCCGAGGAAACCGCTGACCGTGAGCTGATGCCCGAGGTCCGCCAGCACCTGTGCCACGTTCACGCCTTTACCGGCGGCATGCGTGTGCATCTCGTCGCTACGGTTGACTTGGCCGGGGGTAAGCAGCGGCAACTGGACCGTGAGGTCCAGCGCCGGGTTGAGGGTCAAGGTCAGGATCTTGGCCATTTACAGGGCCTCCACTAGTGCGCGCACTTCATTGGCGCTGCCCACGGCCAGGGCCTGTTGGGCAAGAATTTGAGTCTGGGCCAGGCTGAGCTCGCGAACCCGCGCCTTGACCTCGGCGATGCTGCGACCTGACACACTGAGTTCGTCCACGCCTAGGCCGACCAGCACTGGCACCGCCAGCGGATCGGCCGCCAACTCGCCGCACACGCCGACCCACTTTCCGTGGGCATGGGCCGCGCGCACGGTGATGTCGATCAGTTGCAGCACCGCCGGGTGCAAGCCGTCAGCCTGGGCCGACAAGGTCGGATGACCACGGTCGATGGCCAAGGTGTATTGGGTCAGGTCATTGGTGCCGACGCTGAAGAAGTCGACCTCTTTGGCCAGCACCGGCGCCAGCAAGGCAGCCGACGGCACTTCAATCATGATCCCCAGTTGCAGGTCGGCAACCGGAATTTCCAGACGCAGACGTTCGGTCATGTCCCGGGCTTGGCGCCACTCGTCGACGCTGCCGACCATGGGGAACATGATCCGCAGTGGACGGTTGTCCGCCGCACGCAGCAGCGCGCGCAATTGCGCTTCCATGATCTGCGGGCGTTGCAGGGTCAGGCGAATACCGCGCACGCCGAGGAACGGGTTTTCTTCTTTGGCAATCGGCCAATACGGCAGCGGTTTGTCACCGCCAACGTCGAGAGTGCGGACCACCAGCGGCCGACCGGCCAGGCCATCGAGCACGCGACGGTATTCGACTTCCTGGGTCGCCTCGTCCGGCGCCTGCGAGTGGGCCATGAAAATCAATTCGGTGCGCAGCAGGCCAATGCCTTCGGCGCCCTGCTCCACCGCGCTGGTCACGCCCGCGCTTTCGCCAATGTTGGCGAACACTTCGACCGCATGACCGTCAGTGGTCAGTGCCGGTTGATGACGTTGTTCGGCGGCCGCTTTCAAACGTTGCTCGCGGGTGTCGCGCTCTTCGGTGGCGCGCTGCAAGGTCGCCGCGTCGGCGTCCACGTGCAGGCGACCGCGTTGACCATCAATCAGTAACGGCGTGCCCGGCGCCAGCAGCAACACGGCCGGGCCGGCGCCGACCAGCGCCGGAATACCGAGGGCTCGGGCGACAATCGCACTGTGCGCGGTAGCACCGCCACGGGCGGTGAGGATGCCGGCGACACGGGCCGGATCAAGGCGGGCGACATCGGACGGGCCGACTTCATCCATCACCAGAATGTACGGTTGCTCAGGTTCGCTCGGGGTTTCGACGCCACTGAGTTGCGCGAGCACTCGACGGCCGATATCACGCAAGTCGGCGGCGCGTTCGGCGAGCAAGGCGTCCTGCAGCGATTCCTGTTGTTTGGCCGCTGCTTCAATCACCGCCATCCACGCTGCTTCAGCGCTTTCGCCCTGCTTGAGACGGGTGTCGACTTCATCGGTCAATTCCGGGTCGTCGAGCATTTCCTGGTGGGTGATGAAAATCTCGCGAATGGCCTTGGATTTGCTGCGTTCGATCAGGCCTTCGATGTCGCGACGTACGTCCGCCAACGCCTGCTGGAGACGCTCGCGCTCAATCGCAGCAGACTCGCCACGCAGCGGGTAATCAATGGTTTGCAGCACTTGAATGTGCGCCGGGCCGATGGCGATGCCCGGTGCGGCGGCGATGGCCTGGATCAGGCTGCCGGAGGCTGGCGCGAGGATTACCTCGGCTATATCGGCGATCACTTCGCGCTGCTGGCTGACGGCTGGCAACGGCTCGACTTCTTCACCGAGGCCTTCTTCGATGGCGGCCAGCAAGGCTGGCAAGGCATCGGCGGCGATGCTCGGCTCGGCAACAAATTCCAGCACCTGACCGCGACGGGCGCCGAGGCTGAGCAGTTTGCTCAAGCTCTTCACCGACACCGCGCTATCCTGGCCATCGACGATGCGTACGCGGATTTCACCTTCAAAGCTTTTCGCCAGTTGCGCGAGGATCTTCGCCGGACGCGCGTGCAAGCCGTGGGCGTTGGCCAGGGCGATGCGAGCGCTCGGCCAATCGGCTGGCAGTTCACCGCCCAGGACTTCAAGGACTTTACGGCTGCTGGTGGCGCGGCCCAGTTCGTGGCCGCGACCTTCGATCAGCAACGCACAAAGGCGTTCGAGCAAGGCTTGGTGAGCTTCACCGAGGCTGGCCAGGCAGAACAGACCGCTGAGCGGCTGACCAAGGTAACGCATCGGTTTGTCCGGCGTGACGAAGGCCAGGCCCGGACGCTTGACCGTTTGCTCGCTGTGCAACCACCACAGCCCATCGCCCAGCGGCAGCGCGTCGACCTGCTGCAACACGGCGGAGAAACCGTTGCTCACACAATCGGCCTGACGCAGCAAACGTGCACCGCGCCAGACCAGCTCTTCGAAGTCGTCGGCGGACACACCGAGGCCGATCATCTGGGCATCCAGCGCCAGTTCTTGCGGCGCGCCTTGCAGCAGTTTCAACAAGGCTTCGGCGGAACTGGCGCGGCGTAGTGCCTGGCCCAGGTCGGTTTCGCCGAGGGCGCGGGTCAGCAGTTGCAGCAAGCGCAGGTGTTCATCGGATTTGGCCGCAATACCAATCGCCAGGTAGACGATCTGACCGTCGCCCCAGTCCACGCCTTCAGGGAACTGCATCAGCCGCACGCCGGTGGAAAACACCAGATCGCGGGTTTCCGGCGTACCGTGAGGGATGGCAATACCTTGACCGAGAAAGGTCGAGCCCTGGGCCTCGCGCGCCTGCAACCCGGCGAGGTAACCCTCGGCCACCAGACCATCGGTGACCAGATGCTGCGCCAGCAGGTGCAACGCTGCGGACTTATCCACGGCCGATTGGCCCATGGATATCTGCTCTATAGTGAGCTCGAGCATGCTTTCTCCTTTTTGGCGTCTTGTGACGCCAGGTATTGTTTTGAATGATTCAGCTTAGGCTCTTGGTCATCACTTTTGGCGGTTTCGCGGCAGAACCGGCAAAGAAGCCCATAACGTAGAAAATACGCTTGCTGAAACGTTTAATCTAGAATGATTGGCACGTTACTCGATTATGTCTCATCCTTGAAGTCCAATTGTCGGATGCGTCGCGACGATGGTCGTCTGCCTTAATCGGGTAGGATTGGCGAAAATGTCGAGGCAAGCTCGAAAAAACAAGGAAAAACCGGGTTGAAACTCAGTGATATCGCCCAGTTGGCCGGTGTGTCCGTAACCACCGCCAGCTACGTCATCAATGGCAAGGCAGAACAACAACGTATCAGCAGTGCCACCGTCGAGCGCGTACGCGCGGTCGTTGAAGAACATGGCTTTACGCCCAATCCGCAGGCCGCCGGGTTGCGCAGTCGGCACACCCGCACCTTGGGTTTCATTCTGCCGGACCTGGAAAACCCCAGTTACGCGCGCATCGCCAAACTGCTGGAACAAGGCGCCCGGGCTCGCGGCTATCAGCTGCTGATCGCCAGTTCCGACGATGCACCGGACAGCGAACGACAATTGCTGAAGCTGTTCCGGGCCCGGCGCTGCGATGCATTGATCGTTGCCAGTTGCCTGCCGGCCGGCGATGACAGCTACCGCCAGTTGCAGGCCAAGGGCATTCCGATCATCGCGATCGACCGGGTCATGGAACCTGAGCATTTCTGCTCGGTGATCAGTGATGACCGCGAGGCCAGCCTGCAACTGACCCGCAGTCTACTGGCCCCGTTGCCCAAGCAGATCGCACTGATTGGCGCACGCCCCGAACTGAGCATCAGCCAGGAGCGGGCGGCCGGTTTCAAAGGAGCGTTGAACGGGTTCAAAGGCGAGGTGCTGATAGAGCACGGCGAGTCGTTCAGCCGTGAGTGCGGCAAACAGTTGATGGAAGAACTGCTACAGCGCCTGGGCCATTTGCCGGATGCGCTGGTGACCACGTCCTACGTGCTGCTTCAGGGCGTGTTCGATGCATTGCACGACTTCCCGCTCAAAACCCGCCCGTTGCGCCTCGGCACCTTCGGCGACACGCAGTTGCTGGATTTCCTGCCGTTGCCGGTCAACGCCATGGCCCAGCAACATCAGCTCATCGCCGACAAGGCGCTGGAACTGGCCCTGGCCGCCATCGAGCAATCGGATTACCAACCCGGCGTGCAGGCCATCGCGCGGACCTTCAAGCAGCGTATTCGCCAGGACTGAACCGTGGAGCTGATCGACAGCCACACTCATCTGGACTTTCCGGACTTCGACGAGGATCGCGCGGCGGTGTTGGCCGAGAGCCGCGCCCTCGGAGTGCGGCGGATGGTGGTGCTGGGGGTTTATCAGGGCAATTGGCAGCGGGTCTGGGACCTGGTGCAAAGCGATCCCGACCTGTATGCGGCGTTCGGTTTGCATCCGGTGTATCTGGATGATCATCGCCCTGAAGACTTACACGAACTGGGTGATTGGCTGACTCGGTTGGCGGGTCATCGACAGTTGTGCGCGGTGGGCGAGATTGGCCTGGATTACTTTATCGAAACCCTGGACCGTGAACGCCAACAGGTGCTGTTCGATGCGCAGCTGCAACTGGCGGCGGACTTCAATCTTCCCGCGCTGATTCATGTGCGACGCAGCCACGCGGCGGTGATTGCCACGCTCAAGCGGTTTCGCTTGAAACGCGCGGGGATCATTCATGCCTTCGCCGGCAGCAAGGAAGAGGCCCGCGAGTACATCAAGCTTGGTTTCAAACTGGGTCTGGGTGGTGCCGCGACCTGGCCTCAGGCCTTGCGCATGCATCGTGTGCTGGCCGAACTGCCGCTTGAATCAGTGGTCCTGGAAACCGACTCGCCGGACATGGCGCCCGCCATGTTCCCCGGTCAACGGAATAGTCCGGCGCATCTGCCGGCGATCTGTACGGCGCTGGCGGGGATCATGGCGATCACGCCTGAACAACTGGCCGTCGCCAGCACTGCAAATGCCTGTGAACTGTTCAACTGGCGTTAGTCACCGATCGTTCCCACGCTCTGCGTGGTAACGCCTCCTGTGACGCTCTGCGTCACGACTTTTGGGACGCGGAGCGTCCCGGGCTGCATTCCCACGCAGAGCGTGGGAACGATCCTGCTTAAACCCGGAACGCGCTGATCAGCTGCTTCAATTCCACCACCTGAGCCGACAACGCACGACTGGCATCCTCAGTCTGGTGCGCACCTTCGGCAGTACGCTCACCGGCGCGGTTGATTTCGACAATATTCTGGTCGATGTCATGGGCCACGGCGGTCTGCTGCTCTACCGCGGCGGCGATCTGTTGGTTCTGATCGACGATCATGCCGACCGCACCGAGGATGTTTTCCAGCGCTTGCTGAACCTTTTCCGACTGCCCCACCGTGCCGTTGGCCATCTGATGACTGGTCCCCATCGCCTTCACCGCAGCGCCGACTCCGCTGTGCAGCTTGGCGATCATCTGCTCGATTTCCTCGGTAGATTGCTGGGTGCGCTTGGCCAGGGTCCGGACCTCGTCCGCCACCACCGCAAAACCACGACCTTGCTCACCGGCCCGAGCGGCTTCGATGGCCGCGTTGAGCGCCAAGAGGTTGGTCTGTTCGGCGATGCTCTTGATCACCTCCAGCACACGGCTGATGGACTGGCTGTCGCTGGCCAGTTGATTGATCACCAGCACCGACTGGTCGATCTCACTGGCCAGTGCCGCGATGCTGCCCTGCTGGGATTCCACCAGCCCACGACCGCTGATGGTCTCATCGTTGACGCTATGAGCGCTGCTGACCGCTGCCGCGGCACTGCGTGCAACCTCCAGGGAGGTGGCGGACATCTGGTTCATGGCCGTGGCGACCTGCTCGATCTGCGTGCGCTGCCCCGCCACCGCCTGGTTGCTCCGGGCGGAAACGTTCTCCACCTGCCCGGCTTGGCGCTCGACCTCAGTGACGGTCTGGCCGACCCGCTCGATCAGGTCATGGATTTTCTTCACGGTGCCGTTGAACACCTCGCCCAGCTCGCCCAGTTCATCGCGGCTGTTGGCGCTGAAGGTCACCGTCATGTCGCCGGCCGCGACCTTGTCCATCACCGCGCCAAGACGCTTGAGGGTGGTGCGGGTCGAGGCGTAGAAGCCGCCATAGAGGTAAAAAATCAACACGAACACCACCGACAGCGCCAAGGCCTGCAAGACCATGTGGGTGCGGTTCTGCTCCAGTCGCTGCTGCAATTGGGTGCCAAGAAACTTCAGCGTGGCTTCGTTGAGTTGGTAGGTTTGGTCCATCAGGCCCGTGACCTGGTCGTAAAAGCCCTGCCAGGGCGCATCCAGCGTGTCGGCCATCACGACCTGTTCTTCGAACAGTTCACTGGCCTTTTTCAGCGATGCCTTGCTGTTTTCGGCCTGAGCCGCCAGGGTTTCGCGTGCCGCTTTGCTGGAGCCCAGCGCGTCCTGCAACTTCAGGGCATATTCGGCCTGCAGTTTTTCGATCTGCGCCAGCAACTCATCAAAACGGGTACTCGATGCCGAGTTGAGAAAACCCTGCCCCAGCGAAAAAGAGCCCATCGCCCGGCCTTCGCCGAGAATCTGGGTGACCGGTGGCGTGACGTTGGTAATGAGTTCGCTGAGCTGGCGCATGTCGCTCTGGGTGTCGCGGCTGAGGCCGGCCTGACTGGCGATGACCTGGCTGAAAATTTGGGCGTTGCCGAGCAACTTGCCGATCATCGCACTTTTGCTTTGCAGGGAGCTTTCCGCTTGCTGGGCCTTGAACGCGGCGATCATCTCATCGCGTTTGCCATCGAAAACCGTGATCTGCTCGGGGTCCGTGGTCATCGCCGTCAGCCCTTGCAAACGGGTCAGCACATTTTGCCCCAGGGTACTGATCTGCGACTCGACATTGCCGGCCTTGCCGGACTGACCAAGGGTGACGTTGATCTGCACCAGGTTGTTCAGGGTTTCCAGATCGCGCCGCAACGTCAGGCTGCTGCCCAGCAGGTCAAGACTCTGCAGCTCGACCCGGGTGCCCTGGAATTCTCGATAAGAATCGCGCACCAGATAGAAGTTGGTCACCAGCATCGGCACAAGGAACAGCACGCTGATCAGGCTGAACTTCATGCCAAAGCTCAGGCGGTTCATCAGCGCGACGGCGGGATAGAGCAAGCTCTTCACTATGAAGTCTCCCTTCGATTTCTTATTTTTATTGGCAGGCGCAGGTCGAGAGCAGATAGCCACTATTCGGCGCTGTCTCTGTATAGCTTAAATCGGCGGGATGTTTTGTAACTTAAGGTTAACGGCGAGATGCACACTTAGGACGATAGATACCCCTGTGGCGAGGGGGCTTGCCCCCGTTCGGCTGCGAAGCAGTCGCAGAACCTGATTGCACAGTTTGACTGGAAAAATGCTAGGGGCCGCTTCGCGACCCAACGGGGGCAAGCCCCCTCACCACAACGGAGTCCACTCCAGAACTAAGCAAGAACGGTCCACAGCGCGAAACCGGCGTACCAGAGCACTGCCGCGCGCAGCAGCAGTTCCCAGATCCGGTCGAGGCTGTTGATGCCGTCAGGCCCGACCATTGGCGCCGGAATTTCACCGGCCACCAAGCCCACCTTCTCGATCAATTGGGCGGCGCTGATGTTCCAATTCAGCAGCTCGTTCAACATTACCCGGCCGACTGCGACAAAGTTGCCGACCAACGCAAAACTCGCCGCCAGCAGACGCACCGGCACCCAGTCGAACGCATGACGCAGTTTTGCGGCGCGCTCGACCACGGCCGGGGTCTGCCCGTGTTCTTCGGCCAGGGCCAGCAGTCGATAGCTCAGGGCTGCGACCGGCCCCAGCAGGAAGTACCAGAAAATCACCGCGAAAAAGCCCTGATAAGCCTCCCACAGCAAATGCCCTTCGACCCGTTCCAGCAATTGTTCGCCGCTATCGGCGCAGATACCCACATCACGGTCCGCTACATGAGCGGCCGCTTGCAGGTCTTCCCGGCGCCAGGCATCGCGAAACGGCCCCAGACCGGCCAGCAGATCACCCCGGCCCAGACTGTAAATCACCACCAGCAGGTGCACCGGCAACGCCAGCAGACCGTAAGCCACCGGGTCCAGAACCAGTAGCAGCAAACCCAGCAATGCCACTGGCAACAACACCAGTATCACCAGGATCAGCCACGGACTTTTTGCCAGACGCGGACTGACCTCAAGCTTGTTCAGCTCGCGAACCCATCCACCATCGCGCTGAATCCGATGACGCAGGGCCGAGAATTTCTCGATCCAGACCGCCAACAGCAACACCAGAAAACTCATTGTTGTTCCTCTTTTGCCAGGGCGGCGCGATAGCGTGCCCAGTCGAATGCAGGCCCGGGATCGGTTTTACGCCCCGGTGCAATGTCGCTATGCCCGCAAATGCGCTCTGCGGTGATGGCCGTGAACGTGCTTTGCAGCTGCCGGGTCAGGGTCGTCAACGCTTGATACTGGGCATCGGTGAACGGCAAATCATCCGTGCCTTCAAGTTCAATGCCCACGGAAAAATCGTTACAGGTTTCCCGTCCTTCGAAACTCGAGACGCCGGCATGCCAGGCACGCTCAAGACAAGAGACAAACTGAGTGACGGTGCCGTCACGTTCGATCAGAAAGTGCGCAGATACACGCAGGTCGGCGATCCCTTCAAAGTAGGGATGTTCCGTGACATCCAGACGATTCTGGAAAAACGCCTGCACCTTGCCGGTGGCGAATTGCGCAGGCGGCAGGCTGATGTTGTGGATCACCAGCAGGGAAATTTCATCCGAGGGGCGCGCATTGAAGTTGGGCGATGGGCAAATATCTACGCCCTGACACCAACCGCTCGCGGGGTCCAACTGCATACAGGTTCCTTCAACGACGACTGTGTTGGCGCCCAGTATGCCGCGATAGCCCCTCCGGGCGCGATCACTTGCCGCGATTGAGGCGCCGCAGGTTGCCAATCACCGACTCCAGCGCCCGGTCGAACAGCAAAGTGTCGTCCAGTGTGCGCACCGCGCCACGACGGAATTCCAGCGCCAGGCCGGTGCGGCTGCGTTCCAGCACTTTCATCCCGGTGCGGTTGACGAAAATGTATTTGCCGGTGGCTTCAATGATCGCCGCCAGTTTGCAGCGAAGGGTGTTTTCCTCGTCTTCCTGAAACTCGACCCAGCCCCCCAACCGCAGTTGATCGACCTGAAGCAGGCCGGCATCGTCTTCCGGCAAGCGCACTGACGCCGTATCGACCGGCCCTTCGTCGGCGGTTCGCAGGACGACTTCCTGCTGCACTTCGACCATTACCGGCGTATCGACAGACTGTGCAAGCTTTGGCCCTGGACGTTCGAACAGCTGAACGTGCAAGGCTTCCAGCTCACTGAAAAATTCGCTGGTGGCGAACGGATCGAAGGCCGAACGGCTCAGCCCGTCGCGCAACGATTTGAGCAACCCAGGCACCAGCGCCAACAAACGCTGGCTCGCATCGGGCTCGTCATGACGCTGCACGCTCCAGATCAATTGCTCCATGGTCTGCACATCGGCGTGCCATTCGGCCGCCTGATCGCCGTGCTTGAGGCACGTCAGCAGCAACACCTGGCTCCACGCTTCCTGGACAAACGCCACCACCCGCTGCGGCAATACTTTGCCCAACAAGGCCTGATTCAGCACCTGTTCGACGCGCTGGCGGGCCAGTTCAGTCCTGGCGCGGCCTTCTTCGGCGTCGCGGGTGCGTTGCTCGAGCAGCTCACTGCGACGGCGTTCATCGCTGGTGAAGGCGAGAAAATCCGCGAGCAATTCGGAGAAGACCGCCGGATCATCGACAAAATCGTTGAGCAAGCGTTGCACCACCTGTTCGATGCGCAGATACAGGCTGTCGCGCTCATGGTCATCGCACTCCCCCCAACCCATGGCGGCGGTGGCGATTTCATTGAGCAGGCGTCGGGCCGGGTGACTGCTGCGGCTGAAGAAGCTCTTGTCGAGCACCGCCACTTTCAGCATCGGAATCTGCAAACGGCCGATCAACGCCTTGAGCGAATCCGGCAGGTTGCGGTCATCGAGGATGCATTCGAAGAGCATGGCAATCAGGTTGATCACGTCTTCGTCGGCCACCCCGACCACGCGTGACTTGCCACTTTTGACGCTGACCCGGGTCAGCAGCTCTTCGAGCTGGTTTCGCAGATCGAAGTCGTCCTGGGCTTCCGGCGCCGGCACGTATTGCTGCAGGTGCGAGAGCAGGCGCATCAGGTCACGGGTGGTAATCGGCTGTGTCTGGGCGCTGGCTTCAAGCGTGGGCGCGACACTGCCACGCACGTTAAGCAGCAACTCCTGCAACGCCGCGAAGACTTCCTGCACGCTGTCGTCGGTCGGCGGGCCACTGGCGCGAGTGTTGGCGTGAGCCGGTTCAGT
This sequence comes from Pseudomonas frederiksbergensis, assembly GCF_900105495.1. Taxonomy (NCBI): domain Bacteria; kingdom Pseudomonadati; phylum Pseudomonadota; class Gammaproteobacteria; order Pseudomonadales; family Pseudomonadaceae; genus Pseudomonas; species Pseudomonas frederiksbergensis. The sequence continues at coordinate 1,928,959 of NZ_FNTF01000002.1, read as the reverse complement.
ATCAACGTCGGCTGCCGCACGCTCCTTGACCCGGCGCGCAGGCGCAGGCTTGAGCTCAGGCAGAACACCGGTGGCGAGCAGCAACTGATTGGCTTCGGCGTAAAGCTGATTGGCATCCCTGAGCACATAGCGGTCGAACAGTTTGAGGATGATCAGCTTGACCTTGATCTCCACTCCCAGGTTGCGCCCGGCCTGCAAAAAGTACTCGCAGAGCATCGACGGCGCCATGGGATTGTGCTGATCGAGCAACTCCCTCCCCAACAGTGCGCTGAAGCGGGCGGTCAATTGGCCCAGGGCGAAACCGTCGCGGCTCAGCACTTTGCTGACCATTGCCTCCACTGCCACCCTGCGCTCCACGTCGTCATCGGGCAGTGCCACCGAGGCATCGAAGGCCAGCGACTGGGGCAAGGCAGATTGAGTGCTGTCGTACCGGGTGAGGCTGACAAAAGCCTCGAAGAATTGTTCGAGAAAGCCGCGTTCGATGTTTTTGCGTTTAAGGCGCAAGTCGCGCATGGCTTCGAAGAACAGGTTCTGTTCGACGTCATCGCGGGCCCGGTCGGCCATTTCGAACAGCGTGTCGTCGGCGTTATCGAACAGTTCCTGCAAACCATGCCTGAGCTGTTGTGCGGCCTTGTCGCGAACCTGAAGCAGAATCACAGGCAGGCGGGCGAGCGGCGAGTGAGTCGCCTGGTCGGTAGCGACCTTGTGCAAAGGCACTACATTCCCGTCGTTGTGCATTCAGCCCTCCTGAAACGGTGAGTCTTCAAAGTCGTCAATCACGTCAAAGCCATGACGTCAAAAGCAAGGCGGATTATCTTGCAAAAGATGTCTTCTCTACCAGCAGACTCTGCGTTTCCTTTTGAAATAGACGCTCGCGGCAGACGCTGACTTAGTACCGATTGCTCAGGCGAATCGACCAAATGCAGGTTTCAGAGCGATGGGAACGCCTCTGATGCCTTGGGTTGCCCAGCACCATGGCCCTATAATCGGGCCACTTTGTTTGTGGAGTCCGTTATGCCGAATCTACGTCTCGCCGATTTGACCGCCGAAATCGAAGCCAACGTGCGCCGTGCGTTGCTCGAAGACATCGGCAGCGGCGACATCACCGCACAGCTGATCCCGGCCGAACGCCTGGCCAAAGCCACGATCATCACCCGCGACGCTGCCGTCATCTGCGGCACAGCCTGGGTTGATGCCGTGTTTCGGCAGCTGGACCCACGTGTTGCGGTGCACTGGCAGGTGCGTGATGGCGAGCGGGTGAAACCCAATCAGGCGCTGTTCCACCTGGAGGGCCCGGCGCGTTCGCTATTGACGGGCGAACGCAGTGCACTGAACTTCCTGCAGTTGCTGTCTGGCGTGGCCACGCGCGCGCAATACCTGGCGGATTACGTTGCCGAGACTCAGGTGAAGTTGCTCGACACCCGTAAAACCTTGCCGGGGCTGCGTCTGGCGCAGAAATACGCCGTGACCTGCGGCGGGTGCCACAACCACCGCATCGGCCTGTACGACGCCTTCCTGATCAAGGAAAACCATATTGCCGCCTGCGGTGGCATCCCGGAGGCCATCAAGGCCGCGCACAAGATTGCCCCGGGCAAACCGGTGGAGATCGAAGTGGAAAGCCTGGAAGAGCTGAAGGAAGCCCTGGCGGCTGGTGCCGACATCATCATGCTCGATGAACTGAGTCTGGATGACATGCGCGAAGCCGTGCGTCTGAACGCAGGCCAGGCGAAACTGGAGGCCAGCGGCGGCATCAACGAAAGCACGCTGCTACCGATCGCCGAAACCGGGGTGGATTACATCTCGATTGGTGCGATGACCAAGGATGTGAAAGCTGTCGATCTGTCGATGCGCCTGAGCCTTTGATAACGCCTGTGTGAATGAAAAACGCCAGCCTCGTGAGGCTGGCGTTTTTGTCAGACCACCAGATTATTCATCTCGCAGTACTCTTCCCACTCGACACCCAACACCTCGGCAGCCTCCTTGTGCAGAACAAGGCGCGCAGCCTCGAACTCTTCAGGGGTTGAGGTGTACTTGAGCGTCAGCTCCCACGGCTGCAAGCCCTGGGACTCTGCCTCATCCTCGAACGCCCACTGGATCTGGTCTTTCTGATCGTCAGCGGGCAAGTCCTTGATCTCTTCGGCTAGCTGAGGCGACTCCGCCAAATACTTCTCCAGCGCTTTTTCGTGTCTGGCTTCTTGGGTCAATTCTTTAACGGTCATGGCGTTCTCTTTGATCTGAGGAATGGAAGATGGATCTGGATCATCAAGGATCTCTCTGACGCAAAAAAACCGTTTGAAGCCCGGTTTGTCTGGCCTTCAGAACCATTCGGGATCATCTGAAAACAACGTGTCGCTCGTGCCCGAGACAGGAATCGAACCTGCGACCTTCGCGTTACGAGTGCGCTGCTCTACCAACTGAGCTACACGGGCAGTGGGCTAAACCTAGCACTGACTTTGGGGTCAGGCAACTTCATGGCTCGTCTCATTTTTTTGCAGGCAAAAAAATGCCCCGCAGCTTTCACTGCAGGGCATTTTTTACAACGTTGAAGCGGTCAGGCGTGGGGAGTGATTAAACGCCCGAAGCCTTGGCTGCTGCTACGTCTTTGATGGACAGCTTGATACGGCCGCGGTTGTCCACGTCCAGTACCAGTACTTCCACTTCCTGGCCTTCTTTGAGGATGTCGGTCACTTTTTCTACGCGAGCGTCGCTCAGCATCGAGATGTGAACCAGACCGTCCTTGCCCGGCAGGATGTTGACGAATGCGCCGAAGTCGACGATGCGCTCAACCTTACCAACGTAGATCTTGCCGATTTCAGCTTCTGCGGTGATGCCCAGAACGCGCTGACGTGCAGCTTCAGCAGCTTCTTTGGTTTCGCCGAAGATCTTGATCGAGCCGTCGTCTTCGATGTCGATCGAAGCCTTGGTCTCTTCACAGATCGCACGAATGGTCGCGCCGCCTTTACCGATGACATCACGGATTTTGTCGGTGTCGATTTTCATCGCGATCATGGTCGGAGCGTTTTCCGACAGCTCGGTACGCGACTGGCCAATGATCTGGTTCATCTGACCGAGGATGTTCAGGCGCGCTTCCAGGGCTTGGCCCAGAGCGATCTCCATGATTTCTTCGGTGATGCCCTTGATCTTGATGTCCATCTGCAACGCGGTCACGCCTTTGGCGGTACCGGCTACTTTGAAGTCCATGTCGCCCAAGTGGTCTTCGTCACCCAGGATGTCGGTCAGGACGGCGAATTTCTCGCCTTCTTTAACCAGACCCATGGCGATACCGGCAACCGGTGCCTTCATCGGAACGCCGGCATCCATCAGAGCCAGGGAAGCGCCGCAGACCGAAGCCATGGAGCTCGAACCGTTGGACTCGGTGATTTCCGACACAACACGGATGGTGTACGGGAACACGTCGGCAGCAGGCAGCATGGCCTGAACCGAACGACGAGCCAGACGGCCGTGACCGATTTCGCGACGACCGGCGCCACCCATGCGACCACACTCACCTACCGAGAACGGAGGGAAGTTGTAGTGCAGCATGAACGGGTCTTTTTTCTCGCCTTCCAGGGTATCCAGCAGTTGTGCGTCACGGGCGGTGCCCAGTGTTGCAACTACCAGAGCCTGGGTTTCGCCACGGGTGAACAGAGCCGAACCGTGGGTCTTCGGCAGAACGCCGACTTCGATGTTCAGCGGACGTACGGTCTTGGTGTCGCGACCGTCGATACGTGGCTTGCCGTTAACGATGTTTTCGCGAACGGTGCGGTATTCGATTTCGCCGAAAGCCGCTTTGACTTCAGCGGAAGTCGGTTGGCCTTCTTCGCCGGACAGCTTGGCAACCACCTGGTCTTTCAGTTCGCCCAGACGAGCGTAACGGTCGGCCTTGATGGTGATGGTGTAGGCCTGGGAGATCGCGTCGCCGAACTCGGCACGGATAGCGCCCAGCAGAGCAGTGGCTTCTGGCTGTGGAGCCCAGGTCCAGGTCGGCTTGGCAGCTTCAGCGGCCAGTTCTTTAACGGCGTTGATCACCACCTGGAACTCGTCGTGAGCAAACAGTACCGCGCCCAGCATCTGGTCTTCGGTCAGCTCTTTGGCTTCCGATTCAACCATCAACACGGCTTCCGAAGTACCGGCAACGACCATGTCCAGGCTCGAAGCTTTCAGTTGTTCGTAAGTCGGGTTCAGCAGGTAGCCGGTGCTTTCGTGGAACGCAACGCGGGCAGCGCCGATCGGGCCATCGAAAGGAATGCCGGAGATGGCCAGCGCAGCCGAGGTACCGATCATCGCAGCGATGTCCGGATCGGTCTTCTTGCTGGTGGAAACGACGGTGCAGACAACCTGCACTTCGTTCATGAAGCCTTCTGGGAACAGCGGACGGATCGGACGGTCGATCAGTCGGGAAGTCAGGGTTTCTTTCTCGGAAGGACGGCCTTCACGCTTGAAGAAACCGCCAGGGATCTTACCGGCAGCGTAAGTTTTTTCCTGGTAGTGAACAGACAGAGGGAAGAAGCCCTTGCCTGGATCGGCTTGCTTGGCGCCGACCACAGTCACCAACACGCTGACGTCGTCGTCAACGGTGACCAATACTGCGCCGGAGGCCTGACGGGCGATACGGCCAGTCTCGAGGGTAACGGTCGACTGACCGAACTGGAATTTTTTGATTACCGGGTTCACGGTGTCCTACCTTCTTTTGTGGCTCTTGGGGAACTTGTCTTCTTGCGAAATTCTTGGGCAACGCCGGGTATCGGCCCGACTGTCATTGTCCAGGTAAAGCAGGTATCCAGATAAAACTTGAGGCTGGGAGCCTGCCATGCGCCAGCGGGAAACCCACTGACGTACGACAGACAACCAACCTCTAGCGCAATCGCTTATTAGCGACGCAGACCCAGGCGACCGATCAGAGCCTGGTAACGGCCCAGATCCTTGCCTTTCAGGTAGTCCAGCAGCTTACGACGCTGGTTTACCATGCGGATCAGACCACGACGGGAGTGGTGATCTTTACCGTTGGCCTTGAAGTGACCTTGCAGCTTGTTGATGTTGTGGGTCAGCAGTGCAACTTGCACTTCTGGCGAACCAGTGTCACCAACAGCTTGCTGGTAGTCAGCTACGATTTGAGCTTTTTCTTGAACGTCGAGAGCCATGAGGCAATCCTTTTATCAGGAAACTGTTTCAAAGAAACAGTTTCAACAGGCCAGGGACAAATCCCTGTATCTAAAAATGAGTAGTGACCGTGCCTGTTAACAGCCACCCTCGTCCGGTCATTCTGACCGAATCAGTCGACGTGGCGCGATGCGCCCGTCTTCGCTCACTTCACCGATACCGATGAAGCGGCCATTGTGATCCTGTACCCGCACCATGCCGAACTTCGGTGCATCCGGGGCTCGTACCGGTTGGCCGTTAAGCCAGTAGAACGAGCTGTGCTCCGAGAACTGCAACAGTGGCCAATCCAGCAGGCCGCTGTCCGAGGGCATCAAAAAGCGGTCGACCGCTTCGTTGCCGCCTTCGGCATGTACCGCTTCCAACTCTTCCAGCGTGACTGTCTGTGCCAGCGTGAAGGGCCCGGCCTGGGTACGTCGCAGTTCTGCAACGTATGCGCCACAACCGAGTTGCTCACCGATATCCTCCACCAGGGTGCGGATATAGGTGCCTTTGGTGCAATCCACTGCAAGCCGCGCAGTATCACCTTCAAAGGCCAGTAATTCCAAGCGCGTAATAGTAACAGAACGCGGTTCACGCTCCACTACTTCACCTGCCCGGGCCAGCTTGTACAACGGCTGGCCATCACGCTTGAGCGCCGAGTACATGGGCGGTATCTGGCTGATTTGCCCACGAAATTTCGGCAGTACCGCTTCGACATCGGCGCGACCAACGGTCACCGGGCGCTCCAGCAAAACTTCACCTTCGGCATCGGCCGTGGTGGTGGTCTTGCCCAGTTGCGCCAGGGTTTCGTAACCCTTGTCGGAATCGAGCAGGTATTGCGAAAACTTGGTGGCCTCACCGAAGCACAACGGCAACACGCCGGTGGCCAGCGGGTCGAGACTGCCAGTGTGCCCGGCCTTCTCGGCGTTCAGCAGCCAGCGAACCTTCTGCAACGCCGCATTGGAGGTGAACCCCAAAGGCTTGTCGAGCAGGATGATGCCGCTGACGTTACGACGGATACGTTTGACCTGAGCCACCGATTACTCCTTGGTGTCTTCGGCTTCTGCCGCAACCGGATGCTGATTGTCTTCAGCGACCGCACGTTCGATCAATGCCGACAGATGAGCACCACGCACGACGCTTTCGTCGTAGTGGAAGTGCAACTGCGGAACGCTGCGCAACTTCATTTCGCGAGCCAACTGCATGCGCAGGAAACCGGCGGCGGAGTTGAGCACCTTGATGCTTTGCGCGATGTCTTCGGCGTTGTCCTGCCCCATCACCGTGATGAAGATCTTGGCGTGACCGACGTCACGGCTGACTTCAACAGCGGTAATGGTGACCAGGCCGACGCGCGGGTCTTTGACTTCACGACGGATCAGCTGTGCCAGCTCACGCTGCATCTGATCGCCGATACGTTGGGTACGGCTGTATTCTTTTGCCATGTCTTGTTACCTGTTACTGCCCCACGGTGAAACCCGAAGGGTCTGAAAGCGGCAAACGCCCGGCCTGACAAAAGCCAGACCGGGCGTTGCGTTTAGAGTCCTGACGATGCGCCGTGCATCTGCATGCGGCGGCTCATCGTGGCCCTTGAAGTGCGCGAGTTAGAGGCTGCGAGCAACCTGAACCTTCTCGAAGACTTCGATCTTGTCACCGACTTTGACGTCGTTGTAGCTCTTCACGCCGATACCGCATTCCATGCCGGCACGTACTTCGGAAGCGTCATCCTTGAAGCGGCGCAGGGATTCCAGCTCGCCTTCGAAGATAACGATGTCTTCACGCAGTACACGGATTGGACGGTTACGGTGAACAACACCTTCGATAACCATGCAACCGGCGATCGCGCCAAACTTCGGCGAACGGAACACGTCACGCACTTCAGCGGTACCCAGGATGTTCTCGCGAACATCGCTGCCCAGCATACCGGTGAGGGCTTTCTTGACGTCTTCGATGATGTCGTAGATCACGTTGTAGTAACGCATATCCAGACCTTCCTGCTCGACGATCTTGCGAGCGCCAGCATCGGCACGCACGTTGAAGCCGAACAGTACAGCGTTGGAGGCCAGTGCCAGGTTGGCGTCGGATTCGGTGATACCACCGACACCGCCACCGACAACACGCACTTGCACTTCGTCGTTACCCAGGCCGTTCAAGGCACCGTTCAACGCTTCCAGCGAACCACGGACGTCGGATTTGAGGACGATGTTGAGCGTCTTCTTCTCTTCCTGACCCATGTTCTCGAAGATGTTTTCAAGCTTGCCAGCGTGAGCACGGGCCAGTTTGACTTCGCGGAACTTGCCTTGACGGAACAGAGCCACTTCACGGGCTTTCTTCTCGTCAGCAACTACGCTCATCTCGTCGCCAGCGTCCGGGGTACCGTCCAGGCCGAGAATCTCGACAGGGATGGAAGGACCGGCTTCCTTGATTGGCTTGCCGTTCTCGTCGAGCATGGCGCGAACGCGGCCATAGTTCGAACCGACCAGCACCATGTCGCCTTGGCGCAGGGTACCGTCTTGAACCAGAACGGTAGCAACCGGGCCACGACCTTTGTCGAGACGCGATTCAACCACGACGCCACGGCCAGGAGCCGAAGGAGTCGCTTTCAGTTCCAGAACTTCAGCTTGCAGCAGAACAGCTTCGAGCAACTCGTCCACGCCAGTACCGACTTTCGCCGAAACCGATACGAACGGGGTGTCGCCGCCCCACTCTTCCGAAGTCACGCCGTGAACCGACAGTTCGCTACGGATGCGATCGAGATCAGCGCCCGGCTTGTCGATTTTGTTCACCGCAACAACCAGTGGAACACCAGCGGCCTTGGCGTGCTGAACGGCTTCAACGGTCTGCGGCATTACGCCGTCGTCCGCTGCAACCACCAGGATCACGATGTCGGTCGCCTTGGCACCACGGGCACGCATGGCGGTAAACGCGGCGTGACCAGGGGTGTCGAGGAAGGTGACCATGCCGCGTTCGGTTTCAACGTGGTACGCACCGATGTGCTGGGTGATACCACCGGCTTCGCCAGCAGCTACCTTGGCACGACGGATATAGTCGAGCAGCGAGGTCTTACCGTGGTCGACGTGGCCCATTACGGTCACAACCGGTGCACGGGAGAACGCTTCACCTTCAAACTTCAGGGACTCGGCCAGGGAATCTTCCAGGGCGGTGTCGCTGACCAGGGTCACTTTGTGGCCCAGCTCTTCGGCAACCAGTTGGGCAGTTTCCTGATCCAGTACCTGGTTGATGGTCGCTGGAGTACCCAGTTTGAACATGAACTTGATGATTTCAGCAGCCTTGACCGACATCTGCTGGGCAAGATCGCCAACAGTGATGGTCTCGCCGATCTTCACTTCGCGCACTACAGGGCCGGTTGGGCTCTGGAAACCGTGAGCGTTGCGTTTCTTCAGCTTGGCCTTGCCGCGACCACCACGACGGAAGCCATCGCTTTCTTCGTCGGTAGTACGTGGAGCAACGCGTGGAGCAGGCGCTTTCTCTTTGACCGAAGCACGATGCGGAGCGTTTTTGCGCTCACCATCGCCACTGCCACGACGACTGTTATCGTCGGCACGTGGTTTGTCCGGACGGCGCTGTTCGTTCTGCTTGTTACGAACGTCGGCAGACGGTGCTGGTGCAGCCGCCACAACCGGCGCGCTTTCACGTACTGGCTCGGCAACTGCAGCAGGCGCTGCAACGGCGTCGTTAGTAGCGGATTGCGCAGCAGCAGGCTGGCGACGTGCTTCTTCTTCGGCGCGACGCTTGGCTTCTTCTTCAGCCTTCTGACGTGCAGCATTTTCTACTGCGCGACGTTCTTCCAGTTCGCGTTTGCGCTCGGCTTCGATTTCTTCCGGGCTGCGCTGTACGAAAACTTTCTTTTTACGTACTTCAACACTGATGCTTTTGCTGCCAGCAACACGCAATGTGCTGGTGGTTTTACGCTGCAGTGTGATCTTGCGTGGTTCTTCCACTTTCGCCTTGTGGCTGCTTTTCAAGTGAGTCAGCAAAGATTGCTTCTCACTGTCAGTCACATGTTCTTCGGCGGCGGTGTGCGGCAGACCTGCCTCACGCATCTGCTGCAACAGGCGCTCTACCGGTGTTTTGACCTCATCGGCCAGTTGTTTCACCGTGACTTGCGTCATGCACTTCTCTCCTCAGGCCGCGCCTAATTACTCGAACCAGTGGGCTCGGGCGGCCATGATCAACTTGCCGGCACGATCATCGTCAATGCCGTCGATGTCGAGCAGGTCGTCAATAGACTGCTCGGCCAGGTCTTCGCGGGTAATTACGCCGCGCACCGCCAGTTCCATCGCCAAATCCTTGTCCATACCCTCAAGCGAGAGCAGGTCTTCGGCCGGATGGGCGTCTGCCAGCTTTTCCTCAGTAGCGATGGCTTTGGTCAACAAACGATCCTTGGCGCGAGCGCGAAGCTCGTTGACGGTTTCTTCGTCAAAGCCGTCGATGTTGAGCATTTCTTCCAACGGTACGTAGGCAATCTCTTCCAGGCTGGTGAAACCTTCATCTACCAGCACCTGTGCCAGGTCTTCGTCGACTTCCAGCTCGTCGATGAAGTTGCGCAGGATGTCGCCGGTTTCTGCTTGCTGCTTAGCCTGGATGTCCGATTCGGTCATCACGTTCAGGGTCCAGCCAGTCAACTGGCTAGCCAGACGCACGTTCTGACCACCTCGACCAATGGCCTGAGCCAGATTGTCTGCGCCAACGGCGATGTCCATTGCATGGGCATCTTCGTCAACGATAATTGCCGCCACTTCAGCCGGCGACATTGCATTGATTACAAACTGAGCCGGGTTGTCGTCCCACAGGACGATGTCCACACGCTCACCGCCCAACTCACCCGACACTGCCTGGACGCGCGAACCGCGCATACCGATGCAAGCGCCTTGCGGGTCGATGCGTTTGTCCTTGGAGCGGACCGCGATCTTGGCGCGCGAACCCGGGTCACGGGATGCTGCCATTACTTCGATCAGGCCTTCAGCGATTTCCGGCACTTCGATGCGAAACAACTCGATCAGCATTTCCGGCGCGGTACGCGACAGGATCAGCTGCGGGCCGCGGTTCTCGGTGCGGATTTCCTTGAGCAGCGCACGCAGGCGCACGCCAACCCGGAAGGTTTCGCGAGAAATGATGTCTTCACGAGCCAGCAACGCTTCGGCGTTGTTGCCCAGGTCGACGATCACGTTGTCGCGGGTCACTTTCTTCACGGTGCCGGAGATGATCTCCCCCAGGCGCTCGCGATAGGCATCAACGACTTGAGCGCGCTCGGCTTCGCGAACTTTCTGCACGATGACTTGCTTGGCAGTCTGCGCAGCGATGCGACCGAACTCAATGGACTCGATCTTTTCTTCGACTACATCACCAACCTGAGCACCAGGATGCGTTTCGGCAACCTTGCTCGGCCAGGTTTCGATGGCCGGATCGTCCAGGTCTGCTTCCTCGACGACCGTCCAGCGACGGAATGTCTCGTAAGCACCGGTGTGGCGATTGATTTCCACACGCAGATCGACTTCGTCCTCGAAACGTTTTTTGGTAGCAGTGGCCAGAGCCAGCTCCAACGCTTCAAAAATTACGTTTGCCGGTACGCCCTTTTCATTGGATACCGACTCAACAACCAGCAGTACTTCTTTGCTCATCGTACGCCTCGCCTTTCGCAAGCCATTGGATCCGCGGGATCCGCGTCTCAGTCAAAACTGGGAATAATGTTGGCCTTGTCGATCATATCGATCGGCAACAGGAACTCATGGTCTTCTACCTGCACCACGACGTCCTGCTCTTCTACACCGCGCAGAAGGCCCTGAAAGTTGCGTCGGCCTTCAAAAGGCGAGCGCAGCTTGATCTTCACTTGTTCACCGGCAAATTTTGCAAACTGCTCAATAGTGAACAGCGGGCGTTCCATGCCAGGCGAGGAAACTTCAAGGGTGTATTCAACGGCGATTGGATCTTCAACATCCAGAACACCACTGATCTGACGGCTGACAATGGCACAATCGTCCACCAGCACACCGCCCTCTTTATCGATATAAACGCGCAACATTGAGTGGCGACCTTGAGCCGAAAACTCAATACCCCAGCATTCATAGCCTAGGGCCACGACCACCGGGGCCAGCAAGGCCTGCAACTCTTCTAGCTTGCTCGACACCTGAACCCCCTCGTGCATGTATGTGCATGCTGTGCAAAATAAAAAAATGGGCGAAACGCCCATCCTTGAAACGCCGTCGAACAGCGGCGTTGAAAGTGTCCAGCTAACAAAAAGCCCCTTAAAAGGGGCTCCTTAAACTGGTTGCGGGGGCCGGATTTGAACCGACGACCTTCGGGTTATGAGCCCGACGAGCTACCAGACTGCTCCACCCCGCGACAAAGCTGGGGCGGAAGTATACGACCGATCCCTGACAGGGTCAATGTAACCTTCCACCTACAAGAAAGCCCGCTACTGCGGGCTCTCCTGATAATTGGTACCGAGAAGGGGACTCGAACCCCTACACCCTATGGGCACAACCACCTCAAGGTTGCGTGTCTACCAATTCCACCACCTCGGCAATACTACGTTTGAAACTCTTCTTACTTTTGCTCTTGAGCTGGAGGCACGTCAGTCGCTGGAGTAGCCGACTTTTGCTCTTGAAGCACCGGTACATCATCAGAAGCCGGTTGTTGCTTTGGAACTTCCAACACTGCTGGATTTGGCAAACCTACTTGAGTCAGCTCATGAGCCTTCTCTTTAGCAAAGTAACCTAACCCTAAGCTGGTTATGAAGAAACCGGCGGCAAGTATAGCAGTAAACTTACTAAGAAAGGTAGAGGAACCTTGGCTTCCGAACACAGTATTTGAAGCACCTGCTCCGAAAGACGCGCCAGCATCCGCACCTTTACCCTGCTGAAGCAATACCAGAGCAACTACGCCCAACGCACCCAGCAGATGAAAAACGACTACGACTGTTTCCAGCATTTTTTCAGTTTCCCGCGGCGCGACAAATCGCACCGAACTCATCTGCATTCAGGGAAGCCCCACCAATGAGCCCCCCATCGATATCCGGCATGCCGAACAGTTCGACCGCATTGGCCGCCTTCACGCTGCCGCCGTATAGAAGCCGCACACCTTGTGCGACCTCAGAATTCTCTGCCGCCAACTGAGCGCGAATGGCTGCATGCACATCCTGCGCTTGTTGCGGCGAAGCAGTCAGCCCGGTGCCAATGGCCCAGACCGGCTCGTAAGCGATTACTGCCTTTGCAAAAGCACCAACACCGAGCTCCTCAATGATACTGCCTAGCTGACGCCCGACAACCTCAAGAGTTTTTCCAGCTTCGCGCTCTTCAAGGGTTTCCCCTACGCACAACACTGGAATCAAGCCACATGCCTGTGCCGCTGCGAACTTGCGAATCAGCATTCCGTCCTGCTCGCCCATTATCTGGCGGCGCTCGGAGTGCCCGACAAGCACCAGGGAACAACCTGCATCTACCAACTGACTCGGCGAAATCTCACCAGTCAATGCACCTTGCATGGATTCCACCGCAGAATTCTGCGCGCCGACCGAAATCGACTTTCCTTCCAGGCCATCAATCACTTGATTGATATGCAAGAAAGGCGGGAATACCGCAACATCAACATCGCTCGGCAAGGCCAGATGACGAAGGCCATTGATCAGCTCAGCGACGCTGGCGCGGGTACCGTGCATCTTCCAGTTACCAGCTACCATAGGGCGACGCATGCTGTACCTCGTCGGTCAAAGTGGGCGCAGATGTTACCCAACACAATCATGGCTGGCAAGCCGAAATCAGGCAGAAACTTCAGTAACCAGTTTTGCCAGCTCTTCGGCATAGCCGCGAACCTGTTTTTCGTCCTCGCCTTCGACCATGACCCGCACCAGCGGTTCCGTCCCGGACTTGCGCAGCAGCACGCGCCCACGACCAGCCATGGCCTGGGTAACGCGCTCGCTTGCCTCTGTGACGAACGGGTGATCAAGAGGGCTCGCACCGCCGCCGAATCGAACATTGATCAGCACCTGAGGACACTTGCGCAGCGCCTGACGCGATTGCGCAAGCCCCTCGGAGCGAGTCTTCAGCGCCATCAATACCTGCAATGCAGCAATAATCGCGTCACCGGTGGTGGTGTGGTCGAAGCAGACAATGTGCCCGGAGTTTTCACCGCCCACCAGCCAATTGCGCTCCAGCAACTCGGAGATAACGTAACGGTCGCCAACATTGGCCCGCACAAAAGGAATCGCCAGATCCGCCAAGGCCAACTCCAACCCCAGGTTACTCATGAGCGTGCCGACAACACCGCCCTGCAACTTGCCGCGCTCATGCAAGTCGCGAGCAATGATGAACAGCAATTCATCACCGTCGACAACTGTACCGGTGTGATCAACCATCTGAACACGATCACCATCACCGTCAAAGGCAATACCCAAATCGGCATGCTCGGCCAACACAGCAGCTTGCAGCGGCTCCATATGGGTCGAACCGCAGTTTTCGTTGATGTTCAGGCCATTAGGATGAGCAGAAAGTACAACGACTTCGGCTCCCAGCTCACGGAATACACTCGGAGCCACCTTGTAGGTCGCGCCGTGAGCGCAGTCGATCACAATCTTCAGGCCCGCGAAACTGGTGCCTGTAGGGACGCTGCTTTTGCAGAATTCGATATAGCGACCTGAAGCATCGTTGATGCGCGATACCTTGCCGATCTTGCTCGACTCGACCACGGTCATCGGCGTGTCGAGCAACTCTTCGATCATATGTTCTACTTCATCGGGAAGCTTGGTGCCTTTCCCGGAGAAAAACTTGATGCCATTGTCATCGTGAGGGTTGTGCGAGGCACTGATGACGATGCCCGCTTCGGCCTGGAAAGTACGCGTCAAGTAGGCGATGGCCGGTGTCGGCATCGGGCCCAGGAGCATGACATCGGCACCCGCCGAAGTAAGTCCGGCCTCGAGCGCAGATTCGAACATATATCCGGAAATCCGGGTGTCCTTGCCCACCAATACCTTACAGGCGCCCATTTTGCGGAACGCCATGCCCGCAGCCCAGCCGAGCTTGAGCATGAAGTCAGGAGTAATCGGATATTCGCCGACCCGACCACGAATGCCGTCGGTACCAAAGTATTTCTTAGTCATAAGTACTCCATCATTCTTATTCGGCTGATTCCACTGCAGCGATCATTCGCACCACATCGACAGTTTCAGCCACATCATGGACGCGCAATATACGCGCGCCCTTGACCGAAGCCAGCGCTGCAAGCGCCAGACCGCCATATAGACGCTCGCCAACCGGGCGACTCAAAGCCTGACCGATCATGCTCTTTCGCGAAACCCCGACCAGCAGGGGTCGCCCCAAGGCATGCAAGGCTTCCATATGCTTGAACAAGCTTAGATTGTGCTGCAAGGTTTTTGCGAAGCCAAAGCCCGGATCAAGGATGATCCGGTCCGCTGTAATTCCTACCGACGCACACTGAGCCATGCGCTCGGCGAGAAACTCGCCCACCTCTTTCGTGACATCCCGATACTGCGGATTATCCTGCATGTCGCCCGGCTCACCGAGCATATGCATCAGACAGACTGGCAGGCCAGTGGCCGCAGCCGCATCCAGAGCGCCATCGCGCCGCAGAGAACGCACGTCATTGATCAACCCTGCGCCAAGTCGTGCAGCTTCGCGCATCACAGCTGGCGTCGAAGTGTCGACCGAGATAATGACATCCAGCTCCCGGTGAATTCGCTCGACGACCGGAGCTACGCGCTCAAGCTCTTCCAGCGGTGAAACCACCCTTGCACCTGGCCGGGTCGATTCGCCACCAACATCAATCAACGTCGCGCCAGCCGCCACCATAGCCTCGGCATGACGCAAGGCCGCATCGAGCTGGCTATATTGGCCGCCATCAGAGAAGGAATCGGGAGTGACATTGAGAATACCCATGACATGCGTCAGGGCTAAATCAAGAACCCGATTGCCGCAAGGCAACCGGGTCGAGGACTGAACAGAAGTCATTTCAAACCTTAAACGTCAGCAGCCGGACCGCCGATCGGTGTTTCCGGACGCGGATCCTGTGCCACCGGAGGCGTTCCGGAGCTACCGGCGCCGCCTGACCAGTCGCGAGGCTCACGAGGCGTACGACCCGCCATGATGTCGTCGATCTGATCAGCGTCGATCGTTTCGTACTTCATCAAGGCATCAGCCATGGCGTCGAGCTTGTCACGGTTATCGGTGAGGATCTGCTTGGCCGTGCCGTAGCACTGATCAATGATGCTGCGTACTTCGGAGTCGATCAACTTGGCTGTCTCACCGGAGAAGCTTGCACCCTGACCGCCACCGCCTCGACCGAGAAAAACCTCGCCCTCTTCTTCTGCGTACATCAACGGGCCGAGTTTTTCCGACAAGCCCCACTTGGTGACCATGTTCCGTGCAATCTGGCTGGCACGCATGATGTCGTTGGACGCACCGGTGGTGACGCCGTCGAAGCCCAAGGTCATTTCTTCAGCAATACGGCCGCCGTACAACGAGCAGATCTGACTGATCAATGCACGCTTGGACAGGCTGTAGCGATCTTCTTCCGGCAGGAACATGGTCACACCCAGCGCACGTCCGCGCGGGATGATCGACACCTTGTAGACCGGATCATGCTCAGGCACGACACGACCAACAATTGCGTGGCCAGCCTCGTGGTAAGCGGTGTTCTGCTTCTCTTTCTCGGACATAACCATGGATTTGCGCTCGGCGCCCATCATGATCTTGTCCTTGGCCAATTCGAACTCTTTCATTTCGACGATGCGCTTGCCAGCCCGGGCCGCGAACAACGACGCCTCGTTCACCAGGTTAGCCAGGTCGGCACCGGAGAAACCAGGGGTACCACGAGCGATCACAGCCGGAGCGACGTCGTCACCCATTGGCACTTTGCGCATGTGAACCTTGAGAATCTGCTCGCGACCACGGATATCCGGCAGACCGACGACGACCTGACGGTCGAAACGGCCCGGACGCAGCAGCGCAGGGTCCAGTACGTCCGGACGGTTGGTTGCAGCGATGACGATAATGCCGTCATTCATTTCAAAGCCGTCCATCTCTACCAGCAACTGGTTGAGAGTCTGCTCGCGCTCGTCGTGACCGCCACCCATGCCGGCGCCACGGTGGCGACCGACGGCGTCGATTTCATCGATGAAGATGATGCATGGCGCGTGTTTCTTGGCCTGTTCAAACATGTCTCGAACACGGCTGGCGCCGACACCGACGAACATTTCAACGAAGTCGGAACCGGAAATGGTGAAGAACGGCACTTTGGCTTCGCCGGCAATCGCCTTGGCGAGCAAGGTTTTACCGGTACCAGGAGGACCCACCATCAGCACACCGCGAGGAATGCGACCGCCCAGACGCTGGAATTTGCCCGGATCACGCAGGAACTCGACCAGTTCACCAACCTCTTCCTTGGCTTCATCACAACCGGCAACGTCACCCAAGGTGGTTTTCACCTGATCTTCGGAGAGCAGGCGTGCCTTGCTCTTGCCGAAGCTCATTGGCCCGCCCTTGCCACCGGCGCCGCCCTGCATCTGCCGCATGAAGAACATGAACACGGCGATGATCACCAGGATCGGGAAGCTAGCGACCAGGAGTTGAGTCCAGATGCTTTGCTGTTCAGGCTGCTTGCCTTCGACTACGACATGGTTGTCCACGAGGTCGCCAATCAGACCGTTGTCCTGGATTGCCGGACGAATCGTCTTGAAGCTGTCGCCATCGTTGCGTTTGCCGGTAATCACGTAGCCATCAACCGCTACGCGCTCGACCTTTCCATCCTTGACCTGCTGGATGAAATCGGAATAGTTGAGGGTCTGCGGCTCGTTAGGGCTGGAGAAGTTGTTCATCACTGTCACCAGGACAGCCGCGATGATCAACCACAGGATCAGATTCTTTGCCATATCGTTCAATTAACTACCCTCTGAAGCAAGCTCCGCTAATGGCGCGCGCTTCGCATGATATTCACCGGCCTAACTTACTACATTACCTACGGCTCTGGCAGGCGCCGTCTGTAACCCTTTGTGAAACACTTTCTACACAGTATTCGCTAATGCTCACGGGGCGAAATACGAAAAACCTATCGACCCGCAAAAAAACCTCGATTTACTCACTACGGCCGCGATAACCCCAAGCCAGCATGTATTGCTCGCGGGAACTGCCACGGGAAGAGTCCGGCTTAATCATCTGAACCTTGTCGAATTTCTGACGAGCGTCCTTCACGTAAGCATCAAACCCTTCGCCCTGAAACACCTTGATCACGAAATTACCACCCGGCTTGAGTATCCGAGCCGCCAGATCAAGAGCCAGCTCACATAGAAACATGGCTTTTGGCATGTCCACCTCAGGCGTACCACTCATATTGGGGGCCATATCAGAAATCACAAGGTCCACCTGCGAATTACCCACGGCTTCAAGGATCTGAGCGAGCACTTCGTCCTGGGTGAAGTCACCCTGGATGAAAGTCACGTCCGGAATGCTGTCCATTTCCAGGATGTCCGAGGCGATCAGACGCCCCTGACCACCGATCAGCCGACTAGTGACCTGCGACCAGCCGCCGGGCGCCGCACCCAGGTCGACAACGCTCATACCCGGACGGATCAGCTTGTATTTCTCCTGGACCTCCAGAAGCTTGTAACTCGCACGCGAGCGGTAACCATCCTTCTGCGCCTGCTTCACATAGGGATCATTGACATGTCTTTGCAGCCACTTAAGGCTTGTCTTGGAACGGGCCACAGGCCACCTCGAAAATAAAACGGGTCGTGATTAATTGGGCGGTCCCGGACTCGCTCGGGTAAACTGGCCGCCGCTTTTTACAAGATCAGACGCAGGGGTCAGATTATGCCGCTCACTCAAGAGCAGAAGAAACAGTACAAATCCATTGGCCACCATCTGAAACCAGTTTTGACTGTGGCTGACAACGGCTTGACTGAAGGTGTGTTAGCCGAACTTGAACGCGCGTTGGCGGATCACGAGCTGATTAAAATCAAGCTCAACATCCTCGATCGCGAGTCGCGCCTGGCGAACATTGCAGAACTGTGCAAGGTCGGCAAAGCGGACCTGGTTCAGGTCATCGGCAAGATGGCACTGATTTACCGCAAGAACTTCAGCGTCAACAAGCAGCTGTCGAACGTTCATCGCTTCAAGTGATGACAAGGGTCAAGGGTGTGCTTCGCGCACCCTGGCACCCCACCCTGGCACCGGCTGCAACACCAGCACCAGTCCGGAAAAACCCAGGACAAGATAGCTGAACACCTGCCAACGCACGGCATCCGGCCAGCCAATACGCACCGCGACATACATCGCACACGCATACAGCGCCATCAGCAGCAGTTGCCCGCGAATATCCCGCCATAGACTGGCAAGGCCCTCGGCCTGAACCAGCACCAAAGCCTGAAAGATCACACACGCTGCGGCGAACCCCACCATCAGCGCATCAAACATGCCTGCAATTTCGTCGATCAGCAGCGGCGCCAGGCCAATTTTGCCCAGCACCGGCAGCAGACCGATATGCAACAGCCACAGACCACCCACCCATAACATCTGAGCGAGCTGCCAAAGCATGGCGCCCGCACGTAGCGGGCGCCTGCGTTTAGATGTGGCGAACTTCGACAATCTCGTACTCGATAACGCCGCCAGGCGTTTTCACGGCAACCACATCACCCTCTTCCTTGGCTATCAAGGCGCGAGCCAGTGGCGAGCCGACCGAAATCTTGCCGAGTTTGAAGTCAGCCTCATCCTCACCCACGATGTGGTAAGTGACGCGTTCGTCAGTCTCGACATTGGCGATTTCAACGGTAGTGCCGAAAATCACTTTGCCGGTGTGAGGAATGGTCGTGACATCAATGATGACCTGATTCTGAATCCGGCCTTCAATGTCACGAATCCGCGCCTCAACCATACCTTGCTGCTCGCGAGCAGCGTGGTATTCGGCGTTTTCTTTCAAGTCACCCAACTCGCGGGCCGTACCGATGTCCTGGCTGAGCTTCGGACGGACGACCTTGGTCAGGTGAGCGTGTTCTTCTTCCAGGGCCTTCGCGCCCTTGACGGTCATTGGATACTTGATCATGCCTTCAATCCTGCGTGTAGATCCTGCAAGCGGCGCACGGTCTTCTCGGGACCGAACTTCAGCGCTTCGCAGATAGCTTCGCCAGCAGCAATAGTTGTGGTGCAGTAAATCTTGTGCTGCAAGGCATTACGACGAATGGAATAGGAGTCAGCGATCGACTGACGGCCTTCGGTGGTGTTGATGATCAGAGTGACTTCGTCGTTCTTGATCATGTCGACCACGTGCGGACGACCTTCGGTCACCTTGTTCACACGACGCACTTTCAGGCCTGCGGCTTCGATCAGCTTGGCAGTACCGGCTGTGGCGACCACTTCGAAGCCCAAGTTGATCAGATCACGCGCCACGCCTGCAACCAGTGGCTTGTCGTCATCACGCACGCTGATGAACGCAGTTCCGCCGGTCGGCAGCACTTCGCTGGCACCCATCTGGGCCTTGGCGAACGCTTCGCCGAAGGTGTCGCCCACGCCCATCACTTCGCCGGTGGACTTCATCTCTGGGCCCAGGATCGGGTCCACGCCAGGGAATTTGGCGAATGGGAACACCGCCTCTTTCACGCTGTAGAAGTTCGGAATGATTTCTTTGGTGAAGCCGATTTCCTTCAGGGTTTTACCGGCCATCACGCGAGCCGCGATCATTGCCAGGGAAACACCGATGCACTTGGACACGAACGGTACGGTACGGGAAGCGCGCGGGTTGACTTCGATGACGTAGATGTCTTCGCCTTGCAGCGCCAACTGAACGTTCATCAGGCCGACAACACCCAGTTCCAGGGCCATTTTCTTGACCTGTTCGCGCATCTCGTCCTGGATGTGTGCAGGCAGCGAGTACGGCGGCAGGGAGCATGCGGAGTCACCGGAGTGAACGCCAGCCTGCTCGATGTGCTGCATGATCGCGCCGATCACCACGTCGGTGCCGTCGCAGACTGCATCCACGTCCATTTCGATGGCGCAATTGAGGAAGTGGTCGAGCAGCACCGGGCTGTCGTTGGACACTTTCACCGCATCGCGCAGGTAGCGCTTGAGCTCTTCTTCTTCGTAGACGATTTCCATCGCACGGCCGCCCAGTACGTAGGACGGGCGAACCACCAGCGGGTAACCGATCTTGGCGGCGGCACGAATTGCTTCGTCTTCGCTGCGCACAGTGGCGTTTGGCGGCTGACGCAGGTTCAGGCGCTCAACCATTTGCTGGAAGCGCTCACGGTCTTCGGCACGGTCGATAGCGTCAGGGCTGGTGCCGATGATTGGCACGCCAGCTTCTTCCAGGGCACGAGCCAGTTTCAGCGGGGTTTGGCCGCCGTACTGGACGATCACGCCTTTTGGCTTCTCGACGCGGCAGATTTCCAGCACGTCTTCCAGGGTCACTGGCTCGAAGTACAGGCGATCGGAGGTGTCGTAGTCGGTGGATACGGTTTCCGGGTTGCAGTTGACCATGATGGTCTCGTAACCGTCGGCGCGCAGGGCCAGTGCCGCGTGCACGCAGCAGTAGTCGAACTCGATGCCCTGGCCAATACGGTTTGGACCGCCGCCCAGGATCATGATCTTGTCGCGGCCCGTCGGTGCGGCTTCGCACTCTTCCTCGTAAGTCGAGTACATATAGGCGGTGTCGGTCGCAAACTCGGCCGCGCAGGTGTCAACGCGTTTGTAGACCGGGAAGATCTCCAGCTTGTGACGGTGGCGACGCAGCGCCTTCTCGGTCACGCCCAGCAGCTTGGCCAGACGCATGTCAGAGAAGCCTTTGCGCTTTAGGCGGAACATCAAGTCGCGGTCGATGCTGGCCAGACCCAGGGTCTTGACCTTCTCTTCTTCCTTGATCAGATCTTCGATCTGCACCAGGAACCACGGGTCGATCATGTTCATGCCGAAGATGTCGTCGACCGACAGGCCGGCGCGGAAGGCGTCAGCCACGTACCAGATACGCTCGGCGCCCGGCACGGTCAGTTCGCGCTTGAGGATGCTCATGCTTTCCGGGTTGCTCAGGTCGAGCTTCTCGTCCAGGCCGCAAACGCCCACTTCCAGGCCGCGCAGGGCTTTCTGCAGGGATTCCTGGAAGGTCCGGCCGATGGCCATGACTTCACCGACCGACTTCATTTGAGTGGTCAGTCGTGCGTCGGCTTTCGGGAATTTCTCGAAGGCGAAGCGTGGCAGCTTGGTCACGACGTAGTCGATGGACGGCTCGAAGGATGCAGGAGTAGCGCCGCCGGTGATTTCGTTCTGCAGTTCGTCCAGGGTGTAGCCGATCGCCAGCTTGGCGGCGATGCGCGCAATCGGGAAACCAGTGGCTTTCGAGGCCAGTGCCGAAGAGCGGGATACACGCGGGTTCATCTCGATCACGACCATACGACCAGTGTCCGGGCAAATGCCGAACTGGACGTTGGAGCCGCCGGTTTCCACGCCGATCTCACGCAGTACCGCCAACGAGGCGTTACGCATGATCTGGTATTCCTTGTCCGTCAGGGTCTGTGCCGGAGCAACGGTGATCGAGTCACCGGTGTGCACGCCCATCGGATCAAAGTTTTCGATCGAGCAAACGATGATGCAGTTGTCCTTCTTATCGCGGACAACCTCCATTTCGTATTCTTTCCAGCCGATCAGGGATTCGTCGATCAGCAGCTCTTTGGTCGGCGACAGATCCAGACCACGGGCGCAGATTTCTTCGAACTCTTCACGGTTGTAAGCGATACCGCCACCAGTGCCACCCATGGTGAAGGACGGACGGATGATGCACGGGAAGCCGAGCTTCTCGAGGACCGCGTTGGCCTCTTCCATGCTGTGGGCGATACCCGAACGCGGGCAGTCCAGGCCGATGGATTTCATCGCCTTGTCGAAGCGCGAACGGTCTTCGGCCTTGTCGATGGTGTCAGCGTTTGCGCCGATCATCTCTACGCCGAACTTCTCCAGAACGCCTTCGCGCTCCAGGTCCAGTGCGCAGTTCAGAGCGGTCTGGCCACCCATGGTTGGCAGCAGCGCGTCTGGACGCTCTTTCTCGATGATCTTGGCAACGGTCTGCCACTTGATCGGCTCGATGTAGGTCGCGTCGGCCATGTCCGGGTCGGTCATGATGGTCGCTGGGTTGGAGTTCACCAGGATGACGCGGTAACCCTCCTCGCGCAGGGCTTTACAGGCCTGGGCGCCGGAGTAGTCGAATTCGCAGGCCTGGCCGATCACGATCGGGCCAGCGCCGAGAATCAGGATGCTTTTAATGTCTGTACGTTTTGGCATGGGTTTGTCACTCAAATCCGCAGGTCAGTCGGCAAGCCGTCTTGTTCAATCTTTGAAGTCTTGAGGGGGCCGCCGGTGTCGGGACCGCCCTCAAGCTTTGCTACATCACGGCGAGCGATTAGCGTCGCTTGGCCATTTCATTGATGAAGCGATCGAACAGGGGTGCTACGTCGTTCGGGCCAGGGCTGGCTTCAGGGTGACCCTGGAAGCTGAAGGCGCTCTTGTCGGTAAGTTCGATACCTTGCAGGGTGCCGTCGAACAGCGATTTGTGGATCGCGCGAACGTTGGCTGGCAAGGTCGTTTCATCTACCGCAAAACCGTGGTTCTGGCTGGTGATCATCACCACACCGGTATCCAGGTCCTGGACCGGGTGGTTGGCACCGTGGTGGCCGTGCCCCATTTTCAGGGTCTTGGCACCGGAGGCCAGAGCCAGCAGTTGGTGACCAAGGCAGATACCGAAGACCGGAATTTCGGTTTCCAGCACATCCTTGATCGCCTGGATCGCGTAGTCGCAAGGCTCCGGGTCACCAGGGCCGTTGGACAGGAACACGCCGTCCGGCTTCAAGGCCAGCGCTTCAGCAGCCGGCGTCTGTGCAGGCACTACGGTCACGCGGCAACCGCGCTCGACCAGCATGCGCAGGATGTTCAGCTTGACGCCGTAGTCGTAGGCCACCACGTGGTACGGCAGCTCGGAGGCTTCGATGGTCGCGTGGCTGTCGGTTTTCAAATCCCAGACAGTCGAGCGCCACTCGTACTTCTCTTTGGTGCTGACGACTTTCGCCAGGTCCATGCCTTTGAGGCCAGGGAAACCCTGGGCGGCGGCGATGGCGGCTTCTTCTGAAATGTTGTCACCGGCCATGATGCAGCCGTTCTGCGCGCCTTTTTCACGCAGGATGCGCGTCAGGCGGCGAGTGTCGATACCGGCGATTGCCACAACGTTGTTGGCTTTCAGGTAGTCAGACAGAGACATCGTGTTACGCCAGTTACTCGCAACCAGTGGCAGGTCACGGATAACCAGGCCCGCGGACCAGACGCGGTCGGACTCGGCGTCTTCCGGCGTGGTGCCGGTGTTGCCGATGTGCGGGTAAGTCAGGGTAACGATCTGTTGGGCGTAGGAAGGATCGGTAAGGATTTCCTGATAGCCGGTCATGGCGGTGTTGAACACCACCTCACCAACGGTTTGACCGTCGGCTCCAATGGCTTCGCCGCGAAAAATGCTGCCATCAGCAAGGGCGAGTATGGCTGGCTTAGTCAAGAAGACCTCCCGTAAATAAAGCCTGAAAGGGCGATCGCAGGTTGTAAAAAAGCGGAGTGACGTATGGACACGTCACCCCGCTTCTTCACCGAATTATTCTGCGCGCTTTTAGTGGACACACTAAAGCTGTAGCTTACAGAAAAAGGCTTTTTTGGTCTACCGCCAATGAGCCTTAAAGGCCGAGGAATGCGACAGGACGTCGCTTGGCGGAGTAAAACCGGGCTCAAACACTCTCTTTGAACCCGATTTCGGGGCGCATCTTAACGCAGATCGAGGACGTCTTGCATGTCATAAAGACCTGGCTCACGACCGTCCAACCACAACGCAGCACGTACCGCGCCCTTGGCGAAGGTCATGCGACTGGACGCTTTATGCGTGATCTCCAGCCTTTCCCCCTCACAGGCGAACAGCACCGTATGGTCGCCGACCACATCACCACCGCGAACAGTGGCAAAGCCAATCGTTTCACGTTCGCGAACACCGGTATGACCTTCACGGCCATACACCGCAACCTTCTGCAGATCACGATCCAGGGCACTTGCGATGACTTCACCCATACGCAGAGCAGTACCTGAAGGCGCATCGATCTTGTGCCGATGATGAGCCTCGATGATCTCGATATCCGCGTCATCACCCAGCACACGAGCAGCCATGTCGAGCAGCTTCAGCGACAGGTTTACACCGACACTGAAATTGGCTGCGAACACGATCGGGATATCCTTGCCGGCCTCGGCCAGCAGCTGCTTCTGCGCGACGTCCAGCCCTGTCGTGCCGATCACCATGGCCTTGCCCGCCTTACGGCAGAACGCCAGGTTTTTCAGCATGACTTCCGGAAGGGTGAAATCGATCAGCACGTCGAACTCATCAGCCACCGCGTCCAGATTGCCGGACAACGGAACACCGATACGCCCCAGCGAGGCCAGTTCACCGGCGTCCACGCCAATCAGCGTGCTGCCGGGGCGAACGATGGCTGCCGTCAGCCCGGTCAGCGGCGCGCGTTGCTGCACCGCCTCGACCAGAATCTTGCCCATGCGCCCGGCAGCGCCCATCACAGCTATACGTCGCATGCCGACTCCTTACAAATCGCCGAAGAAGCGCTTCACACCTTCGAACCAACCCGTGGTTTTAGGCGAATGGCTGTTGTTTTCCGCCAGCGAACTGCGGAACTCTTCCAGCAATTCGCGCTGACGACGACCCAGGTTGACCGGGGTTTCGACCGCCACACGACACATCAAGTCACCAGCACCGCCGCCGCGCACTGGCGCAACGCCCTTGCCGCGAACACGGAACTGCTTGCCGGTCTGCGTCCCTTCAGGGATTTTCAGTTTGACTCGACCATCAAGGGTCGGAATCTCCAGCTCACCACCCAGCGCAGCATCGACAAAGCTGATAGGCACTTCGCAGAACAGGTGCTTGCCGTCGCGCTGGAAGATCGCGTGCTCACGCACGTTGATCACCACGTACAGGTCGCCAGTCGGACCACCCTGAGCCCCCGCCTCGCCTTCGCCGGACAGACGAATGCGGTCACCGGTATCGACACCGGCCGGCACTTTCACCGAGAGGGTTTTGTACTCTTCGACACGCCCTTGACCGTCGCACGAGTCGCACGGATCGGAAATGATCTTGCCCTGGCCATGGCAGCGCGGGCATGTCTGCTGCACCGAGAAAAAGCCCTGCTGCATACGGACTTGACCGATACCGCCACAGGTGGGGCAAGTGATCGGCGAGGAGCCTTTCTTGGCTCCCGAACCGTCGCACGGCTTGCAGTTGACCAATGTCGGAACACGGATATTCACGGTTGTACCGCGCACCGCTTCTTCCAGATTCAGTTCCAGGGTGTAACGCAGGTCGCTGCCACGCTGAGCGCCGCCACGAGAACCGCCGCGACCGCCGCCGAAGAAGTCACTGAAGACATCACCAAAGATGTCGGAGAAGTTCTGGCCGCCAAACCCGGCACCGCCGCCGCCCATGCTTGGGTCGACACCGGCATGACCGTACTGGTCGTACGCCGCGCGCTTGCTGGAATCGGACAGGACTTCGTAGGCCTCGTTGGCCTCCTTGAACATATCTTCCGACGCTTTGTCATCAGGATTACGGTCCGGGTGGTGCTTCATCGCCAGGCGACGGTAGGCCTTTTTCAGGTCTGCTTCGCTAGAGCCGCGCTCAACACCCAACACTTCGTAATAGTCACGCTTTGCCATAAGTCTTTGCACTCTTAAGGACGTTCGGCAAACCCCTCCTGAGCCTTGCCAAACTCGTTGAGCCCCAATACAGGCCCGGACCCAACTCACGTCAATTCAACGATCCTGGTCTTTGATTCATTGCAGTACTTTCGGCTCGAAAAGCAGGAGCATTTCCGGCCATACCGCCAACACACGAGCCTTGTCGCACGCTGTAAAAATTCGCTAACTCCAGACACGCCAACGCGGGAGCAAGCCCCCGCGCGGCGACATCCTACCAGTCACCGCCTAAAGGCAGTCAACCGGCCGACCAACAACTTACTTGTGGTCTTTGACTTCTTCGAACTCAGCGTCGACGACGTCGTCAGCCTTCTCGGCCGATTCGCCTTGCGGTGCAGCACCTTCAGCAGGTTGAGCCTGCTCGGCGTACATCTTCTGCGCTACTGGAGCGGAGACTTTCGACAACTCTTCAACCTTGGCTTCGATCGCGGCCTTGTCGTCGCCTTTGACAGCGGCTTCCAGCGCAACCACAGCGGCTTCGATTGCAGTCTTCTCTTCAGCAGTCACTTTATCGCCAGCGTCTGCAACCATTTTGCGCGTCGAGTGAACCAGCGCATCGCCCTGGTTGCGAGCGGTTGCCAGCTCTTCGAACTGGCGATCTGCGTCGACGTTGGCTTCAGCATCGCGAATCATCTGCTGAATCTCTTCCTCGGACAGACCGGAGTTGGCCTTGATCACGATCGACTGAGTCTTGCCGGTAGCCTTGTCTTTGGCGCCTACGTGCAGAATGCCGTTGGCGTCGATGTCGAAGGTCACTTCAATTTGTGGCACGCCACGTGGTGCTGGTGGAATCTCGGCCAGGTCGAACTTGCCCAAGGACTTGTTCTGTGCGGCTTGCTTACGCTCACCTTGCAGCACGTGAATGGTCACAGCGCCCTGGTTGTCGTCGGCAGTCGAGAACACTTGCGATTTCTTGGTAGGAATCGTGGTGTTTTTCTCGATCAGCGCAGTCATCACGCCACCCATGGTTTCAATACCCAGGGTCAGCGGGCTAACGTCCAGCAGCAGAACGTCTTTCACGTCACCGGCCAATACTGCGCCCTGAATAGCAGCACCCATGGCTACAGCTTCGTCCGGGTTCACGTCTTTACGCGCTTCTTTACCGAAGAACTCGGTCACCAGCTTCTGAACCAGTGGCATACGGGTCTGACCGCCGACCAGGATCACGTCGTTGATGGCGCCAATGTCGATGCCGGAGTCTTTCAGAGCGATGCGGCAAGGGTCGATGGTGCGTTGAACCAGGTCTTCTACCAGCGCTTCGAGCTTGGCGCGGGAGATTTTCACGTTCAAGTGCTTAGGACCGGTGGCGTCTGCAGTGATGTACGGCAGGTTCACGTCGGTCGAATTGCTCGAAGACAGCTCGATCTTGGCTTTTTCAGCGGCTTCTTTCAGGCGCTGCATGGCCAGCGGGTCACCTTTAAGGTTCATGCCGCTTTCTTTCTTGAATTCGTCAACGAGGTAGTCGATCAGGCGAATGTCAAAGTCTTCACCGCCCAGGAACGTGTCACCGTTGGTGGCCAGAACTTCGAACTGGTGCTCGCCATCGACTTCAGCGATTTCGATCACGGAAACGTCGAAAGTACCGCCGCCCAAGTCGTAAACGATCACGGTGTGATCGCCCTTCGCCTTGTCCATACCGTAAGCCAGAGCAGCTGCGGTTGGTTCGTTGATGATACGTTTTACGTCCAGGCCCGCGATGCGGCCGGCGTCTTTGGTGGCTTGACGCTGGCTGTCGTTGAAGTAGGCCGGAACGGTGATTACCGCTTCGGTCACTGGCTCGCCGAGGTAATCTTCGGCGGTCTTCTTCATTTTCTTCAGAATTTCAGCCGAGATTTGTGGCGGCGACATTTTCTGGCCGTTCACTTCAACCCACGCATCGCCGTTATCAGCCTTGGCGATTTTGTACGGGACCATCTTGATGTCTTTCTGTACGACTTCTTCGTCGAACTTACGACCGATCAGACGCTTCACCGCATACAGGGTGTTGTGCGGATTGGTCACAGCCTGACGCTTGGCCGATTGACCAACGAGGATTTCACCATCGTTGGCATAAGCGATGATCGACGGCGTGGTACGCGTGCCTTCAGCGTTTTCAATAACTTTGGCTACGCCGTTTTCAAGCACGGAGACGCAGGAGTTGGTAGTCCCCAGGTCGATACCGATAATTTTGCCCATGTTAACTCTCCCGAAACTTTGGATTTGGTTGCCGCAGCAGTGGTGGCTAACTGCGGTAGCACTTAAACGCTTGACTTCTAAATGGGGGCCTTGCGGCTAATTTCAAGCCTGCTCGTCAATCGAAGGCGAAACCGGTGCCGGCGCCTTGCTGACCACGACCATGGCCGGGCGCAACAGGCGACCGTTGAGCTGATAGCCCTTCTGGAACACCTTGAGCACGCTGTTCGGCTCGACGTCGGCGCTTTCCTGCATGGCCATTGCCTGATGCTGAACGGCGTTGAACGGTTCGCCATGCGGATCGATCGCTTCCAGCTGATAACGCTTCAGGGTGTCCTGGAACATTTTCAGGGTCAGCTCGATGCCTTCGCGCATTGGACGAATGCTTTCGTCGTCCGGGCTGGACAATTCCAGACCACGCTCCAGGCTGTCGATGATCGGCAACAAGTCACCGGCGAATTTCTCCAGGGCGAACTTGTGAGCCTTTTCCACATCCTGCTCGGCGCGACGGCGGACGTTCTGCAGATCAGCCGCTACACGCAAAGCCTGATCATGAGCACCAGCCAATTGCTCTTCGAGCACTTGAATACGAGCCGCCAGCTCATCACCCGAATCCTGGGCAGCCTGATCTGCGTCTAGATTTTGCGTATCCACTGTCTGTTCGTCAGCCATAGATTTCTCCTTTCAATATCGTCCGCGAGCTCAACTCACGCTTCTGCCCAGCTATATGGGGCCGCAAAATCCAGCTTCAAGGGGCGCTTATTTATTAACCCTACAAAAAACAGCTGCATTGTCATTCCTGGGTGCACTAAGGATTTCGTCGGGCCAAGCAAATCGAGCTAAGGGAGGGCATTGTCAGCCAGAAACAAAACACTGTATAAATAACCAGACCTAAACCCTGGGAGCGGCCTTCATGCTGGTGCACCTTTCCGTACATAACTACGCCATCGTTGAACATCTCGATCTCGAACTTGATCGCGGGATGAGCGTGATCACTGGGGAAACCGGCGCCGGTAAGTCGATCATGCTCGACGCCCTCGGCCTGACCCTGGGCGATCGCGCCGACAGCGGCGTGGTCCGTCCCGGTGCCGACAAGGCCGATATCCTGGCAACCTTCGATCTGGTCGATATTCCAGAAGCCAGTGCCTGGCTGGCCGAGCGCGACCTGGAGAGCGACGGCCCGTGCATCCTGCGCCGGGTGATCACCGCCGAAGGGCGCTCGCGTGGCTACATCAACGGCACGCCCTGCCCCCTCGGCGACCTCAAGGCCCTGGGTGAACTGCTGATCGATATCCACAGCCAGCACGAACATCAATCCCTGCTCAAGACCGACACACACCGTCGCCTGCTCGATGAATACGCGGGTGCAACAGACCTTGCCCGTCAGGTACATCTGGCCGCCCAACGCTGGCGCCAGACCCGCCTGGAGCTGGAACGTCTTTCCAATTCCGGCGATGAGCAGCGCGCCCGCCATCAATTGCTCAGCTATCAACTCGAGGAACTGGAAAACCTCGGCCTCGGCGAAAATGAGCTGGAGCAGCTGGAACAGGAACACAAGAACCTGACTAACGCCGAAACCCTGCTGGGCATTTGTCGGCAAGTGGTCGAACAATGCAGCGAAAGTGACTCCGGGAATGTGCTGAACGCCCTTACTGCCAGCCTCAATCGCCTTTCGAGCGTCAATAATTCGATTGGCGCCCTGGGCGAAGCCAGCAGCCTGCTGACCAGCGCACAGATCCAGGTCGAAGAAGCCGTGGGAGAACTGAACCGCTTCCTTGACAACTTCGATGCCGATCCAGCGCGTCTTCAGTACCTGGAGGAGCGCCTTGATGCGATCTATACCATGGCGCGCAAACACCGCATCCAGCCGACCGAAGTCGCCGAGATGCAGCAGCGCTTGCTGGATGAAATCGAAACCCTGAACGCCAATGACGAATCCATCGAGCGACTGAGCGATGAACTGGCCTCCTATGCCCGTCATTATCAGGAAAAGGCTCGCGAGCTCAGCGATTTGCGTCATCAGGCCTCAAGCAGCCTTGCCAGCGCCGTGGAGCATGAAATCCAGCGACTGGGCATGCCTGGTGGGCGCTTCACTATCGAGCTGCGCCCCAACAGTAGCGATGAACTGCTACCCAATGGTCTTGAGCAGGTAGAGCTGCTGGTGAGCGCTAACCCGGGCCAACCTTTGAAAGCGCTGGCAAAAGTGGCATCCGGCGGCGAACTGTCACGGATCAGCCTGGCAATTCAAGTGATCACCGCGCAAACCTCCCGGGTACCGACCCTGGTGTTCGATGAAGTAGACGTGGGCATCGGCGGTCCAACCGCCGAAATCGTAGGCCAGTTGTTGCGTCGACTTGGGGAGCGCGGGCAGGTATTGACAGTCACTCACTTACCGCAAGTAGCTGCACAGGGACATCAACATCTATTCGTACACAAAGTGCGCGGCGAAGATGCCACTCACACAGCCGTCGCCAAGTTGAGCAAGAACGATCGTGTCGAAGAAGTCGCGCGAATGCTGGGAGGCATCGACCTTACAAAGGAATCTCTGGCTCACGCCAGGAAAATGGTCGTCACCGCAAAAATTTAAGATCGATAGAAAGCACGAAGGCGACCCTGGGGTCGCCTTCGCTCGTTTCGCGAACCTTAAGTTCGCGCGACATGC
This sequence comes from Pseudomonas frederiksbergensis, assembly GCF_900105495.1. Classification (NCBI taxonomy): domain Bacteria; kingdom Pseudomonadati; phylum Pseudomonadota; class Gammaproteobacteria; order Pseudomonadales; family Pseudomonadaceae; genus Pseudomonas; species Pseudomonas frederiksbergensis. The sequence continues at coordinate 1,898,209 of NZ_FNTF01000002.1, read as the reverse complement.
TTACTTTTTCTTGCGTACGTACAGTACGAGATTGTGATCCACCATCTCGAAGCCATACTTGTCGACGATTGCTTTCTGCAGTCGCTCGATTTCTTCGTCGAAGAATTCGATCACTTCACTGGTCTCGACGTTGACCATATGGTCGTGATGCTTGCCGTCGTCCAGCTCGAAGACCGCATGGCCCCCGTCGAAGTTGTGTCGCACCACAAGGCCAGCTGCCTCGAACTGGGTCAGGACACGGTAAACCGTGGCCAGACCGACGTCCTCACCAGCCTCCATCAGCGCCTTGTAGACGTCCTCGGCACTCATGTGGCGTTGCTCGGCGGAATCGAGCATTTGCAGAATTTTGACCCGTGGAAGGGTCACTTTGAGGCCGGCTTTGCGTAGTTCGCTATTTTCAACCATGGTCAGCTTTCTCGCGATGCTGCTTCGCAGCTTCTCTTAATGCGGGTATGATCGGCGTTTACGTTGTCCCAGCCAAGATAGTGGAAGTCGCCCACCGATGCAAAACACCAAGCTCTTGCTAACCAGTTTCACCTTTGTGGGACTGCTCGCACTCGCCGGTTGTTCATTCCCCGGGGTTTACAAAATCGACATCCAGCAGGGCAATGTCGTCACGCAGGACATGATAGACCAGTTACGCCCGGGAATGACCCGCAAGCAAGTACGGTTTATCATGGGCAACCCTCTGTTGACCGACACGTTCCATGCCGATCGCTGGGATTATCTGTACAGCCTGCAACCGGGTGGCGGTGAACGCCAACAGGAACGCATTAGCGTTATCTTCAACCCAAATGACCAACTTGTCAGCCTCTCTGGCGATTTCATGCCAGGCGTGAGCCGCGACGAAGCCATTCTCGGCAAGGACAGCGGCACTACAGTTGCTGCACCAGCAGAAAACGTCGAGACGCCGAAACCGGAGAAACCGGTCAAGCCAGGTTCGTTGCTGGACCAGATCCAGAAGGATGTCGACGGTGTAGAAACCGTTCCAGTCCCGACTCCAGAACCTCTGGAAACCTCGCCGCAATAATTTGCGACGCAATAAAAAACCCGGCATGTCCGGGTTTTTTATTGTCCAGCATTTAAGCGAATCATTGATTCCGGGTTTTGGCCTCAGCAGCTTTGGCTGCGCGCAACCGACGAACTTCTTTCGGATCAGCCTGCAATGGCCGGTATATTTCGATGCGATCTCCAGCCTGGACAAGATGTTTGTCCGGATCAGCAATGACTTTACCGAAGATCCCCACCGGACAGCTGGCCAGATCCAGCTCGGAAAACGCCTCGCCGAGGCCTGACTTCAGCAAAGCCGCCCGCACGGTCGTTCCTGTCGGCACAGTTACCGACATGAGCACTTGACGATCAACGGCGGCATACACCACTTCAATCTCAATCATCGACTCAACCATGCATCTGTTTGGCGCGCTGGCAGAAAGCATCCACCAGCGTATTGGCCGCCTGATTGAACAACGGCCCCAGGGTCGCGCGCACAATCGGCCCGGCGTAATCGAACGACAGGTCCAGACTGATCTTGCAGGCTTTCTCGCCCAAGGGCTTGAACACCCAGACGCCATGCAATTGATTGAACGGCCCCTCTTCGAGGTTCATCTCAATCGAATGCCCAGGCACCAGCGTGTTGCGCGTTACGAAATGCTGGCTGAGACCACCCTTGGCCACGCCGACGCTAGCGCGCATATGCTCGGGAGAACTCTCCAGGACTTCGGCCGATGAGCACCACGGCAGAAATTCCGGGTAACGCGCCACGTCGTTGACCAGGTCATACAGCGCTTGCGCCGGATACGGCAGCAGGGCCGAACGTTGAATGTGTGTCGTCATGTCAGCGTCACTTCCACAGCTGGGCGGCAAATACTACGAGAATGCCGATGGGCGCCACATAGCGCATCAAGAACAGGGACAGGGCGAACAGCGCAGGGTTGCGGATCGACAATTCGTCGCGTACCGCTTCACGGCCCATCACCCAGCCTGCAAACACCACGAAACACAAACCACCGAGTGGCAGCATGATCCGCGAGGTGAAGAAATCGATCACACCAAAGAAGTCCAGGCCACCGGCCGCGCCCCATTGATAGAGATGGAACATCCCGCCTTCGTTCACGAAAAACTTGGCTTCCTTCCAGATATTGAAGGAAAACACCGTGCCCAGACCGACAAACCAACAAATGAAGGCCAGCCAAAAAGTAACCCATGCGCGGCTGACTTTCGTGCGCTCAACCAGGTAAGCCACCATCGGCTCAAGCAGGGAAATCGCCGAACTCCAGGCGGCAATCGCTACGAGCACGAAGAACACTACGCCCATCAACTGGCCGAACGCTACGTTACCAAACGCAAAGGGCAGGCTGACGAACATCAAGCCAGGACCTTCGCTTGGGTTCAGGCCGCCAGCGAACACAATCGGAAACAACGCCAGACCGGCCACCAGGGACACGAAGGTATCGAGCAGTGCCACGCCGACGATGGTGCCGGAAATCGATGAATTCTTTGGCATATAAGCGCCGTAGATCATGATCGAACCGACGCCCACGCTCAGTGAAAAGAACGCGTGCCCCATGGCTGGCAGCAAACCGTCGAGTACTTTTTCCGGGTGGAAGTCGAACATGAAATGCACGCCTTCCATGAAATGCCCGGTAGTCATGCTGTAGCCCAGCAGAACAAGCACCATCACAAACAGCAGCGGCATCATGATTCGCAAGCTGCGTTCCAGCCCCGCGACCACGCCTTTGGCGATCACTACGGCCGATAGCAGCATGAAAATCGTGTGCCAAAGTGTCAGGCGCCACGGATCAGCGATCACATTGCCGAAATAAGCGCCGACCTCATCAGGCGTTGCACCCTGGAAGTCGCCACGACCCATGTCGATGATGTAATCCAGCGACCAGCCGCCCACCACACTATAGAAAGACAGGATCAGCAACGCCGTGATCATCCCGGCGAATGCGCCCCAGGACCATTTGCCCGAATGCCCGGCTTCCAGCGCCAATACCTTCAAGGCGTTGGCCGGGCTTTGACGTGCACGACGGCCGATCAGGGTTTCGGCCAGCATGACCGGCACACCGATCAGCGCGATACAGGCCAGGAACATCAGCACGAAGGCGCCGCCGCCATAGACACCGACCATGTACGGGAATTTCCAGATACTACCCAGGCCCACGGCCGAACCGGTCGCGGCGAGTATGAAGACCCAGCGGCTAGCCCAACTGCCGTGGACAGAAACCTTGTCTGTCGACATCGTTATCACGCCCAAGCGTTCAAAAAAGAGGCCGCATTGTCCGGGATTCAATCAACCTGCTCAAGCACGTAGCGATACCGTAGCCGACTCGCGTGCAACTCCCTATAATGCCGCCCCTATGGCTAAACAGAAGAAACACCCAACAGGGACCATCGCGCAAAATAAAAAGGCGCGACACGATTACTTCATCGAGCATAAGTTCGAGGCTGGTCTGGTCCTGGCCGGCTGGGAAGTAAAAAGTCTGCGGGCAAGCAAGCTGCAACTGGTTGACAGTTACGTATTGCTCAAGGATGGCGAAGCCTGGCTGCTCGGCAGCCACATTACGCCACTGATGACCGCCAGCACCCACGTCATCGCTGATCCGACCCGCACCCGCAAATTGCTGCTCAACCGGCGCGAGCTGGAAAAACTGGCCACGGCCGTGCAGCAAAAAGGTTACGCCTGCGTATGCCTGTCCTGGTACTGGAGCAAGCACATGGTCAAGTGCGAGATCGCTCTGGGCAAGGGCAAGAAGGAATACGACAAGCGTGATACCGAACGCGAGCGCGACGCCGGTCGCGAGTTGCAGCGCGCGGTGCGCAACAAGGGCAAGGAAGATTAATCTTCCTGCCCTGTGGCGAGGGAGCTTGCTCCCGCTGGGGTGCGAAGCAGCCCTCGCTTGACGACTGCCGGCAACTGCTGCGCAGTCGAGCGGGTGCAAGCTCCCTCGCCACAATCATCCCCTTATCACTACATCCCCTTGCGCCGCTCCGCTCGAGCCATGCGCTGTACTTCCTGACGCACTTCTTCCAGCACTTCCTGCACATACAAAATGTGTCGGCTGGAGACTTCCCGCGCCTGCTCGGCCCTTCCTTCAATAATTGCCAGGTACAACTCCCGGTGCTGGGTGATCAGCATGTCGCGGGTTTCCGTGCGTTGCTTGTACATCCCGCCGATGTTGGTCACCACGTTACGTTTGAGCAGATCGAACAATCCGCGAATGGTGTGCAGCAACACCGCGTTGTGACTGGCCTCAGCAATAGCCAGGTGGAATTTCGCATCCGCCGCGCCCTCTTCCGCCCGACTTACCTCGTCGTGACGCGTATAGCAGTCCTGCAATTCATTGAAAGCCGCGGTCAATCGCTCGCGATCAACGTCCGTAGCACGCATGGCTGCGTAATAGGCACAGGAGGCTTCCAGGGTGTGACGAAATTCCAGCAGATCGCGCTGCGCCTCAGGGTTGCTTTCCAGCAGATGCAGCAGCGGATCGCTGAACGTTGTCCCCAGCGACTCCACCACATAATTGCCACCGCCCTGGCGACTGACCAGCAAGCCTTTGGCCGCCAGTTTCTGAATCGCTTCGCGCAACGAAGGGCGTGACACGCCGAACTGCTCGGCCAGCGCACGCTCGGCCGGCAAACGCTCACCCGCCTTCAGCGTGCCCTCGAGAATCATCCCCTCGAGCTGCTCGACAATATCGTCAGACAAACGGCGCTGACGAATTTGATCAAACCCCATAACTCAATTCTCCACGATCCCGACGGCTCGCCGGGGTGTCTATTCTGGCCTATCAGGGCTGCTTCAGCACCTGCCAGACAGCATTTGGTCGAGCGGACCAGATGGCTTGCGCACCGCGTATTCGACAAAAGTTTTAGAGCGGCAAATTGACACGCCGCCTACAACGCTTTTACCCTAGCCAACAGCGATTGTAAATTGGTATTACCAATTATCCAAGAACGCTGACCAGTGCCTGACCAACAACAATTAGGGGCCACCCCATATGCAAACCTGGCAACAGCTCTATTCTCCGCTCGGCAGTCTCGGCGTGTCCGCGCTCGCGGCCGTTATCCCCATCGTGTTTTTCTTCCTGGCATTGGCCGTGTTCCGACTCAAAGGACACGTGGCCGGCAGCATCACGCTGGCCTTGTCCATTGCCGTGGCGATCTTCGCCTTCCAGATGCCGGTCGACATGGCTTTCGCCGCCGCCGGCTATGGTTTCGCCTATGGCCTGTGGCCGATTGCCTGGATCATCGTGGCGGCGGTATTCCTCTACAAACTGACGGTCAAGAGTGGTCAGTTCGAAGTGATCCGCAGCTCGGTGCTATCGATCACCGACGACCAGCGCCTGCAAGTGCTGCTGATCGGTTTCTGCTTCGGCGCCTTCCTGGAAGGTGCCGCCGGTTTCGGTGCACCGGTCGCGATTACCGCCGCACTGTTGGTCGGACTGGGCTTCAACCCGTTGTACGCCGCCGGCCTGTGCCTGATCGCCAACACCGCACCGGTGGCCTTCGGCGCCCTGGGGATTCCGATCATCGTTGCCGGGCAGGTCACCGGTATCGACGCCTTCAAGATTGGCGCCATGACAGGCCGCCAACTGCCGCTGCTGTCGCTGTTCGTGCCGTTCTGGCTGGTGTTCATGATGGACGGCCTGCGCGGCGTTCGCGAAACCTGGCCGGCAGCACTGGTAGCCGGCTTGAGCTTTGCCATCACCCAATATTTCACGTCGAACTTCATCGGCCCGGAACTGCCGGACATCACCTCGGCCCTGGCCAGCCTGGTTTCCCTGACGCTGTTCCTGAAAGTCTGGCAGCCGAAACGCGCCGCAGGGCAACACATCGTCGGTGCCGTCTCGGCTTCCGTGGTGGGTGCCAGCGCTGGCGGTTTCGGCCTGCCGCGCAGCACTGTGGCTTCGCCCTACAGCTTTGGTGAAATTCTCAAAGCCTGGTCACCGTTCCTGATCCTCACCGTGCTGGTCACCATCTGGACACTGAAACCGTTCAAGGCGATGTTCGCTGCTGGCGGTTCGATGTACAGCTGGGTATTCAACATCGCCATCCCGCACCTCGATCAATTGGTGATCAAGGTTGCGCCGATCGTGACCGCCCCGACCGCTATCCCGGCAGTGTTCAAACTCGACCCGATTTCCGCGACCGGCACGGCGATTTTCTTCTCCGCGCTGATCTCGATGCTGGTGCTGAAGATCAATGTCAAAACTGGTCTGACCACTTTGAAAGAGACCTTCTACGAGCTGCGCTGGCCGATTCTGTCCATCGGTATGGTGCTCGCCTTTGCCTTCGTCACTAACTACTCGGGCATGTCCTCGACCATGGCGCTGGTTCTGGCAGGCACTGGCGCAGCATTCCCGTTCTTCTCACCGTTCCTCGGCTGGCTGGGTGTGTTCCTGACCGGTTCCGATACCTCGTCCAACGCCCTGTTCAGTTCGCTGCAAGCGACCACTGCGCACCAGATCGGCGTCAGCGACGTGTTGCTGGTAGCGGCGAACACCAGCGGTGGCGTGACCGGCAAGATGATCTCGCCACAATCGATCGCCGTGGCCTGCGCCGCGACCGGTCTGGTGGGCAAGGAATCGGATCTGTTCCGTTTCACCCTCAAGCACAGCCTGTTCTTTGCAACGATCGTGGGCTTGATTACCTACATCCAGGCCTACTGGTTGACCGGCATGCTGGTGCACTAAGTACTACACGATAAAAAGCAAAAACCGACGCCGGACCACGATTCCGGCGTCAGCTATTCACAACCCGGTCTGTAAGGCTGCTGAAAGCTTGCCTCTCTATATTTCAGCAGCCTCGACAGACGGATAACCGGGACCACCCGGAGACACGCCTGATGAGCGAGCTTTTTTACAACGCTGTGCCGAACGCGACCCGCGTCGCCCCGCCACTGCCCGAGCCCCGGCAATACCCCAGCGAGAAACCGTCACGGGTCTACCTGTTCGGAACCTGTGTGGTGGATTTGTTCTACCCCGAAGCCGGGATGGACGCGATTCACTTGCTGGAACGCGAAGGCATTCGTGTCGAGTATCCGCAGGGGCAAAGCTGCTGTGGACAACCGGCCTACACCTCGGGTTACACCGAGCAGGCGCGGACCGTGGCACGCTCGCAACTGGCGCTGTTTGCCGGGGACTATCCGGTGGTGGTGCCGTCGGGGTCGTGTGCCGGGATGTTGCGCGAACACTACGCCGACTTGTTCAAGGACGAGCCGGACATGCTGAAACAGGTTCAGGCGCTGGCGGCCCGGACTTATGAACTGGCCGAGTTTTTGTTGTTTGTCTGCAAGGTGCAGCTCAAGGACAGTGGCGAGCCCGTCAAAGTAGCGTTGCACACGTCGTGCTCGGCACGCCGTGAGATGAACACCCACTTGCATGGCCGCGAGTTGTTGGCGCAGCTGCGTAACGTGGAGCGAGTCGACCACAGCCATGAAAGTGAATGCTGTGGCTTCGGTGGGACTTTCAGCGTCCGTATGCCAGACATTTCCGGTGCGATGGTGGCTGACAAGACCCGCTCGTTGAAGGAATCCGGCGCGCACCAGGTACTCAGTGCCGACTGCGGTTGTCTGATGAACATCAACGGCTCGCTGGAGAAACAGCAGGAAGCATTGCGCGGCCAACACCTGGCCAGCTTCCTTTGGCAGCGAACCGGAGGTGTTCTATGAACGCTTCCGCGATTATTCCTACGGTTGCCGTGGAAGAAGATTTTCGCATCCGGGCTCACAAGGCGCTGGATGACAAGCAACTGCGAAACAACTTTCGCACGGCGATGGATTCGCTGATGACAAAACGGGCAGCGTCCTTCAGCGATGCCCACGAAAGAGAACATTTGCGAGCGCTGGGCAATGCTGTCCGCGCCCGCGCGTTATCCAAGTTGCCCGACCTGCTCGAGCAACTTGAACAGAACCTGACCCGCAACGGTGTGACAGTGCACTGGGCGGAAACGGTGGACGAGGCCAATGGCATCGTCCTCTCGATCATCCGCGCTCACGAGGGGCGGCAAGTGATCAAGGGCAAATCGATGGTCAGCGAAGAGATGGAAATGAATCACTTCCTCGCTGAACAGGGCATTGAATGCCTGGAATCGGACATGGGCGAGTACATCGTCCAACTCGACCACGAGAAGCCTTCACACATTATTATGCCGGCGATCCACAAGAACGCCGGTCAGGTCGCGTCCTTGTTCCACGACAAACTTGGCGTGGAATACACCAAGGACGTTGACCAACTCATTCAGATCGGTCGCAAGGTCTTGCGGCAGAAATTCTTCGAAGCGGACATCGGCGTCTCCGGCGTCAACTTCGCCGTGGCCGAAACCGGCACCTTGCTGCTGGTGGAAAACGAAGGCAACGGGCGCATGACCACCACCGTGCCGCCGGTTCACATCGCCGTCACTGGCATCGAAAAAGTCGTGGAAAACCTGCGCGATGTGGTGCCGCTGCTGTCACTGCTGACCCGTTCAGCCCTCGGCCAGCCGATCACCACCTACGTCAACATGATCTCCGGCCCGCGCAAGCAACATGAACTCGACGGCCCCCAGGAAGTGCACCTGGTATTGCTCGACAACGGTCGAAGCCAGGCCTTCGCCGACAGCGAACTGCGCCAGACCCTGAACTGCATCCGCTGCGGCGCCTGTATGAATCATTGCCCGGTCTACACCCGAATCGGCGGTCACGCCTATGGGGAGGTTTACCCTGGGCCTATCGGAAAAATCATCACTCCGCACATGGTCGGCCTGGCGAAAGTCCCGGACCACCCGAGTGCCTCGTCGTTGTGTGGCGCCTGCGGTGAAGTCTGCCCGGTAAAAATTCCGATTCCGGCGCTGCTGCGTCGTCTGCGGGAAGAGAACGTCAAAGCCCCGGACAGCCCTCATCAAGTGATGCGCGGCCAGGGCAGCAAGTACTCGCGTAAAGAACGGTTTATCTGGAATGCCTGGGCGAAGCTCAACAGTTCTCCCACGCTTTATCGACTGTTCGGCTTCTTCGCCACTCGCTTGCGCACGCTGGCACCGAAAAACGTCGGCCCCTGGACGCAAAACCACAGCGCACCGAAACCCGCTGCCCGCTCACTGCATGACATGGCCCGCGAACATCTGGCCAAACAGGGAGATCGCTGATGAGCGCCAAGCAAAATATCCTCGCCAAGTTGCGGAACAGTCTGACGGGCACCACACCAGTGCCTGACGATTTTGACGTCGAACTGGTGACAGCGCCCTATACCTACACCGCCGAGCAACGCATCCCACAGCTGCGCAAACAGATGGAAGCGGTGCACACCGAAATCCATCTGACGTCAGGCGAAGGCTGGCCTTCGTTGCTTGCTCAGTTGTTGCTGGACCGTCAGTTGCCGAGTTTGTTGATTGCACCGACTACGCCTCACGGGCAACGCGTCACTCAGCACTGGGCGAAAAATCCTGATCTGCCAACGCTCAAATCCTACGACCGTCCGGTTGAAGAATGGAAAGCCGAGTTGTTCAACGACACGCCGGCCAGCCTGACCGGCACCCTCGGCGCAATCGCCGCCACAGGTAGTCTGATTCTCTGGCCGACGCGGGAAGAACCGCGCCTGATGAGCCTGGTGCCGCCCGTGCATTTCGCCCTGCTCAAGGCCAGTGAAATCCGCAACAACTTCTATCAAGTGCAGCAGGAATTCGATTGGGCCCAAGGCATGCCGACCAACGCCCTGCTGGTGTCCGGCCCGTCGAAAACCGCTGACATCGAGCAAGTTCTGGCTTACGGAGCTCACGGTCCGAAAGACCTCGTGGTCATGATCCTGGAGGACCAATGAATCTACCCGCGGCTTTCCTGCGAGATGCGCAGCAACTGATTCCTCAGGAGCGACGTTTCGACGACCCGCTGTCGACGTTGGCCTTTGGCACTGACGCCAGTTTCTACCGGCTGATTCCGAAACTGGTGATTCGTGTCGAGTCTGAAGATGAGGTCGTGGCGCTGCTCAAACTCGCGCAAAGGGATCAAGTTCCGGTGACCTTCCGCGCCGCCGGCACCAGCCTGTCCGGACAGGCTATCAGCGACTCGGTGTTGATCGTGCTGGGGGATAACTGGAACGGTCGCGAGATTCGCGGGCAAGGTATGCAAATCCGCCTGCAACCGGGTGTGATCGGCGCGCAGGCCAACGCGTGGCTGGCGCCGTTCGGGCGCAAGATCGGTCCGGATCCAGCGTCGATCAATGCCTGCAAAATCGGCGGCATCGTCGCCAACAATGCCAGTGGCATGTGTTGCGGCACGGCGCAAAACACCTATCACACGTTGGCTGGCATTCGTCTGGTACTGGCGGACGGCAGCCGTCTCGATACTGAAGATGCGGCGAGTGTTGCGGCGTTTCGGGAGAGCCACGCTTCGCTGCTTGAACGCCTGGCAACGTTGGGCCGCGAGACCCGCGCCAATGCCGAACTGGCGGCAAGAATTCGCCACAAATACCGTCTGAAGAATACCACCGGGCTGTCACTCAATGCGTTGGTGGATTTCGACGAGCCTGTGGATATCTTGAGCCACTTGTTGGTGGGCTCCGAAGGCACCCTCGGTTTCATCAGCGCGGTGACTTACGACACAGTGATCGACCACCCGAACAAGGCCTCGGCACTGATCGTGTTCCCGGATGTGGAAACCTGCTGCAATGCCGTGACGGTGCTGAAAAGCCAGCCGGTGTCGGCCGTGGAACTGCTGGACCGGCGCAGTCTGCGTTCAGTGCAAGACAAACCCGGCATGCCCGCTTTCGTACAACAGCTGTCGAACAATGCCTGCGCGCTGCTGATCGAATCCCGCGCCGCATCGTCCACTTTGCTACAGGAACAACTGGCGCACATCATGGCGTCGTTGTCCTCGTTCCCGGTAGAAAAACAGGTCGACTTCACCGAAGACCCGGTGGAAAACGCCCGGCTTTGGGCGATCCGCAAAGACACCTTCCCTGCCGTAGGCGCCGTGCGCAAAACCGGCACCACGGTGATCATCGAAGACGTGACCTTCCCGGTTGAACAACTGGCCATCGGCGTAAACCGCCTGATCGAGCTGTTCGACAAACATCACTACGACGAAGCGATCCTTTTCGGACACGCGCTGGAAGGCAATCTGCACTTCGTCTTCACCCAAGGCTTCAACAACCCGGAAGAAGTCGCACGCTATCAGGCGTTCATGGACGACGTGGCGCAACTGGTAGCGGTGGAGTTCGGCGGCTCGCTGAAAGCGGAACACGGCACCGGACGCAACATGGCACCCTTTGTCGAACTGGAATGGGGCAGCGATGCCTACCAGTTGATGTGGCAGCTTAAACGCCTGCTCGACCCCAACGGCATTCTCAACCCGGACGTGGTGCTCAGCGAGGATCCGCAGATCCACCTCAAGCACCTGAAGCCGTTGCCGGCCGCCGATGAGATTGTGGACAAGTGCATCGAGTGCGGTTTCTGTGAACCGGTCTGCCCGTCGAAAGGCCTGACCCTGAGCCCGCGCCAGCGCATCGTGATCTGGCGTGACATTCAGGCGAAGAAACGCGCTGGCGTGGACACCACCAAACTCGAAGCCGCTTACGAATACCAAGGCATCGACACCTGCGCTGCCACCGGCCTCTGCGCACAACGTTGCCCTGTAGGAATCAACACCGGCGAGCTGGTGAAAAAACTCCGCAGTCGTAAGGCAACTCATACGAAAACCGCCAATTGGCTGGAAGGCAATTTCGCCACTGCGCTGCAAGGTGCTCGTTTCACTCTGCACGTGGCCAACGGTGCGCGAATGCTGTTGGGGGCGCCACGACTGGCAAAACTGTCTGCGACGTTGACGCGCCTATCCAAAGGCCAGGTCCCACAGTGGACTAACGCCATGCCGCAACCGGAAAAAGCCATTCGCTTCAGCCCGACAGTGTCGGACGAACGCCCTCGGGTGGTGTACCTCGCGGCCTGCGTATCGCGGGCAATGGGCCCGGCGGCGGGTGATAAAGAGCAAATGTCGCTGTACGACAAAACCCGAGGGCTGCTGGAAAAGGCCGGTTATCAAGTAGTCTTCCCGGACAATCTGGACAATCTCTGTTGCGGGCAACCGTTCGCTTCCAAGGGCTACGCCGAACAGGCCGAACACAAACGCCAGGAACTGATCGGCGCCTTGCTGCACGCCAGTCGCGGCGGGCTCGACCCGATCTACTGCGACACCAGTCCGTGTACGTTACGGCTGGTTCAGGACCTGGGCGATGTGCGCCTGGACCTGTACGACCCGGTGCGTTTCATTCGTACGCATTTGATGGATCGTCTGGATTTCACGCCGCAGGAAGCGTCGATTGCCGTGCACGTCACTTGCAGCACGCAGCACCTTGGTGAAAGCCAGGCTTTGATTGATCTGGCGCGTAAATGCAGCAAAAACGTGGTTATTCCCGAAGGCATTCACTGCTGCGGTTTTGCGGGGGATAAGGGTTTTACTACGCCGGAACTGAACGCACATTCGCTGCGCACGCTCAAGGATGCGGTTCAGCAGTGCAGCGAGGGGATTTCGACCAGCCGCACGTGTGAGATAGGTCTGACGCAACACGGTGGAATTGATTACCACGGGGTAGTGTATTTGGTGGATCGAGTAACGAAGGCGAGGGGCATGCACGAAAAATAGAACCCTGATGCGCTGTCATAGTCCACAGAATAAGCCCGGACGTTATCGGGCTTTTCCCAAACTCGGCAGCCCGTCCTGACGGCCAGCGATGCCTGGACCCTCAGTTCAAGGAGATACTCATGAAACGTTCTGTACTGTTAAGTCTGTTCGTTACTGCCTCACTGATGGCGCCCACCTCGTTTGCCGCTGAAGACCTCTGTGCGGTCAATTTGAAAACCATCGAAAATGCCAAGGCACAGACTCCTCCGGAGATGGCTGATCAGGTCATGGAAAGCGTCACGAAAGCCAAGGCAGATCAGGCAAAAGGCACCAAGGAAGGGACTGACGACTGCATCGCCGAGACCGAACAAACCATCCAGCAAATCAAGAACGCTAACAAAGGCGGGAAGTAACCCGGCTCAAGGCCAACCTTCGGGTTGGCCTTGTTGGCGTGCGCTTGGAGCTGCACATTTAAGCCATAACGCGATCCGTATGCGTTGCTGGTGAAATTGCTCCCCAAAAACCGAATTCCTGCGCAGCGCCGTGGTCTTTTGAGTAGGCCTCATCCATCGTGGCTTGTTTTTCGACTCGGCCGAACCGCCCGCTCATACGGCAGCACCGAGACCATCAGTACTAGGAGATATCCATGAAACGTACCGCACTCGCTGGTTTGTTCATGTCTGCTGCAATGTTGGCCTCTCCCGTGTTTGCAGCGGACAACGACCTTTGTACGAGCAAACTGCAGGAGCTCGAGGCCAAAGTGAATTCGCTACCAGCGACCTCCACCAACGCACCGGAGATCAAAAGACTGCTGGCCAGCGCCAAAACTTCAAAAGCCTCCGGGGACGACAAGAAATGCGCCACCGAGGCTATCCAGGGATTGGCGCTGACACACTGAGTTATGAACCCAACCCATGATCACTCGCGACCAACCTTCGGGTTGGCCTTCTGACGTGTGTTGGCGTACACTGCGCAGGCTTGTTGCTCACTTTGATTCACAGAGCTACAGGCTCGGGGCCGTTTAGGATTCGACGCCGGTTGCGAAACTTTAGGTGCATGCCGAGTTGGTAACAGAACTCGTAAATCCACTGTTGCAACTTTCTATAGTTGCCAATGACGAAACCTACGGGGAATACGCTCTCGCTGCGTAAGCAGCCTTAGCCCTTCCCTCCTGGTACCTTCGGGTCCAGCAATCATCAGGGGATGTCTGTAAACCCAAAGTGATTGTCATATAGAACAGAATCGCCGTGCAGTACGTTGTGGACGAAGCGGCTAAAACTTACACAACTCGCCCAAAGCACCCTGCCCGTCGGGTCGCTGAGGGTTAACTTAATAGACACGGCTACGCATGTAGTACCGACAGCGGAGTACTGGCGGACGGGGGTTCAAATCCCCCCGGCTCCACCACTTCATCATCTAAAGACGTCCACGGACGTCTTTTTTTGTGCCTGAAACCCAGTAAATACGGGGCTTTCACCGCCATTGGCTTCCACAGAAGCTTTTAGAGTTCCAGGCGTTTTGGTATCCCAGTTGGTATCCCGAGCCCACTGGTGCTATTTTTGGGATACCAAAACGGTGTCAGAGGTAGCTCTCATGCCTACTAATGCAGCCCGCCTATCAGACCGCCAACTCAAGGCAGTCAAGGCAACAGGAAAAGACTTCGTTCTCACTGACGGCGACGGCCTTCAACTCAGGGTCAGAGCCAGTGGCTCGATGATCTGGAACTTCAATTACCGCGCGCCGGTAACCAAAAGCCGCCTCAACATGGCGCTCGGCCCTTACCCAGCCCTCTCGTTGGCAAATGCCAGAAAGAAAGCAGCTGAGGCACGCGAACTGCTGGCGCAAGGCATCGACCCCAAAGCGCACCGCGATGAGCTAAGGCAGGCCAAGCTGGCAAAAACCGAGCACATATTCGAGAAGGTGGCCACCGCTTGGTTCGAGTTGAAAAAACACTCCGTCACAACGGCCTACGCCGAAGACATCTGGCGCTCACTCACGCTGCATGTTTTCCCCAGCCTCAAAGCCACACCCCTCGCAGACATCACCGCCCCCATGATCATCAAGCTCCTACGCCCGATCGAGGCCAAAGGCAGCCTGGAGACGGTCAAGCGACTTTCCCAACGTCTCAACGAAATCATGGCCTACGGCGTCAACTGCGGACTGATCTTCGCGAACCCGCTCAGCGGCATACGGGCAGCCTTCAAAAAGCCGCAAAAAGAAAACATGCCGGCACTTCCCCCCGAAGAACTACCCGACCTCATGGTGGCGATTGCCAACGCTAGCATTAAACGCATCACCCGCTGCCTCATCGAATGGCAACTGCACACCATGACCCGCCCTGCCGAGGCTGCCGGAACGGCCTGGGCAGAAATTGATTTCGAGAAACGCATCTGGACCATCCCAAAGGAGCGCATGAAAAAACGCCGAGCGCACCCCATCCCCCTGAGCGACCAGACGCTCGCGTTGCTAGAGACACTCAAACCCTATAGCGGCCACCGGGAACATGTGTTTCCGGCAGACCGAAATCCGCGTACTCACGCCAACAGCCAAACCGCGAACATGGCGTTAAAACGTATGGGTTTTCAGGATCGGCTGGTCAGCCACGGCCTGCGATCAATGGCTAGTACCATCCTCAACGAACATGGATGGGACCCGGAGTTGATTGAAGTCGCACTCGCCCATGTCGACAAAGACGAAGTCCGAAGCGCGTACAACCGAGCGGACTACATCGAGCGAAGACGCCCGATGATGACTTGGTGGAGCGACTACATTCAAAAAGCCGCCACCGGCAATTTGTCGGTGACGGCCATTCATGAAAACAAAAACGGGAACGTCATCCCGTTTCGTTAATCAGTTCCTACTGGCGACAGCGGCGACACTGGCGACAACCCACTTATTTAGCGGTCCTGCGCATGGCGACAAAGCGGCGACCGTCGCCACCATCTGCATCGCCCACAAGCTTTTAAGGCCCAGCCCCTGAGGGCAGGAAGGCTTTGCCTTCCCGCCCTCAGGGGCTCACTTTAAAAACCGACGAACGGCCCACTGTCCATTCAAAGCCACCGTCTTCCATACACATCCATCGCCTAAAAACCCCACCCCATACACGGTTGACCACCCTCCGAGCACGCGCTACACCAGAGCCGTAGAGCGCTGTCATCGACAGCATTGCCCAGGTAGCCAGGGATCTTTAAGGCTACGCCCTACAGTGGTGGTCCCAGCCATGCGCGCTCGCTTCCAATTAGGCGCGCAGTCACGCCCAACGTGATCGAAGCCAACTTATCCACAGTGCAAATGCGGCAGCCCACGCCCGTCTCTTTCTCCAGGAAAGAGACGGGCGCCGAAACCACTGCCGCAGCCCTTGCCGGGCAACACATTGCAGCGTTTGTCAATGTGACAATCGGCGTGACAAACCCCGATGTCACACGCAGCAGCAATGCAGATGATGGTGCCGCAGCCCACGGAATGGACTGCACCTGACTGACAGTCAGGCACGCCCTGGTCATCGCATTACTGCCTGCAACAGACTCAGGATCTCGCGGCGCTGGTCTCGTCAGCCAACGCAGCCTCCACCCGCCCACCGTTATCGGTGCTCAGGAGGCAAGATCATGAGATGCCCAAGCTCCCGGTCGTAAAGAGCCGCCCGTCCCGCGTAAGTGGACACCCTCACAGGCTGCAGGGGCCTTGATCCCTGATAACACTCAACAACCGTGGCGGGGAGAGTGAGGGGGAAATTCGAAGCACCAGGAGAATGACGATGCAATTGTGCGAAGCGTTTGACCTGCCACAGCCGCTGCTGGAATACCGGCCCGAGCCGCTGGCGTATCCGGTCGAAGCGTTGGGACAGATATTAGGACCAGCCGTCGAACGCATGGCAGAGGTGATCGGCGTGCCCTGCGCCATGGCTGCGCAATCGGTGTTGGCCACTGCCGCCCTGGTGGCCCAGTCGCACGCCAATGTGCATCTCGATGGCCGTGTTTATCCGTTGTCCCTGTACATGCTGACGGTGGCATCGTCGGGTGATCGGAAAAGCGCAGTGGATCATCTGGCGCTGGCGGCTGCGCGTGAGTGGGAGCGGCGGCAGTGGGCGTTGTATTTGGAACAACTGAAATCCAATCGCGCCGCCATTCGAGGAAAGCACGAAGCTCGTGAGTTATCCGACCCCATACCGCCCAGGTTGATCATCGCCGAGCCCACCATTGAGGCGCTGATCAAAAACCTATGCCAGGGCTTGCCCAGCATGGGGTTATTCAACGATGAGGGCGGCCAGTTTCTGGGCAGCAGCACCATGAGCAAAGAGAACCAACTCAAGGCCATCACCACCCTGTCAGCACTCTGGGACGGCAGCCCCATCGACCGGGCGCGCTCCATGCCTGGCGAAAGCCTGCGAGCTTATGATCGTCGCCTCAGTCTGCATCTGATGCTGCAACCTTACCTGGCCACCCAGCTACTCACAGACCGGATGATCAACGGCCAAGGCATCCTTGGCCGTTGCCTGATCAGTTGGCCCGAACGCCTAGTGGGGCGACGCTTGTACAAGGCGGTCGACCTTACGCGAGATGCCAGGATCCAGCGCTACCAAGCGCGCATTACCGCTCTGCTGGATAAGCCGCTGTCGCTACACAACGACGGCTCACTTAACCCTGACAGGCTGGAACTGACACCCAGCGCTCGCGGTGCCTGGATCGATATTCACGACACCATCGAATGCCAATCTGGTGAGTTTGGCGAGCTGGCCGGCATTCAATCTGTCGCCGGGAAAGCAGCCGCCAATGTACTGCGTATCGCCGGGGTATTGGCGGTGATTGAAGACGCGCCCGTAGTGGACGAACCCCATATCCAGCGCGCCTCGACGCTGATGGATTACTACCTGGCCGAAATCCAGCGCCTGACGGAGCAAGAACCCATCAACAAGTTACGCGAGGAGGCGGATCGACTGCTGCGCTGGCTGACGCAAAAAGGCTGGACCCAATTTACCGTCCGCGACCTCAATCGCAATGGCCCCCGCTTTGCCCGCAAAAGCAGTCATCACACCATTACGCTGCTGGTCGAATTGATCTCACATAGCTGGCTGGACTCTTCTGACGGAAAGACCTTCGAGGTGCGCCATGTTCCGCCTCAATGACGCGGTGCGCCGTTACCAGGCGCAGCATCAGACACGACCTGCATTGCGGAGTGTCGCCACTTCCGTCGCCGCCTTGTCGCCATGCTTCAGAGCAGCAACTACAAGGGTTGTCGCCACTGGCGCCGTTGTCGCCACACCCGCCTTAGGGCCTGTCAACATCGGCCAACTGATCCACCAACTGCGCGAAGAGGGAGCAATGCTGCGGCATCAGCAAAACGCCCTGATTATTCGTCCCGCACATTGGCAACAAGTGAACAAGATCAGCGCCCACTGGAAAGCGGTGCTGCGCTTTCTGCAAGACAATGAAAACGGTGAAGCCGATGGCATTGGTCGGCCGACGTGACGGGCGCAACTTTGGCTACGGCCGTCAGCTCAGCTATGCCGGCCCACAAGCGCTGAAAGATCTGTTTGCCGGCGGCCACTTCGCTACGGTCAAAGCACACAGTGATCGCTGGCAGGCTTTCGTGAAGTGGTGTCGGTCAGCGGACGGCCCCGGTTACAACGACGCCCGCCAGATAGATCGCAGTACCTTGCACAGCTACGCCACACACCTGCGTCAGCAAATCCAACAAGGTGAAATCTGCATCGCCACCGCGCAGAACCGCCTGAGTAGCGTAAACCGTACCCTCGCAGCACTACGCGGCGACCAGTACGTGAAAATCGCCAGCCCGAGCAAGGCACTCGGCATGCAGCGATCAAGCGTACGCACCCGCGCACCGAATGGCCAAGATCACCAACAACTGAGTCGAGTGATTGAAGCGCTTCGCGAACAGCAACACCACCGCGTCGCTGCGATTGTCTGCTTGGCCCGCGCAACCGGCATGCGCTTGCGCGAAACGATCTTGGCTGACCTGCCACGTTTGCAACGTGAGGCTAAACACTTAGGCCGCATCAATATTCAGGATGGGACCAAAGGCGGCCGGGCTGGAGCTTCAGCAGCGCGCTGGATCATCGCAAATAACGAGGTTAAGGCAGCCTTGCAGATGGCTCGTCACGCCTCGCCACCCCACAGCCGCAATTTGCTGGCCGAAGGTGAAAGCTACGCCAAGTTCCAGCAACAGACGGTGAGGCCAGCCCGTGAATTGCTTCAGAAGCTGGGACTGAAGGGGGTTCATGAATTTCGAGCGGCTTATGCGTGCGAGCGCTACATACAGCTCACGGGCCACGCGGCCCCCGTCAATGGTGGCCGATGCTATCGCATCGACCACGCTCTGGACCAAAGCGCGCGACGGCAAATTAGTCTTGAGCTTGGGCACAATCGAATCGAGGTGGTTTCGGCTTACATTGGGGGTAGAGCGTGAGCAAGCCTTTCGATATGGCACTTTTCCTGGGTGGAGTACTGAACGGTTCGACAGCCACGCAGCAAAGACACATTCGACAAGCTCGTATCATGCAGGCAGCTATCCAACAGAGGTGGCAGCGCGATAACCCTTGGGGCTGGC
Source organism: Pseudomonas frederiksbergensis (assembly GCF_900105495.1). Classification (NCBI taxonomy): domain Bacteria; kingdom Pseudomonadati; phylum Pseudomonadota; class Gammaproteobacteria; order Pseudomonadales; family Pseudomonadaceae; genus Pseudomonas; species Pseudomonas frederiksbergensis. The sequence continues at coordinate 1,879,053 of NZ_FNTF01000002.1, read as the reverse complement.
ACTTCAAGCATGTGCGTTGGTTTTTGGTACACCAGCTGAAGGACCGCTCAGAAGCCACCCGTTACTACTACAGGCTCACCGCACAACTTATCTCGAAAAGATTAGGCCGGAGCTGGCTTTGCCTTGATATCTAAGCGCCGACCGTCCCGGCCACATAAGTGGCCCTCCACGTTGACATTTCCCTTGACAAATGGTTATCTCGATAAAGACCATGGTACTTAGTGCCGTTAAGAGCCGTCTAGGTGCATGGGGCCGGTGAAACAGGCCCCATGCACCTAGACGGCACCCTAACCCATGCATTTCGTCGGCTAATCCCTTGCAACCACAGCCCTTCGCCTATAAATGCGCCAACTGAATGTGCTAACCTCAAATCCAAGTCTATTTCCACCCTTATGGGTACTTTCGCCATGATCAGCGGCCACCAGCATTCAAAAGACCTTAGCTTTGCGGAAATGATGAGCCTTAAAAGCAGCTCACGTGACCGCCAGGTTGATGCTGTCTATGCTGCAGACCCTGAGATGCTTGAAATGGCTGCTGCCCGTGCCAAAGCCGCCCTTCGTGGCAACTCTGCTTCAATCGCTCGCCCACTACGATTCTCTGCGCTAAGCAACTGATGCCCGAAGCGGCAAACGAAGACGCTCCGTTCGCCTTACTTGAACGTTCAGAGCTCTTCGCATTTCTGCTCGATCTAATTCAGCGCGTCTACCGCCCCTCAATTCAATCAGCTGTCACCGATTACGGCCTTGTGATCGTTGGCGGGCAATCGCTTACGCTTTGGGCCCGGCAATACCTCATCGACGAAATGACAGGCGAGGATGTCGGATTCGTCACTAGCGATGATTTGGACTTTATCGGTAAACCCAACTCTATTGATTATTGCGCCCGCGTGATGGGAGTCCCTTTTCGCAAGGCTAAGATGGACGACAACACTATAAACATTGCCGCCGCGTATATTGACTGGGTTGACGGTAAAGAGGTCATTGTCGATATCCTGGAAATGGACAGCGTCGGGGGCGCGCCTCAAAAAGAGATTTTCAAGTATTTATCTGTCCTGGATATCGAAGGTGTGCAGATCGCCGTCATCGACCCCATCACATGTCTGAAGTCTCGTTTATTCAATTTATTCTCTTACTGGCAGGATCGGCCACATCGGGAATCCGTGCGGGTGACGATTGCACTTCGCGCGTCGAACCATTATCTGCGCGACCTGCTGGTAAATGATGGGTATCGAGTCATATCAGAGCATATCCGCCGGATCAAGGCCTTAGCCCTGACACCGCTCGGCAAGCGTGTTTATGTCGAATATGGAATCGACGTGCTGGATGCCATCCCCTACGATCCGGCGCTATTCCCAACCGCCTACATGGATCGGGAACGACCGAACATGCTTCGCCAAATAGGTGATGCACGCCGACGGAAGTTAATTCAGTACCAACGATTCGCTTGTGGTCCTATTCACCTGAGCCATCTTCATCCCGCGGTAGAGAACGATCCAAGATAAGAGAATCTGGATAACGCAAAACACTCACGCGGTCATCTCATCGACTCTGCAACCAAGGATGGTGACGGAGACAAGGCCACAGCTATAATAGCTACCGATAGAGTATTAAATATTTTCAATATTTTGTACGTCGTAATACTCTCCAGAGAAACGGGAAAACAACCGATGATTGAGAAGAGCCAAAAAAATGTACTTACAACTTTCGGCGCTTGGCACTATTTTCCCGTTCAAATCAAAATCAATTAGCAGTTGCATTTCCACAGCATTATTACGAATATTTTGTATATAAACATCATTATTGTAGTGGGCCTTTTGCTTAATTGCGGAGGCTCTTCTTAACTGAATCTTATTGTTTCCCACATAGGCATCAATCTCATCCATACTGGAAAACAATGATGAAAATTTCGGCTCCAGCTTTAACAACCCAAAATCTTCTTTATGAGCCTCTTTATAGCTTAATATTGACTCCGTCTTATTTTTTTGCTTAGCAATTACATCGCCGTCAAAAATGAAAAAATCTATACTCTTAGAAATATTAAAAGTTGGCGTATTATCGATATCCAGAGCATTGTCTTTGAATACCGCCCTATATGCGCCAGCCAGCTTCTTTAACTTCCAAGAGTCATCGGTCGATTTTACTGCATAGAGAGAATTTTGATCATCAAGAGTAAGCCTTATTGCATAAAAATGGGCATTCTGTATATCTTTAAGTTTTTTCACCTTCTTTTCATCGCGAGCCACGCACTCTTGTATCAATTGTCCTGCATGTGTTTCATCTGCTGGAATCGACAAGACACTAGTTTCGTTATTTTCGGCGAGCAGCGAGTATTCTCGAATTTCTTCGACACTTTGGACTGCAGCATTGACATTTTCTTTTATTTTAGCATCCAAAAGTTCAGAAGTCTCAACCCAGCGCCCTGTGTAAACTATTTTACCCGCGCGAGTAGATCTCTTGAAAACCCACAGAGTAACAGTTGAATTGAGGACATCAAACGCTTTCAATGCTAAAAGATCGGCCATAATGTTAGTCTCGTTGTTTTAGAATTTTGACTTTATCAATACTGCTATAACGAAGAACATCACCAGTTAACGGTTGAAACTTAGCCAAACAACCTTCTGCATTCGATATAGAGTCGCCTTCATATCGATACTTTATTTCGTAATGTCCCCAACCAAACGCAACCAGCGCAGGATTTAAAATCACTTGCCCCGACTTGTAAGTCAGCCAAAATATCCAAGCCAGAAATATAAAAAAACCCAGAAATTTACCCGTCTCTTGATAATCCAAACTCATAAATGAAACCACATAAGGCAAAACGTAGTTCATTAGATCTGCTGGAACATGCTTGCACTCTTCCACAATGATTTTCCGCTTTGGTGTGGCGAGCCAAATTGTTCCTAATGATATTGAGAGCGAAATGAGACAGAGGGTAAAAAAACCAAGTGCTAATAAGGGATGCTTTAACGGCAGCTCACATTGACTGGCGAAATTTTTCCAGTCTGAGCACAGACTTTGAGCAGTCGAACCCATTGTAAAATCTTGGACGAGTAAGATCATGCTCAGGGGAAGGTAAGATCCTAAGTAGATCAATAATGCGACTAAAATCCTTGTCTGCATTTTGTAAATAGTCCTGAATCTGGTGATCTTTATTTAAAGGATTCTGGTGGCGGTCAGCCCCACAAAAACGCCACACAGCTCACTAAACTAGACAGAGCCAAGCTAGCATATTGCCATCTACAGGTCTAACCCTCCTGCGTTCTTTATCGGTTGGCGTTCAAGTTGCTGGCGGCTTCCTATCCGACAGCGGCGCGATCCTGGGTCACCAACAGACGCTCGTAGTAGAGCATGCCGATCTATCGATCCAGCACACGAGTACTCCAGTTTTGCGTGGCGGCCTCAGTCATATATCACCGGCGGCGCTACCAACCTTGAGCAAGGTGCGGTAATAGATCTAGCTCAATTCGGTACGCAATCCGTTCCAAATTGGTAAGGCCATCGTGACCTAATCCCTGAGCAAGAGCGCGGTTGAAGTAGCGTTTCAGGACATCGCAGCGGGTCACACTGCAAGCCCGTACTTCGTCCAGCCTATTGGTTATTGTCGTCTTTCTTTGCTGCCTGTGCGGAGGTTGGAGCTTTCGGCTGCGTAATATGTCAGGAATGACGCTGTGACTGTTACCGCTGACCGAAAACTGACCCGGTAAAGGCTGGTTGCCGACAAGGGCTATAACGCAGAGGCATTTCGTCAGCACTCTGACCGTTATCGAATGCAGCCAGTCATCCCGCTGCGCAAGATGATACGTAAGCCAAAGCCCGCGGCACCCCGCCGGCTCAACAAGCCCCAATACACGAGACGAGACATCATTGAGCGGATGTTCTGCTGGCTGAAAGACAACCACCTGATTGGTAACCGCTACGACAACCTCGCGGACAGCTTTTCTGCGATGCTCTCGCTGGACTGTTCGCTGCGGTGTTTACGACAGCTGGTTTCGTACAGAGTCCAGACCTCACCGAATGTTCGTATTCATGGGTCTCCTTTAATGGATTTGACAAGTAAAAAACACCACGGTGGCCGAGTCTGTAACGCTCATGGATAATGGTGGGTTTACGGCCGTTCAGCTACACGTCGCGCCCCTTTGACACCAGGACAATAGCCCCTTCCCCATGAACCATTACGCACATACCAAACTTGTCTCATTCATTTGGTCTATCGCGGATGACTGCCTTCGCGACGTTTACGTCCGGGGCAAATACCGTGACGTCATCCTGCCGATGGTTGTTCTGCGTCGCCTCGATACTCTCCTCGAGCCCACCAAGGCCGAAGTCCTGGAGGAGGTCCGCTTTCAGAAAGGCGAAATGAAGGCGACTGAGCTGGACGATGCACCGCTAAAGGCGGCCTCTGGCTACGTATTCTTCAACACGAGCAAATGGACACTGAAGCTGCTGCATGCAACCGCCACTAACAACCAACAGATACTGCTGGCCAACGTGGAAGACTACTTGAACGGGTTCAGCGACAACGTCAAAGAGATCATCTCGCGCTTCAAGCTACTGGAGCAGATGCGGCACATGGCAAACAAGCAGGTCTTACTGGACGTGCTAGAAAAGTTTATCTCGCCCTACATCAACCTCACGCCACATCAGGTCGAAGACCCTGACGGTAACACCCTGCCAGCCCTCAGCAACCTCGGCATGGGCTATGTCTTCGAAGAGCTGATCCGCAAGTTCAATGAAGATAACAACGAGGAGGCGGGCGAGCACTTTACTCCGCGTGAAGTGATCCACCTTATGACCCACCTGGTCTTCGACCCGATCAAGGATCGGCTGCCCCCCGTTATGACCATCTATGACCCCGCCTGTGGTAGCGGCGGCATGCTAACGGAGTCGCAGAACTACGTCATTGACCCCGATGGTTTGATCAAAGCTACCGGCGACGTCTATCTGTACGGTAAGGAAATCAACGACGAGACCTATGCCATCTGCAAATCCGACATGATGATTAAGGGCAACAACCCCGAAAACATCAAGGTCGGCTCCACCCTGTCCACCGATGAGTTCGCCGCCCAGCGCTTTGATTTCATGTTATCCAACCCGCCCTACGGCAAAAGCTGGAACAGTGAACTCAAATACATCAAGGACGGCAACGACGTCATCGACCCGCGCTTCAAGGTCGAGCTGAATAATTACTGGGGCACCAGGGAAACCAAAGACGCAACCCCCCGCTCCAATGACGGCCAACTGCTATTCCTGATGGATATGGTGGGCAAGATGAAGTCCACCAAGGACAGTTCCATAGGCTCGCGTATCGCCTCGGTCCACAACGGCTCCAGCCTGTTTGCAGGCGATGCTGGCAGCGGCGAGTCCAACATCCGCCGCCACATCATCGAAAACGACCTGCTCGACACCATCATCCAGTTGCCGAACAACTTGTTCTACAACACCGGCATCACCACCTATATCTGGCTGCTGACCAACGCCAAGCCCGCAGCACGACAGGGCAAGGTGCAACTGATCGACGCCAACCCGCTATTTCGTAAGCTACGCAAAAACCTTGGTGACAAGAACTGCGAATTCGCTCCTGAACATGTCGAAGAAATCACAAGCGCCTATCTTGCTTTCCAATCGGTCGAACGGAAGCTGGATGCCAACGGCGACCCCACCGGCATTGCCGTGCAGATCTACGACAACACCGATTTCGGCTATCACAAGGTCACTATCGAGCGCCCCGACCGCCGCCGCGCCCAGTTCAGCGCTGAACGGCTTGCTCCCCTGCGCTTCGATAAATCCCTGCGCGAACCGATGGAGTATCTGTGGGAAGCACACGGTGAGGCGGTCTATGAGCCGGGCTTCCTGAATGCGCATGCTAAGCCGGTCATGGAGTGGTGCGAAGAGCAGGGCATCACCCTGAACGCCAAGGCCCGCGCCAAGTTAATTGATACCGCCAACTGGAAGCGTCTGCGCGAATTGCTCGATCACGGACACCAGTTGATGCAGGCCATCGGTACGGATGAAACTGCCGACTACAACGAGTTTTGTGATCGCATTAGCAAGGTGCTGAAGACCCGAAAGATCAAGCTGTCAGCGACCGAGAAGAACGCCATCTTGAATGCGGTGAGCTGGTATGCCGAGGACGCAGAAAAGGTGATAGACAAATCTCTTCGCTTTACCGACCTGGAGCTCGCATCGGTAGCTGCGCAGCTAGGCTGCGACGTATCAGCGCTAGGCGATTTTGGCTTTTATGCACAGGCCGATGGCACCTGGCTGACCTACGCCTCAAACACCGACCTCCGCGACAGCGAGTCTGTGCCGCTGAAGGACAGCATTCACGGCTACTTCCTGGCCGAGGTGAGGCCCTATGTCGAAGAGGCCTGGATCAACCTCGACTCGGTCAAAATCGGATACGAGATCAGCTTCAACAAATACTTCCACTATCACAAGCCGCTGCGGAGTTTGGGCGAAGTTACGGCGGATATTCTGACGCTGGAGCAGCAGGCTGACGGACTGATCTCGGATATTTTGGGTGTCCCGATGGCGGCGTTGTCGGAGGTGGGATGATGGATAGGTTTGGGTTCGAGCAGTACGAAAGCTACGCAGAAAGTAATGTTAGATGGATTGGTAAATTACCATCGCATTGGAAAGTTGAGCGAAGCAAATGGCTTTTTTCTGACCGCAAAGAGCGCGCAAGACGGGGCGAGCCACAACTTGCAGCTACTCAAAAATACGGCGTGATTCCTCAATCGCAATTCATGGAGATTGAGGGACGCCGAGTGACCCAAGTCTTTCTTGATTTTGACATTCTAAAACATGTTGAATCTGGCGACTTCGTGATGAGCATGCGTAGCTTCCAGGGCGGAATTGAGTACTCTGAACACACGGGGTGCGTTAGTTCAGCATATGTCGCTTTGCGACCTGGACCGCGCGTAGAGCCAGCCTTTTTTCGCTATCTACTTAAAAGCACCAGATATATTGAGGCCCTACAAAGCACATCCAATCTAGTGCGTGATGGGCAGGCGCTTCGCTTTGACAACTTCTCGGCGGTCGACCTATTCATCGTTCCCATTGAGGAGCAGCGTTCGATCGCGACATTCTTGGACGAGAAGTGCGCCAAGATCGATGTAGCTGTGAAGATCAAGGAAGACCAGATCACGCTGCTACGCGAGCGGCGTCAGATCATCATTCAGGAAGCCGTAAACCGCGGCCTGAATTCCGCCACTCCATTGAAAGACAGCGGCATCGACTGGATTGGCCAAATCCCAGCGCATTGGGAGGTGCGGCGCAGCAAGTTTGTCTTCACGCAACGCAAAGAGTTGGCGCGAAAGGATGACATTCAGCTTTCTGCCACCCAATCCTATGGGGTTATTCCTCAAGAGAAGTTTGAGGAGCTGGTTGGTCGCAGGGTCGTGAAAATCCAGACGAACCTCGAAAAACGCAAGCACGTAGAGTTGGACGACTTCGTGATCAGCATGCGCAGCTTCCAAGGCGGCCTGGAGCGAGCTTGGGCGGCGGGCTGCATCAGGTCCTCCTACATTATTTTGCGACCGCACGAGGAGATTTGCCCGACCTTCTTCGGCTACCTTTTCAAAAGCCCTCGATATATTAAAGCCCTGCAAACAACTGCAAGCTTCATTCGCGACGGGCAAGACTTGACCTTCGAAAATTTCGCGATGGTCGACCTTTTCCTTCCACCCATCAATGAACAGCGTGAGATTGCGGACGAAATCAAAAGAAAATGCGAGAAGGTTGAGAATGGTATTGCCATCAAAGAACGCCAGATCGCCGCGCTCAAGGAATACAAAGCCAGCCTAATCAACGCGGCCGTCACCGGCAAGATCAAGGTTATTTAAGGGATAGTATATGGTCAGCAATACTAGGGAAGTTGCACTCGAGCAGGCGATTCAGAAATATCTGACCGGCTGGACGACCGAAGAGCTGGCAGGCAAGCCCGTGCCGGTTGGCGGCGGCCCCTATAGCATCGGCCTGCCCGGTGACTTCAACGCCCAGTATGCGCTAGACACTGCCATGTTCTGGCAGTTTTTGGAGTCGACACAGGGCAAGGAGCTGGCCAAGCTGCAATCGCGCAACCCATCAGATTGGCAAGCTAAGATCCTTGAGCGCTTTGATCGGATGATCAAAAGGCACGGCCTGCTGCATCTGCTGAAAAAGGGTCTATCGGTCGATGACGCGTTCTTCTCACTGATGTACCCCGCTCCGCTGGCCAGCTCTGCCCCCCGCATCCACGAAAACTTCGCTGCCAATATTTGGAGCATCACTCGACAGGTCCGCTATTCGCAGAGTAACCCTCTGGAAGAAATCGACATGGTACTGTTCCTGAACGGCATACCCTTGGTCACGGTCGAGTTAAAGAACGCCTGGACTGGGCAAACTGCCCGCTTTCATGGCCAGAAGCAGTACCACGAAAAACGCGACGCCACCCAGCCTCTGCTGCAATTTGGCCGCGCACTTGTGCATATGGCGGTGGACACCGACGAGGTGTTCATGACCACCAAGCTTACCGGGGCCTCGACTTTCTTTCTGCCGTTCAACAAGGGCCACAACAATGGCGAGGGCAACCCGCCGAACCCCAGCGGCCACAAGACCGCCTATCTGTGGGAAGAGGTGTTCCTGCCCGCCAGCCTTGCGGGCATCATCCAGCATTTCGTTCTGCTGGAGGGCAAAGCCACCGATCCGCTGGCGAAGAAATCGCTGATCTTCCCGCGCTATCAGCAGTTGGACGTGGTGCGCCGCTTGCTGGACCACGCGTCCACCAACGGTGTCGGCCACAGCTATCTGATCCAGCATTCGGCGGGATCAGGCAAATCGAACTCGATCACCTGGGCGGCCTATCAGCTGATCGACGCGTACCCCAATAGCGTCGGCCTCCCTGGCGCCAAGGGCCTAGACCAGCCCTTGTTTGACTCGGTTATTGTGGTGACGGACCGGCGCTTGCTCGATAAGCAGCTGCGCGACAACATCAAGGACTTCTCTGAGGTCAAGAACATCGTCGCCCCAGCGCTGCGTTCAGCCGACCTAAAATCCGCGCTGGAGAACGGCAAGAAGATCATCATCACGACAATTCAGAAGTTCCCCTTCATCATTGATGGCATTGCGGACCTAAGCGAAAAACGATTCGCCGTGATCATCGACGAGGCGCACAGCGGTCAAAGCGGCCAGGCCCATGACACCATGAACCGCGCGATGGGTGCCGGGGACACCGACCTGGACGAGGATGATCCGCAAGACCGAATCCTGGCGGCGATGCAGTCCCGCAAAATGCGCGGTAACGCGTCCTATCTGGCCTTTACCGCAACGCCTAAGGCGACCACGCTTGAGAAGTTTGGCGAACAGCAATCCGACAGGAGCTTCAAGCCATTCCATCTTTACAGCATGAAGCAGGCCATTGAAGAGGGTTTCATCCTCAATGTGCTGGCTAACTACACGACCTATAAAAGCTATTACGAAATCCAGAAGTCCGTGGAGGGAAACCCGCTTTTTGACACCCAGAAGGCTCAGAAGAAGCTGCGGGCCTATGTCGAACGCAGCCAGCACACGATCAACACCAAGGCCGAGATTATGCTGGACCATTTCATCCCACAGGTCGTGAATGCCAAGAAGCTTCGCGGCAAGGCCAAGGGGATGATCATTACCCAGAATATCGAATCCGCAATCCGTTATTACAAGGCTGTAAACAAGCTGCTCGACGCACAAGGAACCCCGTTTAAGGCGTTGATCGCTTTTTCGGGAGAGAAGACCGTCGATGGGTTGAAGCACACCGAAGCCGAAATGAACGGCTTTCCTGAAAGTGAGACGCGGGAAAAGTTCGACACTGACGACTATCGGCTGCTGATCGTGGCCAACAAGTATCTGACCGGGTTTGACCAGCCCAAGCTGGCTGCGATGTATGTGGACAAGAAGCTGCAGTTCGTCCTAGCCGTCCAAGCCCTGTCTCGCCTGAACCGTTCGGCCCCAAAGTTGGGCAAGCGAACGGAAGATCTGTTCATCCTCGACTTCTTCAACAGCGTCGATGACATCAAGACGGCCTTCGATCCCTTCTACACCGTGACAACGCTGTCCGAGGCGACCGACGTCAACGTGTTGCACGAGCTGAAGGACGCACTGGACCAAGTTGGAGTATACGAGTGGCAGGAGGTCGAAGACTTCGTCACACGTTATTTTGCCGGTGAAGATGCCCAGGCCCTCAGCCCGATCATCGATGTTGCAGCCAATCGCTTCAACACTGAGTTGGAGTTGCTGGACCCCGAGAAGATCGACTTCAAGATCAAGGCCAAGCAGTTCGTGAAGATCTACGGTCAGATGGCGTCGATCATCCCGTTTGAAGTGCTGGTGTGGGAAAAGCTGTTCTGGCTGCTGAAGTTTCTGATTCCCAAGCTCATGATCGAAGATCCCAATCAGGATATGCTCGACGAACTGCTTGAGGCCGTTGACCTGTCATCGTATGGCTTGGAGCGCACGAAGCTGAACCAGGAAATCGGCCTCGACGATTCCGACACGGAACTGACGCCGCAAAACCCGAACCCACGCGGCAACCGCGACGGCGATCCGGAAACTGATCCGCTGGATGAAATCATTCGCAGCTTCAACGAGCGGTGGTTTCATGGCTGGAGCGCGACGCCTGAGGAGCAACGTGTCAAGTTCGTCAACATCGTCAACAGCATCCGCGCACACCCGGACTACACAGCCAAGTACGAGGACAATGCTGACCCTTACAATCGCGGCCTCGCATTGGAAAAGATGCTCCAGGACGTGATGCTGAAAAGGCGAAAGGACGAGCTGGAGCTCTATAAGCTGTTTGCCTCTGATCCGGCGTTCAAAGCGGCATGGAGCCAGAACATCGAGCAGGTGCTCAAAAAGAACTTGGACAATCAGGCCAGCGCATAAAGCGAAAAAACTGGGGGAGTCTACCGGCTGCACAAGCACGCAGACGGCGACTATAGCCTCGACCCAGCCACCGCTGTAGTCAGAGGTAAGACCCATGATTCGGAGAAGACGCGGGTGTCGGAGATCATCAAGGCGCTGAGAGACAGCTTCGTTGCTGAGGTAAGGGGTTCTTTACCGACATCGCTAATCACATCAGCCGGCAAAAGGATTTGATGGCTCATGGTCACGAAGCGTGCTGGTCAGATCGAATGCAAACGTGTGGGCAAGTGGAGTGCAGTATTCCAATTGGTATTCCAATTAAAAATTTGGAACTATATTGATCTTATAAATCAATATTTTACGCGACGGATTCAAATTACCCCGGCCCACCACTTCAACATCTAAAGACGTCCACGGACGTCTTTTTTTGTGCCTGAAATCCAGTAAATACGGGGCTTTCAGCGCTTATGGGAGCTTTGGAGAGTTTCTGAGTTCCAGGCGGTTTGGTATTCCCAATGATTTTCCAAGGCATCCGGTGCTTTTTGGGGGATACCAAAACGGTGTCAGAGGTAGCTCTCATGCCTGCTCCAGCCCTCCGCCTTTCCGACCGCCAGTTCAAGGCAGTCAAAGCTAAAGCCAACGATTACGTCCTCAGCGATGGTGACGGCCTGCGCCTCCGGGTCAGGAGCAACGGCTCAATGCTGTGGAACTTCAACTACCGCGATCCGATAACCAAGAACCGTATCAACATGGGACTGGGCACTTATCCAGAGCTCTCGTTGGCGAACGCTCGAAAGAAAGTCGTTGAGGCACGTGAGCTACTTGCACAAGGAAATTTTCGAAAGCGGCGTTGTTTTCAGGTCCGGAATACATGCAGTGTGAGCGACCGCCAAATGTCCTCGGCGTACGCTGGGGGTGACGGAGTCCTTCTTCAGCTCAAACCAAGCGGCAGCAACGTTCTCGAATGTGTGTTCTGTCTCCGCTCGCTTGGCTTCGTTCTGAATGTTGCGTTGCACCTTGGGATCTATCGCTATCACCTGATGAGCTTCCGGAGCTCATGCTGAAATTGCCAACGCCACAATCAAAAGAACGACCCGCTGCCTGTTCGAATGGCAGTTGCACACCATGACCCGTCCTGCCGAAGCGGTAACCACCCGATGGGTAGACATCGACTTCGACAGACGGATCTGGACCATCCCCCCCGGAGCGCATGAAAAAACGTCGCCCGCATAACATCCCATTGTCTGAACAGGCACTCGCGCTGCTGGAGGCACACAAGTCCCACAGCGGCCACAGGGAGTACGTGTTTCCGTCGGACAGAAATCCACGTACCCACGCCAATAGCCAGACTGCCAACATGGCGTTGAAACGTATGGGTTTCCAAGACCGCTTGGTCAGCCACGGCATGCGCTCCATGGCCAGCACCATCCTGAATGAGCATGGCTGGGATCCGGAACTGATCGAGGCTGCTGAGCATGAAGTCTCCGTTCACCACCGATTCAAGGCGAGCCTTGACCTCAACATCGAACCATCCATTAGTTTGATTTTGATCAACCTCTCCTTGGCTTTGCTAGCTAGACTGAAAATCAATACGACGTAATAAGTCGAGGGTGTACTTCATGTACTGGTTCCGCCGTCACCGCCAAAGCCTATTACACCTCATCCTTGTGGGATGGGTGCTAGCTGTGGCCGTGATGGCAATCCAGGGTTGTCTGGTGCAACCGAATCACAATATAGCCGCGCCACACCATGCCGAGCAGCATGTAGTGGATGGTCATGCTCTCCACACCAGTGGTTGCCTTCAAAACTGTGAGGACACTGCCACGGCGATAAAACCTGCAGCGCAGATTCCTGCGTTGGATCCTATCCAGTGGGCCGTTCTTTTACTGTTAACTGCTGCAGTAGTAATGTGGGTGCTTGCCCCTGAGAAAAAAACCTCCTTCGCCACTCTTGTGCTGAAGCGCCCCGCCCCACCGAAAGTCCCAGCCCGCCTGACTTTCGTCCGTTTCAACGATTAACCCCCCCTGCCTCAGAGTGACAGAGCACTGATTGCTCTGTCCTGCTGCGTCGCTTTTTTGCGGCTCGGTTATTCCTGCTTACCTCCCACAATCTCAGGAGTTCACCATGCAAATGCATTCTAAATTCGTTCTAGCTGCCATCTTGGCTAGCAGCGCACTCATTGCCTCTGCCGAGGATGCGCATCATCCAGCCGATGCACCCGTTGACTCAGCCGAGAACACAGCCTCCGCATCGACGGACATGACAAAAGCCATGACCGAGCAAATGCAGAAAATGCAGGCAGCACATGACAAAGCGGCATCGGCTAAAACGCCTGTTGAACGCCAAGCCGCCATGCAAGAAGGCATGAAAGTGATGAAGGACAGCATGGCCATGATGGGCAAGGAGCAGAGTGCAATGGGTTGTATGGGCATGTCTGGAGCTAAGGACGGCGCAGGCAAAGGAATGATGGGCATGATGATGCAGATGATGGAGCAGCAGTCGTCGATGATGGAAATGCCAATAAAAAAGTAAATGTGCAGTAGCGCTGCGGCACATCACATGGGGCTGGTGCTGGCTGGGTTAACGCAGATCGCACCCGTCTGATGTGTGTTGAGCCTGCCCACTTGTGCACCTGTTTATGCCCCACGACCACGGCGACCATCAGCAAAAGGCGAACAGCAAACACACGCGGCAAAGAGGAGTACCTACCATGAACCATACCGAATCGGCCTACGGTCTCTGGTCGCTGGTCATCATCAACTCACTGGTGTTTATCTTGTTCGCCTTCAGCTTCGTCCGGCCGAAGACGAGTCGCGATTGGCGCTCCTTCGGCATGTTCTCGGCGTTCCTGGTGGCTCTGTTTACCGAGATGTACGGTTTCCCGCTGACGATCTACCTGTTGATGCCCTGGCTCACTCGCAACTTCCCCGGTATCGACTTCCTCTCGCACGATGCAGGGCATTTGCTCGAAACCGTTCTGGGCTGGAAGGTCAATCCGCACTGGGGACCATTTCACATTATCAGCAACCTGCTGGTCGCTGGCGGCTTCTGGTTATTGGCGGCCGCGTGGCGCGTGCTCTACAAGGCCCAAGGTAGTGGGCAACTCGCGCTCGAGGGGCCCTATGCGCGGATCCGTCACCCGCAGTACGTTGGCTTCGTGCTGATCATGTTCGGCTTTCTATTGCAGTGGCCGACATTGATCACCCTGGTGATGTTTCCAATCCTCCTGCTCGTCTACGCCAAGCTCGCGAAGCGGGAAGAACGGGAGATGCTTGCGCACTTCGGCGATGCCTACCGCACTTACTGCGAACAGACGCCGGCGTTCCTGCCCTGGTCAACCCCCCGCAGTCCCGACATCCCTACTGACGCGCCTCCCAGTTCAGGAAAACAATCATGAACGCTCCCTGGAAAACCGGCATTGCTCTGGCCCTGACCATGGCCATTTCCTACACGGTCTGTGCGCTGCTCTATGCGCTATGGCCGGCGCAAGGTATCGCTTTTCTCAACGCCTTGTTCCATGGACTCGACTTTGGTCGTCTTCAAGCCCCGCAAGACTACGGGTTAACGGCTTTCGTCGGGCCACTGCTGGTCTTGACCGTATGGGGCGCGATAGTCGGCACCTTGTTTGCCTGGCTGTCCGGCAAGCTCTGTGGCAAGTCTTGATAGCCGCTTCAGGCAGGAGACAGTGATGAACGAATCACACATGCAGCATAGCCAGCACCAGCCGGCGTTTGCATCAGGGAACATGGCGAAAGATCCGATCTGCGGAATGATGGTCGATAAGACCACAGCGTTGTCACGGGAACGTGGTGGGCGCAGCTATTACTTTTGCAGCGATACCTGCCTGCGCACCTTCGAGTCGCCAGAAAGAGAACTGAAGGCGATGAAAACCCGCGTGACTATCGCCCTCACCGGTGTACTGGCCCTGGCGCTTTTGCGTGCGGGCGCCTTCATCGCGCTGGCCGCCGGTGCCACGCTACTGACTTGGGTACCGATCCCTGCGCTCCCTTGGTTCACTTGGGGTATATGGCTTTTCCTGTTGGTCACTCCGGTGCAGTTCATCGGTGGCTGGAGTTTCTACAAGGGGGCGTGGAACGCCATTCGCACCCGTAACATCAACATGGATTTCCTGATCGCCCTCGGCACATCGGTCGCCTATTTCTACAGTGTCGCGGTGCTGTTCTTCCCCGACGTCCTGCCGGTGAAGGTGGCCGAGCGCGACGTCTATTTCGAAGTGTCGGCGGTCATCATCGCCTTCGTACTGCTGGGTAGGTACATGGAGGAGATCATCAAGAAAAAGTCCTCGGCCGCAGTACGGCGCTTACTCGATCTCAAACCGGCGATCGCGCATGTGATTCGTGACGGGCAAGAAGTCGACTTGCCCGCTGAAAGCGTCATGGCCGGCGAGTTCCTGATAGTCAAGCCAGGCGAAAAAATCCCTACCGATGGCGATGTCAGTGACGGTCAGTCAACGGTAGATGAGTCCATGCTGACCGGCGAGTCGATGCCGGTCGACAAACACCCGGGCAGTCCGGTGATCGGAGGTACGCTCAATGGCAGTGGTGTGCTCACTTTCAAGGCGAGCAGGATCGGTGCCGATACCGCACTGGCGCAGATCATCAGGATGGTCGAGGAGGCACAGAGCAGCACCGCGCAGATCCAGCGCTTGGCCGATCAGGTCACTGGCTATTTTGTGCCTGCGGTGGTGGCCGTCGCGCTGTTGGCGCTGGTCGGCTGGTCTCTTGCGGGGAATTTCCCGCAGGGGCTGTTGGCCTTTATCGCGGTTCTGATCATTTCCTGTCCCTGCGCACTCGGCGTGGCGACGCCCGCCGCGTTAATGGTCGGTGTTGGCAAGGGGGCTGATAACGGCATCCTTATCCGGGGCGGCGAAGTACTGGAGCGGGCAGAAAAACTGAGTACGGTGGTGTTCGACAAAACCGGCACCATTACCCGAGGCGAACCCAATGTAACCGACGTGATTTCGTTCGGCACAGCGTCGGAAAACGAGGTCTTGAAGCTCGCTGCCGCCGTGGAGTCCGGTTCAGAACATCCGCTGGGAGCTGCGATAGTGCGCGCCGCCCGGCATCGCGACATCAGCCTGCCGAAAGCGACCGGCATCAATGGCATCGCCGGTCACGGCATCGAAGGCAGTATCGACAGTCGCAAAATCTGGCTGGGCAATCGGCGTTTATTCGCCCGCCAAGGCATTGCAACCGAGGCGGCCGAGGAGCACCTCATCCGCCTGGAAGCCGATGGCAAGACCGCCATGCTGGTCGGTGTCGACGACCGTTTGGTTGGGGTGATTGCGGTGGCCGACACCATTAAACCCGAAGCGGCTGAAGCCGTTGCGGCATTGCAGGCAAGCGGCATCAAGGTCGTGCTTCTGAGCGGTGACAACCACCGTACTGCCGAAGCGGTCGCGCGACAGGTTGGCATTGAGCGAGTGATTGCCGAGGTCTTGCCGGACGACAAGGTCGCAGTGATCCGTCAATTGCAAAGCGAAGGGCAGGTCGTGGCCATGGTTGGTGATGGTGTCAACGATGCACCGGCACTGGCCACCGCTGACATTGGCATCGCCATTGGCTCGGGTTCCGATGTAGCGAAGGAAACCGGCGGCATCATCTTGCTCAAGAACGATGTACGCGACGTGGTCAACGCGATCAAGCTGTCGCGCGCAACCATGGTCAAGATCAAACAAAACCTGTTCTGGGCATTCATCTACAACAGTATCGGCATTCCAATCGCGGCCTTTGGACTGCTTAATCCCATCATCGCTGCCGCCGCAATGGCACTCAGCTCCCTATCGGTAATCGCCAACTCCGCGCTGCTGAAGCGTGCCCGCATTGGCTTGAGTCAGGAGGCTAAATCATGAACCGCGAAGTTTTAATTATCTGTCTTTTAGTGAGTATTGTGGGCATTGCAACGGTGGTTTACCTGTTGGGGCTGACCGGCAAATCGTTCGCCATAGCAGCAATTTTCCTGCTGTGCCCGGTCTTGGTCGGGGTGCAACTTTTTCGCGGCATGCGCCAATTTGATAAGGACATGGCCGAGGCTCATCGGCAACTGAAAAGGAAGAATCTGCCTTGATGCTTTATGCGACTCACCGCCCTAAATATCCAACGCATTGGACACATAAACCGATGCTCTGGCTCGCTATGCTCACATCTACGATAGCGCTTAAGCAGAATTGGAAGTGGCCTTACGTTATAGCCGTCCCTCCCGTTCCCTCCAAGGAGTGCCATCATGAATCAACATAACTTGCCCCAGCACCGCGCGAGGGGAACTAACTGGTACTTTTTAGGCTTCCTGGCCATCGCCGGTTATTTCCTGTTCACCGAGCACAGGGCTCACGTTCTTCCGTATCTGCCATTCCTGCTACTACTGGCCTGTCCACTGATGCATTTTTTCATGCACCGTGGGCATGGGCATGGGCATGGCGGACATGAGCATGGTGAAAGTGGTGAGCATGACAGTTGCTGTGGCCATCAGCACACCAGCGCTCGCAATAGCCAGGAGCATGATCACGATGGTCTACCCGATAACAAGACGAAGTAACCCGATCGTCCACATTTGATCCGTTGACAGGCAATCTCCATTCATAGCTGAGACTGAAGGTGCAGAGTTATCGTCGATGTTCACCTCGAACTGCGTGCGTCATGGCTATGTCGCTAACCATGCGGGACAGGATTGAGGAGCCAGATTAGTTTCCGGGGTATTCAGCAATGACCTGGTCTGCGCCTGCTTTGGACAAGCCGATTACCCGGTAAGCATCATGTTTCCCGTTGACTTCCATGCCTGGAGATCCAGCCGGCATGCCATGAACGGCGATCCCGAGAAGGTCGTCACGTTTGCTCATCGCAATGATTTGCTCGGCGGGCACGTGACCTTCAACAAACTTTCCATTGATCATTGCTGTGTGGCAGGACGAGAGTCGTGGAGCAACACCGAGAGCTTTCTTGACGGCGCTAATGTTGGTTTCTAAATGGTCACAAACCTTAAATGAACAGCATTACCGCCAAGTGCGGGCTTTGTTGCATCTGGGGTTTGGTCAATTCTGCAGGCAGCATCACCATCACCCGGCAAAACATTCCTACGGCTCCTATGCTGCGGTGCACCTGCAACCACTTGAGCAACAACTTCACTCAGGAAGATCAACATGAACATATGGATCGCAGCCGTCCTGGCCGTCATGGTTTCGGTGCATGTACACGCCGCCACCGAGATCGCCCCTCATGTCGAGCAGGTCGCCTTCAAAAAGGGCTCCGACACTGTAAAGTTCGCCCATTCCATCAAAGGCCCGCTCACCGCGCAGTACCGTCTGAACGCGAAGGCCGGCCAGATGATGACTGTGGACTTCAAGTCTTCCAACGCCTCTGCCTACTTCAATATCACCGCGAAAGGTGCGGACTATGCGCTCTTTAACGGATCGATCATGGGCAATCACTTTTTGGGCCCCTTGCCCGCCGATGGCGAATACACGGTTCAGGTATACCTGATGCGCAACGCCGCTCGGCGCAATGAAGTGGCCAACTACAGCCTTTCATTAAGCCTGAGCGCCGGTGATGCGACGAACAGCAATCAGCCGTTCGACCAGACACTTGAATTGCAGGGCATTGGTTTTCATGTGAAGAGTGTGTCGGTCGATGGAAATCGCGCTCTACACATTGCGCCCCAAGGTCTGGAAATCGATAACTCAGAGATCGTACGCCCCCTCACCGGCACCATCGTCCGAGCCGAGGTCGCCGACCTTGATCGCAATGGCTCCCCAGAGATTTACGTGTTCATCAGGTCTCCGGGGCGCGGGATGCCCGGCGAGCTCATTGCTTACGCTGCCAACCGCAAGAAGTCGCTTAGCGAGATTTATCTGCCAGCTGTCAGCGAGAACCCGAAAACAGCGGTCGGCTACCAGGGCGAGGATGAGTTTGCCGTGGTGGAAAATACGTTGGTGCAGCGGTTCCCGGTTTATGACAGTACGGATGCCGATGCAGGCAGGACGGGGAAAATCCGGCAGGTTCAGTACACCTTGATGCCTGGTGAGGCTGGGTGGGTTTTGAGGGCTTTGGGGACGACTGAGTATTGAAGGGTGCTCGCTGGCAAAGTGGTTCCCGTTCGTCCCTGCGGTCAAAGCCCGAACACTTCGGATGAAGACGTGAAGCCCTTCTACACTCATCTCTCACACGTTCGAAAACACTCATCAAACGAGCCCCCATGACCACCCTCAAAGACCGCTTGAAGCAAGGCAAGGATGCTCGCAAGAACTGCTCCCGCGGTTCGCAGGCAGCCCTGGGGAAAATAAATCGCGACCCGCTGCCGCTGATCAAAACGTCCAGTGAAGGCCGCATCAAGTCACTGGTCGAGTTGCGCTACGGCCGCATGCTGGTCTCGCCGTTCACCTTCTACCGCGGCAACGCGCTGCTGCAAGCCCACGACTTGGCCGCAACTCCCAGCATGGGTCTGGTATCGCCGATCTGCGGCGACAGTCATCTGATGAACTTCGGCGGTTTTGCAACGCCGGAGCGCAATCTGCTGTTCAGCATCAGCGATTTCGACGAAGCCCATCCCGGCCCTTGGGAGTGGGACTTGAAACGGCTGGTGGCAAGTTTCGTGGTGGCGGCGCGCGACCTGCGTCATGGCGACACGGTCGAAGAAACGGTCTGCCGCCAAGTGGTCGGCGCCTACCAGCAGACCATGCTCGAATGCGCCGAACAAAGCGCCATGGAAACCTGGTACGAGTCCATCAGCTACCGCGATCTGCGGCAACAAGCGAGCAAAGCGACCCTGGAGCATGTAGAGCGCGCCATCGAAAAAGCTGAACGGCGTACCCATGCTGAACTGCTACCGAAAATCAGTGAACGTGACGCACAGGGCCGTCTGGTCATTCGCGATGACCTGCCGGAAATTTTCCATTTACACGAAAACTCCACACTGCTGGATGCCGACGACGACTGGTTGCGCTTGTCGCACTGGCGTGCACTTTACGACGCGTTCATGCGCGACTATCCCGGTACGCTGCAAGCCGACCGTCGCGAGCTGTTGGCGCGTTTTCACGTTCAGGACATGGCGTTCAAAGTGGTCGGTGTGGGCAGTGTCGGGACGCGATGCCTGGTGGCACTGCTGACCGACGATCAGGAGTTCCCGCTGTTCCTGCAGTTCAAGGAGGCCCGTCGTTCGGTGCTTGCCAGTTATGTGAAGACTAAATCGCGAGTGCGGCATAACGGTCAGCGCGTGGTCGATGGCCAACGGTTGATGCAATCGGCCAGTGACCTGTTCCTTGGCTGGACCACCGGCCCCAGCGGTCGACACTTCTATGTGCGCCAGTTGCGCGACATGAAAGTCTCGGCGGAACTCGAGACGTTCGACGCTGAAACCTTCGCCGCCTACGGCCGCGTTTGTGGTCGCGCGTTGGCCCGCGCCCACGCAAAATCGTCGGGTAACGCCGCACACATCAGCGGCTACATCGGCAAGAGCGATGCGCTGGCCGACGCGTTGTTCAAGTATGCGCAAAGCTATACCGCGCAGAATGACCGCGACTTCGAACGATTCCAGCAGGCCTGCCGCAAGGGCCGTTTGCGGGCGCGATCGGAAGCGGACTTTGCGGCGGATCATTTGCCGTAGGTGAGTCTCACGGGCGTGAAGCGGCGAGCACTCATCGACATGAATTTTTCTTCACCCCACGACCTTTCAGCAACGGGTACATTGCGCTCGCTCATTCAAGAAACTACGGTTTGCCCGCCCTCCCGCGGGCTTTTTTTTGCCTGCGGTTTTGTTGTGTTTTCCCGCTGGCCACGCAATGCTTGCGCGACGATCCCCGTGAACCGGAGCCCCTTATGCCGCTGCTTTCCCTGCCCTGTAAACGCTTGACGCTGGCAGTGCTCGACCCTGAACAGGCGGCGCTGGAAAGCGAGTTCTACCGGCGCAACCTGAGGCATCTCGCCCGGTGGTCGCCGATTCGCCCCGTCGATTACCACAGCCCTGAACGCATCCGCCCGCGCCTTGAAGTGCAAGCCAGCGCTTTCCAGGCGGGTCTGGCGGTGCATTTCGCGTTGCTGGATCCGCACAACGGCCAGATGATCGGCGCGTGCAACTTCAGCGGCATCACTCGCGGGGCATTTCAAGCCTGCTATCTCGGTTACCACATCGACGAATCTCATCAGGGCCAGGGCTTGATGCAGGAAGCACTCGAAGCGGGAATCGGCTACATGTTCGATGAGCAGAAACTGCACCGGATCATGGCCAATTACATCCCGGGCAATGAACGCAGTGCGCGGCTGCTGGAGCGCCTGGGATTTGAACGTGAGGGCTATGCCAAGGCCTACCTGAGTATCGCCGGGCGCTGGCAGGATCATGTGTTGACGGCGTTGATCAATGATCGCTTTGAAACGCCGGAAGAGCGCTGGTCCAGCGGTTGCTCCAGTCGCGCTCGCCCATAGAACGCCAACGCTGTCAGCAAACACGCCAGCCATACGAAGATCCCGGCCCAGAAGGTGTGGGACATGTAGTGCCAGCCTTGCAGAACCCGCGTCGTGCCATAGACGAAACCGAGCAGCAGCGAGCCGTACATCACCGCTTTGGAATAGCGCCAGCGGTAACGACGCGCCACGAAGTACAACGCCAGCAGGGTGAAGCCGCCCGAAGCATGTCCGCCCGGCCAGCAGCGCCCGTCACCCGCGACTTTCAGCAAATCGAAATTCTCATACCACTCTTTGTGCTCGATTTTCCCGCCGTACTGGGTCGTTTCAATCGGGCAGTACACGCTGGTGTGGCTCTTGAGGTAGTGGATCACCCCGGTGCTGATGGAGAACGCAAACACCACGTAGAGGAAATCCCGACGGTGCTTGCTGGCAAACCGAAGCACTGGCGCAACTTTGATCTTTTCCAGGAACGCGATGATTTTCGAATGTTTTTCGGCCTTCAGACGCGGCCAGAGAAACGACAGCAAGGCGCCGACAATCGCTAGTTCTCCTGTCCAGTTCGGGATGATCCTCGCCCATTTATGGGTGATCTTTTCGAACAGGTGGACATGATCCAGCGGAAACGTCTGCGTGACCGGGTCGTAAAAGAGATCATTGAACGCGATGTCGATTTTGGTCAGGTCGAACAGCAGGAAAACCACGACCGCACAGGCCAGCGGAATGCCGAAGTTCACCCAGTAAAAGCGGTAACGGGAAGACCCAGAAAGTGAATTCATTTAACGGTCACCGAGCGCCAGTCCGAGGCTTCGATGAAACCGAGCATGCGAGGTGCCTGGGGCGTTTCGGCGGAGATAAACAAAGACGCGCCGTAGCCCAGCGTAGAGGCCGGCAACTTGAGGTCTTTCTCCAGTTGCGACATGCATTCGCTGTGGGTCACCAGAATCAGGTTTCGCCCGGCCACCTTGTGCGCCAGCGCGTCACGCAGCATGGTGCCCCTGCAATTGATCAACCAGTCTTCCCCGCCCCCGACCTTGTTGAACATGTAGCCAGCGGTCTGCGCTGTACGGATGACCGGGCTGTTGTAGATGTCAGCCCTGTTCAGTCCCAGTCGTTCGAACTGCGCACCGACACCCACCGCGACGCTGCGAGAGCGATCGGTGATGCCATCGTTACCGCTCAGGCAGGCGGCACTGGAGTGATCGCAGCGTTCGACGTGACGCACCAGCACGATCACGTCGCCCTTGGCCCAATTGGCCGCCAACGCCCGGGCGCCGGCCACGTTGCCGTGGGCCAGATCCGGCACAGCGGCCGGCTGCAACAGCCACATAGTGAGCGGAATCACCAACAGCGCCGAGGCGAGCACGACAGCCGCATTGCGATAGCGGGCAAAACGGCTCAGATCAATCGAGCGTTTTATCCCGAACAGACTCAGTCTCAATTCCACATCAAACCGCCTCGCCGGCACGCATCACTGTCATTCGATGCCGCGAGGTTAGAGAGGCTGGCGTCGGCAGCCGGTGAAACTCATGTGAAAAAAAGCTTAAGACCGCACGAAGGTCTTGTTACATATCCGCCTTACAAAAACCATTCAGCTCTCGCAATTGCTGCCGATACAGTCCTGCTACACACCTTGCTGGCGACCAAAAACAACAATCTTCCAGCCAACCGACGATCTAGAAGCACAACGTTCCTGGAGGATTTTTGATGAATAGCTGGCTCGGCAATATCAGCGTGAACATGAAGCTGGGCTTGGGGTTCGGCCTGGTCCTGGCCCTGACCTGCGTCCTCGCCCTGACCGGCTGGACAAGCCTGGGCGGGTTGATTGACCGCAGCAACTGGATGAGCGATATCACCCAGCTCAATGCCGGCCTGACCAAGCTGCGCGTGGTTCGCCTGCAATACATGCTGACCAATGGCGACGAAACCGCCGCGCAGAACGTCCAGACCACGCTCGAGGCCTTCTCCACTCAGCAACAGGCGCTGCTGGTGAAGTTCAAGAGCCCGGAAAACCTCAAGCTGCTCAAAGAGCAAGGCGCCGTCATCGACGCCTACAAGACGTCCCTGAACAAAATGCGCAGCGCGTACCGCACCGGTAACAGCGCGCGCGACACCATGGGCGCCAATGCCGAGACCGCGAATACGCTGATCAACGCCATCAATACCGCCGTGCAGCAAATGCCGCTGAGCGACCAACGCTTCGAACAATTCCAGGCCATCACGGCAGCCAAGGAAGCCTTCTTGCTGGCCCGCTACGAAGTGCGCGGCTACACCGCGACCACTAACGCCGAGACCGAACAAAAAGCCATCGGCCAACTGGACCTGGCCATCGCCAGCCTGAAACCTCTCAACGTGCATTTCGCCGACACTCAGCAAGACGCCCTGCGTCAGCTGGAAACCGCACTGAGCAACTACCGCAGCGCCTTGCAGGCTTATAAAGCGGCGAACAGCGATGCGGTGCAGGCGCGCAAGGAAATGACCGAGCAGGGTGCGGCTATCGTGACCCTGAGCGACCAGCTGTATCAGATCCAGCTCGACCGCCGTGACGCCGAAAGCGCCCAGGCTCGCACCCTGCAACTGATCAGCACCTTGCTGGCGTTGCTGGTGGGCATCATTGCTGCCGTGATCATCACCCGTCAGATTACCGGCCCGCTGCGCGACACCCTGGCCGTGGTTGAACGCATCGCCAGCGGCGACCTGTCCCAGGACGTCAAAGTGACGCGCCGCGACGAACT
This sequence comes from Pseudomonas frederiksbergensis, assembly GCF_900105495.1. Taxonomy (NCBI): domain Bacteria; kingdom Pseudomonadati; phylum Pseudomonadota; class Gammaproteobacteria; order Pseudomonadales; family Pseudomonadaceae; genus Pseudomonas; species Pseudomonas frederiksbergensis. Next base: position 1,855,035 of record NZ_FNTF01000002.1, on the reverse strand, counting down.
CGGCGTGTTGCAACAAGGCATCGCTCGCATGGGCGTAACCCTGCGCGACTTGATCAGCGGCATCCGCGACGGCGTCACCCAGATCGCCAGCGCTGCCGAAGAACTGTCCGCCGTAACCGAGCAAACCAGCGCCGGGGTCAACAGCCAGAAGATCGAAACCGATCAAGTGGCCACCGCCATGCACGAGATGACGGCCACCGTGCAGGAAGTCGCGCGCAATGCCGAAGAAGCCTCCCAGGCGGCCGCCGCTGCTGACGGCGAAGCTCGTGAAGGCGACAAGGTGGTCAACGAAGCCATCGCCCAGATCGAACGCTTGGCCACCGAAGTGGCGCGTTCCACCGAAGCCATGAGTGTGCTGCAACAGGAAAGCGACAAGATCGGCAGCGTCATGGACGTGATCAAGGCCGTGGCCGAACAGACCAACCTGCTGGCGCTCAACGCCGCCATCGAAGCGGCCCGTGCCGGTGAAGCCGGTCGTGGCTTTGCGGTGGTGGCCGACGAAGTCCGTGGCCTGGCTCAGCGCACGCAGAAGTCCACTGAAGAAATCGAAGGCCTGGTGGCCGGTCTGCAGAACGGCACGCAACAAGTGTCCGCCGTGATGAACAACAGCCGCGCCCTGACCGACAGCAGCGTCGCGCTGACCCGCAAGGCTGGCGTGTCACTGGAAAACATCACCCGCACGGTGTCCAACATCCAGTCGATGAACCAGCAGATCGCTGCCGCCGCCGAGCAGCAAAGCGCCGTCGCCGAAGAGATCAGCCGCAGCATCATCAACGTGCGCGACGTCTCCGAACAGACCGCCGCCGCCAGCGACGAAACGGCGGCGTCCAGTGTTGAACTGGCGCGGTTGGGCAGTCAGTTGCAGCAGATGGTCAGCCACTTCCGGGTCTAAAAACCTGCTCGCTCCCCTTTCAGCTATCGTGCTGGTTGGGGGAGCGCTGTGTGTCGAAATCCTACAGGTCGATAGGCCCCCTTCCCGAGCCAGCGACGTCTTTTCCCTGCGTCGCACCTTAAAGAGCTGACAGAGCTCAATTGCAACACGCAGTAATGTCGATACTCCACTTATAGGAGTGTTCATCGGCATGGAAAAATACCCGCTACTGCAGTCCCTTATCAAATCCCTTATCAAGCCCCTCACCCCCGAAAAACAAACGGAACTGGAAGAATTATTTAAAGACAAACTGAAGTTCACCTCTGTATTCGACATTACCCGACTTACCGAAAACGGCTTTAAGGAAAAAGTCGAGAATGAGTTCAAGAGCAAATATGCAAAACCGCTGGTCATCTCCAGCGCCAGCCTCGTCAAGTTCTACAACGATGCCAAATGCCTTGCCGCCCAGATCAGCCATCTGTATCGGGAGAAACAATTATCCTCAGGGGAACCCCAACACCGCTGGCACCCGGCAGGCATTCGCGCGGTCGAGAAAGAAGGTCCCACTTACACCAACCTGTTCAAGGAAAACTGGGACGACTCTTGCAAAATCGATTCGATCGCATCCATCGACTCGCCTGTCGCTTATCTTAGAGCGCTCTATTTATTTGCCGAACAACTGGAAATGAGTGCCTCGCAATCAAAAACTGAAATTGCGGTTAAAACAGAAAAAGAAGAAAAAACAGAAACAGAAACAGAAACTAAAACTAAAACAGAAACAGAAACAGAAACAGAAACAGAAACAGATAAAAAAACAAAAGCTAAAACTCCAACCGACAACCGGATACGTTTGAAAACGCGACGGCCGGAACTCGCGGAGTTAGTAATTGACCAGCACAACACTTTCACCCCACAGCCGATGCTCAAAATAGTCAACGACCTCTTGGAAAAAAACATTAAGGAGGCGATGAAGTACGGCCCCGATAAAGAAAAATCCACGTATGAGCTACTGGCGTTACGAAGTTACCCCTTCGCTCTGCCCTATGAAATTTCCCATCATCAATGCCTGTTAGGACTCAGTGGGGAAAAACCGTCGCTGGGCGAACTGAACTACCGCATCACAACACACCTTCCGCTCACACAGACAGTCAACTTTAAGTATGGCCAGATAAGGAACTCCACCCCGAGTGTCGCACAACAGCTGATGTCTGGACTAAGTCCAAAACAGCAGGATTTGTTGATCGAAGACCTGATAGCCACCCCCTCGGATAACTATTGGAAAAAAATCTATGGCACTGCAAAAAAAAACAGCCTGAAGGATCTTGACACCTTTCTGAAGCACACCGGGTTGAACGCAGAGCAACTTGAAGCACTGCTTGCGCAAGGCAAAAACTCCCCCCGCCTCTCCAGCAATTATCCAACGCCCATTGCACTTGACGGACTGTATGGAGCTCGTTACGTCCACGGTCCTTCCTTCAGCAACATCATTGACAACATGAAAGTCGTCGCCAAGGAGATTACCGCTACGTCATATGAGCGACTCCAACGCATGCAACGAATGATCCGCCTGCAACGCTGGCTGGATATTTCTTTCGTCGAACTGGATACCCTGATCATCAGCGCGTTCAACTCGTCGACGCCCATTAATCACGATATGCATCTCGACACTCATACCCTGCGTACCCTAGGGGTCTATCGCCATTTAAAGCGTCGATACTCTATTAACGCCGACGAGTTCGCGGCTGTACTTTATCAGCTATCCCCCTATGCTATCGGCGATCAAGTTTCCTTGTTCGACAGAGTATTCAATCAAACCCGTCTTTTTGAAAAACATCTTGCACTCGATGGTCGGTCATTCTCGACCGATGATACTGATAAGGCATCGCACACGGTCCTCCAACACTTGAGTGCCAGCCTTGGTCTGCCCTTGGCCGAGGACTCACTATTGAAGGTCGTAAAGAACACGCAGAAACACCTTGGCTCTCTCAAGGTTGCCTTGGACACCTTGTCCTCAATCTACAGACAAGCGCGGATCGCTCGAATGTTCGGTATCTCGATCGCCGACTGCACAACGCTGGCTACCTTGTTGGGAGGTGAAAGCGTGACGAGTTGCCTGACGAATCCAATCGATAACATTCGCACACTAAAAGTGACTGCCCGCGAAGGCAATATGAGTGTTGAAGTGGTCGCACGCTTTCACTTGCCTGGGCAGTTCTATCATGACTACCTCCCCACGCTCCTGCCAGGCTCAACACTGAAAACAAGTACTTCATGGTTCGCCAACACAGATACCGTCAATGCGTTTTCAGTCTTGTTTCCCATCCTTCCCGGCTCGAATAAAGTTGCCACGATCAGTATCAACGGCATTGTTACTGCCGCCCCGAATAGCGTGGTCTCTCTGGCGGGGTGTGGAATCAAGGTGATCCACGGTAATTTCGATGAACTTATCAAGCGAGATGCTTCTTGGGTGACCCTTACAAGGACTGAGCTCAGTGGCAGCGATATAGTACTTCCGCTCTTCAACACCCAGCTGCAACAGACTGAGCCCCTGAGGCCTGATCCCTCCAATATGCTTGATGTACTGATGCAATTGGACTGGATCACAAATTGGCTCAGTGAATCCGTCTACACCATCCCCAAGCTGAAACACCTCCTCCTGAGCACCACGAACAGCAATGATCATGCATTGCAGAACATGCAGCAGCACCTCACCAAACTGAAGAAAGATTCTGACCAGCACAAGATAACTACTGCGGAGATAAATGCGCTGTCGCTACCAAAGCTACCAGAAGATTCAACGTGGTGGTCTCTAATGGCCAGCACGTTGCTTGACGCCAACGGCCTGGTGAAGAACTTCGCACCCACCATCACAGACGATGTACCGAAAAAGCTGGTTGATGTGCTGCAGAGCGTCATAGCGCCACTGGTACTGAACATCGACGCTGCCGAAAACGCCAGGCTCAAAGACGACTGCCAGAAGAAGCTTAAAGACCTGCTGCTACTTGCCCATGACCGACAATTGCACCTGGTCGAACAGCTTTTACAGGAAACCTGTCAACTTCCCATGAACAGTGCAAAGGGTGTGCTGGTATGGGCCAATACATCGGCCTACGAGATCCTGATCGCGACGCAAGACGATGCGAATAACGAATCATACTTAACAAAACTTTCCAAAACGCTGCCCAAGGTACTGCGCCATGCCGAGGCTGCCGTTCAGTTGCACCTGAGCAGAAGCGCCCTGCACTTGTTCCTGGAACACCCCGACTGGTTGGAGCCGTCGGACACGACGCAGAAACTGACGCTTACATTGAGCAGTTTGTATCTTCTGGATCGTTTCAATCATGGGATGACCACCCATCAATACCCTGAAGAGAATGTTCTGAGCTATTTGAAATTCGCCAACTCGGAAGCCACCACAGCCGAAAAAAACAGCTTGCTGGCCGGCTTGCTGAACTGGACAACCGAGCAAGTTACCGTGCTGACAGCAACACTGACACATCAGCAAGCCCGAACCGTGAAAGACCTGGATTGGGTCATGCGTTGCTACACAACCTGTAAAGCCACAGGCCTGACAACGGGTTCACTGCTTGACGCCACAGCCCTGAACAACAACAGCACAACAGACGACTGGAAAAAAATCGGTGAAGCCGTCATGGCTACTAGTCGTTGATCCCACTACATGCTCAAGGAGTGAACATGTCTGCCACGATTGAAAAGCAACTCAACGAAAGCTTGCGTGATGCCCAACTCGCGCTCTACCTGCATGAAATAGTGCCCAACAATGAAGATTTGAAGACGTTGAATATCGCAACGCACCTCAACACTGCCAATGACCTCTATCACTACTGGTTACTTGATGTGCTGGTTAGCCAGGACGTGCCCACCAGCCAGGTGGACTGTGCCATTGCAAGCCTGCAGCAATACATCAACAGCATTCTGGCCAATATGGAGCCTGGGTATAACACGGCGATCATTGCGCCGGATCAGCTCGAAACCTGGCGTACGGTGATGCACCACTATTCGACATGGGCGTCCAGTCAGCAGCTGCACTATTTTCCGGCGATCTACCTTGACCCGACCCTTCGCACAGCCAAGACCGAGAGTTTTCAGCAACTGGAAAATGACCTCAACCAGAACCAACTGACATCCCGGTCCGTTCAAACAGCAGTAGTGAGTTATCTGACGAAATTCGAAGAAATTTCCAATTTGAAGACGCTCAATGGTTATATCGACGGAATCGACTTCGCCAACAGCACCTATTACTTCATTGCCAAATCCCGCGCCGCCAATACTTACTATTGGCGCTCGCTGGACATGTCCATGCGCCCCGAGAGTCCCCCCACGACTTCCGCTTCTACAACTGATCCTAAAGCTAATTCCGACAGCAAATACGATACGCCAGAGCCACAGGCCTGGTCAGACTGGAAACGCATCAACCTGCCGATCTCCGAAAGCGCCATCGAGCACACTATTCGTCCGGTCATGTTCAACAATCGTCTGTATGTAATCTGGGCTGAGTGTATTTTTCAGGACAAAAACTCTGTGAGCGGCGTTCAAACCAACAGTCGGGCGCCCACCAATCCGCTGTTTCGTTTGAACATGTGCTACAAAAATTACGATGAAAGCTGGAGTACGCCTCAAACCTGTCTACAGGGCTACGGCGGGAACGAAATGTTTCACGCCAAGACACTGACCGAGCTCAAGGGCATTACACATACAGTTGCCGTCCATGATGGGACACACTCTACAGAGTCACTACTCGTTGTCCTCTACGTTGGCAATAACGAAACGGGCAAAACAGAGAACACAGAGCACAACCTGAAAGCCCCGTTCTGGATGGCCGCGCATATTGATAAAGATTCTGAATCCAATGCAACATTCTCCCCCAAGAACGTGCCAGAAAACCCACCCAAACAAGAGGATGCTGAAAATCTACTCGATCGCCTCAAAACAGAATTCGGAAAATGGGTGACGGTATTTCTGCCTGTCAAAGCCGAGACCGAGCGCAATGTAAATCTCCAATTCAGGCACTCGACTTCCAACTTCGATCTGAAGCCACCCCGTATCAAATCCAGCAAACACACTACGTTAGGAACTGCAGAATTCATTGATTTTTCCGACTCGGATATCAAGCACAGCAACTATCAGGAAACCAAGGTTCGCGCCCCTGTTCGGTTGAACATCACCTTCGCCAAGCATTTGATTCATCGTGCCGAAACGAGTATGGACGAGTTGCTGAGCTGGGACTCCCAGCACTTGCAGGAACCTGCGATGGAACAAGGCAAGCGCGAGGAAAAGATGGATTTCTACGGCGCCTATGGGCGCTACTTTGTCGAGTTGTTCCTGTACTTGCCATGGCTGGTCGCCCACCGTTTCAACCAGTCATCCCAATACAGCGAAGCCGAGCGCTGGTTGCATTACCTGTTCAACCCCAGTCGTAAGGATGTCAAGGGTGGTCATCCAAACTATTGGAATACCGTGCCGTTGACCATTCCCACTTCACAGCCTGGCCAATCCACCTATGCCATTCAAGGCCCACAAGACCCGCATCAAATAGCCCTGAGCCATCCGGTGCACTTTCGCAAAGCCTTGTACATGCTCTATATCGATATTTTGATCAATCGCGGCGACATGGCTTATCGCTCATTGGCCCCCGATGAGCTGGCGCAAGCCAAGCTTTGGTACATCCGCGCCCAGGATCTGCTGGGCCCGCGCCCGGACCTCAAACAAACTGACGACTGGACCCCCACTACCCTCGGCGCCTTCATTGCCGCTAAAAACGAGGAATTGCGAACGTTTGAATACAAACAGGGCACTGAAAAAAAACACATCAACTCAAGCGACTCCGACAATCCGGTGCCCGAAATTTGTGTTCGACCTTATGCCCCCCCTCCTTCGGTGCATGCGATAGACACCCCCCATTTGCGTTTACCGTTCAACCCTGTGTTGATCGCGCGCTGGGAAAAACTCGAGAGTCGCCTGCATAACCTCAGGCACAACCTCGACATCGTCGGCAAGCCATTGAGGCTTCCACTGTTCACCGCTCCAGCGATACCAGCCGGACAGCTCGGCGCCAACCCGCAACGGGCCGCAGAGCCGGAAATCTATCAACGCCTGGGTTCGACTATCCCGCCTTACCGGTTCAGCGTCATGCATGCCCAGGCCATGAGCGCAGTGGAGACAGTGATTCAGTTCGGTAGCACGCTGTTGTCATTCATCGAACGCGCCGAGCAGGCCTTCTATCAGGAAACACAGCAGCAACACATCTGGGATATGGCGAACATTGCCGTAGACCTGCAAACCCAGGCGTTGAAAGTCGATCAAAAAAACAAGGAAGCCTTGCTCGCCAGTAAAACGATCGTGCAGGAGCGAGAACGTTATTACAGTGAGCGGGTGGATGAGGTGATCAACCCGGAAGAAGCCGCCGCCGCCGCATCGCACCTGGCGGGACGTATCGCAGAGGCCTCCGCCTACGCGGCCCAGGTGATTGGCCAGGGCTTGAAGGTGGTCCCCAACATTTTTGGCATGGCGGACGGTGGACATCGCGTGGAGGGGATTCCTCTTGCGGTCATGGCTGGAGCTCAAGGCCTGGCGGCAGCAGCGCATGGCACAGGTGAGGCGCTCGAGCGTGCAGCGCAATATCGTCGGCGCCATCAGGAGTGGACTCTCGCACGCGATCAGGCAAGGCTTGAAATCGCGCAACTCGATGCGCAGCTGGCGCTTGAAGCCGAACGAGAAATCGCCTCCGCTCTGCAGTTGCGACAAACACAAACGACACTCATGCAAGCCAGGTCCACCTATACCTTCCTCACCAAGCGCTTTACCAACGCACAGCTTTACCAATGGTTCACCGGCCAGATGTCCATTTTCTACTACCAGGCCTATGACTCCGCTTTGTCGCTGTGCCAATTCACCGAACAATGTTGGTGCTATGAGATGGCCGACACCACAACACAATCGTTCTTTCAACCCAAGACCTGGAACACCACTTATCGCGGACTTGGTCCCGGGGAGCCGATGAAGCTCGGCTTGGTGAAGATGAAGACCGCCTACCTTTTGGGCAACGAGCGCGAGCTGGAAATTCGCAAGACCGTGTCGTTACGCCAACTAAAAGAGAAGGATGCGAAGACGGGGGCAATCCATAAGGTCTGGGAGGATGGTGTCACAAAGGACGGGGTCAAAGATGACCTTATCAAAAACGGCTCCTGTCAATTCGAACTGACCCAGTCCCTGTTTGACGATGACTACCCAGGGCACTGCCTGCGTCGGATCAAGAGCATCAGTATCTCCCTGCCGACGACTCTGGGCCCTTATGAGGACATTCGCGCCCTCCTGACCCAGACCTCCAGTGAAGTCGTCATGCCCGGTGCCGAGAAAAAGTCCATAAAAGGCCAACGCGCCAACCAGCAGGTCGCCCTCTCGACAGGCATCGACGACAGCGGCCTTCTCACGCTGAACTTTCAGGACGAACGCTACCTGCCCTTCGAATACACCGGCGCGATTTCAAAATGGAAGTTGTCCTTCCCCAATCATGTTTCACAGAAAGCCATGCTCGAATCACTTACCGATATCATCGTGCATGTGAAATACACCGCCAGGGTGGATGGGGGTGAGCAATGAACGAACAGAGCTCCGTCCCTATCGCGCCTCCGGCGCTGCCCAAGGGTGGCGGCGCCATTCAAAGCATCGGCAACAACCTCGGTTCGGTTGGTACAAGAGGCACGGCGTCCTTTGAAATTCCCTTGCCTGTTACCCCGGGTCGCGGATTTGCCCCGGCCTTGACCCTGCGTTACAGCAACGCGCAAGGCAACGGTATGTTCGGCCTCGGTTGGGCTCTTTCCCTGGGCACAATTGCACGACGTACCCGACTGGGCGTCCCGGCCTACACCGATGACGATCTGTTCGTCGGGCCCGACGGCGAGGTATGGATGCCGGAGCGGGACAAGACGACCGGTGCGTTCATTTCCAAATACGCGCTGAGCAGCAATGGCAAGACACTGGAGCAATACACTGTCGTTCGCTACTACCCTCGAGTCGAAGCGGCTTTCGACCGGATCGAACATTGGTTCAGTGCGACCGACCAACCGGGCTTCTGGCTGATCTACCGCGCTGACGGCAGTCAACATCTGTTCGGAAAAACAGCGGCAGCGCGCCGCGCAGACTCCAACGCCCCCTCGCGGGTAGGTGAATGGTTGCTCGAAGAAAGCATGAATGCTCATGGCGAGCATATTGTTTATGAGTACACCGCTGATGAGGTGACTGCTCGGGGCCCGGCCGATAACCGTGCCCAGCGTTACCTGAGTCGCGTTTGCTATGGCAACTTCACGGCTGACTCGCAGTTGTACTTGTGCAAAGTCGATGGCCTCAAGGATAAAAAATGGCATTTCGAGCTGTGTTTCGACTACGGCGAACGCAGCGTTCGTCTGGAAGACACACCCGGGTACAAAGGGACGCAACCGTACGCTGTACGCAGTGATCCATTCTCGGACTTCGCCTACGGTTTTGAGTTGCGTACTCAACGCTTGTGCCAACAGGTTCTGATGTTTCATTACTTCCCGAATGAACCATCAATGGGCGACAAGCCAGTACTGATTCGCCGCCTCTTGCTCCAGTATCAGACTTGCGCGCTTTCCTACAGCTGTCTGAGTGCGGCGTTGCCCCAAACCTTTGGCGAAACACACACCGATCGATACCAACCGCCTCTTGAGTTTGGCTACTCCGGTTTCACGCTCAAGCCCGAGGCTCGACACTACAAACCTTTCGAGGCACTGGCCAGACTCAACCACCAGGACCAGTTTCAGTTCGTCGATCTGAAGGGAGAAGGGTTGCCAGGCATTCTTCATCGAACCGATCAAAGCTGGCGCTATAGCCAGCCCTTGCGGGACGACAGAGGCGGGGATCACATCGTGTACGCGGCATGGAGCGAACTGCCCCGAATACCGCTGGCGGACAGGCGAAAGTCTCCTCGACAGTATTTCAGTGATCTCAACGATGACAGTCGTCCGGACTGGATCGTGGCGCACCCCGAGTTCAGCGGTTTCTTTACGCTGAATTCGAACGATGAATGGTCGAACTACACCCCGCTTGCCGCTGTTCCCACCGAGTTCTTCCATCCTGAAGGGCAGTTAGCCAGTCTGATGGGGAGTGGGCGCAACGATCTGATCATGATCGGACCGCGCAGTGTGCGCCTGTACGCCAACCAGAAAATAACCGGCTTCGCCCCGGCAACGCAGGTTTCACGTCACGCCGATGAAGATGACCTGCCTCAGCCCGGTAACTCACCCAGTGAACTGGTGGCCTTCAGCGATCTTCTGGGCAGTGGCCAACAGCACCTGATCCGTGTTCGCCACAACGAAGTGAAATGCTGGCCTAACCTGGGCCGCGGACGCTTCGCAAAGGGCCGAGTAATCGCCTCCCTGGACTTTGCATACGAACAGTTCGATGCGTCACGCATCCTGCTGGCCGACCTGGACGGCTCAGGGGCTGCTGACCTTATTTATCTGCAACCCGATTGCGCAAAAATTTTCATGAACCGCGGCGGCAATGGCCTGGCCCCCGCGGTCGAACTGCCCTGGCCCCAAGGACTGCGCCATGACCGGTTCTGCAAGGTCAGCGCCGTAGATCTGCTGGGGCTCGGCTGTTCGAGTCTGATATTCAGTGTGCCGGGGGACGCAACCCGGCATTGGCGCTATGACTTCGTGGAGACCAAGCCCTACTTGCTCGAAACCAGCAATAACAATATGGGGGCTGCCTGCAGCGTCAGCTATCGAAGCTCTGCCCAGGAATGGCTGGATGAAAAAAAACAGCTGCTCAAAAACAACAAACCAGCAATCTCCCACCTTCCATTTCCTCTGTTTTTGGTCAAACAGCAGAGCCAGCACGACGAAATTACCGGCAATCGTCTGACCCAGAAATTCAAATATCGTCGTGGCTTCTACGACAGCATCGAACGAGAATTTCGCGGGTTCGGTCTGCTCTTGCAAACCGACAGTCCAACCCATGGCAAGGGGGCACAAACCAGCCCCCATAGCGCACCGATGCTGACCAAAACCTGGTTCCATACGGGCCAAGCTATCGACCCACTCAATCGTGATTACGACCGCAACGACAAGGACGCCATTGGCCTTCAGGCAACTATCCAGGTTTGGGGCGAACATTGGGGACCACCCGCGCCAACGCCCGAAGCAGCCCTCGCCAACGCCCATGCCCGGCAGCGCGAGCTCGCTCGAGCGCTTGGCGGCCGGACTCTGAGGGTAGAGATTTTCGGCCTGGACAAGGGCACAGAAAAAGAGAGGCAGCCCTATTCAGTGCAACAACATCGATATCGGGTCGTTGAACGCCAGGGCCTGGGTAAATACAGCCCTTACTCGATCATGCAACCGTTGGTTGTGGAATCCATAAGCTACCAGTATGAGCGCATCTCTGATGATCCTCGCTGTACTCACACGATCAATCTTGAATGGGACGCCTACGGCCACCTCACCCACAGTCTGGAGATCAGCTATGCGCGGAGAAAAACACCTGCCGACGCCCCTCCTTTCACGGATACCTGGCTGCAAAAATGGTGGCGCGATGCCCATGACGAGGATCAGCAGTATTACTACCTGAGCGAAACCAAGGCTCAGTTCATTCACATAGCTACAGCACAGGCCCTACGCCTTGGCCTGCGTTACCTACAACGCACCAATGCTTTGAGGTTGCCTAAATCGCCCTTGGCCGCAGGGCTATCCCCCCAGGATATCCATTATGAAAACCTGCTAGAGCGGAGCACTTCAAAGACCTGGGAAGACAGGCGGACCCTGACCGGTTTGTCTGTACAGCGTTACCGCAAACCCGATGCAAGCGGCACCTTCGATGACGGTCAGGCGAGCGTCGAAGGGTTGATTGATCACCAGGAAACCGCCGAATTCAATAAGCTGGCGTTGAGCGTCTACGACGAACACAAATCGGAGGATACGTCTTTTGATGTCACCAAACTTCTCCAGGACAATGGCTACCGAAAAATGCCCATTGCTTTACCGCCTGACGAAGACTGGGACAAAAACAATCCACTCTGGTCTGTACGTCGCAGCTTTTCCACGTATTACAAACTGGCCGGCTTTTACAGGGCACAGACCTTCAGGCAAAGCCAACAGCATGGCCCGACGACCATCACCCATGACCCCTATTCCTGCCTGATCGCCACTGTCGAACTGCCCGACCAATGCACCACCCGCGCGACAAAGATTGGCTATCGAACACTTCAGCCAAAACAGATCAGCGACCCCAACGGGAATTTCCAGGAAGCGCAATACAGTGAGTTGGGACAGGTACACGCCCTCACCTGGTACAAAAATGGCGTAAGTGAAAATGTCGGATTCAAACCGATGGCCACCTATAGCCGCCCTACCGATGATCGCCCCGACACCGCCATCGATGATCCGGGCAAGGCACTCCAGAATATCGCGAGTGCCTTTTTCTATGACTCGCTCAGCTGGATGGGGCGTATTCCCGCCGTTACAGGCGAAGAGTTGGCCTGGCGCAAAAAAGCAGTGGATAACAATGATCTGCTACCGACTGGGCACATCCGCGCAAGTACCCGTGCTCGCCTGACCGGCCTCAACATCAAGACGCTTTACGAGCAAACTCTTCAGACGCGAATAGACGGCGTACAACGCGAACCGGTTCACTGCGTCACGATGCAAGCGGACCGGTTCTCCTCCGACAGCGAAAAACAGGTACGCATCACCATCGCTTGCTGGGATGGCTTTGGTCGACAACTGCAAAAAAAACAACGCGTCGACCCAGGAAAAGCCCTGGACATCAATGAAGACGGCACATTGAAACTTGAAAACGACACACTGCAGGAGCGTGATGTCAGCTTTCGATGGCGTGTCAGTGAGCGTGTCGAGTACGACAACAAAGGCTTGGTCATTCGTACCTACCGCCCCTATTTCAGTGCCAGGCATCGCTACGTCAATGATGAATCCCTGCGCAAGTCAGGACTTTGTGATCAGCAATTCCACGACCCACTGGGTCGACTCCTTCGTGTCGTCAATGCCAACGGCGATGAGCGTCGGCACACCTATCACCCCTGGTACTCAACGATCGAGGATGAAAACGACACCCAACCCGACACTACGACTCAGGGAGGTGCTCAATGAGCTCCCATATTCACAGTCACACTCCAACCTTGAACGTCGTCGACAGTCGTGGACTTCAAGTCCGCGAAGTCACCTACTTGCGTAATCAATCCATAACACAGCCTCAAGCCCGCATTACCCGCCACCTGCATGACATCAACGGCCAGGTGCTTGAGCAGCGCTTGCACACCAATAATGCACAGACCGCTGATTTGAAGCAGGTCCGCAGCCTGTCGGGCGCCCTGCTATTGAACTCCAGCATTGACGCAGGCTGGCGCCTGGCCTTCTGTGGCGAGGCCGGTCAAACCCTGAAAAGCTGGGATTCTCGCGGCAGCCATTGGCAAACGGACTATGACGATCAGCTACGCCCGCTGGTCATCAGCGAACAGTCCAAAGGAGGAGTCCTCCAGGCCATCGAGCGCTTTACCTATGCCGATAACTCAAGTGCCCATACGCAAAACAACCAGTGCGGACGCTTGATTCGCCATGATGATCCGGCGGGAAAACGACTGTTGTCCAAGTATGACCAGGCAGGACAACTGCTCAGCGAAACGCGACATTTCCTGAAGGAGCAACAGCCTGCGAACTGGCCGCAAGCAGTCGATGATCGCGATAAGTTGCTCGAAGACCAGACCTACACCACCTCCTGGCAGTACGCACCCACTGGTGAAACCCTCGAACAAACAGATGCCAAAGGGCATACGCAGCGCTTCTGGTTCGATGTCGCTGGCCAACTCAGGAAAGTCACCCTGCAACTCGCGAGTGCCACCCAACAAACGGTGATTCTCGATCAAGTCAAATACAACGCGCAGGGTCAGATCGAATCGCAAACCCTGGGAAGCAAGATCTTAAGTGAAGCGACTTATACGCCTGCGAACGGCCGCACGAACCGGCGGACAATTTCACGGACGGGGGGAAGCATTCTCCAGAAACTGCACTATGCCTATGACGCGGTCGGCAATGTGTTGAGCGTCGAGGACCACACGAAACCGGTACAACACAACGCCAACCAACGCATAAAGCCGGTCAACACTTATGTCTACGACAGCCTTTATCAACTGGTCCAGGCTTCAGGCCGTGAAGAGCAGGGAGCAAGCATTCGCGCCCCTCTTCCCGATTGGTCGACAAGGCAGGGTGACCGGAGCCGACTGCTCAACTTCACTGAGCATTACACCTACGATGAACGTGCAAACCTGATCAAGCTGCAGCATCGCCGCGAAGGCAACAACTACATCCGCAATATGCATATCGCCTCTGGCAGCAATCGCGCATTGCCATGGAAAACAGGCGATGCTCCAGCCGACTTTGCAAAGGGCTTCGATGCCAACGGCAACCTGCAATGGTTGCAGACAGGCCAACCCCTGCAATGGAACGCGCGCAACCAATTACAACGTGTGGAACTGGTCGAACGCGACAGTGAGGGCGCGGATGCAGAAACCTATCTCTACGACGGCAACGGTCAGCGTGTCCGAAAACAGCAGACTAAAAAAGTGCACACCATCACCCATGTCCAGGACGTGAGCTATTTACCAGGACTAGAGCTTCGTGAAAGAGCCACTGAAAAACTTGAGGTGATCACCCTACAGGCTGGAGGCTCCACGGTACGCTGCCTTCATTGGAGCCAAGGCACTCCTGCGCAGATCACGAATGACGCTTTGCGATACAACTTCACCGACCACCTGGGCTCAACGACCCTGGAACTGGACGCCGAGGGCAGACTGATAAGCGAGGAGGGTTACTACCCCTTCGGCGGTACTGCGTGGAGGGCCGCGCGCAACACGCTGGAGGCGAAATACAGAACCGTTCGCTACTCGGGCAAAGAACGCGATGCCAGTGGCCTCTACTACTACGGGCATCGCTATTACGCGCCGTGGTTGCAGCGCTGGATCAGCCCTGATCCGGCGGGAACCACGGATGGGTTGAATCTGTATCGATTCGTCGGCAACAACCCTGTCACTCATCAGGATTATTTAGGTCTGATGAAGTACGAAATCGCACCATTCAGTACCGCCGCCACGGCAGATGCACCTCTGAGCACCCAGATAGTCACCGCACACAACACGTTCAACTCGAGATTCATAACGAATACACAAGATATAAACAATTACGTGTTGGCCTATGACCTTACCTGGACCACACGAGGACTGCTCTACATGGGGGCTGGCAACCAGATAGGGGACATACTTAATAGCCGTGAACACTCTTGGGGACTCACCCACCAACTACGAACAAATATCGGTGCATATCCATCAACCCAAGTCAGGGCAGAACATGCCGTGGCAGCCGGGGCAGGTATGTGCGATGAATTTGCAGCGGTCAGTTCGCGTTTGGCGGCCTCTTCATTACGCGGATACGGGACACCTATCCATATAGCGCAAATACCAGGACATACCTTCACCCTGCTGGGTGATCCCACGCGGGATCCGCTCGTCGTCGACCCCTGGGTGTCCTACCCGATCCCGGATCGACTTTCCCTAAGCCGCTACAACCACCCACAGTTGCAGGCATTCAATACCACACCTGCCATGCCCCAGGACCCAGCCTATGCGATTTCACTCGCCAACGTCGCCACTCACACCCCTCTGTACACTGGAGTACGGCCATCAATGCAGCCTCCTTTGCATCAGAACATTCAAAATGACCTCAACAGCCCGGCCGGAGTAAGCAGTTGGGTCTGGGATCAAATGTCATCGCAACAGCAGTCCAGTGACATTTGGGCCTTTTCAAATTCCACGTTACTCAACTTCGCACATGTTCCCGTGAATCATCGGTCCAGGCTTGATGCCACGGCGTTGCGTCCCAGCATCTATGCAGTTCAATTCCAACAGCCAAACCCATTCAGAAGGATTTGAATCTCGCGCACTGACTGCATGGGTCAGCACAAACCGGATCGTCCAGGTTTTTCGAATCGTGATGCTGGCCATGATGCCTCCTGCAATCAATGAAATCATTGATTGCAGGACACCTTGTTCCATCAAAACTCGCAGAGCTGCCGAACGGCCTTACACGCAAATCGCATTGGTAAACACCAACCGATTGCCGAACGGATCGCTGATCGTCATGTCCTGGCTGCCCCACGGCATCGCCTGGATCTGTGGGTGTGCGAATTTGTATTCCTTGGCCAGCAATTGTTGCTGGAATGCCTCCAGCTCATCGGTCTCGATCCGCAACGCCGAGCCCGGTGTGCTGTCGCCATGGTGTTCGGAGAGGTGCAGCACACATTCGCCTCGGGAGACTTGCAGGTACAACGGAAAGTTGGGCTCGAAACGATGCTGCCAATCGATCTTGAATCCCAGGAAGTCGACGTAGAACTCCACGGCCTTGATTTCATCGAAAATCCGCAGGATGGGGGTGGTTTTGCCGAAGCTCATGGCGTTGCTCCCAGACTGATAAGGCCCACAGTGTAGCTGGGCGAGATGTCAGCGCTTCGGCTTGGTGATGGCTTTCTTTAGTCTCAATGTGCCATCACTGTGACGCAGCACTCGGAATGTTTACTGGAAACCATCACGCAAGTCCCCGTCCCTCGCCAGAAACCGCCCTTCCCTCCTTCCGTTTGCCTGGCCTTCGCTGTAACTCAAGGCACCGTTGACCCAAACCCCATCGATACCTTCCGCCGCTCGTTGCGGATCATTGAAATCCGCCACATCGCGAATGGTCGCAGGATTGAACAACACCAGATCCGCCCAATGTCCTTCACGGATTTCGCCACGTTCCTTCAAGCCAAATCGGGCCGCCGACAACCCGGTCATCTTGTGCACGGCGGTGTGCAGCGGAAACAGCCCCACGTCGCGACTGAAATGTCCGAGCACGCGTGGGAATGCGCCCCACAAGCGCGGATGCGGAAACGGGTCTTCCGGCAATCCGTCAGAACCGACCATCGACAGCGGATGCGCGAGGATTCTTCGTACGTCCGCCTCGTCCATTCCGTAATACACCGCGCCGGCCGGTTGCAGGCGTCGAGCGGCGTCAAGCAACGGCACGCCCCACTCGGCGGCGATGTCCATCAGGTCACGACCACCCACTTCAGGGTGCGGCGTTGACCAGGTGATGGTGATGCGATGAGCGTCGGTGACTTGCTTGAGGTCCAGCGTCGATGAACTCGCCGCGTAGGGATAACAGTCACAGCCTACCGGGTGGGTTTTCGCCGCGTGTTCGAGGGACGCTAGCAGTTGTGGACTGCGCCCCCAGTTACCGGCGCCGGCACATTTGAGATGGGAAATGATCACCGGTGTTTTGGCATGACGGCCGATCTGGAACGCCTCATCCATGGCCTCCAGCACCGGCTCGAATTCGCTGCGCAAATGGGTGGTGTAGACCGCGCCGAAAGCGGTCAGCTCTTCAGTCAGTTGCATGACTTCATCGGTGGAAGCCGAGAACGCGTTGGCATAGGCAAGCCCCGTGGACAGGCCCAACGCACCGGCCTCAAGACTGTCGCGCAGTTGCTCGCGCATCGCGCTGATTTCGTCCGGCGTGGCGGTGCGGAACAGGTCGTCGAGGTGGTTACTGCGCAGCGCCGTATGGCCGACCAGTGCAGCCACGTTCAGCGTGGTGTTCGCCGCTTCGACGGCTGCGCGGTAGTCGCTGAATCTCGGATAAACGAACGCCGCGGCGGTGCCGAGCAGGTTCATCGGGTCGGGCGGATCGCCGCGTAAACTCACCGGTGACGCACTGATCCCGCAGTTGCCGACTATCACGGTGGTCACACCCTGGCTGAGCTTGGGCAGCATCTGCGGCTGGCGGATTACCACGGTGTCGTCGTGGGTGTGAACGTCGATGAAACCTGGCGCCAACACGCGACCGGTGGCGTCGATTTCTTCGGTGGCGCTGGCATCGTGCAAGTCGCCGATACGCTCGATGCGGCCGTTCAGGATCGCCACGTCGGCGGGATAACCGGGCGCGTTGCTGCCGTCGATAATCAGGGCGTTGCGGATCAGCGTGTCGTACATCAGGTCAGTCTCCCAGCGGCAAATGATCGTCGCCGCCGCGGTAATCGTCGAGGGCGAGTTTGATCCGCCGCAGACGCTCTTGATTGTCTTCAGGATTGGCCAGCGCCAGCTCGGTGGCGAGCACGTCGATGGCCAGCAACATGCCGTAGCGCGCCGCCGTGGGTTTGTAGATGAATGAGGTTTCGACACCTTGCAGCGGCAGCAGCACATCCGCCAATTGCGCCAGCGGCGAGTCGGCCCGGGTGATGGCGAGAATTCGTGCGCCGTAGCTGCGCGCCAGCTCGACGGCCTCGAGCAGTTCGGGGGTGATGCCAGTCAGCGAGCAGGCAATGACGACGCGTTCGGCATCGAGGCTGGCGGCGGTGACGCGCATCATCACCGGGTCGTGGCACACCGCAATCGGGTAGCCGAATCGCACCAGCCGCACCTGCAATTCATCACTGCACAAAGTCGAGCAACCACCCATGCCGAAGGCGTGAATCATCCGCGCCTTGCCCAGCAATTTCACCGCGTCGGCG
Source organism: Pseudomonas frederiksbergensis (assembly GCF_900105495.1). Classification (NCBI taxonomy): domain Bacteria; kingdom Pseudomonadati; phylum Pseudomonadota; class Gammaproteobacteria; order Pseudomonadales; family Pseudomonadaceae; genus Pseudomonas; species Pseudomonas frederiksbergensis. The sequence continues at coordinate 1,836,578 of NZ_FNTF01000002.1, read as the reverse complement.
AAACGCGACTCATCGAAGGCCGACAGATGCTGGCGCAAGGTCGACTCGATATCGCCAACGATCTGTCCATAAAACGCCGACTGCTCGGGCGTGCCCGCCGGGTCCAAAAAACGACTGCCGACGCCGCTGGCCTGGGCCAGTTGCAGACGCAGATCGCGCAAGTCGCGACAGCCGACGGTGCGAGCAAAACGCGAGAGCGTGGCGGTGCTGACTTCCGCTTTCAGCGCCAGTTCATCCAGGCTGGCGGCGGAGGCAAATCCTACGTCGTCGAGCATCAGCCGAGCGATGCGTCCTTCACCCGCACTGAAGGAATCCTGACGGGCGCGGATCTGGTAGAGGATGTCCATGGCGGGCGGCTCCGGCTAAAGCAGGTAAGAAAGGCCAACGGTCAGACCGAAGGCGACGACCGAGATAATGGTCTCGAGCACCGTCCAGGTCTTGAAGGTCTGGGCGACGGTCATGTTGAAGTATTCCTTGATCAACCAGAAACCGCCGTCATTGACGTGGGAAAAGATAACCGACCCCGCGCCCGTCGCCAGCACCAACAGCTCTGGATGGGGATAACCCAGACCAATGGCCACCGGCGCAACGATACCCGACGCAGTGGTCATGGCCACCGTGGCAGAACCGGTGGCGATGCGCATCAACGCAGCAAACAGCCAGCCCATCAACAGCGGCGACAGCTGGAACACCTGCGCCAGACTGACGATCTGGTCGGTGACGCCAGCGTCCACCAGAATCCGGTTCAAGCCACCGCCCGCGCCCACCAGCAAGGTGATGCTGGCGGTCGGTGCCAGGCATTCGTTGGTGAATTTGAGGATCGATTCGCGGCTGAAGCCTTGGGCCAGGCCCAAAGTCCAGAAGCTCAGCAAGGTCGCCAGCAACAAGGCGATCACCGAATTGCCGATGAACAACAGAAACTGATTGAAACCACTGCCCGGCGTAGAAATCAGATTGGCCCAGCCGCCGATCAGCATCAGCACCACCGGCAGCAGAATGGTCGCCATGGTGATGCCGAACCCCGGCAGGCCGTCGCGTGGTTCACGCTCGAGGAACTGACGCTCCAGCGGGTTATCGTCCGGCAGTTGAATGCGCGGCACGATGAACTTGGCGTAGAGGGGGCCGGCGATGATCGCGGTCGGTATCCCGATCAAAATCGCGTAGAGCAAGGTCTGCCCCACCGAGGCCTGATAGGCCTGCACCGCCAGCATCGCCGCCGGGTGCGGCGGCACCAGCGCGTGGACCACCGAGAGCCCGGCGACCATCGGCAAACCGACCATCAGAATCGACACGCCCACGCGCCGCGCCACGGTAAATGCGATCGGCACCAGCAGGACAAAACCGACTTCGAAGAACAGCGGCAGTCCAACAAGGAAAGCGATGCAGACCATCGCCCAGTGGGCATTTTTCTCACCGAAGCGGTCGATCAACGTTCGCGCCATCTGCTCGGCACCGCCGGACTCGGCCATCATTTTGCCGAGCATCGTGCCCAGCGCGACCACCAGCGCAATATGGCCCAGCGTCTTGCCGACACCCGCCTCATACGCCCCCACCACGCCCGACGGCGGCATCCCCGCCAGCAGCGCCAGGCCGATGGACACCAGGGTGATGACAATGAACGGATTGAGTCGGTAGCGGGCGATCAGAACGATCAGCGCGATGATGGCGATGGCGGCGTAAACCAGCAGCCAATAGCCGAAGGACGGTGTCATGCGGTACTCCTCGAAAGGGTCACGTCGAATGGGTTGTGAAACTCATAAAACATTTCGAGACGTGATATTCAAACGAGGTGAAAGTAATTTTCGTGGAGGGGTAAGGGTTGTCGCGCAGAGGTATGAGAGGTCGCTAAATATGCAAATCAGATAGGCGAATTTACACCCCGATTTCCCTGTGGGAGCGAGCCTGCTCGCGATGAGGGAGAGTCAGTCAACAGTGATGTGACTGATACACCGCCATCGTCGGAACGCCGCCCGGAGCCGGCTCGCTCCCACAGGGATTTTGCTGGAGACCTCAGTCGTGACTGACCCGGGCGCGTTTGAGCAGCTTCTTGCAGCGTTCGGACAAGTGCAGCACGCGCAGGTGCTTGCCGGCCTTGGTGTAGCGTTCACGCAGCGTTTTTAGCGCAGCTATCGCCGAGTAGTCGACGAAGCTCAGGTGGCGACAATCGATCGTCACTACGGATGGGTCGTTGGCGGGGTCGAACTGGTTGAGAAAAGGCGTAGTCGAGGCGAAGAACAGCGTGCCATGCAGGTGGTAGAGCTTGCTGCCGTCGACTTCAAGATGACTGTCGGCATAGAGCTCGCGGGCCTGCTGCCAGGCGAAGTTGAGCGCCGCAATGATAATCCCGCAAAGCACGGCAGTGGCCAGGTCGGTGAACACCGTTATGACCGTTACCGCGATGATCACCAGCACGTCATTCAGCGGCACTTTGTTCAACACCCGAAGCGAGGCCCAGGCGAAGGTCTGCTGCGAAACCACGAACATCACCCCAACCAACGCGGCCAGCGGAATGCGCTCGATCAACGGCGACAAAAACAATATGAAAAGCAGAATCAGCACACCGGCCACCACACCGGACAGCCGACCGCGACCACCGGAGCTGAGGTTGATCACGGTCTGCCCGATCATCGCGCAGCCGCCCATGCCGCCGAACACGCCGGAGACCATGTTGGCCGCGCCCAGCGCCACACATTCGCGATCCGGGTAGCCACGGCTCTCGGTGATCTCGTCGGTGAGGTTCAGGGTCAGCAGGGTTTCCAGCAAGCCGACCAACGCCATCAATATTGCGTAAGGCACGATGATGCGCAGGGTGTCCAGGCTCCAGGGAATGTCTGGCAGTGCAAAGGTCGGCAAACCGCCGGCAATGTGCGCCATGTCGCCCAAGGTGCGGGTCGGCAAGCCGAGCAGATAAACCGCCAGCCCGACACCCAGAATCGCCACCAGCGCCGGCGGCACGGCGCGCGTCAGGCGCGGCAGCACGTAGACGATGGCCATCGTCACGGCAACCAACCCCGCCATCAGGTACAGCGGTGTGCCGCTGAGCCAGACGTCACCGCTCTTGAAGTGTTCCAGCTGCGCCAGGGCAATGATGATCGCCAGGCCGTTGACGAAGCCGAGCATCACCGGGTACGGCACCATGCGCACCAGCTTGCCCAGCTTCAGCAGCCCGAACGCCAGCATGATCAACCCGCCCAGCAACACGGTCGCCAGCAAATACTGCACACCGTGCTGAACCACCAGCGCAACGATCACCACGGCCATCGACCCCGCGGCACCGGACACCATGCCCGGCCGCCCACCGAAAAGCGCGGTCAGGGTGCAAATGATGAAAGCGCCGTAAAGTCCCATCAATGGATTGAGGTGCGCAACCAGCGCGAAGGCGATGCATTCGGGCAGAAGAGCGAATGACGTAGTGAGCCCGGCCAGGGTATCGGCGCGCAGATGTTTGGGTTTCATGGCTGATCTAAATACAGGCGGGAAAAGAGGGGGCGGATGTTACGGAATTGGGGGCGGCCCGGCCAGTTATTGGGTCGTCAGAAACGCAATCGCGGGCAAGCCACGCTCCCACAGGTATTGTGTCGTTCGCGAAACTGATGAACGACACAATACCTGTGGGAGCGTGGCTTGCCCGCGATGAACGATGACGCGGTCTAGAGCGAACTCACACCATCTCGTCACGAATCCATTCAATCACCGAAGTCCGCTTCGGCACCCAGCCCAGCAGTTCGCGCGCCTTGTTACCACGAACCCGGCTGTTGGAACCCAAACCATAGTTGGCCATTTCATACCCCCACTCGGCTTCGGCCTCTTTCAGCGGCCAGTCTTGTGGCTCACCCAGATTCAGCGCTTGGGCAATCGCAGTGGTCATGTCGATGAACGACGCTTCACCGCTTTCCACGAAGTAGAAAGTGCCCGGTACGTTGTTGGTCAGCACCAGCAGGTACAGGGCAACCACGTCTTCGATGTGCACGTTGGACCAGATGTTCTGGCCGGTACCGACATGCCGGACCACGCCACTTTTACGCGCCTGTTTCAGCAAACGCGGCAACTGCACGCTGTCGCGATTCACGCCCAGGCTGTGGCCGTAGATCAGGGTGTTGCAGATCACTGCCGAGTTCACCCCGTCCTTTGCTGCGGCAAGGATCAGGTTGTCGATGGCCACGCGCGCAGCTTTGTCGATAGTCGGCTCGGGCAGATTATCTTCGTAATAGATAACGTCGCTGGATTTACCGCCCGACGCATCGCCGACAATGCTCGAACCGCTGGTGTGCAGGAACACTTTGTTGGAACCGCGAAGTGCATCGAGCAACGCTTCTACCGCGCCGCGATGGTCGCTGCTGGCGGCGTTGATCACGGCATCGGCAGCGCGGGCCTGTTCGGCCAGTAGGGCGCTGTCGTCAAGCGTGCCGAGCACCGGGGTGATACCCAGAGCGCTCAGTTCATTGGCTTGTTCGGTGCTGCGAACCAGGCCAGTCACCATATGGCCAGCCTGGACCAGGCCGGTGGCGATGGAGCCACCGATAAAACCAGCTGCGCCGGTTACGAATACGTTCATGGAGAGACTCCCAGCGTTAATAAGTGATGCAGCCAGTATCGAGGACCGATGCCAGTGGAAACAGACGGCATCGCCCAATTCACTCTTGCGCAGGGATCACGAATCAGCCCTTGAAATCCGCATTCGCATAAGCCGCCAATTTGCCCTGGATGAAGTCCAGGAAGCATTGAATCCGTAGGGCAAGTTGCGAGTTGCGGTAGTACACCGCGTTGATCGGCTGGCGATAGCCGCTGTTGAAATCCGCCAGCAGCACCTGCAAACGTCCGGCGCGGATGTCATCAATCGTCATGAAGTGCGACAGGCAAGCGATGCCTTGGCCTTCCAGCGCCAGGTGCCTGATCGTCTCGCCGCTGGAGGCGCTGATCGACGCCTGAATCGGCCAACGATCACCGTGCACGTAACGCAGCGGCCATTGGTTGAGGCCTTCGTTGTGGGTAAAACCCAGCAACGTATGCCCGGACAAATCCGCCACTTCAGCCGGTACACCGTGTTTTTCAAGATAGGCCGGGCTGGCGACGATGTGCAGCGGACTGCAGCCCAGCGATCGAGCGTGCAGGGTCGAATCGGCGAGCGTGCCGATGCGGATGGCGATGTCGGTGCTTTGCTCGAGCAAGTCGATGATCAGATCGTTGCTGTTGAGCTCCAGCTGGATGTCCGGATAGAGCCGGCGGAACTCGTCGATGTACGGCACGATGGCGTGCAGCATGAACGGTGACGCGGCATTGATCCGCAGGCGCCCGGACGGGGTTTGCTGACGCGAGGTCAGACGCTCTTCAAGCTCGTCCATCTGATCGAGAATCAGCTTGGCGTGCTCGAAAAAATACTTGCCCTCTTCGGTCAGGTCCATGCGTCGCGTGGTGCGGTTGATCAGCGTGGTATCGAGTTTCGCCTCCAGCCGCGACAGCGTACGGCTGACCGCCGAAGGCGTTTGCCCGACCTGTTCGGCCGCAGCGGAAATCGACCCGCATTCAATCACGCAGACGAAAATCTGCAATTCATCGGATCTGGCTTTCACGGATGCCCCTCATTCAAAACTGGCTTGATAGTAGCTGGATGTGGGGCAAAAGGAACCTTACGCCGGCAGGCCGAACACCTCGGTCAAATGCTGCTCATAGCGCGCCACATCGGCTTCGATATTAGGGCGCTTCATCACATCAACGCACAGGAACGTTGGCAAACCGGTCATGCCGAGGAAGGTGTTGGCCTTGTGGAACGGGAAGTACACCGCGTCCACGCCCTTGGCTTCGAAGAAGTCGGTTGGATCGTCGAAGGCTTGCTGCGGCGCGTTCCAAGTCAGGGACAACATGTATTGCTTGCCCTGCAACAGACCACCGCTGCCGTACTTTTGCGACGCGTCGGAACGGGTGCGACCGTCACTGGCGTACAGGCTGCCATGGCCTTCGGTGAAGACTTCGTCGATGTACTTCTTGACGGTCCAGGGCGCGCCCATCCACCAGCCGGGCATCTGATAAATGATCACGTCGGCCCAAAGGAATTTGGCCACTTCTTCGGCGAGGTCGTACCCCTCGTCGATGAAAGTGGCTTTCACGTCGACGCCGCCGCGATCCAGCACGCTCAGCGCGGCTTCATGCAGGGTGGCGTTGTAACGGCCATCGGAGTGGGCAAATTTTTTGCCGCCATTGAGCAACAGGACTTTTTTCATGGGAAGTCTCGGAAGGTTGGAATTCGATGGCGCCAGAGTAGCGATCTGCCTCGCGCTGAATAAGCGCTGAATTCACAAAATTCATTTGACCAATACGCACGAATCGACAGGCGATTGTTGCCATAAACTTGCGTCGATTCTGAACTTGAGGAAATTTCTGATGAGTGAAATGCAAGGTTTCATCCTGCACGCCAAGACCCGCCCGGAAAAATCCGACGCCTTCGAAGCGTTTTTCAGCGGTTATGTGCAAGCAAGCCGCGCCGAACCCGGTTGCATCGAGTACCACATGTTGCGCGACAAACAGGACCCGACGCTGTTTATCTTCTACGAGATCTGGCAGTCCCAGGCTCACTTGGACGTGCACTCGAACCTGCCGCACATGAAGCAGTTCCTTGAGCAGCGTGATGAATACCTGGAACGGGATTTCGATATCCGCGCCATCGACATGCTCAGTCCGCCGTCCGCTACCCGCTGATCAGCAAGTGGCCGCCGAGCACGCCGAGGCCGATAAAGAACACACGCTTGAACAGCACGGCGCTGATCCGCTGGCGCAGCCATTGCCCCAGCAACATGCCGAGCACCGCCGGGATCAGCGCCAGCAACGACGCACTTAACTCGCCACCGCCCAGTGCGCCGCGCCATAACAATCCGCCGGCCAAGGCCAGGGTCGAGACGGTGAACGACAGACCCAGCGCCTGCACCAGTTCATCCTTGTTCAAGCCCAAGGCTTGCAGATAAGGCACGGCCGGAATCACGAAGACGCCGGTGGCCGAGGTGATGACGCCCGTCAACAGACCGCCAAGCGGACCGAGCCAACGCTCAGTGTGACGGCCGACACGCAAGGTCGGCAGACACAACCCGCTCAACGCGTAGAGCAACAGCGCAGCGCCCAATCCCCGCACGACCCAATGACCACTGGCCATGCCGATCCACAACGTGCCGGCCCCGGTGCCGATGAAGATCGCCAGCAGCATCGGCCACAGGCGTTTGATTAACCCTCGCAGATGCCCGCCGAATGCCAGTTGCCAGACATTGGTGAGCGTTGCGGGGATGATCAGCAGCGCGGCAGCCTGCGACGGCGCCATAGCCAGACCGAGCAAACCCATCGCGATGGTCGGCAGACCGAGGCCGATCACACCCTTGATCATGCCGGCCAGCAAAAAGGTGGCAATGACCATCAAGGAAAGGGCCAGACCGAGGTTTTGATAGAACGCGGCGAGAGTATTCATGGCGCTATCGTGAGCCTGGATTGGCTGCTTGAAAATCTGCCATATACTGAGGCAGCCTCTTGCTCAGCAAGAGGCATGATCGTTCCCACGCTCTGCGTGGGAATGCAGCCCGTGACGCTTCGCGTCGCATGCCAAAGCGGACGCAGAGCGTCCAGTGAGGCATTCCCACGCAGGAGCGTGGGAACGATCTTTGGGACTGACGATGCACTTCAACCTGACCGATCTGCGCCTCTACCTGAACATCCTCGACAGCGGCAACATCACCGCCGGCGCGGCTCGCAGTCATCTGTCCCTGGCGGCGGCGAGTGCGCGCATCCGCGCAATGGAGGCATCGTTGGGGATCGAATTTCTGCAGCGAGGTCGCCGCGGTGTCAGCCCGACCCCGGCCGGCAAGGCCCTGGCGCAACACGCCCGTGTCCTCCTGCAACAAGCCGAACGCCTGCAGCAGGATCTGGCGGAATACGCCAACGGCGTCAAAGGTCAGGTGCGGTTGTTGTGCAACACCACGGCAATCACCGAGTACCTGCCGGAGTTGCTTGCGGATTTTCTTCGCGACCACCCCAACCTCGACATCGATCTGCAAGAACTGCCCAGTGCACGCATCACTCACGCCTTGCGCCAAGGTGCCGCAGACCTGGGCATCGTCTCCGACGCCGTAGACACCGATGACCTGCAAACCCGCCCGTTTCGCGACGATCCGCTGGTGCTGATAATGCCCCGCGATCATCCCTTGGCACCCGCAAGTGTCGTGAGCTTCAGCGACACCTTGCACCACGACTATGTCGGCCTGAACGCCAACAGCGCGTTGGCGGTGTACCTGGAAGAACAGGCGCTGCACACCGGGTCACGCATGCAAATCCGCATCCGCGCCGACGGTTTCGATGGCGTGATGCGCATGGTCGCTCGGGGGGCCGGGTTGGCGATCGTCCCGCTTGCGGCGGTTGAGCGCTGGCGCGACGAACAATCTTTCAAAAGTCTCGCCCTGCAAGAACCTTGGGCTCAACGCAAACTCCTGCTCTGTGCGCGGGACTTTGAGACGCTGCCCGGCTATGCGAAGGCCTTGCTGCACGCCTTGACTCTCCCCTGAGGGGCAGACTTTACCCTTGGGCTTTCATCTTTGAGCGCAATGCGCGTTTCTGGACAGCTCAATGTCGAGTACAGACAACTGAGCGGCAGACGGGCGCTATAGGGTGCGACTTCAGTTCTCTAGTCCACTGCCCCGGAGTCCACATGACCGCACCTATTACCGTTCTTCGCGATACCCATCCACTGCCGGTGCTCGACGCCTGCAAATGGGAAAAACTCGAAGGCGACCCGCACACCGTCAACCTCAACGCCTACACCAGCGAAGACGGCAGCAAGATCATGGGCACCTGGATCTGCACGCCGGGCAAATGGTATGTGGAATACGTGAAGTGGGAATACTGCGATTTCCGCGAGGGGTACTGCATCATCACCCCAGAAGGAAAAGAGCCGATCCATCTGCGCGCCGGTGATATTTTCGTCATCGAGCCGGGCATGAAAGGCACGTGGGAAGTGGTTGAAACCGTGCGCAAGTATTTCGTGTTTGCCTGATGCAAAAAAACCGGGAGATCACCCGACGTGATCTCCCGGTAAATGTCGATAGGAACAATGCTGCCCCTGTGGGAGCCAGCTTTTGTGGTGAGGGGGTTTACCCCCGTTCGGCGGCGAAGCCGTCGTAAAACCTGCCTACACGGTATGCCTGAGGGAATGCGGGGGAGCGCTACGCACTCCAACGGGGGCAAGCCCCCTCGCCACAATCCCGGAAAACTCCTTATTGCGGTTTGCGATAGCTGTTGATGATCGCCGAGAAGTCCTTGCCACCTTCCCCACGCTGGCTCATCGCCTGATACAACTGCTGGGCCACCGCGCCGAGCATCACCGGTTGGTGCGCCTGACGTGCTGCCTCAGTAGCTAGCCCCAGATCCTTGAGCATCAACTCGGCACCGAAACCGCCGGTATAACCGCGCGAGGCCGGCGCCGTTTCGACGATGCCCGGCCACGGGTTGTACATTTCCGAACTCCAGCAACGCCCTGTGGAACTGTTGATGATCCCGGCCAGCACCGTGGTGTCGATGCCGAGCGCATCACCAAGCGCCATCGCTTCGCTGACTCCGACCATCGAGATCGCCAGCAGCAGGTTGTTGCAGATCTTGGCGATTTGCCCGGTGCCGACTTCGCCGCAATGAACGATGTTGCGGCCCATTTGCGCCAGCACGGGTTGCAGGGTGGCAAACAGCTCAGGGGTGGCGCCGACCATAAACGTCAGGGTCCCGGCTGCCGCACCACCGGTACCGCCCGACACCGGCGCATCCGCCATGGCCACGCCTTGCTTGGCCGCCGCCGCGGCGACATCACGCGCCGTCTGCGGATCGATGGTGCTGCAATCGACTGCCGGCACGCCCTTGGCGATACCCGCCAGCACGCCGTCTTCACCCAGCCACACGCTGCGCACATGCACCGCGGCGGGCAGCATGGTGATTACCAGTTCTGCGCCTTGAGCCGCTTCACGCGCCGAAGCGCTGATGCTGCCGCCCAGTTGCTCAAGCTCCGCCAGGACGGTTTTGTTCAGGTCGACCAGGTTCAACGAATGGCCGGCCTTGATCAGGTTGCGCGCCATCGGCGCGCCCATGTTGCCGAGACCGATAAAAGCGATTTTCATGACCGGCTCCTTAACGCAAGTTAATGGTGGTGTTCACACCGTCGTTGACGCTGTTGTCATCGAACCAGCGACTGGTGACAGTCTTGGTCTGAGTGTAGAACTGCACCACTTGCTTGCCATACGGACCGAGGTCGCCGAGTTTGGACCCGCGCGAACCGGTGAAACTGAAGAACGGGACCGGCACCGGAATCGGGATGTTGATGCCGACCTGGCCGACGTCGATTTCAGTCTGGAACTTACGCGCCGCCGCACCGCTTTGGGTGAACAGGCCAGTGCCGTTGCCGAACGGGTTGGCGTTGACCAATGCGATGGCCTCATCGAGGGTATCGACTTCCAGCACCACCAGCACCGGACCGAAGATTTCCTGGGTGTAGATCTGCATCTGCGGGGTGACGCCGGAGAACAGGGTCGGGCCGACAAAGTTGCCCTTCTCGAAACCAGGAACCGTGATATCGCGACCGTCCAGCTCCAGCTTGGCGCCTTCCTTGATGCCACTCTCGATCAGATCCAGAATCCGCGCCTTGGCCTTTTTGGAAATCACCGGACCGACGTCAGTGCCCGGCTCGCTGCCGGCATTCACTTTGAGTTTCTGCGCCAGCGCCTTCAGGTCAGGCAGCCATTGTTTGGCCGCGCCCACCAGCACCACCACGGAGGTGGCCATGCAGCGTTGCCCGGCCGCACCGAAACCGGCACCGACCAGCGCATTCAGCGCTTGCTCGCGGTTGGCATCGGGCAGCACAACCGCGTGATTCTTCGCGCCCATCATCGATTGCACACGCTTGCCGTGCTTACCGGCCAAGTCGTAGACGTGCGTGCCGACGGCGGTCGAACCGACGAAGGAAACAGCCTTGATGTCCTTGTGGGTGCAGAGCGCATCCACCACGTCTTTACCGCCATGAACGACGTTGAGCACGCCCGCCGGAACACCGGCCTCGATCGCCAGTTCCACCAGCAGCATGGTCGACATCGGGTCCTGTTCGGACGGCTTGAGCACAAAGGTGTTGCCGCAGGCGATGGCCATCGGGAACATCCACAGCGGAATCATCGCCGGGAAGTTGAACGGCGTGATGCCGGCGCAAACGCCGATTGGCTGACGCAGGGTGTAGGTATCGACGCCGCCCGCAACGTTCTCGGCGAACTCGCCCATTTGCAGGCTGCCGATGGAGCAAGCGTGTTCGACCACTTCCAGGCCGCGGAAGATATCGCCTTCAGCGTCGGCGATGGTTTTGCCTTGCTCGTTGCTGAGCACCACGGCAATGCGCTTGGAGTGTTCGCGAATCAACGCCTGGAGCTTAAGCATGATGCGCATCCGCGCGCCGATCGGCGTCAGCTTCCAGGTCTGGAAGGCGCGATGGGCGGCACTGATCGCAGCGTCGACTTCCTGTGCGGTGGCGAACGGAACCTTGGCCAGCACTTGCTGGGTCGCCGGGTTGACGATGTCGTGCCACTCGGTAGTCTGGGACTCGACCCACTCGCCGTCGATCAACAGCTTTACCGTTTGGACAGTGGTTTCGTTTGGCGTGAGCGAAGCGTTCATATTGGGTCTCCGGGAAGTTGTTCTTATTTAGAGAGCTATCTGTATAGCCAAGGCGAGACTGTCGCCTTGAAACGAGACGTGTGTCGCGAGTTGGTTCTCGGACTGTTTTTGGAGTATAGATGTGCAAACTTCTAATAAGAACGCACATAAAAGCCGGTCCATCATGCAAAAAAACATCACGTCTCTAGGCTCGTTGAACTGGGATGACCTCAAGTTTTTCCTTGAAGTCGCCCGCACCCGCAAGGCCAGCACCGCAGCCAAGCGCCTGGCGGTCGACTACACCACGGTGTCGCGGCGCATCAGCTCGCTGGAAGCGGCGTTGGGCACGTTGCTGTTCGAGAAATCCCGGACCAGCGGTTTTGTCCTGACTGCCGAAGGCCAGCGGTTGCTCGGTTATGCCGAGTCGATCGAAAGCACGCTGCACATGGCCTGTGAACAGGTTTCGGGGTCTGGCGTTGCGTTGTCCGGGCATGTGCGCATGGGCTGCACCGAAGGCTTTGGCAGCTTTTTCATCACTCCACAGCTGAGCCATTTCGTCGACGCCTACCCGGCAATCTCCGTGGACATCCTGCCGCTGCCGCACTTCATCAGCCTGTCCAAGCGCGAGGCCGACATCGTCATCGCCCTGGAGCGCCCGGAGCATGGGCCATACGTGTGCTGCAAACTCTGCGACTACAAATTGCAGCTCTACGCGACGCAGGATTATCTGGACAAGCACCCACCGATCCGCCGCCCGGCTGACTTGGGTAAACATTCATTCATCAGTTACGTCGACGATCTGGCGTTCAGCTCGGAGCTGTTGTACCTGGCGAATGTGTTGCCCGGCGCCAGTGCCAACCTGCGCAGCACCAGTGTGATTGCGCAATTCGTGGCCGCGCAGCAAGGGCGGTCGCTGGCGATTCTGCCGTGCTTCCTGGCCGCCCAGGATCCGCGATTGCTGCCGGTGTTGCCGGAGGAAATCAACATCACCCGACAGTTCTGGATGTACTGCCGCGAGGACCTGCGCAAGCTCAAGCGCATCACCCTGTTGTGGGATTACATCCGGGAGGTGACTGAGCGGAATCAGGGTCTGTTGATGGGTGAAAGTCGCGAGACCCTGTTCGCCGATTAGTCGGCGCTCACCACGATCGACACCCGGCGGTTCTCGGTACGGCCGGCCGGTGTGTTGTTGGAAGCAACCGGTTCACTGCTGCCGAGGCCGCGCAGCAGGATGTTTTGTTCCTTCATCCCGACAACGGTCAGCACCTTGCCGACGCTTTTTGCGCGGCGCAACGAGAGCTGCTCGTTGTAAGACTCTTTGCCCGAGGCGTCGGTGTGACCGTCGACCCGCACTCGTTCTATTTCAACCCCCAGCAATGCCTTGCCGATACGCTCGACGATGTCGGTGCTGGCTGGGTTGAGGCTGTCGTCGTCACTGCCAAACAGCACTTTGCCGGACAAGCCAAAGGCCCAGCCCTCATCGGTCAATTCGAAGCCTTGCTGCTTGAGCACAGCGATCTGCGCCGGAGTCAGGCCTTTTTGCGGCGCCGTCTGGCAACCGCTCAATGTCAGCAAAGCCATCAATAAGGTGAAGGTGAAAAATCGCAGGGAACGCCGGGTCAGTGAGAACACAAAAATTAGCTCCTGGTTTGAACATCGGCGACAGAGTGCTCCGACCCTGCCGTGTGCTGTGCGCCTCGGGAAAGACGCTTGGCTTGGTACATGGCCGCGTCGGCGGCGTTAAGCAAAGCACCGGGTGTGGTCCCATGGTCGGGGTACACGGCGATGCCGATGCTGAGTGAAGTCAACACCTGGGTATCGCCCGGCAACGGGATCGGTACTTCCATGCTGGTGATTATTTTGTCGGCAATCCACTCGGCATCCTCGATCCGGTGCAGCGGCGTCAGCAGGACGGCAAATTCGTCACCGCCCAGGCGTGCCACCAGATCCCCTTCGCGCAGTTGCGCTCGAACCCGATTGGCCACGGCCACCAACACCGCATCGCCAGCGGCATGACCGAAGCCATCATTGATCTCCTTGAACCGATCACTGTCGAGAAACAGCACCGCCACTTGCTCGTTGAGTTTGTTGGCATTACGCAGCGCTCGAATCAGCCGTCCTTCGAAAAACGCCCGATTCGGCAACCCGGTGAGGCTGTCATGGCTGGCCTGGTGGGCCAGGGTTTCGTTTTCGCTTCGCAGGTGGGTCTGCCAGGATTCAAGCTCATCGAGCAAGGCATTGAAGTCATTGCCCAGGTTGTCGAGTTCGGCGATGGCGGCGGGAGGCACACGCTGATCGAAGGCTCGCTCGCTGCGGGCGGCGTGAGCCACGAACGCCAGGCTGCGCAATGGCCCCGTGATTGCGCGAAGTTGTCGGCGCGCCAGATAGAGCGCCACCCAGGCACTGACGGCGGTACACAAAACGATGCCGAGCAGACCGCTGAGCAGAAACCGCAACAGGCTGCCCCCGTGACCGGTGAGCTGGATGCTTCCAATTGCCTGACCTTGATGGACGATTGGCATGCTGATCGGTTTTTCCAGAAAGGCCTTGGCAATCTGCATTTCGAGGTCCGAGAAGAAGCCCGTTTCCGGCCGCTCCCAGCGAGCCAGCAACGTGCCTTGCTCGTCCAGCACTTGGGCATCGGCCACTTCTTCGGTGGACGCAATCAATGCCAGCGCTTCGCTAGCGGCAGACTTGTCGTTGAACACCACCGCCGCTTCCACGGTGTAATTGATCGAGCGCGCAATCAGGTGCAAGTTGTGGTCGGCATAGACCCGCAAGGCCAGTACGCCGAGCAACGTCAGCGAGATACTGGCCATGGCCACGGCCACGAGTGCGACGATCAAATGTCCGCGCCCGATGACCGAGCGCAAGGTTGGGCGGTTACCCGGCTTGAAAAGACTCATGGCGCCGCCGGCTTGCGGCGGGACAGTTGCAGCACACTGGGGTGAATACGCACGCCGCTTCGGGCGACGGAATCCAGGTTGACTTCAAAGGACACTTGCTCATCGCTGACCCGCAGGCAAAACAGACTGCCGACGGTACAGGGGTCGTCGCGTTCGCTGATGCTCAGCACCGGACGCCCTGCCAGCGAAGCGAATAGCCGGCTACGTTCATCACTGGTCAGTTTGCCGATATACACCGCATCGCACTCACCGGTAATCGACGGGTTGTCGGCCAACAGACGTCGCACCGTGACGGGGCGACCGGTGGCCTGGGTCGTGCCTTTGACCAGATCGTCGGTGTATTCGGTGGGGCCCACAATGCACAAGCGCAGTTGTGCTGGCTCAACAGGCCAGCGGGCATAACTGAGAATCCCGAGGACCACCTGAGTGACGGATTGTGCGCGCTGATCGGCCATGCTCACAGGCGTTTGCGACTGAGCGAAAACGATGCCGGTGAACAAACAGAGAAGGCCGGCGAACAGCACGTGTTTGCACCCGGTAACGCGCTGTGTCGTCCAGACAGCGACCTTCATGCAGGGATTCTCTTCGATCGTAGCGAAATGATGCCGCAACGATAGCACAGCGTTCAAACGCCAGCGAGGCGGCGTCCTACGGCACTTCAGTCAGTTTCCGGCGCCTGACGCCGTCCCTTTCAATCCCTTGATTCGACACCCTCATCCAGTTCCAGCATCAACCCGCTCAAGCGTTTGACCTTGCGCCTCACCGCCTCTTCGAATACGCCGGTACGCGGCTCGATCAGGGTGAACCAGTTTTTGGCGCGGGTAATCCCGGTATAGATCAATTCCTTGGTAAGCACAGGGTTCAGGGCATCCGGCAGAATCAACGCGGTGTGGGCAAATTCCGAGCCCTGGGATTTATGCACTGTCATGGCGTACACAGTTTCCACATCATTGAGCCGGCTCGGCAGTACAAAACGTACGCCACCCTGACCATCATTACGCGGGAACGCCACACGCAGTACCTGTTTCCCAACCTCTGGCCCCTCGCGTTCCGGCAGCTTGAGGGCAATGCCGATGTCGCCATTCATCAAACCCAGGCCATAGTCATTGCGGGTCATCAGCACCGGTCGACCTTCGTACCACTGCTGGTCGCTGTCGATCAGCCGGGCCTTTAGCAGCGCGGCGGTCACGCGTTGATTCAAACCTTCAACGCCCCACGGCCCTTTGCGTACGGCGCACAACAACTGGAAGGTGTCGAAGGCTTGCAGGACTTGGCGAGCCCAATCGGTCCAGCAGGGATCATCAAGCGTGCTGTCGAGCGGTGGCCGCAGGCTGCGTAACAGACTCAGGTAATGCCGATAACCCTGCGGTCCATCGCCATGCCCCTCAAGCAGCAAGCGTTCCAGCGCCCGGTCCTGCTCCCCCTTGAGGGGCAGGGAAAACACGTCGTCATGGCTTCGCGCTGCCAACAACTTGCGAGCTTCCTCGGGTTGCTGCTGGTTGACCCAACGAGCCAATTGGCCGATGCCGCTGCCCTCTCCGAACCGACGCGAATGACGCAGCATCACAACTTGCTGGGCCAGCGGATGAGTGCCCTGGGTGTCTTCCCGCAAACCGCTGGCATCCAGGCTTTCACCACTGACCGCTTGCAGCCACCGGCGAGTCTGCGGGCTGTACCAACCGGCCTCGGCGTCGCGGCACAGGTCGCCCAGCACCGCGCCGGCCTCCACCGATGCCAGTTGATCCTTGTCACCGAGCAGCACCAGACGGGCATGAGCCGGCAACGCATCGAGCAGGTTGGCCATCATTTCCAGATCGATCATCGAGGCTTCGTCCACCACCAGCACATCCAGCGGCAAGCGATTACCGGCGTGGTGACGGAAGTGTCGAGTACCGGGGCGACTGCCGAGCAGACGGTGCACAGTGGTGACATCTGACGGGATCTTCACGCGTACGGCTTCATCGACTTCCAGTGTTCTGACCTGCTGACTGATGGACTCCGTCAGTCGGGCTGCAGCCTTGCCGGTGGGTGCCGCGAGACGGATGCGCAGCGGCTTGCCCGCCTCCACCGCCGGCGCCTGGAGCAACGCGAGCAAACGCACGACCGTCGTCGTCTTTCCGGTCCCCGGGCCACCGGTAACGATGCTGAAAGCGCTGCGGGTGGCGAGGGCGCAAGCGAGCTTCTGCCAGTCAATCACTTCCCCGGGCCTGGCTGGGCCGAACAAGCTGGTGAGGCGTTGGGGCAAATCATCCGGTGTGGTTTCGTGTTCGACCAGGCGTTGACGCAGCGACGTATCGATACGCCGTTCGTAAGCCCAGTAGCGACGCAAGTACAGGCGTTTGCCCGACAACACCAATGGCCGATGTTGCGCCGCCTCACGACCATCGACCGCCAATGCGACCAGGCTGCTGGAAGCCAGGACCTTGCACCAATGGGCACCGTCCAGCGCCTCAAGCAATTGCGACGGCAACAACATTGCGCCACTTTGCACATCACCTTCCGGTGGTAGCGACAGGGCGAAGTCCGGTTCCTTGAGCGTCTCGAACAGATCCAGGCACACATGACCGTGGCCCAGTTGATGGCTGGCCAACGCCGCGGCCAGCAGCACCAGTGGATCATCGCAGGGAGCGAGCTCGTGAAGAAAAGCGACGAAGGCTTTATCCAGCGCTCGCAGCCAGCCGCGCTCAACCCAGCGCGTCAGCAGTAGCAGCAAGTCATCGGCGCGACTCAACGGCGCCAGATCCACGAGGCTTTCGGCTGTCAACGAAGTCGGCAGCAAATCAGCGAAGGTGCGACTCATAGCAAAACTCCCTGTTCCCAGGCGGGTTCGGCCTTGGGTTCTGGCTTGCCCTGGAACAGCCGGTCGAGACGTTCGATCAACTCTTTTGGTGGACGGGCAAAATACACGCCTTGGCTGGGCGCGCGCGTACCACGCAGGAACAGGTACAACGCACCGCCGACATGCCGGTCGTAATCGTAATCGGCTAGTCGCGCCTTGAGCTGGCGATGCAGGGCCAACAGGTACAGCACGTATTGCAGGTCGTAACGGTTGTCGAGAATCGACTGCTCCATGGCCTGCTCGGTATAGGCCGCGTCATCGACGCCCAGCCAGTTGGATTTGTAGTCGGCGACGTAGTAGCGGCCGTCGTGTTCGAACGTCAGGTCGATGAAGCCCTTGAACATGCCATTGAGCAACACCGGCTCGGCAGCCACCCGGGCCACGCCGTTGTGGGTGTATTGGCGCACCAGTTCATCGAGCTTGAGCACATCGACCTTATGGCTGGCGAACCAGAATTCCATCTCGACGCGGTAGTGGGTCAATTGCTCGAATACCACGGGAGCCTGCCCACCACCGATATGCAGCGGAGAGGTAAGCAGATGCTGCAGCCAATCGCTCAGGGCGGTTATCCAGCCTTCCCAGCCACGTCGATTGCAACGACGGGCAATGGCGTCTTCCACCGCTTTTGGCGTGGCGGTAAAACCTTCGTCACCGGCCCATTCGAGCAAACCATGGAGAAAGGTGCCGGGGTTCGGGCCGCGAGGGAATCGATGGATATCCGCGCCGCCGGCCACTACTTCGCGTGGTGCTTGCGGATCGAGGCGTTCGTCGTCGAAGAGCTTTTGCGCTTGCGGGCTTTCCGGCGCTTCATCAGTGCCCACGCTCATGCTGTCGCCAATGCGCAGGGCACTGTAAGAGGCAATCCACCAGTTTTCGCTGGCCTTGCGCTTGGGTATCAGCGGAGCAAGCAACGTCGCATCGTTGCGAGGTGGATGGTAGTGCTCGACGGTCGCTTCAGGCATTTCACCGTAGCTCAGCGCAGGACAGTCCTGCTGCAGGTCTTCCAGCCACCGCTTCAAGCCTGCCGACTCGGCCAATGGCACTCCGCCGCCCAGCAGATAACCCAATGCCGACAGGTGCAGCACCGAGCTGTTGTTATTGCCGCGTTTGAGATCCGTCACTCCGAGCCAGCAGGCGTGTTGCGCCCGGGTCAAGGCCACGTAAAGCAAGCGCAGATCCTCGGCCAGTCGCTCATCATCCGCCTGAACAATCAACTCGGCCGTCGGCTTCAAGGTCACTTGGGCCTTGCCGCTTTCGTCGTGGTAATGCAGCGGCAGACGACTGCCATCCACTGGCTTCGCCGAGCAAACGAATGGCAGGAACACCAAGGGATACTCAAGCCCCTTGGACTTGTGAATGGTCACGACCTTGACCAGTTGTTCGTCGCTCTCCAGACGCAGGATCTGCTCTTCGCCGGCCTGACCGGACAACGCCAGGTGCTCGGACAAATGACGGATCAGCGCTTGCTCACCATCGAGCTCGGCGGCCGCCTGTTGCAGCAACTCGGACAGGTGCAGCAAATTGGTCAGCACCCGCTCGCCGTCACTGCGCAGAATCAATGTCTGAGGCAGCTGAAAGTCATGCAGCAATCGCCGCAGCATCGGCAACACGCCCTGCTTGCGCCAGAGCTCGCGATAATGACGGAACTGCATGACCCGCGCTTCCCAGGCCAGTTCGTCCTGATTCAGCCGTTCCAGCTCAGCCAGCGACAGGTTCAGCGTGATGCAGGCCAACGCGGCCCGCAGTGGACGCTCGACATCCGGCTCGGCACAAGCCTTGAGCCAGGTCAGTACGTCGTGGGCCTCTTGGGCAGCGAACACCGAGTCCTTGTCCGACAGATAGACGCTGCGCACGCCACGGGCGGAGAGTTCGCCGCGCACAGCCTGAGCTTCTTTACCGTCGCGGACCAGGATCGCGATATCCGCGGGTAGCAGCCCTCTGAAGTCCTTGTCATCCTGGATGAAACCCGCGCGACCTTGTTGCCCGCCGTTGAGCAAAGCGGTGATTTCACTGGCGCAGGCGGCGGCGAGTTGTTGTCGGTACACCGCGCCGGACAGCGGCTGATCGGCGGACAGGTGCCAGATGTTCAGGGCGGGCACGACCTGGCCGTCGATGTGCAGAACTTCTTTGCGCCCTTGGGATTCGACCGGCAGGAACGGTACCGGGTTCTCGCCGCTCTTTTCACGAAACAGGAACGCGCCCCGACCGGTTTCGCGAGATTCGGCGCGCTCGAACACATGGTTCACCGCACGGACCATGCCATGGCTGGAACGGAAATTCGTACCCAGAGTATGCAGTCGGCCAGTGGTTGCCTGGCGGGCGCGCAGGTAAGTGTAGATGTCGGCACCGCGGAACGCGTAGATAGCTTGCTTGGGGTCGCCGATCAGGAACAGGCCGCATTCGGGATTGTTGTCTTCGATGCGATAGATGCTCTCGAAGATCCGGTACTGCACAGGGTCGGTGTCCTGGAACTCATCGATAAGCGCCACTGGAAACTGCTCGCGAATCAGGGTCGCCAGCCGCTCGCCGCCATCGGATTGCAATGCTGCATCGAGGCGAAGCAGCATATCATCGAAGCCCATCTCCGCACGGCGACGCTTTTCTTCCTCGAACCGTGTACCGACCCACTGGGCGGCGTGTTGCAGCACGGCGGCATCAGGTGTCGGCAATCCATCGAGGCAGGTCTTGAGGCCGGGCATGGCGTCCAGCCCGGGATGACGGGGTACTTCACCCTTCCAGGCTTCGGCCATACCGTCGGGAGTCAGGCGCGTGAATCCGGTGCCGATATCCAGCTGCTCAAGGGATTCGTCTTCAGCCCAGGCCCTGATCTTTTCGAACCAGGGTTCGAAATAGCGCGCCTGCATCTTGCGACCGTCGACGCTCTTGCTCGCGACACCCTGGTGACAAATGGCAAGCAGTTCGTCCGCCCACTGGCGCCAGGGCATCTTGAGTTCGAGCAAGGCTGCCCGTCGCTCTTGCAGACACGCCGTTATCAGCTCGGCAGGTTCTTTACCTTCAACACTGTCTCGCTCACTGGCGAACAAACCACGTACTCGAGGCAGCAAGGCTGCCGGACCACCCCAATTCCCACGCACCCAGTTCAGCGCATCACCTTGCATCGGGTAACAAAACAGACGCCAGTAATCGCGCAGGACTTCGCCCAGCAAATCGCTGTGATCGGTTTCCAGGGTCTGTGTAAACAGACTGCCACTGTCGAACGCGTGCTCGCGCAACATGCGCTGGCACCAACTGTGGATAGTCGAAACTGCCGCCTCGTCCATCCACTGCGCAGCGATGTCCAAGCGGTTCGCGCATCCGGACCACTGCTCGGGAAGGTACTCCTCACGAAGCTCCGCGATAAGGCTGTCGGGCGCCGGTGTTTCATCACGGAAAAACCGTGCAGCTTCAGCGAGACGCGTGCGGATACGCTCGCGCAGTTCTTTGGTCGCGGCATCGGTGAACGTCACAACCAGGATTTGCGGCGGCAACAGTTCACGTCCGAAGCCGCTCGACTCTGCGCCGTGGCCAAGGACCAGACGCAGATAAAGCGCGGAAATGGTGAAGGTCTTGCCGGTCCCGGCGCTCGCTTCGATCAGTTGGCTGCCGCGCAGGGGAAATGCCAAGGCCAGAGGTTTTGTGGTCATGCGCGCGGCTCCTCGCTGTTCAATGAACGCCAAGGCGCTTCAAGCAACGGCCGATACAACGCGTTGCACCAATCCGGGAACGTTTCGTCTGCGGCAAGCGAGTCGAAGTCGGCGAACTGTCGGGCGAGTGCGGGGCTTTCGCGACGCTCGCCGTCGGTGGTCAGGCCATCGCCTTCATAGGCTTTGCGGGCTGCGGTCTGGGCTTTGACCGGATCAGTTTGACCCAGCCATGCGAAGCCGGTCTTCACCGCAATCGGCAATGGTTGACGCATGCCCGTCTGCCAAGCCATTAACAGGTCGCCCAGAATCCGCAAGGCGGCATCCTCCAGCATCGGACCGAGCAGCAGACTGTCGTCGCTGGCCACCAATGCAGTGGTCATCGCCATACCACTGGCGCAGGCAACCAGGTGATTGACCCATGGCCGTGTCAGCCGATGCCATTTGCGCGACTTGATTGAGCCGATGCTGTTGGGGATTGTAGTGACGGATAGCAAACCACCGTCCGCTCGCTGATGCAGACCGCTGAGCCAGCCTTCCAGGCGCAGCCCCTGCAACTCCAGATTCACTGGCAGAGCGTTGGTCAGAGGTGTTGGCCATAACGCCAAAAGCTGCTGATAACGCTGCAACAGATCCGGCAACGGTTCGATCAACTCTCGCTGTAGGCATTCGCCAAATCCGGCCATAGGCAGGAGCCCACTGTTTTGCAGACGTTTTGCCTGCGCTTCCAGTACCTGGTCGGTGCTTTCCAGATTCCCCAGTGCAGCTTCGAGCAAGCTGTCGCTGAGGCTGTAACGTTGCAACGCGTCGAGTACGAATGGCTCTTCATCAGCCAAGGGCACTTCAGCCGCTTCGAAGTACACTTTCAGCCGTTGACTGAAAAAATGCCGCACAGGATTACGCAGGAAGTCCTGCAGTTGTCCGAGACTTAGCGGCTCCTCCTGAACATACGGATCAAGGACTTCGGTATCAGTCGACGGCTCACCGGTTTGATGCAATACCTGCCATTCATTGGCGTAGCTGAACAAGTCATCGCCTTCATGAAAGTAGCGGGCGCTGAACGGTTGCAACGGATGTTCCTGAGTGATGGCCGCAAGCAAATCTTCGTCGACATCATGCAGTCGCCAACCGCTGGCCAGATGATCGCGCAATTGGCCAATCAGTACCGACGCGGGGCGTTCACTGTTATCGCGAATGCTGCGACCGACCCAGCTGATATAGAGTTGGTCCCGTGCCGACAACAGGGCTTCCAACAGTAGATAGCGATCATCTTCGCGTCGGGAGCGATCGCCAGGGCGGTAATCACTGCCCATGAGATCGAAGTCCAGTGGCGGTTGTGCACGCGGGTAGTCCCCGTCATTCATGCCCAGCAGGCAGACGAGTTTGAACGGGATCGCGCGCATGGGCATCAAGGTACAGAAGTTAACTGCACCGGCCAGGAAACGCTGGGACAGGCGGCCTTGGTCGAGGCCGGCGAGCCAGGCTTCACGGACCACGGTCAACGGCAGCTCATCATGCAAACCAACTGACTCGCAGGTCTCAAGCCAGGTTTCACGCAGCTCTTCGAGTTGGGCCAATACGTAGTCGTCATGTTCGTTACTGGCCAGGAAAAACAACTGAACCAGTGCGTGCAAGCGAAAGCCCCATTGTTTGGGAGCGGCAGGTTGAGAGAGCTCCTGGTGCGCAATCTCCAATGCGTCCAGCAGCGCAACCAAAGGGCCGATGAGCGCGGCGTCCAGACCACCGATCTCGTCGTAGGGTTCGATACCCTCGCAAGCACCGGCACTGCCTACGGCATAACCGAGCAGCATCCGTCGCAGGCCGAAACGCCAACTGTTTTGTTCCAGCTCCTGCGGCAGACCGAGACCCGCGCGCTGTTCGGCATTCATGCCCCAGCGGATGCCTGCGCCTTCGATCCAACGATGCAGTGTCGGCAGATCGCGTTCCTCTACACCGAAGCGAGCGCGCAGTGCAGGAACATCCAGCAGATCGAGGATCTCACTCACGGGGAAACGGCTGTCGGGCAGTTTGAGCAGGTGTTCGATAGCAATCAGTAGCGGGTCACGGCCGCGTTGGCCTTGATCTGCGAGTGTGAAGGGAATGAAACGCGGGTCGTGGCGTTCAAGCTGAGCAAACACCGCTCGAATATGCGGTGCGTAGCTGTCGATGTCCGGGACCATCACAATCACATCGCGAGGCCTTAAGTCCGGATCAGCACTGAAGCGTGCGAGCAACTGGTCGTGGAGGATCTCCACTTCGCGCTGGGCGCTATGGGCAATGTGAAAACGGATCGACTCGTCCTTCGCCGGATCGACAGCTGGCCAGCGCTCGCGAGTCTCGTTCAAGGGACGCAATTCAAGAATGTCGTCCTGCAATTGATTGAGCATGTTCTGTGGCTGGCTGTCGCTGAACAGGTCAATACGGCCATCGCGGAATGCCGAGCGATAACTGTTGGGATCATCGTAACTGTCGAGCAGATTGATATAGTCTCGCCCCTGTTTGCCCCAAGCCGCCAGTAGTGGATGCGCATGCTGGTGAAGGGTTTGCGGATCGAGCACAACCGGCATTCCGCTCTTACGAGCCTGACGCTTGTATTGATGCCGCAACAGGTCTTTATCGGCGACGATGTCTGCCCAATGGTGACGACACGGGTTGTGTACGCAGAGCAGAACCTGACTGAAGCGCGCCAGCCCCGCCAATGCTTCCAGTGCTTGAGCGGGTAGTGAAGAAATCCCGAAAACGATTACCCGCGAAGGCAATCCGCCAGGGGCTACGTCGAGGCTGTTGATGCGTTCGATAAACCGCTGATGGACGCCGGCTCGACTTTGCGCCATGCCTTGTTCACCCACATCCAGCAACAGCGCACGCCACAACTCTGCCTGCCAGCAGTTAGCCGGGGTCAGAGGTTTGGTTTCACCTCTGCCATTTCGTAGTTGATGACGACCTTCGGCCCAGTCTTCAAGCCAATCGGCCCGATACACCTGGTATTGGTCAAACAAATCCGCCAGCCGCTCGGCCAACTGATAGCGTTTGCGTAAATCGGTGTCATGGGTCAGGAAGCGCTGCAGCGGTTCGAAGTGCGGTTGATTGATCAACTGTGGAAGCAGACGCATCAGACGCCAGGTCAAAGGAGCTTTATCGAGCAGGGATTTGACCGGGATTTCGTCACGCCCAAGCACCATGCGATAGAGCTGCCACATAAAGCTACCCGGTAACTGAACGTCGATGGCTGCAGCGATTCCGCAGCCACCCATGTCGTCATCTTCAGGATCTTCCGCTAGTGCCAGCTTCAGCCATTGAGCGATGCCGTTGCTCTGTACCAGGGCAATTTCATTTTCCAAGGGAGCCAGCGGGTAACGCCGCATCCAGCTGACCACCAGGCTGCGCAACTCGTCCAGGCGATTGCCGTGAACCACCATAAAACCAGCACTGAGGGACGTCGCGTCCGGCATAAAGGCTTCCTTGGGAAAATACAAAAGCTAGGGCCGAACCTTAGCATTGTCGGGAGACTGTGACAGCCGGGAGCCGTCCGGGATTGCTGTACGAACTTTCCCGCGGACAAAACAAAACCCCTACCTGCATACGCAGATAGGGGTTTCGGAATTTAATCTTGACGATGACCTACTCTCACATGGGGAAACCCCACACTACCATCGGCGATGCATCGTTTCACTGCTGAGTTCGGGATGGGATCAGGTGGTTCCAATGCTCTATGGTCGTCAAGAAATTCGGTAGCCAGGTCGTGGGCCTTTGCAGGTTCACGCTCCAGCGAATGGGTATGTGATAGCCAGGTGTTTTGTGAGTATCTCGAACTTTCGGTTCGTTTCGTCTTCACACACCGCAATCTGGTGCCCTTTCGCCTTTCAGCTCGAAGCATGCAAATTGCTTGGGTGTTATATGGTCAAGCCTCACGGGCAATTAGTATTGGTTAGCTCAACGCCTCACAGCGCTTACACACCCAACCTATCAACGTCGTAGTCTTCGACGGCCCTTCAGGGGACTCAAGGTCCCAGTGAGATCTCATCTTGAGGCTAGTTTCCCGCTTAGATGCTTTCAGCGGTTATCTATTCCGAACATAGCTACCCGGCAATGCCACTGGCGTGACAACCGGAACACCAGAGGTTCGTCCACTCCGGTCCTCTCGTACTAGGAGCAGCCCCTCTCAAATCTCAAACGTCCACGGCAGATAGGGACCGAACTGTCTCACGACGTTCTAAACCCAGCTCGCGTACCACTTTAAATGGCGAACAGCCATACCCTTGGGACCGGCTTCAGCCCCAGGATGTGATGAGCCGACATCGAGGTGCCAAACACCGCCGTCGATATGAACTCTTGGGCGGTATCAGCCTGTTATCCCCGGAGTACCTTTTATCCGTTGAGCGATGGCCCTTCCATACAGAACCACCGGATCACTAAGACCTACTTTCGTACCTGCTCGACGTGTCTGTCTCGCAGTCAAGCGCGCTTTTGCCTTTATACTCTACGACCGATTTCCGACCGGTCTGAGCGCACCTTCGTACTCCTCCGTTACTCTTTAGGAGGAGACCGCCCCAGTCAAACTACCCACCATACACTGTCCTCGATCCGGATAACGGACCTGAGTTAGAACCTCAAAGTTGCCAGGGTGGTATTTCAAGGTTGGCTCCACGCGAACTGGCGTCCACGCTTCAAAGCCTCCCACCTATCCTACACAAGCAAATTCAAAGTCCAGTGCAAAGCTATAGTAAAGGTTCACGGGGTCTTTCCGTCTAGCCGCGGATACACTGCATCTTCACAGCGATTTCAATTTCACTGAGTCTCGGGTGGAGACAGCGCCGCCATCGTTACGCCATTCGTGCAGGTCGGAACTTACCCGACAAGGAATTTCGCTACCTTAGGACCGTTATAGTTACGGCCGCCGTTTACCGGGGCTTCGATCAAGAGCTTCGCGTTAGCTAACCCCATCAATTAACCTTCCGGCACCGGGCAGGCGTCACACCCTATACGTCCACTTTCGTGTTTGCAGAGTGCTGTGTTTTTAATAAACAGTCGCAGCGGCCTGGTATCTTCGACCGGCATGGGCTTACGCAGTAAATGCTTCACCCTCACCGGCGCACCTTCTCCCGAAGTTACGGTGCCATTTTGCCTAGTTCCTTCACCCGAGTTCTCTCAAGCGCCTTGGTATTCTCTACCCAACCACCTGTGTCGGTTTGGGGTACGGTTCCTGGTTACCTGAAGCTTAGAAGCTTTTCTTGGAAGCATGGCATCAACCACTTCGTGTTCTAAAAGAACACTCGTCATCAGCTCTCGGCCTTGGAATCCCGGATTTACCTAAGATTCCAGCCTACCACCTTAAACTTGGACAACCAACGCCAAGCTGGCCTAGCCTTCTCCGTCCCTCCATCGCAATAACCAGAAGTACAGGAATATTAACCTGTTTTCCATCGACTACGCTTTTCAGCCTCGCCTTAGGGACCGACTAACCCTGCGTCGATTAACGTTGCGCAGGAAACCTTGGTCTTTCGGCGTGGGTGTTTTTCACACCCATTGTCGTTACTCATGTCAGCATTCGCACTTCTGATACCTCCAGCAAGCTTCTCAACTCACCTTCACAGGCTTACAGAACGCTCCTCTACCGCATCACCTAAGTGATACCCGTAGCTTCGGTGTATGGTTTGAGCCCCGTTACATCTTCCGCGCAGGCCGACTCGACTAGTGAGCTATTACGCTTTCTTTAAAGGGTGGCTGCTTCTAAGCCAACCTCCTAGCTGTCTAAGCCTTCCCACATCGTTTCCCACTTAACCATAACTTTGGGACCTTAGCTGACGGTCTGGGTTGTTTCCCTTTTCACGACGGACGTTAGCACCCGCCGTGTGTCTCCCATGCTCGGCACTTGTAGGTATTCGGAGTTTGCATCGGTTTGGTAAGTCGGGATGACCCCCTAGCCGAAACAGTGCTCTACCCCCTACAGTGATACATGAGGCGCTACCTAAATAGCTTTCGAGGAGAACCAGCTATCTCCGAGCTTGATTAGCCTTTCACTCCGATCCACAGGTCATCCGCTAACTTTTCAACGGTAGTCGGTTCGGTCCTCCAGTTAGTGTTACCCAACCTTCAACCTGCCCATGGATAGATCGCCCGGTTTCGGGTCTATTCCCAGCGACTAGACGCCCTATTAAGACTCGCTTTCGCTACGCCTCCCCTATTCGGTTAAGCTCGCCACTGAAAATAAGTCGCTGACCCATTATACAAAAGGTACGCAGTCACCCAACAAAGTGGGCTCCCACTGCTTGTACGCATACGGTTTCAGGATCTATTTCACTCCCCTCTCCGGGGTTCTTTTCGCCTTTCCCTCACGGTACTAGTTCACTATCGGTCAGTCAGTAGTATTTAGCCTTGGAGGATGGTCCCCCCATATTCAGACAAAGTTTCTCGTGCTCCGTCCTACTCGATTTCATGACTAAGAGATTTTCGCGTACAGGGCTATCACCCACTATGGCCGTACTTTCCAGAACGTTCCGCTAATCTCAAAGCCACTTAAGGGCTAGTCCCCGTTCGCTCGCCACTACTAAGGGAATCTCGGTTGATTTCTTTTCCTCAGGGTACTTAGATGTTTCAGTTCCCCTGGTTCGCCTCTTAAGCCTATGTATTCAGCTTAAGATAACCATCTTATGATGGCTGGGTTCCCCCATTCAGACATCTCCGGATCAAAGTCTGTTTGCCGACTCCCCGAAGCTTTTCGCAGGCTACCACGTCTTTCATCGCCTCTGACTGCCAAGGCATCCACCGTATGCGCTTCTTCACTTGACCATATAACCCCAAGCAATCTGGTTATACTGTGAAGACGACATTCGCCGAAAATTCGATTCTTGCTCCAAAGAGCAACTCACAAATTTTACCTTAGCCTGATCCGTTACCAGTGAAAGTAACGTCCAGTCTATCTTTCTATCACATACCCAAATTTTTAAAGAACGATCTAATCAAAGACTAGAAATCAACATTCATCACCATCTTGGTGGAATGCTCATTTCTAAGCTTTCAACAAACAGAAGCAGTAGTGGTGGAGCCAAACGGGATCGAACCGTTGACCTCCTGCGTGCAAGGCAGGCGCTCTCCCAGCTGAGCTATGGCCCCGTATTTCTACAGGTGTTTCCCACACAAAATTGGTGGGTCTGGGCAGATTCGAACTGCCGACCTCACCCTTATCAGGGGTGCGCTCTAACCAACTGAGCTACAGACCCAATTTCGGGCTGCTTCTTATCGTCTTCTTCAATGAATCAAGCAATTCGTGTGGGAACTTATGGAGCAGCTGATGTCGTCGATTAAGGAGGTGATCCAGCCGCAGGTTCCCCTACGGCTACCTTGTTACGACTTCACCCCAGTCATGAATCACACCGTGGTAACCGTCCTCCCGAAGGTTAGACTAGCTACTTCTGGTGCAACCCACTCCCATGGTGTGACGGGCGGTGTGTACAAGGCCCGGGAACGTATTCACCGCGACATTCTGATTCGCGATTACTAGCGATTCCGACTTCACGCAGTCGAGTTGCAGACTGCGATCCGGACTACGATCGGTTTTCTGGGATTAGCTCCACCTCGCGGCTTGGCAACCCTCTGTACCGACCATTGTAGCACGTGTGTAGCCCAGGCCGTAAGGGCCATGATGACTTGACGTCATCCCCACCTTCCTCCGGTTTGTCACCGGCAGTCTCCTTAGAGTGCCCACCATTACGTGCTGGTAACTAAGGACAAGGGTTGCGCTCGTTACGGGACTTAACCCAACATCTCACGACACGAGCTGACGACAGCCATGCAGCACCTGTCTCAATGTTCCCGAAGGCACCAATCCATCTCTGGAAAGTTCATTGGATGTCAAGGCCTGGTAAGGTTCTTCGCGTTGCTTCGAATTAAACCACATGCTCCACCGCTTGTGCGGGCCCCCGTCAATTCATTTGAGTTTTAACCTTGCGGCCGTACTCCCCAGGCGGTCAACTTAATGCGTTAGCTGCGCCACTAAGAGCTCAAGGCTCCCAACGGCTAGTTGACATCGTTTACGGCGTGGACTACCAGGGTATCTAATCCTGTTTGCTCCCCACGCTTTCGCACCTCAGTGTCAGTATCAGTCCAGGTGGTCGCCTTCGCCACTGGTGTTCCTTCCTATATCTACGCATTTCACCGCTACACAGGAAATTCCACCACCCTCTACCATACTCTAGCTCGACAGTTTTGAATGCAGTTCCCAGGTTGAGCCCGGGGATTTCACATCCAACTTAACGAACCACCTACGCGCGCTTTACGCCCAGTAATTCCGATTAACGCTTGCACCCTCTGTATTACCGCGGCTGCTGGCACAGAGTTAGCCGGTGCTTATTCTGTCGGTAACGTCAAAACACTTACGTATTAGGTAAATGCCCTTCCTCCCAACTTAAAGTGCTTTACAATCCGAAGACCTTCTTCACACACGCGGCATGGCTGGATCAGGCTTTCGCCCATTGTCCAATATTCCCCACTGCTGCCTCCCGTAGGAGTCTGGACCGTGTCTCAGTTCCAGTGTGACTGATCATCCTCTCAGACCAGTTACGGATCGTCGCCTTGGTGAGCCATTACCTCACCAACTAGCTAATCCGACCTAGGCTCATCTGATAGCGCAAGGCCCGAAGGTCCCCTGCTTTCTCCCGTAGGACGTATGCGGTATTAGCGTCCGTTTCCGAGCGTTATCCCCCACTACCAGGCAGATTCCTAGGCATTACTCACCCGTCCGCCGCTCGCCACCAGGTACAAGTACCCGTGCTGCCGCTCGACTTGCATGTGTTAGGCCTGCCGCCAGCGTTCAATCTGAGCCATGATCAAACTCTTCAGTTCAAACATCTTTGGGTTTTTAAGAAACCCTAAACTTGGCTCAGCAATCGTTGGTTACATCTTTGATTTCTCGCGGAGTAACTTGTGATGCTGATAATCTTGTTGACTATCAGTCTGACTCCACAAGCACCCACACGAATTGCTTGATTCAGTTGTTAAAGAGCGGTTGGTTAAGATCTTTCGTCTCAACCGAGGCGCGCATTCTACAGCAGCCTCTGTTGCTGTCAAGCGGTTATTTTTCGAAGTTTTCAAAGTTTCCTTTGCAACTTCAACCACTTGCGCTTTCGATCTCTCGTTAGCGGGAGGCGAATTCTACAGCGTTACTCGCTGCTGTCAACACCTCTTTTACACCGCTTTCGACCGAGAAGATCGAACCGTCAAAAGAGCCAAACCACCTCGCTCTTTCAACTCCTTCTGGGCTTCGACGACCTGAAGCAACTCGCTGCCGAAAACCGCATAACTCATTGTTTACCAAGGAGTTTTCCGTTTCGACTGCGCCGGAAGTGGGGCGAATTATAGACTTCCAGGATCTGCCGTCAACACCTTTCTTCACAATTCTGTCATATAGGTGAACCCCCCCCTTAAACGCAAAGGCCGGCCCCAAGGGGCCGGCCTTCTTCCCTTCTACTTACAAGCTAGGAAATGCGAACTGCGAAGCTTCATGGCTCGCTCGTTGTGGCCAGCGCTGGGTAATGGCCTTGCGACGGGTGTAGAAACGCACGCCATCCGGACCATACGCATGCAAGTCGCCGAACAGCGAGCGCTTCCAGCCGCCAAAGCTGTGATAAGCCACCGGTACCGGCAGCGGTACGTTAACGCCGACCATACCGACTTCGATCTCGTCGCAGAACAACCGCGCCGCCTCCCCATCACGGGTAAAGATGCAGGTGCCGTTGCCATACTCGTGATCGTTGATCAGCTGCATCGCCTCTTCCAGGCTGTTAACCCGGACAACACACAGCACCGGCCCGAAGATCTCTTCTTTATAGATGCGCATTTCTGGTGTGACGTTATCGAACAGGCAGCCACCCAGGAAGAAACCTTCCTCATGACCCGCCACGCTCAGGCCACGACCATCGACCACCAAGGAAGCACCCGCCGAAACACCGTCTTCTATATAGCCACTGACTTTGTCGCGAGCCTGACCGGAAACCAGCGGCCCCATGTCCAGACCGCAGGAAGTACCGGCACCGATTTTCAGTGCCTTGATTTGCGGTACCAACTTGGCCACCAGCGCATCCGCCACCTGGTCACCGACGCACACAGCCACCGAGATCGCCATGCAACGTTCACCACAAGAACCATACGCCGCGCCCATCAATGCGCTGACCGCGTTATCCAGATCCGCATCCGGCATCAACACCGCGTGGTTCTTCGCGCCACCCAGTGCCTGAACACGTTTGCCGCGCTTGGTGCCTTCGGCGTAGATGTATTCGGCAATCGGCGTCGAACCAACGAAGCTCAACGCTTTGACTTCCGGCGCTTCGATCAGCGCGTCCACCGCAGCCTTGTCGCCGTGCACCACACTCAGTACACCTTTAGGCAGACCGGCCTCGATCAACAGTTGAGCAATCAACAACGTCGAACTTGGGTCACGCTCGGAAGGCTTGAGAATGAAGCAGTTGCCGCAGACGATCGCCAGTGGATACATCCACAACGGCACCATGGCAGGGAAGTTGAACGGCGTAATACCAGCCACCACGCCCAGCGGCTGGAAGTCCGACCAGGCATCAATATTCGGGCCGACGTTACGACTGTATTCGCCTTTGAGAATTTCCGGCGCGGCGCAAGCGAACTCGACGTTCTCGATTCCGCGTTTCAGTTCACCGGCAGCATCTTCCAATGTCTTGCCGTGCTCTTCGCTGATTAACTGAGCGATACGCGCCTCGTTCTGCTCCAACAATTGCTTGAAGCGGAACATCACCTGCGCACGCTTGGCCGGCGGAGTGTTACGCCATGCAGGGAATGCAGCCTTGGCCGAGTCGATGGCTTTTTGAATGGTTTCGCGACTGGCCAATGGCAGCTTGTGGATTGCCTTGCCGGTGGACGGGTTGAACACGTCAGCTGTGCGACCGTCTTCGGTCACCAGTTCGCCATTGATCAAATGCGGGATAAGGCTCATGCGGGGCTCCAGAAAAGTTGTCCACAGGCGCCCATCACCGGGCGCCTCTATATAGAAGGGAAAAATCAGTCGATCTTGTTCAGCACTTCGCCGACCGCGTCGAACAGACGATCAAGGTCTTGCGGCTTGCTGTTAAAGGTTGGGCCGAACTGCAGGGTGTCGCCGCCGAAGCGCACGTAGAACCCGGCTTTCCACAACGCCATGCCGGCTTCGAACGGACGCACGATGGCGTCGCCGTCACGAGGTGCGATCTGGATCGCACCGGCCAGGCCGTAGTTACGAATATCGATGATGTTTTTCGAGCCCTTCAGACCGTGCAGCGCATTTTCGAAATGCGGCGCGACTTCGGCCACGCTCTGCACCAGGTTTTCCTTTTGCAGCAGGTCGAGTGCTGCCAGGCCAGCGGCGCACGCCACCGGGTGCGCGGAATAGGTGTAGCCGTGCGGGAATTCCACCGCGTACTCCGGCGTCGCCTGGTTCATGAAGGTCTGGTAGATCTCGGAGCTGGCAATCACTGCGCCCATCGGAATCGCGCCGTTGGTAACTTGCTTGGCGATGCACATCAGGTCCGGGGTCACGCCGAAGCTGTCGGCGCCGAACATCGAACCGGTACGGCCGAAACCGGTGATCACTTCGTCGAACACCAGCAGGATGTTGTGCTGATCGCAGATCTCACGCAGACGCTTGAGGTAACCCTGCGGCGGAACCAGCACGCCAGCTGAACCGGCCATTGGCTCGACGAATACGGCGGCGATGTTCGAAGCATCATGCAGCTCGATCAACTTCAGCAGTTCATCGGCCAGTGCAATACCGCCCTGCTCCGGCATGCCGCGGGAGTAGGCATTGCTTGCCAGCAAGGTGTGCGGCAGGTGATCGACGTCCATCATCGCCTGACCGAACATTTTGCGGTTGCCGTTCACGCCGCCGAGGCTGGTGCCGGCGATGTTCACACCGTGGTAACCACGGGCACGACCGATCATTTTGGTCTTGGTGGCCTGGCCTTTCAGACGCCAGTAAGCGCGGACCATCTTCACTGCGGTATCAGCGCACTCGGAACCCGAGTCAGTGAAGAACACATGATTGAGATTGCCCGGGGTCAGGTCGGTGATTTTCTCAGCCAGCTGGAACGACAGCGGATGGCCGTACTGGAAGCCTGGCGAATAATCGAGGGTGCCCAATTGCTTGGCGACCGCGTCCTGAATTTCCTTGCGGGTATGCCCGGCGCCGCAGGTCCACAAACCGGAAAGCGAGTCGTAAACCTTGCGCCCCTTGTCATCAATCAGCCAACTGCCTTCAGCCGCCACGATCAGTCGCGGATCGCGCTGGAAATTACGGTTGGCGGTGTAGGGCATCCAGTGAGCATCGAGCTTGAGCTGGCTGGCCAGGGAAGTCGGGTTGTTTTCAGGCAAGTTCATTGGGCAAAACCTCGCAGGGCAATAAGCGGCATAGAGATCAAAAGCGTTCTTGCAGCTAAATTGCCACGGGGATAAAGTCGGTGAAATCCAACTCTTCTAACGTTCAGTCAGCCCGCCACTAAACTTTGAGTATTTTGAGCATGAGCAGCCGTCGCCCCGATCCGCTGGCGCAAGTCAGTGACTTTGATATCCGCCTGCTGCGGATCTTTCGCAGCGTGGTGGAGTGCGGCGGCTTCTCGGCAGCGGAGTCGGTGCTGGGGATCGGCCGCTCGGCCATCAGCCAGCAAATGAGTGATCTGGAACAGCGCCTCGGTTTGCGCTTGTGCCAACGCGGCCGAGCCGGCTTTTCCCTGACCGAAGAAGGACGCGAGGTCTATCACTCGGCGTTGCAGCTCTTAAGTGCGTTGGAAAGTTTCCGCACTGAGGTCAATGGACTGCACCTACATTTGCGCGGCGAATTGACCATCGGCCTGACCGACAACCTGGTCACCCTGCCCCACATGCGCATCACCCACGCCTTGGCGCAATTGAAGGAGCGCGGGCCGGACGTGCAGATTCAGATCCGCATGATCGCGCCCAATGAAGTCGAACAAGGCGTGCTCGACGGTCGTTTGCATGTCGGCGTGGTGCCGCAGGCCAGCGCGCTGTCGGGGCTGGAATATCAGCCGCTCTATAGCGAACGCTCGCTGCTGTATTGCGCGGTCGGTCATCCGTTGTTTTATGTCGACGATAAACAACTGGATGACGAGCGCCTCAATAGCCAGGACGCCATCGCGCCGACCTTCCGTTTGCCCGCGGAAATCCAGGCCCACTACCAGGCGCTCAATTGCACCGCCAGCGCCTCGGACCGGGAAGGCATGGCGTTCCTGATCCTGACCGGACACTTCATCGGTTACCTGCCGGACCACTACGCCAGCCTCTGGGTGCAGCAAGGCCGATTGCGTGCGCTGAAACCAAAGGTGCGTTTTTATGACCTGAGCCTCGCATCGGTCACGCGCAAGGGCCGTCGTCCGCATTTGGTGCTGGAAAGCTTCCTCGAAAGCCTGGCCGCGACGCGTTGAAACATGTGGGAGCGAGCCTGCTCGCGAAGAGGGCATATCAGTCGATACTTCTACAGCTGACCCGCCGCCTTCGCGAGCAGGCTCGCTCCCACAGTTTTATTGCGTCAGGACTTGTCTGATGCCGGTGGGTGCGCTATCAACGCTCTGGTTGCACCCACTCACTTGTTCGGAAGTGCCTATGACCTTTGAAGTCCCCGCTCACGGCGGCAAACCTGCCAGCCGCATTCGTCAGAAGAACGAAGAGACCATCATCAAAGCCGCCGAAGACGAGTTCGCCCGTCACGGGTTCAAAGGCACCAGCATGAACACCATCGCCCTGAATGCCGGGTTGCCCAAGGCGAATCTGCATTACTACTTCACCAACAAACTCGGTTTGTACGTGGCGGTGTTGAGCAACATCCTCCAGTTGTGGGACAGCACGTTCAACACCCTGACCGCCGAGGATGATCCGGCCGAAGCGCTGACTCGCTACATCCGCGCCAAGATGGAATTCTCCCGTCGTCAGCCACAAGCCTCGCGGATCTTCGCGATGGAGGTGATCAGCGGCGGCGAATGCCTGACCGAATATTTCAATCAAGACTATCGCGCGTGGTTCCAGGGTCGGGCGGGCGTGTTCCAAGCCTGGATCGACGCCGGCAAAATGGACCCGGTCGACCCGGTTAACCTGATTTTCCTGTTGTGGGGCAGCACTCAGCATTACGCCGATTTCGCCACGCAGATCTGCCGTGTCACCGGTCGCACCAAGTTGACCAAGCAAGACATGGAAGACGCCGGCGACAACCTGATCCGCATCATTCTCAAAGGCTGCGGCCTGACGCCAACGATCTAAGACACTTATGCCTTTTACCCTCAGCGGTTTTTGCGAGTACCGCGAAGAGATTCGCAAAAGCCGCTTCGTCACTTTCGCCGCGCCAATCAGCAGCCCTGCTGAAGCCCTGGCGTTCATCGAACAGCACAGCGATTTGAATGCCTCGCACAATTGCTGGGCCTGGAAGCTTGGCGACCAGTACCGCAGCACTGACGACGGCGAACCCGGCGGCACCGCTGGCCGACCGATTCTGGCGGCGATCGACGCGCAGGATTGCGATCAGGTCGCGGTGCTGGTGATTCGTTGGTATGGCGGCATTCAACTCGGCACCGGTGGCCTCGCCCGGGCGTATGGCGGCGGCGCCAACAAGTGCCTGCAAGCGGCGGCGAAGGTTGAACTGATCAGTCGGGTGCCGGTGAGTTGTGCCTGTGCTTTTGCAGAGTTGCCGCTGGTGAAGCTTCGGGTGGCGGAACTGGGTGGATTGGTGGTGGAAGAAACGTTCACGGCCAACGGCGTAGAGCTGCAATTGGCGATCGGCGAAAGCCAGATCGATACCCTGCAAACGCAGCTGGCGGATTTGAGCCGCGGACGCATTTTGTTGCAGCACTAATCGCACCAACAACGCTCACCGTCCTTTCGTCGAACCGGTGCATTTGCCCACATCTACTGTGCACCCGGCTGTGGATAACCTGAGCACACTCGGCTGTAACCCTTCTGTCATGCGGCTTTGCGGGCTTTGCTCACTTTTCGTCCAATCCGTTATCAAAAAAGATAAATCCACGTAAAAACAATCGGTTAACGCGGTTTATCACCATTAGAAGAAAGCCACCCAGTGCTTATGCCCGAGCTTCGAGCTTGCGCACAAATACTGTGGAGCAATCTGTGGATAACCCGTTCATGGCTGTCGCCGCCCCATGTCCGGCATGGCTTGGCGCCGGTTGCTTGTTTTTTGACCAAACGCCTTGTGCAAAACTGGAGCCTGATCAACGGCGCTGCCCTCAAGTGGTGCCTGGTTCGGATCGACATAGGGCGAGGCGCCGTCCTCAAAGCCTTTATCTGTAGCGCATTGGATTTTTCCTGACTCAATGGCCAGGAAATTGCTTTATCCACAGGCATCACTTCAATCGACCCGAGCCTGTCATGCCCAACCCCGTGCCGATCTCCGATCCAACACCTCGCCTGCAACTGCGCAACATCAGCAAGCGCTACCCCGGTTGCCTGGCCAACGATGCCATCGACCTGAGCATTGCACCCGGTGAAATCCACGCCCTGCTCGGCGAAAACGGCGCGGGTAAAAGTACGTTGATGAAGATCATCTACGGCGTCACCCACGCGGACTCGGGCGAGATGATCTGGCAAGGACAACGCCTGACCCTGCGCAACCCGGCTCAGGCTCGGGGGCTGGGAATCGGCATGGTGTTCCAGCATTTCTCGCTGTTCGAGACTTTGAGCGTGGCGCAGAACATTGCCTTGGCGATGGGCGCTGCGGCGGGTACACCGAAACAGCTTGAGCCAAGGATTCGTGAAGTCTCCCGGCGCTACGGCATGGCGCTGGAGCCGGGGCGACTTGTCCACAGCCTGTCGATCGGCGAACGCCAGCGGGTGGAAATCATTCGTTGCCTGATGCAGGACATCCGCCTGCTGATTCTCGATGAGCCAACTTCGGTGCTGACTCCGCAGGAAGCCGACGATTTGTTCGTCACCTTGCGCCGACTCTCCGGCGAAGGCTGCAGCATTCTGTTTATCAGCCACAAACTCGGTGAAGTTCGCGCGTTGTGCCACAGCGCCACGGTGTTGCGCGGCGGTCGGGTGGCCGGGCATTGCGTGCCGGCCGAGTGTTCGGATCGGCAACTGGCGCAGTTGATGGTTGGCGAAGTCGCTGCGCTGATTACGGATTATCCGAAAGTCACTGGCGCGAAGGCATTCCTGAACGTGACGGGACTGTCCTGGCACAACCCCGATCCGTTCGGCTGTTCACTGAAGGACATCGAGCTTGAAGTACGCAGTGGCGAGATCGTCGGCATCGCCGGGGTCGCGGGCAACGGTCAGGATGAGTTGCTGGCCCTGCTCAGCGGCGAAGAACAGCTCGGCCGCAACGATGGCGCAACGATCAGTTTCGGCGGGCAACCGGTGGCGCACTTGCGCCCGGATGCACGGCGCAAACTGGGCCTGGCCTACGTCCCCGCTGAACGTCTGGGCCATGGCGCGGTGCCGGACCTGAGCCTGTCGGACAACGCTCTGCTGACTGCGTTTCAACAGGGGCTGGTCAGCAACGGCCTGATCCAGCGTGGCAAGGTCGAAGCGCTGGCCGAAGAAATCATCCGCCGCTTCGGGGTCAAGACACCCGATAGCCAGACACCGGCCCGCAGCCTGTCCGGCGGCAACTTGCAGAAATTCATCCTCGGCCGGGAAATCCTCCAACAACCGAAACTGCTGGTGGCCGCGCACCCGACCTGGGGCGTGGACGTCGGCGCCGCCGCGACCATTCACCGGGCACTGATTGCCTTGCGCGATGCCGGCGCGGCGATCCTGGTGATCTCCGAAGACCTCGACGAACTGTTCCAGATCAGCGACCGCCTCGGCGCGTTGTGCAGCGGTCGATTGTCGCCGCTCAAGGCCACGGTCGACACACGCCTGATCGATGTCGGCGGCTGGATGGCCGGCCAATTCGACGCCCCTCAATCACTCGCACCCGCAACGGTTTAACGGAGTTTCACATGCTGCTTTCTCTCGAACCCCGTGGCCAGCAATCGCGCCTGATGCTGTGGTGCTCGCCATTGCTGGCGGCTGTCCTGACGTTGGGCTGTGGCTCGCTGCTGTTTATCGCGCTGGGGCATGATCCATTGCTGACGCTGCACACCTTGCTGATCGCGCCGATCAGCGACCTGTATGGCGTTTCCGAACTGCTGGTCAAAGCGCTGCCGATTTTGCTCTGCGCGTTGGGGCTGGCGGTGGCGTACCAGGCGCGGATCTGGAACATCGGCGCCGAAGGTCAGTTGCTGCTTGGCGCGCTGGCCGGCAGTGCGCTGGCGGTGAATATCATCGGCATGCAAAGCCGCTGGGCGCTGGTGCTGATCCTGCTCGTCGGCACCCTGGCCGGTGCCGCATGGGCCGGACTGACAGCGTGGTTGCGCACGCGTTTCAATGCCAATGAAATCCTCACCAGCATCATGCTCAATTACATCGCCCTGAACCTGCTGTTGTTTTGTGTGCATGGACCGTTGAAGGATCCGGCCGGGTTCAACTTTCCCGAGTCCGCAATGTTCGGCGATGCCAGCCGTTTGCCGCTGCTGATGGAGGATGGTCGGGTTCACGTCGGCGTGTATTTCGCCTTGCTCGCGTTGGTCGCTGTGTGGGTGTTGCTGCAGAAAAGCTTTATCGGTTTCCAGATCAAAGTCCTCGGGCTGGACAAGCGCGCAGCGGGGTTCGTCGGCTTTCGCGAGAAACGGCTGATCTGGCTGGCGCTGTTGATCAGCGGAGGATTGGCGGGGCTGGCCGGGGTGTGCGAGGTCACCGGGCCGATCGGCCAATTGGTACCGCAAGTCTCGCCCGGTTACGGCTATGCCGCGATCACCGTGGCGTTTCTCGGACGACTCAATCCCATCGGCATTCTGTTTTCCAGCCTGCTGATGGCGTTGCTGTACCTCGGCGGCGAGAGCGCGCAGATGAGCATGAATCTGCCACAAGCAATCACCCAATTGTTCCAGGGCATGATGCTGTTTTTCCTGCTGGCCAGTGACGTGCTGATTCTCTACCGACCGCGCTTGAACCTGCGCTGGACCCGTCGTGCACCAGCCACCGCCGTACACGCAGGAGCGCTGTGATGGATATCGATCTGCTGAGCAATATTTTCTACGCCATGGTCCGCTGCGGTACGCCGCTACTGTTGGTGGCACTCGGTGAGCTGATCTGCGAGAAGAGCGGCGTTCTGAACCTCGGCCAGGAAGGGATGATGCTGTTTGGGGCGGTGATCGGTTTTATCGTCGCCTTGAACAGCGGCAACCTGTGGCTCGGCGTGTTGCTGGCGATGCTTGCCGGGATGCTGTTGTCGTCGTTGTTTGCGTTGGTGGCGCTGGTGTTCAACGCCAATCAGGTGGCCACCGGGTTGGCGCTGACGATCTTCGGCGTGGGCCTGTCGACCTTTGTCGGCGCGGCGTGGGTCGGTAAACCGCTGGCAGGTTTTGAGCCGGTGGCGATTCCTTTTTTGAGTGACATCCCGCTGATCGGACGGATGCTGTTTGCGCAGGATCTGTTGGTGTATGTGTCGTTCGCGCTGTTTGCGCTGGTGGCCTGGGTGATGGTGAAAAGTCGCGTCGGGCTGATCATTCAGGCGGTCGGCGAAAACCCGGATGCAGCCAGCGCGATGGGTTTGCCGGTGTTGGGCGTGCGCACGCTGGCGGTGCTGTTTGGCGGGGCGATGGCTGGGTTGGCCGGGGCTTATTTGTCGTTGGCCTACACGCCGATGTGGGCGGAGAACATGAGCGCCGGGCGTGGCTGGATCGCCCTGGCACTGGTGGTGTTTGCCAGTTGGCGGGTATGGCGATTGCTGCTGGGGGCGTATCTGTTCGGGCTCGCCAGCATCCTGCATCTGGTGGCGCAGGGGTTGGGGCTGGCGATTCCGTCGAGTCTGTTGGCGATGCTGCCGTATGTCGCGACCATTGTGGTGTTGGTGCTGCTGTCGCGAGATGCGCTGCGTACGCGGTTGTATGCGCCGGTGTCGTTGGGGAAACCGTGGCAGGCCGGGCATTAGCGGTTGTCTGCACTGGCCTCATCGCGAGCAGGCTCACTCCCACAGTAGTACGGGTTTAACTCAGGATTGCGGGTCGACACGGATCCCCTGTGGGAATGAGCCTGCTCGCGATGACGTCCGCACTGGCAACACCTGAGCTACGCCCCACGCCAATTCAAAGACCAGAAAAATCACCAAAAGCGAACTGGCGCCATGGAGCAAGGCATAGAGCAGCCAAGCCGAAAACAGAAACCTGCCCACCGCGTCATACCGCCCATACACCTGCTGCGGATCACGAATCCGCAGCACCGCCCACACGCAGACAATCGACCCCAACAGATTGGCCATCAGCATGTGCATTGGCTCAAACGGCGGCAACTCGCCGGACAAATTGAGCGCTTGGCTCACACTCAACAAAACGCCATGCAACGCCACAAAACTCCACGGTGTGACAAACGCTGCCGTCACGATCAAGTCATACCAGGCACTACCCTTCACCAACCGGCGATATTGCGTTGAAGTCCACATCCGTTTTGCTCCAAAAAATCAGGGAGCAACAAGGCTAAAGCCTGGAGTATGCTCCAAGGTCAAGCCCTCTCGAGAAGTCATGATGCGCATCGGTGAATTAGCCCAGGCCAGCGCCGTCAGCCGCGACACGCTGCGTTTCTACGAGCAACGCGGATTGATTGCGGCACAACGCAGCGCCAACGGTTATCGCGACTATCCGGTGGACATGGTGCAACTGGTGCAGTACATCAAGACCGCTCAGCGATTGGGCTTTACCCTCGGCGAAATCGGCAACAGCGTCGCCGCGATAGGGCAGTCGCCCGATCCGGACAGCGCCATTACGCAATTGCTGCAAGACAAACTCAAACTGATCGAAACCCGAATCGACGAACTCGGCGCGCTGCGTCAGGAGTTGCAGCAACGGCTCGGTCAACGTTGTCCATTGAATCCGTGATCCTCATTTATCAAGGAAGCCACTTATGTCTACGGCAAAAACCGCACTCATCATCGGCGCCTCCCGAGGCCTGGGCCTCGGTCTGGTAAAAACCCTGCTGGCCGACGGCTGGCAGGTCACCGCCACCGTGCGCAACCCGCAGAATGCCGAAGCCTTGCAAGCCTTGGGCAAGGTGCGGATCGAAAAACTCGACATGGACGATCAGCAAGCGGTCATCGCTCTGAGCCAGCAGCTCAAGGGCGAAGTGTTCGACCTGTTGTTCGTGAATGCCGGGGTCAAAGGCCCGGACGTTCAAACGCCGGGCGGCGCGACCCTGGCCGAAGTCGGGCAACTGTTCTTCACCAATGCGGTGGCGCCGATCAATCTGGCTCAACGCTTTGTCGGGCAGATTCGCCCGGACAGCGGCGTGCTGGCGTTCATGAGTTCGGTGCTGGGCAGCGTGACCATGCCGGATGCGCCGGAGCTGGCGTTGTACAAAGCGAGCAAAGCAGCGCTGAACTCGATGACCAACAGCTTCGTCACTCAGTTGGGCGAGCAGAAACTCACCGTGTTGTCGCTGCATCCGGGTTGGGTGAAGACCGACATGGGCGGTGAAGGCGCCGACATCGATGTGGACACCAGTACGCGTGGGTTGGTCGATCAAGTGAACGCGTATGCCGGCAAGGGCGGGCATCATTTTGTGAATTACCGGGGTGAAACCATTCCCTGGTAACACCACTGCCCCCCTGTGGGAGCGAGCTTGCTCGCGATGAGGCCGTGTCAGTCAACATTGATGTTGAATGTCAGTCTGCAATCGCGAGCAAGCTCGCTCCCACAGGGATTTGAGTTGTTCTGTCGGGCCGGGCTTGCCGACAAAGCGGTTTTGTTCGAAACTCCGCACCTCGTCCCCGCGGCGACCCTGGATCAGCAGACAGGGTAATCACTGAGCTGGCTAACCTGAACCCCACTTTCAGAGGAGCCGGCCAACATGCCTGCGACCCGTACCTGGTTAAAAACCCCCCTCGCGATCTTCACTGCCAATGGCCTCGATGCCCGTGGCGGCCTGGTGCTGCAAGACGGTTTGATCGTCGAAGTGCTCGCCGCCGGCCAGCAACCTTCCGCGCCCTGTGGACAAGTCTTCGATGCCCGCGAGCATGTGATCCTGCCGGGGCTGATCAACACCCATCACCACTTCTATCAAACCCTGACCCGCGCCTGGGCGCCGGTGGTCAATCAGCCGTTGTTCCCGTGGCTGAAAACCCTCTATCCGGTCTGGGCCCGCCTCACCCCTGAAAAACTCGCCCTCGCCAGCAAAGTTGCGTTGGCCGAGTTGCTGCTGTCCGGCTGCACCACCGCGGCCGATCACCATTACCTGTTTCCGCAAGGCCTGGAAAATGCGATCGATGTACAGGTCGAAAGCGTTCGCGAACTGGGCATGCGCGCCATGTTGACGCGCGGTTCCATGAGCCTCGGCGAAAAGGACGGCGGCTTGCCGCCGCAGCAAACCGTGCAGGAAGGCGAAGTGATCCTCGCCGACAGCCAACGCTTGATCGCCGAATACCACGAGCGTGGCGACGGTGCGCAAATCCAGATCGCCCTCGCGCCCTGCTCGCCGTTTTCGGTGACCCCGCAAATCATGTCCGCCAGCGCCGAACTGGCGAACAAACTCGACGTGCGCCTGCACACTCATCTGGCCGAAACCCTCGACGAAGAAGATTTCTGCCTGCAGCGCTTCGGCCTGCGCACCGTGGATTACCTCGACAGCGTCGGCTGGCTCGGCCCGCGCACCTGGCTGGCTCACGGCATTCACTTCAACCCGGACGAAATCGCTCGCCTCGGCGCTGCCGGCACCGGCATTTGCCATTGCCCGAGTTCGAACATGCGCCTGGCATCCGGCATCTGCCCGACGCTGGACCTAACGGCTGCGGGTGCATTGCTGGGCTTGGGCGTGGACGGCTCGGCGTCCAACGATGCGTCGAACATGATGCTGGAAACCCGTCAGGCGCTGTACATTCAGCGGCTGCGTTATGGCGCCGAGAAGATCACCCCGGAACTGGTTTTGGGTTGGGCGACCAAGGGTTCGGCGAGTTTGCTCGGGCGTACTGATATCGGAGAACTGGCAGTGGGCAAGCAAGCGGACCTGGCGCTGTTCAAGCTTGATGAGCTGCGGTTCTCCGGCAGTCATGATCCGGTGTCGGCATTGCTGCTGTGCGGCGCTGACCGGGCGGATCGGGTGATGGTCGGCGGCAAATGGCGGGTGATTGATGGGCAGGTTGAAGGGCTGGATTTGAAAGGCTTGATTGCCGATCACAGCCAGGCGGCTCGGCAACTCATCGCCGGTACCTAATCCACCACCTGATCGTTCCCACGCTCTGCGTGGGAACGATCACCCATCAACTACAGGCCCAGCAGCGACAACATGATGAACGTCGCAAACAGCACAAAGTGGGTCATGCCTTCGATGGCGTTGGTTTCGCCATCATTGAGGTTGATCGCGCTGACGATCAGGGTGAGGAAGATCATCACGGTCTGCACCGGGGTCATCGCCATCTGGAACGGCTGGCCGGTGTAGAGCGCCATCGCTTCCATCACCGGCACTGTCAGGATGACTGTCGACAGCGATGCGCCCATGGCGATGTTGACCACCGACTGCATGCGGTTGGCCAGTGCCGCCCGCAACGCGGTCAGGATTTCCGGCGCCGCCGAGATTGCCGCCACCAGGATTGCCGTGATCACCGGCGGTGCGCCCGTCCCTTCGAGGCCCAGATCGAGGGTCTTGGACATTACCTCGGCCAATGCGCCGATCACCACCACGCCGAACACCAATGTCCCGATACTCAGCCCCAGATTGACCGGTTCAGGTTGTTCCTCCGAGACTTTCTTGCGACGTTTTTCCGGGTAGCTGTAGCTGAAGAAATAACTGTGCGGCCCGACCTGCATGCGCAGGAACAAGGTGTAGAGCACGACCATCGCACCAATGGTGAACGCCGAATAGAGTTTCCAGCGAGCCTCGGGGATGAACTCCGGCACCACCATGGAAA
This sequence comes from Pseudomonas frederiksbergensis, assembly GCF_900105495.1. Lineage (NCBI taxonomy): Bacteria > Pseudomonadati > Pseudomonadota > Gammaproteobacteria > Pseudomonadales > Pseudomonadaceae > Pseudomonas > Pseudomonas frederiksbergensis. Next base: position 1,792,592 of record NZ_FNTF01000002.1, on the reverse strand, counting down.
CGCCCATGGCGGTGAGGATCATCACGCTGTAACTGCGCGCCGAGTCGTCATTGTAGGACTGTTCGCCGTGCTTGAGCCCACCCATCAACGCAGCGAGGCCGAGGATGCCGTTGATGTCGAGCATCACCGCCGAATAAATCGTGTCGCGTACCAGGGTCGGCGAAGCCTCGTTGCTCATCATGATCGCCAGGATCACCACTTCCACCAGCACGGCGGCCAGGGTCAGGATCATCGTGCCGTAAGGGTCACCGACTTTTTCCGCAAGCAGTTCGGCGTGATGAGCAACGCGCATGGAGGCAACGACGATGAAGGCAATCAGCACCAGGCCGGCGGTCAGCGCAATGGGTTGGCCGCTGTGTAGCATCCAGTGCTCCAGCGGGTAGGCGACGGTGGCGGCGATCACGGCCAGCAGCAGAAATTTTTCTTGCTTGAGGAGTGTGAGCATTGCGGGCCTTTTTGCCGTGTGAAGCGAAACCAGGGTGATGAGCTACTGACTGTGGGGCGGCGCTAACGTTTCGTTACACCTTAGCGCACCAGTGGATGGCAGCCGTGTCAGGCCATGCACTTTTATCGGCCTCAAGGGCCTCATCGCGAGCAGGCTCGCTCCCACATTGGAATGCGCTCTCCTGTGGGAGCGGCGAAGGCCGTTACGCGGTTTCGGCATTTGTTGTCTTGTTGGTCAGCAACTTGCATTGGCCTTGCCAACCTCACAACAACATGGAGTTCGAATTCATGCACAAACGTCCGTTGAAGAAGCTGCTTGGCGCCGTCGTCGCGGCCATCGGTCTGAGCGCCAGCCTGACCGCCAGTGCCGCCGACCCGCTGAAAGTCGGCTTCGTCTACATCGGTCCGATTGGCGATCACGGCTGGACGTATCAGCATGAACAGGGGCGCAAGGCGCTGGCGGAAAAATTCGGCGATCAAATCACCACCAACTACGTGGAGAACGTCGCCGAAGGTGCCGACGCCGAACGGGTGATCCGCAACATGGCCAAGGACAAGTACGACCTGGTCTTCACCACGTCCTTCGGCTACATGAACCCGACCCTGAAAGTCGCCAAGCAATTTCCCAAGGTGACCTTCGAACACGCCACCGGCTACAAACAGGACAAGAACCTCGGCACCTACCTGGCGCGCACGTATGAAGGTCGCTACGTCGGCGGCTTCCTCGCGGCGAAAATGACCAGGACCAAGAAGATCGGTTACGTCGCGTCCTTCCCGATCCCGGAAGTGATCCGCGACATCAACGCCATTCAACTGGCTCTGAACAAGTACAACCCGGGCACCGAGATCAAAGTGGTGTGGGTCAACTCCTGGTTCGATCCGGGCAAAGAGGCCGATGCCGCCAATGCGTTGATCGATCAGGGCGTGGACGTGGTGTTCCAGCACACCGACAGCCCGGCGCCGATCCAGGCGGCCGAACGACGCGGCGTGTATGCCGTGGGCTACGCGTCGGACATGGCGCACTTCGGGCCGAAAGCGGTGCTGACGTCCATCGTCAACGACTGGGCGCCGCACTACATTCAGGCGACCCAAAGCGTGCTCGATCACCTGTGGAAATCGCAGGATTACTGGGGTGGGTTGAAGGAAGGCACGGTTGAGTTACCGATGAGCGATCTGGTGCCGGCGCCGGTGAAAGCCGAGGCGGAGCAGATCATTGCCGATATCAAGAGCGGTGCTTTCCACCCGTTCACCGGACCGATCAAGGATCAGGCCGGCGTCGAGAAGATTGCGGCAGGCGCTGCGGCGAGCAATGCGGAGCTGGCATCGATGAACTACTACGTTGAAGGCATGAAGGCCGAGATACCGAAGTAACCTACCTCCATGATCGTTCCCACGCTCTGCGTGGGAATGCCTCAATGGACGCTCTGCGTCCGTTTTTGGGACGCGGAGCGTCCCGGGCTGCATTCCCACGCGGAGCGTGGGAACGATCGATATAGAGACTGCAAAATGAACCCGCTCCCGATCATCGACATCGCCCCGCTCTACAGCGATGACCCATCCGCCTGGCAATCAATCGCCACGCAAATCGACCATGCCTGCCGCGAGTGGGGCTTCTTCTACATCAAGGGTCATCCGATCAGCGCCGCGCGCATTAACGCCGTACTCGACAGCGCCCAACGTTTCTTCGCCCTGCCCGCCGCCGAAAAACTCAGGATCGACATCACCCAAACCCGTCACCACCGCGGTTACGGCGCCATCGCCACCGAACAACTCGACCCGAGCAAACCCAGCGACCTGAAAGAAACCTTCGACATGGGCCTGCACTTGCCGGTCGATCACCCAGACGTGCTGGCGGAAAAACCGCTGCGCGGCCCCAACCGTCATCCGTCGATGCCCGGCTGGGAGTCGTTGATGGAGCAGCACTACGTCGACATGCAAGCCTTGGCACAAACCCTGTTACGGGCCATGACTGTGGCACTGGGTATCGAGCGCGATTTTTTCGACAGCCGCTTCGTTGAACCGGTCAGCGTGTTGCGGATGATTCATTACCCACCGCGCCACACCGCCAGCTCCGAAGCGCAACAAGGCGCCGGCGCCCACACCGATTACGGTTGTATCACCCTGCTGTATCAGGATGCCGCCGGCGGCCTGCAAGTGCGAAACGTTAACGGCGAGTGGATCGATGCACCGCCGATCGACGGCACGTTCGTGGTCAACCTCGGCGACATGATGGCGCGCTGGAGCAACGACCGTTACCGGTCGACGCCGCACCGGGTGATCAGCCCCCTGGGCTTGGACCGTTACTCGATGCCATTTTTTGCCGAACCGCACCCCGACACGGTCATCGAATGCCTGCCCGGCTGTCAGGATGAACGGCACCCGACAAAGTATCCGGCCACCACCTGCGCCGAATTCCTGCTCTCGCGCTTCGCCGATACCTACGCCTATCGACGGCAACAGGAAGCGCTGTGATGAACCGGCTGGTCAGGTTTTGCTAATTGTTTCCACGAGCATCTGTAGAATGCTCGCCATCTGCACCTGATGAGAAAAGACTATGTACGACTGGCTGAACGCCCTGCCCAAGGCAGAACTGCACCTGCACCTTGAGGGTTCGCTGGAGCCTGAGTTGCTGTTCGCCCTGGCCGAACGCAACAAGATCGCCCTGCCGTGGAGCGACGTCGAAACCCTGCGCAAGGCCTATGCCTTCAACAACCTGCAAGAGTTTCTCGACCTGTATTACCAGGGCGCCGACGTGTTGCGCACGTCTCAGGATTTCTACGACCTGACCTGGGCTTACCTGTTGCGCTGCAAGGCGCAGAACGTGATTCACACCGAACCGTTCTTCGACCCACAGACCCACACTGACCGTGGCGTACCGTTCGAAGTGGTGCTCAATGGCATCGCCGCCGCGTTGAAGGATGGCGAACAGCAACTGGGCATCACCAGCGGTTTGATCCTGAGTTTCCTGCGTCATTTGAGCGAAGAAGAAGCCGAGAAAACCCTCGACCAGGCGCTGCCGTTCCGTGATGCGTTTGTCGCCGTCGGCCTGGACAGTTCGGAGATGGGTCATCCGCCAAGCAAGTTCCAGCGCGTGTTTGATCGGGCCCGCCACGAAGGCTTCCTGACCGTCGCCCACGCGGGTGAAGAAGGCCCGCCGGAGTACATCTGGGAAGCCCTCGACCTGCTGAAAATCCAGCGCATCGACCATGGCGTGCGAGCCATCGAAGACGAGCGGTTGATGCAGCGGATCATCGATGAGCAAATCCCGTTGACCGTGTGCCCGTTGTCGAACACCAAGCTCTGCGTGTTCGATCACATGTCACAGCACAACATTCTCGACATGCTGGAGCGTGGCGTGAAAGTGACCGTGAACTCGGACGACCCGGCGTACTTCGGCGGTTATGTCACCGAGAACTTCCACGCGCTGTATACCGATCTGGGCATGACCCAGGATCAGGCCAAGCGCCTGGCCCAAAACAGTCTGGATGCACGGTTAGTGAAACCGTAGTAACTGATCGTTCCCACGCTCCGCGTGGGAACGATCATCAAGCAACCGCCTCGCTTAATTCTTCCAGTGTCTTGCCCCGGGTCTCCATCCCGAACACCCACACCACCCCTGCCGCAATCGCAAAACACATCGCCCCCAGCGCAAACACCCCGCCCTGCCCGGTCATCGGGAACACCAGCCCGGTCACCATTGGTCCGAGCAACGAACCCACGCGGCCAATTGCCGACGCAAACCCCGAGCCTGTGGCCCGCGCCGATGTCGGGTACAACTCCGGTGTGTAGGTGTAAAGCACCGCCCACATGCCGAACAGGAAAAACTGCATCAGTAGCCCGGAGGTGATCAACAGGCTGACGTTGCCGCCAAACACCGCGCTCTGACCATACAGAAACGCCATCACCCCGCCGCCGAGTAACGTCACCACGCACACCGGTTTACGTCCCCAACGCTCCACCAGCCAGGCGGCCATCAGGAAACCGGGAATCCCGCCAAGGGAAATCAGCACCGTGTAATACACCGACTGGGTCACGGCAAAACCTGATTGCTGCAGCAAGGCACTGAGCCAGGACGTCAGGCCATAGAACCCCAGCAAAGCGAAGAACCAGACGCTCCAGATCATCATCGTGCGCTGGCGGTACAGCGGCGACCAGATCTGCCGCAACGCGGAAAAGAAATGGCCCGGCGTACTCGCTGCTCTCGGCAGGCGGATTGGCTCAGGCAGCTGCGAACACCCCAGCGAGGCCCGGACCCGATCTTCGATGCGCAGCAAAACCTTGTCCGCCACGTCATGATGCCCGGCCTGTTCCAGCCAGCGCGGTGATTCGGGAATGAAAAAGCGAATCGCCAGGACAAACACCGCCGGCACCGCCAACACCAGGAAGATGTCCCGCCAGCCAATTATCGGCAGCAGGAAGTACGACAGTACGCCGGCGGCGACGAAGCCCAGCGGCCAGAAACCGTCCATCAACGCGATGTAGCGCCCACGTCGTTTGGCAGGAATCAGCTCCGAGAGCATCGACTGAGCGATGGGAAACTCCATGCCCATGCCGATCCCCAGCAGGATTCGGAACAACGTCAGCGTCTCGACGTTCTGCGCCGTGGAGCACAGGTAGCTGGCGATCCCCCACAGCACGATGCTCCACTGAAACACCGGTTTGCGCCCGAAACGGTCGGCCAGCATGCCGGACAGTGACGCCCCCACGACCATGCCGAAAAAGCTCGAACTGGCCAGCAACCCGGCCTGTGCCGTGCTCAGGCCAAACTCGGTTTTGATCGAGCCGAGCAGGAAGGTCATCATCGCCAGGTCCATGGAGTCGAAGAAAAACGCCAAGGCAATGATGATGAAAATGATCCGGTGATAACCGCTGATGGGCAGCCGTTCCAGTCGTTCTGCTGCGCTAAAGCCTTGTGTTTCCATGCCACACCCCCTCAATCCGAAAGTCCCCGGACGAGTGTGCGCGATAGCTGCTGGGGGTTACTGCTGGATGCGACCTGTTCGCAGCTCTGAGCGACGCCCGCAGCTTCGGGCGTCGATCTCGATGCGTCTACAAGGCCATTTCCAGCTCGGTTTCCTTGGCGAACCGATGGATTTCACGCTGCCCCGCGGCGGTGATCTGCAAGGCTCGCGAATCGTTGGGCAGGCTCAGCCAGCCTGACTGCATGAACAATTGCAGCAACGCAGCCCCCAGTGATCCGCCCATGTGCGGGCGTCTTTCGCTCCAGTCCGGACAAGCGCAGGCGACCCGGCTGTTGCGATGAGCCAGCGCCTGGATGAACACACCGCGCGTCGCCAATTGCGTGGCGCCTTTGTGAGTGATCATGACCCGCTGATCGAACTGTTCGATCCAGCCTGCATCCAGCAGACGCTGGTAAAGATCGGCGGCAAGGGTGCCGCCCAAATGGTCGTCGCAAAGCCTGGCGCGCAAGAGTGACGAAGGCGCTGCCTGAGGTTTGGCGATCGGTGAGGTGCGTTTGAAAACATCCGGGATTTCCCGAGGCTTGCTGGCCAGGGTGGCGCTGGCCAGAGCTTCTATTGCAGCCCCCACTTCAGGCGCGGCAAGGCGGAAGAACCGCTTGCGGCCGCGGAATTCGACTTTCAACAGACCTCCAGCGGACAAGCGCCCCAGATGCGCACTGGCCGAAGACGGTGACAGGCCAGCCAACAAGGCCAGCTCCTCGGTTTGCCGCGCCGAGCCGTCCATCAAGGCCCACATCATTGCGCTGCGCTTTGGGTCAGCCAGCAATGTGGCGATCTGGCTGATGCAAGGTGCATGTTCCATGTATTCACTCCCTGTTGAATCGTTTCGTCTACTGCTCAGAGACATCTTGACCAGTAATGTGTCGTCGGCCAAGCCGAGGAAACCGCCATAAACCGGGCAAAGCCGATCAATCGCAGAGGCCATTGCTCGCAGGTTTCGCAAAGCCGCGGCGATTGACCACGGGGCCTGGCTGACTCGGACGTGACTCGCCATTGCGAGATCGACGGTGCGTACATGAGGCGAGCGCTAGTATATGCGGGTTGACCGCCGGTTCCTGCCCTTGAGAAACCATTGGTGGTGATAGTTCCTGAGTGAAATTTCGCTATTTGCCTGCGACTAATGATCGATGCCCGATAACGTGGGAAATCGGCTACTCAAGCTGGCGCAACGACTGGCAAGCATTTCCCGTAAAAGGTTCACCGGCTTACTCAATTGTGCGCGATGGGCGCACAACAAATTCAGCGGTGCGCGCTCACACAGCAGTTCCGGCATGAGCACTTGCAACCGACCGGCCAGCACATCAGCGGCGACATCGAGCCAGGATTTGTAGGCGATCCCGGCACCTGCCACGGCCCACAGACGCACGACATCGGCATCATCGCTGAAACGATCGCCGCTGACGGTCAGGCTGATCTCGCGTTTGCCGTCGTGGAAACTCCAATGATCGTGGACCCGGCTGCCGAGCATGAACAGCAGGCAGTTGTGCTGAGCCAGTTGCTCCAGTTGCCGTGGCTCGCCGTGCCGGGCCAGGTAACTCGGGGCGGCACAAAGGACGCGGCGGTTCTGCGGGGCGATGGGCAGCGCCACCAGGCTTGAGTCTTCCGGCTCGCCGTAACGCAGGGCAATATCCACCGGTTGGCGGAACAGGTCGGCGATGCGATCGCCCAGCAGCAAACGCACCGTAAGCTTGGGATGCTCTCGCTGGAACTCGTCCAGCCAGGGCAGCAGCAGGTTGCGGCCAAAGTCCGAAGGCGCCGACAGCTGCAAAATCCCACTGACCTGGTCCTGACCGCTGGCCAATAAGCGACGCCCCTCATCCAGATTGCTCAAGGCTGCCCGAGCGTATTCGAGAAATCCCTCGCCTTCGGCGGTCAGCCGCAGGCTGCGGGTAGAACGGGCGAGCAACCGGGCGCCGAGTTGCTGTTCGATGCGTTTCAAAGCCGCACTGGCTACCGCCGCCGACATGTCCATACCGCGCGCCGCCGCTGACAGACTGCCCAGGTCCGCCGCCCGGACAAATAACTGCAGGTCATCGAAACGCAGCATTGTTTAGCCTCGATTATCAAAAAATTATTGAAAGAGACTGCTCTTTTAGCGGGTTTTATCTTGCAGAGAAATAGCTAATCATCCCACCCATCCATTCATCCCGTTCCCGGAGTCGAACATGTCCCAACCTTTTACCGCCATCGCCACCCTCATCGCCAAACCCGGCCAGCAGGACGCCCTCGAACAGCACCTGCGGGCGCTGCTGGAACCGACCCGCGCCGAGGCCGGTTGCGGTCAATACGACTTGCACCAGGACCTCGCCAATCCTCTTGCCTTCTACATGATCGAAAAATGGAGCAGTGACGAAGCCCTGCAAGCCCATGACGACAGCGCGCACATCCAGAACTTCCGCGCCAAGGCTGGCGCCTTTCTCGAACACTTCGACCTCAAGCGCCTGCGTTCCATCGTCTGACCCGACTTCTTTATGACTTCTCAGGAGCCAGTATGAAAGCCATTGCCTACTACGCCTCGTTGCCCATCAGCGACTCAAACTCTCTGCAAGACATCAACCTGCCAGAACCGGTTGCCGGCCCGCGTGACCTGTTGGTGGAAGTCAAAGCCATCTCGGTGAACCCGGTGGACACCAAGGTCCGCCAGAACGTACAGCCCGAAGCGGGCACGGCGAAAGTGCTGGGCTGGGACGTGGCCGGTGTGGTCAAGGCCGTCGGCAGTGAAGTGACGCTGTTCAAGGCCGGCGACAAAGTTTTCTACGCCGGCTCCATCGCCCGCGCGGGCGGCAACAGCGAACTGCACGTGGTCGATGAGCGGATCGTCGGCCATATGCCGAAAACCCTCGGTTTCGCCGAAGCTGCCGCGCTGCCGCTGACGGCTATCACCGCGTGGGAATTGCTCTTCGAACGCCTGCAGGTGCGTGAAGGCAAAACCGATGAAGGCCAGAGCCTTTTGATCGTCGGTGCCGCTGGCGGTGTGGGGTCGATTCTTACGCAACTGGCCAGCCAGCTGACCGGGCTGAAAGTCATCGGCACCGCTTCCCGCCCACAAACCCAGAGCTGGGTTCGTGAGCTGGGTGCCGACCTGGTGATCGATCACAGCCAGCCGTTGAGCGAAGAGCTCAAACGCGCGGGTGTCGATCAGGTGACCCACGTCGCCAGCCTGACCCAGACCGATCACCACCTGGACCAGTTGGTCGAGGCACTGGCGCCGCAAGGCAAACTGGCCCTGATCGATGACCCGAAGGCGCTGGATGTGACCAAACTCAAGCGCAAGAGCCTGTCCCTGCACTGGGAGTTCATGTACACCCGCTCGCTGTTTGAAACCGCGGACATGATCGAGCAGCACAAATTACTCAACCGCGTGGCAGAGCTGATCGACGCCGGGACGCTGAAAACCACGGTCGGCGAGCATTTCGGAACCATCAACGCGGCGAACCTGCGTCGCGCCCACGAGCTGCTGGAAAGCGGCAAATCCAAGGGCAAGATTGTGCTCGAAGGGTTCTGAAACAAACTGACACAGTTGTCGCCCAGATGGGCGACACCGTCAGTCAGAGAGTTGACCGTTGTCACAATTGCGATCGTATTCGGGTCTACAATCGAAACCTCTGCGGCACAATCTTTTACGTAGCGTGTTTTACGAGAGGAGAGATCAGCAATGAAGATCCTGATAAAAGAATTGGCAAAATCCCAGTGGCAAGTCCGTCTTGACCAACACACCGTGACGTTCCGCAGCGAAGCCGAAGCCCGCGCCTTCACTCGTACCCTCGAAGCGCGACTACAAGCGCCTCATCAAATTATTGACCACCAGCAGCGTGCCGCTGGCTGAGTCCGCCCTCAGGCCTGGGCTTGCGCCAGCGCCCGGGTATTTTGCAAACGCCGGGTGAGCATTGCCACGCTCACCACCAGAACTCCGCACAGGCTGATGACCATGGCCATCGGCACGGCACTGCCATCGTGTAAAACGCCCACCAATGCTGCCGCCCCGGCGGCGACACTGAATTGCAGGCAACCGAGCATCGCCGACGCACTGCCGGCCCTTGCGCCCTGCCCGTTCATGGCGCAGGCCGAGGCGTTGGGGAGGATGCAACCCAGGCTGGCAATGCAGACAAACAGCGGAATCAGCAACGGCCATAGCTGCGCGGTGTGCAACGAACTGACGGCCAGCAGCGCCAGCCCGGCGCCGACGTAGATCCACACGGTGCGCGCCAGCAGAAACGCCGGACCACGCTTGGCCAGCAATCGCGCGTTGAGCTGCGCCACCAGAATGAAGCCCGCCGCGTTGGTACCGAACAGCCAGCCGAAATGCTCGGGTGGCACGCCATACAGTTTGATGAAGACGAACGGCGAACCGGCGATGTAGGCAAACATCCCGGCGATGGCGATGCCACCGGTCAGGGCGTGGCCGAGGAACACCCGGTCCGACAACAGTCGACCGTACTGACGCAACGCCCCGGACAACGGTTGACGCGGCACATGGGCCGGCAGGCTTTCCGGCAGCCCGAGGGCAACGGCCAACCCTGCCAGCGCACTGAAACCGCTCAGCACCAGAAAAATTGACTGCCAGCCCGTGGTGTTGACCAACAGCCCGCCCAGCATCGGCGCAAGAATCGGCGCCAGGCCCATCACCAGCATCAACTGCGAAAAGACCTTCGCCGAACCCACCGCATCGCATTTATCGCTGACAACCGCCCGCGCAATCACCATCCCCGCGCAGCCGCCCAACGCCTGGATGAAACGTGCGCCCATCAACCATTCGAGGCTCGGCGCATAAGCGCAGGCCAGGGAGGCGGCGGTGAACAAGCCGACGCCGGTCAGCAAGGGAATACGTCGCCCAAATCGATCCGCTACCGGGCCATATGCCAGTTGACCGATGGACAGGCCAAGGAAATAGGCGGCCAAGGTCAGCTGAACGTGTTTTTCATCGGTGCCGAAGGCGAGCGCCATCGCCGGGAAGGCCGGCAGATAGAAATCGATCGCCAGCGGACCGAAGGCGCTCAAGGCGCCAAGAATCAAAATGGTACGGAGGTTCATCAGGCATCCAGTCGGGCATGGGTCGGCAGGCCGACAGTCTAGCCCCGCAGGGACGCCTTGAACATTCCGTTAGGTCGCTAACTATTAAAAACCACTGAATGAATGCAATCCCCTGTGGGAGCGAGCCTGCTCGCGAAAACGGAGTGTCAGTCGACATCACTGCTGAATGACACACCGCTTTCGCGAGCAGGCTCGCTCACACAGGGAGGATTGCGCTTTGTTCTCAGGCAACCTTGGCGGCGTAGCCCTCTTCGGTTATCACCGCGATCACCTGATCCGCCGACAAAGCACTCTCGACGCCGACTTCTTTCGCGGCCAGATCGACACGCACGCTGGCCGCAGGATCCTTGGCTTGCAGCGCCTGGGTGATGGCTTTGACGCAGTGACCACAGGACATGCCTTGAACGTTGAACACTTGCATGGGATGACTCCTTGAGTGAGGTTGCGTGCAGTCTCGAGCTTGCCATCATGGCAAGGTCAAGTTCTGAAGTGAGCTGCCGGGCTGGCAATCAACGCCGCGCTCGGCCAAGCTGCGTCCATCAATGACTCGACATCAGGAGATTCAGCCATGCGCTGGTCAGCTCTCAGCCTGTTTGGCTTTCTCAGCCTTTTTGCCGCGACACCTTCGGTTCAAGCCGCCGGGGAGGACTATGGCGTACTGATCATTTCCCGCGAGCGCCTGGAAGTCGCGACCTCCTGCGAGATCGGCGTGTACATCCAGGATCAGTTGTCGGCGCGGCTGTTCCAGGAGCAAAGCACCTCGTTCAACCTGCCACCGGGCAATGTGTCCTTGCGCCTGAAGCTGCTGCCGGGCCAGGCACCGGGCTGCAATCCGGGCATGCTCGCCCCGGGTTCGCAGAACATCACGCTCAAGGCCGGCGACGTGCTGAAGTTCCGGATTGCGATGACGCAGGAAGGGATGTACCTGAAACCCACTGCCCTGGACTATTGATCGCCAGACCGATCGTTCCCACGCTCTGCGTGGGAATGCCTCAACGGACGCTCTGCGTTCGGCTTTTAAAGGGGACGCAGAGCGTCCCGGGCTGCATTCCCACGCAGAGCGTGGGAACGATCAGGTGCCAGTCTTTTGATCTGAGACATGGCGCTTGACCTTGCCAGCATGGCAAGGTTGATCCTGTAGGTATCTTCTACAGGGAGCGTGACCGATGTCCGAATCCACCACTTTCAATCTGCCGATTGCCGGCATGACCTGCGCCAGTTGCGCCGGGCGTGTCGAGCGTGCCTTGAGCAAAGTCATCGGCGCCTCTGCCGTCAGCGTCAACCTGGCCACCGAACAAGCCCGCGTGCAAGCGCCCAGAGACAGCCTGCCGGCCTTGATGGAGGCGGTGCAGCAGGCGGGTTACAGCGTGCGGCAACAGAGCCTGGAATTGAGCATCGACGGCATGACCTGCGCCTCCTGCGTCGGTCGGGTCGAGCGAGCGCTGGCCAAAGTGCCCGGAGTCAAAAGCGTCAGCGTCAACTTGGCCAATGAACGCGCCCACCTTGAACTGCTCGGCCAGATCGATCCGCAAACCCTGATCGCTGCCGTGACCAAGGCGGGCTACAGCGCCAGCGTCTGGGAAGTCGAACACCCGCAAACCGATAATCAGCAACAACGCCTGCGCCGCGAGCGTTGGGCCTTGATCATGGCGATCATCCTCGCCGCGCCGTTGGTGCTACCGATGTTGCTGCAACCGTTCGGCGTGCACTGGATGCTCCCGGCTTGGGTGCAATTCGCGTTGGCTACGCCAGTGCAATTCATCTTCGGTGCACGCTTTTACGTCGCGGCCTGGAAAGCCGTGCGCGCCGGTGCCGGCAACATGGATTTGCTGGTCGCGTTGGGCACCAGCGCCGGTTATGGCCTGAGCCTTTATGAATGGGCCACCGCCGCCGGGCGCATGCCGCACCTGTATTTCGAAGCCTCGGCGGTGGTGATCGCCTTGGTGCTGCTGGGCAAATACCTCGAAAGCCGCGCCAAGCGCCAGACCGCCAGTGCCATCCGCGCGCTCGAAGCCTTGCGCCCGGAGCGGGCGATTCAGGTGATCGACGGCCGCGAGCAGGACGTCGCGATCAGCGCCTTGCGCCTCAATGATCTGGTGATGGTCAAACCCGGCGAACGCTTCCCGGTGGACGGTGAAGTGGTCGAAGGCCAGAGCCACGCCGACGAAGCGCTGATCAGCGGCGAAAGCCTGCCAGTGCCCAAGCAACCCGGCGACAAGGTCACCGGCGGCGCGATCAATGGCGAAGGCCGGTTGCTCGTTCGCACCCTGGCCTTGGGTGCGGAAACCGTGCTCGCCCGCATCATCCGCCTGGTCGAAGACGCTCAGGCCGCGAAGGCTCCGATCCAGAAACTGGTGGATAAAGTCAGCCAGGTGTTCGTGCCAACGGTGCTGCTGATTGCATTGGCAACCTTGATCGGTTGGTGGCTGTACGGCGCACCGATGGAAACGGCGCTGATCAATGCGGTGGCGGTATTGGTGATCGCTTGCCCGTGCGCCCTGGGGTTGGCCACACCAACGGCAATCATGGCCGGGACTGGGGTGGCGGCGCGCTACGGGATTCTGATCAAGGACGCCGAGGCGTTGGAGCGTGCCCATGAAGTCAGTGCGGTGGTCTTCGACAAGACCGGCACGCTGACTTCGGGGACTCCGCGCATCGCTCATCTGAGCGCAATCAACCATGACGAAGAGGCCCTGCTGCAAATGGCCGGCGCCCTGCAACGCGGCAGTGAACACCCACTGGCCAAGGCGGTTCTGGACGCTTGCGCCGAACGCGGCTTGACGGTGGCCGATGTCAGCGACAGCCAGTCCCTGACCGGCCGTGGCATCGCGGGCACTCTGGGCGGTCGTCGATTGGCGCTGGGCAATCGTCGTCTCTTGGAAGAAAGCGGCTTGAACGCCGGTGAATGGGCTGAGTCTGCTGCCGCGTGGGAAACCGAAGGCCGGACCCTGTCCTGGCTGATCGAGCAAAGCCCCGAACTTCGGGTGCTCGGCCTCTTCGCTTTCGGCGACACCCTCAAACCCGGCGCGCTGCAAGCTGTGCAACAACTCAACGCCCGCCACATCAGCAGCCACTTGCTGACCGGCGACAATCGCGGCAGTGCCAAAGTGGTTGCCCAGGCGTTGGGCATCACGGATGTCTACGCCGAAGTGCTGCCCGCCGACAAAGCGGCCACCGTCGCCACACTCAAGAAAACCGGCGTGGTAGCGATGGTCGGCGACGGCATCAACGACGCACCCGCCCTGGCTGCCGCCGATATCGGCATCGCCATGGGCGGCGGCACCGACGTTGCAATGCACGCGGCCGGGATCACCCTGATGCGCGGCGACCCACGGTTGGTGCCGGCGGCGCTGGAGATCAGCCGCAAGACCTACGCGAAGATTCGTCAGAACTTGTTCTGGGCTTTCGTCTACAACCTGATCGGCATTCCGCTGGCAGCCTTCGGCTTCCTCAACCCGGTGCTGGCCGGTGCGGCCATGGCGTTGTCGAGCGTCAGCGTGGTGAGCAATGCGTTACTGTTGAAAACCTGGAAACCCAAGGATCTGGAGGACAACCGATGAACATCGGCCAAGCGGCCCGCCAAAGCGGCCTGAGCGCGAAGATGATCCGTTATTACGAATCCATCGGTTTGCTCAAGGCCGCCCATCGTACCGACAGCGGCTATCGGGTGTACGGCGACGACGACCTGCATACCCTGGCGTTCATCAAGCGCTCCCGGGACCTGGGGTTCTCACTGGATGAGGTCGGCAAACTGCTGACCCTCTGGCAGGACCGCCAGAGAGCCAGCTCCGATGTGAAAGCCCTGGCCCGTCAGCACATCGACGAGCTGAACCAAAAAATCCGCGAACTCGGCCAACTGCGCGACACCCTGCAGGACCTGGTCGAACACTGCCACGGCGATCACCGTCCCGACTGCCCGATCCTCAAGAGCCTGGAGTCGGGCTGTTGCGCACCACCCGCTCGCCCCTGATCGCCAGCACCTTCATCACCAACAAGGTGGTGAGGGGAATGCCGTGGAACAACAGCACCACGGCACCCGGCGTCCACCATGAATAGAACGGCGCGGCGATCAGCATGCCGACGCCGAACCCGGTCATTTGCAGCAGCGTCAGGAAGCTGAAGATCGGCAGGCGCAGGTTGTCCGGTTCGCGCTGCAGACGCGACATCAGGCCGACTTCCGAGAAACCGTCGCCCAAACCCGCCGGCAACGAGAACAACAGCAAACCGTAAAGCGTTTGCTGCTGGAACATCAGAATGAAGCTGCAGGACATCAGCAACACACCAAAGAAGAATCGCCGCTCCAGGTTCACGTTATCCGAGCGTTTCAGCCGGCTGGCGATGCGTGCACCGATGAGTTTTCCGCTGGCCCAAACGGCCAGCATCAGGCCCAGCGTGGTGCTGGCCGAGTCGGGCGTCAGCAGTCTGGAAATAATCGGAAAACCCACGTTGTGCGCGGCACTGCCAAGGGTGTCAGCCATCGCCACCGCGAGCATTGCCGCCACAACCGGTGTACTGCGCAGCCCCTGGAGCAGGGCCGCCCATTCACCACGTTTGTGGATCGGTTCATCGCTGGGCGCTGGGGGTGAAAAACGCAGCGGCAAGATGAACAACGCGGCCAGCAGGTAAGTGACCACGTTCAATGCAAACACTGTTTCAAAGCCGAATGCCGCCACCAATAGCCCTGACACCAGACTTCCGCCGACCATGGCGGCCGACGACGCCGAGGTGATCCAGGCGTTGGCCTTGAGCAACTGATCGGCCTCGATCAAGTGCGGCAATTGACTGTTGAGGCCGATGGCAAACATCGAATTGCCAAACCCCAGACCGAAAGCGATCACCGGCAACAGCAGCATTTGCTGGGCGACAGGCAGCACCAGCAGCAGGCCCAGCAGCCCGGCGCGTAACAGGTCGAAGGCAATCAGCGGCAGGCGCCCGGCCCAGCGGCGATAAAACGTCGTGCCGATAAGGCTGGCGAATATTCCACCGGCCACGCGGCTGGCGAGGAAAATGCCGACGCTCATGGCGCTGTTGCTGAGCAGGTAGACGTAGGTGGCCAGGGCGACCATGTTGAGGAAGGCGCCGAAGTCCGAGATCAGACGGGCGGCGATGATCAGTTGGGCATTGCGGGGGGATGCGGTGTTCACATTCAATCCTTGAGTGTGGGGAGCAGCAGGGAGAACATAAAACTCTGTTACACCAAAAATCCAATGTGGGAGCGGGCTTGCCCGCTCCCACATTGGTTCTTCAGCGTTTGGGGATGAGGTGACAGGCATCTACAAAAAACCCGGCCGAAGCCGGGTTTTTCGTTAACCGATCACTGCATCCAGGGCGGAGGCGGTTCTTCGGCTTTGCTCGGTGGCGCGTCATCTGCCGCGCGGATCGCTTGCTTGCGCTCTTCATCAAGGCGTGCGGCCTCGATTTCGCGCATGATCCCGCCAACATCGGCCAACTCTTCCGGCTCATCGAACTCGCCGGTCAAGATGCTGGCCGGGTGCAAGGTGCCGGCTTCGAACAGGGCCCACATTTCCTTGGCGTACTTGGTCTTTTTCAACTCCGGCGCAAACCGCCCGAAATAAGACGCCATGTTGCCCACATCCCGCTCCAGCATGCTGAAGGCGTGGTTGTTGCCCGCCGCATCGACCGCTTGTGGCAGGTCGATGATCACCGGACCGGTCGGGGTCAGCAGTACGTTGAACTCCGACAGGTCACCGTGCACCAGACCGGTACACAACATCAGCACGATCTGCGAAATCAGGAACGCGTGATACTCGCGCGCCTGATCCGGTTCCAGCACCACGTCGTTCAGACGCGGCGCGGCATCGCCGTACTCGTCGGCCACCAGCTCCATCAACAGCACGCCTTCAAGGAAGTCGTACGGCTGCGGAACCCGCACGCCAGCACCGGCCAGACGGAACAACGCCGCCACTTCGGCATTTTGCCAGGCGTCTTCGGTTTCTTTCTTGCCGAACTTGGAGCCCTTGGCCATCGCTCGAGCCTGACGGCTGTTGCGCACCTTGCGGCCTTCCTGATACTCGGCCGCCTGACGGAAACTGCGTTTATTCGCCTCCTTGTAGACCTTCGCGCAACGTAACTCGTTGCCGCAGCGCACCACATAAACAGCTGCTTCTTTACCACTCATGAGTGGGCGCAGCACCTCGTCGACCAGACCGTCCTCGATCAGGGGTTCAATGCGTTTTGGAGTCTTCATCAGCTTTTATTGGGGGTCCTTTATTACCAAACACGCGAAAGTCATTCGTTATACGGCAATCCACTCGTTCGGG
Organism: Pseudomonas frederiksbergensis; assembly: GCF_900105495.1. Lineage (NCBI taxonomy): Bacteria > Pseudomonadati > Pseudomonadota > Gammaproteobacteria > Pseudomonadales > Pseudomonadaceae > Pseudomonas > Pseudomonas frederiksbergensis. The sequence continues at coordinate 1,775,854 of NZ_FNTF01000002.1, read as the reverse complement.
GGAGGGGTTGCCGACCTATGAACGCTCCAATAACCGTCAACAAGCACACAACGTGCCGGATTAATCGGTCAACAACCGCCAGTCATCATCGGCCGCCACAGATCATAGCTGACCCTGCGTCACTTGTTGCTGAAGGGCCAAACGGGTATTTACGACAAAAGCTGACATCTGGATTCATACCCTTCGTAGGATTTTTCTAAACAGGCCTCAATTTCCGCCTCGGCCAGCCGAAGTCATCTGGGACAAAGTGATTTGTCCGACAATCGTTTACGGCTGCCAATAATCCGCGAGTCATCTGCACTGCGTGGGCCTACAAGAAAAATCTGGAGCGCGGATGAACATCAAACAGAAGTTGACCTGGGCGTTTGCAATCATCGCCTGCTTGCCGGTGGTGCTGGTCGCTACCCTGGTTGTGCTGAACTTGCGCAGCGATGCCAAGGACAGTTTCGTCGACGGCAGTGGCCGCGAGATTCGTCAGGTCAGCAACGCCATGCAACTGTTCTTCGACGGCATCAGCCAGAACGTGGATTACCTGGCCACCCAACCGCTGATCAAGAACTCCGATGACAGCCTCAAGACCTACATAAGCGCCAACGCCGAGAGCATTCCCCAAGGCGAGATGGACAAGAAGGTCTTCGCTCTCCTTCAGGACCTGGGTAACAGTCACCCGTCCTACGCCTATGCCATTCTCGGCACCGCGGCGGGCGGTTATGTGTCCTGGCCCGACGATGCCAAGCTGAACAATTACGACCCGCGCCAGCGCCCCTGGTACAAGGCGGCCCAGGCCAAACCCGGTAAACCGTTCCGCACTGAGGCCTATTACTGGGCCCAGGACGACGCGACGTACGTCAGTACCGTGCGCACCATCGATAACAAATTGGGCACTAATGGCGGCGTGGTCAGCATCGACGTGACGCTCAAGCAGCTCACCGAAATCGTCAAACAGATCAAGCTCGGTGAAACCGGCTACCTGATGCTGCTGGAAAACACCGGCACCGTGCTGGTCGATCCAAAGAGACCTGAACACAACTTCAAAGCGCTGAGCAGCCTCGGCGACGGCTACGCGCAACTGGCCAAGGCCGGCAAAGGGCTGGTGGAAGTCGAGCTGAACGGCGAACGCTACATGGCCAACGTCTGGCCGTCAGAGCAGCTGGGCTGGACCTTTATCGGCCTGATCAAGCAGACCGACGTGATGAGTTCGGCCACCCAACTGACCTGGTTGATCGCGATCATCGCCGCCGTGCTGGCGGTGCTCTTCGCCATCGTCGGCGCCAGTTTCGCCAGTCTGATCGTGCGGCCGATCCGCAGTGTGGCCAGCGGTCTGGAAGGCATCGCCCAAGGCGAAGGCGACCTGACCAAGAACCTGCAAATCCGTGGCAGCGACGAAACTGCGCAACTGGCCAACTGGTTCAACCAGTTTTTGGCGGCGATTCGCAACTTGATCCAGAGCATTGGCGGTGCCGCGACCAAGATCCTCGCCACCTCCAAGAGTTCGACCCAGGTCTCCAGCGACATGGCCGAAGCCGCCGGACGTCAGCGTGAAGCGGTGGACATGGTGTCCACGGCGTTCCACGAAATGGTCGCCACCGCCAACGAAGTCGCCCGCTCTTGCAGCCAGGCGGCGGAATCGGCCGACAGCGGCCAGCGCCAGGCGCGTGAAGGTCAGCAACAGATTGATGCAGCCGTGACCAGTGTTGATCGCCTGAGCCAGGAAATCGAACAATCGGCCCAGTCGATGCAGCAACTTGAGCGCGACAGCAACGACATTCAGTCAATCCTGGGGACCATTCGCTCGATTGCCGAACAGACCAACCTGCTGGCGCTGAACGCGGCCATTGAAGCAGCGCGGGCCGGCGAACAGGGTCGTGGGTTTGCGGTGGTCGCCGATGAAGTTCGGGCGTTGGCCAAACGCACGGCGGATTCCACGGCGGAAATCGACGGTTTACTGGGCAACCTCGCCAAACGTACCAGTCAGGTGACCCAGCAAATGCATGCGAGCCTGGAAGTGTCCCAGCAATCGGTGACGCGGATCGGTGAAGCACGCAGCAGCTTCGGGCTGATCAGGGAATCGGTCGACGTGATTCGCGACATGAACACCCAGATCGCTACGGCGGCGGAAGAACAGCATCAGGTGGCTGAAGACATCAATCGGCACATCAGCCAGATTCATGGTGATGCGCAATTAGTGGCGGAACTGGCCAACTCGGCGCGGCTGGATTCGCAGAGCCTGGCCGGGTTGTCGAATGAGCTGGATGGGTTGGTGCGCCGCTTCAGAACCTGATCCAGAATCCCGCTGGCCGCTGCGCGGCCAATCGCGAGCAGGCTCGCTCCCACAGGGTTTTGTTGATCGTTCCGTTCACTCCGCGTGGGAACGATCATAAACCCGGGGCTTGGGCTGATCCTGCTGCCGATCATGATCTACCACCCGCTGCAGCTGATCGTCTGCTCGGTGATGGCCGAGGGTTACGCCAACCGCAATCGGCAACTGGCGCAACAGCAAAACGCCCCAACCCTCAGCGCTCGATAATCGCCGTCACGCCCTGACCACCGGCGGCGCAAATCGAGATCAACCCTCGGCCCTTGCCCGCCGCATCCAGCAATTTCGCGAGGTTGGCAACGATGCGCGCCCCGGTGGCGGCAAAGGGATGCCCCGCCGCCAGTGAACTGCCTTTGACGTTGAGACGGCTGCGGTCGATGGAGCCCAGTGGCGCATCGAGACCGAGGCGGGTTTTGCAATACTCCGGATCTTCCCAGGCCTTCAATGTGCAGAGCACCTGCGCGGCGAAGGCTTCGTGGATTTCGTAGTAATCGAAGTCCTGCAAGGTCAGGCCGTTGCGCGCCAGCAAACGCGGCACCGCGTACACCGGCGCCATCAACAATCCTTCCGCTCCGTTGACAAAATCCACCGCCGCCGTCTCGCCGTCACGCCAATAGGCAAGGATCGGCAAGCCGCGCTCTTTCGCCCATTCCTCACTGCCCAGCAACACCACCGATGCACCATCGGTGAGCGGCGTCGAATTGCCCGCAGTCAGGGTGCCCTTGGCGCTTTTCTCGAAGGCCGGTTTCAGTGAGGCGAGTTTTTCCAGGGTCAGATCCGGGCGCAGGTTGTTGTCCCGGGTCAGGCCGAGGAACGGTGTGATCAAATCGTTGTGCCAGCCTTCGGCGTAGGACGCGGCCAGTTTCTGATGACTTTCCTGGGTCAGCTGATCCTGTTCGTCACGCGGGATGCTCCAGGTCTGGGCCATCATTTCACAGTGTTCGCCCATCGTCCGGCCGGTGCGCGGCTCGCCGATGCTTGGAAAGTAGGGCATCAAATGACGAGGACGCAGTTGCAGGAAGGTTTTCAGTTTGTCGGCGGTGCTGCGGGCGCGATTGGCCTGCAGGAGGATCTTGCGCAAGCTTTCGTTTACACCGATCGGCACGTCCGAAGCTGTGTCGACGCCACCGGCAATGCCGCATTCGATCTGACCCACTGCGATTTTGTTCGCCACCAGCAATGTCGCCTCCAGCCCCGTGCCGCAGGCTTGCTGGATGTCGTAGGCCGGCGTCATCGGCGACAACCGCGAGCCCAGCACGCATTCGCGGGTCAGGCCGGAATCGCGCAAATACTTGACCAGCGCACCCGCAGCCACTTCGCCCATGCGCACACCGTGCAGGTTATAGCGCTCGATCAGGCCTTCCAGCGCTGCGGTGAACATCGCCTGGTTACTGGCAGTGGCGTACGGCCCGTTGGACCGGGCAAAGGGGATACGGTTACCACCAATAATCGCAACGCGGCGCAGTTGAGTCATGAAAAGCTCCTGATGAAATTTCCAAATTGAAAACCAACCCCCTGTAGGAGCCAAGCTAGCTCCTACAATAGCCAAGCGTAGGCCTAATCTCGTGGATCGAACGACTGATTGCCATTCATGGTCCACACTTTGAATCCCAGCCGCTGGAGCGCGTTCCATGTCCGACCGTTATATCGACTTCGCTAATTCGTCCATCGGCCATCGTTTGGTCGGGGCCCTGGGTCTGCCGTCGCCGGTTCGGCTGGAGCGCTGGCAAGCCGGCCGGCTGCGGCCTGTCGAAGGGGCGCTGTTGATCGGCGGTGGCCCGTTGACGGAGAAAATCGGCACCTTTGCCAACCGCCTGACTGACGCGATTTACAGCTACGGCACCGAGCCTTCGCTGGCCACCGCGTGGATTCCCGGCCACGGCCCAAAACTCAAAGCCGTGGTGTTCGACGCCAGTGACCTGGTGCAGACCGATCAACTCAAACAGCTGCGCGAGTTCTTCCAGCCGTTGATCAAAAACCTCGATCACAGCGCGCATCTGGTGATTCTGGGGCGCGATCCGGAGAACTTGAGCGATCCCTTCGCCGCCAGTGCCCAGCGAGCGCTGGAAGGCTTCAGCCGTTCACTGGCCAAGGAATTGCGTAGCGGTGGCACCTTGCAGCTGATTTATGTCGGCGAAGGGGCTGAGGATCAGCTGGAAGGCCCACTGAGGTTTTTCCTCTCACCCAAAAGTGCATTCGTTTCCGGGCAAGTGATTCGCTTGAATGCCTGCGACGCGCAGGTGACGGACTGGACTCGCCCATTGGCCGGCCGCAAGGCGCTGGTCACAGGCGCGGCACGCGGCATCGGCGCCTCCATCGCCGAAACCCTGGCCCGCGACGGGGCGGACGTGATCCTGCTCGACGTAGCACCGGCCAAGACCGACCTCGAAGCCCTCGCCGCACGCCTCGGCGGGCGCAGCATCACCCTGGACATTTGCGCCGACGATGCCGCCGCGCAGTTGGTCGAGCAACTGCCCGACGGCATCGACATCGTGGTGCACAACGCGGGCATCACCCGGGATAAAACCCTGGCCAACATGACCCCGGAATTCTGGGACGCCGTGTTGGCGGTCAACCTCAACGCGCCGCAAGTGCTGACCAAGGCACTGCTCGACAGCGGCACCCTGCACGACAATGGCCGGGTGATCCTGCTGGCGTCCATCAGCGGCATCGCCGGCAATCGCGGGCAAACCAATTACGCCACGAGCAAGGCCGGGCTGATTGGCCTGGCCCAAGCCTGGGCGCCCTTGTTGAATGAACGCGGCATCAGCATCAATGCGGTAGCCCCCGGTTTCATCGAAACCCAGATGACCGCGCACCTGCCGTTCGCCGTGCGTGAGGCCGGGCGGCGCATGAGTTCGCTGGGCCAGGGCGGCCTGCCGCAAGACGTCGCCGAAGCGGTGGCCTGGCTGGCTCAACCGGGTACCGGCGCGTTCACCGGGCAGGCGCTGCGAGTGTGCGGGCAAAGTGTATTGGGGGCTTAGGCATGAGCATCGATTGGCACACACTCAACTGCGAACCCAGCCTGTCGGGACTGTACGTGCGGGCTGCGACGCGACGCAGAATCACCGGCACCACCCTGCCCGATTCGGGTTTGCGCTGCTGGATCAATGTCGATCCGACGCGCCTGGCGGACTACCGCAAGGTCTGCGGTTTTGCCGAGAACGGTTTGTTGCCGCCAACCTACCCACACATCCTCGGCTTCGCTTTGCAGATGCAATTGTTGACGGCCAGGGAGTTTCCGTTCCCGTTGCTGGGGTTGATTCACCTGAGCAACCGCATTCGTGTCTTTCGCCCCATGGGCGGCGTGAATCGTGTGCGGGTCAGCGTTCAGGTGCAAAACCTTCAACCCCATGAAAAAGGCGCCACGTTCGACCTGGTGACCACGCTCGACGATCAGTTGGGGGCGTTGTGGGAAGCGGAAAGCCAGATGTTGTGCCGTGGGGTCAAACTGGCAGGCGAGCCCGTCGAAGAAGTGTTGGCCTCGACGCTGGAAATGCCGGAAGTGGCCCGCTGGAAAGCGCCCGCGGACATTGGGCGGCAGTATGCCAAAGTGTCCGGTGACTACAACCCGATTCACCTGAGTGCCGTCAGCGCCAAACTCTTCGGTTTCCCGACGGCCATCGCCCATGGGTTGTGGAACAAGGCCCGAACGCTTGCGGCGCTTGCCGATCATCTGCCGGCGGCGAATGTCGAGATTACGGTGCAGTTCAGGAAACCGGTGCGGTTGCCCAGTGAGGTGACATTGCTGGCCAGCGCGGCGGGGTCGAGCGGGGACTTGCTGTTGGTGGGTGCGGGGGATTTGGAGCATATGGTGGGGCATTGGCGGCCGGTTGCCTGACCTTGATCGTTCCTGTGCCCGGTGTTCGGCTCTTGGGACGCGGAGCGTCCCTGGCTGCATTCCCACGCAGAGCGTGGGAACGATCAATCACTGACTCACTAAACCCATGCGAGGCTGCGGAAACAGATTGTTCAACGTCTCCAACAATCGCACGTGATAAATCGGCTTGCGAAACAGGTCGAGCACCTGCAACCGCAACATGTCGCTGACATCCTCCATGTCGGCATGCCCCGATGTCACGATCACCGGCAAATGCTGGCGGGACGTATGTTCGCGCAACCGTTTGATCAACGACATGCCGCTCTCCTCCGGCATCCGCAGGTCCGTGATCACCAACGCAATATCAGGGTGACGTGTCAGGTGGTTCAGCGCGAGCTTGACCGAGGTGGCGGTAAAGCAATTGAAGCCCTCGCCCTCCAGCAACTCCGCCAATTCGAGCAACGCATCCTCCTCATCATCGACCAGAAGAAGCTGTTGGCGCGGAAGTGAGGGAGCGTTCATGGGCAACACCTGCAATGGACTAAGCGTTGACGTTAGAAGCCCTTTGCGGGATTGGCAAGTAGCTGACCCTTGGCAGCAGGCAGGTCAAAGCGCGGCTTGGATCTTTGTAAACATGGCGGTGACAGCCGCGGAGATCGGCGTCACAAACACTGTTAGAGCGACTGCAACCATGCCTGCAATAATGGCGTACTCAATACCCGAAGCCCCCTCGGTATCTTTAGCCAGGCCTTTGTAAAAAGCGATTTCGGATTTGATCTTCTGAGCAATCTTGGAAAAGGACATGGCAGTTCTCCTGAAAGACGCGGGTGTTGCACGATCGCAACATGATTCCCCTTTGCCATCCTCAGCATTGTCGGCATTCCACCTACCCACAACTGTAAGAACGAATTATCACTAAAGTATTAGTTGCTTCGTTGACGCCAGAAAAGTCTTGTTTTCGCCCTAGCTGCTTACTTTCGTTAGTTATTTTCAGGTCCGTAATGGCTTTTTGCTCTAGCTGAGCTACCGTCAAATAGCGAAATAGTTCCATGTTCATAGCTGCCTGATTGCGAAGTTGTCTCGTTGGGCGCGACGAGGTCTCAAGCAGCAGGAAAGGGAGAGCCGTCATGAACAGTCGAATCACTCTGGGGCTGGCCGGCTTGTTTTTGGTGGGCGCCATTATTGCCGGTTACTGGGGTCTCACGCTGAGCAGCCAAACCGTTCCCGACCCTGTCGTGCAACCCGGAATTGTCACGCCTGCACCCACCGCCCAGACATCTGCTCCTATGGACGACCCCACCCGCCAACCCGTGGTGGTGCTGCTGCATGATGTGCCCCCGTTCGTACCGATCAGCGCCGCCGACGTGACCCTGGAAAAACTCCGTACCGCCCCGGCCGGCAGCCTGAGCCGCCTCGATCAAGCCATTGGCCGAACGCCCTGGCGTGCCCTCAGTGCCGGCACCTGGCTCAGTGATGAAAGCTTCGAAGCCGGCGGCAGACTCGCGCGGATGATTCGTCCCGATGAACGCGCCCTCGCCGTCGCCGTGGATGAAGTAATCAGTGCCGGGGGGCAACTGACACCGGGGGACTATGTCGATGTGCTGCTGTTTCTGCGCATGGACAACAACAACCCTCAACCGTCGGCGCAACTGGTGGTGCCGGCCTTGCGGGTGCTCGGCGTAGGCGAACAGATGGGGTTGACCAACGACGGTCAACCCGCAAGCCCGGCCCGCAGTAACGAAGAAAAACTCAAGCAGGAACAATTGCGTGCCAACGCCCGCAGCGTCTTGCTTGCCGTCCCCGAACAATTACTGAGTCGGTTGATGCTCGCGGCCCAGGCCGGCGTGTTGCGCCTGGCCGTACGCAGCGCCGATGAAAAACGCCTGGCTCGTTACTGGGCCGGCGAAAGAGTTTCATCGGCCAGTCTTGCCAGCACCAACCGCGAGTTGATGCAGTTCAGCCAACTGGCCATGACGCCCCCACCCAAACCTGCCGCTATCCCCAGCGGCACAGCACCGCGCAAGCCAAGCGTGGAAGTTATTCGCGGCAACGAAATTACCCAACAAACTCCCTGAATCGAGCAAGGACGCATCTAAATGCCCAGTCGTTCCATGCCGCTGTTTCAAGCACAACAAAGATCCGAACGGGTATCGCTTGTACTTCTTCGAAAACTGCAACTTCGATAAACGCAGCGGATTATCGCAATGAGCCAGAGCCAGAACCTGAGCCAGACCTTCCTCGCGATCACGCGCAACAGCACCGACCTTGAGTGGCTGCAAGGCGCCCTCGCCCCGTTGGGCCAAGTGGTCAGCGCCGGTGGTGGCAGCCTCGACGAATTGCTGGCGCTGGTGGACGTGACCTTCGCCAGCCTGGTGTTCATCGGCCTGGACCGTGAACACGTGGTGGCCCAAAGCGCACTGATCGAAGGTGCCCTGGAAGCTAAACCGATGCTGGCGATCGTCGCGCTGGGCGATGGCATGGACAACCAACTCGTGCTCAATGCCATGCGCGCCGGTGCGCGGGATTTCGTGGCTTATGGCTCGCGTTCCAGTGAAGTCGCGGGGTTGGTGCGACGGCTGGGCAAACGCCTGCCGCCCGTGGCCCCGAACACCCAACTGGGCAGCCTGACGGTGCTCTACGGTGTGCAGATCAACGCCGACGGCGCGCTGCTCGCCACGCACCTGGCGCAAGTGGTGCAAAAGAGCGGGCAGCAAACGCTGTTGCTGGACCTGGGCCTGCCACGCGGTGACAGCCTGGCCTTGCTCGGGCTGGAGAGTTCGTTCCACTTCGGCGATGCACTCCGGCACTTGCGGCGCCTCGACGCGACGCTGATCGACAGCGCGTTCACCACCTGCGCCGCCGGGTTGCGGATTCTCGCCTACGCCAGCCACGATATGCCGCTGGAACACACCAGCACCGCCGAGTTGTACATGCTGCTCAGCGCCCTGCGCCAACACTTCCAGCACATCGTGGTGAACCTGACTGGCCAGCCGGACAGCGAAGCGCTACGCACCTTCGTCACCCATTGCGACAAGTTGCTGTGGTACACCGATCAGAACGTCCTCGACTGCCGTCGCAACCTGGCAGTACTCGGCCTGTGGCGTGAAAAAGGCATGAAGCTCGATCACGCCAGACTGCTGGTGGACCGCTACCTGCGCAACGTCGCACCGGACGCCGACACCTTGAGCAAAAGCTTCGGCATGGAGATCATCGCGACCCTCGTCTACAGCCCGGAAGTACGACTCAACGCCAAGAACCAAGGGGTGACGCTGTTTGAACTGGCCCCCCGCGAAAACCTGACTCAAAGCCTGCGCGCCCTCGGCGATCAGTTGGCCAAGCGTTCCGAGGGCCTGGCCAAGCCCAGGCCTGGCTGGTTCAACCGGTTGAGGGGTGCGCAATGAGCGGTGAAAAACTTTTCGGTGCACCTGTACGCACCACCAGCGGCAACACCGACCACGAAGGTCTGAAACTGGTGCTGCACCGCTACATCATCGACGCCATCGAGGAATCCGGCCAAAACCTGCTGGAGGGTTCGCGGCAGTTGCTCTCACAGTTCGTCATCGACAAGGTTGCCGAGTACATCGCCCGGCTGCACCTGGCGATTTCCCGCTATGAAATGGAGCGTCTGGCCGAAGAAATCGTCGATGAACTCACCGGTTTCGGCCCCTTGGAAGTGTTGCTGCGGGACCCGGCGGTGACGGAGATTCTGGTCAACGGCCCGCACCGGGTGTTCATTGAACGCGACGGCATCCTGCATCTAAGCGACCTGCGCTTCATCGATGCGCATCACGTCGAACGGGTCATGCAACGGATCCTCGCGCCCCTGGGCCGACGGCTCGATGAGTCCTCGCCAATGGTCGACGCACGACTGCCCGACGGTAGTCGGGTCAATGCGATCATTCCGCCGATTGCGCTCGATGGTCCCTGCCTGTCGATCCGCAAATTTCGCAAGGACATGCTCAAAAGCTCAGACCTGGTGGCGATGCAAACCATCGATCAGGCGATCTTCGACTTCATTCAGGAGGCCGTGGGCCAACGCTGCAACATCCTGATCAGCGGCGGCACCGGCACCGGCAAGACAACTCTGCTGAACATTCTCAGCCAGTTGATCAACCCTCACGAGCGTATCGTCACCATCGAAGACGTCGCCGAACTACAACTGGGCCACCCTCACGTGGTGCGCCTGGAAACCCGACCGCCGAATGCCGAAGGCCACGGCGAAGTGAAGGCCAGCGACCTGATTCGCAACGCCCTGCGGATGCGCCCGGACCGAATCATCCTCGGCGAAATTCGTGGCGTCGAAGTGCTGGATGTACTCACCGCAATGAACACCGGCCACGACGGTTCCATGAGTACCGTGCACGCCAACAACGCCCAGGATGCGTTGTTGCGCCTGGAGACCCTGGTGGGCCTGACGGGCCGCACCATCGCCGAACGGACCTTGCGGCAAATGATCTGCGCCGCACTGGATGTCGTGATCCAGCTGACGCGCCTGCCCGACGGCCGCCGCTGCGTCAGCGAAGTGGTGGAGGTGATCGGTTTGCGTGATGACGTGTATGTCACCAACACGTTGTTCCGGTTCGACCGGCGTACCGGCTTCGGATTCATCCGTGAGGCGGTCAACCCCGCCGGCGACAAACTGCGCCGCGAGTCGGCGCTCTCTCCCTCTGTGTACTGAAGGCCATGGCATGCTCAAACCGGTGCTGCTCATCCTCCTTTGCCTGGTTTTGCTCGGACTGTCGATCCGCCTGTTTTATCGCGGTTTGCGCCAGTCCGGCACTGAGCGGGTGCTGGGACGCCTGATCCAGGGGCAACCGCAGCCGGTGCCGACGAAAGCCTCTTGGGTGGGCCTGGACCGGGCGTTTCTGCGGGCCGGCCTCAGGCGTCCTTCCGAGCGTCTGGGCGGGTGGCTGCTGCTCTGGGCCTTTGGCATCTTGCTCGGATTTGCTACCGGTGGCTGGGTCGGCTTGCTGGTTCTGTTACTGCTGCCGCCGCTGATGCTGCGTCTGTACGTCAATTGGCGTTATCAGCGCCGACTCCAGCGCATGATCGAACAACTGCCACAAATGCTCGATCACACCGTGCGCAGTCTGAAGTCCGGGCGCACCCTGGCCGATGCGGTGCTGGGCGCCATCGACACCGCTGAAGACCCGCTGAAAAACGCCATGGGGCGGATTCAGCGCAACGTGGTGTTGGGGGTCAGCCTGCCGGATGCCGCGGCGGACTTTGCCGAGCTGTATGAGAAAGACGAACTTCGCCTGTTCGCGCTGGGGTTGAAGGTCAATCACCGCTATGGCGGCAATGCCAGCGAATTGCTGGAAAACCTGATCAAGATGATCCGCGAGCGCGAGCAGGCTGCGCGCCAGCTCAGGGCCATGACCGGTGAAACCCGGGTGACCGCGTGGGTCCTGGGCTGTTTGCCGATTGGCCTGGCGGGTTATTTCCTCGCGACCAACCCTCAATACTTGCTTGCCATGTGGCACGACGGCTCGGGGCAAATCATGCTCGCGTCCGCGTTCGGCTTGCAGGTGATCGGCAGCCTGGCGCTCTGGCATATGTTGCGCAGCGTATGAAAGTGCCTTTGCTGATCTGCGCGTTGCTGTTGCTGGGGGCCACCCTGTTGCTGCTCAGCGGTTTGCTGGAACACCGTCGACGGGCTCGCCAGGTGGCACAACGACTCGACGGCAAACTGGCGAGCGACAACCGGGTAAATCAGTGGCTTGAGCTGCTGGGCAGCAGCCGGATCGGTCAGCGTTCGGTCAACCTGGATAACGAAACCCAGGCCTTGCTTAACCGTCTGGGCTGGCGCAGCGCCCGGCGACGTTCACTGTTTGCGGCGTTCCAGGTAGGCGCTCCGGTGCTGGCGCTGGCCCTGGCCTTGCTGATCCAGGGCGTGTTCTTCCCTCACGCAGACAATCAATGGATGGCCCCGGTACTCGCCACCTGCATCGGCTATTTATTGCCCAAACGGTTGCTGGCCGCTGCCGCGCAGCGTCGGCAAAAACAACTGGCGCTGGAGATTTCCACCTTCATTCCGCTGCTGCGCATCCTGTTCGAATCGGGCATGGCGGTGGAGCAGTCGCTGCGAGTGTTGAGCAATGAAGGCAAACAATTATTACCGGCCCTGACCCATGAATTGCGCTTGGTATTGGCCCGGGTCGATTCCGGCCTGGAACTGGGCGAAGAACTGCACAAAGTCACCCAACTGCTGGCCGTCGACGAGTTCACCGACACCTGCGTCATCCTTGAGCAGTTGATCCATCAGGGGGGCGGTGCGATGAAATCCCTGCTGACCCTCAAGCAATTGCTCGACGACCGGCGCCTGACGCGCCTGCAGGAATACATCTCCAAGCTGTCCGCCAAAATGTCCATCGTGATGATGCTGTTTCTCTTCCCGGCGCTATTGATCGTACTGGCCGGCCCGGGCTTCACCGCCCTGTCCCGTGCCTTTGGTTCTTAGAGGGATCGTAATGAAAGCAATGACTGGCCGGCTTGTGTCGGCTGTTGTCAGGCGGTTGCGCGAGCAACGGTGTGGGCACTCGTAAAAAAGACAACGACCTAATGCGCTGTCATCCCCTGACGCAATCCATGACCGGGCGACAAAGCCAGCGCCAACTGCGTCCGGTTATGCATATGCGTCAACCGCAAAACCTGCGACACATACAGCTTCACCGTGTTCTCGGTAATGCCCAGCTCGCAGGCAATCTGATAATTGGTCTGCCCCTTCCCCACCAACCGCGCCACCTCCAACTGCCTTGGCGACAGGTGACTGAAAACCGCCGGAATCTCTACCCGATCCACAGCAATGCCAGCCTCATCGGTGGAAACCGATAACCGCGGCCCACGACGGACCTTATCCAGATCCTGATACAGATCATCGATCGACTCGGCAAGGTATTGAAGCTTCTGATCCAGATGCTTGAGCTGCAGGCTCTTCTGCCGTTCCTGCAACACCACTGCCTGACGGGCAATCCCTTCAAGCAACTCAGCCGGATTGACCGGCTTCTGGTAGTAATCGGCAAACCCGGCCCGCAAAGCCTTGATCACATCCTGCTTGTCCGCACGCCCAGTGAGCATGATTGCTTCAAATACCCGGTGCTTGCCGGATAACCGTTGCAGCTCCTGAACCAGTTGAATCCCGTCCAGACCGGGCATGTGCAAATCGCAAAGCACCAGGCCAATGGCTTCGTCTTCATTGAAACGCTCGACGGCCTGACTGCCCGTCTCGCTGCAAACGCAACGGTAACCGCTGCCTTCAAGAAGCTCACAGAGCTCTGCGGCAATCAACGGCTGGTCATCGACCACAAGGATTTTTACTGCCGAAGGAAGTTTGATCACATGCGACTCCCTGCAAGGTCAAGGTTGACCGTTCCTCTACAAACAGCCACAGACAGTACAACTGCTGAATTGAAAGTAGACGTACTTTCCGACTCTGTACATACAGCGGGCCCTAGTGAAACCAGGCGAGTGTGAGCAACAGGCCCACCAGCACGAAGGGTGCGAAGGGTTGTTTCTTTGACATTCCAGGCTCCAGGTATCGAAGATGATTTCTAAGCCCTTGGCCCATATGAAGCCAGACTCTTGGCGCCAGCAGCAGCCACAAGACACTGGCCAATCCGGCACCGATGAACACGCCGAGCAGGTGCATGCCGTCAGTCGCCAGCCCCAGGCCGGTCATCAGTTTCACATCGCCTGCGCCCAGGCGTCTCAGCGCATAACCGGGCAAGGTAAAGGCCAGCGCCAGCAAAAAAGCCCAGCCGCCCTGCACCGCCTCGGCCCCCAGCCAGGTAGTGCCCGTCCATAGCAGATACGCCAGCGCCAACACCGCTGCGCCAAGGGTCAGGCCATTGGCGATGTGCCGTTCTCGAGCATCCTGTGCTGCGCAAAGCGTCAGCCAGATCAGTAATACAAAGCTCTGCATCCGGTAAAAAACGTCCGTTTTGGCTGAATGATTCTATGCTGATATCACGTGATGAATATCAGGGTAGACGCAGTCATGAAAACAGGCCTCCCCCGTAAGCAAAAAGGCGCTGTAGCGATTGAATTCGCGTTGGTATTTCTCATCTTTTTCGCCGTGTTCTATGGAATCGTCACTTACAGCTTGCCGCTGTTGCTGATGCAATCGTTCACCCAGTCGACCGCCGAAGCGGTGCGCCGAAGCGTGGCGCTGGATCCGAGCACCCCCGGCTACGACACCGCGGTAAAAACCGTTGCTACCACTGAACTGAGCCGACAATTGGCCTGGATTCCTGCCGCACTGAATTTCAATGTCACCACCGACGCCAGCGCCACCTACGTGGGCGGGGTGTTGACAGTCAGCATCAACTACCCCACCAGCAAATTGCAGCAGGTCATCCCGTTTCTGAACGTGCCGGGAATTGGCCAAGTGCCCAATCTGCCGGCAAACCTTTCCGCCCGATCGAGCCTGCAATTTTGAGTTCCGCAGACAAACTCTTCGGGCGCCTGCTCAACCGCCATCCGCCTGCGCCAGTGGACATGCCAGCTCCCCAGAGCATGCAAAGTGTCGGTTTGCAGATGCACCTCGATGCCGAAGGTCGAGTGATTCACCTGACCGGCCCGCTGCGGCATGTGCTGGCCCAACAGACACCCACGGCGCAAGCACCGCACCTGCTCGATTTCCTCATGCCTCACAGCGGCCTCACCGTTGAAGGCTCGCCCGCCGACTGGCTGGGACAGAGTCTGGACCTGGACTTCTACAGCCTTAACGGCCAACCCCTGCACTTGCGTGGCTGGGTCCAGCCATTGGCCGATACCTGGCTGTTGCAGTTGCTGGACATCGGCGACTTGTTGCTCGATCGCCAGCAATCACGCAGCCGCGAGCAATGCCAATTACTCGCAGCGCAGATCGGCGAACAGTTGCGCCGCTGCAACCTGACGCGCCTGCCCGAGGTGTTGGTGGAACAGCTGCAAGGCCTGGCCCAGCGTTTCCACATGCCCTGCATTGCAGTGGCATTACTCGATGAACAGGAAGAAGGCTGGCAGATACACCAGCATTACACGGCCTTCGACGCGCCCCAGCTGTGGCAAAACGCTCAGCGCCTGGGCACCGGGCTCGACAGCCTGAACGGCTCTGTGCCGCAACGCCTGACGCCCGCCGAACATCCCCGTTTGCAAAGCATCTTCGGCAATGCCGAAGGGTTCGCGGTGCCCTATCACGATGCCCAGGGGGTGGTCGCCTGGTTGCTGTGTGGCCTTTATCCAGTGCAGCAACAGGCACCTGACTTGAATGACCGCGACTGGTTACAACTGACCGCCGCGCTGGCAGGCCCGTTGCTTGAGCGCTTGCGCGAGCACCGGCACCAACTGCAACTGGAACGGCTGGAGTCGCTGCAAGCCCTGCTCGGCACCGGATGGTGGGAGGTGTTCAGCGACAGTCGCGAGGTGCAATTGGCGCCGTCGCTGGCCAGCAACCTGAACCTTACGATCGACCGCTTGCCGCTGCATGACTGGCTGGATCGGGTACACCCCGCCGACCGCGAAGAGTTGAGCAGTCGTTTGCAAGCCTTGCAAGACGACGGCACCCCGTTGCTGCTGTGCGTGCGTTTGGCCCAAACGCCGAACTGGTATCGCCTGCAAGGACAAGTCCTGGGCATCGGTAAAAACCGACGGTTAGTGGGTTTCATGCTCGACATCAGCGACATCAAGAACCAGGAGCAAAGCGCCGCGGCGGCCCATGCCCGACTGGACAATCTGATCGCCAGTTCACCGGCGGTGATCTACGTGCAACGCTATGACGAAGGTGCGCTGCAACCAACGTTTTTCAGTGACAGCCTGCTGCCGTTGCTCGGCTGGTCACTGGCTGATTGCGCCACGGGGACCTTGGTTGAAAGGGTCCACCCGGAGGACCGCGATCGGTATTTCGAACGTACCCGACATTTGCTGCGTGAAGGTTCGGTGCGCGCCCGCTATCGGCTGCGCGACAGTCGCGGCGAATACCATTGGCTACTCGATGAAGCCAAGCTCTTGCGCGACGATCTTGGCTTGCCGGTGGAAGCCGTCGGCCTGTGGCTGGACGTCACCGAAGCAACCCTGGCCGCCGAACAGGTGAAACAGAGTGAAGAACGCTACCGGATCCTGGTGGAAGACTCTCCGGCGATGATCTGCCGCTACCGCCCGGACCTGACCCTGAGCTTCGGCAACCGCCCGCTGGCGACTTACCTGGAGTGCCAGCCCGAGCAACTGCCCGGAGTGAACCTGGGCAGCTGGATGTCGCAGGAACAGCGCGAAGCGTTTCTCCAGCGGCTCAGCCGACTCAGCCCGGAATTCCCGGTCAGCACCGCGGAAATCAACCTGCAACTGCCGGGACGGGAACATGCCTGGTGGGTGTGGTCGGATCGCGGGGTGTTCGATGAGCACGGCCATTTGCTGGAGATTCAGGCCGTGGGGCGCGACAACACCGAGGTCCGCCGCGCCCAGCAGCAACTCACCCAAAGCGCAAAAATGGCCACCCTCGGTGAAATGGCCACAGGCTTGGCCCATGAAATCAATCAGCCGTTGAATGTGATGCGCATGGCCATCGTCAACGTGCTCAAGCGTCTGAGCAATGGCGATGCGCAGATCGACTACCTGACCGACAAGCTCAACCGCATCGATGCCCAGGTCCAGCGCGCCGCGCGGGTGGTGGATCACATGCGGGTGTTTGGCCGCCGTTCGGAGATCGAGCAGCAGCCGTTCAATCCGGCGCAAGCCATTGAAGGCACGCTGTCGCTGCTGGCCGAAGGGATGCGTGGCAAAGGGGTCAATCTGCGGGTCAACGAGATCGGGTTTGAAGTGCAAGTGCGCGGTTACGTCGATCAGCTCGAACAGGTGTTGATCAATCTGATGGTCAACGCTCGGGATGCGTTGCTCGGCAAACGCGAGGCCGACCGCGAGTTCAAACCTTGGATTTCGGTGTACGCCGAACGTGATGCGTATTCGGTGCGGCTGTGGGTCGAGGACAACGGCGGCGGTATCGATCCGCGGTTGCTGGAACGGATTTTCGAGCCATTCTTCACCACCAAACCCGTCGGTGTCGGCACCGGGCTCGGGTTGTCGGTGAGTTACGGCATCGTCGAGAACATGGGCGGAAAACTGAGCGTCAGAAACTCGGTCGAGGGCGCCCGGTTTTGTATCGAGCTGCCGATTATTGCCGACGATCAGATCACCAGCGTCGCTCGTCCTGAGTGACAGCTGAGGTTGGCGCCGACTTCGACCTTGTTCAGATCGATCCCCAGACTGAGCAGCAGTGTGTTGATCAAGGTGTCGAGTAACGGGCTGAGCACGCTGTTGATCACGTTGACCAGCAATGTCGTGACAGTGCTGAGGATCGCCCCCAGACCACCGACCAGACTGCCCGTCGGCCCGTGCATGTTGACCGTTATATTGGTCAGCGTGTCGGTAAGGCTGCTGACGATATTGCTAGTGGAATAGGAATAGTAGAACGGTGGCTGGCTCATCTCCGGCAGGCTGGTGGCCGGCGGTGCGGAATAGACGTGCGGCATGTTGGCGCTCTGTGCCACGGTGGTGTCGGCCATGATGTCGATACCGCCGCCGACGCCTGGAATCCGCGGGTCGCAACTGACAGGAAGGATCAGGAACCGGCGACAGGTTTTCACCCCGATATCGATCACCTTCAACGGTTGCACCACCACGACGGGCGGCGAGGTGTTGCTGCCGAACGCCGTGTTCGGATCGATCTTGCCGATTTTCAGGGTCACCAGTGAAGTGCTGGTATTGGTGGTCAGGGATTTGTTGGTGGCGCTGACGCAGCTGTAGGCGGTGACGTAACTGTTGGCACTCGCAACGTCCAGGGCGACATCGAGCCTTACGGTATCGGAAAGCGGCACGATCGAGGGTGTTTCACAGGCCGCGCCGAGCGCGCAGGTCAGTGAGTCAATGACTTCGACCAGATTGAGATTCAGCAAGGCGTTCAAGATATTGGTCAACGGTCCGGCAAGATCAGCCGCCGCCTCGAGCAAGGGTTGAATCGCACTCAGAATAGGCAAGTCGACCGACAGCAAGGTACGCACCTGAGCGGTTTTCACGTAGATCCGGTTGGGCCCCAACGGCGCAAGCGCGGCGTTTTTCGGATTGCCGATGGCCGAGAGTTGTGGCGGCTCCAGTATCTGCACCCGAGCGGTGATTTGCGCCAGCCCCGCGAGGTTGATCGGCACGGTCGCCACCAAACCGTTTTTCTTGTTGGCCAGTTGCACGACGGCTTCGATCAGGTCAAACACTTTCAGGTTGGTCCCCAGCGCCGTCACAGTGCTGCCAGCCTCGACGTGCAGTACGTTGCCGAGTACGACGGTGGTTGCACCTGCCGCGGCCTTCAGCGCTTGAAGACTTGCAATGGTTGCGGTCGCGCCGAATGTGCCGCCGGGGTCCAGTACATTGACGGCGGTCTGGATCAGTTGGCTGACGGCAATCGTATTGCCCAATACCTGGTCATACCCGGCAGCGCTGAGGTTAAGGTCGACCTTCAATCGATTGAGGTAGCCGAGCAGGCTGATGTTGGTGTTCACCAGTCCGTTCCAGCCCGCCGCGTCGATGTTCAAATTGCCCCCGAGCAAACCACCGAACAACGCGTTGAGCGTGGCCGATTTGCTGGTGTCGACGCTCAACATCGTGCTGCGCAGGGTCAGCGAAGCCTGCGGTGGCGGTAAGGCAGCAACAGCGCTGGCCGTCAGGTTGATGGTCGCTGCGCGTGGAGCGCCGCCGAACAGCGCGCCGACACCACCGGCGACACTCTGCGGGACCGAATGGCTGGCGATCACCCGAATGGCTTCGCTCTTGCTCGGGTCGGCACCAAATACTCGAAGGTTATCGGCATCCAGGGTCAAGGCACCGCAATCGACCAATAGATTGCGACTGGGGTCAGGAAGGGTAAAGTCGTTACGGTTTGCGCTGGCGGTGGCATAGACAGTGGCGGTGTTGCCAGCGGCGCAATCACCATTTCGGGTGGAGGCTTCAAGTGCGGCCATATCCGCCACACGCTGCAAGTCACGCTTTTCCAGGTACAAACGACCGCTGTCGACCACGACCAGCAAGAACACCAGGGCCAAGCCCAATGTCAGCGCCGCCATCAAACCGATCGCCCCCCGTTGCCGGGACGGCCTGCGAAACTGCAAACGCGGAGACATCGCGCACTCCTTTGCCGGTGCACAGCCGAGGGCTACCTCCATGGGTGAACAGCAGTGTAGTCAAGACTTGGCTGGACCGCTGGCAACATGCCAGCTCCTACAGGGGTTCGTGGTGTTTATTTGGGTGGGTAGTTGGCGAGAATTCGCCCGACCGTTTCCTGGATGGCAGTGCTGCGATCCGACGGGTTCGGTGTGCGGCTAAGTATCTGCTCGTCACTGCCGCGCCATACCAGTTTGCCGTCCTTGCCGTCGAGCAGGTCGATCTGGATGATCGCCACGTTGTAGCTGACGTTACGGGTTTCGGTGTACATCGGCCCGCCCCAGTAGCCGTTCCATGGATTACCCCAAGCGCCGCCGTAGTTGGTGGTCACTTGTTGCTGGCGCTGTTCGACGATCAGATAGGTCTGCACGTTCAAATCGCCCTTTTGGCCACCGGCAGCCGGACGCAGGCCACGTTGATCCAACTGATCGGCTACCGACTGGCGAATGCGTTGTTCAGTCAGGTCGCTCTTGATCCGTGGGTCGTCAGGGCGATATTGCAGGGCGGGTTCTTTCCAGTTCCAGCTGCGATAGGCGGCAAAGTCGCGGCTGGCATCGAAGTCATGATTGACCTGGCTGCCGGCGCAGGCACTAAGCAGCACGACCATAGCCAGTAAAGCGAGACGGCGGAACATGATGATTCTCCGGTTGAAGACATGAACCTGCGTAATGTTTCCTTACGAAAGCTAATTGGGAGGATACGCCGACATCGCCTTTTCTACAGCCTTGCGTATCGCATCGGCACGCTCGCTCTCGCTGCCGCGATTGCTGGTTTCGGCGCTGGCACTCCATACCGGCTGACCGCTCTGAGCGTCAAACAGATCAACCCGCACCACCACGACCTGTTCCTGATAAGTCCGCACGATCGGCACGGTGTTGTATAGGCCGTAACCGCTGCCGTAGCGGTTGTAACCGCCATAGCCGCCACCGTAATAACCATAGTCGTCGCGAACCTGACGCAGGCGGGTTTCCAGGTGCAGCTCGGCGCTGACAAACAGGTCGGCCGGGCGGTTATCCTGCAGCGGGCGCAAGCCACGTTGATCGAGCGCATTGCTGACGGCTTCGGCGACCTGCGCCGAATCCGCCCAGGCGGTGCCCGGCGGCAACTGCCCGTTGAGCCAGGCCCAGCTGCGGTAACGCCCGTAGTCACGCGGCGGTGCCGGGTAGGCGCTGCGGTCGAAGGTGTTGGCCGCCTGAGGCGGCGCGGGTGGCAAGGGGTTGGATGACGCCACATAAGGGTTGCTGCCCTGACAGGCCGCCAAGCCGAGACAGACCACCAATAACCCCGAACGACTGTTCATTTCGCGCTCCGATCAGACCGGCCGACAGATCCAGTGCAAGTAGCGCCCAAGCCCGGCAAAGCTTGGGTGACGACGGTGGGCCAGTTCCATTTCCAGCAAGTCCGCCAGTTCGACCCGAGCCTGGAATTCCACCGGCATGTAATCGTGAAAAACCCGCACCCCGCTCTGGCTTTCGACCTGCCACAGGTCTTCAAGTTGCGCCGCCAGTTCACGCGGATCAAGCGGCTGCTGCGGGGTCAGGCTTTGCTTTTCGCCGGCCATGTCGTTCTTGCGCATCTTGCGGAAGTGGCCTTTGAGCAGGTTGCGATAGATCAACGCATCGCGGTTGTAGAAGGCCAGGGATAACCAGCCATCTGGTTTGGTCAATTGATGCAGCACCGGCAGGATCGCATGGGGTTCGGCCAGCCATTCCAGCACGGCGTGGCACAGCACCAGGTCGTAGGGTTCGGTGAGTTGGCCGAGCAGATCCTGCCACGGCGCCTGGATGAACGTCGCTGTTTGCCCTGCATCGGCAAAGCGTTGGCGGGCGCCTTCGAGCATCGGCTCGGCGGGTTCGGCCAGCGTGACTTCATGACCGCGCTGGGCCAGCCACAATGACATGTGGCCCAGGCCGGCACCGATATCCAGTACGCGCAAAGGACGGTCCGGCAAGACTTCGGCCAGGTCGGCCTGAAGCACCGCCAGACGGATCGCGCCTTTGGCACCGCCGTAGATTTTTTCGGCGAAACGGGTCGCCAGTTGATCGAAATGACGGTCGCTCATCAGCTGAACCTCCGTTCGCTGTCCGCGAGTTTGCTGCGCACCACTTCATTCATATCCAATCCCAACTCGCTGCACAACAGCAGCAGATAGAGCACGATGTCACCGATTTCCTGCCCGGCATGGGCGAGCTTGTCCGCCGGTAACTGGCGCGACTGGTCTTCGGTCAGCCACTGGAAAATTTCCACAAGCTCGGACATTTCCACGCTCGCGGCCATGGCCAGGTTTTTCGGGCTGTGAAATTGCCGCCAGTCATTGCGGTCACGGATGGCGTGCAGGCGTTCGGTCAGTTCAACAAGGTTCATCGGGCTCTCCTGAAGGCGTATAGCTTCGGGGGGATAAGGAATGAAGGCAAGCGGCAAGCGTTGCAAAAACACTATGCTTGGAGGGAACTCGGCACCCGGCTCGACAGCCCAAGGCTCAAGTCCGGCAACCACGCCACCACTTTCATCAAGGACGCTCACAACATGCAGGTAGAAAGTTTTTTCGAATGGCTCGGCCAGGCTCTCGGTTCGGTTATCCGTTTCATCGTCGATGGCCTCAGTGGCTTGTTCAACCTGTTGAGCAACGCCGGCAGCAACTTTGTCGAAGGGCTGTCCAGTGCACTGGGCATGGATGCGTCGATCATCAGCATCATTGCGCTGATCGTGGGGTTGATGCTGTTGTGGTCGGCCATTCGGGCGTTCATGAATGCGTCGATCATCATGGGGATTATCTGGTTGCTGCTGGGGCTTTGGTTGCTGAGCTGGATAATCCATTGATCCCGATTGATCGTTCCCACGCTCTGCGTGGGAATGCAGCGCGGGACGCAGAGCGTCCCTGACTGCGTGACGCAGAGCGTCACAGGAGTCATTCCCACGCAGAGCATGGGAACGATCACCACAAACTGTCGCTACAATGCCGCTCCCCCAAGGAGCCTGCATGTCCAACCTGATCGCCGACTGGCGCGACCGCCCTACCCATCGTCGAGTCTGGGCGCTCGCCGCGCCGATGATTCTCTCGAATATTTCCGTACCGCTGGTGGCGCTGGTCGACAGCGCTGTCGTCGGTCACTTGCCCCACGCCCATCAGTTGGGCGCGGTCGCGGTCGGGGCCAGCCTGTATACCTTTCTCGCCTGGGCCATGGGCTTTCTGCGCATGGGCACCACCGGGTTCGCCGCACAGGCCGCCGGGCGGGAGGACGGCGCGGCTTTGCGGCAGATCTTGCTGCAGGGTCTGTTGCTGGCAATGGGTCTGGCCATAGTGCTGGGGACACTCGGCGTGCCGTTGAGCGGGGTCGCGCTGCATTTCATGCAGCCGTCGGCGGAGCTGGATCAGTTGACCCGCGAGTTTTTCCACACGCGCCTGTTCGGTCTGCCGGCGGCGCTGGCCAGTTATGCGCTGGTCGGCTGGTTCCTCGGCACGCAGAACGCCCGAGCGCCGCTGGCCATTTTGCTGAGCACCAACCTGGTGAATATCGCGCTGAACCTGTGGTTCGTTCTCGGGCTGGAGTGGGGCGTGGTCGGTGCGGCCCGTGCGTCGGTAATCGCCGAATGGACTGGCGCGCTGATCGGCCTGCTGATGACGCGCAACGCCTTGCGCGCCTATCCCGGCCACATCGTCTGGGCAGCACTGGCGCTGTGGCGGAGCTGGCGGCCGCTATTGGCGGTCAACCGCGACATTTTCATCCGCAGCCTGGCGCTGCAATCGGTGTTTTTCCTGATCACCGTGCAAGGCGCGCGACTGGGTGATGCCACCGTCGCCGCCAACGCTCTGCTGCTCAACGGTTTGCTGCTGACCGCCCATGCGCTGGACGGCCTGGCCCACGCGGTGGAAGCCCTTTGCGGGCATGCCATTGGTGCTCGCGATCGAGAAGCCCTGCGCCGTTCCTTGGTGGTGGCCTGCGGTTGGTCATTGCTGGCGAGCCTGGGTTTTGCCGTGCTGTTCCTGTTCGCCGGGCATTTGTTTATCGAGATGCAGACCGACATTCAGAGCGTGCGCGACACGGCATTCATTTACTTGCCCTACCTTGCCGCGCTGCCGCTGATTGCGGTCGAGAGTTACCTGCTCGACGGATTGTTTATCGGCGCCACCCGTGCCCGGGAAATGCGCAACGGCATGTTGCTGACGGTAATTCTGCTGCTGCCGTTTGCCTGGGCGCTGCAAGGTTTGGGCAACCATGGACTGTGGATAACCTTTCTGCTGTTCATGGTGCTGCGCAGCCTGACCCTCGGCGCGTTTGCCTGGTACCTGCACAAAAACGACGGCTGGTTCGCAGGCAAAGCTCACTGACTCGGCATGGCTGGTGTGCGGGAAATACAGGTATGCACCGGCACGCCAGAGCACCGGTGCGTTCAGGATTGATCGTTCTGCCACCGGTTGCGCAGGCTATCGAGACGCTCCTGCTGGGTGAGTCCCGGCAACGCATGCCCAGGCAAAGCGCCGGGGTACTGCAATCGTAGCCATAACCAGTCATCAAGTACCGGGCGCTCGGTAAACCCCAGCGCCAACCCTTCCTGCAGGTGGACCCACAGCGTGCTGTAGTCAGTCCCGGTGGATCGACTCCAGTGCCAGGCATGTTGCTCCAGCAGGCAGGTTTGCAGTTTTTCCTGCTGACGCGGACTGAGGCTTTCTTCAACCGCCAAAGGGCTGACGGCAAGCCCCGGATTGACCAGTTGCTGCCAGCCCTGACTGCCGATCGC
This sequence comes from Pseudomonas frederiksbergensis, assembly GCF_900105495.1. Lineage (NCBI taxonomy): Bacteria > Pseudomonadati > Pseudomonadota > Gammaproteobacteria > Pseudomonadales > Pseudomonadaceae > Pseudomonas > Pseudomonas frederiksbergensis. The sequence continues at coordinate 1,751,798 of NZ_FNTF01000002.1, read as the reverse complement.
GCGGTCGGCCCACGTCCCGCCGAACCAACGCACATGGCTGACAGGACCCAGCCAGCGACTCAGCTCCTGCGCATCGCAGGCATCGAACAAGTAACTGGCCGTTTGCGGGTTGTAGTAACTCAACAAGGCTCGGTGATGCAGACCGACTGTGACCGTGAGCATGCGGCGCAAATGCTCCAGCAATTGCGAGGACGACACCTCGCTGGCCATCAGCAAGCCGCGCCAGAGGGGCACTTCGCTGTGGCACAACCCGGCCAGCGCCGGGCATGTCCGAAGGTCGATCAGGGCCGGGCCGTGTTCATGTAGCGCATGCCACTCAGTGCCTTCGAACAACCAGAACCACCGGGCATGCGCAAATTGCTGTTGCAGCGCCACCCCCGCCTGCGGCGAACCCGGCACATCCAGCAATAGCCATTGCGGGGGCGCGACGATCATGCCGCACCGCTCTGGCCAAACCGCTTCGCGGCCCGGCAGGTGCAGAGGACCTGCGTGCAATGGTTGAAACTGCCGCCACCGGGCAGAAGGCATAGCAACATCAATGGTTCGCTCGATTGCAGTAGCGCCAGCAAGCCCCCGATTTCCTCGACCTCAGATGTGTGCAGCGGGCCGTCGTTATCAATGTCGTCAACGGACGAAGGAAGGTGAAGAACCCCGGTAATCAGCGGCTGATCCGGATCCCCCTCGATAAAGCTCACAACCACTTCTGCACCCTCATCCAACTGCTCGACTGCCGCGTCGCCCAGTTCAGCGGCCACCGGCAGCCAACTGTGACTGGGCACGGCGCCCTCGCCCTGATAAAGCCAGTCAAATTGCACGGCAACCGGTCTGGACGGATCGGGGCATGCCTCATCGATGTTGACCACCCAGGCCCGTTGCAGGCTGTGCATCCTGGGTTTCACTGCGCAATGAGGCGCGACAAAAGGCACCTGCCAGTGAATCGCATGGATCTGGTTGCTGTAGGACTGCGTTAAATCCTGGCTGCCCTGATGCTCCACCCGGGTCAGCAGCCAGAGATGATTACAGTCGGCGATCGGATGACCGGACAGTGGCATCAACTGCCCGCTGCGCAGCGCCGCCAGGTCCGTTCGACCTTCGGCAATCGGCGCGGCTGGTTGCCCAGCGCGCCCCAGAAGCTTGAACTGCCGCACGGCCGATTGTTCGCTCTCGACCTGGAAAACCGCGCTCTCGCTGAAACGAAAGTGCCCCTGACCATCACCGAAAACCACGCAATGCCCGCGCGCGTCGTGTTCGAAATGGTAGTGAAGCCGTTCCTGGACACACAAACGCTGGATAAATTGCAGGTCTGATTCCCGGTACTGCGTACAGAATTCACGGGGCGGGTAATCGCCACTCAGCTCAAAGCGCCGACTCTTGCCGACGATACCGTGCTCCTTGAGCACCTGACTGAGGATTTGCGGCACCGAGCGCGCGCTGAAAATTCGCTGACTGAAGCGCAGGGAAAGGCATGCCAGCTTCGGCCCCAGACGCACGCGACAGAGCCTGACAACCAGGTCATGGTCACACTGGACGAGTTCATGCAATTGTCCGTGGAAGCCATTTCCCGCTGGCCCGACATGCAAAAAGGCCGGACGGTACAGCAGGCTTGCAAGGTCGAGTGTGGGGTCATCGATCAGCAGATCCACGTCGAACACAAAAGGCTCGCTGATGGCTTCTCTACCGGTAAAGGCCAAGACCTCAAAGGGGTCGGGCAGACCCTCTACATCCAGACGAAATGACGGCTCGTTGACTGGATCGAACATCGGCGATTCTCTACAGGAGGGGCGGCCGGGGATTCTCTCCGAGAGAGTTGGCCGAGTAGAGTGCCGAAGTACAACTTAGGAAATGACCTACGCGAAAAGAAGACCACATCACTTGGATGGCCAGGAATGTAAGTCATTTCGCGTGAAATCCGAGAAGCATCTCACCAGGTCATCTGAAATTTCCGATACGTGCGGAACATTTTCAGACAACCTGGTGAGCGCAGTGCCTTACCTCAAGAAGACAGGTAAGAAGAACGGGTCAGCCCCAGACGCAATGCGTCGAGGAACTGGGTACGCTCGGCGGCGGTGATGCGGGCGCTGGCGCATTTGTCGCGGTAGTGGGTCATCAACTCTTCCGGCGACAAGTGCACGTAACGCAGCATGTCTTCGATAGTGTCGTGGGTTTCGATACCCGCGTGGTACACGCTGCCGTCAGCGTTCTGATAGATGTTCACCGAGTCGGTGTCACCGAACAGGTTGTGCATGTCGCCGAGAATTTCCTGGTAGGCGCCGACCAGGAAGATACCCAGCAGGTAGTCTTCACCTTCGTTCAGGCCATGCACCGGCAAGCTGGTCTCGATGCTCTGCTCGTCGACGTATTGCTTGATCTTGCCGTCGGAGTCGCAGGTCAGGTCTTGCAGCACCGCACGACGCAGCGGCTCTTCGTCGAGACGGTGCAGCGGCAGGATCGGCAGGACCTGGCCGATGGCCCAGGTGTCCGGCAGGCTCTGGAATACCGAGAAGTTGCAGATGTACTTGTCGGCCAGCTTGTCGTTGAGTTCGTCGAGCACCTGACGGTGCGAACGCTGACGCGCCTTCAACGAGTTGTGCAAGCGACGGCACACGGCGAAGTAGCATTGCTCGGCCAGGGCTTTCTCGGCCAGGGTCAACTTGCCATCGGCGTACTGGGTCGCAACATCACTCATGTAGTGAGTGGCGCGCCAGTAGGTTTCAGTGACCATCTCGATGTCGGTCGGGCCCAGCAGGTCAACCAGCCACTGCACGGTTTCCGGCAGTTCTTCCTTATTGTCGATTTTCGGCACGTCGTCGTTGTGTTTCTCGACGTCGGTGACCTGAACCACCAGCATGGCGTGGTGAGCGGTCAGGGAACGGCCGCTTTCGGAGAAGATGTTCGGGTGCGGCAGGTTCTGCGCGTCGCAGAATTCCTTGAGCATCCCGACCACGACACCGGCGTAATCGTCCATGTCGTAGTTGATCGAACTGGCGTTACGCGAGTGCGTACCGTCGTAGTCCACGCCCAAACCGCCACCGACGTCGATGTGATCCACCGGCAGGCCGAGGTTGCGCAGTTCGCCGTAGTAACGAATCGCTTCCTTGAAGCCGTGCTGGTAGTCCGCCAGGTTGGCGATCTGCGAGCCCATGTGGAAGTGCAACAGGCGAATGCCCTGATCCAGGCCAGCGGCGCGGAAACGCTCGACCACCGACAGCAATTGCGCCGCCGACAGACCGAACTTGGATTTCTCGCCACCGGTGTCAGCCCACTTGCTCGACGCCAGGGACGACAGACGCACGCGCAGGCCAACCTGAGGCTTGACCTTGAGCGAGGCGGCTTCTTCGATCACCAGCGCAACTTCGGATTCTTTCTCGATCACGATGAACACGTTGTGGCCGAGCTTCTGGCCCATCAGCGCCAGACGGATGAATTCACGATCCTTGTAGCCGTTGCAGACGATGGTGCCGCCCTTCGGCGCCAGGGCCAGCACGGCCAGCAGCTCAGGCTTGGAGCCGGCTTCAAGACCAATGGACACGTCCTGGGTGGCAATGATGTTCTCGATCACCGCTTCTTGCTGGTTAACCTTGATCGGGTACAGCGCGGTGTACTTGCTCTGGTACTCCAGACGCTCGATGTTGGCGTCGAACGCGCCGGTCAGCTGACGCACGCGGTCTTGCAGAATGTCAGGGAAACGCACCAGCAACGGCAAGGACAAACCGCTTTTACGCAGTTGGTCGACTTGCTCGAACAGGTCGATAGGCGAACTGGTCGGACCGTTCGGACGAACTTCGACGCGACCGGCGTCATTGATCGCGAAGTACCCGGCCCCCCAATGGCGAATCCCGTAAACACTGCGGCTGTCCGCAACTGTCCATTGGCTGCCATCGTCTTTGCGTGTGCGTCGTACGGACATTGAAGTCCCCTATAAAGAAGTCATAGAGCGTCGCCTGGGTTCAGGCCGGCGCAGTCTAAAGAATGAAAATGACGGTTCGTCAACGAGGGGATAGACCTCGCTGACCGCAGTGAGTTTAGAAACCGGTCAGAACAGGCTCTGTGAAAACCATGTAGACGACGCCAAACCTGAATCGGATCAGGACTGGATCAAGCCGAGGGTGGTTTTCACAGAGGCTGCTAGCCGCCGGACTTCTTCGCTTTGAAACCGTGTTTGATCAGCTCGGCCAAGAGTAGCTCGACATGATCGCCCTGGATTTCGATGATTCCGTCTTTCAACGCCCCTCCCGTTCCGCAACGTTTTTTCAACGTCGTGGCCAGGTCCTTGAGCGCCTCTTCGGCCAACGGCACACCAGTGATGGTGGTCACCGTCTTGCCGCCACGGCCCTTGCTTTCGCGACGCACGCGGGCAATGCCGTCGCCGGCCGGGATAACGGTCTGTTTGCAGATGCAGGCATCCACCGGTTTACTGCAATCCGGGCAATGACGACCTGCGTCGGTGGAAAACACCAGCCCACCAAGGGCGGCGAAGGATGCGGCTTTTTTGGCCACCGGCAATCCTCTTGGGAGGACAAAGACTGGTCGCGGCAACCCGGGAGGGAGCCATCGACCGCGAAGCCCCACTCAGGCAGGGGCAGCGCTACTGAGCCAGCCAATGCCGGTTCAGCTTGAAAAGGTCGCGCAGTGTAACGGCAAAAAGCCGACTTGCTAAGAGCCAATCGGCGCCAATTCATGCCTCTTTTGCGACGTCCGCCCCACGGGCCTGAAGATAGCGCTTCAAGGCGGCCAGAGAGTCCGGGCAATAAGGCTTTTGCTGGATTTCCAGCAGGACTTGATCAACAGGGATGAAGCGCGCTTCAAGGACTTCTTCCGGTTGCAGGATCAATGGACCATCCCACACCGCCGAAAACGCCGAACACCAGAGCCGATTACCGGTGTCTTCGAAGTAAAAGTGATCATGGGCGGTCAGTTCCACACCGCTCACGCCCAGCTCTTCTTCCAGCTCGCGGGCAGCCGATTCGGCGTAGGTTTCGGTCGCCAGCACCATGCCCCCCGCCGCCACGTCCCAGAATCCTGGATAAATGGCTTTGCTCAACGTGCGTCGATGCACGCAGAGTTCACCGGCGGAATTGAACAGCATGATGTAAGTGCCGCGCCCGATCAGCCCGCGTTCACGCAGGTCGGAGCGGACCAGGGCACCGAGCAGGTTGTCCTGTTCGTCCACCCAGGCGATCTGTTCGGCATCCGAGGCCGCGCGGTGCGCGACCTCTCTGGCGCTATCGACCATGACTCAGCCCTGATTGAGCAATTGACGCAAATCGATCACTGCGGCGTTGGCCCGGGAAATGTAGTTGGCCATCACCAGCGAGTGGTTGGCCAGCACCCCGAAGCCGCTGCCATTGAGGATCATAGGACTCCAAACCGGTTCCTGCGAGGCTTCCAGTTCACGAATGATCTGGCGCACGCTGACCGTGGCGTTCTTCTTGGCCAGCACATCGGCGAAGTCGACTTCGATGGCACGCAGCAGATGGGACAAGGCCCAGGCCTGACCGCGTGCTTCATAGAACACGTTGTCGATCTGCATCCACGGGGTTTCGACGATTTCTTCGTCAACCTGCGGCACCTGCCCCGGGGCGACGACTTCGGTTTTCAACGCGGTATTGAGCTTGACCCGGCCAACGCTGGCCGACAGGCGTTGCGACAGCGAACCCAGACGGGTGCCGACATCGCCCAGCCAGTTGTTCAGGTTGTCGGCGCGGGCGTAGAACAGTGCGTTTTTCTGCGACGGATCGGACAGGCGTGCCTGATAACGGCTCAGGGAATTCATGCCTTCCTGGTACTCGGACTCACTGGATGGCAGTACCCAGCTTTTATTGTCGAAGTTGAAACGCGGCTCGGCCTTGGCCAGATCGGAGTCTTCGGCAGATTGCGATTGCGAGCGGGCGAAGTCTTTACGCAAGGCTCGCGTCAGGTCGCGGACCTGGACCAGCACGCCATATTCCCAGCTCGGCGTGTTATCCATCCACAGGCCCGGCGGGAAACGGTCGTTGGAAATATAGCCACCCGGTTTGGTCAGCAAAGTACCGGCGACGGTCTTGAGGGTTTCGACCGTGGTGTAGCCGATGACCATTTGCTTGCCTTCTTTCTCGGCGGCCATCTGGGCATTCTGCTGAACCGGAAACAGCGCAGGTTCCTGGCTCCAGTACCAGCCCAGCGCAATAGCCACCAGCAAGTACAGGCCAATCAGAGTGGCCAGCGCCCGACTGAACAACAGGCCACCCAGGTAACTACGGGTGGCCGACTTCGGTTCAGCGGCACGTTCAGGCGCGCTGCCCGCGCGGTTCTTCCAGTCCAGCATGGCGATATCCTTTCAATCACTTGAGTTCATCGGTTCGACCACAACCATACAACAACGTGCCTTTGGCCGGCACCCGTCGCTCGGTTAATCCCGAAAAATTACAGCCGAACCTGCGGCAATCGTTGCCGATACTCAAGTGTCCCCTGGTGCGCTATACGCCGATGACCTTCATTGAAATCTGCCGCACCTCGCCCGATGTAAAAAGATGGGCGATGCCTTCGCCGTCGGTTTTCCTCTGGACAGACTGCCCGTCCACGGTTGCGATGTATGGCTGCTGCGCCAGCGGCTCGGCCGTCACGCTGTCAACGAGGCGAAAAATCCTTGGCGATCGTGAGGCCTGGGCGGGCGGGTTTCTCATCAACTCGATGACCTTCTGATCGAAGGTCCGCACCGGTAACGGCCAGTTGCCGTAGTCCGCCTCAGCCCGGACCAACCACCACGATCCACGTTCAAGCTGTTCCAGCACTTCGCTGTCGATATCGATCAGCAGCCCCGCACGCAACTCCTCAAGGCCATCGATGGGTTGCCGATCAAGCAATGCCTGGCGCACGTGATCCAGCGCTTGTTCACTGGAATAAGCCTGTTCGCGCTCCCACGCAGACAAATGAAACTCATTGACCAGCCTCATACCTGCTCCTCGGCGCGCCATTCATCGGAGCCCATGGTCCGGCTGATCTCATGCCGCCAATAGATCCGTCGGTAACTGAAGTGGACCTTTTCCAGCTGGGTCAGGTAAGCAGTGCCGGGGTCCTGGCAATGTGGCATGAGCACTTCAGCGCCGACGATCACCGCGTCTTCCAGCTCCATCGTGTAGAAATGCTCCTGCGTTCCGTGAGCCGAGGTCCGATACCACTCGACGCGGCACTGGCTGAGCAACTCCCCGGAACACAGCGCGATATTGATCAGCGGTGACGCCTTGTCGATGGCCTTGGTGATGACCAAGGGTTTGTGCATCCGCCGCCCGGCTCCCGACCCTTTCGGTACGAAGATGCCGTGGCTCAGGGCTTGAATCATGATCTGGTCTTCGCGGCCCAACTGATAGACGTTTCCCACTGATGCTTCGGTGAAAGCGCCTGCGCTGATCAATCCTTGTCTTTCACCCTTGAGCGTCATGAAGGCGGGGGTTGGCATGGTGGGGCTCCTTTTTTTTATTTGGGTTGCGGGGCGGGGAAGTGACTGGGCTCGTCGTACATGTCTTCGATTTCGTCAAAGGGCACCCAGGGTTTGGCGAGCGCGAGGGTGATGAGGTAGCGCTCTTCAGTCGGATTTCGGTAATCCTCGAAGCGGCCTAGTGCCAGCGAGACCTGATACTTATCGCCGGCTTGCCAGTAGGATCGCCCGTGCAAAATTCCTTTCCTCAGGTAGGCCCGCCATTCAGGGGTATCGACGATTACGGGATTGTTTCGCAGCCCTTTGGCCACCCAACCTTTTGCGCGCCATTGGTCTTGCAGGTCGAGAACGACTTTAAGCGCGTCATCAATCAGGAGCGGTTCGATCTGTGGGGACATGCGGAGGCTGTAAATGACATTGTCGTTGAATCCGACGGCAAAATAACGCGCCGCAGGTGTGCTGAACCCGAACTGCGGGTCGACGAATCGCAATCTTGCATCGGTCATGGGAATGCCGAACCAGATGTGCCCGCGTATCCCCGGACTAAAGGGGGCTGAAGAGCTCTTGCGCAATTCTTCATACGTCCCACCTATTTCCAGGACGATTTCGGGTTCATCCCACAGAGGTTGCGTCAACTGATGTAGGGCGGCCCACGTCAAGCCCCCCAGAAGCAGGAGGTATGCACCGCAGCGCCAGCCGAACAGCCTTGGTTGCAGATTCATAGCCTGCTACCACCCGATGCGATCTCGTTGATCGACTGTTCTAATGCGCTACGGTTGTGATCGCTGAGCATTTGATCAAAGCGTGTCGCGGCCTGGAGAACGAATGCCATTCGCTGCTTAATGTCCGACAAGTCCGCCAGCGGGTTGTTGCCAAAACCGATGGTGCGACCGTCCTCGACTCGCTGGCATTGGCTGGTAAGGGTCAATTCAATGGCCTGGGCAACGCCTGAAGGAAAGCCCGTAACAAAGGACGCATGGTTGGCACGCAGCAAAGCCACCAGTTGATGGTCCTCGTAAATTGCTGGCTGAAGGATATTGTTCTGCTCATGCCAGGCCAGATACTCCACACTCGCACCTATGTCGCCGGCCTCGATTGCTTCGAATGCCAACAAAACTTCGGAGTAAAACTTCCCGAACTCAAGCTTTTCCTGCCCCACTGGCCAAAGCACCGGAAACTTCGGATGCCCATAAATTTCGACCCGTGCTCCCAAGCACTTCTTCAACTCCCCCAACCCACGCTTCGCATAAAACTCATGCAGCGGATAAACGTCCAGAAACAGCGCGGTATTGCCCAGCGCCATCATGTCGTGCACATGCCGGAATTGCTGTTGAACGAGCGACATGTCCTCCCCTTGAGGACGGAAATCCACAGAGGGCACCGGATTGCGCGAGTCAGCTTCTTTATAGTCACGCAATTCATCTGCCTGTTCGGCCATCCGGCCCCGAGTCAACAACCCTGACTCACGACGGCTTTCCCGCAAACGCTGCCGTGCCTCACGCTCCTCGCGAATGAGTTCGATACTGTCCGCCGCATGCAACAATCCGCAACCGACCTGCTTGGAGGCAAACGCCGCCAACCCGGCCCACTGAAACCGCGAGTCGTGCAACCACAGTCGAGCGTACGCCGCATTGATAGCGCGGTTGCGCCCAACGGGGTCCGAAATCAATACGCCATCAGGCGCGACAATTTCTTCCGCCTCGCGCTGGAAGGTACGCCAGAGGCATGAGCACGTAAGAATCGGCACGTCGGTAATAAGGGTCTTGCTGCCATAAAGTCGCACCTCTTTGCATTCACAGTCAGCAACGGGTGTGCTGTTGTGGTTCAGGCGCTGATCATCAATGGGGTGTTCCTTGAAACACTGGGTCATGGTTTGCGGACGAGCGACTAAGGGAATCCCTGAACCCTAACAGCCGCAATTCCCGACCGGATCGCTTGACCGAAAAATCAGAAATACCTGACAGACGAGGCTCGCAGAGCCTTGGGAAATAACCTTGAAATGTTCAGGAAACGTCCTGAATCACCAGATTCCTCTGGCTCTATCGGCCAGTGACGCCCTGGCGGAGACTCATCGGTCATTAACTGAATCAGGTCGCTTTACAGTTAATTGACGTACGACACTCATGCGATGGAAAAGAGGTGCTAGCATAGAGCCACCAGTCAACCTCAGCATGCCCCCTAACTAGTTGTCAGGATATGACCGAGCCAGAAGACCCCAGCCGTGAGCGCCTCAAGCACCACTTTGCCCAGCGGGTAATTCATCAGGCACGTCAAATTCTTGAGATATGGCAGCGCCTGCAACGCAGCGAGTGGTCCACCACCGACCTATCGGAACTGAGCGAGGCCAACCTGCGCCTGCTGCGTTTCGCCGAGCGCTTCGAACAACCTGAACACACCCAGCTGGCGCGCCACATCGGTCAGTCGCTGGAGGCTGTCGATGCCAATCGCGGACGCCTGAGCAGCGGATTGATCACTGACCTCAATCGCTTGATGCAACGCTTGTCACGTACTGGCCTGCGCCATGGCGATCAGCTGGACCAGACCTTTCTGCCACCCCTGCGCAAGCCGGTTTACGTGATGCTGCAGGATCATGACCGTGGCGAGCGCCTGGCCAAACAACTGGAATTCTTCGGACTCAGCGCGCAAGCCCTCGACAGCGTTGCGGCGTTCCGCTCTTCGATGGTCGAGCGCTTGCCCGCGGCGATCGTCATGGACGTGGACTTCAGTGGCACCGGCATCGGCCTGAAACTGGCTGCCGAAGCCCAGGAAGGCCTCGATCATCAATTGCCGCTGTTGTTCTTCAGCCTGCACGAAACCGATACCCCGACCCGTCTCGCCGCCGTGCGTGCCGGTGGCCAGGAATTTCTGACCGGCACCCTCGAAGCCTCGAGCCTGCTGGAGAAAATCGAAGTCCTGACCTGTGTCGCCCAGTACGAACCTTATAAAGTGCTGATCATCGACGACTCACGCGCCCAGGCCTTGCACACCGAGCGCCTGCTCAACAGTGCCGGGATCGTTACGCGGACCTTGATCGAGCCGATCCAGGCCATGGCCGAGCTGGCGGATTTCCAGCCAGACCTGATCATCCTCGACATGTACATGCCGGCCTGCACCGGTACTGAACTGGCCAAGGTGATCCGCCACAACGACCGTTACGTCAGCGTACCGATCATTTACCTGTCGGCCGAAGACGATCTGGACAAACAGCTCGACGCCATGAGCGAGGGCGGCGACGACTTCCTGACCAAACCGATCAAGCCCCGGCACCTGATTACCACCGTGCGCAACCGCGCGGCGCGGGCACGCAATCTGAAAGCGCGGATGGTCCGCGACAGCCTCACCGGGCTGTACAACCACACGCACATTCTGCAATTGCTCGAAGACTGTTCGTTCCGCGCCCGTCGCGAGAGCAAACCGCTGAGCTTTGCGATGCTCGACATCGATCACTTCAAACGAGTCAACGACAGCCACGGCCACCCCATGGGCGACCGGGTGATCAAGAGCCTGGCGCTGTTTCTCAAGCAACGCTTGCGCAAGACCGATTTCATCGGCCGTTACGGCGGTGAAGAGTTCGCGATTGTCATGCCGGACACCGATCTCGAATCGGCCCACAAAGTGCTCGACGAAATCCGTCGGCGCTTTGCCGAGATTCACTACCCGGCTCAACCGCAAGACCTCTGGTGCACGTTCAGCGCCGGCGTGGTGGAACTGTGTGAACACTCCGACAGCCTGATGATGGCCAGCCAGGCCGACGAAGCGCTGTATCGCGCCAAAGACGCCGGACGCAATCGTGTGCAGGCTGCGCGAACATCAAAGCAAAGTGCCACCTTTTCATCGGAATCGACCCATTCGGTCATAACCCTGTAATACAAACGCAATAAATTCAGGCGCTTAACATTCTGCCGTTGGTAGACCCGCGATGCGCCTGAAGCTGCTGACCAATCTCAATACCCTCCTTTTAGTCGCCGTGTGCGTGGCCCTCGGCGCCACACTGTGGTGGTCGCAAAAGGCCCTGGAGCGCCCCTATCTTTTGATGGAGCGTTACCTGGGCTTGTCCCAGCAATTTCAAAATGAAGTCGCGCGCAATATCGGCGACTACCTCGCCAGCGGCGATGCCCTGCGCCTGAGCAGTGCCAGTCAGGCCATCGACGGCGTGCAAAAGGAGCTCGGCGAGTTGCCGCCGGCCTTGGCCGACACCTTGCGCCCGAGCCTGTCGAACCTCGAAGAATTCAGCAAAACCGACCTGCTGGCCGCTGGCAAACTCGCCGGCGATCCGCAAGCGCTGCTGCTTCAGGCCGAACGCGAACTCGGCGCCAGCCTCGATCAGCTCAGCCGGTACGCCAGCGCTGACGCGGCGTATCTGACGCCGTTGCTCGCCGCTGCCCAGCACTTGGGCAAATTGTCTCTGGCCCGGGACAAACTGGTCAGCAGCGGCCGCAGCGAATTGGCCGCCGATGTCGAGCGTGAACTCGCCAACATCCGCACTCAGGCTGAATTGTTGAGTGCTTTGCCGCTGCTGGGTGTAGCCAGCAGCAGCGAATCCGGCACCGATGATTTCGCGGCAATGATGGGCCTGGAGAACACCGACAAAGCTGTTGCCGAGGATGCAGGCGTTGGCCTCAAGCGTGAACTGAACAGCCTCCTCACGCGCTACCCGGCCGAACTGGCGCGCACTCGCGACCAGATCCAGAAACGCTCCGACCTCAGCGCCGCCACTCACCTGAAAATCGCCGCCGTGCAGCAGGCCATTGCCGGGCTGGAGCCGGTGGTTCGCGCCCAGCACGGACAGATCCAGGGCGAAGTGCGGCTGATGCAAGGCGTGATGATCGGCTTGATCCTGCTGATTGCTTTGCTGATCGACACCTTGCAACGGAAACTGGCCCGGACCCTGACCAACCTCGCCCCGGCGCTTTCGACCTGGGCCGAGGGCGACTTCAGCCGAGACATTCAATTGGGTAAAACCAACCGTGAATTGCACGACATCGAAGCATCGCTCAATCGCTTGCGCGCATACCTCGTGGACCTGGTCGGGACCATTCGCCTCAACGCCGAACAGGTTGCCGGCAGTAGCCGAACCCTGGCCGAACTGAGCAACGACCTGCACAGCGGCGCCGAACATCAGGCCGGCGACACGGCACTGATCCGTGATTCTCTCGGCGAACTGGAAGCGACCATTCAACAAGTTGCCGGCGATGCCAGCCAGGCGGCCGACGCGAGCCGACATGCCGGGCTGGCGGTGGAGCAAGGCCAGAAAGTCATCGGCTTGAGCCTCACCGGGCTCCACGCGCTGGTCGGCGAAGTGCAAGGCAACGCGCAAATGATAGAACACTTGGCCGAGGAGTCGGCCACCATTGGCGGCGTGCTGACGGTCATCCGTTCGATTGCCGACCAGACCAACCTGCTGGCCCTGAACGCCGCCATCGAAGCGGCCCGAGCCGGGGAAATGGGGCGCGGATTTGCAGTAGTGGCTGAAGAGGTTCGTTCACTGGCGCAACGCACCGCGGGTGCCACGGCAGAGATCCAGACGTTAATCGCCGGTTTGCAAACCGCGGCGCGCCAATCGGTGGAAGGCATGCGCGCCCAGGTCGAACACGCCGAGGCCACCGCCAATCAAGCCCAGGCCGCCGACGGTGCACTGGATAAAATCGTCGGTGCAATCCAGACCATTTCCGACACCGCCGTACGCATCGCCGATGTCACCGCCCAGCAGAGCGGCGCCGTCAGTGAAATCCGCGATCACAGTGAGCGGATTCACCAATTGGGCGGGGATAACTTGCTGCGCATCGGCGAGGGACGCGTGCAGGGGAGAATTTGTTGGTGCTGGGTGGACGCTTGCATACCGCCGTCCAGGCCTTTCGGGTCTAAAGGCTGCGGGGCCCGAATCCAGCGAACGATCTGGACCGTCGCCGCCTAAGCGCTTGTATGAAAATTCCTATTTCGCCATGCAGTGGTTTTTAGTCGTCGTGTTGATGCTAGGGTTTGGCGCTTCAATTAATCGTGCGCTAGGAGTGCCCCGTGATAGTTCCACCTTCGCCCCAGGCGTATCTGTGGAGGAAAACATGGCAGTTGCCTTCCATAAGAAAAAGATTTTGAAAGAGGGATCCGCATTCATTTACTCCTGGTTCTATACCCAGGTCAGAAATCGCGGCCCTTGGGATTACAAAAAACTGTCTTCTGACTATGAAGCTTTTGGTAACTTCAATTACGGCGCGGCCGGGATTGCTGCGGGATTTTCCGAAAGTGTCCTGTTACGTGCAGCCGGTGTTGCACAGACACAGGCAAAAACGACAAAAGTAGAATTTGGAAGCTGGTGGAGCGAGGCTCCTTTTGGCGATGATCCAGCGGATCAGGAATGGATCAAAAAAGGAGTCAGGTATGCCCGGTTCAGGAACTACTAAAAAAACCGGATACACAATCGTCACCACTTGTTTGCTAGCGGCATGCCTGGTTTACATCGGCTGGACATGGCTTTTGTCTTCCAGCCCCCCGGTGCTGACCGAGGTCGTACTCAAACTACCCCTTGGCGAAAATGGCTTCATCTACGGCGTCAAGGATGATCGAGGCGGAGCAACGGTGCCGTTCAGCTATCGATACTATGCCTATCGTGAACTGACATCCGATGAACAAATAGTGTCTGAACTCAAGACTGCTGGTCCGTTTCTCGTCACCCGAGACCCAGCCATAAAGGTCGATGTCCAAGGCACGGTCATCAATGTGTCGACCAACCATGAGGTGTACGAATATCACAGCAGCACGCTGTTTCGGCATACCGACAACACTCACTACACCCCTGTAACTATCAACCTGTGCAACCACTCCAGCGCATTGCCGTAGGAGCGAGGCAACACGCGTCGCCGTCCGCTATCATGCCCTCACTTTCGATACGCGAGATTGTCATGCGCCGTTTGCTCTGCCTGCTGTTTTTAGTGCTCGCCCTGCCGGCCTCCGCCGCCGGTTTGCTGGACGGTAGGCCCAGTTCGACATTGGGCTCGATCAACAACAGCGCCGACTTTCTGCCGGTGCGTGAAGCGTTTCAACTGAGCCTGATAGAAAGCACACCGCAATCGATCAAACTGCGTTTCGTCGCCACCGAGGGCTACTACCTCTACCGGCACCGCTTTCAGTTTCGCGCCGACCCGGCCGATGTTGGCCTGGGCGCCGCACAACTGCCCAAGGGCGAACAGAAGCACGATGAGTATTTCGGCGATGTCGAGGTCTACCGCGGCATTCTCGACATCGAACTGCCGCGCAGCGATCAACGCGCCTTTACCCTGGCGGTTACGTACCAGGGGTGCGCCGACAAAGGCTTGTGCTATCCACCCGAGACCGAGCGCCTGAGTATTGATGGTAATACAGGCGGGGCTGCGGCCTGGAGCTGGCGCGAACTGGCGCTGTTCTTCCTCGCGGGCGTAGGCCTGACGTTCACACCGTGTGTGCTGCCGATGCTGCCGATTCTGTCCGGCGTGGTGTTACGCGGTCAGGTGGGTGGTTTGCGCGGTTTCACTCTGTCCCTCGCTTATGTGCTGCCAATGGCCATCTGCTTTGCCCTGCTCGGGGCGTTGATGGGGATGTTCGGCGCACAGCTCAATCTTCAGGCGCGGCTGCAATCGGCGTGGGTACTGGTGCCGTTTGCGCTGTTTTTTGCGCTGTTTGCCTTGGCGATGTTTGGCGTCTTCGAACTCAAGCTGCCTCACGCTATCAGCAGTCGGCTGGACCGGATCGCCGGTCGCACCGAAGGTGGTTCGTTGTGGGGCGCTGCCGTACTGGGCGTGGTTTCCAGCCTGTTGGTGTCGCCCTGCGTCTCGGCACCGCTGGCCGGCGCGCTGCTGTACATCAGCGCCAGTGGCGATGCAGTGGGCGGTGGTCTGAAATTGTTCATGCTTGGCCTTGGCATGGGCGCCCCGCTATTGCTGGTCGCCACCGGCGGCGCCGCCTGGCTGCCGAAAAGCGGCCCCTGGCTGATCTATGTGAAAAACGCGATTGGCGTTCTGTTGCTGGGGCTGGCGATCGGTCTGCTCAGTCGTGTACTGCCGGGCCAGATCACGTTGCTGCTGATCGGCTTGCTGGCTGGCGGCGTCGGGTTGTTCATGGGCGCGCTGGAGTTCGTCTACAAACCGCCGAGAAAACGCCTGGGCCAGTTGCTGGGGATGTTCCTGCTGTTTTATGCGCTGGCGTGTTGGTACGGAGCGTTCAGCGGCCAGACCGATCCACTCAATCCGATTGGCCAGCCGCGCACGGTTGCCGGCAATGAGCAGCCGCAAAACACCAGCACCTGGCAAACCGTCAGCACTCCGGCCGACCTGGACCGCGCCCTCGCCGAAGCCAAATCGTCGGGCACCCCGCTGCTGCTCGACTGGTACGCCGACTGGTGCATCAGTTGCAAAGTCATCGAACATAAGGTGCTCAACGACGCCAGGGTCGTCGAACTTCTCAAAGGCTATCGACTGATCCGCTTCGACATCACCGCCAGCAATGCCGAGCAACGCGCCCTGCTTGACCGCTACAAGCTGTTCGGCCCGCCAGCGCTGATGTTTTTCGGCAAGGACGGCGTCGAACACACCGATGTGCGAGTGATCGGCGAGATCAACGCCACCGACTTCGCCGAACGTGTTGCGAAAGCAAATGACCGGATTTAATAACCCGGTCACATATTTCGCGCAAACATCGGCCATCGTGCTGGCTATTGCATAGAACTGGACAGTCACAAAGGCTTTGCGGCATAGTCGCCGGGTTCTGACAATTGCACACAGACAACAAGGAACAGCAGATGGCGACGCTACTGGTTCTGCACGGACCCAACCTGAACATGCTCGGCACCCGTGAACCGGGCACCTATGGCGCTACGACACTGGCGCAGATCAACCAGGACCTGGAACGCCGTGCCCGTGAAGCCGGCCACCATTTGCTGCACCTGCAAAGCAACGCCGAGTACGAATTGATCGACCGCATCCACGCTGCCAGCAGCGAAGGTGTGGACTTCATTCTGATCAACCCAGCAGCTTTTACACACACAAGTGTCGCATTACGTGACGCGCTGCTGGCGGTGAGCATCCCATTCATCGAAGTGCATTTGTCTAACGTGCACAAACGCGAACCTTTCCGCCATCACTCTTACTTCTCCGACGTAGCGGTGGGAGTGATCTGCGGCCTTGGCGCCAGCGGTTATCGACTGGCCCTGGAGGCCGCATTAGAACAGCTTGAAACACAGGCAACGACTTGAACTACAAGCGTTAAACGCCCCTGACCGACCCTTGGGAGTTGATGATTCATGGATATCCGTAAAGTTAAGAAACTGATCGAACTGCTGGAAGAGTCCGGCATCGACGAGCTCGAGATCAAGGAAGGCGAAGAGTCCGTACGCATCAGCCGTCACAGCAAGACCCCGGCTCAGCAGTACTACGCACCGGCTCCAATGCATGCTCCGGCGCCGGCGCCTGTTGCTGCTGCCCCGGTTGCCGCCGCCGCACCTGCTGCTCCGGCCGCGCCAGTTCTGAACGGCAACGTTGCCCGTTCGCCTATGGTCGGTACCTTCTATCGCAAATCTTCGCCATCCTCGCCGTCCTTCGTTGAAGTCGGCCAGACCGTGAAGAAAGGCGACACCCTGTGCATCGTCGAAGCCATGAAGATGATGAACCACATCGAAGCTGAATCCAGCGGTGTGATCGAATCTATCCTCGTCGAAGACGGCCAGCCGGTTGAGTACGACCAACCGCTGTTCACCATCGTTTGAACCGCGGAGAAACTTTGATGACTGCGAAGTTGGAAAAAGTTCTGATCGCCAACCGCGGTGAGATCGCCCTGCGGATTCTGCGTGCCTGCAAAGAGATGGGCATCAAGACTGTCGCCGTTTACTCCAAGGCTGACAAAGAGCTGATGCACCTGGGTCTGGCAGACGAATCCGTCTGCATCGGCCCGGCCTCGGCCGCGCATTCTTATCTGCACATCCCGGCAATCATCGCCGCGGCTGAAGTGACTGGCGCTACCGCCATTCACCCTGGCTACGGCTTCCTTGCGGAAAACGCTGATTTCGCTGAACAGGTCGAGAACTCCGGCTTCGCCTTCATTGGCCCGAAAGCCGACACCATTCGCCTGATGGGCGACAAGGTATCGGCCAAGCACGCCATGATCGCGGCTGGCGTTCCAACCGTTCCGGGTTCCGACGGCCCGTTGCCGGAAGACGAAGAAACGGCTCTGCGCATCGGTCGCGAAGTCGGTTATCCGGTGATCATCAAGGCCGCTGGCGGCGGCGGTGGTCGCGGCATGCGCGTTGTGCATAAAGAAGAAGACCTGATCTCCTCGGCGAAACTGACCCGCTCCGAAGCTGGCGCGGCGTTCGGCAACCCGATGGTCTATCTGGAAAAATTCCTGACCAACCCACGCCACGTGGAAGTCCAGGTACTTTCCGACGGCCAGGGCCACGCCATCCATCTGGGCGACCGCGATTGCTCGCTGCAACGTCGTCACCAGAAGGTTCTCGAAGAAGCGCCGGCACCGGGCATCGACGAGAAGGCACGGGCTGAAGTCCTCGCACGCTGCGTCAAGGCTTGCATCGACATCAACTACCGTGGTGCGGGTACTTTCGAGTTCCTGTACGAGAACGGCGCGTTCTATTTCATCGAAATGAACACCCGCGTTCAGGTTGAGCATCCGGTTTCGGAAATGGTCACCGGCATCGACATCGTCAAGGAGATGCTCAGCATCGCCGCTGGCAACAAGCTGTCGTACACCCAGGAAGACGTGGTTATCCGCGGTCATGCACTGGAATGCCGAATCAACGCCGAAGACCCGAAAACCTTCATGCCGAGCCCAGGCACGGTCAAGCATTTCCACGCACCAGGCGGCAATGGCGTTCGCGTCGATTCGCACCTGTACAGTGGCTATGCCGTTCCGCCGAACTACGACTCGTTGATCGGCAAGCTGATCACCTACGGCGCAACCCGTGACGAAGCCCTGGCGCGCATGCGCAATGCGCTGGACGAAATCGTTGTCGACGGGATCAAGACCAATATCCCGCTGCACCGTGACCTGGTCCGCGATGAAGGCTTCTGCAAAGGTGGAATCAACATCCACTACCTGGAACACAAGCTGGCCAAACAGTCGTAAGGCAGCAAACGATGCAAATAGAAACCCCGGTTCATTTGAACCGGGGTTTTTTTATGGTTTTTCACCACGGAAATGAACGGATCAGCTCAGCAACACCATAGCGAAGGCCTGCCCTTCGACCCTTTCCGGACTCGCCGGCCGGTTACTCGAATCGACCACAACACCGGATGCATTCTCGTGCAGCGGCTTTTGACGAAAACGCCTCATGAACATATCCGCCCGCCCTGATACCGGGCCGGTACCTTGTCCCGCGCGCCTCAGGATGGGGGTGTAATAACGGTCGACCTGCCTGATGGATGTCTTGAATACGGTGGTGACACCACTGCTCAAATTCAGCGAAACCGCGTAGTTGTTGCCCAGGCAAGAAGAATACGACCAGTAATCCCAGGCCGGCTGCAAGCCTTGCTGCCTCATCACGCTTCTGACCTGACCGCCGATGTCGGTTCCTGTCAGCCAGTCCCCGCCCACCAAGGTGCTGCGAATATCCTTCGCCGTCCCGCCGAGACGCTGCATCACATCCTTGAGACTGCGCTCGATCAACGCGCGAATATTGTGATCGAAATGAATGACAGCACCGATTTTCGTGGTCGGGTTGTACAGCGATGCGATCACGCACGTCTGTGCATTTAGCGAAAACAGATAGTTATCCATCGCCCCTGCCGCGAAGCGCGCCACAACGGCTTCCCCCTGCATCGCCCCCCTGTTGACTACCGGTTCGACGCGCCCGGGAAAAGCATTTCGCAGATTGTCCACGCTGCCGAGGTTGCGGACTCTACCGTTGCCTCCCCTCAGACCGACCTTGTCATGTACCCACTTGCCAGCCGCCGTCAGACGTACGGGTGGATTGTAGATCGCTGCAGGACGACTGGCGTCGACCAGGCACAAGCCATCAAAGTGAGGGCTTTTCTTAACCTGGTAGTACCTGCCCTTACTGCGTATGTAGTAAGCGGGTTGCGGTTGTGTTGCGCTGGCCGGTCTGCGCCATGTGCCGTAAAAAATGCCTTCGTCGGTGACCTTCTCCAGACTCTCTGGCGCCCTGCTGACCGCCTGCTTTGGTTTGAGGCGCAGCGTCCGACTCACAGGCAACGTTTCCCTGACAGCCAGCGGCGCCGTACTTTTGAGACGCTGAGTCAGCAATGAGACTGGCCGAGTCGCGTGTTTCAGGTTCGTGAGCGCTCGCCCGAGCAACTTGCCGGCACTGCGGGCGCCGACCACGGCGAACAGCGCGCCCCAGGACGCGACCAGCCAATGACCGAGTGCGCCCTGCGTGTCGCCTTCCCGATGTGCCTTGATTGCCTGTTCGGTGCTGATGGCGATAAACGCGATGTCCATCAGCAAGGCAAAAGGAGGAAAAACCATGCAAAAAGGCACAGCCCCCAACATCAGCCCCTTGAACACCTGGTTTTTGATCATCTCGGCACGACTGGTTGTGATGTCTTCCACATCAGTGACGGAACGTTCGATGTAAGCATTGAACTCGGCCCTGGCGTCGCCCACACGCTGATGTTCGTACAGCGTATCAACAGTCATGTTGTTCGCCGCCAGCGCCTGCAGGGATCGCTGGACTGTTTGCCGCGCGGAGTTCGCCACCCGCGCCATCACGTAGTCATGCAATTGTGCTGCGGTCTCACCGCGCAACCCCTGATACTCGCGGAATGTAACGCCGTCGGGGGCGTCCGGCGTGTACAACCAATAGGAACCGTCGGGATCGAAAAGGGCAAACACGTACACGCCCAACACGACATGACCACGGATGGTGAACTTGATCACGCCATCGCTCGTTACTACGCTCGACACAGATCCATCAACGGCGGCCACCGGGGCGCTCAACCGCGTGACTTGCCGAATGAGTGATGAGAACACCTTGTCGCTCAGTTGAGCCTTGCTTCTGGCCACACGCAGATCACGGTCCATTTTCGACAGCAGCACGTTTAGATAGGCATATCGGCGCTCATAGTATTTAGAGTCACGCGAGTCAAGAAACCGGCCACGAATCTCGCTGGCGTACTTCTCACCCAGATAGGCTGTGCGGATGTACAACGCCAGATCGGCACTGCGAACCAGGCTCAAGTCCTGACCGACCGACGAGCGCACACCTCTTTTTGGATGGTCTATTCCCCAGTTGTCATCGTATCCGCGGATGGCAAGGTCCAGCAGGCTGGCCACCTGTGAACTGCCATCGAAGAGTCCCGGGTTGTAATCGACAAGCACCGTTGCCGGGTCCACCGGTTCCAGCACCCCCTTGCTGCGCAGATAAGGTGTGACTCCCTGGGCGACAGTGCGTTTGGCAAAATCAATGAAGACCTCATATTCTGCCAGCAGATCGTTGAAGACCTGCTGATGCACCACAAACTCCTGGTTGAGGCTGCTGATACTGCGCCGGGCATCAAGCGAGAGCGTCGAATACCAGCGAGGCGAATGGTCCTGTTCGACCTGCGCCAGATTATTAGCCAGGCCCGTCAATACGGCATCCCCAACGCAATCGACAAACGCCGCTGCCGGCCTCCTGAGATCGCGACTGATATCCCAAAGGCCCGGCTTGGCCGAGATGCCGACAAAGTACTCGCGTGCTCTGCGACGGTCGTCCGGTGAGAGTTGCTGCAACAGATACTCGCGACCGGCCTCGTCCCGGGTCCACCCCCCAACCTCCCAGCTCAGGGCTTTGGGCGTAGCCAACCGGATCCACTCCTGACCGTCCGGTTTGTTGGGGGCATACAGCAGAAAATCACTAACTTCACCTCCTGCGCCTTCGCGGTAGAACAGCAAAAGGTCGGCACACTTCATGGCGTTTGGCAGGGTCAGGCCGGCTACATGCAGACTTGTCGACGGTTGTGCGGAAGCATTGCTGTGCCATAGCTTTTCGAGCTGGTCATGCTCGGCCAAGGTCATATGACCCGCGCAGCGTGCAATAAATGCGCTTTGCCTGAGTCGCACCGTGAACCAGTCGACCATGGCGCTTTTCAAGTCTTCACGACCGTATTGTTCCACCAGCGCCTGAAGGTATTGCGCCGGGTAATCCTGACCCGACAACATTTCGCTGATGAACGCCGGCTCAAGGGACTGGTTGCGCAATGAAATATCTTCGCTCACCTTGAGCACCGACGCGCAATCCTCTCTTATCGGTCCTGCCGCCAACAGTTCGCTCAGGCTGCGGGTCTGGATCGGCTGACCTACAGCCGACCGCCACATTAACTGCACCTGAATGCTGTCCGGCTCAACTTCCATATCCAGTTTGAGCCGGATGTAGTCTATGGCTTGCTGCCGTGCATAAGCCTGCAACGAGCCGTAACCATCGAGCAATTCATCCACCAATCCTTGGGCCTGTGTCGCCTGTTCCTGATAGTCGCCCAACTGATCCCGGTCAGGTTCGCTCAGCACCTGCAGCCAATGAGGCAACTGTGAGAATGAGATCGCCTCAAGATTCTTGCGCTCCCGGGATGTTGCCAGCGCGGTCAGACGATACCTTCGGACGTTGGTCTCCTGAAGCTTTTCAAGCCTGTCTCGCAACTGATCGGCCTTCAGGCCAGTCAGTCGGTCGGACCGGAAGGTTTTATCAATTGCGATGATGCAGCGCTTGAGCTTTCGCGCCAGCAGGCGGTCAAAGCCGGTGCCCTGCCCCGTGGTTTCCCAGTGTTCGCGCAGGTATTGCTTGTATTGATCGACAAAATACGAAGCCACCGCTGCCACAGTCTTGATCACCACCTCACGGCGATCCGCCGGCAGCGCCAGGTCCGCCCCGCCTGGCCAGCGGTACGGCGCATCCAGCATTGGCAGGAAAACCAATGGTTTGCGGTCGATGATCTGTTGCAGCACCGCATTGACCAGGGAGGTCATGAAGTTTGCATCGATGTTGCCTTGCGGGTAGTGGCTACGCAGTTCAACCAACGCGAACCGTTCCATTGCTTCCAGCAAGGTCAGCTGACTGCGCAAGCGCCTGTCGATCAGTGCCTGCCATTGCGTCAACCTCAATAGAACCGCTTGTACCGTGCCCGCCGGAGGAACAACTGGCAGCGCCTCATCGTTTACGATCTCTTGTTGATCCGTCATGTAATCCATCACTATCGTTCCTGCAAAATGAGCTTTCACTCTATTCGCCGACAAACACGTGCAAGCCTTACATATGTATATCCAGGCATGGAATCTGTAACAGGAAACTGGCTTGTCCACTTTGCTGGCGACCTGGCGTAAACTGCGCCCCTTTGCAGCCTTGGGCTGCCCCACGGATTTTTTTCAAAGGTGCCCGCCATGCCTTGGCTGCAAGTACGTCTGGCCATCAGCCCGGAACAAGCCGAAACCTACGAAGATGCTTTCCTTGAAGTCGGCGCCGTATCGGTGACCTTCATGGACGCTGAAGATCAGCCGATCTTCGAACCGGAACTCAATACCACCCCGCTGTGGTCGCACACGCACCTGCTGGCCCTGTTCGAAGGTGGCACCGAAGCCGCCACCGTACTGGCCCACCTTGAGTTGCTGACCGGCAGCCCGCTGCCCGAGCATCACAGCGAAGTCATCGAAGACCAGGACTGGGAACGCAGCTGGATGGACGGTTTCCAGCCGATGCGCTTTGGCCAGCGCCTGTGGATCGTTCCAAGCTGGCACGCCGCGCCAGAGCCTGACGCGGTAAATCTGCTGCTGGATCCGGGCCTCGCGTTCGGCACCGGCACCCACCCGACCACCGCGCTGTGCCTGGAATGGCTCGACGGCCAGGACCTGAAAGACTGCAATGTTCTGGACTTCGGCTGCGGCTCCGGGATTCTGGCGATTGCCGCCCTGCTGCTGGGCGCCAAGGAAGCCGTCGGTACCGATATCGACGTGCAAGCCCTGGAAGCCTCCCGCGATAATGCCGGGCGCAACAACATTGCCGAAACACTCTTCCCGCTGTATCTGCCGCAAGATTTGCCGCAGGTTCAGGCCGATGTGCTGGTGGCCAACATTCTTGCCGGCCCGCTGGTTTCCCTGGCGCCGCAGCTGTCCAGCCTGGTCAAGCCCGGCGGTCGCCTGGCGCTGTCGGGGATCCTTGCCGAGCAAGGTGAAGAAGTCGCCAGGGCTTACGCCGAGGACTTCGACCTGGACCCGATCGCCAATCGCGATGGCTGGGTGCGCATCACTGGCCGTCGGCGCTAGAATGAACGCCTGCATATACCGGATTGCCGCATGACCGACAGCTTCGTCACCCAGTGCCCGCATTGTCAAACCAGCTTCCGCGTCAGCCATGCTCAGTTGAGCGTGGCCCGTGGAGTGGTTCGTTGCGGCTCGTGCTTGCAGGTGTTCAACGCCGCCAAGCAGCTGCTTGAACAACGGACCGATAAGGACGCGATCACGCCGGCCGCCCCGGCCATCGTCGAACCGCCGGAGCCGCGGGCCATCAGCCAAAAGCAATGGTCGGCAGCCGAACTGGATCTGGACAGCCTGGACCTGGACGAAGAGCTAGCCCGCCTCGAACAACGGGAAATCCAGCCGACCACCGAATTCGGCCGACAGCGCGAAGACAACCTGAGTGCCAGCCGAGACACCGTCGAGCACGAAGAAAAACCGTGGCCCGACAGCCTGTTCAGCGAATCGGCCGCCGATCGCGCGCAGACCACTGAAACCGACTTGCCAGAGCTGGAACTCGATCCGGGCAAATACTCGCGCACCGAACCTTCGCTGTCCCTGGAACCGGTAGAGCTGGACGATGAACATGTGCCGCCACAGCTGCGCCTGCACGATCCACTCGATGCGCCACTGCATCACGAACGCCTGTCGGCGACCGACCACATCAACGATGACCTGCCATCGATCGAGCCTGCGCGCAAAAAACGTGGGCCGGCGGCCCGCGCCGAAGCCCTGCAAGACCTGACCGATGACCCACTGCAACTGGACTGGCAAAAGCGCCGCTCGCCCTGGGGTCGACGCTTTTTCTGGCTGCTGCTGATTCTGCTCGGCGTCGCCGGCCTCGCCGGTCAATACGTCGCCTACCACTTTGACGAGCTGGCACGCCAGGACCAGTACCGTCCGTGGTTCCAGCAACTGTGCCCGCACATCGGCTGCACCGTGCCTTCCAAAGTCGACATCGCCAAAATCAAAAGCAGCAACCTGGTGGTCCGCAGCCACCCGGACTTCAAGGGCGCACTGGTAGTTGACGCGATCATCTACAATCGCGCGCCCTTCTCCCAGCCTTTCCCGCTGCTGGAGCTGCGTTTTGCCGACCTCAACGGCCACCTGATCGCCAGCCGGCGCTTCAAGCCCGGCGAGTACCTCAATGGTGATCTCGAAGGGATGGCGGAAATGCCCCCGCAAACGCCGATCCACATCGCGCTGGATATCCTCGATCCAGGCTCAAAAGCGGTGAATTACAGCCTGAGCTTCCATTCGCCCGAGTGAAACGGTTCAGTGTTACGGCATTGACGGCCAATTTGCGACTCTGACCGCTCATATCAAACCGCTGGCGATAACAGAGTAACTGTTCAGAATTTGTTCAATTCAGCCTTTATCCAGTCATCGAGAGCGGGTATCATGCCAACCCTTTTTCGAACTCTCATGATCCGACCCCACAACAGGGAAGTCCTATGTCGGCGGTACGCATCGGTCCTTACACATTGCACAACGGCTTGATTCTCGCCCCGATGGCGGGGGTCACAGACCAACCCTTTCGTCAGCTGTGCAAGCGACTGGGCGCAGGACTTGTAGTCTCGGAAATGGTCACCAGCGACATGAGCTTGTGGAACACCCGCAAATCGCGGATGCGCATGATCCACGAAGGTGATCCCGAGCCCCGCTCGGTACAGATCGCCGGTGGTGATGCACAGATGCTGGCGGATGCGGCCAGGGCCAACGTAGAGCTTGGCGCACAGATTATTGATATCAACATGGGCTGTCCGGCGAAAAAGGTCTGCAACAAGGCCGCCGGGTCCGCGCTGTTGAAGGATGAAGCACTGGTGACCGAGATCCTGCAGGCCGTAGTGGCCGCGGTTGATGTGCCGGTCACCCTGAAGATCCGCACCGGCTGGGACCGGGACAACAAGAACGGCCTGACCGTGGCGAAGATCGCCGAGCAGGCAGGCATTACGGCGTTGGCGGTTCATGGCCGAACCCGTGCCGACCTGTACACCGGCGAAGCCGAGTATGACACCATCGCCGCGATCAAGCAGGCCGTGTCGATTCCGGTGTTTGCCAATGGCGATATCGATTCACCCGAGAAGGCCCGGTACGTGCTCGATGCGACCGGTGCCGATGGCCTGCTGGTAGGCCGGGCTGCCCAGGGGCGGCCGTGGATTTTTCGTGAGATCGATCATTTTCTGCGTACCGGCGAGAAACTCCCGGCACTGGAACTGATCGAGGTGGAACGCATTCTGCTTGAGCATCTGGCCGCGCTGCACGTCTTCTATGGAGACGTCATGGGCGTACGCATTGCTCGAAAGCATGTGGGCTGGTATCTCGCAACCTTGCCGGGCGCCAGGGAGTTTCGCGCCCACTTCAATCGTTTGGAAGATACGGAAGCACAATGCGCCAACGTTCAGGGCTTCTTCGCCGAACGTTACAAGAGCCTGACAGGGGACGGAGACGAGGTGGCCGCATGACGATGATGACCGAGACTTTAGTGAGTGGAACAACACCCGTGAGCGACAACGTGAATTTGAAACAGCACCTCAATACCCCGAGCGAAGAAGGTCAGACCCTTCGCGGGAGTGTCGAGAAGGCGCTGCACAATTATTTCGCCCACCTTGAGGGCGCTGCCGTCACGGATGTGTACAACCTGGTGCTTTCCGAAGTCGAGGCTCCCCTGCTCGAGTGCGTGATGAACTACGTCAAGGGCAACCAGACCAAGGCCAGTGAGCTGCTCGGACTGAACCGAGGCACGCTGCGCAAGAAACTCAAGCAGTACGATTTGCTGTAAGCATTCAATCAAACCAGAAAGGCGCCCGCGTAAAAACGGTCGCCTTTTTTGCTGACTTCCCTTGCTTTTGATGGAAATTGAAATGACCGACCAGACTACCCGCCTGCCGATCCGCCGCGCCTTGATCAGCGTTTCCGACAAGACCGGGATCCTCGAATTCGCCAAAGAGCTTGAAGCCCTGGGCGTCGAGATCCTCTCCACCGGCGGAACGTTCAAGCTGCTGCGCGACAACGGGGTTGCCGCAGTGGAAGTCGCGGATTACACCGGTTTCGCAGAAATGATGGACGGTCGGGTGAAAACCCTGCACCCGAAAATCCACGGTGGGATCCTCGGTCGTCGCGGGATCGACGACGCCATCATGAACGAGCACGGCATCAAGCCGATCGATCTGGTAGCGGTCAACCTGTACCCGTTCGAAGCCACCATCAACAAGCCGGGCTGCGACCTGGCGACCGCCATCGAAAACATCGATATCGGCGGCCCGACCATGGTCCGTTCGGCTGCAAAAAACCACAAAGACGTGGCCATCGTGGTGAATGCCAGCGACTACGCCAACGTTCTTGAAAGCCTCAAGGCCGGCGGCCTGACCTACGCTCAGCGTTTCGACCTGATGCTCAAGGCCTTCGAACACACTGCCGCCTATGACGGCATGATCGCCAACTACATGGGCACCGTGAACCAGGCTGCTGAAACGCTCAGCACTGAAGGTCGCAGCGAGTTCCCACGCACCTTCAACAGCCAGTTCGTCAAGGCTCAGGAAATGCGCTACGGCGAGAACCCGCACCAGAGCGCGGCGTTCTACGTTGAGTCCAAGCCTGCGGAAGTCGGTATTGCCACCGCGACCCAGTTGCAAGGCAAAGAGCTGTCGTACAACAACGTGGCCGACACCGATGCCGCGCTGGAATGCGTGAAGAGCTTCGTCAAACCGGCCTGCGTGATCGTCAAGCACGCCAACCCATGCGGCGTGGCCGTGAGCCCGGATGCCGAGGGCGGTATCCGCCAGGCTTACGAACTGGCCTACGCCACCGACACCGAGTCGGCGTTCGGCGGCATCATCGCCTTCAACCGCGAACTGGATGCTGAAACCGCCAAGGCCATCGTCGAGCGTCAGTTCGTCGAAGTGATCATTGCCCCGTCCGTCAGTGAAGAAGCTCGCGCTATCGTGGCGGCCAAAGCCAACGTGCGCCTGCTGGCTTGCGGCGAGTGGTCGGCTGATCGCGCGGCTGCCTGGGACTACAAACGCGTCAACGGTGGCCTGCTGGTACAGAGCCGCGACATCGGCATGATCGGGGCCGACGACCTGAAAGTCGTGACCAAACGCGCCCCGACCGAGCAAGAGATCCATGACCTGATCTTCGCCTGGAAAGTCGCCAAATACGTTAAGTCCAACGCCATCGTCTACGCCAAGAATCGCCAGACCATCGGTGTCGGCGCTGGCCAGATGAGCCGCGTGAACTCCGCGCGCATTGCTGCGATCAAGGCTGAACACGCTGGTTTGCAGGTGGCCGGTTCGGTGATGGCCTCCGACGCGTTCTTCCCATTCCGCGACGGCCTGGACAACGCGGCCAAGGTCGGTATCACAGCGGTGATCCAGCCGGGCGGCTCGATGCGTGATGCGGAAGTGATTGCCGCTGCCGATGAAGCCGGCATTGCCATGGTCTTCACCGGCATGCGCCACTTCCGTCACTAACTACACGATCAACTGTGGGAGCTGGCCTGCCAGCGATAGCATCCCCTCGGTTTAGCTGATAAACCGAGTTGTCTGCATCGCCGGCAGGCCAGCTCCCACAGAAAAGCGCCTCCGCGGCGCTCAACAGAATTAGCGTCATCCGAGGTTTTTGAAATGAATGTTTTGATCATTGGCAGCGGTGGCCGTGAACACGCCCTGGCCTGGAAAGTGGCTCAGGATCCGCGCGTACAGAAGGTTTTTGTGGCCCCGGGCAACGCCGGCACCGCCATTGAAGCCAAGTGCGAGAACGTCGCGATCGACGTGCTGGCCCTTGAGCAGCTTGCAGACTTCGCCGAGAAAAACGTTTCCCTGACCATCGTCGGTCCGGAAGTGCCGCTGGTCGCTGGTGTCGTCGATCTGTTCCGCGCCCGCGGCCTGGATTGCTTCGGTCCAACCGCTGGCGCTGCCCAGCTGGAAGGTTCGAAAGCCTTCACCAAGGATTTCCTGGCGCGCCACAAGATTCCGACCGCCGACTACCAGAACTTCACCGAGATCGAGCCTGCCCTGGCTTATCTGCGTGAAAAAGGCGCACCAATCGTGATCAAGGCCGACGGCCTGGCCGCCGGTAAAGGCGTGATCGTTGCCATGACGTTGACCGAAGCCGAAGACGCCGTACGCGACATGCTCGCGGGCAACGCATTCGGCGATGCCGGTTCGCGCGTGGTGATCGAAGAGTTCCTGGACGGCGAAGAAGCCAGCTTCATTGTCATGGTCGACGGCAAGAACGTATTGCCGATGGCCACCAGCCAGGACCACAAACGCGTCGGCGACGGTGACACGGGGCCGAACACTGGCGGCATGGGTGCTTACTCCCCTGCCCCGGTCGTGACCGCTGACGTGCACCAGCGCGTCATGGACCTGGTGATCTGGCCGACCGTGCGCGGCATGGCCGAGGAAGGCAATGTTTACACGGGCTTCCTCTACGCCGGCCTGATGATCGACAAGGCTGGTAACCCAAAAGTCATCGAATTCAACTGCCGTTTCGGCGACCCTGAGACCCAACCGGTGATGCTGCGTTTGCAGTCGAGCCTGGTGTTGCTGGTCGAAGCGGCGCTGGCACAAGCCCTGGACAAGGTCGAAGCACAATGGGATCCACGTCCGAGCGTTGGTATTGTATTGGCCGCTGGCGGTTACCCGGGTGACTACGCCAAAGGTGTTGCCATCAACGGCCTGGACGCAGCCGCGACACTGGAAGGCAAAGTCTTCCATGCCGGTACTGCGCTCAAGGACGGTCAAGTAGTGACCGCCGGTGGTCGGGTGCTGTGCGCAACCGCCATGGGCACCAGCGTCGATGCAGCCCAGCAGCAGGCTTACACACTGGCGGCTAAAATCGACTGGGAAGGCTGCTTCTACCGTAAGGACATTGGCTATCGCGCCATTGCCCGCGAGCGTGGCGAGAGTCAGGAATAAGCCATCCATCCGGCCAGGCGAGGGCTTGCTGCCCTTGCCTGACTATTCCGGCGCCGCGCATAGTTATACTTTGGCATTAACCTACGAAGGGATTTCGCCGTGCGCTGGCTCAGGATCGCCATAGGATTCACCGTCACTCTGTTGACCTTGCTCTGCATGCTCCCGGCCCAGGCCGCGCAAGGCAGTGGCTGGGCGGTATTGCTCGACGAACAGGGTGACCTGCAGCTCAGCGACATCCGTTCCGCTCGCTACACCAATCAATTCAGCCCCATTGAACTCGACCGCCTCACCGCCGCCGAGCCTGATGGTGCGTTATGGCTGCGCTTCAGGCTCGCTCCCGGCAAGCATGAGCAATTGCTGCGGGTATTCGCGCCCGACCTGTCGCACCTCAATCTGTATGTGCTGGACGGCGACACGCTGATCGAGCAACAGAACACCGGCACCCGCCAGCCCCAGGCTGAACGGCCACTGCCCAGCAGCGACTTCATGTTGCCGCTGCCACAAAACGAAAAACCTCTCGATGTTTACCTGCGACTGGTCTCCGACCATCAGTTGAGGCCTCACATCACCCTGCAGTCGGCGGTCATGACCGCGGCCAACCAGAATCAGACGCTGATCTTCGGAATGTTGTTCGGTTGTATCGCGATGCTGATCCTGCACAGCCTCGTCCGCTATGCCTATACCCGCTCACGCAGCAGTCTCTGGCTGGCCGGGTGCGAAGCCTTGTTGATGCTCAGCCTGTTGCTGTTGCTGAACCTGGCAGGACCCTGGCTGCCAAACTGGCACGCGGTACAGACCCCCGGCGCCTACCTCGCCCTGCTGCTGACGGCGCCGTGCGGCCTGATGTTCGCCTATTGCTTCTTCACCCCACTCGGCCCGCACCCGCTGAACAAGCTGCTGCTGGGGGACATTCTGTTTATCGTGGTCTGCGGCTTGCTTCTGCTGTTCGTCAACACGCTGCCGCTGAACATCATGACCTACGCCCTGGTCGCCCTGGCAGGCCTGAGCATGTTGTTCGTCAGCGCCTATCACTGGCAAAAAGGCTATCGCCCGGCGCGCCTGTTCGTCGCGGCAATGGTGGTGTTCAACATTGGCACTCTGATCATGTTGCCGGCACTGCTGGGATTGACCCTGGTCGCACCGCAGGGCTTGATCATGACGCTGCTGGGGTTAATCTGCATCAGCGGCATATTGATGAGCATTGCCTTGAGCGAACGTCAGCGCAGCATCACCGAAGCCCGTTTCAGCGTCAGCCGCGACCTGGCCGCCAGCAACGCCGAGATCAACGCCAAGGCCGAATTCCTGGCAAAAATCAGCCACGAAATCCGCACCCCGATGAATGGCGTGCTGGGCATGACCGAGCTGCTGTTGGGCACGCCACTCTCGGTCAAGCAGCGCGACTATGTACAGACCATCCACAGTGCCGGCAACGAACTGCTGACACTGATCAACGAAATTCTCGACATCTCCAAGCTCGAATCCGGGCAGATCGAACTGGACGATGTGCAATTCGACCTCAACGCGCTGATCGAAGATTGCCTGAGCATCTTTCGCGCCAAGGCCGAACAGCAGAACGTCGAGCTGATCAGTTTTATCCAGCCGCAAGTGCCACGCGTCATCAGCGGTGATCCGACGCGCCTGCGCCAGACCCTGCTGAGCCTGCTGGAAAACGCCCTGAAGAAAACCGACGAAGGCGAAATCCTGATCGTTGTCGCGCTCGATGAGCGCAGCGCCAAACCGCGCTTGCGCATTGCCGTGCAGGACAGCGGTGAGCCGATGGACGCCGAAGAGCGCGATGCATTGATGCACGCCGAACTGCACAGCAAGCACTTCCTCTCGGCCAACCGCTTGGGAGGCAACCTGGGGCTGGTGATCGCCCGTCAGCTGATTCGCTTGATGCACGGTGAGTTCGGGATCAAGAGCGGCGCCAATCAGGGCAGCACCTTGTGGCTGACCCTGCCGCTGGACCCCGACCGCCTCGAACACCCGACGTCCGACCTTGATGGCCCGTTGCAGGGTGCACGGGTATTGGTGGTAGACGATAACGACACGTGTCGCAAAGTGCTGATGCAACAGTGCACCGCCTGGGGCCTTAATGTCAGCTCCGTAGCGTCCGGCAAGGAAGCGCTGGCGCTGCTGCGCACCAAGGCTCACTTGCGTGATTACTTCGACGTGGTCCTGCTGGACCAGAACATGCCCGGCATGACCGGCATGCAACTGGCGGCCAAGATCAAGGAAGATCCGAGCCTGAACCACGACATCCTGCTGATCATGCTCACCGGCATCAGCAATGCGCCGAGCAAGATCATCGCGCGCAACTCGGGGATCAAACGCATCCTCGCCAAACCGGTGGCCGGTTACACCCTCAAGACGACATTGGCCGACGAGCTGAACCAGCGAAACAAGGGCCTCTCCATCTCGCAGCACCTGCCCACCGGCCCGACCTTGCCGGTCAAGGTGCCAAGCGATTTCCGCATCCTGGTGGCCGAAGACAACAGCATCTCGACCAAAGTGATTCGCGGCATGCTGGGCAAGCTCAACCTGCAACCGGACACCGCCAGCAATGGTGAGGAAGCGCTGATGGCGATGAAGGCCCAGCGCTATGACCTGGTGCTGATGGACTGTGAAATGCCGATCCTCGACGGCTTCTCCGCCACCCAGCAACTGCGTGCCTGGGAAGTCGGCAATCAGCGGATTCGCACGCCGGTGGTGGCTTTGACTGCGCACATTCTTGCCGAACACAAAGAGCGCGCGCGCCAGGCCGGCATGGACGGGCACATGGCCAAACCGGTGGAGTTGTCGCAGTTGCGTGAATTGATCGAGCATTGGGTTGCCCAGCGTGATCAGCAAATCCGGGCAGCGACTCAAACGTCCTGAGCCGACAGACCCCGCAGCGCCTGATAGACTCCTCCTCGACTTCCCTCGCCAGTGAGCTTGCACCATGCTCCACGTGTTGTTCAGCGTTTACCTGAAGATGCTGGTGCTCTACAGCCCGTTCTTCGTGTTGTCCTGTTTCATCAGTCTGACCCGCGGATATTCGCGCAAGGAACAACGCCGTCTGGCCTGGAAAGTGGCGACTGCCACACTGGTCTCCAGCGTCTTGCTGTACCTGTTCGGACGAGTGATTTTCAGTGTCTTCGGCATCACCGTGGACGCGTTCCGCATCGGCGCCGGCAGTGTGTTGTTCATCTCGGCGTTGGGTATGGCGCAGGGCAAGTCGGCAGTGCAGACCGACAACGTGCAGCAGGACGTGACCATCGTCCCGCTGACGATTCCCCTGACAGTCGGCCCCGGCACCATCGGCGCCTTGCTGGTGATGGGCGTGAGTCAGCCTCATTGGGACGACAAACTCACGGCCATTCTGAGCATTGCCCTGGCCAGTTTTACCGTCGGCGTGGTGCTTTACCTGTCCAACCGCATCGAGCGGATTCTCGGTGACCAGGGTTTGCAGATCGTCAGCCGGTTGATGGGGTTGTTCGTCTGCGCATTGGCGGCGCAGATCATCTTTACCGGGGTGAAGGGCTATCTGGTTCCCTGAATCGGCTTAGGGGCGGCCTTCCAGGCCGTTCCCCTGCCACACCAGCCGGCATACGGGTCCGCACGGGCGACTCGATAGATTACGTTGTTGTCTGGTGTTGATTACTTACTCCGGAGCATTTCTGCGGCGATTGAAGCGTTTCTGCAGCAGCGGCTTGTAATACTGACCCAAGTACGCTTCCAGCTCATTCTTCAGTCCAGCATAACGAATTGGGTTAAAGGTAATAAAAGAACTTCCGCGAAAGATATCGAGATGCGAAGTTCTCCAATTAAAAAAGAGGGGGTGGTTTCGCCACTACCGCCCACGCTGTCGATCGACACCAACGAAGTTACGATAATGCCATTGGTCAATTGATCACATGGCATCACCGCCAGCCTGACACCTTTACTGCCTGTAACTTCGCGATTGAACAAAGTGATCGCTTCCGGTTCCTGCTTCACGGCATTCAATGTCGAATTGGCAACTGCGTTGAGTACGGCAGCCCCCGGAATCGCGGCTTTCGCTGCATCCATACCGGCCTTGACGATGTCGGTAACGATGTTATCCATGGTCAATTGATGGGAACTCTTCTGATAAACGGTGTAGCCGGAATCCGCCACGAAGCACCCTGCTTCATCCATGCATCTCAGGAAAGCGAGATACCACGCTTCAGGGTCGTCGCCTGGAACTTCGTAACTTGCTTCCAGCTTCGAAAACTTGATCAGGTTCTCAATGATCGCCATATTTTCCAGCGTAATATTTTCGCCATACCCCACCAGCGTATTGGCCAGCACGACCGCATCCAGCTCTTTGGTCGGGCTCGAAGCGTCTGCTGCCACAAAAGACCGCATACGAATTACAGGTTGCTCAGACAGCCGCCGACTAATACGCGCTTTAACTAAAGCAGTACATTTTTCAACATTAACAGCACTTTCAATAACATCCATATCAAACATTCCATTCAATAAGTTAATAAGCACCCCAATTAGGGCAAAACGAATCTAACGCACCCTATGCAGACAAACAAACCACAATCAATTTCCATATATGTACAAGCACGACGCCACGACCGAGAGAAAACTTCACACACATATAAAGCCAGCACTAACACTCGTCATTGTAAGCTGCGAACATTGCACAGCCGTGCAATATCCTCACCAGGAACTATTATTTCTTTTAACAGGCATTACTTATGAACAACACACTACCATCCGGCATGGTGACAGGCCCCAATCTTATTTCATGCATCGGCGAACTTACTCTGCAAGACTTTGACGATTTAACCGATTGTACGCACATTGCCACACGGTCTGCCGACCTCGTCCATAATCGCTTTGCCAACTCACAATACTGGCTGGATGAATATGTTCGCACTCTCATGTTTCTCGGCTGGTCGCTCCATGAAGGTGCCATTACGACACGAATACGTTTTGATGTTTCTGGCAGCGTTGCCGATTTTCTGGTGCGCAAAGCTCAAGCCCTGAACGACTCCCAGCAAGCAAATGCCATGATTGACACCCTCGACGCCTTGCGACCAGACACTGGCGCCGTGCGCTCATTGGACGACGAGAGCCTTAAAGGGCGTCGATTTCAAGTGCTTCCTGCGCGTTATGACTCAAGTAGAAATCTCCATATAGCCGTTTTCAACCTCGAGTTGGTTGCCAATGAAACAAAGAACGGCTTCTTGTTTTGGTCCTGGGAAAAGCAATCGGCGAATCTCGTTCAACAGAGTGCCTTTCTCAAATTGAACAGAGCCATACTCGACACAAAAAGACCGCTTATGGAGACCAAGCTCCGTGAACAAGTCATGAAGCGATTTACCTTGAGGAAGGTAAATCCATAAACCGCCTCGCACACATAAAAAACCCTTCACACGTTTGAACATGTGAAGGGGCGACGCCGAACGCGGGAATCAGACTTGTACGATTGCTTCACTCTGCCGGGTCATCAACAACGTCATGCCCTCCTTCGTCATTAGCGCGGCAAGCTGCCTGTCCTTGCCATCGCTGGCCAGTGCCTGCACGAACTCATCAAGGGTTACGGTCATTGTGGTGCCATGAACCTGAAGACTCAGGCTCATCGCACGGCGCTCAGTCAAACTGTCGGAATGGTTGAGCAGGATCAGGCTGTGTCCGGTATTCGGGTCGGTAAACAGCAACTTATTTTCAACCAGACTGACCCGCCACGCATCCTGCGCCCCGGTATCCAGAATCAACGTGCCTGGCATCTGTGACTCAGCGCTCAACGAACGACGACAATCAACCATAATGCATTCAAGCCGCTGCCAGGCAGTGCTCGATAGGCTGCAGCTGATCGCTTTCGGCCCATAACTCAAGATCAACTGGGTAATGTCGTCAGGTATCAACGGCATAACGTCATTGAGCTCGCCCTGAAACTCCAGCATCAGTACCTCGTCTTCACGACGAGCAACGCTGTTCTCCAGCCACACATCCTTCGAAGCGCTGTATGTCAGTTGGGTGGGCGTTTCATGTAACAAGGCAATAGTTTTGTTTCGAACACCCAGCAGTCGGGTTTCCAGTCTCGTATCGACCTCACCCACCACACGATCGATACCCTCGACATACCATTGGTAGCCCGAGTAACCGCCAACCGATACAAATGCTTCGTGGGGATACTTGCTCACCAGCGCCCTCAACGCTCGCCTCACCCTTGCATCGTATGGGTCTTTCGTCCCCTGTTGCGCCAGCACCCAGCCTCCCGTGACGCCGACGATACGTGCCGGTTCACCGAACATCATCTCGAGTTCAACCCCTTCAAGCGTCCGCCCTCGCAGACCGGAGCCATGTGTCCATACCTGTGCAAAAGACCATTCGGGCCAAACCTTTTGTGGCACAGGCAACAGGTCCTGCCGCAGAAGCTGCAGACCATTGTCAAAGAGTGTCGGTAGTTTTTCAGGCTCAAGGAACGCTTGGCGGTAAAGTTGCCCAACGGAAACATCCAGCAGCCAGCCCGTCTCCTCATCTGGCGTCGTTGCCACCAACTGCACTACCTTGCCGGGGCCCATATCCGCCATCAGCCATCGATGGTCGACGTACCAGGCACACAGCTTTTCATCCCGTACGCCGCTCCCCAGACCCAGAATCGAAAAGCTCGACGCTTGATGCGCCGTGGCAAGCGCCTCAACCTCGGTCCAGAACTCAAAGCCTATGCCCAACGGCCCTCTGGCATCCTCTAGCCAGTCTTCGGAGACTCCGGCCAGCTGCGACTGCCCTTGCTCGTTGATATCGAAATACAGCCCTTCCCTGGTCAACGCAACGTAGCGTTTTTCATTAGCGATGACCTCAATCACATTCCAGGGCCCGATACGCTCAGCCTGGGCATCCACACCGGTGACGGTCATCCCGATCTTCTGGCGATAGAGGGTCCGATTGAGCTTGTCAAAGAACAGGACGGTATCACCCTTCCTGGTCGCGGGAGTCAGCAACATCGGGCTGACCGGGCCGCGCGGCCCCTCAATCTGCGGCACATCGGGACGAATCAACAGGCCATCGGCAGCACGGACCCACGTGCTGAGCGACTCCTTTTTGCCCTGTGTCAAAGGGGTTATCGAGACAAACGCCGCTGGCTGATAATCCACGACTTTCACTTGGGTCAAAGGCCAAAGCTTGGAGTCCTTGACCAACAATTCGTAATCCCACAGGAAGTTCGACCACCCCCGCATCACGCCCTTGAGCAGCAGGTCTTGCTGACGCTCGGTCAAATGACCTGCAATCGCCAGCAGCAAGACTTCGTCCTCACCCAACAGGTAGACCACCTCGGCTTCACGCCCGGTGCGCTGGGTCACTTGCTGGACAATCCGAATGACCCCCTGCCCCAGGACCTGGAACACCGAGATGCTCGAACCGGGCACCGGGTCCATCAGCCTATAGAATCGATTGACTTGCCCGGTGACCACGTCAGTGCGCCAGATGAGTGCTTCCCGGGAGCAATAGAAATACGCCTGCCCACCAATAACCGCGCCCAGCCTGGCTTGGTTCGCCAAGGCTGGTGGGAGGTCGCGAGCGTAGATGAAACGATCACGGGCCTGCTCATAAAAAGCCGTAGTGAGTTGTGGTTCTTGTGGGTCTGCGAACGGAACCGGGAAATTCTGTACCGCGGTGAATGGGCTGGCTAAACGATTGGCGCGGGCCAGGTTCCTGACTCGGGCCTGGATCATCGCGGTGTCGGCAGTCGGATCGTTCTCCAGCTCTTCGAGCAGCAGTTGCCGTTTCGCCCAGTCAACTCGAAACGAGTTATGCGAAGTCTGGATAACCAATTCGGGTGTACCCATGACATGAACGTCGATAGCCCCCACCTTCAAAAAGCCGTCGCTGACAACGATGTCCGCTTCACTCAACCAGAGCGCACGCAGCGTCCAGGCCATGGGGCGCGCCTTTGCCTGTGACAGATTGATCGAGCGCACGCCCGGGGCGAGTGTCAGCGTGCAATGACCACCCACCCCTTCAACACTGTAGGTCAGCTTGCCGTGCAACATCTTGGGCAGCTCGGGCACCAGCAACAACCGCGGTTCCTCATCCAGCAAGACCCTGATCGTCGTCTCGACCTCTATCGGATACAAGTTGTGCAGGATGTACTCGGAGGGGAACTTGTAAAAGGTAAACCAGAACTGGCGATTGCCTGCTGTGTCGTACTCCAGCTTCAGCGCGGTTTCAAAATGCTCGGAACGCGTGGTCGAAAACGGCAGGGCCGAGTAATCGAAACCGAACCAGGTCTTGGCCACACACGGCAGGACAATGGCCTGAAAGGTCGTCAAATCGCCAATAGCCGCATGCTCCGGCAACCCGAGGTGTTGACGAATGTTGATGGCTTTCGAACGATCAGGATTCTGATCTGGCGGGTTCAGCGTATAGGTGTTGGCCGACAAAATTTCCTGACTGTCAAACGTCAGCCGCTGGTTG
Source organism: Pseudomonas frederiksbergensis (assembly GCF_900105495.1). Lineage (NCBI taxonomy): Bacteria > Pseudomonadati > Pseudomonadota > Gammaproteobacteria > Pseudomonadales > Pseudomonadaceae > Pseudomonas > Pseudomonas frederiksbergensis. The sequence continues at coordinate 1,713,830 of NZ_FNTF01000002.1, read as the reverse complement.
CGCAAATCAATCTCGCGGATGGCCGCGTAAGGATTCGGATAAAACACACCCTCCCTGATCGAGTGACCGCCCGAGCGATACGCCTTATCGACGCGGTTCAGGTACTGACCGATCCGCCGCCCTCGTTCCAACGTGCCATTGAACCCTTCAACCAGCGCACTGACGCCAATGGCGAACCCACCCAGGATCACACCGGCTCCGCCAAGAAACGCAGCGACCGTACTGGCACCTGCCAGGCCGGCGCCTATGCCGGCCGCGGTCAGTGCCAACCCCGCGGAATCGAACGCCAACTGCGTACCGTATTGCGCCTGTTGCAGATCGTCCTTGGCATTGGCCAGCAGATAGATATCGAAACCCAGAGTAGCCAGTTGCATCACCGTGGCCAAACCATCCCTGGCAATATGTCCCAGCGCATTGACCACTACCGAGGAGGTGGTTCGGGCCACCAGCGGTGCGTCGTTTAACGCCACCCTGACCAGTTTGACCAGTTCCACGATGTCGAGCAGATTGCCATGGGCCAGTTGCGCGTAACTGAGGTAACCGTGCATTCGCACTGCTGTCGTCAGGCTGCGGTCTTCATTGATGGCGCTGATTTGCTCATGAGACTGGAGCGCTACCAACAGCGCCTGAACCGTAAACGCCGCATTCAAGGTATGCACGGCGCTGACATCGCTCGGGTCAACCCTGCCCGGCACTGACGGCTTGACCGACAGTGTCTGGAAAGTCTCCGTCAGGTAGGAGCGGATCCGCGGAAGAACCCCGTCAGTGCTTGGCACCCTGACGGTGCGCGTTGGATCCTTGAGATTGACCAGGCTGATTTCATAGTGTCCACCTGACACCTCTCGCACACTGTCGAACACCGGAACAAAGTCTCGCCCAAGGCTACTTTCCGCGTGGAGGCGATCAGCGCTGTGCTGAATCTGCTGCGCCCAGTGGCGGGCGTCCAGCTCACTCAGCCCTCGCCCCAGCCGGGCATTTTCCACCAATGAACGGGCCCGTAACTCAGCATGGTGTTCCCATGGCGCCACCGTTATCCCGATGCTGATCGGATCATGACTCAGCAAACCTGACACCTTGATCTGCGACGCAAGCTCCAGATCGGCGACACGTGGACCATTGAGGTCGACGACGTTGAACGTCGCTTCCATCACGTGATTGATCTCATAGAGTTTGGCCAGCTCAGGGCTGCTCAGGAACCGCTCAAGACCACGGTGCAGGTCCTGCGCCTGTTCGAATCCGAAGACACCGAAATTCGGATCGTAGAAGTGGTAAGCACTCGACTCGCCAGTGACGACTTTTGCCACCAACAGGGAATGGCTTTCGGTGTTAAGCATCAAGGTGCGGGTGGAAGTACTGGCTTGCAGGGTCCGCAGGACCTGATCCAACCCGGACTCTCCTGATAAAACGCCCAACCGCGCCATTGGCACAGTTCGCAGCTCATCGAGAGTTCGCAGAAAAGCATGGGTTTCATTGGCGTCGGGCGCAAGGTTGGCATTGGCCAACCTGCCGCTCAAAGCGTCCACAGCCGAGGGGCCTTTTTCGATGGCCGCCGCCATGGCCAATACCAGCGGATAACAACGCCTTCCAGGATCGCCTTCACCCCTGACCAGTAAACCCTGAGGCATCAACCTCCCCGTCGAAGCACCTTGCTCGATGAAGGTTTCCAGCACCGTGGCGCTGCGCTGGAAGATGTGTTGACGCAGCTCATGTTGGGCCTGAAACCTGATACGGGCCGTGTGCTCGCCCCATTGGCGCAAGGTCAGCGGTTTCTCGAACGCGAGGGCCTTGAGCACTTGAGCGCTGTTCTTCGATGGCTCACCCATTGCCTGGGCAGCTGCAAAACCGGCTTCGAATGCGGGATGCCTGCGTGTGAGCAAAGCCTGCTCGATGGCCAGATAACGCTGGGCGAAACCCAGATCGGTGTTGCTCTGCGCAAGGGCTCGGGTGTGCTGCCAGGCATCGTCGAATCCGGCATTATCCAGCGTCTGCGCACCGAACAGCCCGCCGAGTAACACCCGATGCACCGGGCTCAACTGATCAAGCGGCAGAGAGTCGTGGCCAATGCGAACGATCATTTCATTCAGATTGCCGATCGGCTCAAAACCGTGCGAGACCGGAAGTTCGACAGGGACTTGCGCCAGGATCCGCTGACGCTCATCGAAGCTCAGGGACCAAGGCTTATCGAAGCTCAGGTCGCCGCTAAGTTTTTCGTTCATGGCCCGGATAAAGGGGGTTCCCAGGTCATCCATCAATTGCTGCAGGATGTCGGTCTGTAAAACCGGGCGGCCCTCAATCACAGGCCAACCCTTTTCAAACGTCATGAGCTGACCTTTCAGCAGCTCCGTGATGTTGCCTTTGAAATGGGCCTTATAGCCGCCCTGGCTCGCTTTTGTTGTCTCAAGCTCGAACCAGGCCGCCTCAGTTTTGGCATTGTCTTTCCAGCTGTGATGGGTTTCTTCTTCGGTGGCGAGGTTAAAGCCGTCGAACAGGTCAACCTTGTCACTGATCTGTTGGCGGCTTTCAAGCACCGCATGGTCGTCAACAAAGTCACTCAACCCGCTGGACACCGCCGTCGGCCCGCTCATTGCAATGGCCGACTGGGCACCGAATCTGATCCCGTCGGCATCATAGTCATTGATCGCCTGCAAAAAACTGTTGAGGCTTTGCAGATTCGAGTTCCAGCTTGAAATCGGACCGTGTTGTTTCTCCATCTCCCGGATAATCAGATCGGGAAATGCCTGGCGATCCTGAAGCGATACATTGCTGCTCAAGGCCTGCGCAACTACCCGATCCAGGAATTGATAGTTGCTGCGAATTTTTTCCATAACGGCGGCGAGTTGTGCAGAACCTGCATGACCACTCAACAGGGCATTGGATAATCCGTTGAACGGCGTCTTGATTTGATTCGCCATCGAATCAGGCGCGTTTTTATTACCGACACGCAGGCCGTTCGACGCAACCATGACGTCATTGAACGGGGCAAAAATATCGCTGAGGGACGGCGCGCTTTTGGCAAATGCAGTTATCGCCTCTCGGTGTTGTTCGGGCACCTTGGGGCGAAAATCTGCATAGGCCTGTCCCCGATTCGGAAGTAGTGTCGGGTTGTAATCGAACAATACCTGCATCACACCTATACGTTCTTCGGCACTGAAGGCGGCGAGGTCCACTCCACCGAGCACTTTATGCAGAGACGGCAGCAAATCAGCATCAAGATAGGTTCCACTCTCGCTATTCAGAACTTGTAAACGTGTGATATCGGATGCAGCCGCCAAGTTGGTGCGAAACGAGATTTCGCGCTCATAAATATCGAACAACGGTTGATCGATAAGCTCTACGTGTATGTCTCGATGAGTCATTTCCAGGCGTTGCAGAGATTGAAGGTTGCGGGCTTTGAGCGCCTTGAGCGCACCTTCATCCTGGCCATAGGCACTGACCAAAAGATCAATTCGCGCCTGATCGGCGCTACCGCCCGCCCGTGTGACCGTCTGGATATGCTCGAACATCTGCTGTCGCAACACTCGAGTTCGCTCGATGTAACGGCGAGCCAGCGCAGCAGACGTATCGACGGCGCCTTGTGGCGCAGATATCGCCCCCAGCGCTTTGGCTGACTCGACGATAATGCGATTGGTCTCATGGGCCAGCAAAGCATCGCTGTCATACCACAGGTTGAGGCTGTAACCCTGTGGGGCAAGCGTTTGCCTCCAGACATTGATGTAGTCTCCCTGAATAGCACCAATGCCTCCGCCCACCCAGACAAAGTGCAACTTTTTAGGGACGGGTTTGCCGGTATTCAGTAGTTCGACCGTTGTACTCAAACGCAAGAAATAGTCCGTCAATTTATCCCGGACTTTTGGCAGTGTGGCCGCCGAACCTTTCGGGCTTGTTGATTCGAGCGTTTCCTTCAATAGACTTATCGCCGTCAGTTGAGCGTCAAGAGTCGACGCTTCGGTAGCACCGTCGAAGTAACGCAAGGCCGCTGCATGCGCCGGCATATCTTTGAAACCGCTCAACGCGAACTCCAGTTCGCTGCGATCAAACGGCGTGGGGAAAGTGTCAGTCTGATTTAGCGTTTCGCCAGTTGTACTTTTCATTTTCATATCCATATGTAAAAAGCTGACAGCCACTCCCCCATCGAACAGGCTCAATGTGTCAGTGGCTGTCAGAACTCAACCTTCTATCGTTTCAATTATTGCGGTGGGCAAAATGTCTTTGAGTAACACACTGCTCGTGCTGCCATTCCTGACCAGGGCACTCACCAGTGTTGACACCGCGAAGGACTGATAGCCGCTCATCGTCAGAAATACGTTCCGTTGCAAAACGACATCCGTCGAGAACACGTCGCGAAAGATCAAACTGTGTCCGCTGTCGGCATCCACAATCACCAAGTGCTCATCGACCCGGCTCGCCCACAACTGATCCACAACCACGATATCCCAGATCAGTTTTCCCGGATCCGAGGGCGAGTGGTCGAGCGAAGGGCGGCAATCGACAATGACCGATTGAAGTTTCAACCACGCGGCCCTGGTAAGCCGACAGGTCGTTGACCCCTCACCCATTTTGAGCACCAGGATGCTGACATCATCGGCAATCAGCGGCAGCAGGTCGCTACCTGTCTTTGGCCCATCGACCACCAGTACTTCGGCGTTGCGCTGGACATAGTCGAGCGGCCCGACCCTGCTGTTTTGCGGATAGGTGTGCAAAAAACCATCCCCGCGGTCATGCAGCATCACGTTGGTTTGATGCTGGGTGCCGACGAGTGTGAATTGCGCAGCGACAGCGGTCTTCGGAATGCGGATCAACCGCCCGGTCCGGACCACATACCATTGTTGGTAGTCAGGGTCTTCGACGGACAGAAAATCGGCGCATCGATGTTCATTCGCCAGCGCCGCCAACCCCTCGCTCAACTCACCTTCCAGTACCGCGACCCAATGGCTGTCAACGCCCGTAATCCGTGCCGGTGCGTTGTACTGTAAATCCACCTCCACACCTTCAAGCGTCGTGGCCCTCAGACCAGCGCCTTCTACTGTTACATCGCTAAATGTCCAGCTCGCCCATTCCTGCGTCGCGGCTGGCAATGCCGCAGGCGTTAACAGTTTCGTTCCCTGGGCAAATGCTGTGCTCAAGTGCTCTGGATCGATAAAACCCTGACGGACAATCTTCCCGGTTGATAGATCAAACAGCCAGCTGGCCTGATTGTCTGGAGTAATACTCAGCAACCGAACTTCTTTGCCTTGCCCCATTTCAGCGAGCAGCAGCCGACCATCCAGGTACCAGGCGCACAAGGCATCGCCCTTGAATCCGCTCAAACCCAGAATGGCAAAACTCGGCACCGGGTGGTGCAACGCAACCGTTGCCAGCGCCAACCACCATTGGCTTTTGTCCTTCAGCCAATGCTCGGTCAGCCCGCCAAATCTCAGGTTCCCGTGCGGCGCAATGTCAAAGAACAGACCCGCGTCGGTCAGGACGAGATAGTCCCGCTCAACGGCGACAACGTTTTTCAGTCCAGGGGGGGAGATGTTGCTGGACGACCATTGTGCACGACCATCCACCATCAACCTTTGCTGGCACATGAGGCCTTGGTGAAGTTTGTCGTAGGTAACAAACACTTCGCCCTCGGCACCAGCAGGAGCAATGAGCACAAGATCACTCAAGGCCTTGATCGAGTCTGCCCATCCTCGCGCACGGTGACGCCTGGCAGGTGCACGAATAATCAACCCATCACCGCTGCGCACCCAGACCAGATCCCGCAACTCGGCATCGATCTGCCAACAAATCGAAACCAGTGCAGCGGGACGCCAGTTCACCGTATTGGTGGACTCCAGCGGCAAGTGATAGTCGCCCAATACGTGCTTCCAGTCCGTCAGCATGTCGGCCTCTAAAAGCGACTGAAGTGCAGGATCCTGACCGCGGGTGATCGAACTGAGCAACACGCTCCGGTCATGGATCACATAGGTCAGTTCATCTTGCCGGTCGTCCTTTCCAGCGAGCCGCTGCACGATCTGAATGCCGCCATTGGCCACGGCCTCAAAGCGGACAATTGCCACGCCAGTTCTGTAAAGCAATCGATAGCGCTGAACCAGCGTCCCGGTGATCGCATTGACCTGCCAGACATAGAAATCATCGGGATGATAGAAGTAAGCCGAACCCTCCAACACTGCGCCCAATACCACCTCGTCGGACAACAGCACCTGCGGATCGCGGATGTACAGAAAACGATCCTGAGCCGAGTCGTAATACGCGACTACTGCCCTGGGTTCGTCCGGCTTTTCATAGGGCACCACAAAGTTGTGAACCGGGGTATAAGGCATGGCCAGGCGATGTTCACTGGCCAATGACTTGAAGTGATCCAGCAACGCTTGCTCACCAAGCGCCGGATCGGCCACTTCTTCGACCACCTCCAGCCGCAGGGCGGCAAGATCCACGCGCAGGATTTTGTTATCCGCAAGCTTGAGCAATACATGGTGAACGCCACTGCCACTGAAGGTCACATCCAATGTCCCCGAGACAAGGCGGCCCCCGGCCTCTATCCGGATATCTGCCTCCACCAGCCATGGCGTCAGCAGCACCCATTGCATCGCAATCTGACCGGGTGCGGCGAGTTCAAGGCGAACCCCGGGATTAAGCAGCACGGAACATTGAGCCCCTGCGCCTTCTACCCGGTAGGACACCAGCCCGTGCCACATTTTCGGCAGCGCAGGTACTGCCAGTGAACGCTCGACATTATCGAGACGAACATTGAATACCGTTGGCTTGTAGACCGGATTCAACCGGTTGACCACGTATTCACCGGGAAACGAATAGAACGAAAACAGAAACTGCCATTGCCCCTGTTCGTTCTTTTTTTCCAGTCGACGTGCCGTGTCGTAACCGTCGGCATGACGAAACGTGACAAAAGGCAGCAATTTGTATTCGTAGGCGTACCAGGTCTTGGGAGTGCAGGGCAGAACGATTGTCTGTCCTGCCTGTGGGGAGAAACGCGCCGAGTCCGGCAACCCAAGCCCCTGGCGAATATCGGTGGCGCGGTCGTAATCCACATCGAAATCCGGAACTCCGAAATGGTCCCGAAGCGGGAACAGTTTTGGACTGTCGAAATGGACAATGGATGCGCGCAAATCAAGATCGGCAAACACCAGCAAGGGATGCGCTATCCAGGCATTCGACGCCTTGTCCAGGTGATAGCCGCCTTGCAAGTACGCCTTTTCCAGCCCATCAAAAAACAGCGCGACCTCCTTGGCTTCCTCGGCAATGGTGGCAAAACCTTCGGCCAGCGCCGTAATGCCTACCGCCAGCCCGCCAAGAATCACCCCGCCCCCTCCCAGCACCGCAGCCACCGTACCCGCGCCAGCCAGTGCCGCACCCAGACCGGCTACGCCGACCACCGCACTCACGGAATCAAAGGCCAACTGCGTGCCGAACTGCGCCCTCTCAATGTCATTGGTGGCGTGGCTTAACTGATAAATATCAAACCCGACATTCACCAGCCCCAGCACAGTCCCGACGCCTTCATTGGCGATATGCCCCAAGGCCTTTTGCACCAACGGTGCGCTGGTACGGGCGATCAGCTTTTCATCGTTCAGGGCCTGACGCACCAGGTTCACTACGCCGAGCACATCCACGATGTTGCCGTGGGCCAGTTGGGCATAGTTCACGTAGGCATGCAGGCGAATGGCGGTGGTCAGGGCCTTGTCACTACCGCTGGCCGCGCCCTCGTGATGTCGCAGCGCATTCATCAGGGCTTGTACGGTGAACCCGGCATTGAGCGTATGAACGCTGCCAGCCTCAGTCGGATCAAGCGGACTGACCGATGCACGCGGGCGTGCGGCCAATGAATGGAAGGTGTCGGAGAGGAATTCTTTAATTCTCAGGAACCGGTGATCGCTGGTGGTGACACGCACGGTCTTCTCGGAAACGGGGTTAAGCACACTGATTTCGAATCCCCCTGTCGGGGTTATCTCCAGCGTCTCGAACAGCGCAACAGAATCCGACGCCAGCCCGTGTTGCTCCTGCAATTGACGTGTCGCCTGCGCGATCTGCCCACCCCACCAGTGCGCGTCCAGTTCCAGCAATGAACTGCCCAGCGCCGCATTGTTGACCAGCGACCGTCCCCGGGCACTGGCCAGCCGTTGTCTTACACGTGGCACCGTTTGCTCAGGCAGCGCGCCTGACTCCGAAAGGCTTGAAACCTCAATACCGGAGGCAAGTACCCTACTGTTCAGTTTTTCACCATCGAGCTCGATCAGATCAAAGGTCGGCCGTTGCGCATCGCCAAAGGCTGCGTAATGCATGGCCATTTCCTTGCGCAGGAAAAAGTCCGTCAATGCGTCCCTGAACGCCAACGACGTACCAATCTCGTAGGTCCCTAAATTCGGGTCGTAGAACAGGTAATTGCTGCGTTCGCCTTCAAAGATTTTCGCCACGAGCATCGAGTGGTTGTCCGAATTGAGCATCAGGGTTGTGCTGGCTGTTTTTTCTTCCAGTATCGCCACGACCTGAGCGAGATCTGAGCGCATCAGTGGATTGCCTATGTCATTGACAGGCGCGTCACGCAACTCCTCGATCATGCTCACAAATGCCTTTGAATCCGCGTCCTCAGAATTGATGACGGTCAGAAAAAAGCGCGCCCTCAAGGTATTTGCCGCCGTGTTGCTTTTGTGGAGCGCCGCCGCCATAGCCAGCGCCAGTGGGTAACAGCGCCCGGCAACCCGGTCGCCTGCACCTTTGAGCAACAAATCCTGTGGCGCAATTTTGAAGGTGTTGTCCTTGAAGCTCCCCAGCACTTCACCGGTTCGTTCGATGACCCGGTCGCGGTACTCGAGTTTCGCCACATGCTGAATTCTGGCGACCGAGCGTCCCCACTCCAGCAGGGTCAGTGGGCGTGCGAGCGCCTGCTTCTTGAGATCGACACTGGTTTCCGACAGGGCCACGGACGGATTGGAAGCCCCCTTCAATCCGGCAAGGAAAGCCGGATGACTTTGCTTGAACAGCTCCCGTTCGATGGCTCCGTAACGGTGGATGACCCCCATGTCCGACATCGAGTTGGCAAGGTTTTCAAGCGTTGCACTGGCTGCGGCAAAATGCTTTTTATCCAGTGTATTGACCCCCAACAGCCCTCCCAGCAACAGATATTGCAGCGGGTTTAATTTCATACTGATAAACGGGTCTTTAGCGGTCTGGCTCAGCAGTTCATCCACCGATAGGTTTTGTGTCGCTGCGTCCGCGGGGGGAGTCAGGGGATGGCTTCTGACATCCTGAGCAATGATTGCTTGCCGGTCATCGAAGCTCAGGGACAATGGCTTTTCAAACGTTACGCTGCCGTTTTGACGCTGTCTCATCGCCTGGCGAAATGGCTCACCGAGATCATCGGCCAGTTGCTGCAACAGATCAGTGATCAACACATGACGACCTTCGATCACCGGCCAGCCTGCATCGAAATCAATGCTCTGGTACTTGAGCAGTTGTGCGACATCGCCGGCATAGCGGGTTTTGAACTTTCCGGCCTCCCAATGCAGCTTTTCTCTATTCAGCCATTGAGCCGTGTCGCTCTCGTTCTCCTTCCAGGAGTGATCCTGCTCTTCCTCGGTCGCCCGGTTGACGGTGGCGATGGCGGGGATGAGGACTTCAGCTCTCGAAGCTTCAGCGCCCCGTGGGGTGAAATGCATCTTCTCGTAATCCGCCAGCCCATCGCGCACCGCAGCCGGGCCGGTCAGATAAATGGTCATTTCGATCTGTGGACGGATTCCGTCACTGTAGTAACCAGCGACAGCGTCAACCAAAAAACTGACCGTCATGTGTTCAATGTTCGGCAGTTCATGCAAGGGCCCGAACCTTTTCTCGGCCACTTCGTTGGCAACGTCAGCGACTGCCCGGACATCGATAAGCGCGATCTTTCTTTCGACAGCTAACCGGGCGGTGGCATCAACCACCTCATAGTTCAACCTGAAGCGGTCAAGAACGGCCTTGAGCATTGCTGACCCGGGATGAGCCATCAGGAACGCGTTACTAAACGAACTTCGCTCGGCGACGGCACGCAGTCCATCCGGTCGTACCTGACGTTCAACCGGGCGCCGGAAAACACTGGCGAGATCGGGCTTGCTCTTGGCAAAACGCTCCAGCGCCTCACGGTGCTCCAGGGGAATTCGCTCGAAATAGTTTTTGTACTTGCTACGTATAACCTGCCGCCCCGGCATCCACTCAGGACTGTGGTCAAGTATCAACTGCAAAACACCCAGGCGTGCATCCAGCTCAAACCGACTGATGTCCACCCCGCCCAACGTTTCCAACAGTGGAGGCAGGTTGTCGACATCGGCATAACTGCCACCGTCGGCGAACAACGCCTCGACGCGGACAATATCGGAGGCGGCAGCAAAGTTGCCACGCAAGCTGATTTCTCGCGCGTAGATGTCCTGCAAGTACAACGGTGTCGCCTCGGTGGCGAGATCGCGAAGGACAATACCGCCCTCGCCCAACGACAACAGACTCTGACGGTTCTTTTCCCTTAGAACCTTCAACCGTGCTTCATCTTGGCTATAGGCTCTCACCAACAGATCGATCCTGGCGTTGTCGGCGCTCTCACCGCTCTCTACCGCTTTATTAATGTGCGCAAACATTTGCTGCTTGAGAGCGATGGCCCGCTCTTCATACTTGTCGGCCAGTTCAAAAGCGTCACTAGTGGTCTGCCCGCCATTAAGCATGGCGTCAGCCTTGGCGGCCTCGACAATAATCCGATTGGTTTCGTGAGCCAGCAATGCATCGCTGTCGTACCAGAGCTTGAGGGTGTAACCCTGCCCAGCCAGGGTCTGTTTCCAGATATTGATGTAGTCGCGCTGGATATCGCCCAAACCGCCGCCGAGCCAGACAAAGTGCAGATTGTCAGGAACGTTGGTTTTGGGCGTTTGCAACTGCTGCGCACCGTTCGACAAACGAGCCTCGAAACCTTCGAGCCGTTCGTAGATGTCTACCATATCGGGGGCAGGGCTCTGGGGAGGAAGCGACTCAGTCGTTCGTCGCTGTCGACCCTCAGGCCCGACCAAAGATGCCAAAGCCTGTTTCAACAGGCCCAGCGGCTCCAGCATCCTGGGCGAATCGAGCAAATCGATGCAGCCAGAGTAATACCTGAAGATGGCGTCATACTCGTCAGTACCTTTGTGCGAAATCAACGCCTGTTGAAGATCTTCAAGATTGAAAAGCTTGGCAAATTTTACATACTCTCCGACATATGAAACATCCAAATAATTATTAGACAAGACACTCTCCAGCTTCAATACATGCAATTAAGTTCCGAAAGCCAGCCGCGCAAATACCGCTCGACGACAATGTCAGCTCTTTTGTATTTTTGAACGAGACCAGATCAATACGCGAAGCAATTGCTTCACATGAGACAAAACTAAATCGTAAAAACAGGCACTTCAAACCCGAAGAAATTCAATTAATTTCAATACAATCAAATTTGAAAAAAATAAAACCTTATATTGCAGACATAAATAAGCGCACTTAGACAAACAACATCGCGCGGACCATCAGCAAACAGCCGGCATTGTGACTCATGCGCAACGCCGAAGTGTTCGACTGCAAAGAAAGCATTGGATAACGAAAGAATACAGCGACAGAAAACAGTATTAATTCTTCGCGGCGAGAGTCATAAATCCCACAACGACAGGTGAAATAAACGACGCATCAACGCCAAAGGGAAAGTGCCGAACAGACGGAAATGTATGAAGTGAGAAGCGGCCCACGCGGGGCCGCTTTGCTCAGGAGGCAGGCTTGATGCCGTACCAACGCGGCGTATACACCCACTCGCCACCCTCGGCACGAGGGAACACGCAAGTGGTAGACGAACCGATCAGCACCATGGTGCGCATATCGACCTGGTCGGGGGTCAGTTCGCCAAGCGTGGTAACCCGCAACGTCTGGCCAGGACGGCCAATGTCGCGGCCCAGCACCACCACCGTTTCCGGTGTGCGATGCCGGCCGACGATTTCCAGCGCCTGGCCCAGTTGCCACGGCCGCGCACGGGAGATCGGGTTGTAGAACGCCAGCGCCAGATCGGCTTCGGCGGCCAGGTCCAGGCGCTTCTCGATGATCGCCCAAGGCTTGAGGTTGTCCGACAGCGACATCACGCAGAAGTCGTGCCCCAATGGCGCACCGGCCTGCGCAGCGGTCGCCAGCGAAGCGGAGACACCCGGCAGGATTTCCAGGTCGACGCTGTGCCAGCTCGGCTCGCTCGACTCATGCAACGCTTCAAGCACCGCCGCCGCCATGGCGAACACGCCGGGGTCACCGGATGAAACCACAATCACCGAACGGCCTTGCGCCGCCAGCTCGAAGGCGTGGCGGGCACGCTGCATCTCTTCGCGGTTGTCAGTGCAATGCAGCACCTGGTCTTCGCGGAACGGCCCGGCCATGCGCACGTAGGTTTCGTAGCCGAGGACGTCGGTGGCCCTGGCCAGTTCAGCCTTGACCGCTGGCACCATCAGTTCGGCGGCGCCAGGGCCCAGACCGATGACTGCCAAACGACCGCGTGCCCGGCCGATCTGCGTAGCGTCCAGCGGCTCAGTGGCCACCGCGATGGCAATGCCGGTATCCGCGGACACGATGGTCGCGTTCGGCACGGTTTGACGGGACAACTCGCTAACGCCACCGCTGACCGACGCAAACCGCAGCGGCACACCCAGTTCCAGTGCCGCTTCGCGCAGCGTCGGATTGGCCATGTGCAGATCGCTGGCCAACAGGCACGCCACCGATTGCACGGCGATTTTCGCTTGATGCAAGGCTGAGCGAATCGCGCCTGACAGATCCGCGACCTCGTCGCTCACTGCCACCAACACATTGCGCGGATAAATCATCAACTCATTGGCTGCCGGTGCCCGTTCGGCATGGCCGACATGGATCGACAACTGCGCATGAGGATCTTGCGGCAGCTGCGCCTGCACCAGCCACGGCGCAGCCCCTTCGACGCGTACGCTTTGGCCAGCGAGCAAATCCGAGACGAAGCGCTTGCCCAGTTCCAGATCGCCGAGGGCGTAACCGCTGGGAGGATTGAGCAGGCAGGTGCCGAAGCGCAATTCACCGCTGGTGGTGATCGCCGCAGCGACCTCGAGTCCGGCAGCAATCTCGCGCGCCATGACGTTCACGCCACCAAGACCGCCGAGCAGCGGCACCACGGCGCTGCCGTCTTCGGCCACGGCCAGCACTGGCGGCTCGGCGCCCTTTTCCAGCAGTAACGGCGCCAGGGTGCGGATCACAATGCCGGCCGCACACAAGGCGATAATCGGCGTGTCTTGCTGATAGAGCTCACGCAAAGTGGCGCCGAACTCGTGATAGACGCGGTCCGCGCCTTCCACCCGTTCGGCCAGACCATGGATCAATGCGCCAGGGTAAAGCTGCGCAATCTTGCGCGCAGTCGCGAGGCTGCCATTGCCCAGAATGACAATCGCCGGAACTGGACGGGCCATCAGCCTTGCCACCGTTCGCCGGGCACAATGATCAGCGAGAAGTACGGCGAGGACATCGGCTCGACCTGATCCAGCGGGACGATTTTCTGGTTGGCCATGGTCGCGCGTTCGACGTACAGCGCACGCTCCGCCAGTCCGAGTTCTTCGAGCACCTGACGGACCTTGGGAAAGTTGCGCCCCAGCTTCATGATCACCGCGGCATCGGCATCGGCCAGACGACGCTTGAGATCTTCGGCAGGCAACACACCCGACAGCACCGACAAACTCTGATTGCGATACACCAGCGGCGCACCCAGTACCGAGGCACCGCCGAGCATCGAGCAAACGCCCGGCACGACTTCGGCTTCATAACGCTCGGCCAGTCGATCGTGCAGGTACATGTAGGAGCCGTAGAAGAACGGATCGCCTTCGCAGATCACCGCCACGTCACGGCCAGCGTCCAGGTGCGCGGCCAGTTCTTCGCCGGCCGCATCGTAGAAATCGCTGATCACTTGTTCATACGACAGCGGTGCCGGAAGCGCCTCGGTGGTCACCGGATACACCAGCGGCAGCAGCGTTTGCGCGTCCTGCAAATGCGCCTCGATGATGCCGAACGCGTTGCCCTTCTTGCCCTTGGCGACGAAGTACGCCACCACCGGCGACTCACGCAGCAGGCGCAGGGCTTTAACGGTAATCAGCTCCGGATCACCGGGGCCGACGCCCAGGCCGATCAAACGTCCAGGTTGCTGCATCATTCGATCTCCGTGGCGAGGGCATTGACGGCGGCGGCGGCCATGGCACTACCGCCCAGCCGGCCTTGCATGATGACGAAAGGCACGCCACGGCTGTCTGCCGCGAGTGCTGCCTTGGATTCAGCTGCGCCGACAAAGCCCACCGGGAAGCCGAGGATCAGCGCCGGTTTCGGTGCGCCGTTGTCGAGCATTTCCAACAGATAAAACAGCGCGGTCGGCGCGTTGCCGATTACCACCACACTGCCTTCCAGGTGCGGGCGCCATAGCTCCAGCGCGGCGGCGGAGCGGGTGTTACCCAACTCACGGGCCAGCTCTGGCACGCTTTCATCACGCAGGGTGCAGATGACTTGGTTGTTCGCAGGCAAACGCGTGCGGGTCACGCCTTCGCTGACCATCCGCGCATCGCACAGGATCGGCGCACCCGCGGCCAGCGCATCACGCCCGGCCTTGCCCGCGCCTTCGGAAAATTGCAGGCCATCGATAGCGTCGACCATGCCGCAGGCGTGGATCACACGGACCGCGAGTTTTTCCAGATCGGCGGGAATACGCGCAAGGTTGGCCTCGGCACGAATGATCGCGAAGGAGTTGCGATAGATCTCCTGACCGTCGCGGATGTAATCAAGCATCAAGGGGGCTCCGTGAGCGGTCGTCGAGCAAGGCTGCGACCGCTTCAATAGTAAGGTTGCGTGCGTGCAGCGCGCCGAAACCCGGCAGCGCTGCATCGCGGAAATAGAGGTCGTAGTGACCGGGAGAAACGGCCAGCAATGTGACCGGCGCGATGTGTGCGGCCGCGCAGGAACGCTGGCAACCGGACAGGTGCACGTTCAGTGTTTGGCCGTGACGTTGCAGCAGCGCCGCCAGTTGTCGGGCATCGCCCTTGGTGTCGGCCAGGCCTTTGCCGCAGCCAGCGGAACCCGTGCAGGCAATCAACCGTGACAACGGCTGATCGGCATCACACAGCAGGCCCAGTTGTTCCAGACGCCGAATGACTTCGGGCGCGTGTTCTTTTCGAACATTGGGCAGCAACAGGCTTTGCCATGGGGTCAAACGCAGGCTCGCGTCGCCGAACTCGTGCGCCAATTGCGCCGCGCCCCTGAGCATGACGGGATCGAGCCGCCCCAAAGGCGGTACGGCACCGATGTAGACATGCTCCGCTTCACGTTGCAGATGAGTGCCAATGTGCAGAGCATCCGGGCTCAACGAACGCCGCCAATCGGTGATCGACTTCAAGGGCACTCGTTCGGCCAAGTGAGCAAGGAACTCTGCTAACGGGTAGTCGGCCAGCAAATGACGCATCCGCGTTTGATCAGGACGCGCCAGTTCAAGAAACAACTCCAGCACCGCAACGACCAGCGCATGCCCCTGCTCAAGTGGCACCGAGCCTGCGGGTTTGTCCGTGGGGCAACCCGCGAAACCGAACACCAGCAACCACTCACCCTCTCGCTCAACCGCAGACAACCACAGATCATGCGGGTGTTCGAGCATCGCCAACGCCTCGCCGCCATCGAGTTGCACCGCAAACTTGGCGCTGAGCTCGTGGAAACGTTCGTGGCTTTGCAGGGTGACAAGGATCTGTTCCGCCAGCGGACGCGTATCAAAGAGCATGCGCCGATCAATCCCGGCGCTCGGGCTGAGCATCAGATTGCGTACATCGTCGCCCGCCGCGGTACGCGGACCCAATCCAGCGGCGAGCAGGCTGTCGATCAGTGCTGTCTGTTCGCTACCGATCCCGCGAATCTGCAGGTTGGCCCGATTGGTCGCCTCGATCACGCCCCCGGCAAACCGTTCAGCCGCGCTGGCCACCGCTTCAGCCTGGGCAGCGCTGATCGAGCCGCCGTTCAATTTGATCCGACAGATGCCGCCATCCAGCGCCGGGACGATACGCAGCAACCCCGGGCAAGCCGAGGGGCGCAAAGCGGTGGACATCGGGCGTTCGTTCAAGGGGGCGACCGGCTGTGTGGGAAAGGCGCTTCGCGGGCGAAGGCGCGGTATTATGCCTGCTTTGTTCGACGGCATGAAAAGCCTGCCCGTCGGAACAGTCCATTTGAGGACTATATTTGAGGGCGATAGATGTCACCGTGGCTGACAGTAGTGGGAATCGGCGAGGACGGCTTCAAGGGCCTGGGCAAAAACGCTCGGCACGCTCTGCTGCGCGCTTCGCGGATCATTGGCGGTCAGCGGCAACTGGATTTGCTGCCGGTGTGCATCCGTGGTGAGCGGCAGTTGTGGCCCAGCCCTTTCTCCCTTGATCCGGTTTTGGCGCTACGCGGCGAGCCGGTCTGCGTGCTGGCCAGCGGCGATCCGATGTTCTTTGGCGTGGGCGCAAGCCTTGCCCGGAAACTGCCCAACGATGAAATGCTGATTCTGCCGGCGCCTTCCTCCTGCTCGCTGGCGGCGGCGCGAATGGGCTGGCCATTGCAGGATGTGGTCACGCTTTCGGTGGTGGCTCGCCCCATCGCCGCGCTCAACGCTCATCTGTTCAGCGGCGTGCGCTTGCTGGTGTTAAGCAACGATGGCCAGAGCCCGGCCGCCATCGCGACGTTATTGCGTGAGCGCGGTTTCGGGGCGAGTCGCCTCACGGTGCTGGAACATCTGGGCGGTGCCGCCGAACGACGCATCGAGGGTGTCGCCAATGACTGGAACAACCCTGTGATCGCCGACCTGAACCTGATCGCCATCGAGTGCATCGCCGAACCCGATACGCCGCGCCTCTCCCGATTGGCCGGTCTGCCAGACTCAGCCTTCAAGCACGACGGCCAACTGACCAAGCGCGATGTGCGCGCGATCACGCTCGCTCGCCTGGCTCCGGTGCCTGGTGAGTTGATGTGGGACGTCGGCGCCGGCAGCGGTTCGATTGGCATCGAGTGGATGCGTGCCCATCCGAGTTGCCGAACGCTGGCCATCGAAGCCGATGAAAGTCGGCAGTTGTTGATCGAACACAACCGCGATGCCTTGGGTGTCCCCGGTCTGCAACTGATTCGCGGCAGTGCGCCACAAGCCTTGACCGGTCTGGAACGCCCGGACGCGATTTTCATCGGCGGCGGCGTCACCCGCGAGGGCGTACTCGATACTTGCTGGGCACAACTCAAACCCGGCGGTCGACTGATCGCCAACGCCGTCACGCTACAAAGTGAAATGACATTGATGGCCTGGCGCGAGCAGCACGGCGGTGAGCTGACACGAGTCCATATCGCTCAGGCGCAACCGCTGGGCGATTTCGACACCTGGCGTCAGGCGCTGCCAATTACCTTGCTGGACGTGACGAAACCCCTCGATGCGTGACGAAACCGCCGAACAACCCGCACCGCTGCGCAGCGGCCTGACCACGGGCAGCTGCGCCACCGCCACCAGCCTTGCGGCGGCGCGCTTGCTGCTCAGTGGCGTAGAAGCAGACGCCGTCGAGATCATTCTGCCCAAAGGCAGGCGGGTGCAGATGCGCCTGGAATTCTGTCGGCTGACGGACGAAGGCGCCGAAGCCGGCACGATCAAGGACGCCGGCGACGACCCCGACGTGACTCACGGCGCCCTGCTCTTTTCCCAGGTGCGCCTGCACAGTGAGCCAGGCATTCGCTTCAGCGCCGGCCGTGGCGTGGGCACTGTCACCCGGCCGGGGCTGGTGCTGGGCGTCGGCGAACCCGCGATCAACCCGGTGCCGCGCAAGATGATTACCGACCACCTGACGCTGCTGGCCGAAGAGCTTGATTACCGGGGCGGCTTCGAGGTCACGGTAAACGTCGAGGACGGCGAAGCCCTGGCGCTGAAAACCATGAATCCGCGGCTGGGCATTCTCGGCGGTTTGTCGATCCTCGGCACCAGCGGCATCGTCCGGCCCTTCTCCTGCGCGGCCTACATCGCCTCGATCCATCAGGGCATCGACGTCGCCAAAACCAACGGTTACCTGCACATCGCCGCGTGCACTGGCAATGCCAGTGAAGACACCATGCGCCGGGTCTACGATTTTCCGGAAATCGCCCTGATCGAAATGGGCGACTTCGTCGGCGCCGTGCTCAAACACCTGCGTAAAGTGCCTGTGGATAAACTCAGCCTCTGCGGCGGCTTCGGCAAGATCAGCAAACTGGCCGCCGGGCACATGGATTTGCACAGTCGGCACTCCAGCATCGACCTGCCGCAACTGGCCGAGTGGGCGGCGGCGATTGGCGCCGATGAGGCGTTGCAGCAAGGGATTCGCGAAGCCAACACCAGCCAGCAAGCCTTGGCGATGGCCAGTGCTGCGGGTATCGCGCTGGGTGATGCGGTGTGTCAGCACGCGCTGGACTTTGCCCGCAGCGTGGTGCCGGCGCAGGTTCAGGTCGAAGTGTTCGCCATCGATCGCCAGGGCGGGATTGTTGGCCATGCAGGAGCTTTTTAATGAAGCGCGTGTTGTTGCTCGGTGGCGTGACAGAAGCCTTGGCCATCGCCCGGACCCTCGGACCGGAACACATCTATAGCCTGGCCGGCGTGGGGCGAGTGCCAACAGATCTGACCTGCCAGGTTCGCGTGGGCGGTTACGGCGGTGCCGAAGGACTGGCGCAATTCATTCAGGATGAAGGGATCGACCTGCTGCTGGACGCCACCCATCCCTACGCCGCACAAATCAGCCAGAACGCCGCCACCGCTGCGCGGTTGAGCGGTATTGCCTGCTGGGCCCTGCGGCGCCCGGCCTGGCAACCACAGGCCGGCGATGACTGGCGGGATGTCAGCGACTGGGCCGGGTTGATCGAAGCCCTCAAACCTTTTCGCCGTCCTCTATTCACCCTCGGCCGCGAACCCTTGCAGCACCTGCATGAAATCCCGCCAGAGCAATTCTGGACCCTGCGTGCACTGGAC
Source organism: Pseudomonas frederiksbergensis (assembly GCF_900105495.1). Lineage (NCBI taxonomy): Bacteria > Pseudomonadati > Pseudomonadota > Gammaproteobacteria > Pseudomonadales > Pseudomonadaceae > Pseudomonas > Pseudomonas frederiksbergensis. The sequence continues at coordinate 1,694,821 of NZ_FNTF01000002.1, read as the reverse complement.
GTTTACCCCGGCAACGAACGCTGCGAAGTCATCGGCGCGCGTGGGCCGTTTCTGATCGAGGATGAACGTGAACTGTTTGAACGTCGGCAGATTGATGTACTGATCAGCAAGAACAGCGGCAGCACCGCGACCGAGCCGAAGCTTGAAGTGGCACGGCAGCGTGGGGTGCCGGTGATTGTTTTGCAGCGGCCAGAGTTGCCGGGGGTTGATCGGGAGTTTGGGTTGGTGAGTGAAGTACTGAAAGCCCTATCGGTGTAAGACGATTCCTGAGATCTCCATAACCTTGCCACTTTGCCGGCAACACTCTCGGACGGAGCCGGCTATCCACTCCATGGCTTCGATCCTATAGTCCGAGCCCTCTGATCCTAACAAGCACACCGACCTTACTTTCTAAGGACGAGTAAATTCGCCCCGAGTAAAGTGCGACTTGCCAACCTGTATCCCAAGGAATACGATCAAACATGATCGACTTCGAACGATCCCGAGCATTTGCTGACTGGCTCGACTCACTGAAAGACATCATTGGCAAAGCTCGCATCATTGCCAGGCTCCGAGCTGCCGAGCATGGAAATTTTGGTGATTGCGAACCGGTGGGTGGAGCTGTTTATGAAATGCGTGTGCATTACGGTCCTGGCTACAGGATGTATTTCACCCGCCGAGGTGAAGTGGTTTATCTGCTGTTGGTGGGCGGTGACAAGTCGACTCAAAAACGAGACATCAAACGCGCCATTCAAATGGCGCAAAACATCGGTAATGAGGAGTAAATCATGGCCGAACAATTCACCCGTTTCGATGCCGCCGAATTTCTAAAAACACCAGAAGAAATGGCGGCTTACCTGGACGCCTGTTTTGAAGAAGATGCTGGCGACGGAGTGCTCATACGTGCAGCCCTTAACGACATAGCCCGAGCAAAGGGCATGACACAGATTGCCCGTGACGCGGGGCTGGGTCGTGAAAGTCTGTACAAAGCATTGGGCAGCACTGGCAACCCGGAATTCGCGACTATCATGAAAGTGATGAAAGCATTAGGTCTGCGCCTGCATGCCAGCGCTCTCTGATTGCACTGCGACACCACACCGCACGCCGCTTTTTTACTTATCGGCCCTGATCAGGCTAAATAGCCGCGCCTGATCCCCCCACCCAACCGGATTTGCCCCATGTCCCGACAACGGCTCGCATTTGCCTGGATCGCCTGCTTCGCAGTGCTGTTCAACATGCTCGCCATGCCGATGACGGGAGCGATGGCGCAGACGGCGAAATCGCCTGCCGAGCAGTTGTTGTGGGGCAGTTTCTGTTCGTCCAGCGGCACGAAGATGGTGGCGATTTCCCTGGGCGATATCGAACAGAAAGCTCCTCAGAGTGACGATCACTCCAACATGCAACATTGCTGGTGCTGTTCAGGTTCCGCGCCACTGGTGGCGCTGCCGGGGCATGTGCCGCAACTGTACTTCGCACATTTCGAAGCCAATCGAAGCCTGCCTGATTCCTCTCTCGATACACCGACACCGCGCCAGCAATGGCCGAGTCTCAACCCCCGCGCGTCCCCTCTGGTGTGATTCCTTCTCGCAATTGACCTGCGTTTCGAATCGTTCTGGAGAACTGCCATGTTGAACAAACTCATCGTCCTGGCTGTATTGCTGCTGCCTGCCTGTTTTGCCAATGCTCACGAATACAAGGCTGGCGAGCTTGAGATCGCCCATCCGTGGTCGCAGGAGTTGCCGCCCAACGCGCCAACGGTGGCGGCGTATTTCGTGATTCACAACAGCGGTAAAACCGCCGACCGACTGCTCAGCGTCGACTCGCCCATTGCAGGCGAAGCCCAGTTGCACGAGCACGTCATGCAAAACGACCTGATGAAAATGCAGCAGGTGCCGAGCGTCGATATTCCTGCCGGTGGCAACGTCTCTTTTGCACCGATGGCCTACCACGTAATGCTGGTAAACCTGAAGGACCGCAGCCTGCTGAGCGACGGCAAACGCTTCCCGCTGACGATGCATTTCGAGAAGTCCGGCGCCGTAACGGTGGACGTCTCGGTGCAGAAGAAGCCGCCGGAAAGCATGCAGACGCACGCCCACGCCCAGTAAGCGACTGAGCAGAAACGCCCATGCGCCCGCTTAGCGCCAGGTCATCCGCACACCGTCGTCAGCCGTTAAGCCTGACGCGCGGCAGCTGGATCAGCTTGTTCGCCATGTTGATGATCTTTATCGGCCCGCTGATTTCTCAGTCGATGCCGATGGATCAACGCGCCTCGATGTCGATGTCGATGTCGATGGACATGTCGGCAATGGAGCACGCCGATCACGGCGCGCAAGCCGCGGCCGAGCACTGTCCACCAAAAGCCGACCACCATGCACTCTGGGAAAAATGTGGCTATTGCAGCCTGCTGTTCAATTGCCCGGCGCTGACTGGCGGCCATTCCTTCGTCGCATTCGACACACCAAAAGCCACCACTTTCACCACACCCTCCCCGCGCCTGGGCCACGCCCGGCAAACCTTCTTCCCCGGCGCCCGCACCCGCGCCCCGCCCATCGCCGCGTAAACACCCACCCCGATCTCACACGGTTTAAAAGCAGCCAAAGCAACCTGTGGGAGCGAGCCTGCTCGCGATCGCGATGGGTCATTCAACATTGATGTTGGCTGACCCTCCCTCATCGCGAGCAGGCTCACTCCCACAAGGAATGCGCAGGCTGCCGGCCGTGTCGTTTACGACTGTTCGATGGAAATTGTCATGTCCAGGTTTTCTGCTGACACACGCTTGAGCGCTGCCCAGGCTTCTTTTGCCCTGAACGAATCTCGCGTTCGCTTCAGGCACGCCACCGCCCTACTTTGCGGGGCACTGCTGACCCCCATGGTGCTGGCCGATGAACACGCCGGTCACAGTGAAGAACTGAGCCCGACGGTGATCACCGCCATCGCCCCGAGTTCGCCACTGACCATCGTCACCAATCCCAAGGACCCGCGCCAACCGGTGCCGGCCAGCGACGGTGGCGATTACCTGAAAACCATCCCCGGCTTCGCCCTCGTGCGCAACGGCGGCACCAACGGTGACCCGGTGCTGCGCGGCATGTTCGGCTCGCGATTGAACATCCTCACCAACGGCGGCCAGTTGCTCGGCGCCTGCCCCGGCCGAATGGACGCACCGACTTCGTACATCTCGCCGGAAACTTACGACAAGCTGACCGTGATCAAAGGCCCGCAAACCGTGCTCTGGGGACCGGGCGCGTCGGCCGGAACCATCCTCTTCGACCGTGAACCGGAAAGCTTCGGCGAACTCGGCACGCGGGTGAACGCCAGCGTGCTGGCGGGCTCCAACGGTCGTTTCGACAAGGTGGTGGATGCTGCGGCCGGCGGGCCATTGGGTTACGTGCGAGTGATCGGCAACACCGCGCATGCCGACGACTACCGGGACGGAAACAACGACACCGTGCCGTCGCGCTACGACAAGTGGAATGGCGACGTTGCGGTGGGCTGGACCCCGGACGCCGACACCCTGCTGGAACTCACCGCCGGCAAGGGCGATGGCGAAGCGCGTTACGCCGGTCGCGGCATGGACGGCTCGCAGTTCTTACGCGAAAGCCTGGGTTTGCGTTTCGAGCAGTCGAACATCGGCGATGTGCTGGACAAGGTCGAGGCGCAGGTCTACTACAACTACGCCGACCACGTGATGGACAACTACACCCTGCGCACGCCGTCCGGCACCGGGATGATGGCCGGCCCCATGGCCTCCAATGTCGACCGTCGAACCCTCGGCGCACGGATCAAAGCCACGTGGCGCTGGGCCGACGTGCAATTGATCAGCGGCATCGATGCGCAGACCAGCGAACATCGCCAGCGCAGCGCCATGGGCATCGACATCTACAAGGAGTTGCCGCGCAACAAGGATGCCGACTTCCACAACTACGGCGTGTTCAGCGAATTGACCTGGTACGCCGCCGACCGTGACCGGCTGATTACCGGCGCGCGCCTGGACCGCGCTTCGGCCAAGGATTTCCGGCAGACCAAGGGCTCCGGGATGATGGCGCGCCCTAATCCGACCGCCGACGACACCCGTGCCGACACACTGCCAAGCGGCTTCGTCCGTTACGAGCACGACCTGGCCGACAGCCCGACCACGCTGTATGCCGGCCTCGGCCACACCCAGCGTTTCCCGGATTACTGGGAGCTGTTTTCGCCCAAATCCGGCCCCGCAGGCTCGGTGAATGCCTTCGATTCGATCAAGCCTGAAAAAACCACCCAGCTCGATTTCGGCCTGCAATACAAGACCGAAGACCTCGAAGCCTGGGCCTCGGGTTACGTCGGGCAGGTGCGCGACTACATCCTGTTCAACTACACGCCAACCATGATGGGCACGACCTCGCAAGCACAGAACATCGACGCACGAATCATGGGCGGCGAATTGGGTGCGGCCTACAAGCTGACCAGCAACTGGAAAGCCGACGCGACCCTGGCCTACGCCTGGGGCAAGAACAGCAGCGACGGTAACGCACTGCCGCAAATGCCGCCGCTGGACGCCCGTTTCGGCCTGACCTACAGCGAAGACAACTGGAGCGCCGGGGCTTTGTGGCGAGTGGTGGCGGCGCAAAACCGCATCGACCAGAACAAGGGCAACGTGGTCGGCAAGGACTTCGACAAGACCCCGGGTTTTGGCGTGTTTTCGCTCAATGGTGCGTACCGGATCAACCAAAACTGGAAGGTCAGCACCGGCGTCGACAACCTGTTCGGCAAGGCGTACGCCGAGCACTTGAACCTGGCCGGCAATGCCGGTTTCGGCTACCCGGCCAATGACCCGCAAGCCATTAAAGAACCGGGGCGCACGCTCTGGACCAAGGTGGACATGAGCTTCTAAACGCATCGTCGGAACGCCGCCCGGAGCAAGCTCGCTCCCACATGGACCGTGTTGAACCTGTGGGAGCGAGCCTGCTCGCGATCGGTTGCGCAGCAACCGCAAACAAACAACTAAAAGACCCAAGCCTAGCGGAGCACACGTGATGAAACAGCCCAAACCGAATTTCTACAACCTGGCCTGGCGCTGGCATTTCTATGCCGGTCTGTTCGTCGCGCCTTTCATGGTGATGCTGGCCCTGACCGGCATCATTTACCTGTTCAAGCCTCAACTCGACCCGTTGATGTACGGCAGCCTGCTGAACGTCCCGGCCGGGCATCACAGCGTCCCGGCCGATGACCTGCTCAAGCGGGTGAAAGAGGCTTACCCACAAGCCACGATCAAGCAGTATTTGCCACCGGTCAACGCCGAACGCAGCGCGCAATTTGTCGTGCTCAATGCTGGTACCGAGCTCAACGTTTTCGTCGATCCCTACCATGGCGACATCCTCGGCGAGCAAGACGCGAAAAAGAATCTGCAAGCCGTTGCGCGAGCGATTCATGGCGAATTGATGATCGGCACCGTCGGCGACCGACTGATCGAACTGGCCGCCGGCTGGGGCGTGGTGTTGGTGGTCTCCGGGGTCTTTCTGTGGTGGCCGCGCGGCCAGGCGGCCGGCATTCTGTGGCCGCGCTTGAGCAGTCGCGGTCGAGTGCTCTGGCGTGACCTGCACGCGGTGACCGGGTTCTGGGGCGCGTCGTTGCTGCTGGTGATGCTGCTCAGCGGCATGACCTGGACCGGATTCTGGGGCAAGCAATACGCGCAAGTGTGGAACGTCTTTCCGGCCGCGATGTGGGACAACGTGCCCCAGTCCGATGTCGAGGCCCGCAGTCTCAACACCGCCACCCGCCAGACCGTGCCGTGGGCGATGGAAAACACACCGATGCCAATGTCCGGCGACCACGCCGAACACATGGCCCACCGCGGCACGCAAGCGGCCCCCGCCGCACCGACCATCAGCCTGCAAGACGTGCAGGACATCGCCGTGCAACGCAAAGTCGAACCGGGCTACAGCATCACTTTCCCGACCACCGCGACTGGCGTGTTCACCATCGCCGTGTTCGCCGACGACCCGCGCAACGACGCCACCTTGCATATCGATCAGTACACCGGCAATGTCCTCGCCGACGTGCGTTTCGAGCAGTACGGCACCGTCGCCCGGGCAACAGAAATCGGCGTGATGCTGCACGAAGGCAAAATGTTCGGCCCGCTCAACCAGATCATCATCCTGCTGATCTGCCTGATGATTCTGCTCAGCGCCGTCAGCGGTGTGGTGATCTGGTGGAAGCGCCGCCCACAAGGAAAATTCGGTATTCCGCCGCTGCGCCACGACTTGCCGAAATGGAAAATCGCGATGGTCATCATGTTTGCATTGGCGGTGGTGTTCCCGTTGGTGGGGGCTTCGCTGGTGGTGGTCTGGCTGCTCGATCGGGTGCTGCTGACACGCCTGAATCGACAAACTGAATCTGGCCCGGCTGCCTGAAGAATGAACTGATACCGAACAATGTAAGAAACGCCAAGAATAGGGGCCGGTGCTCTCTCCGATCCCGTTCTTGTTTCCCGCCTCAACAGGGATCAACCTGCAGGAGGCCGTTGCAATTGTGGACATTTTTTAATTCGGCCATATCGATGTCCGTGGATGGGTTGGGTGTGCCGCCACCGTACTGATTCTTGCAAGTAACCGTCATTCGACACTGGTCGTTCTCCAAGTCGATGACCTCCGGTATGTCCTGATCCGGCGAGGTGGCACTTGAGTAGGCCTTGCAGCTTTGGCTAACAGGATTTTGCTTCCAGGCACTGATGCAGTCTTGCCCAGCAATGGCCGTGGCAGCGCTCCAAAGAACCAGCAAACCGGACAATGTTGTGATGGCGAATATCCGCACGTTCAGTATTCCTCTGCCCGTTGACGAGATTTAACGCTAACGCTCGTGAGGGCCACGGTCTACTGTCACAAATGACAGTCAGGCCTGTTTTCTTGTGATTAAAAGAATCTCGGGCCAGCAAACTGAATCGGCCTCACCTTCATCATGAAACAGGCGAGATGCGCGGTTTAGAGGGATCTGTAGACTTCCCGCGCTTATCTCCCGGTGAATTTTAGTGTTACTGTATAACTCTAAATACACCGCCTGACCCGCACCCCTCGCTGCGGGTTTTCTTTGCATAAGTGGTTCACCGCCCCGATGAACAAGTACCTCTTGTCCGGCCTCTGCCTGCTCGCCATGAACCACAGCGCCGACGCGCAACCGTTGACGCTGCCCACCGGCACCATTACCGCCGAGGCCAATGACGACGAAACCGTCAGCCTGAACACCCCGACCACTGCCGGTTCGCGCCTGAACCTCACTGCAATGGAAACCCCTGCCAGCGTCGAAAGCCTGACCGGCGAACAGATCCGCGCGCGGGGTGATCGCAGTGTGCAAGACGCCGTGTCGCGCAGCACCGGGATCAGCCGCACCGGCACGCCGGGCGATGGCGGCACGTCGTTGTCGGCACGAGGTTTTACCGGGCAGGGTTCGGTGATGCAGCTGTATGACGGCAACCGCATGTACACCGGCATGGGCACCGTGACCTTCCCGGTCGACACGTGGTCGGTGGAGCGCGTTGATGTACTGCGCGGCCCGGCATCGGTGCTGTACGGCGAAGGCGCGACCGGCGCGGTGGTCAATGTGATCCCGAAAAAACCGTTTGAAGGCGAGATCGAAAACCATGTTCGTCTCGGCTACGGTTCCTATGACGGTCAGCAACAGGCCTTCGACAGCGGCGGCTCATTGAGTGACACCTTGAGCTACCGCTTGAACCTCAATCGCCTGCGCAGCAACGGCTGGGTTGATCGCGGCGATTCGTCCAGCGACTTCATCAGCGCCGCCCTGCGCTGGCAAGCGACCGACGATCTGGCGTTTACCCTAGCCCACGATTACGGCGATCAAAAGCCGATGAACACCTTCGGCACGCCGCTGATCAACGGGCGCTTTCACGAAGGCCTGCGGGACAAGAACTACAACGTCAGCAACGACAAGCAGCACTACAACGATCAATGGACGCGGCTGACCAGCGACTGGCAACTCTCCGAGAGCGTCAATTCGACTAACGAGCTGTATTACCTCAAGGCCCAACGCCGCTGGCAGAACGCCGAGAACTACAACTTCGACCGCGACACTCAACAGCTCAGCCGCAGCGGGTATTTCGGCATCGGCCACAAGCAGGAGCAGATCGGTGATCGCCAGACCTTCACCTTCAAACACACCCTGTTCGGCCTCGAAAGCCAGACCGTGACGGGTGTCGATTACAACCGGATTCGCTTCCAGCTCGACAGCAACTCGCCGTTCAATGACGCGTTACCGAATGGCCAACCGATCGATTTTCATCACCCACAGCGCGGTAGTTTTGAAAGCGCCGACCCGTACCGTGATCAGTTCCAGTCGACGACAAAACAGCTGTCGGCCTTCGCCGAAAACCGCACGCAGTTGAGCGAACGCTGGTCGCTGGTGACCGGCGTGCGCCGCGATTACGTGCACGTCGACCGCGACAATCTGGTGGATGGCAGCCAAAGTGACAAGACCCTGACCGGTAATAACTGGAAGGCTGGACTGGTGTTTGCCGTGACGCCTGACACCTCGTTCTACGGTCAGTACGCCACCAGCACCGACGGTGTCGGCGGGTTGATTTCCCTGAGCCCGAGCCAGCAGCAATATGACTTGTCCACCGCGAAGCAGGCCGAGATCGGCGTGAAGCAATTGTTCTGGGATCAGCGCGGCGAGTGGACGCTGGCGACGTATCGCATCGTCAAAAAGAAACTGCTGACTGACGACCCGGGCAATCCGACGCTCAAACAGCAGGTCGGCCAGCAATCGTCCAACGGCCTCGAAGCCAGCCTCGACCTGCAACTGCCGCACGCCTGGCAACTGCAGGCCAATGCGGCCATCGTCAAAGCCAGGTTCGACGATTTCGAAGAAGTGGTGAGTGGTATACCGGTGTCGCGCAACGGCAATCGTCCGGCGGACGTGCCACGGCGCACGGCGAATCTGTGGCTGAGCAAAGCGATCAATGATGACTTGAAGGCCGGCGCCGGCGTGCGTTATGTGGATGCGCGTTTTGCGGACATGGCCAACCAGAATGAGCTGCCGAGCTACACCGTGGTGGACGCCACGCTGTCCTGGAAGGCGCTGCGGAATACGACGCTGGGGTTGCAGGTGAACAATCTGTTTGACCGGCAGTATGCGCAAAGCCAATACAATGAGGGGCAGCAGTGGATCCTCGGCGAACCGCAGTCGTTTTTCGTCACCGCTGATTATCAGTTTTAAACCGTGTCGCCCCCATCGCGAGCAAGCTCGCTCCCACAGGTTTTGCACAGTCCTTGTGGGAGCGAGCTTGCTCGCGATGAGGCCATCAGCAACACCGAAAATTTCAGAGTAGATGCATGACCTCGCTGAACCTCACAAACCTCGCCTGGACACCCTTGGGCCACGGCCATTGCCATCACCAGTTCCAACTGCGTGAGGCGACCTTGCGCGTGCTCCCGGGTGAGTTCGTCGGCCTGATCGGCCCCAACGGCAGCGGCAAAACCAGCCTGCTGCGCTGTGCCTGGCGCTTCAGCAAACCCGAGTGCGGCGAGGTCAAGCTCGACCATCACAACGTCTGGAAGCAATCCTCGCGCTGGTGCGCGCAACGCATCGCCGTGGTCCTGCAGGAATTCCCCGACGCCTTCGGCCTCACCGTCGATGAAGTCGTCGCCATGGGCCGCACACCGCATAAAGGCTTGTTCGACGGCGACACCCCGGAGGACAGGAAACTCGCTACCCAGGCCCTCGAATCAGTCGGTCTGAAAGGCTTTGAAGACCATGACTTCGCCACCCTCTCCGGCGGTGAAAAACAACGCGTGATCCTCGCCCGCGCCCTGGCTCAGCAACCGCAAATGCTGATCCTCGACGAGCCGACCAATCATCTCGACCCGCGTTATCAGCTCGAACTGCTGCAACTGGTCAAACGCCTGAAGATCGGCACCCTGGCGAGCATCCACGACCTCAATCTGGCGGCTGCTTTCTGTGATCGGCTGTATGTGATCAATCACGGCCGCATCGTCGCCAGCGGCACGCCCGAAGAAGTCTTGACCGCCCCACTGCTGCGCGATGTGTTCGGCGTCGAAGCGCTGATCGATCAACACCCCTTGCACGGCTACCCACGAATTACCTGGATCACCCAACCATGACTTTGCGTTCCCTGCTTTGCGCCGCTCTGTTGCTGGGCAATGCCCAAGCATTTGCCGAGGCCACTCACTACCCGTTGACCGTGCAGAGCTGCAATCGCGAAGTGACCTTCAAGCAAGCGCCGAAACACGCGGTCAGCCACGACATCAACATGACCCAGATGATGCTGGCCCTCGGTCTGAAACCCAGCATGGCCGGGTATAGCGGTGTGACCGGCTGGAAGTCGGTCACGCCGCAGATGCAAACCATCCTCGAGGGCTTGCCGGAACTGGCGGCCAAGTACCCGTCGGTGGAAACCCTGCTCAACGCCAACGTTGATTTCTTCTTTGCCGGTTGGGATTACGGCATGCGCGTCGGCGGTGATCTCACACCGCAAACGTTGCAGCCGTTGGGCATCGATGTCTACGAGCTGACGGAGTCCTGCGCGTTCGTGATGAAGCGTCCACCGGCCAGCCTGGAAGACACCTACAACGACCTGCGCAACCTCGGCAAAATCTTCGACGTGCAGGATCGCGCCAACGCCTTGATCGCCCAGATGCAATCGCAGGTCGCCGAAGTGCGCAAGGATCTGCCGACGGACAAACCTCGCGTCTTCCTCTATGACAGCGGTGAAGACCGCGCCATGACGTCCGGTCGCCTCGGCATGCCGCAAGCGCTGATCGACGCCGCTGGCGGGCGCAATATTCTCGATGACGTCGAAGCGAGCTGGACCCGGGTCAATTGGGAAAACGTGGTCGAGCGCAATCCGCAGGTGATCGTGATCGTTGATTACGGCGAAATCACTGCCGAGCAGAAGCAACAGTTCCTGCTCAACAACAAGGCGCTGCAATCGGTGGACGCGATCAAGCATCAACGCTTCATCGTGATTCCGTATGTGCAAGCCACGCCGGGGATCGACAACGTGCTGGCAGTCGAAACCCTGGCCAAGGGTTTCCACCGCGAATGATCAATCGTCGCTACGCCTTGTTGCTGATGGCCCTTGGCGCGTTGTTGCTGGTGTCGTGTGTGGTGTCGCTGGGCTTCGGTCCGGCGCGGGTGCCGGTGGACGTGGTGTGGCGGATTCTGTTGCACAAGATTTTCGGTGTCGGCGTGCCGGACTGGGCCGCCGGGCAGCAACACATCGTCTGGCTGATTCGCGTGCCGCGCATGCTATTGGGTGCGTTGGTGGGCGCCGGGCTCGCGCTGATCGGTGCGGTGCTGCAAGCGGTGACGCGCAATCCGCTGGCCGACCCGCACTTGCTCGGGGTCACCTCTGGCGCGACCCTCGGTGCAGTGATCGTGGTGCTGCATGTGGGTGAAGTCGTTGGCTTGCTGACCTTGCCGATCGCGGCGTTTATCGGCGCATTGCTGAGCATGTTGATCGTGCTGATGATCGCCAACCGCAACGGACGGCTCGACAGTGACCGGCTGCTGTTGTGCGGCGTGGCGGTGTCCTTCGTGATGATGGCAATCGCCAATCTGCTGCTGTTTCTTGGCGACCATCGCGCGAGTTCGGCGGTGATGTTCTGGATGCTCGGCGGGCTTGGGTTGGCGCGTTGGGAGTTGCTCGCGGTGCCGGCGGCCAGCGTATTGCTGGGGCTGGTGCTGCTGCTGGGCATGGCTCGACCGTTGAATGCGTTGATGACCGGCGAACAGACCGCGGTCACCCTCGGCCTGAATGCTCGCACCGTGCGCTTGCGGGTGTTTTTGATTGCGTCGCTGATGACCGGGGTGCTGGTGTCGATCAGCGGGTCTATCGGGTTTGTCGGGCTGATGGTGCCGCACATTGCGCGGCGTCTGGTCGGGGCGGAGCATCGGCGGTTGCTGCCGGTGTGCGTGTTGTCGGGAAGCATCTTTCTGGTCTGGGTCGACGTCGCCGCCCGCACCCTGATCGCCCCCGAGGATTTGCCGATCGGCATAGCCACGGCGGCGATTGGCGGGTTGTTTTTCATCGGTCTGATGCGCAGGCGCTGATGCCAACGGCTGTGACCGCTACCCCGCCCCCTTACAACTCATCCCGCGTGGGGTGGGGAAAGATATCCTGAACCTGTTGGCGTCTGAGGCTCCAGTCGGAGCCCAGGCGCCTGGCCTGATTCCAGAAATACGCAGGCTTGAGCACCTGCAAATTGCCGATGTCCGCCAGACGGGTAATAAACACATCGGTCGACAGCACGGTGGCCCACTTTCCTTCGACGAGCTGAACTGGCTGGGTCAGCAGCAATGTTCGCTCCGAGGCCGAATAGGTTGGTGTGTATTTGAGCAATGCTCCATAACGCGTCGAATAGTAGTAGGCGTTGATATCGAACCCTTTGGCTTTCAAGGCATGGGTGTGCGCATGCACCTGGGCCGGAGAGGCGAAGTTTGCGTCAGTTGAATCGGAGTGTTCGGACAGTGTCGAGCCTGCGGCCTGGAAAAGCTGATGGCCGGCCACCAATGTGTAGCCGTCGGGAAAACGTGGCGCTTTATTGCGCGGTGAGGTCAAGGGATCACTCGCAATACGGAAAATTCGCTTGATGGCTTCATTGGGATACCCAGGGTCTGCAATGGGCTCCAGCGCAACAAAGGAATTAGTGCCGGGGCTGCTCAAAATCCCGCTGGCGTGCACTGTCGTTTGACTCTCGTGACTGCCCAGCCGCGACTGCGCATAAAGGGCCGCGTCGTCAGGGTGATGGAATATCGGTCCCAAGGCTGGCGCAGGGCTGTTTGCCCACTGCTCATCGACGGAAACAGAAGGCATGCGGGGCCGCCAGTTCTGGCTCACTTTGCCTTTTTGAGACCAATAGGCGCTGGTCACCAGGACCTCCAGTTCTCCGGACTTGGCCATTCGCTGGATGTAGCTGCTCAACCTGAACCTGCCCTCGCCGATGTCCTTCCAGTCACGTTGCGCGTGCTCGAGCGCGGCAAACGGATTGTTCTTGAATTCGTACTGGCCGAATTTGTCCCGCGAAAGGTCCGGGTCGAAGGGGCTGAGCAACAATCGCAACAAGGCACCATCGGCGCAGGAGAAGTAAATTGGCCTGAAGCCATGGGGCGTTCGTGCAGCGTCACGGGCCAGACTCACGTCCACGGGGGAAAGGAAATGCCGGTAATCATCGTCCGACAGCTTTTGCGGCGCTTGCCCCGCGCACAGGTGAATCGCGCTGCTGACATGGGAAGAAGGGAGTACACCGGGAAAGATTCGCTCATACGCCAACCATGTGCCTTGCACGTCAATGGGCAGGGTCGCAATGAAGACGCCGGTACGGGTATTTTTCAGAATGAATCCAAACCCCGTCGCTGAACGATTGCGTGCCCGTTCATGAGCGAAACAGGCCGCATCCTGTTCTCGAAGGTACATCGGGCTACAGGCCGGCTCGGCAACCGCTCGTGCATAGCCGGAAGTTACTGCTGCGGCCGGGGGATAGGCTTCGAATTCTGTCACGGTACGAGCCGGGCCCCATAGCGGGCTCCCTGAAACCACTTGCAGGTAACCGGACTTTGCCAGGCTTTTTACCCAGTTTGTCGGTGACAGCAGCCCCCGATAGATTTGTTCCTTGATCGATGCGGCATCCAGCTCTCGCCCTGGCTTGCCCGAAGTGCCCAGGGCTATGGCCAGGTCGGCTTTGAATCGTGCCCATAACCCGGCCCGATAGCGAATGGTCGCGCCGTCCGGCGCCAGAAAGTATTCATCGAACGTTTGCCCTTCGCGGGTGAATGCGGTGTACGCGACATCGGCGGAGAGCATGTTGAGATACACCTCCTTGTCGACTTTCGACAGCAGCACCGGCAACTCGCGAGGCACTCGGGAGCGATAGCGCGCCACCACCGAACACCCCGCCGGAAACTGGCCAAGGGTCACGGCTTCGTCCGGGAAGACCCACGGGATATCAAAGTCTTCTCGCAGGATAGCGATCGGATCGGTGGCCACAAAAAAACCATCGGCTCGTTTCAGGATCACACCGCCAAACGCCTTGGCGCTACCGCTCGGTATTTGCGAACGCGCATGCAGAGCCGCATCGTCAGCCGTCAGAAATACCGGGCCGAGGGTGCGCCGTTGCAGGTTCATGCTCGACTGCCAGTGCTTGTCGACCACCCCTTTACTGTCCCAGCAGACATTGGTGCGCATCACCTGCAACACACCGCTGTTGGCGACCACTCGGACAAAACCCGTCGGGGTCAGCACACCACTGGCCAGGTTTTTCTGGATTTCTTCCAGCCCCATGCCGGGGGTGTCGTTGTCGAACAGCTTGGTGCCCTTGCGCGGGACGTATTTGAGCAGGGCTCCGTCCTGAGTCGAGACGTAGAGAGGAATGACCCTGTCCGGGTCCAGCACCGGACGTTTGTTGGAGTCATAAACCACCACAAACAGATCCCTGGGCACAATGAAGTGGTGCGCCAGCCAGCGCCTGGCCGGGTCGCGGGCATGCTTGACCCGTTGGCGCGAATAGTAAAAAGCGTGGAGCTTGAATGACTCGGGATAGTCATAGTCCCCAGCCTTGCGGGAAATGCCAAACAGGCTGCGCAACGAGTAAAGTTTGTCTCTCCCATCGCTGACCGGGACCAGTTCAGTGGCGATGTACTCCTCCTTGCCTTGTTGTTTGAGGATGAATCCGAACCAGGTCCGTTCTTCGTCATGCAGCTCGGTGTCTTTGGCGTAGCGCTCGAGTGCCGCCTCATCGGCCGACCGGGAAACCGCGCCGAACGACACTCGCTCCGGCACGCTACGTTCCCACGGACCGGCGACGACAGGCCCGGTTATTCGTCCCCGGGGCCGCCAGCGACCGTTGCTGACGAGGACTTGTAAATCGCCGGCCGCCGCGGCTTCCTCGACGAATTGCTCCGGTTTGATGGCTCCCGTCTTCATTCCCAGCGCAAACACCCCGGGGGCGGCCTCGGTGCCCAGTTTGGCCACCAGGCTCGCTGTACGAGACCTGTCGGGAGTGAAACCGATCAGGCTGTTTTCGGCCCCCGAAAGATAAGCCGGCAGACCGCTCTGCAGGCTGTTGCGCAGTTCGTCAACGCTGAACATCAACAAGCTGGTCGCGGCATCTTCGACAGTCCATTTCAGCTGCGTAACCTTGGCGACTTCGAGCGTCGAAAGCGCGGGATGCGAATAGAAACGACTGTGCAAGACATGCTTGTCGGGGATCACCTTGTGATGGGAAGTCATGCTGACCGGGTGCCCGGTCAGGTCGGTGAGCACAAACCGCTGATCGTTTCGCTGAAGGATATAGCCGTAATAACCGCGGTTACGGTGGCGGCCGATTCGCTCATGGGCATAACGAGCGGCATCGTCCGCCGAAAGAAACGCCCTTTCCAATATGTTCAGTGCCGATCCCGCCGACTGGGTCGGCGCGAGTTGTTGGGGTTGTTCGTCCATGCAGTGGAACTCCATTGAGTCATTCAAGGGTGATCCCCACTCTCGCACCGCAACGCATTGCCCAGGCGGTACATAGTTACTACTTCGTGCGCTCGGCACCACTTGGACGCATCGCCGTGCCCGCGAGCGTTTTTATGCCCGTTCACGGTGCAACAAGTACCTGCACCGAACGTTCTCGCCCTTGCGCAAAAGCACTTCAGGTCTTAGGCACAGCCCTTGCTAAAGACCCTTTAGTAGTCCGCATCTGCCAACCAAGAAAACTCATAAGTTCATGGAGATCGCACAATGAAGCGTCGCAGTTTGATCAAGGCTTTCACACTCTCGGCAAGCATTGCCGCGATGGGCATGACCTGGAGCATCCAGGCTGCCGAGACCATCAAGGTCGGTATTCTGCATTCGTTGTCCGGGACCATGGCGATCTCCGAAACCTCGCTCAAAGACATGGCGCTGATGACCATCGATGAGATCAACGCCAAGGGCGGCGTGAACGGCAAGATGCTGGAACCGGTGGTCGTCGACCCTGCATCGAACTGGCCGCTGTTCGCCGAAAAGGGTCGGCAGTTGCTGACCCAGGACAAAGTCGCCGTGGTGTTCGGTTGCTGGACGTCGGTGTCGCGCAAATCGGTGTTGCCGGTGTTCGAAGAGCTCAATGGCCTGCTGTTCTACCCGGTGCAGTACGAAGGTGAAGAGATGTCGCCAAACGTGTTCTACACCGGCGCCGCGCCGAACCAGCAAGCGATCCCGGCGGTGGAATACCTGATGAGCGAAGAAGGCGGCAGCGCCAAGCGCTACTTCCTGTTGGGCACCGACTATGTCTACCCGCGCACCACCAACAAAATCCTGCGCTCGTTCCTGCACTCCAAAGGTGTGGCCGACAAGGACATCGAAGAGGTCTACACCCCGTTCGGCCACAGCGACTATCAAACCATCGTGGCCAACATCAAGAAATTCTCGGCCGGTGGCAAGACTGCGGTCATCTCCACCGTCAACGGCGACTCCAACGTGCCGTTCTATAAAGAGTTGGCCAACCAGGGCCTGAAAGCGACTGACGTTCCGGTTGTAGCGTTCTCGGTCGGCGAAGAAGAACTGCGCGGCATCGACACCAAACCGCTGGTGGGCAACCTCGCGGCCTGGAACTACTTCGAGTCGGTCGAGAACCCGACGAACAAGAAATTCGTCGCCGACTGGAAAGCCTACGCCAAGAAACACAACCTGCCGGGCGCCGACAAAGCGGTGACCAACGACCCGATGGAAGCCACGTACGTGGGCATCCACATGTGGGCGCAAGCGGCCGAGAAAGCCAAGTCCACCGACGTCAACAAAGTCCGCGAAGCCCTCGCCGGCCAGACCTTTGCCGCGCCGTCGGGTTACACGCTGACCATGGACAAGACCAACCACCACCTGCACAAACCGGTGATGATCGGCGAGATTCAGGCGGACGGTCAGTTCAACGTGGTGTGGCAGACCGAAGGACCGATCCGTGCTCAACCGTGGAGCCCGTTCATCCAGGGTAACGACAAGAAGCCCGATTATGCGGTGAAGAGCAACTAAGCCACCCCGCACAGCCTGATCGTTCCCACGCTCTGCGTGGGAATGCAGCCAGGGACGCTCCGCGTCCCAAAAGCGGACGCGGAGCGTCCGGTGAGGCATTCCCACGCGGAGCGTGGGAACGATCAATACGCAAGGCCAATGACATGCCCACTGCCCTTTACCGTTTCATCCTCGCCATCGCGCTGTTATTGCCGATGGCCGCGCATTCTGGCGACGCCGAAGACTTCGTCGTCGCCAATCCCATGCAGCAAGCCAGGCTTCTGGAAGCCTGGGCCGCGCAGCCCGATGCCGCCCGTATCGAGCTGATCAACGCCCTGCAACAAGGCGAGTTGACGGTCGATGGCCAACCAAAAACCCTGCGCCTGAACAATCGCCTGCGGGGTCTTATCGATACCGCGCTGGCCAGCCATCAATTGCTCGCCGCCGACGCCAAAATCCGTCTGGCCGCCGCGCAGCAATTGCAGAAAAGCGCCAAACCGGCGCAGTTGAAATTCCTCGACCAGCAACTGGCTGGCGAAAAAGATGAAACCGTACACGCCGCGTTGAGCCTGGCCCTGGCCAATCTGCAACTGGTGGACACCGACCCGGCCGTACGCCTCGCCGCGGTGCGTCTGCTGGGTGAAACCGGCGATCCGCTGGCTCGCACCCGCCTCGAAGGCTTGCTCCAGCCCGGTGTCGAAGCCGATGCCAATGTGCGCACCGCTGCCGAAACCAGCCTGGCCCAGGTCAAACGCAAACTGCTGATCGGCGAGATGCTTGGGCAGGCCTTCAGTGGCATGTCCCTGGGTTCGATTCTGCTGCTGGCGGCGTTAGGTCTTGCAATCACCTTCGGCCTGCTCGGCGTGATCAACATGGCCCACGGAGAGATGTTGATGCTCGGCGCGTACTCGACGTATGTGGTGCAGTTGATGTTCCAGCGCTTCGCCCCGCAAGCCATCGAGTTCTACCCGTTGATCGCGTTGCCGGTGGCGTTTTTCGTCACCGCCGCCATCGGTATGGCGCTGGAGCGCACGGTGATTCGTCACCTCTACGGCCGCCCATTGGAAACTTTGCTGGCCACCTGGGGCATCAGCCTGATGCTGATTCAGCTGGTGCGACTGGTGTTCGGCGCGCAGAACGTTGAAGTCGCGAACCCGGCCTGGTTGTCAGGCGGGATTCAGGTGTTGCCGAATCTGGTGCTGCCGTACAACCGCATCGTGATCATCGCCTTCGCGCTGTTTGTGGTGGTGCTGACCTGGCTGCTGCTGAACAAGACGCGCCTGGGCTTGAACGTGCGCGCCGTCACCCAGAACCGCAACATGGCCGCCTGCTGTGGCGTGCCGACCGGGCGCGTGGACATGCTCGCCTTCGGCCTCGGCTCGGGCATCGCTGGCCTTGGTGGCGTAGCCCTCAGCCAGATCGGCAACGTCGGCCCGGACCTCGGCCAGAGCTACATCATCGACTCGTTCCTGGTGGTGGTGCTCGGTGGCGTCGGTCAATTGGCCGGTAGCGTGCTGGCCGCGTTCGGCCTCGGTATCGCCAACAAGATTCTCGAACCGCAGATCGGTGCCGTGCTCGGCAAGATCCTGATCCTCGCGCTGATCATTCTGTTCATCCAGAAACGTCCGCAAGGCCTCTTCGCACTGAAAGGACGGGTGATCGACTGATGAATCAGCCCCTGCTCGTTACCGCAACACAAAAAGCCGGCCCCAAAGTCACGATCGCCATTGGCGCGGTGATCCTCGCTCTGTTGCTGGCGTTGCCGCTGCTGTCGTTGTTGTCGCCGGACAGCACGTTTCACGTCTCGGCCTACACGCTGACGCTGGTGGGCAAGATTCTGTGCTACGCCATCGTCGCCCTCGCGCTGGACCTGGTCTGGGGTTACGCCGGCCTGTTGTCCCTCGGTCACGGTTTGTTCTTTGCCCTCGGCGGTTATGCGATGGGCATGTACCTGATGCGCCAGGCCTCGGGCGATGGCTTGCCAGCGTTCATGACCTTTCTGTCGTGGACTGAATTGCCGTGGTACTGGACCGGCACCAGCAGCTTCCTCTGGTCGATGTGCCTGGTGGTGCTGGCGCCGGGGTTGCTGGCGCTGGTGTTCGGTTTCTTCGCCTTCCGTTCGCGGATCAAGGGCGTGTATTTCTCGATCATGACCCAGGCCCTGACCTTCGCTGGGATGCTCCTGTTCTTCCGCAACGAAACCGGGTTTGGCGGCAACAACGGCTTTACCAACTTCCGCACCATTCTGGGCTTCGGCATCACGGAACCGGGGACTCGCGCGGTGCTGTTTTTCGCCACCGTGGTGTTGCTGGTGGCGAGCCTGTTCATCGGCTGGCGTCTGGCGCAGAGCAAGTTCGGCCGGGTGTTGACCGCCCTGCGCGATGCGGAAAACCGCTTGATGTTCTGCGGCTACGATCCACGCGGTTTCAAGTTGTTTGTCTGGGTGTTGAGCGCGGTGCTGTGCGGCCTGGCCGGCGCGCTGTATGTGCCGCAAGTCGGGATCATCAACCCGAGTGAAATGTCGCCGACCAACTCCATCGAGGCCGCCGTGTGGGTGGCGCTGGGTGGTCGCGGCACGCTGATCGGCCCGCTGCTCGGCGCCGGGGTGGTCAACGGGATGAAGAGCTGGTTCACCGTGGCGTTCCCGGAATACTGGCTGTTCTTCCTTGGCGCATTGTTCATCGTCGTGACCCTGTACCTGCCCAAAGGCGTGATCGGTCTGCTGAAAAAAAGGGGTGAACAATGAGAGTCACTGCAACGGCTGAATTCATGCTCGAACCGGCGTTTTTTCCACCACTGGAACCCAACCGGGACGCCGGCAGCAGCCGTGACGCCATCGGCCTCGGCCAGCGCGCCGGCCCCGGCCTGAACACGCGCCACGGCACGATCCTGACCCTGGAAGACATCAGCGTCAGCTTCGATGGCTTCAAGGCGCTGAACAATCTGAACCTGTACATCGGCGTCGGCGAATTGCGCTGCATCATCGGCCCCAATGGCGCGGGCAAGACCACGCTGATGGACGTGATCACCGGCAAGACCCGGCCCAGTCACGGCAAGGCCTGGTTCGGCGAAACCCTCGACCTGACGCAGATGAGCGAAGTGCAAATCGCCCAGGCCGGCATTGGCCGCAAGTTCCAGAAGCCGACGGTGTTCGAAGCCTTGAGCGTTTTTGAAAACCTGGAACTGGCGCAGAAAACCGACAAATCGGTGTGGGCCAGCCTGCGGGCGCGCCTGAGTGGCGAGCAGAAAGATCGCATCGGCGAAGTGCTGGACACCATTCGCCTGACCCCGTCGGTCAATCGCCCGGCGGGCTTGTTGTCCCATGGTCAGAAGCAGTTTCTGGAAATCGGCATGTTGCTGATGCAGGACCCGCAACTGCTGCTGCTCGACGAACCGGTGGCGGGCATGACCGACGCCGAAACCGAATTCACCGCCGAACTGTTCAAGAGCCTGGCGGGCAAGCATTCGCTGATGGTGGTGGAACACGACATGGGCTTCGTCGGCTCCATCGCCGACCACGTCACCGTGTTGCACCAGGGCAGCGTGCTGGCCGAAGGGTCGCTGGAGCAGGTGCAGGACAACGAGCGCGTGATCGAGGTGTATCTCGGCCGCTGAGAGCTGTGGAGATGATCGTTCCCACGCTCTGCGTGGGAATGCCGCCGGGGACGCTCCGCGTCCCGCTGACAATGCAGGGCTCAAGTCCTGCGCACGGGTGACGCGGAGCGTCACGGGATGCATTCCCACGCAGAGCGTGGGAACGATCACTGGGGGAGGAATTTGAAAATGCTGCAAGTCGACAAGCTGCACCAGTTTTACGGCGGTAGCCACATCCTGCGGGGTCTGACGTTTGAGGTGAAAGTCGGTGAGGTCACTTGCCTGCTCGGACGCAACGGTGTGGGCAAGACCACCCTGCTCAAGTGCCTGATGGGTTTGTTGCCGGCCAAAGAAGGCGCGGTGAACTGGGAAGGCAAAACGATCACCGCGTTCAAGCCACACCAGCGGGTTCACGCCGGGATCGCTTACGTGCCTCAGGGCCGGGAAATATTCGGCCGGCTGACCGTGGAAGAAAACCTGTTGATGGGCCTGTCGCGATTTCCCGGTGCTGAAGCCAAGGAAGTCCCGGCGTTCATCTACGAGCTGTTTCCGGTGCTGCTGCAGATGAAACAGCGTCGCGGCGGTGACTTGTCCGGTGGCCAGCAGCAGCAATTGGCGATCGGCCGAGCGTTGGCCAGCCGTCCTCGCCTGCTGATTCTCGACGAGCCCACCGAAGGCATTCAGCCCTCGGTGATCAAGGAAATCGGCGCGGTGATCAAGAAGCTCGCCGCCCGTGGCGACATGGCAATTTTGCTGGTGGAACAGTTCTACGATTTCGCCGCCGAACTCGCCGATCAGTACCTGGTGATGTCCCGGGGTGAGATCGTGCAGCAAGGTCGCGGAGAAAACATGGAAGCCGAAGGTGTGCGTGGCCTGGTTACGATCTAATCTGAAGCGTCCTGACGATAAATAGAAACTATGAATTCACCTCTCCCCACTGCCCTGTTCACCCCCAGCTGGCACGCTGAGCTGGAACTCGGCTACGCCCGATTCGGCGACAGCACGCGCCCGGTTCAGCGCTGGCACAAAGGCCCGCTGCGGGTGCAGAAACATCTGTATGCCGAAGGGCCCGAGGTTTGCCAGCACATCATCGTGCACCCGCCGGGCGGGATTGCCGGCGGCGATCGGCTGGATATCTCGGCCAGTGTCGGCCGCGATGCCTGGGCGCAAATCACCAGCCCCGGCGCGGCCAAGTGGTATCGCGCGGCGGGGCCCGCTTATCAGAAGCTCGACTTGAAAGTAGCCGCTGGCGCGACACTGGAGTGGCTGCCCCAGGAAACCATTATCTTCAGCGCCGCACAGGCTGAACTCAGCACTTCGATTGATCTGGAAGGCGATGCGCGGTTGTTTTACTGGGACGTCGTGGCGCTGGGCCGGCCAGCCAGCGGCGAACGTTTCGACCTCGGGCATTTTCAGGCGCACCTGGACATCCGCCGCGACGGTCAGTTGCTCTGGCATGAACGCCAGCGCATTGTCGGGGCTGATGGTTTGCTTGATTCGCCGATTGGCCTGGATGGACAACCGGTGTTTGCGACCCTGTTGGTGACTGGCGACATCGATAGCGATTTGCTGGAGAAATGCCGCTCGCTGCCCCATGACGTGCGCGGAGACCTGACCCAGTTGCCCGGACTTTTAGTCGCCCGCTGCCTGGCCGGTGAAGCGTTGTTGGCCAGGGGGTGGTTGATCGATTTGTGGCGATTGCTCAGGCCTGCGTTGCTCGGCCGCGAAGCCGTCCCCCCCAGAATATGGAGCACCTGAATTGCTTTTCTGTGGGAGCGAGCCTGCTCGCGATGGCGGTCTCAAAGCCAACATCTTCACTGGATGTGACGACCTCATCGCGAGCAGGCTCGCTCCCACAGGGGTTTTGTGTTTACAGATCCGAATACCTTTTTTATCTGCCGATATGGATTCCAAACGATGGACCTGACCCCACGCGAAAAAGACAAGCTGTTGATTTTCACCGCCGGCCTCGTGGCCGAGCGGCGTTTGGCGCGCGGCGTGAAACTCAACTACCCGGAAGCCATGGCCTACATTTCCGCTGCGCTGCTCGAAGGCGCGCGCGACGGCCGGACCGTGGCCGAACTGATGCACTACGGCACCACCCTGCTCAGTCGTGAACAAGTGATGGAAGGGATCCCGGAAATGATCCCGGAGATCCAGGTCGAGGCGACCTTTCCCGACGGCACCAAACTGGTCACCGTCCACCAACCGATCGCCTGAGGCCTCGCCATGACTTACCACATCCGCGATGCAGCGCACGCCGACTTGCCGGCGATCCGCGACATCTACAACGACGCGGTGCTCAACACCACGGCCATCTGGAACGAACAGGCCGTGGATTTGGCTAACCGTCAGGCCTGGTTCAGCGCCCGCCAAGACCAGGGCTACCCGATTCTGGTGATTGCCGACGGCGATAACACGGTGCTGGGCTACGCTTCATTCGGTGACTGGCGGCCGTTCGACGGGTTCCGCCATACCGTCGAGCATTCGGTTTACGTGCGCAACGACCAGCGAGGCAATGGTCTCGGCCCGCAATTGATGACCGCGTTGATCGAACGCGCCAAAGGCTGCGACAAACATGTGATGGTCGCCGCCATCGAAAGCGGTAATGCCGCTTCTATTCGCCTGCATGAACGAGCCGGTTTCGTGACGACCGGCCAGATGCCCCAGGTGGGCACCAAGTTCGGTCGCTGGCTGGACCTGACTTTTATGCAACTGACCCTCAATCCTGGCGCGGAGCCGCCGACTGCCAACAAGGAGTAATTTGCCATGAACGCCGCCCAACTGCGCCGCGTCAATGTTGAAAGCTTTGCGCACTACCGTCAGGGTTTGATTGATCTGCTGCTCGACGCCGTCGGCTATGGCGCCAGCGTCGGGTTCATGGCCGATCTGGACGCCACCCAGGCCCGAGCCTGGTTCGATGAGGTCCAGGAGAACCTGAACAAGGGCAACGTGCTGCTGTGGGTGGTGGTCAAGGACGAACAGGTACAGGCCAGCGTGCAGCTGACCCTGTGCCAGAAAGCCAACGGCCTGAACCGCGCTGAAGTGCAAAAACTGTTGGTACGTGAACACGCGCGTCGCCGCGGTCTGGGCCAACAGTTGATGAGTGCTTTGGAACAAGCTGCCCTTCAGCACAAGCGCGGCATGCTCTACCTAGACACTGAGGCCGGCTCCCCTGCCGAAGACTTCTACAAAGCCCTGGGTTACACCCGCGCCGGCGAAATCCCCGACTATGCCTGCGACCCGAGCGGTCGCTATAAACCGACCGCCTTCTACTACAAGATTCTCCAAGGAGCCCATTGATGATTCCCGGTGAATACCAGATCCAGCCCGGTGACATCGAACTCAACGTAGGCCGCCGCACCCTCAGCCTGAAGGTGGCCAACAGCGGCGACCGGCCGATCCAGGTCGGCTCGCATTACCACTTTTTCGAAACCAACGATGCGCTGACGTTCGACCGCGCCGCCAGCCGCGGCATGCGCCTGAACATCCCCGCCGGCACCGCCGTGCGCTTCGAGCCGGGGCAGAGCCGGGAGGTCGAGTTGGTAGAGCTGGCCGGGCATCGCCGGGTGTTCGGGTTTGCCGGCAGGATCATGGGTGATCTCGACTGACTGATCGTTCCCACGCTCCGCGTGGGAATGCATCCCGTGACGCTCCGCGTCACATAACGGCGGACGCAGAGCGTCCATGGCGGCATTCCCACGCAGAGCGTGGGAACGATCAATGAAGGAACTGCAATGAAGATTTCCCGTCAGGCCTACGCCGACATGTTCGGCCCCACCGTCGGCGACAAGGTCCGTCTGGCCGATACCGAGCTGTGGATCGAAGTCGAGAAAGACTTCACCACCTACGGTGAAGAAGTGAAGTTCGGCGGCGGCAAAGTCATTCGCGATGGCCAGGGTCAAAGCCAATTGCTCGCCTCAGAGGTCGTCGACACGCTGATCACCAACGCGCTGATCATCGACCACTGGGGCATCGTCAAGGCCGATGTCGGTCTCAAGGACGGGCGCATCGCCGCCATCGGCAAGGCCGGCAACCCGGACATCCAGCCGAACGTGACCATCGCAGTCGGTGCCAGCACCGAAGTCATCGCCGGTGAAGGAATGATCCTCACCGCGGGCGGCATCGACACGCACATCCACTTCATCTGCCCGCAGCAGATCGAAGAAGCCTTGATGAGCGGCGTCACCACCATGATCGGCGGCGGCACCGGCCCGGCCACGGGCACCAATGCAACCACCTGCACGTCCGGACCGTGGCACTTGGCGCGCATGCTCCAGGCCGCCGATGCGTTCCCGATGAACATCGGTCTCACCGGCAAGGGCAACGCCAGTCTGCCGGAGCCGTTGATCGAGCAGGTCAAGGCCGGTGCCATCGGCCTGAAGTTGCACGAGGATTGGGGCACCACCCCGGCGAGCATCGACAACTGCCTGACCGTCGCTGACCAGTACGATGTACAAGTGGCGATTCACACCGACACCCTCAACGAATCCGGTTTCGTCGAAACCACCCTCGCCGCGTTCAAGGGCCGCACCATCCACACCTACCACACCGAGGGTGCGGGCGGCGGTCATGCGCCGGACATCATCAAGGCCTGCGGCTTTGCCAACGTGCTGCCGAGTTCCACCAACCCGACCCGGCCGTTCACCCGCAACACCATCGACGAACACCTCGACATGCTGATGGTCTGCCATCACCTGGACCCAAGCATTGCCGAAGACGTGGCCTTCGCCGAAAGCCGCATCCGTCGCGAAACCATCGCCGCCGAAGACATCCTCCACGACCTCGGTGCGTTCTCGATGATCAGTTCCGACAGCCAGGCCATGGGCCGCGTTGGCGAAGTGATCACCCGCACCTGGCAGACCGCCGACAAGATGAAAAAACAGCGCGGCCCGTTGCCCGGTGATGGCGAAGGCAACGACAACTTCCGCGCCAAACGCTACATCGCCAAGTACACGATCAACCCGGCAATCACCCACGGCATCAGCCATGAAGTGGGCTCGGTGGAAGTGGGCAAATGGGCCGATCTGGTGCTCTGGCGTCCGGCATTTTTCGGCGTCAAACCGACGCTGATCCTCAAGGGTGGCGCCATCGCCGCCAGCCTGATGGGCGATGCGAACGCGTCGATCCCCACACCGCAACCGGTGCACTACCGCCCGATGTTCGCCAGCTACGGCGGCTCCTTGCATGCCACCAGCCTGACCTTCATCAGCCAGGCGGCACAGGACGCCGGATTGCCCGAAGCGCTGGGTTTGAAGAAGAAAATCGCCGTGGTCAAAGGCTGTCGCGAGGTGCAGAAAACCGACCTGATCCACAACGATTACCTGCCGAACATCGACGTCGATCCGCAGACTTATCAGGTCAAGGCCGACGGGGTTCTGCTGTGGTGTGAACCGGCTGATGTGCTGCCCATGGCGCAGCGCTATTTCCTGTTCTGAAGGTTCAAGGCACAAGAAAAAACCCTGAGTGCGTCAACACACACTCAGGGTTCTTCTGTTGTATCACCCGTTCCTTGAAGCGGGGTTTCAGCCAGGTCAGCTATTGGTGTCCACAGTAAAGAGCGGAGGTTCAACCCGCTGCAGTTTTGCCCGGTCCATGGCTTGCTGGGTCAGTTGTTTGAGAAGGGTTTCACGCGCCTCCTTGATCAGGTCAAGCTCGGCGGCAAACGCTTCATCGGTCACGACTTGCCCCGGCGCAAAGGCACTTTCAGGTTTACCGAGTTCGGCGGCCAGTATCCTTATTTCTTCCTTCAGCTTCTCTCGCTCTTCCAGTGTCAGGTCCGTGCGGGAGGCTCGTTCGTCAAGAGCAACCTTGAACTCGGTCGTGGCTACCGTCTTGCGATCAAACGCCCTGAAACGTGCGCGATTCGAACGCTGCACATAGGTCCGCCAAAATGGCTGCTCGGCAATCAAATCACGCAGCAGATCGCCCTCCTCCAGCCCCAAGATCCGCTGGTAGGCGTTTTCGATCATTTCGCCGGTAACGCCCGCGATCTGGCGAAACTGCATTCCACGCGCCTGCCAGGGCAGGTCAAGCCGTTCTGCCAGGTCCGTCATGAACGCGAGGTGAACCTCGACCTCGTCAATGGTCCCGCTGACATTGCCTTCAGCGTCGACGCGTCGAAAACGTTCACCCGCGGCCTCGCGGTCGATGATATGGCGACGGGCGATTCGCTCGACTTCATCCAGGCGGCTCTTACCCCTGGCCAACTCGATCAACTGCGCTTCAGTCAAACTGGGGTTGCCCAATTCAAGGGCTTCCTGGACCAGCACATCTACCCCCAGAACGTTGAATAGCTGGGTCGCGCCATCCACGCATTGGCTGCGCGCCGTAGCTTCGGTGAAAAACTTCGTGCGCAGTTCAGCGTCCTTGGCCATGGTCTCGATCATCCGCCACATCTTGGCTGTCAGATCGGTTCGATAGGCGCCACCAGCGGTGAAGTCCGCCGATTGGGTCAGGCGCCTGATCTCGTCGAAGAAACCGGTCGAGTTGAACTCGTCTTCAAGCGCATCCCAGAGCTTTTGTTTCTCTACCCACTCGTCAAAGGTAATGCCTTGTTGCCAGCTCAGGGTGTCACGCACGCCCCGGGGTGGATACGGGCGCTCAGGATCCAGCCCCACTGAACTGATGTAGTCCTTGAGCAGCTCCAGGTTTTCCGGTGACATAAAGGGCGGCTGGCGGCTGAGCAACGTACGTGCCAGCAACTCCGCGTCGACCGAACCTGGCGTGACTTCGGGTATGTGTGTGAGCAGGTTGCGCTGCAGGTCCAGATGGAAATGCCGGGGGCGCTCAAGGTCGAACAGCCCCGGTGGCCAGGTGGTCGCTCCGGTGTCGTACAGAAGCAGTGTGTGCAGGTCGGGCATGCGACTGATGTTCGGCAGCAGACTCAACGGATTGCCGGCCAGCGCCAGGGTTTGCAGCTTCGTGCAGCGGCCGAGCATTTCGACATCGGCGGGCTTCAGTACAATCCGGTTTCCCGTGAGTTCGAGGAAATTGAGGTGCGGCATGTCGGCGATGTGTCGCGGCAAAGTGGTCAGTTTATTGCGACCAAGGTCCAGGGCACGCACCTTGCGAAACGGTTTTAGAAAGGACTGTTCCGCATCGGTAATACCGGCGTTATATAGTTTCAGGTACGTGACATGGTCGAAATTGCCCTCCAGCGCCGGCATTTTTTTGAAATGCAGGTTCAACGGAAAGCTGCTCAGGTCGAGCTTCTGCCCAACCACATTGCCGAACGAGTCAAACTGTTTTGGCCCGGTACGCTGCCAGCACTGCCTGATTTTTCGGGCGAATTGATTCCTGGCATTCCACTCCCCGACGCCACTGGGACTCAAACGAAAATCCCGGGTCGGCGAATTCACCCACCGCTTCAGCGTTGTATTCAACCGTTCGAATTCAAGTTCAAGCTCTTCGAGCTGCATGTCGACCGGAATCCCTTGTTGGTTGAAACGCTCCAGCAACGCAGTGGATTCTTCCTCCGTGAAAGCGGGGTAGAGCTTTCTGATCCGCGCCTGCGAACTTTGCTCCCCACCCCCGCCAGCGAGCTCACGCAAATACCCCAACATGCCGCCCGGCAAGCGCATGGCTTGCGAGTCGTACACCGGTTTACGAATCGGCTGCTCAAGCAGGATCGGTTCGAATTGCTCGTGGCTGAGTGGTGAACGCCGTACCGCATCCTTGAGCCGTGCACTTTCGTGAATGTCATAACCCAATGCGTTGCGTTCGGTATCCGGCAGGGCATGCAACACCGAGGCGTAAAGATCGTCGGTACCGTGCAGGTGCTGATCCTCCGCGCCCCGCGCCTGATAACGACCGTCCTCGTCCAGCACCAATACTTTGCGGATCGGCGCATCCGCCGCCCCTGCGCTTGCGAGCAGATCCCCGGAAAATCCCAAATGCCGAATTTCGATCCGGACTTGCGTCGACCATCCGGGCAGGCTGGCCAGCGTGGCCAGTTCGAGCCGGCGAGTGTCGGTACTTTCCAGTTCATCCAGGTAAAGCCCCTCATACGCCCGGTTCAAGCGCACGCGCTCCTGCGCCCGGCGTGTCTGCTGGCGCAAACGCAGCGGCAGGCGCTGTTTCTCGGTCAGGTGTTGCAGGTCGGCGGGCTCGGCGCTATCGAGTAATTCTTGCGCCACGCTGGCGGGCAGTTGCGGGGAATCGTCCACCAGCAAACGCACCTGCGCGCTGTCGGACACATTTCGACTCTTGTATAGCGCGTCGAACAGGCGCTTGTGTTGTTTGCGCGCCTGCATGGCCAATCGGCTGCGCAGCGCGTCGATCCGTGAGGGCGTGTCATTGGCGACCTGTGCGCCAAGCATTTCCCGCAGTTCGGTCGGGTTCAGGGATTCAATCACTCGCTCAGGCAGTTTCCCGGCCACCACCTCCGAGCGGCTGATCTTGATGCTTTGTGGTCCAGTGGCCATGGCGTTGCCATGTTTGACGGACGCCCCGGTGCGATCATCGCCTTCGAACACCTCCAGGGCTCGGGACTCCGGCCAGCGTGGCAGCTCGACCAGAGTCGCCGGCAGAAAACCGGACATCTCCTCTGGCACCTGATTGGCCAGGATTTGCTCGGGATAGCGTTCCGCGTCGGCGTAGGTATTGAAGCGCTTGAGGGTGTCGCGCAGCAGCGCCGGCGGTGTTTCATGCTCGGCATGCAGCCGGCGCAACACGCCCTCTTCAACGCCGCTCACCTTCTGGATTTTGGCCAGGGTGGCGGCCGAGTAATCCTCCATAGAGTCGTCCAGTCGACGCATCAGGCGAGTCGTGTCCCAGCCCAGCGGTTGCTCGGTTTCAGCTTTCCAGGCGCCGGCGCCGTTATGCTCCACCATAGGTTGATAAGCGTTGGGCCGGGTCGGATGTTGCAGGCGATGCTCGCCCGTCGCCGGGTCCTGGCGCACCTGGTAATGCTTTTGCTCCAGGCGCAGCCATTGCTGATCGTTGTGTCGATACAGCCCCAGGTCATCGGGTTTGGCCTCGGTCGGTAGCGTCAGCGGGTGCTCGTACGGCGTCAGGTCCGGTTTCCACAGGCGGGTCTTGCCCGTGGGCAGTTCCACCGGTTTGAGGTTGTCGATCAGCGGACTGGGTTTGACCGGGATCCGGGCCGCCTGCGGGATGACGTGCCCGGCGCTCATCAGGGCCAGTTGCGCAAAGTTGATGATCACTCCGTTGATGTGCGCCGATGCCTCGTCGCGGTCGCCCTTGCTCCAGTCTTCGATGCCTTCCAGCAGTTCGGCGGCCATCTGCGCCACCATCAGCGCCAGCATGGCTTCGCCCAGCCCCGGCACAAGCATCGCGGCAAAGTTGAAGACGTTCCAGCCGATGTCCAGGTAGCTGCTCAGGCGTTTCCAGCGCGTGGTGGCGTCTTCATCGCCGGTGGGGACGGCAATCGCTCGCGCGTCGCTGAGCGCCTTGTCGCGCTTGAGCCGATACAGCAGCGGCCACAGCTCGCCCGTCAGCCGGTGGGTGATCGGCTCGGCATTCGGATTCTCCACCGCGGTTTCCCGCCACCACGGCCCCATGTCCAGCGGTTCGCGCTGCTGCCAGGTGATCCGGCTCAGGCGCTCGCGGGCCCGGGCAAAGAACCGGCCCTGGTCCTTGTGCGCGACGAAGCGGCTGAAAAACGCCTGATAGTCCGGCTCGCGCAGTTGGCGGATCAGCGTTTTCATGAAGTCCGCCAGCGAGGCGTACTCTTTCAGCGGGTGCTGCGGGTCGTCCGGCATATAGGCAATCACCGGGCCGCTCAAGCGGCTTTGCCGGTAGATGTCCTGCTGGCGCAGCATCTCTTCGCTGACCCCGGTCGGGCCATTGGCGAAAAAAGCCTGCAGCAATTTGAACTTGTCCAGGTCGAGGCCCGGTGACATCGTCGACAACACGCTCGACCAGTCGAGCCAGGAGGCCCGCGCGTCAGGCGCCAGGGCCTCCACCGCCGCCTGGATCATGCCCGCATCGCCCTCGGCGCTGAACAACACCACACCGTGCAACTTGAAACCCATCAGCGACAGCCGATGCGGGTGCAGCGGCCGATGGTGAAACCGGATATCGCTTGTATGCTCGCGGACCTGGCGCAACACCCCGTAGGCGTTGGAGCTGATGTCGTCTTTCAGCAGGGCGATCAGCGAGGCCAGTTCGAACGCCGCTTTTTCACTGGCGGCGCCATGCTGTTCCAGGGTTTGCCTTTTCTGCGCATCGGCCGGCAGCAGCCGGGCTTGCAGATGCGCTTGATACTGCCCGCCGAGGTCCAGCCGACGACACAGCGCGGCGATTTTACTCACCGTCATCGCGGGTATCAGCGACGGTTCTCCCCTGAAGTTGCTGCGATAGACCCCGGAGCCGGTCCGGAAATAATCGGCGGCGGTTTCCGGCTCTTCGAAGTTATGCAGCGCCGCGTCCAGGAGGCTGGACTCGCGCAGATGGCTGGCGCCGCGATCGATACCGAAGATGATCCGGTCCGGCACATACAGCTTAAGGGTCAGTTGGCTGACGTCCTCATGGCTGTTGAAGTTCGAACTCATCGACAAGGACAGCAAGGGTTTGGCAAACGCCCTGATGTCCTGTTGCAGGTCTTGCAACGGTGCATCCACCAACCGCTGCAACAACCAGCGCTTGTCGAGCAATTCCTTGAGGTATTGCCGGTCGATTGCGGAAGCTTTGAGGTACCAGCCCGGTGTCGGGACCGTGGTGCTGGTGAGCAACGACATCCTCACCGGCGGGGTCGCTGTTATAGCGGGAGGAAGCGCCTGAACGATACGTTCATAATGAACACCGTTGTTGTCCGCCGGTAATACTGGCGAACTTGAAACATCGTTAACATCCTGTAATTCATCCATAGACTGACAATCCAAGACAACTTGATAAGCCCTCAGCTTAAATCCTGCGCAATAAAACAAAAGACTAAAAACCCGCTGAACTTTGCGGGCAATCGTTGAATAATCATTCGAATACTAAAGAGATGGATATATATAAATACCACCACCTCCCATCACTTATGTTCCACCAGCGAGCGAATATAAAAAAACCCCGAACGTTGCATTTGCAGCAACCTTCGGGGTGTTCAATACGCGTAGTGTTAATCTCCCGCGTTCAAATCAGGTAATTCCATCTGCGTCTTGCGTTTGATAAATGCATCTTCAACCGCTTCGAACTCCCTGGCCAGTTCCGCACTTTTGACCAGGTATTCCTGACTTGCCATCTCCGTTGCCGTCAGCGCCTCGAGTCGTGCGTGCAACGGCTCTTGTTCCAACAGAAACTCATCGGCGTATTTGTGCTTCAGAAACCCTCGCCAGAAATCACGCTGGGTGGTCGCCGCAAATTCCTGGGGCGAATTGTCCAGGGCCAACACCCGCTGCTCGGCAGCATCGAGCATCGCCGCCGTCACATCAGCCACGCCGAGATACCTGGCCTGCTGCGGCTGCCCCGGTAAACCCAGTCGATCCTTCAGTCCGATACGGTAAGCAAGACGAATCTCGACTCGATCGATCAGCAGAATTTCCTGGATCTTCTGCTCCAGGGTCAACGCGTGATTGGCCGAAATGCTCTGAATCCGTTCGCTCGCATCCTGTTGCGCAATCCGTTCGACTTCGTCGAGCCTGAACAAACCTTTTGCCAGCGTGGAAAGCTCCGGGGTCGCCTGCGTGCTCAAGCCGTGGCTGATCAGACTCTTGACCTCCAGGCGACTGAAAATCAGCGCAGCCCCATCGGCACAGGTTGCCACATCCCCGGCCAGACGGAACAACTCGGTGCGCAATTGCTCGGACTGTCCAGCGGCGTCCATCAGTGCCCATACCCGAGCCTGCAGATCAGGGTAAGCGTTCCT
This sequence comes from Pseudomonas frederiksbergensis, assembly GCF_900105495.1. Lineage (NCBI taxonomy): Bacteria > Pseudomonadati > Pseudomonadota > Gammaproteobacteria > Pseudomonadales > Pseudomonadaceae > Pseudomonas > Pseudomonas frederiksbergensis. Next base: position 1,662,455 of record NZ_FNTF01000002.1, on the reverse strand, counting down.
GAACTCGCCTGTTTGTCGCAGATTCTCCAGCAGCCTGAAGAACTCCTGACTGCGGGGATCTTCCCCCTCGAGCAAACTCCACTGCTCTTGTCTGGCGGCACGCTCGTCGGCGGGAAGGTCCCGCATCCAGTGTTGCAATCGCTCATTGGAGTTTGCCAAAGGGTCGGCAACCGCGAGGGGTTCAATGGGTATTGGCACTCCCTCCTCGGGTGGCGGAATACGTAGCCAGGCCTGGGCATAGTCTTCCAGAGCAGCCGGAGTGAGCGGGTTACCGTCCAGAACGGCACTGTTGAACACCCGGTATGCAGCAGCTGCGTTTTCCTCGGCGGGATTGAGAATTTCGTCCGCCACCCGAGTGATGATGTTATCGCGCAGGTCGATGCCTTGAAGGTGCGGCAAAGCATCCAGCCCCGCTGGCCACTCGGTAAGGCCAGTGTTGCGCAGGTTGAGTTGTCTCAACGTTGGCATCCGCCGGAAATCGGGAATGCGCCCTAATGGATTGTGGCTCAGGTGCAGTTGTCGCAGCGCCGGGTATCCCTCGAGGGCCACGATGGCTTCCGGACTCAACGAAATGACATTCCTCGAGAGATACAGCGCCTGCAGCCGCGGCATCAGCCGCAATGTTTGCGGAAGCGTTTGCAGCCGATTGTTCTCCAGGCTCACCTCGCGCAAGTTGGGGAACGCCTCAAGGAAATTGGCCGTTATCTCACCAAGCGCCATGGCACTGAGGTCCAGTGAATAAACGTGCGTAAAAAGAGCTCGAGTCAACACTGGAAGCTCCCCGATACGCAGGCCGGTCAGGCTCAGAATGCCCTCGGCGTACAAACTGCCGGTCGCTTGCTGCGGCGAATTGGTCCTTTGCCAGCAACGCCGGAGCAAGTCGGCCACCCGCTGCCGGTCCTGCCGGTTGACCGGTTCAATACTCCCATCGGGCAAGACGTGCGTCCCCGGTGTATCCACCCAGGTGTTCGCCTCCTGTTGCAGGCTGGCGAACTCTTCTTCAAGACCCAGCAAATACTCTTCGACTGACAACGGATAGGTGGGATGAGCCTGCGCCCGCTCCGCCTGTGCCAAAACCATTTCGACATCTGCATTGCCAAGGGAGGGATACAGCCGGCGAACTCTCGCACGTCGCTCTGCCATCTGCAGATTCGTGCCTTGCCCACGACCACTCAAAGGATAGCCAAAAGTGCCGTCGCCCCCGCGCATTGGCGCCTTGAAAAAAGGTTTGATCGGCTGCATCCGCAACGCCTTGCGCAAGCCGTCGCGCGACAGAACATGCTGCTTGATCAGCTGCTTCAATTCCGCTCCCTGCCCTACATGAGGAAGCCTCAGCGCGGCACGATGGTTTTGCGGCAAAGCATGCTGCAGAGCCACATACAGATCGTCCGCGCCGTGCAGATGGTTATCGTCGCTGTCACGCGCTTCGTATCGTCCGTCTTCGTTGCGCACCAGGACCTTGCGCTCGGTCGCATCCTCCGGGCCGACGCTGGCACGCAGTTCGCCATTGAAGGAACCCTCTCGCACTTCAATACGCAGGTTTTTTTTCCCGCTCGGTAATGCTTCCAGTGTGTGCAGAACCAACGTCTCGGTATCCGGCGTCAATGCGACCGGCAGATACAGCCCTTCATAGGCCCGCGACAGACGCACTTCCCGCTGAGCATTGCGCAGCGCCTCGGCCAGGCGCAGAGGAACAGGCTTGGTCTGTTGCGGGTTGGCAAAATCCCATTGCGCCATTTGTCGGCGCTCGGCGCTGGAAGCACCGGCCAGCACGTCTTCGACAATGTTGGTGGGGAGGCCGGTGAAACGGCTTTTGATCAGCTCGACACGCGGATCACCCGACGCCTGCTGACTGGCGTAGCGCGCATTGAACAATTCGGTCTTGTGATCGAGCGTCACGTGGACACCCGACTCAGCGCTTTCCATCCGTGAGACCAGGTTTTCGGTGTGTCGGTAGGCCTCGAAACGGCTGAGGGTATCGGCCAGCAATGGCGGCAGGGGCTCACGCTCGACATACATTCTGCGCAACAGGCCTTCGTGGGTGCCGCTGATCTTGCGGGCCAGCTCAAGCTCGCCATCGCTCAACGCATCCACACGATGGCCAAGGCGTCGTAACAGAGTCGGACGCTCCCAGGTCAAGGGTTGCTCGGTTTCAGCTTTCCAGGCGCCGGCACCGTTATGCTCCACCGTCGGTTGATAAGCGTTGGGCCGGGTCGGATGTTGCAGGCGATGCTCGCCCGTCGCCGGGTCCTGGCGCACCTGGTAATGCTTTTGTTCCAGGCGCAGCCATTGCTGATCGTTGTGCTTATACAGCCCCACGTCATCGGGTTTGGCCTCGGTCGGCAGCGTCAGCGGGTGCTCGTACGGCGTCAGGTCCGGTTTCCACAGGCGGGTCTTGCCCGTGGGCAGTTCCACCGGTTTGAGGTTGTCGATCAGCGTGCTGGAGGTGACCGGGATCCGCGCCGCCTGCGGGATGACGTGCCCGGCGCTCATCAGGGCCAGTTGCGCAAAGTTGATGATCACTCCGTTGATGTGCGCCGACGCCTCGTCGCGGTCACCCTTGCTCCAGTCTTCGATGCCCTCCAGCAACTCTTCGGCCATCTGCGCCACCATCAGCGCCAACATGGCTTCGCCCAGCCCCGGCACCAGCATCGCGGCAAAGTTGAAGACGTTCCAGCCGATGTCCAAATAGCTGCTCAGGCGTTTCCAGCGCGTGGTGGCGTCTTCATCGCCGGTCGGGACGGCAATCGCGCGCGCGTCGCTGAGTGCCTTGTCGCGCTTGAGCCGATACAGCTGCGGCCACAGCTCGCCCGTCAGCCGGTGGGTAATCGGCTCGGCATTCGGGTTCTCCACCGCGGTTTCCCGCCACCACGGCCCCATGTCCAGCGGTTCGCGCTGCTGCCAGGTGATCCGGCTCAGGCGCTCGCGGACCCGGGCAAAGAACCGGCCCTGGTCCTTGTGCGCGACGAAGCGGCTGAAAAACGCCTGATAGTCCGGCTCGCGCAGTTGGCGGATCAGCGTTTTCATGAAGTCCGCCAGCGAGGCGTACTCTTTCAGCGGGTGCAGCGGGTCGTCCGGCACATAGGCAATCACCGGGCCGCTCAAGCGGCTTTGCCGGTAGATGTCCTGCTGGCGCAGCATCTCTTCGCTGACCCCGGTCGGGCCATTGGCGAAAAACGCCTGCAGCAGTTTGAACTTGTCCAGGTCGCGACCCGGCGCCATCAGCGACAACACGCTCGACCAGTCGAGCCAGGAGGCCCGCGCATCAGGGGCCAGGGCCTCCACCGCCGCCTGGATCATGCCCGCATCGCCCTCGGCGCTGAACAACACCACACCGTGCAACTTGAAACCCATCAGCGACAGCCGATGCGGGTGCAGCGGCCGATGGTGAAACCGGATATCGCTTGTATGCTCGCGGACCTGGCGCAGCACGCCGTAGGCGTTGGAACTGATGTCGTCTTTCAGCAGGGCGATCAGCGAGGCCAGTTCGAACGCCGCTTTTTCACTGGCGGCGCCATGCCGTTCCAGGGTTTGCCTTTTCTGCGCATCGGCCGGCAGCAGCCGGGCTTGCAGATGCTCTTGATACTGCCCGCCGAGGTCCAGCCGACGACACAGCGCGGCGATTTTACTCACCGTCATCGCCGGTATCAGCGACGGTTCTCCCCTGAAGTTGCTGCGATAGACCCCGGAGCCGGTCCGGAAATAATCGGCGGCGGTTTCCGGCTCTTCGAAGTTATGCAGCGCCGCGTCCAGGAGGCTGGACTCGCGCAGATGGCTGGCGCCGCGATCGATACCGAAGATGATCCGGTCCGGCACATACAGCTTAAGGGTCAGTTGGCTGACGTCCTCATGGCTGTTGAAGTTCGAACTCATCGACAAGGACAGCAAGGGTTTGGCAAACGCCCTGATGTCCTGTTGCAGGTCTTGCAACGGTGCATCCACCAACCGCTGCAACAACCAGCGCTTGTCGAGCAGTTCCTTGAGGTATTGCCGGTCGATTGCGGAAGCTTTGAGGTACCAGCCCGGTGTCGGGACCGTGGTGCTGGTGAGCAACGACATCCTCACCGGCGGGGTCGCTGTTATAGCGGGAGGAAGTGCCTGAACGATACGTTCATAATGAACACCGTTGTTGTCCGCCGGTAATACCGGCGAACTTGAAACATCGTTAACATCCTGTAACTCATCCATAGACTGACAATCCAAGACAACTTGATAAGCCCTCAGCTTAAGTCCCGCACAATAAAACAAAAGACTAAAAACCCGCTGAACTTTGCGGGCAATCGTTGAATAATCATTCGAACATTAAAGAGATGGATATATATAAATACCACCACACCTTGCCGATACATCAACTACCAGAGTATCAATCTCAAAAAGGCCAGATCTTTTGATGTTGAACTACTCGATCACCAACCGGGCCAACCGCTGCTTGAGCATGCGGTTCTCGGCCCGCAGTTGCTGGACCTCTTCCAGCAGGTCCAGCGCCAGGGCGACGCCTTCCCATTCCAGCTCAAGGTCGCGCCGCAGCTTGGCGGCACGTTTGGCCAGCACCAACTCATAATCGGTGAAACGCCAATCCTTGGGCTGCTTGCCCTGAGGTTCGAGGATGCCGTGCTCGACGATTTCGATCACGTAGACGTCCGGCAGGTCGGTCGCCTCGCAGAATTCTGCCAGGTCCAGTTGAACGATCAGGGGGTTGCTCATGATGGGCTACTCCGTCTCTTGGATCAGAAGTTTTCTCTGGGGTTGAAAGCCGCTTTTTTCGCCAGTTCCTGCCACAGCGCCTTGACCTCGTCGTCCGAGGTTTTAGGCATGACTGCCTTGAGCTGTACAAACAGATAACCGCGATGACCGGCCTTGTTCAGCAAACCGTGGCCCTTGGCGCGCATGCGCTGGCCGTTCTGGCTGCCGGCCGGGATCTTGAGGTTGATCTTGCCTGTCAGGGTAGGCACTGCCACCTCAGTCCCTAATGCCAACTCCCACGGCGCCAGCGGCAAGGTAATGATCAGGTTCTCGCCTTCGACGTCGAACTTGGGGTGCGGCGCAAAGCGAATGATCAGGAACAAGTCGCCATTGGCCCCGCCACCCGTGCCCGGAGCCCCCTGGCCCTTGAGGCGGATGCGCTCGCCGTCGGCCACGCCGGCCGGGATCTTCACGTTCAGGCTTTTGCTGGTGTTGCTGACATGCTGGCCGGCAGCGTTGTACTGCGGCACCTGGAAGGTGACCTTCTTCGATTCGCTCGAAAGGGTTTCTTCCAGGAAAATCCCGAGTTCCATTTCCACGTCTTGCCCTCGACGCCCGGCGCTACGGCCCGACTGTCCACCACCAAAACCAGGGCCACGGTTGCCGAAGATCGAACTGAAGAAGTCCGAAAAATCGCCCGTGTCCTGACCACCACCGAAACCACCTGCGCCACGCCCCTGCCAACCCGGCGGGCCCTGGAACGGTTGGCCGTGCTGGCCGTATTTGCGCAAGTCGTCGTATTCGGCGCGCTTGTCGGCGCTTTTCAGCGCTTCATAGGCTTCCGAGGCGTCCTTGAATTTGGACTCGGCGTCCTTTTCCTTGCTGACATCCGGGTGATATTTACGCGCCAGCTTACGATAGGCGGCCTTGATCGTCTTATCGTCCGCGGTCGGTTCCACACCGAGAATCTTGTAATAGTCTTTGAAGTCCATCTAAGGATCACCATCCGTTATCGATATCGCGCCACTACCGGCAGCATGCGCTCTTTGGCAGCCGCCAGGTTGATCGATCTCAAGGTGGCAGCGCATCAGAAGTTTTTCGGCAGCAGTGGGCGGTTCTTGCGACCGTCCGAGGGCTGCCAGGGCCAATGCAGACAAGTTTGGGGCATCTGGCCGTCTTATCAAGGCGCTAATCGCTGAGATTTAGCGGATAGTCGGCCTTCGAATCTGCGCCGCACTGACATACACTGCGCGGCCGTTTTTTAACCGGAACTCGATAGACATGAAAAACGCATCTCCAGCCCGTGCCTGTGGTATCGACTTCGGCACGTCCAACTCCACCGTCGGCTGGCTGCGCCCCGGCATGGAAACGCTGATCGCGCTGGAGGACGACAAGATCACCCTGCCTTCGGTGGTCTTCTTCAACATGGAAGAACGCCGCCCGGTGTACGGCCGCCTCGCGCTGCACGAGTACCTGGAAGGTTATGAAGGCCGGCTGATGCGCTCGCTCAAGAGCCTGCTGGGCTCCAAGCTGATCAAGCACGACACCAGCGTCCTCGGCACGGCAATGCCGTTCAAGGATTTGCTTGGGCTGTTTATCGGCCAACTGAAGAAGCGCGCCGAAACCGCCGCCGGTCGCGAGTTCGATGAAGTGGTGCTCGGTCGTCCGGTGTTTTTCGTCGATGACGATGAATTGGCCGACCAGGAAGCCGAAAACACCTTGGTGGACGTGGCCCGCGCCATCGGCTTCAAGGATGTTTCGTTCCAGTACGAACCGATTGCGGCAGCCTTCGACTATGAGTCGACCATCGAAAAAGAAGAGCTGGTGCTAATCGTCGACATCGGCGGTGGTACCTCGGACTTTTCGCTGGTGCGCCTGTCCCCTGAGCGCCGTACCCACGACAACCGTCACGATGACATCCTCGCTACCGGCGGCGTGCACATCGGCGGGACCGATTTCGACAAGCAGCTGAGCCTGCAAGGCCTGATGCCGCTGTTCGGCTATGGCAGCCGGATGAAGAGCGGCGCCTATATGCCGACCAGCCACCACATGAACCTGGCGACCTGGCACACCATCAACTCGGTGTACTCGCAAAAGTCGACCCTGGCGCTGGGCAGCATGCGCTACGACATCGAAGACACCGGCGGCATCGATCGCCTGTTCAAGCTGATCGACCAGCGCGCCGGCCATTGGCTGGCCATGGAAGTGGAAGAAACCAAGATCCAGCTGACCCACGCCGACAGCCGCCATGTGCCGCTGGACCGCATCGAACCGGGGTTGAGCGTGGAACTGAGCCGGGCACTGTTCGAATCGGCCATCGACAACCTGCTCGAGCGCGTGCGTAACAGCGTGACCCAGCTGTTGAACGACGCCAATGTACGAGTCGATCAGGTCGATACGGTGTTTTTCACCGGCGGTTCGAGCGGTATTCCGGCACTGCGCAACAGCGTCTCGGCGATGTTGCCGAACGCGCGGCATGTGGAAGGGAACATCTTCGGCAGCATCGGCAGTGGCTTGGCGATTGAAGCGATGAAGCGCTACGGCAACATGGACTGACCCGAACCCGAGCTAGTGATCGTTCCCACGCTCTGCGTGGGAATGCATCCCGTGACGCTCCGCGTCACAGCCTCAACAGCAGACGCAGAGCGTCCATGGCGGCATTCCCACGCAGAGCGTGGGAACGATCGGGTGGTAATCAAACCATCCCCACCTGCTTCAACTCACTCTTCAGGTACGCGTAATAAATCGGCCCTGCCACCACCCCCGGCAGGCCGAACGCGGCCTCGAACACCAGCATCGCCAGCAGCAACTCCCACGACTTGGCACTGATCTGCCCGCCAACGATGCGCGCGTTGAGAAAGTATTCGAGCTTGTGGATAACAATCAGGTACCCCAACGCCGCCACGGCCACCCAGATCGACAGCGACAGACCGACGATGGTGATCAGGGTGTTCGACATCAGGTTGCCGATCACCGGCAACAAGCCGAGCAGGAACGTCAGCACGATCAGGGTTTTGGTCAGCGGCAGCTTGATCCCGAACATCGGCAGGACCACTGCCAGGAAAATCCCGGTGAAGAAGGTGTTGAGCAGGGAAATCTTGATCTGGGCGAACACGATGTTGCGAAACGCCTGGACCAGCAGGTGCAAGCGGTCGAACAGCGCAGCAGCCAATGGTTTGCGCTTGGTCACGTCCGGCACGCGCTGCAAGGCAATGATCGCCCCCAGCACCATGCCGATCAGCAGCGTCACAAACATGTGCGCCGCATCCTTGCCCACCAGTTGCAAATCGCTGAGATGCTTGCTGACCCATTCGCCAATCGCCACGCGGAACTCGGCGGCGCTGGCGGGCAGATAGGCGTCGATGAACGGCGGCAGTTGCCCGCGTGCCCGATCAACCACGACCATGAATTTGTCGAGAGAAGCGCCGGGATTTTCCGCTTCATGCAGCAGAAAGCTGAAGGCACCGGCAAAGATCAGCGTCAACACACTGACCACTAGCGTCCCCAACAACGCCACCGCCAGCCAGCGCGCACGCCGACCTTCAATCAGCCGCTGCAATTGCGGGGTGAGCATGTTGACCAGTTCGAACACCAACAGGCCGGCCAGCAAACTCGGCAGTAATCGCAGCGGGATCACCAGCAACAAACCGCCGAAAATGATGACCCAACTGATGGCTTGCAAGACTTGGCGTTGAGAAAACGTTGGCATACAGCCTCAAAACGAACGGCGTAAAAGGATTGGCAGTCTGCCAGCGTTCCGGTGCAAGCACTAGGGATTGTGCAGGTTGGCCTAAGTGGGGGCACTGGCGGTTTTTTTCAGTGCCCTTGCCGGCCTCATCGCGAGCAGGCTCACTCCCACATTTGTCCTGCGGACACAGATCCATTGTGGGAGTGAGCCTGCTCGCGATGAGGCCCTCCCAGCCCCCACAACTTGCGGCCCAATGATTATTTTTTCTTCAGGCATTCGCTCATGAAGGCTTTACGCGCATCGCCTTTCAACGCCTGAGTGGCCGCATCGGCATTACAGGTTTTCATCTTCTCTTGCTGAGGGGTAAGGGGTTTGGCGGCATCGGCGGCGGGCGCCGCTTTGAGGCAATTGCTCATGAAAGCTTTGCGTTCGTCTCCCTTGAGGCTTTTCGCGGTAGCGTCAGCATTGCAGGTGGTCATCTTGTTCTGTTGCTCGGTGGCGGCAAAGCCCTGGGCGCAGAACAGCAGACCGATCATCAACAAAGGGACACGCAACATCTTCATGGAGTTTTCTCCTTGTTGCCGCGCCGACGAGCACGGCCTCGCTCAGGAGTGTAGACAACACCTGTTACACCTTCCTGGCCTCAAGGTGACTGCGTCGATACTGTTCCGGCGTGCACTGCGCCTGGCGTTGAAACATCGCGATAAACGCAGAGCCAGTGCTGTAGCCCATGTCGAATGCGATCTCCTGAATGCTGCGGTGACTGTCCAGCGCTTCGATCGCCGCCAGAAACCGCAGCCGCTGCCGCCACTCGCCAAAACTCATGCCCAACTCACGCACGAACCGCCGCGCCAGGGTGCGTTCGCTGACATGGATCTGCGCGGCCCACTCCGCCAAAGGTCGGTTATCACCGGGCTCGGCCTGCAAGGCTTCGAGTATCCCGAACAAGCCAGGGCTGCTGGCGTAGGGCAAATAACACTCCTGCACTGGCGCCTGCTGCAGTTGGTCCACCAACACCTGGGCCAGACGTTGGTCGGCTTCGCGCTCGGGAATCTTCACATCGCGGCTGGCGAAGTCTTTGAGGATCGCTTTAAGGATGTCGCTGATGGCCAGGGTGCAGGCCTGTTGCGGCAGGTCCTGGCACATCGGCGGAGCCAGGCAGACCGCGCGATAGTTGATCGGCTGATGGCTATAGAAGCTGTGTTCGGTCTGTGGCGGCACCCACACCGCGTATTGCGGCGGTGACATGAAGCGGCTGCCACCGATTTCCATGTGCAATACGCCGTGGGCCGAATACTCCAGCGTGCCCCATGGATGACGGTGCGCCGAGGCATAACGATGCGCATCAAAGTCGGCGTAACGGAAGTACACCGGGGCAGGCAGTTCGCTGAAGTCGAGCAGATCGATGTGTTTGCTGTTCATGCTGTCCGTCATCAGGGGCAGGTTGTCTGGATCGAAGTATAGGCTTGTATCCAGACAAGTGATAATCACCCCTCATTAACGCTCTGGTTTTCTCTGATGCAATACGCTTATCCCCTGCTGGCCATTTTCATTTGGGCCGGCAACACCGTGATCACCAAGATGTCGGCCGGGGCGATCTTCCCCGCCGAGATCGGCTTCTACCGCTGGCTGCTTGCCGGACTGCTGTTCACCCCCTTCATGCTCAAACCGGTGATCGCCCATTGGCCAGCGATCCGCCCGAACCTGGGCAAGATCTTTGTCCTCGGCGTGCTCGGCATGGCGGTTTACCAAAGCCTGGCGTACTTCGCGGCGAGCCTGACCTCGGCCACCAACATGGGCATCATCCTGTCGCTGATGCCTCTGATGTCGCTGGCCATGGCGATCATCAGCCTCGGCCAGCGCCTGACTATCGGCGCACTGGCCGGTGCGGTGCTGTCGTTCGCGGGGGTTTTGGTGGTCGTCTCGTCCGGCAGCCTGGGTGCGTTGCTCGAACACGGGGTGAACCTGGGTGACGCGATGATGCTGATCGCCACCCTGGCCTATGCGATCTACAGCACGCTGCTGAAAAAGTGGCAGCTGCGTTTGCCGCCGCTGGTGTTGCTGTACTTGCAGGTATGGGTGGCGGTGGTGGTGCTGTTTCCGCTGTTTGTCGCCTCGCCAAAGATTGGCCTGACCTTGCAGAATATTCCGCTGGTGCTTTACGCCTGCCTGCTGGCCTCGATGGTTGCGCCATTGGCGTGGATGCAGGCCGTGATCCGCCTGGGGCCGAGCCGGACCACGCTGTTTTTCAATCTGCTGCCGTTGATTACTGCGCTGATTGCGGCGGTGGTGCTGCATGAGCAGTTGGCGATGTATCACCTGGTGGGCGGGATGTTGACGTTGGGCGGGGTGATTCTTTCAGAGCGTTGGACCACGGTTCTTGGCCGCGCCTAATCCTTTATGGCGAGGGAGCTTGCTCCCGCTCGAGCGCGAAGCGGTCGCAATTCGGGGCCGCTTCGCAGCCCAACGGGACGGTGCGGCGTTCCGACAAGCCCCCTCACCACAGGGGTCTAAACCCCAGCCGCTTTCAGCCGCGCCGCATGCTCGACAAACAACCGCACCGGCTCCGCGCCTTTGCCCACCAAACCCAGCGACTGATTGACGATATCGAAGTGATCCATCGGGTACTCATCGCCAATCACCGTCCCCAGATGGGAGCTGTAGCGCCCGACCATCCCGTCGCAATGCCCGACCTCTCGAACGAAGGTCCTGGCAAACAACCGACAACTGCGGTTGGTCCCATCAAACCGGTTTCGCCCGCCATCGGTCTTGCCCGGCTGCAAGGTCCCGGACCAGGAGTAATACCGCACGCCATTGACCTCTTCCGGCCCATGCCCACCCCAGGTTTCAGGCAGGCCCTGTGGATAACGCTGATTGAACAGCGCCACCCCTTCGCTCGTCAGGGAATGATGGGAGGCAGGGATATCCACCGGCAATTTCGGTCCGCGATACCCGGTTTCCAGCAGGCACATCAACGCACTGATCCACCGCAGCAAAACGCTGAGCAAACGCCCCTTGGCACTGTCTCCCGGATAGTGTTTGTGCAGGTAATCCGCCAGTTCCGAACCGTGATTGGGCCCGGCCACCGACGTCACCGACGCCACCTGATCCGGACGCTTGGCAGCGGCGTAACGGGCGGTGAGCGAGCCTTGGCTATGGCCGATCAGGTTGACTTTCTCGGCCCCGGTTTCCCGCAGGATTTCCTCGATCCGCGCCAGCAGCTGCTCGCCACGCACTTCGCTGGAGTTGAGCGGAGAAACCTGTACCGCAAATACCGTCGCCCCACCCCGGCGCAGCGCAGAAATGATCCCGTACCAATACGGATAGATCAGCAGACGGATAAACCCGAGCATTCCCGGGACCAGCACCAACGGATAACGCGTGGCGGAACCTTGCGACATGGGCGAACGTCCTTGTGATCGGTGAGGTGAAGCAAGGCTTGAATGCAAGACATCAGCCAAGCATCGGTATTGAAGATGACAACTCGACGACCAGTCTATGACATCCCGCCCTACTTGAGCCCCACCACCCCCGCAACGATCAATCCGACCGATACCAGTTTGACCGCCGTCAGGCTTTCACCGAGCAACGCAAACCCGAGAAACACCGTGCCCAGCGAGCCGATGGCGGTCCAGATCGGGTAAGCGATGCTCACCGGCAACTCGCGCATGGCCAGGGTCAGGAAGTAGATCCCGCCCACCGCGGCCACCACGGTGATCATCGACGGCCAGAGCCGGGTGAAGCCCTCGGCGTACTTCATGCCCATGGCAAAGGTGACTTCGAAGCCGGCGGCGATCAGCAAAAACAGCCAGGCCATCTAGAACACCCTGGCCAACGCCAGCAAGCGCTGCTCGGCCTCGGCGGCGGAGATCTGGAAGGTGCGTTCCTCGGACTCTTCGCCTTCGGCGGCCACGACCGTGATGTCGGTGATGCCGATGAAGCCCAACGCCGTTCGCAACAACGGATCGGCATGGTTCATCGCCTCAAGTTCCCCACCGGGCCCGAAACCGAACCCGCCGCGACTGGTGACGATCAACGCCTTTTTGCCCTGCACCAGCGGCTCGTATTGAGCGATGCCATTGTCCAGGGTGTGATTGAAGGTCAGCCCCAGCCGCACAATCTGATCGATCCAGGCCTTGAGGCCGCTGGGCACGCTGAAGTTGTGCATCGGCGTGGAAATCACCAACAAATCGTGACCGAGTAACTCGCCCACCAGTTCATCGCTGAACGCCAGGTCGGCCTGCATCGACAGTGGTCGCGCATCGGGTTCGGGGTAAAACGCGGCGGCCACAAACGCCTCGTTGACCGGCGGAATCAACGCCCGACCGACTTCGCGACGGGTCAGGTGCGACTGCGGATTGGCCGCCTGCCAGGCTGAAAGGAACACCTCGGCCAAGCGCCGGGAGTGAGAACGCTCGCCACGGGGGCTGGCATGTACGGCAAGAATTGTGCTCATCTGTATCTCCTGAAGAACTAAACTCAAACTGCTGGTGACTTGCAGCTTGAAGCGCATCGCAGTCTTTCTTCAAATGAGAAAAAATCAGTTTGGATGAATTGATTTCATCCATGGAGCTTTCAAATGTTTGCCTCGCTGCCGCTGACCGCCTTGCGCGCCTTTGAATCCGCCTCGCGCCTGCTGAGCTTCAAGGCGGCCGCCGAAGAACTCGCGGTGACGCCGACGGCGGTTTCCCATCAGATCCGTTCGCTGGAGACCTGGCTCGGCGTGCCGCTGTTCGAGCGACTGCCGCGGCAAGTGCGCCTGACGGACTGCGGTGAACGGCTGTTCCACAGCTTGCACGGTGCCTTGCTGGAAGTGGCGCAAAGTGTCGATACCTTGCGCCCGCAACGTAGCGGCGCGAGCCTGACAATCTCCACCACCGCCGCTTTCGCCGCGTTGTGGCTGGTGCCACGACTGGGCCGGTTCTACGCCCGGCACCCGAACATCAGCCTGCGGCTCGACACCCATTGTGAAGTCATCGATCTGCATCAGGACGCCAGCGTCGATCTGGTGGTGCGCTACAGCCTCGATGACTACCCGAACCTTTATGGGCTGTGCCTGTTCGACGAATCCTTCGGCGTCTATGGCTCGCCGGAGCAAGTCGCCTTGGCCGCCAGCCGGGCGCCGACGCTGATCAGCGTGCGCTGGCACAACTCCAAGCTGTACGCTCACGGCTGGGAGGCCTGGTGCGCAAAATCCGGCGAAAACTGGCTTGCCGGGCAACCCGCGGTTCGCGAATACGACGAAGAGCACTACGCCCTGCAAGCGGCAATTGCCGGGCAAGGCCTGGTGCTGGCGAGCAATATTCTGGTGTCCGAGAGCGTGGCCAATGGTTTGCTGGTGGCTTACAAGGGTGAAGTTCAGGTCGATGGCGCCGGTTACGCGGCACTGTGCGTGCCGGGGCGCGAACGGCACCCACCGGTGCGGGCATTTTTTGCCTGGTTGCAGGAAGAAGCAGCGTTGTCAGGGTTATTGCCAAGGTCGCAGCTTTCGGCAACTGACTGATCGTTCCCACGCTCTGCGTGGGAATGCAGCCCGGGACGCTCTGCGTCCCATAAAGGCCGAACGCGGAGCGTCCGTAGAGGCATTCCCACGCAGAGCGTGGGAACGATCTCCAACGATCTGTGACTACCGGGTGGGTTTGACGGTGACCGGCGCCTTGCCGGCCTTCATCTGTTCCAGCAACGGCGCGCACTGATTCGGTTCGCCAGCGCTCGGCGCTATCAGCGCCAGCAAGCCCGCCGCCGGCGCGGCAAGCACACCCAGCGCCACCATTCCCGCCCCTCGCAACATTAGCGGTACAGCCTTCACACCGGCATCAGGCTTGATGAACTTACCCCGCACATACAGCGGCGAACGCAGCGAAATCACGCGCCAGCCCTTGGATTCCGGGGTGATGGTCAGGTCCAGTTGCTCAGTCGCCATGTTGGCGGTGCCATCAATGTAGACGATCGCGTTTTCGGTATCGAAGACGAACAGGCGCGTAGTCGCCAGACCCGCCTGGATGTCGAAGTCGGCGGCAGCGCAGTTGATCTTCACTTCCTTGTCGCCAAAGATCTTGCCGACCACATAGTTGCCGACGTTCAGCCCGGCCAGCTCCATCAACTCACGGCTGATGGCCCCATCGTTAATCAGCAACTTCAGATTGCCATTGGCAGTGCCCAGCAGTTTTGCCACCGAGTTGCCGCGACCGGTGATGTCGGCGTCACCGTTGAGCTCGCCGAAACTGGTTTTCATCAGCTCAAAGGTCGGGAACAACTGCTTGAGTTTGAACTTGCGTGCGGTGAGTTTGGCGCGGCCTTCCAACGGTTCGGTTCGGCCATTGAGGCGAATCTGAGCGTCCAGGTTGCCGCCGGCCACGCCGAAGCGCAGGGGTTCCAGGCTGAGTACGCCGTCAGTCAGTATCAGATGAGTGTAGAGATCGTTGAACGGCAGTTTTTCGCTGTGGACGATGCGCTTGCCGGTGAACTCGACGTCCGCGTCCATAACCCGCCAGCGCTCGGTTTTGAACTCTTCGACCGGCAACACCTTGTCGGTCGGCTGCTTGCTTTCGCCGCCACGAGCCTTTTGTTCGGCGTTGGAATCGGCACCGATCAGCGGGGCGAGGTCGGCAAACAGCAATTGGTTGGAAACCAGCGATCCACTCAGTTTCGGGCGCGGCTGACTGGCGACATACACCAGGCTGCCATGGATATCGCTCTGACCGATCTTGCCGTTGAATTCTTCGTAACGAAACACTGCACCGCCCGCTTCCTGCAACTTGGCGATCAAGTGCCCGTCAGTTTCGTACGGCGGTGTGTCCGGCAGGGTTACGCCGATCAGCGGGTAGAGATTGCCCAGGCTGGTACCCGCCAGTTTCAGGCGCAAATCCAGGGCGCCGAGGTTCAGTGGATCGGTGAGGGTGCCCGCCAGTTCCACGCGGGTGTCAGCGATTTTCACCTGTGCCTGAAGCGGGAGCGGTCTGGACGCATCCTGCAACGCCAGCAAGCCGCCGACCTTGCCTTCGCCCGCGAGTGTCTGGCCGTGGTACTGACCTTTGACCTTCAGCGCGAACGCGTAATCCTGCGGCGCGGCGCCCTTTTCCGCGGCGGTTTTCGCGGCTTTGTCACCGACGATGTCACTGAACGGAATCGGTTTACCCAGCGGGTCGATGATCAAGTCGAGCTGAGTCTTGAGGTTCTGGTCGTCGAGGATGACATGGCCTTTGTCGAAGCCGATCGCACCGATGTCCACCACCCAGTTTGAAGGCTCGGCGTTCGGGTCCTTGGGGTCGAACTTGAAGGTCCAGTTAGCACGACCGTCGGCCAGGCGCTGGAGGTCGGCATTCGGTTCGGTCAGGTCAATGCGCGGAATGACCAGGCGCTGCGCCAGCAAGGCCAGGGGCGAGATGCGCAGCTCGACGCGTTTGAGGGTGACCATCTGCGGTTTCTTCGACCAGTCCGGGTTGCCCAGGCTCAAGTCTTGCGCCACGACATGCGGCCACGGCACCCAGGCGCGCCAGCCTCCCTCCTCGGGCTCACGCTGCCAGATCACCGCCAGGTTGCCGTTGATGGCGAACGGGCGGTGCAGCTCTTCGGAAACCTTGGCGTTAAGCGATGGTTTGATCCGGTTCCAATCGAAGAACGCAATGATCACAACCAATGCAGCCAGCAGGACAACAAGGCTGGCGAGGGTCCAGATAAATGCTTTACGAGTGCGCGTCATTGCACAGGGCTCCTGATACGACTGAGCGCCCTGACTGCGACGCACGTTTGAAACGTTAGGCCAGAACCGGCCTGCCGTTGAGTTTAGGACTTGGAAATGGTGCGCAGGTTTAACCGAAATTCCGCTTAACGTTCAAATAATCGGTCGGCGAGAGGATGCGCCCCGAGTCCAGCGTTACCGGCCCCGCACTTTTGCAATGCGCAAGTGAGTTGAAAATACCCATCCCAGCGCAAAAACATCCGCCGGAAACGCCCGATTTAGAGCTGTCTCACGGAACAATCAATTCCGTTGATTATTACCATTGCGTTTATGAACTTTTGTATCGACTTATCGAGAGTAGCATTGCCCTCGTACCCACTTTACCGCCCTCCTACGGAGCACCCGATCATGAAACGCCAATTATTGCTTAGCCTTACCCTCTCGATGCTGGCCAGCACTGCTTTCGCCCTGCCAGCGGCTGACCAAGCAACCCCACAAGTCAAATCCACCCACTCGGTGTTCAGCCAAACCGTTGCCGAAGGTGGCAATGATCGCCTGAAAGAAAAAGGCCTGATCACCCAGGATGGCTCGGACCGCACTCCACAAGGCCAGACCCTGGCTGCTGATGGTTCCGACCGTACCCCACAAGGCCAAACCCTCGCTGCTGACGGTTCCGATCGTACTCCACAAGGTCAGACCCTGGCTGCTGACGGTTCCGATCGCACTCCACAAGGTCAAACCCTTGCTGCTGACGGTTCCGATCGCACTCCACAAGGCCAGACCCTGGCGGCTGACGGTTCCGACCGCACTCCACAAGGTCAGACCCTGGCCGAAGGTGGTGGTGACCGTGTCATCGAACGCAACAGCGCCTTGAGCTGAGCCCATGGCGGCCCTGAAAAAAAGCCCAATCCCCGGATTGGGCTTTTGACGTTATAGAGGCCTCACTTCCCCGCTTGATTCCCTGATAGTCATTCGACGCCGGCAAAGCCGATTTGCTAGAGTGCGCCGCTGTCTTATCCAGAAAACACCCTTGCGATGCTGCCCCGCGCCGAACAGAAACAACAGACCCGCAACGCCCTGATGGACGCTGCCCGCCACTTGATGGAATGCGGCCGAGGATTCGGCAGCCTGAGCCTGCGCGAAGTCGCCAGAACCGCCGGCATCGTGCCCACCGGTTTCTACCGGCATTTTGCCGATATGGATGAACTGGGCCTGGTGCTGGTAAGTGAAGTCGGCCAGACCTTCCGCGAAACCATTCGCCTGGTGCGCCACAACGAGTTCGTCATGGGCGGCATCATCGACGCCTCGGTGCGGATCTTTCTCGACGTGGTCAGCGCCAATCGCTCGCAGTTCCTGTTCCTCGCTCGCGAGCAGTACGGCGGTTCGCTGCCCGTGCGCCAGGCCATTGGCCGATTGCGTGAAGACATCAGCTCGGACCTGGCGGCCGACTTGTCCTTGATGCCGAAGCTGCAACACCTGGACCTCGCCGGCCTGAGTGTCATGGCTGACCTGATTGTCAAAAGCGTGTTCGCGACCTTGCCGGACATCATTGATCCGCCTGCCGAGGCGCTGCCCGAACATCTGACCCCGCAGGCAAAAATCACCCAGCAGTTGCGCTTTATCTTTATCGGCCTCAAACACTGGCAAGGCCTCGGCAGCACCGAGTAAATACCCCCCTGTGGGAGTGAGCCTGCTCGCGATAGCGTCGCAACAGTCAACACTTGATGTGACTGATACTCCGCCATCGCGAGCAGGCTCGCTCCCACATTGGTGCGCGAAAACCCCGCATGCACCAACATGATCCAAAATTCTGAAACATCCACTGAGCTCCGACAGGCATTTCCTACGCATCACCCGATTGGCAAGCCCCTTGCTCTAGCCTAAGCATTGTCCATTGCTGGAAGCCTTCCGATGCTGGTGATTCATCGCAGAATCGACCCTCAACCCGTCTGGGCCGCCGAGTTGCACCTGAACTTCGAAGCCCGGAGCAAAAGCCGTTTGCGCTGTTTCAGTGCCGAGGGTGAAGACGTCGGGCTGTTTTTGGAGCGCGGTCAGCCGCCGCTGCATGACGGCGAGTGCCTGCAAGCCGAAGACGGACGCATCGTGCGCGTCTGCGCCCGAGCCGAACAGCTGCTGCACGTCACCTGCGCCAATGCTTTCGAACTGACTCGCGCCGCCTATCACCTCGGTAATCGCCATGTCGCCCTGCAAGTCGGTGACGGCTGGTTGCGCCTACTCGACGACTATGTGCTCAAGGCCATGCTTGAACTGCTTGATGCCAAGGTCGAGAACATCGAAGCGCCGTTCCAGCCGGAACACGGTGCTTATGGCGGCGGCCACCACCATTCCCGTCACGGCGATGAAGACTTCAACTACCCGCCGAAATTGCATCAGTTCGGCGTGCGGCTATGAACCCAGCCTGGGCGTTGTTGCGCCTGGCCAGTCCGCAGTTGCCGATTGGCGGTTACAGCTATTCCCAAGGTCTGGAAATGGCGGTGGATAACGGCCGAGTGAATGATCCTGACAGCGCACGTCGCTGGATCAGCGATCAGTTACTGCTGAACCTGGCGCGTTTCGAAGCGCCGTTGCTGCTCGCCCATTGCGTGGCCGCAGCAGAAGAAAACTGGGGTGAACTGCTGCAACGCTGCGAAGAACATCGCGCCAGCCGGGAAACCCGCGAGCTGCATCAGGAAAGTCGGCAGATGGGTTATTCGTTGCAGCAACTGCTCAAGGGTTTGCCAGAACTCGATGCGCCCGCCCGTGCTTTTCTCGAACAACGTCCCGAGCCGCACCTGGCCCTCGGCTGGGCACTGGCCGCTCGCGCCTGGAATATCAGTCCGCAAGATGCCTTGGCCGCATGGCTCTGGAGCTGGATGGAAAACCAACTGGCAGTACTGATGAAAACCCTGCCGCTGGGTCAGCAAGCCGCGCAACGCCTGACCAGCCAATTGCTGCCGCTGCTGCAAGAGGCTCAGCAGAACGCCACCCGAATCAACCCCGAACACTGTGGCAGCGCTGCTTTCGGCCTGTCCCTGGCGTGCATGGCCCATGAGCGCCAGTACAGTCGTCTATTCCGTTCCTAGGGCCTGTAATTTTGGCCCTGTTATTTTGGAGAAGCACATGAACACACAACCTCTGCGCGTCGGCATCGGCGGCCCGGTCGGTTCCGGCAAAACCGCTTTGACGTTGGCCCTGTGCCTGGCGCTGCGCGACCGCTACAACCTGGCGGTGGTCACCAACGACATCTACACCCGCGAAGACGCCGACTTCCTGGTGCGCAACGAAGCCCTGGCGCCGGAGCGAATCATCGGCGTGGAAACCGGCGGCTGCCCGCACACGGCGATTCGCGAAGACGCCTCGATCAACCTCGAAGCCGTGGACCAATTGAACCGCCGCTTTCCGGGGCTTGACCTGATCCTTGTGGAGTCCGGTGGTGACAACCTGTCCGCCACCTTCAGCCCGGAACTGTCCGACCTGACCATCTACGTGATCGACGTCTCGGCCGGCGACAAGCTGCCGCGCAAGGGTGGGCCAGGGATCTGCAAATCGGATCTGCTGGTGATCAACAAAATCGACCTCGCGCCCTTGGTGGGTGCGTCGCTGGAGCTGATGGACAGCGATACCAAACGCATGCGCAACGGCAAACCGTTCGTTTTCAGCAACCAGAAAACCGGACTCGGCCTGGAAGAAATCATCGCCTTCATCGAACGCCAGGGCCTGCTGATAGCGGCGTGAACACGATCAACTTTTATCAACAAGGAAGCTTATCCATGACACTTAAACGCATTCTGGGCGCCATGGCCCTGCTGCTGGCCCCAGCCATCGCCTTCGCCCACCCGGGGCATGACGATAATGGTTTGATCGCCGGGATCAGCCACCCGATCGGCGGCCTCGACCACTTGTTGGCGATGCTTGCAGTCGGTTTGTGGGCGGCACAACAGAAAGGCGCTGCACGCTGGGCGCTGCCATGCACGTTCGTCGGCATCATGCTGATCGGCGGGTTGCTGGGGTTTGAAGGTCTGAACCTGCCAGCACTTGAGAGCGGCATTGCGGCGTCGGTGCTGGCGCTGGGTCTGGCGGTGGCTTTGGCCGTGCGTCCGCCGTTGAGCCTCGCCGTTGCGGCAACCGCTTTGTTTGCGCTGTTCCATGGGGTGGCGCACGGACTGGAGTTGCCGCAGATGTCGAGCCCTTGGCCGTACGCGGCGGGTTTTGTAGCAGCGACGGCTGCGTTGCATGGATTGGGTTACGCCGTAGTGCGGGTGTTGCCGCAAGCGGCGGCGCCGTTGGTTCGGTTGGCGGGAGCGGCTTCGGCGGCGACTGGCGTGTGGTTGCTGGCGGGCTAGCCGACCATGATCGTTCCCACGCTCCGCGTGGGAATGCCTCATTGGACGCTCCGCGTCCGCTTCGAAAGGGACGCGGAGCGTCCCGGGCTGCATTCCCACGCAGAGCATGGGAACGATCGATGCGTTCACTCTGATAACATGTCGCGCAATCAACCCTGCCGTGACGACGCCAGCCAATGCCGCCTGTTTCCCGCTCCGCCTCCCAGCCTGAATTGACCGCTCTGTTTGCCTCGGTGCAACAGCACTTTTTGGACGTGATCGTGCCGCTCTGGCAAGGGCCCGGCTGGAATGCCGACATGGCGCTGCCCTATGAAGCGCTGGACGCCGAGCATCAACCCTTGCAGCCCCAACGCTACCGGGCCATGGCCTGCGCGCGTCAGCTCTATCTGTTTTCCAGCCTGATCGGCCAGGTACCGGCCGCCGAAGAGCGCGCCGCAGCGCTGTTCCGCTCCTTGCAGCAGTATTTCCACGATGCCGAGCATGGCGGCTGGTTCTACAGCGTCGATCCGCAAGGTGCGCCGCTGGATCAGCGCAAAGACCTCTACACCCACGCCTTCATCCTGTTCGCTTGCGCCCATTATTGGGACAAAGTCCGCGAGCCGCGGGTGGAATCGGTGCTCAACGCCGCATTGGAAGTGGTCGCGCAGCGCTTTGCCACGGGCGACGGCCTGTATGAAGCCAGCCTTGACCGTGACTGGTCCTCGCTAAAATCCGGCCCACTGCAAAATCCCCTGATGCACCTGGCTGAAGCCTTCCTCGCCACGCTGTCGGTGCGCGAAGACGTTGCCGTGCAAGGCGCGCTGATCGAGTTATGCACAGCCCTGCAGCAACGCTTTATCGATCCGCAACACGGTGTGTTGATGGAACAGCCGTTGGAGGCTGTGGATAACTGGTTTGAACCAGGGCATCAGTTCGAATGGTATTTCCTCCTGGAATCGTCGCCGTTGCTGCGCGGCTCGGCACTGCACTCTTCACTGGAACGCGCGTTCGCGTTCACTGAACAACGGGGCGTCGATCCACAAACCGGTGCTGTTCGGGCGATGCTCAAACCGGGTGGCCCTACGAAAGACGCCACCCAACGAATCTGGGCTCAAGCCGAATACCTGCGGGCGCTGACCTTGCGACCCGATAGCGAGGACGCGGTACTGCGCCAACTGCGGGCGTTGCAGCAGCGTTTCCTGCATTCGGGCGGCTGGTATGAGTGCAGGGATCAGAACGGTGACGTGAGCCGACAGGACATGCCGTCGACCACGCCTTATCACTTGGCGACTTGTTATCGCAGCTTGGTCGACTATCTCGGTTGACTGCTCGCGAAGGACCTCAAAGAGGTCACAGGCTGATCACGCAATCCATTTTCGATCACCGGTAAAGCTGATGGTCAGCCATCGCGCCGCATCCGGCTTGCCGAGCTTCGTGGAAATCTCTTCCCGCAGGCTGTCCAGCTGCCCCACGCTCTTCAGCGGATACTCCACCGGCAATACCACATGAATCTCGATAAAACGGGCACGTCCGTGCTTCTGCACGTAGGAAACGTAGTCGTCGAAGCCATGCTCAAGTTTCGCCGCGTCCATCACCTGGCGCACCTTGTCGTCCAGTTGATCCGGCGCAATCCCCAGCACGTCGCGCAAGGCCGGGCCGAGGATTTTGAAGGCCGGTGCAAGCATGCTCAGGGCCAAAAGAATCAGGATCAGCGGGTCGACGTACACCGCCCACTGGCCATAACCCTGCGCCTTGAGCAGCAGCGCGGCGAGAAAACTCACCAGCAAGCCCACCGATAGCATCGCGTCCACCAGCCAGCTGATGTTGTCGAACTGGATCAGCGTTGATTTGAGCCGCCGATTACGGTGGCGGATGTAGAAGAAATACGCGAACTCGACAACGGTAAACACCGCCGCGTAGATGATCACCAGTCCAAGTTCAATCTCGCGTCCGCCGTTGATGATGCCGAACACACCGTTGAGAAAGGCATAGATCGCAATCAAGAACAGAAAGCTGCCTTCGATCAGCAGCACCATCGGCTCCAGGTGCCAGAAGCCGAACTGGAAACGCTGGTTGCTTTCCTTGGCGATCAGCTTGGCGGTGATCAGCATCAGGACTTTGATAAAGGTCGCGATCAACGAAAAAAAGCCATCGAACAGGATGGATTGGGCACCCGAAACAAAACCGGTGACGATCCCGGCAATCGCCACGGCGAGCATCAGGAGGGTCGATTGTTTGAGCAGCGACTGCTCACCTCGGTTACTCACATAACCTCCTCTGAAAACCTTGAAACCGCGGGGTGCGGTGGGGTTATTGGACGAGGAGTCTAGCTTATGTGTTGTTTTGCCTGTGCCGGCCTCTTCGCGAGCAAGCCCGCTCTCACACTGGAATGCGTTCCCTGTGGGTTCAAAATGCGTTCCCTGTGGGAGTGAGCCTGCTCGCGATTGGCCGTTACGCGGTCTTACGCCTTGGCATTACGCTCAATCGCAAACCCGCTCCACGTCTGGCTCACCGGCATCAGCTCAAGGCTGTTGATGTTGATGTGAGCCGGGGCATTGAGCACCCAGAAAATGGTGTCGGCGATGTCTTGCGGCTGGATCGGCTCGGCACCTGCGTAAGTCGCGTTGTAGCGCTCCTGGTCACCGGCGAAACGCACCAGCGAAAACTCGCTTTCGCACAGGCCCGGTTCGATGTTGCTGACCCGCACGCCCGTACCTTGCAGGTCGCAGCGCAGGTTCAGGGAGAACTGTTTGACGAATGCCTTGCTCGCGCCATACACATGGCTGCCCGGGTACGGATAGTTGCCGGCGATGGAGCCAAGGTTGACGATGCTGGCACCGCGACCGTGAGCAATCAGGCGGGGCAACAACAGACGAGTGCTGTACATCAGGCCTTTGATGTTGGTGTCGACCATGGTGTCCCAGTCGTCGAGGTCGCACTTGGGCGCCGGGTCAACGCCCAGGGCCAGGCCAGCGTTGTTGATCAGCCCGCGCAGTTTGGCGAAGGACGGCGGCAGGTTGGCAATCGCCTCCTCCATGGCCTTGCGATCACGCACGTCGAGCACCAGGCCATGGACCTCGGTCTGCTTCGACAACTCGGCGCACAACGCATTGAGGCGCTCTTCACGACGGCCGGTCAGCACCAGTTTCCAGCCGGCTTCGGCAAAACGACGGGCGCAGGCTTCACCAAAACCGGAGGTCGCGCCGGTAATAAACAGGGTGTTGGACATCGTGTTCTCCTTGCTTCGGCTGATCGGCAGCCACGGGAATAGAAAATCAGCAGCCAGCATGCCCGGCCTTGCCCACAGCAGCAACTACCGCAGAAGCTGTACAAAAAACGATCAAACGTCGCAGCGCCTTACCGGCCGTGGCTTCCAGCCATGTGCGCGCACCTTATCCACAGGCCGGTCCACAGTTTCCGGGGGCAAGTGAAAAAGCTGAAAGCCGCTGTGCACAAGGCTTTGCGGGCAAATTGGAAATTTATTTGCTTGACCGTGGAACGCGCGGTGTGTAGCCCATGGCATTTTGCACGATTGACCGGTCATACCGACGATGGCGCCAAGCCAGTAACTACGGCCTTCAGCCGAGTCTTTCCAGAGTTTAACCACAGACTTATCCACAGGCAGCCTGGCCCGGTTTCAGCCCGTTTTCATCACCAACAAAAAGGTTGACAAAGCCCGCTCGACGCCGCGTAAAAACCCCTGATCAAAAAACAACCACAACTCTGCAAGCCACGGTTTCAAAGGCTTTCAGCCAGCTACTCCCACGTTATTCACAGCCAGCTCCACAGCAAACGGGGACAAGTCAAAACCGTGACAAAACAACTATTTGCAGCGGCTTTATGTCGCGGTTTCAGAGCTTGTGAATATTGTTTTCCACAATTTGCGGAAAGCACACAGAGACACCTGTGGGAGTGAGCCTGCTCGCGATAGCGATAGGTCAGTCAACGTTGAAGTGACTGATCCACCGCTATCGCGAGCAGGCTCACTCCCACATTGATTTGTGATGTTTTGAAGGTGTAAAAAAGCCCCGGCGATAGCGCGCCGGGGCTTGGTATTACAACAGCGAACTCAGTGCCCGCCGAGATAGGCGTTGCGCACTTCCTCGTTAACCAGCAGCTCCTTGCCGGTGCCCGTGAGGCGGATCTCACCGTTGACCATCACGTACGCCCGATCGGACAGTTTGAGGGCGTGGTTGGCGTTCTGCTCCACCAGGAAGATGGTCATGCCGGTTTTCGCCAGCTCCCGCAGGGTCGCGAAGATCTGTTTCACCACAATCGGCGCCAGACCCAGGCTCGGCTCATCGAGCAACAGCAGTTTCGGCCGGCTCATCAACGCTCGTGCGATGGCGAGCATTTGCTGCTCGCCGCCGGACATGGTCATCGCCCGCTGATTGCGCCGCTCTTCGAGTCGCGGGAACAACTCGAACATGCGTTGCATGTCTTCCTTGGCGTACTTGTCACCGATAGGAATGGTGCCCATTTGCAGGTTTTCCTCGACAGTCATGTCAGGGAACACCCGCCGACCTTCCGGCGATTGAGCGATGCCGTTGGACGCGATGTAGTGGGACGACTTGTGGGTGATATCCACACCCTGATAAATGATCTGCCCGTCCGCCGCCCGCGGTTGACCAAAAATCGACATCAGCAGGGTCGACTTGCCGGCGCCGTTGGAGCCGATCAGGCTGACCGTTTCACCTTCATTGATGTGCAGCGAGACATTCTTCAGAGCCTGGATCGGCCCGTAAAACACATCCAGATCCTTCAGTTCGAGGATGGGTTGGCTCATAGCACCACTTCCTCTTCATCGGCGCCCAGATAGGCCGCAATCACTTTCGGATCGTTACGAATCGCATCAGGCCCGCCCTCGGCGATGACGATGCCGTGGTCCAGCACCACGATGTGGTCGGAAATGCTCATTACCATGCCCATGTCGTGTTCGATCAGCACCACGGTCAGATCGTGCTCGTCGCGCAGCAGCCGGATCATCGCGCTCAGCGCTTCGGTTTCCTGAGGGTTGAGGCCGGCGGCCGGTTCGTCGAGACAGATGATCTGCGGCCGGGTGCACATGGCCCGGGCGATTTCCAGACGACGTTGCTGACCGTAGGACAATTCACCGGCCAGACGGTTGGCGCAGTCCACCAGATCCACCACTTCCAGCCAGTAGAACGCATGGTCCAGCGCATCGCTTTCGGCCTTGCGATACCCCTTGGTGTTGAGAATGCCGGCCAGCAGGTTGCGGTTGACCCACATGTGCTGGGCGACCAGCAGGTTTTCCAGCACCGACATTTCCTTGAACAGGCGAATGTTCTGGAACGTCCGCGCCAGGCCGGCCCGGTTCACCAGGTGGGTGCCGCCGAACATCTTGTAGAACATCCGACTGGCGAAGGATTTCGGCGAAACGAAATCGACCGGTTTGAACGATTCGCCCAGCAGCTTGATGACGTTGGTCTGCTCGCCGCGGATGTTGAGTTCGATCTTGCCGCCCGAGGCCTTGTAGAACCCGGTCAGGCAGTTGAACACGGTGGTCTTGCCAGCGCCGTTGGGGCCGATCAGGGCGAAGATCGAGTTGCGCTTGACCTTCAGGCTGACATCGTTCAACGCCTTGATGCCGCCGAAGTGCATCATCAGCTTCTCGACCGAAAGTACGACTTCGCTCATGGCGCTACTCCTTTACGCGGGGTCACACCGGTACGGCTGATCCGAATCAGGCCGCGCGGTCGCCAGATCATCATCAACACCATCAGGATGCCGAACAGCAGCACGCGGTATTCCGCGAACCCCCGCAGCAGTTCCGGGGCGACGGTCAGCACGAAAGCCGCAATCACCACACCGATGGTCGAGCCCATCCCGCCGAGTACCACGATGGCGAGGATCAATGCCGATTCGAAGAAGGTGAACGAGGTCGGGTTGACGAAACCTTGATAGGTGGCGAAGAACACGCCAGCCAGACCGGCCGTCGAGGCACCGATGGTGAACGCCGAAAGCTTGACCAGTACGTGGTTCAGGCCCATGGAGCGGCAAGCGATTTCGTCTTCACGCAAGGCTTCCCAGGCGCGACCAACCGGCATCTTGACCAGACGATGCTTGATGTACAGCACGGCCAGTACCACCAGGAACAACACCGCGTAGATGAAGTAGTACTTCACGTCCGGGTTATAGGCGATACCGAAAAACTCATGGAACGGAACCCCACCCTCCTTCGCCCGTTTACCGAACTCGAGGCCGAAGAACGTTGGCAATGGAGCCGCCATGCCATTCGGGCCGCCAGTCAGGGACAGCCAGTTATTGAGGATCAAGCGGATGATTTCACCGAAGCCCAGAGTCACGATCGCCAGGTAGTCACCGTGCAGGCGCAGCACCGGAAAACCGAGGATGCAACCGGCAAGGCCCGCGGTGATCGCCGCCAGCGGCAGCACCGTCCAGAAGCCCAGACCGAGGTATTGGTAACCGAGCGCCAGGCCGTAGGCACCGATGGCGTAGAACGCCACGTAACCCAGGTCGAGCAGACCGGCCAGGCCGACCACGATGTTCAGCCCCAGGCCCAGCAGTACGTAAATCAGCCCGAGGATGACCACGCCCAGCAGGTAGGAGTTGGAGAAAAACGGGAACACCACGGCAATCACAATTACCAGCGGGATGATCCAGCGCAACCGGGTTTTGTAATCAGGCGGCAGTACATGAACCCCGGAGCCGGTGCTTTCAAAGCCTTCAAGAATTCTCAGGCCCTTGGGAGTTTGCAGGAACAGGCTCAAGGCGAAGCGGCCGGCCATGACGATGGCGACAATCCATGCCACCCGGGTCGTTTCCAGGTTGAAGCCGTAGCCGTCGAGGACCACGCCGACAATCGGGCCGAACACAATCAGGGCGACAAGGCCGGCAAGAATCGCGTCAACCAGGCTTCTTTTGAGATCAATGGTTTTTTTAGTGGTTGAAGACATCGCTTACACCTTCGACACAAGAGGACGGCCGAGCAGGCCTTGGGGCCGAAAGACCAGAACGAGAACGAGCAGCGAGAAGCTGAAAACGTCTTTGTAGTCCGAGTTCACCAGACCAGAGAACAGCGATTCGGAAATCCCCAGAATGATCCCGCCGAGCATGGCACCAGGTAATGAGCCGATTCCGCCGAGTACCGCTGCGGTGAACGCTTTGATCCCAATGATGAAGCCCGCGTAGAAGTCGAATGTGCCGTAGTTCATGGTGATCAGCACGCCGGCCAGGGCCGCCATCGCTGCACCGATGATGAACACGTAGGAAATCACCCGATCGGTGTTGATCCCCAGAATCGAGGCCATCTTGCGATCTTGCTGAGTGGCGCGGCACATGCGGCCGAGCTTGGTGTACTTGATGATGTAGGTCAGCAGGGCCATCCCGGCAAACGCTGCGACCAGAATGAAGATCTTGGTGTAGGTCAACTGCACAAAACCTGTACCGATTTCGACGCGCCAGGCCCCCGTGAGCAAGGTGGGAACACCTTGTTGCTTCGCGCCCTGGGCGATCTGTGCATAGTTTTGCAGGATCAGCGAAATGCCGATGGCGCTGATCAGCGGTGCCAGTCGGGTGGAGTTACGCAGGGGTTTATAGGCAACCCGTTCGATGACCCAGCCATACACCGCCGTGACGATGATGGTGAAGATCAGTGTGCCAAGCATCAGCAGTGGGAAGGATTCAATACCGAAGTATGCCAGCAGAGCCAGACTGATCGCCGCGAGGTAAGCAGAGATCATGTAAACCTCGCCGTGGGCGAAGTTGATCATGCCGATGATGCCATAGACCATTGTGTAGCCGATGGCGATCAGGCCATAGACCGACCCGAGGGTCAGGCCGTTGACCAGTTGCTGCAGGAAAATACCATCCATAACGCAATCTCACGCATTTGAGAGACTGCACAGAAGCCGGATGCGACGGACCGGGGTTCAGCCACCGGCGCAACACGGTTGTGTGCAGCTCTACGAGAAAAGACAGGTACTGCACGGACATGTTGATTGATGGCCCGGCGCACAAGGGGCCGAGCCATCAGCAGTTCATATCACTTCTGTTTTTCCAGCTGGTGGTATTTGCCGTCCTTGTCCCACTGGTAAACCACGTAGTCGGAGACTTTCAGGTCGCCCTTGGCGTCCCAGGTCTTCTCGCCCATCACGGTTTTGACCGGGTTCTTCTTCAGCCACGCGGCAGCCTCTTCGCCCTTGTTGGACTTGGCACCATTGAAAGCAGCGGCCAGGGTCTGAACCGAAGCGTAGGCGTACAGGGTGTAGCCTTCAGGCTCGGTGCCTTTCTTGCGGAACTCGTCCACTACGGTCTTGCTGTCTGGCAGCAGTCGTGGGTCGGCGCCGAAAGTCATCAGCACGCCGTCGACGAATTGCGGACCGCCAGCAGTGGTCACCAGTTCATCGGTCACGATGCCATCATCGGACATGAACTTGACGTCTTTGAGGCCTTGTTCACGAAGTTGACGAACCAGAGGACCGGCTTCCGGGTGCAGACCACCGAAATAGACGACGTCGGCACCAGCGCCGCGGATTTTGGTCACGATGGTGCTGAAGTCTTTTTCACCACGAGTCAGGCCTTCGTACAGCACCGGCTTCACGCCGCGTTTTTCCAGCTGGGCCTTGGTAGCGTCCGCCAGGCCTTGGCCGTAGGTGTCCTTGTCATGCAGGACAACGACTTTTTTGCCCTTGAGCACATCGACGATGTAATCACCGGCCACGATGCCTTGCTGGTCGTCACGCCCGCACATACGGAACATGGCGCTCAGGCCACGCTCGGTAACGGCCGGGTTGGTGGAACCTGGAGTGATCGCGATGATGCCCGCTTCGTCGTAGATCTCCGAAGCCGGGATGGTCGAGGAGGAGCAGAAGTGACCGACTACCCCAGCGACTTTCTGGTTGGTCAGGTCCTTGGCGACCGTCACAGCCTGTTTCGGTTCGCAGGCGTCATCGCCTTTGACCAGTACGATTTTTTCCCCGTTTACGCCGCCCGCTGCGTTGACCGCATCGGCCGCAGCCTGTGCACCCTTCATGTACTGCTCGCCAAATGCCGCGTTGGCGCCTGTCATCGGTCCCGCCACACCGATTTTCACATCAGCCTGTGCAAACGCAGAAACACCCAACGCAGTTGCCACTGCGAGGGCCAAAAAGCCTTTTTTGTAAAACGTCTGGGACATGAGGTGGTGCTCCAAGGGTTTTTTTTAGTTGGCACTGCGACTTCCTGAATGCTCAGAGCAAGGGCCGTGCCATCGGTTTTTTATTCTGAAAAAAGTCGCTGCTTTATTGTTATTTCGACTGTTTCGATCCCATTTTCATTGGGCGTGCAACCGTCTAAACCGCGGAAGGTGAAACCATTTATTTTTAAAGGCGCAACCCGAGCGCGCCATCATTGCAACCGCAGCGCCAAACGACGTGCAACCAGCCTGTAACAACGTGCGTCACCGAAGTGCACACTGCTGGTGCGGAACTGCTACAACCCGCACCTTTTACAGGCTAGCCGCTGCGCGAAAAAGCGCCGCTTTCAGCAACAAATTTCAACAATCAAATAACGATCCGCAAGCACTGGCCTGCGTGATACAGCGAGAATCCGGCCTCGTACAGGCAGCTGCGCAATCCCACGCCCGCCAATGGCTGCATGGGCGCGAAGGGAATCGGCAGCGCCTGAGGATTCCCGTGACACAGATAATCGGCAAAGGCTTTGCCGACGACAGTGCCAGTCGTGACGCCCCGGCCGTTGTAACCGGTGACTGCCACTAAACCGGGCGCCGGCTCGAACAAACGCATCAAATGATCGGGGGTAAAGGCAATGCAACCGGTCCAGGTGCACTCCCATTCCACCGGTTTGAGGTAAGGGAAATAGTGCTGCTGAACCCGATCGGCCCAGGCTTTGAGAAACCAGGTTGGTTTCTGATTGCCATTACCGAGACTGCCGAGCAGCAGACGACCGTCCTTGTCGCGACGAACACTGCTGAGAACCTGGCGGGTGTCCCAGGAACCCTGGCCACCGGGGAGAATTTGCTGCGCCGCCTCTTCGGTCAGTGGGACCGAGGCCACTTGATAGTAATAGCCGGGGAAGAAGTTACGCCGCAATTCCGTCCAGTCACCTTCGGTGTAGGCGTTGGAGGCAATCACGACTTGCTCGGCAAGCACCGAACCCTGAGCGGTTTGTACCGACCAGCGCTGGCCCTGGCGTTCGAGCCGGGTTACCGGGGAATGATCGAACAACTGACCGCCCAGACCGATGGCCGCTTTGGCCAGCCCCGTCGTGTAAGCCATTGGGTTGATCGTGCCGGCTCGACGATCGAGCAGCGCAGCGGCGATCTTTTTGGTGCCCGTTGCTTGTTCGCAGGCTTGACCGGTCAGCAGTTCCACCGGCGCGCCGCGACGTTTCCATTGTTCTTCACGGCTGCGCAAGTCCGCTTCGCCACGGGCGTTGTGCGCCATGTGCAGCGTGCCTTCGCGGCGCAATTGGCAATCGATGTTGTACTTGTCCACAAGGCTGAACACCAGGGACGGTGCCGCACCGAGCATGCGATTGAGCTGACTGCCGACCGCTTCGCCAAAACCGGCTTCGATCTCGTCCGGTGGAATCCACATCCCGGCGTTGACCAGCCCGACGTTGCGCCCCGATCCGCCATGACCGGCGCGATGGGCTTCCAGCACACAGACGCTTTTGCCTTTTTCCAGCAGATGCACCGCCGCCGACAGACCGGTAAAACCGGCGCCGATGACGCAGACATCCACCGTCACCTCCCCCTTGAGCGCCGCGTTGTCAGGCCTTTGCGGCGTCAGTTTTTCCCACAGACACTCTTCGCGTAACGGCATTGCCAGACTCCAACAGAAACCTAACCAACACACACCATTCATTGTGGGAGCGAGCCTGCTCGCGATTGCTATCTGTCAGCCACATTGATGTCGGCTGACAGGCCCTCATCGCGAGCAAGCTCGCTCCCACAGGGTTCTTTATGGGTTCAAGAACTGTGTTTAATCGAAGGTAATACCCTGAGCCAACGGCAACTCCAGCGAGTAGTTCACGGTGTTGGTCTGACGGCGCATGTAGCCGCGCCATGCATCGGAACCGGACTCACGACCACCGCCCGTTTCTTTCTCACCGCCAAACGCCCCGCCGATTTCCGCGCCGCTCGGGCCGATGTTGACGTTGGCGATGCCGCAGTCGCTGCCCACCGCCGACATGAACTGTTCGGCTTCACGCACGTCAGTGGTGAAGATGCACGACGACAGGCCTTGTGGCACGGCGTTGTTCAGGCGCAACGCTTCGTCGAAATCCTTGTAACCGACCACGTACAAAATCGGCGCGAAGGTTTCGTTGCAGACCACGTCGCTCTGCTCCGGCATTTCAACGATGGCCGGCGAGACGTAATAAGCATTAGGGAATTTGTCTTCCAGTTGGCGCTTGCCGCCGAACACCCGGCCGCCTTCGCTCAAGGCCTGCTCAAGCGCGTCCTGCATGTTTTCGAAGCTGTGTTTATCGATCAACGGACCGATCAGATTGCCTTCCAGTGGATTGCCGATGCGCACTTTGGAGTACGCGGCTTTTAGGCGGGTGACGATTTCTTCTTTCACCGATTCATGGGCAATCAGGCGACGCAACGTGGTGCAACGCTGACCGGCAGTGCCGACGGCGCTGAACAGGATGGCTCTTACGGCCATGTCCAGGTCGGCGCTTGGACCGAGGATCATCGCGTTGTTGCCGCCCAGTTCCAGAATGCTGCGAGCGAAACGTGCGGCGATTTTCGGCGCCACTTCACGGCCCATGCGGGTGCTGCCGGTGGCGCTGATCAGCGCGACACGCGGGTCATCGACCAGGGCTTCACCGGCATCGCGACCGCCGATGATGACTTGGCTCAGGTGTGGCGGCGCATCGCTGAAATTCTTCAGTACACGGTCGAACAGTGCCTGGCAGGCCAGTGCGGTCAGGGGCGTTTTTTCCGATGGCTTCCAGATCACCGGGTTGCCGCAGACCAGCGCCAGCGCAGAGTTCCAGGCCCAAACCGCAACCGGGAAGTTGAACGCGCTGATCACGCCAACGACGCCCAGCGGGTGCCAGGTTTCGCGCATGTGGTGGCCCGGACGCTCGGAAGCGATGGTCAAACCGTACAACTGACGGGACAGGCCGACGGCGAAATCACAGATGTCGATCATTTCCTGAACTTCACCCAGGCCTTCCTGAGTGATCTTGCCGGCTTCCCAGGACACCAGCTCGCCGAGGTCGGCCTTGTATTCACGCAGGATATCGCCCAGTTGGCGGACCAGTTCGCCACGGCGCGGGGCCGGGACCTTGCGCCACAATTCGAACGCATGATCTGCACGACTGATGTGCTGCTCGACTTCAGCGGCGCCTTCCCAGTTCACGGCGGCGATCCGGCTGCCATCGATCGGCGAATGCACCGGCACTTTGCCGTTCTGGTACAGGGCCGGGTTCACACCAAGACGATCAAGCAATGCGGCAACCATGGGTCACTCCTCAAGCGAAAAACAGAAAACGTGCAGCCGGATTGATTCGGCTGGTGAGGCCTGTAGTTTTAGCGCTCCCGACGTTACCCAACAAACGACCTTTAAGAGAGATATCATTCCGTTTATTCATGCTGCGAACTGCTGGTAGAAAGAAACAAGAAAAAAGGACAACCAATGCTGAATAAACGCTACTTGCCGTCGATCACCGCGCTGCAGTGTTTTGAGGCCGTCACCCGGCATTTGAGCTTCACCCGGGCGGCTGAAGAGCTGAACCTGACCCAGAGCGCTGTCAGCAAACAGGTCGCGCAACTCGAAGAATTGCTGCAGCACCTGCTGTTCCGCCGGGTGCGCCGACGCCTGCAAATGACCCCGGCCGGTGACTTGTACCTGGTGGAGGTCAGAAAAATCCTCACGCAGGTCGAGATGTCGACCCACTACCTTCGCTCCTACGGCGGTGAAACCGAAGTCCTGCGCGTCTCGACGCCTCCGACCTTCGGCGCGCGCTGGCTGGTGCCACGCTTGAAAGGCTGGCGCCTGCGCCATCCGTCGATCCATCTCGACTTGTGCAGCGAACAGGAAGCCGACGATCTGTTGCAAGGTCGCAGCGACCTGGCGTTTTATTTCGGCCAGGGCTCTCGGCCCGGCACCGAATGCCTGAAGCTGTTCGGCGAAGAACTGGTGCCGGTCTGCGCACCGGGCAGCCTGCCGGACACGCCGTTCACCGATCCTACGCAGCTCACCGACCTGGTCCTGCTGCAAAACGCTTCCCGACCCCAGGCCTGGCACGACTGGTTTGACAGTCAGGGCTACCACACCGAACACAGCTACCATGGTCCGCGTTTCGAAACCTTTTATATGTGCATCCGCGCCGCCCAGGTCGGCTGCGGCGTGGCGCTGTTGCCGCGGTTTCTGGTGGAAGAGGAATTGGCCGACGGCAAATTGGTCATACCCTGGCAGCACGCGATGCCCAGCACCGACGCCTATTACCTGGCGTATCCGGAGCACTCGGCGGAAGTGCCGAAGGTGCGCGATTTTGTGAAGTGGATGCTGGAGCAGATTGATAGCCCGGAGACAGCACAAATTTAGGGTTACACCACAATACCTGTGGGAGCGAGCCTGCTCGCGAAGACGGCGGCACATTCAACATAGATGTGACTGAAAGACCGCTTTCGCGAGCAGGCTCGCTCCCACAGTAAACCGTGGCGGTTTAAAAAATCACTGGCAGTACCTGCCGTTGATATGCGCCACTAGCCCCATTCATTGAAACAGCTGCAACGTCGCTGCCACAGGCCGCGGCCAGCCGGAGAACCCCGTTATGAGCGAGAGCGTGTTTGGCGATCGCATCGTGCAGAACCTGCTCGACACCGACTTCTACAAACTGACGATGATGCAGGCGGTGCTGCACAACTACCCGAACGTGGAAGTCGAATGGGAGTTTCGTTGCCGCAACAGTGAAGATTTGCGCCCGTACCTGGCGGAAATCCGCTTCCAGATCGAGCGCCTCGCTGAGTTGAGCCTGAGCGCCGACCAGTTGAGTTTCATGGAGCGCATCAGCTTCATGAAGCCGGATTTCCTGCGCTTTCTCGGGTTGTTCCGCTTCAATCTGCGCTACGTCCACACCGGTATCGAAAACGGCGAGCTGTTCATCCGCCTGCGCGGGCCATGGCTGCACGTGATTCTGTTTGAAGTGCCGCTGCTGTCCATCGTTAGCGAGGTGCGCAACCGCTATCGCTACCGTGAAGTCGTCCTGGAACAGGCGCGCGAGCAGCTCTACCGCAAGTTCGACTGGCTCACCACCAACGCCAGCGTGGAGGAATTGTCCGAATTGCAGGTAGCCGATTTCGGCACTCGTCGTCGCTTCTCGTACCGCGTGCAGGAAGAAGTGGTGAACGTGCTCAAGCACGATTTCCCCGGGCGTTTTGTCGGCACCAGCAACGTGCACCTTTCACGGGAGCTGGACATGAAACCGTTGGGCACCATGGCCCACGAATGGATCATGGCCCATCAGCAACTCGGCCCGCGGTTGATCGACAGTCAGATTGCCGCCCTCGATTGCTGGGTCCGCGAGTACCGTGGCCTTTTGGGGATCGCCCTCACCGACTGCATCACCACCGATGCCTTTCTCAGCGATTTCGACCTGTATTTCGCCAAGCTGTTTGACGGCCTGCGCCATGATTCCGGGGACCCGGTGCTCTGGGCAGAAAAGGCCATCGCGCACTATCACAAACTGGGCATCGACCCGATGAGCAAGACGCTGGTGTTCTCCGATAGCCTGACGCTGCCAAAATCCCTGGAGATTTTTCGGGCGTTGCGCGGTCGGATCAATGTCAGCTTCGGTATCGGCACCAACCTGACGTGCGATATTCCGGGTGTCGAACCGATGAGCATCGTGCTTAAAATGGCCGCCTGCAACGGCCAGCCCGTGGCAAAGATTTCCGATGAGCCTGGCAAGACTCACTGCAAAGACCCGAATTTCGTCGCCTATTTGCGACACGTTTTCAAAGTACCTGCTGCCATTTCCAGCACATCAAGCAAGGAGTGAATTCATGCAAGCCGAACAGCGTGAGATTGCTGAACAGCTCAAGGTCCAGCCGCCGTTCGCTGACCAGGCCGCCCTCGAGGCTGAAGTCGCCCGGCGGATTACCTTCATCCAGGATTGCCTGGTCAATTCCGGGCTCAAGACCCTGGTGCTCGGTATCAGCGGCGGCGTCGACTCCCTGACCGCCGGCCTGCTGGCCCAGCGTGCCATGCGCGAACTTCGCGAGCGCAGCGGTGACGACAGCTACAAGTTCATCGCCGTGCGCCTGCCGTACGAAACCCAGTTCGACGAACACGACGCCCAGGCCTCGGTGGATTTCATCGCCCCGGACGAGCGCCACACCGTGAACATCGGTCCGGCGGTCAAATCCCTGGCCAGTGAAGTCGCAGCCTTCGAAGGCAAGCACGCAGTCTCGGTGGATTTCGTGCTCGGCAACACCAAGGCGCGGATGCGCATGGTCGCCCAGTACACCATCGCCGGCGCAGCCCACGGCCTGGTGATCGGCACTGATCACGCGGCGGAAGCGGTGATGGGTTTCTTCACCAAGTTCGGTGATGGCGCCTGCGATCTGGCACCGCTGAGCGGCCTGGTGAAAAACCAGGTCCGGGACATCGCCCGCAGCTTCGGCGCACCGGAATCATTGGTGGAAAAAATCCCGACGGCGGACCTTGAAGACCTCTCGCCCGGCAAGCCGGATGAAGCGTCCCACGGCGTGACCTATGCCGAGATCGACGCGTTTTTGCACGGCGAGCCAGTGCGTGAGGAAGCGTTCAAGATCATTTGTGACACGTATAAAAAGACTCATCACAAGCGAGTGATGCCGTTTGCGCCTTGATTTCACCCCATAGGCGCCTGTAGGCGCCTGTAGGCGCCTGTAGGAGCCTGTAGGAGCCTGTAGGAGCTGTCGAGTGAAACGAGGCTGCGATCTTTGGACTTTGATTTTTAAGATCAAGATCAAAAGATCGCAGCCTCGTTTCACTCGACAGCTCCTACAGAGATTGGCGTTGACGGGATTTGCGTTGGCCAATAAGTAAACAAAAAAAAGCGTCCCAAGTGGACGCTTTTTTTATGCGTTCGATTCGATTACTTAAGCACAACAGTGCCTTTCATCATCGAGATGTGGCCAGGGAACGAGCAGAAGAAGCCGTACTTCTCGGCAGCATCGAGCTTCGACACGTCGAAGGTCACCGAGTCGGTTTCCTTGGCGCCGATGATTTTGGTGTGGGCGATGATGCGCGCGTCACCTTCCGGCAGGTAGTTCTTTTCGATGCCTGCGGCCAGACCCGCGGTGGCGATCGGCTGCATATCAGCTTCTTTACTCAGCACCCAGTTATGGCCCATGACGTTTTTAGGCAGGTTGCCGGAGTGTTTCAGCTCCACGGTGAACGTCTTGCAGCTCTTGTCGATGCTGATTTCCTTGGTATCGAAGGACATCTGGTCAGTCGAGTCGACAGTGACCTTGCACTCGGCAGCCATCAATTGGCTGCTGGCCAGAGTCAGCAGGGATACTGCAACAAGTTTGGCAAACATGGTGAATCTCCAAGGCAGGGTTAATAAAAGTGCGAGTGGACAGAAGACTGCCTGAAAACTTCGCAAGTTCCTATGACCTGAATCAAAAATTGTATACAACTTTAGAGCTATGACACCTATCGAAACAATCTACCAGCCAGACGTCTGGGACGGCCCTATCATCAGCGCGTCCTCACCCATCTGGAGCGTCAGTCATGTCCCTTAACAGCCTGTTGCGCAGTTTGCTCGCCGCCTACGCCTGTGGCGCCAGCGGAACCTGTGGAACACCTGAAAGCGAAGTGTAGACCTTGGAACGCCGCGTGCCTGCCTTTACTCTGTGGCCATCCTGACCATGGAGTAAGGCATGTCTTTAGCGTCCGTTTGTGTATTTTGCGGTGCCAGCACTGGCACCAACCCGGCTTATCGTGAAGCGGCTGTCGCCTTGGGGCGAGCATTGGCCGAGCGTAAGCTGACCCTAATTTATGGCGGCGGCGCGGTCGGACTGATGGGCATCGTCGCCGATGCTGCGCTGGCGGCCGGCGGTGAAGTGATCGGGATCATCCCGCAAAGCCTCAAGGACAAGGAAATCGGCCACAGCGGCCTGACTCGTCTGGAAGTGGTCGACGGCATGCACGCACGCAAGGCGCGAATGGCCGAACTCAGTGACGCCTTTATCGCCCTGCCCGGCGGCCTGGGCACGCTGGAAGAACTGTTCGAAGTCTGGACCTGGGGCCAGCTCGGCTACCACGGAAAACCACTGGGGCTGCTGGAAGTGAACGGTTTCTATAGCAAATTGACGTCTTTTCTCGATCATATCGTCGGCGAAGGCTTCGTTCGCGAACCGCACCGTGACATGCTGCAAGTGAGCGAATCGCCGCAAACCCTGCTTGATGAACTCGATGCCTGGCAGCCGACAGTGGTGCCAAAGTGGATCGAGCAAAAACCCAGCTAACGGCTGGGCATCGATACAGGGCAGAATACGCGCCGCTCAACCTCACCTTCGACCCCAGAGGATCGCCCATGGCTAAACCCAATTATTCCTTCGCCAAACGTCAGAGAGACTTGGCCAAGGAGCAGAAGAAAGAGGAAAAGCTTCAGCGCAAGAAAGCTACAGCTGAAGAAGAAGCCGCCGCACTGAACCCGGATGCAGAAGGTGAAGTGGCCGCAGAAGACGCAGTTGAAACACCGAAAGATCAGGCGCCCGACGCCTGAGACCCTCAGGGCCCGATGATCTGATCAGGCCCACCGGATCTGTGTCCAGGGTCAGCAGTCTCTTTGCTGACCCTCACAGTCCCATCTGAAATGCCCCCTCCAGAACTGACTTGCCCATTCCCTTGTGGGAGCGAGCCTGCTCGCGATGACGGCGGCACGCTTGGGGACTGATGCACCGCTATCGCGAGCAGGCTCGCTCCTGCAGTGGATCGTGGTCACTCCAGTGGCATTACGGTGACGCGGACTTCCGGGTCATGATTACCCCCTCCCAGAATCACCCCGCGCAACGGCGATACATCGGAAAAATCCCGGCCCCAGGCCAAGGTGATGTGTTCCAGCGCTGGCTGCACGTTGTTGGTCGGGTCGAAATCCACCCACCCGAGCACCGGGCAAAACACTGAAACCCAGGCATGTGACGCATCGGCGCCGATCAGTCGCGGCTGGCCCGGTGGTGGCTGGGTCAGCAGGTAGCCACTGATGTACCGCGCCGCCAACCCACGGGAGCGTACGCAGGCGAGCATCAGGTGAGCGAAGTCCTGACAAACACCGCGCCGGCGCTCCAGCACTTCCACCAGCGGCGTCGCCACTTGGGTCGCCTCGGCATCGAAGGTGAACTCGCTGAAGATCTTCTCCATCAGCGCCTGAACACCCAACAGCAGCGGCCGACCCGGTGGAAAACAGCTTTCGGAAAACTCGACGAAGTTGCGTTTCAAATGCACGTAGGGCGATTCGAACCGGTAACGACACGCTTCCAGCAATTGGGGGGAAAGCGGCTGACTGCTGTAGGTCAACGCGTTGCGGGTTTCTTCCCACGCGGGGGATTGATTGAAAACCAGCGCGGGCCGGGCCAGCACTTCGACGGTGAGCCGGGCATTGACCAGCAATTCATCATGCGGCCGTTCGAACGCCAACCGGGTCAGCGGATTACCGAACACATCCAGTTCATCGCGGCGGCTCGTCGGGTCGGGACTGATCTGCAGTTGCTGCTCGGTGCAGCGCTGCCAGGCACACGCCCGTGGCCACAGGTGCGCAAGTTGCTGCGCCAGAGAGACCGGGCTGTCGTAGTGATAATGGGTGTCGTGGAGAATCTGGTAACGGGCGCTCATCAGACGGACACCGTGCGCTGGCTGACGTCATCGACGTGGGCGAAATGGCGCAACGCCAGACGATCCGACACTTGTCCGCTGGCGTCGGCGATCTCTTGTAACAGGTCGGCCAGCCCCTCGATGGCTGCCCGCACGCTGGCTTCGCCGAACAGCGAGTTCTCCAGGCATCCCAGATCGAACTGTGCCAGGCGTTCCACCAACTGCGGCAACCCCACTTCGCGAGGCACGCCGAAGTCGTCATTCAAGCGTTTCAAGGTACGAGTCACCAGTTTCAATTGAAACAGCACGGCATGAGGGTTCTGCTCGTCGAGCAGTAACAGGTCAAGCACCGGAATCAGTTGCGCCACCGCCAGATACCGCGAACGGTAGGTGATGCTGCTGTTGCCCAGCTCCAGCAGCCACTCCAGTCCGGCCTGATCGAAAGCACCGGCACCGCGCAAAAATGCCGCCAGGCTGGCGCTGAGAAATTGCAGCCGTTCGATCCGGCGGCCGATCATCAAGAAGCGCCAGCCTTCGTCCCGGGTCATATCGTCGAGGGCAAACCCGGATAACGCCGCCAGGGACATCACCAAACGGTTGAGGAAATCCAGCAATTCGCCGAAATCCGGCGCTTCGGCTTCCAGCTCCAGGGCCTCGCGCTGCAGCTCCACCAGCGCTTGCCAGTTTTCCCGTGAGAGCTTGCCGCGCACCTGCGAGGCCGCCCACTGCAAACGCTGCAGGTTGGAGCGCAGGCTGAACGACCAGTCATCGCCGAGCAATGCCGCCAGCAAACGCTCCGGCAACTCGCCTTCATCGGGCAACAACATCAACCGTTCGCCCAGATCGACTGCCGCCTCAAGGGCTTGAGGGTCGTCGCCATCGACATACCGCGCCAGCATGATTCGCAGCAGCCGCGCGCTGTCATCACAGCGTTCACAATAACGGCCGAACCAGAACAGGTTTTCCACCACCCGCGAAGGCAGATACGGATCCCGTCGCACCAAATCGTGTACGCCGATTGTGCGCTGGGTTTTCCATTGCTCACCGCTCGGCGGGCGATCGCCCAACACCCAGGTGTCCTTGCTCGCGCCACCGCGTTGCATCGACACCACTTCGGCGTCAGCCTCGGCGGCAACCCGGGTAAGGCCGCCGGGCAAAACCCGATAGCCCTCACGGCTGGCCACTGCGTACACGCGCATGCCAATGGCCCGAGGTTGCAGGTGACCGTCTTCAGCCTGCCAGATCGGCGCTTGAGAGAGCTGAGCCAATTCTTGCGCGACATAGGCGTAAGGCCGGGCCTGCATGCGCTCAGCCAGCTCCTGACGCTGTTTTTCACTCAAATCGCGGCCAAAAACCGGAGTAAAGCTCTGTGAGGGGAAAGCCGGTTTGATCAACAACTCCGGCAATTTTTCCAGGGCCTGGGCCAGCACCGGCGCTTCACCGCACCACCAGGTGGCGATGGAGGGCAGGATCAATTCTTCGCCGAACAGGAATTGATTGATCCTCGGCAGAAAGCCTAACAACCCCGGCGACTCCAGCACACCGCTGCCGAGGGCGTTGGCCACCAGCACCCGCCCTCGGCGTACCGCTTCCAGCAATCCCGGCACGCCAAGGGCCGAGTCAGTGCGCAGCTCCAGCGGATCGCAGAAGTCATCGTCGAGTCGCCGCATGATCGCGTGAACCCGGCGCAATCCGCTCAAGGTTTTCAGGTAGACCGTGGCATCCCGGACGGTCAGGTCGCCGCCCTCTACCAGCGGATAACCGAGCTGGCGCGCCAGATAGAGGTGCTCGAAATAGCTTTCGTTGAAACGTCCCGGCGTCAGCAGCACGATCAGCGGCGCGTCATTATCACTGGGCGCCTGACGGGCCAGGGTTTCCTGAAGCGTGCGAAAGAACCCGGCCAGGTGCTGCACTTTCAGATCGCGATACAGCTCGGGAAAGGCGCGGGACACGATCGTGCGGTTTTCCAGCGCATAACCGGCACCGGATGGCGCTTGCGTCCGATCCGCCGTGACCCACCAGCGACCGTCAGGCGTACGCGCCAGATCCACGGCGTACAGATGCAGAAAAGCCCCGTCGGGGGGCGTAATGCCCTGACAGGGCCAGAGGAAATTGTTGTGACCGAAGACCAGTTCAGCAGGCAGCAGACCCTCAGCGATCAGCCGTTGCGGGCCGTACAAATCTGCCAGCACAGCATTGAGCAAGCGTGCCCGCTGGGCGATCCCCGCCGATAACTGCTGCCATTCATCAGCCGCAATCACGTGCGGCAGCAGATCAAGTTCCCAAGGTCGATCCGCCCCCTTGGGATCGGCGTAGACGTTATAGGTCACGCCGTTTTCCTGGATCTGCCGAGTCAGCAGCGCCTGACGCTGCACCAATTGTGTTGGCGTGCTGCGCTGCAATTGATCGAACAACCGACGCCAATGCGGGCGTACCGCGCCGTTGTCGTCGAGCAGTTCGTGATAAGTGCCCGCCGTCAGCGGGTAGCGGTCAAGCAGGTCAGGCATGGAAAGCTCGGCAGACAGCTAGGAACGGTCAGACTAACGCAGGCTCATGACGCCCGGATATACGAAAAATCCGAGCGTCGCGTACGGTTTAGAAACGTCGTAAATCGAGAGTCATCGGTAGCTCGTCGTTAATTTCCATATTGGGTATAGGAAGTTTCCCCGGCGTATGTCCGATGCGGAAAAAACGCGCCATTCGACGGCTCTCCGCCTCATTGGCGTTCACCGGCAAGCTGTCGTAGTTGCGCCCGCCCGGATGGGCAACGTGGTACTGACAACCACCCAGCGAGCGCTGCATCCAGGTGTCGAGCAGGTCGAATACCAACGGCGCATGGACCGGGATAGTCGGTTGCAGGCAGTTGGCCGGTTGCCAGGCGCGAAAACGCACCCCGGCGACAAACTCGCCGACCCGCCCGGTGGGTTGCAATGGCACTGGAATGCCATTGCAGGTCAGCACATAACGCTGTGGTGACAGGCCCGTGAGCTTGACCTGCAAGCGTTCCAGCGACGAATCCACATAACGCACCGTGCCGCCGACCGCGCCCTCTTCGCCCAGCACATGCCAGGGCTCCAGCGCTTGACGTAATTCCAGTTCGATCCCGCTGACCGCGTAATCGCCGACCTTGGGAAAACGAAACTCAAGATGCGCCGCAAACCACTCGGCGCGCACCGGATAACCGGCGGCATTGAGGTCGACGATGACGTCGGCGAAATCCTGTTCGATAAAGTGGGGCAACAGGAATCGGTCGTGCAGCTCCGTGCCCCAGCGCGCCAGTTTCGGCGGTGCATAAGGCTCGCGCCAGAATCGAGCCACCAGCGCCCGCAGCAACAACTGTTGTGCCAGGCTCATGCGAGCATGGGGCGGCATCTCAAAGGCGCGTAATTCGAGCAACCCCAGGCGTCCCGTCGCGCCATCCGGTGAATACAGCTTGTCGATGCAGAACTCGGCGCGGTGCGTGTTGCCGGTCACGTCGATCAGCAGGTTGCGCAGCAGCCGATCCACCAGCCACGGCGCGCACTCCTCACCCGCCTGAGGCATCTGGGCAAAGGCGATTTCCAATTCATACAGCGCATCATTACGCGCTTCATCAACCCGTGGTGCCTGGGACGTCGGGCCGATGAATAATCCGGAAAACAGGTAGGACAAGGACGGGTGGTTATGCCAGTAGCTGATCAGGCTGCGCAGCAGATCGGGGCGGCGTAGAAACGGTGAGTCAGCCGGTGTCGCGCCGCCCAGTACGAAATGGTTACCGCCGCCGGTGCCGGTGTGCCGGCCGTCGATCATGAATTTCTCGGTGGTCAGTCGGGTCTGGCGCGCTTCTTCGTACAGAAATTCGGTGCGCTCGACCAGTTCATCCCATGTGGCGGACGGCTGCACGTTGACCTCGATCACACCCGGATCGGGGGTGATCCGGAAGTTG
The DNA here is from genome assembly GCF_900105495.1 of Pseudomonas frederiksbergensis. NCBI lineage: Bacteria > Pseudomonadati > Pseudomonadota > Gammaproteobacteria > Pseudomonadales > Pseudomonadaceae > Pseudomonas > Pseudomonas frederiksbergensis. The sequence continues at coordinate 1,619,353 of NZ_FNTF01000002.1, read as the reverse complement.
CTCAGGCGCGGATCGCTCGGCGGTTCATAGCCTTCCAGCAACACCGGGCAATGCAATTCCTCGGCGGTGGCTTCGATGGCGCTGACCAGTTCCAGATAATCCTCGACCCGCTCCAGCGGCGGCATGAACAGGTACAACCGGCCTTCTCGCGCCTCCGCGCAGAACGCGGTGCGGGTCAGCCAATCGGCGGACTCGTCGATCTTTGGCGTGCGTTCTTCAGCCACCGCAGGCTCGCCCTGGCTCTGAAGTTGGGCAGTGTCGGGCAGCGCGGGGAAATCCTGATTCGGGTCCACAGGATGAATGAACGGGTATTCCGCCGCTTTCACCCATGGCTGCGAGCCGAGCGGCAAGCGATAGCCCAGCGGCGAATCCCCTGGCACCAGTCGGCAATGCTCGTCGCGCAGATACCAAGGGCCGCTTTGCCATTGATCGCCCTTGGCGGTGCGCGCCAGCGGCAGGACCTGGCCGATGACCTTGTCCAGGCCCTGGCTGAAGACTTTGCGCAGGCGCGCCCGCTCCAGCGGCTCTTCCAGACGCGAGTCTTCGGCGCTGACGTTCTGCGGCAAAGTGCCTTCGCGCCAGAGGTAATAGAAATTATCTTCGTAGGCTGGAAACACAAAACGTGTCGGAATTTTCAGGCGCTCAGCGACACTCGCCAGAAAACGCCCGGCCAACTCGCCATCGGCACCGTAGTCTTGCTGCTCATCGGCAATCAGCGCGCTGTTGCGCCAGATCGGTACGTTGTCGCGGCGCCAGTAGCAGTTCAACGACCAGCGCGGCAATTGCTCGCCGGGGTACCACTTGCCCTGGCCGAAATGCACCAGACCATTGGGCGCGTAGTGCTTGCGCATGCGCTGGAACAGTTCGGCGGACAGACGCCGCTTGTCTGGCCCCAGTGCCGCCGTGTTCCACTCGGCGCCGTCTGGATCGTCGATGGAAACAAACGTCGGTTCGCCGCCCATGGTCAGGCGTACGTCACCCTCCAACAGGTCGGCATCGATCTGCCGACCCAACGCCTGGATCGCCAGCCATTGGTCTTCGGTGTAGGGCTTTGTTACCCGTGGTGCTTCCCAAATCCGCTCCACCGACATTTCGTGGGTGAATTCGCACTCGCACGGTTCAACCAAGCCACTGATCGGTGCCGCAGAGCCCGGATCGGGACTACAGGCCAACGGAATGTGTCCTTCCCCGGCAAACAGCCCTGACGTCGCGTCCAGGCCGATCCAGCCAGCACCGGGCAAATAGACTTCACACCAGGCATGCAGGTCGGTGAAGTCCACGTCAGTGCCCGACGGGCCGTCGAGGCTTTTGACGTCGGCGGTCAGTTGAATCAGGTAACCGGAGACGAAACGCGCCGCCAGGCCGAGGTTGCGCAACAACTGCACCAGCAACCACGCCGAGTCGCGGCAGGAACCAGAGGCATGTTCGAGGGTATGTTCGGGCGTTTGCACGCCCGGCTCCATGCGAATCAGGTAACCAATGTCCTCGCTCAGGCGCTGATTGAGTGCGACCAGAAAATCCACACTGGGCAGCGGCGTGCGGTCGATGCCATCCAGATACGCCTTGAATTTCGGCGTCAGGGGCAAGGTTTCCAGATACGGCGCCAGCTCCTTGCGCTCATCCGCTGCGTAGGCAAAAGGAATCTTTTCCGCGTAGGGCTCGAGGAAGAAGTCGAACGGATTGAAGACTGCCATCTCCGCCAGCAGATCGACTTCAATGCGCAGCTCTTGAGTTTTCTCCGGGAACACCAACCGCGCCAGGTAATTGCCCTGGGGGTCCTGCTGCCAGTTAATGAAGTGCTGCTCGGGGGAGACTTTCAACGCATAGGACAATATCCGCGTGCGGCTGTGGGCAGCCGGGCGCAGGCGAACGATCTGCGGACCGAGTTCGACGGCGCGGTCGTATCGGTAATGCGTGACGTGGTGCAATGCGACATGAATCGACACGGCGTGCCTCCTGCGAGCCTGGACGTTATCGAAAGCGGCGCAAGACTTATGCCAGAGCAGCGGTCATTGCGCTTTATCAACAGACCCGGTGCAGTACAGCACCAAAACGGCGCCGTGGCTGCGGTTATAGTGCGAGGGCTGCACATATTTGTGGCGCACGTGTGAGGCGCGGGGGCTGAATCTATCCAACTAACGGGCTTTGTGCTTTGCAATAAAAGCTTGGCGCAAGTGACGTACTTCAAGCAGCTTTTGGCGCATCTCGCGGTGACGTTTGCTGTTGAGCAGCAATAGCGCCAGCAGTGGGAACAGCAACGTCACAGCATAAACCAGGGGATGCACCTCATATGCAATGGTGGGCAATACCCCAAGAAAACAAAGGGCCAGGAGCACGACCAGAGGTCGCACCCATTGCGGGCGACCGCGCGCGACCATGAAATGGCAGTGCACGACGATGAGGGTCAGCGCGATCCCCCCGAAAAAAGAGTACTTGGCGTTGTCAGCCAACGGAAGGTTTCGAAAATAGCTTTCGAAAAACAAAGGCACCGCAAAGACCAGGGTAAAAATTGACGCGAATATTGCCCCCATGAAGACCGGGAAATACTTCGATAGAAAATGGCGAATGCTGGGCAGTTCATTCATTGCTCAGCCTCCTCGTACAGGCCTACGGCAATGGTGCGGACATTCCCCGAAATTGCACTGCCGGTAAAACCGATAGCGGCGCCCAAGGCGTCTTTTATCTGAGTGACCGTTGCATGCTTGACCTCGGTGGGTGTGAAACGCTTGGGCAATTCACCCGACAACTGCTTCAACTTGATCATCTTCGACGTCAAGCGCGGGTCGTTGATGCTCAATAGTTCTTTGGTCAATTTGGCACGTTCCTGTCGATTCAGCCCCCTGAGCACTTCCCTGACACTTTTCCCGGTCGTGGCCTTATTCAGCCTGACCAGTTTGAGTGTTGTCAGCGCGGATGCGCCTACCCCGACCAAGGACGCAGCATCCAGCGCAATCATGGTGTACTGGTACCACTCTTCGCTGTCGAGCTCATCGTTACGGGCAGGGTTGACGATCTCATTGCGGGTCCGATAGCCGCTGGCAAAACACTGCACGGTGCTGGCAGCCGCAGCGGTATAACCGAGCGCAGCGACCACCGTACTTGCCCCTGCCGAAAACGGAATAGCCACGGAACCACTGAGCACTACGATCCAGCCGATCACTGCACCCACGCACGATAAGCTGGTGTTGACTGCCTCACCCACCAGGCGCGATTCACGCGGATTGTCCCGCACCTGCTGGGCGAATTGAGCAGGCGCAATGTACTTCTGCGCCTCGCGCAAAATGATTCGCTTGGGCCTGATGCTGCAAATCGGCTTGAACTCGCGCAGGGTCACTACGTTGAATTCGGCATCGATGTACACCACGCCCGCGCCGACGATTCCGGGGTCGGCGTCGATGGCGGCGAACAGGCGTGGCAGGTTGATCTGGCTTTCGATGCGTTGGCGGGCCATGAACTGGGAGGGGCTGTAGTCCATGCCGATACCCGGTAAGGGGTTGCTCATGTGAATCGTCCTTGAAGATCGCGGGTTAAATCTTTAATGCCTGTGCAGGCGACTTCCGTCTTCCACAGGGTTGGCGTTGCACGGGAAATCGATTTTCCGGGCAGCCATTGAAGCGAGCGTCACCTTAGCAAACGGGCCGCACAGTCGCTAGAAAACAAAACGCCAGCACTCAGGCTGGCGTTTTGCGATATCGCGGGCAGATTAACGCGGCACGACTGGCTTGCGGGCCGGTTTGGGCCCCTTGCCTTTGGCCGCATCCTTGCGATCCTTGGCCGCCTGCTGGTTGCGGGCGAATGCCGCAGCCTTGGCCTGTTCACGCTTGTCCCACGGGTTGCCGCCATCGCTGGCGCGCGGTGGCAAGCCAGTGTGCTGGGTCAGGATCTTGGTGGTCTTCTCACCCGCAACTTTGTGGCTGCCAGCCGGCGTCGAGTTCTTGCGACGGGCGCTCTGGTAGCTATCGGTCGCCGGTTGGTGCAGCGGGATCAACTGGTTCTTGCCCGGCCCGATCAGGTCGGCGCGGCCCATGCGGGTCAGCGCTTCACGCAGCATCGGCCAGCCTTTGGGGTCGTGATAACGCAAGAACGCCTTGTGCAGGCGACGCTGCTCTTCGCTCTTGACGATGGTCACGGCGTCGCTCTTGTAAGTGACTTTGCGCAGCGGGTTCTTGCCCGAGTGGTACATCGCGGTGGCGGTGGCCATCGGCGACGGGTAGAACGCCTGCACCTGGTCGGCACGGAAGCCGTTGCCCTTGAGCCACAGGGCCAGGTTCATCATGTCTTCGTCGGTGGTGCCCGGGTGAGCGGCGATGAAGTACGGAATCAGGTACTGCTCTTTCCCGGCTTCCTTGGAGTACTTCTCGAACATGCGCTTGAACTTGTCATAGCTGCCGATGCCCGGTTTCATCATCTGATTGAGCGGACCTTCCTCGGTGTGTTCCGGGGCGATCTTCAGGTAACCACCGACGTGGTGGGTCACCAGCTCTTTGACGTATTCCGGTGACTCGACTGCGAGGTCGTAGCGCAGACCGGAAGCGATCAGGATCTTCTTCACACCCGGCAAGGCACGGGCGCTGCGGTACAGCTGAATCAGCGACGAGTGATCGGTGTTCAGGTTCGGGCAGATGCCGGGGAACACGCACGACGGTTTGCGGCACGCGGATTCAATTTCCGGGGTCTTGCAGGCGATGCGGTACATGTTCGCGGTCGGACCGCCGAGGTCGGAAATGACGCCGGTGAAGCCGGGGACCTTGTCGCGGATCTCTTCGATTTCGCGAATGATCGACTCTTCGGAACGGTTCTGGATGATCCGGCCTTCGTGCTCGGTGATCGAGCAGAAGGTGCAGCCGCCGAAGCAGCCACGCATGATGTTCACCGAGAAGCGGATCATGTCGTAGGCAGGGATCTTTTCCTTGCCGTACGCCGGGTGCGGAATGCGCGCATAGGGCATGCCGAACACGTAGTCCATTTCTTCGGTGGTCATCGGAATCGGAGGCGGGTTGAACCAGACGTCGACTTCGCCGTGCTTCTGCACCAGCGCACGGGCGTTGCCCGGGTTGGTTTCCAGGTGAAGCACGCGGTTGGCGTGAGCATAAAGAACTGCGTCACCGCGGACTTTCTCAACCGACGGCAAACGAATCACGGTCTTGTCGCGAGTCATCTTCGGACTCGCCAGGATCTGCACGACCTTGGCTTCGCTCGGGTCTTCAACCGGGCCCTTTTCCTGCTCGATGGCACAGGCTTGGGTGTCCTGGGTGTTCACGTACGGGTTGATGATCTTATCGATCTTGCCCGGACGGTCAATACGCGTGGAATCGATTTCGTACCAGTCTTTCGGGGTATCGCGACGAATGAACGCGGTACCGCGCACGTCGGTGATGTCTTCGATCTTGTGACCGTAGGACAGACGCTGGGCAACTTCGACGATCGCACGCTCGGCGTTGCCGTAGAGCAGGATGTCGGCGCAGGCGTCGATCAGGATCGAGTTGCGAACCCGGTCCTGCCAGTAATCGTAGTGGGCGATGCGACGCAGGGAGGCTTCGATGCCACCAAGAACGATCGGCACGTTCTTGTAGGCTTCCTTGCAACGCTGGCTGTAAACCAGGCTCGCGCGATCCGGACGTTTGCCCGCCATGCCGCCAGGGGTATAGGCGTCATCGGAGCGGATTTTCTTGTCGGCGGTGTAGCGGTTGATCATCGAGTCCATGTTGCCGGCCGCGACACCGAAGAACAGGTTCGGCTCGCCGAGCTTCATGAAGTCGTCTTTGGACTGCCAGTCTGGCTGGGCAATGATCCCGACGCGGAAGCCTTGCGACTCCAGCAGCCGGCCGATGATTGCCATGCCGAACGACGGATGGTCAACGTACGCATCACCGGTGACGATGATGATGTCGCATGAATCCCAGCCAAGCTGATCCATCTCCTCCCTGCTCATCGGCAGGAATGGCGCTGGACCGAAACATTCGGCCCAGTACTTGGGATAGTCAAATAACGGCTTGGCTGTTTGCATGACGATGACCGGTGTTGAGATGAAAAATCGCGGGCGCGGAATATAGCACAAAAAATAACCAATTCCGACAACAGCGGTCGGCTTTTACCCTCAGGCCTGCCCCCCTGACCGATACAGCACATTTCGCTGGGCAAAGGTCACTACATAGAGATTCTTCAAGCAAAAAACCCGCGAGTAATCTGGCGCTTCAATTATCAGACTGGCTTATCCAGAGCCACGGAGCGCCCTTGAACGATTCGACTTTACACAATACGGCCCCCGCACCTACCCCTGCGGCCCTATCTGCTCACGCAAGTTTCATCCAGAGCAAGCTGCCTGGCTGGCTAGTCGAGGGATCCGCCGAACAACGCAAAACGTTTCGCGCTTGCCTGCTCAAAAGCAATGCCGCCAGGCAGGCGCTGGCCTCAGTCTTCGAGGATCTGAAAAACCCCGTGAACTTTGCCCGATCCTTGTTGAGTGAAAAGCTTACAGGGCACCTGGGATCGCTGGACGCTGAAAAATCCACATTGCTGCGCGAGTGGAAGAACTCCCATCTCCTGGGCCTGATCAAAACACATCATAAAACCACCGAACAAACGCTTGTAGACGCCGCTCTGCAGAACTTCGAACCTTCCGAAGCCCTGAGCGGTGGTTTTGAAGCGGGATCGGCCATCTATTTGTCCGGGTACGTCGAAAAGAAAAAAAGCGCTGTCAGCCCAGAAAACTTCGCCGGGGTTTGCCGCGAGCTGGACATTGGCATGCAGTACCAGAGACACATCAGCGAAATACTGGAACCTTCCGCGACTGCGGGAACAACCGTCACTCACTCGGCAAACCAGATAAAGGCCCTGATCAGGAACGACGATCAAAATACTTTTGAGGCGGCGATCCACATCGCCCTGATGAAGAAATCCATCAACAACGATCTTTACACGCTATTACTCGAACTGAAACACGCCGGCAGCCACAAGGACTTGATCTGCTCACAGCTGACACTGGACGGCATAGCCCTTCCGGGCATCCTGATACTTCGGGATAAATGGCCTCAGATCAAACACGTCCTTTACATTCCCGATGACCCCGATCACGCGATCAAACGATATGACTCATATAACGAGCTTCAAAAAGCCTTGGCAATCAAGCTGGACACACCCTCTTACCGCAAGTTCTTCAATCGCTTCATTCCGTTCGAGCGCCAGGGAACGCCGCTGACCACAGGCACTTTGTGGTCAGGCGAATCCCGCCTGAGTAATCCGTCTTTTGCCAAACCCTTAGTGCGTGTCGATATTGCCGGTGACATCTATGAAACGGCCTTCAAGCAACGCATTGCCCACCTGAAAGCTGATGCACGTGTGCTGGCGGTCCCCACGGCAGATGCCAACACCGCCGGCAGTTTGAAAAAACGTCAGGAGCTCGAGGCCGCAGGAGAGTCGCTGTTGGTTTTCGCCGCGTCCTTCATACCGGTCATCGGTGAAGTGATGCTGGCGGTAACAGCCTTGCAGTTACTCCACTCGGTCTATCACGGCGTCGCCGCCTGGAGTCGTGGCGATACCGATGAAGCGTTGAATGATCTGCTCGACGTCGCAGACGCCGCAGCCCTGGGCATCATCACGGCCGGCGCAATAAAAACCACCGGGATCGCCACTCACCTGGTGAAAATCAGGTTGAGCGACAATAGCGAACGACTCTGGCACCCCGATCTGACGCCCTACCGGAATACACTTCAACTTCCTGAAAACATCCATCCCAACGCTCAAGGCTTGTACAAACACAACGCAAAAACCTATGTAGCACTGGAAGACCATTTCTATGAAGTAAAGGTCGACATCGCCACCCAAAAGTGGGAGCTGCAACACCCTTCTGACCCAAACGGGTATGCACCACAGATGGTACAAAACGATGCCGCCGGATGGCGCCATCTACACGAGGACCCGCGCGCCTGGGATGGGTTGAAACTGATCAGGCGTCTTGGCCCTGTCGCACGCAATATCCGCCAAGAAGCCGTCGAGCCCATTCTGCTGGTCAGCGGACTAGACCGATTGGCTCTCATTGAACTTCATCTGAACACCCAACGTCCGCCGCCCCTGCTGACCGATGTGTTGAAGCGCTTTGATTTGAGGCAGGAAATAAATGATTTCAAGATAGAACGCAGCAAAGGCACTAAAACCGGCACTTACTCACCGTTCATCTTGATGCACCTGCTCACCACACTGAGCGGCTGGCCAACCACTCGATACCTGACCGTAGTCGACGGGACTGAAACGCTCTTTGCTTTTGGTGACTCCGCCAATGCAACACTGCCAGAACTTAGATTGACCTACGCCCAACTCAGAAACGGCGAACTGACTGACGCTGTTGTCGAGCAGTTGGAAACTGAAGAGCTCAGTGAGCTGTTCAAAGGGCTGGCACCCTCCACTGCCTCTAACGCAGAGCGCCTGGCGCAGTGTCTCGAGATCAAACTTGCGGCAACAAAAGATCTGCTGTTTCCAAAAATTTATGCACTGACCGATCAACCGGAAAACTCGATACAGGAACACATTCGCACCCAGTATCCAACGCTGCCAAAAAGCTATCTGCAACAAATGACACTCAGCCTCAGCACACTGGAAAAACAACAAATCGTGCGGGAACGGCAGTTGCTGCCACTCATGGAAAAGGAAGCAGCCGAATATTCCAAGGAAGTTGAAACAGCACGTACTTATGAGGGGCTTTATCTTGATTCGGCTCGCCCGCTCGACACCGACAAACTCATCCTCACGAACCTCAGGCACTTGCCTGACTGGGCCGACTCGGTGCACATCGAAATGCGTGATGCAACTCTCAACGGCACATTGCTGAGCAGCGTCGGCAGTGACACAGCCGTTCATCGCAGAGTTCTGGTTCGAGTAGGCGCGCAGTACAGGGCTTACGATGCTGCAGGAAATTCGCTTAATGGATTGGCCGACCTCTATACCTCGATCAAAGCGGCCCTGCCTGAAGCCGAGCGCTTTGCCATCGCCAATCGCTGGACTGACCGTGTCAAAACCGCGCTCAACAACGTTATTGAGCATTTACACAAACAACCTTTGGCTATTCGGGAAGCTGATGCGTCATGGGCTACCGAGCCTGTAACCCCAGGCTTGCCTCTTGATACCTATTTTGCCCGGCAAGAAACACCGACGAACCTGTCGCTGCGCGCAGATGGCGTTTATGAACAGTGCCCCGGACAAGGTGGCACGCACACGTATTACGTGCAGGAAAACCGCCTGTACTATCAAGTGCAATACGCCAAACCGGGCTGGCAAGTCATCGATGCGCGCAGCCCCTATCGAGCGTACAAGCCTTATGTGCGGAAAAAGGCTGGGGGTGGTTGGGAGATCGATACCGATAGCGGATTACCGGGCGGCACCCCGGGCGTTGGCTCGTCAAGGCACCTCGATATTCCGGAGGAGGCGAGCGGCAGCTATCACAGCGCCACCGAATACATCATGCCTGTGCCATTCACTGCCGCCGAACGCGACCGAATGTCCAGCATCAGATCCTTTCAACAGGCCATCAACACACGCGGCAACTATGATCGCGCCAACAACGGCCGTTACCCCCTCAGGGACTTGAAAGGGCAACCGTTACGCATCAAAAAAATTCAGCAGCAGGCCAGATCAGCTGATGGCGGTACCCGCTACCAGGCCGCGGCAATCAAACCTTACATTCAATGGGAGGGCTTCGAAGACGTAGCCAACCTGTACGAAGAGAAACTGGCGCTACGTACATTCACCGCCGCCGACTGCAAGATGCCTGAGGAAAGGACCTTGATCGGACAAGACATGGTGAGCAACAAAAAGCCGCTGGTTAAAGGGGAGATTCTTGGGGTCTATGGGGGAGGATTGATACCCGGTTATGTCGGTGTCGCCAGAAAGGACCCGTTCCTCATCGATGTACTGCCCGGGAAGCTGTTCACCCACGCCCGACCTTCTACCGTTCTATTGTCTGGAGACAATGTGCTGTCCCGAATGAATACGCTCTTCGAGTATGAACAGGGCAAGCCGGCACGACAGGCAACAACGGGTTACAACGTCGAAGCCGTGCCGTTCGATGTGGTGGTTCAAGCCCAAGGCGCAGGCACGGAAAAATACTTGCTGTACGCCTTCTTTGCCACCGACGACATTCCCGTCGATAACGAGCTGCGTTGGAACTATGGCTACACCGAGCAAGCGATCAGAGCCCTGTTCGCCTGAAACACAGCTATCAACCGGACATCCTTGACGTTACTCGTCGTCGAAGTTGTAGCTACCCGGCGCCAGGTTTTCGAAGCGGGTGTACTTACCGATGAACGCCAGTCTTGACGTGCCGATCGGGCCGTTCCGCTGTTTGCCGATGATGATCTCGGCGATGCCTTTGTGCTCGGTTTCCGGGTGATACACCTCGTCCCGGTACACGAACATGATCACGTCGGCATCCTGCTCGATCGCTCCGGATTCCCGGAGGTCGGAGTTGATCGGGCGTTTGTTCGGTCGTTGCTCCAGGGAGCGGTTGAGCTGGGACAGCGCCACCACCGGGCAGTTGAATTCCTTGGCCAGGGCCTTCAAGGAACGGGAGATTTCAGAAATCTCGTTGGTTCGGTTGTCGCCGCCAGAACCCGGGATCTGCATCAATTGCAGGTAGTCGATCATGATCAGGGCGATGTCGCCGTGTTCACGCACCAGACGCCGGGTCCGTGCGCGCATTTCCGACGGGCTGATACCGGCCGTATCGTCAATGAACAGCTTGCGATCGTTGAGCAAGTTGACCGCCGATGTCAGGCGCGGCCAATCGTCGTCTTCCAGGCGACCGGCACGAACCTTGGTCTGGTCGATCCGGCCGAGGGACGACAACATACGCATGATCAGCGATTCGCCTGGCATCTCCAGCGAGTAGACCAATACGCATTTGTCACTGCGCAGCACGGCGTTTTCCACCAGGTTCATCGCAAAGGTGGTTTTACCCATGGATGGACGGCCGGCAACGATGATCAGGTCAGACGGTTGCAGGCCGCTGGTCATACCGTCGAGATCGGTATAACCGGTGGACAGGCCGGTAATCGCGTTGTCGGTGTTGAACAAGGTGTCGATGCGGTCGATGGCCTTGGTCAACAGGTCATTCACGCTCACCGGGCCGCCGGTTTTTGGCCGGGCCTCGGCGATCTGGAAAATCTGCCGTTCGGCTTCGTCGAGAATCTCTTCAGCCGAGCGGCCTTCCGGGTTGAAAGCGCTGTCGGCGATTTCTGTGGCGATGCCGATCAACTGTCGCAACGTTGCCCGTGCACGGACGATCTGGGCATAAGCCTTGATGTTGGCGACGGACGGCGTGTTTTTTGCCAGTTCGCCAAGGTATCCGAGACCACCGACTTGCGAGGTCTGACCTTCCTTGTCCAATTGCTCGGCAAGGGTCACGACATCGATCGGGGAGTTCTGGTCGGCGAGCTTGGCGATCGCGCGGAAGATCAGGCGGTGGTCATGTCGATAGAAATCACCGTCCGACACTTGATCGAGCACGCGTTCCCAGGCGTTGTTGTCCAGCATCAAACCACCGAGCACGGCCTGTTCGGCCTCGATGGAATGCGGCGGCACCTTCAGGGCAGCGGTTTGCAGATCGTATTGCTCAGGAGCGGAGATATCGTTCATGGCCACTTGAAATAGTTTTGTGAAAATCAGGAACTGCAGAAAGACAAAGGGCACGACCTGTAAACAGGATCGTGCCCGATGTTACCGGCAAGTACCCGAGGGTACCAGCCGACAAGTGCTGCTTAAGCTGCTACCACGACAACGCGTACGGTGGCTTCAACTTCGGCGTGCAGGTGCACGGCTACGTCGAATTCGCCTACGTTGCGGATAGTGCCGTTCGGCAGACGAACTTCGCTTTTTGCAACTTCAACGCCAGAGGCGGTCAGTGCATCAGCGATGTCGTGAGTACCGATCGAACCGAACAGCTTGCCTTCGTCGCCAGCGGTGGCAGTGATAGTCACTTCCAGCTCAGCCAGTTGGGCAGCGCGGCTTTCAGCCGAAGTTTTACGATCTGCTGCGGCTTTTTCCAGCTCAGCGCGACGCTCTTCGAACGCAGCCAGGTTGGCAGCGGTCGCAGCGGTAGCTTTGCCGTAAGGCAGCAGGTAGTTACGACCGTAGCCAGCCTTAACGTTCACTTTGTCACCCAGGTTGCCCAGGTTGGTGACTTTTTCCAGAAGGATCAGTTGCATGTGAAAATCCTCTTAACTTTTAACCTTCACCGTTCGCGCTATCGACGTCTTTCGGCGTCGAACGACCGCGAAAATCAATCAGGCTGTCGACGATGGCCAAGACCACCAGCAACGGATAGATCAGCTGCATGAACAGCAACAGCGTGACGTACAACCCCACCAGCCAGAACCTGGCCAGTCGCTTTTGCGCCACCAGCCCATGAATCAGGGCCAGCCCGGCGAACACCAGCGGTACACTGCACAACGGCGTCAACATGGCCATCTGCGGACCGATGTTCGGCCCCAGAAGCATGAACGCCAGCAGTAACATCGCCAGCCCCAGCGGGAATCGGATGGCGCGAAACTCGCGACCAAAACCACCCGGGTTGTACAACAACGCCTGCCAGTAGCGCCCGACAAGCAGGCTCAGCACACTGACGATTTGCAACAAAGCCGCAATCAGGCCGGTCAGGACCGGTGCGATCAGGGACGCAAATTGCGCTTGCTCGTCTACCGACAACTTCTGGTAGACATCACCGAGTAGCGACGGCATGACTTTTATCAAAGCCTGCGCCAGCATCTCGATTTGGGGAGCAAAAACTGTCCCCAGCACCACTGAAAACACCACTCCCATCGCTATGCTGACCAGCAGCACGCGGTTCCAGGACTCGCTTGCGCGCAAAACCAACGCAAGGCTCCAAGACCCCAGCAGCACCAGAAGTGCCCGTGGGTCATCGGAATAAAACCACCAGATCAACGCCGGCAGCAGTCCCAGAGCAAGAACGCCCAGGGCGTCCTTCAATCCGCGCCGCAGGAGCACAAGGCAACCCGCGGCAGCACCCAACCAATACAACAACGGCAACGTTGCGCATCCGGCCACTACCAGAGTGGCCTGCATACGGCCGCGCATGATGAACTCAGCTATGGCACGCATGCTTTCAATCCTTTGCTACGTGTCGACTGCCCGGTCTCAGCGGCCGTGGCTGTCGGTGTAGGCCAGCAGGGCCAGGAAGCGGGCGCGCTTGATAGCGGTGGCCAGCTGACGCTGATAACGTGCTTTGGTACCGGTGATGCGGCTTGGAACGATTTTGCCGGTCTCGGATACATAAGCTTTCAGAGTGTTGAGATCTTTGTAATCGATCTCTTTCACGTCTTCAGCGGTGAAGCGGCAGAATTTACGACGACGGAAGAAACGTGCCATGTAATAGGCTCCTCAAAAGGTCCGTGGATTACTCGTCAGCGTTATCGCTGTTGTCGCTGTCATCACTATCAGCGCTTTCAGCGCCTTCGTGCTCAGGACGGTCGCGACGCTCACGGCGCTCACTGCGGTTTTCTTCAGCCTTGAGCATCTCGGATTGGCCGGTAACGGCTTCTTCGCGACGGATGACCAGGTTACGGATCACTGCATCGTTGTAGCGGAAGTTGTCTTCCAGCTCGGCCAGGGCCTTGCCAGTGCACTCAACGTTCAGCATCACGTAGTGAGCCTTGTGAACATTGTTGATTGCGTAGGCCAGTTGACGACGGCCCCAATCTTCCAGACGGTGGATTTTGCCGCCGTCTTCTTCGATCAGCTTGGTGTAACGCTCTACCATGCCGCCGACTTGCTCGCTTTGATCCGGGTGGACCAAAAAGATGATTTCGTAATGACGCATGAATGCTCCTTACGGGTTGTAGCCTGCCGCTCAAAAGCGGTCAGACAAGGAGTGAATGACACTTATGGACTTGCTTGCGATAGACACATGCGTGCCTGCCGTCACAGCAAGGGGCGCAATTGTAGAGAAGGGACGGAAGAGGCGCAAGGCAATTGGTGATTATTTGAACAACCACGACTATTTGCCCAAAACACAAACCACTGTGGGAGCTAGCCTGCTAGCGATGAGGAAATAACATTCAATATTGATGTTGAATGTGACTCCGCCATCGCTAGCAGGCTAGCTCCCACAGGAGGGGTTTAGCGCTGGATCAGGACTTCTTGGCCGTTCCGGCAGCCTTGACGCTGCGCTGGCGCCGGGCTTCGAACAGGCAGACGCCGGTCGCCACGGAAACGTTGAGACTGCTGACGCTACCCGCCATCGGCAGGTGCACCAGGTAGTCGCAAAGATCGCGGGTCAGGCGACGCATGCCGCTGCCTTCAGCCCCCATGATCAGGATGGTCGGGCCGGTCATGTCTTGCTGATACAGACTCTGCTCAGCTTCACCCGCCGTACCGACGACCCACAAGCCGCGCTGCTTGAGCTTTTCCAGGGTGCGCGCCAGATTGGTCACCGCAACCAACGGAATCACTTCCGCCGCGCCGCAAGCCACTTTACGCACCGTCGGGGTCAAGGTCGCCGACTTGTCCTTTGGAACGATCACCGCCAGTGCGCCCGCCGCATCGGCAGAACGCAGGCAAGCGCCAAGGTTGTGCGGATCGGTCACGCCGTCGAGCACCAGCAACAGCGGTGCGCCTTCGGTGCGATCGAGCAGTTCGTCGAGCATCGCCTCGCCCCAGACCTGGCTCGGACTCACCTCTGCCACCACGCCCTGGTGCACGCCTTCAACCCAGGCATCCAGCTCACGGCGCTCGGCATTGCCGACGGCCACGCGATTTTCGCTCGCCAACTCGATCAGCGTTTGAACACGCGGATCACTGCGGCCTTCGGCCAGCCAGATCTGCTTGACGCGTTTTGGGTGGTGACGCAGCAACGCTTCTACAGCGTGCACGCCGTAGATCTTTTCCAACTGACTCATGACTTGGCCTTCGGTTTACGCGCCCCGCCGCTTTTGGCGGCTGGAGCAGAACCCGCTTTTGGCGGGCCTTTACGGTGTTTGCTCGGTTTGGCTGGCTTGCCGCCGGGAGCCTTGTCAGGCGCCGACCGTCCGGTCTTTCCCCCAGACGCCGCTTTACCGCCGCTTTTCGCTTCAGACAGCAACGCCTGCTTCAATTCGCGGCTTTTGCGCAGCTCGGCATTTTTCGCCGCGGCATCGCTTGGGCGATAGGCTTCGACAGCCTTTTCCTTGGCAGGACGACGACCGGTTTTCGCCGGGGCCGGTTCTGCAGCCGTTTTGGCAGCCGGTGCAGCCGTTTCAGTCCCGCGCTTCTTGCGACCGATCGGCGCACTGATGGTCTTTTCAGCCATCTCGAAGTCGATCTTGCGTTCGTCGAGGTCGACGCGCATGACCCGCACTTCAACGGTATCGCCAAGACGGAAGCTGCGACCGGTACGCTCACCGGCCAGGCGATGGTGCACAGGATCGAAGTGGTAGTAATCGCCCGGCAGCGCGGTGACGTGCACCAGGCCTTCGACGTAGATATCAGTCAGCTCGACGAACAGGCCAAAACCGGTCACGGCAGTGATCACACCCGGGAACGACTCGCCCACACGGTCTTTCATGAACTCGCACTTGAGCCAGTTCACAACGTCGCGGGTCGCTTCGTCGGCACGGCGCTCGCTCATCGAGCACTGCTCGCCGAGCTGCTCCAGGATCGCTTCGTCGTACGGGTAGATGCGCGCTTTCGGAATGGTCATCGCGCCAGCACGGCGAACGTGCGGGGTGTCCATTTTCGAATGGATGACGCTGCGAATCGCCCGGTGCGTGAGCAAGTCCGGGTAGCGACGGATCGGCGAGGTGAAGTGGGTATAGGCTTCGTAATTCAGGCCGAAGTGGCCCTGGTTATCGGCGCTGTACACCGCCTGGCTCAACGAACGCAGCATGACAGTCTGGATCAGATGGAAATCCGGACGGTCCTTGATGCTCGCCAGCAATGCCTGGTAGTCCTTCGGCGACGGGCCGTCCTTGCCTTTGTGCAGGGACAGGCCGAGCTCGCCAAGGAAGGCGCGCAGCTTTTCCAGACGCTCCGGTGGCGGGCCATCGTGGACGCGGTACAGCGCAGGAATTTCGTGCTTTTTCAGGAATTCGGCGGTGGCCACGTTGGCCGCCAGCATGCATTCCTCGATCAGCTTGTGCGCATCGTTACGAACGGTCGGACGGATTTCGGCAATCTTGCGCTCGGTCCCGAAGATGATCCGGGTTTCCTGCGTTTCGAAATCGATCGCGCCACGCACGTGACGCGCGGCCAGCAGCACTTTGTACAGTGCGTAAAGCTGCTTGAGGTGCGGCAGAACGTCGTTGTACTCGCCACGGAGCTCACGCGCCTCGGTGAGTTTCGGCGTTTCCAGCATCGCGCTGACTTTGTTGTAGGTCAGGCGAGCGTGGGAGTGAATCACCGCTTCGTAGAAGCAGTAGTCGGTCATCTCGCCGGATTTGGAGATGGTCATCTCGCAAACCATGGCCAGGCGATCCACGTGCGGGTTCAGCGAGCACAGGCCGTTGGACAGCTGCTCAGGCAGCATCGGCACGACGCGCTCGGGGAAGTACACCGAGTTGCCACGAACCTGGGATTCGTTGTCCAGCGCCGAACCTATTTTCACGTAGCTGGAAACGTCGGCGATCGCCACGTACAACTTCCAGCCGCCGGAGAACAGGCGCAGCTTGCCCGGCTTGGCTTCGCAATAGACCGCATCATCGAAGTCACGCGCATCTTCACCGTCGATGGTCACGAACGGCAGATGGCGCAGGTCGATGCGCTTCTCTTTGTCTTTCTCTTCGACTTCCGGCTTGAGCTTGGCGGCTTCTTTCAGCACAGCCTCAGGCCAGACGTGGGGAATATCGTACGTGCGCAGGGCAACGTCGATTTCCATGCCCGGCGCCATGTAGTTACCCACGACTTCGACCACGTCGCCTTGCGGCTGGAAGCGTGGCGTCGGCCAGTGAGTGATCTTCACTTCGACGAACTGACCGATCTGGGCGTTGGCGTTACGGCCTGGAGTCACCAGCACTTCCTGCTGGATCTTCGGATTGTCCGCAACGACGAAGCCAATACCGCCCTCTTCGAAGTAACGGCCAACGATGGTCTCGTGGGCACGGGACACCACTTCGACGATCATGCCTTCGCGGCGACCGCGACGGTCGAGGCCGGAAACACGGGCAAGGGCACGATCGCCATCGAACACCAGACGCATTTGCGCCGGGCTCATGAACAGGTCGTCACTGCCGTCGTCCGGGACCAGGAAGCCGAAACCGTCACGGTGACCGCTGATGCGGCCCAGGATCAGGTCGAGCTTGTCCACCGGCGCATAGGTGCCGCGACGGGTATAGATGAGTTGAGCGTCGCGCTCCATGGCGCGCAGGCGGCGGCGCAGGGCTTCGATCTGGTCTTCTGTGGTCAGACCAAACTCTTCAACCAACTGCTCGCGGTTAGCAGGCGAACCCCGATCAGCAAGATGCTGAAGGATCAGTTCGCGGCTAGGGATAGGGTTATCATATTTTTCCGCTTCACGAGCGGCCTCGGGATCGAGGGACTGCCAATCGGCCATTAGAGAGTTTTCACCTTGTCTATATGCGGGTTAGTTTGGCATAGGCGTAATGAAACGGGAAATTTCAGGCTGTGACAGCCCATCTAAAGCCCTATATCGACACCGAGAAGCTGAATTAAATGCCACTGGTAAAATTTTCCAGGTTTTTTCGACCTCAGGGGTTTACAGTTAAAAAGACGCTCCGTATAGTGCGCGCCATCGACGACGCAGACGCATTGCCGATAATGCCCAGATGGTGAAATTGGTAGACACGCCAGCTTCAGGTGCTGGTGACCGCAAGGTCGTGGAAGTTCGAGTCTTCTTCTGGGCACCAATTTCGAGCTTGAGATTAGATCAATTTCAAGACTCATACAAAAACCCGCGAAAGCGGGTTTTTTGCATTCCAGGCCCCTGGATTATTAAAACTAAATCAGGGGTTTACAGATCAAAAAGCTCTCCGTATAGTGCGCCACATCAACAGCGGCGACGCTGAAGATAATGCCCAGATGGTGAAATTGGTAGACACGCCAGCTTCAGGTGCTGGTGACCGCAAGGTCGTGGAAGTTCGAGTCTTCTTCTGGGCACCAATTCAAATTTCAGAGTCGATCTGAAATTTCACAAAAACCCGCGAAAGCGGGTTTTTGCGTTTCTGGCTTTCGAAAAACCAGAGGCCGCACGTACGCTGGGCGCGGCGTTTGCGCTGGTGTTTCTGGAGCGATGAGGGAACTGACGGCGACGCTACTGCTGAGTCCAACCGGGCTCAATACGCTGGCGACGGAAGTCTGGGCACATACCGCGAATGTGGAGTTTGCGGCGGCTGCGCCTTATGCGGCGTTGTTGATTTTGGTGTCGGGTTTGCCGGTTTATCTACTTAAACTACCCGGGTGTATTTGAGCCGCTGAGATTGCCATCGCGAGCAGGCTCGCTCCCACAGGGAAATGCATTCCCATGCGGGAGCGAGCCTGCTCGTGAAGAGGCCAGCCCAATCAATACACATTTAAGCCCTGAACTGCCCCAGGCTTGCCTTCAATTGCGCCGCCAACCCATCCAGCACCTTGCCGCTGGCCGTGGTTTCCACCACTGCCTGAGCCGCTTTCTCAGCCTGTGCATGAATGGTCTCAACCCGACCGCGTACCGCTTGCGCGCCTTGCGCCTGATGCGCCGCTGCCTGCGTTGCCAGACCAATCGCCGCATGAACCTGCTCGACTGACGCCTGCACCGATTGCTGCAACCGCGCACTGTCACGCAGCACCAGCAAACCTTCGCTGGCCTGACGCCCAGCCTGACCGATCGCTGCCACCGCCTCACGCGCACCTTGTTGCAAGGCAACGATGTGCGCCTGAATGTCGCCAGTGGAGCTCTGCGTCTTGCTCGCCAGCGCTCGCACCTCGTCAGCGACCACGGCAAACCCGCGACCAGTCTCGCCCGCACGCGCCGCTTCGATGGCGGCGTTCAGCGCCAGCAGGTTGGTTTGCTCGGCGATCCCGTGAATCACCGTCAACACCACTTCAATCTGCTCACTCTGCTGTGCCAGCCGCTCGATGACTTTCGCCCCGGTGTCGACCTGCCCGGCCAACGCCTCGATCAGGCCGCCGACTTTCGCCGAGGTCCGCGTGTTTTCATCTGTCGCCGAACGAATATCCACCACTTGCTGCAAGGCCGCCTGCATGGCATGACTTTCAGACTGTGCTTCGTCAGCCATTTGCGATAGCGCACGCAGGCTTTCGGCCACTTCATCGCGTTGCATGCCCGCCGCTTTGTCGGCCCCGGCATTGCGCAAGGTCATCGCGCCGATTTCCACACCGGTACGCTGAGCCACATCGCCCGCTTCGCGCACGATCGGCTGCAACTTATCCACAAAGCGATTGACCGCCGAGGCCATGTCGCCGATCTCATCCTTACTGTTGATCTGCACGCGCTTGGTCAGGTCGCCCTCGCCCGCCGCCAGGTCATCCATGGCCGCAATCAGCAGCTTCAGACGATTGACCACGCGACGACCCAGCACCACAGCCAGCAACAGCAATACGCCGAAGCCCACCACCGCCAGGCCCATGCCGATGCGCCAGCGCAAAGTGCCCGCGGCTTCCTGCACGGTGCTGGTGGTGTTGGCCTGCATCTCTGAAGCCGTTGCCTGCGCCGACTTCAGGCGCGCGCCCATCGCTGCCGCACTATCAGCCGCCGCGCCTTTGAGGCTGTCGCCCACCAATTGATCACTGCTGGCGATCAGCGCCGAGAAGCGCTTGTCGAGGGCGGCCAGATCGACTTCCACGGAAGCAGTCGAGACGCCCATCAAGACCTTGCCGATTTCCACGCCATTGGGGCTGATGGAGGCTTCGAGGTAGTAGACCGACGGATCGTTCTTCGCCGCATCCAACACTTTGTCCAATGCGCGCTCGCCCTGGCCTTTCTCCAGCAGCGCTTTGTTGATCGGGTTCTCGCGGTTCAGATAGCGCGTCAGGTGCTGGCCGGTAGCGTCGTCGTAGATTACGAACAGCACGTTGGGATTGCGCTGGGCCCGGCGGGCGAATTCGGACAGGGTTGGAACGTCGCTGTCCCACATGGCCCGAGGTGCGACCGAAGCCAGAAGCTGCGCCATATCGTTGGCGGAGTCCTTCAGATCCTTCTCCAGCGTCGCACGCAGCTGTGCTTGTTCGTCCTTCAATCGCGAGGACAAACCCACCGCAAGACGCTGACGCGTGCTGGTAGAAAGGCTATCGAGGCTCGACGTGACTTCACGCCCTGCCTGCTCAAGTTCCCCGGAAAGTTTTTGACTGTCGGCACCCAGGCGCACACCCAGATCGGCTTCGAGCGCGGTCACTGTGCTCCGGGTCAGAGCGACAGCTACAAGCACTTGCACCAAAAGGGCGATACCCAGGGTAACGAACACAGGCCGCAATAGACGGCTTTGTAACAGTGAGAGAATGGCTGACACTTAAAATCCCTCTGCTTGGCGCCATTAAATTGATGGCGCACTGGAAGCGATGCTTTTAATCAACATCACAGCAAAGGTCGTGCCGCCCGACAGGCAGATACGACAAAGGCCCCAAATGAGGGGCCTTTGTGTTTTACATCAACGACTTATTAAGCGAACGGATGACGCAAAACGATGGTTTCGTTGCGGTCCGGGCCCGTCGAAATAATGTCGATCGGCGCACCGATCAGCTCTTCAACGCGCTTGATATAAGCACGGGCGTTAGCTGGCAGCTCTTCCATGGTTTTGGCACCCACAGTCGACTCGGTCCAGCCCGGCACTTCTTCGTACACAGGCTGCAGGCCCACGTAGCTGTCAGCATCAGTCGGGGCAACGGCATTGCCTTGCGCATCTTTGTAGCCGACGCAGATGTTGATGGTTTCA
Source organism: Pseudomonas frederiksbergensis (assembly GCF_900105495.1). Taxonomy (NCBI): domain Bacteria; kingdom Pseudomonadati; phylum Pseudomonadota; class Gammaproteobacteria; order Pseudomonadales; family Pseudomonadaceae; genus Pseudomonas; species Pseudomonas frederiksbergensis. The sequence goes on along the minus strand of NZ_FNTF01000002.1, from coordinate 1,598,489 downwards.
AGGCCGTCGAGCACGTCGAGCTTGGTCAGGCAGATGCCCGAGATGCTGTTCACATCGATGGCACGACGCAGGATAACGGCGTCGAACCAGCCGCAACGGCGGGCACGGCCGGTGGTAGCACCGAACTCGTGACCTTGCTTGGCCAGGTGAGCACCCACTTCGTCAAACAGCTCAGTCGGGAATGGACCCGAACCTACGCGAGTGGTGTAAGCCTTGGTGATGCCCAGGATGTAATCCAGGAACATCGGGCCAACGCCCGAACCGGTCGCCACGCCACCAGCGGTGGTGTTGGAGCTGGTCACGTACGGATAGGTACCGTGGTCGATGTCGAGCAACGAACCTTGGGCGCCTTCGAACATGATGTCTTTGCCGGCGCGACGCAGGTCGTGCAGCTCGGCCGTCACGTCCAGCATCAGCGGCTTGAGCAGCTCAGCGTATTCCTTGCACTCGGCCAGGGTTTTTTCGAACTCGATGGCAGGCTCTTTGTAGTAACCCACCAGCATGAAGTTGTGGTAATCCACCAGTTCACGCAGCTTGTCTTCAAAGCGCGGCATGTTGAGCAGGTCGCCCACACGCAGGCCACGCCGTGCAACCTTGTCTTCGTACGCCGGGCCGATGCCGCGACCGGTCGTACCGATCTTCAGTTCGCCACGGGCCTTTTCACGGGCCTGGTCCAGCGCTACGTGGAAGGACAGGATCAGCGGGCAGGACGGGCTGATGCGCAGGCGTTCGCGCACCGGTACGCCTTTCTCTTCCAGCTTGATGATTTCCCGCAGCAGAGCGTCGGGTGCAACCACCACGCCGTTGCCGATCAGGCACTGCACGCCTTCACGCAGCACGCCCGACGGAATCAGGTGCAAGACGGTTTTTTCGCCGTCGATCACCAGGGTGTGACCAGCATTGTGGCCACCCTGGTAGCGCACTACGGCGGCAGCATGTTCGGTCAGCAGATCAACGATCTTGCCTTTGCCCTCATCACCCCATTGGGTGCCCAGGACTACGACATTCTTACCCATAACACTTGTCCTCATTCGCGCAAACTTGGTGCCGGCGGCAGCCGGCAGGAAAACTCAAGAAGCCAGTGGCGATACTTGCCAAAGCCCGTTCTGCTGAATCAATTGCCGGTCGCAGTCCGCTTCACGGGCGGCGGCCAAAGGTTGTCCAGGCAACGCCTGAACGACACGCTGACCCTCACTGCGCAACTGGCAAACCTGCTGCCAGAGAGCGGCATCCGTACTGTCAGGCATCCAGATACCGCCAGACGGTAACTCGATCTCAGCACGCCCCAGGGTCACCAGGGTTTTCAAATCGGTAGAGAAGCCGGTTGCCGGACGGGCGCGACCGAAGTCGGCACCGATGTCGTCGTAACGACCGCCCTGAGCAATGGACTGGCCAACACCCGGTACGAATACCGCGAACACCACACCGGTGTGGTAGTGGTAGCCGCGCAACTCGCCCAGGTCGAAATACAACGGCAACTCAGGGAAACGCGTGGACAGACGCTCGGCAATCGCCAGCAGATCATCCAGAGCCGCCAATACTGGCGCCGGCGCATTCGCCAGGCGCTCGCGGGCAGCGCTCAATACTTCACGGCCGCCACACAGATCGACCAGCGCCCGCAGCATGCCCGACAGATCGGCTGGCAGGCCTTCGGTCAAGGTAATGACCTCGTCGATGGCCTTACGTTGCAACGCATCGAACAACTGTTGCTCGACTTCACCGGACAGACCGGCGGCGCGAGCCAGCCCGCGATAGATACCCACATGACCGAGGTCCATGTGCACATCCGGCACATCGGCCAGTTGCAGCATAGCCAACATCAGGCTGATGACTTCCACGTCGCTGCTCGGGCTGGCATCGCCGTACAGCTCGGCACCCAGCTGGATCGGGCTGCGCGAGGACGACAAGGCGCGCGGCTGAGCGTGCAGCACGCTACCGGCATAGCACAGACGGCTCGGGCCTTCGCGTCGCAAGGTGTGCGCATCGATGCGCGCCACTTGCGGCGTGATGTCGGCACGGAAACCCATCTGCCGGCCCGATTGCGGGTCGATGACCTTGAAGGTACGCAGATCGAGGTCCTGGCCCGCGCCGGTCAGCAGGGATTCCAGGTACTCGATATGGGGAGTCACGACAAACTCGTAACCCCAGCTCTGGAACAGATCCAACACCTGACGACGCGCGACTTCAATGCGCGCCGCTTCTGGTGGCAGTACTTCTTCGATGCCATCTGGCAGCAGCCAGCGGTCTACCGTTGCCATTACGCCATTCCCCTATGATCCGGGCGGCAAGCCTTTGGGCGAGCCTTGAGTGAAGCAGAAAATGATCGGTTCATGCGCAAACCACGCGCATGAACAACGCGGCGAAAAGCCCAAATCGGCTTCACCAACCACTTTCCTCGAAAAACCTGTCGAGTCATTCAACTCGCACGCCTGCATAAAAACAGCAATCAAACGTGCAGACGCAAAAAAGCCGGGAATTTCCCGGCTGCCGCATCATACACACGTTTTCCCAAAGGATCACCCCGCCCGAGGCGTTAGCCGCCAGGCGGGGGATGATTCAGGTCAGCGCCGTATCAAGGCTTGGCTTTTTCCAGGTAACGGAAGAAGTCGCTGCTTGGGTCCAGGACCATGACGTCGGATTTGTTCGCGAAGCTTTCACGGTAGGCACGCAGGCTACGGTAGAAACCGTAGAACTCCTGGTCCTGGCCGTAGGCCTTGGAGTAGATCGCAGCGGCCTGGGCATCACCATCACCGCGAACCTCTTCAGATTCACGATAGGCTTCAGCCAGCAACACGCGGCGTTGACGATCAGCATCGGCACGAATGCCTTCTGACAGCTCGTTACCCTTGGCGCGGTGCTCGCGAGCTTCACGCTCACGCTCGGAACTCATGCGTTCGAACACGCTGCGGTTCACTTCTTTCGGCAGATCAATGGCCTTGACCCGAACATCGACAACTTCGATGCCCAGCTCTTTTTCCGCCATCTTGTTCAGCGAAGCCGTGATATCGGTCATCAGCGCATCGCGCTCACCGGACACCACTTCATGCAGCGTGCGCTTACCGAACTGGTCACGCAGGCCCGATTCCAGACGACGGGAAAGACGCTCGTCGGCAATCTGCTTGAGGCCGGAAGTCGCGGTGTAGAAGCGCTCGGCATCTTTCACGCGCCACTTGGCGTAGGCATCGACCATGACGGCTTTCTTTTCCAGCGTCAGGAAGCGTTGTGTCGGCGCATCGAGCGTCATCAGGCGTGCGTCGAATTTGCGCACCTGGTTGACGTAAGGCACTTTCACATGCAGGCCTGGCTGAACATCAGCCTGGACCACGCGACCGAACTGCAGCAGCACCGCACGCTCGGTCTGAGCCACGATGTAGAAGCAGTTCCAGGCAGCGATCGCCACGACGACGCCGACAATAAGGGCGATCAGCGATTTATTGCTCATCAGCGACTCTCCCTGGTACGTGCTGGCTGTTGCTGCAGATCGGCTGCCGCACGCGCATTCGCTTCATTGCTGCTGGCTGCCGCACCGGTCACCGAAGTGCTGGTGTTGCGACCACTTTCGACCATTTTATCCAGCGGCAAGTACAGCAGATTGCTCTGGCCATTCTTGTTCCCGGTTACGAGAACCTTGCTGGTATTGCTGAAGACTTCCTGCATGGTGTCCAGGTACAGACGCTCACGGGTGACTTCAGGTGCCTTGCGGTACTCGGCCACCAGTTTGGTGAAGCGATCGGCCTCACCCTTGGCTCGCGAGACGGTTTCGTCACGGTAGCCATTGGCATCTTCGATGATGCGCTGGGCCTGACCACGAGCTTCCGGCACGACGCCGTTGGCATAGGTTTCAGCCTGGTTGCGCGAACGCTGCTCGTCTTCACGGGCGCGGATCACGTCATCGAAGGCTTCCTGCACTTCACGCGGTGCGGCTGCGCTCTGTACGTTGACCTGGGTGACGGTGATGCCGGTGCGATAGGTATCCATGAAGCGTTGCAGACGCTCCTTGATTTCGCTGGCCATCAATTCACGACCTTCAGTCAGCACCTGGTCCATCGCGGTGGAACCCACTACGTGGCGCAAGGCACTTTCGGTCGCGTGCTGAAGGCTGATTTCCGGCTGGTCAACGCTCAACACGAAGTCCTGCAGGTTGCTGATCTTGTACTGCACGGTCAGCGGCACTTCGACGATGTTTTCGTCTTCAGTGAGCATTTGACCCTGCTTGGTATAGGCACGCTCACGCGTGACGTTTTCCAGGTACTTGCGATCCAGCGGCGGGAAATAGATGTTCAGACCCGGGCCGACAGTCTCGTAGTACTTGCCGAAGCGCAGCACCACGGCTTGCTCCTGCTCGTCGACGACATACACCGCGCTGTACAGCCACACCGCTGCCAACACGACCAGACCGATGCCGAGCAGACCGCCGAAGCCGCTACTCCTGCCCGAACCGCCACCGTCATCACCGCGTTTCTTACCACCACCGAACAACCCGTTCAGGCTTTCCTGCAGCTTTCGGAAGGCCTCGTCGAGATCCGGTGGTCCCTTGCGGTCGCCGTTATTGCGGCGCTTGCCACCCCAAGGATCCTGATTATTCGAGTTGCCACCCGGCTCATTCCAAGCCATAGCGCTCTCCATCTGATAAAGCAAAGACGCACCCACGGCGCGCCGACCAATGCTACAGAATGCCTGTCACCGCGGCACAACCGCTTTTTCAGGCTTTTATTGCAAAGTGTGTTGTTCGATGAACTCTGTCGGCACAACGCCTTCACGGCTGACCAGCCGATTGAGCTCCGAGCGCGGTAATCGAACGGCCAGCAAGCTGACACCTTCTTCGTCGTGTTCTTCTTTCTGCACCGCTCCGAGCTCGAAAAACTGCGCACGCAGTCGAGCGAATCGTTGCGGCAAACGCAAGGTACCGATAAACAACTCACTGCCCAGCAACTCGGCAATGGCTTGCTCAAGCAATTCCAGACCACTGCCATCACGCGCCGACAGCCAGACCCGTTGAGGCTTACCGTTTTCGTCTCGCTGGATTTGTGGCTCAACGCCTTCAAGCAAATCGAGTTTGTTATAGACCTCGAGGATCGGCAAGTCCTGGGCACCAATCTCGCCCAGCACCACCATCACCTGCTCGATCTGCAACATGCGATCCGGTTCGGCCGCATCGATCACGTGCAACAGCAGGTCTGAGTTGCTCGACTCTTCGAGCGTAGACCGAAATGCCTCGACCAGTTTGTGGGGCAAGTGGCGTATGAAACCCACCGTATCGGCCAGGACAATCGGCCCCAGGTCGTCGAGTTCCAGACGGCGCAAGGTCGGGTCCAGCGTGGCAAACAACTGGTCAGCCGCGTAAACGTCGGATTTCGTGACGTTATTGAAGAGCGTGGATTTGCCGGCGTTGGTATAGCCCACAAGGGACACGGTAGGAATATCCGCACGCGAACGGCCGCGTCGCGACTGTTCGCGCTGACTGCGTACTTTTTCCAGTCGGCCCTTGATCTGTCGCAGGCGTACCCGCAGCAAACGGCGGTCGGTTTCCAGCTGGGTTTCACCCGGGCCACGCATACCGATACCGCCACCCTGACGCTCAAGGTGGGTCCAGCCACGAACCAGCCGGGTGCTCATGTGATCAAGCTGGGCCAGTTCTACCTGGAGCTTGCCTTCATGGGTACGGGCGCGCTGGGCGAAAATATCGAGAATCAGACCGGTACGGTCGATCACGCGACACTCGAAAACACGTTCGAGGTTACGTTCCTGACTGGGCGTGAGGATGTGATTGAAGATGACCAGATCGGCCTCTTTGGCATGGACCAGGTCGCGCAACTCTTCGACCTTGCCGCTGCCAATCAGGAATTTGGCGGTTGGCCGATGACGCGGCACGTTAAAAAACGCAACGGTCTCGGCGCCGGCCGAATTAGCCAATTCCTGAAACTCCTGCGGATCTTCGCGCGCCTCAGGGTCCTGTCCATCCAAGTGAACGAGGATCACTCGCTCACCACCACCGTGGCGCTCAAAGAACAAAGGAGACTCCTATCAGGCGTTACCTGGCTCAGCATCACCTGCTTCGGATTCGGTTGCACTAGGCAGACGAATTGGACGAACCGGCACCACTGTAGAGATAGCGTGTTTGTAAACCATCTGGCTGACGGTGTTTTTCAGCAGGATAACGAACTGGTCGAAAGACTCGATCGTGCCTTGCAGCTTGATCCCGTTGACCAGATAGATGGAAACCCCCACTTTCTCTTTACGTAAAGTATTCAAGTAAGGGTCTTGTAGCGAATGCCCTTTTGACATGTGCCGCACTCCTTTAAGGATTCAATATTAAAAAATAGGTAATCAGATGACTTGTGGCCGTCACACCCCCAAGGATAGACGGCAATTGCAAGGACTCAGCTCAATATGGAGATGGTCCCAAGGTATTTCAAGGCGCGCGGCAGATTGTCGCAATCGAGGCTGTCCAACCAATGTAAATCAGCCCAACTGCGCAGCCAGGTGAACTGGCGCTTCGCCAATTGGCGCGTGGCAATGATTCCACGCTCCTGCATCTCGGCTTGCGTCAGCTTGCCATCCAGGTAATCCCAGACTTGTCGGTAGCCTACTGCACGTATAGACGGCATCCCCGAATGCAGGTCACCTCTATCTCGCAGGGCTACGACCTCGTCGATGAATCCCTGTTCCAACATATTCGTGAATCTTTGTTTAATTCGCTCGTGCAGTACCTGGCGATTTGCCGGAGCAATGGCCAAGTTCGCGACAGTATAGGGCAATTGTTGCAGTCCAGAGGCGGCTGCTTCAGTACTTTGCGCAGATTGTTGCAACCTGAGTGCAGTCATGCTCTGACCACTGACGCGATAAACTTCCAGCGCTCGACTCAGTCGCTGCGGATCGTTCGGATGAATACGCGCCGCAGATTGCGGATCGATGACTGCCAATTGATCGTGCAAGGCTTGCCAGCCAAGGCGTGCGGCCTCTTCTTCGATCTGTGCGCGAATGGCCGGGTCAGCCGCCGGCATGTCTGCCAGACCTTCGACCAAAGCCTTGTAATAGAGCATTGTGCCGCCCACCAGCAGCGGAATTTTGCCCCGCGCGGTGATCTCGGCCATGGCTTCGAGGGCATCGCGACGGAAATCGGCGGCCGAATAGCTCTCTGCCGGATCAAGAATATCGATCAAACGGTGTGGAAATTCAGCCAGAAGCTCTTTTGAAGGCTTGGCGGTGCCGATGTCCATGCCACGGTAGACCAGCGCCGAATCGACGCTGATCAGCTCACACGGCAAGACTTTGGTGAGTTCGATAGCCAGGTCGGTCTTGCCGGCGGCGGTCGGGCCCATCAGGAAAATCGCAGGAGGGAGCTGGTTCATCAACGACCGCGCAAGAACAGTTTGTCCAGATCGTCCAGACCCAGTTGGGTCCAGGTCGGTCGGCCATGGTTGCATTGACCGCTGCGTTCGGTGTTTTCCATATCGCGCAGCAGACCGTTCATTTCGGGGATCGCCAGACGCCGATTCGCCCGAATCGCGCCGTGGCAGGCCATGGTGCCGAGCAGTTCGTTCAGGTGCGCCTGAATCCGGTCGCTGGTGCCGTATTCCATCAAGTCCGCCAGAACGTCACTGACCAATCGATTGGCTTCAGCTTGCTTGAGCAAGGCCGGAATCTGCCGGATCGCCAGGGATTCCGGGCCCAGACGCTGCAATTCAAAGCCCAGGCGCTGGAACCACGCGACGTGTTCTTCGGCGCAATCGGCTTCACGCTGACTGACCGCCAGCGACTCCGGCACCAGCAGCGGCTGACCGCTCAGGCCTTCGCTGGCCATGGCGATTTTCAGGCGCTCGTACATGATCCGCTCATGAGCCGCGTGCATGTCCACCAGCACCAGGCCCTGGGCGTTTTCCGAAAGAATGTAGATGCCTTTGAGCTGCGCCAGCGCATAACCCAGCGGCGGAATGTCGTCCTGCCCGGCTGGCAGCGCTACCGCGTTGGCTTCTGGCAATGGTGCAAAAAACTCACGATACGCTGCCTGGGCCTCAGCAACCGGCACACCGGATTGAGGCCGTGGCGAGTACTGATATTGATAACCGGCACCCGCGCCCGAGCCGGCCGGCGTATTGAACGACGGCTGGGCTTGAGGCTGTTCCAGCAAGGCATTGGCCGCCAGACGCATTTCGCCCTGTGGACCGAATTCGCCAGCATCAATGCCGGTCGGCCGAACGATGGCCGTCGCGACAGGCGCGGCCAAATGGTCTTCCGGCCGCACATCGCCCAAGGCGCGGTGCAGGGTGCCGTAGAGGAAATCGTGAACCATGCGTCCGTCACGGAAGCGCACTTCGTGCTTGGTCGGGTGCACGTTGACGTCAACGCCTGCCGGATCGACTTCGAAAAACAACACGAAGGTCGGGTGCCGACCGTTGAACAGCACATCGCGGTAAGCCTGGCGCACCGCGTGGGCCACCAGTTTGTCGCGTACGGCGCGGCCATTTACGAAGAAGTACTGCAAGTCCGCCTGGCTGCGGTTGAACGTCGGCAAACCGACCCAGCCCCACAAATGCAGGCCATTGCGTTCGATCTCGATCGGCAGCGCCTGCTCGAGGAAACCCGAACCGCAAATCGCCGCCACACGCCGGGCACGGGCCGCGTCGTCATGGGCTTCATGCAGACTGAGGATGGTCTTGCCGTTGTGGCGCAGATGGAACGCCACGTCGAAACGTGCCAGCGCCAGACGCTTGATCACTTCTTGCAGGTGATCGAATTCGGTTTTTTCGGTTTTGAGAAACTTGCGGCGTGCCGGAGTGTTGAAAAACAAATCACGCACTTCCACCGAGGTGCCCACCGGATGGGCCGCCGGCTGCACGCGAGGCGCCATGTCCCGGCCTTCGGTTTCGACCTGCCAGGCCTGATCAGCGTCTTTGGTGCGGGATGTCAGGGTCAGGCGCGCCACGGAGCTGATCGACGCGAGTGCCTCACCGCGAAAGCCAAGGCTCATGACCTGCTCGAGGTCTTCCAGATTGCGGATCTTGCTGGTGGCGTGTCGCGCCAGGGCCAGCGGCAGGTCATCGGCAGAAATGCCGCTGCCATCGTCGCGCACCCGCAGCAACTTGACGCCGCCCTGCTCCACATCGACATCGATACGCCTGGCGCCGGAGTCGAGGCTGTTTTCCAGCAGTTCCTTGATCACCGAAGCCGGGCGCTCAACCACCTCACCGGCGGCAATCTGGTTCGCCAGTCGCGGGCTGAGCAGCTCGATACGAGCCGTATTGGTCAGCACCTGGTTCATTCTTTGGCCGCCAGCTCAGTGCCAGGGATGGTCAAGTGCTGACCGACCTTGAGCTCATCACTCGACAGCTTGTTGGCGCTGCGCAGCGTGGCCGGAGAAACCTGATATCGCACGGCAATCATCGCCAGCGTCTCGCCGGGGTTCACCCGATGGTCACGCGGGCCTTGGGCGATCCCGCCGGAGTCGCGCAGCCAGGCAATGTAGGTGCCTGGCGGCGGGTTCTGCTGGAAGAACTGGCGCACGCCGCTGCTGATCGAACGCGCCAGCGCTTGCTGGTGGTTCGCTGCGGCAAGCTTGGACGCTTCGTTGGCGTTGGAGATGAACCCGGTTTCCACCAGGATCGATGGAATGTCCGGCGACTTCAGCACCATGAACCCGGCCTGCTCCACGCGCTGTTTGTGCAACGGCGTGACGCGGCCGATGTTGCTCAGGACTTTCTGGCCGACGTTCAGGCTAGAAGTCAGGGAAGCCGTCATCGACAGGTCAAGCAGCACGCCCGCCAGCATGCGGTCCTTGTCGTCGAGGCTGACGTTGCCGGCACCACCGATCAAGTCGGAACGGTTTTCGCTGTCGGCCAGCCAACGGGCGGTTTCCGAGGTAGCGCCGCGATCAGACAGGGCGAACACCGAGGCACCGAAGGCTGCGGCCGAAGGCGCGGCGTCGGCGTGGATCGAAACGAACAGGTCGGCGCCCTTCTTGCGGGCGATTTCGGTACGGCCGCGCAACGGGATGAAATAGTCGCCGGTGCGGGTCAGTTCGGCGCGGAAGCCTTTCATGCCGTTGACCTGACGCTGCAGTTCACGGGCGATGGCCAGTACCACGTCTTTTTCACGCTGACCGCGAGAGCCGGAGGCACCCGGGTCTTCGCCGCCGTGACCGGCATCGATGACGACAATAATGTCGCGCTTGCCGGCCGGGGCTGGCGGCAGCTTGACCGGAGGCTCCACCGGAGTGACCGGCACCGGGGCTACCGTCGCGACGTTGGTCGGCGCCGGAATTGGCGCGGCATCGGCAGCGTTGTCGAACAAGTCGACCACCAGGCGATTGCCGTACTGGGCGTTTGGCGCCAGGGTAAAACTTTTCGGCGTCACGGCTTTTTTCAGGTCGATGACCACCCGCAGATCGGTTGGCGTACGTTGAGCCGAGCGCATGGCGGTGATCGGAGTGTTCGAGCTGTTGACGTTCAGCGGCGCCCCCAGAGTCGCGCCATTGATGTCGATGACCAGCCGATCCGGGGCGGTCAGGGTAAAGACGCTGTGCTGGACAGGCCCGGTCAGGTCGAACACCAGTCGCGTGTTGTCCGGAGCCCGCCACAGGCGAACGCTGTTGACCTTCGTCTCGGCCACAGCATCGACGGTCACCGCCAAAAACAACAATCCTACGGCAGCTACCATCGCGCGAAAGCGCATACCTAACCCCATCATTTAATTGGTTTCCAATGCCAAAGCGGCACACCACGACTCGCCACGCGAGCCCTGGGACAAAATTTTCAGCGAACGCCCGCCATCTTGCGGGCTAATGGTAATGGTCAGGTCGGGCTTTGGCAAAAAGCCTGCACCCTTTTCGGGCCACTCGATCAAGCACAACGCGTCGTCTTCGAAATAGTCGCGGATGCCGAGGTACTCCAACTCCTCAGGGTCGACCAAGCGATAGAGGTCGAAATGGAAGGCACGGATGTCACCAATCTCGTAGGGTTCGACCAAAGTAAACGTAGGGCTTTTTACCGACCCTTGATGCCCCAGCCCCCTGATGATGCCCCGGGACAGCGTGGTTTTCCCCGCGCCCAGATCACCCTCGAGAAAAATCAGACCGTGCCCTTCAGTGGTTTGTGCGATGCGTGCGCCAAACGCAGTCATCGCCTCTTCATCAGCCAGGTACAGGGTTACTTCAGACACGGTGTTTGCTCCTCCAACAACTGACGAATGGCTGGAATCAGATCACTGGCCGCCAGCCCACGGCCCGATTTACCTTCTTGCGCGCCAGCATTGGCGTGCAGCCAGACGGCCAGGCAGGCGGCGTCGAACGCTGCCATGCCTTGCGCCAGCAACGCGCCAACCAGACCGGCCAGCACATCACCCAAACCGGCGGTGGCCATGGCCGGATGGCCCTGATGACACAACGCCAATCGTCCATCGGGGCTGGCGATCAAGCTGCCGGCGCCTTTGAGCACCACGACAGCTGTATATTTTTTGCTCAATGCGTGAGCCGCCGCAGGACGATCGGCCTGCACTTGGGCAGTACTCATCCCCAACAAGCGCGCCGCCTCGCCCGGATGTGGGGTGATCACACAATCCCTGGGCAAGCTCACGTGCTCTGTGGCCAGCAGATTCAATGCATCGGCGTCCCAGACTTGCGGCAGCGGCGCATTGGCAGCCGCCGACAAAAGGCTGCGCCCCCAGGAAGCCTGACCCAAGCCTGGGCCGACCACCAGCACGGAAACCTTTTGCAGCAGTTCCATCAGCTGATTGGCCGACGAAGTGCCCAACACCATGGCTTCAGGAATTCTCGCCAGCGCGGCCGGAACATGTTCACTGCGCGTCGCCACGGACACCATGCCCGCACCGCTGCGCAGGGCACTTTGCGCGCTCAGCAGGATGGCGCCACCAAAGCCGCGATCGCCGCCGATCAGCAGGACGTGGCCGAATTTGCCTTTATGGGAGGTTGGAGCACGGCCCGTCAGACGCGGCAAGGAACTGGCCGTCAGGCGACGTGCACTGATGGCGACTCCGTTGAACGACTCGGGGGAGGCCTGCAGATCGTTGAATACCAACTCGCCGACCACGTCCGCAGCATCGCCGGTGAACAGACCCAGTTTCAGGCCGATGAACGTCACCGTCAGGTCCGCCCGCACCGCCGCGCCGAGTATTCGGCCGGTATCAGCGCACAACCCCGAAGGGATATCCACCGCCGCAACTGGCAACCCGCTGCCGTTGATCGCCGCGATGGCGCCAGCGTAGGGCTCTCGCACCTCCCCCGTCAGACCGGTGCCGAGCAAGGCATCCAGCACGACACCGCGCAATTCGGACTGCGCGCTCCAGGCTTGAACCGCGACACCTTCAGACACAGCCTCGGCATGGGCCAATGCCGCATCACCTTGTAAACGCTTGGGATCACCGACCGCGAACACCCGCACATGCCAGCCAGCACGTCGGGCCAGCACGGCCACCAGATAACCGTCGCCAGCGTTATTGCCATGACCGGCCACGACACTCAATTCATTCGCCGACGGCCAATGGCGGACCAGCGCACGCCAGGTCGCCCGCGCCGCGCGCTGCATCAATTCGAAGCCCGGTGTGCCGGCCGCGATCAGGCTCGCATCGAGGGCTCGCACTTGCGCGGCGCTATACAGCGCGTCGGGTAAATCATCTTTAGTGTGCGGCATGCGTCTTCGGGCTCCGATGTCTGGCAGAATTATACGCACCTCAGCTCCGGTTTCTCTCGCCTCATGCCCGCAATTACCACAGACCTGCCCGCCCTCGCCCAATCCATCAAGGACTGGGGCCGCGAGCTGGGCTTTCAGCAAGTCGGCATCAGCGGCCTCGACCTGGCCGAGCATGAGCAGCACCTGGAGCGCTGGCTCGCGGCCGGCTACCACGGCGAAATGGACTACATGGGCGCCCACGGCAGCAAACGCTCACACCCGGAAGAGCTGGTGCCCGGCACGCTTCGGGTGGTTTCCCTGCGCATGGACTACCTGCCGGGCGATACCGAAATGGCCAAACGTCTGGCACAACCGGAAAAAGCCTACGTCTCGCGTTATGCCTTGGGCCGCGATTACCACAAATTGATCCGTAAACGCGTGCAACAACTGGCCGATAAAATTCAGGCCGAAATCGGCCCGTTTGGTTTCCGCGCCTTCGTCGACAGCGCGCCGGTGCTGGAAAAAGCCATCGCGGAACAGGCTGGTCTTGGATGGATCGGCAAAAACACCCTGGTCTTGAATCGAAAGGCCGGCAGTTACTTCTTTCTGAGCGAACTGTTTGTCGACCTGCCGCTGCCGGTTGACCCGCCACACAGCACCGAACACTGCGGCCGTTGCACCGCGTGCCTCGACATCTGCCCGACCAACGCCTTCGTCGGCCCGTACGTGCTGGATGCCCGACGCTGTATTTCCTACCTGACTATCGAACTGAAAAGCGCGATCCCGGAAGATCTGCGGCCACTGATCGGCAATCGGGTATTTGGCTGTGATGACTGCCAGATCGTCTGCCCGTGGAACCGCTTCGCCCGTCCGTCCGGCGAAAGCGACTTCAAGCCACGGCACAATCTGGACAACGCGGAGTTGGCAGAGCTGTTCATGTGGGATGAGGAGAAGTTTCTCAGCAGCACTGAAGGTTCGCCGTTACGCCGGGCGGGTTATGAGCGTTGGTTGCGAAACCTGGCGGTTGGCCTGGGCAATGCCCCGTCGAGCATTCCGGTAGTTGAAGCGCTTAAGGCGCGCCGTGAATACCCTTCAGAACTGGTCCGCGAACATGTGGAATGGGCCCTGAAACAACACGGACTCCTGTAGCAGCTGCCGAAGGCTGCGTCCGACTGCAAAGCAGTCGTCATCCTGCAAAGCGAGTCCTGCGGCCTCGAACGCAGCCTTCGGCAGCTGCTACAAGGACTTCGCGATGTCAGGCTTCGTCGTTGTAGACGAATTTAGGCATTTCCCAGTGAAAACGGATCGCCAGTAACCGCAGCAGGAAGCCGCCAAACAAGGTGATCAAAATCGCCTGTTCCCCCGGCAATTGCAGGTAAATGCACAGCATGTAGCACCACGCCGCGGCGAACGAGACGCTGGCGTAGAGTTCGCGGCGGAAGATCAGCGGGATGTCGTTGCAGAAGATGTCGCGCAGGATGCCGCCGAAAACCCCGGTGATTACGCCGCTGACCGAGGCCACCAGCATGCCGTGGCCCATTTCCAGCGCGGTCATGCAGCCGATCAGGGTGAACGCCACCAGGCCCACGGCGTCGAGCACCAGAAACAGCGAGCGCAGGTGGCGCATCCAGCGTGCGGCGAAGACCGTGAACATCGCCGCCACCGAGGTCAGCACCAGGTATTCCGGGTGTTTGACCCACGTCAGCGGGTAGTGACCGAGCAGCACGTCACGCACCGAACCGCCGCCCAATGCCGTGACACAGGCGATCAGCACCACGCCAAACCAGTCCATCCCGCGACGACCGGCAGACAGGGCACCGGTCATGGCTTCGGCGGTGATGGCAATCAGGTAAAGCATCAGCAACATGGTGGCGGTCCTTGCAGGAAGGCGCGCAGTCTACTCACTTCGCTGAGGTACCAAAAGAGAGCGTCGAAGCATTCACGCATACCTGTGGCGAGGGGGCTTGCCCCCGTTGGGTCGCGTAGCGGCCCCAAAACCTGGCACCGTGTTTTGTCAGGCAGTACGCGCCAGCCGATTTACGACTGCTTCGCAGCCGAACGGGGCGGTGCGACGTTTCGACAAGCCCCCTCGCCACAAAAGCCCTCACCGCTCTGCATCAGAACTTGATGAAATGCTTGCGATAGTGCTGCAGCTCGGCGATCGATTCGCGAATGTCGTCCAGGGCCAGGTGAGTGCTGCCCTTTTTGAAGCTGTCGCGCACGTCCGGCGCCCAGCGTGCGGCCAACTCTTTAAGAGTCGATACGTCGAGGTTGCGGTAGTGGAAGAAGCTTTCCAGGGATTTCATGTGCGTATAAAGGAAGCGACGGTCCTGGCAGATGCTGTTGCCACAGATCGGCGATTTACCCTTCGGCACCCATTTTTCCAGGAAGGCGATGGTTTCGGCTTCGGCTTCGGCCATGCTGATACGGCTGTCGCGAACCCGCTGGGTCAGCCCGGAGCCGCCGTGTTGACGGGTGTTCCACTCATCCATGCCAGCGAGAATTTCGTCGCTGTGGTGGATGGCGATCACCGGACCTTCGGCCAAGGTGTTCAGGTCACTGTCGGTGACGATGGTGGCCATTTCGATGATGACGTCGGTATCAGGGTTCAGACCGGTCATTTCCAGGTCGATCCAGATCAGATTCTGCGGGTTTTGCATGTGTCGGCTCCTAGGCAATGCTGCGCAGTTTAGCCTAGGGCGGCGGCCGGGCGTGCTAAACTCGCGGCCGTTTTACCTAATCGCTGCATTCTTGATACGGAACACCCATGGCCAAACGCCAACTCAATCGTCGTCAAAACTGGCGCATCGAAAAGATTCAGGGCGAACGCGCTGCCCGCGCCGCCAAACGCGAGTCCTCGGCTGTCGAGGCACTTGAAGGTGGCGACCTGGGTCCGGAACAAACCGGCCTGGTGATCGCGCACTTCGGTGTGCAGGTCGAAGTCGAAGCCCTCGATGGCGATCTGGCCGGCCAGGTGTTCCGCTGCCATTTGCGCGCCAACCTGCCTGCGCTGGTGACCGGCGATCAGGTGGTCTGGCGTGCCGGCAACCAGGGTATCGGCGTGATCGTGGCGCAACTGCCGCGTAAAACCGAACTCTGCCGTCCGGACAGCCGTGGCCAGCTCAAGCCTGTCGCCGCCAACGTCGACATGATCGTCATCGTCTTCGCGCCGCTGCCCGAGCCCCATGCCAACCTGATCGACCGTTATCTGGTCGCCGCTGAGCACGCCGGGATTCGTCCGCTGCTGCTGCTCAACAAGTTCGACCTGATCGACGAGCAGAACGCCCCGGCGTTGAATGCCTTGCTGGCGGTTTACCGCACGCTGGGTTACCCGGTGCTGGAAGTCTCGGCCCACCACGGCAATGGCATGGAGCAATTGCAGGCACAACTGGACGGGCACATCAGCGTATTCGTCGGCCAATCCGGCGTCGGCAAATCCTCGCTGGTCAACACTCTGCTGCCGGAAGTCGAAGCCCGTGTCGGCCCGCTGTCCGAGCTGTCCGGCCAGGGCACTCACACCACCACCACCGCGCGGTTGTTCCACTTCCCCGGCGGCGGTGAGTTGATCGACTCCCCGGGTATCCGCGAATTCGGCCTGGGCCACGTCAGCCGTGCCGACGTCGAAGCTGGCTTCATCGAGTTCAACGACCTGATCGGCACCTGCCGCTTCCGCGACTGCAAGCACGACCGCGAGCCGGGTTGCGCATTGCTCAAGGCCCTGGAAGAAGGCCGCGTGCAGCAGCAACGGATGAACAGCTATCGCTCGATCATCGCGAGTTTGCCGGAAACCAGCTACTAGACCGGCACAAAACCTGTGGGACCGTGCACACACTGAAAATGAAGTGGCTTCCAAACCAGTGAAAGCCGCAAAAAAAAGCCGACATCACTGTCGGCTTTTTCATGGGTCACTGCTTCGGCGGCTCACCCGGCTTCGGTGCCGGATCCTCGAACAGATTCAACCGCTGCCGAAGCTCATGCGCCGGCAACGGCTCTTTATCCGCCGGCAGCGCATTCGGATCGGCTGGCGTGGCGGGCACTTCGCCCGGGCCGCCCTGCCCTTGTGTCGGCGCTGGCTCTGGAGCCGGTTCCGCACCTTGCGAGCCTTCAATGGCACGCTGGGCTTTCTTGGTCAGCACCACGATGTCGATACGGCGGTTGACCGGGTTGAACGGGTTCTTGCGATCGAACAGGGCTGACGAGGCATAACCGACGACCCGCGCCACCTGAGTGTCCGGATAACTACCTGCGACCAGCGCACGACGTGCTGCGTTGGCGCGGTTGGCCGAGAGTTCCCAGTTACCGAAATCACCCGTGCCCGAATACGGCTTGGCATCGGTGTGGCCGCTGATGCTGATCTTGTTCGGCACCGCTTTGATGGTGTCGGCCATGGCCAGGAGGATGTCTTCGAAGTACGGCTTCAAACGCGCCGAGCCTGAGTCGAACATCGGCCGGTTTTCGGCGTCCACGATCTGGATGCGCAAACCATCCGATGTAATTTCGAACAGGATCTGGTCTTTGAATTTCTTCAGTTGCGGGTTTTCTTCGACTTTGTTCTGCAGTTCTTGCAGCAACAGCTCGAGACGTTCCTTCTCGACCTGTTCGGCCATGCCCTCAACCTGCTCGGCGTCGATGGTGACTTTGTCCGGTTGCGGCTGGGATTTCACCTCGGGGTTGAGGGTGCTCTCCGGCGCCAGGGTCGGTGTGCCGCCCAGGTCGATGATGTACGGCGTGCCGCTTTCGGAAAAGCCGACCGGGTCCTTGAAGTAACCGGCGATGGCGATCTTCTGTTCAGGCGTTGCGGTGGACAGCAGCCACAGCACCAGGAAGAACGCCATCATCGCCGTCGCGAAGTCGGCGAAGGCGATTTTCCAGGCGCCCCCGTGATGCCCGCCGGCGATGCGCTTGACGCGCTTGATGATTATCGGCTGGTTATTTTCCATGCCTTAACGTCCGCGAACCGCTTGTTCCAGCTCAGCGAAGCTAGGACGGTGCGCCGGGTACAGAACTTTACGACCGAACTCCACCGCCAGCGATGGCGGCATACCGGAAGCCGAAGCGACCAGCGAGGCCTTGATGGCTTCGTAGACGTTGAGTTCTTCCTTGGCATCGTGGGCCAGGGAGTGGGCCAGCGGACCGAAGAAACCGTACGCCGCGAGAATACCGAAGAAGGTACCGACGAGGGCCGCACCGACGTGCAGGCCGATGGATTTCTGATCGCCCTCACCCAGCGAAGCCATGGTCACCACGATACCGAGTACCGCCGCGACGATACCGAAACCGGGCATGGCGTCGGCAATACCGTTCACCGCGTGGGACGGATGCTCGAGGTCTTCCTTGAGGCTGTAAAGCTCCATGTCGAACAGGCCTTCAAGCTCATGGGGCGCCATGTTGCCGGAGGACATGATGCGCAGGTAATCGCAGATGAATGCGGTCATGCGTTCGTCTTTGAGCACGGCCGGATACTTGGCGAAGATCGGGCTCGCAGCAGCGTCTTCGATGTCGCCTTCGATGGCCATCATGCCTTCGCGGCGGCTCTTGTTGAGGATCTCGTAGATCAGGCCCAGCACTTCCAGATAGAACGTGTGGCTGAAACGCGAAGTGAACATGCCCAGGGATTTCTTGAGCACGTGCATGGTCATGTAACTGGGGTTGGCCTGGAGGAATGCGCCGAGGGCCGCACCACCAATAATCAACACCTCGAAGGGCTGAATCAGGGCGGCAATTTTGCCGTGGGAGAGCACGTATCCGCCGAGCACGCTCGCGAATACGACGATGATGCCGATTATTTTAGCCATAGGTAGGAGAGCACTTACTGAGTCGGGTTCAAGGTCATATTCGGAAGTTAAAAAATCTCTTCTTCTACTTATCGGCAAAACTGCGCCAGACTATAGCCAGTTCAGGCGAAAAGCCAATTTGGCCCGCTCCGGGCATAGGTAATGCAGACGGTGATCGCGTCCAGACATGGCTAACGAAACGAACGTTCCAATTCCAAAACCGACCACTCTCGAAGGCTGGGTCAAGCTTCTCGATGGCGTGCGCCTGCCGGTTCCGCAAGCCAGTCATGACCGTGTCTGCAAGGCCATCGCCAACAGTCGCAGCTCTCTGCGCGATATCGCCGAACTGATACAGGACAGCCCGGCGCTGGCCTTGAGCGTGATTCGCGAAGCCAATCGCCACACCCATGGCAGCATGACCGAACCTGCGGAAAACCTTGAGGTGGCGATCAATCGCCTCGGTTTGAAACGCACCGAAGAACTGCTCGCCCGGTTGCCTGCCCTGCCGCAATCGGAGATCCCGATTGCCCTGCGTCAGCTGCAGCTGATCAGCCAGCACGCGACCCAACAGGCCAACGGTTTTTTCGCCAGTCGCCTGGCGCGACTGTGGCAGGACATCCACTGGGGCAGCCTGCTGTTTCTCTCGCCGCTGTGGCCGATGGCATTGACTCATCCGCAGTTGCTCGAAGAGTGGGAACTGCGGGTCATGCACAAAGGCGAGTCGGCACACAACGTTGAAAAGCAATTGTTCGGCACGCGTCTGCTGGAAATCTGCCTGGCGCTCGTGGACATCTGGCGCCTGCCGATCTGGGTGCAGCAGGGTTATCGGCTGCTGCTCAACGAGCAGCGTGAGCTGGTGAAAGTGCTGCGCATCGCGCGCGACAGCGATCATCCATTGCGCCAGCAGAACCGCCTCGATGACGACCCGACGCTGCGTCGCTGGCTCAATCAGCCGGCCAATACGGTGCTGCTGGCCAACGGTCTGGCGCTGTCGGCGCAGCAGTCCTGGAACAGTCCACACAGTGAGCGCTGGCAGTTCCTGACCAGCCTTTACCTGCAAATGCCGATGGACGAAGTGCAGCAGCAGTTGCACCAACAGGCCGCCAACAGCGCCCGCCATCACGCCATGCCAGACCTTTGGCACCCCGCCGTTTCGCTGATCTGGCCGTGGGGCATGAACCGCGTGCACGCAGGCTTGCTGCCGGCCCCGGCGCCGACCGCCGAAGACCTGGCGAAATGGCGCAGACAATGCGCCGAGCTGCTGGTCGAGCCCAGCCGCTTCACCAATGCCATGCACTTGACCACGTCTGCCCGGGACGCTTTGGTCGCGTGCGGCATGCGTCGGGTGATGATCCTGATGGCCGACCGCACCCACGCCCATCTGCGAGTGCACCAGACGGCCGGGCTGCCAAAGGAAGCGGCCGGCCTGAATTTTGTCGTCAGCCAAAGCACCGTGCTGCAACGCCTGCTCTCGCAACAAGCCCAGGTGCGCCTGACGCCGACCAACAACGCACAATTCTCGGCCATGCTGCCGGCCAGCCTGCGCTCGCAGTTCGGCGGCGAACACCTGCTGCTACGCTCACTGGTCAATAACGGCCGGGTGATCATGATTGTGGTGGCGGATCAGGGCGGCGGACCGTTCTCTGAAATCACCGTACAAGCCTTCGGCAAAACCGCGCAGTGCATCGAAAAGGCACTGCACAGCTTTAGTCACCGCTAGCAACGAAAGCCGCATCGGCCTGTAGCAGCTGTCGAGCCCCGGCGAGGCTGCGTTCGGCTGCGAAGCAGTCGTAAAATCAGGGATTGCGGTATATCCGGCAGATCGCATTCGCCAGGTTCACGACTGCTTCGCAGCCTCGCCGGGGCTCGACAGCTGCTACAAGCCCCGTTGTTTCCCCTGCCGAAATAACTGATAACAGGCCCTCATGACGCTGCTATACAATCCTCCCCTTTGTGCTCTGGAGACCTCACATGTCTGACTTCTCTGGCTTGCCGCTGGTGATCGAGCCGAGCGACTTGCTCCCGCGTCTCGACGCCCGCGAACTGATTCTGGTAGACCTGACCAGCAGCGCCCGCTATGCCGAAGGGCATATCCCCGGTGCGCGTTTTGTCGATCCGAAACGCACGCAACTCGGTCACGCGCCTGCGCCGGGACTGATGCCGCCGCAAGCGGCGCTCGAAGCGTTGTTCGGTGAGCTGGGACACAACCCTGATGCGGTCTACGTCGTCTATGACGACGAAGGCGGCGGTTGGGCCGGGCGCTTTATCTGGCTGCTGGATGTCATCGGCCACAGCAAGTACCACTATGTCGACGGCGGCCTGAAGGCCTGGCTGGCAGAAGGCTTGCCCATGTCGATCCAGATCCCGGCGCCGGTCGGCGGCCCGGTTGCGTTGACCCTGCACGACGAACCCACTGCCACCCGCGAATACCTGCAAAGCCGTCTCGGTGCCGCCGACCTGGCGATCTGGGATGCACGCGGGCCGCTGGAATACTCCGGTGAGAAAGTCCTGGCAGCCAAGGGCGGGCACATTCCCGGCGCGGTCAATTTCGAATGGACCGCGGGCATGGATCAGGCGCGCAACCTGCGCATCCGCACCGACATGCCGCAGATCCTGGAAAAACTCGGGATCAGCAAAGACAAAGAAGTCATTACCCACTGCCAGACTCACCATCGTTCTGGCTTCACCTATCTGGTGGCCAAATCCCTCGGTTATCCGCGGGTCAAAGGCTACGCCGGTTCCTGGGGCGAATGGGGCAACCATCCCGATACGCCCGTAGAGCTTTAAGGTTTTTAAGGACAGTTAATGAATAAGCGTTTGTTTATCCTCAGCCAATACCTGCTGCCCCATCACTTGCTGTCGCGCCTGGCCGGCTGCATTGCCGAATGCCGCGTGCGCTGGTTCAAGAACGCCTTCACCGCCTGGTTCGCCAAGCGTTATCAGGTGGACATGTCCCAGGCGCTGGTCGAAGACCTGACTGCCTACGAACACTTCAACGCATTCTTCACCCGCGCCTTGAAGGATGGCGCTCGCCCGCTGGACGAGACGCCTGGCGCGATCCTCAGCCCGGCCGACGGTGCGGTCAGCCAACTTGGCCCGATCGAACACGGTCGCGTGTTCCAGGCCAAGGGCCACAGCTTCAGCGTGCTGGAATTGCTGGGCGGCGACACTGCCAACGCAGCGCCGTTCATGGGCGGCGATTTCGCGACTATTTATCTGTCGCCGAAGGACTACCACCGCGTGCACATGCCGTTGGCCGGCACCTTGCGCGAGATGGTCTACATCCCGGGCCGGATCTTCTCGGTCAACCAGACCACCGCCGAAAACGTTCCGGAACTGTTCGCCCGTAACGAGCGTGTGGCGTGCATTTTCGACACCGAGCGCGGGCCGATGGCCGTGGTGCTGGTGGGCGCAATGATCGTTGCGTCGATCGAGACCGTCTGGGCCGGGCTGGTCACGCCGCCGAAACGCGAGCTGAAAACCTTCCGCTACGACGAAGCTGCCCGTGCGCCGATCCATTTGGAGAAAGGTGCAGAACTGGGTCGCTTCAAACTGGGTTCGACCGCTGTCGTGCTGTTCGGGCCTGATCAAGTGAAGTGGGCTGAAGAGCTGGCGGCCGGTTCGCCGGTGCAGATGGGCCAGGGCATGGGCCTGGCAAAAGACTGATCACTGATCCGACCCCGCGAACGTCTTCGCGGGGTCGGACATTTCGGTGGTGCCGTTACTCTATCTGTCCACGGAAGCCGATTGGCCCTTCGTTGGCGTAGGTATTGGTGCCACTGAGGTTTTTCCCTCCATCACTGGAGGTCACGCTCAACGCCACAACGTTCTGATTATCACGGCCACCGATGACCCATTTGCCACCCGGATGCCATGGAGCGTCGTTGCCGCCCCACTGATTTTCAACGTTGTACTGGTTCTGGCCCGTGCGCTGAGCCTTGAAGCCAATGGGACCTTCACCCGCATACGTCATGGTGCCGGTGAAACTCTTGCCGCCATCGCCCGATTTGATCTCGATCGCGACAACGTTCTGGTTGTCCCGCGCGCCTAGCGTCCAGTCTCCGCCCGGATGCCAGGGTGCCGAACTACCGCCCCATTGATTTGCCACTACGTATCTAGACATAAACTTCATCTCCTTGAAGTTACAAGAGACCTGCCCTGCGTAGGCAGCAGGCCGTACGACTGTGCGTATCCAGTCGCACGACTGTCAGATTAGTAGTACGCCCGGATGACACTCGACTGACAGACAAACGGTAAAAATCCATAGCTGCTACAGTCAGATCATTCACTGCCCATTGACCGGTTGGAGTTTTTTCACGGCATGAATGAGACCAGCCCCCATCTTCTGCTACGCGCGCCCGTTCCGCTGCAGGTGCGCCTGTCGTTCTGTGAAGCCACCCCGCGCGATCTCAAGCGCTGGATCGCCAATCTGCCCAAAGCCAACATCGGTGAAACCGCTCGTCAGCTATATAAAGGCTTGAGCGAACTCAATCAGCTGTTCACACCCAGCGACAATCGCCTGCAATTGCTCGAACTGCTGCGGCCTGAGGTGTATTACGTCTGCAAACACCTTGAGCAGCATTTCCTGCATCAATCGATTGTCCTCGACGAGCGTTCCCGCAAGATCGCCAACCTCTGCCAGGCGCTGCAAAGTCACTTGGCCATTGGCTATAAACAGATCGTGGTGCGCATTACACCGAAGTTCAGCAAGGACCGTGCGCCGCTGCTGACCCAGGCGCTGCAACGGGCGATCCATTGCCTGAACGGGCCGCTGATTCGCGCGACCAAACTCTATTGCCCGGTGCCGGAAGGCTTGTGGCTGGAGTTGCATCAGCTCTACCGAATCGCCTGCGCGCACCGGCTCCAGCACACGAGCCTGCGCGATGAGCTGGCCAGCCAGACGCAAATCCTGAGTATCGAACAGACGTACGTGGTCGCCTTGCTGCTGGGCGCCTCACGCTGCAACCAACTGCGCCAGCATCAGATTGCCCGGGTGGCCGAGGTGCTGGAGCCCTGGAGCCGATGGATCAAGCTGCAACCGGGCATGCCGGCCACCGGGTTGTTTGCCGTCGCGCAAGACCTCGACACCGGGCCGCGTTACCGCACCAAGTTCCGCGCAGAACAGCAGGAGAGTTTGCTGGGGATCGATCCGCAGCCGTTGGTCGCGGCAATTGAAGCTCATCTGCAAAAAAATGACAGTTCATCGCCACTGCCCGTGCCGGCGGGATTAAGCCTGGACACGTTGCAACACCTTCATGCCGCCTGGGGCCAGACGGCCGAGCGCGGTTTCCAGCGTACCGTGGGCCATGGCACGCTGACCCTGTGCCTGGGCATGAGCGCGCTGCATTTTTATCTGGGTGGGCAACGCTCATTCAGCGACATCCTGAAAAACCCCGGCGCCCGGCCTGCACAGTTTTCGGTGACGCCTGTGTCCGGCCGGGAAAAGGACCAATGGCACCATGCCTTCGACGCTGCACCCCAAGGCAATCCAGACGCTTTATTGCCCTACGAAGAGATCGAATATCCACAACTTCAGAATGACGACAGTCGCGAAGCGTCCGACCGCAATCAGCACTTCCCGACCCATGTCCTGTCGGTGGTCAATCACAGCCCCGGCGGTTACTGCCTGGCCTGGCCTGGCGCAGTGCCGGCCGAGTTGCAGGCCGGTGAGATGGTCGGCATCGAGGATGCTGCCGGTCAGGGTTGGAGCATCGCGGTGGTGCGCTGGATCCGCCAGGTGCGCGGCGGTGGCACGCAGATGGGGATCGAGCAGGTTGCGCCCTGCGCCGAGCCTTGCGGCCTGCAACTGGTGCGTACCCACGATGACCACAGCCAATACCTGCGCGGCCTGTTGCTGCCGCAAATCAGCGCCATCGACGTGCCGGCCACTTTGCTCGCGCCGCGCCTGCCCTTTCAGGAGGGCAACAAAGTCATGATCAATACCCACGGCGAGGAACGTCGAGTCGGGCTGGAACGGCGGCTGGCGAGCACCAACAGTTTCAATCAGTTCGCCTACCGTCCACTGGAGGCAGCCAGAAACGACAACGCCGCGGTGAGCGGCGCTGAGGAGGATTTTGATTCGCTGTGGAAAACACTTTGAGGAAGTAGCCGATCCCTGTGGCGAGGGGACTTGTCCCCGTTGGGCTGCGAAGCGGCCCCCAGCGTTCTCTCAGGCAGACCGAGTTATCTGGATTTGCGACTGCTGCGCAGCCGAACGGGGCGGTGCGGCGTTCCGACAAGCCCCCTCGCCACAGGCGCCTTGTCAGTCAATACGAGACTTAAAGCTGCCCGTCGCGATCCCGGAAACCCAGCAGATACAGCACGCCATCCAGCCCAAGGGTGGAAATCGCCTGCTTCGCCGACTGCTTGACCAGCGGCTTGGCACGGAACGCTACGCCCAACCCGGCAATCGCCAGCATTGGCAAATCGTTGGCGCCGTCGCCGACCGCAATGGTCTGCTCCAGACGCAAACCTTCCTTGTGCGCCAGTTCCTTCAGCAGATCCGCCTTGCGTTGCGCATCAACAATCGGCTCGACCGCCACGCCAGTCACTTTGCCGTCCACGACTTCCAGTTCATTGGCGAACACGTAGTCGATGCCCAGCTTGGCCTGCAATTGCTTGGCGAAATAGGTAAAGCCGCCCGACAGGATGGCGGTCTTGTAGCCCAGACGCTTTAGTTCGGCGAACAGTGTTTCGGCACCTTCGGTCAACCGCAGGGAGGCGCCGATGGAATCCAGCACGCTGACGTCCAACCCTTTCAACAAGGCCAGGCGCTCCTTGAAGCTGGCGCGGAAGTCCAATTCGCCGGCCATCGCCCGCTCGGTGATCGCAGACACCTGATCACCGACGCCGGCAGCCTTGGCCAGTTCGTCGATGACTTCGGCTTCGATCAGCGTCGAGTCCATGTCGAACACCGCCAGGCGACGGTTACGACGGAACAGTGAATCTTCCTGGAAGGCGATGTCGACGTTCAGTTCCTGCGCGACGCTGAGGAATTCGGCCCGCAGCGCTTGCGGATCAGCCGCTTCGCCACGAACGGAAAACTCGATGCAGCCCTTGCCCTGATCGGCCGGGGTGTCCAGCGGCATGCGCCCGGACAGACGATCGATGTGGTCGATGTTCAGGCCATATTTGGCAGTGATCGAACTCACGGCCTGCAATTGCCCGGCGGTCACTTTGCGGGTCAGCAGGGTCACGATGTGGCGTTTCTTGCCTTGATTGCCAACCCACTGCTGGTAATCCTCTTCGGACACCGGTGTGAAGCGCACCTGCTGATCGAGCTTATACGCCGTGAACAGGATGTCCTTGAGCACCGACTTGCCTTGCTCGGTGTCAGGAATTTCAACCAGGATGCCGAACGACAGGGTGTCGTGGATCACCGCCTGACCAATGTCGAGAATGTTCACACCACCCTGGGCCAGAACGCCGGTAATGGCCGCAGTCAGACCCGGACGGTCGACTCCCGTGATGTTTATCAGGACGATTTCGCGCAAGGCGCACCCCCGCAAGTGGAAAAAAACCGCATTCTACCTACATTCAGTGACCATCGGGCACCGTGAGCGCTTTGACGGTCTAGGGCCTGTCGCTATACTGCGCGTCAACTTCACGGACAAAAGAGCCGAGCTCAAGTGAACCGGCCCACGCCAGTAAAAACCGATAACTTCTTTCTGCTGATCTTCCGTGCACTGCGCCACCGCCGTGTACCGATTGCATTGCGCATCGCCAGCCATAACGTGATCCTGGTCGCTCTGGCCCTGGTGATCTACGCCTGCGTAATGGGTTTGCAGTTCAAGCAGGCCATGCACGAACAGGCGGATGCGCTGGGCGAAAGCCTGACCACGCAGACGGCCACGTCCGCCACGGAGCTGTTGGTGTCCAACGACATCCTCAGCCTCAACGTGCTGCTCAACAACCTGACCAAAAACAAGCTGGTGGCTCACGCTGCCATCTACAGCGTGGATAACCGCATCCTCGCCGAAGCCGGTCAGCGCCCCAAGCACAGCCTGCTGGGCGAAGCCGAAGGCATGTACCAGAGCAAGATCACCTTCCAGGATGTGACCGCCGGGCAACTGCGCATCAGCCTGGACATGGATCAGTTCCAGCAGCCGATGACCATCAGCCTGCAAAGCATGGGCATTTTGAGCGCGATTCTGCTGGCGCTGTCCCTGGCCTTGAGCCTGCGCCTGGGTCGGCACATCTCCACGCCGTTGCTGCAATTGCGAGTGTGGCTGCGCCATATCGACGAACACACCCCGGCCACCGAGCGTCAGGATGAGATCGGCGATCTGGCCCGCCAGCTGCACGCCGACTTCGCGCCAGAGCCCGCCGAGCCGGAACCCGCTCCCGAGCCTGAATACGACGAAAGCGACTACGAAGACGCGGACGATAACGAGCCAACCTTCGAAGTGCGCAATTTGCGTGACCCGAGTTTCGATGAAACCAAGCCTGTGGCCGGCCTCAAACCTGCACCACGGCGCATTGTCAGCACCGTTGAAGACGATGATGACGACGATGCCTTTGCCGACTTGCGTGATGAATCAGCGGCGACCGCGCCGAAACCGCTAGTCAAACCGCAACTGTCGAACGTGCCGCAGCACAGCGCAGTGCTGGCCGTGCAACTGGGCGCCCAGGATCAACTGCGTCGCCTGCCCCGCACACGCCTGGAAGAACTGCTCAAACGCTATCGCGACTGCCTCGATCAGGCCGCCTCGCTCTACCAGAGCGAACTGCACACCCTGAACGATGGCAGCACGCTGATGCTGTTCCACACCGAAGACAGCGGCGACGACTACCTGACCAACGCCATCTGTTGCGGTGAGCTGTTGCGGGCTCTGGGCCATCAATTGCAGATCGAAGTCGCCGACAGCGGCATCACCCTGCAATTGCAATTGGGCCTGACCCTGGGTGACGAGCTGTTCGGCCTGAGCCAGATCGATCTGCTGCTGACCGAATCCGCCCAGGATGCGTTGGCCCTGTCGCAACACAGCCGCAACCTGTTGCTGGTGGAGCGCAAGATCGGTGACGACGCGCTGATCCGCCAGCGCGCACGAATCCGACCGATCGCCAGCCCGGAAGGCGCTTGTTGCGTAGAGCGGCTGATGGAGCCTTATCCGTCGATGCTCGAGCGGCAACTGGCGCGGATGCACGAACGCCGGGCGTAACTAGCCCCGTTATGAAAAAGCCCGCAGACGAGTGATTGTCTGCGGGCTTTTTTGTTGCCTGTCCTGGCCTCATCGCGAGCAGGCTCGCTCCCACAGGGATCTTCTGTGGACGCATCCTCTGTGAGCATCAGATATCCCCTGTGGGAGCGAGCCTGCTCGCGATGAGGCCCTCAGCAGCAAAGGAGATCCCCAACCCGCAGAAACAACAAAGCCCGCACATGGCGGGCTTTGTTCCTGGATCAATCCAGGCTTAGAACCTGAACACTTCCATATCGGTCCTGATCGGCGAAGCCATCGGGATCTTCGGTTGTTTGTCTTGCCCGGCTGCCGGTGCCGCAGGCTTTGCAGGAGCTTTACGTGGCGCCTCGGCGATCGGTGGCTGATTCGCCAGCGGCTTCAGCGCCGTCGACAGTTGCTGGGCCAGACGCTGCAACAACACACCCTGGGCCTGAACCTGAGCCGCCGTCCCACCCGCATGTTGCTCTTGCAGATGAATGATGCGGTTATCACGAACCTGGCCACGACGGTCGATCAGACGCCATTGCGCATCAAGGATCGCCGGTTGCGACTCACCCGAGTCCAGGCGAGTAATCGTCAGGAGAACCTGCACATCCGGCGTGAAGCCTACTGTCGCTGGCGCCAGCACCACGCGCTGGCTGTCCAGATGACCGGCGACCTGACGCAGCAGCAGCTGGTCGATATCCGACGACAGGCTACCCGCCCAACGACCATCCGTCGAAGCTTGCAAGCTGCCATCCGGCTGTCGCTGCAACAACGTTTCGCGTTGCAGGTAATCGGCAACCGTTACCGGACCCAACAATACCGCCATGCCCGCGCTTTGCGCAGGCTGAGCCGGACTTCCGCTGTCCAGCTGATACAGCGACACCGGTTGGTGAACGCTGCAACCCGCCAGGCCAAGAACGCCGGCGAGCATCAAAATAAAAGGAAGGCGCAGAGCAGTCATCGTCCCATCCAGGTGGTTGCCACAAGGCTAACCACAGTGAAAATACTCAAAAAATGTGAAGAACGCTCGGCCACGCCGGCGCTTGAAAGGCCATATCATCCGTGAATATGCGTTCCGACTCCAGCGGCAAAGCGTCGATCTACGCGTTAAATCGTAGATCGAGCGCTCTAGGACGCTTAATTGAGGTTTTCGACGAGCAGTGCATCTACCCTCTGAAAGCCACGTGGCAGTTTGTTACCACGACGCCCACGCTCACCTTTGTAGTGTTCGAGGTCGTCTGCTTTTAGTGACAAGGTACGTTTTCCGGCCTGCAACACCAATGTGGCGCCATCCGGCAGTACGGCGATGTCCGTGACATATTCTTCGCGGCTGGCCACACGCTCGCCGGAAATCCCGATGATCTTGTTGCCTTTGCCCTTACCTAATTGTGGCAGGTCGCTGATTTTGAAAATCAGCAGGCGACCTTCGGTAGTCACCGAAGCCAGCCAGTTCTGTTCACGATCAGCCACCGGACGCGGCAGAATCACCTTCGCGTTGTTCGGCAGACTCAACAGAGCCTTACCCGCCTTGTTCTTGGCTTGCAGGTCTTCACCTTTTACCACGAAACCGTAACCGGCATCGGACGCAATCACGTACAGCGAGTCGTCTTCCGGCATCAGCACGCATTCAAAGCTCGCCCCCGGTGGCGGCGTCAGACGACCGGTCAGCGGTTCACCCTGGCCTCGGGCCGATGGCAGCGTGTGCGCGGCCACCGAATAGCTGCGACCGGTGGAGTCGATAAACACCGCAAACTGGTTGGAGCGCCCGGGCGCCAGAGCCTTGAAACCGTCCCCGGCCTTGTAGGAAAGCCCGGTGGCGTCGATTTCGTGACCCTTGGCGGACCGAACCCAGCCTTTTTCCGACAGGACGACGGTCACTTTCTCGTTTGGCAGCAGATCGTGCTCGGTCAGGGCCTTGGCTTCGGCGCGTTCGACGATTGGCGACCGGCGGTCGTCGCCGTACGTTTCGGCGTCCTTGATCAGTTCGGTGCGCACCAGTTTTTTCAGTTTGGCTTCGCTGCCCAGCAGGGCTTGCAGCTTGGCTTGTTCCTTGAGCAATTCATCCTGCTCGGCACGCAGCTTCATTTCTTCCAGTCGCGCCAATTGACGCAAACGGGTGTCGAGAATGTAGTCGGCCTGGATTTCGCTCAGGGCGAAACGCTCGATCAGCGCGGCTTTCGGGTGCTCCTCGGTGCGGATGATGTGAATCACTTCATCCAGGTTGAGGTAGGCGATCAACAAACCGTCCAACAGGTGCAGGCGACGCTCGACCTTGTCCAGGCGGAATTGCAGGCGACGACGCACAGTCTGCACCCGGAATTCCAGCCACTCGACCAACAGCGCGCGCAGGTTTTTCAGTTGCGGCTTACCGTCCAGACCAATGATGTTGATGTTGACCCGGTAGCTCGACTCCAGCTCGGTGCTGGCGAACAGGTGGGTCATCAATGCATCGTGGTCAAAGTTTTTGCGTGCGCCGGGAATAATCACGATCCGGCACGGGTTTTCGTGGTCGGATTCGTCTCGCAGGTCGGCGATCTGCGGGGCTTTCGACGGTTTGGCCTGCATCATGGCCGCGATCTGTTCCAGCACCTTGGCGCCAGACACCTGATGCGGCAGCGCGGTGACGATGATGTCGCCGTCTTCGACGTGGTAAACAGCGCGCATGCGCACCGAGCCCTTGCCGGTTTCGTACATTTTCAGCAGGTCGGCGCGAGGCGTGATGATTTCCGCTTCGGTCGGGTAATCCGGGCCCTGGATGTGTTCGCAGAGTTGCTCGACCGTGGCTTTGGGCTCATCGAGCAAACGCACGCAAGCCGTGGCGACTTCGCGCAGGTTGTGCGGCGGTACGTCGGTGGCCATGCCCACGGCGATGCCGGTGGTGCCGTTGAGCAGGATGTTGGGCAAACGCGCCGGCAACACCAGCGGCTCTTCCAGCGTACCGTCGAAGTTCGGCCCCCAGTCCGCGGTGCCCTGGCCCAGTTCGCTGAGCAGCACTTCGGAATAACGCGACAGCCGCGCTTCGGTGTAACGCATGGCGGCGAAGGACTTGGGATCATCCGGCGCACCCCAGTTACCCTGGCCGTCGACCAGCGTGTAGCGGTAGCTGAATGGCTGGGCCATCAGGACCATGGCTTCGTAGCAGGCCGAGTCGCCGTGCGGGTGGAACTTGCCGAGCACGTCACCGACGGTACGCGCCGACTTCTTGTGCTTGGAATCGGCGTCCAGCCCCAACTCGCTCATCGCATAGATGATGCGCCGCTGTACCGGTTTCAGGCCGTCGCCGATATGCGGCAAGGCACGGTCCATGATCACGTACATGGAGTAGTTGAGGTAGGCATTTTCGGTGAAGTCAGCCAGTGACCGGCGTTCTACACCGTCCAGGCTGAGATCAAGGGAGTCGCTCATGCGGGCCTCATCGGTTCGTTGTCTGGCGCAGCAGCATGGTGCCACCGCGCTGGGTAAATTCAAGTTTGTTCAGCGCGCTCATTCCGAGCAGCACTTGTTTGCCATCCAGACCCGGCACGACGAGGGCGCGCACATCACGCAGCACAATGTCGCCCAGTTGCAGGCGCTCGATGCGGGTTCGATAACCCTGGGTGCGGCCGTTGGCCGTGCTCAGAGTCACCCCGAAGCCTTTTTCCAGTTTCAGCCGTTCGGCCATTTCCGCCGGGATCGACACGTCGGTCGCCCCGGTATCAAGCATGAAATCCACCGACTGGCCGTTGATCTGGCCGCTGGCGACGAAGTGCCCCTGGTTGTTACTGGCCAGTTTGACCTCGATAAAACCTTCGCCCTGCTCCGAGCTGACCACAATATTAGGATTCTGCTGACGCGCTTCCCACTGGCCGAAAAATCGAGTGGCCAGAAACAGCGCCGCGCACCAGGCCAGCACCATTAACACCCGACCAACGCGTTTGCCTGGCGGCTGCTGACTCATGACTTGGCACTCCAGCCACCTTCAGGCGCGGCAAAGCGCCAGACGATCGGCCGTTCCTCGCCATCGGCGCGGGCATCGTTGTTGTTGTCAGTGCCAATCCACGCGCCCTCGGCGTCAACAATCAACGCTTCGGTCAGGCCATAGGGATTTGAATAGCGGCGCTGCACCTGCAAGGCTTCATCGGCAAAGGACCAGCAGCGCTCGACCTTGGCCGTCACCGAATCACGGCGGCAGATCTGGTAGGCGTTGCGCTCAAGGGTAAACAGCTTGCCGTTGAACAGCGACAGGTCGGCGAAGTCTCGGGTCACCGCTTTGGCTCGGGGAAACGGCGCCGGCTGCATTTCTTTCCCGGCTTCGCTCAGCAACACACAGCCACCATCGCAATCCCAGACCGTCTGTTTGCGCTTGATCAGCAACAAGCCACGGCTTTGACGCTCAGAGGCGAGCCACAATTGATCACCCGCCGGATTGATCGCCAGACCCTCGAACAACGCATTGAAGTGCAACAGCATGCCGCTGGCCCGGGCTTCGCGAATCAGCATCGGCGAGATTTTCAGCCAGGACGATGGCCCAACGGGTGGCACTTGCAGAATCGCGGCATGGGATTCGCTGACGAGGTAGCGATTACCGGCGCTGTCGCAGGTGATGCCTTCAAAGTCCAGATCCCCACCACGGACAAACGACGCCACCCAGGTTCGTGAACGCAAGCCCCAGGGCAAACCGCTGTCTGGCACCGGTGGTACGCCGATGGCCACGGTTTCGGCCTGCCATACCTTGTCGCGGGTATCGAGCCGGTAAATCTGGTCGTCGTCGCGATCCGACACCGTCCACAGGTCATTACCGCACTGGGCCAACCCTGACAGGTTGCCGCCGCGCATACCTTCAACGGGATGCTCGGACAACAGGCGCAGTTCCGGCACCGGCTCGGCAACCGCCGAAATCGAGGTCAGAAGCAACGCACACGCCAGGGCAAAGCCAACCCGCATCAGCCAAGAACCTCGGCCAGGTTGCCTTTGGATTCCAGCCAGGATTTGCGGTCACCGGCGCGTTTCTTCGCCAGCAGCATGTCCATCATTTCAGAGGTTGCGTCGAAATCTTCCAGCGTCAACTGCACCAGACGCCGAGTGTTCGGGTCCATGGTGGTTTCGCGCAGCTGCGGCGGGTTCATTTCACCCAGGCCTTTGAATCGTGTGACCTGCGGCTTGCCGCGTTTCTTCTCGGCCACGAGGCGATCGAGGATGCCATCGCGCTCGGCTTCGTCCAGGGCGTAGTAAATCTCTTTGCCCAGGTCGATTCGGTACAGCGGCGGCATCGCGACGTAGACATGACCGGCATCCACCAACGGGCGGAAATGCTGGACGAACAACGCGCACAGCAACGTGGCGATGTGCAGACCGTCGGAGTCGGCGTCGGCGAGGATGCAGATCTTGCCGTAACGCAGCTGGGCGATATCTGCCGAACCCGGATCGACACCAATGGCCACGGCGATGTTGTGGACTTCCTGGCTAGCCAGCACTTCGCTGCCGTCGACTTCCCAGGTGTTCAGAATCTTGCCGCGCAACGGCAGGATCGCTTGAAATTCCTTGTCTCGCGCCTGCTTGGCCGAACCGCCGGCGGAATCACCTTCCACCAGGAACAGCTCGGAACGCATCGGGTCCTGCCCGGCGCAGTCGGCGAGTTTGCCCGGCAGTGCCGGCCCCGCCGTGATGCGCTTGCGCTCGACCTTCTTGCTGGCCTTCAGACGTCGGCCGGCGTTGTTGATCGCCAGCTCTGCCAGCAACATGCCGGTTTCCGGGTTGGCGTTGAGCCACAGGCTGAACGCGTCCTTGACCACACCGGACACGAATGCAGCCGCTTCACGGGACGACAGACGCTCTTTGGTCTGGCCAGAGAATTGCGGCTCTTGCATCTTCATCGACAGCACGAAAGCGATGCGTTCCCAGACATCTTCCGGCGCCAGCTTCACGCCGCGTGGCAGCAGGCTGCGGAATTCGCAGAACTCGCGCATCGCATCGAGCAAGCCCTGGCGCAGACCGTTGACGTGGGTACCGCCCTGCGCCGTCGGGATCAGGTTGACGTAGCTTTCCTGAACGCTGTCGCCACCTTCGGGCAACCACAACAGCGCCCAATCGACAGCTTCTTTGTTACCGGCCAGGCTGCCGCAGAACGGTTCGTCAGGCAGGCGCTCGAATTCGTTGACCGCGTCCACCAGGTAGGAGCGCAGGCCGTCTTCGTAATGCCACTCGACTTTCTCGCCGGTGGCCTTGTCTTCAAAACTGACCAGCAGCCCCGGGCACAGAACGGCCTTGGCCTTGAGCACATGCTTGAGGCGGCTGATGGAGAATTTCGGCGAATCGAAGTATTTCGGGTCCGGGGCGAAGAACACGCTGGTACCGGTGTTGCGCTTGCCGACGGTACCGATGATTTCCAGCTCGGTTTTCTTGTAACCGTCAGCGAAAGTCATCTGGTATTCGTTGCCGTCACGCTTTACGCGCACCCGGACTTCGTTCGACAAGGCGTTGACCACGGAAATACCCACCCCGTGCAGACCGCCGGAGAACTGGTAGTTCTTGTTGGAAAACTTGCCGCCCGCATGGAGCTTGGTGAGGATCAGCTCGACGCCCGACACGCCTTCTTCGGCGTGGATATCCACCGGCATGCCACGGCCGTCATCGCTGACTTCCAGGGAGTGATCGGCGTGCAGGATGACCTGCACCGAGGTCGCGTGCCCGGCCAAGGCTTCGTCGACGCTGTTGTCGATGACTTCCTGGGCGAGGTGGTTGGGCCGACTGGTGTCGGTGTACATGCCGGGGCGTTTACGCACCGGGTCGAGGCCCGAGAGGACTTCGATGGCGTCTGCGTTATAAGAGCTAGCGCTGGGAGTGGCCATGGGGTCTCGTCGTCCGCCTGTAAAAAGAGTGTTCGTTGAAAATAGGGGCGACGGTTCACAAAGCAGTGAAATCAATCGCCTGATACAAATCTGCGCCGATGCCGGCAAAACTCAGCATTGCCGGCAATTGCTCGGCAAAACCCTGGAAGCTATGGTCGCCGCCGGCCTGGATGCGCAAGGCACAGGCCCGGTAATACTGCTGGGCGAGGCGGTAGTCCAGCGTTTCATCGCCGGTCTGCAACCATACCTGATACCGCTGCGGGTCCTGGGGCGCCGGCACTTCCAGCTCGGCCAAGGCCGTCACGTGGTCGTGGGTCAATTCCCAGGCCTCATCGGTATACAGGTTTTTCTGCGTCCCCAGATACCCGTCGAACATCCGGTGCGGGCTGACGGCAGGGTTGATCAACAGGGCCTTGAGGCCATGGCGCTCGGCCAAGTGAGTCGCATAGTAGCCGCCGAGTGAGCTGCCGACCAGCAGTGGCCGCCCAAGCTCCTCAATCGCCTTGTTTAGCTGACCGATGGCCTCACGCGGATGGTGATGCAAGGCCGGGACGCGCAACTGTTCGCTCAAGCCCAGACGTTCCATTACTTGAACCAACTGCGTGGCCTTTTTAGACGAAGGCGCGCTGTTGAAACCGTGGATATAAAGGATCGAACCAGACATTTGAGCTCCCTGTGCGTCGGGTAAAGAAGGCGGAGTTTACAGGGAGTCGGGGGGATCGGGGATATCCGTGGGAACCAGGTTGTCTTGGCGGACGCCATCGCGAGCAGGCTCGCTCCCACAGGGATATGCATTCCAATGTGGGAGCGAGCCTGCTCGCGATGGCCGCGCCGCGGTCTTTCTGAGAGTTCAGTAACCGTTGGAGCCGTAATCGATCTGGAAGTCGAAACCGGTAACGCGTTCCACGCCGGTTTCCAGCTGACCATCCGGCAAAAGCCGCAACCACCGATACCCCGGCGCCTGGTCACTGACCTTGAAATCATCACTGCCCGGTTCGAACTGAATACAGGTCGAAGGCGAGGCAATCAGCCGCACGCCATTGCGAACCTGATCGATCTCTTGATGCACATGCCCCCATAAAACAGCGCGCACCTGCGCAAACCGATCCAGCACGGCAAACAATGCGTCTGGATTGCGCAATCCGATCGGCTCCATCCACGCACACCCGATCGACACCGGATGATGATGCAAGCACACCAGATGATGCCGTTCTGGCGCCTCGCTCAACGAGCGGACCAGCAACTGTAACTGCTCATCCTGCAAATACCCCGGCACCGAACCCGGTACGGCCGAATCGAGCAATGTGA
Source organism: Pseudomonas frederiksbergensis (assembly GCF_900105495.1). NCBI lineage: Bacteria > Pseudomonadati > Pseudomonadota > Gammaproteobacteria > Pseudomonadales > Pseudomonadaceae > Pseudomonas > Pseudomonas frederiksbergensis. The sequence goes on along the minus strand of NZ_FNTF01000002.1, from coordinate 1,562,793 downwards.
CGCGCCAGTTACCGACATCCACCACCGGCTCCAGCAACGCACTCTGCACGGCGGCCTGCGCCATGATCTGCGGCTCATCGTGATTGCCGGGAATCCAGCGCGCCGGCGCATCGAGTTGCCGCGTCAGGTCACGAAACTGCTGATAGGACTCCAGCGTCCCGTCCTGAGAAAGATCGCCACTGGCAATGATCAAGTCGATCTGCGGCTGCTGACGCCGCACCAGCTCGATGACTTTTTGCAGGCTGTCCCGGGTATTCATGCCCAGCAACGTTTCGTCCGTTTCGGCAAACAGATGACTGTCGGACAGTTGCACCAGCAACGCCGGATCGGCGGTGGTCAAAGTGGATACGCTCGGCAAGGCGTTCTCCCAGGGCTGAATCACGGGATGGATGAGTGCCGCAATTATGCTGGGGGATGATCAAAAGGGGAAACCTGTGAACCTGACGCAGTTCACATCTACCGCTACCGCACCACCGCGTACTCGTGTCCGCAGGCCAGGCAATGGCTCAGCCACTCGCCCAGGAACATATTCAGCTGGGCCTTTTCGTCCGGCTGATGCATTGAGGCATTCGGGTAAGGATAGATGCCGCGAAAGCGTCGTGCATGTTCGGCGCTGACCACTTCGGCCATGCACGCGTCGTGATAGACCTGAACTTCCAGTTGCGGCACCGGCAGCCACGGCAGGCTGTGTTCCTGGCGTACTTGCAGGGTTGTGGTGTACGGGCAGACTTGAAGGACTTCGAGGGCCAGTACGCCGAGCATCTGCTCGCCGTGGGTCACGGCTATGCGCCGCGCCTCCGGTTCGTTGCGCATGTCGGGCAGCAATCGCATCAGGCGCGCGTAGTTGGCCTCGCAGGAGGCTTGCAGCCCCACCAGGTCGACCCTATAGCGATCGCGCAACTTGTTTACGACCATAACCCCCTCACTTCAACGCGGTTCAAAGCTAACCATTGCAAGGCAATGATGCTGGCCGCGTTGGCAATTCGTCCGTCGCGTACGGCTTGCAAGGCATCTTCGAACGCCCAGACCGTGACGCGGATATCTTCTGCTTCTTCCTCCAGCCCATGCAGGCCACCGACCCCTACACTGTCACAGCGCCCCAGGTACAAGTGCACAAATTCATTGCTGCCGCCCGGCGATGGAAAATATTTGGTCATCGGCCAAAGCGCCCCGAACACAAGCCCAGCTTCCTCCTGCGCTTCGCGGTGAGCAACTTCTTCCGGCACCTCATCCTTGTCGATCAGACCGGCGACCAGTTCGATCAGCCATGGATTGTCGGTTTTGCTCATGGCGCCGACGCGAAACTGCTCGATCAACACCACTTCATCGCGCTGCGGATCGTACGGCAGCACGCACACCGCATCGTGGCGAACGAACACTTCACGATTGATCTCGCGACTCATGCCCCCGGCGAACAATTCGTGGCGCAAGTGCACACGATCGAGCTTGTAGAAACCCTCGTAGCACTTTTCGCGCCGAACGATATCAACGGCGGTCGGAACGGCGTTGGCAAAATCAGTCATGACTATCCTCGTTTACTGCAAATCCGTTATGAGGCTCCTTTTTGTTACTTGCAACCTCGACTTCGCGCCATCCTAACGCGCCCGCGATGTTTGATGCAGCCCCTTTCCAGTCAGCGGGATAGACGGTGAGAGCAAAACCAACTCTAATCAGCTTAGTGGCGAACTGACTGCTTCGTTGAGAGTCGAAGCGGATAACTTTTTGCCTTTCCCAGTTTCATGAAGGACGCCCATGTCGCTTTTTAAAATCGCCTCCGTGGCTGCAATCGCCCTGACTTTGGGCGCCTGCCAGAGTTTGTTCCAACCCAACTACCGGGCGCCGCTGGAAACTACCCGCGATGCATCCGAACAGCTGAAACCGGGTTGCACAACCGCTGACTGCCCGCTGGTTAACATCGATACGCTGCGCTTCCCTGCCGAACCTGCGCTTGACGGCATCATCGAAAAACGCCTGCTGCAACTGACTCGCACCTCGCCCGACGCCCCGGTGGCGCCGACGCTGGCCGCGTATCGCGAGCAGTTTTTGAGCAGTGCCGGCCCGCGTAACAGCAGTTACTTGCAAGCCAAGGTACGTGAGCAGCATGACGGCTTGGTGATCGTCGAATTTTCCAGCTACCTGGACACTGGCGGTGCCCATGGCACGCCGGGCCGCAGTTTCATCAACTATTCACGCCAGCAGCATAAAGTGCTGACGCTGTCGGACATGTTGGTCCCGGGGCAGGAAGAAGCGTTCTGGAAAGCGGCGCAAGTAGCGCACAACAGCTGGCTGATCAGCACCAAGCTTGATCAGGAGCCAGAGTTCGTGAAGAGCTGGCCCTTCGTCAAAACCCAAAACATTGCGCTGACGTACGGCGGGGTGATCCTCAAGTACGAAGTGAGCACCATCGCGCCATACGCGCTGGGCCACGTCGAACTGAAGATCCCCTACCCGCGCCTGAACGGTATTCTCAAGCCCGAGCTGTTTCCCGGCCGTAGCTGAAGGCTCGACCGAGCAGCAGTTGCAGCAGCCCTGCCAGGATCAGCGACGGCAGGGTTGCGCCGATGTCAGGATACAGATTGGCCAGCAAATGATAGGTACTCACCCCGCCCAACCAGGCGAGCAACGCCGGCCAGCGCAATGCGGCTGACGCCACGCGAGCACTGCGCTTGCGCAGGATGAAGTGATCCACCAGCACCACGCCGAACAGCGGCGCAAACACCGAACCGATCAACAGCAGGAAGTTTTGGTACTGGGCCAGCGGCGCCAGGCAGGCGATTAGTGTGCAGATCACGCCAATTGCCAGTGCCAGATGCTCAACTTTCAAGCGCAGCAGTATTCCGCTGGAAACGGCCGCCGAGTGAATGTCGGCGAAGGCGTTTTCCGACTCGTCCAACAGGATCAGCAGCAGCGGAATCCCCAAGCCGGCACCTGCCAATGCCAACAGCAAGGCATTCACTTCTCCGCTCGGCGCGAACGCCAGGGTGTAGGCCACGCCCAGGCTCATCAACCAGAAGTTACCGATAAAGAAGCCGATCGCTGTACCGCCGAACACGTTTTTTGCACGCTTGCCGAAACGTGAGTAGTCGGCAATCAGCGGCAACCACGACAGCGGCATGGCGATGGCAATGTCGAAGCCCACGGCGAACGGCATCGAACCATCACCGGCCTGCGCCCACAGCGCCGCCAGATCAGCTTTGGCGAACAGGTTCCAGGTCAGCCAGATGCACGCGGCCAGCAGCAACCAGATGCCCCACTTGCGTAGGATCTGTCGCACGAATGTCAGCGGACCACTGACGGCCAGCAAGGTCGCCAAACCACCAAAGAACACAGTCCACAGCAGTGGATTGGACAGCAGGCTGCCTTCGCTGAACGCCCGCGCACCGAGCAGGCTGGCGGCGTCGCGCATGACGATGATTTCGAACGAGCCCCAACCGATCAGTTGCAGCAGGTTCAGCACGGCCGGCAGGCTCGCGCCTTTTGCACCGAGGCTGAGTTTGAGCGCGGCCATCGACGACAGACCGGTGTCGCTACCGATCACGCCGACCGCGGCCAGCAGCAAAACGCCGACCAGCGTGCCGAGGAAGATTGCCAGCAGCGAGCCGGACAGGCCCAGACCTGGCGCGAGCAGAGCGCCGGTCTGCAACACCATCAGACCGATGCCGAGGGAAAACCACAGGGAAAACAGATCGCGGCCGCCGAAGACACGTTTGTCTTGGGGCACCGCGATATCAGGGGAATACGTGCTGGGTTGAATGCTCAAGGGTGTTATCTCAGAGGGGCATTTGTTGTGATCGTTCCCACGCTCCGCGTGGGAATGCCTCTAGGGACGCTCCGCGTCCAGTGACGCGGAGCGTCACGGGCTGCATTCCCACGCAGAGCGTGGGAACGATCAGTACAGGATCAAACCTTCTTGTACAGCTGACTGCCTTCCTGCTTGAACCGCTCGGCCTGTTCCGCCAATCCCTGGGCGACTTCGGCGTCGACGGTTTCGATGCGCTGGTTGGCCGCATATTCGCGGACTTCCTGAGTGATCTTCATCGAGCAGAATTTCGGTCCGCACATGGAGCAGAAGTGCGCGACCTTGGCCGAATCCTTCGGCAGGGTCTCATCGTGATACGAACGAGCGGTGTCCGGATCGAGGCCCAGGTTGAACTGGTCTTCCCAGCGGAATTCGAAACGCGCCTTGCTCAAGGCGTTGTCGCGGATCTGCGCGCCCGGATGACCTTTTGCCAGATCGGCGGCGTGCGCGGCGATTTTGTAGGTGATGATCCCGGTCTTCACGTCATCCTTGTTCGGCAGACCCAAGTGTTCCTTCGGCGTCACGTAGCAGAGCATCGCGCAACCGAACCAGCCGATCATCGCCGCACCGATACCCGAGGTGATGTGGTCGTAGCCTGGCGCAATGTCCGTGGTCAGCGGGCCGAGGGTATAGAACGGCGCCTCGTCGCAGCATTCCAGCTGCTTGTCCATGTTCTCTTTGATCAACTGCATCGGCACGTGGCCCGGGCCTTCGATCATGCACTGTACGTCGTGTTTCCAGGCGATCTTGGTCAGCTCGCCGAGGGTTTCCAGCTCACCGAATTGCGCCGCGTCGTTGGCGTCGGCAATCGAGCCCGGACGCAGGCCATCGCCCAGCGAGAAGCTGACGTCGTAGGCCTTCATGATTTCGCAGATGTCTTCGAAATGGGTGTAGAGGAAGTTCTCTTTGTGGTGCGCCAGGCACCACTTGGCCATGATCGAACCGCCACGGGAAACGATACCGGTCACGCGTTTGGCGGTCAGCGGCACGTAGCGCAACAGTACGCCGGCGTGGATGGTGAAGTAGTCGACGCCCTGCTCGGCCTGTTCGATCAGCGTGTCGCGGAACAGCTCCCAGGTCAGGTCTTCGGCAGCGCCGCCGACTTTTTCCAACGCTTGATAGATCGGCACGGTACCGATCGGCACCGGCGAGTTACGGATGATCCACTCGCGGGTTTCGTGAATGTGTTTGCCGGTGGACAGGTCCATGACCGTGTCCGAACCCCAGCGAATGCCCCAGGTCAGTTTCGCCACTTCTTCTTCGATGGACGAACCCAAGGCGCTGTTGCCGATGTTGCCGTTGATCTTCACCAGGAAGTTACGGCCGATGATCATCGGTTCCAGTTCGGTGTGGTTGATGTTGGCCGGAATGATCGCGCGACCGCGGGCGATCTCTTCACGGACGAATTCAGGGGTGATGATTTTCGGCACGCTGGCGCCAAAGCTGTAACCGGCGTGTTGCTGGTCCAGCAGGCCGGCGGCGCGAGCCACTTCGAGCTTCATGTTTTCGCGGATGGCGACGTATTCCATCTCGGCGGTGATGATGCCTTTGCGCGCGTAGTGCATCTGGCTGACGTTGGCGCCGGCCTTGGCGCGGCGCGGGTTGTTCACGTGAGCGAAACGCAGCTTGGTCAGCTCTTCATCAGCGAGGCGTTCCTGGCCGAAGTTGGAACTCAGGCCTGGCAGGCGCTCGGTGTCGCCACGGGATTCGATCCACGGCGAACGCACATCGGCGAGGCCTTTGCGTACGTCGATGATGACGTTGGGATCGGTGTAAGGGCCGGAGGTGTCGTACACAACGACCGGCGCGTTGACCTCGCCGCCGAAGTCGGTCGGGGTCACATCAAGGCTGATTTCGCGCATCGGCACGAGGATGTCCGGGCGGGAGCCCTGAACGTAGATTTTTTGCGAGCGGGTAAACGGCTGAACCGATTGCTGATCGACTTGGGCCGAATCACTCAGGTTCGTAGTGTTTTTTAGTTTTATCGTCATCACGGGCTCTCCAGACACATCCAGGCAGTGGATTTTTGTCGGAGCGAACCTGTAAACGAATGGACGCACGTGCGCTGGGGAAACCAGCTGTGCTGTGCTCAGTGCTCGAGGGGTGTTCGATTGTCGAACAACATCCCGGACGAAGCACAAGAGGACTCGCCGGGTGACGAGAAATCTTGTTCCCTACGCAGGCGCTAACCTGATCAGGTTCAACGGGATCCGAAATTATTCGATCTCAGCCTCATAGCAAGGCACCCCGACAAGAACCCGGCCAGTCTAGACACAACCGGCAAAGAACGCCAACACCGCGGTAAACACCGTGATGAATGGCGCAATTACAGGATTGTTGCGGTCGTTGCGCACAACTACACTCGCTACGCCATACCGCGCCTTGACGCTGTATGGGCCGCGCCGTAGCCTTGGCGCTCAAATTATCAGCGTAATTTTTTAGGGATGGCCTCATGCTGCGCAAACTCTCACTGGCCGTTGCCGTGTCTTGTGCGTCCAATGGAATGGCCTGGGCAGCAGAAGCGCCCTTATCGACCAAAACCGATCTGGTCAGCGTCTACCAGGAAGCGGTGGACAATAACGCCGACCTTGCTGCCGCCATCGCCCAATATGGCGCCCAGAAAGAAGTCGTGCCCCAGGCTCGCGCCGGGCTGCTGCCGAACCTCTCTGGCGGTGCCGAAGTGGCTAACGTGCGCACGTCGATCGATCAGCCTGCGTCCACCTTTACCCGCAATGCTCATTCGTATCAGGCAACGCTGGCGCAACCGCTGTTCCGGGCCGATCGCTGGTTCCAGTTCCAGGCTGCCAAGGACGTTAATGAACAGGCCGCGTTGCAACTCTCGGCGACCCAGCAAAACCTGATCCTGCAGACCGCCGAAAGCTACTTCAACGTATTGCGCACCCAGGACAACCTGGCCTCGACCAAGGCCGAGGAAGCCGCATTCAAACGCCAGCTCGATCAATCCAACGAGCGCTTCGATGTCGGCCTGTCGGACAAGACCGACGTGCTGCAATCCCAGGCCAGTTACGACACCGCGCGGGCCAACCGGATCGTCGCGCAGCGTCAGGTGGATGATGCGTTCGAAGCCCTGATCACCCTGACCAACCGTCAGTACAACTCGATTCAGGGCATTGTCCACACCCTGCCGATTCTGCCGCCATCACCGAACGACGCCAAATCCTGGGTCGATACGGCGGCCAGGCAGAACCTCAATCTGTTGGCCAGCAACTACGCCGTTAGCGCCGCCGAAGAAACCCTCAAGCAGCGCAAGGCCGGCCACGCGCCGACCCTGGACGCCGTGGCGAAGTACGAGAAAGGCGATAACGATGCCCTGGGCTTCAGCAACCCGAATGTCTTCGGCTCGCCCTACAAGGGCGACGTTGACCAGACCACCGTGGGCCTGCAACTGAATATCCCGATCTACAGCGGCGGCCTGATCAATTCCCAGGTGCGTCAATCGTATGCCCAGCTGGATCAGTCCGAGCAGCAACGTGAAGCCCTGCGCCGGCAAATCGTCGAAAGCACCCGCAACCTGCACCGCGCGGTGAACACCGACGTCGAGCAGGTGCAGGCGCGCAAGCAGTCGATCATCTCCAACCAGAGCGCGGTGGAAGCGACCGAAATCGGTTATCAGGTGGGCACACGGAACATCGTCGACGTACTGGATGCCCAGCGTCAGCTGTACACCTCGGTGCGCGACTACAACAACACGCGTTACGACTACATCCTCGACAACCTGCGCTTGAAACAGGCCGCGGGCACGTTGAACCCGGGGGACTTGCAGGACCTGGCGCGTTATCTGAAGGCTGATTACAACCCGGATAAAGACTTCTTGCCGCCGGACCTGGCGAAGGCTGCGGCGGAGCAACTCAAAGCCAATCCAACGCAGTAAAGGTAAACCTGTGGCGAGGGGGCTTGCCCCCTCGCCACAATGGATCAGCGACAGATTCAGGACTTGTCGATCAACCGCCCCAACCCATCCAGCAATCGCTGCAACGCGCCCTGATTGGTGCGCATCACTTTCAACCCCGCCTGCGCCATCCGTTGCGCATCGCTCGGCAATTCGAACAGCCGCTGCACCGCCAACGCCAGACCTTCGGCATCCTCCACTTCCTGCAACGCCCCGGCACTGCGCAGTTGTGCGGCGATCTCGAGGAAATTGAACAGGTGTGGCCCGCTCAACACCGGTTTGGCCAGAGCCGCCGGCTCCAGCAGGTTGTGCCCGCCGTTCGGCACCAGACTGCCGCCGACAAACGCGCTGTCGGCCAAGGCATACAGAAACAGCAACTCACCCATGGTGTCGCCCACCAGCACCGACGTTTGCGCGGTGACCGGGTCGCCAGTGGAGCGACGCACCGTGGCGAAACCCTGTTGCCTGCACAGCTCGAACACCGTATTGAAACGCTCAGGATGGCGCGGCACCAGAATCAGCAATGCATCGGGATGATTGGCCAGCAACTGACGATGAGCCGCCAGCACTACTTCGTCTTCGCCTTCGTGCGTACTGGCCGCAATCCACACCGCGCGCTCCTGCGCCTGCCATTGCGCACGCAACTCGGCGGCACGCTCAAGCAGTGCCGGGTCGATGGTCAGGTCGAACTTGATCGAGCCGGTCACTTCGACGGTTTCCGGGCGCGCACCCAAATCGCGGAAGCGCTGGGCCTCGGCTTCGGTCTGCACCGCGAACAGGCTCATCTCGGCGAGCATCGGCTGGGTCAGTTTGCCGAAGCGGCCATAACCCTTGGCGGAACGCTCGGACAGTCGCGCATTGGCCAGGGCCACGGGAATCCCGCGCCTGGCGCACTGATGGATATGGTTCGGCCAGAGCTCGGTTTCCATGATCACCGCCAGTTTCGGCTGGACCCGATCAAGAAATCGCTTCGCGGCGCAAGGCAAGTCGTAAGGCAAATAGCAGTGCTGGATGCGCGGTTCATTGGCGAACAGCGCGTGGATGCGCTCCGAACCGGTCGGGGTCATGCAGGTCACGGTAATGGGCAACTGGGGATAACGTTGCAGCAAAGCGCGAATCATCGGCGCCGCGGCAATGCTTTCGCCCACCGACACCGCGTGCACCCAGATGCCGCCCGTTTTCATCGTCGGTAACCCGAGGGAGAAACGTTCGCCAATGCGCTTGGCATACGCCGGCGCCTTGCGCGCCCGCAGCCACAGCCGAATCGCTACCAATGGCAGCCCCAGGTAAAACAGCGCGGTGTAGAGAGTTCTATTCATGGCGGCGGAGTTTATCGGCTTTTTTCACCGATCGTCTGCAAGTGCACGGCAAAACGTTCCGCCAACCAACGAGCCGCCGGCCCCAGAGGCTCATCACGGCGCCAGACCAGCTCCACCACCAGCGCTGGCGGGGTCCATTCGCTGTCCAGCTCGACCATCAGATCCTGATACGCCGGGTACTGCACCACATGACGCGGCAGCCAGGCCCAGCCGAGGCCGCGCACCAGCCACTCAGCCATCACGTAGAAACTGTCGGCCCGCCAGACTTGCGGGCTGGCGGGTTCGCTGCCGGGATAGACACTCGACTGCGTGGACATCAGCAACTGTCGATGCTGCGCCAGTTGCTGGCAATCGACCCGGGCCTGTTGCGCCAGTGGGTGGCCGACGCCGCACACCGTGACCATTTCAACGCTGCCCAACACCCGGCGCTCGAGCGCTTCGGGAATCTGGTCGTGATAGAACAGCAACCCCAGATCGGCCCGACGCTCCACCAGTTTGCGCGCGACATCGCCTTGGGCCGCACTGGTCAGTTGCACTTCAAGGCTGGGAAATTGTTCAGCCAGGGCTTCGAAGCTTTCGATGATCGGCTGATAAGGCATCGCCTCATCCTGGGCCACACGCAAACGCGCCTCCTGGCCGCGCATCATCGCCAGCGCCCGACCGTTAAGGCGTTCGCATTGGCGCAGCACTTCCCGCGCCTCGTCCAGCAACGCGTGACCGGCCTCGGTGAGTTTCGGCTGACGGCCGCTGCTACGGTCGAACAGGCTGACGCCCAGGTCCTCTTCCAGCAGCGCAATCGAACTGCTGACTGCCGACTGCGCCTTGCGTTGATCCCGCGCTACCGCAGAAAACGAACGCTGCTCCGCTACGCTGACAAACAGCCGCAGCTGCTCCAGATTCCATTGCGTGTTCATGGCTCAACCCATCTTCTAAACAGATAGGTAATGACTTTACCGCATCTGGGGAATCTCTAAAATGCCGACCTCAGAAAGCAACACTTCACACGAGGATGCACCCATGACCGCTTACTACTACCTGGCCATTGCCATCTGCGCCGAAGTGATCGCCACCGTTTCGATGAAAGCGGTCAAAGGCTTCAGCACCCCGCTGCCGCTGATTCTGGTTATCGTCGGTTATGGCATCGCCTTCTGGATGCTCACGCTGGTGGTGCGCAGCGTTCCGGTCGGCGTGGCTTATGCGGTATGGGCCGGCATGGGAATCGTGATGGTCAGTGTCGCGGCGCTGTTTATCTACGGGCAGAAACTGGATGTGCCGGCCATGCTGGGGATGGCGCTGATCGTATTGGGCGTCGTAGTGATCCAACTCTTCTCCAAAACCGCCGGGCACTAAGCCCGCACCCAATCCACTGTGGGAGTGAGCCTGCTCGCGATAGCGGCAGAGCATTCAACATCAATGTTGATTGACCCACCGCTATCGCGAGCAGGCTCGCTCCCACAGGGTTTTGCATTCGCCGTGTTGATCGCCAGCAAAACCTCCAATCTTCGAGTCTGTATACTGCGCCCTCGTCTTGAACACTGAGGTCGCTGCATGCCATCCGTTATTTCCACCGACGTTCTGATTGTCGGCGCTGGTGTCGCCGGCCTCTGGCTGAATGCGCGCCTGCGCCGCCAGGGTTTTTCGACCGTGCTGGTGGAAAGCGCCAGCCTCGGTGGCGGGCAAAGCGTGAAATCCCAAGGCATCATCCATGGCGGCGCCAAGTACGCCTTGCATGGCGCCCTGACCGGCGCCTCGGAAGCCATCGCCGACATGCCTCGGCGCTGGCGCGAAGCCCTGGCCGGTGACGGCGAACTGGACCTGAGCGGCGTGCGCCTGCTGTCCGAAGCCCATTACCTGTGGTCCCCCGGCACGATCGCCGGCAATCTCACCAGTTTCTTCGCCAGCAAAGCGGTGCGCGGCCGCGTCGATCAAGTCAAGGGCGAGCAACTGCCGCCCGCCCTGCAAGACAAGCGTTTCAAGGGCAAGGTCTATCGTCTGGCCGAATTGGTGATCGACGTGCCGAGCCTGATCCGGCGCCTGGCCGATCTGGCGGGTGATGGCCTGCTCGCCGGCCAGAACATCGAACCGTTGCTGGAGGATGGAAAACTGGTCGGCCTGAAGGTCGACGAGCGCGAGATTCGCGCCCAGCGCATCGTCTTGAGCGCCGGTGCCGGGACGGCAGCGCTGCTCGAAGCCCTGGGCTTGAGCCAGCCCGCCATGCAGCGCCGGCCGTTGCACATGATCATCGCCAAAGGTCCGGGCCTCAAACCGCTGTATGCCCACTGCCTGGGCGGTGGCACCAAGCCGCGCATTACCGTGACCACCCATCCGGCCGCCGATGGCCAATGGGTCTGGTATCTGGGCGGTGACATCGCTGAAGCCGAAGGGGTCGCCCGCGAACCCGCCGAGCAAATTGCCACCGCGCAAAAAGAACTGGGCCAGTTGCTGCCATGGATCGACCTGAGCACAGCGCAATGGGCCACCCTTCGGGTGGATCGCGCCGAGCCACTGCAATCGGGACTGACCCGTCCTGACAATGCATTCCTTGCCGAAGAAGGCCGGCTGCTGGTCGGCTGGCCGACCAAACTGGCGTTGGCTCCGGACTTTGCTGATCGCGTCATCGCGTCCTTGCAGCGCGACGGCATCCAGCCAAGCCATCCGGCGCCGCTGCCCGAGCTGCCAAAACCGCCGATGGGCGTCCCTGCCTGGGAGCAACTGCTGCCATGAGCCAACCGACCTTGCACGATCTGCATCGCCCGCTGGGCAGCACCGGCCTGCTGGTTTCCCCCTTGGGCCTGGGCACGGTAAAACTCGGCCGCGACCAAGGCGTTAAATATCCCAGCGGTTTTCAGATTCCCGATGACGACGAAGCGCGCATGCTGCTCAAACTGGCGCGCGACCTGGGCATCAACCTGATCGACACTGCTCCGGCTTATGGCCGTAGCGAAGAACGCCTCGGCCCATTGCTGCGGGGTCAGCGTCAGGATTGGGTGATTGTCAGCAAGGTCGGCGAAGAGTTTGCCGATGGCCAGTCCCATCACGACTTCAGCGCCGCCCACACCCGGATGTCGGTGGAACGTAGCCTGCAACGCCTGGAAACGGACCTCATCGACCTGGTGCTGGTGCACTCCGACGGCAACGACCTGGCGATCCTCAACGACAGTGAAGTCTATGCGACCCTCGCGGCGCTCAAGAGCGAAGGCAAGATTCGCGGCTTCGGTTTTTCTGGCAAAACCGTCGAAGGTGGTTTGAAGGCTCTGGAACAAGGTGATTGCGCGATGGTCACCTACAATCTGAACGAACAGAACGAGAAGCCGGTCATTGACTATGCTGCTGCTCACGGCAAAGCCATTCTCGTCAAAAAAGCCCTCGCCAGCGGTCATGTTTGCCTGAGCCCGGGCGTGGACCCGGTTCGCGCCAGCTTCGAGTTGTTGTTTGAACACCCGGGTGTTGCCAGTGCTATTGTCGGGACCATCAATCCGCTGCACCTCGCCCATAACGTCGCGACCGTTGCCCAGGTCCTACGTAGAAACTGATGCCGCCCACGCGGCCTTAAGCAGGAGCCGACATGCCGCGTACGCTCATAAGAAAGAACCCGAGCAACTTCAAGACCCTGCCGTTATTCGTCGAAGCGACTCCCGAAGGCCTGAGTTATCAAAGCGTCGGGATGCCGCTCAATTTCTCCCAGACGCTGCAACGTCGCCGCCCGGTGACGGTCGCCGACACTCAGCGGTTTTCGCTGGAGCTGGCCAACCTCGGGGTCTCGGTGCGCCTGACCCTGCATTGGCAGAACCGCGATTACTGGGTGTTGGTTCGTCAGCGTCGGCAAGACCGCGGCGATGTAGTGCTCAAGCTGATCTCCGGTTACGTGCCCGCCCATGAACTGAACCTGCCACTGCACACCGCGATTCAGGAAATTGCCGAAGAGTGCCTGCTGGAAACCCCGGAAGGCTGGCTCGGCGGGCGTTTCAACGACACGTGGCTGCCGGCGCCCTACTCGTCCGCGCTGCATTACCGTGAAGCCTTGCCGTTTCGCCTGACGCCGTTGTCCGGTTCGGCGCGGCCGGTGCGTTGCGCCAAGATGCAGTTGATCGAACGCCCGCGGGCCTACGTGCATTTGCCGACGGCCTCGCTGCAATTGATCTATGACTTGCGCCTGGACGTGCCCAAGGAGGCCAAATCCCTGAGCCTGTTCCATGTCGACGAACGACTGGAAGGCGATCAACTGGTGGCCCGCCTTGATCGCAAACGTCCCGATTTGTATTTGATGCCGCTGCAGGACGGTCAACCGATGGCCGAGCTCTACACCCTGAAAAAGGATCAGCTGTACCCGGCGAGTACTCGCGGGTTGTACCTGGCAGAGAGTTTTGCCCAGCAGGAAGGCTGGCTGGTGAGGGATGAACGGATTCGCTGGAAGGATTGGGTGCGGCAACAGGGCTTGAGCCCGCCGGGGAAAGATTCAGGTTTGGCGCGGTTGCGTGGGAAGGCCAAGCTATTACTGAAAAGAATCGTACCGCGTAAAAAAGTCAGCTCCTGATTGATCGTTCCCACGCTCTGCGTGGGAATGCCTCAATGGACGCTCTGCGTCCGCTTTGGGACGCGGAGCGTCCCGGGCTGCATTCCCACGCAGAGCGTGGGAACGATCAGTGTTACTCGGACTTGCGGATCTTCTCGACAATCGCGGTAGTCGAGCTGTTTTCCACCAGCCCCAGCACTTTCACCGTTCCGCCGTAAGCGGTCACGATGTCTGCGCCGACGACCTGCTCGATCCCATAGTCCCCGCCCTTGACCAGCACATCCGGCTTGACCTCGCGCAGCAGGTTTTCCGGGGTGCCTTCAGCGAAGCTGATCACCCAATCCACGGCGCCCAGACCTGCCAGAACAGCCATGCGACGGTCGACGCTGTTGATCGGACGACCCGGACCTTTCAGTCGGCTGACCGACGCATCGTCGTTGACCGCCACGATCAGGCGATCACCCTGAGCCCGCGCCTGTTCGAGGTAGGTCACGTGGCCGGCGTGCAAAATGTCGAAGCAGCCGTTGGTGAAGACGATCTTCTCTTTATGCGCACGCGCATCATCGACGGCCAGTAACAGTTGCTCCAGGCCAAGCACACCGCGCTCCGAACCTTCTTCACGCTGGATGGCGCGACGCAGTTCCGGCGCGCTGATGGCTGCCGTACCGAGTTTGCCGACCACGATGCCCGCCGCCAGGTTGGCCAGGGCCACCGCGTGGGGCAGTTCTTCGCCTGCGGCAATGGCGGCGGCGAGGGTGGAAATCACCGTGTCGCCGGCACCGGTCACATCGAACACTTCACGGGCACGGGCCGGCAGGTGCAGCGCCGGATGATCCGGCCGCAACAGGGTCATGCCGTGTTCGCCGCGGGTCACCAGCAACGCGCCGAGGTCGAGGTCGTGCATCAGCTGCGCGCCCTTGCTCACCAGCTCGTGCTCATCGGCGCAACCACCTACGATGGTTTCGAATTCGCTGAGGTTCGGGGTGATCAGGCTTGCACCCCGGTAGATCGAGAAATCCTTGCCCTTGGGGTCGGCCAGCACCGGAATGCCACGGGCACGGGCGGCCTGGATCAGCACCTGATGGTTTTTTAGCGCGCCTTTGCCGTAGTCGGACAGCACCAGCACTTTGATGCCTTCGAGCAATTCGTCGACTTGCTCGCCCAACGCCAGCGCGTCGGTGGCGAAAGGTTCTTCGAAGTCGATACGCAGCAGTTGCTGGTGACGGCTCATGACCCGCAGCTTGACGATGGTCGGCTGGTGCGCAATGCGCTGGAACACCGCTCGCACGCCAGCGCCCTTGAGGCTGTTGGCCAGGCTGTCGGCGGCTTCATCGTCACCGGTCACGCCGAGCAGCGAGGCCGGGGCGCCGAGGGCGGCAATGTTCAACGCAACGTTGGCGGCACCGCCCGGGCGGTCCTCGATTTGCTCGACCTTGACTACCGGTACCGGCGCCTCAGGGGAAATCCGTGAGGTACCACCATGCCAGTAACGGTCGAGCATGACATCGCCGACCACCAAGACAGGGGCTTGATCGAATCGCGGCATGGACAACTTCATGGAGCAACCCACATACAAAATGAACAGGGGCGCGATATTAACACAGGGTTGGCGTGGGCTTGTGTGACGGCTGCAATGGGAGGGTTCGGCAGATGTTTCTGATCATTTATTGATCAGAAAACCGGACAATCGACAAGTTTGGTCAAGGAAGGTAAAGGTCTGGATACAAACCGCCGGGCGCATTGCACGCCGGGTGTGCGAAAGGGGTGAGCCAGGCTCACCCCTTTTTGTGGGGTCAGGCGATGTCGCCAACCGGAGCATCGAGGCCCATCGCATGCAGGCGCGAGTAGTAGCCGTTTTGCGCCAGCAGTTGAGCGTGGGTGCCGCGCTCGACGATTTCACCATGATCCATGACCAGGATCAGGTCGGCTTTCTCGATGGTCGACAACCGGTGAGCGATCACCAGCGTGGTGCGACCTTTCATGACCTGATCCAGTGCCGCCTGAATGTGTCGCTCGGACTCGGTATCAAGCGCCGACGTTGCCTCGTCGAGAATCAGCAACGGTGCGTTCTTCAACAAGGCCCGGGCAATCGCCAGACGCTGACGCTGGCCACCGGACAACAACACGCCGTTTTCGCCGACCTGGGTGTCCAGGCCTTGCGGCATTTCCGAGATGAAGTCCATCGCGTAAGCATCCGTGGCGGCCTTTTCAATGTCGGCACGTGGGGCGCCGGCCAGGTCACCGTAGGCGATGTTGTTGGCGATGGTGTCGTTGAACAGGGTCACATGCTGCGTCACCTGTGCCACGTGTCGACGCAGATTACGCAGGCGATAGTCTTCGATTTCCACGTCATCGAGCATGATTTCCCCGGTTTCGTGGTGATAGAAACGCGGGATCAGGCTGGCCAGGGTCGACTTGCCGCTACCCGAGCGACCGACCAGGGCGATCATTTGCCCCGGTGCTGCCGTGAAGCTGATGTTCTTCAGCACTTCACGCTCGGTCCCTGGATAGGTGAAGCTCAGGTTGCGCACTTCCAGGTGGCCGCTGACGCGATCACGCTCGACGGTACCCAGGTCAACCTCTGGCTCGACGTCCAGTTGCTCGAAAATGCTCTCGGCGCCGGCAACGCCTTTCTGGATGGTCGAGCTGACTTCCGACAGTTGCCGAATCGGCTTGGGCAACAGGCCCGCCGCGGTGATGTAGGCCACCAAATCACCGGCGGTGGCATCGCCGCGCAGGAACAGCACCAGGAACATCAGCACCGCCATGGCGGTGTAGATCACCAATTGCAGCATGGGCGTGTAGACCGCACCGGTCTTGGTCATGCGCAGTTGCTTGTCGGTGTTGCCCTGGCTGGCTTCGGCGAAACGACGCTCTTCATAGCTTTCGCCACCGAAGCTGCGCACCACGCGATAGCCCTGGATGGTTTCGGAGGCGACGTGAGTCACATCGCCCATCGCCACCTGGATTTTCTTGCTCTGCTTGCGGAATTTTTTGCTGGTGCTGCTCACCATCACTGCGATGATTGGCAGGATTGCCAGCATTACCAACGTCAGCTTCCAGTTCATCCACAGCAGGTAAGCAAACAGGAACACCACGGTCAGGCCTTCACGAATGACCACTTTGATGGCGTCCGTGGCAGCACCGGTGACCATGGTCACGTTAAAGGTGATGCGCGAAATCAGGTGCCCGGAGTTATGAGTGTCGAAATAACGGTTGGGCAATACCAGCAACTTGTTGAACAGCTCGACCCGCAAGTCGTGGACCAGCCCCAGCGATACTTTGGCCAGGTAGTAATTGCCCAGGAAAGAGCCCAGTCCTTGCCAGGCGGCGATCAGGATGATCAGCAGCGGCACGGCCATCAGCAACTGCAAATCTTGCAGATAGGGAACAGTCGGGAAGAGCACCGCTTCGGGGTTGCTCAAGCCATCGACGAAATATTTGAGAATCCCTGCGAGCATGGGCTGCGTCGAGGCAAAAATCACAAAGCCGACGATACTGATGGCAAACATGCCCCAGTACGGGCGCACATACGACAGCAGGCGCAGGTAAATCTTCAAGCTCGACGGCGCAGGCAAATCAGGGCTGGTCATGAGAACCCGTTGTATGAGAAAAGAGCCCGCGAGTGTAACACAGGCCATTTTAGTCGCTGAGCTGCGGTAACATGGCCGGCTATCCATGCCTCACGGCGCCCAACCCGGAGTATTGATGCAAGCGCTTGATCACACCCGATATCTCGCCCTGCGCGAGGGAGCACAAGTCCTTGAAGCGGATGGTTCGGGGGACAAGGTTCTGCGGTTGACGGACGGTTCAATACTCAAACTGTTTCGCCGCAAACGCCTGCTGACGTCGGCCGCGTGGTACCCGTACGCCAAACGCTTTGCCGACAACTGCGATGCATTGCGTGAACGGCACATCCCCTGCCCCACGATTCGTCAGGTTTACCGTATTGCGAGTATCGAGCGCGATGCCGTGCACTACGATCCGCTGCCGGGCCAGACCCTGCGTCAGCTGCTGGACATCCAGGGCGATGCCGATCCGTTGCGCGGCCAATTGGGGGTCTTCATGGCCACTTTGCATGAGCGGGGGATTTACTTTCGCTCGGCGCACCTGGGCAACATCGTACTCACACCCGAACATCAGCTGGGTCTGATCGACATCGCCGACCTGCGGGTGTATCGCCGTCCGCTGCGCAAGACGCTGCGGCTGCGCAACTTCAAGCATATGGTGCGTTACCCGCAAGATCGCCAATGGCTGCTCGACAGTCGCGGCGAAGTCTTCATGCAGCATTATGGCCAGACCCAGAGCATCTGCTCCAAGGAAGAGCTGAGCGTCGCACTGCAAAAATGATCTGACGGCCTTCGCCTCCGGGGAGGAAGCGAAGGCCAGGCATTACGCCAGCGCAGGTTGTCGCGTCTTCAGCACTCGAGAGAGGATCATCGCGGCGGGCAGCAGCACCAGTGGCCACAATTCGTCAGGGTTACCGATCAGCAAACTGCCATCGAAATTCAGCATCACCAGCGCACACGCCAGGTACATTCCCCACGCGTCGCGCAGACGCCAGGCCTGCCAAAGGCTTGCGACCATCAGCGCGACGAACAACGCCAGCGCGACCCCGCCGCTGTACAGCCCCAGCGCTACGAAAATGTTGTGTGGATGCTGAATCGGCATAGAGCCATCGAGCACCTGGGCGGTATGAAAGTTGATGCCGCAGCCCAGCGTCCAGCCACAGTGGCGCCACTCGCCGACCATGATCTGGAAGATTTCGATACGGTACGAATCGCCTCGAGTCCAGAGGGACTGGTACCAGGCTTCGTTGTGCACCATCAGGAACAACAGGCCTGAAACAACCGCGCCAATCGCCACCGCAGTGCCAACCAGCCGCGGCTTGAGATAAATACCGTAAAGCAACCAGATGCCAAACAGGAACACAGCCCCCACGAACGCAGTACGCGTCTGCAGGACGAAGGCTACCGCGAACACCGACAACACGATGGCCAGGCCACCCTCGATATACTTTCGCTCCTTGAGCCAGATTGGCAGCGCCAGCGCCAACGCACAAAACAGCCAGATGCTGGCGTAGATGACATTCTCCAGGCGTGCCGGAAGTATCGCCACCCGGCTACCGACGGCGAACTCACCGGTTGCCCATCCGTAGAGCGCACTGCCGAAAATGTACAACGTCAGAATCCAGAACTGAGCGCGAATAAAAGCTGCGCTGCGGAAAAACTGCGGATCGGTGAGGGCTGCGGCCACCATCACGAACATCAGTACATAGAAGACGTGTTTGTAGAATTGCAACTGCCCGGCAATCGTCGCAGGTACCAGAAACCACAGAATGAACGCCAGCCAGCCCCATGCCATTGGCTCCTTGAGCAAGCCCGCACCGCGCTCCTTGATCAGGAAGACCAGGCCCGGCAATGCCATCAGGACGTAGAACAGGTTGTTGGTCCACTTCGACGACCAGCCCACCACAAAGCTCAACAGAAACAGGCAAAGCACTGCGCCGAAATAGGTCAAGGTGTTCTTTGCTGGCTTCATGCCGCTAAATTCCATGGAGCACCCAACCTATTGCCAGACCCAAGATAAGAGCTGCAATCAGCTTCAGCCGATCGAGACGTTTACGCCGTAACTTGTTCTCCCGCTCCTTCGGAACCACTACATGCTCTCCGAAGCCGGTGTGCAGTACCGCGTCGTTTTCCAGAATCAACGCATAGCGGTTCTCGCCAGCGTACAGGCGCGACAGGTCTTTCTCCCCGGAGAAACCGGAATACGGTGCATGCATCAAGTAATCCGCACGACGGCGCAGCCCTGGATTAAAGGAAAAACCTTGCCACTCGGCTTTTTGCGAGCCCAGTACGTAGAAAGGAATGCCATGGCTGACTTTGCGTTCGTTCAGGAACACATAAGGACTGTGAACCATCAGGTCATGATTGAAGCTGCGCAACCACACTTGCAGTGCCTGGGGATCTTCTTCCAGCAGGCATTGGGACTCTTCGATGAACCCTTCGCGATAGAAGTCCCAGTCATCTTCACAGTGGAAAATCCACGATGTCTGCACCTGGGCATAAGCGGCATCGATGGATCGCAACTGCCCCAGGCGTGGCTGGTTGATGAAGAACTGGGTGTGCGCTCTCCAGTGTTCCGGAATACAGGCCTCTACGGCGCTGTCGCCGGAGTCCTCGGTAATGAACACCTTACGAATGGGAGCCGTGTTGAACCGGTCAAACGTCTCGAGCGTACGCTTCAACAGATCGAAGCGACCGCAACTAGTGATTACTACCGAAATGTCGCTAGTCTCGCTGAACAGCATTTATTTGCACCGCACCATAGGTTGTTTAATCGCCCGGCTTCACAGCCCCAGCGACAAGCGTAATTTTTCTTTCCAGCCCAGCGGAACATGCTCGCGCAACGGCGCACGCAGGGCGTCGACGATCGCATGTCCTACCGCCCGGAACGTGTAATGCTGCTCTACCAAAGCCTGCCCGGCCAATGAAATGGTCTCGGTCAGCTGTGGGGACTGGCGCAACACCGCCAGTTTTTCCCTGAGTTCGTCGCGGGTTCGATAGAGCACGATGTTGTGCATATCGACAAACCCCAGCGCGCGATTCTCTGCTTCCCCTTGATCGTAAGCAAACAGCACACAACCACAGGCCATGGCCTCGAAGTTCTTGATCATGTATTCGCCCATGCCGACGTCGGCACTCACGAAGTAACGGATCCGGCTTAACGTCTCGCAGTATTCCTCGCCCGACTTGGTGCGCGTGATCAGCAGGTTCTCCACTTCGGCCACGGACTCGAGCATGGCCTTGCGCCCGGCATACGCCACGCTGTTGAGGCTACCGACGAAACCCAGCTCGATATCACGTTCACGCTGGCAGTTTTGCAACAACGCCTGATCGTAGCCCTTGGGCACGAAATGCGCGTCAAACCCTTCCTCACGCAAGCGCTGGCTGACCATGAAGCCCGAGCTGATCACCCGCACCCAGGGCAGCTTGCGGTAATGGGCGCTGAACTTGCCGGTGTACTTGCACGGGATGTAGTTCTGGTACGCATCGTGTTCCAGAATAACCAGATTGGGCAGGGTCTGGATGAACCTCACCTGTCTGATTTCTTTTTTGAAGCGCAGGAAAAACACTATCCGGTCGTAGCGGGTCACATCGACATGCTTGCGGAAATATCCACGCAGGTCGTCCTGCTCCGCGCTGGTCAGCTCGCGCTTGTCGCAGTCGCAGTGCTCGGCGATACCGTCGTACAGTCGATCGAGGATCGCTCGCTGCTCTTTCTGCACCAGAAACAGAACTTTCAATTGGTCTCTCTCTTTCCAGACAGCTCTTGGACCCAGAATAATTCGTGGCGTCGCACCGCTTTACGGAAGAACTCGTTTTCGCCGAAAGCCGGCCAGCGACGGGCCGCCAGACAACGTTGGATCGCCCGACGAAGTAGACGCTTGAGGGGAAGTCGGGGCTGAAGGTCGTGCATCATGCCCAACGACATAGCCTTGTGCCACTGCTTTTCAGCCGACAGACAAAGCGCCCAGGGCCGCAACGGTTCGTGATTACTGATCTGTGGCGGCAGGGTCACACCGGTCCCGGCATCACCCATTGGCCAGCGATCGTTGTCGTGAAGATGATTGGCGTAATGCAATAAGGTGCCGGGCTGCCAGGCTGTACCGTTCAGTGCCTGCATTACCGCCTGCTGTGAGCATAGATGGTCCGGGTGCGGGTCGAAACGCGGATGTGGCAAAACGATGACCTCAGGCTGAATACGCTCGATCAACTCACTCAGGTCGGCCAGCAGATTGTTCCAGGACGGTATGCCATCGACGTCACTGCCCAGGGCAAACGGATTGAACCGTCGAAAAAATCGGGTATCGCCCAGCTGTGCCTCACGGGAGACCACGGCCTCGGTCGGCGCGCTTTGCATGACGGGCAATTGCAGGCAGAAATAGCCCAACTGAATGCAGCGTTCCTGAGGTACACCACCCCACAGCGGCACGCTGAGGCTGTCCCAGGCACGAAGCGAGCCTTTCAACCGGGACGCTTCGACGCCATCGAGCCCCATCTGCTGATAGTGCCCGGCCTCGATTTCACCGGCAGTCAGGGTCACGATCCAGCTTTGACTGGCGCTGCTGTACAGGCCGAATGCGGCCAACTCGGCATCGTCGGCATGGGGTGCGATCACCATCACCCGTTGACGGCTGTAATCCGGATGCTCGAACGCCCTGAGCACCGGCTCACCCAGCAGTCGGCAGAACCGCCCGCGCAGGCGTAACTCACCTTGCGACAGAACCTGCGCCTGACCACTGAGATTGAGGTAACGCAGGCCGTTCACACCCCGCTCGAACGTTTGTCGGTCCGGGTTATCTCCCCCCGACAACTCGACCACGGGATCGATGAAGCGCCCCAGCCAAGTGCTTTTTATCCGTAGCGCCAGGATCAGCGTGGCGTCATCGACCAGCATGACCCCGTCATCCAGGCGCAAACGCTCACCGTCGAGATGAACCTTGGGCTGCTGGGTGTACGGTGGAAAGCTGTACTGATAATCGTCGTTGGGCGAATAAAACAAATGGTCGGCAAACCAGGCTTCGTGGGTAATCCAGCCCAGAACCGCGAGCACCAGCGGCAGCCACCAGGCCACCAGCACACCCACGGCAATCAAAAGCACCAGCGCGATGAGCAGACCGATGCGTTTGTTGCGCCGATGGCGCTTGAGCAATTGCTGTTTGCGGTTCATGGGCTGGCTCATACGGTGAACACCGGCACAGGATTGCACCAGCGATCCTTGTATTCACGGTCGGCGCGACCGAAAGAAAAGCGCAACGGTTTGCCCAACGCCCGGGCATGCTCCCAGGCGCTTTGCGTATTGATAAAGCTCAGCACGCTGCCCGGACTGAATTCGCGGGTTTCGGGATCGACGCCGCCATTGATGTACTCGACGCTGATCCACTGCGGTGTTTCGACACGGTAGACCAGTTGAATCGCGATGGGCGCATCGTTGAGAAAAATCACCGAGCCGATCAGCAAATCACGCAGCAACTCGATGACCTCCGCCATGCGCTCGGCCCCCGTCGCCGGGAACCCCCAGCGACGCTGGAACAGGTCGCAATAGATCGCCGCCAGTTCACTGCTGGAAAACTCCGCGACCGGCCGAACCACTCCGCCCGCTTCTTCCAGCAATCGCAATTCACGACGCTGGTTGTAGCGAAACTTCTTCGACAGTTCTTCGGGTGTGCGGGCCATCGCCAGCTGTTCAGCCTGCAACTTGATGCCGGTAAAACGGCCTTCGTTCAGCGCCGACAGGTAGCGTCCACGATGACGCAGCGGCGCTTGCGCATCGGCAGCGGCCGGCAGGATGAACTCGGCATTACCGAGGTCGAACAGGCCTTTTTTACCGCAGCGCTTGAGCACGTCCTTGGACAAGGCGAGATCGCGACCCCAAGTCGGGATCGCGGCTTTGACTTCACCGTTTTGCTCCCAGGCCAGGTAGCGCACAGGAATGTCGGCCAGCTGCGAAAGCCGCTCGACCACCATGGGATGAGTGGCGACACTGCCGCCATATCGTTGCCAGGCCTGGGCATATGTCGAGGCGTCGACTACCGCCCAGCCACGTTCGCGCCAGCCTTGAAATCGGTTGAGCATCAGGCCCTCGACGCCAGTTCGGTAACGTGCGGCAAACGCCAGAAGGCATCGCGTACCGCGCGGTCGGAGAAGCGCTCACGCAAGCGATCGAGCATCAGCTCGGCACACTGGTGACGCTGCTGCTCATCCATCGCGGCCAGATGTTGCAGCCCTTGAGCCAAGTGTTCGGCATCGCCCAGCGGGAACAGGATACCGACGCCCTCGACCACTTCCTTCGCCCCGCCACATGCCGTAGCGAGCAACGGCACACCGGCAGCCATCGCCTCCAGCAGCACCATGCCGAACGGTTCGTGATCGGAACTCAGTGCAAACACATCGAAGGCACGGAAATAGCGTCGGGCTTCAGGCACCTGACCGAGAAACAACACGCGGTCGCCGATACCCAACTCACGGGCCAGGGCCTTGAGGTCCTGTTCCAGTCGACCGGCACCGAGAATCACCAATTGACTGCTGGCCGGCAAACCCGGCAACGCCGCAGCAAAACCGTGCAGCAGCGTAGTCTGATCCTTGTCCGGGTGCAGCCGCCCGACATTGCCGACAACCCAGGCATCCGGCGCCAGGCCAAGGGTTTCCCGGGCCTCGCGAACCGACACCTGACTGTCCTGCAAGGTCTGCACATCGATACGGTTATAGAGCGTCTGAATCCGCGCCGCCGGCCACTTCGTCAGGCACTGGCGCATGTCGTCGCGTACGGCATCCGAAACCCCGAGCAGGCTCAGGCGCTTGCGGAAAATATTGGCGAAGAGTTTGCGAGTACCGCGCTTGTAATCGTCAAACGCGTGATGCACGCCAATCACTGGCAACGACGTGCCGAGCAAGGCGATATAAACAGGTTTGAAACGGTGAGCGATGCAGAAACTGAAATTGCGCGAGGCGGCGATCTTGCGCAGGTCGCTGATGGCGCCCAGCTTCAGGCCACGAATGGCCTTGGAGCTGTATTCCATGAACAGCACCTCATCGGAAGCGCAGCCCGCGGCGACTTCGGCATCGGCGGCCCCGGTCAGAAACACCGTGGTCACGCGATAACCGGTCCCCGCGAACAGGCTGGCGTACTGCCGGGCGCAGTCTAGAAACGGCCCGTCATAGCCGTGACAGAACTGCAGCACATGGCGTTCAGCCGAGCGTGTCATATGCGTCCGCGCCCTCTTTGACCACCAGGATGTCTTCCATGATCAGGTACTGCAGATCGGAACCGAAGAACATGTTCAGGGCGTCCGTCGGCGAGCAGATCATCGGTTCGCCACGACGGTTGAGCGAGGTGTTCAGCGACACGCCGTTACCGGTCAGCACTTCCAGCGCCTTCATCATGTCGTAGTAGCGCGGGTTGTATTCGCGCTTGAGCACCTGGGCCCGGGACGTACCGTCTTCGTGGACGACTTCCGGCACACGGGTCTTCCACTCTTCCGCCACTTCAAAGGTGAAGGTCATGAACGGCGCCGGGTGATCGATCTTGATCATCTGCGGTGCAACGGTGTCGAGCATCGACGGGCAGAAAGGCCTCCAGCGCTCGCGGAACTTGATCTGGTGGTTGATGCGGTCAGCCACGCCAACGGCGCTCGGGCAACCGATGATCGAACGACCGCCCAAGGCGCGCGGACCGAACTCCATGCGACCCTGGAACCAGGCCACCGGGTTGCCATCGACCATGATTTTGGCGATGTTTTCCGGCATGTTCTCAAGCTTGCGCCATACCGGCTTGCTCGGGTGACGGGCGCACGCGGCGAGCACGTCTTCGTTGGTGTACGACGGGCCGAGGTAGACGTGTTCCATCTTCTCGACCGGCACACCACGGGCATGGGACACATAGGCCGCCGCGCCTACCGCGGTGCCGGCATCGCCGGACGCAGGCTGCACGAACAGTTCTTTAACGTCATCGCGGGCGATGATTTTCTGGTTCAGCTTGACGTTCAACGCACAGCCACCAGCGTAGGCCAGCTTGCCGGTTTCCTTGAGCACGTCGCCCAGGTAGTGGTCGATCATCTGCAGCGAGATTTTTTCGAACAGCGCTTGAATGCTCGCTGCGTAGTGGATGTACGGCTCGTCGGCGATATCACCTTCGCGCTTCGGGCCCAGCCACTCGATCAGCTTCGGCGAGAAGTAGTAACCTTTGCCTTTTTCCTTGTAACGACGCAGGCCGATGACGTTGGCGTAGTCGGTGTTGATCACCAGCTCGCCGTTTTCGAACGAAGCCAGGCGCGAGAAATCGTATTTGCTGGCGTCGCCGTACGGCGCCATGCCCATGACCTTGAACTCACCGTCGAGCATATCGAAACCGAGAAACTCGGTGATCGCGCCATACAGGCCACCGAGGGAATCCGGATCAAAGAATTCCTTGATCTTGTGGATCTTGCCATTCTCGCCGTAACCGAAGAAGGTCGTGGCGTACTCACCCTTGCCGTCGATCCCCAGGATCGCGGTTTTCTCTTTGAAACCGGAGCAGTGATAAGCGCTGGAGGCGTGGGCCAGGTGGTGCTCGACCGGCTCGATCTTGATTTTCTTCGGATCGAAGCCCAGTTGCTCGAGGCACCAGACAATCTTGTTGCGATAACGCTTGTAGCGACGGTTGCCCATCAGGATCGCGTCAAGAGCGCGATCCGGGGCGTACCAGTAACGCTTGGCGTACTGCCAGCGAGCCTTGCCGAACAGGCTGATCGGCGCGAACGGAATCGCTACCACATCAACGTCGGATGGCTTGATGCCGGCCTGCTCGAGGCAGAACTTCGCCGACTCGTAAGGCATGCGGTTCTTTGCATGTTTATCGCGCACAAAGCGCTCTTCCTCAGCTGCCGCGACCAGCTTGCCGTCGATGTACAGGGCTGCGGAAGGATCATGGCTAAGGGCGCCGGACAGGCCAAGAATCGTCAATGCCACAGGGGTCTAGCCTCTTTAGTCTGCATGCAGGCGCAAGGCGCCTCAAAGATTAATGTGCCCTCGCAAAGGGCGAGTGGCAGCTAAAGGGCGGGATTATAGCGTAAACATGGCGGGAATGACCCAGCGCATATTGCCCCCGTGAAGATGGCTCGGGCGATAGCAGGCGGCATTGCTCATCAGCGGCCTGCTCGCCAATAGATGCTGATATTGCCGTCAGTAGCCTGGCGGTAAACCGTATAGGGCAGGAGGACGGTATCGAAAACACCCGACAGGGTGAAATCCACCAATACGAACGGCAAGAGAATTCCCGTGGGATCAGGCGCTGCATTCAATACGCAAAAGTCGAACGCCAGACCACTGTAGATACGCGGGATGGACTGGCAGTAGGTCTTCTGCTTTCTAAGACTGCGAGCCGCGTCTTCTTCATCTTGCAGCACTGTAACAGCGGTCCCGCAGCCTGATAAAACCAGTGCAAAAGCGCTCAGCAACAGCGTTATTTTTATTGTCAAAATCTGCCCTCCGTGAACGTCAGGCAAACTAGCATTGCGGCTATTCAGGGCACAGTTCACGGGTTCTGCAGATCATGTAGGACATTTCATAAGAACCTGTCCCTTAATCTCGGGGGACTGTTCTGGCCCCATCGCGAGCAAGCTCGCTCCTACAGGGGATCTGTGTCGCCGGAGATCCAGTGTGGGAGCGAGCCTGCTCGCGATAGGACCGAAGGTCCGATTCAGGCAGCGCTAGAGATATCTTTGGGAAGACGCTGATCGATGATCTGATACAGCGCGCTGCTCTCAGGCCAGTTACGCATGAACCGCGCCCGATCCCGCGCATACGCCGGGGCGAAGCTGCTGAGCGAGGCGTGCTGACACATCGAATCCAGATCGATCAGCGCCCAGCGATCGTCCTGCCAGAACAGGTTATGCCCCTTGAAATCCCCGTGACTGATCCGCTCGCCAATCAGCTCGGCAAACAAATGATCCAGCGCCAACAACTCGGCTTCCGGTGCCTCACCGCTTTCAACATAAGGCGCAAAGCGCTCGATGATGTCCGGCCCCGGCAAATACTCGGTCACCAGATAAGCCCGACTGCGCAGCCAGAGAAAACGTTTCTCCAGCAACGCCAACGGCTTGGGCGTGGCGATGCCGAGAAACGCCAGGCGATTGCCTTCGCGCCAGGAATGCCAGGCACGGCTCGGGCGCCAGAAGCGTTTGAGCCAGTGGGCAAAACCTTTGATGTTGTAGCGCTTGATCACCAGCGTGCGGCCGCCCACCTCGACCTTGCCGACGCTCGCCGCGCCGCCGGTCTTGTACAGATGGCCCTGATCGAGCAACACATCGGCCTGGGCCAGCACCGGCAGCATCGCCGCTTCTTCCTCGCGGCGAATCGCCCGCAAGCCGAACGCTCCGCGCTGGACACTGAACAGCGTGCAATCGCGGCCGATTTTGATCAGGAAGTCCTTCAGGCGCCAGCTGCGCACCTTGTTGATCTGCTTCTGCAACGCTTCCATCGGCAAGGCATGCTCGCCGTTGCTCAGCAGGTAATACACCAGCAGCTCTTCGGTGAAAGGCTCCAGCGTCTTGGGCAACTGGGCGAAAAACACCCCGAGGTTTTCCAGGACTTTCTGTCGCGAGAGCGGCTGGCCAGGGGTTTCGGAGCAGACGCCGCCGCCATCGATCAAATACAACCGGCCGCGCTGGCGCAAAAGGTTGTCCAGGTGCAGGTCTTCCTGCCAGAGCCCCTTGCGATGCATTTGGCCGATGGCGCCCAACGCCTCGGCCAGCACAGCCCCTTGCATATCCGCCAGCACCGGCAAATGCTCGACCTGTTTCCAGGTTTCACCGAGGCTTTCGGCGCCCTCGATGAACTCGAACAGCAGCCAACCGCCCTCGCCGTCCTTCAGGCCATCCGCCAGCAACAACGGCGTGGTCAACCCCTGAGCCGCCAGCAACCGCACGCCGTCCAGTTCACGCTGGAAATGCCGCGCCGCTTTGCTGCCGACCAATAACTTGGCCAACACCGGGCGCCCGCGCCAGACGCCGGCACCGACATAACGCTGCCCCGGCAACACCCGCAACAGACTTAGCAATTGCAACTCGGCAGGGCCGGCGGCATCGGCCAGTGGAATGTTCAGCGGCAGGCGCGGGCTGCGTCCTGCGTTTTTCAGCTCAGACAAACGCATCAGCGCGTCTCCTTATGAGTGCGCCGCGCGATCAGGCGCGCAAGCCAGGCGTCGATCAACGAACTGTCTTGCGATTGATCCAGATAGGCGGCCAGCAGCTCACGCAACTGCGCTTCGCTCCACTCAGGCGCCCGACGCAGCAACGGCTCCAGGTCTTTGGCCCGATCACGCAGGCCAAACAGCAACGGCCGGGTCTTTTCCAGGTCGATCAGTTGGGCCAGGTAACCATCGCCAGTGGCCTGGAGAAAAATGTGCTTGGGGTAGAAGCAACCGTGAACCTGACGCGCGCCGTGCAGGCGCCGGGCCAATAGGCCACAGGCCTGAAGAATGGCCGAATGCTGCGCCGAACTCAGGTCCGACCAGCGCTGCAACAGCGAATCCAGGTCATCCCAACCGTCCAGGGCACGGGTTAGCAGAATCGCCCGAACTTCGCCGTCGACTTTACGCTCACCGAAAAACGCCGCTTTCAATGCTGGAATTCCGAGCTTTTCATAGCGACTGATATTGCGAAATTCACGAGCAAAGCTCGGCTCGCCAAAGGGCGCATGCAAGGTGCGCATCTGGTAGTTGCTCTGGCGCTTGAGGTAGTAGCCGTGACCTTCCAGATTCAGCCGAAACACGCTGCTCCAGCCGCCGCGAGCGGTGTTGGGCTCGTCCACAGCGTCGAGCTGCTTGGCCCAGAGTGCATCGAAGGTGCCGAGGCCGTGACGCTCAAGCAGCGCACGGTCTTCAGCGGCCAGAAAATCAGTCATTCGCGTCCCTCGAAAAATCTCACCACGTGCCGAATCCGTTTTTTGTCGGCGGCATTTAGCCGATCACACTGGCGGTATTGCAGATAAAAGCGCAGGCGCTGGGTAGCCGACAACTGATACTTGGCGACTTTGTCCAGACAGGCCAGGTCCTTGGTGATCCGGTATTTGAGCCAGAAGCCGCGCCAGAAATCGCCGTTGGGGCAGTCGATCAAAAACAGCCGGGGCTCATCGTCGATCAGCAGGTTGCGCCACTTCAAATCGTTATGGGTGAAGCGGTGGTCGTGCATGGTCCGGGTATAAACCGCCAGCTGCCGGCTGACATTGTCGACCCAGGCGCGGTCCGCCAGTTTCGGATCACGCCGCTCGGCCAGCGCCGACAAGTCTTCGGTATTGGGCAGTTCACGGGTGATCATCGCCCCGCGATCGTACGCCGCACCGCGACGCTCCAGGCCCCAGGCCACCACTTCAGCGGTAGGAATGCCCCACTTGGCGAAGCGCTTGAGGTTCTGCCACTCGGCCTTCACCCGAGGCTTGCCCAGGTAACGGCGCAGGCCTTTGCCCGCACCCACGTAGCGTTTGACGTAATAGTTGACGCCATTGCGCTGGACGCGAATGACCTCGGACAACGGGTCGCGGGTCAAGCGCTCGCCCTGAAGCGAAAACACGGCCTCAAGGCTGCCGAAATCTTCTGCCAGATCGCTGTACTCAGGCTCCAGTGTCCAACCCGCCATCAGAGCGCATCCCCGTATCGCTGTTTACGGTCGTAGAGTTTGTTGGCCTTGCCTTCGAGCCAGGCGAGCAACCCGGCTTCCTCGCCCAGGATCTGGCGCAGGGGCCGCTGGAAATAGCCCTTGAGGAAACGCAGTTTGTCGCGGCGGGTCAGGCCAATGTCCAGCGCTGAAAAATACAGCGCCGCCAGGTCCTTGTTGCGCCAGCGTTGGGTAATCGTCGGCCGGGTCTGGGCACGGTGCAAGTCGATCACCGAGAGCTTGAAATCATCGGCTGTCACCGGTTTGTCGGTGTGCAGCAAAAAGTGGCAGATGTAGCAGTCGCGATGGTTGACCCCGGCGCGGTGCATCATCCCGGTCATGCGCGCGACTTCGGCGATCAGCGCTCGCTTGAGTCTTGGCTCGGGCGAGTGCTTGGCCCAGTCAATGCTGAAGTCTTCGAGGCTGACAGTGGGCGCCAGCTCTTCGGTGATGATGAACGAATGCTGGTCCGCCGGGTTGCTGCCCTTCTCGCCGTAAGCCACGGCGGTCATGGTCGGCACACCGACTTCTTGCAGGCGCTGGATGGCCTTCCATTCCTGGCCGGCACCGAGCACCGGCAACTTGGCGGTGAGCAGGTTCTTGAAGATTTCGCCCCAGCCAATGCCACGGTGGATCTTCACGAAAAAACCACTGCCGTTGACTTCGGTACGCAGGGTCCGGCGCGCTTCAAGTTCGCGGTATACCTCGCCCTGGAGACCTTCGACTTCGGCGAACGGGTCGCGTCCGGCCCAGAGGCTCTTGAACGGTTCAGCCAGCATCAACTTCATTAAGCGTGCTCCGCCAGAATCACATCGGCCGCGTGCTGCGGCATGCTGTAGAGGTCGGCCGTCGCGGCGAAGGCCAGACCGTTGCGGCTCCAGGCCGCCCGTGCATTTTCGTCATTCAACATGCCGGTCAGGTATTGCGTCAGCTGCGCCTGATCGAAAGGCTCGTCCAGCACCAGACCGGCGTCGGCCTCGGCGATGTAATGGGCGTAACCACACACCGCGCTCACCAGCACCGGCAACCCGGCCACCAGGGCTTCGAGCAACACAGTCCCGGTGTTTTCGTTGTACGCCGGGTGAATCAACAGATCGGCGCCGAGCAGAAAACGCGGGATGTCGCTGCGGCCCTTGAGGAACGTCACGTTATCGCCGAGCCCCAGTGTGGCGCTCTGCATCTGGAACAATTTGGGGTCGTCCTGGCCAATTACAAACAGCCGGGTGCGTTTCTTCAGATCGGCGGGCAATGCGGCCAGCGCCTTGAGGCTGCGATCCACGCCTTTGGTCTTGAACCCGGAGCCGATTTGCACCAGCAGCAGATCGTCCTCTTTCAGGTTGAATTCGCGACGGAATTCGGCACGGATCTCGGCGGCATTGGCCGGTGCACGACGGTCCTGAGAGATACCCGGCGGCAGCAAATGGAAGCGCTCAAGCGGCGTGTCGTAATGCTTGATGAACAGCGGCTGCTGGACTTCGGAAATCATCAGCACTTCGGTCTTGGCGTCCTTGGCGAACACCGCGCGCTCGTACTCGGCGAAGTGCCGGTAGCGGCCCCAACGGCGGTACAGCGAGTTGCGCAGGTTCTGCGCCTTGTCTTCGAAGCAGCCGTCGGCGGCATAGTAGACGTCCAGGCCGGGCATCTTGTTGAAACCGATCAAACGGTCCACCGGACGCTTGGCCAGATCCGCCTCCATCCATTCGCTGAGTTTCTCGTTGCGACGATGATTGAAGAACGCCTTGACCGGCGCAACCAACACCTCGAAGCCCGGTGGAATGTCGCCTTCCCAGATCAGCGTGTAGACCCGAATCTGATGGCCGCGCTGCTGACATTCCAGGGCGATGCGCATGAAATCGCGCTGCAAGCCCCCGAATGGAAAGTACTTGTACAAGACGAATGCCAATTGCATCAGCGCAGCTCCTCAGCCAGTAACAACGTGCTCAGTCGGGTCGCGACACGCTCGGGATTCAGACGCGTGAAGCACAGGGGCCACTCGCGCTTAAGGTCAAACTGACGGGCATCTTCGGCCGTCGGTTGATACGTACATTTCTTTTGCATACACGGCGCACAGGGGAAATCGCTGGCCATGTGGATCTGCGCTTTACCGTAGGCGCCGGTCAGGCCCGGGTTGGTCGGGCCGAACAGCGACAACGTCGGTACGTCCAGCGCCGCGGCGAGGTGACCGAGACCGGTGTCCACCGCCACGCAGGCTTGCGCGCCGGCCAGCACTTTGCCGACACCCGCCAGGTTCAGCTTGGGCAGCACTTCGACGTGCCGCATGTCTTTGGCGATGCGCTCGGCCCGGGCTTTCTCGATCGGATTACCCCACGGTAGCTTCACCGCGACACCAAGATAGCCGACGCGCTCGGCCAACTCGCGCCAATAGGCTTCAGGCCAGTGTTTGGTGTCCCACGTGGTGCCGTGCAGGAACACCACATAAGGATTCTTGCGCGGCAGCTCCACCAGTCGCTCGATGTTCAGGCCGTAATCGCCCAGGCCTTTGGGCAGGTCGTAACCCAGGGCCACGGCGAACAGCTGACGCACTCGCTCTACCGCGTGTTGCCCACGGGCCACGGCCAGACGCCGGGAATAGAAGCGGGCGGCAATCGGCTCGCGGGCCGAGTTTTTATCCAGCCCGGCCACCGGGGCTTTGGCGTATCGGGTCAGCAAGGCGCTTTTGAGCAGGCCCTGGGCATCGATCACCAAATCATATTTGTTGGCGCGAACGCTTTGCTTGAAGCGTTTCCATTCGCCACTCTTGATGGTCTGCCAGATGTTTTTGCGCCAGCGACGGATCGCCACCGGAATCACCTTGCCCACGGCCGGGTGCCAGGTCGGGATTTCGGCGAAGCCCTCTTCCACCACCCAGTCGAACTGGATGCCGGGGATCGCCCGTGCCGCGTCGGTCAGCGCCGGCAACGCGTGAATCACGTCGCCCAGCGAAGAAGTCTTGATCAGCAGTACCCGCAAACTATTTGACCTCGACCACAGTGCCCTGCAAACGCTGCAAGGCTTCGTTCACCGCTTGCGGCATGAGTTGGCGCAGGCAGTTGTAATGACCGAAACGACACGTGCGATCGAAGCAGGGGCTGCATTCGATGCCCAGGCGCACGATCTCGACGTGCTCGGCCAATGGCGGCGTGAAACCCGGCGATGTCGAGCCGTAAATCGCCACCAACGGGCGATTCAACGCAGCGGCGACGTGCATCAGGCCGGAGTCGTTGGACACCACCGCGTCGGCGCAGGACATCAGGTCGATGGCTTCGGCCAGGGAAGTGCCGCCGCTGAGGTTCACCGACTCTTCACGCAGACCGGGAATCAGCCGCGAGCGGATGTCTTCGCCGACAGCGTGATCGTTTTTCGAACCGAACAGCCAGACTTGCCAGCCTTCGCGGATTTTCGCTTCGGCAACCTTGGCATAGTGCTCGGACGGCCAGCGCTTGGCCTCGCCAAACTCGGCGCCGGGGCACAGCACCAACACCGGACGGTCGAGAGCCAGGCCGAACTTGGCCAATGCCGCTTCGCGAGTGACCGGGTCAATCTGCAGGCTCGGCCGTGGATACGGGGTCGGCAGTTCGGAACCCGGCTCGTAAGCCAGGGCCATGAAGCGTTCGATCATCAGCGGGTAACGTTCTTTGTCCAGCGTGCGCACGTCATTGAGCAGGCCGTAGCGGAATTCGCCACGCCAGCCGGTGCGTTTCGGGATGCCGGCGAAGAACGGCACCAATGCCGACTTCAGGGAATTGGGCAGCAGGATCGCCTGGTCGTACTGGCCGGCCAGGGATTTGCCGATGCGCCGACGCGTCGCCAACTCCAAAGCACCGTGACCGAGCGGAAAGCTCAAGGCCTGGCGTACTTCGGGCATGCGCTCAAGAATCGGCCGGCTCCACTCGGGGGCCAGCACGTCGATTTCGCATTGCGGGTGGCGCTGCTTGAGGCACTGAAACAGTGTCTGCGCCATCACCATGTCACCGACCCAACTGGGCCCAACGATCAGAATTTTCATGTGGTTTCCATAAACGAACCGGGGAGGCATACGCCTCCCCGCCTCGATAATCCAGCACCTGCGGGGTGAACCGTCAGGTCATTTGGACGAGCTGATTGGGGCTCGTCGGATCAATTTAATACACATTCATGTCAGTCAGCATAAACCTCTGTGGCGAGGGAGCTTGCTCCCGCTGGGCTGCGCAGCAGCCCCAAAATTTGCCACTGCATTCTCATGACAGACTGCACAAGCTGATTTGGGAGCGCTTCGCACTCCAGCGGGAGCAAGCTCCCTCGCCACAAAAACCCGCTCCCACATTTGAATCTCGTCGCCTGCTCAGCTTAGCCCCAGCTCGCGCCAGATCCGCACTACCTGCCGCCTTTCGTCCACGAACTGGTCGCCCGGTATCACCCCGGCGTCCTTCTGCAAGGCCTGCCGGTGAGCGGCTGAACGATAGGCTTTATAGGCCTCGCGCAACAGGCTGGCGTCTTCGGCGGGCATCAGCCCTTCCTCCTCCAGCCCTTCCAGAATGCGGATGTTGTCAGTCCAGCGCAGCAATGGCGGGTGCGATTCGGACCACGCCAGGGCCGCGTATTGCACCATAAATTCAATATCGACGATACCTCCGGCGTCCTGCTTGAGATCGAACGGCGCCGTGGCCTCGAAGGCATTTGCCCCGGTGCCCGCCGCAGTACTCTTGCTGCCAAGGTTATCGCGCATTTTGGCGCGCATCTCGCTGACCTCTTGGCGCAACGTCGCCAGGTCACGCGGCTTGCCCAATACCGCCGCGCGGACTTTCTCGAATGCCTGGCCGACGTCCGGGCTGCCCACCAATACCCGCGCCCGCACCAACGCCTGGTGTTCCCAGGTCCAGGCTTCATTTTCCTGATACCGGGCAAACGCTCCGAGCGAACTCACCAGCAACCCCGACGCGCCGGACGGCCGCAGTCGCATGTCCACTTCATACAGCTGACCGGAGTTGGTCTGGGCCGTGAGCAAGTGAATGATCCGCTGCCCCAGCCGGGTGAAAAATTGCGCGCCGTCGATAGGTTTCGGCCCGTCGGTTTCCGCCTGCGGATCGCCATCGTGGATGAACACCAGGTCCAGGTCGGAACCATGCCCCAATTCCAGGCCGCCGACTTTCCCGTAACCGACAATGATGAAGCCGGGATCGCACAAAGTGCCGTCGGTACGCAGCGGCGTACCGTACTTGGCCACGGTCTGGCGCCAGGCCAGGGCCAGCACTTGCTCGAGGATCGCTTCGGCGAGCCACGTCAGGTAATCGCTGACTTTCATCAACGGTAGGCTGCCAGCGATTTCCGAAGCGGCGACGCGCAAGCGGTGCGCCAGTTTGAAATGTCGCAGGGCTTCCATTTGCTGTTCGAGGTCGTCTTCGGGAATCCGCGTCAAACGCTCGCGCAACTCGGCGGCCAATTCCGGTGCCAGCGGCGGCTTGAACAGCCGGCCTTCGTTGAGCAATTCGTCGAGCAGCAGCGGGAAGCGGGTGATCTGTTCAGCGATCCACGGGCTCGCGGCGCACAAGGTCAACAAACGTCGCAGCGCGCCGGGGTTTTCGGTCAGCAACACCAGGTACGCGGAACGACGGGCCACAGCTTCCACTAGCGGCAAGACTCTTTCCAGCACCAGATCCGGATTGGCGTGCTCCACGGCCTGCGCCAGCAACCGCGGAATAAAGGCATCGAGGCGCTCGCGACCCAAGCGCTGCATCGCGCGCAATTGCGGACTGCCGCGCAAACCGGCCAACGCTTTCAAAGCTTTGGTGGCATCAGCGAAACCGCCCTCTTGCAACTGACGGCAAGCGGCCTCTTCATCCTGAGCCTCTTCCCACAGCGGCAGCCATTCGCCGCCGACCACCACTTCGCTTTCGGTGCCTTCCTCTTCGTCGGGATCGGCGATCACCTGACCAAAGTGCCAGGCCACGCGGCCACGCCAATACATAAGCTGTTCGTGGAAAGCGGCCCAATCGGCGAAGCCCAACATAAAAGCGATGCGCGCCTGATCCTGCGCGCCGTCCGGCAGCATTTGGGTCTGGCGGTCGGCAATCGCCTGGATCGCATGCTCGGTGTACCGCAGGAATTCGTAGCCTTCGCGCAGTTCACTGACCACCGCCGGCGGCAGGTACCCCTGACCTTCCAGCGTGCTCAGTACTTTTAATAGAGGCCGCTGCTGCAAGCTCAGGTCGCGGCCGCCGTGGATCAGCTGGAAGGCCTGGGCGATAAATTCGACTTCACGAATACCACCGGAACCGAGTTTGATGTTGTCGGCCATGCCCTTGCGCCGCACTTCCTGCTGGATCAGCTGCTTCATGGTGCGCAGCGCTTCGATCGCAGAGAAGTCGAGGTATCGCCGGTAAACGAACGGCCGCAGCATCTCTTGCAATTGCGCGCCGGCCACTTGATCGCCAGCCACCACCCGCGACTTGATCATCGCGTAGCGTTCCCAGTCGCGGCCCTGATCCTGGTAATACTGCTCCAGCGCGTTGAAGCTCAGTACCAATGCGCCGGCCGAACCGTAAGGCCGCAGGCGCATGTCGACGCGGAAGACAAAACCGTCGACGGTCATCGGGTCCAGGGCCTTGATCAGGCGCTGGCCGAGACGAATGAAGAATTCCTGGTTATCCAGCGAGCGTTTGACGCCGACGGTTTCGCCCCCTCGGGATAGGCGAAGATCAGGTCGATGTCCGACGACAGGTTGAGCTCCACCGCACCGAGCTTGCCCATGCCGAGAATGACCATTTGTTGCGGCTCGCCGCTACGCCGGCCAGTCGGCACGCCGAACTGCTGGCAGTGCCGCGAGTACAACCACTGATAGGCCTGATCGATGCTGGCATCGGCCATGTCCGAGAGATCGCGGCAGGTCTGGATCAGATCGCACTGACGTGTCAGGTCGCGCCAGATGATCCGCACCTGATGACGGCTACGCTGACGGCGCAGGGCGCGACCGAGCTCATCGTCGGTGTCCGCTGCATTCACCGCGGCCGCAATCTGTGCGCACAACTCGCCGGGCGCAAAGCTTCGATCCAGCTCACCGGACTGCACCAGTTCCAGCAACATCAACGGGTCGCGGACACTTTGTTCAATCACGAAGTCGCTGGCAGCGGTGACGCGGGCGAATTGCGCCCAGCGTTCAGGCGTCCAGCCGGCCAGACCATGGTCGTCGTCGAGGCCGGCGACGGCCGTGCGGAAAGACTGTTCGGCACGGGTGACAAACGGCAGGAGGATGCCGGGCAGTTCGGCAAGCGAAGGGAGGCTCATGGTCTATCCTTGATCGGCGTGTAGAGGGCTGCATGTAGTGATTCGCGAGAATGCACTACCTGATCGACTGTCGAACAAAGGTTAGAAATAGCTGAAATTTCTTTATTTTTGGCAGACAGCATCAAGCTTTCACCTTTTCTGGTTGGCAAAAGACCAACCTTAACGATTATTCTCACAACGCAGCTGGAGGCCACAAGCCGCTCATCTGTAGTTTTACTACTCGTATATACATTCGAAAGGCTGAAATGCCCGATGATTTGTAGTAAAACTACACGCCGCCGGAACAACCTCTCGGCAATCCAAGAATTTATATCGTCTGCCCACAAGGCCAGTCGCAAACTCAGGCAACCGATTCTGGAAGCCTTTCCGCCCTGGAGCAAGCCATGCAAGACCTCGATCCCGTCGAAACCCAGGAATGGCTGGACGCCCTGGAATCGGTTCTCGACAAAGAAGGCGAAGACCGCGCTCACTATCTGATGACCCGTATGGGCGAACTCGCAACCCGTAGCGGTTCGCAATTGCCTTACGCCATCACCACGCCATACCGCAACACGATCCCCGTTACCCACGAAGCACGCATGCCTGGCGACCTGTTCATGGAACGCCGCATTCGCTCGTTGGTACGCTGGAACGCGATGGCCATGGTGATGCGTACGAACCTGAAAGATTCTGACCTGGGCGGTCACATCTCCAGCTTCGCCTCCAGCGCAACCCTGTATGACATCGGCTTCAACTACTTCTTCCAGGCCCCGACCGACGAACACGGCGGCGACCTGATCTACTTCCAGGGCCACACCTCGCCAGGCGTTTACGCCCGCGCATTCATGGAAGGCCGCATCACCGAAGACCAGATGAACAACTTCCGCCAGGAAGTGGACGGTCAGGGTCTGTCGTCCTACCCGCACCCTTGGCTGATGCCTGATTTCTGGCAGTTCCCGACCGTATCCATGGGTCTGGGCCCAATCCAGGCGATCTACCAGGCACGCTTCATGAAGTACCTGGAAGCCCGTGGTTTCATCCCGGAAGGCAAGCAAAAAGTCTGGTGTTTCCTGGGCGACGGCGAGTGCGACGAGCCGGAATCCCTGGGCGCGATCTCGCTGGCTGGCCGCGAGAAGCTCGACAACCTGATCTTCGTCATCAACTGCAACCTGCAGCGCCTTGATGGCCCGGTTCGCGGCAACGGCAA
Organism: Pseudomonas frederiksbergensis; assembly: GCF_900105495.1. NCBI lineage: Bacteria > Pseudomonadati > Pseudomonadota > Gammaproteobacteria > Pseudomonadales > Pseudomonadaceae > Pseudomonas > Pseudomonas frederiksbergensis. The sequence continues at coordinate 1,524,611 of NZ_FNTF01000002.1, read as the reverse complement.
GATCATCCAGGAACTCGAAGGCGTGTTCCGCGGTGCTCAGTGGAACGTGACCAAAGTCATCTGGGGCCGTTTCTGGGACCCACTGCTGGCCAAAGACGTCGACGGTATCCTGCAACGCCGCATGGACGAAGTCATCGACGGCGAGTACCAGAACTACAAAGCCAAAGACGGCGCGTTCGTGCGTGAACACTTCTTCAACTCGCCAGAACTCAAGGCGATGGTTGAAGACTTGTCCGACGACGAGATCTGGAAACTCAACCGTGGCGGCCACGACCCGTACAAGGTCTACGCGGCGTACCACGAAGCGGTCAACCACAAAGAACAACCGACCGTCATCCTGGCCAAGACCATCAAAGGTTATGGCACCGGTGCCGGCGAAGCGAAGAACACCGCGCACAACACCAAGAAAGTGGATGTTGAAAGCCTGAAGCTGTTCCGCGATCGTTTCGACATCCCGGTAAAAGACGAAGAGCTGGAAAACCTGCCGTTCTTCAAGCCAGAGCCAAACAGCGCCGAAGCCCGCTACCTGAGCGAGCGCCGCACTGCACTGGGCGGTTTCGTGCCACAGCGCCGCGCCAAGAGCTTCGACATCCCGACGCCACCACTGGATACCCTCAAGGCAATCCTGGACGGCTCGGGCGACCGTGAAATCTCCACCACCATGGCTTTCGTGCGGATCCTCGCGCAGCTGGTCAAGGACAAGGAAATCGGTTCGCGCATCGTTCCGATCATCCCGGACGAAGCCCGTACCTTCGGTATGGAAGGCATGTTCCGTCAGTTGGGCATCTACTCCTCCGTCGGCCAGCTCTACGAGCCAGTCGATAAAGACCAGGTGATGTTCTACAAGGAAGACAAAAAGGGCCAGATCCTCGAAGAAGGCATCAACGAAGCGGGCGCCATGAGCTCCTTCATCGCAGCCGGTACTTCGTACTCCAGCCATAACCAGCCAATGCTGCCGTTCTACATCTTCTACTCGATGTTCGGCTTCCAGCGTATCGGCGACCTCGCCTGGGCCGCTGGCGACAGCCGCACCCGTGGCTTCCTGATCGGCGGCACCGCCGGCCGGACCACGCTGAACGGCGAAGGCCTGCAACACGAAGACGGTCACAGCCACATCCTGGCTGCCACCATCCCGAACTGCCGCACCTTTGATCCAACCTACGGCTACGAGCTGGCGGTGATCATCCAGGACGGCATGAAGAAGATGACCGAAGAGCAGCAGGACGTTTTCTACTACATCACCGTGATGAACGAGTCCTACCAGCAGCCAGCCATGCCGGCCGGTGTCGAGGAAGGCATCATCAAGGGCATGTACCTGCTCGAGGAAGACACCCGCGAAGCGGCGCACCACGTTCAGCTGATGGGCTCCGGCACCATCCTGCGTGAAGTTCGCGAAGCGGCGAAAATCCTGCGTGAACAGTTCAACGTCGGCGCTGACGTGTGGAGCGTTACCAGCTTCAACGAACTGCGTCGCGATGGCCTGGCCGTAGAGCGCAGCAACCGTCTGCACCCGGGTCAGAAGCCTAAACTGAGCTATGTCGAAGAGTGCCTGAACGGCCGTCAAGGTCCGGTCATCGCGTCTACCGACTACATGAAGCTGTTCGCTGAGCAAATTCGTCAGTGGGTCCCGTCCAAGGAATTCAAAGTCCTGGGCACCGACGGTTTCGGCCGCAGTGACAGCCGCAAGAAGCTGCGTCACTTCTTCGAAGTCGACCGTCATTTCGTGGTGTTGGCAGCCCTGGAAGCCTTGGCTGACCGTGGTGATATCGAGCCTAAAGTGGTGGCTGAAGCCATCGCCAAGTTCGGGATCAACCCGGAAAAACGCAACCCACTGGACTGCTGAGGAGACACTCTGTGAGCGAACTCATTCGCGTACCTGACATCGGCAGCGGTGAAGGTGAAGTAATCGAACTATTTGTGAAGGTCGGCGACCGTGTGGAAGCCGACCAGAGCATCCTGACGCTTGAGTCGGACAAGGCGAGCATGGAAATTCCTGCGCCCAAGGCCGGCATCGTCAAAAGCATCAAAGTGAAGCTGGGCGATCGCCTGAAAGAAGGCGACGAACTGCTGGAGCTGGAAGTCGAAGGTGCCGCTGCTGCGGCCCCAGCGGCGGCGGCTGCGCCGGCTGCCAAGGCTGAAGCGAAACCGGCTGCTGCTCCGGCAGCTGCCGCGCCAGCCGCAGCTCCGGCTGCCGCCAGCGTCCAGCAAGTGCACGTGCCGGACATCGGTTCGTCGGGCAAGGCCCAGATCATCGAGATCCAGGTCAAGGTCGGCGACACCGTCGCGGCTGATCAGTCGCTGATCACCCTGGAATCCGACAAGGCCAGCATGGAAATCCCATCGCCTGCCGCTGGCGTGGTCAAGAGCATCAGCGTCAAGCTCAACGACGAAGTCGGCACTGGCGACCTGATTCTGGACCTGGAAGTGGCGGGTGCTGCGGCCCCTGCTGCTGCCGCGCCAGCCCAGGCTGCTGCGCCTGCTCCGGCCGCCGCTGCTGCTCCAGCCGCCGCGCCTGCTGCACCGGTTGCCGACAGCGTTCAGGACATTCATGTCCCGGACATCGGTTCGTCGGGCAAGGCCAAGATCATCGAAGTCCTGGTCAAGGCTGGCGACACCGTCACCGCCGACCAGTCGCTGATCACCCTGGAATCCGACAAGGCCAGCATGGAAATTCCATCGCCTGCCGCGGGCGTGGTGGAAAGTGTTTCCGTCAAGCTGGATGACGAAGTCGGTACCGGCGACCTGATCCTCAAGCTGAAAGTCAAAGGCGCTGCGCCTGCTGCTGCCCCGGCAACCGCCGCTGCTGCTCCTAGTGCTCCAGCTCCAGCCGCCGCTGCTCCTGCTGCTCCGGCACCGGCACCGGCAGCACCAGCTGCTGCACCGGCCAAGCCAGGCGCCAAGGTTCACGCGGGCCCGGCAGTACGCCAACTGGCTCGCGAGTTCGGCGTCGAGCTGAACGCTGTTGGCGCCAGTGGTCCGCACGGTCGCATCCTGAAAGAAGACGTGCAGGTTTACGTCAAAGCCATGATGCAGAAAGCCAAGGAAGCACCGGCCGCTGCTGCTGGCGCAACCGGCGGCGCGGGCATCCCGCCGATTCCGGTCGTGGACTTCAGCCGCTTCGGTGAGACCGAGGAAGTGCCGATGACCCGCCTGATGCAAATCGGCGCGTCGAGCCTGCACCGCAGCTGGCTGAACATTCCGCACGTGACTCAGTTCGATTCGGCTGATATCACCGACCTGGAAGCGTTCCGTATCGCTCAGAAAGCCGTTGCAGAGAAGGCTGGCGTCAAGCTGACCATCCTGCCGCTGCTGCTCAAATCCTGCGCACACCTGCTCAAGGAACTGCCGGACTTCAACAGTTCGCTGGCACCAAGCGGCAAGGCGATCATCCGCAAGAAGTACGTGAACATCGGCTTCGCCGTCGACACCCCTGAAGGCCTGCTGGTACCGGTCATCAAGAACGTCGACCAGAAGAGCCTGTTGCAACTGGCAGCCGAAGCCGCCGTGCTGGCCGCCAAAGCCCGCGACAAAAAGCTCACCGCTGACGACATGCAAGGCGCCTGCTTCACCATTTCCAGCCTCGGCCACATTGGCGGCACCGGCTTCACGCCGATCGTCAACGCGCCGGAAGTGGCGATCCTCGGTGTTTCCAAGGCAACCATCCAGCCAGTCTGGGACGGCAAAGCCTTCCAGCCAAAACTGATGCTGCCGCTGTCGCTGTCCTACGATCACCGTGTGATCAACGGCGCCGCTGCTGCACGCTTCACCAAGCGTCTGAGCGATCTGCTGGCGGACATCCGCACGATCCTGCTGTAACACCGGCCGGCCCTCCTTCATCGGAGGGCCCGTCGCGTTCCACGTTTTCCGAGCGCCACGCTCGTACCTCAACCCCGCCAGTTTGGCGGGGCTTTTTTTGCCCTCAAGAAAACCATCCCCATTCAGCATTCCAGGTAGCAGCTGTCGAGCTTGCGAGGCTGCGTTCGGCTGCGAAGCAGTCGTCAGATCAGAACTTGCGGTGCATCAGGTAGACCGCGTTAGCCGGTTTCACGACGGCTACGCCGCCGAACGCAGCCTCGCAGGCTCGGCAGCTGCTACAGGCCGCATTAGGGCTGAACTGACTGGCATTGGGCCCTCTCCCAAGTTTTATTCCTACATTCACGGCTTACGCCGCCTACAACTCGAGTCCACTTCCGCCCGATATTTTTCGCAAGCCAATAACTAATCTTAGTTGGTAGCACCCCCAATAGATTCTTCTACAACTTAATCTGCTTAGTTAGCATTACTTCGAATGGATTCGAACATGTTCAAACCAACTGTCGGCCCTATTATTGGCCACACAACAACTAACCACGCCCGCATTTTCTTGCGCGGCGAACTTCAAAACACTGCACCAGTATTTGCAGGCATTCGTTATCGACGAACAGGCGAAGAGCGCTGGTCCCAAGGTGTATTTGCAAAGTTGACGATCTTGCGGGATATGTCCGACGTAATTGCACTCAACGAACTTGCCACCGACACCGAGTACGAATACCAGGCAGGCTGGTTCAGCCCCATGAGCCCGGTGCATACCGTGGAAACGGTTCAGGAACTGCCGCTGCAATGGCCGCGCGTCATCTACCGGTTTCGCACACTATCCAGCAAAGCCGCGATTCCACGGGCCTATATCGTCGGTTCCTGTCGCTACCTGCGCATGACCGCTGGCATCCCGTCTGCACCGTATCTGGGCGACAGGATTTTCGCCTCGATCACCCATCTGGCGCAGCAGGCCGAACCGCCCATCAGCGCCATGTTGATGACCGGCGATCAAATCTATGTCGATGACCTGAACGTCATTGCTCCCGACCGGGAATACAAGGCAATACTCAGTAAGTACCGTGCAGCTTTTTCCCAACCCAATATTGCAAAATTAATGTCCGGCGTCCCGACTTACATGATCCTCGACGATCATGAAATCGAAGACAACTGGCCCGCCAACGAAAGTAAGGCAGATGCCTACTTATACAAAAATGCCATCGCGGCGTATGAGTTGTATCAAGCCAGTCATAGCCCCACACATGAACTTCTTGCCAGCGGGCAAGTAAACAAGCAACTGCAACACTATTGGTATCAATTCGCCGAAGGCGATATCGAATGGTTTGTCACTGACAGTCGAACCCGACGCAACCTGTCGGCCAATGATCGACGCATCCTTGACGAAGAGCAGGAACAAGCCTTGTGCAAATGGTTGATTCACAGCCCGGCCAGGGTCAAGTTCGTGGTCACCAGCGTAATGTTCTACCCCGACCGCAAACTTCACGGTGATGACGCCTGGAAAGCTTTCCCGGAACAACGGCTACGACTGCTGGAGACCATTCGTACGCACCGAATAAAGAACGTCTTCTTCGTGTCCGGCGATGTCCATGGCTCCCTGACCAGTCGCCTGACCCACAGCGAAGACCCGGACTTCGCGGTGCACACCATCGTCTCCTCGCCTTTGTGCAACAGCAAACTGCTGCCGTATGCCAAGGCATCCACTTTCATCCTCGGCCAACCATTGGCGCGAACAGCCGCTGGCGACTATCAGCATGAACTGACCAGCCAGGTGGTCAGCCAGGACAACTTTGCCCATCTGGTCGTTGATCAGGAGAAGGTACAGGTCAACTATCACGACCGGGACGGCCAGCGGCTGCAATCGGTAGGCATTCCTTTGCGTTAAACCAAACCTGTGGCGAGGGAGCTTGCTCCCGCTTGAGTGCGCAGCGCTCACAAGATTTTTGGGCCGCTGCGCAACCCAGCGCGAGCAAGCTCGCTCGCCACAGGGCTCCAAACGATTACTTTTAGCCATCCATTGGAGAAATCCTCTCTCCTGCCGACATATTCTTATAGCACTTGGCCTTCATGTCTCTTGTCAGTCACTGTCGCAATGATGCAACCTTGCCGCAGTTAACAGTACAGAGGGCGGAAGCCCGGCGCGATCAGCCTATTCGAAGTGAGTTCCCCTCCATATGAAGAGCCAACCCGATGCCGCCAGCCGTATGGTGGCCGAGGTAGTGACGCAGTTGCCTGTGCCCTCGCGGCTCGGCATGCTGCGTTTCGAACGGCTGAATGAAGCGAGCTGGGCGCTGCTGTTTCTCGATCCCAATTGCGAACGACAGTTCGGCCTGCCGGCTGTGGAGCTCTGTGCTCTGGTCGGCTCGCCCTACGCCAGCCTGATGGAGCCCGAAGCGCGCTATCAGCTGCATGACGCGGTTCAGCAACAACTCACCGAAAGCCCGCATTACCTGATCCGCTACACACTGCACACCGCCGCAGGTTCCTTGAACCTGCTAGAACTGGGCGAAGCCTACAAACAACACAATCGACACCTGCTACGCGGCTACCTGTTGGTAATCGACGGCTTGTTCGAGGGTGAGCAACTGCTGCCGGCCCTGGACCTGGAAACCCAGAACTCCCGCCTGCAAATCGCCCTGGAACTCAATCAGCGCGCCCAGCAGGAACAGCTTCTGCACCTGGACCGGGTGCGCGCCCAGCAAGACTTGATCCTGCTGCTGACCCGCCAGCGCTATAGCAGTAACAACTCCCTGAAAGAAGCCGCCGAACTGATCACTCGCAGCGCCTGTGACATTTACGAAATCGACTGCGCCAGCCTGTGGAACCTCGAAGGTTCACAGCTCGTGCCGATTTCGGCCTATCACCGCGCCAGCCAGGAATACCTGCTGCCGGAGCCGATGGACGTCAGTCTCTTCCCTGATTACCTGGATGCCTTGCAGACCGGCCGCGCCATCGACGCCCACAACGCCATGCGCGACCCGCGTACCCGGCAAATGGCCGAACACATGCGTCCGCGCGATGTGAATGCGATGCTCGACGCCAGCATTCGCGTCGATGGCCAAGTGGTTGGCGTACTCTGCCTGGAACAGACCGGTACGCCCCGCGCCTGGCAATCGGACGAAATTGCGTTCGCCGGAGAGTTGGCGGATCAGTTCGCCCAAGTCATCAACAACCACAACCGCCGCACTGCTACCAGCGCCCTGCACCTGTTCCAGCGTGCGGTAGAGCAAAGCGCCAACGCCTTTTTGCTGGTCAATTGCGATGGCGTGGTGGAATACGTCAACCCCAGCTTCACGGCGATCACCCAGTACACCACCGAAGAAGTCCACGGCCAGCGGCTGTCGGAACTGCCGGCACTGGAAAACCTCAGCGAGCTGCTGTTCGACGCGCCCTCGGCGCTGGCCAAGAGCAACAGCTGGCAGGGTGAGTTCAAAAGCCGCCGTAAAAACCTCGAACCCTACTGGGGCCAGTTGTCGATTTCCAAGGTTTACGGCGACAACCGCGAGCTGACGCATTACATCGGCATCTATGAAGACATCACCCAGACCAAGCTCGCTCAGCAGCGCATCGAGCGTCTGGCTTACACCGACAACCTGACCAACCTCGGCAACCGCCCCTCCTTTATCCGCAACCTCGACGAACGTTTCGCCCGAGACAGCGATACACCGATCAGCTTGTTGCTGGTGGACATCGACAACTTCAAGCGGATCAACGACAGCCTCGGCCACCAGACCGGCGACAAACTGCTGATCAGCCTGGCCCGGCGTCTGCGCAACAGCCTGAGCCCGAGCGGCAGCCTGGCGCGGTTCGCCAGTAACGAATTCGCCGTGCTGCTGGACGACACCGACCTGCGTGCGGGTCAACAGATTGCCAATCAACTGCTGGCGACCCTCGACAAGCCGATGTTCGTCGACAACCAGCTGATCAGCGTCACCGGCTCCGTAGGCCTGGCCTGCGCGCCGTTGCACGGCCGCGATCCGCAAACCCTGATGCGCAACGCCGGCCTCGCCCTGCACAAGGCCAAGGCCAACGGCAAACATCAGGTCCAGGTGTTCACCGAAGCGCTGAACGCCGAAGCGAGCTACAAACTGTTCGTCGAAAACAACCTGCGCCGCGCCCTGACCCAGAACGAGCTGGACGTGTTCTACCAGCCCAAGCTCTGCCTGCGCAGCGGTCGCCTGTTGGGGATGGAAGCGCTGCTGCGCTGGAACCATCCGGAAAAAGGCATGATCCGCCCGGACCAGTTCATCAGCGTCGCCGAAGAAACCGGCCTGATCATCCCCATCGGCAAATGGATCGCCCGCCAGGCCTGCCGCATGAGCAAAGACCTGACCGCCGCGGGCCTGGGCAATCTTCAGGTGGCCATCAACCTGTCGCCCAAGCAGTTCTCCGATCCGGACCTGGTGTCGTCCATCGCCAACATCCTCAAGGAAGAAGCGCTACCGGCAAACCTGCTGGAACTCGAACTCACCGAAGGCCTGCTGCTGGAAGCCACCGAAGACACCCACTTGCAGCTCGATCAGCTCAAGCGCCTGGGCCTGACCCTGGCCATGGATGACTTCGGCACCGGTTACTCATCGCTCAGCTACCTGAAAAAATTCCCGATCGACATCATCAAGATCGATCGCAGCTTCATCCACGAAATCCCGGACAACCAGGACGACATGGAAATCACCTCCGCGGTGATTGCCATGGCCCACAACCTGAAACTCAAGGTCGTGGCTGAAGGCATCGAAACCGCCGAGCAGTTGGCTTTCCTGCGCCGCCACCGCTGCGACGTCGGCCAGGGTTACCTGTTCGACCGACCGATCCCCGGCGTAGAGCTGATCGAAAAGCTCAAGCGCTATCCGCGTGGCCCGCTATCGCTGTAACACAACAGCCCCCTGTGGGAGTGAGCCTGCTCGCGATAACGGTGTATCAGCGACAACGATGCAGACTGCCACGACGCCATCGCGAGCAGGCTCATTCCCACATTTTGACTAGTGATTAACTTGGCATCATTGGGCACACTGGCGGTCTGTGTATTTACATTCAAACCTGACTGAGAGGACTGATCATGGTTCTGCGCTCGGAAATCCTGGTGAACAAAAACGTGCTCCCGACTAAAGAACAAGCTCTGCCCGGCCGTGAAACCCCAATGACCGTGCCGGAAAAACACTTCGTCCACGACGCCCCGCTGCTGGGCCCATTCGCGATGGACGTGGATTTCGCGATCTTCGGCCTCGGCTGCTTCTGGGGCGCAGAGCGCAAGTTCTGGCAGCGCGAAGGTGTGGTCAGTACGGCGGTGGGTTATGCCGGCGGCTTTACGCCGAACCCGACATATGAAGAAGTCTGCTCGGGCCTGACCGGCCACAGCGAAGTGGTACTGGTGGTCTACGAGCCGGCAAAAGTCAGCTATGAAGAGCTGCTGAAAATGTTCTGGGAATTGCACAACCCGACTCAGGGCATGCGCCAGGGCAATGACATCGGTACTCAGTACCGCTCGGTGATCTACGCCACCAACCCTGCTCAACTGGCGGCGGCCGAACACAGCAAGCAAGTGTTCCAGGCTGAGCTGACCAAGGCTGGCAAAGGCACCATCACCACTGAAATCGAAGAAGCCCCGACGTTCTACTTTGCCGAGGCGTACCACCAGCAATACCTGGCGAAAAACCCTGAAGGGTACTGCGGGATTGGCGGTACCGGCGTGACCTGCCCGATCTGACTTTCGGGCCCTGATCGTTCCCACGCTCTGCGTGGGAATGCAGCCCGGGACGCTCCGCGTCCCTACAGAAGTGGACGCGGAGCGTCCGTTGAGGCATTCCCACGCAGAGCGTGGGAACGATCACTGGTCAACTTTCAGCAATCAACCAATCCATCTGCCACCCACCCTGGGTCTGCCCCAACTTCTTGGACAACCACGGCAGCAACTCACGCAATTCCTCTTCCAGACCCCACGGCGGATTCGCAATCGCCAGCCCCGAGCCGTTCAAGCTGTTCGGCGTATCCAGCGGATGCACCAGCAACTCGACCCGCAACAACTTCGGTGCGCCCGTACCCGCCAAGTCCTGATAAAAACGCCGCAACAGGCGCTGGTCCTTCACCGGGTACCAGATCGCCGCCACGGTCTGCCGCATCCGGCCAATCGCCTCTTTCAGCGACGCCGCACAGCGCTGCATCTCATCCAGCTGCTCGAACGGCGGATCGATCAACATCACTGCCCGCTTCTCCTGCACCGGCAACATCGCACGCGGCACATGCCAGCCTTCGCCCAGATGCACCTTCACCCGACGGTCGCCCGCCATGTTGTCCTTCAGCAGCAAGCCGTCCTCGGGGTGCTTCTCATTGAGCATCACCCGATCCTGCGGCCGCGTCAGACGTCGCGCCAACTCCGGCGACCCCGGGTAATAGCGCAACTGGCCATCCGGGTTCATCTCGTGCAGCACCTTCATGTAATCAGCGGTCAACGCCGGCAGATCCGGCTGATCCCACAAACGCGCAATACCTTCCAGGTATTCACCGGTACGGCTCGCCTGATCGCCCTGCAGGTCATACAGACCAATGCCGGCGTGAGTGTCGAGATAGGCAAACGGCTGCTCCTTGCGCGACATCAAAGCGATGATGCGGGTCAAAGTCAGGTGTTTGAACACATCGGCGTGATTGCCGGCATGGAAGGCGTGACGATAATTCATGGCTGCTCCTGCGAAGGGCGGGAAGTTTACCCTGTACGGCGGCGAACGTCAGGACCTCACAGCCGAGCGGACAGTTGCAGCACGCATAAAGGGGGAAACACACCTCAGCTAGGCCGCAACACGATCTGTAGCAGCTGGCGAAGCCTGCGTTCGGCTGCGCAGCAGTCGTAAACCCTGCCTGCACGGTGCACCTGAAACACCGCAAGCTCTGATTTTACGACTGCTGCGCAGCCGAACGCAGGCTTCGCCAGCTGCTACAAAAACGTGCGTATCAACTTAACTGAACAGCATCAGCGAAAGCCCCCGGCCCTACTCCGAAGACCGAGCCTTCAATCGTCGCCCTAACACATCCAGCACATCACACCCATCCCGCAACGGAATGGCGCAGAGCAAAGCAAAATCACTAAGAAGAAAGGACTGACACTCGATCGAACCGCGCATGGACAAGTTCTCCATCACCTGGGTGACGGCACGAATTCGGTAGTTGGCAGCGTCATACAAAACATCCAGCGGCGCTTGGGTGTCGACGAACAGGGTTGGCATGTCGTCGCAATTGCTGGTGAGCGCCATGAAGCGGCTTTTGGGATGGGGAATTGGTTTTTCATAGGGGGGATCGGGGGTAAGTGTTTTCATCAATTTGAGTCCTAACGTATGGATTGAAGCCGCCAGAAATCACTTCCACGCAAATAGGTGGCGGCTGTACGCAGGTGTGGAAGACCGGGACGTTAGGCACCCGGCGCACTCGAAAGCGCCCCGCGCACAGCCACCATAAAAACACAGACGATAAAACACGCCGAACTGGTGGCGCTTGATGCGCCTAACGATAGAAGGGCTTCCACACCCTGTCACTGAATTTGCAGTGACAGCTAAGAGACTATCGATGAGGTCCGTTGCGCACCAGTTCATGAAAACCGCTACAACTTGAAGGAAACTTCCGACGACCTTGCCCAGAAATTTCGCTGCCTGTAAGTCCGCCTTCGCGGGCAAGCCTTGCTCCTACAGGATCGAGCCAAACCACCCAAAATGGGAACGCTCTCAATCCTGTAGGAGCAAGGCTTGCCCGCGATTGAGCGCGAAGCGGTCATAAAATCTATCTGTCACAGAAATAGCGAGCCTTACCAGGTTGATTGATCTTCAAGGCTGGCCTTATGAAGGTCGTCTTTCCACTCTTCACTTGCCAACCTAAATACATCCTCAAAAAAACCACGGGGGTCTTTCAACGAGTACCACTCAGCTCGAGGCCAACTTGAGTCATATACATCGTCTATATTGAACAAAATTTGAAAATCGCAACTGCGATCTCGTAACTTTTCGCTCAAGAACTCAAATAACAAAAACTTGTGCCTATAAGACAAACACTCCAGTTTCAAACTATATCTAACGATAAGTATCTCTCTATCGAACTGGTTATCAGGATCAAAAACCTCCAGTTCTTCACCACGAGTTTCCTCACGATCATAGACATTGAACACCCCAATAAACCACATCAGGTTCGGTTCAAAATCTTTATCAACAAACGGATTTCGCAACATCATTTTCTCTCCGTAGGAAAACCCGTATAAGGCCAATCCACCTTATTCTGGTCAAACTTAACTTCAAACCAATCCAAATTTTCATTCAACATAGGGTTTTGTTTGTCTTTTTTGTTCGGTCGATAACCGCGACCTGCGCCTGGCAATTCCATCCTCACAATTGGGTCATTGTTGTGGTCCCAACCTGTATATGGATCCAGTCCTAGCCTTTCCCTTGTCATAGCTTTGTTCAACGCATTTAAATGAACTCTCCAGTTTGTGAACTGGGAGCTCAAACTCCCTCTAGGTGGTACTGGTACTCTCCCCGTCTTAGGATTTGCTCCATTTATAGCCCTCTGTTTGAGTGCCACATCAGGTATTTCTGAACTGTGCTTTTGCACAGTGTGCATTTTATATTTTTTCTCCAACCTAATTACCCGCTCTTTGGCACTAGCTTCAGCCAACTCATCAATCCGTGCCCTCCGCTGCTCAGCCGTCATCTTCGGTAGCGGCGGCTCACCCTCTTCAACCTTAGCGCCAGTCGTATCATTCGGCGCCCCACACCCTGGCTTATTCGGCGACGGACAACTCCCGCTCAACCCCAACGGATCAACCCACCCCGTCGGATTCGGCGTGTACTGGTACTGGTTCAGCCCGCCCGCCAACTTGATCGGATCGGGCGTCAGGTACCGGCCCACCTCCGGATCATAGTACCGATGCCGGTTGTAATGCAGGCCGCTCTCGGCGTCGAAGTACTGCCCTTGAAACCGCAACGGCTGCTCAAGTTGCTCGCCACCACCGAACGCCAGGCGCGTGACTTGGCCGTAGGCGTTGTACGTCGCCGACCAGACGATGTCGCCGCTGTAATCGGTGAGTTCTTGCGGGGTGCCGAGGTGGTCGAGTTGGTAGTAGAACGGGCAAGCCTGGTCCGGGCCTTTGCCGTCGAGCATGGCCAGTGGGCGGAAGCTGCCGGGTTCGTAGACGTAGCTGCGGTAGTGCTCGCGGCTGCTTTCGGCGATGAGGTGGTCGCCTTGCCAGAAGAATTCGGTGGTCTTGCCGTCGACGGTTTTGCTGATGCGGCGGCCGAAGGCGTCGTAGCGGTAGCTGGCGCAGCGGCCGTCCGGGGTGGTGACGCCGACCAAGCGGTGCTGGCCGTCGTAGCGGTATTCGGTGACGCGTGTTTGCCCGGTGCCGCGGCGTTCGCGGATCAGGTTGCCGAAGGCGTCGTAGTCGTAGTGGCGGTCGCCTTGCCTCAGCAGGCGGTTGCCTTTGACGGTGGACGGGCCGGGACGATCGTGCATCAGCAGGTTGCCGGCCGGGTCGTGGGCGAAGCTTTCCGGGGGTTGATCGCGGGTGTGGCGGACGCGGATCAGGCGGTTGAGCGGGTCGTAGTGGTAACTGCGTTGGCCGTGGCGGGTGTCGGTGAGGCGGTCGAGATTGCCGTTGGTGCTGTAGGCATAGTCGCGGCGATACAGCGCTTGGTGCTGTTGGCTGACCGCGTGGGCCTTCAAGCGGCCCTGATCGTCGTAGGCATATTCGCTGAGCAACTGCCCCTGCTGGCGTTGCTGTTCGCGGCCGAAGGCGAATTGGTGCTCGCTGAGCCGCGCGCCGTTGAGGTCGATCGCGGTCAGCGCGCCGCCCCGGGCGTGGTGGTAATCGAGTTTGCTGCCGTCCGGCAGGCGCAGGCGATTCAGTTGGCCGCAAGCGTCGTAGCCATAACGCAATGTGCCCCAGCCCTGATGCTCGGTGATCAGCCGGTCCTGCGGGTCGTATTCGAATTCCAGCGGATGGTCGTGGCCGTCGTCGACGCTGACCAACCGGCCGAGGCGGTCGTAGCGGTATTCAACCTGGCTGCCGTCGGGCAGGGTTTTGACCTGCAGGCGTCCGGCCAAATCTCGCTGGTAAGCGGTCACCCGTTGCGAGCCGTCGTCGCCGAACTCGGTTTTCTCCAGCAGCTGGCCATTGAGGTCGTAGGCGTACGCCGTGCGTTGGCCGTCGAAGCCGGTTTCCTGTCGGATCAAGCCGTTGGGCGTGTAGTCCAGGCGATAGGTTTCGCCGGATTCGTTTTCGATTGCCGTGAGCAACAGCTGGGCGTTGTCGTAGCGGTAGCGCAGCTGGGTGCCGTCGGGATTGAGGCGGCGGCTGACCAGGTGCAGGTCGTCGAGGTATTCGTAGCGGGTGACGCGGCCCAGTTCATCGCGTTCGGCGGTGATCTTGCCATAGGCGTTGTAGCTGAACGCGCGGCTGGCGCCGCTAGGCAGTGTGGTCTGGAGCAGTCGGCCCACGGCATCCCACTGGTAGCGGGTGACGGCGCCATGTTCGTCCTGACGGGTAAGCTGCCGCCCCAGCGCGTCGTAGGAAAAGCGCCGCCGACCGCCGTCCGGCAAGGTCTCTTCGAGCAGTTGGCCCAGGGCGTTCCAGACGAACACGTGCCGGCTGGTGTCCGGGTAGCGGATCGACAGCAGTTGCCCTTTGTCGTCGTAGTAATAGTGGCTGACCTGGCCGTCGGGGTCGCTCGCTTCGGTGATGTCGCCCTGGGCGTTGCGCTGGTATGTCCACACCGCTTGACCGCGGTACCGCGCCTGCAGGAAACCGTTGCGGTATTCGTAGGCCGTCGGCTCGTCTTCCGGCGGAATCAGCGCGATCAGCCGTCCGACTTCGTCGTAACGGTATTCGGTGACGGCGCCGAGCGGGTCCTGCTCGGCCAGCAGCCGACCGTGGTCGTCGTAGGCCTTGAGGTGTTCGCCGCCGTCCAGCCCGACCTTGCGCACCAGCCGCGCCCGGTCGTCGTGTTCGTAAACCTCTTCGCTGCCGTCGGCGTTTTTAACCCGCACACGGCCGTGGTCGTCCCAGACGTAACGCGCGTCCATTTGCGCAAACGACGCCCAATGCCGGACACATCGGGCCGCCTTACCGGACCTTTCCCACTCCCAGAAGAAACTCGCCCCACCGGCCAACTGCCGCTGCAGGATGACGTGCTGATCGTCGTAGTCGTAGCGCTCGCTTTCGCCAGCGGCATTGGTGGCTTCGATCAAGCGATGGCGAGCGTCGTAGCGGTAGGCAACCAGTGTTTGTTCGGTACGCCAGGCGTCTTCCAGGGTGTCGGCCGGCTGAAAACGCTGATAGTCGATGGCGAGCAAATGGCTGCGGTCATAGCGCAATCGCAAGGCACGGCCAGCGCCGTTGTCGAGATGCTTGATGCGGTCTTGCCGGTCGCGGGTGATGCGCAGGCGGTTGTCGTAGACGTCGCTGATCGCCGTCAACCGACCGTTATGAAAGTGATAGAACCGTGCGTCGTCACCGGCCTGGGCGAGGATCAGTTCTTCCGGCTCGTCACCCAGATAAATCGCCGCCCGCGACAGGCTGTTGTGAATCGCCGGGCGCTCGATATTCGGTAACGGAAAGGTGGTACGGCGGTTTTCGTGGTCGATCCAGATAACGCTGTCGCCCTCGATTTCCAGTCGATGCGACAGCGAATGACTCCAGCCAAACCCGAGCCCGCAATCGATCTCCACCGCACTGGTGCGATAGAGGCGGGTGAACTCGAACGGCAAAATCCCGTCCAGCGTACCGTCGTTGAGGGTCAGCAGTTCTTCGCCGGTGACCATCGACACCGGGCATTTGTTGGTGGCGGTTTTATCGACGGTGTCGGCGCTGTCACCGTTGGGGTTTTTCGCCTGATCCGGGGCGTCGTCGTGGTGTTCGTCTTTTTTCAGCGTGGTGTTCTTGCGGCCATTCCAGCGCAGTTGCATTCGACCTTGTTTGAGCCCCGCCGCCA
The DNA here is from genome assembly GCF_900105495.1 of Pseudomonas frederiksbergensis. Lineage (NCBI taxonomy): Bacteria > Pseudomonadati > Pseudomonadota > Gammaproteobacteria > Pseudomonadales > Pseudomonadaceae > Pseudomonas > Pseudomonas frederiksbergensis. Next base: position 1,508,841 of record NZ_FNTF01000002.1, on the reverse strand, counting down.
CACCCCGTGCGGCAACTGTTTTATAGCGATCAACGTAAGCCATGAAGTTGCTGATGATCGTGACCATCGACTTCACGAAGCCCATCGCGGCCTCATAAATCTGCGCGCTGTACTTCTTTAATCGCATCGCGAGCCAGGCAACACCCACCCCGACCACGCTCAGCACCAGGCCAATCAACAAATCGATGACCAAGCCAACCACGACCTTGGAAATGGCTTCCGCCGAGGACCCGGCAAGTTGCGAAGGTGGCAATGCTTCAAGCCATAGCACTGCGGTACGCATCAACAAACACAGCGCCGCCTCGTCGCTGGCCAGCAACATGGCTTTTTCCATCAGGTCGGGGGCGGTTACGGCCAGACCGGCAAGTTGCCCAGCACTTTCGCCAAGCTTCTCGGCAAAAGCGTTGGGGTCTTTCAGGATGTCGGTAAGTTCACCGATGCCATCCCAAACAGCCTGAATGGCTGCCCAACTACCTGCGAGCATGCCATTGCCCACCGCCGCCAACGAAGCTGATGCCGATTGCTGCGACCATTGCGGCTTAAACCCTTCCCACTCTCTGCGCAGCCAGACTTCCAGCTCTTGGGTCAGGCCGTCGTAAGAGGAGAAAAGCTCATCGACTTGTTGCGGGGTGACTTCACTCTGGACATGAACGCGATAAAACTTCCCGGGAGTGCCGGTGAATTGCCCCTTACCGTATTGATCAAGCGTGATCGGCTTAGTCTCGCCGTCCTCTACGGCAATCACATCAATCTGGATATTCCCTAACGGAATGTCATAAACCGACTCGAACTTGCTCTCGATCTCCAGAATCCCGCTCTTTGGGCACTGCGCAAGACTGGAGAAAAAATCGTCATCACGACTGCTCACCGCGGTGGTGGTATTACCCAGTTTTATGAGCCGCTCCATGTCCATCAGCGAGGGCATGTCCGTAGCTCGGCTGACCTTGTCCGCATTCCTGCTTAAGAAGCCACCAAGTTGTTGGCGATACAGACTCAAGGTGTCCTTGAAACAGTCGAGTTCCTGTTCGATGCGGGCGATGTGCGCCATCAAGACACCAATCGGCGTGAAATAGAGTGAAAAATCGGGGCAAACATGAGCAATCCCTCGCGCAGAAAATGGGCGCGCGAGACTGTGCAGGGGATCGATCAAGAAAGAAGTCAGGGAAGTTGGATGTGAATGTAGGACTAATCCCTAATTAACGATCACTGAATGACAAGCAAATAAAACGCAAACGTGGCGGGAGGTTTTCCTCACGCCACGTTTGTTTATCGAACAATCTTTGGATTTTTGCTTGGAGCCGCGAGACTGATTTTGGCGACTTCCCGCTAGGTTGAGGGGGAAAGGACCTCAAGCCTTACACCTACTCTGAAGACCGCGCCCGCAAACGCCGGCCAAGCACATCCAGCACATCACACCCATCCCGCAACGGAATGGCACAGAGCAAAGCAAAATCACTGAGAAGGAAGGACTGACACTCGATCGAACCGCGCATGGACAGGTTCTCCATCACCTGGGTGACGGCGCGAATTCGGAAGTTGGCGGCGTCATACAAAACATCCAGGGGCGCCTGGGTGTCGACGAACAGGGTTGGCATGTCGTCGCAATTGCTGGTGAGTGCCATGAAACGGCTTTTGGGGTGGGGGGTTGGTTTTTCGTAGGGGGGATCGGGGTGAAATGTTTTCATCGGTTTTAGTCCTAACGTATGAATTGGCGCCGCCACAAATCGCTTCCACGCAATGGGTGGCGGCTGTACGCAGGTGTGGAAGACCGGGACGTTAGGCACCCGGCGCACTCGAAAGCGCCCCGCGCACAGCCACCATAAAACACAGACGATAAAACACGCCGAACTGGTGGCGCTTGATGCGCCTAACGATAGAAGGGCTTCCACGCCCTGTCACTGAATTTGCAGTGACAGCTAAGAGACTATCGATGAGGCGCGTTGAGCACCAGTTCATGCAAACCGCTACATCTTGAAGGAAACCTCCGACGACCTTGCCCAGAAATTTCGCAGCTACATCAGATCAGCTCAGCTCTTCCATCAAGTACGCCAACAACTCTGCTTTCAGCCCGGAAGGCAGGTCAGGCCTGGCAAGAAACGTCTCGACCTTCCTTCGCAACACGTTCTCAGAAAACGCCTCGAACAGGTTCTGATGCTCTTCATTCAACCACTGCAACAGATTGTTGGTATGGGTTGAAGCATCTACAGCGCCGAGGTGTTGCAGCAGGGAATCAGAAACCTCCCACCATGGAAAAACCCTCGAGGTTTTCAGTGCACTACCACCGATATCGACCGACTGCCGGTTAATAAGGCACCTCCCTATCACCGGTAATAGCTCAGCGGCTTTCACGTCAGCGGACTGCAAAATCGGCAACAAATAACGCCCATCCCAAAAGCGGAAAAACACAGCTTTGCCGTTCGGTAGCGTCACTTGAGTGAGACTGCGCAGATGCTCAACCAGCACCTCAAGGCTTGCCGAAGACACCGCTAACCAGCCCCAATCTTGGGACTCGGTTGTGGCAACCCAATCGAGAAACTCACTGTCGGCAGCGACGATTCCTACATAGGGCATCACTGCTTCCCACCCGGAGTAAATCGTATCTGCCCAAATCGGGCTCGGCGCGTGGACGCTCAATGAGCGCCGCCAAACCTTGAACGGCTCCGCAGCGCTGGCGTTACTAAAGATTGCGAAGAGTTTTTCAGTGCCGTTAAGGGGATGACCTTGTAGCCAGGTATTAGGGTTATTAACCATGAAATGTGTCCATCAATTGCTTTAACAAACGAAAACTGCTCAACCCGCCAAACTAATAAACTCTCGAAAAAATCGACTACATCGCACTCACTTCAACCACCCGATATATCGACCTACCAATACAAACCCTAGAGCAACAAGCGTAAGAGCCACCATTGACCCAAAGGATATTTTTATAAACCGCTTTAACCCGACAGGCAAACTTTCGTAATCTTCTAAGCTGAGTTTTCCTTTTTTCAATGATTGCCGAGAACAAAGCATCAACGCCCCCACGCAAGCAATCATAAAATAACGACTCACGGGATCCCTCCCTAATGTCTTTTGTTTGGCAAGCACTGCAGGAGAGTTACTCAGATGCCTGAGTATCTCAGCCATACGAAAATAGGAGACATACAACAAGGCGAGCAAAGCCAACAACATAAGGAACATCAAAATCAAGCCACCAAATGCAAATATTGCCTCAGATGCTGATCTCATCTTGTCGCCTCAAATATAACCTCCACCCCCAAAAAAAGTCCGCCGTATTTTTTATACACTTTCTACTTGAGCCAGCCCATATATTCCCCTCCAAAAAAAAGCACAAACATCGCTATACCGCCGCCAAGAGCAGATATATAAAAAAATCGAATCAGCCTCAACAATCCACGGGGGAAATTAATATAATCACTTTCATCCAAGGCACCGCTCCTAATCGATCTCGACGGTAACAGCAAGTAAGAACCTATACAGACCAACATAAAATGGTCACCAAACACTCCGCCGCTCCTAAAAGATTTACGCATCGAAACTCCATGAGAGTTACTGAGCAAACTGAGAATCTTTTCCACTCTAAAAAAAGCAAGATACACTTGACCAACAATAAATATAAAACCAAGCCCAAAAAACAATCCACCAAAAATCAGGACAAACCAAACTTCATCATTGTCTGTCATCCATAAATTCCCCTATAAATAATTTCACCTATTTTTCTCCTCCAGCCTCTCCAGCGAAAAAGGTTGCCCTATTTTTTTTTACACTCTCTACTTTAGCCACCCCATGTATTTTCCCACCGCAAAAAGTACAAGCATCATCACGCCGAGAAATAGCGATAAGAAATGCATCGTTCGCAACTGGAATTTTATTTTTGACGGAAAATTGCCGTAGTCGTACTGACTCAAATCCCCCCTCTTTATCGACCTCTTATGAAAACAAAGCATCATAGCTATATTCCCAATTACCAATATCTTGCTAAATATCCCTCCAGTTAAAAAAGGTTTGCGCAGATCAGCGCCATACGAATTCGGTAACGCGGAAAAAATATTCTCAAGTTCAAAAAACACAAAATATAACTGAACAAAAAACACACCGATTCCCGATGCAATGTTAAATATCGCGAACATGAAATAAACATCTTCTGCATCCAATATTAACCACCCCATCCCTAAATCTTTTCACCCGCTCCTTCACCAGTTTTTCGTCTATAAGAACCTTCAGACTGAGTTCCCACCTAACCCCCAATGTCTTCATCGCAATCACGCCGAGAACCAAGACCAACATGATACAAACGCATTTGAGAACACAAAAAACATATCACTTCAACCAGCTCATATACCTCCCTATAATTACAACCACCAAAGAAACCAATGCCAGCGATAGCATCAAGTAACCACACATTTTAATCATGCTCTTTAGCCTGACTGGAAAGCGCTCATAGTCTTGCAAATCAAGATCTCCGCTTTTCAACGACTGACGCGGAAAAATCAGAATTGCGCTAACACAATATATTAAAAGCAAACGACTCACTGGATCCCAACCCAGGGACGTTTTTCTATACATGACAGCCGGAGACTTACTCAAATTCGCCACTATTTCATCCATACGAAAGTAAGCAATATACAAAAAAACAACCAACACAATCAAAATCATAAAAATTAGAACTAACCCACCCAATAAAAATACCGTTTCAGACTGAGTTCTCACCTACTTACCTCATATATAACCTCGGCACCTAACTCACCAAAGCTCCCTAGTCCATCGCCAACGACAGCAGCACCTAATCCAGTTAAAACGACTCCGCAGATAATCCCTCCGACAACTACAGCACCAGCACCGATAGCAATACATATTGTTCCTCCCATGTATGCACCAGCAGCTCCTCCTGCGACGATCCCACCGAACTTCCCCGCCTCAGTAAACTTTACTTTGCTGCATGCCTCTTCCGTCCCGCTCCGACAGGTTTCCTTTACCTTGAGTCCCGATGCAGTTGCTTGCAGCCCAACCCCAACCCAGCCCCCCATCTTGATCAACTTACTGGCCTTACTCACCCCATCAATATGCGTCGCATATCCCGGAATACCTCCCGCAGAGCCGGCCTTGCTCCAATGATGCACAAGGCTTCGACTGGATATACCAAGTGCATTTTTAAGTTTCGGATGATCGGGAATCCCTACTCCTTTGCGCACCAATGGCCCAAGACTATTATCGAGCTGCATCATTAGGCGTTTGCGCTCGGCAAAGAAGTCGGCACCCTGAAGTTTTCCATGCCTATCAAAAGTTCTCTGGTGCAATTTTTCTAGATCCAGAAGGGTGCTCTTCAAGTTACCAATGTGCTTATCGAACATGGCAGCACCAATACCGACACTGCTAGAACCCTGCGAAAGAAAAGATTCAATTTCACCATGGTGACGCGTCATGAACTCGGCTTCGGTATCGCTCAACGGCTCAAGAGCCGCATCGACTTTTTGCGCAGCTTCCATCAACAAAGCTTCTTCACGAGTGCATTGCGTATTGCGTGGATCGCTCAGAACGATCAATTGACCAGGTTTGGCGTATTGGGTGAGTTGTGGATTCAGGCTTCGGAATTTCTCCAGTACTGCCGGATCCGGTTGCGGGAACAGTATTGATTCAAGCGCAGACCGAGACATCCCCTGTTCGACAATGTGAAAACCCGGCTCAACAGTTGAAGCAGTTTTAGCGGATGAAGCCTTTGGCGCACCGGTCAATGAATTGGGCGTAGGACATATCCCGTCCTTACAACGCTCACATTCCTCACAAAACGGTGCATCACTTTTCAGGCTCATGACCTGTGCCGCACTCAGCACCGCTGCCGGGGCAGCGGCGAGTTTCAACGGCGTATCCGGCAAGGCAGGCGCAGCCGCCATGGCCGGCATCAGTGCACCACCCACCTGAATCGGCACGCTGCTGAAGATCCCGCCGGGACCGATGTTGATCCACTGCCCGCCCGCCTGAATCGTCGCGCTGGCGCCGCCGTCGATCACCACTTGCTGACCAGCGCTGACATGGAATTGCTGGCTGGCACTCAACGCCTGGCTGGTCACCCGAATGTGTCGGTCACCGACCACCACCAAGTGATCGTCCAGCTTCACTTCGGTCTGGCGCTGGCCATGGGTGATGCGTTGCTCGTCGGCCTTCAGCTCATGGCGAGCGGTGCCGGTGACGACGATGCTGCGGGCGTTATCGACCTGCACCTGTTGATCATTGAGTACGTGCTGAGTCCAGTTTCGCTGGGCGCGCAGGTAGATTTCCTCGGCGCCTTTGCGATCTTCGATGCGCAATTCGTTGTAACCGCCACCACCGGGACTGCTCTGGCTGCGGAAAATGCTGCGGGTTTTGTCGGCGGGCAGATCAAGCGGCACCGGGGTTGCGGCGTTGGGCAGGCAACCCATCACCAGCGGTTTGTCGGCATCGGCGTCGACGAACCCCACCAGCACTTCCATGCCGACTCGCGGGATCATCACGCTGCCATAACGGTCGTGCGCCCAGCCGGTGGCGACGCGCAGCCAGCAACTGGAGTGTTCATCGAGCTGACCGTCGCGGTCCCAGGCGAGCTGAACCTTGACCCGACCGAACTCGTCGCAATGGATTTCACTGTCGGTCGGGCCGGTGACCACGGCAGATTGATAGCCGAGCATGCGCGGCTTTTCCGGCCCGAGTGGAGGGCGAAACCAAACGTCCCACGGTGTGGCCAGGAAGGTATTGCGATAGCCCTGGAAATCATCCGGGCCGTCACTGGTAACCGACTCTTCCAGCACTTGTGGTTGACGGCCATGGTGTTCAATTTCAGTGATCAACCACAGGTCATTCCACGCCTGATGCGGGTGTTCGGCCAGGTGTAGGAAATGCCCGCTGACCAAAGCCGATTCGTCGCCACGACCTTCGGCCTGACGGAAGTCGGCGTTGTGCCGTTCGAGTGCTCGTTGGGCCAGATGCTTGCCGTGTTCGCGGTCGGTGAATTGGCCAGGAAAGTGGTAATCCTCGAGCACCGGTCGCAGCTCACTGTCGAGGCGGCTTTCAAGTTGCAGGCGAGGTTTTTTGAAGTCGTAGTCGCGACGGGTGACGGCTGTCGTCCGGGTTTCCAGTCGCACGTTGAAACGTTTGATGGCCGGCGCATCCGCCGCCATGCCGCTGCCCGGCAGGTAGAGCGTCGGCTCGGGCAGCCGAGGGAAAACCGTCTGGTCATCGCCAAACACCAGCAGGTGCCCGTCGAGACTGTGCTGAAAGTGGTAATGAATGCCGATCTCGGCACACAGCCGCTGGATGAAAGCCAGATCGCTTTCCGCGTATTGCACGCAGTACTCACGCTCGGGGTAATCGCTGCCGAGTCGAAACTCGAAAGCATCGCGCTGGATGCCGTGGTCCTTGAAGATTTGCGCGATGATCGTCGGCACGCTTTTGTGCTGGAAAATCCGCTGATTGATGCGCTGGCCGAGGTAGGCCAGGCGCGGCACGAGGCTGATTTGGTAGCCCGTGAGGCGTTGGCCGGAATCGCTTTGGCCAACGCGAAAAATCTGACCATGAATGCCGGAACCCTGAGCATCAAAACTCAGGAATGCCTGACGATGCAGGAGGCTTTCGAGTTCGATGTCGGGCCGTTCGCTGACCAGTTCCAGATCAAAACGGTAGGGCTGACTGATGGCTTCCGTGCCCGTGAACTCAAGGACCTTGAGCTCAGTCTGGACGCCGTCGATCGTCAACGTGAAACGCGGTTGATTGGCAGGAGCGAACATCCGATGTGTCTCTGCAGAATGAAGGCGGGCGATTCTGCATGAGCGACAAGGGGTATTGATGGAGGGGCGGGAAAATCAGATTTGCCCTACTAGTTCTGAAGACGTCCCCTTCAGAAAACAGTTGTTTTGGCTACAGACATTCCCTTCAAGACCACCACCCTCCCCTGTAGGAGTGAGCCTGCTCGCGATAGCGGTTAATCATTCAACATTGATATCGGCTTACCCGGCGCTATCGCGAGCAGGCTCACTCCCACAGGGGTATGCGCAAGGATTCGAGATTTGCGTAGGCAAAAAAAGGCCCGCATCCATAAGGAAACGGGCCGTTTTCATGTTCGGCGAAAGGTCAGAGCATCAGCTCATCCCCATCATTTGTTCAGGCGGAAATCTGCCTCGGCAGCGGCGAAGCGCTGAAGCATGCCTTTGGTAGGCTCGCCCAGTTTGCTGACGATGTAGATCGCCAGGCTGGCGAAGATGAAACCAGGGATGATTTCGTACAGGCCCAGCAGTTCGAAGTGTTTCCACACGATCACGGTGATCGCGCCGACCAGGATGCCGGCCAGTGCGCCGTTGCGGGTCATGTCTTTCCAGATCACGGAGATCAGGACAACCGGACCGAACGCAGCACCGAAACCAGCCCAGGCGTAGCTGACCAGACCCAGCACACGGTTTTCCGGGTTAGCGGCCAATGCGATAGCGATCAAGGCAACCAGCAACACCATGGCACGACCAACCCAGACCAACTCGACCTGGGAAGCGGTTTTACGCAGGAAGGTTTTGTAGAAGTCTTCGGTCAGGGCGCTCGAGCACACCAGCAATTGGCAGCTCAGGGTGCTCATCACAGCAGCCAGAATGGCCGACAGCAGTACACCGGCAACCCATGGGTTGAACAGGATCTTGGCCAGTTCGATGAACACACGTTCGTGGTTTTCGCTCACTGGCATGGCCACGGCAGGGTTTGCCGAGAAGTAGGCAATACCGAAAAAGCCTACAGCCACGGTGCCGCCCAGGCACAGGATCATCCAGGTCATGGAGATGCGGCGAGCGTTAGCGATCGATTTGACCGAATCCGCCGCCATGAATCGCGCCAGGATGTGCGGCTGACCGAAGTAGCCCAGGCCCCAGCCCATCAACGAGATGATGCCGATGAAGGTGGTGTTTTTCAGCATGTCGAAGTTGCTTGGATCTTGCGCTTCGATGGCCAGGAACGTGGTGTCGATGCCGCCAGTGGCCAGCAGCACGATGATCGGCGTCAGCAACAGGGCGAAGATCATCAGGGTGGCTTGTACGGTGTCAGTCCAGCTCACTGCCAGGAAACCGCCAACGAAGGTGTAGGCAATAGTCGCCGCAGCACCGGCCCACAGCGCAGTCTCGTAGGACATGCCGAAGGTGCTTTCGAACAGACGGGCACCGGCCACGATGCCGGACGCGCAGTAGATGGTGAAGAACACCAGGATCACGACCGCAGAGATGATCCGCAGCAGGCCGCTTTTGTCTTCGAAACGGCTGGAGAAGTAATCCGGCAGGGTCAGCGCATCGCCGTTGTGCTCGGTCTGCACGCGCAGGCGGCCGGCGACGAACAGCCAGTTCAGGTAAGCACCGATGATCAGACCGATGGCGATCCAGCTTTCGGAGAGACCGGACATGTAGATAGCGCCCGGCAGGCCCATCAACAACCAGCCGCTCATGTCGGAGGCGCCGGCGGACAATGCAGTCACGACGCTGCCCAGGCTGCGACCGCCCAGAATGTAGTCAGAAAGGTTGTTGGTGGAGCGATAGGCCATGAAGCCGATCAGCACCATTGCTGCGATGTAGATCACGAACGTGATCAGTGTTGGATTGCTTACGCTCATTTGAGTGATGCCCTGGCTTTGTTTTTATGTAGCGGCAGAGTGTGAAAGCGCCGACAAACGACAATGTTCGTTCAGACGATTTCCGGGCCCGCGCATTTAATGACTGATGTTTCCCCAGGAAAGCCATCAGCCGGTACACCTGTCTTTTTTGACCGGTTGCACCTTGGGCGCGAATGCTATTCAACAAAGTAAATAAGGTGCAACCAGTTTCGAGCGAATAAGTTGCACCTAGTCGGATTTACTTGAAAAAAGCCTGTTTTTGCTCCCTTTTAGCGCAGTCCTGGCGGTTTACTAGAAGCAAAAGCACCAAGCAGGAGCAGTACGTTCGTACCGGAATTTATTTCCTGACGAGCTGCGTATTATTCCGACAAAAAAAGGGTTGCACCCGGTTGCACCTCGACGGTTGCGCGGCTAATCTTGCCGCCAGCTGATGCCACGCGGTCGTGGCAAACATGAGGATAAAAATATGGCTACCACCACCCTTGGGGTCAAACTTGACGACCCGACCCGCGAGCGCCTCAAGGCCGCCGCGACCTCGATTGATCGCACGCCACACTGGCTGATCAAGCAGGCAATTTTCAATTACCTGGAAAAACTCGAGGGTGGTGCAACCCTGTCCGAGCTGAACGGTTTGAATGGCAAGGAAGTTGACGATGCGGGCGAGATCCACGTCGATCACGCGCATCAGTGCTTCCTGGAGTTCGCCGAAAGCATCTTGCCGCAATCGGTGCTGCGCGCTTCGATCACCGCCGCTTACCGTCGCCCTGAGCCGGAAGTGGTGCCGATGCTGATCGAGCAGGCTCGCCTGCCAGCCTCGATGGCCGAAGCCACCAACAAGCTCGCCGCCTCGATTGCCGAAAAACTGCGCAATCAGAAAAGCGCCGGCGGCCGTGCCGGAATTGTTCAGGGCCTGTTGCAGGAATTTTCCCTGTCGTCCCAGGAAGGCGTGGCGCTGATGTGCCTGGCCGAAGCGCTGCTGCGTATCCCGGACAAAGGCACCCGTGACGCACTGATTCGCGACAAAATCAGCACCGGCAACTGGCACCCGCACTTGGGCAACAGCCCGTCGCTGTTCGTCAACGCCGCCACCTGGGGCTTGCTGCTGACCGGCAAACTGGTCGCCACCCACAACGAAGCCGGCCTGACATCGTCCTTGAGCCGCATCATCGGCAAGAGCGGCGAGCCGATGATTCGCAAGGGCGTCGACATGGCCATGCGCCTGATGGGCGAGCAGTTCGTCACTGGCGAAACCATCGCCGAAGCCCTGGCCAACGCCAGCAAGTTCGAAGCCAAAGGCTTCCGCTACTCCTACGACATGCTGGGTGAAGCCGCACTCACCGAGCACGACGCCCAGAAGTACCTGGCCTCGTACGAACAAGCCATCCACTCGATCGGCAAAGCGTCCCACGGTCGTGGGATTTATGAAGGTCCTGGCATTTCCATCAAGCTGTCGGCACTGCACCCGCGTTACAGCCGTGCGCAGTACGAGCGCGTGATGGACGAGTTGTACCCGCGCCTGCTGTCGCTGACCCTGCTGGCCAAGCAATACGACATCGGCCTGAACATCGACGCCGAAGAAGCCGACCGCCTCGAGTTGTCGCTGGATCTGCTGGAGCGCCTGTGCTTCGAGCCGCAACTGACCGGCTGGAACGGCATCGGTTTCGTGATCCAGGCTTATCAAAAGCGTTGCCCGTACGTGATCGATTACGTGATCGACCTGGCTCGTCGCAGCCGTCATCGCCTGATGATCCGCCTGGTAAAAGGCGCGTACTGGGACAGCGAAATCAAGCGCGCCCAGGTCGAAGGCCTGGAAGGCTATCCGGTCTACACCCGCAAGGTGTACACCGACGTTTCCTACATCGCCTGCGCTCGCAAATTGCTGTCGGTGCCGGAAGTCATCTACCCGCAATTCGCCACGCACAACGCCCATACCCTGTCGGCCATTTACCACATCGCCGGTCAGAACTATTACCCCGGCCAGTACGAGTTCCAGTGCCTGCACGGCATGGGTGAACCGCTGTACGAACAGGTTGTAGGCAAAGTTTCCGAAGGCAAGCTGAACCGTCCGTGCCGCGTGTACGCTCCGGTTGGCACGCACGAAACACTGTTGGCGTACCTGGTACGTCGTCTGCTGGAAAACGGTGCGAACACCTCGTTCGTCAACCGCATTGCCGACCAATCCATTTCGATTCAGGAGCTGGTGGCCGATCCAGTGGCCAGCATCGAGCAGATGGCTACGCTGGAAGGCGGCTTCGGCCTGCCGCACCCGCGTATCCCGCTGCCGCGTGATCTTTATGGTGCCGAGCGCGCCAACTCCAGCGGCATTGACATGGCCAACGAACATCGTTTGGCTTCGCTGTCCTGCGCCCTGCTGGCAACCGCTCATAACCACTGGAAAGCCGCGCCGATGCTCGGTTGCGCGTCCAGCAGCGAAACCCCTGCGCCAGTGCTGAACCCGTCGGATCTGCGTGACGTGGTTGGCCACGTACAGGAAGCGACCGTCGAAGACGTCGATAACGCGATCCAGTGCGCCCTGAACGCTGCACCGATCTGGCAGGCCACTCCGCCCGCCGAGCGCGCCGCGATTCTGGAACGTGCCGCTGATTTGATGGAAGGCGAAATCCAGCCACTGATGGGCCTGCTGGCTCGCGAAGCGGGCAAGACCTTCGCCAACGCCATCGCCGAAGTGCGTGAAGCCGTGGACTTCCTGCGTTACTACGCGGTGCAGGCGCGCAACGATTTCACCAACGACGCCCACCGTCCATTGGGTCCGGTGGTGTGCATCAGCCCGTGGAACTTCCCGCTGGCGATCTTCAGCGGCCAAGTCGCTGCGGCACTGGCTGCCGGTAACCCGGTTTTGGCCAAACCTGCGGAACAAACCCCGCTGGTAGCCGCTCAAGCCGTGCGCTTGCTGCTCGAAGCCGGGATTCCGGAAGGCGTGCTGCAACTGCTGCCGGGCCGTGGCGAAACCGTTGGTGCGCGTCTGGTCGGTGACGATCGGGTTAAAGGCGTGATGTTCACCGGTTCCACCGAAGTCGCTCGTTTGCTGCAACGCAATGTCGCTGGTCGCCTGGATGCTCAAGGTCGCCCGATTCCGTTGATCGCCGAAACCGGTGGCCAGAACGCAATGATCGTCGACTCCTCGGCACTGACCGAACAAGTCGTGATCGACGTAGTGTCGTCGGCCTTCGACAGCGCCGGACAACGTTGCTCGGCGCTGCGTGTGCTGTGCTTGCAGGAAGATTCCGCTGACCGTGTCATCGAAATGCTTAAAGGTGCCATGGCTGAATGCCGTCTCGGTAACCCGGAACGCCTGTCGGTGGACATCGGCCCGGTGATCGACGCCGAAGCCAAGGCCGGTATCGAGAAGCACATCCAGGGCATGCGCGATAAAGGTCGCAGCGTTTACCAGGTGGCAATCGCCAACACCGAAGAAGTCAAACGCGGCACCTTTGTGATGCCGACGTTGATCGAACTGGAAAGCTTCGACGAACTGCAACGGGAGATCTTCGGCCCGGTGCTGCACGTGGTTCGCTACAAGCGCAAAGACATCGATCAGCTGATCGGTCAGATCAACGCCTCCGGTTACGGCCTGACGCTGGGCGTACACACGCGCATCGACGAGACCATCGCCAAGGTGATCGACAACGTCAACGCCGGCAACGTCTACGTCAACCGCAACATCGTAGGTGCTGTGGTCGGCGTGCAACCGTTCGGTGGCGAAGGCCTGTCGGGTACAGGTCCGAAAGCCGGTGGTCCGTTGTACCTGTACCGTCTGTTGTCGACACGTCCTACCGATGCAATCGAACAATCCTTCGCTCGCGGTGATGCCATCGCGGCGCCGGACGTTCGTCTGCGTGATGCCATGAGCAAGCCGCTGACAGCCCTGAAAGCCTGGGCCGACAGCAACAAGTTCACCGACCTGAGCACCCTTTGCGTGCAGTTCGCGGCGCAATCGCAAAGCGGGATCACTCGTCTTCTGGCGGGCCCGACCGGCGAGCGCAACAGCTACGCCATTCTGCCGCGCGAACACGTGCTGTGCCTGGCGGAAGTCGAAGGCGATCTGCTCACGCAACTGGCGGCGGTATTGGCCGTCGGCGGTTCGGCGGTATGGCCGGAAGCTGAATTGACCAAGGCGCTGTTCGCACGTCTGCCGAAGGACATTCAGGCGAAGATCAAGCTGGTTTCCGACTGGAGCAAGGACGAAGTGGTCTTTGATGCGGTTCTGCATCACGGCCATTCCGATCAGCTGCGCGCGGTCTGCCAGCAAGTGGCCAAGCGTGCCGGCGCGATTGTCGGGGTTCATGGTTTGTCGCAGGGCGAAACCAATATTGCGCTGGAGCGTCTGGTGATCGAGCGGGCGTTGAGCGTTAACACTGCTGCGGCGGGTGGTAATGCCAGCTTGATGACTATCGGTTAAACCGCAATAAGACCGGGCATCCGCAATGGGTGCCTGGTTTGCAAAACCCCTGTGGGAGCGGGCTTGCCCGCGATAGCGATGTATCAGTCACTGATGATGTTGGCTGGTCTGGCGCTATCGCGGGCAAGCCCGCTCCCACAGTTGCTTGTGTCGCCCGCTAAGTCGCTGCGCTGCTCCACCATCACCCATATCAATCATCCTGTTCAGCCTCTATTCCCACGCCTAGACTCGGTCCATTCCAAAAAAAGGTAGGCCGCCATGTCCGAGACGTTGCTCAGTTCCCGCAATCTGGCTTTCGAGCTGTATGAAGTCCTTGATGCCGAGGGCCTGACCCAGCGTGAGCGTTTCGCCGAGCACAACCGCGAGACCTTCGACGCCGCCATCGGCACCGCCCGCACCATCGCCGAGAAGTTCTTCGCCCCGCACAACCGCAAGGGTGACGAGAACGAACCGCGCTACGAGGATGGTCAGGCGATTCTGATTCCGGAAGTGAAACCGGCGGTGGACGCCTTCCTTGAAGCCGGTTTCCTCAACGCTGCGCGCAGTTTCGATGCCGGCGGCATGCAACTTCCTACGCTGCTGTCCCAAGCGTGCTTTGCGCACTTTCAGTCAGCCAACGCGGCGTCGACTTCTTATCCGTTCCTGACCATGGGCGCGGCGAACCTGATCGAAAGTTTCGGCACCGAGGAGCAGAAACAGCGCTTCCTGCAACCGATGATCGACGGTCGTTTCTTCGGCACCATGGCGCTGACCGAGCCGCATGCTGGCTCGTCGCTGTCGGATATTCGTACCCGCGCAGAGCCTGCGTCTGACGGCACCTATCGCCTCAAGGGCAACAAGATTTTCATCTCCGGCGGTGATCACCCGCTGTCGGAAAACATCGTGCACATGGTGCTGGCCAAGTTGCCGGACGCACCGGCCGGGGTGAAGGGCATTTCGCTGTTCATCGTGCCCAAGTTTCTGGTCAACGATGACGGCAGCCTGGGCAAACGCAACGATGTGTTGCTGGCCGGGTTGTTCCACAAGATGGGCTGGCGCGGCACCACCTCCACCGCGCTGAACTTCGGCGATAACGGCGAGTGTGTCGGCTACCTGGTGGGCAAGCCACATCACGGTTTGAGCTACATGTTCCAGATGATGAACGAGGCGCGGATCGGCGTCGGCATGGGCGCGGTGATGCTCGGTTACGCCGGGTATTTGTATTCCCTGGAATACGCCCGCGAACGTCCGCAAGGTCGCGTGCCGGATAGCAAGGACCCGAACACCGCACCGGTGGCGATCATTCAACACGCCGACGTCAAACGCATGTTGCTGACCCAGAAAGCCTACGTCGAAGGTTCGTTCGACCTGGGGTTGTACGCGGCGCGGCTGTTTGACGACACCACGACCCTTGAGACGGAAGCCGAGCGCAAACAGGCCCATGAACTGCTGGATTTGCTCACGCCGATCGTCAAATCCTGGCCGTCGGAGTTTTGCCTCAAGGCCAACGAACTGGCGATCCAGATACTCGGCGGCCATGGCTACACCCGCGAATACCCGGTGGAGCAGTATTACCGCGATAACCGCCTGAACCCGATCCACGAAGGGACCCACGGCATTCAATCGCTGGACCTGCTGGGCCGCAAACTGGCGCAGAACGGTGGTGCGGGGCTCAAGCAATTGATCCGCCTGATTGCCGACACCGCCGAACGCGCTCAAGCGCATGAATCGTTAACCGCGCTGCGTGAGCCGCTGGAGAAACTGGTGGCGCGCCTGCAAACGGTGACCATTGGCCTGCTGACGGATTTGGGGCAAGGCAAGGTTAATAGCAGCCTGGCGAACTCGGCGCTGTACCTGAAAGTGTTCGGGCACACGGTGATTGGCTGGCGCTGGCTGGAGCAGGCGATTCGCGCTGAGGAAGGGTTGGCCAAAGGGAATGCGGCGGATGTGAGCTTCTATAAAGGCAAGCTACAGGCGGCGCGGTATTTTCTGACGTGGGAAGTGCCGGGTTGTCACCATGAACTGGCGATTCTTGAGGCGCGGGATGATGTGTGCCTGACGATGCAGGATGAATGGTTCTGACACCCTCTCACTGATCGTTCCCACGCGGAGCGTGGGAACGATCGGTCAGCTGAGTTTGAAGCTACCCATCTGCCGCGCCAGATCATCGGCCAAGCGCTGCAATGTCTGACAGTCCTCACGGCAAGCCCTGACCTCCCCGGCGGTGGCACGGGCCAGATCTGAAATCCCCTGCACGTTCCGGTTGATCTCTTCCGTTACCGCCGACTGCTCTTCCGTTGCCGCCGCCACTTGATGGTTCATGTCGCTGATGCGCTCCACCTGGCCGGTAATCGCCGTCAACGACACCCCGGTGCGCTGGCTCGACTCGACGCCCGTGCCGGTCGCCGCTTGCCCGGAATGCATCGACGACACCGCGTTCTCCGCGCCTTGCTTGAGGCTGCCAATCATCTGCTGAATCTCATCGGTCGACGACTGCGTACGCCGCGCCAACGTGCGCACTTCATCCGCGACCACCGCAAACCCGCGCCCCATGTCCCCGGCCCGCGCCGCTTCGATGGCCGCGTTGAGCGCGAGCAAATTGGTTTGCTCGGAAATCCCGCGAATCACTGCCAGCACCTGATCGATGGATGCCACCTGATTGGCCAACTCGCCCACCGCGCTGGCAGCGAGGCCGATTTCATCGGACATGCTTTCAATATGCCGGATCGACCCGCCCACCACTTCCCGCGCCTGCATCGCCTCATCCCGGGCAGTTTGTGAAGCCACCGCGGCGTTGCCGGCGTTCTGGGCGATTTCCTGCACGGTCAGGCCCATTTCGTGGACGGCGGTGGCGACCATGTCGGTCATTTCCTGTTGGCGGCCAGAGCGTTCGGCGGTGTTGTCCACCACCCGCGCCACTTGGCCGACGGCCGTGCGTAAACGCTCGCTGGTGGTCAGCACTTCGCCGATCATGTCGCGCTGGCTTTCCAGGAATCGATTGAAGCCGCGAGCCAGGTCACCCAGTTCATCGGCGCGGCTGGAATCTAACCGGTGGGTCAAATCTCCACCACCGCTACCAATGGCTACCAGCGCCGCTGTTACCTGACGAATCGGCCGCACCAAGCCACGGGCCAACAACACCACCAGCATCAGGCACACCAGCGCCACCGCCAGGCCGATGCCGCTGCTCATCCACATCGCGCGGCGGGCTTCAGCGTAGATCTGCGACTGCGGCACTTCGGCCACCAGGGTCCAGCCCAGGTCCCGCAACGGCAGGCTCAATGCCAGAAAATCTTCGCCCTCGCGTATAAAACTGCTACTGCTGGCGGCTTTTTGAGCCATGACCGCTTGCGCTGCCGGGGCGCCAATCTGTTCGGCCAACGTGCGTTTGCCGCTGAACTGAGCCTCGGGGTGAACCTGGATCAAACCGTCGGAACGTACGAGATAGACCTTGCCGCGCTCACCGAAGTTGAAGTTGTGGATCAGCTCCGACAGCTCTTTCATGCTCAGGCCAAGCCCGGCAACGCCCACGACTTTGCCGGCCTGCTCGACCTTGAGGTCGATGAACAGCGCCAACTCTCCGGTCGCGGTGTCATTGTCGATATTGAGGGTGCGCGGCTGGTTGCTGTCGAGAAACGAATAGAACCAGGCGTCTTTGGGGTTGGAACGGCTGAGGGTCCGGTCCAGGCCTTTTTCATTGAAGTAGTGGTTTGAAGCCGTGCCGACGATCAGCGCGGTAAAGGCTTTGTGCTCGGCGCGGATGCCTTCCAGATACTCCACGAAGGTATCGGTCTGGGCGCTGTTTTCGCCCCCGGCCAGCCAGTCGCGCACCATGCTGTTACTGGCGATGTCCTTGGCGGCGGTGAGGGGTTGAACGAGGATTCGCTCGATGTCGTTGCGCATCGCTTCGATGCTCGACGGCAGCGCTTGTTCGACCAGATAGCGCTCGGCGAGACGGTTGACCACGAGGGTATAAATGCCAACCACGATCAGGATACTGACCAGCAGGGCGGTGCCCATGCTTAGGATCAACTGCCATTGAATACTGCGTCGCCAGAACTGCATGGAGCACCCCCAAAGAATAAGAGGCTGAAACACTGCAACAGCCGTGCCGATTGTATACAACGCAAGCGACAATTTATTCTTTGGTTGTGCGCAAAGCCGATCAGGCCTGATTGATCGTCTTGGAAATCACTTCAACCGTGGCGCTGACTTGCTCTTGGTAACGGTCGAGTTCCTGCTTGTGCTGTTTCTGCATTTCGATCTGCTGGGAGCACAGATTCATCGCGGCCAATACCAGCAAGCGGTCACCGATCAGCGTCGGGTACTTCCTTTTGGTGTCAGCCAGGGCAGCCTTCAGCATTAACGCGGCGTCCAGCAGGGTTTGCTCTTCCCCGGCCGGCGCCTTGATCGAATAGTCCTCCCCCAGGATCGAGACGACTTTTACCCCTGCGGAGCCGTGATTCATGCGCTGACCGGGCCGGCGCTGACGCGCTCAACCAGGGCCTGGATGCGTGCAGCGGTGGCACCTTGTTTCTCTTCCTGTTCCATCAGGCTCAGTTGCAGGCTTTCGTTTTCATCCTTGGCCTGGGCCAATTCTGCGCTCAGGGTCTGGTTGCTGCCGAGCAGGGTCTGGTTCTGTTGCACCAGGTCGCTGACCAGCTGTTCTAATTGGCTTAGGGATGCTTCCAACATTTTGATTTTCCGAGCATTTTCAAAGGGCGCGTACGATAAAGAAAAGTCACCACGGATGCCAGGGGTATTGGGGCGCAAAGCCTTGATTTTCCTGGCGGGCGACCGTCCTCGCGAACTTTAAAGACTGTGATTGGCGGATCTGGTTCCTGCACTTCGTCGCCGAAGCGTTTGTGCGACAAAAACGCGCAGGGCCTCAAGACTTTAGTCGTATGACCGATAAGTCATCCATACGTCAGTCTCAGCGCCGCACGAATGCGCTCTTTTCGGTAAACACCATGTCCCTTCGTAATATGAATATCGCGCCACGGGCGTTCCTCGGTTTTGCCCTGATTGGCGGCCTGATGCTGATTCTGGGTGTGTTTGCCTTGAACCAGATGAGCAAGATTCGCGGTGCGGGTGAAGACATCGCCTCCATGAGCGTGCCGAGCATCAAGAGCCTCGACGAGTTCACTCAGTTGACCCTGCGCCTGCGAGTGCTGTCCTATCGTTTGCTGGTTAACCGCGAACCTGATGTGCAGCAGAAAACTTTCGAGCTGTTTGAACTGCGTAATCAGCAGATCCGCGACGCTCAACGAGTCTACGAACCGCTGATCGACGGCCCGCAGGAACGCGCTGCTTACGATCAATACGTGCAGTTGCTGGCGCAGTATCGCCAACTCGAAGACCGGATGAAGACGCTCTCGCGCAACAACCAGGTCGACGAACTGCGCGCCATGCTCAACAGCGAATTACTCTCCAACTCCGAAGCAGTCAACTCAGCCCTCGCGAAGTTGCTTGAGATCAACACCCAACAGATAGAAGTAACCGACACGCGTGCCGGTGAGCAGTATTCGACGTCCCTCAATCTGGTGATTACGTTGCTGGTCATCGCCAGTGGCCTGACCCTTCTTTTCGCCTGGTTGCTGACCAACAGCATCACCAAGCCGATCGCCAACGCCCTGAGCGCTGCCGAAGAAATTGCCGAGGGCAACCTGACCCGCCCGATCACCGTCGATGGTGAGGACGAAGCCGGCCGCTTGCTGCTGGCCATGTCGAAGATGCAGGACAAGCTGCGCGACACCCTGCAACGGATTTCCGGTTCCGCCACGCAACTGGCGTCCGCCGCTGAAGAGCTCAACAGCGTCACCGACGAAAGCGCTCGTGGCCTGACCCAGCAGAACAACGAAATCGAACAGGCTGCCACCGCGGTCAACGAAATGACCAGCGCCGTGGAAGAAGTCGCGCGCAATGCCGTCAGCACGTCCGAAGCCTCGAAAAATGCCACCACCTCTGCCGGTGATGGCCGTGACCTGGTGCAGGAAACCGTCAGCGCCATCGAACGCATGAGCGCCGACGTGCAGAGCACCGCCACCCTGATTGGCGAACTGGCCAACGAGTCCCGTGACATCGGTAAAGTGCTGGACGTGATTCGCGGCCTGGCTGATCAGACCAACCTGCTGGCATTGAACGCAGCCATCGAAGCGGCCCGCGCCGGTGAGGCCGGTCGTGGATTTGCCGTGGTCGCGGACGAGGTTCGTGCCTTGGCGCATCGCACCCAACAGTCGACCAGCGAAATCGAACGCATGATCGGCAGCATCCAGAGCGGTACCGAGCACGCGGTGGATTCGATGCGCAACAGCACCGAGCGCGCCGAGTCGACGTTGAACATCGCTCGTGGGGCTGGCATGTCGCTGGACACTATTAATAGTGCAATCGTCGAAATCAACGAACGCAACCTGGTGATCGCCAGCGCGGCCGAAGAGCAGGCGCAAGTGGCCCGTGAAGTGGACCGCAATCTGGTGAACATTCGCGATCTGTCGGTGCAGTCGGCGACCGGGGCCAACCAGACCAGTGCCGCGAGCAATGAGTTGTCGCGATTGGCGCTGGACCTGAACAACATGGTCGGGCGGTTTAGTCTCTAACCCTGTGGCGAGGGGGCTTGCCCCCGTTGGGTCGCGCAGCGGCCCCAGAATTTCGACTGCTACGCAGCCGAACGGGGGCAAGCCCCTTCGCCACAAGGTCAAAAGCTTTTTGACAGCATCACATTTCAACAGGTTAGAATCGCTGGCACGCAGACTGCATGGTCAGTTTGCGCCCGCCTTTAGCTTTCTGGAGTACTGCCTTTGAATGCGACGACCATCAACAGCCTGTTCTTGATCGGCGCGTTGCTGGTAGGTGCAAGCATTCTGGTGAGCTCACTTTCATCGCGCCTTGGCATCCCGATTCTGGTGATCATCCTCGCGGTGGGCATGTCGGCCGGCGTCGATGGCGCCGGCATTATCTTCGATAACTACCCAACGGCTTATCTGGTCGGTAACCTCGCACTGGCAGTCATCCTGCTCGACGGCGGCTTGCGCACCCGGGTTTCCAGCTTCCGCGTGGCGTTATGGCCGGCGCTGTCGCTGGCGACGGTCGGGGTGTTGATCACCACCGGGCTGACCGGTATGGCCGCCGCGTGGCTGTTCGACCTGAACCTGATTCAAGGCCTGCTGATCGGCGCTATCGTCGGCTCCACCGACGCCGCTGCGGTATTCTCGCTGCTTGGCGGCAAAGGCTTGAACGAACGGGTGACCGCCAGCCTCGAAATCGAGTCCGGCAGCAACGACCCGATGGCGGTGTTCCTCACCGTGACCCTGATCGACATGCTCGCCAGCGGCCAGTCCGGTCTGCACTGGAGCCTGCTCGGGCACTTTTTGCGTGAGTTCGGTATCGGCGCTGTCATCGGTCTGGGCGGCGGCTGGGTCATGTTGCAACTGGTCAACCGTATCCACTTGGCCACCGGCCTGTACCCGATCCTGGTCATTGCTGGCGGATTGGTCGTGTTTGCCCTGACCAACGCCTTGCACGGCAGCGGCTTCCTGGCGGTTTACCTGTGCGGCCTGGTCATCGGCAATCGCCCTGTGCGCAGCCGCCACGGCATTTTGCACATGCTCGATGGCATGGCGTGGCTGGCACAAATCGGCATGTTCCTGGTGCTGGGGTTGCTGGTAACACCCCACGACCTGTTGCCGATTGCCCTGCCCGCCCTGGGCCTGGCGCTGTGGATGATTCTGTTTGCGCGGCCGTTG
Source organism: Pseudomonas frederiksbergensis (assembly GCF_900105495.1). Classification (NCBI taxonomy): domain Bacteria; kingdom Pseudomonadati; phylum Pseudomonadota; class Gammaproteobacteria; order Pseudomonadales; family Pseudomonadaceae; genus Pseudomonas; species Pseudomonas frederiksbergensis. The sequence continues at coordinate 1,487,093 of NZ_FNTF01000002.1, read as the reverse complement.
TCGGTGATCGTCGGCCTGCTGCCGTTCAAGGCATTCCATGGGCGCGAGAAGGCGTTCATTTCCTGGGTCGGGCTACGCGGCGCGGTCCCGATCATTCTGGCGGTGTTCCCGCTGATGGCCGGCCTGCCCAACGCGCAGCTCTATTTCAACCTCGCCTTCTTTATCGTGCTGGTGTCGTTGCTGGTGCAGGGCACGAGCCTGCCATGGGTGGCGAAGCTTTTGAAAGTCACCGTTCCGCCGGAGCCGGCACCGATCTCCCGCGCCGCCCTGGAAGTCCACGTCACCAGTGAGTGGGAGCTGTTCGTTTATCGCCTCGGTGCTGAGAAATGGTGCATCGGCTCACCCCTTCGCGAACTGAAAATGCCCGAAGGCACCCGCATTGCAGCCCTGTTTCGGGGCCAGCAACTCCTCCATCCGTCGGGTAGTACGGTGCTCGAAGTCGACGATTTGCTGTGCGTAATCGGCCATGAACACAACCTTCCGGCCCTCGGAAAACTCTTCAGCCAGGCACCGCAACGGGGCCTCGATTTGCGCTTCTTCGGCGACTTCGTACTCGAAGGAGACGCCCAGTTGGCCGCGGTTGCGGCGCTGTACGGGTTGAAAGTGGAAGGCATCGATCCGGACATGTCGCTCGGCCACTTCATTGCCCAGAAAGTGGGCGGTGCTCCGGTAGTCGGTGACCAGGTGGAATGGAACAACACCATTTGGACCGTCGCTGTCATGGAAGGGAACAAGATCGGTAAAGTGGGCGTCAGATTCCCCGAAGGAAGTCGCCCCGGCCCGGGACTCTTCCTCTAAACTCCACACTTCGTCTCGTTTTCGATCGGTCTCTATGTCAACCCTGCGCACGTTCATCATTACGGCCCTGCTGGGCTTGAGTCTTTCTGTCGGTACATTGCAAGCGGCCGAACCGCCGTCCAGCGAAGCCGTGCAGGCGAACCTGAACAAGATCGCCGAGCGCAAATTGCCGGAAGCCGATCAGAAAGCCCTGCAGAGCATCCTGCAAAACACGCTGACACAGCTCAACAACAAGCGTGATTACGAGCAGAAGCTGGCCGATCTCAAGCAACAACTGGCCAACGCCCCAAAGCAGAACATCGAGAATCAGCGCGAACTGGCCAAGCTCAAAGCCAGCAAAGTGCTGCCGGTGCCGCAGCGCTATGCCAAAGAGCCTATTCAGCAGCTGGAGCAAATGCTCACCGAGCGCTCCACTCAGCAAAGCGATCTGCAGAAGGCCCTCTCGGAAGCCAACAGTCTGGTGATTACCGCCCAGACCCGCCCCGAACGCGCCCAGGCGGAAATCTCCACCAGCCAGACGCGCATCCAGCAGATCAACAACATCCTCAAGATCGGCAAGGACGCCGGCAAGACCTTGACCCCTGAGCAACGCGACCTGCTCAACGCCGAGCTCGCGGCGCTGAATGCCCTGATCCCGTTGCGTCGCCAGGAACTGGCCGGCAACAATCAACTGCAGGACCTGGGCAACAGCCAGCATGACTTGCTCTCGGAAAAATCCGATCGCCTGGATCAGGAAATCCAGGAGCTGCAAACCCTGATCAACCAGAAGCGCCTGGCCCAGTCCCAGGAGACAGTGACCCAGCAGTCCATCGAAGCGCAGAAATCCGGCGGCAGCGCCCTGTTGGCTACCGAAAGCGCAGCCAACCTCAAGCTTTCCGATTACCTGCTCAAAAGTACTGACCGACTAAACGAAGTCACCCAGCAAAACCTGCAGACCAAGCAGCAACTGGACAACGTGACCCAGAGCGACTCGGCGCTGGAAGAGCAGATCAACGTGCTCAAGGGCAGCCTGCTGCTCTCCAAGATTCTCTACAAACAGAAACAGGCCCTGCCACGCCTCAAGCTCGACCGTGACCTGGCCGACCAGATCGCCGACATTCGCCTCTATCAATTCGAAGTCAGCCAGCAACGGGAACTGCTCAGCAACCCGGCGACCTACGTCGACAACCTGCTGTCGACCCAGCCTCCCGAGCAAGTCACCCCGCAATTGCGCAAGAGCCTGCTGGACCTGGCCACGACCCGCGCCGACCTGCTGGAGCGGCTGAACCGCGAACTCAGCGCGGTGCTCAATGAATCCATCACGTTGCAACTCAACCAGAAGCAACTGCTCAGCACCGCGCAAAGCCTGCGGGCGACCCTCGATGAACAGATGTTCTGGATTCCCAGCAACAAGCCGCTGGACCTGGAATGGATGCGCGCCGTGCCGGAGCGCCTGGAACGTCAGGTCACCACGCTGCCGTGGGCTTCCAGCCTGAGCGAATTAAGTGATGGCCTGACCCAACGGCCGCTGCTGTTCCTGCCCCTGGCATTGTTGATCGGTGCCCTGCTGTGGCGGCGCAAAAGCCTGTATGCCCGACTGAGCAAGGTTCACCAGGACATCGGCCACTTCAAACGCGACAGCCAGTGGCACACGCCGCAGGCAATCCTGATCAACATTCTGCTGGCGATGCCAGTGTCCCTGGGCCTTGCCTTGTGTGGCCTGGCCTTGCAAATCGACGCCCGCGGACAAAACGCGAACATGGGCGCAGCGCTGCTGCAAATGGCCCAGGCCTGGCTAGTGTTCTACACCGCCTACCGGATACTCGCGCCGGGCGGCGTGGCCGAACTGCATTTCCGCTGGGAAAAACCGCAGGTCGAATTCCTGCAGGGCTGGGTCCGTCGACTCGGTCTGGTGGTCATGGCCCTGGTCGCGGTGGTGGCGGTCGCCGAGCTGCAACCCGCCACCCTGGCCGATGACGTACTCGGCATGCCGGTGGTGCTGACCTGCTACGCGCTGATGGCCTGGCTGCTCAGTCGCCTGCTGATCAGCAGCCCGACTCACCAGAACGCTTCGTTGTTCCGCAAGGCCGTGGGGGTCATATTCACCGTCCTGCCTGTGGCGCTGTTCGTGGCGGTGTGCTTCGGCTATTACTACACCGCGCTGAAGCTCAGTGACCGGTTGATCAACACCCTTTACCTGCTGATGTTCTGGCTGGTGATCGAGGCCACCTTCGTGCGCGGCCTCAGCGTTGCCGCACGCCGCCTGGCCTACCAGCGCGCCCTGGCCAAACGCCAGGCCGCGAAAGAGGCCGGCGACGGCGAAGCGGTGATCGAAGAGCCAACGCTGGATATCGAGAAGGTCAACGAACAGTCCCTGCGCCTGATCCGCCTGGCACTGCTGGGCGGTTTCATCGCGGCGCTGTACTGGGTCTGGTCGGACCTGATCTCGGTGTTCTCGTACCTGGACAACGTCACCCTCTACGAATACACCAGCGGCACCGGCGCCAATATGAGCATGGTGCCGATCAGCATTGGCGACATGCTCGGCGCGTTGATCATCATCGGCATCACCTTCGCCCTCGCGCGCAACTTGCCGGGGTTGCTGGAAGTGTTGGTGCTGTCGAAGCTGAACCTGGCTCAGGGCAGCGCCTACGCCACCACCACCCTGCTGTCCTATGTGATCGCCGGTATCGGTTTCGTCTCGACCCTGTCGACACTCGGCGTGAGTTGGGACAAGTTGCAATGGCTGGTGGCGGCGCTGTCGGTGGGTCTCGGCTTCGGGATGCAGGAAATCTTCGCGAACTTCATCTCCGGGATCATGATCCTGTTCGAACGTCCGGTACGGATCGGCGACACCATCACCATTGGTAACCTGTCCGGTACGGTGAGCAAGATCCGCATCCGTGCCACAACCATCACCGACTTCGACCGCAAGGACATCATCGTCCCGAACAAGACGTTCATTACAGGGCAACTGATCAACTGGTCCCTGACCGACACCATCACTCGAGTGACCCTCAAGCTCGGTGTCGATTACGGCTCCGACCTGGACCTGGTCAAGGAATTGCTGCTCAAGGCTGCGCGCGATAACCCGCGAGTGCTGAAAGATCCGGAACCCCACGTGTACTTCCTGAATTTCGGCGAAAGCACCCTCGACCACGAGCTGCGCATGCATGTGCGCGACCTCGGTGACCGTAACCCGGTGCTCGACGAGGTCAACCGCTTCATCAATCGCGAGTTCAAGAAACAGCACATCAACATCTCGTTCCGGCAGATGGAGGTTTACCTCAAGAACATCCAGGGCCAGGAATACAGAATGGTGCCCGTCGATCCGGAAGCCAAAACCATCGTGCCCAAACCCGATGGCCAACCGCTGCAAGAGCCGCCAGCCGCCAAGCTCGACTAAGCGGCTTATCCCTAGCAGAATGCTCGGACATTCTGCTGGAGATGGCCCTTGAAAGCCCTCGACGAACTGACCTTCGATAATCGTTTCGCTCGCCTGGGCGATACGTTTTCCACCCACGTGCTGCCCGAGCCGATCGACAACCCGCGCCTGGTGGTGGCCAGCCCTGCCGCCATGGCGCTGCTCGATCTCGACCCTGCGGAAGCCGAAACCCCTGAGTTCGCCGAACTGTTCAGCGGCCATAAGCTCTGGGCCGACGCGGTCCCCAGGGCAATGGTCTATTCAGGACATCAGTTCGGGTCCTACAACCCACAGTTGGGCGATGGTCGCGGTCTGTTGCTGGGCGAGGTCTACAACGAGGCCGGCGAGCATTGGGACCTGCACCTCAAGGGTGCCGGCCAGACGCCCTTTTCGCGCATGGGTGACGGGCGGGCGGTGCTGCGGTCCTCGATTCGCGAATTTCTTGCCTCCGAAGCGCTGTACGCCCTGAACATCCCGACCACCCGCGCCCTCTGCGTGATCGGCTCCGACACGCCGGTGTGGCGCGAGAAGCAGGAACGCGCGGCCATGGTCCTGCGCATGGCGCCGAGCCATGTGCGCTTCGGGCATTTCGAATATTTCTACTACACCAAACGTCCCGAGAAGCAGAAAGAACTCGGCGACCACGTGCTGGCCATGCATTTCCCGGAATGCCTGGAACAGCCGGAACCGTACTTGGCGATGTTCCGCGAAATCGTCGAGCGCAACGCCGAGCTCATCGCCAAATGGCAGGCCTATGGTTTCTGCCACGGCGTGATGAACACCGACAACATGTCGATCCTCGGTATTACCTTCGACTACGGCCCGTTCGCCTTCCTAGACGACTTCGACGCTCATTTCATCTGCAACCACTCCGATGACCAGGGCCGTTACTCCTACAGCAACCAGGTACCGATCGGCCAGTGGAACCTCAGCGCCCTCGCCCAGGCCCTGACGCCGTTCATCAGCGTCGAAGCCCTGCGCGAAACCCTCGGCCTGTATTTCCCGCTGTACCAGGCCCATTACCTGGACCTGATGCGCCGCCGTCTCGGTTTCACCACGGCCGAAGACGATGACCAGAAACTGCTGGAGCACCTGCTGCAACTGATGCAGAACAGTGGCGTCGACTACAGCCTGTTTTTCCGCCGTTTGGGAGACGAATCTCCTGAACTGGCCGTCGCCCGTTTGCGCGATGACTTCGTCGATATCAAAGGCTTCGATGCCTGGGGTGAGCTCTATGTGGCCCGCGTTGCCCGCGAAGGTGAGGTTGACCAAGAGCAGCGCCGCCCCCGGATGCATGCGGTGAATCCGCTCTACATCCTGCGCAACTATCTGGCGCAGAAAGCCATCAATGCGGCAGAAAGCGGCGACTATGCAGAAGTTCGCCGCCTGCACGCGGTGCTGAGCAATCCGTTCGAGGAGCAACCGGGGATGGAGAGCTACGCCGAGCGGCCGCCGGAATGGGGCAAGCATCTGGAGATCAGTTGCTCTTCCTGAACCCGATCAGATGAAGGTCTCCACCGACACCCCGAAGCGCTCGGCCAACCAGCGGATCTGTCGCAGGTTGAGCTGACGCTTGCCGCTCAAGATCTCGGATACCACCGATTGAGTGCCAACCCCGGGCAGGTCACTCTGAGTCAGGCCGTGTTCGCGCATCATGTAGCCGAGTGCTATGGAAGAGTTAAACACAGACGACGAATATCGCACGATGCGATATTCACGAGCAGACCAATGGTCCAACCGGCGCCACCTCAGCCTAGATAGGCCGTGTCCTTCTGCACGATTGAAAATGTGAGCAGACGTCTCCACATAGAGATGATCGGCTTCTTTACAGGATCATCCGCATGACCGACCCACTTCTCATCCCCTGCCCCCACTGCAACGGCCTCAACCGCATCCCCGCCGAACGCCTCAACGACCATCCAAAATGCGGCCGCTGCAAAGCCGAAGTCCTGCTGAACAAACCCTTTGAACTGAAGCAAAGCGATTGCGCCAGCCAGGTCAAAGGTGATCTGCCGTTGCTGGTGGACGTTTGGGCGGATTGGTGTGGGCCGTGCAAGTCGTTTGCGCCGGTGTTCGAGCAGGCGGCGGTGCAATTGGCGGGCAAGTGCCGATTGGCCAAGCTGGACAGCGAGGCTAACCAGCAGTTGTCGGCGCAACTGGGGATCCGTTCGATCCCGAGTCTGATCCTGTTCAAGAACGGCCGGGAAGTGGCGCGTCAAAGCGGGGCCTTCCCGTTACCGCAGTTGATGAGCTGGTTGCGTAGCCAGGGTATCTGAAAGCACTGCATATCCAATTGTGGCAGCGAGCAGGCTCACTCCCACAGTGATTGGGCGTCATCCACGCAATCAGGCATTTTCCAGCAAGTTGTGCAGATCGACGAATTGCTGCGTCAGCTTATGACGCGGATCGAGGTGAATCAGCGGCGTGTTGGCCTGGTGGGATTCACGCATGCGCACCGAACTGCCCAGGTACACCGGTAATACCGGCAAACCTTCGGCGATCAGTTCGTCGAGGATTTGCTGGGGCAGACTGGCGCGAGCCTGGAACTGGTTGACGACAATCCCTTCGACTTCCAGGCCTTCGTTGTGGTCATCCTTCAATTCTTCGATTTCCGCCAACAGGCCGTACAGCGCCTGACGCGAAAAGCTGTCGCAATCGAAGGGAATCAGTACGCGATCAGCGGCAATCAGTGCAGATACCGCGTAAAAATTCAACGCTGGCGGTGTATCGAGGTAGATCCGGTCGTAATCGCCGCTCAGCTCTTCGAGCAATTTGCGCAGCTTATTGATCTTGTGCTTGGCCTCAAGCTTGGGCTGCAAGTCAGCCAGCTCGGCGGTGGCCGTGATGACGTGGAGGTTGTCGAACGGGGTTTCGTAGATATCGACCTGGTTTTTCTTGGAGAACGGTCCGGATGACAGGGTCTGCTTGAAAAAATCGGCAATACCCATAGGAATGTCATTACCGGTGAGTCCCGTCAGGTACTGAGTGGAGTTGGCCTGGGCATCGAGATCCACCAATAGGGTGCGATAACCCTCGCTGGCACTGACCGCCGCCAGATTGCAGGCAATGCTGGATTTGCCTACGCCACCTTTCTGATTGAACACCACGCGCCGCATGTCAAAACCTCCGTGTATCAAAGAATGATCGAGTGTAGTAGTCCACGGCGCTGCTTAGCTACCTCGCTGGCATCGGGACTACACAGTCATCGGCAATCTCTCAGTAAAAAAGCCGCTGACTCTGTCGTTGATCTCCGATTAGAGCCGACAGACAGGCTCACTACGATGTGGATAATGGCCAAGTGACAGCCGCGCACGAACCAACCGGTACATTTCATTGAGCAAAATGTAACCATCATTTGCTACACGCCCGCTGCAACGGGATAATGCGCACCACTCAGCGCTCAGCGCTCCGTAAGGTAGTTCGCGTTTTTTGCGACTCGCCGCGTCAAGGAAGCCCGCAGGGGCGGGATGAATGTCTGTGATCAATTTCAACATCGCCCAATGGCGCGCGTGGGCCCCTGGGCTCGAAAGCGTGGACGATTGGCAAGCCTGGAGCCGACAACCGGTCGTGCTTGCGAGCAGCGATGCCGCACCCGACGTCTCGTTTCTGCCGGCCATGCAGCGCCGGCGACTCAGTCGTCTGGCGCGGATGGCGTTCAGCGTTGGCTGGCCATTGGCCGATGGCCACCAGGACCTACCGTTGGTCTTTATTTCGCGCCACGGCGAAACCCCGCGCACTTTCGAGATTCTCAGCGACCTGGCTACTGATCAGCCGCTGTCGCCGACTCAATTCAGCCTGTCCGTGCACAACGCGATCATCGGCCTGTGGTCGATCCTGCGCGGCGAAACCAGCGAAATGACGGCCCTCGCGGCAGCCGGCGATGGCCTTGAACACGGCATGCTAGAGGCCGCGGCCATGCTTGCCGAAGGCGCTCCCGCGGTACTGCTGATCGTCACCGAAGAGCAACCGCCCAAGGCCTACTCGACCTGGATCGACGACGTGCCGTTCCCTTATGCGGTCGGCCTGCTGATCACCCCCGGAAACGACTGGCAGTTGTCCCTGAACAGCGCCTCGGATGAGTTGTCCAAAGCCCAATGGCCCCATGCCTTGAACCTATTGCGTACCCTGCTCGGCCAGCAGACCACCTGCCAACATGCCTGGAAAAATCGTGTATGGACCTGGCAACGCAACCTGTAACCGAAAAAAACCGCGACGCCTATTACTGGCGCCTGCTGGCTACCGCCGCAAGCTTCGCCCTGTTCGGGTTGGGCGGCCTGTGCCTGCGGCTGGTGGTTTTCCCGCTGCTCAATTGCCTGCCCGGCGATGCCCGGACACACCGGCGGCGAGCACGGCACACCGTCGCCCGCCTGTTCTGGTTTTTTGTGCGGTTCATGGCGCGTAGCGGCGTGCTGACTTACGACATCCAGGGCGCCGAAAAACTTGGTCGGCCGGGGCAAATGATCATCGCCAATCACCCGTCGCTGATCGATGTGGTGTTCCTGATCGGCCTGGTGCGCCACGCCAACTGCGTGGTCAAGAAAAGCCTCTGGGAGAACCCTTTTACCCGCGGCCCGCTACGCTGCATCGAATACATCAGCAACGACGGCAGCATGGACATGCTCGATGCCGCTGCCGACGCGCTGAAAAGCGGCCAGACCCTGATCATCTTTCCCGAAGGCACCCGCACTCAGCCCGGCCAGGCACCCGCCTTTCATCGGGGTGCTGCGGCAATCGCTCTGCGCGGTGCGAAAATCCTCACCCCCGTGATCATCAAGGTCAACCCGACCACATTGACCAAGGCCGAGCCTTGGTATCGGATCCCCAAACGCCGTGTGCACTTCAGTTTCCGTGTCGGGGCCGATATAGATCCACAAGCCTTTGCCTCGCTGGGCCCTGCTCCTCAGGCCTCGCGCAAGCTCAATGACTATTTGCATCACTACTACATTAAGGAGCTCGCCGAAGATGAGCGATCTACACCGTGAAATCAAAGAACTGATCATCGACGCCCTGGGCCTTGAAGACATCAGCGCACAAGACATCGGCGACGACCAGACGCTGTTCGGCGAAGGCTTGGGCCTGGATTCGGTAGACGCTCTGGAACTCGGCCTGGCCATCCAGAAAAAATACGGCATCAAAATCGATGCCGACGCCAAGGACACTCGCAATCACTTCAGCAACGTGGCGAGCCTTGCGGCGTTCGTCACCGCAAAACAGGCAGCTTGAGACCGGACCATGCAAACTCGTGACGACATCTTCAACACCCTGCGCGATGCTCTGGTCGAACTCTTCGAGCTGGAGCCGGAGCGTGTAAGCCTCGAATCCAACCTGTATCAGGACCTGGAAATCGACAGCATTGACGCGGTCGACCTGATCGATCACATCAAGCGCCAGACTGGCAAGAAAATCGCTGCCGAAGAGTTCAAGTCGGTGCGTACCGTCAGCGACGTGGTCGAGGCGGTCTACCGTCTGGTTCAGCCGGCCGCATGAGCCGACTGATCGGCCTCGGCCTGCTGCTGGCGGGCCTGCTGTACCCCTTCGCGGTGTATTTCGGCATGGAACATTTCGCGCCGTGGCAGTTCGGCCTGCTGCTGGGCAGCCTGTGGCTGGCCCGGGCGCTGTTCGGTACGCGCAAGCCTGGCAGTCTGTGGATGGCGATCACCGCGATTGCCTTTTGCCTGTTGCTGGCGTTGTTCGACAGCCCGCTGTTGTTGCGCTGGTACCCGGTGCTGATCAGTGCGTTCATGCTCGGCCTGTTTGGCCTGAGCTTGATCGTTGGCCCGCCGATCATCGAACGCCTGGCGCGTTTGCGCGAGCCGCAACTGCCGGCCAAGGCGATTGTTTATACCCGCAAGGTGACGATCGTCTGGTGCGTGTTTTTCTTCTGTAACGGTTTGCTCGCTGCCGCCCTGACCCTTTGGGCGCCGCTAAGTTGGTGGATGTTGTACACCGGCCTGATTTCCTACGGATTGATGGGCCTGCTGTTTGCCATTGAATGGCTTATACGACAACGGGTACGAGGCCACCCATGAATTGGATAAAACTTGAGCACCTGTTGCTCAAGGCACAACCGGAACGTGCCGTGACGGCCGAACCGACCCTGAACCACGCTCAGCTGTCCGAACAGGCTTTAAGCCTCGCCGCGGGCCTGCAAGCCCAGGGTGTGCGGCGTATTGCCGTGCACCTTGAGGACGCTGCTGACCTGGCGATTGCCCTGCTCGGTGCCTGGCGCGCCGGGGTCAGCGTGCTGCTGCCCGCAGACCTGCAAGCCCAGACTCGCCAGCGCTGGTCGACCGAAGTCGATCTGTGGCTGACCGATCAGGCCGATGACGCACACCTGAGCGACTACCGGCACCCGCCGTTGATCGCGGCTGCACTGGATCTGGATCGCTGTTCGCTGAGCCTGTGCACGTCCGGCTCCAGCGGCGAGCCCAAGCGCATCGACAAAACCCTGCGCCAACTGGCCAATGAAGTCGAAGCGCTGGAACAGCTCTGGGGTGCCGATCTTGGCGCGGCTTGCATCATCGGCAGCGTCGCCACTCAACATATCTACGGATTATTGTTTCGAGTGCTGTGGCCGCTGTGCGCCGGGCGCTCGTTTGTGCGCAAGCAACTGGCATTCCCTGAAGACCTGCAGCGCGCCAGCCGCGGACACCCGGCGTTTGCCTGGGTCGCCAGCCCGGCGCTGCTCAAGCGCATGGGCGACAACCTCGACTGGCCTGCATTAAGTGCGGTCCGCCGAGTATTTTCCTCCGGCGGTGCCTTGCCGGCCGAGGCCGCACACAGCCTTCAGCAACGCCTGCAGCAATGGCCGACGGAGATCCTCGGCAGCTCGGAAACCGGCGGTATCGCCTGGCGTCAGGGCCACGAGCTCTGGCAGGCCTTTGCTGGAATCGAGTTGAGCCAGGACAGCGACGGCGCCCTGCTCATTGCTTCGCCGTACTTGCCGCCAGGGCATATCGAACACACTGCGGATGCCGCGCGAATCGCTGCCGACGGCCGTTTCGAACTGCTCGGACGGCTGGACCGGATCGTCAAACTGGAAGAAAAACGTATCTCGCTCCCGATGCTGGAACAGGCACTGATGGCCCACGACTGGGTCGCCGAAGCGCGTCTTGGCGTGGTTCAGGAAAACCGCGCCTCATTAGGTGCGCTGCTGGTGCTGACCGAATCAGGCCTGCATGCCTTGCGCAATCAGGGTCGACGCACCCTCACGCAAGAACTGCGTCAGCATCTGCACCAGCATTGCGAAGCCCTGGCCCTGCCACGACGCTGGCGCCTGCTGCGGCAACTGCCGCTGAACGCTCAGGGCAAACTGCCCCAAGCCACCGTTGAAACCCTGCTGCTGGCGCCGCGTCCAAAGGCGCCGGAAGTGCTGGATCAGCTCGAAATCGATGGCGAATGGAACCTGCAACTGGCGGTACCACCCGACCTCGCCTACTTCAGCGGCCACTTCCCCCAGACACCGGTATTGCCCGGCGTGGTGCAAGTGGAATGGGCGTTGACGCTGGGTCAACAACTGATGAACCTGCCGGCAAAATTCGCTGGCATGGAAGTGCTGAAATTCCAGCAACTGGTACGCCCCGGCGATGAAGTCCAACTGCACCTGCGCTTCGATCCGACGCGCAGCAAGTTGTATTTCACCTATCGCAACGAGACCGCGACCTGCTCCAGTGGGCGGATCTTGCTGGAGGCGGCAGGCGATGCATAACCTCAGTGAGTGCTGCGCACTCAATCGCGAGCAGGCTCACTCCCACACTGGATCTGCGCCCTGCACGAATCCCCTGTGGGAGCGAGCCTGCTCGCGATGCAGGCACCTCGGTCTTTCAGGTGTGAGCCAACATGCATAACCCCTGCGCAATCGTCCCGGTCTACAACCACGAAACCGCCATCACCACGGTGGTTGAAGCGCTGCTCGCCAGCAACCTGCCATGCATTCTGGTGGACGATGCGAGCGATAAACCTTGTGCAAAAGTGCTCGATCAACTGGCCCTGCGCGACAAAGTGTTCCTGATCCGGCTCGGCGCCAACCAGGGCAAGGGTGGCGCTGTCATGACCGGCATGCGCGAAGCCTCGCGCCTGGGCTTCAGCCACGCCCTGCAGGTGGACGCCGACGGCCAGCATGACTTGCAAGACGTCCAGACCTTTATCGAACTGTCACGCGCCCATCCCGACGCGGTGATCTGCGGCTATCCGCGGTACGACGCCAGCGTGCCGAAAGGTCGCCTGTACGCCCGCTACCTGACTCACGTCATGGTCTGGATCAACACCCTGTCGTTGCAGATTCGCGATTCCATGTGCGGCTTCCGCGTCTATCCGTTACCACCGACCCTGGCGCTGATCGATTCGGCGAAGATCGGCAAGCGCATGGACTTCGACTCGGACATTCTGGTACGACTGGCCTGGCGCAATGTGCCCATGCAATGGCTGCAAACCAACGTCCGTTACCCGCTGGATGGCGTCTCGCATTTCCGCCTGTTCTACGACAACGTTTTGATAACGAGCATGCACACCCGGTTGTTCTTCGGCATGTTGCTGCGGGCGCCAGTGATTCTCTGGCGACGGTGGCGAGCATGAGCACTGACGCCGATAAAAAGCACTGGGCTGATCGCCAGGAGCGCGGCAGTTTCTGGCTGATGAAATTCACTGCACTCTGCGCCAAAGTGCTCGGTCGTCGACTGCTGAGCCCGCTGCTGTACGGCATCGTCCTGTATTTTTTCCTGTTCGGGCGCAGCGCCCGTCACAGCGCCTGGCAATACCAGCAGCGGCTCGCCGACTGGAGTGGTCGCAACGAATTGCGCCCGAGCCATTGGCGAGTCTTCAGCCAATTCATGGCCTTCGCCGACTCAATGCTCGACAAGCTCGACGTCTGGAACGGCAAGTTGAGCATCGAACAGATCGAAATCATCGACCCGGCCTTGCTGCGCAATCAACTGCGCGGCACCCGCGGGCAGATGCTGGTAGGCGCGCATCTGGGCAATCTCGAGGTCTGCCGTGCGCTGGCCGAGATCGGCGAAAAAGTCACGATGAACGTGCTGGTGCACACCAAGCACGCCGAGCAATTCAACCGCTTGCTCGGTGAAGCCGGCGCGACCAATTTGCGCCTGATTCAGGTCAGCGAGCTGGACCCGCTGATCATGCTGCAACTCCATGAGCGCCTGGAACGCGGCGAATGGCTGGCGATTGCCGGCGATCGCGTGCCGCTGCACGGCGGGCGCAGCGTGACGGTGGATTTCCTCGGCCATCCAGCTGCGTTCCCGCAGGGGCCCTGGTTGATGGCCGGTCTGCTGAAATGCCCGATCAACCTGATGCTATGCCTGAAGAAGCCGACGGGCGACTATCGACTGACCCTCGAACCGTTCGCCGACGCCGTGGTGTGGAAGCGCAGCGACCGCGAGCAGGTCATTCATCAGTGGGCTTCCCGCTATGCCGAACGCTTGGGTCACTATTGCCTTGAAGCGCCCCGACAATGGTTCAACTTTTACCCTTTCTGGAAGACCGATGACGACGCCAACGCTTGAGCCGGTAACCTTCGGCGAACTCCCTTTGCGCATCGAAGACGTGCTGGCCCTGGCCAACCGTCAGGTGCCGACGCAGTTGCAAAGCGACCCTGCGTACCGCGAGCGTATAGCCAAGGGCGCGCGATTCCTGGACTCCCTGCTGGACAAGGAAGGCGTGATCTACGGCGTGACCACCGGTTACGGCGATTCCTGTGTGGTCGCGGTGCCGCTGCATCACGTCGAGGCATTGCCTCGTCATTTGTACACCTTCCACGGCTGCGGCCTGGGCAAACTGCTTGATGCGCAGGCCACTCGCGCGGTGCTGGCGGCGCGTTTGCAGTCGTTGTGCCACGGCGTGTCCGGGGTGCGTGTGGAACTGCTGGAACGCCTGCAAGCCTTCCTCGAACACGACATTCTGCCGCTGATTCCGGAAGAGGGCTCGGTGGGCGCCAGCGGTGATCTGACGCCGTTGTCCTATGTCGCCGCGACGTTGTCCGGCGAGCGTGAAGTGATGTTCCGGGGTGAGCGCCGGCAAGCGGCCGACGTACACCGCGAACTGGGTTGGGAGCCGCTGGTACTGCGCCCCAAAGAAGCCCTGGCGCTGATGAACGGCACCGCTGTCATGACCGGCCTCGCGTGCCTGGCCTATGCCCGTGCCGATTACCTGCTGCAACTGGCCACGCGCATTACCGCGTTGAACGTGGTCGCCCTGCAAGGCAACCCCGAGCACTTCGACGAACGCCTGTTCGCCACCAAACCGCATCCGGGGCAAATGCAAGTCGCCGCGTGGCTGCGCAAGGATCTGGCGATCGACGCGCCGACCGCGCCGCTGCATCGTCTGCAAGACCGCTATTCCCTGCGTTGCGCACCCCACGTCCTCGGCGTATTGGCCGACAGCCTGAACTGGCTGCGCTCGTTCATCGAGATCGAGCTCAACAGCGCCAACGACAACCCGATCATCGACGCCGAAGCCGAGCGCGTGCTGCACGGCGGGCACTTCTACGGCGGCCACATTGCGTTCGCCATGGACAGTCTGAAAAACCTGGTGGCCAATGTCGCCGACCTGCTTGATCGTCAACTCGCCCTGCTGGTGGACGAGCGTTACAACCACGGTTTGCCGAGCAACCTGTCCGGCGCCAGCGCGGATCGGGCGATGCTCAACCATGGCTTCAAAGCCGTGCAGATCGGCACCAGTGCCTGGACCGCCGAAGCGCTGAAAAACACCATGCCGGCCAGCGTCTTCTCGCGCTCCACCGAATGCCACAACCAGGACAAAGTGAGCATGGGCACCATCGCCGCCCGCGATGCGATCCGTGTGCTGGAGCTGACCGAACAGGTCGCCGCCGCCACCCTGCTGGCCGCCAACCAAGGCGTCTGGCTGCGCAGCAAGGCCGAGGATGCACGACCATTGCCGCCAGCCCTGGCCGCCATGCACGAAGAGTTGGCCAAGGACTTCCCGCCAGTCATCGAAGACCGCGCGCTGGAAGGTGAACTGCGCCTGTGTCTGCACCGCATCGCCGAGCAACACTGGAGGCTGCATGCGTAGCAAGGGAGTGCTTCACACCGATACGGAAATCCTCGTGCCGTTCTTTGATGTCGACACGATGAACGTCGTCTGGCACGGCCATTACGTCAAATACCTGGAAGTCGCCCGCTGCGCACTGCTGGACAAGATCGGCCACAACTACACGGCCATGGTCGAGTCGGGTTACGCCTGGCCGGTGATCGATCTGCAATTGCGTTATGTGCGCGGCGCCGTGTTCGGCCAAAAGCTCAACGTGCGGGCCAATCTGGTGGAATGGGAGAACCGTCTGAAGATCAGCTACCTGATCAGCGATCTGCAAACCGGCGAACGCTTGACCCGCGCCAGTTCCGTGCAGGTCGCCGTGGACATGAGCAGCCGCGAAATGCAGTTGGCCTCACCCAGGGTCTTCACCGACGCCGTTGAAAGGGTGCTCGCATGAACCTGCTGAAAACCCTTTGTAGCAGCTGCCGAGCCCGCGAGGCTGCGTTCGGCGGCGAAGCCGTCGCAAAACCTGCACATGCGGTCTATCAGAAGAAACCCAGGGCGACTGCTGCGCCCGAGCGCGGACCGGCCGACGCAGGCTTCGCCAGCTGCTACAGGTTCGTGGTGGCGCTGGTATTGGCGTTGGGTTTTTCTTCGTTGGCGCAGGCTTTTGATTTGCAGCAGTTGAGCGATCAATTGGCAAAACCTGACGTGATCCACGGCAGCTTCATCCAGGAAAAGCACCTGCGTGCCCTGCCCCAGCCGCTGACCAGCAAGGGCACTTTCGTCCTCGCTAAAAACCACGGTTTGCTCTGGCTGCTGAAAAGCCCCCTGCAACAGGATTACCGCATCAGCGACAAAGGCATTGCCCGACGTGACGCCAGCGGTTGGCAGATGCTGCCGAGCAAGAGTGCCGGCGCCGAGCAGAACCGTTTGTTCCTCGCCGTCCTGCAAGGCGACAGCAGCGGGCTGCAACGGGATTTCGAGCTTTCACTGAGCGGCGATGCACAGAACTGGAAGCTGACGCTGACCCCGCGCTCCATGCTGCTCAAACAGGTGTTCACGCAGATCAACATTGCCGGCGGCGAACTGGTGCACAGCATCGAGCTGCTCGAAACCCAAGGCGACAGCACCCTCTTGCGCATGCAGGACGTCACCAGCGCCCAACCGTTGAGCGACGCGGAGCAACATGACTTTGCCGAGTGAACGGAGGCTTCCATGGTTGTTTCTGATCCTGCTGCTGGCGGTGCTTGCGCTCGCCGGCTGGCAATGGCGTGACGGCGCCCCGCTGTCGGCCAACCTGATGGAACTGGTGCCGGGCACGGCGCCAGACCCGCTGGAACTGCGCGCCGAACAGCGCATGCAAGAACCACTGAACCGCGAAATGCTGGTGCTGGTCGGTCACACCGATCGCCAGCAAGCGGTCGCGATGGCGCAGAAACTGGGTGAGCAATGGCAGGCGAGCGGCTTGTTCGAGAAGGTCCAATGGAACCTGCAAGCCGACTTGCCGGCGCTGCGCACGCAGTTGCTCAATGGCCGACTCGCGATGTTGTCAGCGGCTGACCGACAGCAACTGATCGAGCATCCCGACGCCTTTATCCAGCAGCGAGTCCAAGCGCTGTTCGACCCCTTCACCGGTTTCAGTCTGGTGCCGAGCCAGGATGACTGGCTGGGCCTGACCGGACGCATCCAGAACAGCCAGCCGCAGCGCGGTTCGGTGCAATTGGACATCGGCAGCGGTGCGCTGGTGGCCGATGCCGACGGCAAGAGTTGGGTGCTGCTGCGCTCGCGCACCACGGGCAACGCCTTCGACATGAACCTGCCGCTGCAAGTGGCCGACCTGCTCCAGCACAGCCGTGAAGAAGCCGCCCACGCCAACGTCCAATTGCTTGCCGCCAGCGGTTTGCTCTATGCGGCCAGTGGGCAAAAGCAAGCCGCCCGGGAAATGACCTGGGTCGGTGGCGGCGCCACGGCGGGCATTCTGTTGCTGTTGTTGCTGGCCTTCCGGCGCTGGCGGGTGTTGCTGGCCTTCGTCCCGGTGCTGGTCGGCATGCTCTTCGGCGCGGTGGCCTGTGTGGCGCTGTTCGGCCGGATGCATGTGATGACACTGGTGCTCGGTTCGAGCCTGATCGGCGTAGCGGTCGATTACCCGCTGCATTACCTGTCCAAGAGCTGGAGCCTGAAACCCTGGCACAGTTGGCCGGCCCTGCGCCTGACGTTGCCGGGCCTGACGCTGAGCCTGATCACCAGTTGCATCGGTTACCTGGCCCTGGCCTGGACACCGTTCCCGGCGCTGACCCAAATCGCCGTGTTCTCTGCCGCGGGTCTGCTCGGCGCTTATTTGTCCGCGGTGTGCCTGCTGCCGGCGCTGCTCAAGGGCGCAGATTTGCGTCCAGCGCAGTGGCCGCTGCGGGTAGCCGAGTATTTGCTGGGGCGGCGTGAAGCGCTGCTCAAACTCGCGAGTACGCCGGTGCTGCTGGCGCTGCTGATCGCCTTTTGTGTGGCCGGCCTGTTGCAGCTCGAGACCAAAAACGACATTCGCCAATGGGTCGGTGCGCCGCAGCAACTGACTGACGAAGCACAAACCATTGCGCGCATCACCGGCTATCAACCCACCAGCCAGTTTTTCCTGGTGCGCGCGGCCAATCAGCAGCAACTGCTGGAACGCCAAACCGCGCTGAGCGAGCGGCTGGATCAGTTGGTCAACCTGGACAAACTCCAGGGTTATCTGTCGCTCAATCAATTGGTCAGCCAACCCACCGAACAGCGCAAAGTGCGTGAAGCGCTGAACAAGTTGCCGCAGTTCTGGCAACCGCTGCTCGATGTCGGCGTGCCCGCCGAGGCGCTGCAAGCTGAGCTTACGAAATTGCAGGCGCTGCCCACCGAAGACATCGACGCGGCGCTGGTCGGTCCGTTGGCCGAGCCCTATCGCCCGCTGTGGCTGGGACCGACCGAGGACGGCGTAGCGGCGATGGTCAGTCTGCAAGGCTTGAACAACCCCTCTCTGCTGCGCGTCCAGGCGCTGGATTTGCCGGGCGTGGAACTGGTGGATCGCCTCGGTGAGTTGAACAAGGTGTTCGCCGACACCCAGATCAGTGCCGCAGAGTTGAAACTCGCTTCCTGCGTGTTGATCGTGCTGGTGCTGATCCTGCCGTTCGGTTTCGGCGGCGCCCTGCGAATCGTCGCCCTGCCGCTGTTGGCCGCACTGTGCAGCCTGGCCAGTCTCGGCTGGATGGGCCAACCGCTGACGCTGTTCAGCCTGTTCGGCCTGCTGCTGGTGACGGCCATCAGCGTCGATTACGCGATCCTCATGCGTGAACAGGTCGGCGGCGCTGCCGTGAGCCTGCTGGGCACCTTGCTGGCGGCGCTGACCACCTGGCTGTCGTTCGGTTTGCTGGCGGTGTCCAGCACGCCGGCGGTGAGCAATTTCGGTCTGTCGGTGAGCCTGGGGCTGGCATTCAGCTTCATTCTTGCGCCGTGGGCCGGACGCCAGGTTCACGTTGCCCCGGTCACGGAGTCGGCGACATGATGATCGTCGTGTTCTGGATCATGGCCCTGGCGCTGTTCGCCGTGGCCACCCGTGTCGGGCGTCACTTCGGCGTGATCCCGATTGTCAGCCAGTTGCTGCTGGCGACCTTCGGCCTGCCGCTGCTGATGTACTTCTGGATCGAGCCCCAATGGCAATTGAGCGGCGCCGCGCTGGTCGCGCCGGTCTGGCTGAAAAACCTCTACAGCCTGGGTTTTGCCTTGTTGCTGGGGCACATTCTCAGTGACGTGATTGACCTGCGACTTGACCGTCAAAGCCTGAAAATCGCCCTGCCGAGTTTTTGCATTCCATTTGCCTGCGGTCTCGCGACAGCGGTCTGGCTATTGCCGCCGCAACCCTGGATCAGTTCCCTGGCGGTCGGCCTGCTGTTCGCCATCACCGCGATTCCGGTGTTGTATCTGTACCTGCGGCACATCAAGTACCCACCTGCCGCTACCCGGCGACTGGTGCAGACCGCGATCCTCATCGACCTCACTTGCTGGACCCTGTTTGCCATCGCCCAGGGCAGCCTGCACCTGAGCAGCCTGTTACTGCCGCTGGCCGGCGCCTGCCTGCCGTTGCTGCTGCGTCTGCTGCGCTTGCGCCAGCCATTGCTGCACAGCGTGTGCTTCTTCGCGCTGCTGGTCGTGGCGGAACACTTCAAGCTCAATGCGCTGATTTTCGGCATCGGTTACCTGCTGTGGATGGCCGCGCTCAAAGTGCCGCTGGTGTTGCCGCTGCCGGTGATCTGGATGAGTCACTTGCAGACGTATATCGCGATCCCGCTGATCCTCACGTTCGGCATCGTGCAAATCAATGTCCACGCGGCCATGGCCAGCCTCGGTTGGGTACAACTGGCGGCACTGCTGCTGTTCCCGATTGCCAGTAAGCTGCTGGGCAACTGGCTGGGCCTCGGCTGGGCCGGCGCCTCGTTTGAGGGCGCCAGCCGCTGGCGCGAAAGCGTCTTGCTGAATATTCGTGGCTTGAGCGAGATCGTCTTTCTCAACCTGCTGCTGCAACAACAGCTCATCAGCCCGGCGCTGTACTTCGCGCTGATGGTGATGGGCCTGATCGCGACACTGCTGCCGGCACTCGCCGGTATGCACCGAACCCCTCTGAACATCGCCGTCCCGGCAAGGAGCTCCCGTGCCAACAGTTGAAATGGAACATCGTCAGGTCGTGGTGATCGGTGCAGGTCCATCGGGCGCCATCGCCGCCGCGCTGCTCAAGCGCAAAGGCCATGACGTATTGATGATCGAACGCCAGCATTTCCCAAGGTTTTCCATCGGTGAAAGCCTGCTGTCCCACTGCCTGGATTTCGTCGAAGAAGCGGGCATGCTCGAGGCGGTGAATGCCGCCGGATTCCAGTTGAAAAACGGTGCGGCATTCGCTTGGGGCGAGCAATACAGCGCCTTTGATTTCGGCGAGACGTTCAGCAATGGCAAGCCGACCACCTTCCAGGTCCAGCGGGCCGATTTCGACAAGCTGCTGGCCGATCAGGCCGCGCTGCAAGGGGTGGACGTTCGTTACGGCGAAGCCATCGTCAGCGTCGATTTCACCCTGGCGAAACCGCAACTGGACGTGCTTCGCGAAGACGGCAGCCAGTACCGCGTCGAAGCCGATTTCGTGCTGGATGCCAGCGGCTACGGCCGTGTGCTGCCGCGTCTGCTCGATCTTGAAGCGCCGTCGAATTTCCCGGTGCGCCAGGCCGTGTTCACCCACGTCGAAGACCACATCGACAACCCGGCCTTCGAACGGGAAAAAATCCTCATCACCACCCATCCGATCCACCGCGACATTTGGTTCTGGACCATCCCGTTCAGCGACGGTCGTTGCTCGGTGGGCGTGGTCGCGGCAGCCGAACACTTCGAAGGCCGCATGGAGAACCTGGACGATTGCCTGCGTGGGTTCATCGCTGAAACCCCAAGCCTGGCCGGTGTGCTGAACAACGCTGTGTGGGACACGCCTGCCCGAACCATCGGCGGCTACTCGGCCAACGTCAAAACCCTCCACGGGCCAGGCTTTGCCCTGCTCGGCAACGCGGCGGAATTCCTCGACCCGGTGTTCTCCTCCGGCGTGACCATCGCCATGCGCTCGGCGAGCATGGCCGCCGCGGTGCTGCATCGCCAACTGCAAGGCGAAAGTGTCGACTGGCAGACCGAGTTCGCCATCCCGCTCAAGCGCGGCGTCGACACGTTCCGTTGCTACGTCGAAGGCTGGTACGCCGGGACGTTCCAGGATGTGATTTATTTCGAGGGCGGCTCGCCGGATATTCGCCGCATGATCAGTTCGATCCTTGCTGGTTATGCCTGGGACGAACGTAATCCGTTCGTCACCGAACCCAAGCGTCGGCTGCGGATGCTCTCGGAGCTCTGTGCAAAGGACGCCACATGAGCTACTTGAGCGACACCTACGTCGAAGAGACCCGCTTCGGTTTCTGGTTCCTGCGCAGCCACACCTGGCAGCACCATGTTCTGCGAGTGGCAATCACCGATTTGCGCAGCCTGTTCAGCGAAGCACCGCCGAGCAACCCGGTGCTGCTGGATGCCGGTTGCGGTCAGGGCAAGTCGTTTCAGTACTTGCGCCAGACCTTTGCGCCCCAGCGCCTGATCGGTCTGGACGCTGACCCGCACAGCCTGAACCTGGCCGGCGAAGAAGCCGTCCGCCAAGGCATGGCGGTGGAGTTGATCGGCAGCGACTGCGCGAGCATCAACGTCCCGGACGCCAGCGTCGATTTGCTGTTCTGCCACCAGACCTTCCATCATCTGGTGCAGCAACAACAGGCACTGGCCGAGTTCTACCGCGTGCTCAAACCCGGTGGCTATCTGCTGTTCGCCGAATCCACCGAGGCTTACATTGATACCTGGGTGATCCGCTGGTTGTTCCGTCATCCGATGCACGTGCAAAAGAGCGCCGCCGGGTACCTGGACATGATTCGCCAGCAGGGTTTCGAACTCGGCTCGCAGAATGTGTCTTATCCATACTTGTGGTGGAGCCGCGCCAAGGATTTCGGGCTGTTTGAACGCTTGGGTCTGCGCCGGCCAAAGCCCTTCGGCCAACGGGAAGAAACCCTGGTCAATGTGGTCGCGCGCAAACCTCTTGAGGGTGTTGTGTGATGTTCAGTGCAACTCAAACCTGTGGGAGCGAGCCTGCTCGCGATAGCGGTGGGTCAGCCAACATAACTGTTGAATGCAGTGCCCTCATCGCGAGCAGGCTCGCTCCCACAGGGATAGCGGGCATTCTGCGATTTCTGCTGCTTGGCGCGGTCCTGTTGCTGAGTGCCTGTGCCAGCCGGGCGCCTTTGCCCGAGCAAACCCCGAACCTGTCGTTGCCGCTGCAATTGCACATCCAGCGTCTGGTGGCCGACCAACGGCAGGACTGGGTGCTGGTGATCCAGCGTGAAGGCCCTGGCATTCGCTGGTCGATGATGGACTTGCTGGGCATTCCCCAGGCACGCCAGAAACTGGTCGATGGCAAATGGCAAGCTGACGGTCTGCTGCCGCCCAATCCAGAAGCGCGAGAGCTGTTCGCTGCGCTGCTGTTTGCGCTGACCCCTAAAGATGAACTGTCGGGCAACTATCCCGCCGCGTGGCAGCATGGCTCGCAACGGTCCTTGCCAGCGCACTGGGAAGTTCGCTACTCACAACCCATGAGCTTTGAATTGAACCTGCCCAAAGGCCCGAAATATCAAGTCACGCCGCTCAGCGGGGAGACGCCATGACGGCCTACCTGAATGCCCTCGGGGTGATCTGCGCCCTGGGCCGTGACAAGTCCGAAGTCGCCCGCAACCTGTTTGCCGGTGATTGTTCGGGCATGCGTGATGAGGCTGGCTGGGTGGCAGAACGGTCGCTGCCCGTGGCCGCGGTCCAAGGCGAACTGGCGCCGATCCCGGCCGAGCTTGCGCCGCAAAACACCCGCAATAATCAATTGCTGCTGGAAGCCGCGCTGCAAATTCGCGAAGACATCGACCAGGCGATCCAGACCTACGGCCGCGACCGCATCGGTATCGTCCTGGGCACCAGCACCTCGGGCATCGACGAAGCCAGTCGCGGCCTGGCCCATTACATCCGCGAGCATCAGTTCCCGGCCAGTTACGACTATCAGCAACAGGAACTCGGCGCCCCGGCGAACTTCCTCGCCGACTGGCTGCAATTGAGCGGCCCGGCCTATGTGATTTCCACGGCCTGCACCTCCAGCGCCCGAGCGCTGATGAGTGCGCAGCGACTGCTGGACCTGGGCATTTGCGACGCGGTGC
Source organism: Pseudomonas frederiksbergensis (assembly GCF_900105495.1). NCBI lineage: Bacteria > Pseudomonadati > Pseudomonadota > Gammaproteobacteria > Pseudomonadales > Pseudomonadaceae > Pseudomonas > Pseudomonas frederiksbergensis. The sequence continues at coordinate 1,464,107 of NZ_FNTF01000002.1, read as the reverse complement.
TGTGCGGCGGTGTCGACAGCCTGTGCAAGTTGACCCTCAATGGGTTCTCGGCGCTGGAAGCGGTGTCCGGGCAACGCTGCAACCCGTTTTCGGTGAACCGTAACGGCATCAACATTGGCGAAGCGGCGGTGCTGTTTTTGATGAGCAAAAATGTCGGCGACAGCCAGCCGATTGCCCTGCTCGGCAGTGGCGCCAGCTCCGATGCCCACCACATTTCCGCACCGGAGCCGACCGGCCGCGGCGCCCTGCAAGCGATGCGCAAAGCCTTGAGCCGCGCCCAACTGCAACCGCAGCAGATCGATTACCTCAACCTGCACGGCACCGCCACCCAACACAACGACGCCATGGAAAGCCTGGCGGTGGCGACGTTGTTCCCGGCGGGGGTGCCGTGTTCGTCGACCAAACCCATGACCGGCCATACCCTCGGGGCGGCCGGCGCGCTGGAAGCGGCGTTCTGCTGGTTGAGCCTGAGTGCAGGCAACCGCGAGCACGCCCTGCCGCCCCACATCTGGGACGGCCAACCGGACCCCGATTTGCCAGCCCTGAAATGGGTGACCCCGGCCGATCGCCTGACGTCCATTGCACCTCGCTATCTGATGAGCAATTCCTTTGCCTTCGGTGGTAACAACGTCAGCCTGATTATCGGAGACGCCCCATGATTGACTGGCCGATCGCCGAGCTGCTGCCGCACGCTGGCGACATGATCTTCATCGAACAGATCCTGTCGTTCGATGACGAGCAGATTTACACCCGCCTCACGGTCAAGCCCGACGGCCTGTTCAACCGCCCGGACGGCAGCCTGCCGGCCTGGGTCGGCATCGAACTGATGGCCCAGAGCGTCGCCGCCTATGCCGGTTGCCACGCGCGCCAGCGAGGCGATGCGGTGGAGCTGGGGTTTCTGCTCGGCACCCGCAAATTCGAATGCAACGTCGAGCACTTCCCCGTGGGCACCGAGCTGACGATCCACGGCATCCGCTCGCTGGAAGACGACAACGGCATGGGCGTGTTCGAATGCCACATCACCGCCCCCGGCATTCACGCTACCGCTCGTCTGAACGTGTTCCGTCCGCCTCAGGCCGCCCAATACCTTCATGAAACCCAAGGAACCCAGCCATGACTGAATCCGTACTGATCACCGGTTCCAGCCGTGGCATCGGACGCGCTATCGCTTTGCGTCTGGCCCAGGCCGGGCACGACATCGTGCTGCATTGCCGCAGCGGCCTGGCGGACGCTGAAGCGGTGAAGGCGGAAATCGAAGCCTTGGGGCGCAACGTGCGCATAGTGCAATTCGACGTGTCCGATCGCGCCAACTGCAAAGCCATTCTCGAAGCCGACGTGGAAACCCACGGCGCCTATTACGGCGTGGTGCTGAACGCCGGCCTGACGCGCGACGGCGCTTTTCCAGCCCTTTCCGAGGATGATTGGGATGTGGTGATGCGCACCAACCTCGACGGTTTCTACAACGTGCTGCACCCGGTGATGATGCCGATGATTCGCCGTCGCGCGGCCGGACGGATTGTTTGCATCACCTCGGTGTCCGGGTTGATCGGCAACCGTGGCCAGGTCAACTACAGCGCCTCCAAGGCTGGCTTGATCGGCGCGGCAAAGGCGTTGGCGATTGAATTGGGCAAGCGCAAAATTACCGTTAACTGTGTCGCACCCGGCTTGATCGACACCGCGATGCTCGATGAAAACGTGCCGGTGGAAGAAATGATGAAAATGATCCCCGCACAACGCATGGGTACACCGGAAGAGGTGGCCAGCGCGGTGAATTTCCTGATGTCGGCGGAAGCGTCGTACATCACCCGGCAGGTTCTGGCCGTCAACGGAGGCCTGTGCTGATGAAGCGCGTCGTCGTCACCGGCATGGCCGGCATCACCTCACTGGGCAGCGATTGGGCCACCATCGTCGCCAACTTCGCGGCCAACCGCAGTGGCATTCGCCGGATGGACGAGTGGGATCGCTTCACCGAACTCAACACGCGCCTGGCGGGGCCGATCGACGACTTCAAAGTGCCGAGCCACTGGACCCGCAAGCAATTGCGCAGCATGGGCCGGGTCTCGCGCCTGGCGGTCGGTGCAGCGGAACAGGCATTGGCCGATGCCGGTCTGCTGGGTGACGAATCGATCAAGGACGGGCGCATGGGCGTTTCCTGCGGCTCCTCCACCGGCAGCACCGACGAGATCAAGGCGTTCGGCAACATGCTGCTCAACTCGGTGGCCGAGGGCCTGAACGCTAACTCCTACGTGCGCATGATGCCGCACACCACGGCGGCGAACATCAGCATCTTCTTCGGCCTCACCGGTCGACTGATCCCGACCTCCAGCGCTTGCACCAGCGGCAGTCAGGGCATCGGTTATGCCTACGAGTCGGTCAAGTTTGGCCGCCTGCCATTGATGCTCGCCGGCGGTGCCGAAGAACTGTGCCCCACCGAAGCGATGGTCTTCGATGCGCTCTACGCCACCAGCCTGAAAAACGATGCGCCGCAGACGTCCCCGCGCCCCTACGACAGTGGCCGCGATGGCCTGGTGATCGGTGAAGGCAGCGGCATGCTGGTGCTTGAAGAACTCGAACACGCCTTGGCTCGCGGTGCGCACATCCACGCCGAACTCGTCGGCTTCGGCAGCAACGCCGACGGCCAGCACGCCACCCGCCCAGAGCAGGTCACCATGCGCCGGGCCATGGAGCTGGCCCTGGAAGACGCCGGGCTGCAGCCTTCCGACATCGGCTATGTGAATGGTCACGGCACCGCCACTGAACAGGGCGACATTGCCGAAACACTGGCAACAAGCACGTTGTTCGGCGAGCACATGCCGATCAGCTCGCAAAAGAGTTTCCTCGGCCACACCCTCGGAGCCTGCGGTGCGCTGGAATCCTGGTTCAGCATCGAAATGATGAACCGCGACCTGTACGTCCACACCCTCAACCTCGACGACGTCGACCCGCACTGCGGCAAACTCGATTACCTGCGCGGCGAATTCCGGCAGATGAGCAACCAATACGTGATGAACAACAACTTTGCGTTTGGCGGGGTTAATACGTCGCTGATCTTTCGGCGCTGGTCGTAACGAGGCAATGCCCGGCAGATAAATAAACGCTGCGAGCAATGAATAACCTGTGGCGAGGGAGCTTGCTCCCGCTGGACTGCGTAGCAGTCCTTTCTTTTGGGGCCGCTTCGCGACCCAGCGGGAGCAAGCTCCCTCGCCACAATAGCGCCGTCTCAAACAGGTCGGTTCGACATAGCCCCGGCCCTGTCTGTCTCTGCGATGGCTGGTTACCCAGGATCCTCAGAGTCTCACAAGCCCCTCTCGGGAAAGCAGGCAGTGTTAGCGCCCTGACGCACTAGGATGGATCGAGGTTATCCAGCACCCGATTCACCGCCAGCTCCCCCAGCATGATCGACTGCTGAATCCCCAGCAGTGTGTTGCTTTGCGACCCTTGCAGAGACCTCGCGAAATCGCTCGCCATGACGTTGGCTGATGCCAGGGATTCACAGGCGTATGCCAGCAGGGTGTAATTGTCGATATTGGGGGCGATGAGGAAGATTTTGCTTGGTGTGCGTGTTTCGGAATCCGGCGGGTTCGGAGTTGGCTTGAACATTGGGAAGGTCTTCCTGTTAGTAGTGCCGCAACCTGTCTCGCTACTAAACGGAAGGGTGGCAGCTGCGCGCAAGTTAGTAGACCGGACACCGACCCAAATCCGGCGCACCCAAGGGCGCCATGCGCACAGCTACCATCAAGTGCAGACGTATGCCTGACTGAACGACACTTGTGCATTCGTTTGGGAGGGAAAACCGGGCTACTAAACCCGATCACTGGAAATCAGTGATGCGAACGAAATTACCGATAGCCCCCAAAGCGCACAAGCCGGCGGATTCTGGAGTAGTTGTAGGCAATGCCGCAAGGCGCTGTGGCCTGTTCAAGGTTGTTCGGAAATGTCTTACACCCTTAAGCGAAGCGTCCGATATGGCATCGGTAACTGCTCCTTTTTTGGTGAACTCGCGGACGCTTTCGCGGGCAAGCCCGCTCCCACAAAGTCCAGCAGCGTGCCGAAACAGGTGTTCACACCGCTGAACCCTGTGGGAGCGGGCTTGCCCGCGATTGACTGCGAAGCAGTCACGTCTTCAACGGCTCAACCTTACGCGTCAACAACTCCACAAACGCCTTGGCCATCGGCGACTTCTGATCCTTGCGCTGTACCAGCCACACGGCCGAAACCGCCTCAGGATCGAGCAACGGCCGATAGACCACCCCATCGATGCGCATCCGCTGATAAGACGCCGGCAGCACCGAAACACCCAACCCCGCCGCCACCAGACCAATGATCGTCATCGCTTCGCCCGCCTCTTGGGCAAAGTGCGGGCTGAAACCGGCATCCCGAGCCAGGCTGAGCAATTGTGCGTACAAACCACTGCCATAACTGCGTGGGAAAAATACGAAAGGCTCGAGGGCCAGGGCCGACAGAAACAAGCCCTCTTCGCTGTCGTTCACCAATGGATGCTTGGAGCTGAGCACCGCCACCAGTGGCTCACGCATCAGTTCCACCACGTTGAGCGAGTCCGGTAACCCAAGCGGTCGCATGATTCCTACTTCGATCGACTCCTCCACCAACGCATCGGCGACCTGGGTGCTGCTCATCTCCCGCAGGTTCAGGTGCACCGCCGGGAATCGCTGACGAAATGAAAAGATCGCCTGTGGAATAGTCGAGTTGAATGGCGCCGACGAGGTGAAGCCAATTTTCAGTTCGCCCAGCTCACCCAACTGCGCCCGCCGTGCAACATCCGCCGCTTTGTCGACCTGCGCCAGCACCAGCCGCGCCTCTTCCAGAAACAACCGGCCGGCTTCACTGAGCTCCACCCGACGATTGGTACGTTCGAACAACCGCGCTCCCACTTCTTGTTCCAGCGCCTGAATCTGCTGGCTCAGCGGTGGTTGCGAGATGCCCAGCACCTGGGCGGCGCGGCCGAAGTGCAGCTCTTCGGCGACGGCGATGAAGTAGCGCAGGTGACGCAGTTCCATGAAAACTCCATTAGGTCGTTAAACCTATCAAACAGGTCGAACAATATATTGGATTGAATCATTAGGCGGCTATATGCTTTTTTCATTGCCTGACCGGCTGCTTGTCCCGAGGTCTGAAGTGAAAACTGCTGTCGCCCCACTCGCTCATGAAGTTCCGCCCGCCGCGGTGGACGATGTTATCGCCGAATTAAAGGAGATCTACATCGAAAAAGGCACGCCAATGTTCATGCGTACCGTGCTGGCGCTGTTCTGTGGCGGCTTCGCGACCTTCGCCCTGCTTTATTGCGTGCAGCCAATGATGCCGCTGCTGTCCCATGAGTACGCCATCAACGCCGCCCAGAGCAGCCTGATCCTGTCGGTCGCCACCGGCATGCTCGCCATCGGCCTGCTGATCACCGGCCCGATCTCCGATCGCATCGGGCGCAAACCGGTGATGGTCGCCGCGCTGTTCGCCGCAGCGCTCTGCACCATCGCCAGTTCAATGATGCCGAGCTGGCACGGCGTGCTGGTGATGCGGGCGCTGATTGGGTTGTCATTGAGCGGCCTGGCAGCGGTCGCCATGACTTACCTGAGTGAAGAGATCCACCCGCAGCACATTGGCCTGGCCATGGGTTTGTACATCGCCGGCAACGCGATTGGCGGGATGTGCGGACGCTTGATCACTGGCGTGTTGATCGACTTTGTCAGCTGGCACACGGCGATGCTGGTAATCGGCGGCCTGGCCCTGATCGCGGCGGCGGTGTTCTGGAAAATCCTTCCCGAGTCGCGCAACTTCCGCGCCCGCTCTTTGCACCCGCGCAGCCTGATTGACGGGTTCACTCTGCACTTTCGTGACGCCGGCCTGCCGCTGCTATTCCTTGAAGCCTTCGTGCTGATGGGCGCGTTCGTCACCCTCTTCAACTACATCGGCTATCGCCTGCTGGCCGAGCCGTACCACATGGACCAGGCCTTCGTCGGGCTGCTCTCGGTGGTGTATCTGTCGGGTATCTACAGCTCAGCGAAAATCGGCTCGTTGGCCGACCAGCTCGGCCGTCGCAAAGTGCTCTGGGCGACGATCGTACTGATGATCGCCGGCCTTGCACTGACCATGTTGACGCCGCTGCCGGTGGTGATCATCGGTATGTTGATCTTTACCTTCGGTTTCTTCGGCGCCCATTCGGTGGCGAGTAGCTGGATTGGGCGTCGGGCGATCAAAGCCAAGGGGCAGGCGTCGTCGCTGTATCTGTTCAGCTATTACGCCGGGTCGAGCATTGCCGGGACGGCGGGCGGGGTGTTCTGGCACATGGGTGGCTGGAACGGGATCGGGTTGTTCATCGGCGGGTTGCTGGTGATTGCGCTGCTGGTGGCGTTGAAACTGGCGAAGTTGCCGCCGCTCGGCGGTGTAAAGGCTTAAACACAAATATCCAGTCAACCATAAACAACTGTGGGAGCGAGCAGGCTCACTCCCACAGAAAAGCAGGGTGTTGGTTAACCCGCGACGATCACTCGTGATACTGCGCCGACAGTTCATGCACCGCGCGCAGGAAGGCGCCGGCGTGTTCCGGGTCGACTTCGGGCGTGATGCCATGGCCAAGGTTGAACACGTGGCCGCTGCCCTTGCCGTAGCTGGCGAGGATGCGGCCGACTTCGGTGCGAATGGCTTCTGGCTTGGCGTACAGCACCGTCGGGTCCATGTTGCCTTGCAGGGCGACTTTGCTGCCAACGCGATCACGGGCGCTGCCAATGTCGCAGGTCCAGTCCAGGCCCAATGCGTCAGCGCCAGCGTCAGCAATGCTTTCGAGCCACAGGCCGCCGTTCTTGGTGAACAGGATGACCGGCACTTTGCGGCCTTCGTGTTCACGGATCAGGCCCCTGACGATTTTGCGCATGTAGGCCAGGGAGAATTCCTGGTACGCCGCCGCCGAAAGGCTGCCACCCCAACTGTCGAAGATCTGCACCGCTTGCGCCCCGGCCATGATCTGGCCGTTGAGGTAGCTGGTGACCGTCTGCGCGAGCTTGTCCAGCAACAGGTGCAAGGCTTGCGGGTTGTCGTAGAGCATGGTTTTGGTCTTGCGGTAGTCTTTCGACGAGCCGCCTTCGACCATGTAGGTGGCCAGGGTCCATGGGCTGCCGGCGAAGCCGATCAGCGGCACACGGCCGTTCAGTTCGCGGCGGATGGTGCTGACCGCGTCCATGACGTAGCCGAGGTCTTTGTGCGGATCAGGAATCGGCAGCGCTTCGATGTCAGCCATCGTGCTGATGACTTTCTTGAAGCGCGGACCTTCACCGGTTTCGAAGTACAGGCCTTGGCCCATGGCATCGGGAATGGTCAGGATGTCGGAGAACAGGATCGCCGCGTCCAGTTGTGGGTAGCGGTCGAGCGGCTGCATCGTGACTTCGCAAGCGAACTCCGGGTTCATGCACAGGCTCATGAAGTCGCCGGCCTTGGCACGGCTGGCGCGGTATTCCGGCAGGTAGCGACCGGCCTGACGCATCATCCACACGGGGGTGACGTCTACGGGTTGCTTGAGCAGGGCGCGAAGGAAACGGTCGTTCTTCAGGGCAGTCATGTCGGCATCCGGAAAAAAAGTGCGGGCATTTTCTCAGAGCGCGACGCAAAAGGCACGGTTGCAGGTCAGCCTTTTGTCTATCGGGTCAATTTGTCGCGGTGGAACACTGTCTTCGCCACACCATAAAACGACTGTGGGAGTGAGCCTGCTCGCGATAGCGGAGTGTCAGTCAGTACATCTGGTGACTGATTCACCGCTATCGCGAGCAGGCTCGCTCCCACAGGGTTACTGCATTTCAGTTCAGGATCGGGGTTAAACGCCCAGATAATCCAGGATCCCTTCGGCGGCATTGCGGCCTTCGAAGATCGCCGTCACCACCAGGTCAGAACCGCGAACCATATCACCACCGGCGAAGATTTTCGGGTTGCTGGTCTGATGCTTGTACTGACCTTGCTCCGGGGCCACGACGCGGCCCTGGCTGTCGGTCTGGATGCTGTGCTGTTCGAACCACGACGCCGGGCTTGGACGGAAACCGAACGCAATGACCACGGCATCAGCCGGGATGATCTCTTCGGAACCCGGGATCGGCTCGGGGCTGCGACGGCCACGGGCGTCCGGTTCGCCGAGACGGGTCTCGACCACCTTCACGCCTTCGACACGGTCTTCACCGACGATCGCGATCGGCTGGCGGTTGTAGAGGAATTTCACGCCTTCTTCCTTGGCGTTCTTCACCTCTTTGCGCGAGCCCGGCATGTTCGCTTCGTCACGACGATAAGCGCAGGTCACCGACTTGGCGCCCTGGCGAATCGACGTACGGTTGCAGTCCATCGCCGTGTCGCCGCCACCCAGTACCACCACCTTCTTGCCTTTCATGTCGACGAAATCTTCCGGCGATTTTTCAAAGCCCAGGTTGCGGTTGACGTTGGCGATCAGGAAATCCAGCGCGTCATGCACGCCCGGCAAATCCTCACCGGCAAAGCCACCCTTCATGTAGGTGTAGGTACCCATGCCCATGAACACGGCATCGTATTCTTCGAGCAGTTGCTCGACGGTCACGTCCTTGCCCACTTCGGTGTTCAGACGGAACTCGATGCCCATGCCGGTGAAGACTTCGCGACGATTGCTCAGCACGGTCTTTTCCAGCTTGAACTCGGGGATGCCGAAGGTCAGCAAGCCGCCGATTTCCGGGTTCTTGTCGAACACCACCGGGGTCACGCCGCCGCGTACCAGCACGTCGGCACAGCCCAGGCCTGCCGGGCCTGCGCCGATCACCGCAACACGCTTGCCGGTCGGTATGACCTTGGACATGTCCGGACGCCAGCCCATGGCGAACGCGGTGTCGGTGATGTACTTCTCGACCGAACCGATGGTCACCGCGCCGAAGCCGTCGTTAAGGGTGCAGGCACCCTCGCACAGACGATCCTGCGGGCACACCCGGCCACAGACTTCCGGCAGGGTGTTGGTCTGGTGCGACAGCTCGGCGGCCTGGAGGATGTTGCCCTCGGCCACCAGCTTCAGCCAGTTCGGAATGAAGTTGTGCACCGGGCACTTCCATTCGCAATACGGGTTACCGCAACCCAGGCAGCGGTGGGCCTGATCGGCCGAGTGCTGGGGTTTGAAGGGTTCGTAGATCTCCACGAACTCTTTCTTGCGTTGACGCAACAGTTTCTTCTTCGGATCCTTGCGCCCGACATCGATGAACTGGAAGTCGTTATTCAGACGTTCAGCCATTGTTAAAACCTCATCAAACTCTTCAGGCGCATATCACTGCGGGTTGGCACGGGTGCTGGAAAGCAACGATTTCAGGTTGGCAGCCTTGGGCTTGACCAGCCAGAAACGGCGCAGATAGTCATCGAGGTTTTCAGCGAGGTTACGACCCCACTCGCTGTCGGTTTCCTCGACGTATTCGTTCAGCACGCGTTGCAGGTGGCTGCGATAGGCTTCCATCGCCTCACCGCTGATCCGCTGGATTTCCACCAGTTCGTGGTTGACCCGGTCAACGAAGGAGTTGTCCTGGTCGAGCACGTAGGCGAAACCGCCGGTCATGCCTGAGCCGAAGTTGTAACCGGTCTTGCCCAATACGCAGACGAAACCACCGGTCATGTACTCGCAGCAGTGATCGCCCGTGCCTTCCACAACCGTGTGAGCACCGGAGTTACGCACCGCGAAACGCTCGCCTGCGGTACCGGCGGCGAACAGCTTGCCGCCAGTGGCGCCGTACAGGCAGGTGTTGCCGATGATGGCACTGTCCTGAGTCTTGTAGACGCTGCCCTTGGGCGGAACGATGACCAGTTTGCCGCCGGTCATGCCTTTGCCGACGTAGTCGTTGGCGTCGCCTTCCAGGTACATGTTCAGGCCGCCAGCGTTCCACACACCGAAGCTCTGACCGGCCGTCCCTTTGAAGCGGAAGGTGATCGGCGCATTCGCCATGCCTTGGTTGCCATGCTTGCGAGCGATTTCACCGGAGATCCGCGCGCCGATCGAACGGTCGCAGTTGCAGATATCCAGCGCGAAATCGGCGCCGCTCATGTCGTTGATGGCCGAGGTGGCCATCTCGACCATTTTCTCGGCCAGCAGGCCTTTGTCGAACGGTGGGTTGCGGTCGACCTGGCAGAACTGAGGCTTGTCTGCCGGGATGTGATCGCTGCCCAGCAACGGCGTCAGGTCCAGGTGTTGCTGCTTGGCGGTCTGGCCTTCGAGGATGTCCAGCAGATCGGTACGACCGATCAGCTCTTCGAGGGAGCGCACGCCCAGCTTGGCCAGCCACTCACGGGTTTCTTCGGCGACGTAGGTGAAGAAATTCACCACCATGTCGACGGTCCCGATGTAGTGATCCTTGCGCAGCTTCTCGTTCTGAGTCGCGACGCCGGTGGCGCAGTTGTTCAGGTGACAGATGCGCAGGTATTTGCAGCCAAGGGCGATCATTGGCGCGGTGCCGAAGCCGAAGCTTTCAGCGCCGAGGATCGCTGCCTTGATCACGTCGAGGCCGGTTTTCAGGCCACCGTCGGTTTGTACCCGCACTTTGCCGCGCAGATCGTTGCCGCGCAGGGTCTGGTGGGTTTCGGCCAGGCCGAGTTCCCACGGGGCGCCCGCGTATTTGATCGAGGTCAGCGGCGATGCACCGGTACCGCCGTCGTAGCCGGAAATGGTGATCAAGTCCGCGTAGGCCTTGGCCACACCGGCAGCGATGGTGCCGACGCCCGCTTCTGCAACCAGCTTCACCGAGACCAGCGCCTTCGGGTTGACTTGTTTCAGGTCGAAAATCAGCTGCGACAAGTCTTCGATCGAGTAGATGTCGTGGTGCGGTGGAGGCGAGATCAGGGTCACGCCCGGCACTGCGTACCGCAGCTTGGCGATCAGACCGTTGACCTTGCCGCCGGGCAGCTGACCACCTTCGCCGGGCTTGGCGCCCTGAGCGACTTTGATCTGCAGCACTTCAGCGTTGACCAGGTATTCCGGGGTCACACCGAAACGACCAGTCGCGACTTGTTTGATTTTCGAGCTCTTGATGGTGCCGTAACGCGCCGGGTCTTCGCCGCCTTCGCCGGAGTTGGAACGCGCACCGAGGCGGTTCATCGCTTCGGCGAGGGCTTCGTGAGCTTCCGGCGACAAGGCGCCGAGGGAGATGCCCGCAGAGTCAAAGCGCTTGAGCACTGATTCCAGCGGTTCGATCTCGCTGATGTCCAGCGGCGTGTCCAGGGTTTTGACTTTGAACATGTCACGGATCATCGACACCGGACGGTTGTCCACCAGCGCCGTGTATTCCTTGAACTTGCTGTAGTCGCCCTGCTGCACAGCGGCTTGCAGGGTGTTGACCACGTCCGGGTTGTACGCGTGATATTCGCCACCGTGGACGAACTTCAGCAAACCACCCTGCTGGATTGGCTTGCGCGGGCTCCAGGCTTCGGCCGCCAGGGCTTTCTGCTCGGCTTCGATGTCGACGAAACGCGCACCTTTGATGCGGCTTGGCACGCCACGGAAGCTCAGCTCGCAGACTTCTTCGGACAGGCCGATGGCCTCGAACAGCTGCGCACCGCGGTACGAAGTGATGGTCGAGATACCCATCTTCGACAGGATCTTCAACAGGCCTTTGGTGATGCCTTTGCGGTAGTTCTTGAACACCTCATAGAGGTCGCCCAGCACTTCACCGGTACGGATCAGGTCGCCCAGCACTTCATAGGCCAGGAACGGATAGACCGCCGAGGCGCCGAAACCGATCAACACGGCAAAGTGGTGCGGATCGCGAGCCGTCGCGGTTTCCACGAGGATGTTAGAGTCGCAACGCAGGCCTTTTTCGGTCAGGCGATGGTGCACCGCCCCGGTGGCCAGGGAGGCGTGGATCGGCAACTTGCCCGGGGCAATGTGACGGTCACTCAGCACGACCTGGGTACGACCGGAGCGCACGGCTTCTTCAGCCTGATCAGCCACGTTGCGGATCGCCGCTTCGAGGCCGACGCTTTCGTCGTAATTGAGGTCGATGATCGTGCGCTCGAAGCCCGGACGATCGAGGTTCATCAGCGAGCGCCACTTGGCCGGGGAAATGACCGGCGAGCTGAGGATCACGCGCGAGGCGTGTTCCGGCGACTCCTGGAAGATATTGCGCTCGGCACCGAGGCAGATCTCCAGCGACATGACGATGGCTTCACGCAGCGGGTCGATCGGCGGGTTGGTGACCTGCGCGAATTGCTGGCGGAAATAGTCGTACGGCGTGCGCACGCGCTGGGACAGCACGGCCATCGGCGTATCGTCGCCCATCGAGCCGACGGCTTCGTAGCCTTGCTCGCCGAGCGGACGCAGCACCTGATCACGTTCTTCGAAAGTGACCTGGTACATCTTCATGTACTGCTTGAGCTGGTCAACGTCGTAGAACGCCGAACCGTGGTCGTTATCTTCCATGGTCGCCTGGATGCGCAGGGCATTCTTGCGCAGCCATTGCTTGTACGGATGACGGGACTTCAAGCGGTTGTCGATGGCGTCGGTGTCGAGAATCTGGCCGGTTTCGGTGTCCACGGCAAAGATCTGACCCGGGCCAACGCGGCCCTTGGCGAGCACGTCTTCAGGCTGGTAGTTCCAGACACCGATTTCCGAGGCCAGGGTGATGAAACCGTTCTTGGTGGTGACCCAACGCGCCGGACGCAGACCGTTACGGTCGAGCAGGCACACCGCGTAGCGACCGTCGGTCATGACCACGCCGGCCGGACCGTCCCACGGCTCCATGTGCATCGAGTTGTATTCGTAGAACGCACGCAGGTCCGGGTCCATGGTTTCGACGTTCTGCCACGCAGGCGGAATGATCATCCGCACGCCACGGAACAGGTCGATGCCACCGGTGACCATCAACTCGAGCATGTTGTCCATGCTGGAGGAGTCGGAACCGACACGGTTGACCAGCGGGCCGAGTTCTTCCAGGTCCATCAGGTCATTGGTGAACTTGGTGCGACGGGCCACGGCCCAGTTGCGGTTACCGGTGATGGTGTTGATCTCGCCGTTGTGCGCGAGGAAGCGGAACGGCTGGGCCAGCGGCCATTTCGGCAGGGTGTTGGTCGAGAAGCGCTGGTGGAACACGCAAATCGAGGTCTGCAGGCGCTGGTCGCTGAGGTCTGGATAGAAGGCGGTCAAATCCGCCGGCATCATCAGGCCTTTATAAATGATGGTCTTGTGCGAAAAGCTGCAGACGTAGTGATCGGCGTCGGCGGCGTTGGCCACGGACGAGCGACGACGGGAGGTGAACAGCTTGACGGCCATGTCCTGATCGCTCAGGCCATCACCGGCGATGAACACTTGTTCGATCTGCGGCAGGCGTTCAAGGGCCAGGCGACCGAGGACGCTGGTGTCGATCGGCACTTTGCGCCAGCCGACGAGGGTCAGGCCAGCAGCGAGGATCTCGCGGTTCATGTTCTCGCGAGCGGCTTCGGCTTTGACCGGGTCCTGGTTGAAGAAGACCATGCCCACTGCATATTGCTTGGGCAGTTCGACGCCGAAGGTTTCCTGGGCGATGGCTCGCAGGAACACGTCCGGCTTTTGAATCAGCAGACCGCAACCGTCACCGGTCTTGCCGTCGGCGTTGATCCCACCGCGGTGGGTCATGCAGGTCAGGGCCTCGATGGCCGTTTGCAAAAGGGTATGACTGGGCTCGCCCTGCATATGGGCTATCAGGCCGAAACCGCAGTTATCCTTGAATTCATCTGGTTGGTACAGACCTGCTTTCATAGACACTTTCTCACCAGGCTGCCTCTTGTCGAGGCAAATTTCTTTTCAATTCAACCACTTACCATCCGCGCCGAACGTACGCCAGCTTTGCGGGGGCAAAAGGGAGGTCATTGTACACACCGACACGGAGGCTCACAAATTTGACGACGAACTGTCGCAAATCTATGTCGCATTTGTGAAAGGTTTAAAGCGATATGCTGTGCTAGTCAAAACTTTTTTAATTTTGACCGCAACGACTCAAAGACTACTGTGACGCAGACACCACAAGGCACGCGGTCTGTAGAGACGGCATGCGCTTGTAGAAATTTTGAGGTGCTTGGAGAGGCGGCCTGGGTAAGGCCGCCGAATCTTCAGCGAGTTGTTGCCAGTTCCTGTTGGACGCTGGCGACAGTGCGAGGCCAAGGTTTACCAGCCTGAACCTTCGCTGGCAAGGCCTTGATAGCGGTAACGGCTGCATCGCGGTTGGCGAAGCTACCGTAGGTGATGACGTAAAGCGGCTTGCCGTTGAGGACTTTCTTGAAATAACGGTACTCGCCGCCCTGCTCCTTGACGAAGGATTGCGCGGCCGCTTCGGAACTGGTGCCGAGGATCTGCACCACGTAGTTACCCGGCGCTTGCGCTGAGTACCAGGTGCCGCCGGCAGCCTTGGCCACGGTGGCTGGTTTCTCGGCAGGCTTGGCGGCTGCGGCGGCTGGCTTGGCTGGCACTGGAGCGGGAGCCGGCTTCACGGCAGGCGCAACCGGGACTGGCTTGGCCGTCGCGACCTGAGTCGGCGCAGGCACAGGCTTGGCGGCAGGTGCCGGTGCCGGGCCAGGCTGGATGCCCGCAGGCGGCGCGGTGGTCGTCACGGTCGGCGGTGTAGCGCTCGAACCTTCGACCGGCACACCGTCATCGCCTTCGGTGATGCCACCGGCGGCTTCGGCCAGCGGACCGCGCATGACCGGCTGCGAGTTGCCGACCAGCGGCAATGGCATCGGCTGCGAGTTACCGGCGAATTCGACGGCAGGCGCGCCGCCGCTGTCAGGTTGTGGCGTGCCCTGGCCGAGCGGCAGTTGCGCCTGTTCATTGGCAGGCGCGCCGGTGGTCGGTGCCTTGCTGCGACCCGGCATCAACCAGGCGGCGGCTACCGCGACCACGACAACGGCGGATATCGCCAATACGTGTTTCTTCGGCATGTTGAACCCCATACTTGGACGCTTCACCGCTGAGCGGCTGGCAATCATGGCTTCGATCATTGCATCGCGGGCAACCTGGTTGATGGTGCCAGGCCAACCGTCGGAGCTTTCGTGAATATCAGAGATCTGATCTGCGGTGAAAAGTTCGATACCCCGGCCGGCGCCTTCGAGACGCTGTTCCAGATACTCGCGGGTTTCTTCTTCGGTGTAAGGCTGCAACTCGATGACGTGGAAACGCTCTTCCTCGAGGCTCAGCGCATCCAGTTGAGCGATCAGCGACGACTCGCCGAACAGGAACACATGCGGGCGACCTTCCGGTGCACCGGCAGCCAGGGCCAGCAAGGCTTCCAGCGCGGATTCGTCAAGCTGCTCGGCGTCATCCACCAGCAAATAGACTTCCTGCCCCGTCAACGCAAGTTGCACCACTTGGGCCAGAATCGCGCCGATCTCGGCCTGGGCGACGTTCAGCGCCTGGGCCACCTGACGCAGCACGCCGGCCGCATCACCGGCGCCACGGGCGGAAACCACCACGCTCTGCACCGACTGTTTGTTGGTGCTGGCCACCAAGGCCTGACGCAACAGCGTCTTGCCACTGCCTTGCGGGCCCGTGACGACCAGCAACAACTGACTGTAGCGTGCCAGGTGATGCAGTTGCCCCAGCACCGGTTTGCGCTGGGCCGGGAAGAATTTGAAGCCAGGCACCCGTGGAGAAAAAGGGTCATGACTCAACTGGTAATGGCCGAGGAAAGCCTCGTCGGCGTGCAAACTAGTCATCGGGATCTTATTAACCTTTAAGCTGAGCCAGAGCGCGGTAATCCGCTCCCAGCGTGGCCTGTAAAACCTCTTTCGGATAATCGTCGGTCACCACCGCTTCGCCCATGTGGCGCAGCAGCACCAGGCGCAAACGACCGTCGATCACTTTCTTGTCAATTGCCATGTGTTCGAGAAAATCGGCTTCAGTCATCTCTTCTGGCGGGATAACCGGCAGGCCGGCACGCTGGAACAGACGAATGCCGCGATCGCGTTCCTGTTCGCTGATCCAGCCCAGGCGCGTGGACATTTCCAAGGCCATTACGGTGCCAGCAGCGACCGCCTCACCATGTAGCCAGACACCATAGCCCATGTGGGTTTCGATGGCGTGGCCGAAGGTGTGACCCAGGTTGAGCGTGGCGCGAACACCGGTCTCCCGCTCGTCGGCACCGACCACCGCAGCCTTGGCCGCGCAAGAGCGCTCGATGGCGTAGGTCAGGGCGACCTGGTCCAGGGCGCGCAGGCGATCGACGTTTTCTTCGAGCCAGGTCAGAAACGGTTCGTCGCAGATCAGCCCGTATTTGATGACCTCGGCAAGCCCGGCGGAGAGTTCCCGGGCCGGCAGGGTATTGAGGGTCGCGGTATCGATCAGCACCACGTTCGGCTGATAGAAAGCGCCGACCATGTTCTTGCCCAACGGATGGTTGATCCCGGTCTTGCCGCCTACCGAGGAGTCGACTTGCGACAACAGTGTGGTCGGGATCTGGATGAAATCGACACCACGCTGATAGCAGGCGGCAGCAAAACCGGCCATGTCACCAATCACGCCACCACCGAGGGCGATGACCGTGGTACGGCGGTCGTGCCGCGCGGTCAGCAATCCGTCGAAAATCAGTTGCAGGGTTTCCCAGGTCTTGAACGCTTCACCGTCCGGCAATACCACGGAAACCACCGAGAACTGCGCGAGGCTGCGGGTCAGACGCTCGAGATAGAGCGGCGCAACGGTCTCGTTGGAGATGATCGCCACTTGCCGTCCACGGATATGCGGGGCCAGCAGCTCCAGCTGATCCAACAAACCTTCGCCAATATGAATCGGGTAGCTGCGCTCGCCTAGATCGACCTTGAGTGTCTGCATGTGTCCCCACAGTGAAGATGGAATCAGGCGTCCTGCCTTGAGTTAACGTATGTCCACAGCGTCTGCTGGTGTGACGCCGTTCGGTAGCCATCTGCCACAACCTTGAGCGGCCACGACAGGACGCCGAGGATAGCGCATTTCGCGCTGCGCTTTAACGGGGAGGTAGCTGCTGCAAGCGTTCGAGAATATCGAGCACGACCATACGCGGCGGCCGCTCATCGGTTTCCACCACCAGATCGGCAATTTCCCGATAAAGCGGATCGCGGATCGCCAGCAGATCCCGAAGGGTCTTGGCCGGATCGGCAGTACGCAACAGGGGGCGATTGCGATCGCGGGACGTGCGGCCCACTTGCTGCTCGACAGACGCATGCAGATAGACCACTCGCCCCCCGGCGTGCAGCGCCCGGCGATTGGCCTCGCGCATCACCGCGCCGCCACCGGTCGCCAGCACCACGCCGTCGCACCCGCACAGCTCGGCAATCATCGCCTGCTCGCGGTCACGAAAGCCTGGTTCGCCTTCCTTATCGAAGATCCACGGGATATTGGCGCCCGTGCGCAATTCAATTTCCTTATCGGAATCTTTGAACGGCAGGCGCAGCTCTTTGGCCAGCAACCGGCCGATGGTGCTTTTTCCAGCCCCCATCGGTCCAACAAGAATCAAATTTCGCACAGAATCAACGACTCACAGCAATCGCCTGGTTATTCATGATACGCGGTGTGAGAAACACCAACAGCTCGGATTTTTTCTCCGAAACCACGTCACGCCGGAAAAGGCGGCCAAGATACGGCACATCGCCGAGAAATGGCACCTTATCTACAACCTTGCTCTGAGTATTTGAGAAAACCCCGCCAATGACGATGGTCTCGCCGTCGTTGACCAGGACCTTGGCATTGACCTCGTTTTTCTTGATCGGCGGCACATCCTGCACCTTGTTCAGGTAGTCCGGTTCGTCCTTGGTGACCTTGACCTCCATGATGATCCGGTTGTCCGGCGTGATCTGTGGCGTCACTTCCAGAGACAGCGAGGCCTCCTTGAACGACACCGACGTTGCGCCGCTGGAGCTGGCTTCCTGATAGGGAATCTCCGTGCCCTTGAGGATTTTCGCGGTTTCCTTGTCCGAGGTGACCACCTTGGGCTGCGAAACGATTTCGCCGTTGCCGGTCTTCTCCATGGCCGTCAGCTCGAGATCCAGCAACACATTGTCGGTGATGAAGGCGATCCCGAGCCCCGAGGTATTGCCGGCGGCACCCAGGTCGACGAATGGCGAGTTGGTGCTGGTGCTGCCAGGCGTACCGATGGTCGATGAAGCATTCGCCCCACTATTACTGACACCCGAGGTGTTCCAGTTGCCCTTGTTCTGGATCGATCCGCCCCAGCGCACGCCGAGGCTTTTGTCATAGTCGACGTTGGCTTCGACGATCCGTGCTTCGATCATCACCTGACGCACCGGGATATCCAGTTGCGCGACGATACGGCGCAGTTCGTCGAGGCGGTTCTGGGTCTGGTAGGCAATGATGTTGTTGGTCCGCTCATCCACGGTGATCGAGCCCCGCTCGTCGACTTTCGACTCGACACTGGTGACCGACTGGAACAGCTTGGCGATATCGGCAGCTTTGGCGTAGTTGACTTGCAACAGCTCGCGACGCAGGGGCGCGAGGTCAGCAATCTGCTTCTGCGACTCCAGTTCCTGACGCTCGCGGGCGGCAATTTCATCGGCCGGCGCCACCAGCAAAACGTTACCGATCTTGCGTTTATCCAGGCCCTTGGTTTTCAACACCAGATCCAGCGCCTGATCCCACGGTACGTTCTGCAAGCGCAGGGTGATACCGCCCTGCACCGTGTCGCTGGCCACCAGATTGAGGTTGGTGAAATCGGCGATCAGTTGCAGCACCGAACGCACATCAATGTCCTGGAAATTCAGCGAAAGCTTTTCACCGGTGTAGGCGAAGCGTTCGGTGTTGCGTTTCTGCAAGTCATCGGCGGTCATCGGCCGGATGCTGACGGTCAGCTTGTTGTCGGTCTGGTAAGTCGAATAATCGAAGGCGCCGCTGGGTTCAATGCTGATCGTGGCCCGATCGCCCGTGGCGCTGGCGTTGACGAACTGCACCGGGGTGGCGAAATCCTTGACGTCCAGACGAACACGTAACGGTTCAGGCAATCGGGTCCTGGGGAAATCGAGAATGATCTTGCCGTCGCGCTCCTGAATGTCCGGGGCAATGGAAGGGTCCGACAGATCGATGACCACATTGCCTTCGCCCTGGGTGCCGCGCTGGAAATCCACACCCCGGATGGCCTTGCCTGCCGGCGCATAGGCTTTCGCCGGGGCTGGCGTTGCAGTCGCTGCACGCGGCGTTTTGGGCGCCGGGCTGGAGGCCGTTTTGTTGGCGCCTTGCCCGACGACCACCAACAGCGTGTTGCCTTCGACCCGTGCGTTGTAAGGCGTCAACTGGGTCAGATTGATGATCAGCCGCGCACGGTCCTTGGCTTGCACCACCGTCGCGCTGCGGGCATTTCCGCCGCCCAGTTCACGATTTTTGCTTTTCAACTGACTGACGACACCAGGCAGATCCAGCGCAATCCGTGCCGGCGATTGCGTGGTGTAACCCTGAGGCGACGGTGGCGGCCCATCGAACGACAACTTCAACTCGACGCGGTCCCCCGGCAACGCCGCAACATCCAGCGCTTCAAGGTTGGCCGCTAGTACCATCGGCGACAGCAACGCTATCCATAGCGAAGTACCGAAGGTTGAGAAAATCCTGTTCATTATTCGAGTTCCACTATGAGTGTTCTTTCAAAGGGATGGTCCGCGGCCGCTCCAGCCAGGCGCCTTCGCCGTCGGGAACGATTTCGACCACATCGACCTGCGAACCACTGATGGCGACGATCCTCCCATCGTTACGCCCCAGGTAATCGCCGACTTTCAACCGATGCACCCCGCCCGCCCCGCGCAGCAGCGCGAAGGAACCGGTCGCATTGGCGATCGTTCCGACCATTTCAAACTGCTCGATGTTGAAACCTTCGAGGTACTGCTTGACCCGATTCGGATCAGGTTTGACGTTTCGCGAGCCGTGTTTCTGGCCGGCCAGATCGACTCTGATCTGTCGGGAAAACGGGCTTCGCAGGTTGGCGGCGCTGTAGGTGAATGTTGGGTAAGACCGAAATGTCGGCGTTGGTTCAATCTTGCCGGGCGCACGCAACCGCATTTCGTTCATGTAGGCATCCAGGTCGCTGAAATCATTGTCGCCGCCGCAACCGGCCAGGCCGGCGACCAACACAACCATCGACAAGCAACGAATCGGGCTCATTTTTGCAGCCCCTTGTCGTTGTAGCGGTAGGTCTTGGCGAGGATTCTCATGCGCAACTTCGAGCCACCTTCCGGGTTGGCCGGTGCAAGGTCAAAGTCATGCAGGGTGACAATCCGGGGCAGCCCGGCGACACCGCTGACGAAGGTGGCCAGGTCATGATAGGCGCCGGTGACGGTGATCTGGATCGGTAGCTCGATGTAGAACTGCTGTGTGTTCTCCGGTAGCAGTTTGATCTCTTCGAACTCCAGGCCACTGCCCAGGCCGGTGCGAGTGATGTCCTCCAGCAGGCCGGGCACTTCGGTGTCGCTGGGCAATTGCCGCAGAAGTACGCCAAAGGAGTTCTCCATTTCCTTCATCTGCTGCGTATACAGCTCCAGATTCGCCGCCATATGGGCCTTGTTGGCGAATTGCTCCTTGAGGGCCGACTCTTCCTCGCGCTTGAGTTCGAGGTGACTCTGAAGGTCGCTGATGGAAAAACTGTAGCCCAGCGAAAGCACCAGCATCATGAGCAGGATACCCGCCAGTGCCTTGATGGCTGGCGGCCAGGAACCCATGTTATTGGTGTCCAGGTCATTGATGTCGATCTTGCGCAAGCTTTCGAACCAGTCAGACAGCCTCATTTGCCGCCCTCCGCAGCGGCGGGCTGGGTCTGACGAACGGTCAGCTGAAAGACGTTGGCCTGATCCAGCTGACCGGCGGTCATCGCCTTGACTTCCGTGAGGCTGGGCGCATCGAACCAATCGGACGCATCCAGATTGCGCATCAGGTCCGAGACACGATTGTTGGACTCGGCCGCTCCGGTGATGGACAAGGATTTGCCGGCCATGTTCACCTCAGTGAAATACACGCCGTCGGGCAGCGTCCGCGCCAGCTGATCGAAAATACGTCCGCTGATCGGCCGGTTGCCTTGCAGGTCCTGGATGATGCGCATGCGCTCGACCAGTTGCTGGCGACGCGCCTTCAAATCGCTGATCTGTTTGATCCGCTCATCAACCACGGCAATCTGTTTGCCGATGTAATCGTTTCGAGCCACTTGCCGATCGATAGCGCCACTGATGGCCTGGTTCGCGATGAGCACAGCACCCACAGCCCCTACGATCACACCGACCAGCGCCAGCAGAAAGCGTTTGCGGCGCACTTCACGCAGCTCTTCGCGCCAGGGTAAAAGATTGATCCGTGCCATCAGTCGAAACTCCTGAGGGCCAGCCCGCAGGCGATCATCAGTGCCGGCGCATCGCTGGCCAAGGCACCGGCGTTGACCTTGCTGCTCAGTGTCATGTCGGAAAAGGGGTTGGCCACTTGCGTCGGCGTACCCAATCGTTGCTCGATCAAGCGGTCCAGCCCCGGGACCGATGCGGTACCGCCAGCCAACAGAATGTGATCGACCGAGCTGTACTGACCGGAGGCGAAGAAAAACTGCAACGAACGCGACACCTGTTGCACCAGCGCATCGCGAAACGGCTGTAACACCTCAATGACGTAATCGTCCGGCAAACCACCCTGTTTCTTCGCCAGCCCCGCCTGCTCGATGGTCAGGCCATAGCGTCGCTGGATTTCTTCCGTGAGTTGACGACCGCCGAACAATTGCTCGCGGGTGTAGATGATCCGCCCCTGGTGCAGCACGCTCAGGGTGGTCATGGTGGCGCCGATATCGACCACCGCTACCGTGAAACGCTCCTGAGAGGCAGCCAGCTGTCTCGCCAGCAATCCGTAGGAACGCTCCAGCGCATAGGCCTCCACGTCGACCACGCGAGCTGTCAGGCCAGCCAGGGCCAGGGCCGCTTCCCGGACCTCGACGTTTTCCTTGCGACAGGCCGCCAGCAGCACGTTGACCCGCTCGGGGTTGCGCGCAGAAACGCCCTGGACCTCAAAGTCGATGGCCACTTCGTCCAATGGATAAGGGATGTATTGATCGGCCTCGATCTTCAGCTGGTTTTCCATTTCGTCGTCGGAAAGACCGGCGTCCATCTCGATGGTCTTGGTAATCACCGCCGAACCGGCTACGGCCACGGCGACGTTCCTGAGGTTGGTCCTGGCCTTGAGCAACACGCGGGCGAGCGCCTGCCCTACGCCTTCGAGCTCGGCGATATTTTTCTCGACCACCGCATTAGTGGGTAAAGGTTCCACCGCATAGGCCTCGACCCGATAACGGTCGCCTTGGCGGCTTAGCTCCAGAAGCTTGACCGACGTGGAGCTGATGTCGATCCCCAGAAGCGTATTGGCTTTCTTATTGAAGAGTCCTAGCACTACCAATTCCCTATGACTATCCGTGTCTTACGGACTCTGTAATATCCATTGCGTTCAAACCACCCGTCTTGACAGCAGCGCAAATCACGCTCCCGCCGGAAAAATGCTTATAATGCCCAGCGCTTTTTTCCGGTTTTTACTTCAAGTGCGGGTCGTTTCCTGTTTATCTGAACCCTGATGCCTAATTCATTCTTTGCCCTGGATGTCCAAAAGCCTTGATTCGTCTGCTGAAATTTTTCGGTTGGTCCATCGTCGCCGTTTTCTGCGGACTGCTCCTCGGTCTTAGCGGCGCCTTTCTCTACCTTAGTCCGGGATTACCATCCGTGGAGGCTCTGAGAAGCATCCAGTTGCAGATTCCTTTGCGGGTCTACAGCAGCGACAACAAGCTGATCGCAGAATTTGGCGAAATGCGCCGCACACCGATCCGGTTCGCCGACATTCCGCCCAATTTCATTAATGCGTTACTAAGTGCTGAAGACGACAACTTCGCCAATCATTACGGTGTCGATCCTGGCAGCCTGATGCGCGCGGCCACCCAGTTGATAAAAAGCGGACACATTCAGTCCGGTGGCAGCACCATCACCATGCAGGTGGCGAAGAATTTCTTCCTGACCAGCGAACGCAGCTTCTCGCGCAAAACCACTGAAATTCTCCTGGCCCTGCAGATTGAACGGCAGTTGACCAAGGACGAGATTCTCGAGTTGTACGTCAACAAGATCTATCTGGGCAACCGTGCTTATGGCATCGAGGCCGCCGCGCAGGTTTACTACGGCAAGTCGATTCGTGATGTCAGCCTGGCGCAGATGGCGATGATCGCCGGCCTGCCAAAAGCCCCTTCGCGCTTCAACCCGCTGGCCAATCCGGCCCGCAGCAAGGAGCGACGCGACTGGATCCTTGGGCGCATGTACAAGCTCGGCAAAATCACCGAAGCCGACTACACGACCGCGATCAACGAACCGCTGAACGCCAGTTATCACGTGCCGACCCCGGAAGTGAACGCACCGTACATCGCTGAAATGGCCCGCGCCGAAATGGTCGGCCGTTATGGCAGCGACGCCTATACCGAGGGTTTCCGCGTCACCACCACGGTGCCGAGCAACCTGCAGGAAATGGCCAACACCGCACTCCATGAAGGGTTGATGACCTACGACCAGCGCCATGGTTATCGCGGACCGGAGTCGCGCCTGCCGGGCAAGACTCGCGAGGCCTGGACAACCGAGCTGACCAAGCAACGCACCATCAGCAGCCTTGAGCCCGCCATCGTCACCCAGGTCGACAAGACCGGCCTGCAAGTGCTGACCCGTACCGGTGAGGAACATGTCAGCTGGGACACCATGAAATGGGCGCGGCCGTTCCTCAACACCAACAGCATGGGCGCCAACCCGAAACAGCCTTCGGACGTCGCCCAGGTCGGCGACCTGATTCGTGTGCAGCGCCAGCCAGACAACTCGCTGAAATTCAGTCAGATCCCACAGGTTCAGGGCGCCCTGGTTTCCCTCGATCCGCAGAACGGTGCAATTCGTTCCCTGGTCGGCGGCTTCGCCTTCGAACAGAGCAACTACAACCGCGCCATGCAGGCCAAGCGCCAGCCGGGCTCGAGCTTCAAGCCGTTCGTCTACAGTGCAGCGCTGGATAACGGCTACACCGCCGCCAGCCTGGTGAACGACGCACCGATCGTGTTCGTCGACGAGTACCTGGACAAAGTCTGGCGCCCAAAGAACGATACCAACACCTTCCTCGGCCCGATCCGCATGCGCGAGGCGCTCTACAAGTCGCGCAACCTGGTGTCGATCCGCTTGCTGCAAGCGCTGGGCGTTGACCGCACCATCGACTACATCAGCAAGTTCGGCTTCAACAAGCAGGACCTGCCACGCAACCTGTCCCTGGCCCTGGGCACCGCGACGCTGACGCCAATGGAAATCGCTACCGGCTGGAGCACTTTCGCCAACGGCGGCTACAAGATCACCCCCTACATCATCGACAAGATCGAAAGCCGCAATGGCGACACGCTGTTCGTCGCCAACCCGCCGAGCGTCCCCAAAGGCAACGTCGTCACCGACGGTATCGCTGCCCCTGTCGCGGCCAACGCCTTCACCGTCAGCGCCACCCCCGGCGAAGCGCTGACCGCACAGCCAGCACCACAAACGCCGGCCGTGGCCGAGCGCATCGTCGATGGCCGCACCACTTACATCCTCAACAGCATGCTCGAGGACGTCATCAAACTCGGCACCGGCCGCCGCGCCCTGGCCTTGGGCCGTAGCGACATTGCGGGCAAGACCGGTACCACCAACGAGTCCAAGGATGCCTGGTTCTCCGGGTACAACGCCGATTATGTGACCACGGTCTGGACCGGTTTCGACCAGCCTGAAAGCCTGGGTCGCAAGGAGTTCGGCGGTACCGTCGCCCTGCCGATCTGGATGAGCTACATGGGCGCCGCACTCAAAGACCTGCCGCCCCACACGCAGCCGGAGCCGGAAGGCATCCTCAGTCTGCGAGTCGACCCGATCAGCGGCCGTGCAGCCAGCCCAGGCACGCCAGGCGCCTACTTCGAGCTGTTCAAGGCCGAAGACACGCCACCGTCGGCAAACGAGCTGGGCAACGGCATTGCGCCGGGAAGCCCACTGCCAGCGGATGAAGCGGCGCCGATCGATTTGTTCTGATCGCCTGGAGCTGCAAAAAGCCCCGACTTCGAAAGAAGAGCGGGGCTGATCGTTCCCACGCTCTGCGTGGGAATGCCTCAAGGGACGCTCTGCGTTCCAGCTCTGGAAAGGGACGCGGAGCGTCCCGGGCTGCATCCCACGCAGAGCGTGGGAACGATCGGCGACCCTCAGACATAAAAAAGCCCCGACTCGCAAGAGCCGGGGCTTTGGGTTGAAGCGCTACAACGACTTAGCCGTTGAACACGTCATCCACGCTTTTCAGCGGGTAGTTCTTCGGATACGGCAGGGTCGCTACGCCGGTCTCGATTGCAGCCTTGGCCACGGCATCGGAGATCACGGTGATCAGGCGGGCATCCATTGGTTTCGGAATGATGTACTCACGACCGAATTCCAGCTTGATGCCGCCGTAGGCGTCGCACACTTCCTGTGGAACCGGCAGTTTGGCCAGTTCACGAAGGGCGTTGGCCGCAGCCACTTTCATTTCTTCGTTGATGCGCTTGGCGCGAACGTCCAGGGCACCACGGAAGATGAACGGGAAGCCCAGCACGTTGTTGACCTGGTTCGGGTAGTCCGAACGGCCGGTGGCCATGATCACATCGTCACGGGTGGCGTGAGCCAGTTCCGGGGCGATTTCCGGATCAGGGTTGGAGCACGCGAACACGATCGGGTTGGCCGCCATGGACTTCAGGCCTTCAGCGCTCAGCAGGTTCGGGCCGGACAGGCCCACGAACACGTCCGCGCCTTTCAGGGCATCGGCCAGCGTGCGTTTTTCAGTCGAGTGAGCGAAAACAGCCTTGTACTGGTTCAGGTCGTCACGGCCGGAGTGGATCACGCCGGTACGGTCAACCATGAAGATGTTTTCGATGTTGGCACCCATGCTCACCAGCAGTTTCATGCAGGAGATGGCGGCAGCACCGGCGCCCAGGCAGACGATCTTGGCGTCGGCGAGGGTTTTGCCAGCGATTTCCAGGGCGTTGATCATGCCGGCCGCAGTAACGATCGCGGTGCCGTGCTGGTCATCGTGGAATACCGGAATGTCGCACTGCTCGATCAGAGCACGTTCGATCTCAAAGCACTCAGGTGCCTTGATGTCTTCCAGATTGATGCCACCGAAGGTGATGGAGATACGCTTGACGGTGTCGATGAAGGCTTGCGGGCTTTCGGAGTCGACTTCGATGTCGAAAACGTCGATGCCGGCGAAGCGCTTGAACAGCACGCCTTTACCTTCCATGACTGGCTTGGAAGCCAATGGGCCAAGGTTACCCAGGCCGAGAATTGCGGTGCCATCGGAAATGACTGCAACCAGGTTGCCTTTGCCGGTGTATTTGTAGGCCAGTTCAGGATCGCGGGCGATTTCGCGTACTGGTTCGGCTACGCCGGGGCTGTAGGCCAGCGACAGGTCGCGGGCGGTAGCGGTGGCCTTGGTGAGCTCGACACTCAGCTTCCCTGGACGGGGATGGGCGTGATATTCGAGAGCGGCAGTTTTCAGATCAGACATAGGGGCATTCCGCTTTTTACTGTTGGACAGACGGACCGCCGAGGATACTCGCCTCGCAAAGTCCTCACAAGACTGACCAGTCACCCCTGTCAAGCGCCCGGCCCTACGACTTTGGACCAAGAGCCGCGGAACACAAGGGATTGACTGTTCACAATCGACAGAAAAAATGTCTACAATTTTTTATCACTGCGCCAGCTGAAGCATCGCCGGGTCGGTCAAGGGCAAAAGCCAGCGCGCCTGCCCTTCTTTCAGTCCGCCACGCCGCGAGCGATCCAGCACCCAACCACGGGCCTCGATCTGCCTGCCCTTCAGCCGCTCGAGATTCGCCACATCGAACTGCCCCAGCAAATTGGGTGCAACGCGCAATACAACCGAATCCTGCAACTCGATCCAAATCCCGCCGCGATTGCGCTGAACCTTGCTCACACGGCCGCTGAGCACCGCGAATCCGGACGTGTTGATCTGCTCCGCTTTCAGCACAGGGGATTGACGCCACAACCCGAGTCCGGCCCGACGGGCACTGTGTTCCGCCGCTTGCTGGCAGTCGACCAGATCGACATTCGGCGCGACCGCCACCAGGAAACCGAGCCCTTCAGCAAGCATCTGCGCTTCAAGGTTGGCGCCATCGGCACCGTAGACATGGGCCAAGGTTCGGCCGTAATGGTCTTTGCTTTCTTTACCGGGCAGCAAACCGACCCGCCCATCATTGGCAGCCACCAGCGCTTCCAGGCGTTGGCGTGCCGCCACGGCGAACGGCTCGTCGGAACGGCCTTTCTTGCCCAGCTCCGGCGTATTCAAACCGATCATGCGCACGCTGCGGCCATCGCTCAGGCGCAGCGTGTCACCATCCACCACCCGCTGCACCACAACGGATGACAGCCCGCTCGGCGCCGGGCAGAAGGCCTGGGCACCGGAAAGCCAAATCGCAGACACAAAAAAGGCGCCCGCGAGGGACGCCTTTTTCATCAGCAAGGTAAAGCCCATGGGGCTTTGCAACCTTACTCTGCTGCAGCAGCAGGTTTCTTGCCGAAAGCACCGAAACGGTCTGCGAAGCGCTGTACACGGCCGCCAGTATCCAGAGTCTTCTGCTTACCGGTGTAGAACGGGTGGCACTCGTTGCATACGTCAGTACCCAGTGGCTTGCACAGGTTCGAACGAGTTTCGAACTTGTTGCCGCAGCTGCAAGTTACTTCGATGGTTTCGTACGCTGGATGGATATCGGCTTTCATGGTGTATTCCTCAGGCTAGTGTGCCGCCACTCAACACTATTGTTGAATACCGCACATAATTAGGCCGCGGATTCTACCAGACCTTCGCGATCACGCAAGCTGTCCCTTACACCGACCGTCTGCTAGGCTCGCGCCCCAAATGCTGATCATCTGCACGCAGACCTGTGGGAGCGGGCTTGCTCGCGAAAGCGTCCTGACAGTCAATGAAGATGCCGACTTTATAGGCCTCTTCGCGGGCAAGCCCGCTCCCACAGGGATTGCGCTCAGCCTTTCTTACTGCCCGCCCAGAGAGAATCCCCCGCGTGCCCGACGCCATTTTGCGCCTCGCCCTGCCTTCGCCGCTGCGCCGTCTGTTCGATTACCGTGCCCCGGCCGGAGTCCTGCGTGCCCAGTTGCAACCTGGCATGCGCCTGCGGGTGCCGTTCGGCCGACGGGAGATGATCGGGATTCTGGTGGAGGTCACCGACACCAGTGAAGTGCCGGTAGAAAAGCTCAAGCCGGCCCTGGCCCTGCTCGATGCCACACCGCCCCTGCCGCCAGCGCTGTTCAAGCTGTGCCTGTGGACGTCTCAGTATTACCAGCACAGCCTC
The DNA here is from genome assembly GCF_900105495.1 of Pseudomonas frederiksbergensis. Classification (NCBI taxonomy): domain Bacteria; kingdom Pseudomonadati; phylum Pseudomonadota; class Gammaproteobacteria; order Pseudomonadales; family Pseudomonadaceae; genus Pseudomonas; species Pseudomonas frederiksbergensis. Next base: position 1,435,800 of record NZ_FNTF01000002.1, on the reverse strand, counting down.
GGCGACACTTTGAGCTGGGCGCTGCCGGTGTTGCTGCGTCAGGGTGAACTGGCCGAAGCACGGCAGGAACGCTTCTGGTCCGCCGCACCCGGCGCCAGCCTCGATGATCCGCGCATCGCTCGCGCCCCGCGTCAACGTGAGGCCCTGGCGACCCTGGCCCAGCATCCCCACGGTGTCGCCCATCAGTTGTTGAGCAAACTGATGTTGAGCAAGGACAGCCTGGATTTGCTGCTGGCCAAGGATCTGGTGCAAGTCGAAATCCGCAAGCACGCCCCCGACGCCCGCCACGAACACTGGCTGGCGCAGCCGGAACTGCCGCTCAACCCGGAGCAACGTGCGGCCTATGAGGCGATTCGCGCAGGCTTCGACAGTTATCACGCATTCCTGCTGGCCGGCGTCACCGGCAGCGGCAAGACCGAAGTCTATTTGCAGTTGATCCGCGAAACCCTCGAGGCCGGTAAACAAGCGCTGGTACTGATCCCGGAAATCAACCTCGGCCCGCAGACCCTGGCGCGCTTCGAGCAGCGTTTCAATGCGCGCATCGCGCTGATCCACTCGGCGGTCAATGACCGCGAGCGCCTCGAAGCCTGGCTCGCCGCCCGGGACGGTGACGCCGACATCATTATCGGCACCCGCTCGGCGCTGTTCACGCCGATGAAGAACCCCGGCCTGATCATCATCGATGAAGAGCACGACGGTTCCTATAAACAGCAGGAAGGCCTGCGCTATCACGCCCGCGACCTGGCATTGGTGCGCGCACGCCAGGAAAACATCCCGATTGTCCTCGGCTCCGCCACGCCTTCGCTGGAAAGCCTGCACAACGCCTACACCGGTCGATACGGGCTCTTACGCCTGAATGAGCGCGCCGGCGGCGCCAAGCAGCCGCGATTCCTGCGCCTGGACGTGAAAAGTCGTCCACTGGACAGCGGCATTTCCGGGCCGATGCAGCAGGCCATCGGCCAGACGCTGGCCGCCGGACAACAAGTGTTGGTGTTCCTCAACCGTCGCGGTTTTGCCCCGACCTTGCTCTGTCACGACTGTGGCTGGATGTCCGAGTGTCAGCGCTGCGATGCGCGCATGACCGTGCACCAGCGCTCCGGCGAACTGCGCTGCCACCATTGCGGCTACGTCGAACGCGTTCCTCGGCATTGCCCGAAATGCGGCAAGGTCGATTTGCGACCAGTCGGCGCCGGCACCGAACGCGCCGAAGAACGGTTGGGGATTTTGTTTCCGGACGTCCCGGTGCTGCGGGTCGACCGCGATAGCACTTCGCGTAAAGACGCGATGAATCAGCTGTTCACGACCATTCAGAAAGGCCAGCCGTGCATTTTGGTCGGCACGCAAATGCTTGCCAAAGGGCACCACTTTCCACGGGTGACGCTGGTATCGATTCTCGATGCCGACGGCGGGCTGTTCTCCGGCGACTTCCGCGCCAGCGAGCGCATGGCGCAGTTGATCGTCCAGGTGGCCGGGCGTGCGGGCCGGGCTGAAGAGCCGGGCAAAGTGATTATCCAGACGCACCTGGCCGACCATCCGCTGCTGGTGCAACTGACCGAACAGGGCTATTTCGCCTTTGCCGAACAGGCGTTGAGCGAACGCCGCTCCGCAGGGCTTCCGCCGTTTGCGCATCTCGCACTGCTGCGGGCCGAAGCGCATAAACCGGGGCAGGCCGAAGGCTTCCTCGATGAAGCGTGCAGCGAGGCCGAGCGTTTGCTGGCCGAGCAGAATCTGACCGGGATTGAGTTGCTGGGGCCAGTGCCGGCACCGATGGAGCGCCGGGCCGGGCGTTATCGCGCGCAGTTGTTGCTGCAAGCCACGGCCAGGGCGCCGCTGCATCGATTGCTGAGCAGTTGGTTGCTGGTGTTGGAGCAGATGCCGAGTGGGCGGGCGGTGCGCTGGTCGCTGGATGTGGATCCGGTCGATTTGTATTGAATTCAAGATCGCTATCGCGGGCAAGCCCGGCTCCCACAGGGATCTGCGTTGTTCACTTGCTCTACGTCATACCACTTACCCTGTGGGAGCGGGCTTGCCCGCGATAGCGGTCGATTTGTCACCACATATCCATAACCTGCCCGCTATAGTTGGCAAGCCCGTCTTCGCAACGGATAATGCCCAGTTTTTCCACTAGCGCATCCAGGCGCCGCCGCGCTTGCGGTCGAAAGAGAACACCATGAAAGACACCATTCGCCAGCTGATCCAACAAGCCATCACCCAACTCGTCAACGAAGGTGTGTTGCCTGAAGGCCTGTCGCCGGCGATCCAGGTGGAAAACTCCCGCGACAAGACTCACGGCGATTTCGCCAGCAACATCGCCATGATGCTGGCCAAGCCTGCGGGCATGAAGCCGCGCGACCTGGCCGAGAAAATCATCGCCGCGCTGCCGACTGACGAAAATGTCACCAAGACCGAAATCGCCGGTCCCGGTTTCCTGAACTTCTTCCAGAACACCCAGGCCCTGGCCACTCGCCTGGACGCCGCCCTGGCCGATGCCCTTATCGGCGTGCGCAAGGCGGGTCCGGTGCAGCGCACTGTCGTCGACCTGTCGGCACCGAACCTGGCCAAAGAGATGCACGTCGGCCACTTGCGCTCGACCATCATCGGCGACGGCGTGGCGCGGGTCCTGGAATTCCTCGGCGACGAAGTGATCCGTCAGAACCACGTTGGCGACTGGGGCACCCAGTTCGGCATGCTGATGGCGTATCTGCAGGAAAACCCGATCACCAGCGACGAGCTGTCGGACCTGGAAAACTTCTACCGCGCCGCCAAGCAACGCTTCGACGAATCCGAAGAATTCGCCGATCGCGCCCGTGGCCTGGTGGTCAAGCTGCAAGCCGGCGACCCGGACTGCCTGGCGCTGTGGACCAAGTTCAAAGACATCTCGCTGTCGCACTGCCAGAAAATCTACGAACTGCTGAACGTCAAACTGACCATGGCTGACGTGATGGGCGAAAGCGCCTACAACGACGACCTGATCAACGTAGTCAACGACCTCAAGGCCGCCGGCCTGCTGGTCGAAAGCAACGGCGCCCAGTGCGTGTTCCTCGACGAGTTCAAGAACGCCGACGGCGACCCGCTGCCGGTGATCATCGTCAAGGCTGACGGCGGTTACCTCTACGCCACCACCGACCTGGCGGCCGTGCGTTACCGCAGCGGTGTGCTGAAGGCCGATCGTGCGCTGTACTTCGTCGACCAGCGCCAGGCCCTGCACTTCCAGCAAGTGTTCCAGGTCGCGCGCCTGGCCGGCTTCGTGACGCACCCGATGGAAATGGAACACATGGGCTTCGGCACCATGAACGGCGCCGATGGCCGTCCGTTCAAGACCCGTGACGGCGGCACCGTGAAGCTGATCGACCTGCTGACCGAAGCCCAGGAGCGTGCCTACAACCTGGTGAAAGAAAAGAACCCGGAACTTGCCGAAGACGAACTGCGCAACATCGCCAAGGTCGTGGGCATTGGCGCGGTGAAATACGCCGACCTGTCCAAGCATCGCACCAGCGACTACAGCTTCAACTTCGACCTGATGCTGAACTTCGAAGGCAACACCGCACCGTACCTGCTGTACGCCTACACCCGCGTGGCCGGCGTGTTCCGCAAACTCGGCAAGGACTTCAGCGAAGTCGAAGGCCAGATCGTCCTCGAAGCCCCGCACGAACACGAACTGGCGGCGAAGCTCGCGCAGTTCGGCGAAGTGCTGAACAACGTGTCCGACAAAGGCACGCCGCACATCTTGTGCACCTACCTGTACGATGTCGCCGGCCTGTTCTCCAGTTTCTACGAGAACTGCCCGATCCTCAGCGCCGAGACCCCGGCACAAATGCAGAGCCGCCTGCGCCTCGCCGCGCTGACCGGTCGCACTCTCAAGCAAGGCCTGGAACTCTTGGGTCTGGAAACTCTGGAGCGTATGTAAGTTGGCTGCCAAGAAAAAACCAGCACCCAAGCGTGGCGCCAGCCGTTACCAAGCTCCTGCAAAGCAACCGATCCCGGGTTGGCTGTGGATGGCCATCGGCCTGACGGTCGGCGCTTTTCTGGTGTTCCTGATGAAACTGGAACCGGGCAAGGGTAGCGAGAGCGTCAAGCGCGAGAAGGTCGAGCAGCAGAAAGCCAAGATCGCCGAGGCCAACAAGACCCCGCCGAGCCCGACGCAACCGGTGAAGCCGAAGTACGACTTCTACACGTTGCTGCCGGAATCGGAAGTCATCGTGCCGCCGGATGCCGTGCCGGAGAAAACCCTGCCGACGCCGCAAGTGCCGGCCATTCCGACGACACCGGTTACGCCCGAGCAAGCGGCGAAGATCGATACCGCACGGGCTCAGGCCGCCCTGGCCGGGATTACCCCGCCGCCAGCGCCACCGGTGTCCAAAGCGGCGCCGGTGACCAAGTTCTTCCTGCAGGCCGGTTCGTTCCGCAAGGAAGCTGATGCGGACAAGGTTCGGGCCCAAATCATCCTGCTCGGTCAGGCGGTAGCGGTTGAATCCGGCACCGTGAAGGACGAAACCTGGTATCGGGTGCTGGTTGGTCCGTTCAGTAATCGCGAACAACTGACCACCGCCCAGAAACAACTGGCCGGCAGCGGATTCAGCAACCTGTTGTTACAACAACGCCAAAGCCGCTAACCCTTCATGATCGCTCCCACACGCAGCAAAGGAATGCAGCCCGGGACGCTCCGCGTCCTTTCCAGAGCTGGAACGCGGAGCGTCCCTTGAGGCATTCCCACGCAGAGCGTGGGAACGATCAATAAACAGCCTGCTTTTGTGGCGAGGGAGCTTGCTCCCGCTGGAGTGCGCAGCACTCCCAAATCCGGCCACCGCGATCCGTCAGACGGACCGCGGAGGCTGGGTTTACGACTGCTTCGCAGCCGAGCGGGAGCAAGCTCCCTCGCCACAGGAACTCACCCGTCCCCTTCTTTGCCACTGACACACCGCTCGTCCCCTCTCCCTTCCTGCAGTTGAAATCCTCTCCACCACCCCCATATGAGTTGGCATAAGGCATTTTCGCCCCGCTGCGTGGAGACTCTCCCTTGACCACCATCGTTTCAGTTCGCCGCCACGGCAAAGTCGTCATGGGCGGCGACGGCCAGGTTTCTCTGGGCAATACCGTGATGAAAGGCAACGCGAAGAAAGTTCGCCGCCTGTACCACGGCCAGGTGATCGCCGGTTTTGCCGGGGCCACCGCTGACGCCTTCACCCTCTTCGAGCGCTTCGAAGGCCAGCTTGAGAAACATCAGGGCCACCTGGTTCGCGCCGCTGTCGAACTCGCCAAAGAATGGCGCACTGACCGCTCCCTCAGCCGCCTCGAGGCCATGCTCGCGGTCGCGAACAAAGACGCTTCTCTGATCATCACCGGCAACGGCGACGTGGTCGAACCTGAAGAAGGTCTGATCGCCATGGGTTCCGGTGGCGGTTACGCCCAGGCTGCCGCCAGCGCGCTGCTGAAGAAAACCGACTTGTCAGCCCGGGAAATCGTCGAAACCGCCCTCGGCATCGCCGGCGACATCTGTGTATTCACCAACCACACCTTCACCATTGAGGAGCAGGACCTCGCTGAGTAAGCCTGTCTTGGCCACCACGCCACGGCTCACTTTTACCTGAGGACCGCCAATTACTATGTCCATGACTCCCCGTGAAATCGTCCACGAACTCAATCGCCATATCATCGGCCAGGACGATGCCAAGCGCGCCGTCGCCATCGCGCTGCGTAACCGCTGGCGCCGGATGCAGCTGCCTGAAGAGCTGCGCGTTGAAGTCACACCAAAAAACATCCTGATGATCGGCCCGACCGGTGTCGGTAAAACCGAGATTGCCCGTCGTCTGGCGAAACTGGCCAACGCGCCGTTCATCAAGGTCGAAGCGACCAAGTTCACCGAAGTCGGCTATGTCGGCCGCGACGTTGAATCGATCATTCGCGACCTGGCCGACGCGGCGATCAAGCTGCTGCGCGAACAGGAAATGACCAAGGTTCGCCACCGCGCCGAAGACGCCGCCGAAGATCGCATCCTCGACGCCCTGCTGCCACCGGCACGCATGGGTTTCAGCAACGAAGACGCCGGATCGTCCGCTGACTCCAACACCCGCCAACTGTTCCGCAAGCGCCTGCGCGAAGGTCAGCTGGATGACAAAGAGATCGAAATCGAAGTCGCCGAAGTGACCGGTGTCGATATTTCCGCGCCACCGGGCATGGAAGAGATGACCAACCAGTTGCAGAGCCTGTTCGCCAATATGGGCAAGGGCAAACGCAAGAGCCGCAAGATCAAGGTCAAGGAAGCGCTGAAACTGGTGCGCGACGAAGAAGCCGGTCGCCTGGTCAACGAAGAAGAGTTGAAGGCCAAGGCACTGGAAGCGGTCGAGCAACACGGCATCGTGTTCATCGACGAAATCGACAAAGTCGCCAAGCGCGGCAACTCCGGTGGCGTCGACGTCTCCCGTGAAGGCGTACAGCGCGACTTGCTGCCACTGATCGAAGGCTGCACCGTCAACACCAAACTGGGCATGGTCAAGACCGACCACATCCTGTTCATCGCGTCCGGTGCGTTCCACCTGAGCAAGCCGAGCGATCTGGTGCCAGAGCTGCAAGGTCGTCTGCCGATTCGTGTCGAACTCAAGGCGCTGACGCCTGAAGATTTCGAACGCATTCTCAGCGAGCCGCACGCGTCGCTCACCGAGCAGTATTGCGCCCTGCTGAAAACCGAAGGCCTGGTGATCGAGTTCCAGCCGGACGGCATCAAGCGCATCGCCGAGATCGCCTGGCAGGTCAACGAGAAGACCGAGAACATCGGCGCCCGTCGCCTGCACACGCTGCTGGAACGCCTGCTTGAGGAGGTGTCGTTCAGCGCCGGCGATCTGGCCAGCGCCCACGACGAAAAGCCGATCATGATCGACGCCGAATACGTCAACAGCCACTTGGGCGAATTGGCGCAGAACGAAGACCTGTCCCGTTATATCCTGTAGGTCACATTCTGTGTGAGCGGGCTTCTGTGGCGAGGGAGCTTGCTCCCGCTGGGTCGCGAAGCGGCCCCAAAATCGGCGAATGCGGTTTATCAGCAAGACCCCATTCGCCGGATTTACGACTGCTGCGCAGCCGAGCGGGAGCAAGCTCCCTCGCCACAGGATCACCCGCCGACACAGGGCCTCCATTAAGACGGACGACCGGCCCCATGACGACCCAACTCCCCACCGACATCAAACTGCACAAAGCCTCGAAAACCCTGTCGCTGAAATATGCGTCCGGCGAGGAACATCACCTGCCCGCCGAGTTCCTGCGCGTGCACTCTCCTTCCGCCGAGGTCCAGGGCCACGGCAAACCTATCCTGCAATTTGGCAAGATCGGCGTAGGCCTGACCAAGGTCGAACCGGCCGGTCAGTACGCACTGAAATTGACCTTCGACGACGGCCACGACAGCGGCCTGTTCACTTGGGAATATCTGTACCAGCTGGGCGTGCGCCAAGAGGATCTCTGGAACGATTATCTTGCCGAACTCAAAGCCGCCGGAAAGACCCGCGACCCGAACGAATCCATCGTCAAGCTGATGCTCTAACTCGGGCCTCTCGCTCATTAGAAGGCATTTTCTAATTCCATCTGTTTGAATGCTCCGCGTTTGGGCCAACGATTGGCCTGCTTGCGAAAAAAATTAAACTCGGGTAACCAATGGTGCTGGCAAGGTACCTGCAGTGCTCTCTGAACTAAAAAGCAGCGATGCAGAATTAACGGTCACCCGAGCAGTAGTACCTGGCACTGGCTGTGGACTGCACAGCTGGACCCAGGTACTCGTCTCAGGACAATGGAGCGTCGTAGATGAGTAACAAGAATAACGATGACCTGAAACTTCAGGCCTCGGAAAATACCTTGGGGCTGAATCCCGTCGTTGGACTGCGTAGAAAAGATCTGTTGGGCTCTGCCCGTATGGTGCTGACCCAGGCCATCAAACAACCGATTCATAGTGCAAAGCATGTCGCTCATTTCGGTATCGAACTGAAGAACGTGCTGTTCGGCAAATCTGCGCTGCAACCGACAAGCGATGACCGTCGCTTCCACGACCCGGCCTGGAGTCAGAACCCGCTCTACAAACGTTATTTGCAAACTTACCTGGCGTGGCGCAAGGAACTCCACGACTGGATCGGCGAAAGCAATCTCTCGCCCAAGGACGTCGCACGCGGGCATTTCGTGATCAACCTCATGACCGAAGCCATGGCCCCGACCAACAGTGCGGCCAACCCGGCGGCGGTCAAACGCTTCTTCGAAACCGGCGGTAAAAGCCTGCTCGACGGCCTCTCCCATCTGGCCAAGGACCTGGTGCACAACGGCGGCATGCCGAGCCAGGTCAACATGGGCGCGTTCGAGGTCGGCAAGAGCCTGGGCGTCACCGAAGGCGCGGTGGTGTTTCGCAATGACGTGCTGGAACTGATCCAGTACCGGCCGACCACCGAACAGGTGCACGAGCGCCCACTGCTGGTGGTACCACCGCAGATCAACAAGTTCTATGTTTTCGATCTGAGTCCGGACAAGAGCCTGGCGCGCTTCTGCCTGCGCAACAACATGCAGACGTTCATCGTCAGCTGGCGCAACCCGACCAAGGAGCAGCGTGAGTGGGGCCTGTCGACCTACATCGAAGCGCTCAAGGAAGCCGTCGACGTGGTCACCGCGATCACCGGCAGCAAAGACATCAACATGCTCGGCGCCTGCTCCGGCGGTATCACCTGCACCGCCTTGCTGGGCCACTACGCCGCACTCGGCGAGAAAAAGGTCAACGCCCTGACGCTGCTGGTCAGCGTGCTGGACACCACCCTGGACAGCGACGTGGCACTGTTCGTCGACGAGCAGACCCTCGAATCCGCCAAGCGCCACTCCTACCAGGCCGGCGTACTGGAAGGCCGCGACATGGCGAAAGTTTTCGCCTGGATGCGCCCCAACGACCTGATCTGGAACTATTGGGTCAACAACTACCTGCTGGGCAACGAGCCGCCGGTGTTCGACATCCTGTTCTGGAACAACGACACCACACGGTTGCCCGCTGCGTTCCACGGCGACCTGATCGAGATGTTCAAGACCAACCCACTGATCCGTCCTGATGCACTGGAAGTGTGCGGTACGCCGATCAATCTGAAGCAGGTCACTGCCGACATCTACTCCCTGGCCGGAACCAACGACCACATCACTCCGTGGAAGTCCTGCTACAAGTCGGCACAACTGTTCGGTGGCAAGGTTGAGTTCGTGCTGTCCAGCAGCGGGCATATCCAGAGCATTCTGAACCCGCCGGGCAATCCGAAATCGCGCTACATGACCAGCTCCGAAATGCCGGTCAAGGCCGAGGAGTGGCAAGAAAATTCCACCAAGCACACCGATTCCTGGTGGTTGCACTGGCAGGCATGGCAAGCCGAGCGTTCGGGCGAGCTGAAAAAGTCCCCGACCAAACTGGGCAACAAGGCTTATCCAGCAGGTGAAGCTGCACCAGGCACGTATGTGCATGAGCGGTAACTGACACACCTCGCGCCCCTGTGGGAGCGGGCTTGCTCGCGAAAGCGATTGATCATTCAACAGTGATGTCGACTGACCTGACGCATTCGCGAGCAAGCCTGCTCCCACAGGGGATCGGGGGTGAAATTGAGAGAGTGACCCCACAGGGCTTGAAGCATGCCGCAACCGTTCATATTTCGTACCGTCGACCTGGATGGCCAGACCCTCCGCACGGCGGTACGCCCCGGCAAGCCTCACTTGACGCCCTTGCTGATTTTCAACGGCATCGGCGCCAACCTGGAGCTGGTGTTTCCGTTCGTCGCGGCGTTGGACCCGGACCTTGAGGTCATCGCCTTCGACGTTCCTGGTGTCGGCGGTTCGTCGACGCCAAGGCAACCGTATCGCTTTCCGGGCCTGGCAAAACTCACGGCGCGGATGCTCGACTATCTCGACTACGGGCAAGTCAACGTGATTGGCGTGTCGTGGGGTGGCGCCCTGGCGCAGCAGTTCGCCTACGACTATCCCGAGCGCTGCAAGAAACTCGTTCTGGCGGCCACGGCGGCTGGCACGGTGATGGTGCCGGGCAAGCCTAAAGTCCTGTGGATGATGGCCAGCCCACGACGCTATATCCAGCCATCCCACGTGATTCGCATTGCGCCGATGATCTATGGCGGTGCGTTCCGTCGTGATCCGACCCTGGCCGCCAGCCATGCCGCCAAGGTCCGCTCGGCAGGCAAGCTCGGTTACTACTGGCAGCTGTTCGCCGGCCTCGGCTGGACCAGCATTCACTGGCTGCACAAGATCCACCAGCCAACCCTGATACTGGCCGGTGACGACGATCCGCTGATCCCGTTGGTCAACATGCGCTTACTGGCCTGGCGGATTCCCAACGCCCAGTTGCACATCATCGATGACGGGCATCTGTTCCTGATTACCCGGGCCGAAGCAGTGGCACCGATCATCATGAAGTTTCTCCAGGAAGAACGTCAGCGTGCCGTGATGCATCCGCATCCGGCGCCATTGGGCGGCTAATCGGCCCTGGCTTTTGTTACAAAAAGGGGTCGGGAAGACGCAGCGCCGCGCAACAATCCGCAACAGCGTCTATGGTGTTCTGGTTCGGTGTATCTGTATTTGGCCTGAAGACGAAGGAGTGTTGATTCATGCGCGAAAAGCCAGCGAGGGAATTTCTATCCACTCCCGCCGCGTTCATTAATGCGCAAAGTGCAATTACCGGTCTGCGTGGTCGGGATCTGTTTTCGACCCTGCGCAGCGTTGCCGCCCATGGATTGCGCAACCCGGTGCACACCGCCCGACACGCCTTGAAGCTAGGCGGTCAACTGGGCCGAATCCTGCTGGGTGAAACCTTGTACCCGACCAATCCGCAGGACAATCGCTTTGCCGACCCGGCGTGGAGCCTCAATCCTTTTTATCGCCGTAGCTTGCAGGCCTACCTGAGCTGGCAGAAGCAGGTCAAACAGTGGATCGACGAGAGCAACATGACCCCGGACGATCGCGCCCGCGCGCACTTCGCGTTCGCCTTGCTCAACGACGCCATGGCACCGTCCAACAGCCTGCTTAATCCAATGGCGATCAAGGAGATCTTCAACTCCGGCGGCAACAGCCTGGTGCGAGGCATCAGCCACCTGGTCGATGATTTATTGCACAACGACGGCCTGCCCAGACAAGTCACCAAGCAAGCTTTCGAAGTCGGCAAAACAGTCGCTACCACTACGGGCTCCGTGGTGTTTCGCAATGAGCTGCTGGAGTTGATCCAGTACAAGCCCATGAGCGAAAAGCAGTATTCCAAACCGCTGCTGGTGGTGCCGCCACAGATCAACAAGTACTACATTTTCGACCTGAGCCCGCACAACAGCTTCGTCCAGTTCGCCCTGAAGAACGGCCTGCAAACCTTCATGATCAGCTGGCGCAATCCGGATGTGCGTCATCGCGAATGGGGGCTGTCCACGTACGTCGAAGCCGTCGAAGAAGCGATGAATGTGTGCCGGGCGATCACTGGCGCCCGCGAGGTCAACCTGATGGGCGCCTGCGCGGGCGGGCTGACCATTGCCGCCCTGCAAGGCCATTTGCAGGCCAAGCGACAACTTCGGCGGGTGTCCAGCGCGACCTATCTCGTGAGCCTGCTCGACAGCCAGATGGACTCGCCTGCGACCCTCTTCGCCGACGAACAGACGCTTGAAGCGGCCAAGCGTCGCTCCTATCAGAAAGGCGTGCTGGACGGCCGCGACATGGCCAAGGTCTTCGCCTGGATGCGCCCCAACGATTTGATCTGGAGCTATTTCGTTAACAACTACCTGTTGGGCAAAGAACCTCCGGCGTTCGACATCCTCTACTGGAACAACGACAACACACGTTTGCCGGCAGCCTTGCACGGCGACTTGCTGGACTTCTTCAAACACAACCCGCTGAGTCATCCGGGTGGTCTGGAAGTGTGCGGCACGCCGATCGATTTGCAGAAAGTCACCGTCGACAGTTTCAGCGTCGCCGGCATCAACGACCACATCACCCCGTGGGATGCGGTGTATCGCTCGACCCTGCTGCTGGGTGGCGAACGGCGCTTCGTGTTGTCCAACAGCGGGCATGTGCAGAGCATTCTCAACCCACCCTCAAACCCGAAAGCCCACTTCGTCGAGAGCACGAAGCTGAGCACTGACCCACGGGCCTGGTATTACGACGCCAAGCAAGTCGATGGCAGTTGGTGGACCCAATGGCTGGGCTGGATTCAAGAACGTTCAGGTGCGCAAAAAGAGACACGCATGGTGCTTGGCAACCAGAACTATCCACCGATGGAGGCAGCACCCGGTACTTACGTGCGTGTGCGCTGACGTTCAACGAACCATTAAGAAGACTGGATGAAAACCCGCGACCGGATTCTCGAATGTGCTTTGCAGTTGTTCAATCACAAGGGCGAGCCGAACGTTTCCACCATGGAAGTGGCCAACGAAATGGGCATCAGCCCGGGCAACCTCTACTACCACTTTCACGGCAAGGAGCCGTTGATTCTCGGACTGTTCGAGCGCTTCCAGGCCGAACTGGCGCCCCTGCTCGATCCCCCGGCCGATGTGGAGCTGGCACCGGAAGATTACTGGTTGTTCCTGCACCTGATCGTCGAACGCCTGGCCCATTACCGGTTTCTGTTCCAGGACCTGTCGAACCTCGCCGGGCGCTTGCCGAAACTGGCCAAGGGCATACGCAACCTGCTCAATGCGCTGAAGCGCACACTGGCTTCGTTGCTCGCTCGATTGAAGGCTCAGGGGCAATTGGTCAGCGATACCCAGGCGTTGGGGCAGTTGGTGGAACAGATCACCATGACGCTGCTGTTCTCGCTGGACTATCAGCGGATTCTTGATCGCGAGGGCGAGGTGAGATTGGTGGTGTACCAGATCATGATGCTGGTGGCGCCGCATCTGTTGCCGCCGATCAAGGTCGCGACGGAGCAGATGGCCCTTCAATACCTCGAAGAACACGAGTAACCCTGTGGTGTTCATTAATCTGTGCACAAAAAAACGCCCGACCTTTGCAGGCCGGGCGTTTTCTTGAGCCCTGGAATCAGGACTGACTGGTTGGCGTCGAAGGAACTGGCGCGACAGTCGGGGTTGCAGCAGGGGTCGGCGCAGTTGCGGAGTTCGATGCACTGACCGGGGCCGGGGTTGCCGGTTTGGCGGCAGCCGCTGCTGGTTTTGGTGCAGCCGCTTTCGGCGCTGCCGGCTTTTTCACCGCTGGCTTCTTCGCTGCGGCAGGTTTGGCCGCTGGCTTGGTAGCGGGTTTGGCCGCTGCAGTTTTGGCAGCCGGTTTAGCGGCTGGTTTTGCTGCTGCCTTGGCCGCTGCAGGTTTCGCTGCGGCAGTTTTGGCCGCTGGTTTGGCAGCCGGTTTAGCGGCAGCTTTGGCCAGTGGTTTGGCAGCGGACTTGGCTGCAGGTTTGGCCGCCGCGGTTTTCGCCGCAACAGGCGCTACCTTGGCACCGGTGAGTTTTTCGATTTGCTTGGTCAGGGTATCGACCTTGCTGTGCAGTGCCTTGACTTCATTGCGGCTCGGTACACCCAGGCGCGAAATGGCGCTGTTCAGACGCTTGTCGAAAGCCCCTTCCAGCTCATCCCACTTGCCCAGTGCGCGATCTTTCACACCGCTGATGCGCGACTTGGCCGACGTAGCAGAGTCCTTGGCAGCATCGACTTTTTTGCCGACAGCGCTCTTGGTGAGCTTCTCGGCTTTCTCGCCGTCTTTAACCAATGCATCGAAGAGCTTGCTGCCGTCAGTGTCGATCTTCGAGTACACGCCTAAACCAGCCAGCCAGATTTTGCGGGAGTAGTCTTCGACTTTCCCAATCCACGAGCTGCCTTCTTTTTCGGTGTTCTTTTTACCAGCCATCCCGTTCTCCTTAAGATTTACGCGCGACGCGTTCGAGCAATGCCGTCAGCTCATCGAGCTTGGCAGAGAGTGTCTCAACGTCATGTTTAGACGGAATGCCGATACGATTCAAGGTACTTGCGACACGCGAGTCAAAAGCCTTCTCGACCTTGTCGAGTTGAAGTTCGACCTTGCCTTTGAAAGTGCTCACTTCACTCTTGGCTTCATCGATCTCGGCATTGGCCGCTTCAAGCTTCTCGGCAACTACTTTTTTGCCTTTCTTTTCAACAGTTTGACCAGCCTTTACCAACTCTTGAAAGTACTCGCTGCCCTCTTGGCCGACCTTGGTGTAGGCACCCAGGCCTGCCAGCCAGATCTTGCGGGCATAAGATTTAACGTCGCTCAGAGCAGTCGTCGAAGCGTCGATTTTTTTCTTCAAAATAACTTTGGCCATGGTGCACCTCACGCGCAGAAGGTTTGAGGAACTGCCCGCGAAAGCGTCGGGCTCAGGCACAAAGTAGTGAGAATAATTAGAAACGGCACCCTAACAACTGACACAAACCCTTGGGCACACCACAAAACAAATGTGGGAGTGAGCCTGCTCGCGATAGCGGTCTATCAGTCGAAATCAATGTTGATTGACAGACCGCTATCGCGAGCAGGCTCACTCCTACAGGAGAAGGGATTTCAATCGGGGATCACGCCAACGCTTTATCCAGCGCCTTTTCGATTTCCGATTTGATGGTGCCGCTCATGGCTGACATCAACAGACCCAGTTCGACATCGACCTTGATCGAGTCCTCGCCCACATACACCGCGCCTTTCACACCGGAACGCTTGAGGTTCAGGGTGTCGCCGGACCATTGCGGCTCCAGGCCATATTGATCGGACAGTTTCTGCGCCAACAGATCAGCCTTCTCGCGGGCCGCTTCCTTACCCAGGCCATGGGCACGCTCAACACTAATACGGGCCATCGAATGACTCCTGCTTTATGAATACTTTCCTGAAGCATCTTGACCGCTACTGCGGCAAAACGTCCCGGCGGTTAGCTATCTTACCTGCAGCCTTGCCAAGACAAAGCAGGCCACCAGGATTAGAATGTCCCGCATTCTCTTTTGGTGACAGCGATATGACTGATCAGCGCAAAGGCAGCGATGCCGAACCCACCACTCACTTCGGCTTCAAAAACGTTCCGGAAAGCCAGAAAGCGGAAAAAGTCGCTGAGGTATTCCACTCGGTAGCCGCCAAGTACGACTTGATGAACGACCTCCTGTCTGGCGGCATGCACCGTCTGTGGAAGCGTTTCGCGATCGAGCTGTCGGGCGTTCGCACCGGTAACCGCGTGCTGGACATCGCCGGCGGCACGGGCGACCTGACCAAGAAGTTCTCGCACCTCGTTGGCCCGACCGGCCAGGTCGTGTTGGCCGACATCAACGAATCCATGCTCAAGGTCGGTCGTGACCGCCTGCTGGACCTGGGTGTGGCCGGCAACGTCGAATTCGTCCAGGCCGACGCTGAAAAGCTGCCGTTCCCGGACAACCATTTCGACTGCGTGACCATCGCTTTCGGCCTGCGCAACGTTACCCATAAAGAAGACGCCCTGCGCTCGATGCTGCGCGTGCTGAAACCGGGCGGCCGTTTGCTG
This sequence comes from Pseudomonas frederiksbergensis, assembly GCF_900105495.1. Lineage (NCBI taxonomy): Bacteria > Pseudomonadati > Pseudomonadota > Gammaproteobacteria > Pseudomonadales > Pseudomonadaceae > Pseudomonas > Pseudomonas frederiksbergensis. Next base: position 1,420,343 of record NZ_FNTF01000002.1, on the reverse strand, counting down.
GTGCTGGAATTCTCCAAACCGACCAACGCGCTGATGTCCAAAGCCTACGACGCCTACTCGTTCGCCTTCATGCCGCTGATGGGCAAGCTGATCACCAACGACTCGGAAAGCTATCGCTATCTGGCCGAATCGATCCGCATGCACCCGAATCAGGAAACCCTGAAATCGATGATGGTCGAAGCCGGTTTCGACCGCGTGACCTACCACAACATGACCGCAGGCATCGTCGCCCTGCACCGTGGCATCAAGCCCTGATGTTGCTGGCCGGCCTGCTCGCCAGCGTTGAACTCGGTCTGAACCGGGTGCTGCGTCTCGACAGCACGGCGTTGCCGCGGCTGGCGCATTTGAGTGGCAAGGTGATTGCCGTCGACTGCCGCAGCCCGGCACTGCAACTGTTCATCCTGCCCAGCGACGAAGGCCTGATGCTGGCTTCCCAGTGGGAAACCGGCGCCGACTGCACCTTGCGCGCACCGGCCTCCAGCCTGTTGAAACTGGCCATGAGCAAGGACAAGACTTCGATCCTGCATGCTCCTGAAGTCGAACTCGATGGCGACAGCGGCGTGCTGCTGGAACTGGCGGCGATCCTTCAGGACCTTGAACTGGACTGGGAGTACGAACTCTCGCGCTGGCTGGGGCCTGTCGCCACGCAACTGCTCGGCGGTCACCTGCGCAGTCGCGCACGCTGGTATCAGCAAGGGTTCGCCAGCCTCAATCAGAACCTTGGCGAATACCTGGCCGAAGAATCGCGCACCCTCGTCGGTCAGCGCGAAGCCGAAGCCCGTTTCAGTGAACTGGACCAGATCAAACTCGATCTGGAACGTCTCGAGGCGCGTTTCGAGCGCCTCTCCCGATCCCTCGACCCAAGCGATAACGCATGAAGCTGCTTGCCGTCCGCCGTTTGTTGCGCATCCAGCGCGTTGTGATTCGCTACCGCCTCGATGACCTGTTGTTCGCCCTGCCACTGCCGTGGTTTCTGTTGGCGTTGCGCTACGCCTTGCCGTGGCGCTGGTTCCCGCGCAAGACGCTGGACCTGAGCCGCGGCGCACGATTGCGTCTGGCGTTGCAGGACCTGGGACCGATTTTCATCAAGTTCGGGCAAATCCTGTCCACCCGCCGCGACTTGCTGCCGGAAGACATCGCCGATGAGCTGATGAAACTGCAGGACCGCGTACCGCCGTTCGACTCGCAAGTGTCGGTCAGGCTGATCGAAGAACAGCTCGGCAAAAAGATCAGCGAAGTCTTCAGCCGCTTCGACGTCGAACCGCTGGCCTCGGCGTCGGTGGCGCAAGTGCATGCCGCGCAGCTGAAAACCGGTGAAGAAGTGGTGGTCAAGGTGATCCGCCCGGGCCTCAAACCGATCATTGCGCAGGATCTGGCGTGGCTGTTCATCCTCGCCCGCGCCGCCGAAAAACTCTCGGCCGACGCGCGCCTGCTGCACCCGGTGGACGTGGTCCAGGACTACGAAAAAACCATCTACGACGAACTCGACCTGTTGCGTGAAGCGGCCAACGCCAGCCAGTTGCGGCGTAACTTCGACGGCTCGGAGCTGCTCTACGTGCCGCAAGTCTATTGGGACTGGTGCCGGCCGAAAGTGCTGGTGATGGAGCGCATCTACGGCATCCAGGTCACTGACCTCGCGACCCTCGCCGACCAGCGCACCGACATGAAAATGCTCGCCGAACGCGGCGTTGAGATCTTCTTCACCCAGGTGTTCCGCGACAGCTTTTTCCACGCCGACATGCACCCCGGCAACATCTTCGTCAGCACCGTGAACCCGTGGAGCCCGCAGTACATTGCGATCGACTGCGGCATCGTCGGCAGCCTGACCCCGGAAGACCAGGACTATCTGGCGCGCAACCTGTTCGCGTTCTTCAAGCGTGATTACCGTCGTGTGGCGCAGTTGCACATCGATTCGGGGTGGGTGCCGGCGGAAACCAAACTCAACGAATTCGAGGCGGCGATCCGCACCGTGTGCGAGCCGATCTTCGAAAAACCGTTAAAGGATATTTCTTTCGGCCAGGTGCTGATGCGCCTGTTCCAGACCGCCCGACGCTTCAACATGGAAGTGCAGCCGCAGCTCGTGTTGCTGCAAAAAACCCTGTTGAACATCGAAGGCCTGGGCCGTCAGTTGTACCCGGACCTCGATTTGTGGAACACCGCCCAGCCGTTCCTCGAACGCTGGATGCGTGAGCGCGTCAGCCCCAAAGCCTTGATCGGCAACGTGCAGAGCCAGTTCGAACAACTGCCGCACCTGGCCAACATGGCCCGCGACCTGCTCGAACGCATGTCCCAGCCCCACGCCTACGACCCGCCGCCTCCGTGGCACCGGCGCAAGGACGATTGGCTACTGCGACTGCTCGGCTGTGCGCACCTGGCCGGCGGCACCATACTCGCTGCCGGCGGGCCGCTGAACGAACTGGGGCATTGGCCGGCCGGGATCATGGTGGCGGTCGGTTTGTATCTGGTCGTTCGTCGATAGCCAGCGCCCCCACACGCTGGCACACTGTTTCAACGCTTGGGTTCTACTCATGAAGTGTGGAACCGCTGTCGGAGTCGAAGATGAAAAACTGGCTGGACGAGATCAAGTGGGACGCCGACGGCCTGGTGCCGGCGATTGCCCAGGATCACAAGACCGGGCGCGTCCTGATGATGGCCTGGATGAACCGTGAAGCGCTGGAACTGACCGCTGCCGAGAACCGCGCCATTTACTGGTCACGTTCCCGTGGCAAGCTGTGGCGCAAGGGCGAAGAGTCCGGCCACGTGCAAATCCTGCATGAGATGCGCCTGGACTGTGACGCCGACGTGATCATCCTGATGGTCGAGCAGATCGGCGACATCGCTTGCCATACCGGTCGTCAGAGCTGCTTCTACCGCGTCTTCGAGAACGGCGACTGGAAAACCGTCGACCCGGTGCTCAAAGACCCGCACGCCATCTACTGCGCAGGACACACCCATGAGTGACACGTTGACCCGTCTGGCCCAGGTGCTGGAAGAGCGCAAAGGCGCCGCCGCCGACAGCTCGTATGTCGCCAGCCTTTACCACAAGGGCTTGAACAAGATTCTGGAAAAAGTCGGCGAAGAGTCGGTCGAAACCATCATTGCCGCCAAGGATGCCGCCATCAGCGGTGACTGCAGCGATGTGATCTACGAAACCGCCGATTTGTGGTTCCACAGCATGGTCATGCTCGCCCAACTGGGACAGCATCCTCAGGCTGTGCTCGATGAACTGGACCGTCGTTTCGGTCTGTCCGGACACGTCGAGAAAGCCTCGCGTCCGTCCGCCTGAACAACTATTAGAGAGGAGCAGCGACATGGGCATTTTTGACTGGAAACACTGGATCGTCATCCTGGTTGTTGTCGTGCTGGTGTTCGGCACCAAGAAACTGAAAAACCTCGGCACTGATGTGGGCGAGTCGATCAAGGGCTTCAAAAAAGCCATGAGCGATGAAGACAAACCAGCCGATCCGACAGTGACACCGGCCCAACCGGTTCCACCCGCGCAGCCACAGACCACTCAGTCCGTGAACCAGCCGCACACCATCGACGTGCAGGCGCAAAAAGTCGAAGAGCCGATCCGCAAAGACGTGTGAGCACTGACTAATGTTTGGTATCAGCTTCTCTGAACTGCTGCTCGTCGGCCTCGTGGCCCTGCTGGTGCTGGGTCCCGAGCGTTTGCCGGGTGCTGCGCGCACCGCTGGCCTGTGGGTCGGCCGTCTGAAGCGCAGCTTCAACGCGATCAAACAGGAAGTTGAACGTGAAATCGGTGCCGACGAGATTCGTCGGCAGCTGCACAACGAGCACATTCTGTCGCTGGAGCAGGAGGCGCGGAAGATCTTCACGCCGACTCAGCAGGAGGCCACGCCGGTTCAGCCGGTTGAGCCTGTGGCGGAGCAGACGATTCATGCTCCGGCCGCTGCCGAACCTGCACCTGTTGTAGCAGCCGCTGAACCGGCGCCCGTTGTTGCAACCACCCCGGCTGAACCTGTTGCTCCTGCCGCCGCGCCGACAACGCCGGCTCCTCACGACACCACTTTGCCGCCGCGAGTCTCATGAGCGATCTCCCCGAAAATGACCAGCACATGCCGCTGGTTTCGCACCTCACCGAGTTGCGTACCCGCCTGCTGCGCTGTGTAGCGGCGATCTTCATCATCTTCGCCGGGTTGTTTGCCTTCACCCAGCAGATCTACACCTTCGTCTCCACACCACTGCGGCAATACCTGCCTGTGGGCGCGACGATGATCGCCACCGATGTGTCGTCGCCGTTCCTGACGCCGCTGAAGCTGACGATGATGGTCTCGCTGTTCCTGGCGATCCCGGTGATCCTGCATCAGATCTGGGGCTTTATCGCGCCAGGCCTGTACAAGCATGAGAAGCGCATTGCGGTGCCGCTGCTGGTGTCCAGCATCATGCTGTTCTACACCGGCATGGCGTTCGCCTATTACCTGGTGTTCCCGCTGATCTTCAAATTCTTCGCCGCCGCCACCCCGGCCGGCGTGGAAATGATGACCGACATCAGCAGCTACCTCGACTTCGTCATGACGCTGTTCTTCGCCTTCGGCGTAGCGTTCGAAATTCCGGTGGCCGTGGTGCTGCTGGTGTGGATCGGCGTGGTCAACGTCGCTTACCTGAGGAAAATCCGCCCGTACGTGATCATCGGCTGCTTCGTGGTCGGCATGATCCTGACGCCACCGGACATCTTCTCGCAGACCCTGTTGGCCGTACCGATGTGGCTGCTGTTTGAAATCGGCATTCTGTTCGGCGGCCTGATCAGCAAGCGCGGCGAGCACCCTGACGACCAACCGGCCGACGACCCCAACGACCAGCCGCCAGCGACTCAACCGTGAACCTGCTGCTGCTCGAAGAGGCCGACTTCATTGCGGCCGACCGGGCGATCCTGCGTGATCGCCGGTTGACGCACATGCAGGAAGTCCACCGTTCGGTTGTCGGCGATAGCCTGCGGGTGGGGCGTATCGGCGGGCTGATGGGCTCGGCCGAACTGCTGCGCCTGGACGCCGATGAAGCCGAACTGCGCGTCACACTCGACCAGCCTCCACCGGCCAAGCTGCCACTGACCCTGGTGCTGGCCCTGCCACGGCCGAAAATGCTGCGTAGGGTGTTCCAGACCGTGGCGGCCATGGGTGTGCCACGAATCATTCTGGTGAACAGCTATCGCGTCGAGAAGAGCTTCTGGCAAACGCCGTTCCTGGAGCCCGAGGCGATTCGCGAGCAGTTGATCCTTGGCCTTGAGCAGGCCCGGGACAGCGTGCTGCCGCAGATTGTCATCGAGAAACGCTTCAAGCCGTTCGTCGAGGACCGTCTGCCGGCGATTACCGAGGGCACCCTCGGCCTCGTCGGCCACCCCGGCAATTACCCGCCCTGCCCTCGTGGCCTGGACGAAGCGGTAACCCTGGCCATTGGCCCCGAAGGTGGCTGGATTCCTTACGAAATCGAGCTGCTCGGCAAGTCCGGCCTGCATCCGGTGCAACTCGGCGACCGCATCCTGCGGGTCGAAACCGCCATCACCGCGCTGCTCGCCCGCCTTTTCTAAGGTCAAACACCCTACCTGTGGCGAGGGAGCTTGCTCCCGCTTGGGCGCGAAGCGGCCACCGTTTTTCTCCATAAGAACTCATCCACCGGTTTCACGACGGCTTCGCCGCCGAGCGGGAGCAAGCTCCCTCGCCACAGGTGATTTTGCCTGCCCGTATATGGGTAGCACCTACAGATTCCCGGCTGCCAGCCGACACAGTTCCCATAAAACCAACAAATGGTTCGAGGGAGTTGCAGCATGTACCGATGGCTAGCCGAGAAACTGGGGAACGTCAGCGTCAATCGCAAACTGAGTGTCGGCTTCGGTCTGGTGCTGCTGCTTACCTTGTTGATCACCTTCACCGGTTGGACCGGCCTGAGCGGCGTGATGAGTCGCGGTGACAAGCTGGGGTTTATTGCCAGCCTCAATGACCTGACCAAAGACCTGCGCCTGGCCCGTCTGGATTACGAAATGCGTCGCGGCGACCAAGGCCCCGGGGCGGTCAACGAGCTGCTCGGCCAACTCGATACCGGCTTGAAAACCGCGCGCACGCTGATCGAACAACCGGCCGACGCGGCCATGATCGACCAGCAACTGGCCGCCGTCAGTGAGTACAAACAAGCCTTCACCGCCATGACCCAGGCTGGCGCCCACCGCGAAGACGCCCGCAGCAAACTCGGCGCCACTGCCGACAACGCCGTGGCCCGTGTCGCCGAGGTCGAAAAATCCATGCTGCAAGGTGACAGCGTCGCCGATTTCAACAGCGTGATCGATCTGAGCAAACTGATCCAGCAAGCGCGTTTCCAGGTGCGCGGTTACACCTACAGCGGCAAGACCGAGGCCGAGCAACCGGCGCTGGACGCCATCGACAACGCGCTGAAGAACCTCGAAAGCCTGCCCTCCAAACTGCCGGAACAGCACATCGCCAACCTGCAGCAGGCCACTGACTCGCTCAAGGCCTATCGCGCCGCCGTCAGCCAGTTCCGAGACTCTCAGGTAGCCAGCGCTGCCGCGCTTAAGCGCATGGCCGTGCAAGGCGATCTCCTGCTCGATGTCAGCAAAAAACTCACCGCGTCGCAAACCATCGTCCGCGACACCGACGCCGCGCACGCCAAAAACCTGTTGCTACTGGCCACTGTCCTGGCGCTGGCCTTCGGCATGCTTGCCGCGTGGGCCATCACCCGCCAGATCGTGATTCCCCTTAGCCAGACCCTCAAGGTGGCAGAGCGTGTTGCTGCCGGCGACCTGACCCAAAACCTGATCTCTGAGCGTCAGGATGAACTCGGCCAGCTACAGCGCTCCATGCAGAGCATGACCCTGGGCCTGCGCGAATTGATCGGTGGCATCGGTGACGGCGTCACGCAAATCGCCAACGCTGCCGAAGAACTGTCGGCAGTCACCGAGCAGACCCGCGCTGGCGTCAACAGCCAGAAGGTCGAGACCGATCAGGTGGCCACTGCCATGAACGAAATGACCGCCACCGTGCAGGAAGTTGCGCGTAACGCCGAAGAAGCGTCCGAAGCGGCCGTCGCCGCTGACCAGCAGGCCCGCGAAGGTGACAAAGTGGTCGGCGAAGCCATCGCCCAGATCGAGCGCCTGGCCACGGAAGTCGGCCACTCCACCGAAGCCATGGGGCATCTCAAACGCGAAAGCGACAAGATCGGCAGCGTGCTCGACGTGATCAAATCCGTGGCTCAGCAAACCAACCTGCTGGCCCTCAACGCCGCTATCGAGGCCGCCCGTGCCGGTGAAGCCGGACGTGGGTTTGCGGTGGTCGCCGACGAAGTCCGCAGCCTGGCCCAGCGTACGCAGAAATCCACCGAAGAAATTGAAGAGCTGATCGTCGGCCTGCAAACCGGTACCCAGCAAGTCGCGACCATCATGGACAACAGCCGCAGCCTGACCGACAGCAGCGTCGAACTGACCCGCCGCGCCGGTGGCTCGCTGGAAAGCATCACACGCACCGTGTCGGCGATTCAGTCGATGAACCAGCAGATCGCCGCCGCGGCCGAGCAGCAGAGTGCCGTGGCCGAAGAGATCAACCGCAGCGTGCTGAACGTGCGCGACGTGTCCGAGCAGACCTCGGCAGCCAGTGAAGAGACCGCGGCGTCCAGCGTTGAACTGGCACGGTTGGGGACGCATCTGCAGATGCTGGTGGGCAGGTTCAAGGTTTGAGGTGATGTGAATGCCTCGGTTCGCACAGGACCGAGGTGAGACCTTCGCGAGCAAGCCCGCTCCCACAGGGGATATGTGTCGATCACAAAGCCAATGTGGGAGCGGGCTTGCTCGCGAAAGCGATCGAACAGGCACTGAGGTCAGAGAACCTGGCGCAAGAACGCCTGCGCCCGCGGATCCTTCGGTGCATCGAAGAATTCGGCCATTGGGCTTCTTTCTGTTTCATGGGTTTAGCAAAATCCGAAAGTTATGTCGCCAGGAAGACCGTCATCGCCAGCAGGCTGGCTCCCACACTGGATCCGTGGCGTACACAAATCCCCTGTGGGAGCCAGCCTGCTGGCGATGGGAGCGACGCGGTCGAACCGATCGAGCCTTATTCCATGTCCTTGAAGGATTTGCTGCCTGATGCCGCTCATCAGCGCAAAAAAAACCCCGCTTTCGCGGGGTTTTTTATCAGGCCAACTGAGGCTGCACACTCAGCGGCTTGAGCGGCAACAGCGGCGCATGGGGATCGGCTTTCACCGATTTACGCCACGCTTGCAGCCACTCGGGGTGGGCTTCGTTCCAGACCTGCTCATGCAGGCGACCCAGCGCTACCGGGTCACTGAGCAGTTGCACCCGCTCATCGTTGCTCAGACCCTCTGGCCCGACTTTCAGCGCATGACGCACCCGTTCGATCCGCAGCCACTCGATCGGCTCGGCCTCACGGTGGCGTGAAGTCGCCAGCGAGCATGCCAAGGCATTCTGCTGTGGATCGACCACTGCCCGGACGAAGCCGTCGTTCAGCGCATGCCAACGGTTTTCGTGGGTGTACTGGTCGGTCGCCACCAACGCCTGTGGCGGATTGTATTCCTCAGGGATCAGGAACAGGCTTTCGTCACGGGACTTGAGGCCCAGGCCGACTCGACTGGAGATCACCGACACCGGAATCGATAGCATCAACGAACCGACGATCGGCACCAGCCACCAGAGGAAGCTCGGGTTCAGCCAGATCACCAGCAGGGCCCAGAAGAAGCCCAGCAAGGTTTGCGGACCGTGGCGCTTGACCGCTTCGCTCCACGGCGTGGAGTCGTCGTCACGTTGCGGCGAGTTCCAGGTCGCGGCCCAGCCGAGAAACGCGGCGAGCACGAAGCGGGTGTGGAAAATCATCCGTACCGGCGCCAGCAGCATGGAGAACAGCATCTCCAGCAGCATCGACATCGTTACCTTGAACTTGCCACCGAACTCTTTCGCGCCCTTGGCCCAAATCAGGATGATGCTCAACAACTTCGGCAGGAACAGCAGCACGACGGTGGTCGAGAACAGCGCGATCGCCTTGTCCGGGTGCCATTGTGGCCACAACGGATAGAGCTGACGTGGCTCCAGGAAGTACTGCGGCTCCATCAGCGTGTTGGTCGCCAGCAGCGCCGTCGACAGCACGAGGAAGAAGAACCACAACGGTGCCGACAGGTAAGACATCACACCCGTCAGGAACACCGCACGGTGCACCGGGTGCATGCCTTTTACCAGGAACAGCCGGAAGTTCATCAGGTTGCCGTGACACCAGCGACGGTCACGCTTGAGTTCGTCCAGCAGGTTTGGCGGCAATTCTTCGTAGCTGCCCGGCAAGTCGTAGGCAATCCACACACCCCAGCCGGCACGGCGCATCAGCGCCGCTTCAACGAAGTCGTGGGACAGAATTGCACCGGCAAACGCGCCTTTACCGGGCAACGGCGCCAGGGCGCAGTGCTCGATGAACGGCTTCATGCGGATGATCGCGTTGTGGCCCCAGTAGTGGGATTCGCCCAACTGCCAGAAGTGCAGACCGGCGGTAAACAGCGGACCGTACACCCGGGTAGCGAACTGCTGCATGCGGGCATACAGCGTATCCATGCCCGATGCGCGCGGTGCGGTCTGGATGATCCCGGCGTCCGGAGTGGCTTCCATCAAGCGCACCAGACTGGTCAGGCAATCGCCGCTCATCACGGAGTCGGCGTCGAGCACCACCATGTACTTGTAATCACCGCCCCAACGACGGCAGAAGTCGTCGAGGTTACCGCTCTTACGCTTGACGCGACGGCGACGGCGGCGATAGAAAATCTTGCCGAAGCCCTTGGCTTCGCGGCAGACGTCCAGCCAGGCTTGTTGCTCGGCGACGCAGATATCGGCGTCGTTACTGTCGCTGAGGACAAAGAAGTCGAAGCGATCCAGGTCACCCGTGGCCGCGACCGACTCGAAGGTCGCCCGCAGACCGGCAAACACTCGCGGCACGTCTTCGTTGCAGATCGGCATCACCAAAGCGGTGCGCGCGCTCTTGGGGATCGGCTCGTTACCGGCGCTTTTACCGGATATGCGGTATTTGTCATGGCCGGTGAGCAACTCGAGGAAGCCCATCAGCGCGGTCCAGAAACCGGCCGATACCCAGCAGAACAGAATCCCGAACAAAATCAGGATGCTGGTTTGCAGCGCATACGGCAGCACTTGCGTAGCCGTTTGCGACAACGGTTGATGCAGCACTTCGTTCAGGTCGACGAACGACCAGCCCTGGTACGGCATGATGCCTTTCATGTACCAGCCGGCAACGATGGTCTGGCCGAGCATCAGTACCAACAGAATGTAGCGACGGATCGAACCGACGGTGCGCCAGCGAGCCGCCGGCAGCACATTTTCATCCTTGGGCGGGGCCGGCGGATTGGTGCGACCGGTCAGACGACGCCAGCCACGCACCAGAATATTGGTGCGCCACGGCTCCGGCACGACTTTGGTCCGACGAATCGGCGGGGTCGCCCGCAGGCAAACCCGGCCGCTGGCGTCGAGCATCAGCATTTCAGCGTCGGCCAGTTCTTCGGCAGTGTTCAGGGTCAGGCGACGACCCACCGAAGCTTGAGCAGCCTCGGTCGGCGCGTCGAATGTCGAGGACGAAAGGCGCTCATGCAATTCGCTGAAAGACTGGCAACCCGCGAGTTCCGCGCGCTGCTGGTCGGTCATCGGCAGATGCGCCAGATACTCGGCAAGAGTCTCTGGCTGTACTTGAGAATTACTCATCGGCAGGCAACTGATAGCTCCAGGTCTCGGTCAGGACTTCTTCAGTCGGTACCGATTCCGGTGTGGCTGGGACCGCTTCGGCAGCGACTGGCTGCTTGGCGTCTTTGTTGTCCGTGTCCTTGGAATCTGCGACTGGCTTGGCTTCGGCCGGCTTGGCTTCAACCTGCTTGGCCTCGGCTTGCTTGGTTTCCTTCGCTTCCTTGGCCAGCTTCTCCTGCTGCCGAGCGGCGATCTTGTCAGCCTTGGCGACGGAAGAGTTGGAGGCTGGCGACGATGTCTTGGCCAGGTCGGCAGTCACGGCGTTCTTGACCAGTGCAGCACGCATCTCGGTAGGCTTGCTCGGGTCCTTGATTTTCATCCGCAGCGTCAGGCGCCAGCCCTTGGTTTCAGGGTTGTAACGTACGCTGTTCTCGACCAGCTCGGCATTTTCGCCAACGCTGACCTGGCTACGAACTTCCGTAGCTTCCGGCAATACCGCAAGGGACGGGCCTTCGAAGTCCACCAGATAAGCCACGCTGCCGTCCGGCTGACGAATCAGGTTGGACTGTTTCACGTCACCCGTGGAACGCAGGGTCTGTTGAACCCAGGCGCTGTCCGGTGCGTGAAGCGCGGCTTCGTCGATGGTCCAGTGCATGCGATAAGCGACTTCCAGCGGCTGGCCTGGTTCAGGCAGTTTTTCCGGGCTCCAGAACGCAACGATATTGTCGTTGGTTTCGTCGGCAGTCGGAATCTCTACCAGATCGACGGAGCCCTTGCCCCAATCGCCTTTTGGTTCGATCCAGGCACTTGGGCGCTTGTCATAGCGGTCGTCGAGGTCTTCGTAGTGGCTGAAGTCACGACCACGTTGCAGCAGGCCGAAACCACGCGGGTTCTCGATCGAGAAGTTGCTCACCGACAAGTGTTTCGGATTGTTCAGTGGACGCCAGATCCACTCGCCGTTGCCGGCATGGATCGACAGACCGCTGGAGTCGTGCAGTTCGCGACGGTAGTTCAGCACTTTCGACGGCTGATTGGCGCCGAACAGGAACATGCTGGTCAGCGGCGCAACGCCAAGCTTGGTGACCTTGTCACGCAGGAACATCTTGGCCTTGACGTCGACAACGGTGTCGCTGCCCGGACGCAGGGTCAAGCGATAGGCACCGGTAGCGCGAGGCGAATCCAGCAGCGCGAAGATCACCAGGTGCTTGTCACCCGGTTTTGGCTGTTGAATCCAGAACTCGGTGAAACGCGGGAATTCTTCGCCGGACGGCAAAGCGGTATCGATGGCCATGCCGCGAGCGGACAAGCCATAGGTGTGACCCTTGCCGACAACGCGGAAGTAACTCGCGCCGAGCATGGTCATGATTTCGTCTTGCTTGTCAGCCTTGTTGATCGGGTACAGCACACGGAAACCGGCATAACCCAGTTGTTCGGTGGCTTTAGGATCGAACTTCACATCGCCGAAATCGAAACGACTTGGGTCGTATTTGATCTCTTCGACGGTGTTGGCTGTGATTTCGTTGATTTTCACCGGCGTATCGAAATGCATACCCTGGTGATAGAACGACAGCTTGAACGGAGTCTTCTGATCGGCCCACTCGGCTTTTTCAGTCAGGAAGCGGATTTTTTGATAGTCCGCGAATTTCATCTCGCGGAACTCGTTCGGCAGGTTACTGCGCGGAGCTTCGTATTTCTGCCCGGCCAGCTCTTTTGCCTTGACCGATACATCATCCAGATTGAATGCCCAAAGCTGACCGGCGCTGAGCAGGCAGAGCAGTGCAGAGCCCGCTACCAGAGCGCTTCGTAACCGTTTGGCAGACAATTTTGCATTACAGGGACTAACAATCACGAGCAACCCTCGCCGAAAACAGATCAAAAAACCAACGGCCAGTTAAAGTGCCAGTGGGGAATGCGGCATGGAAAAACCGACCCTACAGACCACTCTTGCCAAGTTGGCGAGCATTGTTCCGACTCCTATGGGGCTAAATGATTCCCCAAGAGGTTCAGGACAAGTCTCTACCTAAGTCAAAATGGACCAACGAACGCTGATCCCCGTAGCGCGCGATTATCTAGTAGGCCGCGTTACAACGCATCAGGGGTAACAAAGTATTTATCGCGAAAAACGCCTGTTTATAGTCGAAATGCCCTTAAAAACATGTTTCAAGCGCTTTCAGGTCTGTAACAGGAAGGTTACCGGGCCGTCATTGACCAAGTGCACCTGCATATCCGCGCCGAATCTACCTGATGCCACAGTGCCATGCACCTGTTTCGCTTTGCCTAATAGATAGTCGAAAAGCTCCTCGCCCAAGGCCGGAGGGGCAGCGGTCGAAAAACTCGGACGCAACCCGTTCCTGGTATCGGCGGCCAGGGTGAACTGTGAGACCAGCAGCAACCCACCGCCTACATCCGCCAGGGACAGATTCATCTTGCCCTCGGCGTCACTGAACACACGATAGTTAAGCAGTTTCTGCAAAAGTTTGTCGGCGCTCGCCCGAGTATCCTCGGGCTCAATCGCCACCAGTACCAGCAATCCTTGATCGACGGCACCCACCACCTCCCCCGCTACCTCGACTCGTGCGCCACGCACACGCTGCAGCAGGCCCTTCATGCTTCTTCAGGGGCCAGGTCGAGCATACGATGGGCCATCAGATCGGCGGCGCGAACCAGTGCGTCAGTAATGCCAGGTTCGGAGGCGGCATGGCCGGCGTCACGGATCACCTGCAATTCACTGTTCGGCCAGTTCTGATGCAGTTCCCAGGCATTGTCCAGCGGGCAGATCACGTCGTAGCGACCGTGGACGATCACGCCAGGCAAATGGGCGATCTTGCCCATGTCGCGAATCAGCTGGTTGGGCTCAAGGAATGCATTGTTGGTGAAGTAGTGACATTCGATACGGGCAATCGACAACGCGCGCTGTGGCTCGGAGAAACGATCGACCACCATCGGGTTCGGGCGCAGAGTGGCGGTCCGGCCTTCCCAGGTAGACCAGGCCTTGGCTGCATGCATCTGGGCGATCTGGTCGTTGCCGATCAGGCGCTTATGGAAAGCCGAGAGCAAGTCTTCGCGCTCGTCCAGCGGAATTGGCGCGATGTAGTCCTGCCAGTAATCGGGGAACAGACGACTGGCGCCACACTGGTAGAACCACTCGATTTCCTGCGGGCGGCAGAGAAAAATCCCGCGCAGAATCAGACCGTGCACACGCTCTGGATGGGTTTGCGCGTAGGCAAGTGCCAGGGTCGAGCCCCACGAACCGCCGAACAACACCCATTTATCGATGCCCAGGTGCTGGCGAATTCGCTCAAGGTCGGCGACCAGATCCCAGGTGGTGTTGTTTTCCAGGCTGGCGTGGGGCGTGGAACGACCGCAACCGCGCTGGTCGAAGGTCACAATACGATACAGGTTTGGATCGAAATACCGACGGCTCTGGGCATCACACCCGGCGCCGGGGCCGCCGTGGATGAACACAACCGGCAAACCTTCCGGCGAACCGCTTTCGTCGACATACAGCGTGTGGGTTTCATCGACGGCCAGATCGTGCCGGGCGTGGGGTTTGATCTGCGGGTACAAAGTCTGCATTGCGCGCTCCGTAAGGGGTCGAGGTCATCCCTGGGGGGACTTCTATTATTCTGCCGTCCGGCATCATAAACCCGAATTACGCTAATGAGCATGCCCTGCAGAGTCAGAGTTTTTCAGCCGGTTTTTTCAGACAAATAGCTGAGCAGCGTTTCGTAGAGTGCATCGACCTCGGCGACCTGCCCCCGAGCCCGCAAACAGCCGTGGACCAAGCCCTCACCGTAACAAAGCGTCGCAGCCACGCCCGCTGCGTTCAATCGCTCGGCGTAGAGCACGCCGTCATCGCGCAACGGGTCGAATTGCGCCACGGCGATCAAGGCCGGCGGTAGCCCAGTGAAATCCTCGGCGAGCAACGGCATCGCATAGGCACTTGGCTGGCCGGTGCCGCGCAAATACAGGGCGTGATAACAATCCAGGTCGCTGCTGCTGAGCAAGGGAGCATCGGTGCATTCACTGCGCGACGGCAATCGGTGATCGCCGCCCAACCCCGGATAAATCAGCACCTGCGCCGCCGGCAATGGCTCGCCCGCATCGCGCAGCGCCAGGCACAACGCCGCTGCAAGGTTGCCACCGGCGCTGTCCCCGGCCACCAGCGTTCGCTCGGGATCGAGGCGGAATGGCCCGGTTCGTAGCGCGCGCCAGACACCCAGACAATCCTCGAACGCCGCCGGAAACGGATATTCCGGCGCCAACCGATAATCGACGGCAATCACCAGCACGCCGAGCGTCGACGCCAGTTCGGCGCAGATGAAGTCGTGGGAGTCCAGGTCCCCCACCACCCAACCGCCGCCGTGCAGATAAACGATGCACGGGCAACCGCCGGTCGGTGGCGAAACCGGCGGCTGATAGGACCGCACCGGCACGCCGGCCAATTCGAAATCCACCACATAAAGCCCGGCGGGTCGCGACGGAGTGAACGCCCGGCACATGTCGCTGTAGGCCCGGCGCAAACCGTTGAGGCTGCTGTCGGTACTGTTGAAGCTGACGGTTTTCTCGACGAAAGCTGTCATCTGTGCAGAAAGCGGGTAAGGAGCCATGAGTCAGGTGCCGGTCAGTTCAGCGGTTTGGGATTGGAACTCAGTTCTGTGGCGAGGGAGCTTGCTCCCGCTGGATGCGCAGCAGCCCCCAAACCATTCAACCGAGTTTTATCAGATACACCCGACCAGCCGGGTTTACGACGGCTTCGCCGCCGAGCGGGAGCAAGCTCCCTCGCCACAGACAGCGTACATGCCGAGAATTGGTGATCAGTTTTTCAAACTGGCCTGAACCGTCGCCACGCCATCCTTGCCATCGAAGCTGCTGACACCGGCGAGCCAACGCTGCAGATCCTCGGGATGATCACGCAGCCATTGCTTGGCAACATCCTGAGGCGTCTTGCGCTCCATGATCGGCACCATCAACTGGCTTTCCTGGGCGGCGGTGAAGGTCAGGTTTTCCAGCAGGCGATTCACGTTCGGGCAGCGCTGGGCGTAGTCCGGGGCGGTCACGGTGGAGACAGTGGCGGCGCCCTCGTTCGGGCCGTAAACGTCTTCACTGCCGGTCAGGTAGGCGACCTTCATGTTGATGTTCATCGGGTGCGGGGTCCAGCCAACGAACACCACGAATTCCTTGCGATTCACCGCCCGCTGAACAGCGGCCAGCATGCCGGCCTCGCCTGACTCGATCAGCTTGAAATCCTTCAAGCCAAATTGATTGGTCTCGATCATGGTCTTGATGGTGGTATTGGCGCCGCTGCCCGGCTCGATGCCGTAGATCTTGCCGCCGAGCTGATCCTTGAATCTGGCGATATCGGCGAAGGTTTTCAGCCCCGCTTCGGCGACGTACTCAGGTACTGCGAGCGTTGCCTGGGCGTCGGCCAGGCTCGGTTTGTCCATGACTTTCACTTGATTGGCAGCGAGGAACGGCGCGATGTTTTTGTCCATCGCCGGTTTCCAGTAACCGAGGTAGATGTCCAGGCGCTTGTCGCGGATGCCGGCGAAGATGATTTGCTGCACGGCGCTGGTTTGCTTGCTTTCGTAGCCCAGGCCATTGAGCAGTACGTCAGCTACGCCGCTGGTGGCGATCACGTCGGTCCAGTTGACCACGCCCATGCGCACGGCCTTGCAGGAAGCGTCGTCACTGGCCAGGACGCTGGTGCTCAGCACAGCCGTGCCGCAGAGGATTGAGAGACAGCGGGTAAACAGTCTTTTCATTGGGAGGATCTCGTGCGGCAGCGGATTATTGTCGGGCCGGTGTCTTTGTGCACCGTGGGCCAAACATTACGCAGCGTCGAGAGGGCAAAAGCGAACTGTGGCGACCGTGTTTTGCACGGTGGCGACTGTTCGAGTCGATCGTTCCCACGCTCTGCGTGGGAATGCAGCCCGTGACGCTCCGCGTCACTGGACGCGGAGCGTCCCTTGAGGCATTCCCACGCGGGAGCGTGGGAACGATCAGTCAGCGATCAGTCATCCGTAATGCTTTTCGCCCCAGGCCAGCAGCCCTTGCAGCAATTCCTTGAGCACCACCTGCGTCGGTGCCGCCAGGTCCGGGCGATAGCGGAACGGCTCGAACTCTTCCATGTACGTGCACTGGCCCAACTCCAGTTGCACCGCATGGATGTTCTCGGCGGGATTGCCGTAATGCCGGGTGATGTGGCCGCCCTTGAAGCGACCGTTCAGCACATGGCTGTAATCGCCGTGGCGTGCGCAGATGGCTTCCAGCTGAGAGGCCAACTGTGGATCGCAACTGGCGCCGTTGAAGGTGCCGAGGTTGAAGTCCGGCAGCTTGCCATCGAACAGGTGCGGGATGATCGAGCGGATCGAGTGCGCATCGAACAAAAGTGCGTAGCCGAACTCGGCTTTCAGCCGCGCCAGCTCGTTCTGCAAGGTGCTGTGATACGGCGTCCAGATCTGCTCCAGATAAGTCGCGCGCTCTGCGGCCGATGGCTCATGCCCTTCACGGAACAACGCAATGCCATCGAACAGCGTCGCCGGGAACAGACCGGTGGTCGCGCCGGCATACAACGGCTTGTCGTCAGACGGTCGATTCAGGTCAATGACAAAACGCGAGTACTCGGCGGCCAAGGTGCTGGCGCCCAGCTCGGCAGCAAACTCGTAAAGCTGCGGAATATGCCAGTCAGTGTCCGGCAGGCTTTTCGCGTCGGGGATCAACCCGGCTTCGACCGTCGGGGTCAGGCGCAGGCCGGCGTGGGGCATGCTGATCAGCAGCGGTACACGACCTTGTTTGAAGTTCAGGACCTTATCCACAACTGTTCTCCTAAATGCTCACTTCAACGCCGTGACGCACGACGCGTTTTTCCAGGTCACCGCCCAGCCAGTACGACAGGTCGGCCGGACGATCGATTTGCCAAGCGACGAAATCCGCACACTTGCCGACTTCCAGCGAACCGTGGGTTTCAGCCATGCCCAGCGCGGTGGCGGCGTGAATCGTTGCCCCGGCCAAGGCTTCCTCCGGGGTCATGCGGAAACAGGTGCACGCCATGTTCAGCATCAAACGCAACGACAGTGCCGGCGAGGTGCCGGGGTTGAGGTCGCTGGCGATGGCGATTTTCACGCCGTGCTTGCGCAGCGCCTCCATCGGCGGCAATTGGGTTTCCCGCAGGAAGTAAAAGGCGCCGGGCAGCAACACCGCGACGGTGCCGGACTTGGCCATGGCGATGGCGTCGTCTTCGGTCATGAATTCCAGGTGATCGGCCGATAGTGCGTGGTAACGCGCAGCCAGACTCGAGCCATGCAACGACGACAACTGTTCGGCGTGCAGTTTCACCGGCAAACCGAGCTGCTGCGCGGTGATGAACACCCGCTCGACCTGCGCCGGCGAAAACGCCAGGTATTCGCAGAACGCGTCCACCGCATCCACCAGCCCTTCGGCGGCCAGGGCCGGGAGCATCTCGGCGCAGATGTGATCGATGTAGTCGTCGGCACGGTCCGCGTATTCCGGCGGCAAGGCGTGAGCGGCCAGGCAGGTGCTGCGCACGCTGACCGGGAGCTCGGCGCCGAGACGGCGGATGACCCGCAGGATCTTGCGTTCGCTGGCCAGGTCCAGGCCGTAGCCGGATTTCATTTCGACCGTAGTCACGCCGTCGCGCATCAGGCTCTTCAGACGCTTGGCGGCGCTGGCGAACAGTTCATCTTCAGTGGCCGCACGAGTGGCGCGCACGGTGCTGGCGATGCCACCACCGGCCGCGGCGATTTCTGCATAGCTGACGCCTTGCAGACGTTGTTCGAATTCACCGCTGCGATTACCGCCGAACACCGTGTGGGTGTGGCAGTCGATCAGGCCCGGCGTCACCCAGGCCCCTTTAAGATCATTGACTGCCGGGTACTCGCCCGCCGGCAGTTCGGCACGCGGGCCGATCCACTCAATGTGCGCTCCTGACGTCACGATGGCCGCATCCTCGATGATCGAGTAGACGCCTTGCGCCATGGTTGCGACGTGGCAGTGTTGCCAGAGAGTTTTCATCCCGAGTTCCTCGTCTTTGATCGTTCCCACGCTCCGCGTGGGAATGCCTCTAGGGACGCTCTGCGTCCAGTGACGCGGAGCGTCACGGGCTGCATTCCCACGCAGAGCGTGGGAACGATCGGTGGGTGGGGGGTTAGAGGCTAGGCAACAACTTCGCCGATACCAGCTCATTCAGGCAACGGGTAGCCAGCAGTTCAGTCGCCGCATTGATGTCCGGTGCGAAGAAGCGGTCTTTCTCATAGAAAGGCACTTCGGCACGCAGTATCCCGCGGGCTTTTTCGAGTTTTGGCGAGGTCTTCAGACCTTCACGCAAATCCAGGCCCTGGCAGGCCGCCAACCATTCCACCGCGAGAACCCCACGAGTGTTTTCGGCCATTTCCCACAGGCGCTTGCCGGCAGCCGGCGCCATGGACACGTGGTCTTCCTGGTTCGCGGAAGTCGGCAGGCTGTCCACCGAATGCGGATGGGACAGTGCCTTGTTCTCACTGGCCAGTGCCGCAGCAGTCACCTGGGCAATCATGAAGCCGGAGTTCACGCCGCCATTGGCCACCAGGAACGGCGGCAGTTGCGACATGTGCTTGTCCATCATCAGCGAGATACGACGTTCGCTCAGGGAACCGATTTCGGCGATAGCCAAGGCCATGTTGTCAGCAGCCATGGCGACCGGTTCAGCGTGGAAGTTACCGCCGGAAATCACGTCGCCTTCAGCGGCGAAGACCAGCGGGTTGTCCGAAACGGCGTTGGCTTCGATGGCGAGCACTTCGGCGGCCTGACGGAACTGGGTCAGGCAGGCGCCCATGACTTGCGGCTGGCAGCGCAGGGAGTACGGGTCCTGGACCTTGTCGCAGTTCTGGTGCGAGTCGGACACTTCACTGCGCTCGCCCAGCAGATCGCGGTAAGCGGCAGCGGCGTCGATCTGGCCTTTCTGGCCACGGGCGGCGTGGATGCGGGCGTCGAACGGCGAGCGCGAGCCCAGCACGGCTTCAACGGTCAGGGCGCCCAGCGCCACAGCACCAGCGAACAAGTCTTCACCTTCGAACAGACCACGCAACGCATAAGCGGTGGACACCTGAGTACCGTTGAGCAGCGCCAGACCTTCTTTTGCGGCCAGGGTCAGCGGGGTCAAACCGGCCACTTTCAGTGCTTCGGTGGCTTCCATCCACTCGCCTTTGTAGCGAGCCTTGCCTTCGCCCAGCAGCACCAGCGACATGTGGGCCAAAGGCGCCAGGTCGCCGGAGGCACCGACCGAACCTTTCAATGGAATGTGCGGATAAACCTCGGCGTTGATCAGGGCGATCAACGCGTCGATCACGACGCGACGAATGCCGGAGAAACCACGGCTCAGGCTGTTGACCTTGAGCACCATGACCAAGCGAACCAGCGCGTCGCTGATCGGCTCGCCGACACCGGCGGCGTGGGACAGCACCAGCGAGCGCTGCAGGTTTTCCAGGTCTTCGCTGGCGATGCGGGTCGAAGCCAGCAGGCCGAAACCGGTGTTGATGCCGTAAGCGGTGCGGTTCTCGGCGAGGATCTGTTCCACGCAGGCAACGCTGGCTTCGATCTGCGCCGAGGCACTGTTGTCGAGGGTGATTTTGACCGGTTGCTGATAGATATCACGCAGTTGGGCAAGGCTCAGTTGGCCGGGAATCAAATTAAGCGCAGTCACATCATTCTCCTTTTGAGAGTCTTTTATTAACTCACCAGACGCTCCGGAAATGTCCGTTGTCCGTCGCGTCTCGCCTTTTGGGGAGCCGCGCCTTGGCACGCTGGTGTGGTGGGAATCAGTTCAGGTTCGGTAATACCTTGCTCAGCAAAATCGGGTCTTTCAAAACGGCGGCGGCACTGGCGATGTCCGGTGCCAGCCAGCGGTCCTGATCGTAGGCCGGGACCCGCTCGCGCAGCACACGCCAGGCGGCACCAGTGCCGACGCCAAAGCGTTGCTCTTTCAAGAACTCAAACGCCTGAGCCGCCAACAGGTACTCGATGGCGAGGATCTGCGTGCAGTTTTCCAACGCGCGGTGCAGCTTCAGCGCGGCGTTGGTGCCCAGGCTCAGATGGTCTTCCTGCAAACCCGAGGTGACGTAGTTGTCGAGCACCGCCGGTTGCGCCAATTGGCGGTTTTCCGCACACAGCGAAGCGGCGACGTACTGGACGATCATCATTCCGGAGTTCACTCCCGGATTCGCCACCAAAAAGGCTGGCAGACCGCTGACATGCGGATTGATCAAGCGGTCCAGGCGACGTTCGGCGATGGACCCGATTTCGGCCATGGCGATTGCCAACAAGTCAGCGGCCAACGCGACCGATTGACCGTGCGGGTTGGCTTGGGACATCACCCGGAAGTCGTCCGGCGTGCCCAGCAACATCGGGTTGTCGGTGACCGAGTTGAGTTCGGTTTCGATCTGCTTTCTGGCGTGCTCAAGCTGATCGCGAGCGGCACCGTGAACTTGCGGAATCGAACGGATGCTCAGCGCATCCTGGGTACGAATGCCTTTGCTGCTGGCAATCACTTCACTGCCATCGAGCAGCGCCCGCAGGTTGATGCCGACTTGCTGCATGCCCGGGTGAGGCTTGAGCGCGATGATCTCGGCATCGAACGCGGCAATCTGGCCGCGCTGGGCTTCAAAGCTCATGGCACCGATCACGTCGGCCCATTGCAGCAGACGCATCGCGTCCGCCAGCGCCAGGCAGCTGAGGCCGGTCATGCACGGCGTGCCATTGACCAGGCACAGGCCATCTTTGGCGCCCAGTTGAACCGGTTGCAGACCTTCTTCGGCCAGGGCCTGCTGCGCGGAAACGATCTGACCGCGATAGCTGACATTGCCGACACCCAGCAGCGCGATGCTGATGTGGGCCATGTGGGTCAGGTAACCCACCGAACCCTGGGACGGCACTTGCGGGGTGATGCCGCGATTGAGCAGCGCCAACAGGGCTTCGACCACCCGGCGATGAATGCCGGATTTGCCGTGGCTGTAGTTGCGAATGGCGGCACAGATGATTGCGCGGGTCTGTTCGTCGGCCAAGGGTGCGCCGACGCCACAGGCATGACTGAGCAGGGTATTGCGTGACAATTGGCTGAGTTGTTCGTCCTTGAGCGAGACGTTGCACAACGCGCCGAGGCCGGTGTTGACGCCATAGGCGCGCTCGCCGCTGACGACGATGCGCTGGACGATGGCCTGGGCATTTTCGATCCGCGCCCAGACCTGGGGTGACAGCTCAAGCTGTGCGCCATGGCGAGCGACGGCAACCACATCCTGCCAACGCAACGGGGCGTCGGCGATAACGATTTTTTCAGCCTGGGACATCTTCAACCTCTTGAACTTGATCGTTCCCATGCTCTGCGTGGGAATGCCGCCTGGGACGCTCCGCGTCCCGTTGTCAGCGCAAGGCTCAAGCCCTGCGCATGTGTGACGCGGAGCGTCACGGGATGCATTCCCACGCAGAGCGTGGGAACGATCGGCCTTTAAACCACCGCAGCCCGCCGCTGTACGAACCGGTCCACATACTCATCCGCCGGCGAATGCAGGATCTCTCTTGGCGTGCCCACCTGGATCAGGCGGCCATCCTTGAGAATCGCAATGCGGTTGCCGATGCGCACAGCCTCGTCGAGGTCGTGGGTGATGAAGACGATGGTCTTGTGCAGGGTCTTTTGCAGCTCCAGCAACTGGTCCTGCATTTCCGCGCGAATCAGCGGGTCGAGGGCACTGAAAGCTTCGTCCATCAGGATGATGTCGGTGTCCGCCGCCAAGGCGCGAGCCAGGCCCACACGCTGGCGCATACCACCGGAAAGTTGATGCGGGTATTTGTTTTCGTAGCCCTTGAGGCCCACGGTGTTGATCCAGTGCAACGCGCGCTCGGCGCACATCTGCTTGCTCTCGCCACGCACTTTCAGGCCGTAGGCGACGTTATCCAGCACGGTCTTGTGCGGCAGCAGGCCGAAGCTCTGGAACACCATGCTGATCTTGTGCCGGCGAAATTCGCGCAGGGCTTCCATGTCGTATTGCAGGATGTCCACGCCGTCCACCAGGATCGCGCCGCTGGTCGGGTCGATCAGGCGATTGAAGTGGCGCACCAAGGTCGACTTGCCGGAACCCGACAGGCCCATGATCACGAAGATCTCGCCGGTGCCGATGCTCAGGGACAAATCGTTCACGCCGACCACGCAGCCGGTTTCGGCCAGTACCTGGTCTTTGGTCTTGCCCTGGCCAATCATGGCCAGCGCATCCTTGGAACGGTTGCCGAAAATCTTGAAGACGTTTTTGACTTCGATCTTGCTGATGGCTGCGTTGTTCATTTGCTCACCTCATGCCGTGGCCGACCATACGCCTGAGTAATGCGGTCGATGACCACTGCCAGAATCACGATCGCCAGACCGGCCTCAAGACCACGTCCGACGTTGAGGGTCTGAATCCCCACCAACACGTCTTCGCCCAAGCCACGGGCACCGATCATCGAGGCAATCACTACCATCGACAGGGCCATCATGGTGGTCTGGTTGATCCCGGCCATGATGCTCGGCAGGGCCAGCGGCAGTTGCACGCCAAACAGTTGCTGCCAGCGGTTGGCACCGAAGGCGTTGATCGCTTCCATCACTTCGCCGTCGACCTGGCGAATACCCAGATCAGTCAGGCGGATCAGCGGCGGCGCGGCGTAGATCACCGTGGCGAAAATCGCCGGGACCTTGCCCAGGCCGAACAGCATCAGCACCGGGATCAGGTACACGAAACTCGGCATGGTCTGCATGATGTCCAGCAGCGGCATCAGCACCGAACGCAGGCGATTGCTGCGCGCCGAGAGAATGCCCAGCGGAATGCCGATCAATACCGAAATGACCGTCGCTACCATCATCAGCGCCAGGGTTTGCATCAGCTTGTCCCAGAGGCCGACCGCGCCCACCAGGAACAATAAGCCAACGATCACGGCGGTGGTCACGACTTTGCGGGTCGCGTGCCAGGCAACGCCCGCCACGATCGCCAGCATCAGCCACCAAGGCGCCGCACGCAGCAGCCCTTCAAGATTGACGATGGCCCACAACAGGGTGTCGGAGATGCTGCGGAACACATCGCCGTAGTTGGTGACCAGCGAATCGACCCAACTGTTGACCCAGTCGGCGATGGAAAAGGTAAAGCTTTCGGGAAACATAAGAGACTCTCAATCAAGGGGTTGCGATCAAGCATCCGACTGCCGCTGCCGACAGTCGGAGACACTCGACCTACAAGGCCGCGTCGATCTTTTTGGCTGCGTCTTCGCTCACCCATGCGTGCCAGACTTCAGGATGTTCCTTGAGGAAGATTTTCGCCAGTTTTGGTGACTCGATCCGCTCTTTGGCCATGCGCCCGAGGTTCTGGTTCAGCAGGTCGATTGGCAGGTTGACCTTTTCCAGCACAGCCACCAGTTCCGGGGCTTGCTCGTGGAAGGTCTTGGACAGGCCGACCTTGATGGTCACGCTCTTGTCCACGCCTGGTTTCTCTTCGAGTTTGACCAGATCAACCTGGCCCATCAGCGGGGTTGGCGACCAGTAGTAGAACAGGATCGGCTCGCCACGCTTGTAGCTCGACAGCACCGCGGCATCCAGTGCCGGACCGGTGCCCGGGCGGAAGTTGGTGTAGGTGCTTTCCAGGCCATAGCTTTTGAGCATTTCGCTGTTGTCCAGCTCACAGGTCCAGCCGGCCGGGCAGTTGTAGAAACGGCCCTTGGATGGCTCTTCCTGATCCTTGAACACGGCAGCGTATTTGCCCAGATCGGCGATCGCTTTCAGGTCCGGGGCTTTAGGCTCCAGCTTGCGCTTGGCATCGCCTTCGATCACGTAACGCGGCACGTACCAGCCTTCGATCGCACCAACCACCGGAGCGCCGACACCGACGACCTTGCCGGCCTTCTCGGCCTTGTTCCAGACCTCGCTACGACCGACCCACTCTTCGGCAAACACTTGAATGTCGTTGCTGCTCAGGGCGTTTTCCATGGTGATGGAGTTGCCTGGCAGGCTGTCGACCTTGCAGTCGTAACCTTTCTCCAGCACGACTTGCATCACGTCGGTCAGCAGCATGCCGCTTTCCCAGTTCAGGCCGGCGAATTTCACCGGTTTGCCCGACTCGCACCATCCCGCCGCCTGAGTGGCTCCGGCGCCGGCCAGCAGGCCCATGGAAAGTAATGTGGTCAGCAGGGTCTTGTTCGATTTCATTGTGTGACGCTCCTAATCATGAGTTGGCTTACGGCAGTCAAGAGGCATCCAGCCCTGTCCACGTCCAATCAGGCCCGCGCCGCAGCGCGACTGGCCCCGCTTGTTATAGGTGCTGCATCGCTGTCCTGCTCGACTGGCAGGATCAGGTGATCGGGTACCGCGCTGTGCCATTTTTTCGCGCAGACGTAATACAGGCCGGCGGGAAGCACCAGACCGATGATCCAGGAAATATCCACACCACCCAGAACCTCCACCAGCGGACCGGTATAGAACTTGGTAGAGATGAACGGCAGTTGCACCAGCACACCGAAGACATAGACGCTGATACCGAGGGGGTTCCAACGGCCGTAGCGACCGTTCGGATCGGCCAGGGCCGGCACGTCATAGCGCTCGCGAGTGATGCAGTAGTAGTCCACCAGGTTGATCGCGCTCCATGGCGTGAAAAAGGCCAGCAAGAACAGGATGAAGGACTTGAACGCACCGAGGAACGAGTGCTGACCGAGCAACGCGATCAGGGTCGCCGTACCGACGATGACCAGCACGAAGACCAGACGCTGCAAGCGCGTTACTTTCAGATCACCACGGAAACCGCTGATGACCGTCGCAATGCACATGAAGCTGCCGTAGGAGTTCAGTGTGGAAATGGTGACCTTGCCGAACGCGATGCTGAAATACAGCAGCGCAGCAGTGGCACCGCTACCGCTCAAACCAACGATGTAGGCCACTTCGTGACCGGCGAATTGCCCGTTGGCCATGGCCGCGGCAAACACGCCGAGGATCATCGCCACCTGTGCACCGATAACCGAACCCGCGCCAGCGGCGAAAAAGGTTTTCACCGAAGACGTGCTGCTCGGCAGGTAGCGTGAATAGTCCGCCACGTAAGGACCGAAGGCGATCTGCCAGGACGCCGCGAGCGACACCGCGAGCAGGAAGCTGGTCCAGCTGAAATGGCGGATTTGCAGGAGTGCGCCAACGTCCGTCTGGCTCATCAGACGACTGAACAGGTAAACGAAGGCAATCACACCAATGACGCTGGCGACACGGCCAATCCAATGGATCACCCGATAACCGAGCACCGTGACCAGCACGATGACACTGGCGAAGATGAGGATCCCGACGCTGTCGCTGACGCCAAACAACTGGCCCAGCGCCTGGCCGGAAAGCACGGTGCCCGTTGCGGTGAAACCCAGGTACATCAGACACACCAGCACGATCGGGATGGCCGCGCCATACACGCCGAATTGCACCCGGCTGGAGATCATCTGCGGCAGGCCAAGCTTGGGCCCTTGTGCCGCATGCAGCGCCATTACGCCACCGCCGAGCACTTGACCGATCAACAAACCGATCAACGACCAGAACACATCACCGCCCAGCACCACGGCCAGGGCCCCGGTGACAATTGCGGTGATTTGCAGGTTGGCACCCATCCACAGGGTGAACTGGCTCAACAGACGACCGTGTCTCTCCGCTTCCGGGATGTAGTCGATCGAACGTTTCTCGATCAACGGTTTACTGCCTGCACGATCGCTGTTAACAGCCATGATTCAACCTCTGTGGATTGTTTTAATTGTTCTATCCGGTTTACCTGGACCCTGTGGGAGCGGGCTTGCCCGCGATGACGTCGGCACCTTCAACATCAATTCCAGCATTGCCGCCGCTATCGCTGGCAAGCCAGCTCCCACAGGGATTTGCGTTATTTGCCGGTGATCATCGGCAGGTTCAGGCCCTGCTCCTTGGCGCAGTCGATAGCGATCTGGTAACCCGCATCGGCGTGACGCATGACACCGGTCGCCGGGTCGTTGTGCAGCACGCGAGCGATACGCTCGGCCGCTTCGTCAGTACCGTCGCAGACAATCACCATGCCCGAGTGCTGGGAGAAGCCCATGCCGACGCCGCCGCCGTGGTGCAGGGAAACCCAGGTCGCGCCGCTCGCGGTGTTGAGCAGAGCGTTGAGCAGTGGCCAGTCGGACACGGCGTCGGAACCGTCCTGCATCGATTCGGTTTCGCGGTTCGGGCTGGCAACAGAGCCGGAGTCCAGGTGGTCGCGACCGATCACGATTGGCGCCGACAATTCACCGCTGCGAACCATTTCGTTGAACGCCAGACCGAGCTTGGCGCGCAGGCCCAGGCCAACCCAGCAGATGCGTGCCGGCAGACCCTGGAAGCTGATGCGCTCGCGCGCCATGTCCAGCCAGTTGTGCAGGTGGGCGTCGTCCGGGATCAGTTCTTTGACCTTGGCGTCGGTTTTGTAGATGTCTTCGGCATTGCCCGACAGCGCAGCCCAGCGGAACGGACCGATGCCGCGGCAGAACAGTGGACGGATGTAAGCCGGTACGAAACCCGGGAAGTCGAATGCGTTCTCGACGCCTTCTTCCTGGGCCATCTGACGGATGTTGTTGCCGTAGTCGAAGGTCGGAATACCCATTTTCTGGAATTCGAGCATCGCTTTAACGTGCACGGCCATGGACTGCTTGGCGGCTTTGACGACAGCAGCCGGCTCGGTCTTGGCGCGAGCGCGATACTCTTCCCAGGTCCAGCCGGCGGGCAGGTAACCGTTGAGCGGGTCGTGGGCGCTGGTCTGGTCGGTGACCATGTCCGGGCGCACGCCACGCTTGACCAGTTCCGGCAGGATTTCCGCCGCGTTGCCCAGCAGGGCGATGGAAATCGCTTTGCCTTCCTTGGTGTATTTGTCGATGCGGGCCAGCGCGTCGTCGAGGTCGGTGGCTTGCTCATCGACGTAACGGCTGTTCAGGCGGAAATCGATGCTGACCTGTTGGCATTCGATGTTCAGCGAGCAAGCCCCGGCCAGGGTTGCAGCCAGTGGCTGAGCGCCGCCCATGCCGCCGAGGCCTGCGGTCAGGACCCAACGACCTTTGAGGTCATCGTTGTAGTGTTGGCGACCGGCTTCGACGAAGGTTTCGTAAGTGCCCTGGACGATGCCCTGGCTGCCGATGTAGATCCAGCTGCCGGCAGTCATCTGGCCGTACATGGCCAGGCCTTTGGCGTCGAGTTCGTTGAAGTGTTCCCAGCTCGCCCAGTGTGGCACCAGGTTGGAGTTAGCGATCAGTACGCGCGGGGCGTTGCTGTGGGTCTTGAACACGCCGACCGGCTTGCCGGATTGCACCAGCAGGGTCTCGTCGTCATTCAGGTTGGTCAGGCTTTCGACGATCTTGTCGTAGCATTCCCAGTTACGCGCCGCACGACCGATGCCGCCGTAAACCACCAGTTCTTTAGGGTTCTCGGCGACTTCCGGGTCGAGGTTGTTCATCAGCATGCGCAGCGGCGCTTCAGTCAGCCAGCTTTTGGCGGTCAGCTTGTTACCGCGTGCGGCACGGATTTCAACGTCACGATACTTCGTAGGTTTCTGGGTATTGTCAGTCACGAAAAAGACTCCTCAGCGATCAATCCAAACCAACCCTGGCGGTGGGTAAGCCAGCCTGTGCGCGTCAACGCGACACAAGCGAATCAGTGGACGTTGCGAGGAGCCTCGATCGACTCATACGCATACGTCTTTACTTGTACATACAAGCATATGCAATCAAGCGGCCAACTTGCTGGATGGGTGTTCAAGAAAAGTTTTGAAAATGGCTGGAGAGCGCCTGAATCAAGGGTTCTGGCGAAGATGAAATTTTTCGGGAGGGTTTTACGAGGAGGATTACAGCTGTTACTTGAGCGGGGTTTTGCGCCACGCTGGGGCGTTCGGTAACAAGTTGGTGCGCAGTTTCGAATCAGATGATCGTTCCCACGCTCTGCGTGGTAACGCCGCCATGGACGCTCCGCGTCCGCTGTTGCGACGGTGACGCGGAGCGTCACGGGATGCATTCCCACGCGGGAGCATGGGAACGATCAGTGGTGGTATTGGATCAGCGTGCAGTCAGCTCGATCACACAGCACTGGCCCTTGATGGAGATATCCAGCAGTCCGACATTACCGACGAGTTGCAGGCAATCATGGCGACCCAGTTGTGCGTCGCTGTTACCGACCTTCACTTCAAGCTCATCGGTGACACTGAACACAAGCACGGTGCCGGCCGAACTGAAAAACCGCTGCTCGCCGTCCAGCCACTGCAACCGTGCGCTATAACGCTGCGGTGCATAAATCAGGTTGAAGTCGCGGATCGGCCCACCAAGCAATGTGCAGGAAACCTGGCTCTCGCCGCTGAAAGCAAACGGGTCCAGCGGTAACAATGGCCGAGTGTCCTGACCATCAATCCGCAAGGTCATGCCGTCGCCTTGCAATACGGTGATCACTCGCTCATAGCCGGCGAATGTCGAGAAGCCGCCCGACTCGCCGATGTCGGCAATCGACAGGCGCCAGCCGAAACCCTCAAGGCCGGCACCTCCATCACGGGTGATTTCTTCAGTGCTGCCGCCGCCGTTTTTCCACGGCATGCGCGGGTAATCTTTTGCGCGTAGAACCTTTACTTGATTCATTTATGAAACCGACCTTCCAGACGATGACGGGAACCAGGGTGGATCAATCGGGCGGCGGTCACTGGCTGACGGCCGGACCAGGTGCGGCGACGAATCAGCAGGCACGGCTCGCCCTTTTCAATCTGCAGCAACTTGCATTCGGACGGCTCGGCGAGAATCGCTTCGACCACATGCTCGCCTTCGGTCAGCGGCGCGACCTGGTTCAGATAGGCGTAAGGCGTTTGCAGGGTGAAGTCTTGCTTGAGGTACTCCGGCGCCACCAGTGCGTTGACGAAACGGTCTTCGATTTGCACCGGGATATCGTTTTCGAAATGCACGATCAGCGAGTGAAAGACTTTCTGCCCTTCACGCATGTCCAGGGCCAGTGCGCGCTCGGAACCGGCGGCCTCTTCCTCGAGGGTGATGACCTTGCAGGTGTGGCGATGGCCACGGGAGGCGATTTCGTCGGCGATGTTGTGGACTTCAAACAACGCGGACTGGCTTTTCGGTTCGGCGACGAACGTGCCGACACCCTGCATGCGCACCAGCAGACCATCGGCGGTCATCTCGCGCAGGGCGCGGTTGATGGTCATACGGCTGAAACCCAGCTGGCTGACCAGCTCGCTTTCCGACGGAACGCGGTAGTGCGGCGGCCAGTTTCCACTGTCGATCTGCTGGGTGATCATCTGTTTGACGCGGGCGTACAAGGGCGCCGGACTGTCGCCCAGATTGGCGCTCAGATTGGCATTCGGCGGCAATGTGGCAGAGGGAGTCGGCACGGTTAATCCTTGTTCATCTGTTAGAGGTTGCTAGCTTGCCGGAGTTTACCGAGCAGGCAAACGTCTGTATATGTATATACAAATAACACACGATGGGGTGCTGAACCATGTCCGCCTTCTTTGCCGAACGCGCGCTGCTGCCTAGTGGATGGGCCAACAATGTACGTCTTGAGGTCAGCGCCGATGGCGTGTTGACCCATATCCAGGCCGATTCCAACGCAGATGGCGCCGAACGGCTTAGCGGTCCGCTGCTGCCGGGTATGCCGAATCTACACTCCCACGCCTTCCAGCGCGCCATGGCCGGGCTGGCGGAAGTGGCGGGTAATCCGAATGACAGTTTCTGGACCTGGCGCGACTTGATGTATCGCCTCGTCGGAAAAATCAGCCCGGATCAACTCGGCGTCATCGCCCGCCAGCTGTACATCGAAATGCTCAAGGCCGGTTACACCTCGGTCGCGGAATTTCATTACGTACACCACGACACCAACGGCCAGCCTTACGCGGACCCGGCCGAACTGGCGCTGCGCATCAGCCACGCCGCCAGCTCCGCCGGGATTGGCCTGACGCTGCTGCCGGTGCTCTACAGCCATTCCGGTTTCGGCGGGCAGGCCCCGAACGAAGGCCAGCGCCGCTTTATCAACAGCACCGAAAACTACCTCAAGCTTCAGTCGCGCTTGCAGCCGATCCTGGCGCAGCAACCGGCGCAGTCGCTGGGATTGTGTTTCCACTCGTTGCGCGCGGTAACACCGCAGCAGATCAGCGAAGTATTGGCGGCCAGCGACAAGCAGTGCCCGGTACACATTCACATTGCCGAACAGCAGAAGGAAGTCGATGACTGCCTGAGCTGGAGCGGCCGCCGTCCGCTGCAATGGCTGTACGAAAACACTGAAGTCGATCAGCGCTGGTGCCTGGTTCACGCCACCCACGCCAACCCGGAAGAAGTCACGCTGATGGCCAAGAGTCGCGCCATCGCCGGCTTGTGCCTGACGACCGAAGCCAACCTCGGCGACGGGATTTTCCCGGCGGTGGATTTCCTCGCTCAGGGCGGGCGCATGGGCATCGGTTCCGACAGCCATGTGTCATTGAGCGTGGTGGAAGAATTGCGTTGGCTGGAATACGGCCAGCGTCTGCGCGACCAACGACGTAACCGTTTGTATGGCGCGGATCAGCCGATGGTTGGCCGCACGCTGTACGACGCGGCACTGGATGGCGGCGCTCAGGCGCTGGGTCAGCCGATTGGTGCGCTCGAAGTTGGCAAACGTGCGGATTGGCTGGTGCTGGACGGCAACGATCCGTACCTGGCGACGGCCAGCGGCGACGGGATTCTCAATCGTTGGTTGTTCGCCGGTGGCGATCGCCAGGTGCGGGATGTGCTGGTCAATGGCCAGTGGGTTGTGCGCGATGGGCGGCATGCTGGCGAAGAAGAAAGTAACCGCGCCTTCACCCAAGTCCTGCGCGATTTGTTGGGTTAACCCCCCCGCCGATCGTTCCCACGCTCTGCGTGGGAATGCAGCCCGGGACGCTCCGCGTCCCAACAGCAGACGCAGAGCGTCCATTGAGGCATTCCCACGCGGAGCGTGGGAACGATCAGTAGCGCAGTGATCAGTTCGACGTCTTGGCCATCTGCGTATCTGTCGCGCGCCAGATCAGCCGTGTGGTGTCGTAACCTTGCTGACGCGCCTTGCTCAGCAGTTCCTCACGCACCACGCCATTGACCGTCGGGGTCCGTGACAGCAGCCACAGATACTTGCGGCTCGGGTCGCCAACAATGGCGGTCTTGTAGTCATCGCTGACGTACAACACCCAGTACTCGCCCTTCGCCACACCCGGAATCAGCCGCGAAAACCAGGTATCGAACTCGACCCACAGCTTGTCGGTCTTGCCCGGTTCCTGTGGCCAGGCCACGCCTTTGGCCTCTTCCCATTGCCAGTCCGCTGTCAGGCAGCGATTGAGCACCAATACCTTGCCGTCGGGCTTGAGCGTGTAATGGGCTTCGGATTGCGCGCAGTTGCGCTGGAAATACATCGGCAGACGAGCCAACTCGTACCAGGTCCCTTGGTACTTCTTGAGATTGACGCTATTGGCAGTTTTCGGTGCCAATGGATCTACGCCAGAGGTGGCGCAGCCGGCCAAAAACAAGCCGGCTAAAAGGACTATCAGTAACCGCTTCATTGTTTTTCTCCCGTGGGCGTATAACCCCGGTTTACTTCAGGCCTTGGCCGGAAAACATCAGCACTTTGTCACCGGCGTACTGCACGCTGATAAAGCTGTTCTTGTCACCCCAGGTGCAACTGGACATGCCGAGCGCGCCGGAGCAATCGGCGGGTTTGCCCAGCAAGTTTTCTACTTCGGCCTTGGGCATGCCTGACGACAGCTTCGAGTAGTTTTCCTGATTAACCTTGCTGCAAGCGGCCAACAACACGCAGAACGAAAGCAGGGCAATAGAGCGCAGCGACATGGTGTAGCTCCTGGGGCAAAGGGGATGGCATGGCTGCCAAGCTGAAGCTTAGAAGAGAAAACCCCAATCTGGTTCCCTGGCCTCCCGCCTATTTATTTGGCCGTTCGTCTGCCTTATTTGGAAAATCTGCAACTTTACTTTCGCTATCGGGTATTTCGTCGGTTTTCGCAAAAACCGCCTAATCTTTGGCGCCGGCCAGTCGACATAAAAGCAGCGCAACGCCCACGACTGTGGCAAATTGACGCCCCTTTGTTGACCAGCCCCTCCGCGGTAGTTCATTTAATGACCAGAAACATGAAGTTCAGCCACAAGATCTTGTTGGCTGCCGCCCTCGTGGTGGCCGTTGCATTCGCTTGTTTCATCCTTTTCAACGACTACCGCCAGCGGCAAACCCTGCGCAGCAGTACCGAATCCTCGATGCAGGAACTCGGCAGCCTGACCACCAGCAACATCCAGACCTGGCTGGAAAGCCGCATTCAATTGCTGCAATCACTGTCCCAGCAGGTCGCCGTGGACGGTAGCGCTGCGGCCAGCCTCAAGCGCGCCATCGACTTGCCGGCCTACACCACTAACTTTCAACTGAGCTATTTCGGTGGCACTGACGGTGTGATGTTCTCGGTCCCGGCCGGCAATCGTGCCGCTGATTACGATCCCCGTGCCCGTGGCTGGTACAAGGCGGCGAACACTGCGCAACAGACCATCGTCACCGAACCTTATATCGCTGCTTCGTCGGGCAAACTGGTGATCACCGTCGCCACACCGGTGAAACATCAGAATCAAATGATCGGCGTCGCCGGCGCAGACATCGACCTGTCCAGCGTCAGCGCGATCATCAACTCGCTGAACTTCGGCGGCCACGGCCATGCGTTCATCGTCAGCGCCGACGGCAAGATCCTGATTCATCCAGACAGCAAACTGGTGCTCAAGAGCCTGGCCGACGCCTACCCGAACGGTGCGCCGAAAGTCAGCCCGGGCATGAAAGAAGTCGAGATCGACGGCAAGACCCAATTCATCTCCTTTACCCACGTCAACGGTGTGCCCTCGGCAGACTGGTACGTGGCGCTGGTGCTGGATCAGGACACCGCGTTCTCGATGCTCAGCGAGTTCCGCACCTCGGCGATCATCGCCATGGTCATTGCCGTGGTGATCATCATCGCGTTGCTGGGCATGCTGATCAGCTTCCTGATGCAGCCACTGCTGACCATGGGCCGCGCCATGCATGACATCGCCGAAGGCGAAGGTGACCTGACCAAACGCCTGACCATCCACGGCCAGGACGAGTTCGGTGCGCTGGGCACCTCGTTCAACCGTTTTGTGGAGCGGATTCATACGTCGATTCGCGAAGTGTCCTCGGCCACCGGCCAGGTCAACGAAGTCGCCTTGCGTGTGGTGGCGGCGTCGAATTCGTCGATGTTCAACTCCGACCAGCAAGCCTCGCGCACCAGCAGCGTAGCCGCCGCCATCAACGAACTGGGTGCTGCCGCCCAGGAAATCGCCCAGAACGCCGCCCTCGCCTCTCAGCATTCGAGCGATGCTCGCGCATTGGCCGAGGACGGTCAGCAAGTCGTGGATAAAACCATCGCGGCGATGCAGCAGCTCTCGGCGAAGATCAGCGATTCGTGCGGCAACATCGAAACGCTCAACAGCAATACCGTGAACATCGGGCAGATTCTGGAAGTGATCACCAGCATCTCCCAGCAAACCAACCTGCTGGCACTCAACGCCGCCATCGAAGCGGCCCGGGCCGGTGAAGCCGGTCGCGGTTTTGCCGTGGTCGCGGACGAGGTGCGCAACCTCGCGCACCGAACCCAGGATTCGGCGCAGCAAGTGCAGAAGATGATCGAGGAACTGCAAGTCGGCGCCCGGGAGGCCGTGATCACCATGACCGACAGCCAGCGCCAGAGCGAAAGCAGCGTCGGCATCGCCAATCAAGCGGGCGAACGTCTGGGTAGCGTGACCCAGCGCATCGGTGAGATCGACGGGATGAACCAGTCGGTGGCCACTGCGACAGAAGAGCAGACGGCGGTGGTGGAGTCGATCAACGTCGACATTACCGAGATCAACACGCTGAACCAGGAAGGCGTGGAGAATTTGCAGTCGACGTTGCGTGCGTGTTCAGACCTTGAACAGCAGGCGGCGCGGTTGAAGCAGTTGGTGGGTAGTTTCAGGATTTAACTGCCAGTCACTGATCGTTCCCACGCTCTGCGTGGGAATGCCTCAACGGACGCTCTGCGTTCGGCTCTGGAAGGGACGCGGAGCGGCCCGGGCTGCATTCCCACGCGGAGCGTGGGAACGATCAATGTGGGAGCCAGCCTGCTGGCGATAGCGGCATCAGCTACAGCAGAAAACTAAAAGCGAGAACCAGGCCCCGAAAGAAACGCCAACTCCTCAGCCGTAGATTCCCGGCCCAACACCGCATTGCGATGCGGAAACCGTCCAAAACGCGCAATGATCTTCTGATGCCGCTCGGCATAATCCAGGTTGTCCGCAAACACCGCCCGATCCGCCTCGGGTTGCTGTTCAACCAGATCGATAAACCGCGAAACCGCTTCGTTCTGCACCGCCAGATTCTCGCAATGCTCGAACACCAGGTAGATGAACACTCGCTGGATCGGCCGCAACTGCCGATCGAAATCCGCAGCAATGCCTTGCGCCACCAGTGCCTGAGCCCTGAGATCGCCTGAAAAGGATTTGGGAGTGTCGCGATAGATCATGCGCGGCAGTTGATCGAGCAACAGCACCAGGGCCAGCCAACCTTCGGGGCATTGCGCCCATTCGGTCAATCCGCCGGCCAGTGCCTGCTCGACTTGGTCCCCGAAACGCGTGCGCGCTTCGAGGTCCTGGCTGTCACGCTTGCCAAACCATAACTTGCCCTTCTCAGCCGCTATTTCGTTGGGTGATTCGAAAGATCCAAACCACCATTCGAGCAACGGCTGCCAGGGCGCGGTCATGTTTATTCCTTGTGGTAAGCCGTGACGCGCTCGACTTCTTCTTTCGAGCCGAGGAACACGGCGACACGCTGGTGCAAGCCGTCAGGCTTGATGTCGAGGATGCGCTGATGGCCATCGGTGGAAGCGCCGCCAGCCTGTTCAACCAGGAACGACATCGGGTTGGCTTCGTACATCAGACGCAGTTTGCCCGGCTTGGATGGCTCGCGGCTGTCGCGTGGGTACATGAACAAGCCACCACGGGTCAGGATGCGGTGCACGTCCGCGACCATCGCGGCGACCCAACGCATGTTGTAGTTCTTTTTCAACGGGCCTTCTTCGCCCGCCAGCAATTCGCTGACGTAGCGTTGTACCGGCGCTTCCCAGTGACGCTGGTTGGAGGCGTTGATCGCGAATTCCTGAGTGGACTCCGGGATCTTGATGTCTTCATGAGTCAGCACGAAGCTGCCCATTTCGCGGTCCAGGGTGAAGCCTTTTACGCCGTCGCCCAAGGTCAGGATCAACATGGTCTGTGGACCGTAGATCGCGTAACCGGCAGCCACTTGCTCAGTGCCTGGCTGCAGGAAAGCCTTTTCATTCAAGGGCTCGTTTTGGCTCAGGTATTCGTTCGGGCAACGCAGCACCGAGAAGATCGTACCGACCGGTGCGTTGATATCGATGTTCGACGAGCCGTCCAGTGGGTCGAAAACCAGCAAGTACGCGCCTTTCGGGTATTTGCCCGGAATCTGGTAGGCGTTGTCCATTTCTTCGGACGCCATGCCGGCCAGGTGACCGCCCCATTCGTTGGCTTCGAGCAGGATCTCGTTGGAGATCACGTCGAGTTTCTTCTGCACTTCACCTTGGACGTTTTCAGTGCCCATGCTGCCCAGAACACCGCCGAGGGCGCCTTTGGACACGGCGTGGTTGATCTCTTTGCAAGCACGCGCCACCACTTCGATCAGGAAACGCAGATCGGCAGGGGTGTTATTGCTACGGGTCTGCTCAATCAAATAGCGACTCAGGGTAACGCGGGACATGGAAGGCTCCGGTGGAATGGGGGGCTAAAAACCCGCGCAGTTTAACGCGAGTCAGGGCGCATTTCCTCCTATCAGACGTGTTACACCCAATAGAGTTCATGCGCCCGGTTTAGCGTAGTTGGAATCCAGGTTCTTTTCCGACCGATAAACCGTCTTCGCGAGCAGGCTCGCTCCCACAGGGTCCGCATTCCACTGTGGGAGCGAGCCTGCTCGCGATTGGGTGCGCAGCACCCGCCTTCAAGGCTTGACCGGCGGCTTGCGCAACAGACTGAACGCCATCGCGCCCAGAAACAAAACACTGAGCAACAACACCGCCCACAGCCCGAACTTCTTCCAGTTGGTGTCCGTCGTCGCCGTCGTTGTCACGGTCGATGCCGGCGTGGCCACCAGCCCGCCGTCCACCGTAGCCTTGCCCAACGTCGCCAACTTTGCAGCGCTGTAATCCGGAATCAACGTCGACAGCGGCAGGCTCGCCGCCTTCACCGTGGCACTTCCCAGCGCGAGCGTATAAGGCCCTGCCCCGCGCGCCAGGAACACCAGATGAATGGAGCGCACGGCGAATCGCACCGTTGGGGCCTCGGCACCCAGACCGCCGCCGCGCTCGTCCACCGTCAGCTTCAACTGCTGTACGGTTTGCCCCGGCAGCTGCAATTCGTTCTGCACCACATCCTGGCCATTCTGGGTCAGGCGGTACAGCAAACCGCTGCTCAACGGCTGCCACGGCAGGCTGCTTTCCCGACGACCGGACAAGGTCACGGGCGCCAAACTGTTGGGCTGACTCAATTCGACCTGCAAGCGCTCGACATTCAGTCCCATCGGTAATTGCCAGGTGTATTCACCCGCCTTGACGCTGCTGCCGGCCAGCGGCTGCGACCAGACAAGCGGTAGCGGCAGGCTGCGGGTCTTGGCGCTTTGCAGTTGCGCCGAGGTCAATGTCGGGGCCGATTGCGGCGTGTTCCACAGCAAGCGCAGATAACGGGCCGATTGACCCGGCAGCGCGACTTCATGCTGCTCGACCTGTTCGTCGGCAAACGTCAGGCGCGCCACCTGACCTTCACCCCACGATTGCCAGTGCTGCAGGTCGTCGCTCGCTTCGATGGTGAAACGCTGGAAGCCATCGCGTTCGCTGGTCCAGTCGAGGATCAACTGTTGCAACGGTGCTTTGATGCTGCTGGCGTCGAGCAACCAGCCGCGCAGCACTTCTTCGCCCGCCTCCAGTTGACTGGATGGCTGCACTTCGACCAGCGTGCCGTTGGCGCTCGATTGCACCCGCACGCTCGGTGCACGCTCAGTGGAGTCCGCCGAGTTGTATAGCGGGAACCATTTCACATCCGTCAGGGTACGGTTGTCGCTGGTCTGCGCCGGCGCACGCGCCAAGGAATACGCCTGGGCCTCACCGGCGGCATTGAACACGCGCACATCGCTGAGATCGGTTTGCCGCGCATTCAATTGCACGCTCAACGGCAATTCGAGGCGATACCACGGACCTTCACCGCTGACCGACAACGGCACCTGCGTGGCGAAGTCCGCCAGTTTTTCCTGGGCACTGGCCGACAACGCCACACCCAGGGCAACAGCGCCCAACCAGACCCGGTTCAGCTTCTGACTCAAGACGACACTCCTTCGGTTTGCGGGGCCGGTTTTTCAGCCTCCGGCTCAGCATCAAAGCGCTTGGGCGGCAACGGGGCGAAATAGCCCACCACCAACAGCAATACGCCAACGCCGATAAACGAGACGATCCGGGCGAGTCCGCCGCGGTTACTCAATTCGACAAAGAACAGTTTGGCCACCACCACACCAATCAGCGCCGCACCAATCAGCCAGACTTCGCGGCGATGACGCAAATGACCGCCGATCATCAGACTCAGGGCCATCAAGGTCCAGACGATGGACAGGCCGGCCTGCACCAGCATGGATTCGAGCAATAGATCCAACTCGAACGGCACGCCGCCCCAATGGTGAGCCGTGCGCATTACCAGCGCCGTGAAGAACACAAACAGCGAGGCGCCAGCGATCAGTTGCGTGGCGTGTTCGGCATAGTCCTTGCGGATCGCCAGTTGTGTCATGGCGCTGCGGGACCATACGTAGACGCCGAACAGCGCAAACAGCAGACCCAACTCCAGCGGGTTGATCAGCGGCACGTAAGGCAACGGCTCGGCGGTGCCATCGCTAACGATGTTCGCCAGCCAAAACCAGCCGAGCATCAGCAACGTCAACGGTGCTGCCGCGTACACGCGGTATTCGCGCGAATAAGCCGACACCGGCCATGGCCAGGCACGGGGTGCGGCCATCAGTACCAGATACAGGCTCGGCAGGATCGCCCAACCCAACCAGCGCCAGGCGTTGTACTGCTCGGACAACAGCAACAGGCCGTAACGCAGCTCCAGGGCCAACACACCGATCAACAGCCAGCAGCCGAGTACGTGCGCGGTACTGAGCGCGCGCGCCGGCAACATCGGCGCCAGACGCCGCAGGGAGATGAAGTGCACGACGAACACGGCCGCCCATACCAGCCAACCAACATTGGCCGCTGGGTGATAACGCGAGTGCCACGCAGCCAGCAACACCAAACCGGACGCAAGCATCAGCAAGGTGCAGAGCAAGCCCAGCGACGACCATTTCAAACGCAACGCCAAGACTGTCCACAGAGCCACACTCGCTGCCGCAACCACCAGCAACAACGTCGCTTGCAGGTTCAAAGGTGCGAAGCGCAGCACCTCGCTGACCCACGCCAGCGCCCACCAAGCCGCGCCCCACACCAGCAGCACTTCGGACAAGCGCTGCAAGCTCAGCACATCGAAGGCCGAAGCATGGTCGCCGAGCTGCAAGCGCCAGGCGCCCACCATCGCAGCCAAACCCAACACCAGCGGCGTCCAGAAACCGCTATGAGCCAGAGGTTTCAATCCTTCGCTCGCCAGCGGTCCAAGCAAATCCGGCCCGGCCAGCAGGAACGCCGCGCCACCGATCACTTGCAACAGCAAACCGAAGACAAAACTCACGCGCTGTTTGAGGTACAGGCTGAGCCAGATGATGAACAAACCGCTGGCCGCCCATACCGCACTCGCTGTTTGCCAAGGCAGGACGAACAGCACCGCCAGATTGATCAACACCAGACCGGCCAGCAGCACCACCGACAAGCCGCGCAGCAAGCGCACGTCGCTTCGGACCATCTCATCGCGCGCCGCCAGCAACATGCCAGCGATCAGCGCCAGGCCGATCAACGACGCACTCAACAAACCGCTCCAACCCGCGTTGAATACAGCGCCGGACTCACCGCTCGAACCTTGCAGCCGCAGCAGGAACAACGCACCGCCGAGCAACTGCACGGCGAATGCGGTGAACAGGAAGGTGCGCGATTGCAGACGCAAGCCAACGAACAACGTCGCCAACCCCGCCAGTGCCCAACTGATCGCCGTGCCGTGAGTGAAGAAAAACAACGGCGCCAGCAGATAAAGAAAGGTCAAACCGAGGCAGGCCAATACCGGCAGCCCTTTACGCTCCCAGTCCGACGCCTGCTCGGGCAAGGCTTTGCGCAACTGGTAGAAGCTGAACAACAACGCTACGCCGAGCATCAATGCACCGAGCGGCGCACCGTCGAGCAGACTACTTTCGCCGATTCGCAATTCACTGAGGAAGGCCAGGGCCGAGCCCAGTTGCAGCAGCAAGGCAAAGGCTCGGGCCAGCGGTCGTTGCTGACGCAGGCCCAGCCAGAAGATGCCGGCGCCTTCGACGGCCCAGGCAGCAGCGGTCCAGCGCGCATCGAGCCCCAAGGGAATCGCCAGGCTGGCGAAGATCACCCCCAGCGCCAGGCAGGTTTCCGCCAGCAGCAACGCGCGTCCGCCCATCAGCAGCCGCGCCAGGCCCATGTAAATCATGCCCAACGCCAACGCGCTGAAGGCTGCGGCGAACTCCAGGTGATGGACCAACGCGAACTGCAAGCCGAAGCCCACCAACGGAGGACCGAACAGCATCGTGCCGTCGACGTAATCGCCCTTGCGCGCCGACCAGTGCAGCAGCGCTTCACGGCTGTCGTCCTCTGGCGCATCGCTCATTTCCAGCAACTTGCGCCGGGCGAACAGCAGACCGATGGCCAGGTACATCAGGAAGAACACAATCAGGAACGGCTCAGTGCTCCACAACAATTCCGGCGTGTAGGAACGCAGGCCCCAGGCGAAACCGATGCCGAATGTGCCGACGAAGCCGATCAGGTTGAGCAGCCGCCAGGCCTTGAACCAGGCGATGGCGAGGATGCCGGCGTTGAGCAAGGCGAAGTAGCTGAACAGCGCGACATGATTGCCGGCACCGGTGGAGGTCAGGATCGGCGCCGCAAAACCCCCGAGTGCCGCAGCGGCAGCCAGGCCCAAGGCATCCTGGGTGATGGCGAGAATCGCCGAGAACACCGTCACCGCGACCAGCAGACCCAACGCCGCCGTAGGATCGAGCAGCGGATGCAGGCGCATCGCAGCAAACACGGTCAGGTACAACACCGCGATCCCGGTGCCTTGCAGCATCAACGCGTAATGGTTGTTGCGCGTTCTAAGCCACCAGCCCAGCCCCAGAAGCCCCAATGCCGCCGCCACAACACCGGCATAACGCAACTCGATCGGCACCACCATGCCTTCGGTGGCGTAACGCAACAGGAAGGCCAGGCCGAGAAACAACAGCACCACACCGACCCGCAGCACCGTGTTGCCGCCGAACAGCCAGTTGCGGGCGCCACTGATGGCGCGATCGATGAAGTTCGGGCCACGCGGGATGGCGGGTTGTTGCGGCTCGCGGGCGACCGGCTGGGGTTTCCAGGCATCGACGGGCACTGGACGGCTCGCTTCAGCGGCGACCACGGTGATCGGTTCGAGTTCGGGGGGGAGCTCCCAGATCAGCTCCGGGGCTTCGACAGGGATTTCGTCGAGCGTAAATTCAGGAGCCGGCTCGGGCTCGTGGGTTTCCGGCGTCTTGACGCCTGACACTTCCAGCAGTGACAACCGTTGCTGCACTGCATTCAGCGCAATCTGAGCCTGATCGAGTAGCTTGCGTTGCTCGGCAGCCTGAGAACTCAGGCGGCCAATGCGAATGGCCTGGCCAATACCCAGCCCGAGCAGCGCGCCCAGCAGCGCATCGCTGAACGACTCGTCGAGTACCCAGCCCAGCACCAGCCCAATCAGCATGAACATCCATTGCATGGTCAATATCCCTAAGCGGCCCCGCTGCGGGGCGAATCCGGGTAAAGCGGCATCTGGCTGAGTTTAGTGTGAAACCACACAAACCTGTGGGAGCGAGCCTGCTCGCGATGAGGCCTGACATTCAGCATTGATGTTGAATGTCAGTCCGCTTTCGCGAGCAGGCTCGCTCCCACAATGGATCGCGATGCATACCGCCCGGTGTAACCGGCGCTTAGTATATCGATCAGGCCCAACAACCGTCGGGCCTTGCTCGCAATTATTGCTAAAAGTTACTCCAAAGCTTTCCAGATATCCGTGGCGTACTCGCGAATGGTCCGGTCGGACGAGAACCAGCCCATCCTGGAGGTGTTCAACACCGCCGAACGCCACCATTCCTTCGAATCGTGCCAATGGGCTTCTACCCGCATCTGCGCTTCCCAGTAAGAGTCGAAATCGGCGCAGACCAGGAAGCGATCGTAGTCGATCAGCGAATCGATCAATCCTGTGTAACGGGAAGGATCATCCGGCGAGAACACCCCGCCGCGTATCGCTTGCAGCACATCATTGAGCCGATGGGAGGCCGCAATATCCGGCGTCGCGTTGAACTCATGGTTCTGCTTGCGCGCTTCAACCTGCTGGGCGCTGAGGCCGAAGATGAACATGTGTTCAACGCCGATGCGTTCGCACATTTCCACGTTCGCCCCGTCCAGGGTGCCGATGGTCAGCGCGCCGTTGAGGCCGAACTTCATGTTGCTGGTGCCCGATGCCTCGAAGCCTGCGGTGGAAATCTGCTCCGACAAATCCGCGGCCGGAATGATGCTTTCCGCCAGACTGACGTTGTAGTTGGGCAAGAACACCACTTTGAGCAAACCGCGCACGGTCGGGTCGTTGTTCACCACCCGGGCGATGTCGTTGGTCAATTTGATGATCAGCTTGGCCTGGTGATAACTGGCCGCCGCCTTGCCGGCGAAGATCTTCACCCGGGGCACCCAATCGACTTCCGGTTCGGCGCGAATCGCCTGATACAGCGCGACGGTGTGCAAAAGGTTCAGCAACTGACGTTTGTATTCGTGGATCCGTTTGACTTGCACGTCGAACATCGCGGCCGGGTTGACCGCAACGCCAAGTCGCTCATGAATGATGTACGCCAGGGCTTTCTTGCTGTGCAGGCGCTGCTCGGCGAAGGCCTTGCGGAACGCGGCTTTCTCGGCGAAGGGTTCCAGGCCGAGCAGACGCTCTTCGGCGTTGTCCAGCAGATCCGGGCCGAGGGCGTCGACCATCATCGAGGTCAGCTCAGGGTTGGCCTGGTAAAGCCAGCGGCGGAAGGTGATGCCGTTGGTCTTGTTGTTGATCCGGTCCGGGTAGAGCTTGTGCAGTTCGGAAAATACCGTTTTGCGCATCAGCTGCGTGTGCAGCCCGGACACGCCGTTGACGCTGTGGGAGCCAAGGAACGCCAGGTTGCCCATGCGCACACGGCGGCCGTTGTCTTCTTCGATCAGCGACACCGCGCGCAAGACCTCGAAGTCATGGATACCCTTGGCCCGCAGCGAATCGATGTGCTGGGCGTTGATCAAATAAATGATCTGCATGTGCCGTGGCAGCATCCGCTCCATCAAACCGACCGGCCAGGTTTCCAGCGCTTCCGGCAGCAGCGTGTGGTTGGTGTAGGACAGCGTGTCGACGGTGACCTGCCATGCCGCATCCCACGCGACGTCATAGACATCGACCAGTTGCCGCATCAGTTCGGCCACGGCAATCGAGGGGTGCGTGTCGTTGAGCTGGATCGCGGCATGATCGCCCAGGGTCAGGACCGAGGTGTGCATGTTGCGATGGCGGCGCAGCAAGTCCTGCAAGGACGCGGCGACGAAGAAATACTCCTGACGCAGGCGCAGTTCCTGGCCGGCTTCCGTGCTGTCCGCCGGGTAGAGCACCCGGGAAATGCTTTCGGCCCGGGCGACTTCTGCCACGGCGCCCAAGTGGTCGCCGGCGTTGAAGCGTTCCAGGTGCAAATCTTCCATGGCCCGGGCGCGCCACAGGCGCAACGTGTTGACGCTCGCTCCGCGCCAGCCGACGACCGGCGTGTCATACGCAATCGCGCGAACGGTTTCCGCTGGCGTCCAGACTTGCTTGGACTTGCCGGCTTCGTCGGTGACGGTTTCGACACTGCCGCCGAAACCGATCGGGTAAACGACCTCTGGCCGCTCGAACTCCCAAGGATTACCGAAATCCAGCCAGTGCTCGGTCTGTTCCTGTTGCCAGCCGTCGACGATGGCCTGGCGGAACAAACCGTGTTCGTAACGAATGCCATAACCGTGGCCGGCAATGCCGAGGGTCGACATGCTTTCCATGAAGCACGCGGCCAGACGACCGAGGCCGCCGTTGCCCAACGCTGCGTCGGGCTCCAGCAGGCGGATGCGCTCAAGGTCGACGCCGAGTTCAGTCATGGCCTCGCGGGCGACGTCCAGCAGGCCAAGGTTGCTCAGGCTGTCGTAGAGCAGACGGCCGATCAGGAATTCGAGGGAAAGGTAATAAACCCGCTTTTGACCTTTGCGGTAAATCTGCCGGGTGTGATCCATCCAGTGCTCGACCATGTGATCGCGCGCCGCCAGGGCAATGGCTTCGAACCAGTCGTGGTCGAAGGCGTGATCCGGGTCTTTGCCCACCGCGTAGGTGAGTTTGGTCAAGACGGCGTCGCGAAATGCGGCCACCTCTGCTTCGCGAACAAGTGGTTCTTGAGTCATTGAAAGGACCTCGAGCGAGCGTGGAGTTGTTGAGCCTAGACGGTCTGACAGGCCGTTGGAACTCTGGTTCGGCAGTTTTTCCCGTTAGTGTGAGATAGATCGACATTACCTTGCCGCGCACCGGAAAGAATGCAGGGGCCGTGCCGGGTTACAGGTGTTATCGGGCGAAATACGAAAAAATCTGGCGAAAGGTTGTTCAAAAATCCACCAGTCCCGGTATGATCGCGCGCCCTGATGCACGCTGGTAACAACCGATGATGAAGTCCAACCTGATCGCCGCCGCGGAGATCGATCGCCTCGATACCTGGGCCAAGTACTCCGCCCCGATGTGTGGTTCGTGTGTTTCCAGCTGCTGCACCCTGCCGGTCGAGGTCAAGATCAAGGATCTGATCCGTATCGGCATCGTCGATGAATTCGAGCGAGGCGAGCCGCCGAAGAACATCGCCAAGCGTCTGCAGAAGGAAGGGATCGTCGAGCGTTACAACCAGAAGTCCGAGATCTTCACCCTTCAGCGCATGAGCAATAACGA
Source organism: Pseudomonas frederiksbergensis (assembly GCF_900105495.1). NCBI lineage: Bacteria > Pseudomonadati > Pseudomonadota > Gammaproteobacteria > Pseudomonadales > Pseudomonadaceae > Pseudomonas > Pseudomonas frederiksbergensis. Next base: position 1,375,381 of record NZ_FNTF01000002.1, on the reverse strand, counting down.
TTGCCTGTACCTGGATCGTAAGAGCCGTCTGTGCACTATTTATGAAAAGCGCCCGGATACTTGCCGCAACCACCCGAAAATCGGGCCGCGGCCGGGGTATTGCGCGTATAAGCCCAAAGAAGTGGCGCGCGAGACCAGCGAGAGCCGTCGCACCCTCGAAAAGTTTTAACCCAACCCTGATCGTTCCCACGCTCCGCGTGGGAATGCCTCAACGGACGCTCCGCGTCCGCTTTAGGGACGCGGAGCGTCCCGGGCTGCATTCCCACGCAGAGTGTGGGAACGATCTTCAAACCCCAGACAAACAAAAACGCCCCCGACCTTGCGGTCGGGGGCGTTTTTTTAGCAGCTAACTAAGTCGAAACTCAGTTACCGGCTTTCTTGGCAGCGCGGGTACGCTCGCTTTCGCCCAGGATCTTCTTACGAAGACGGATGGACTTAGGAGTGACTTCGCACAGTTCGTCTTCTTGCACGAACTCAAGAGCTTGTTCCAGGGTGAAACGGATAGGCGGAACCAGAGCGATGGTTTCGTCTTTACCCGAGGCACGCATGTTGTCGAGCTTCTTGCCTTTGGTTGGGTTAACGCCCAGGTCGTTGTCGCGGCTGTTGATGCCGACGATTTGACCTTCGTACACGTCTTCACCGTGACCCAGGAACAGTTTGCCGCGAGCTTGCAGGGTTTCCAGCGAGTAAGTCAGAGCCTTACCGGTAGCAACCGAAACCAGCACGCCGTTCTGACGGCCGGACATGTCGCCGGACTTCATCACGTCGTAACGGTCGAAGATCGAGGTCAGGATGCCTGCACCGGAGGTCAGGGTCAGGAACTCGTTACGGAAACCGATCAAGCCACGAGCCGGGATGTTGTACTCAAGGCGCACACGGCCCTTGCCATCCGGAACCATGTTGGTCAGGTCGCCCTTACGGATACCGATCTGTTCCATGATCGAACCTTGCGATTCTTCCGGCAGGTCGATGGTCACGTTTTCGTACGGTTCGTGCTTGACGCCGTCAACCATGCGGATGATCACTTCCGGACGACCAACACCCATTTCGAAGCCTTCGCGACGCATGGTTTCGATCAGTACCGAGAGGTGCAGCTCACCACGGCCGGAGACTTTGAACTTGTCGGCGGTGTCGCCTTCTTCAACGCGCAGGGCAACGTTGTAGAGCAGTTCCTTGTCCAGACGTTCCTTGATGTTACGGCTGGTGACGAACTTGCCTTCTTTACCGCAGAAAGGCGAGTCGTTTACCTGGAAGGTCATGGAAACGGTTGGTTCGTCAACGGTCAGCGGCTTCATCGCTTCGACGTTCAGTGGGTCGCACAGAGTGTCGGAGATGAACAGCTGGTCGAAGCCGCTGATGCAGACGATGTCGCCGGCAGCTGCTTCTTCAACGTCGATACGGTGCAGACCGTGGTGACCCATCAGCTTCAGGATACGACCGGTACGCTTCTTGCCGTCGGCGTCGATAGCGACAACCGGAGTGTTCGGCTTGATGCGACCACGAGCGATACGGCCAACGCCGATAACACCCAGGAAGCTGTTGTAGTCCAGAGCGGAGATTTGCATCTGGAACGGACCTTCACGGTCGACTTTCGGCGCAGGTACGTTGTCGACGATCGACTGGTACAGCGGGGTCATGTCTTCAGCCATGTCGGTGTGTTCCAGACCGGCAATGCCGTTCAGGGCCGAGGCGTAGACAACTTTGAAGTCCAGCTGTTCTTCGGTAGCACCGAGGTTGTCGAACAGGTCGAAGATCTGGTCCAGAACCCAGTCCGGACGCGCGCCTGGACGGTCAACCTTGTTGATCACCACGATTGGACGCAGGCCGGCTTCGAAAGCCTTCTTGGTCACGAAACGGGTTTGCGGCATAGGGCCGTCTTGAGCGTCAACCAGCAGCAGAACGGAGTCAACCATCGACATTACGCGTTCAACTTCGCCGCCGAAGTCGGCGTGGCCCGGGGTGTCCACGATGTTGATGTGGTAGCCGTTCCAGTTGATGGCGGTGTTTTTCGCCAGAATGGTAATACCGCGCTCTTTCTCCTGGTCGTTGGAGTCCATCACGCGCTCGTCGTTGAGCTCGTTGCGCTCCAGGGTGCCGGATTGACGCAAGAGTTTGTCTACCAGGGTGGTCTTACCATGGTCAACGTGAGCAATGATGGCGATGTTGCGTAGATTTTCGATCACTTGTGTATCTCGATCAGAGGATTCGGTGTGCTGACAAGTCTTGGCAGCGATTTACAGTAGAGTCAGGCCTTGCCGTTACAGCTTGACGGCAGGGTCGGGGGGCCGGTGACGCAGGCCACAGGCATACAGCCCCGGGCTCTTAGCTCGGTCGATAAACGCGCACATTGGCATGCCCCTCACTGAGCAAATGGTGGGCATGCAGGCGACTCATCACGCCTTTGTCGCAATACAGCAGGTACTGGCGAGTAGGGTCCAGTTCCTTGAAACGAGCGTTCAATGCATAAAACGGCATCGTCTGCACCTCAATGCCAGCGAGTTCAAGCGGCTCGTCTTCAGCGGCATCCGGATGACGGATGTCGATGATGATCTGGCCCGCCAGAGCTTCGCTGACTTCTTCGATCTGCAAATCCTGGCCCAATTCGTCGATTACGCGATCGATCGGCACCAGTTTGGCGTTTTCGAGCGCACGCTCGAGCACTGCCATGTCGAACTGTTGTTCTTCGTACTCCACGCGTGGACGCTTGGCGTGGGTCTTGGGGTTCACCGAGATGACCCCGCAGTATTCCGGCATGTGCTTGGCGAAATCGGCAGTCCCGATTTCGTTGGCCAGGTCGATGATGTCCTGCTTGTGACTGGCGATCAGCGGTCGCAAGACCAGCTTGTCGGTCACGCAGTCGATCACGGACAGGTTCGGCAGCGTCTGGCTCGACACCTGGGAAATCGCTTCGCCGGTGACCAGCGCTTCGATCTCCAGCCGATCGGCAATACGGGAAGCAGCGCGCAACATCATACGCTTCAAAACTACGCCCATATGACTGTTATCGACTTTCCCGAGAATTTCTCCCAGTACTTCCTCGAAAGGCACACTGACAAATAACACGCGTTGGGAGCTGCCGTACTTCTTCCAGATGAAGTGCGCGACTTCCATAACGCCCAGTTCATGGGCTCGTCCGCCCAGATTGAAGAAGCAGAAATGGCTCATCAGCCCGCGGCGCATGATCTGGTAGGCAGCTACAGTGGAATCGAAGCCGCCGGACATCAGTACAAGCGTCTGTTCCAAGGCCCCCAGCGGATAACCGCCGATGCTGTTGTGCTGGCTGTGGATCACGAACAACCGTTTGTCGCGAATTTCGATGCGAACTTCGATTTCAGGCTCTTTGAGCGAGATTCCGGCGGCGCCGCACTGACGACGCAGTTGGCTGCCGACGTATTTCTCGACATCCATCGAGCTGAATTCATGCTTGCCGGCACGCTTGCAGCGCACCGAAAAAATCTTCCCGGCCAACGCATCACCGAAGTGTTGCTTGCACTTGGCGACGATGTCGTCGAAGTCGCCCAGCGGGTATTCGTCGACTTGCAGGAAATGCGCGATGCCCGGCATGCAGCTCAGGCGCTCGGTCATCTCCTTCAGGGCTTTGGGCTCGCTGACGCGGGTTTCCAGCTCGAGATTGTCCCACACACCGTTCACCACCACGGCCGGGTCCAGGTCGCGGAGCACGGTACGGATGTTTTTGGCCAACTGGCGGATGAAACGCATCCGTACCGGGCGGCTCTTGATGGTGATCTCGGGGAAGACTTTTACGATTAGTTTCATGAAAACAGCGCGCGCTGGGCCAGCCGAAAAAGGGGGGCGCGGATTATAGCGGAAATTGCTCAAGGTTTAACCAGTTAATGTGCAGAAGGTTTTGCGCGCACCAAAACAGGTCATTTGTGGAATATGGCGCTACATTACAGGGCGCTATTTCCAGCTTTGCTGCGCTTTACCTCTATATAAGCGTGAAAATGGGGCAAAAAACCCATGGTGGGGCACTGGCATGCAATTTGCTCCCTTGTGAGGCAGGTTGCCTTGGCAGAGTATTCGCGCCGGCATCACCCACATTCTAAGGGCATCCACTACTAAGCCCGAAGCCACCCGGAGGACACTATGTCGAAGTCGGTTCAACTCATCAAAGATCATGACGTCAAGTGGATTGATCTGCGCTTCACGGATACCAAAGGCACTCAGCATCACGTGACCATGCCGGCTCGCGACGCGCTGGATGAAGCTTTCTTCGAAGAAGGCAAAATGTTCGACGGTTCCTCCATCGCTGGCTGGAAAGGCATCGAAGCCTCCGACATGATCCTGATGCCGGACGACAGCACTGCCGTTCTCGACCCGTTCACCGAAGAGCCAACCCTGATCCTGGTTTGCGACGTGATCGAGCCTTCGACCATGCAAGGCTACGACCGTGACCCACGTGCGATCGCCAAGCGTGCCGAGGAATACCTGAAGTCGACCGGTATCGGCGACACCGTATTCGTTGGTCCAGAGCCTGAGTTCTTCATCTTCGACGAAGTGAAGTTCAAGTCCGACATCTCCGGCTCGATGTTCAAGATCTACTCCGAACAGGGTTCGTGGATGTCCGACCAGGACGTGGAAGGCGGCAACAAAGGCCACCGTCCAGGCGTCAAAGGCGGCTACTTCCCTGTTCCGCCGTTCGACCACGACCACGAAATCCGTACCTCCATGTGCAACGCCATGGAAGAAATGGGCCTGGTCATCGAAGTTCACCACCACGAAGTGGCGACTGCCGGCCAGAACGAAATCGGTGTGAAGTTCAACACCCTGGTCGCCAAGGCTGACGAAGTTCAGACCCTGAAGTACTGCGTACACAACGTTGCTGATGCATACGGCCGCACCGCGACCTTCATGCCTAAGCCGCTGTACGGCGACAACGGTTCGGGTATGCACGTTCACCTGTCCATCGCCAAAGATGGCAAGAACACCTTCGCTGGCGAAGGCTATGCCGGCCTGTCCGACACTGCCCTGTACTTCATCGGCGGCATCATCAAGCACGGTAAGGCGCTGAACGGCTTCACCAACCCGTCGACCAACTCCTACAAGCGTCTGGTCCCAGGTTTCGAAGCGCCAGTAATGCTGGCCTACTCGGCTCGCAACCGTTCCGCTTCGATCCGTATTCCTTACGTATCCAGCCCTCGCGCCCGCCGTATCGAAGCTCGCTTCCCGGATCCGGCAGCCAACCCGTACCTGGCCTTCGCTGCCCTGGTAATGGCCGGCCTGGACGGTATCCAGAACAAGATCCACCCTGGCGACGCAGCTGACAAAAACCTGTACGACCTGCCGCCTGAAGAGGCGAAAGAGATCCCACAAGTTTGCGGCAGCCTGAAAGAAGCCCTGGAAGAGCTGGACAAAGGTCGTGCGTTCCTGACCAAAGGCGGCGTTTTCAGCGACGACTTCATCGACGCTTACATCGCCCTGAAAAGCGAAGAAGAAATCAAGGTTCGTACCTTCGTACACCCACTGGAATACGAGCTGTACTACAGCTGCTGATCCGGTAGCGCCAGCACACGCGGCGTAACAAATGAGGCCTCCTTCGGGAGGCCTTTTTTGTGGGCGTAAGTTTTCAGGCAAAACATTTTTTGAAAATAGTTCTGTGAAACTTCCAGGCAATTTTCATTTACTGTCCCGGGACTTTTCGGAAGGACCATCAGATGAAATCAGCATCGGCCTCTATTTATTCACTAGCGTTGTTTCTTGCGGCGCTGACACCTGCCTGGGCCGCATCGGATAGTTCCCATACCACTGGTCAGGGCAAACACTGGCTGGTGGAAAAATCTTCCGATTACAGCCGGTTTCAAATTGCCCTTCTCAGCGGAAATACGCGCTATGAGGGCAAAACCGGCGAGGCCCTATTGGCGATAAGTTGTCATCCTGATAACCCGATGAGAATGTCCCTGACTATCCCGACCCAGCGACTTGGCTTCAATGCCGATGATTATGAAGGCCCGGGCGCGCCGGCAAACGGACCATTGCGCCTGACAACCGGCACACGCGCGCCCATCAGCTCTCTGGTCAGCGGTTCGGGCTCGGTAAGGAGCCTGCAAGAAGACGGTTGGGTATTCGAGTTTGGTACGAGCATCGACAAGCGCGAGTTGCATTACTGGCTCACTGACACAGCCCGTGGTCAACCTGTAACGTTGACACTGCCTTCGCTCAAGGGTGATACCCCACTGATTGCAGAGTTTGTATTGCCAGAAGACGACAGCGGGTTGCGCAAGGTTATCGGGCCTTGCATGGAAGCATCCGGATGAGCCGCTCTGCAATTTCTGACAAGCAATCGATCCATCTCCCATGACATTCACAGTTTCGTCTGGCATCAATCCATTTGAGTTGCTCGTAGCCTGTACCGACTTGCCTGCACTCAACGGATGGAACGATGAAGATCTACATGCTTACAACCCTGCTTGGCACCTTGACCGCAGGTGCCCTGTCGGGCTGCAACCCAGCAGCATCGACGGCGGCAATCGAACGTAAAGTTCTACTTCAAAGCAGTGCATCCTGGGACGACACGCCTTACATCGCCTACCCGAAGGCAGCACCTGAGCTGTCGCTCCTGAAACTCAAGATACCTGCGAACACTGCACTCGACTGGCACACCCATCCAATCCCCAATGCCGCGTACATTCTTGCCGGCGAGCTGACAGTCGAGAGCAAGGACAGCGGCCAGATCCGACGCTTCAAGCAGGGCGATGCGGTGGCTGAAATGGTTAACATCACCCATCGCGGCAAAACCGGTGACAAGCCGGTAGAACTCATTGTGTTCTATGCTGGCAGCCAAGGTATTCCACTGTCGGAGTAACCTTGATACCCACAGGGAGTCTGGATGCGGTCACTTTTGATATTTCTGCTGCTGTCTTTCGCTTGCCCTGTGATGGCGCAGATCTACAAGTACACCGACGCCGACGGCAACACCGCCTACAGCAATCAACCGCCCGATGGCGTGAAGGCTCAACCGGTCGAGTTGCCACCGCTGAACAGGGTTGAGCCCCAGGCGCCTCCTGCGCCACCGGCTGAAGCCAGCAGTCGCGAACAGCCGCGCAGCGCTTACGAGGTGCTGGAACTGACCAACTTGCCCACCACCGAAGCGCTGCGTGCCAACAACGGCACCTTCACTGTTAACGTGCTGATCAAACCCCGCCTGCAAGGCCCACATTTGTTCAGGCTGTTGCTGGACGATCAGCCTTACGGCCAGCCGAGCAACGTGCCAATCCTGCAACTGGTCAATATTGATCGCGGCACGCACAGCCTCGCGGTGCAGGTGATCGACGGGGAAACCATCGTTCAACAAAGTCCCACCGTGACGTTCACCGTACAACGGGTGCATAAGCCGTGAGGCTGTGGCTGCTGATCATCTGCTTGATCGCCCTGCCGGTGACGGCCGAGGTATTCACCTACATCGACGCCCAGGGCAATCGGGTTTACACCGACCAGCCAGGCTCCGGCAATGCCAAGCGTGTCCCGATGGCGCCGAGTAACCGCATGTCCGCCAACCCTGGCGGCGCAGCACCGGTAGCTGGAAAGAAGGCCGCAACAAAACCACTGTTTCACTACGACATGCTGAGAGTACTGGTGCCGGAGCCAGACGCCACGGTACGCAGCAGCGCTGGAGAGATTATTGTCAGCGTCACCAGCGAACCCGGTCTGCAACGTGGCCATCGCTACCGATTGCTCCTCGATGGCCAACCCACCGCAGATCCCGGCTTGAGCCCGGTGTTCGCCCTGAGCAACATCGATCGCGGCAGCCACAACCTCTCGGTGGAAATCCTCGACGAGCAGGGCCGCACGGTCGAGCGCACCGCCAACCAGCCGTTCCACATGCTGCGCATCTCTCTGGCGCAGAAGCGCCAGGTCAGACCCTGCACCCTCCCCGATTACGGCCAACGGCCGGAATGTCCGCTTAAAGACAAGCCCGCAGAGGAAAAAAATCCCTTCCTGCGCTTCTTCTAACGCCATTCAGGTTTGCGCACTATATTGGTGCAATTGGTTGCACCATACCCATATACCAACCCATTTTGGTTCGAAAGTACCCGTCAAAGCTGGCAGAACGCCACGCAAACGAGCGTCAAACGCCCGTTTCAGGCCTTAAACGCTTCTTTTCGGAGCCTTGGTTTGGTTTTTGCATTTTCCTCGCATCAGCGCTTTATTCATGCGCGCGCCCTGCTCCAAAAGAGGTCCTGATGACCATTAGCGACGCACTGCATCGATTGCTACTCGACAACCTGACCACCGCCACCATTCTGCTCGACGCCGAACTGCGCCTCGAGTACATGAACCCGGCGGCGGAAATGCTCCTGGCCATCAGCGGTCAGCGTAGCCATGGGCAGTTCATCAGCGAGTTGTTCACCGAATCCACCGAGGCGCTGAACTCCTTGCGCCAGGCGGTCCAGCAAGCCCATCCGTTCACCAAGCGCGAAGCGATGCTCACCGCCCTCACCGGCCAGACGCTGACCGTCGACTACGCGGTGACGCCCATCCTGGCCAACGGCGCCACCATGCTGCTGCTGGAAGTCCACCCCCGCGACCGCTTGCTGCGAATCACCAAGGAAGAGGCGCAGCTGTCGAAGCAGGAAACCAGCAAGATGCTGGTGCGCGGCCTCGCTCACGAGATCAAGAATCCCCTCGGCGGGATTCGCGGCGCGGCGCAATTGCTCGCTCGCGAACTGCCGGAAGAAAGCCTGCGCGACTACACCAACGTGATCATTGAAGAGGCCGACCGCCTGCGCAATCTGGTCGATCGCATGCTCGGCTCCAACAAGCTGCCGTCACTGGCGATGTGCAACATCCATGAAGTGCTGGAACGGGTTTGTCATCTGGTGGAAGCCGAAAGCCAGGGTTGCATCACTTTGGTGCGCGACTACGACCCAAGCATTCCCGACGTGTTGATCGACCGCGAACAGATGATTCAGGCCGTGCTGAACATCGTGCGCAATGCGATGCAGGCCATCAGCAGCCAGAACGAGCTGCGCCTTGGCCGCATCAGCCTGCGCACCCGCGCCATGCGCCAGTTCACCATCGGCCACGTGCGCCATCGCCTGGTGACCAAGATCGAAATCATCGACAACGGCCCGGGCATTCCCGCGGACTTGCAGGAAACCATCTTCTTTCCCATGGTCAGCGGCCGCCCGGACGGTACCGGGCTGGGCCTGGCCATTACCCAGAACATCATCAGCCAGCACCAGGGCCTGATCGAATGTGACAGCCATCCAGGCCACACCACCTTCTCGATCTTTCTGCCACTGGAACAAGGAGCCACATCGACATGAGCCGTAGTGAAACCGTGTGGATCGTCGATGACGACCGTTCTATCCGTTGGGTCCTGGAAAAAGCCTTGCAGCAGGAAGGCATGACCACGCAAAGCTTCGACAGCGCCGATGGCGTGATGAGCCGCCTGGCGCGCCAGCAGCCGGACGTGATCATCTCCGACATTCGCATGCCGGGTGCCAGCGGTCTGGACCTTCTGGCGCGGATTCGCGAACAGCACCCACGGCTGCCGGTGATCATCATGACTGCGCACTCCGATCTGGACAGCGCTGTCGCGTCCTATCAGGGCGGCGCGTTCGAATACCTGCCGAAACCGTTCGACGTCGACGAAGCGGTGTCGCTGGTCAAACGCGCGAACCAGCACGCCCAGGAACAGCAAGGCCTGGAAGTCCCGGTCGCCTTGACCCGCACCCCGGAAATCATTGGCGAAGCGCCGGCGATGCAGGAAGTGTTTCGCGCCATCGGACGCTTGAGCCACTCCAACATCACTGTGCTGATCAACGGCGAATCCGGTACCGGTAAAGAGCTGGTGGCACATGCACTGCACCGTCACAGCCCGCGTGCGGCTTCGCCGTTCATTGCGCTGAACATGGCGGCGATCCCGAAAGACCTGATGGAATCCGAGCTGTTCGGCCATGAGAAAGGCGCGTTCACCGGCGCGGCCAACCTGCGTCGCGGGCGTTTTGAACAGGCTGACGGCGGCACGCTGTTCCTCGATGAAATCGGCGACATGCCGGCAGACACCCAGACTCGTTTGCTGCGAGTGCTGGCGGACGGCGAGTTCTACCGCGTCGGCGGCCATGTGCCGGTGAAGGTCGATGTGCGAATCATCGCCGCGACGCACCAGAATCTGGAGACCCTGGTGCATGCCGGGAAATTCCGTGAGGACTTGTTCCACCGCCTCAACGTGATTCGTATCCACATTCCACGGCTGTCGGACCGTCGCGAAGACATCCCGACCCTGGCCAAGCACTTCCTCAGCCGCGCCGCGCAAGAACTGGCGGTAGAGCCAAAGCTGTTGAAAAGCGAAACCGAGGAATACCTGAAAAACCTGCCGTGGGGCGGCAACGTGCGTCAGCTGGAGAACACCTGCCGCTGGATCACGGTGATGGCTTCGGGTCGCGAAGTGCACATCAGCGACCTGCCGCCGGAGCTGCTGAACCTGCCGCAGGATTCGGCGCCGGTGACCAACTGGGAGCAAGCGCTGCGCCAGTGGGCCGATCAGGCGTTGGCTCGTGGCCAGTCGAGCCTGCTCGACAGCGCTGTACCGGCATTCGAGCGGATCATGATCGAAACCGCCCTCAAACACACCGCCGGCCGCCGCCGCGATGCCGCCGTTTTGCTGGGCTGGGGGCGTAATACCCTGACGCGCAAGATCAAGGAATTGGGGATGAAGGTTGATGGTGGGGATGATGATGAGGCGGATGAGGGTTAATCCCCCCACCTGATCGTTCCCACGCTCTGCGTGGGAACGATCCTCACCACTCTTCCGTGCACCGCAGCAATGCACCGTGAACCGCAATCGCGCATGGCAACCGATCCAAAACCCCGCCTTCATCTGCAAGAAAATCCCTATCACAGAAACACGAAAGCCCCGGAATACGGGGCTTTCGACGTTTCAGCGCGACATTCTGTTTCAACTTGTTAAAACCTGGCACGCCCCCTGCAATAGTCCATTCAGTGATTCGATTCACTACCCGGTTTCGGGGACCTTGGTACAGGCAGGCCGGGGATTCCCCTCTTTTACATCGGGCTCACACCGCACAAGCGACGAGCCCAAGCAGTTTTGGGGCCCTTGATACAGGCAGGTCAGGGGTTCCTTCTTTACACCGGGCTCACGTCGCAATGCGCGAGCCCTGCCGTTTTGGGAACCTTGGTACAGGCAGGCCGGGGATTCCCTCTTTTATTGCTCCCGGAGATGGATCTCCAGCCGCCAGCGGTCATCGACCTCGCTACCGGCCCACTCGCCCTGCAGTGGCCGGGCCGCCACCACCGTCAGCAACAACCCCCCATCGCTCAAACGCACGCGCCAGTTCGCGTTCTTGTCGTTGATTTTGAGCTGACCTTTCTGTGACTTTCCTTCAGCCTCGAACAGCAACGCGAGGCTACCGTCGACGAACTCGCCGTGAGCCTTGGGTTCGTTGTTGAACCACACCACCAGCCCATCGTTCGTCACCTCGACCTGCTGCAATTCGCTGGGGTCGGGAGTGGTCAGGCGACCGATCATCAGCCCCACCATCACCCCGACAATCGCCAGCGAAGCCATCACCCGCGGGAATAGTTTCGAACGGTTGTCCACAGGCGGCGTAGAATGCCGCTCATCTTTACCTTCGGAGCCGTGCATGTTTCACGTCATCCTTTTCCAACCAGAAATTCCGCCGAATACCGGCAACGTTATCAGGCTGTGCGCCAACAGTGGCTGCCACCTGCATTTGATCGAACCGCTGGGCTTCGAGATGGACGACAAGCGTCTGCGCCGGGCCGGTCTCGATTACCACGAGTATGCCACCCTGCAACGCCACGCAGACCTCGCCAGCTGTCTGGAAAGCCTTGGGCATCCTCGATTGTTCGCCTTCACCACCAAGGGCTCGCGGCCGTTCCACGATGCCAGCTTCGCCGAGGGCGATGCGTTCCTGTTCGGCCCGGAAAGCCGTGGCTTGCCGGCAGAAGTACTCGATGCCCTGCCCAGTGAACAGCGCCTGCGCCTGCCGATGCGTGAAGGCTGCCGCAGCCTGAACCTGTCCAACACCGTGGCGGTCGCCGTGTACGAAGGCTGGCGCCAGCTCGGTTTTAAATAACACCGCATAACAAATGTGACTGATCGTTCCCACGCTCCGCGTGGGAATGCCTCTAGGGACGCTCCGCGTTCCAGCAGCACCACTGGCGTCGAGCCTGGCACCGGTTGACGCGGAGCGTCACGGGCTGCATTCCCACGCAGAGCGTGGGAACGATCATCGCAACGCACCCAGCAGCATCATTCCGCCCATGAAAAAAGCGCCTGTTATGGCGCTTTTTTCGTTACTGCATCGAACGCTTACTGAACGGTTGGAGTCTCGCCAGCCGCCTGCATGCGTTGCAGCTCTTGTGCGTACAGCGCGTCGAAGTTCACCGGGGCCAGCATCAAGGCCGGGAACGAGCCGCGGGTCACCAGGCTGTCCAGGGTTTCGCGAGCGTAGGGGAACAGGATGTTCGGGCAGAACGCGCCGAGGGTGTGGCTCATCGAAGCGTCGTCGAGGTTCTTGATCAGGAAGATCCCGGCCTGTTGCACTTCAGCAATGAACGCCACTTCTTCACCGTTTTTCACGGTAACGGACAACGTCAGTACGACTTCATGGAAGTCGCCTTCCAGAGCCTTTTGACGGGTGTTCAGATCCAGACCGACGCTCGGTTCCCACTGCTGGCGGAAGATTGCCGGGCTTTTCGGTGCTTCGAAGGACAAGTCACGTACGTAGATGCGCTGCAAGGAGAATTGCGGTGCGGTTTCTTCTTCGCTAGCTGCAGTGTTCTGTTGGTCAGTCATCTCAGATCCTTTCTGATCTTGGGGTCTTATAGGGAAGGCATTCAGGCCTTGAGCATGGCGTCGAGCTTGCCGGCGCGCTCAAGGGCGAACAAATCATCACAACCACCCACGTGGGTGCTGCCAATCCAGATCTGCGGCACGGATGTACGTCCGGCCTTCTGAGCCATGGCGGCACGCACCTGCGGCTTGCCATCGACCTTGATCTCTTCGAAGGCCACGCCTTTGTTCTCGAGCAGGTACTTGGCTCGCGAACAGTAAGGGCAGTAATCGCTGGAATAGACGACGACGTTGCTCATTTCACTTCACCAGCGGCAGGTTATCGCCTTTCCAGCTGGAAATACCGCCGGAGAGCTTGGCGGCAGTAAAGCCGGACTTCATCAGTTCGCGGGCATGAGTACCAGCGGTCTGGCCCATGGCATCGACCAGGATGATGGTCTTGGCCTTGTGCTTTTCCAGTTCGCCGACGCGAGCGGTCAGTTTGTCGTGAGGAATGTTCACTGCGCCAACAATGTGACCGGCGGCAAAGTCCTTGGTCGAACGAATGTCGATCACAACGCCCGCGTCCTTGTTGACCAGCCCGGTCAGTTCACCAGTGCTCAGGCTGCGGCCGCCGCCTTGCATCTGATAAGCGATCAGCAACGCCAGCAGTACGACGAAGATACCGACGAGCAGATAGTGGTTAGTGGCAAATTCAATCAGGTGAGCAACCATCGAAGGAGGTTCCAGGGCGTTAAAATGTCGGCCAGTATACACAGCCACTATGGTGGGCCAAACCCCGTCCGGCGGTGACGCCGTCGGAACTTAGCTTTAAACTGCCACTCCCTTTTCCATCGCCCTCTATTAACTCAGCCACGAGTGGAATCCATGACTACCACGCCTAAACCTTTGGTCCTGATTATTCTCGACGGCTTCGGTCACAGTGAGAGCCCTGAATCCAACGCCATCTTTGCGGCGAAGAAGCCCGTACTGGACCGTCTGTGGGCCACCGTGCCGAACGGCCTGATCTCGGGCAGCGGCATGGACGTCGGCCTGCCGGATGGCCAGATGGGCAACTCCGAGGTCGGCCACATGAACCTCGGTGCCGGCCGCGTGGTGTATCAGGACTTCACTCGCGTGACCAAATCGATCCGCGACGGCGAGTTCTTCGAGAACCCGACCATTTGCGCCGCTGTCGATAAAGCCGTCGCTGCCGGCAAAGCCGTGCATTTCATGGGCCTGCTGTCCGATGGCGGCGTTCACAGCCATCAGGATCACCTGGTGGCCATGGCCGAACTGGCTTTCAAGCGCGGCGCCGAAAAAATCTATCTGCACGCCTTCCTTGATGGTCGCGACACGCCGCCGAAAAGCGCCCAGTCGTCCATCGAACTGCTGGATGCGGCCTTCCAGGCTCTCGGCAAAGGCCGGATCGCCAGCATTATTGGCCGTTACTACGCCATGGACCGCGACAACCGTTGGGACCGCGTGTCCCAGGCTTACAACCTGATTGTCGATGGCAACGGCGAATTCAACGCCGCCACCGCTCAGGAAGGCCTGCAAGCCGCTTACGAACGCGGCGAGAGCGACGAATTCGTCAAAGCCACCAGCATCGGCGAGCCGGTGAAAGTCGAAGATGGCGACGCTGTGGTGTTCATGAACTTCCGCGCAGACCGTGCCCGCGAACTGACCCGCGTGTTCGTTGAAGACGATTTCAAGGAATTCGAACGCGCCCGCCAGCCAAAACTGGCCGGCTTCGTCATGCTGACCCAGTACGCCGCCAGCATTCCTGCGCCATCGGCCTTCGCCGCGGGCAGCCTGGACAACGTGCTGGGCGACTACCTGGCGAAAAACGGCAAGACCCAGCTGCGCATTGCCGAAACCGAGAAGTATGCCCACGTGACCTTCTTCTTCTCCGGCGGTCGCGAAGAACCGTTCCCGGGTGAAGAACGCATCCTGATCCCGTCGCCAAAAGTCGCCACCTATGACTTGCAGCCCGAGATGAGCGCCCCGGAAGTCACCGACCGCATCGTCGATGCCATCGAAAACCAGCGTTACGATGTGATCGTGGTCAACTACGCCAACGGCGACATGGTCGGCCACAGCGGCGTGTTCGACGCCGCGGTAAAAGCCGTTGAATGCCTGGACCTGTGCGTCGGCCGTATCGTCGATGCGCTGGAAAAAGTCGGCGGCGAAGCCCTGATCACTGCCGACCACGGCAACGTCGAACAGATGTCCGACGAGACCACCGGCCAGGCGCATACCGCACACACCACCGAGCCGGTGCCGTTCATCTATGTCGGCAAGCGTGACTTCAAGGTTCGCGACGGCGGCGTACTGGCAGACGTGGCTCCGACCATGCTGATGTTGATGGGTCTGGAAAAACCGGCCGAGATGACTGGCACGTCGATTCTGGTGTAACCCGCCCTATCAAACACCGCCAAAACCTTGTGGGAGTGAGCCTGCTCGCGATAGCAATCTGATAACCAACATCGATGTTGAATATTAGGACGCCATCGCGAGCAGGTCGAATCGTCGCACCGTCGCTCCCACATTGGTTTTGGGTGGTTTGATAGAACAATTTTCTCCGCAACCCGGTCCAGTCATCACACAGCCCCAATTGGGCGTTTTTTTTGCAGCGCTTGGCGGGCATACTAGGCCGTCCCTTTCCCTGGTGTCGCCCGCCTCTATGCTTCGCGTCCTGATAGCCCTTGCCCTGACTTGCCTGCTCCAACCGGCCTTTGCTGACGAGCGCGCGCAAACCCAACAACAGTTGGACGCCACGCGTCAGGACATTGCCGAGCTGAAAAAACTGTTGGGTAAACTCCAGGAAGAAAAAACCGGAGTGCAGAAAGAACTCAAGGGCACCGAAACCGAGATGGGCAAGCTCGAGAAGCAGGTCGAAGCCCTGCAAAAAGAGCTGAAGAAAAGCGAATCCGAGCTGCAGCGACTCGATGCCGAGAAAAAAAAACTCCAGAGCGCGCGCATTGAACAGCAACGACTGATCGCCATTCAGGCCCGCGCGGCCTATCAGAACGGCCGTCAGGAGTACTTGAAGCTGCTGCTCAACCAGCAGAACCCGGAAAAATTCGCCCGCACCCTCACCTATTACGACTACCTGAGCCAGGCCCGCCTGGAGCAGCTGAAGAATTTCAACGAAACCCTGCGCCAACTGGCCAATGTCGAAAAAGACATCGCCATGCAACAGGCGCAATTGCTGGTGCAGAAAAGCAGCCTCGACAGCCAGCGTGACGAACTCGACAAAGTCCGCAAGGAGCGCCAGCAAGTCCTGGCCAAGCTCAGCGACGACGTGAAGGCCCGCGATCAGAAGCTGGCGGCCCGCGAGCAGGATCAGGCAGACCTGTCTAAAGTCCTTAAAACCATCGAAGAAACCCTGGCCCGCCAGGCTCGAGAGGCAGAAGAAGCGCGGCAAAAAGCGCTGATCGCCCAGCAGGAAGCCGAAAAAAAGCGTTTACGTGAGGCCCAGGCTGCAGCAGATGCTGACGCCACTGACGCCCCACGCAAACCCGTTAGATCGACACCCGGCGCCCTGGTATCAAGTTCAGGCGAGACCTTCGGCGGTCCCTTTGCTTCAAGTCGGGGAAAACTTCCCTGGCCTGTTGATGGTCGACTGCTGGCACGCTTTGGCGAATCCCGTGGCGACGACGCCCGCACCAAATGGGACGGTGTGATGATCAGCGCCTCCGCCGGCAGTCAGGTGCACGCCGTGCATGGCGGTCGCGTGGTGTTCGCCGACTGGTTGCGCGGTGCCGGGCTGCTGGTGATTCTCGACCACGGCAACGGCTTCTTGAGTCTTTATGGTCACAACCAGACGCTGCTCAAGTCTGCGGGTGACGTGGTTAAAGCCGGTGAGTCCATCTCCACTGTGGGTAACAGTGGCGGGCAGGACACACCAGCGCTGTATTTCGCTATTCGTCAGCAGGGTCACCCGAGTGATCCAGCGCAATGGTGTCGCGCGCAAGGATAAGCACGCGACCTAATTCAGGAGTTCGTTAGACATGCTGCATTTGTCCCGCCTTACCTCGCTGGCCCTGACGATCGCCCTGGTGATCGGCGCGCCTCTGGCGTTTGCCGCTCAACCGGCCCCGGTGATCGCGCCTGCGGGCACTGCTGCGACCACCAAGGCGCCGTTGCCTCTGGAAGAGTTGCGCACCTTTGCCGAGGTCATGGATCGGATCAAAGCCGCGTATGTCGAGCCGGTGGACGACAAGACCCTGCTGGAAAACGCGATCAAGGGCATGCTCAGCAACCTCGACCCGCACTCCGCCTACCTGGGCCCGGAAGACTTCGCTGAATTGCAGGAAAGCACCAGCGGCGAATTCGGCGGCCTGGGCATCGAAGTCGGTGCCGAGGACGGTTTCATCAAGGTGGTTTCACCGATCGATGACACGCCGGCCTCCAAGGCTGGCATTCAGGCCGGCGACTTCATCGTCAAGATCAACGGCCAGCCGACCCGCGGCCAGAGCATGACCGAAGCCGTGGACAAGATGCGCGGCAAGATCGGCCAGAAAATCACCCTGACCCTGGTGCGTGACGGCGGTGCGCCGTTCGACGTGACCCTGACCCGCGCCATCATTCAAGTGAAGAGCGTGAAGAGCCAACTGCTGGAGTCCGGCTACGGCTACATCCGCATTACCCAGTTCCAGGTCAAGACCGGCGACGAAGTCTCCAAGGCCCTGGCCAAGCTGCGCAAGGACAACGGCAAGAAGCTCAAAGGCATCATCCTCGACCTGCGGAACAACCCGGGCGGCGTGCTGCAAGCGGCGGTGGAAGTGGTCGACCACTTCATCACCAAGGGCCTGATCGTTTACACCAAGGGCCGTATCGCCAACTCCGAACTGCGCTTCTCTGCCACCGGCAAGGACGAAAGCGAAGCGGTGCCAATGGTCGCGCTGATCAACGGCGGCAGCGCCTCGGCCTCGGAAATTGTCGCTGGTGCCTTGCAGGATCAGAAACGCGCGGTGGTCATGGGCACCACCAGTTTCGGCAAAGGCTCGGTACAAACCGTGCTGCCGCTGAACAACGACCGCGCACTGAAGATCACCACGGCGCTGTACTACACGCCGAACGGTCGCTCGATCCAGGCTCAGGGCATCGTCCCGGACATCGAAGTGCGCAGGGCCAAGATCACCAACGAGCAGGACGGCGAGTACTTCAAGGAAGCCGATCTGCAAGGTCACTTGGGCAATGGCAACGGCGGCGCCGACAAACCGACCGGTTCCGGCGGCAAAGCCAAGGCGATGCCGCAGGATGACGATTACCAGTTGGCCCAGGCCCTGAGCCTGCTCAAAGGACTGAGCATCACCTCCGGCCGCTGAGATGAGCCTGCGGTTGTTCCTCGGCCTGCTGTGCTGTCTGGTGGGTGTCGCTCACGCGGCGCCTGCCACAACAGCAGCCACACCTCACAAGGCTTATCTGAGCCTGATCATCGATGACCTGGGGCAGAACCTGCCCCGGGATCGTCGCGTGCTGGCCCTGCCCGGCCCGGTCACCGCAGCAATCATGCCCGACACACCCCACGCCAGCGAATTTGCCCGCGAGGCCCATCGCGCCGGCAAGATTGTCATCCTGCACATGCCCATGGACCCGGCCACCGGCCCGTTCGCCTGGCACCCCGACCTGCCCATCGACGAACTTGAAAAACGCCTGAACGCAGCGTTCAAGGTCGTGCCCTACACCGCCGGCATCAACAACCACATGGGCAGCCGCATGACCTCTCAGCCGGCGGCCATGGCCTGGTTGATGGCGGACTTGCAGCGTCGGCACAAGCTCTTCGTCGACAGCCGCACCAGTGCGCAAACCGTGGCCGCCGCCGAGGCGCAGAAGATTGGTCTGGCAAGTGTTTCGCGGGATGTGTTCCTGGATGACGAGCCCACTGAAGCGGCAATTTTCACTCAACTGCAGACCGCTATCAGCCTGGCGCAAAAGCAAGGTTCTGCGGTAATGATCGGGCATCCGTATCCGCAGACATTAGCGGTGCTTGAACGTGAATTGCCCAAGCTCAAGGCTCAGGGCATTGACTGGATCGACATCAAACAGATGGTCAGTGTGCGCGGCAATCGCGCTACAGCCGCACACGGCAAGGATGGGCTTTACCGCATCCCTCCTGCCCGCTGATTGATCGGAACTTCTGATTTCACGATAACTATATATGTCTCTTGGTACTCAGCCTAATGCCACGATAGTGCTTATCTGAATTCCCGAGGAACAGTCATGAGAAATAAACTTACGCTAATTAAATACTGCACTTTTCTGATACTTTTGCTGTCCCAAGCCTCGCACGCAAGTGATCTCGGCGAGGGACTGACCAACCAATCAAATCCGATACTTTTGAAAAACAAGGATGCTAAATACAACCATTGGAATGGTATTGGAAAAATTTTCAAAGACAGCAAACCACTGTGTACAGCCAGCCTGTTAGATACCCGAGACGAAGACAACAATGCACTGGGCCCGGCTTATCTGCTCACGGCAGGACACTGTGTAGCCCAAGGTCTGGAACACCCTGTCACCGATATACCTTTTGAGGCAAGCGTAACATTTAACTTCTTCATCGATACCTCGGATGAATACAAGAGCTACAAAATTCAAAAAGTAAACTGGGCTAGCATGTCCACCACTGACATTGCTATTTTGGAGCTGGACACCCCTCTGTCTACGCTACTTGAAGATGGGGTGACACCACTGAAGCTGGCATACAGAGCCTCCAAGATAGCTAACGATATACTCGTTGTCGGCGCACCAGATAATCTTCCAGAATCCGGTCTGCGCCTAGCTGCTTGCTATCAGGAATCAACAGAAGCAACGCTTGTGTTGAAATGGTGGGCCTTTCCGAACACCCTGAAAAACAGGTGCAAGGGTATTCGTCATGGCGCTTCCGGGAGCCCTGCCCTTGATCGTGAAACAGGAAGTATTGTCGGCGTGTTATTTGCTTCTACATTTGTATCGTCACTAGATGAATTATGTTTCAACACCGCTTGTGAAGTGAAAAATGAAAAAACCGAATTGTCTCCTGAAACCAATTACAGCCACACGGCCGATTACTTACCAAGTTGTTTTGCAAAAGGAATTTTCAGCACCACATCTAGCTCTTGCACGCTGGAACCAACTTTCAATTTAGAACTGAACGATTACGCTCCATTGAGATACGCCACCGTACCATCTACTGGAAACCCGACGGTGCCTACATGGGGTCTGGATTTTTCGATGGACAAGCCTTACTACCGCTTTAAAACTGTCCGCGACGCCAGGGACTGTTTGTCCCCTCACTACTACAGCGACGTAATAAGCACCATCGGCGCTTTGATCAATACTCCTACAGGTCGCAAAGCAGGCATGTATTTTCTCTGCGTACTGGGCGTTGAATCAGCAGAGCAGACTCCGACAGCAGGGCTACTGAGAACCGTCTGGATTTCTCCAGCACAACTCGTAGAGGCAGAACCCGTCAGAATGGCAGAACCCATTATTACGTTGGGAGCCGACTGGAATTACAACGTCACATGGCGTCATTCGTTACCTTTGTATTTTAATAGCTTCTACTACGCCGGCCCGACAGACAAAACAAACTGCGGCGACATAAAGCGTGAAGATTATATTTATGCTTATGAAAATAACGCAGTGACTTTTACTGCCGAGCAGCTTCCTCTAACACTGTGCAGCTACAACAACAGCCTGGACTCCCGGTCCTCTGCGGTACGCACCGACTTGCTGACACTGCCTTGACACGATCTGACAGCTTCAGCTATCCATATAACCGACCGCCCCACTACGCACCGAAATTAACCAAATTAAATATATCGCCAAGGAATGGCCATGAACTACACACGCACCGTACTAATCGGTTGTTTATTCAGCAGCTTCCTTAGTCCTGCCCAGGCAGCCCCAAGAGACATTGGTGAAGGACTCAGAAATAATTCCATATCGAAAGCACTGAAAAATAGCGAACAACAATATTCGCTCTGGAGTGGTATCGGCTACCTGACCACTCAAGACAGTGCTTGCACGGCGACCCTTATCGACACCAGAAATTTTGAGAACAAAGCTGTTGGACCTGCTTATTTAATCACCAGCGGTCACTGCGTAACAGCTGAAATCGGAACGGCCAAGTTAAACCAGACATTTGATGCGAGCATAACTTTCAATTATTTTTATGACACGCCCGACAATCACAAGACATATAAAGTTCGAACAGCCAATTGGACCAGCATGGTCGGCACGGACATGGCTTTACTTGAAGTCGATAAACCTCTTGCACTGCTAATTGAAAACGGAATTGTCCCGCTCAAACTTGCACCCCTCCCGCCCCTGGACAGGCATGACGTACTCAATGTGGGCGCACCTGGAAAATTCGTGGAGAAGGGGCTGCGCTTGAGCGCATGTACTCAAGAGGTTTCCAGAACCATGTCCGACAGCATCTCAAGGTTCCCCGGGGGCTTAACGAATCAGTGTGCTGATTTACACCCAGGAAGTTCCGGGAGCCCGATGCTGGATCGTCGTACAAACGAGATCATCAGCATTACCTCAGAAAAAGGCTATAGCTACGCGGCAAATTTTATCTCCGACTGTTTTATTAATGGAGTCTTCACAAACAACTCAGAAAACTGCACATTACGGGAAGTTGATATTACTATCGACCTACCGAGTCTTTTCACAACACATACATACTCTCATTGGAATTCAGCGGGGAAAGAAATTTTACCGACATGGGATTACAAGTTCAGTATCAACAGCCCTTACTATCGCTACAAAACCACACGCGACGCCATAAATTGCCAAGACCCCAACCGGTACAGTGCCGCTATTAGTTCGACAAGTCCTCACATAAACAGCGCTATTGGCCCTCAGACTCGCATGCACGTCTTGTGCATTATTGGTGTGGAGTCACAAGAGCAGAAGCTCTCCAGTGGATTACTACGAAATACTTTCACGCACGCTGTCTATCTGGCAGAGCCGGCTCCTGTACCGAATATTACTCTGAACTCCAATCGGCACATCAACATCACATGGGAAAATTCATATCCAGAATACACCTCCCACTTTTTTCACTTAGGCCCGGCCGACTCCACACAATGCGGCAATCATGATGACCCGCGTTACAAAACCATAGCCGACAGCGGAGTTTTATACTTATTCTCACCTGTCAAACTCTGCAGCTACGCCCGCCGAGATACTGAACCACACCTATCCGCGATACGCTTTGACGTGATCACCCTTCCTCCAATCGAGCGGAATACAACATCCACTACAAGTACCGCGCCATGATGTCGTCGACCACGCCTTCCTTGCGTAGCTGATCCAGCGCGGCTTGCAACTTGGCCACGACGTCATCCGACACATCCTTGTTCAACGCCAGGTACAACTCGGCGCTGTTGAAGCGCAGCACGGTCTTGAGCCCGTTCACGCCGTCCTGACGCGCCAGATAGCGGCCTGCCGGATCACCCGTGGCCCACAGGTCGATCTGGCCGTTGACCAGTTTTTTTGCGTTGTCCTGATCGCGCAGCACAACGATCGGTTTCAGTCCTTGTTTGGCCAGCGTCTCGGCAATTGCATCACCCTTGTAGGCGCCAATCTTGTACTTGCGCGCCTGATCCAGCGTCTCGAGGGTGATCTTGCTATCGGCCTTGGCCAGCATGATCCAGTCATCCGGACCAATCGGACCGACCCACTTGAAGAGTTTCTCGCGGTCCGGCAACCGCGCCATCACGAACACGCCATAACCGGGTTTTTCCAGGGCGAGTTTGTAGATTCGCTCCCATGGGAAACGCAGCGTCAGGCTGTAGGGGATGTCGGCGCGCTTGAACATCTCACGGACAATGTCCACGGCAATGCCGTCGATGTTCTCGTCCTGAGCGAAGTTCTTGCCGTTCTTTGCCATGTTGTACGGCGGGAAGTTTTCCGTCAGTAACACCAGACCGGTGCCCTGATTTTCTGCGGCGTGAACTCCGTTGATGAACAACAGAGAAGCGCTGGCGAAGGCAAGAAGAAGACGTTTAAGCATGTCGGGCTACCGGAATCCATGGCGTGTCCAAGAGTGCCTTGAGCCCGCCATGCTGTCCACTGGCCTGTACCGTTTGTTTAACGCATCACGATGCCGCGATGAGCCATGTAGGCCTTGGCTTCCTGCACGGTGTATTCGCCGAAGTGGAAAATACTCGCCGCCAATACCGCACTGGCGTGGCCTTCGAGGATGCCGTCGGCCAAATGCTGCAGGTTGCCGACACCGCCCGACGCGATGACCGGAATCCCCAGCGCATCGCTGATGGCGCGGGTGACACCCAGGTCGAAGCCGTTTTTCATGCCGTCCTGGTCCATGCTGGTCAGCAGGATTTCACCGGCACCGAGGCCTTCCATCTTCTTCGCCCACTCAACGGCGTCGAGACCGGTTGGCTTGCGACCGCCGTGGGTGAAGATTTCCCAGCGCGGGGTTTCGCCCGGACCGGACACTTTCTTGGCGTCGATGGCGACGACAATGCACTGCGAGCCAAAATGCTGAGCCGCTTCGCCGACGAATTCCGGGTTGAACACCGCAGCGGTGTTGATCGAAACCTTGTCCGCGCCGGCATTCAGCAGATTGCGAATGTCCTGCACGGTACGCACGCCGCCACCCACGGTCAGCGGGATGAACACCTGGCTGGCCATGCGCTCGACGGTATGCAGCGTGGTGTCGCGACCGTCGACGCTGGCGGTGATGTCGAGAAAGGTAATCTCGTCGGCGCCCTGCTCGTCGTAGCGACGGGCGATTTCCACCGGGTCGCCGGCGTCGCGAATGTTCTCGAACTTGACGCCCTTGACCACCCGGCCGTTATCCACGTCCAGGCAAGGGATGATGCGTTTGGCCAGCGCCATGGTCAGTCCTCAGCCTTTGTACGAATCGCAGAAAGCTTGCGCTTCGGCGACATCGAGGGTGCCTTCGTAAATCGCCCGACCGGTGATGGCGCCGATGATGCCTGGCGCCTTGGCGTCGAGCAGCGACTTGATGTCACCCAGATTGTGGATACCGCCGGAAGCGATCACTGGAATCTTCGTCGCAGCGGCCAGGGCGGCGGTGTACGAAACGTTGCAGCCCTGCATCATGCCGTCTTTGGCGATGTCGGTATAAACGATCGCGGACACGCCGTCGGCTTCGAATTGCTTCGCCAGGTCGATCACCTGAATGGTGCTGATTTCAGCCCAGCCGTCAGTGGCGACAAAACCGTCTTTGGCATCCAGGCCGACGATCACTTTGCCCGGGAATGCGCGGCAGGCTTCAGCAACGAAAGCCGGATCTTTCACGGCTTTGGTGCCGATGATCACGTAGCTCACGCCCGCTTTGACGTAGTGTTCGATAGTTTCCAGGGAACGGATACCGCCGCCGATCTGGATCGGCAGGTTCGGGTAGCGCTTGGCGATGGCGGTGACCACTTCGCCGTTGACCGGCTGGCCTTCGAAGGCGCCGTTCAGGTCGACCAGATGCAGACGACGGCAACCGCCCTCCACCCACTTGGCAGCCATGCTCACCGGGTCATCGGAGAACACCGTGGAATCTTCCATGCGGCCCTGGCGCAGACGAACACAGGCACCGTCTTTAAGATCGATAGCGGGAATAATCAGCATCTGGCAAACCTTCAAATTCGAGTATTCAGCTTCGCTCGGAAATCAGTTTTTCTCGAGCGCCCACAGGTCGCTTTCGATGCTTTCGAACCTCTCTTTGAGGTGCGTCTGCACATCGAAAATCGCCCTGTTGTAATAGTGCGGCGCAATTTCACGGGTAAACAGCTCAAGGATTTCAGCCGCTTCGAACGAACCCAGGTCCAGTTCGAAGCGATCTTCCATAAAGCGTTTGATCTTGTGATTAGCCTCGTTCTCCTGTTCAGGAGTGAGGGTCAGGATCGGCGGCTTTTTCTTGACAGCCATTTACCAGCGACCATCCCACGCAGCGAAGTTCTGCAGCAATTGCAGGCCATGGGTATGGCTCTTCTCCGGGTGGAACTGCACGGCGAAACGCGAGCCATCGGCCAGCGCCGCGGCGAAATCAACACCGTAGTGACCGCCACCCACCACTTGCCGCGGGTTGCCGGCAGCGATGTAGTAGCTGTGCACGAAGTAGAAACGCGCCAGGTCCGGAATGTTGTGCCACAGCGGATGGGTGACCGTCTGCTTCACTTCGTTCCAGCCCATGTGCGGGACTTTCAAATGCTCGCCATCTTCGTGCAAATCCTTGCCGAAGAACTTCACCGCGCCAGGAAACAGGCCGATGCAGTCGACGCCGTCGTTCTCTTCGCTGCTGTCGAGCAAGGCTTGCATGCCGACGCAGATGCCGAGGAACGGGCGGTCCTGGCTGACTTCGCGCACCAGCGAATCGAAGCCCAGGCGGCGGATCTCTGCCATGCAGTCGCGAATCGCGCCGACGCCGGGGAAAACCACCCGGTCGGCTTCGCGAATCACAGCGGCATCGCTGGTGATCAGGACCTTGCCGGCACCGACGTGCTCGAGGGCCTTGGCCACCGAGTGCAGGTTGCCCATGCCGTAATCGATAACCGCGACCGTCTGCATTACAGAACGCCTTTGGTCGACGGCATCTGACCGGCCATGCGGTCATCCAGCTCTACGGCCATGCGCAGGGCGCGGCCGAAAGCCTTGAACACGGTTTCGATCTGGTGGTGAGTGTTGGTGCCGCGCAGGTTGTCGATGTGCAGGCTGACGAGTGCGTGGTTGACGAAGCCCTGGAAGAATTCCTGGAACAGGTCAACGTCGAAGCCGCCAACGGTGGCGCGGGTATAGGGAACGTGCATCTGCAGGCCTGGGCGGCCGGAGAAGTCGATCACCACGCGCGACAGCGCTTCATCGAGCGGCACGTAGGCGTGGCCGTAGCGACGGATGCCTTTCTTGTCGCCGATGGCTTTGGCAAAAGCCTGACCCAGGGTGATACCGACGTCTTCCACGGTGTGGTGGTCGTCGATATGCAGGTCGCCCTTGCTGACAATATCCAGGTCGATCAGCCCGTGACGGGCGATCTGGTCCAGCATGTGCTCAAGAAAAGGAACACCGATATCAAATCGGGCCTTTCCGGTGCCATCCAGGTTGATCGAGGCTTTGATCTGGGTTTCCAGAGTGTCGCGCTCGACTGACGCCTTACGTTCGGCCATCACCAGCTCCGCAAAATCATTGGGCGAAAAAGGCAATCATTATAGGGGCGCGGGGCCGAAACAGAAACACGCGACGTGATATCCCTGACGGGCTGAACCCGCTGTTGTCGGGGATAGACATGTCCATACAACTCATTTCGGCCCCTCCAAAAACAACTGTAGGAGCGAGCCTGCTCGCGATGGGGACCTCACATTCAACATCTCTGTCGACTGTCAGACCGCTATCGCGAGCAGGCTCACTCCTACAAGGGGTAATGCGCTTACTTAACTTAGTGGAACAAAACTGCAGTCTTCTGCAGGGTCACCCAAACACCCCACGCCAACGGAATACCCACCACCAGCCACGCAGCCACTGCCAAAGGCTTGGTGCCCGGATCCGCTTTCCACTCCAACACGGTGCTGCTGTCAGCCCCTTTGTCGTGGCCCAGCGCCTGTTCGGCGGCCAGTTCAGCGTCGGTCATGAAGTACTTGTCAGCCACCGGACGCACCAGCAGGTTGCAGATGAAACCCAGCACCAGCAGGCCCGCGAGAATGTATAGGGTGATGTCGTAAGCCGCGGCGCGTTCAACGCCAATGCTCAACTGATACTCACGCAGGTAGTTCACCAACACCGGACCCAACACGCCCGCCGCCGCCCAGGCCGTCAGCAGACGACCGTGGATCGCGCCGACCATTTGCGTACCGAACAGGTCCGCGAGATACGCAGGAACCGTCGCAAAACCACCGCCGTACATCGACAGGATGATGCAGAAGGCCGCCACGAACAGCGCCACGTTGCCCAGGTGACCGAGGTTCGGGATCAGCGCGTACAGGGCAAAACCCAGGGCGAAGAACACGAAATAGGTGTTTTTGCGACCCAGGTAGTCCGAGAACGAGGCCCAGAAGAAGCGGCCGCCGATGTTGAACAGACTCAACAAACCAGTGAAACCGGCAGCAATCGCCGCGATCGAGGCCAGTTGCGAAGCATCCAGCTGACCGAATGTCAGGCCGTTACCCAACAACGTGCCGGCAAACACTTCCTGCAACAGCGGCGAAGCCATGCCGAGGATGCCGATACCTGCCGAAACGTTCAGGCACAGCACCAGCCACACCAGACGGAATTGCGGAGTTTTCCACGCCACGTTCACGTGGACGTGACGGTGGGTGATCATCGAGTTGGAAGCTTTCTTCGCCGGAGCGGTCCAGCCTTCAGGCTTCCAGCCGGTTGGCGGAACGCGATAGGACAGTGCGCCACCGATCATGAACACAAAGTAGATCGCGGCCATCACCAGGAAGCTCTGCCATACGCCGACGCTGGTTGGCGAAGCGAAGTGGCCCATCAAGGCTGCAGCCAGCGGAGCACCGACCATCGCGCCACCACCGAAACCCATGATCGCCATGCCGGTCGCCATGCCGCGCTTGTCCGGGAACCACTTGATCAGGGTCGAGACCGGCGAGATGTAACCCAGGCCCAGGCCGATACCGCCTATGACACCGGAACCGATCCACATCAGCCAGATCTGGTGGGTATAGACCCCCAGCGCTGAAATCAGCAGACCGCCACACCAGCACAGGGCCGATACAACACCAGCCTTGCGAGGCCCGGCGTGTTCCAGCCAGCCGCCCCAAATGGCTGCCGAGCAACCGAGGAAGATAAAGAACAGGGTGTAGATCCAGCCGAGCATCGAGATCGGCCAGTCACATTCGGACGAGAAGACTTGCGAGATGAAGCTCATCTCCGGCGCGCAGGCCACGGCCTTGGTCACGCCCAGGGCTTTGGACAGTGGCAACCAGAACACCGAAAAGCCGTAGGCCATGCCGATGCACAAGTGGATGGCCAGGGCGGCCGGTGGTACCAGCCAACGGTTGAAACCGGGCTTGGCGATGATGCGCTCCTTGGACAGGAACGCGGGCTGGTCGGCTTTCAGGCCGTCCGCCGTGATGCTCGTGGTCATTATGTTTCCCCCAATTATTAGAATGGTTCGTCAGCGCTCCTCCCCCCCAGCCTTTATGCGCACGCATGACTGTTTTTGAGGTAAGGCTTCATTTTGGTGCGACTTCACGTCGCAGAAGGACGGACGAACGGGCAAAGGTTACCATCTGTACGTGACAGAAAAATCAAAGTGATATCACCTTTTGTATGTCATCAGTTCTCGTACCACCGAAGGAGCCCTCATGCCGATCATTGTCGAGCCGCTAAACGAAGCCACTTATCAGGATCAGCAAGATCTGCAGAAGATCTACCGCGATGCTCCGGACTGGCTGTTTGCCCCGTTTGCCGGGGAATTGCAGCTGATCGAAAGCTGTCTGCTGGACGGTTCGCTGATCGCCGGCCGCTTCAACGATCGACTTTTGGGCGCGGCACGTCTGCAACGGCACTCGGATGTCTGGCATTTGTCCCAATTATGCGTACGAAAAATTACCCGTCGTCGTGGCGTGGCCGAGCGCCTGGTGAACGAAGCGCAGAAAATGGCGTCGCAAGCGGGTGCGACATTGCATTTGTTGGCGCCTGCCGGGCATCTGGAGGCACAAGCGCTGGCGGCCAAACTGAAAATACCGCTGGATGAGTGGCCGACGTGATCGCTGACCGATCGTCCGCTGCGGGGCGCTATACTCCCCGGCTAAATTTCGAATTCGATTAACTACAAGGACTCGCCCATGAAAGCGTTCGGCAAAATCCTGGGTCTGGTACTTCTCGGGCTGTTGCTGATCATTGTGGCGCTGGGCTTTGCCCTGACCCACCTCTTTGATCCCAACGACTATAAAGACGAGATTCGCCAGATAGCCCGCGACAAGGCCCACATCGAGCTGACGCTCAATGGCGATATCGGTTGGAGCCTGTTCCCGTGGTTGGGCCTGGAATTGCACGAAGCCAGCGTTGCGACCCTGGCCAAGCCCGCTGAGCCCTTTGCTGATTTGCAGATGCTTGGTCTGTCGGTCCGCGTGCTGCCGCTGCTGCGCCGCGAAGTGCAGATGAGCGATGTGCGCGTCGAAGGCCTGAACCTGCGCCTGAACCGCGACAAGGACGGCCACGGCAACTGGCAAGACATCGGCAAGGTACCGGCGCCGGCTACCCCAACCACACCGTCCGCGACCACTGCTGAACCAGCGACCGAGACCACTGCCCAAGCGGAAAAACCGGCCCAGCCGATCCGCCTGGACATCGACAGCCTGACCGTCAACAACGCCCGCGTTGAATACAGCGACGAGAAAACCGGCAAGCAATTCAGCGCCGAAAGTATCCAGCTGAGTACCGGCCCGGTGCATGACTCCACGAATATTCCGGTCAAACTCACCGCATTCCTGGGCACCAATCAGCCGGTCTTGCGTGTGCGCACCGAGCTCAACGGCGAGTTGCGTTTCGAGCGTGCCCTGCAACGCTACAAATTCGAAGACATGAAACTCTCCGGCGAAGTGGCTGGCGATCCGCTGCAAGGCAAAACCATGACCTTCGCCGCACAAGGTCAGTTATTGCTGGATAAAGCAGCGAACGTCGCCGAATGGACCGGCATCAAGATCTCCGCCAACCAACTGCGCGCACTGGGCGAATTGAAGGTCAACGACCTCGACAAAACTCCGCAAATCAGCGGCGGCCTGTCCATCGCACAATTCGATCTGGCGAAATTCATCGACAGCATCGGCCAGAAGCTTCCAGCGATGGCTGAAGGCAGCCTGAGCAAAGTCGAACTGGTCAGTCGCCTTGCCGGCACGCCGACCAGCGTGATCCTGGACAACATCAACCTCAAAGTCGACGACAGCACCTTCAGCGGTCGCATCGCCGTCGAGGACTTCGCCAAACAATCGCTACGGGCGAATCTCAAGGCCGACACCTTCAACGTCGACCGTTATCTGCCACCAAAATCCGCCGAAGCCAACAGTGCGACGCAGGTGCGTCAGGCCGAAGTGGCCAGCACCGAGGCCGACGCCATGGCTGGTCCGGGCAACACCCCGCTGCCGAACGCCCCCACCAAAGATGCCTGGAGCAACGAGCGCCTGTTGCCGGTGGAGCGCCTGGCCAAGCTCGACGTAGACGCCGACCTCACCTTCGGTCAGTTGACCCTCGATAAATTGCCGATCCAGAACGCTGCACTCAAGGCCACAGGCCAGGGCGGCCTGCTGACCCTGGAAAGCCTTCGCGGCGACCTGTACGACGGCAACTTCGACGCCAAAGGGACGCTCGACGTGCGCCAACAGGTGCCCGCGCTGAACATGCAGACGAGCATCACCAAAGTACCCGTGGAAAAAATCCTCGAAAGCCAGGGTAAAAATCCGCCGGTCAAAGGCCTGGTGACACTCAACAGCAACCTGACCGGCAGCGGCAACAGCCAGAAAGCGCTGATCGAAACCCTCAACGGCAACGCCAGTTTCATCATCAACAACGGCGTGCTGCTCAATGCCAACCTCGAACAACAGCTGTGCAAAGGCATCGCCACCCTGAACCGTAAATCCCTCAGCGGCGAACCACGGGGCAAGGACACACCGTTCCAGGAACTCAAGGGCAACCTGACCTTCCGTAACGGCGTGGCCAGCAACCCGGACCTGAAAGTGCGCATCCCGGGCATGACCGTCAACGCCGACGGCGATGTCGATCTGCGGGTGCTGGGCATGGATTACCGCGTGGGCGTTATCGTCGAAGGCGACAAGAGCGACATGCCGGACCCGGCCTGCCAGGTCAACGAGAGGTTTGTCGGCATCGAGTGGCCGCTGCGCTGCCGTGGCCCGCTGGAACTGGGCGCCAAGGCTTGCCGCCTGGATAACGACCGCATGGGCCAGGTCGCAAGCAAACTGGCTGGCGAACGGATCAGCGAAAAAATCGATGAAAAGCTTGGCGACAAAGTCAGCCCTGAGCTGAAAAACGCGTTGAAGGGGCTGTTCAAGAAATGAGAGCCGAGCAGTTTTCATCGGCGGTGCTGGACTGGTACGACCGCCACGGCCGCCACGACTTGCCCTGGCAACAAGGCATCACCCCGTATCGGGTGTGGGTCTCGGAAATCATGCTGCAGCAAACCCAGGTCAGCACGGTGCTGAACTACTTCGATCGGTTCATGGCCTCTTTGCCGACGGTCGAAGCCTTGGCCGCTGCGCCGGAAGACGAAGTCCTGCACCTGTGGACCGGCCTCGGTTACTACACCCGTGCGCGCAATTTGCAGAAGACCGCGAAGATTGTCGTCGCCGAGTACGGCGGCGAGTTTCCGCGGGATGTGGAAAAACTCACCGACCTGCCGGGCATCGGCCTGTCCACGGCCGGCGCCATCGCCAGCCTGAGCATGGGCCTGCGGGCGCCAATCCTCGACGGCAACGTCAAACGGGTGCTGGCGCGCTTTACCGCGCAAGAGGGCTATCCGGGCGAGCCCAAGGTCGCCAAACAGCTCTGGGCGAATGCTGAGCGCTTTACACCGCATGACCGGGTCAACGCCTACACCCAGGCGATGATGGATCTGGGCGCCACACTTTGCACCCGGAGCAAGCCGAGCTGCCTGCTCTGCCCGCTCGAAAAAGGCTGCGAAGCGCACATGCTCGGCCTGGAGACGCGCTACCCGATCCCCAAACCGCGTAAAGCCGTGCCACAGAAGCGAACGCTGATGCCGATGCTCGCCAACGGTGACGGCGCGATTCTGCTTTACCGTCGCCCTTCCAAGGGCTTGTGGGGCGGCCTATGGAGCCTGCCGGAACTCGACGACCTCGACGACCTGCAACATCTGGCTTCGCAGCATTCGCTGGAGCTTGGCAGCCAACAGGCGCTGCCGAGCCTGGTACACACCTTCAGTCATTTTCAGTTGTCCATCGAACCCTGGCTGGTTCAGGTCCAGGAGGCCGGCCATCACGTGGCCGAGGCCGACTGGCTCTGGTATAACCTCGCCACCCCGCCGCGCCTGGGCCTTGCCGCCCCGGTCAAAACCTTGCTCGAACGCGCGGCTGCCGTATTGAACGCAGGAGAGTCGTCATGACCCGCACCATCATGTGCCGCAAGTACAAAGAAGAACTGCCCGCCCTGGAGCGCGCTCCATTTCCTGGCGCAAAAGGTCAGGACATTTTTGACCACGTCTCGGCCAAGGCCTGGGCCGACTGGCAAAAGCACCAGACCCTGCTGATCAACGAAAAACGCCTGAACATGATGAACGCCGAAGACCGCAAATATCTTCAGGGCGAGATGGACAAGTTCTTTTCCGGCGAGGAATACGCCAAGGCTGACGGCTACGTTCCGCCGGCAGAATAATCCCGCTTTTTCGAGGGTCGGAACGTAAGCGACGGTAATAATTAAAATTTTTTTGAAAACTTTCTTGACGACCCCCTGAAAAACCAGTTTAATGCGCCCCGTTGCCCAGATAGCTCAGTCGGTAGAGCAGGGGATTGAAAATCCCCGTGTCGGCGGTTCGATTCCGTCTCTGGGCACCAAATACCGAAAACCCTGAATCGCAAGATTCAGGGTTTTTTTTATGCTCGCGATTTGATCAGGTATCGTGCAAGCGTCTCTCTTCGGCTAGTTTTCAGTATTCCAGTGGAAAACCAGATTGCGAGCGGCACCACTTCCTATCTCCGCCGTATCACGCCGTTCCTCACCATTGCGTGTCGCGACGACGGTGTACTTGCCTGGTGGCAGCTGTACGTAAACCAACGGGCCAGCCTCGCTCAGCGTCAGCACGGGTTGCCCCGGATCTTTCTGAATGACCAGATTTACATCCGGAACATATTTGCCCTCCGCCCCGATGGAGAAAGTCATGTGCAGGTTGTAGCCCTGCGTTTGCTGGATAGCTTTCGCCTCATCCTCTCCGATCCCCCCGTTCAGGTAAGTAATCCCGTTTTGCTGTTGCTGTTGCACTTGCACACCTGTGCTGTCGATCGGTTCAAGACTGGCGGCGTTAAGCACGACTGGCAACATCAGTACGCCGACGGCGGCGATGGGCAGCATGAATGAATGGACGTTCTTCATGATGGCGACTCCCGGGTTGCTTGGAACCCAATCGTTACTCCTTTTAGATTTGTTACCGAATGTTCAAGTTTTAGATCGATTAGCACTTGAGCTCACTGCGAATCGGACTACGAGATGTACTCCTCTTACACGGGCTATCGTCGGCCTGGTCCTGCAAAGCAAACTCGCCTTTCCTTCCGATTTACCAGCAACGCCCGGCATCGCGGACTACCACTCTTTTGCCATCCTTTTCCGCCTGTTTCCTTCAGCCGCGGAAAATGTCATGAGTCCTCTCAAACCCGGTAACACTCAAGATTCACAGATCATTTCACTGCTCGGAAATCTTGGCGAGTTGATCCGCGAAGCCCGCCAGAAAGTGTTGCGAGCGGTCGATACCGTCCAGGTGCAAACCTGTTGGCAGATCGGACGGCATATTGTGGAGTTCGAGCAGGAGGGGGCCCGGCGGGCGGGATATGGGAAGCAGTTGCTGGCGACGCTGGCGAAGAGTCTGACAACAGAGTTTGGCAAAGGCTTTGACATCTCCAACCTTCGCTACATGCGCCTGTTCTATCAAGCATTCCCAATTCGTGACGCACTGCGTCATGAATTGAGCTGGACCCACTACCGCAGATTGCTACGAGTCGAGAACGATCACGCTCGCCATTGGTACATGAACGAATCAGCGATGCAGAACTGGTCAAGTCGCGCCCTCGAGCGCCAGATCAATACCCTCTATTACGAACGCTTGCTGGCGAGTCGCGACCGGCCGGCCGTCAAACAGGAAGCCGCCACCCATATCGAGCAGATGAACGCCAGCCCTCGGGATTTCATCCGCGACCCCGTGCTACTGGAGTTTCTCGGCCTGCCCAATGCGGGCTTGGTCCAGGAAAGCGAACTTGAACAAGCCTTGATCAATCAACTACAGGGCTTCCTGCTCGAACTGGGCAAAGGCTTCGCCTTCATCGCTCGCCAGCAACGCATCAGTACCGAGAGCAAAGACTTCTACATCGACCTGGTGTTCTACAACTACCTGCTCAAGTGCTTCGTCATCTTCGACCTCAAGCGCGGCGTACTGACCCACCAGGATGTCGGCCAGATGGACATGTACGTGCGCATGTACGACGACCTCAAGCGCGGACCGGAGGATGGCCCCACCGTCGGCCTCATTCTCTGCGCACAAAAAGATGAATCGGTGGTGCGCTATTCAGTGCTGCAAGGCAACGAACAACTGTTCGCCAGTACCTACAGACTGGTACTGCCGAGCGAGGAGGAACTTCGCGCGGAGCTGGATCGGGAATGGGCGGTGCTTGAGGAGCGAATACTCAAGCACAGGCTCCGATAAGCACGGGTGGATTGTTCATGCGCTGCGCGAAGACTATCGTTGGCAGCTACCCGCAAAGGTCCGACGCCGATGAATTTGCAGGACATGCCCTCACTGGCCCCCACTCAAGCCGAGTTGCCACCGCGCATATCTACGGCAGGCGAACCGTTCAAGGAGCCCGCCGCAGACGACTACAGCCTCGGCGGCTTTACCTGGCGGCACCCCCGTCACGACGCTACCCGCCCGGTGGTCATCATCAACGCCGCCACCTCCGTCCGCTGCCGCCACTACTCGCGATTCGCCGATTACCTGTTCGCCAACGGTTTCGACGTGATCACTTACGACTACCGTGGCATCGGCGAATCGCGACCCGCATCGCTGAAAGGGTTACGGGCTTCATGGTCAGATTGGGGCGCGCTGGACTTTGAGGCGATGCTCAAGCGCGCTCAGCGTGAATTCCCCGGGCAACCCATCGATGTTGTAGGCCACAGCTTTGGAGGCTGTGCAGCGGGCCTGGGAGCTTCCGGGCATTTGATTCGACGTCTGCTGACCGTCGGTGCGCAATTCGCTTACTGGCGCGATTACGCACCCGCCTATCGCTGGCGGATGTTCGGCAAGTGGCATCTGGCGATGCCGTTGATGACATTGCTTTGCGGCTACTTCCCCGGCAAACGTCTCGGCTGGCTAGAGGACACCCCCGCTGGCGTGGTTCGCGACTGGAGCATGCCCACCGCGCACTACGAGAAACGCCCCAGCGGTCGCGTTCTTCACGCAAAGACCGGGCGCCTGCCCTTCTCATCCGTCACCGCACACACCCTGGCCATCAGCATCAGCGACGATCCTTACGGTACGATTCCAGCCATCGAACGGCTGCTGGGTTACTTCACCAACAGCACGAATGCCCACTTGCGAATCGCCCCCGAAGACATCGGCGAACAAGAAGTCGGACATTTCGCCTTTTTTCGTAGCCCATACCAAGCCACACTATGGCCCATTGCATTGTCCTGGTTGCAGACCGGCAAACTGGCCCCCGACACACCCGGGCGGCTAGTGCCACGCAACTGACTGATGCTCCCACTCATCGGAATACGGAACGAGCCCATGGCATCCGCCAACAAGCAGAACAAACGCGCCACCCGCGCCAAAGCCAAGGCCAAGCAGAACCGCACCCAACGGGCCGCCGCGCCGGTCGAGTTGGACCCGAACGACGACCGCATCGACTTTGAATCGGTGGACCTGACCGACCTGTTCAAAGAAATGAGCGACGCGCAAAAGATCAGTCAGCAAGCCATGTGCAAGGCATTCCTTGAACACCCGCTGCTCGCGCTGGTGCTGGAGCAGGAGGGCGAAGAAACAGCGACAGATTTCATCATCGCTGCGCTGATCGAGTACCGCCAATGGTCCACCGAAACGGACGAAGCCAGTGCCCTGGCCTGGATTGAGTCCCCGGCCTTCCAAACTGATTACGTGGCAGCTTCCGAAGCTATCGCGGCCCAAAACCAACAGAAACCGAACTGAGTTCCCATGGCCTCCCTGAACAAGCAACAGAAACGCGCCAAACGCGCCAAGATCAAAGCGAAGCAAATCAATATCCACGGCAGAAAACCCGCTGCACTGGACGATGACCTGGGCGAAATCGGCGAGCCGATCCCGGAATACACCCTGGCGATGTTCAGCAAAATGCGCGATGCAGAGGCCACCAGCCGCAACGACATGCTGCTGACCCTGCTGTCAGACCTCGCCGAAATCATCAGCGACCATCCAGAACTGCTGGACATGGAAAACGCCGACAACGAAGCCATGGCCGCCACTCACCTGGCCGCCGACATGCTGATCGATTACCGCATGTGGGCCGACGGCATGGACCGCGACACCGCCCAGGCCTGGCTGACGGATCCGCAGTTCATCACTGACTTCGGCGCGGCGCTCGACAGCTATCGCGAGTCGCTGGATGCTCAGGAAGTAAAGGCCGAGTAAACACTCGCCTCAGAAACAAAAACGGCCGCTTGTCATCACTGACAGCGGCCGTTTTGCGTTATGCGGTGCGAATCAGTTCAGCACCACCGCCCCCATCTTCTGCAGCTTGCGACGACGAGCCACAAACAAACCGGCAGCCACCACCAACAAACTCAGCAGACCAGTAGAGAGAATCTCCACGCGATGCGCTTCCTGGAACAGCATGATGGTCAGGGCCGCCACGATGAATACGATCACCGCGTAGGTCAGGGCCGGGAACAGCCACATGCTGAAAGCGATTTTTTCACCGCGTGCCATGCGCTGCTTGCGCATACGCAGTTGCGAAATCGCGATCACCAGATACACCAACAACGCGATAGCGCCGGAGCTGGCCAGCAGGAATTCGAACACGGCGGCCGGGGCCACGTAGTTGGCGAAAACCGCAATGAACGCAGCGCCGGTGGACAACATGACGGCCCAGTACGGCGTGCCGCTCTTGTTGGTGCGCTGGGAAACGGCCGGTGCATCACCGCGCTTGCCCAGAGAGAACATCATGCGCGAAGCGGTGTACAGCGCCGAGTTCAGGCAACTGGTCACAGCAACCAGCACCACGATGTCGACGATCAGCTTGGCATTCGGGATGCCCATGCGCTCAAGCACGGTCTGGTAGGAGCCGACGGCTGCCAGTACCGGATCGTTCCACGGCACCAGGGCCACAACGATGAAGATCGACACGAGGTAGAACAAGCCAATCCGCCAGATCACCGAGTTGGTGGCCTTGGAGATTTGCTGGCCAGGGTTCTTCGATTCCGCGGCCGCGATGGTCACGATTTCGGTGCCCATGAAGGAAAACATGGTGGTCAGGATCGCGCCCAACACTGCGCCCATGCCGTTCGGCAGGAAGCCCTGAGTGTCAAACAAGTGGGAAACGCCGCTGACCTGGCTGGTCGGCAGGAAGCCGAAAATCGCCAGAACGCCGAGGCCGATGAAGCCGACGATCGCGATGACTTTGACCAGGGCGAACCAGAATTCGAATTCACCGTAGTTCTTCACGCTGAACAGGTTCGTCACCGTCAGCAGCAAGGTGATGACCAAGGTGAAGGCCCAGATCGCCACATTCGGGAACCAGGCGTGCAGGATGGTCGCGGCGGCGTTGGCTTCCAGCGGAATCACCAGTACCCAGAACCACCAGTAGAGCCAGCCGATGGTGAAACCGGCCCAGTGACCGATCGCGCGATCGGCGTACGTCGAGAAGGAGCCGGTGTCGGGTGAAGCCACGGCCATTTCGCCAAGCATGCGCATCACCAGCACCACCAGCATACCGGCGGCAGC
The DNA here is from genome assembly GCF_900105495.1 of Pseudomonas frederiksbergensis. Classification (NCBI taxonomy): domain Bacteria; kingdom Pseudomonadati; phylum Pseudomonadota; class Gammaproteobacteria; order Pseudomonadales; family Pseudomonadaceae; genus Pseudomonas; species Pseudomonas frederiksbergensis. Next base: position 1,337,960 of record NZ_FNTF01000002.1, on the reverse strand, counting down.
GTAGGCCAACAGCACGGCCGGGCCTGCAGCAGCGATGGCGTGGCCCGAGCCGACGAACAGGCCGGCACCGATAACCCCGGCGATCGACAGCATGGTCACATGACGCGGTTTGAGCCCCTGTTCGAGGCCATTGGAGCTTGGGGTACTGCTCATTGAAACTACCTTTTGTAAGGAAAAGCGATGACGTCCACCCGGCGTGGCGTTCCTTCTCGTAAAAAGAAACCAACAGGGCGTTCCGTATTCTGCACGCAATAATTGCGCCAAAATATTACAAAGCACCCAAACATGGGGCTCTCCGCCGGACCGGACAGTCATCGCAAGTCATTGAGATTAATGGCAATTCGCCAGAGCGTTACCCTGCGACCCACTTTCAGGAACGAAGTGGCGCACCAGAAACACACCCAAAAATAACGCGATGCACAATAAAAGTGCGGATCAGGAACGTTTGGCCGGTTAGCGCTTCCAACCCCCCGTCAAAGCTGGCAACATCGCGCCCTTTTTTACGGGACAGCCCCAGCCTTTTTATCGACAGGCAGGGTTCAAACGGCTGTTCGGTTGATAGCAGCGCGACAGTCTGCTGTACCGATGCGACAACCTGCCACACGCCAGCTGTTTAGCGTCCGTAGCGCTGTTGGCTGTCATTCAGACGCTATGCTAGCTTGGCCGCCTCGCCAGGAAGGCCGCCAATAGCAGGAGCGAAATACTTATGAGGAACGCACATGGCTGAGGCCACGCCCGCGCTTGAAATCCGCAACTTGCACAAACGCTACGGACAGCTCGAGGTACTCAAAGGCATCTCGCTGACCGCCCGCGACGGCGACGTGATCTCGATCCTGGGTTCTTCCGGTTCCGGCAAGTCCACCTTCCTTCGTTGCATCAACCTGTTGGAAAACCCGCATCAGGGACAAATCCTGGTGGCCGGCGAAGAACTCAAGCTCAAGGCCGCCAAGAACGGCGAACTGGTTGCTGCCGATGGCAAGCAGATCAACCGCCTGCGCAGCGAGATCGGTTTTGTATTTCAAAACTTTAATCTCTGGCCGCACATGAGCGTGCTCGACAACATCATCGAAGCGCCGCGCCGCGTACTCGGCCAGAGCAAGGCCGAGGCCATCGAAGTCGCCGAGGCCTTGCTGGCCAAGGTCGGCATCGCGGACAAACGCCACGCCTACCCGGCGCAACTCTCCGGCGGTCAGCAACAACGCGCGGCCATTGCCCGCACGTTGGCGATGCAGCCCAAGGTGATCCTGTTCGACGAACCTACCTCCGCCCTTGACCCGGAAATGGTCCAGGAAGTACTTAATGTCATCCGCGCATTGGCCGAAGAAGGCCGCACCATGCTGCTGGTCACCCATGAAATGGGTTTCGCCCGTCAGGTGTCCAGCGAGGTGGTGTTCCTCCACCAGGGCCTGGTAGAAGAGCAAGGATCGCCACAGCAGGTGTTCGAAAACCCGCTTTCGGCGCGCTGCAAACAATTCATGTCCAGCAACCGCTAACGGAGCTACCCGCATGCAGAACTACAAAAAAATCTTCCTGGCGGCTGCCGTCACCCTGGCCTTCAGCGCCGGTGCCGCCGCCGAGACCTTGAAGATGGGCATCGAAGCGGCCTACCCGCCGTTCAACAACAAAGATGCCAGTGGCAATGTCGTCGGCTTCGACAAAGAAATCGGCGACGCCCTGTGCGCCAAGATGAAAGTCGAATGCACCGTGGTCACGTCTGACTGGGACGGCATCATTCCGGCCTTGAACGCCAAGAAGTTCGACTTCCTGATCTCCTCGATGTCGATCACCGACGAGCGCAAGCAAGCGGTGGACTTCACCGACCCGTACTACTCCAACAAGCTGCAATTCATCGCGCCGAAAAACGTCGACTTCAAAACCGACAAGGCTTCCCTGCAAGGCAAAGTGATCGGCGCACAACGTGCGACCCTCGCTGGCACCTGGCTGGAAGACAACATGGAAGGCGTCGAAATCAAACTTTATGACACCCAGGAAAACGCCTACCTCGACCTGACTTCCGGTCGCCTGGACGCCATCCTGGCGGACAAGTACGTCAACTACGAGTGGCTGAAAAGCGACGCCGGCCGTTCTTATGAGTTCAAAGGCGACCCGGTGGAAGAAAGCGACAAGATCGGTATCGCTGTACGTAAAGGCGATGAGATTCGTACGAAGCTGAACACCGCACTGAAAGAAATCGTCGCTGATGGCACCTACAAAAAGATCAACGACAAGTATTTCCCGTTCAGCATCTATTGATTCTGACCTGTCGGGCCGGCGCCGTTATCTGACGGCGCCAGTCCCTGGCATTGCCTGCGCGATTTGAAAAGAAATCCATGACTATCGATCTCTACGGATTCGGCCCGGCGCTCGCCGCTGGCGCGCTGATGACTGTGAAACTGGCACTCTCGGCCTTGTGCCTGGGGCTGGTGCTCGGTCTGCTCGGCGCCTTGGCCAAGACTTCCCCGTACAAGCCGCTGCAATGGCTTGGCGGCACTTATTCAACCCTGGTTCGCGGCATCCCTGAATTGCTCTGGGTACTGTTGATCTATTTCGGCACGGTCAACCTGATGCGTGCCCTGGGCGAGTTCTTCGGCAAGCCCGACCTCGAACTCAATGCCTTCGCCGCTGGCGTGATTGCGCTGGGGCTGTGCTTCGGCGCCTACGCCACGGAAGTGTTTCGTGGTGCGATTCTGGCTATCCCCAAAGGTCACCGCGAAGCGGGTGTGGCGTTGGGGCTGTCGAAATTTCGCATCTTCACCCGACTGATCATGCCGCAGATGTGGCGCATCTCACTGCCGGGGCTGGGCAACCTGTTCATGGTCCTGATGAAGGACACGGCACTGGTGTCCGTCATCGGCCTGGAAGAAATCATGCGTCATGCACAGAACGCCGTGACCTTCGCCAAGCATCCATTTACGTTCTTCATGGTCGCGGCCTTCATGTATCTGGGCCTGACAATACTGGCCATGGTTGGCATGCATTTTCTGGAAAAACGCGCCGCCCGCGGCTTTGTGAGGACGACGTAATGGAATGGGAAGTCATCTACAAATGGCTGCCGAAGTTCATCCAGGGCGCCACCCTGACATTGGAGCTGGTGGGCATCGCCGTGATTCTCGGCCTGCTGCTGGCCATCCCATTGGGCATCGCGCGCTCGTCCAAGCTTTGGTACGTTCGCGCGTTTCCCTACGCCTACATCTTTTTCTTTCGCGGCACACCACTGTTGGTTCAGTTGTTCCTGGTCTATTACGGCCTGGCGCAGTTCGACGCGGTGCGCGACAGCGTCCTGTGGCCTTACCTGCGAAGCCCGTTCTGGTGCGCCACGGCTACCATGACGTTGCACACGGCGGCTTACATTGCGGAGATCCTGCGCGGCGCGATCCAGGCGATTCCGCCCGGTGAGATCGAAGCGGCACGCGCATTGGGCATGTCCAAGGCCAAGGCGCTGTTTTTCATCATCCTGCCGCGAGCGGCACGGATCGGCCTGCCTGCCTACAGCAACGAAGTGATCCTGATGCTCAAGGCCAGTTCTCTGGCGAGCACCGTCACCCTGCTGGAACTCACCGGCATGGCGCGCACCATCATTGCCCGCAACTACCTGACGGTGGACATGTTCTTTACTGCCGGTGTGTTCTATCTATTGATGTCGTTTGTATTGGTGCAGGCGTTCCGTCAGTTGGAGCGCTGGCTGCGCGTCGATGCCTGCCAAGGGCGTTGATTCTTACGTGCTGACGGGCGAGGCCCTGCTCGCCCGCTTCACGGCGCTGGATGCTTTTCTGACAAAGCATCAGGCGCTGTGGAAACCTCGTCCATTTACTCACCTGCGGCTTCCGTGGGAAGCGTCCTACCCCGAGTTGTCTGCATGGCTACGCGGCAGGTCATTGGACGATGCGGAAAATGCTCATAACCAACCTGCTCTTCTGCAGGCGCCGGAGCCATTCGCTTCACTGGCGGCGCTATCCCTCGAACTGAGCGCTGTAGCTGAATTGCCGCCTCACGCACTCGAATCAGCTGGCCATCGGCTGAATGTCGATGTGCCGGGGCGCAAGTGGCAGCAGATCGAGGCGTTTGCCAGTCGGCTGAAATTTGCTGAGGCGCCGAAGCATTGGCTGGATTGGTGTTCGGGCAAAGGACATCTGGGGCGACGCCTGTTACAAACCGGTCAGCAGCTCACTTGCCTGGAATATGACCCGACGTTGGTCGCCAGTGGCCAGGCACTCAGTCAGCGTCATCATTTGCATGCGCTTCACGTCGAGCAAGACGTGCTCGCGCCGGGGGCTGCCTCTTTACTGAAGGCCGGCCACACGCCGGTAGCGCTGCACGCCTGCGGTGATCTTCACGTGCGGCTGATGCAACTCGCGAGCGCCACCGGTTGCAAGCAGTTGGCCATCGCCCCTTGCTGCTACAACCGGATCAGTGTGAGTGAATATCAGGCGCTTTCCTCTGCGGGTATGCGATCCGACCTACAACTGTCGCTCGAAGATCTCTCGCTGCCGATGAACGAAACCGTCACCGCCGGCGCTCGCGTCCGACGCCAGCGCGACACCTCCATGGCCCGGCGCCTGGGTTTCGACCTGCTGCAACGGCAACTTCGCGGCGTTGACGAATACCTGCCCACCCCGTCGCTGCCCAGTGCCTGGCTGGATAGATCCTTTGCCGATTACTGCCATCATTTAGCCGCGCTCAAGGAGTTATCCACAATCGGAGCGCACGATTGGCCAGCGCTCGAAGCCACCGGTTGGCAGCGACTGGCTGAAGTGCGCAATCTCGAGCTGCTGCGCGGACTTTTCCGACGCCCATTGGAGCTTTGGCTGGTACTCGATCGTGCCCTTTTCCTCTCCGAGCAGGGGTATGCGGTCCGCCTCGGCACCTTCTGCGAAACCCCGCTTACACCGCGTAATTTCCTGATCCTGGCTGAGCGCCCTTAAAACGCTCCAGCCTGTGGATAACTCTGGGGATGAAATTATCGTGGATCCAATATATCCGGCTGTTTCGGGGCAGAAACACAACTGTACAATTTTCGTACACCTGTAAAAAAAGCGGGAAAACAGGTATTTGCGAGCAAATGAGAACGGGTCCGCAAATTTGCCTCTAAACAGGTGCGGTACAGATCCCGTTGTGCATAAGCATTAAGACAAAACAACATAACGACCGGCGAAACCTCAACTATCGTTGCCAAACGCCAGATTTTCCTGGCGCTCAAACAGCAAGGAGCTGGGAAGATCATGAGCACATTGAACAGTGCACAGGAAGCCGTCGATACCGTCGCCAACCAAGCCATTGAAGCTGCGCTGCAGCAAACCTTCGCGGTGGGCGGCGCCATCATCAACAACGCAACGGGCGAGGTCATCGCCGCGCTGCACAACAACGTGCTGATGCCTATCCCCGGCGGTGGCACCACGTACTTTCTACCTCATGACCCGACCGCCCACGGCGAACGGCAATTGGTGGACTGGTACTACGAAAACGCCGCGCCATTGAACCTGCCACCGCCCAATCAGTTGACCGTCGTCACCACGCTAGACCCGTGCGCCATGTGCGCCGGTTCGCTGCTGACTGCAGGATTTAACGTCGCCGTCAGTGCGATCGATGACTACGCAGGCATCAACTACAACAGCCAGTTCACCTTTCCATCGCTGCCGCCGCAGATCCGCCAACAGGCGCAAGACACCTGGGGTTATTACGCGATTGCGGCGCCGGTCAGCCGTGCCTATCAGGGCTCGACCAGTCCGGTGTTTGCTGGCCAGACCATCGACTCGGCGGCTTACTTCCTCACCAGTTCGATCTTCTCCGCCAGCGTCAACACCGTCCGCGAGGCCAGCAACAACAGCGGTCTGCCGCCGGATCAACTGCAAAACCCGGCAAACCTCCCGGCCACCAGCAAAGTCCGCCAGGCACTGACTGCGCTCAGCCCGTTTGCATTGACTGTGCAATCGGCCAACCCGCGTGACCCCGGCGCAGAACTCGCTCCGCCGCTATTGAAGACTGCGCAACAAAGCACAGTGTTCAACTCGGTAGCCCTCATCGATCCGTTCGGCAACCTGCTGGTGTGTCTGGGCGGCGTCGAGAACCAGTCGCCGATTCGGACAGCGTTCATGGAAACCACCCGCAACTACGCGGTCATGCGCTGGACCCTGATGAACGACCCCGACCCAGCGGTTCGCGCCCAGGCCGAGCAATACCTGACGCATCCAAAATACGGCACCTTCGTCTTCCTCTACGCCCCCGACCCCACCACCCCGCAGGCCGTGATGACCTTCGGCGCGTACGGTTCGACCATGGAAGGCCCGGTTCCACAGAGCTATCCGTCCAACCTCCAATACGTGCTGCTGCCGGGCAACACCACCCCGCAAGCCTTGTCGACACTGGCCCAGAACCTGCCGCCGTTCTACACGCAAAGCGTGCAAGTGGCGCCCGCGCAGGTGCTGAGCCAGGACTTGATCAACGCGGTTAAAAACGGCGTGTAACGCTTTAAAGCAATCGCATTGGCCGGCCCCGCAGAAGCGCCCGTGGGGCGGGCCTGACGCCTGCGCAAAAATAGTCTGAATTCAGGGGTTTACAGAACCAACCCAATCGCTATAATCGTCGCCCAACACGCCGGTATAGCTCAGTTGGTAGAGCAACTGACTTGTAATCAGTAGGTCCCGGGTTCGACTCCTGGTGCCGGCACCACATTAGGCTCCATTGCATTCCACCGAATGCTCTGGAAGCCCCGAAAACCCGCCCTTTGGCGGGTTTTTTCGTTCCAGGACCCTCTGTCGGGATCCAACAAAATCCCCCTTCCCCGAGGGTATGTTAGGGGTACTGCGATTTTCCGGTCAGGAGCGCGTACCCCTATGCCACGTCTAGCGATCCCTCTCAGCGACCTGCAATGCCGCACGGCCAAAACCCGCGAACGCGCCTACAAACTGTTCGACGGCGGCGGCATGTACCTTTTCGTCAAACCCAATGGCGTGAAGACCTGGCGCTTGAAGTACACCAAGCCCAGCGGCAAGGAAGGTACGCTCATCATCGGCAATTACCCCATCGTTACCCTTTCCGTCGCACGACGTAAGCGAGACGAAGCCAAGGCGTTGCTGCTCGACAATCTCGACCCAATGGAAGAAAAGAAGAAGGCCAAGATCGTAGCCCAGCGGGCGGCACTGCTTTTCGAAACCGTTGCTCTGGAGTGGCACACCGACATGTCCCGTCGCTGGACCGAAGGACACGCAAAAACCGTGATGAGCCGACTGCGTACCCACGTCTTCCCGTTGATCGGCCAACGCCCCATCGCTGAACTCGATACCCATGACCTGCTAGAGATCACCCAGCGCATCAAGGAACGCGGCACCATGGATGTGGCGTTAAGGGTACAGAACTACTTATCCACCATCATGCGCGGGGCCAAAAGGGCTCGGCAGATCACCATGAATCCTGCACTGGATCTGGCAGGCTCGATTCACGCGCCGCGCACAGTCCATCGCCCGGCCCTATCCCTCAACCGCCTACCCGAACTGCTACACCGTATCGACAACTACAACGGCCGCGAGCTGACGCGCCTTGCTGTGCTACTGACTCTGCATGTATTCGTCCGCTCCAGCGAACTGCGCTTCGCTCGATGGAGTGAGTTCGACTTCCAACGTGCCATGTGGGAAATCCCCGATACGCGCGCACCGATTGAAGGGGTACGCAACTCCACACGCGGGACCAAGATGAACGGCGACATTCAAATGGTTCCGCTATCGCCGCAGGTCATCGAAATACTGGAGCGCCTGCGCAGCCTCAGTCGCTTTTCAGAGTTGGTGCTACCGGGCGACCACAAGTACTGGAAGCCCATGTCCGAGAACACGGTGAATACCATGCTCCGCAACGTCGGCTATGACACCAGCAAGGACGTGTGCGGCCACGGCTTCAGGACCATGGCCTGTAGCGCCCTGCTGGAGTCCGGGTTATGGACCGACGCAGCCATCGAAAGACAAATGAGCCACAAGGAACGCAACCGCGTGCGTGCCGCGTATATCCACAAAGCTGAATTTCTGGAGCAGCGCCGGCTGATCATGGCGTGGTGGAGCAACTACATCGACGCCAACCGCCATGGGCATGTGACGCCCCACGAATTCGCTCACCCCGTCGGCGACAACATCACCGCCCTACAAAATAGCCGTGGCGCATCCAAACGTGGGTAAGCCTGTGAGATCACCGTTGTCCGCCCTTCCACGCGGGTCCATCCAAGCGGGGCTGCAAAGCCGCCCTGCTTGGATGGACCTCACTTAAAAAATCTAAAGCCCACGCAACTGTCTGTGGAAAACCACGGATTTCCACCGGTGGATAATTTCATCCACAGCCGCAGAACTCCCGAAAATTCGAGCCTTGACCCGAATTATCCACAGGCGTAGAAAAGATCGGGCAAAGCGCTGTCGTTGACAGCAACCCAGGTAGCCAGAACCTTTAAGGCTACGCCACACCGTGGTGGTTCTCCCAAAGTGCGATTAGCGTCCGGTGGCTCGCACGGTCACTCGCCGAGTGATGGATGCCTACTTTTACCAGTGTGCCCACTGCGGCAACTCATCCCCTTTCATAGCTGCCCTGCAGCAACCTATCCGCTTGGCCACTCCCGTGCGCCAACCTGCGCCCGTCTCTTTCTCCCGGAAAGAGACGGGCGCTCCAACCGCTGCTGCAGCCCAACTCGTACAAGGCTTTGCGGCATTCCCCCTCGTGACAATCGGCGTGACAAACACCGAAGTCACCGGCAACAGCGATGCAGATGATGGTGCCGCAGCCCAGAGAATGGACTGCACCTGACTGACAGTCAGGCACGCCCCGGTCATCGCATCACTGCCTTCACCTAACTCAGGATCTCGCGGCGCTGGCCTCGTCAGCCAGTGCAGCCTCCACCCGCCCACTTCTTCGGAAGTGCTCAGGAGGTCAGATCATGAGATGCCCAAGCTCCCGGTCGTAAGGAGCCGCCAGTCCCGCGTTAGTGGACAACCCTCACAGGTCGCAGGGGCCTTGATCCCTGATAACACTCAGCATTCTTGGCGGGATGACGTGAGGAAGGTTTTAAAAGTTTTGGCTTAGAGAGGAGTTCGATCATGGCATTGGTCGGTAGACGGGATGGGCGCAATTTTGGCTATGGCCGGCAATTGAGCTATGCGGGGCCGCAAGCGCTGAAAGATCTGTTTGGCGGTGGGCATTACGGGACGGTCAAAGCGCACACTGATCGCTGGCAGGCGTTTGTACGCTGGTGTCGGTCGGAGGATGGACCAGGATTTAACGATGCGCGGCAGATTAATTGGCAGACCTTGCTGGACTACGCCGGACATCTGCGCCAACAAGTTGAACGAGGTGAGATGGCCATCGCGACTGCGCAAAACCGGTTGTCCAGTGTGAATCGGACCATGGCCGCGCTTCGCGGTGATCCGTATGTGAAAGTGCCGAGCCCGAGTAAGGCGCTGGGAATGCAGCGCACCAGTGTTCGTCGTTCAGTGCCGCAAGGCCAGGACCGCGAACAGGTGAAGCGGATCGTAGAGGTGCTTTGCGAAAACCAGCAGCCGCGCGCCGCGGCCATCGCTCAGTTAGCGCGAGCCACCGGTATGCGCTTGCGCGAGGCGATTTTGGCCGACCTTCCCCGTCTAAAACGTGAAGCCAAGCAATTCGGAAAGATCAACATCCAGGACGGCACCAAAGGTGGCCGTTCAGGCGCATCAGCACCTCGTTGGATTACGGTAGATGATCATATTCGTGACGCACAGAGGTTTGCCGAACAGGTCTCGCCCGACGGTAGCCGCAACCTACTTGCACCGAACGAACGCTACCTCGATTTCTTGCAGGGAATCGTCAGCCCCGCACGGGACATCATCCATAAGCACGACCTCAAAGGCTTCCACGAATTGCGGGCAGCCTATGCTTGCGAACGCTATGAGCAAATCACCCATCATCTCGCCCCCATCAACGGAGGCAATTGCTATCAACTCGACCGGCGCCTAGATCAGGATGCCCGAGTACAAATCAGCTATGAGCTGGGGCACGGCCGTATCGTCGTGGTGGCCGCTTACATTGGTGGTCGAGCGTGAGCACGGCATTCGATATGGATCTGTTCCTGGTGAGCGTCCTGACCGGGTCGTATACCACGCGTCAACGCCACCTGCGTCAGGCGAAGGCTATCCAAACAGCAATCGCTGAGCGCTGGCAACGCGACAATCCATGGACTTGGCAGAGAAAACACCTTGCGTGGTTTTTGAATCACCACCTAAACCAGCACACTGAATCGACGCGCTATTACTATTTGCTGACCATGCAATTACTCACTTATCGCCTAGGAAAACCTTGGCAGTTCAACCGCTAGACGAAGGTCAGAAAACGGCCAAGAGAGGACGTTGGTGGACAGCGGCCGCCGGCCCATCTGCCATTCGTAACCACAGCTATCAGCCTAAAAGATGTATTTCAACGGGACTACGCGCCTGAAGGCATTTCACTTGATAGCAGGGCGAGATCTGGGGCCGAACGATACTGCTGAGCATCTTGATTCCGCTGCTACAATATTGACATGCCTTATAATAGCCGGCCAAATATGCTTGGCACACCAGCCGCATTCAAGGACGCTTTCAATGCGCCATTCTTTTTCAGGGATAATCGTCAGGTATTTATCTGACACCGAGACACCAGTTCAATGTGACTGCGATCAGAGAAAAGCGGTCCCTTCAGGCGATCAGCCAAAGCAGACAGCCCCGACGCCCTCCACTGCATCTGAAGGCGAGTCCGATAGCCACGTAGATAATGATGCTCACTTTTCAACTCGTAGCTGGAAAGCTTTTACAAAAAAAGCAAATGCAGAACGTATTGCTGAGAAAGAGGCTGAAAGACGTAAGGCCACTGGTGATCTATGTGAGAGGGAGCTAGAGGACGAACTCCATGTAAATCTTTGGGAGACGGGGCGAGATCGTATTTCTCCATTTATGGATGTTGGAGTAATGATTGGTCAGCGGGACAAGTACTGCGCGGTCGTAGTTGACTTGCCATGGAAAGTCGAGCTGAAGGATGTTAGCGATTTAGGGGCAAGATTAAATGGCGAAAAAAGCGTAGCTGCAATATTTAACGAAGTTGTACACTACGATGGTTTCGCGGAAGGAAATTTCGCCAATATTAGCTTTCGAAAAGATGGCAAAGATGAAAAGCCGTTTTCACTTCTTAGGCTCAATACGCAGCTTTTTAAAGTTGAACCCATATTCTTGAGCGATGAGAACCTTTGTACTCGATTAACTATTGCACTACCAAGTCGTCCCGGCTTTGTAAAGCCAGAAGATAAGCGACAATCAGCTTATATAAGATTTCGAATCAGAAATATCCCATCAACCGTATATAGCGTGAATTTCTTACAGAAAGACCGAGCGCTCATTAGTTCCAATACAGAAACTCGCATTATTGACTTTAGAATTAATGTTTTACGTGGAGTCCCTGAAGAACTATTAAGCGGTAACGAAAAACTAGAATTTCCGAAATTCAAGCGAATTCATTGTTTTTTGACAACTATTCGCGATGAAGTCTGCGTTTCTGACACTAAAGACTATAAAGGTTATCGCTCCTTAATGGACGAAGAGGTCTGGAATGAATATATTCGCTTGGATAATAGCGTAGGGATTTCGGAAGAGAATAGTGTTAGAAACTATCTGGGATACCAATGGACGGCAAGTAGAGAGGACAGCACAAGAGTAAAGGACTTGATAGTGCTCGGTCGATTTTCCAAGGTGAAATCGGATTATCTATCGATTATTAGATTTATAGCACTAGTACTGATATTCGGAGTTGCTGGTAGCGCTTTGTGGGAAATCACCAATGAGTGCGTAATACAAAAATTCCCTAATGGTTGCGGTGTAAAAACTGGCTGGCTTTCTATGTACCTAGGTATTGGCCTCCTAATAATCGGGTCGAAGCCATTATTTGAAAGTGCAAAAAAAAGAATGCTACGATATTTACGTAGTAAAAATTAACTTCCTTTGGTCGCTCGAAACACGTTTAAAGCTTGGCTCAGGCTCGATCAAGCCGTTGAAGCTCAGCTCGTCTTTCCGCGGACGATAATAACTATAGTATTTTTTTGCAAGCTCGAAGCCATAATATTTAAAAAGCTTCTCAAATACATGCTTTTGCTCTTCGGCGATTGAAAGTAATGGCGCGCTATTATTCAGCGCCTCGAAAGATCTTTCAAACAGCTTCAGACCTACACCAGTTCCTTGGAACTTCGGCAGGACACGTAAACAGCACAGTTTCTGTTCTACTGAATCATCCTTCACGATTGCTAGGCCAGCGAGTTGACCACGGCTGTGCTCCAAGAGTATTGATCTCTCACCCGATACTAGACCAGGAATAACCTTATGATCCAGCCATTGATTAAATTCTGGATAATAACCAGATAACTCGTAAAGGTGCCCCATGATAAGAGGCATTAATTCATCGTGCGCCCACGGATTCGCAATAAGAAACTTACGATCAATGACTTTCAATAAGCTAGAATCCCACGCCATATCCCCCCCGAACACTGGTCTTGTCACCACTGAGAGCTCCTATACAAGCTCAAGCTCTCGCTGCTGGTCACAGTCGGCAGCTTTAATATAGCAGAAAGATTGAGGGGGAGAGATCCCCACCCCGATATCCGATAGGTTTTTAGGCTTTTCATATTCGTGAACAGCACCAACCGCAATCGCCACCGCTAAGCTTTTACCTTCGTAGTAGCTGTCGAAATATTTTTTATCAATACCCGCATAGCGCTTCGTCCGCTTCCAGATATTTGTAGGTGAATCACTATAAATCTTCAAAACCTCAAATTCACCAACGACTTTACCAACTGGTTTTGTTGCATAAATCACTACAGTTTTGATTTCGCTATTAGTAAAAGACACTTTTCGAAATTCAAATTTCTTTTCACCGCTAAGGATTTTGCTGGCATACTCGGGCTTAATTGACAATAATACTTTCATTTATTTCACCTTTATCCGCGATCCATCTTAGCTGAGCTTCTGTAATCCGGGTGAAATCCCATCGAGTACGAGTGCTAATTAAACATTCTTCAATTAATCGCTTTCGGATAATTCTTTTTTTCAATGCTGCATTGTAAGTAAATTTTATTATATATGATTTTTGCTTGCTGGTAAAATACTCTTTTAACTGCTCAATAGTAAATATGCTATAAGGCTTTGCATATTTAATAAACTGAGACTCATTTTTGAATGATCTTATTTGACGAACCTCTTCTACCACGCCTAATGATGAAACCACTGAACGGTAATACGCTTTTCCCTTCCCATCGTTGGTTCGGTAAATAGCAATAATGTCGCCGGACTTCAGGCACTTTGTACGATTTATGCCTGAGATATAAATTTTGTGAATGCTGTTCGTGTGAGAAACATCTTCCAATATGTCATGGCTCTCTCCATTTAGTATCGAGTCAGGCAAAAATGAGGAATGGTATTGGGGATAGATAGCCAATAAATAATATTGTTTATTGGAAACATCGAAGTGAGGAAAATCTTTGACTACATCTCCAGAAATCTCGTTCAAAGTTCGGATCAAGACGTGTTCTGATCCATTATGACTAATTTTCTCTCCCCGCTTTTCAAATCCATAACGCTCTAGTAATGCAATGAGCCCATCGTGCTTGTCGAACACTGTTACGTAAATATAATCAACACCTAGGCTCATTGCATGATCAAAAACTTTTTTTACGAATCGTTCTCCAAGCTTTGTGCCATGGGCGTTGATTTTCAATGTGCCCACTTTAAGAGCAGTCCCCGCCGGGAGAGGTGGATCGATAGTAATGTCAGAGGCAGCTTCCTTTTTTAAATATAGGAAGCCGTCCATCCTACGGCGGGAATTATAGAAGACGTAGGCTTCCTCTCCCGCGTCTGACTTCTTCAAAAACCAATCTGCGAACTCACTATAGTCAGCTTTTAATGAGTCAAAAAAAATGTCATTGATGTTAATCTCGGAGAATTTCTTATATTGCAGGCCGTTCACTTGCCGCTCCTTGATCCGTAGATCATCTTTTATTGCTACTTTCGAGATCTGATATAAATTTCACAATTTCTTGCAATTCATCTCTTTGAAAAATCGCAATAGGAATACCACTTTCTCGATGAAATCTGAGCGCGCCTTCTCGCTCTGCTATAACTAAGTTTTCTAATACATACAATTCCCAGCTGGCAGAATCTCGTAGATTTAAGCGTGCTAGTATTTCTGCGGGCTGATCCTCAATCAAAAGTACTGCGTCAATGTTTAATGCTAAAAAAACATTAATGTCGACCGTCAGGATTTTTCCGGCATTATCTAAAAGCGCGAAGTGGCCATCCAGAATATTCTTTTGATTGGTATTTTGAAGATCATGTACTGCTTGTATTAAATGATCCTGATTTGTTGAAATGTCACTCGTTCTTTTTACGTCGTCCCAAGTCGTCTCGCCCCGACGCTGTTTAATTAGTGCGCTAGCGCTGACGGCAACATAGCCCAGACTACTTGCCAGAAAGTTGCAAATAGTTGTTTTGCCAACACCATATACACCCGCCACAAATATCATCATTGGGCGAAAAAAGCATAGTGGTTGCATCGAGTTACAACGGAAGGCTTTGCGATAGTTGCGTTATACATAGAATCCGTCCCGTAGCCTGTCAGTGGACTACCACCCTTTGCATGACGGTACCAACGTCAGTAACGCATGTCCATGGCTCTCGAGGCGAATACTATTCCATCTGCTTGAGCGATTACGTGCCGGGATGGTGACTGACCAATAAAGGCCGCTATAGACCATTGCAGTCGCTGGCAGTAGTGAACTTTAACCGCTCATCTCTCGCCAAAACGGCGAGCCGATCGCAACGTTTCTTGATACCTCAATGCAACGAAATTTTATACCCGTAACTCATTATGAGTTATTAGAAACTGTGTCGATGAGCAAGAGTTCATCGGTTAGGCACCGGTAAGGGGCCGTACGGTCTGTGCCGCTGAAGCCTGTTCTCATGTTTCCCCTCTGTGCATTAGTACCCGCCGTCGAGTCTGTACCCCCGACGAGAAACGACGAGGGCCGGCATCGATCATCTGGCGAGCGTATTGGCCGTCTGCTGCCTGTCGCCACGGCAGCTTTTGGCGGATTCCTGCCTATTCTCTACGGAAGGGATGATCGACAACGTTCGAATTCAGGAGGTTTACCATTCGTATGCGGCTCTGAATTACTTACAGACCGACAATGTACTGACATCTAAAAAATCCCGAATTCGATTCCACCTAACGCCATAACTAGCTGATTTATTTATAGTTACTAGTTGGGGTACGTCGAATTTTCCAACGAACTCCAGACGCCCGAAAAACCTCGTCTCGCCGAAACATACCGTTCGTCTGGTGCCGGCACCATACAAAACAAAGGCTCGCAGAAATGCGGGCCTTTCGTTTATGCGCGATACGTAATAAGTCACGTAATAAGCGCAAAACCTTCTAGGCCACTTACGACAGCGCGGCGTCTGCAATGGAAGCGAGCACATGAAATGGAAAGTGCTGGACTGGAAGTTTGCGCTTACGAGTCTGATCGCCATCGTCAGCGTGGTGATACCTTTCTATTTCTGGAAAGCAGACTTTACCGCTCATTCACTCACAGTCCGCCTTGTCTCTTCATCAGACCTTGAGCTGCCTTCTGACTCAAAGATTCACGATCTCCAGATAACCGTTAACGGATCGAAAATCGATTCACCCCATATTTACTCACTTGCACTTATCAATACCGGCTCGAAACCTATTCTCAGCGCCGACTTTGAAACATCGCTCGAAGTACGCACAAAAAACGATTCCAAGCTGATTACGGCTCAGATCACAGGGTCAGACCCTGCAGGTATACCCGCCAAAGTATCGATCGAAGAAAACAGGCTTAAGTTTCTGCCTTTCCTCTCGAATCCAAAGGATCAAGTCACTGTCACCATCGTGAGTTCAGGTCCACTTGATCTAGTAGCGCACGCTAGGATCGCGGGCGTGCGAGACATTATTTTTGAAGACATGACGCAAAATCAGTCGCGGCCATTTACAGCATCTCTCACTGGCGTCGTAGCCGTGACTAGCTTGACCTTCTACCTGTTTTTCCTGGGTATAACTGACTTTCGATCGGTTACTAAGATTGGACCAATGATAAAAATCCCTACGACCATGGTCTGTGTGATGTCAGGTGTGTATTTCGCAAGCAAAACCTGTTCAGAGCTGGGTTTAACGGGCTATTTCATTGCCGGAATGATGTTTCTAATTTTCGCACTCGCATGGGTATTCGCGACCTTCCTGACCCGAAGTAATCGCGCTCTGAATCCACCAAGCCCGTGATCCGGTCAAGCTGATAATGAGCGTTCAGGAAAAAAGGGGACGGATCTATTTTTCCGTCTGATGCCGGCACCATACAAAACAAAGCCCTCGTAGAAATACGAGGGCTTTTTTGTTTCCGGGGTTTGGAAATCTGCTTTATCCCCTTGGAAAATAATGCTCTCTGACTAACGTTTTCCCGAGTAGCTACCCTTCACAACACGCCCGATGTAGCTGTTCAACCCCCGCCCCGCCACTGCTAAACGTTGCATCTCAGCGACCATCACTGTGCCGGGCCTAGCCGAGTCGTAGATATACGTCTTATGCGTGCCGCTAGCGAATTGAACAGTGATTGATCCTTGTCCTAGCTCATAAGCGACAACATTCGAATCGCCACTGAGATTTTTATACCGCTCCATCGAATCACCTATAGATAATGCGTGGCGAAATGCCACTCATCACCCCACGATAGTTCGGATTCACTGCAGCCTCAGGTTATTTTTTCAAAATAATCTCTGATCTCATTCAAGTCCGCGCATCCGATTGAAACAGCGTCAGAAAGGACAAGATTTTTTCATTTTTTGCATCCCCCTCACAAACTCATCAGTTCCGTTTCTCTACAAAAAAAGCCCTCGTATTTCTGCAAGGGCTTTGTTGTTTCCAGGGTTGGGAAAAACGGCCTTAGTGACCCGCACTCTGCCCACCATCCACATGCAGGATCTCGCCAGTGACAAAGTTCGCGCTGTCCAGATAAACAACAGCCTGCGCAATATCACTGATCTCGCCCATATGCCCGACCGGGTGCAGATTCCCCAGCGCTTCATGAGTTTCTTCACCATGCATCGGCGTCTTGATGATGCCCGGGGAAACCGCATTCACCCGAATCCCGCGCTTGGCGTATTCAATGGCCAGGGACTTGGTTGCCGCGTTCAATCCACCTTTAGTCAGCGAAGCCAGTACCGACGGCACGCCGTCGATGGCGTGGTCCACCAGGCTGGTGGTGATGTTGACGACGTGGCCTTTGCCTTGTTTTTCCATCTCGGTGATCGCGAGTTGGGTGATGTAGAAGAAGCCGTTCAGGTTCACCGACAGCACGTTGGCGTAGTCTTCCGCGGTGTAAGCAGTGAACGGCTTGGCAACGAAGATCCCGGCGTTGTTGACCAGGGTGTCGATGCGGCCGAAACGTGCGATGGCTTCACGGATGACTTGCTGGGCGACTTCCGGGTTGCCGATGTCGCCCGCCACGGTGAGGATGTCCGGGTCGGTGGACGGTTTGATCGAACGCGAAGTGGCGACAACTTTGTAATCCAGATCACGGAAAGCTTTGACCATGCCTGCGCCGAGACCTTGGGAAGCGCCAGTAATTACGATGACTTTTTTCGAGTTGCTCATGATGAACCTCAACTAATAAATGGTGGTTTGAAAAAGTAAGTAATCAGGCTTCGGCGGGGGCCTTCGCCATTTGTCTCAACATTTGTTCGTAGTACTCGACCGACTGCGAACCAGACACCAAGTGACGACCGTTCAGCACCATGGCCGGAACCGAATTGATGCCGCGCTGGCGGTAAAACTCTTCAAGCTCACGCACTTCTTTGGCGAACGCGCCGGACGCCAACACCTCTTGAGCAGCCGCCGCATCCAGTCCCGCTTCAGCAGCCAGACCCACCAGCGTCTCGCGATCGCTCGGGTTCTGGCCGTCGGTGAAGTAAGCGCGCAGCAGGATCTTCTTCAGTGCGACCTGCCGCCCTTCCTGCAACGCCCACATCAACAACCGGTGAGCATCAAACGTGTTGTAGAAGTGGCTGCGTTTCTCCAGATCAAACTTGAAGCCGATGGCCTCACCGCGAGCGATCTGCATCGCTTTGCCGGCGGCGACGTCTTCGGCGGTTCGTCCATATTTGCGCATCAAATGCTCAACCGCTTTCTCGCCGACTGCCGGCATGTCCGGGTTCAACTCGAAGGGCTTGTAGGTCAGCTCCACCGAAACCTCACCGGCCACGTTCTCGATCGCCTGCTCCAGCGCCGTTGCTCCCAAGGCGCACCACGGGCACACCACGTCGGAGATGAAATCGATGGAGACGGTCGCGGTCATGACTGCCCCTCCCCCTCAGCCAGCTGCTTGCGGTACTGGGTGGTGGTGATGCCGGCGTAGCCCCAGTTATCGGTGTCGACTTCTTCGATCACGATGTGGGTCAGGTGCGGGTCCTTGTTGAGGACGCGTTGCAGGGTTTCAGTGATTTCGGCGATCACCTGAGCTTTCTGCTCAGAGGTAACGCCATCGCGGGTGATGCGTACGCTTACGAAAGGCATGAGGAATCTCCAAGTGACCTTCCCTTCGGAATGAATGGGTCGGCGTTGGAGCTCAATGTATGGGGTTGGCTGGAGGGGATAAAGGTGGGGGCGGGAACATCATTAGTTACTTGATGTAATGAGTTATGTCTCGCAGACACAATACGTTTGCATCAAAAACGATCAATCGACTAGCCTGCGTTTATCGCAAATTTTAGATAACTCAAAGTAGGGAGGCGTTCATGGCAGTTCAATTTTTCGACAGCCCATTCCATGCCACGCATGACAGCGAAGTCGCTAGCAAAACAGCGTTGAAGATGGAGCTATCGATATTTATCACTGACTACATCAAAACCCTGGGCCTCAAACAAAGTGAGGCTGCAGCCAGGTTGAACGTGACCCAATCACGCGTCTCAGAACTCACCACTGGCAAGATCGAGAAATTTACGATCGATGCGATGATGGACATGCTGGATAAACTCGGTTTTCGAACGACTTTTACCCTGCCGTCCAACGATGCCGGGGCTTTGCCTCAGATCGTCATTTCACAAGCTAACGGCTGCTAGACGTTGTGCGATTTTGCAGTAGGACTCAGCCCCTTCTGTTGTAGTCCGTCTTGTTACGTGTCGCTATTTTCCTGTTTCGGCGACACGTTCTTGGGATGTGTCGCTGAGGACGACACGTAAGTGTCGATGCAATCTTGTATTCGCAACGGCCTGGTCTTGGAGACTTGAGCCGCGCGGCTCTCATTCATTTCGCGTACAGATTCCAGCAAATCCTTTTGAAACTGATCCAATTCAATGTCCATTCCGAATATCTCCTTCAACAAGTCGGCAAGGCCATCAGCATGCCTTCTTCAAAATTATGAAAGTTATGGCTGCCCAATAATCATTGCCCAGCCATAAAAATCACTAAAACCTTCAACCCACGCCACCACCTAGCCACGATTGCGCATCCTCCGCCCGCAAGCTACCTTCAACCCGTCGCTGCCAATTCGGCGACCGGGCCTGATAACCCGAGTAAGATACAGGCGCACAAGCGCCCCAAATCACGATTGCTGGCGTTTTTTTTGTGCCAACATTTCCGTGTAATGGCGGCTGTGCGTGGGAGACCTTCGGGTCTGCCGGGTTCCTGTATCTCCGGTTTATCAGCCCGCGCATAGCTGCCACCCATTCGCCTGATAACGAACGTGGTAGCTCTAACTTTGATTCAGGAGTTTTTGCTAATGCCCGCTATCGATCCGTCCAAAATTTGCGTTACCGCTTCACTGGTTACCACCCACCACCGCCCAAAAACCGGAGGTGCCCAATGACCAATCCCCAAGACCTGAAAACCATCGGCCTCACGCCTTTCTCCTTCCACGGCAACCAACCGCTGTTCCGCATCAACGCCGGCGTCCCGGTCATCCAGGCCCTCTCCCACGCCTCAGATCTGCTCCACATCGCCAAACTTCTCGCATCTGACGCCGCCATGGTTCGTGACACCGACCGGCATGCCTGGGCGTCGCATTTTTTGCAGGAGATGAGTAAGGCGATCATCGATGACGTAGCGAAGGTGCTCGATGCACCGGGTAACAACCGAGCCAGTAACGTCGCGCCCTAAACAAATCGCACACAAGAAAAAGCCCCGAATCAATCGGGGCTTTTTGCGTAAGTCGGTCATCGACCCACTGGCTGATTCGGGTGATATCGATCACTCACGCTACTGTCTATCGGCTCCTCCCCCCGAACCGACTGAGCCACAGCTTCGATAATGGCGGCCCAAATATCCGGCCTTGCCAGCACAGGCATTTCCTTTGCCAATACGTTGCTCAGCTTCCCTTCGTTCTGCTCTATGGATCGCAAGAGCCGATCAGCCTGTTGATCAGGCATCTCAACGACCTCCTTGATTGCCTGCCTGGCCCTTATGTGACTGCGCAAATACCGCGACTCTTCACGCATCTGTTCGGTGATGGTGCGGCGAATGACGTTAGACATGAAAACAACGTGTGGCCCCAGGTTCGGATAGCGCCACACCGGGCGGGCCTGATCCTGGCCTGTGAATTCAATATTCGAGACCACGCCGTCAGGATATTGCGTACGAGTGTTGGCGAATGCTACCTGGTCTCGTATGCCTTGCATGAGCGGTTTTGAAACCTGATCCAGCA
This sequence comes from Pseudomonas frederiksbergensis, assembly GCF_900105495.1. Classification (NCBI taxonomy): domain Bacteria; kingdom Pseudomonadati; phylum Pseudomonadota; class Gammaproteobacteria; order Pseudomonadales; family Pseudomonadaceae; genus Pseudomonas; species Pseudomonas frederiksbergensis. Next base: position 1,317,238 of record NZ_FNTF01000002.1, on the reverse strand, counting down.
CGCTGTCATAAAGACGCCGCTCAGCAGAGTCGTCGGTGATAACAGCTGAAATCGGAAGAATCACCGGGTCTGGAATGGCCCCATCACGACGCAGAATGTCGTTGATCAGGAAGCGATGGACCCGGCCGTTGCCGTCGGCCAGCGGATGGATATACACAAAAGCGAACGCTGCTACAGCACTGCGCATGACTGGGGATTGCCCTTGAGTACGATTCAGAAAGATGCGAATGCCTTCCAGCATCCGCTCCAGATCGCTTTCCGGGGGAGCGACATAATGGACAATTTCCTGATAACGAACAGTTTCGCCAACAAACACCGGAGATTGCCGGATCCCCAGGCGTGTCAGTGTGGTCACTGCTCCGAGGATTTCTTCTTGCATCTCAGCTAGTGCGGCATCGGTGAGCGGCAGTTCGCCCTGACCTGTTCGTCGCGCCAACACATCTGCGAAACGCTGGATACGTGTTGAACGATCTGCCTCCCCTTCAATGGCGAAGCTGGCTTTACTTTCCCTGAGCGTCATCCATGCGGCGGCGCGCAGCAGAAGCGCTTCGCCAAACTCTGCGGTGAGTTGGCCAAAGAGGTGAGGCACATCAAGGTCCGCTGCTGACTTGACTGCTGCAGTCTTGACGACAATTGGGCAGAAGTAGTTCGAGCCCGGCAGGTTGTCATTCACTCGCCAACGCGGCACTTTCACCGCCTCTTCAGGTGAAGCCGCCACCATTAGATCGGCGTTGATGGCGTCGACATACTTACCGCCTATAGGTTCTGGCGCCTGCAACCGCTCGCCAGTGAGCCACTCAAACAAGAACGCCGACCTACGGGCATATTGGCCGGTGGGCTCGTCATTCAACCAGCCTTGTACCGGTGCAGGACCCACCTTGGTAAACAGTCTGGTCAAGAACTCAAGGTTCGGGACTTCATGCCGCAGGTGAAATTGCAGATGGGATGAAAGGTCCGGATCGGGGCGCATGTTTTCCGTATAGGTCTCAAGACGAAACCCGTCTTCGACCTGAGTTGACCGTCGACTACCGACCTGACTTAACACGGATAGCCGTGCCATCGGCCGCACGTCAAATGTCGTTGCCAGCCAGGCAGCACCGATGGGGTCTACGGGAAACTCGCTCACGTCACACTCCTTTTAAACCTCGACCAAATCAAACCACTACAAATGGAGAGTAACGATCAAAATCAGATCCCGCTGCATAAAAATGATTATTTTTCGGTGCTGATGCATAAAAACGAACATTCAGAGCACATAAAAATTGAGCTCCGCTATTGAATTGGGCACCGTCGAACTGACCCCAACCGCATAAAAACGATTTTACTTGCTCAAAAACGATCATAAATCTGGCTTTTTGCACAAAACCGTTTCGAATCCGGACATTCCCACTGAGCCCCTCACGCAATGAAACCCGCAACGCCGCCCCCTTTCATCCAAAAAAAAGCCCCGAACCAGTCGGGGCTTCTTCTTTCTCAGCCTTGCATCAGGCCTCGATAACGCAACCGATCATCAGAAAATGTTGATCGGGTAATCCACGAACACACGCACTTCATTACCGCTGGAGTTGTACTCACTCGATTTCTGCGACACACGCAGGATCGAGCTGCGCAGTTTCACGCTCAGGTCTTTGGCCGGGCCGCTTTGCACGACGTACTTGAACTGGTTGAAGATTTCGCGCTCGGTGCCGCCTTCGCTGGTGGAAGTGGTGATGTTGTCGCCGCGCACGTAGGCGAAGTTGTAGCTCAGGCCTGGAATGCCGAAGGTGCTGAAGTCCAGGCCGTAGCCCAGCTGCCAGCTGCGTTCGTCTTCGGCGTTGAAGTCGGACCAGTAGGAGTTCGCCAGGTAGATGGTGTTGCCGCCATCGCCGACGCGACCTTGGTCCTTCTGGTAGCCACCGTAGGCATAGCCCAGGTTGCTGTCGCCGGTGCTGCGCTGGTGGGCGAGCGTGAACGAGTGCGCGCCGGTGGCGAAGGTGGCGGCCAGGCTCCAGATCTTGTTGTCGTCGCCGGTGACGATGCTTTGGCCGGGCACGGTGTTTTCGCGGACGTAGGAACTGTCCAGCTTGGTGCGGTAGCCGTTGAAGTCCAGGGTCAGGGACTGATCCTTGTCGATCGGGAACACGTAGTTGGCGTTCACGTATTGCTTCTTCAGCACGTCTTCGACGTCGGAGGCGTACAGCGCAGCCTTGAACTGTTCGGTGAACTGGTAACTGCCGCCCAATACGTTGATCGACTTCAAGCCGCCGCTGTCATGGCCTTCAGCGCTTTTGCGCGATTCGGCGGTGAAGCGGCCGGCGTTCAGTTCCAGGCCGTCGATCTCCTTGGAGGTGATCAGCGTGCCGGTGTAGCTTTCCGGCAGCAGGCGACCGTTGTCGTAGCTCAACACCGGCAGCACTGGCATCTGGTCGCCGTAAGTCAGAACGGTGCTGGATACGCGGAATTTTACTGCGCCGCCGGCTTTGGCCAGGTCGCCGGCCGGGTTACCGCTGTCGCCTTCCTTGAAGAAGTCGATGCCTTGGCCGCCGCTGTGGCTACCACGGTCCAGACGCAAGCCGTACAGACCGAAGGCATCAACGCCCACGCCGACGGTACCTTGGGTGAAGCCCGAGGTGTAGGTGCCGATGGCAGCCTGACCCCATTCACGCTGGTCGGCGTTGCCGTCTTTTTTGTCGCGATTGATGTAGGCATTGCGCAGCAGCACTTTGAGGCTGCTGTCTTCAACAAAACCCTTGGACTCGGCCTGGTCGTTAGCCATGACCTGTGTAGCACTCAACATCCCCAGAGCGATCAGGCTGATTCGCTTGTTCAACATTTTGTTCTTTTCCTTATGATCGGTTGATACGCACTGTGTCGAACGGCTGAAACGGCGCTATCGCACTCTTTTTTCACCCCAAACAAAAAGGCCCGCGCACGAAGAAATCGTGGCGGGCCTTTTTGTTATTTTTATGAGTCGTGGCGGTTGGCCACAGGCGTGGGGCGAATCCTAGCCGCGCCCTTAATGGTGTGTCAATTTCATGAATCGTCTGTGAATAGGCGAAAAACGTCTAAGAAATCACTTGTAAACGTCAATCGGCGCAGCCGTTCAGGCCACAGGCTTGAAGCTCCGATGATGACGTTTGTGCGGGAAGCGACTGACTCAGCCATGCCGCGAAGGCTTGCGGCTTGCCGAGCCACGGGCCGATATCGATCAGGGTAAATTGGCCGTTGCGTTCCAGGGCGAAGGTAGGGAAACCCTGGCCGCCGACTTCGGCCAGCAACGCTCGACTGTCCTTGATGTGGCGATCGGTTTCAGCTTCCTTGAAAGCAGCCTGGAACGCTTGAGGTTCCAGACCGAGGTCTTTCGCGAGTTCTAACAACACCGCTTCATCGGCAATGCGCCGACCTTCCTCGTAGTGAGCACTCTGCAATCGCCCCAGCAACTCCAGCCCTCGGCCGGCAATCTGCTCGGCCGCCAGCACTGCGGCAATCGGCGGTGCGGAATCGAACACCGCCGTCTCATCACGCAGCAATCCCTCGAAATACGCCTCGCCGAACGGCTGGCCGGTGTACTCGGCGATACGCCGGTCATGGGGCATCACGTAGTTGCGCAGTTGTGGCGAGACGGTCTGGCGATTGGCGCCGGTCATCATGCCGCCGCCGTGGGCGATCACTGGCAATACAGCCTGGGCGGCGTGCACCAGCGGTTTTGCGCCATAGCACCAGCCGCATAACGGGTCGTAAATGTAGTGAAGGATCATGGGAAGGCTCCGGCAAAAGCGTAGGAAAACGAGATGCCGGCAGATTAGTCCTCCACCCGTTTCTGAAAAACGCTGGAATGGCTTTCAGTCTGTTTCATGAATCGGTCGAATGGCCTCACGGCCCCACTGTAGCCATCTCGACACAATTAGAAATAATCAAACAGCGGAACCTTTCAAGAATAATTAACGGAAGCAAATAACAAGCATTACCATTCGCGCCCTCGAATTTCTCTACCCTTTCGGATGCGCTTCAGATGCCTGCCCCCTTTCGCCTCACACCCGTCACCCTTGGGCTTTCTGCATTTCTCTCGGCCGGTTTTGCCTGCGCCGCCCCCACTGTTTTACCCGAGACGTCGATCAGCGCCGAAGCCGAAGCCGATGACCCACGCGTGAAAGAAACCAGCACCGCGACCCGCACCGCCACGCCGGTGCGCTACGTTCCACAAGCCATCGACTCGATTAAAACCGCGAACGTCGTGGATTACGGCACCAACGACCTGGGCACCGCGTTGAGCGGCATCCCCAACGTCAGCAGCGGCGCCGACACTCGCTTCGACAGCCTGCGCATCCGCGGTTTCGACGCCAGCAACGACTTCTACCTCGACGGCATCCGCGACGACAGCCAATACGTGCGCGATTTGCACAACATCGAACGCATCGAAGTGCTCAAAGGCCCGGCCGCTGTTTTGTATGGTCGTGGCAGTCAGGGCGGGATCGTCAATCGGGTCAGCAAACTGCCCGAGTTCGGTCGCCGTTCGACCCTCGAGGCCCAGGGCGGCAGCGACGATTTGCGCAGCCTCTACGCCGACCTCAGCACCGACCCGAGCGAGAACATCAGCCTGCGCCTGAACATGGGCAACATGGATCAAAACAGCTTCCGCGATGGCGTGAGCGGCAATCGCCAACTGTTCGCTCCGTCGATGAGCTGGCAACTGACGCCGGACCTGAACTGGCTGGTGCAGTACGAATACAGCCGCTACAACCGTACGCCGGATCGCGGAATCCCCGGGGTAAACGGACGCCCGGCGGACGTAGGACGGGATACGACCTACGGCAGCGAGCACGATTTCATCGACGACAAGTCGCAATCCCTGCGCTCGAAGCTCAGTTATGAACTCAGCGACAACTGGCAGCTGCGCCATACCCTGGGCGTGTTCAAGCTCAACAGCGATTTCGACAACACCTACCTGACCGGTTACACCCCGGCGACCAACAAGGTCACGCGCCAGCACTGGCAACAGGACCTGAGCACCCGCAACGTCTACAACAACGTCGAGCTGGAAGGCGGTTTCGACACGTTCGGCCTTGAGCATCGCTTGCTGACCGGTATCGAAATCGGTAGCCAGCGGCGCGACCCTACGCTGTACAACGCGGCCACCGGGCGCGGGACTCAGCCAGTGCCGGCGCTGGACCTGTACAACCCCGACCGCAATTTGCGCCATACCGGGCGGATGCAAGTGTCCAGCAGCTCTCACACCGAAGTCGAAAGCCGTGCGGTGTACGTGCAGGATCAACTGCGCCTGAACGATCAATGGCAACTGCTGGCGGGTTTGCGTTACGACACTTTCGATATCGAGTCGACCAACAAGCTGCGGGACATTTCCGAAGATCGCGACAGCCATAGCACCAGCCCACGTGTAGGACTGGTATGGACGCCGCTGCAGAATCATTCCTTCTACGCCTCCTGGACCAAGACCTTTTCCCCGGTCGGCGGCGGTTTGATCGGTATCACCCCAGGCGCCGCCGGCAACAGCAACGACCTGAGCCCCGAGCTGACCAAGCAAAAGGAAATCGGCGTGAAAAGCGATTGGCTCGATGATCGCCTGAGCACCACGTTGGCGATCTACGAACTGGAACTTTACAACCGTCGTACCAGCGATCCCGATAATCCGACCGTCACCTTGATGACCGGCCTGCAACGTTCCCGCGGGATCGAGCTGACGGGTACCGGCAAAATTGCCGGCAATTGGTACGTGCGCGGTGGCGTGGGTGTGCAGGACGCGACGGTCGAGAAGGACAACAACGGCTTTGAAGGCAAACGCATCAGCAACGTGGCCAAGCACAACGGCAGCCTGTTCCTGACGTGGAAACCGGAAATGGGCTGGTACGCCGAAACCGGTCTGACCCTGGTGGGCCAACGTTACGCCGACAACCTCAACACCACCGTGCTGCCGGGTTATGGCCGCTGGGATGCCTTGGCCGGGTTCCGGCAGAAGGATTGGGACCTGCGCGCGGCGCTGAACAACATCAGCGACAAGACCTATTACTCGTCGGCCACCAGTGCGGCGCAGATTCAACCGGGCGAACCGCGCAGTGTGGTCGTGACCGGGACCTACAGCTTCTAAAAAACACCCCCGACTTGATCGTTCCCACGCTCCGCGTGGGAACGATCAAATCAGCACGATCATCTCCAGTGATCACGAAAAAACCTTCGCCCATAAAAAAAGCGCCGCCATCCCGGCAGCGCTTTTACCAATCCGTTGTTTTTCTTCTTATCCTTCCATCACATCCCACAACGCTTCCAGTTCCGCTTCGCTGAATAAACCAGCGGGGTAGCGTTCGATCATCGTCCGGCGCGGATCAGGTTCTCTGATCTGACGCGTTCCATTGGACTTCAACCAGTGCGCCAGGATCTGGAGCGATTCGCTGTTTACTGCCAGGGGATGCAACGCCCGCTCGCTCACTACATTCATTTCGGCGTTCATTTCCGCGCTCTCTCCTGGATTGTGAGCGGCTAACTTATCCAAGGTTTATGACAGAACATCGCAGTTCTCCCCCTCCCTGTTTACCCCCTGAGCGATACAAGAGCTGTGCCAAAGTTTCATAACTGTCGACGAGCGGATACAAAAAAGCCCGCAGTCCTGTAGGGCTGCGGGCTTTGTGCCAAACCGTGAGCGAAAACGTTTGCCTGGATTATTTTGCAATCAACTCAAGCTGTTACAACCGCACTCACTCTTTGTGGGAGGCTGGCTGTTGTTGGGTAAGGCAGTGGATGTTACCGCCTCCCAGTAACAGTTCGCGGCCGGGCACCATCACCACTTCGTGCTGCGGGAACAGATTCTGCAAAATCTCTTTTGCCGGGCCATCCAACGGATCATCAAAGCTTGGCGCGATAATGCCGCCGTTCACGATCAGAAAGTTCACGTAGGAACCGGCCAGACGCACGGTCGGATTACGTTCCTGAGTCCCGTCAACCGGATCCACACCGGCGCACTCTTCTTCGGTCGCATACAGCGGCCCCGGAATCGGCATTTTGTGCACCGTGAATGGGCGACCCTTGGCGTCGGTGCTGCTCTCCAGCACTTTCATTGCCGCCTGGCAGCGCGGGTAGTTCGGATCCTGCGGGTCATCGGTCCAGGCCAGCAACACTTCGCCCGGGCGCACGTAGCAGCAGAAGTTATCCACATGACCGTCGGTTTCGTCGTTGAACAAACCGTCCGGCAGCCAGATGATTTTATCCACAGCCAGATTCGCGCTGAGCACCGCTTCGATTTCTGCACGGTTCATGTGCGGGTTGCGATTGCGGTTAAGCAGGCATTCTTCGGTGGTGATCAGCGTGCCTTCGCCATCGACGTGGATCGAACCGCCTTCAAGCACAAAGCCCTCAGTGCGGTAGCGCTGGCTGCGCTCGATCTCGAGGATTTTGCCGCCGACCTGGGAATCGCGATTCCACGGCGAGTACAACCCACCGTCGAAACCGCCCCACGAATTGAAGTCCCAGTTCACACCACGGACTTCGCCACTGTTATTGATGACAAACGTCGGGCCCGTGTCGCGAACCCAGGCGTCGTCGCTGGACATTTCCACCACACGAATATTCGGCACGTCCAGGCGGGCACGGGCGTTTTCGTATTGACCGGCGGAAACCGCCACGGTCACCGGTTCGAAACGCGCAATGGCTTTGGCCACCGCGACGTGCGCGGCTTGCGCCGGTTTGCCACCCAGGCGCCAGTTGTCCGGGCGCTCGGGCCAGATCATCCAGGTCTGGGTTTGCGGCGCCCATTCGGCGGGCATGTAAAAGCCATCGGCGCGAGGCGTGCTGTGCAAAGTGGTCATGACAATCAGGACTCCAGGGAACCGTCGAGGGTTTTCAGTGTGCCATACAGGTTCGGGCGACGATCACGGAACGAGCCCCAAGCGCTGCGGATGTGTTCCAGTTCGTCCAGGTCGAAGCTCTGAACCAGTACGCCTTCTTCGGTTTCGTTGAGTTCTTGAACCTTCTCGCCGAACTGGTTGGCGATGAACGACGAGCCGTAGAACGTAATGTCGTAGCCGTCCTGCTCTTCGTTGCCGATGCGGTTGCTGGCGATCAGCGGCATCAGGTTGGCGCCGGCATGACCTTGTTGCACGCGCTGCCAGTGATCGCGGGACGAAATGCTCTTGTCGTGTGGCTCGCTGCCGATCGCGGTCGGGTAGAACAGGATTTCCGCGCCGAGCAACGCCATGCTGCGGGCGCATTCCGGGAACCACTGGTCCCAGCAGATGCCCACGCCGATTTTCGCGTAACGGGTGTTCCAGACTTTGAAGCCGGTATCACCCGGGTTGAAGTAGTACTTTTCGTGGTAGCCAGGGCCGTCCGGGATATGGCTTTTACGATAAATCCCGAGGTTGCTGCCGTCGGCATCGATGATCGCGATGCTGTTGAAACGCGCACGGCCCGCCCGTTCGTAGAAGCTGATCGGCAGAACCACTTGCAGTTCTTTGGCAACTTTCTGGAAGTGCTTGATGGCGACGTTCTCTTCAACGGTCGTGGCCAGCTGCAGGTAATCCGGGTTTGGCTTCTGGCAAAAGTACGGAGCCTCGAACAGTTCCTGGATCAGGATGATCTGCGCGCCTTGCGCCGCGGCCTCACGGACCAGCCGCTCAGCGGTCTCGATGTTGGCTTCAAGGTCCCAGGAACAGGCCATCTGGGTGGCAGCAACGGTAACGATACGGCTCATGAATCATCTCCGGGGCAATGCTTGAGGGTCGAGTGTGGCAATCGACCGATGACAGAAATGGGAAGCACCAGGCGTGGTGAGGCCACACCGGAGCAGCGGTGACTTTATAACCGATAAAAATCGGCTTTTAAAGCCACCAACAAACTTTTTGTCATATTTTCTTGAAGATAAGCCGATATCTATCGAATTAGCGCCGTACCAATGTGGGAGTGAGCCTGCTCGCGATTGCGGTCGAATATTCAACATGGATATCGACTGATCCTGCCCAATCGCGAGCAGGCTCACTCCCACAGGGATGTGTGTTTACAGACCCTCAGCGAGACCCTTACTGATCATTCCCAGCGTGGGAACGATCAGAGTCTAGAGCCCCTCGTCCAGGACTTTGGAGAGCATGTCCACGAAGAAGTCCACGCTCCGGCGCGAGGTCACCATCGGCGGTTTGATCTTGAGGACGTTCAGGTAATCGCCCGTCGGCTGCATGAAAATCCCCAGCTCGCGCAATCGGTCACACAGCGCCGTGGTTTCTTCGGTCGCCGGTTCCAGGGTTTCGCGATTGCGGATCAACTCGACGCCCAGATAGAAGCCGGAACCATGCACCGCGCCCACCAGCGGATGACTATCGATCAGCGCTTCAAGCCGTTCCTTGAAATACCCGCCCACGACCTGAGCGTTTTCCCAGAGCTTTTCTTGCTCCATCACATCCAGCACCGCCATGCCGATCTGGCAACTGACCGGGCTGCCGCCGGCCGACGAGAAGAAGTAACCCTCGGCCTCCAGCGCTTCGGCGATTTCCCGACGGGTGATCACTGCGCCCAGCGGCTGGCCGTTGCCCATGCCTTTGGCCATGGTGATGATGTCCGGCACCACGCCCTGCTCTTCGAAACCCCAGAAAAAGTTGCCCATGCGGCCATAACCGACCTGCACTTCGTCGGCGATACAAACGCCGCCCTGAGCACGAACCAGCGCATAAACCTGCTTCAAATACCCTGGCGGCAACGAGATACCGCCGGCATTGCCGTACACCGGTTCGCAGATGAAACCGGCCAGTTGGCGCTTCTGCTCGGCAATTTTCGCCAGGTTGTGTTCGACGCTGCGCACGTAGTCCGGGGCGCTATCCGGGCCACGGAACTCGCCACGATAGGTGTTCGGCGCGGTGACCGGATGCACCCAGTCCGGACGGCTGCTCAAAGCCTTCGGGTTGTCGGCGATCGAGGTCGAGACCGCGTCCGCGCCCACTGTCCAGCCGTGATAGGCCTCCAGCACGCTGAGCATGTCGCGACCACCGCTGTAGGCCCAGGCCAGGCGAATTGCCAGGTCATTGGCCTCGCTGCCGCTGTTGACCAGGAATACCCGGTCCATGGAATCCGGCGACAGTTTCAGCAAACGTTCGGAGAACTCGGCCACCGCCGCGTAGTTGAACCGCGAGTTGGTATTGAGCAGCGACCACTGACGACTGGCGACCGCGGCCATACGCGGATGACCGTGGCCAAGCACCGCGACGTTGTTGAGCATGTCGAGGTAGGAACGGCCTTGCATGTCGATCAGGTGATTGCGCCAGCCGCGTTCGATGCGCGGCGGGTCGACGTAATAGTGTTTCTGCGTGCGGGCGAAACTGGCGTCACGGCGCGCCAGCAAGGTCTGCGAATCGAGCTCCTCTTCGGCGTCACAGGCCAGCCCCAGCAGCATCGCCGGTGACGGGCACAACGCTTGCCAGGCCGCGGCGCGGGACGGCGTGCAAAACAACGGCGCCGTGAACGAAGCGCCGCGGCACAACTGCACGATCAACGGCCCGCTGACCGAACCCAGCACCTGGCCTTTGACCAGCGCAGCGCCCGTGTGCAGCGACGGCGTCACGCCCCATAGGCGCACGCTCAACTGCGGACCGTCCAGTTGCAGCACGCCCACCGCAGGCTGATGCACCACCCCGGCGAACGGCGATTCGACCGCCGTGCCGTGGGGCACGCGCAATTCGACGTGCAATGGACACGTGTCGGGTTCAGTGGCGCAGTCCGGGCGGGTGCGGGACAAGCGATATTGCCCGTAACGACTGGCCGCCAGACCATGAGCCACGGCAGCTTCAGTCAGCAGACGCTGATCGATCCCCTCCTGCTCCCAGTTGCCGGCCTCGAAATGCGGACTGAGCACGCCCAAATCGATCAACGCAAACTCACGCCCCACCAGGCTCGGCAGCAGCGGCGCGAAACCTTCGCTGCCGATGCTCGGCAGGTTCTGGCCGACGGCGGTGAGGATCGCCGCTTCCATCAACGCCAACGGCACCGAGGTGGCAACGCGGAAAATTTCCCATTCGTGGCTGAGGTTGTCGCGGCTGTATTCGTTGCCCGGATCGATGCTGACCTGCTGTTCGCCGCTGAGCACCAACACCGCCGCGCGGGCGACGATCAGCGGCCAGAGCGCCAGGAGCTCTTCATGGGTGAGCGGATTGACCGCGTGATAGGCCTGAACCGCCGGCAAAATGTAAAACGGATCACCATCAGCGTGGTGCAGCAGCGCCGCGCAGGTTACCGACAGATCAGTGATACGCCAGGTACGAACCAGGTCGCCGAAATCGATCACCCCCTGCAGTTGCCACTGGCGTTGCGAATCTCGCTGCCACACCACGTTGTCGTCGGTGATATCCATGTGAATGGCCTGCACCGGCAACTTATCCACAAGCGGCTGCAAATGACGCTCGGCCTGTTCGGCCACATCGGCGATCAACCCGCGTTGCTGGTCGTCGTTGATGACCGGCAGCAAATGCGCGATCAGCGCGCTGGCGTGGCGGGCGTCCCATTGAAGCGTGCGCTCAAGGCCCGGATGGTCGAAACCGGCCAGCGCCAGGTCCATTTCTCCGCAGAGCCGACCAAAACCGGCCACCACTGGACCGGGCAGATGATCCAGGTGCGTGAGCGACTGGCCTTCGATGTAATCGAGCAAACGCACATGCACCGCTTGGCCGCCGACCTCCAGGGTGAGAAGGTCTTCACCGTTTTTGGCAGGAATCACTCGTGGCACATGCACATCTGGGTGTTCCGCCAAATGCTTGAGCCCTGCGTGCTGGGCGTGCAGCTCCTGCGCCGAGTAATCGCCACGGCAGATTTTCAGGACAAAACGCCCCTGGTCGCTGTCGACCCGATAGTTAAGATCCTGCTGGCTGCCGAGGGCCTGTAACCTTCCACTCAGGCCGAAATGTTCCTTCAGCAGCTCAAGCGCTTGCTCCGCAGTCACTTGCGGGCTGGGCAAACTGGCGCGATGAATCAACGTGGCAAGTGGCATACAACGACCCCTGAAATTTTATTAGGCGCCTATATCGCCACTGCTTTGGGTGATACGCAACCCCCCTCGCCAGCCTGCCCCCTTCCTGAGGCTCGGATCAGTGGATGAATCAGCAAAGAAATCACCCCCCTCGCACCGGCCGCCACTTTGCGCAAGAATGTCGCCCATTAACGCCTATTGCTGGAGAAACCCCATGAATGTAGTCACCACCGACCTGCCTGGCGTTCTGATCATCGAACCCAAGGTATTTGGTGACGAACGCGGTTTCTTCTATGAAAGCTTCAATGCCAGGGCTTTCAAAGAGGCGACTGGCCTGGAGACGAATTTCGTTCAGGACAACCATTCCCGCTCGCAAAAAGGCGTATTGCGCGGTCTGCATTACCAACTGGAAAACACCCAGGGCAAACTGGTTCGCGTCACAACGGGCGAAGTCCTCGACGTGGCGGTGGACATTCGCCGCAGCTCGCCACATTTCGGCAAATGGGTGGCCGTGCGTCTGTCTGCCACGAACCATCGTCAAATGTGGGTCCCGGAAGGCTTCGCCCATGGTTTTGTGGTGCTGAGCGAGTTCGCCGAATTCCTCTACAAAACCACCGACTATTACACCCCATCCGCCGAGCGCTGCATTCGCTGGGACGATCCGGACCTGGCCATCGATTGGCAATTGGACGAAGCACCACAACTGTCTGGCAAAGATCAGGCCGCCGCGCTCTTCAAGGACGCTGACGTCTTTTCCTGAAACGCCGTCTGAATCTTCGCCGCACAGGCGTGCCCGACACGGCGCGCAGACTGCGCCCGCAAGCCTAGGCATAATGCGCCTGTACCCACAGGCGCTCGATGCTCATGACTCCGACCCTCCCCCGCAGACCCCGCTGGCGCAGCCTGGCCCTGCTCGCGCTGTGCCTGGCGCCATTGCTGTGGCCGCTGGAACATCTGGCCGAGCGTTACTACCGCAGCGAACTGGCGGGGCAGAACCGGCAGACCCTCGACCTTTACGTCGCCAACCTGCTGGGCACCCTGCACCGCTATGAAGTGTTGCCGCAGATCCTCGGCGATCTGCCGGCCCTGCGAGCGGTCCTCGGCGCGCCCGACGATGGCGTCACCCAAGGCAACGCCAATCGCTTGCTGAAAAACATCAGCGCCCAGACCGGCGCCGAAGTCATGTACCTGATGGACACCACGGGCAAGACCCTGGCCGCGTCCAACTGGGACAAACACGACAGTTTCGTCGGGCGTAATTTTTCCTTTCGGCCGTACTTCAGCGAAGCCATGGCCGGGCGGCTCGGGCGTTTTTTCGGTTTGGGCACAACCTCGGCCAAACGCGGCTATTTCTTCGCCGCCGCCGTGCGTAGTGGCGAAAAAATCATCGGCGTGCTGGTGGTCAAGGTCGACCTGGACCACACCGAAAGCCTCTGGGGCAAAACCCCGGAACAACTGCTGGTGACCGACCATAACGGCGTGGTCATTCTCACGTCGCGGCCCGAGTGGCGATTCCGCTCGACCCGCCCGTTGGGCGAAGAAGAACGCAAGGCGATTACGGCGATTCAACCTTATCCGACCCGTGATCCCAAACCATTGCGGCTCAACCCCAACGCCTGGCTGACGCAAACCCAGCCCATCGCTGAAACCGGTTGGAACGTCAGCATCCTGGCCCCACGCACCTTGATCGATCGCCCGGTACGCACGGTCGTCGCCATCGGTGGCGCGGCGTTGCTGGTGTTGATGTTGCTGCTGGGGCTGATGATGCAGCGCCGTCGTCATTACCTTGATCGAATCGCCTTCGAAGCCAAGGCCCGTCGCGAGCTGGAAGGCCGGGTAGCCGAGCGGACCAGCGACCTCGAAGGCCTCAACCGTCGACTGAAACAGGAAGTGCTGGAACGCGAACACGCCCAGCAAGAACTGGTTCGCGCTCAGGATGATCTGGTGCAGGCCGGCAAACTGTCGGCCCTTGGCACCATGTCGGCGAGCATCAGCCACGAATTGAATCAACCGCTGGCGGCGATCCGCAGCTACGCAGAAAACGCCGAGGTGCTGCTCGATCATCAGCGTACCGACGAAGCGCGGGGCAACCTCAAGCTGATCAGCGACCTGACCGGGCGCATGGCGTCGATCATCGCCCACTTGCGCGCCTTCGCTCGACGCGATCGCCACGCCCCGGAAAGCGTCGCCCTGCAACCGGCGCTGGACGATGCACTGGCGCTGCTGGCCAAGCGTCGACGCAGCATGGAAGTCGAGCTGATCCGCGACTTGCCGGCCGCCACCCTGTGGGTCGAGGCCGGGGAAACCCGTCTGCGTCAGGTGCTCGGCAATCTGCTGGCCAACGCCTTGGACGCCCTGACGGAAAAAGGCCCGCCGCGTAAGCTCTGGTTGAGTGCCCAATCCACTGCCGACGGCGTCAACCTGTACATTCGCGACAATGGCCCGGGGTTCTGCCTGGAGGCACTTGGCCGCGCCAGCGAGCCTTTCTACACCACCAAGACCCGCACCCAGGGGCTCGGGCTAGGGCTGGCGATTTGCGAAACCCTGATGCGCGCCTTCGGCGGTGAACTGTCGTTCGCCAACCACAAGGAAGGCGGCGCCCTGATTACCCTGAAGTTGCGTGCAGGCGCACCGGGTGTGAACCTGCAACCGTCCGAGGACCGAAGTGCATGACCATCGACAACCGCATCCAGGTCGTGCTGATCGACGACGATCCGCACCTGCGCCAGGCCCTGAGCCAGACCCTGGACCTCGCCGGCCTGAAAATCCTGCCGCTCGCTGAAGCCAAGGGCCTGGCCGCGCAACTGGAACGCGACTGGCCCGGCGTGGTGGTCAGTGACATCCGCATGCCGGGCATGGACGGTCTTGAACTGCTGACTGAACTGCATGCCCAGGACCCGGAACTGCCGGTGCTGCTGATTACCGGCCACGGCGATGTGCCGCTGGCGGTGCAGGCCATGCGCGCCGGGGCTTATGACTTTCTGGAAAAACCCTTTGCCAGCGACGCCCTGCTCGACAGTGTGCGCCGCGCCCTGGACCTGCGCCGTCTGGTGCTGGACAACCGCAGCCTGCGTCTGGCCCTGAGCGATCGCAATGCGCTGAGCGCCCGACTGGTCGGGCAATCGGCGCCGATGCTGCGCCTGCGCGAGCAGATCGGTGCATTGGCGGCGACCAAGGCCGATGTGCTGATCCTTGGCGAAACCGGCGCCGGCAAAGAAGTTGTCGCCCGTGCATTGCACGATCTGTCGAGCCGTCGCAACGGTCCGTTCGTGGCGATCAATGCCGGCGCCCTGGCCGAGTCGGTGGTAGAAAGCGAGCTGTTCGGTCATGAGCCAGGCGCCTTTACCGGCGCGCAAAAGCGCCGCATCGGCAAGTTCGAATTCGCCAATGGCGGCACGTTGTTCCTCGATGAAATCGAAAGCATGAGCCTGGATGTGCAGGTGAAATTGCTGCGTTTGCTGCAAGAGCGGGTCGTCGAGCGCTTGGGCGGTAATCAGCTGATCCCGCTGGACATCCGCATCATCGCGGCGACCAAGGAAGACCTGCGTCAATCCGCCGATCAGGGCCGCTTCCGTGCCGACTTGTATTACCGCCTGAACGTTGCGCCGCTGCGTATTCCGCCGCTGCGCGAGCGCGGCGAAGATGCGCTGATGCTGTTTCAGTATTTCGCCGATGAAGCGAGCGCTCGCCACGGTCTGCCGCCCCACGAATTGCAACCGGGACAACGCGCCCTGCTGCTGCGCCACACCTGGCCGGGCAACGTGCGGGAACTGCAGAACGCGGCCGAACGCTTTGCCCTGGGCCTGGAACTGGCCCTGGACAATAGCGCCGCCGATGGCGCTGCCGGCATGACGGTCGAGCTGGTCAGCGGCGGTCTCAGCGAACAAGTGGAAAACTTCGAGAAGAGCTTGATCGCCGCCGAACTGGCGCGCTCTCACAGCTCGGTGCGCAGCCTCGCCGAAGCCCTTGGCATCCCACGCAAGACCTTGCACGACAAACTGCGCAAACACGGGCTGAACTTCGCCGACGGTGGCAGCAGCCACACCGACGAAGCCGATTGAGCTACCGTCAAATCATCATCTTCGAACAAGAGATCCGTGCATGAGCCGCGACAGCCGTCATCTGGAATCAGTCCTCCATCGCGACATCCCCCTGACGCGGGATATGGGCCTCAAAGTGCTCGATTGGCACGACCAGCAACTGCGCCTGCACTTGCCGCTGGAGGCCAACGTCAATCACAAAAGCACCATGTTCGGCGGCAGCCTGTATTGTGGCGCCGTGCTGGCCGGTTGGGGCTGGCTGCATTTGCGCTTGCATGAAGAAGGGGTTGAAGGCGGGCACATCGTGATTCAGGAAGGACAGATCAGCTATCCGCTGCCGGTGACCATGGACGCGACAGCGATTTGCCATGCGCCGAGTGCGGCGGTGTGGAAGAAGTTTTTGGCGATGTATCGGCGGTATGGACGGGCGCGGTTGACGCTGCAATCGCGGATCGTCAATGCCGACAGTGATGACGATGCGGTGAAGTTTACGGGGCAGTACGTGCTGCACCGGTGATCGTCGGTGATCGTTCCCACGCTCTGCGTGGGAACGATCTTAACGGCGGGCGAGTTCCAGCAGTTTTTCGCGCCACGCAGCCTTGGCCGGCAGCGCCAGGAAAAACTCATTCAACAACGATTCCCGCGCCGGATAACTGAACGGCGCACCGCTCAAATCCAGCACCTCACCGCCCGCGCCTTCCAGCACGCCTTGCGCCGCCGCCGTGTCCCACTGCGAAGTCGGCGCCAACCGCGGATAACAATCCGCCGCCCCCTCCGCCAACAAACAGAACTTCAATGAACTGCCGATATTAGCCAATTGCAGTTCACCCAGACTGTCGCTCAACCCGGCCAGCAGGCGCTCTTGTTCAGGGCTGGAATGCCGACGACTGGCGACCACCGTAAAGGCTTCACCTTCAGCAGGAACCTCGCGAACCTGAATCGGCGAAGGCGCCGCGTCTTTGTCGCCACGCCACGCGCCCAGACCCGCACCACCGACGTAGAAGCGCCCGTTGGTCGGCATCGACACCACGCCAAACACCACTCGCCCCTGCTCGATCAGCGCGATGTTGACGGTAAATTCTTCGCTGCCGGAGATGAACTCCTTGGTCCCGTCCAGCGGGTCCACCAGCCACCAACGCTGCCACCCGGCGCGCACGCTCTGGGGAATGTTGGCGTCTTCTTCGGACAGCACCGGGATGCTCGGGTCCAGCGCCGTCAGCCCGGCCAGGATCACATGATGAGCGGCCATGTCGGCGGCCGTGACCGGGGAATCGTCAGCCTTGGCGGTTACAGCCGTACCGATGCGCCAGAACGGCAGTATCGCTTCACCGGCCTTCAGCGCCAGTTCAACAACAGGCGCCATCAACGGATGAGGGAAAATCATGGCTGGAATGCTCCACGCTGAGTCAGTAGATCACGGGCCAGATACAGCGCTGCCAATGCACGGCCCTCAGTGAATCGCGGGTTCTGGGCCAGGGCCGACAACTCACGCAGGTTGATTTTGTCCACGCCCATCGGCTCAGGCTCATCGCCTTCCAGGCTTTCTTCGTACAGATCAGTGGCCAACACCACTTGGATCTTCTGGCTCATGTAACCGGGCGACAGCGACAATTCAGTCAAATGCTCCAATTGCCGCGCGCCGTACCCGGCCTCTTCCTTGAGCTCCCGCTCGGCCGCCGCCAGCACGTCCTCGCCCGGCTCGATCAAGCCTTTGGGCAAGGACAGCTCGTATTCATCGGTGCCGCCGCAATACTCTTCAACCAGCACGGCGTGGTCCGCATCCAGCATCGCCACGATCATCACCGCGCCATAACCGGCGCCCTTGCCGACCAGTCGCTCATACGTGCGCTCTACGCCATTGGAAAAGCGCAACTTCAGCTCTTCGACGCAAAACAAACGGCTGGTGGCGACGATCTCGCGGGCGAGGATGGTGGGTTTCTGGCGCATGAGCGGCTCCTTGGCGATAGCGCGTTACTATACCCGGCCTATCCTGATTGTTTACGTCGGATATCTTTTTTACCGCTGGAGAAGTTTTTTATGTCCCTGCTGCCCTGGCGCGACATCGACACCGTTCTGCTGGATATGGACGGCACGCTGCTGGACCTGCACTACGACAACCATTTCTGGATGGAACACCTGCCCCAGCGTTACGCCGAATTGCACGGGGTGAGCCGGGCCATGGCCGAGATGGAATTGCAGCCGTTGTTCGAACGCAACGCCGGCCAGTTGCAGTGGTATTGCCTGGATTTCTGGAGCGCCGAGCTCAAGTTGTCGGTGCGCGAACTGAAACTGGAAACCGCGCATTTGATTGCCCTTCGTCCGGATGCGGACACCTTTCTGGCCGCCATCAAACAGGCGGGTAAACGCGTGGTGCTGATCACCAATGCGCATCGCGATTCGCTGTCATTGAAACTGGAAAGAATCGAACTGGCGCCGTATTTCGAGCGGTTGATCAGCTCGCACGATTACGGTTTTGCCAAGGAGAACCCGCAATTCTGGGATGCCTTGCAGGCGGACATCGGCTTTGATCCGGCGCGCAGCCTGTTTATCGACGACACCTTGCCGATCCTGCGCAGTGCGCGGAATTTTGGGGTGGCGCATTTGTTGGCCGTGAGCGAGCCGGACAGCCGCAAAGGGCCGAAGGATACGGCCGAGTTTGCGGCGGTGGGGGATTATCGGGAGTTGATTGCCGGGCTCTGAGACCGCGTCGCCTGCATCGCGGGCAAGCCACGCTCCCACAGGATCTGTGTCGTTCGCATCCATCGTGAACGACACAGATCCTGTGGGAGCGTGGCTTGCCCGCGAAGGCCATCACACGGTCTTAGCGTTACTCAGGAATACGCAACGACTGCCCCGGATAGATCTTGTCCGGGTGAGACAGCATCGGCTTGTTGGCCTCGAAGATTTTGTTGTACTTGTTGGCGTCGCCGTACTCAGCCTTGGCAATCGCGCTGAGGGTGTCGCCCTTTTTCACAGTGACGAACCGCGCCGCCTGAGCAACCGGGCCCTTTACGGTGATCTGGTCATCCACACTAGCGACACCGGCAATATTGCCCACCGCCAGCAGGATTTTTTCCTTCTCTTCCTGACTGGCGACTTCGCCGGTCAAGGTGACTTTGTCGCCCTCCACCGTCGCCTGCACATTCGGGTTACCCAGGCCGACTTTGCTGATGTGTTCCTTCAATTGCTCGCTGGCATTGGCGTTGCCTGGCGTCAGCAGATCGATAAGTTTTTCGCCTGCTTCTTTCACAAAGCTAAAAATACTCATGGTGCGCTCTCCTTGGGTTTTGGGTTCCAGACGCAAAAGCCTAGCCCAAGGCCGTCACTTGCGGTTCCAACCCGACCAATGACGCCGCTTCCCCGCAAGCGCTAGAATCCAAGCCTTCCCGCGCCCTGGAGCGAAGATGGACATCAAGCAACTTAAATTCCTCATCGCCCTCGACGAAACCCGGCATTTCGGCCAGGCCGCCGCGCGTTGTCACATCACCCAGCCGACCCTGTCCATGCGCCTGCGCAGCCTCGAAGAAGAACTCGAGTTGCCGCTGGTCAATCGCGGACAGCGCTTCGAAGGTTTTACCGCACCGGGTGAACGGGTGCTGGCGTGGGCCCGCACCGTGTTGGCGGCCTACGACGGCTTGCAGGCCGAAGCGGCTGCCTGTCGCGGCAATCTGGTCGGTACGTTGCGTCTGGGCGTGGTGCCGCTGTCGAGCTTTGATCCGCTGCCGCTGATGCAACGCCTGCACGCCGAACACCCGAACCTGCGCTTCGAACTCTCGGCACTGAGTTCCGAGCAGATCCTCGAACAACTGGCAAACAATCGCCTGGATCTGGGCGTTTCGTACCTGGAGCGACTGGATGGCGAACGCTTCGATTCCCTGGCATTCAACGAAACCCGCATGGGCCTGCTCTACGATCAGCGCTTCTTCAGTTTCGACGAGGCGCCGCTGAGTTGGGAATCGCTGATCGAACTGCCGCTGGGCATGCTTTCCAGCGGCATGCATTTTCGCCAGTCCATCGACCACAACTTCCACAGTCGCGGCCTCACCCCGCAACTGTTGCTGCAAACCGATGCCGTCCACCAATTGTTACAAGCGGTGCACGGTGGATTCTGCTGCGCCGTGATGCCAATGGACGGCGGCCTGGAAAAACTCACCGATCATTTGCGTCTGCACCCCATCGAAAATGCGCAAACCCTCGCCCGGCTGGGGCTGATCATGCGTCGCAGCGCCCCGCGGTCGGCGCTCGCGGAAGCCTGTTTCGCGATACTTCAGCAATCGCTGCCTAGCTCTTGATCGACGTCATCTATCGGTAGATCAGTATTAGCGATTAGACGCGACAAGTTGACGCGCCTAGGCTTAAGGCAGCCTAACCCTTCGGTGATACCTCATGAACGCCAAGCGCCCTGCCTGCGCGGCGCCAGCCCTCGAAACGCCAGCGCCCGCCGCAAGCCAGACCTACAGTTACTGCGACCTTCAAGACACGGAATCGGCCAGCACCGCGCTGGCCGAAGAAGTCGCGTTGGCGATCGCTTATAACGGCATCAGTCAGGCGGTCATGCTGGTGACGCCGACGGACCTTGAAGACTTCATCGTCGGCTTCAGCCTCGGCAGCGGCATCATCGAAGACGCCTGCGACATCTATGACCTGCAACTCAGCGGCTCGGGGTCAGCGCAATACGCGCAAGTGACCATCGCCAACCGCGCCTTCTGGAACCTCAAGCAACAGCGTCGGCAAATGGCTGGCACCAGCGGTTGCGGCCTTTGCGGCGTGGAAGCGGTGGAACAGGCATTGCCCGATCTCAAGGTGTTGCCCGGCGCGCCCTTGCCGCCCGCCGAATGGCTCGATGGCTTGCGTCAGCGCATCGGAGCATTCCAGCCTCTTGGCCAGTACTCCGGCGCGGTACACGCCGCCGTGTTCATGGACAGTCAGGGCCAATTGCTGCTGGGTCGCGAAGACATCGGCCGACACAACGCCCTCGACAAACTGATTGGCGGACTGATCCGTCAGAAGATCCCGATCACCGGCGGGCTGGTGATTGTCACCAGCCGTTGCAGCCTCGAATTGATCCAGAAAGTGTTGCGCGCAGGTATCCAGACCCTGGTCAGCCTGTCGTCGCCCACGGGCCTTGCCGTGCAATGGGCCCGTCGCCACAACCTCAATCTCATCCACCTGCCGCAGAAAAATGCGCCGCGGGTCTACAGCCCCGCGACGGAGAACCCAGCGTGAGTCAACATCAACAAGCCGACCAGAAACCCGTTCCGCGTTACAAGCCCTACAAAGGTCCAGCCGGTGGCTGGGGCGCGCTGGCCAGCGTTGCCCGCGCCTGGTTGACCAGCGACAACGCGCTGAAAAACCTGCGCATGATGCTCAAAACCAACAAGAACGGCGGGTTCGACTGCCCCGGTTGTGCCTGGGGCGACTCCAAGGAAGCCGGCATGGTGGCGTTCTGCGAGAACGGCGCCAAAGCGGTGAACTGGGAAGCGACCAAGCGCCGTGTCGACGGTGCGTTCTTTGCCAAACACAGCGTCAGTTCGTTGCTGGATCAAAGCGACTACTGGCTGGAATATCAGGGTCGTCTGACCGAGCCATTAAGCTATGACGCCGAAACCGATCGCTACAAGCCGATCAGTTGGGACGCTGCGTTCTCCTTGATCGCCAAGCATTTGCAGGGCCTGTCGAGCCCGGATCAGGCCGAGTTCTACACCTCGGGCCGCGCCAGCAACGAAGCGGCGTACCTGTATCAATTGTTCGTGCGTGCCTATGGCACCAATAACTTCCCCGATTGCTCGAACATGTGCCACGAGGCCAGCGGTGTGGCCATGGCGCAAAGTGTCGGCGTCGGCAAAGGCACCGTCACCTTCGACGACTTCGAACACGCCGACGCGATTTTTGTCTGGGGCCAGAACCCTGGCACCAACCACCCACGGATGCTCGAACCGTTGCGCGAAGCGGTAAAACGCGGTGCTCAGGTGGTCTGCATCAACCCGTTGAAAGAGCGCGGCCTGGAACGTTTCCAGCACCCGCAACACGCGATCGAAATGCTCACCAACGGCGACAAGCCGACCAACACCGCGTACTTCCGTCCGGCATTGGGCGGCGACATGGCGATCATGCGCGGCATGGCCAAGTTTCTGTTGCAGTGGGAGCGTGACGCACAGAAGGCGGGTGAGCCTGCCGTTTTCGACCACGACTTCCTCAATGAACACAGTGTCAACGTGCTGGAATACCTGGGCATCGTCGACGACACCTCGTGGGAGCAGATCGTCCAGCAATCCGGACTGACGCTGGTTGAAATCGAGCAAGCGGCGCGGATGTACGCCAAAGGCAAGAACGTGATCATGTGCTGGGCGATGGGCATCACCCAGCATCGTCATTCGGTGGCGACCATCCAGGAAATCGCCAACCTGATGTTGTTGCGCGGCAATATCGGCCGGCCCGGCGCCGGTCTGTGCCCGGTGCGCGGCCACAGCAACGTGCAGGGTGACCGGACCATGGGCATCAACGAGCGTCCGCCGGTGGCGTTCCTCGACTCACTGGAGCGTCGCTTCAAGTTCAAGGTGCCGCGTGAAAACGGTCACAACGTGGTCGAGGCGATCCATGCCATGGCCGATGGCCGCGCGAAAATCTTTATCGGCCTGGGCGGCAACTTCGCCCAAGCCACCCCGGACAGCTCACGGACCTTCCAGGCCCTGAGCAACTGCGACCTCACCGTGCAAATCAGTACCAAGCTCAACCGCAGCCATCTGGCCCACGGTAAAGAGGCGCTGATTCTGCCGTGCCTGGGCCGTACCGACATCGACATCCAGACCGAAGGCCCGCAAGCGGTGACCGTCGAAGACTCGTTCAGCATGGTTCACGCCTCCAACGGCCAGTTGCAGCCGCTGTCGAACCAGATGCGCTCGGAGCCGGCGATCATTGCCGGCATCGCTGCCGCGACCCTGGGCAGCCAACCGGTGGACTGGAACTGGCTGGTGGCCGATTACCGGCGCATCCGCGACCTGATTGCCGACACCGTGGTGGGCTTCAAGGACTTCAACGAAAAGATCCAGAACCCGGGCGGGTTCTACCTCGGCAACAGCGCCGGTGCTCGCCGTTGGAACACCGCGTCGGGGCGCGCCAATTTCCGTGCGAACGTCCTGCCCAAAGACCTGGTGCACGAACGCACTCGCGCCACCGGCGTATTGCCGGACCTGATCATGCAGTCGATGCGTTCTCACGATCAGTACAACACCACGATTTATGGGCTTGATGACCGCTATCGCGGCGTGAAAGGTCAGCGTGATGTGTTGTTCGTCAACGAAGCCGACATCATTCGGCTGGGGTTCAAGCCAGGGCAGAAGGCTGACATCGTTTCGATCTGGGACGATGGCCGCGTGCGTCGGGTGAAGGGCTTTACGCTGCTGGCGTTTGATATCCCTGCCGGGCAAGCCGCGGCTTATTACCCGGAAGTGAATCCGCTGGTGCCGCTGGAGAGCATTGGGGATGGCAGCCATACGCCAACGTCGAAGTTTGTGGCGATCCGGTTGGAAGCGGCGAGTGAGACTGGACTCATCATGGCCAAGTCGGCCTGACCCTGATCGTTCCCACGCTCTGCGTGGGAATGCCTCGATGGACGCTCTGCGTCCGCTTTGGGACGCGGAGCGTCCCGGGCTGCATTCCCACGCAGAGCGTGGGAACGATCAATCGAATATTCCGGATCAATCACTTTCCAAACGCCCACAAAAAAGGCCGTTTTGCATGAAAACGGCCTGTCCGAAGTAGTTAAAGACCGGCGAAAAACGCTTAAGTTCCGACTAAAAAACAGTAACTTATAGAAATGTGCTCAAGTCGTGTTACTCGTCGGATTTCGATTGTCACGACCATGACACGGCCTCAGGATCGCGCCGTCATCCCCTTGAGGTTCCTCTATGAAGTTCTCCTCGATTCTCTTGTTGTCCCTTGGCCTGGTCAGTGGCTTCGCTTCTGCCGGCGGCACCACCGAAGCAGGTGTGGGCGGCGCATTGGGCGGGGTTCTTGGCTCGGTCGTCGGTCAGTCATTAGGCGGCAATACAGGTTCCACCATTGGCGCGGCGCTGGGCGGCGCGGGTGGTAGTGCTGTTGGCGCAGACAAACGCAGCCGTGGCGAAGCCGCTATTGGCGGTGCGTTGGGCGCAGCAGGCGGTAACGTGGTCGGCCGCAGCGTGGGCGGCACCACCGGCAGCCTGATCGGCTCCGCAGCAGGCGGCGGTGCCGGTGGTGCGCTGGGTAACTACATGGGCAACAAGAGCGATGACGATGATGATGATCGTCGTTCCTATCGTGGTGGCCATGGTGATCGTCGCTACTACCGCGACGGCCATCCGGGGCGCGGTCACGCCTATGGTCATCGCAAGCACAAACATCGCTATCGCGACTGAGGTTGAATCACCTCGTTGACCGGTAGATCAAAAAATCGCAGCCCAAGGGCTGCGATTTTTTTTGCCCGTCAAACCACCAACCGCTGCAGTGCCTCGCGCAAGCCGGCAGGAATCGCCACCGGCTGATTAGAGGCCCGATCCACAAACACATGCACAAAGCGCCCTGCCGCGCAGGCTTCGTCTTCCCCGGCCTTGAACACCGCCAATTCGTATTGCACCGAACTGTTGCCCAACTTGCCCACCCGCAAACCGATTTCGATTCGGTCAGGGAAGGCAATGGACGCGAAGTAATCGCAAGCCGAACTCACCACAAAGCCCACCACTTCGCCATCATGGATATCCAGCCCCCCGACTTCGATCAGGTAGGTGTTCACTGCTGTGTCGAAGAAGCTGTAGTAAGTGACGTTGTTGACGTGACCATAGGCGTCGTTGTCATGCCAGCGGGTGGTGATGGGCTGGAAGTGCGGGTAGGTGGCGCGTTGAGTCATGGGTTCTCGCCTTGAGGATCGTTCCCACGCTCTGCGTGGGAATGCAGCCCGTGACGCTCTGCGTCACATTCAGGAGCGGACGCAGAGCGTCCATGGAGACGTTCCCACGCAGAACATGGGAACGACGATCAGCCGTAGTGGAGTCTACCGATCCGAAAACCCTTTACCCTCCGCCGCCAATTCCCCGATCAACCGCGCCGGGTTCCATTGATCGCCCTGCCTCGTTTCAAGTGCCAGCAACCGTTGGTGAATATCCGCCAGCCCTTGTTGATCCGCCCACGCCATCGGCCCGCCCTTGTCCGCCGGGAAGCCGTAGCCATTGAGGTACACCAGATCGATGTCGTGCGCCGATTCGGCAATCCCTTCCTGGAGGATCTTCGCCCCTTCATTGACCAGTGCCAGCAAGCAGCGCTCCAGGATCTCTTCGGGGCTTATCTCGCGGCGCTGGAACCCTAGTTCTTCGCTGACCTGCAAAACCAGCGCATCGACTTCAACATCGTGCTCAGCCTGGCGACTGCCCGGCTCATAGTGGTAATAGCCATTGCCACTCTTCTGGCCGAAACGACCCAATTCGCACAGACGATTGTCCACCTGAACCTCAGGCGCATCCTGCCCTTCACCCGCCAACTGCCGAGCGCGCCACTCCAGATCGATGCCGACCACGTCGTACATGCGGAACGGCCCCATGGCGAAACCAAAACCTTGCAGCACCGCATCGACCTGATGTGGATAAGCGCCTTCGAGCAACATCTTGCGCGCTTCGAGCACATACGGATGCAGCATGCGGTTGCCGATGAAACCATGGCAGTTGCCCGACACCACGCTGACCTTGCCCATGCGTTTGCCCAGTGCCAGGGCGGCCTCAAGCACCGCCGGTGAAGTCTGTGCACCGCGAACGATTTCCAGCAGTTTCATGATGTGCGCCGGGCTGAAGAAGTGCAGGCCCAACACCTGTTGCGGACGACGAGTAGCCGCAGCGATGGCATCGATATCCAGCGCCGAGGTATTGCTGGCCAGAATGGCTTCGGGTTTGAGCAGACCGTCCAGTTCACGGAAGATTTTCTGCTTGAGTTCGAGGTTTTCGTACACCGCTTCGATCACCAGATCGACATCGCGGACCGCCGCGTAGTCAGCAGCCGCCGTTACTCGTGCAATGCGTGCGTCCGCCTCGGCCTGATCGATCCGTCCCTGAGCCACGTTGTGGGCGTAGGTTTCCGCCACGGTGGCCAGCGCCTGTTCAAGCATCTGTGGATTGTTATCGACCCATTGCACCGGGACGCCGGCGTTGGCCAGGCACATGACGATGCCACGGCCCATGGTGCCTGCGCCAATGACGGCGGCGCGCTGAATAGTGAACGGTGTCTGGCTCATGGTTGTTCTCTTGTTGGCGATCCAAAGACAGCCTTCACCATAGTCAGCCACCGCGCGTTTTTGAAATTTATTCCTGTGATGAGCGACATTCAGCGGATGGATGACCGCCCACCTGATCATTCCCACGCTCCGCGTTCGGCTGTGAAAGGGACGCGGAGCGTCCCAGGCTGCATTCCCACGCAGAGCGTGGGAACGATCTAGCGTGGCAAATACGCCTCGGCCCACGTCCGGACTTCGGCATACGGATAATCTTCCAGCGCCGCAAACCCGGGAATCGAGCGAGCCTTGAGCTTGGTGAACAGCGGCACGCCGATGCCACATAAAAACCGCGTCACGCGCTCCGCAGACGGAACGTTGCCGGTGTGCTGTTCATGCCTGTGGATAAAATCACCGCACAACGCCTCGAAGTTTTTATCCACAAGCACCGGTAATTCCGGTGGCGTCGGCAACCGCGCCACATCCCCGTGACACACCGAACAATGCCCGCACTGCTGCGGCGCATTTTCATCGCCGAAATACTCGGCCAGGCGATAACCCAGGCAATGGTCCGTGGCGAACAGATCCAGCATGGCGTGAATCCGCGCGATCTCGGTTTGCTCATGGCGGGTGAAATAGGCGTGCAACTCTTCGCTCAAGGCTTGGGCATCAAAGTCGGTTTGCAGCAGGCTGTAGACCTCGGTCATCTGCTTGCTTTCGAGCTCGACCCAGCCCTTTTCCTGGAAATAATCCAGCGCCTTCACCACCCGATTACGCTCGGCCTGATGCTGTTCATAAAGCGCATCGAAATTCACTGTGGCCCAGGTCCGTGCGCGGCTCGAGGTCTGGATGATCGCCGCGACGAAATCCTTGCGCTCACCCTCGAAGCGGGCCAGCAAAGCCTCTGGTTCCTGCAAGTATTTGAAGCGGTATTCGGCGTAATAGGCGTAACGCGGTGCAATGATTGCGCGCAGTTCCAACTGCACCAGCAAGGTCTTGAGCGGCAGTTGGCGGATGTTGCTTTGGTCCGACAACGGCCCCAACAGAAACTCCCACTGCCCCTCGGGCGCGGCGGCTTGCAACTCGTCGAGCACATGGCGGATGCCATCGAGCTCAGGCGTATCGCCGTAGACAAAGTTTTCCAGCACATTGAGGCTGTCGCGGTTGGCCAATACCAGGCAGTCGGACGGCTTCCCGTCACGCCCGGCGCGGCCGATTTCCTGGCTGTAGTTTTCGATCGATTTGGGCAGGTCGAAATGCACCACGTTGCGGATGTCGCTCTTGTCGATGCCCATGCCGAACGCGATGGTGGCGACGATGCAATTGGACCGCCCGCCCATAAAGCGCTTTTGGATGGCTTCCCGATGTTCGTGGGGCAAACCGGCGTGATACGCCTCGGCCTGTATGCCGTTGCGCCCCAGGTGTTCGGCGATGTGCTCAGCGGTTTTCTGCAAGGTGACGTAAACGATGCTCGGCTGGCCTGGACGTTCGCTCATCCATTCGACAAGGCGTCGGCGTTTGTCCTGACCGCGCACCGGTTCCACTAACAGATTGAGGTTTGGCCGATAGAAACCGGTGGTCACCACATCGTCGGCGGCAATGGCGAACTTGGCCTCCATGTCGGCGATCACCTTGGGTGTTGCGGTGGCGGTCAGCAGCAGCGCCTGAGGGATGTTGAACTGGCGCTGATAGTCGGGAAGCTTGAGGTAATCGGGGCGGAAATTGTGGCCCCATTCCGAGATGCAGTGCGCCTCATCCACCACCAGCAACGAGATGGGCACTTGCTGCAGGAAATTGCGGAAACGCTCGTTCTTCAGGCGCTCCACGGAGATCATCAAAATCTTCAGCTCGCCAGACTTGGCCCGAGCCATGACGTCGCTGGCATCATCGCGGCTCTGGGCCGAATCGATACTGCCCGCCGCAATGCCGTGGCGCTGCAGAAACGCCAGTTGATCCTGCATCAACGCCAACAGCGGCGAGACCACCAGCGTCAGGTGCGGCAGCAGCAAGGCCGGCAATTGGTAACACAGGGACTTGCCCGAGCCGGTGGGGAAAATCGCCGCCGCCGAACGCCCGGCCAACACCGCGCTGATCGCCGCTTCCTGGCCGGGCCGAAACTGCGGATAACCGAAAACCTGTTCCAGGGTGTTGTGCATAAGCTGTCACTCCGTTGACCGCTGCGAAGCCCAAAGCCTAGCCGGCAAACGCAGCGAGTCGAGAAAAGGTCAGGGACCAAAACGATACGGGATGATACAGCGTCTATCGGGACGAACCTTCGCCACAGGCTGAAACATACAAGGCACTTTGCCGCTAATTCCCCGCTCCATTCCACTGGTAAGGTTCAACTTCGAGAAAAATCACTATCCGCGAAAATGGTCATCACGGCAGGACGCCTGGTGTACGCGGATATTCATGAAGGAACGACCATGCTTCAAATACCCAGTTTTTCAATTATCTTCGCGCTTTTGTTGCCATTCCTCTTAAGTGGATGCCTGACAAACCCCACGCAGCCCCCCATCGATCCGGCCCCGTTCGAAACACTGGAGTATCGAGCCCAAAAGGGTTTGGCGATCGTTCACGCTTCAACCCTTTACGCCCGCGGTGGCACCGGTCAAGGCGTGGCCGTGGCACTGGTCGATTCAGGCCTGAATAGCAACTTGGCGGAATTCCAGGGAAGAATCCGCGATCCGGGCTTTGACCATGTCGAGAACCAGGTCGGTACCGTTGACAGAATCGGTCACGGCACCCAGATGGCTGGCATTCTGGCGGCCAACAAGGATGGTCAGGGCATGCATGGCGTTGCGTTCAATGCACAACTGATCCCCTTTCGTTTCGGTGACGACAACGAGCCATTTTTCTTCGACCGTGAGATTGCGCAATCCTGGCAGTCCGGTTTCGACAAGGGCACGCGCATCTTCAATAATTCGTGGGCCAACGCCATTCCCGCGACCGAGATCAATGAGGCCCGTTATAAGCAGGTCATGCCTGAGTCGCTGGTGACCGCCCGAAAACTGGTCCGGGGCGGCGCGGTATTTGTGTTCCCGACCGGTAACGAACTGAAACGAGAGCCGCTGGTCGAGCCCGGTTTGCCGATCGCCATACCTGAACTGGAAATGGGCTGGATCGCGGTGGTTGCGCTGAAGAACGACGGCAGCGCCATCAATGCAAAATCCAACTACTGCGGTGTGGCTGCGGCCTGGTGCATCGCCGTGCCGGGCGGCGATTCGGGCGCCGACCAAGGTCTGCTGACCACCCACAAGGATGGCCAATACGCCCAAACTGCCGGCACCTCTCCTGCGGTCGCGCTGGTCAGCGGTGCCCTGGCAGCACTGCATAGTCGCTATCCTGAGCTCACCGCGCAGCAAGTGCGCGAACGCCTGCTGGCGACCGCGAACCGGACCGGCATCTATGCAAACAGTGAAGCCTACGGCCAAGGATTGATGGACCTGGACGCAGCCTCGCGCCCAGTCCCGGAATCCGAGATCGGTGCGACAGGGCAATCAGATTTGTCGTCCCCCATCTAGGGCACCAATACCGTCACCCATAGCTGCTCTTTTAAGCACCTTCTCGTGAAAAACCTGGCTCTTGCTCGCCAAAATGGCATGGGCCGGGCTGATTTCGCCGGTGACATCTACAGCATCCACCGCACCACATGCCCCGGCCCACAACAACAAAATCGAGGCCATTGCATACCTAATTCGTGATAAGCGTTGGGCGGACATTTGGAAACGTCCTACTGATTCTGGCGCGCCCCATACAGAGGTTTGATGGGTTGCGCCTGACAACCCCGTAGGAAATCTGCCGTCTAAGGGTTTGGGCATAAAAAACCTCGGAAAACACGTAGGTTCGGTCCGAAAAGGCAGGAAAAGCCCCTACAAAACCTGTCCATCGAAGCCGTATTGCCGCGCGGCGCCGTGCCCTTCTATAGTCTGCGGCGCGGCTGAAATCAGGGTGTCGGCCTGCCGGCGAGATTGCCCGAATTCCTATAGGACTGACCTAAATGCAAGACCGCTATCGTCCCCTCAAAACCAGCTACAGCGAAACGCCCGTCCTCGTCATCGACACCACGGCCAGCACCGGCGCCGTCCTCGACGCTGCGCACCAACGTCTGCGCGCGGCCAGCGATTTGCTCGAAACGCTTTATTGTCTGTGCTTCAAACAAGCCGACGTTAAAGACATTCCTCATATCGTGAATGCTCTTTATTTATTAACGCAGGATGGTTGCGAACTACTGGAAGTTGCCAAACAAAGAATAGGGCACTAAAACCTCTAACACACTACAACCCCGGTAACAACTAACCACTTCATTATTTAAATAACTCAAACTAGCCTGTACGCTCTTAAACCAAACAAGAGCACAACAATGACTACATTAACTATTTTCTTTTGCGGTACCGGCTCGACCAAATTCGACAACCAAAACCCAACTTACTGGAATGGCGAACTGGTTTCGGCACTCGCCTCCCATCATGCTGGCCGAGAGTTTGCCGAATGGATCGTGATCGACGGTCCCGGCACCAGCAACCTGCAAGCTGATGAGATGTTCACTCAATCCAAGGACTATGGCCTGAGCGGCACGCTGTTCGGCAAGGGCTGGGAGGAGAACGTCAAACACGCCATCAACATCATCAAAGGCCAGTGTGACTGGCAACGTGAAAAACTGACCGAGACCGAATACAACCGCCTGAAGGCTGCAGGCATTCCAATCGAAGACGTGATCGTCGAAGGTTCCTGGCTGTGGCGTAAATATAACTATGGCGACCGCAGCGTGACCCAGCAGAAGTTGCAAGAACAAATCATTAAAACGTTTCGCAAGGACGGCGTTATTCCAACCAAGGTCAACTTGGTAGGCTGGAGCCGCGGCGGTATTAGTTGCCATATGCTGGCCAATGCCATGTTCAAGGACAGCGCACTGAAGAACATCCCGGTCAATATCTTTGCGATTGATCCGGTACCGGGCATCGGTAACTTTCAGGAGGACAAAGTAAAACTGAATGCCAACGTAAAAGAATACGTCGGCTTCTACGCCCGAGACGAGCGCTCCAAAGGCTTCAGCTGCGTCATCCCGCAAACGGCCACCGGCACCCGAACCCACATTTACCCGATGCCCGGCCGTCATGGCACGCTGGTTGGCAACGCCGCAGCAGACGGTGTCAGCGGCCCTAAAGTGCTGGCCGAACCCGGCCTGATCGTCCGCCACTTTGCCGAAGTGTGCCTGAAGCGCTGGGGTGTGCCGCTGAACAAAACCCTCAACCTGAGCGCGGCCGACCTGCAGAAACACCACAACACCATGGCCAGCGCCGCCGCGAAATACAAAGCGATGGAAAAGTGCTCGTACACCTACTTCACCGAGCTGGACCAGGGCGAGCGCTACGTTTCGCTGGGCAGTAATGGGGTCAGGTTCTCGGCAGTGAAAGGCACGATCTATGCGCCGGCGACCGGGCTGAGCACCGACCTTCTGGATGTGGCTTCGTATCAGCATATTCGTTGAGGTGATGGGCGCGGGAGGGTGGAAAGCGCGAGAACATTCTTCGCGAAAATTCCTATAGAAAGGGCCTAGCCGAGGTTCGGCCCGATCCTACAAGCGGGGACTCTTTATCGTCTATCGCTGCCCGGCGGCTGACACCTATAGTCGGGCTGTCGCTGCCAAATCAGCGACTCGGGCTTGGTCACCTGAATAGCTCATATCTACGCGTCCGTTGTATGCTGCCGGCACTTCAAGTGCCTGCACCCTATATGGTGGCTGTGTTTGGGACGCCCTCGGGCGTGCCGGGATGTGAGCCTCATCGGTTGACCAACCCGAACACAGTCCGCCTCCTATCGCTTGGTCACGATAGCGCGGGTTATTGCTAACGCATTTGAGGCTACAAACAATGAAAACGTTGAACCCATTCCCCGATCGCTACCGCCCACTAGAAACAAACCTCACCGACTCCCCACCCCTGATCATCGACACAGAAGCCAACCCGCAAGACATCCTCGAAGCCGCACTCCAGCGCATCCGCGCTTCCAGCGACCTGCTCAAAACCCTACATTGCCAATGCTTCAAAAACGGTGACGTGGAAGACATCCCGCACATCACCCACGCTCTCTACCTGTTGACCCAGGACGGCTGCGACCTGCTGAAAGTCGCCCAACAACGCATGATGGGCTGGAAAGCACCAACCTGACACCGAGCCAGGATCGTTCCCACTGCGTGGGAACGATCAAATCCCGGGGATAACCTTGAGCAAGTTTTTTGATGAGCTGATGAAAAGCGTGCAACAAATGAACGAGATCGTACGAGGTGAGCGCCAGCCTTCCCGCGAACTCCACGTTCGCTGCTCTGATCGACACCCAACACATCGCAAGATCAGGCTTAATCCGCCTCACGAAATGGCCCTGAACAGAAGACGCCCCATGAACCTCGCCCCAAACTTCCCCGACGACCACGCCATGCACCTGCTCATGCAGCTGCTGCACGAAGAACTCGGACTACCCGAACGCAAAACCATCAGCCTCACCACCTCGATCAACTTCGACCTGGACTGCGACGGTGCCGATGCGCGGCATTTGATGGAAGCGCTGGAAGAACAGTTTGGGATCGACTTCGTGGACTACGACGCCTATCGCTACTTCCAGCCGGAAGGATTCGATGTGTTCCTCAAACGCCGAGCCAAAGGTCGTGGCGACAAAGCCCCACTGACCATTGGCATGCTTTACCAAGCGGTCAAGTTGCAACGGTGGGATACAAAAGCTCTGGAAGGGATCTAGCCACACTTAAGTGGCAATATTCTGGCTGTTTTTAGCGATTTAGGTTGGAATAATGGCAGTTTCAATAATCCCGCCTCCGACGTCCATCTGGAGCGGCCGTACTGGCAGAGAGAGACTTGCTACACGTTGGGGCAGCCCAGCAAATCATCACATAAGTGCTATTATTCTGGCAGTTAAAGCCTAAAAACGAAGGAATAATGGCACATGGCTAAAAAAACAGCGCCGCTCCTGCCAGCAGCAGCCAAGCTGCTCTCTGAATTTGGCGAGCGGCTCAAACTCGCTCGGTTGCGCCGCAAGCTGACAGCCAAGCAGGTTGCTGAAAGGGCTGGCATGTCACTGACAACACTGCGCTCTCTAGAGTCAGGTGGATCAGGCGTGACAATGGGGGCTTATTTGTCAGTGATGCAGGTGCTGGGCTTGGAGAAAGACCTGAGCAAACTCGCCGCAGTGGATGAGCTGGGGCGCCAGCTGCAAGACGCTCAATTAACCCCGAGAGCAAGCCTCGCGGCCAGTAAACGCCAACGAGTACGCAGCGTAGCGCCAGCGAAGGTATCGCCACCTATTCGCGACAGAGAGACGGGGGCATTTGACAGCCCCTCTGAATCGGACCTTGGTGCCGATTTCCCTTTGAACACTCACTCTTTATCCAATTTGTTAACCAAGAAAAACCCCAAACCTACGACGGGTAAAAAATGACATTGATCTCGGTGTATGCGGATTGGGAATCCTTGAACGGACCAAGGCGTCTTGGGTTCCTCCATGCCAGAAAGGCTCGTGCCACCAACGTGTTCGAGTTTGAGTACGACGCGGCGGCGTTGGCCGATCCCGAGTTGAGCTTCACATCCCTGGACCCCCGAATCGGCCTTTTTGAGGGTCGGCAGTTCCCTGGCCAACATCAGACCCGGTTTGGCGTTTTTGCCGATTCAAGCCCGGATCGATGGGGCCAATTGCTGATGAAGCGGCGGCTGGAACGAGACATCCGTGACGGGTTGACCCCTAAAGGCACCAAGCTGTACGAGTCAGATTTCCTTTTAGGTGTTCATGACCTCTATCGGGTTGGAGCTATCCGCTACAAGCTCAATGACGAAGGCAATTTTCTGGATGATCGCGATGGGTTGGCCGCCCCACCCTTTGTCGAGTTACGCGCGTTGGAGCAGGCAAGCCGAGCCTTGGAAAACGATCCAGACAATACGTCACTCGACGGGCGCGAGTGGCTGAGGATGCTGATAGCGCCTGGTGGCTCACTAGGTGGCGCCAGACCAAAAGCCAGCGTTGCTGACGAGCATGGTCATTTATGGATCGCCAAGTTCCCGAGCACTCGTGATGACTATGACGTCGGTGGCTGGGAAATGGTGGTGAATGCCTTGGCGAATCATTGTGGCTTGCGGGTCGCGACCGGCACTGCACGCCGTTTCGCGAGCGAACATCACTGCTTCATGGTCAAGCGCTTCGACCGCACCGAACAGGGTGGTCGACTGCATTTTGCTTCAGCAATGACCCTGACCGACCGTGTTGACGGTGACGATGCATCGGTGGGCGCCAGCTACCTTGAGTTAGCAGAAGTGCTCATGGAACACGGCTCGGAAACCAACGCAGATCTTCGCGAGTTATGGTCTCGTATCGTGTTCAACATCCTGGTCTCCAATACCGACGACCACCTGCGCAATCATGGCTTTATCCTTGACCCCGGTCGGGGATGGCGCCTGTCTGATGCCTACGACATGAATCCGGTAGCCCACGCCGATGGATTGAAGCTCAATATCACCGATGCCGACAACGCTTTGGATCTCGAACTTGCTCGCGAAGTGGCGGAATACTTTCGGGTCAGTCGTGCCGATGCGGAAAACATTATTGAGAGTTTCCAAGGAGTCGTCAGCCAATGGCCAACGCTGGCGGGTGCGTTGGGGTTATCGAGGCGTGAACAAGACAACATGGCGCCAGCGTTTCGGCTTTCTGGTAATTAGTATCTCTGGGAGTAGGTGTAAATGAAGGTCATGCCATCTCCCCTCTAACCCCGAGGCCGCGCCTACAAATCCCCCCACTGACCGTCAAGGCCATCGAGGCCATCGAGGCCTAACGCCTGGACCCTTCCCCAAGCGTCAGAAACCGTCAGTAGCTTATATCGCAACCCCAAAATTGAACCGCCCCTATCTACTGGCAAACGCCCGCCATCAGGACTAGTCTCGAGCAACCCAATCTCGTGGAGTGATGCGAACCTCGAGATAACCAACGGATTGAAAATCTCATGACAGCAGTTCCTCATTGCCCGTACAGACAATCCATTCTTCTCCAGCAAGCATTGGCCCCCGATAAAATGCGTATAGCCTTCCTCCTCGGAGCGGGGTGCCCGGTCTCGATACGCTTACCTACCGACCCACCATCATCCAGCACAAAACCACTTATTCCCGATATAAGAGGATTAACTACTCTGATTCATGAAAAATTGAGCACGCCTGGAGAGTTTGAAGGTGACTACTCTATTTTGATGAATAGATTTAAAGATGGAATTCCAGCCAACCCAACATTAGAAGATATTTTGACCCATATCCGTGCTCTTCAAGATGTTGTTAGAGAGGGGAATATTGATGGGCTGACCAAATCATCACTAGCTGCGTTGGACAAAGAGATTTGCAGGTTGACCACTGCCGAGGTAGGCGTTGATCTTCCGACAAAAAAAACACCTTACCACCAGCTCGCAACATGGATAGGGGGAATTAAACGTGAGCACCCAATCGAAATATTCACCCCAAACTACGATTTGTTGGTTGAGCAAGCCCTAGAAATGCACAAAATCCCATACTTTGATGGGTTTGTTGGGTCAAAAAATGCTTTCTTCGACCTTACATCTATAGAAAATGAATCTCTGCCTCCTAGATGGGCAAGGCTATGGAAACTGCATGGCTCGGTAAATTGGTGGCGGACGGAAAGTGAAGAGGTTATTCGTCGCGAAGCATCTAGTGATGAAGACAGGCAAATGATCTATCCGTCCCACCTTAAATATGACCAAAGCCGTAGAATGCCATATCTTGCGATGCAAGATAGACTGAGATCATTCCTTGGTAGAGGGCAAGCAGTTTTAATAACCTGTGGATATTCTTTTGCTGACCAACATCTGAACGAAGTTATATTACATGGACTACGTAGCAATCCAACAGCTATATGCTTTGGGCTTTTATTCGGCAATAGAGCCGACTATCCCGAAGCAATAAGCAAAGCAGCCAAGCACCCAAACTTAAGTTTATTGGCTGCCGACGGTGCAGTGCTTGGCACTTTAGATAAGTCTTGGAAAACTGAGGAACAGAGGGACCATCCACTTCATAACGTCAGCGTCATAAAGCGCCAAAATAATCCTGCAGCACCGGAAGAAATCTCTAGTGAGTTCAAACTTGGAGACTTTAAATATTTTGGAGACTTTCTCGCTCGCCAACTTGCATGGACTGGAGACGACCAGGTGACTCAAAATGCTCCGTGACCCGACCTTTATTGGAACAGTTCAAGATGTACACGGAGCAACTATAACTGTTGAACTTAGTAATGACACAGTTACAGGCCTTGGCTTCGTGCATGGGGAAGGATATCGCATAGGGCAAATTGGTAGTTTCGTACGTATTCCACTGGGATTTGTTGACCTATATGGTGTTGTATCTCAAGTAGGAGCAGGAGCGGCCCCCTCCGGCGAGCAAGATAAAAAAATCTACGGAAATCGTTGGGTCACAGTACAGATGGTTGGCGAAGGTCAAAGAGGAGGAAAATTTGAGCGAGGGATTTCACAACATCCCACGATTGAAGATCGAGTACATATCGTCACCGAAGCAGACCTATTAGCAATCTACGGTGCAGGTGAGCCTCAAGACTTTGTTTCCGTGGGGCACCTAGCGAGCGCTGAGTCCATTCCATCGTTAATAAATATAAACAAGCTAGTTACGCGCCACTCTGCAGTTGTGGGCACTACGGGCTCAGGAAAATCTACAACCGTAGCGGGACTACTTAGTGCCTTGTCTGATAGCGAGCGCTACCCTTCCGCAAGGATCGTAGTATTAGATATCCACGGAGAGTACTCACGTGCGCTATCAGATAAAGCGTCTGTTTTCTCTATTTCGGGTGACATAGCTAGAGCGCGATCATCACTTTACATACCATTTTGGGCATTAAGCTTTGAAGAATTCACCACACTAGCATTTGGAAAATTATCAGACACTCACTCGTCAAGTGTGGCCGACTTTGTAGTGCAACTAAAAAAAGAAAGCCTAGTAAGCCAACCTCGAAATGGAGTTGATATATCGCAAGTTACCGTCGATACCCCCACTCCGTTCTGTTTACACAAGCTTTGGTTTGAACTCCATAAGCGCGAACACTTAACGCTCATCCCAAGACCCGGCGGTGCCACCGACGAAGTTGATCCAGCCTATGTTTTAGACGCTTTAGGAACGCCTGTTGAATTGGGCGATGCGATGTCGGTTACTCCACCACTCTACCGAACAGTCAAAACAACTGGACCTGCAAACGAGCGAGTGCAGTTGAGCAGAGATGCTATTGGCATGAAGCAACCACTCGCAGGGCTAGCCTCAAAGTTACGAGACCCTAGGCTAGCGTTTATATTCAACCCTGGAGACTGGCTCCCTAACATTGATGGCAGAACAGCTTCCGATCTGGATATGGTTCTTCAGAGCTGGATTGGAGGACCAACCCCGATAACTATACTCGACCTATCCGGAATCCCTTCTTCTATTCTCAATGATCTTATTGGAGCGCTTTTACGTGTTTTGTATGATGCGATTTTTTGGTCGAGAAACTTACCCGAAGGTGGCCGCGAGCGTCCTTTATTGTTAGTTTTAGAAGAAGCTCACACTTACTTATCCAAAGAAAACTCAGGCATGGCGGCTGCCGCCGTAAGGAAAATAGCTAAAGAGGGTCGTAAGTACGGAGTCGGAATGATGATTGTAAGTCAACGCCCTTCTGAAATTGACTCCACCATACTTTCGCAATGTGGCACTATTTTCGCCCTTAGATTATCGAACGAAGTTGATCGCGGACATATATCCAGTGCAGCTTCCGACAACTTGAAGGGATTATTTGATATGCTGCCCGTTCTGAGAACTGGCGAGGCCATTATTGTTGGCGAAGCAGTAAGCCTGCCTGTACGCACCTTAATTACACCCCCTCCGCCCAATCGTCGACCGGATAGCGTTGATCCAAAGGTGGTAGTAAGAAGCTTACTCGATCAAAACCAAATCGCTTATGAAGGACCCGCAGGTTGGGGACAACGCCGTGACCCTAACGATTACTCTGCGATGGTTAGACAATGGCGAAAACAGACTCCGCACTATGAGCATCAATCCCCTGCAACAAATCCTGCTGCAGACACGTCAAATGAACAAGGAGAGTGAGAAATGGAATGGCAATCTACACCAGAGTCTTCTAACTTAGCCCGGATCGGCTTTGATGAAAACACAAGCGTTTTGAAAGTAGAGTTCAAAAACGGAAGTTTGTATGATTACTTTGATGTGCCTCAGAATGTATTTGATGCGTTGAGAAATGCACCTTCCAAGGGGCAGTTCTTAGCCGAAGAAATAAAAGGTCGGTTTCGTTATGCCAAGACTTGATGCATGTTTTTTTTGATATAAAAAAGCCGCCCCGAAGGGCGGCTTTTTCATTCGCTAAATCCAAGCCTTACAGCTTAGGCCCAGCAGCCTTGATCGCGTCGCTCACTTCAAACTTCTTGAAGTTTTCAACAAACAACCCAGCCAGTGCTTTAGCCGCTTCATCGTAAGCAGCCTTGTCAGCCCAGGTGTTGCGTGGGTTCAACAGGCCGGTTTCAACGCCCGGTACGGCCAGTGGCACGTCGAGGTTGATGGTGTCGAGGTGCTCGGTTTCAACGCCGATCAACGCGCCGCTCTGGATCGC
Organism: Pseudomonas frederiksbergensis; assembly: GCF_900105495.1. Lineage (NCBI taxonomy): Bacteria > Pseudomonadati > Pseudomonadota > Gammaproteobacteria > Pseudomonadales > Pseudomonadaceae > Pseudomonas > Pseudomonas frederiksbergensis. The sequence continues at coordinate 1,278,381 of NZ_FNTF01000002.1, read as the reverse complement.
TGCGATCACGCCGCGAGTGGTCGGGATGTTGAAGCGTTTGCCGACGCCGTAGCCGCCGCCGGTCCAGCCGGTGTTGACCAGGTAGACCTTGGAGCCGAAGCCGCGGATGCGCTTGATCAGCAGTTCTGCGTATTCGCCGGCCGGACGCGGGAAGAACGGTGCGCCGAAGCAGGTGGAGAAGGTCGATTTGATGCCGCTGCCGGAACCCATTTCGGTCGAGCCCACCAGTGCGGTGTAGCCGGACAGGAAGTGGTAGGCCGCTTGTTCTTCGCTGAGGATCGACACTGGCGGCAGCACGCCGGTCAGGTCGCAGGTCAGGAAGATCACAGCGTTTGGCTCGCCACCGAGGTTTTTCTCGGAGCGCTTGGCAACGTGCTCCAGCGGGTAGGCGGCGCGGCTGTTCTGGGTCAGGCTGACATCGGTGTAATCGGCGTGCTTGGCGTCGTCGATAACGACGTTTTCCAGGACTGCGCCGTGCTTGATGGCTTTCCAGATGACCGGCTCGTTCTTCTCGGACAAGTCGATGCATTTGGCGTAGCAGCCGCCTTCGATGTTGAAGACAACGCCTTCACCCCAGCCGTGCTCGTCGTCACCGATCAGGTAACGGCTTTCATCGGCGGACAGGGTGGTTTTGCCGGTGCCGGACAGACCGAAGAACAGGGTCACGTCGCCCGCTTCGCCGATGTTGGCGGCGCAGTGCATTGGCAGTACGTCGGCAGCCGGCAGCAGGTAGTTCTGCACCGAGAACATGGCTTTCTTCATTTCACCGGCGTAACGCATGCCGGCGATCAGCACTTTCTTCTGAGCGAAGTTAAGGATCACGCAACCGTCGGAGTTGGTGCCGTCACGCTCTGGCACGCACTCGAAGTTGGCAACGTTGAGCACTTGCCACTCATCACGGCCAGCCGGGTTGTACTTTTGCGGGTTGATGAACAGGCAACGGCCGAACAGGTTCTGCCAGGCAGTCTGGGTGGTCATCTTCACGGCCAGGTAGTGGTCTTCGGACGCACCTACATGCACATGGGAAACGAAATGATCTTGCGCGTTGTTGAACGCTTCAACGCGGTCCCACAGGGCATCGAACTTGTCGGCCGGGAACTTGCGGTTGATCGGGCCCCAGGCGATGGAAGCCGAGGTGGACGGTTCGTCAACGATGAAACGATCGACTGGCGAGCGGCCGGTGCGGTGACCGGTGCGAACAACCAGCGCGCCGGTATCGGCAAGCTCGCCCTCACCGCGACTCAGAGCTTCTTTTACCAGATCATCAACACTCAGATCGGTGTACACGGCGTTATTGGCTTGCGTCATGAGATTCCCCGTCGGCCATTGGCCGAGTGTGCTCCAAACGTTTTGTAGTAGAAAGTCGTGCACTACTACCGCGACAAAAAGTGGGCCGGATTATGCCAGAAAAGCCCAAAAATAGTAGGGCCCTCCCGTCAGAACGGCGTTATTCCGGCACAAACCAGTGAATTTACCTGCGCTGAACCGTTTTAGTGCCGGGTATCTGACGGTGTATCGACACCCGCTCCAGCGAATAATTGAGCGATATCGGCGGCATCGAACAGGTAGCGCTCGTTGCAAAACTGACAGTCGATCTCAATGTTGCCGCCATGTTCGATCACGAGCGACTGGGCATCTTCCAGACCCAAACTGACCAGCGCATTGGCAGAACGTTCGCGCGAGCAGCTGCAACGGAAGCGCAATTTCTGCACATCGAACAGACGAACCTGCTCTTCGTGGTAGAGCCGATGGAGGATGGTTTCGTTGTCCAGGCTCAGCAATTCATCGGCGGTCAGGGTGCTGGCCAGCGCGGTGAGGTGCTGCCAGCTGGCGGCGCGTTCTTCTTCATCTTTCAACCGATCAGCAGGCAGTTGCTGCAGCAGCAGGCCACGGGCGCGACGACCATCGGCGTACAACCAGAAACGCGTGCCGACTTGTTGCGACATCACGAAGTAGTTGGTGAAGCACTCCGACAGGGTTGCGCCGTCGAGGTCGACGATGCCCTGATAACGCTTGCCTTGGGTCGGGTCGACGGTCAGCGCCAATACGCCGTTGGGCATCAGGTCGGCGAGGGTCGCGTCGGGGGCGATCTGGTCGGCTTCGTATCGGGCCAGGCCACGGATTTCGCGCTCGCTGGAGCATTCGATCATCAGCAGCGGGATCGGGCCATCGGAACGGGCCTGGAGAATCAGCAAGCCATCGAACTTCAAGGTGCCGACCAACAACGACGCCGCCGCCATCAGTTCGCCGAGCAGTTGTGCCACCGGCTCCGGGTACGGGTGTTTAGCGAGGACTTCGGCGTAGCTACGCTCCAACGCCACCAGCTCGCCGCGGGTGTCGCTGTCATCGAAGATGAAGCGTTGGGTGTAGTCGGTATCCGGTAGATCGGTCATAGGTCTGGGTATCTGAGGTAATGACAAAATGATTTCTGACAGCGAGAAATTGCGTCTCTGCAGCACCGTTTTGGTGCGCGATGTTCAGCCGTGAGCGGCATTTTAAGAACAATCCGGGTTTGTTCCAAGCAAGGTGGAACGCATGCCGGGGCGCTTATGCAGTTTCTTGCCTCTGGCGCTGCTGGCTTTCTGGTTATGGCCTACGGCTCAGCAGCTGTGGGTGGTTTTCGACGAATGGCACTTTCACCCATCCAACGCGCTGCCGGCGATTAACCCGATATGGCTACACGGTTGGGCAATTGCAAGTCTCGCTCCCAGGACTGCGCGTACCTGTGGGAGCGAACTGGCTCCGGGCGGCGATCCGACGAAGGCTGCTTCACAGGCAATACAGAAGTTAACTGACTTACTCGTCGTTACTGCTTCCACGAAACTTGAACAAATCCCGTCGCTGCTTCTTGCTCGGTTTGCCATCAGTGCTCACGCCCAGCGCACCGGACTTGCGCATGGCCGCAGCCGCCTCGCGCTTGGCGATGCTGGCGTCGGTTTCGGCATAGAGCGCCTGAGCCTCTGGCGCGCCACGGCGTACGATCGACAGCGCCTGAACCACCACCGTGCGCTCTTCGAACCCAGTACGAATCTGAAACTCGTCGCCGATTCGTGGTTCCTTGCCCGGTTTGCAGCGCTCGCCCCGGCAATGCACCTTGCCGCTTTCAATCGCCGCCTTGGCCAAGGCGCGTGTTTTATAAAAACGCGCGGCCCACAACCATTTATCGAGACGGACTTTGTCGTCCTCTTCGCTTTTTTGTGCCATGGAATTTCCTCATTCTGAAATATTGCTGAACTGTACTACCGTTTCTGTCGTGCCATGAATTACGCCGGCTCGGATTACAATGCACACGTTCCAGCGCCTCCCTTGAGGGCTGGAAATCCGGGCCGTAGATATCTGTCGCCTTTTACCCATTATTCTGCGTGAATACCGCGAATTCGGCCGCGTGCGGCCTGAGCGGTTTCTACCGGTTGAGCACCTTTGAAGACATTTGACCATTTGACCGTTGTCGGTCTGCGCGAGTGGGTGGCGCTCCCAGACTTGGGAGTCGCAGGCCTGCGCGCAAAAATCGACACCGGCGCCAGCACCTCCAGCCTGCATGCCACTGATATCGAACCGTTCGAGCGCGACGGGGAACAGTGGGTGCGCTTTACTGCTCACTTGGGCACGGTGGTGCAACTGCGTCACCGGCGCTGCGAAGCCCCCCTGGTGACGATGAAAACCATCAAAAGCTCCAACGGCCACGCGCAGATGCGTTACGTGGTCAGCACTACCCTGGCCCTCGGTGATCGGGTCTGGCGGGTCGAATTCACGCTCGCCTGCCGCAAGTCCATGCGTTATCGCCTGTTACTCGGTTCCAAAGCCTTGATCGACGGCCAGTTGGTGGTCAATCCGGGCATCAAGTACGTACAAGACAAGCCGGTGTTCCCGGTATCTACCTTCTCCACAGGTGTTGCATGAAGATCGCTGTGCTGTCGCGGAACCCGCGTCTGTATTCCACCCGTCGTCTGGTCGAAGCCGGTACCGAGCGTGGCCATGAAATGGTGGTGATCGACACCTTGCGCGCCTACATGAACATCGCCAGCCACAAGCCGCAGATCCACTACCGCGGCAAGCCGCTGGAGGGTTTCGATGCGGTGATCCCGCGGATCGGCGCGTCGGTGACGTTTTATGGCTGCGCGGTGTTGCGTCAGTTCGAAATGATGGGCGTGTTTCCACTCAATGAATCGGTGGCCATCGCCCGTTCTCGGGACAAACTGCGATCCCTGCAATTGCTGTCGCGCCGGGGGATCGGTTTGCCGGTCACCGGTTTTGCGCACTCCCCGGATGACATTCCCGACTTGATCGAGATGGTTAACGGCGCGCCGCTGGTGATCAAGGTGCTGGAAGGCACCCAGGGCATCGGCGTGGTGCTGTGTGAAACGGCCACGGCGGCGGAGTCGGTGATCGAGGCCTTCATGGGCCTGAAGCAGAACATCATGGTTCAGGAATACATCAAGGAAGCCGGCGGCGCGGACATTCGCTGCTTCGTGGTGGGCGACAAGGTGATCGCGGCGATGAAACGCCAGGCCAAGCCCGGGGAGTTTCGCTCCAACCTGCATCGCGGCGGCAGTGCCAGCCTGATCAAGATCACACCGGAAGAACGCATGACGGCGTTGCGCGCGGCGAAGGTCATGGGGTTGGCGGTGGCGGGTGTGGATATCCTGCGTTCCAATCACGGGCCGCTGGTGATGGAAGTGAATTCGTCGCCGGGGCTTGAAGGGATTGAAACCACCACCAGCAAGAACGTGGCGGGGATCATCATTGAGCATCTTGAGAAGAATGGTGGGCCGAATATGACGCGCACCAAAGGCAAGGGCTGAAGCTGACTCGGTGATCGTTCCCACGCTCTGCGTGGGAATGCAGCCCGGGACGCTCCGCGTCCCCTCCAGAGCCGAACGCGGAGCGTCCGAAGAGGCATTCCCACGCAGAGCGTGGGAACGATCGGGTTAGACGGCATCCCGCGGCAGCATCAACCCAAGCGGCAACCGCACCCGCGCTTCAAGCCCGCCACCGGACCGATTGCGCAACTCAACATTCCCGCCATGCATCGAAGCAATCCGCTTCACGATCGCCAGCCCCAACCCGGTTCCCTTTCCGCCACGGGCTCGATCACCTCGCGTAAACGGGTTGAAGATTGCCTCCAGCTCCGACGGATCAATCCCCGCCCCACGGTCCATGACACTCAGCACCACATACGGCGCGCTGGTGTCCCCGGACACATAAGCCGCCACCTCAACCCCGCTGCCCGCGTGATGCAAGGCGTTGCCAATCAGGTTGTTCAGCAGCCGCTTCATTGATACCCGACGCAATGGAAACGGCTGGATCGGCTCCAGGCGCAGGCGCACTTTCTCTTCGTTCTGGTTGTATGGCGCCGCGACTTCGCGCACCAGATCACTCAGGTCCACCTCTTCCACCGACTCGTCACGACCATCGCGAATGAACGCCAGGAACTGGTCGAGAATCGCGTCCATGTCTTCGATGTCGCGGATCATATCGTCCGTCAGGTCGCTGTGGTCGCCCATCAGCTCCAGGGACAGCCGCAAACGGGTCAGTGGCGTGCGCAAGTCGTGCGACACCCCGGCGAGCATCAGTTCGCGCTCGCGGCCGGCCTGCTCGACGTCTTCCGCCATCTGGTTGAAGGCGCGGTAAACCTCGGTCATTTCACTTGGCGTGTCGCTGATCGGCAGACGCACACTGCGGCCCTGGCCGAGTTGCCTCGCGGCATAGACCAGACGTTTCAAAGGTTGATTGAGCTGGCTGACGAAGATCCACGCCGAGGCAGTGGACAGCAGGCCGATAGCGAGGAACCAGCCGAGTACGTTCCAGATTTTCTGGCCGCGCAACGGATGCGGATAAAGCGGCACTTTCAACCAGCCATCACCCAGGCTTGGCGCCCGAACCCACAGGGCCGGCGGCGAATGCATGCGCAATCGGACTTCAGTGTCGGCACCGAGCTCTGCCTGCATCTGCCGCTGATAGATCTCGCTGTAAGGCCAGTGTTGCTCACCTTCCGGCACGCCAGCACCGACTACCCGGATCAGGGTCGCGGCATCGGCAATCTTCGTGCGGTTTTCTTCATCGGCCGCCCAATAGGCGCGTAGCGTCAGGGCGACGCCGTGGCTGTATTGGCGGTCCACCAGCACGTCTTCGTTCATCAACAGATAAACCAGGGTCAGCGCCTTGGAGAACAGCACGACGATCAGCACCAGCCAAAGGGTGCGGGAGAAGAAACTCTGGGGGAACCAAACGGGGGTTTTCATGGATAACCGCTACACACTTGCAGGAGCGAGCGATGCTCGCATATTGCGGATCGCGAGTCTGCGAGCAAAGTCATCTGACCCGTTGCCCGCAAGACCCGCTCCTACAAATCGCCGATCACTTGGTGGCGGCGCCATCCGGAACGAACACGTAACCCACGCCCCAGACTGTCTGGATGTAACGCGGCTTGGACGGATCGGGCTCGATCATCCGGCGCAGGCGTGAAATCTGTACGTCGATGGAGCGCTCCAGGGCGTCCCACTCGCGGCCACGGGCCAGGTTCATCAGCTTGTCGCGGGTCAGTGGCTGACGGGCGTTCATGACCAACGCCTTGAGCACCGCAAATTCACCGGTGGTGAGCATGTGCACTTCGTCGCCGCGCTTGAGCTCGCGGGTCGCCAGGGACAGTTCGTAGTCACCGAAGGTCACGCTTTCGTCTTCGCTGCCCGGAGCGCCCGGTACCGGAGCCGACTGACGACGCAGGACCGCTTTGACACGAGCCATCAGCTCGTCCGGGTTGAACGGCTTGGCCAAGTAATCGTCGGCGCCCAGTTCCAGGCCCTTGATGCGGCTCAGCTCATCGCCCTTGGCGGTCAGCATGATGATCGGAATCTGGTTGTTCGCGGTGCGCAGGCGGCGGCAAGCGGTCAAGCCGTCTTCGCCGGGCAGCATCAGGTCGAGGACGACCAGGTTGAACACTTCACGCGCCAGCAGGCGATCCATTTGTTCCGTGTTCGGGACGGCGCGGGCGCGGTAGCCCTTGCTGACGAAAAAACGTTCCAGCAGGCTGCTCAGCCCTGGATCGTCGTCAACAATAAGAATTTTTTCGCCTTCAGCAATGTTTGCAGTGCTGCTCATTAGATGCTCCTTTGATCTCGGCGCGCATTATGGCGTAGCTGCCGTTATACGCACCGTGTGCATTGTTAGCAGATTTTTCCTTCATCGCCACAAATCCGGCCCTTATGCCTACAGCCTGCGATGCCCCCGAATGACAGAACGCTGGTTATAATGCGCGGCCTTTTGTGTCAGGCAACGTCTGATCATTACTGTAGGTGGCCGTTTTTTATTTTCATGGCGCAGGCAGTAATTGTTCGATTTCACGGGTCAACGGGATGCCTGTTGATCCAGGTAGCGGCGCAGGCCAGGCCGCTCAACCAGACTCGCCGAGGCCTTATCTCTGCGCCTGCGAGCCTGCTTTCACAATTTGTCAGGTGGTTTTATGGACAGCATCAACAGCCGCATCGCCGAGGAACTCGGCGTCCGCCCACAACAGGTCGAAGCGGCCGTCGCGCTACTCGATGAAGGCTCCACGGTGCCTTTCATCGCCCGCTACCGGAAAGAAGTGACCGGCAGCCTCGATGACATCCAGTTGCGTCATCTGGAAGAGCGTCTGCGCTACCTGCGAGAACTCGACGAACGGCGCATCAGCATCCTCGCCAGCATTCAAGAGCAGGGCAAACTGACCCCGCAACTCGAACGCGACATCAAGCTCGCCGACACCAAGACCCGCCTCGAAGACTTGTACCTGCCGTACAAGCAGAAGCGCCGCACCAAGGGCCAGATCGCCCTGGAAGCCGGCCTCGGCGAGTTGGCCGACGGCCTGTTCAACGACCCGACCCTGACGCCAGACGCTGAAGCCGCGCGCTTCGTCGATGCCGAAAAAGGCGTCGCCGATGTCAAGGCCGCCCTCGAAGGCGCCAAGTACATCCTGATGGAACGCTTCGCCGAAGACGCCGGCCTGCTGGACAAGCTGCGCAGCTACCTCAAGCAGGAAGCCATCCTCAGCGCCCGCGTCATCGCCGGCAAAGAAGAGGAAGGCGCCAAGTTCCGCGACTACTTCGAACACGATGAACCGCTCAAAAGCATGCCGTCGCACCGCGCGCTGGCGATTTTCCGTGGCCGCAACGAAGGCATTCTGAGTTCGGCGCTGAAAGTCGGCGACGAATTGCCAGGCGCCATGCACCCGTGCGAAGGCATGATCGGCCAGCAATTCGGCATCCAGAACCAGAACCGCGCCGCCGACAAATGGCTGGGCGAAGTGGTGCGTTGGACCTGGAAGGTCAAGCTCTACACCCACCTCGAAACCGACCTGCTGGGCGAACTGCGCGACGGCGCAGAAACCGAAGCGATCAACGTGTTCGCCCATAACCTGCACGACTTGCTGCTGTCGGCGCCGGCGGGTCCTCGCGCCACATTGGGGCTCGACCCGGGCCTGCGTACCGGTTGCAAGGTGGCCGTGGTCGATTCCACCGGCAAGCTGCTGGATCACGCCACGGTTTACCCGCACGTACCGCACAACAAGTGGGACCAGACCATCGCGATTCTGGCCGCCCTGTGCGCCAAGCATGCCGTGGACCTGATCGCCATCGGCAACGGCACCGCCAGCCGTGAAACCGACAAGCTGGCCGCTGAGCTGATCAAAAAATACCCCGCCATGAAGATGACCAAAGTCATGGTCTCCGAGGCCGGCGCATCGGTTTACTCGGCGTCGGAACTGGCCTCCAAGGAATTCCCGGACCTCGACGTGTCGATCCGTGGCGCGGTGTCGATTGCCCGTCGCCTGCAGGATCCACTGGCTGAGCTGGTGAAGATCGATCCGAAATCCATCGGCGTCGGCCAGTACCAGCACGACGTGTCGCAGCTGAAACTGGCACGCGGCCTGGACGCGGTGGTCGAAGACTGCGTAAACGCCGTGGGCGTCGACGTCAACACTGCCTCCGTGGCGCTGCTGGCCCGTATCTCCGGCCTCAACGCGACCTTGGCGCAAAACATCGTCAGCCACCGCGACGAACACGGCGCGTTCAAAACCCGTGCGGCGTTGAAGAAAGTCGCGCGTCTGGGCGAGAAAACCTTCGAACAGGCCGCTGGCTTCCTGCGCGTCATGAACGGTGACAACCCGCTGGATTCGTCTGCGGTTCACCCGGAAGCCTATCCGCTGGTCCAGCGCATCGCCGCTGAGACCGACCGCGATATTCGCTCGCTGATCGGCGACGCCAGCTTCCTCAAGCGTCTTGATCCGAAAAAGTACACCGACGAAACCTTCGGTCTGCCAACGGTCACCGACATCCTGCAAGAGCTGGAAAAACCTGGCCGCGACCCGCGTCCCGAGTTCAAGACCGCCGAGTTCCAGGAAGGCGTCGAAGACCTCAAGGACCTGGAGCTGGGGATGATCCTCGAAGGCGTGGTGACCAACGTGACCAACTTCGGTGCTTTCGTCGACATCGGCGTGCATCAGGACGGTTTGGTGCATATCTCTGCGCTTTCGGAGAAGTTCATCAAGGATCCGCGTGAAGCGGTGAAGGCCGGCGACGTGGTGAAAGTGAAGGTCATGGAAGTCGACATCCCGCGCAAACGCGTTGGCCTGTCGATGCGCATGAGCGACACACCGGGCGAGAAAATCGACGGTGCCCGTGGTGCACGTCCGGGTTCGGCGCCACGCCAGTCCCAGAACACCGCGCCGCGTAAAGAAACCACGGCGGCGGCCCCGGCCAACAACGCCATGGCTTCGCTGTTCGCCAACGCCAAGCAGTTGAAGAAACGCTGATGGAGATCCCGGCCGGGCTGACCGAAAGCGCTTTTTTCAAGTTGCTGGGATGTCGCTTGCACAGCCTGGAAACCGGGGTGGCGCAAGTCGCCCTGGGGCTTGCGCCAGAACTGCGCAATCGCGGCGGCAAACTGCACGGCGGGGCCTTGTTCAGCCTGGTGGACATTGCCATGGGGCTGGCCTGTTCCAGCACCCATGGTTTTGACCAGCAGAGCGCGACCATCGAGTGCAAGATCAACTACATTCGCGCCGTCGCCGACGGTGAAGTGATGTGCACGGCGCGGGTGATCCACCCGGGCCGCCGCACGCTGGTGGTCGAAGCCGATGTGATGCAAGGCGACAAACTCGTCGCAAAAGCACAAGGCACGTTCGCTGTCCTGTAGATGAATGCCATCGATTTGAGTTAATTTCGACGCTGTGACCGCAGCGTCGGTGTTTCCTGTGGGAGCGCCTGTGGCGAGGGGGCTTGCCCCCGTTGGGCTGCGAAGCAGCCCCAAAATCTCGGATGTTCAAGGATCTTGTGAGTGCTACGCACTCAAACGGGGGCAAGCCCCCTCGCCACGGCCCGCTCCCACAGGGATTGTGGCGATCCAAAACCAGGCGAAAACGCCAGTTTCAACTTCACCCTTGTAGACCGTCTTGCCCACCCCCATATTGGGGCGACTGACGCGTGAAGGAATCCAACTTGAGCGAACTTCTCAACCGCCGCCTGGCTCTGCTCGGCGAGCGCGCTAACCTCTCTCTGCTCGAACAGTGCCTTCACGGCATCGAACGTGAATGCCTGCGCGTGACCAGTGAAGGTCGCCTGGCGCAAACGCCGCACCCGGAAGCATTGGGTTCCGCGCTGACCAATGAACAAATCACCACCGACTATTCCGAGTCGCTGCTGGAGTTCATCACGCCCGCCCTGCCCGACCCGGCGGACACCCTGGCGAGCCTCGACAGCATTCACCGTTTTGCCTACAGCAAGCTCGGCAACGAGTACCTGTGGAGTCCATCGATGCCGTGCCCATTGCCGGCCGAGGAAGACATCCCGATTGCCTATTACGGCACCTCCAACATCGGTCAGCTCAAGTACGTCTACCGCAAGGGCCTGGCCCTGCGCTACGGCAAGACCATGCAGTGCATTGCCGGGATTCACTACAACTTTTCCTTGCCGGAAAAGCTCTGGCCGCTGCTTAAAGAGGCTGAAGGTTTTGTCGGCACCGACCGCGACTATCAGTCGTCGGCCTACATCGCGCTGATCCGCAACTTCCGCCGCTACAGCTGGCTGTTGATGTACCTGTTCGGTGCTTCGCCTGCGCTGGACGCCGGTTTTCTGCGTGGTCGTTCGCACCAGTTGGAACAACTGGACCCGGACACTTTGTACCTGCCGTACGCCACCAGCCTGCGCATGAGTGACCTGGGTTACCAGAGCAACGCCCAGGCCGGCTTGACCCCTTGCTACAACGATCTGGCGAGCTACACCGACAGCCTGCGCAAAGCGGTCGCCACGCCTTACGCGCCCTACGTCGAAATAGGCACGCACCAGGACGGTGAGTGGGTTCAGCTCAACACCAACATCCTGCAGATCGAAAACGAGTACTACTCCAACATCCGCCCGAAACGCGTGACTTACACCGGCGAACGGCCGATCCAGGCGCTGGTGGCTCGCGGCATTCAGTACGTCGAAGTGCGTTGCCTGGACATCAACCCGTTCCTGCCGATGGGCATCGACCTGCCGGAGTCGCGGTTCCTCGACGCATTCCTGCTGTATTGCGCGCTGAACGACAGCCCGCTGCTGACCAATACCTCGTGCAGCAACGCGACCTCGAACTTCCTCAGCGTGGTCAAGGAAGGTCGCCGTCCGGGCCTGCAACTGCAACGCGACGGCCATCCGGTGGACCTGAAAGAGTGGGCCAGCGAGTTGCTGGAGAAGATTGCACCCCTGGCGGCGATGCTGGATCAGAGTCATGGCGGCGACGCGCATAGCAAGGCGCTGGATGCCCAACTGGCCAAGGTCAAGGATCCATCCCTGACACCATCGGCCCAGGTGCTGGCGGCGATGGCTGAGCACAAGGAGAGCTTTGCTCAGTTCTCCCTGCGTCAGAGCCAGGTGCATGCGGAGTTTTTCCGCAGCGAGCCGCTTTCAAGCGAGGACCAGGCGAAATTTGAAGAGCGGGCGCGTTCGTCGCTGGCCGAGCAGATTGAGCTGGAGCAGAACGAAGTCGGCGATTTCGATGTGTTTGTCGGGTCGTATCAGGCGAGCATTCTGGCGATCAGCAACTAATCTCCCAGTGCAAGTCCCCTGTGGCGAGGGGGCTTGCCCCCGTCCGGCTGCGAAGCAGTCGTAATGCAGGCGACTCGGTTTTTCCGAAATATGGGGGGTGTCGGTTTTGGGACTGCTACGCAGTCCAACGGGGGCAAGCCCCCTCGCCACAGGGTACCTGCTTAGAATTTTCCGCTCATAAGCTCATTCGAAAAAGTTATTTATTTTCGGATTCTTAGATCATTTAGTCTTCTTTTCACGCCGCCTCTCGGTCGTCTGAAAAGGAGCTTCTCAATGAAACTGACTTTCCCCCTTCGCCTCCTGGCCGCCGCGTCTCTGGCTGCGGTGAGTTTCTTTGCCCAGGCGGCTGACGTCACCGTCGCCTACCAGACCACCGTAGACCCGGCGAAAGTCGCCCAGGCCGACGGCGCGTACGAGAAAGCCACCAACGCCAAAATCGACTGGCGCAAATTCGACAACGGCGCCGACATCATCGCCGCCATCGCTTCCGGCGACGTGCAGATCGGCTACCTCGGCTCCAGCCCCCTGACGGCGGCAATCACTCGCAAAGTCCCGGTAGAAACCTTCCTCATCGCCACGCAGATCGGCGCCGCTGAAGCCCTGGTGGCCCGCGACGGTTCAGGGATCAAAACCCCGCAGGACCTGATCGGCAAGAAGATCGCCGTGCCGTTCGTTTCCACCGGCCACTACAGCCTGTTGGCCGCACTGAAGCACTGGAACATCGACCCCTCGAAGGTCACCGTCCTCAACCTTGCCCCGCCAGCCATCATTGCCGCGTGGAAACGCGGTGACATCGACGCCACTTACGTGTGGGACCCAGCCCTCGGAGTGGCCAAGGAAAACGGCAAAGTGCTGATCACCTCCGGCGAACTGGCCAAGTTCGGCGCGCCGACCTTCGATGCGTGGATCGTGCGTAAAGACTTCGCCGAGAAGCACCCGGAAATCGTCACCGCGTTCGCCAAAGTGACCCTCGATGCCTACGCCGACTACCGCAAAGACCCGAAAGCCTGGCTCGCCAATCAATCCAACGTCGACAAACTGGTGAAACTCTCCGGCGCCAAGGCCAGCGACATCCCATTGCTGCTGCAAGGCAACGTCTTCCCGCTGGCGGCAGATCAGGTGATCACCCTCGGCGCGCCGACCACCAAGGCCATCACCGACACCGCCGCGTTCCTGAAAGAACAAGGCAAGGTTGACGCCGTACTGCCCGATTACGCCCCTTACGTCAGCGCCAAGTACATCACCAACTGATCGGAGTTAACTGCGATGGCTTTGCTTCAGCTGGAGCGCATCAGCGCACAGTACCCCGGCGCCGCCGAACCGGTACTGGCGGATATTTCCCTGAGCCTTGGGCCCCGGCAATTGCTGGTCGCCCTCGGCCCGTCCGGCAGTGGCAAGACTTCGCTGTTGAACCTGATTGCCGGTTTCGTCGAGCCCAGCGCCGGGCGCATCACCCTCGATGGCGTGCCGGTCAAAGGCCCGAGCGCCGAACGCGGCGTGGTGTTCCAGGACGATGCCCTGCTGCCCTGGCAGGACGTGCTGGCCAACGTCGGTTTCGGTCTGGAACTGGCCGGCATTTCCCGAGACAAACGTGAATTCCGCGCCCGGGAAATGCTCGCGTTGGTGGACCTTTCCGGCTTCGAAAACCGCCGGATCTGGCAGCTTTCAGGCGGGCAGAAGCAACGTGTCGGCCTGGCCCGTGCCCTGGCGGCTGATCCGCGGGTTTTGCTGATGGACGAACCCTTCGGCGCCCTCGATGCCTTCACCCGCGAACAGATGCAGGAGCTGTTGCTGCAAGTCTGGCAGCGCACCACAAAACCGGTTTTTCTGATTACTCACGACATCGAAGAAGCGGTGTTTCTCGCCACGGACCTGATTCTGCTGGCGCCGAATCCAGGGCAAATCGTCGAACGCCTGAGCCTGGATTTCGGTCAGCGTTACGCCGCCGGTGAGTCCGCTCGGGCAATCAAGTCCGACCCGCGCTTTATCGAAACCCGCGAACACGTGCTCGCCAAAGTGTTCTCCCAACGCAGCGCCGCCCAGCGGCAGGAGCGCGCATGAGCAGCTATGAAATTCCCGCCGCGACGGTGAAACCGGGCTCGATGGTAATCCCGCTGCGTCGCAGTTTGAACACGCGCTGGATCAGCATGCTGACACTGGTCGCTCTCATTGCCATTTGGTGGGCCGTCACCGCCACTGGAATGATCGAGCCGCTGTTCCTGCCGCCACCGTCCGCGGTGCTGCAAAAAGGCTGGCTGCTGGTGACCACCGGCTACATGGATTCAACGTTGTGGCAGCACCTTGGCGCGAGCCTCAGCCGAATCGGTCTGGGCCTGGGCTTCGCGGTGCTGACCGCCGTGCCCGTTGGAATCGCCATCGGCCACAACCGCATTGCTCGCGGCATTCTCGATCCGCTGATCGAGTTCTACCGCCCTATTCCACCGCTGGCTTATCTGCCGCTGATCGTGATCTGGTGCGGCATCGGTGAGCTGTCGAAAGTCTTGCTGATCTACCTCGCGATCTTCGCCCCGATCGCCATCGCTACGGCGACCGGCGTGCGTACCGTCGACCCGGCAAAATTGCGCGCCGCGCAGTCGTTGGGCGCGACCCGGGCGCAGTTGATTCGCCATGTGATTCTGCCGAGTGCGCTGCCGGATATTTTGACCGGTGTGCGGATTGGCCTGGGTGTGGGTTGGTCGACGCTGGTCGCCGCCGAATTGATCGCCGCCACCAGTGGTTTGGGGTTCATGGTGCAGTCGGCCGCGCAGTTCCTGGTCACCGATGTGGTGGTGCTGGGGATTCTGGTGATTGCGCTGATAGCCTTCGCCATGGAAATGGGCTTGCGCGCCCTGCAACGCAAACTGGTGCCGTGGCATGGCCAGGCTCACTGAAAAATCATCATGTGAATAACCCTGTGGGAGTGAGCCTGCTCGCGATGGCGGTGTATCGGCCACAGCCATGTCGCCTGACACTGCGCTATCGCGAGCAGGCTCACTCCTACAAAAGCCCGGCGCCCCGAATTGAAGAGAAAGACCATGAGCCACCTGACCATCGTCCCCTTAAGCTACGCCCTCGGCGCACACATCAGTGGCGTCGACATCAGCCAACCGCTGAACCTGGAACAGCGCGATGCCATCGAGCAGGCGCTGCTCGAACATCAAGTGTTGTTCTTCCGCGATCAGCCGATCACGCCGCAGCAACAGGCGCGTTTCGCCGCCAATTTCGGCGACCTGCACATTCACCCGATCTACCCGAATGTGCCGGAACAACCCGAAGTGCTGATCCTCGATACCGCCGTCACTGACGTGCGCGACAACGCGATCTGGCACACCGACGTCACCTTCCTGCCGACCCCGGCCCTGGGCGCGGTACTCAGTGCCAAGTTGCTGCCGGAGTTTGGTGGCGACACGTTGTGGGCCAGCGGTATCGCGGCGTATGAAGCGCTTTCGGCGCCGATGAAAACTTTGCTCGAAGGGCTGACGGCCACCCACGATTTCACTCGTTCGTTCCCGCTGGAGCGCTATGGCACCACACCCGAAGCCTTGGCCCTGTGGGAAGAAGCGCGCAGGAAAAACCCGCCGCTGTCCCACCCGGTGATTCGCACTCATCCGGTGAGCGGACGCCGGTCGTTGTTCGTCAATGAAGGCTTCACGTCGAAGATCAATGAGCTGTCGGAAACCGAAAGCGAGGTGATGCTGAAGTTCCTGTTTGCCCACGCGACACGGCCGGAATTTACCATCCGCTGGCGTTGGCAGAAGGACGACGTGGCGTTCTGGGATAACCGCGTGACACAGCATTACGCCGTGGATGACTACCGGCCGGCGCGGCGGGTGATGCAACGGGCGACGGTGTTGGGGGATGTGCCGTTTTTCCGGTAATCCGATCACCCGATCGTTCCCACGCTCCGCGTGGGAATGCAGCCCGGGACGCTCCGCGTCCCATCAAGAGCCGAACGCGGAGCGTCCGTTGAGGCATTCCCACGCAGAGCGTGGGAACGATCAGTTAGAGGTCATTCAGCCGTCGAAGGCTTCTCCCAAAGATTGACCCCGCCCTCTTGGGCAAACCGGTCAATCTCCGCCAATTCCTCCGAGCTAAAGCTCAGATTCTTCAACGCCCCGACATTCTCGATAATCTGCTCCGGCCGGCTCGCACCGATCAACGCCGACGTCACACGCGGATCGCGTAAGGTCCACGCCAATGCCAGCTGCGCCAGGCTCTGACCGCGACGCTTGGCGATCTCATTCAGTGCACGCACATGAGCGATGTTGGCTTCGGACAGGTGCGCCGCCTGCAACGAATCACCTCCGGGACGATTGACCCGCGCGTCCGCTGGCACACCGTTGAGGTACTTGTCGGTCAACAACCCCTGAGCCAACGGCGTAAACGCAATCACGCCGGTACCGAGTTCATCCGTCGTCTCCAGCAGGTCTTTTTCCACCCAACGGTTGAGCAGGTTGTAAGCCGGCTGATGAATCAGCAACGGGACTTTCCACTCTTTCAGCAGTGCGGCCATTTCACGGGTTTTAACCCCCGAGTACGAGGAGATACCGATGTACAACGCCTTGCCCTGTTGCACCGCGGTGGCCAGTGCGCTGGCGGTTTCTTCCAGCGGCGTGTCCGGGTCGAAGCGGTGGGAATAGAAGATGTCCACGTAGTCCAGGCCCAGGCGCTGCAGGCTCTGATCAAGGCTGGCCAGCACGTATTTGCGCGAACCGCCGCCCTGACCATAAGGGCCGGCCCACATGTCCCAACCGGCCTTGCTGGAGATGATCAGCTCGTCGCGATACTGCTTGAAGTCTTCACGCAGCAAACGACCGAAATTGATCTCGGCACTGCCATACGGCGGGCCGTAGTTGTTGGCCAGGTCGAAATGGTTGATGCCCAAATCAAACGCAGTACGCAGCAACGATCGCTGGGTGTCGATCGGCGTGCTGTCGCCGAAGTTGTGCCACAGGCCCAGAGACAGTGCCGGCAGCACCAGCCCGCTGCGCCCCACGCGGCGGTAAGGGATGGAGTCGTAGCGGTTTTCGGCAGCGGTGTAGGTCATCGAATCCTCTCTTGTCTGTCTTGAAGTTGGTATCGACTGCTTCGCAAGTTGCCCAGCATACGCCCAGACAAACGCCGATAAACCTCGGACTCGAGAAAATGCTGAAACGTTTCATATGATCGTTCCCACGCTCTGTGGGAACGATCAAGAGCAGCGAGCAAGGTCAAACAGCCCCCGCAAACACTTCCCCCAACCAATCCACAAACACCCGAACCCGTGGCGACATGTGTCGGTTGTGCGGATACAACACCGAAACCGGCATCGGCGGTGGTGGCGTGTCGATCAGGACTTCCTGCACCAGACCCTGGGAAATCTGCGTCTCCATTCGGTAATGCGGGCACTGGATCAGGCCCAGCCCGGCGATCGCCGACGCCGCATAAATTTCTGCGCCGAACACGGAAAGCGCGCCATCGATGGCGACTTCCTTCAGCTCGCCGTCAACCATGAATTCGAAGGGAAATAACTTGGCAGTCGTGCGCGAGACGTAGTTCACGGCACGATGATGCTTCAGGTCGTCGAGGCTTGTCGGTTCGCCGTATTTGCGCAAATACGCGGGGCTGGCGCAGGTGATTTGGCGCAGGTTGGCAACGCGGCGGCCGATCAGCGCGGAGTCGCCCAAGGTGCCGGCGCGCAGCACGCAGTCGACGCCTTCAGCGATCAGGTCGACAAAGCGGTCGGCCTCGCTGATGGACAGTTCGATGTCCGGGTAGCGCGCCATGAACTGCGGCAACGCCGGGATGACGAAGTGCCTGGCCAGCGTGCCATGCAAATCCACGCGCAATCGGCCCTTCGGGGCGACGCTTCGGAATGCCAGTTCGGCTTCTTCCAGCTCCGCCAGCAGCTGCACGCAACGCAGGTAGTACGCCTCGCCATCCAGTGTAGGACGTACCTTGCGGGTGCTTCGCTCCAATAAACGCGTACCGAGCCAGGCTTCGAATTGATTCAGCGTGTGGGTCAGCGTCGCCCGCGGCAGGTTCAGGTCGTCGGCAGCCAGCGTGAAGCTGCTGCGCTCGTAGATCCGTACGAAAACCTTCATCGCTTTGACTTGATCCACGCGGGTCTCCTGGCGATTGATTGTTGGCGATTATTGAACAGTGAAGGCAACTCTCGTGCATTTATTGGCCTGAGTAAACATGTGAATCTGGCTTCACCCCAAGCCATCAACTTCAAAGGAATCACCGCCATGACGAACCAAACTTCGAAAGTTGCCATCGTGACCGGCGCCTCCCGTGGCATCGGCGCGGTGATCGCCAAACATCTGGCCAAACAAGGTTTCGCCGTCGCAATCAACTACGCCAGCAGTGCCACCGAAGCTTCAAGACTGGTGGTGGAATTGCGTCAGGCCGGGCATCAGGCCATAGCGATCAAGGCTGACGTGGCCAATTCCGACGACGTACGCCGGCTGTTCGACGAGACCGAAATGCAACTGGGCAAGGTCGATGTGCTGGTCAACAACGCCGGCATTCTCAAAGTGCTGCCGCTGGCGCAACACACTGACGAACTGTTCGACCAGACCTTCAACATCCACGCTCGCGGCACGTTCAACACCCTGCGTGAAGCCGCCACCCGCCTGAACGCTGGGGGGCGGATCATCAACTTCTCCAGCAGCACCGTCGGCCTGAACCTGCCGGGCTACGCGGTGTACATCGCGAGCAAAGCGGCGGTGGAATCCCTGACCCAGGTGTTCGCCAAGGAAATGCGCGGTCGCAATATCACCGTCAACGCCGTGGCCCCCGGTCCGGTGGCGACCGACCTGTTCCTGCACGGCAAGAGCGAAGAGCAGATCCAGACTTTCGCCAAGATGGCCCCGCTGGAACGTCTGGCTCAGCCAGAAGACATCGCTCGCGTTGTGTCTTTTCTGGTCGGCCCGGACTCGGCGTGGGTCAACGGGCAAATCCTGCGCGTCAACGGTGGGCTGGTTTAACTATGCTCACTTGACACCGCAGCGCCCCTATCGCGAGCAGGCTCGCACCCACAAGGTCGTCGCAATCCTGTGGGAGCGAGCCTGCTCGCGAAGGCGGCCGCAAAAGCGACACACATCTGAAGGGCGGAACCCACCATGCACACCACGATCATCATCACTTTCGGCCTGATCCTGCTGGCGCTGATGCTGTTCATCGGCGAGAAAATCGGCTTCAGCCAACAGACATTGACCTACAGCTTCGTGGTCCTGTGGCTGGCGTTGACGTTGATCAACGGCGCCGTTGGCATGGTCACCGCCGGCCAGTCACTGAGTACGGAACTGATGATCGGCACGGTGGTGTTCAGTGTGCCGGTGGCGGCGCTGGTGCTGTTCATGGTGTTGAGCGCCGAGACCTGAAAAGGCCCGGCGCCACCGGTTCTCGATCAACGCACCAGATGCAGGAATTGCAGGTGCCGTTCGTACTGATCGAGGATGTCGTTGATGATCTGCTCCTTGGTGTAACCCACCAGATCGTAATCCTGACTGCCCTCGCTCAAATGCACTTCGGCCCGGTAGTAACGACGGTTGTTGAGTTCCTTGGAACCCATGCCGCCACGGGCGAAGGACGGCGTGAAGTAGCCGCGCATCTGCACCTGATAAATGAACGGACGCTCCTCACCATGACCGATTTCCAGGCTGACGTTGTCGTTGGCCGGGTCCGGCTGTGTGACCACCTTCAAACCCTTTTCGACGAACACTGCCGAGACTTCTTCAATCGCCGGGCGCACCGCCGTATCGAGGAAGCGATAGACCTCATCCCGTGACGGGAAATGCACCGCCTGACTCAGGCGCTGACGCCAGCCGCCTCGCCGCGATCCGGACACCGGCGCCAGGGAATGCAGTTGAGCGATCTGCTTCTGCGACTCCAGGTAGAACGCCTTGTGCAGCCCCCACATCATCAGCAGCAAGATCATCGAGAACGGCAACGAGGTCAGGACCACCGCTGACTTCAGCGCATCGATGCTGCCGGAGAACAGCAGCGCACTGGTCACCAACGCGGTCATTGCGCCCCAGAACACCCGCAGCCATTTCGGCCCGTCTTCATCAGGATTGCCGCCCTTGGCGGACAGTGTCGACAGCACGACGGTGCCGGAATCGGCAGATGTCACGAAGAACACGAAGCTGATGAACACCGTGACCGCGATGACGGTTTTGCTCCACGGGTAGGTTTCCAGCAGCAGGTAGAGGGTCATCGACGGGTTATCGATGGCCGACATGCCAAGGGCACTCATGCCGTGGTTGAGGACTTGATCGATGGCGCTGTTGCCGAAGATCGACATCCACGCCAGGGTGAAGCCGAGCGGAATCAGCAGCACACCGAAGACGAATTCGCGGATGGTCCGGCCACGGGAAATCCGTGCGATGAACAGGCCCACGAACGGCGACCATGCGATCCACCAGGCCCAGTAGAACACCGTCCAGCCGCCCAGCCAGTCACTGGGTTTGTCGTAGGCGTAGAGGTCGAAACTCTTCATCGGCAAGACGCCGAGGTAGTCGCCGATGTTCTGGATCAAGGTGTTGAGCAAATGCTGGGTCGGGCCGGCGAACAACACGAACAGCAGCAGCGCACAGGCCAGCAGCATGTTGATGTCGGACATCACGCGCACGCCTTTATCGACGCCAGACACCGCGACGATGATCGCCGCGCCCATCATCAGCGTGATCAGGCCGACCTGAATCCACTGGGTGTGAGCGATGCCGAACAGGTAGTCCAGACCTGAGTTGAGGTGCAACACGCCAAAGCCCATGTCGGCACCAAGGCCGAACACCGTGGCAATGATGCCGAAGCCGTCCACCGCGTAACCGATCGGGCCATTGATGCGCTTGCCGATCAGCGGATAAAGCGCCGAACGCAGGGCCAGCGGCAGGTTATGGCGATACGCAAAGTACGCCAGCGCCATACCGACAAAGGCAAACACGCCCCAGCCATGCAGGCCCCAGTGCAGGAACAGAATCTGCATCGCCTGACGCGCCGCATCCGCCGTGCCGGCCTCGCCTTGCGGCGGTTGCGCCAAATGGGTCAGCGGTTCAGATACGCAAAAGAAGAACAGCGTGATGCTGATCCCGGCGGCGAACAGCATGCCGGCCCAGGACAGGTAACTGAATTCGGGTTCGTCGTGGTCGGCACCGAGCTTGATTTTGCCGTAGCCGGACAAGGCGGTGACCACCACGAAGACCAGATACAGGGTCATCGCGAGCATGTAGTACCAGCCGACCGTGTTGGCCGCCCAGTTTTGCGCTTCCAGAAGCCAGGCACCGGCCTGTTCGGGTATCGCCATGACCACCACGGCGAACAACAAGATAAAGGTCGCCGCGAAATAAAAAACCGGCGGATTCATGCGGACCTGACCGCTGGCGGGGGTGGGCGATGCACTCATGAAAGGTGCACCTCAAGGGGGTGAAACAGGGCAATCAATAACGGACTCGGCAAAGGCAAGCCTCCTGTTGTGAGCGGGCAGCAAACCGGCGGTTTAACTTGAATGAGCGTTCAAGTTAAACATGAATAGGGTGCTAAGGACTAATCGCAAGGCTCGGCGGTAAGTATCTGACGCTAGCTCAAGGATGGGTATGACGGGGGATTTAGAGGATTCGTTCAGTCGAGAATTAGCTAAATGCCATTATCCGGGTTCGGTTTGAAATCCAATCGCGAGCAGGCTCACTCCCACAGGGAGAAGTGTCGTTCACAGATCCGTGTCCAACATCAATCCACTGTGGGAGCCTGCTCGCGAAGAGGCCGGGTCAGTCAGCGAAGATTTACGGGCTTACTTCTGCGTCCCGTCATCATGCTGCAGATTCGCCTGAGTCAGGTTGCTCCCCGCCGGCACGCTGCGGGTCAGCCAGACATTGCCGCCAATGGTCGAGCCCTTGCCGATGGTGATCCGCCCCAGAATCGTCGCACCGGCATAGATCACCACGTCATCCTCGACAATCGGATGTCGCGGCTGCCCCTTCTGCAACTGACCGTCTTCATCTGCCGGGAAACGCTTGGCGCCCAACGTCACGGCCTGATAAATCCGCACACGCTCGCCGATGATGGCGGTCTCGCCGATCACCACACCCGTCCCGTGATCGATGAAGAAGCTGCGACCAATCTGCGCGCCAGGGTGAATGTCGATGCCGGTGGCCGAGTGGGCGATTTCCGCGCTGATCCGTGCCAGCAGCGGCAATCCGGCGCGGTACAAATGATGGGCCAGGCGATGGTGAATCACCGCCAGAATCCCCGGATAGCACAGCAACACTTCATCGACGCTGCGAGCCGCCGGATCGCCGTGATAGGCCGCCAGCACGTCGGTGTCGAGCAGACTGCGCAGCCCCGGCAATGCGAGGGCGAAGTCCTGAATGATCTGAATCGTCTTGGCCTCGACTTCGGTGTCGGCCTGGGCACTGTGGCGAGCGGCGTAGCGCAGTTCGAGTCGCGCCTGAGCCAGCAACGCGTTCAACGCAACGTCCAGCGTGTGGCCGACGTAGAAGTCTTCACTCTCCTCGCGCAAATCCACCGGTCCCAGGCGCATCGGGAACAACGCGCCGCAGAGAGCTTCGAGAATCTCTGCCATGGCCGCTCGGGAAGGCAACTCGCGACCGCCCTGTTCGGTGCTGGCGCGGCCATTTTGTAGCCGCCACTGGTCACGCGCCGCGCGCAGTTGGCTGACGATGGTCTGCAGTTCCCAATGACTGGAACGCTCGCTCACGGTAAAAACTCCTCACGGGCGGCCGGACTGTCTGGCCGCGATAACCGCGATTACTTTACGGCATGGTCTGGAAGCCGAATTAAGAACCGATTGTGCTGTGCTCAGCACTTTTTGGCATAAGGCCGATTGGCAGTTGCCCCGCTAAATAGGCGTGCCTATAGTCCTGTCATCTCCCTCCCCCAGTACGGACCCCATGATCAAACAACAGCTTGCCCGCTTTAACCGTCTCGACTTGCTCGGTCATCCTACCGCCCTGGAAAAACTCGAACGCCTGTCGGCCTGGCTGGGCCGCGATGTATACGTCAAGCGTGATGACCTGACGCCGCTGGCGATGGGCGGCAACAAGCTGCGCAAACTCGAATACCTGGCAGCCGATGCACTGGCACAAGGCGCCGACACCTTGATCACCGCTGGCGCGCTTCAGTCCAACCACGTGCGCCAAACCGCCGCCATTGCGGCCAAGCTTGGCCTGGGCTGCGTAGCCCTGCTGGAAAACCCCTTGGGTACCGACGACGCCAACTATGTCGGTAACGGCAATCGACTGTTGCTGGACCTGTTCGACGCCAAGATCGAGCTGGTGGAAAACCTCGACAATGCCGACGAACAATTGCAGGCCCTGGCCGATCGCCTGCGCAACAACGGCAAGAAGCCGTATCTGGTGCCGATTGGTGGCTCCAACGCATTGGGCGCTTTGGGTTATGTGCGTGCCGGGCTGGAATTGGCCGAGCAGATCAAGGACACCGGGCTGACATTCGCGGCCGTGGTGCTGGCTTCGGGCAGCGCCGGGACCCATAGCGGTCTGGCGTTGGCGCTGAATGAAGCACTGCCGGACTTGCCAGTGATTGGTGTCACGGTTTCTCGCAGCGACGAAGACCAGCGCCCGAAAGTCCAGGGTCTCGCCGAACGCACTGCCGAGCTGCTGGGCATGAGGCTGCCGGCGAGTTTCAAGGTCGAGTTATGGGACGAGTATTTCGGCCCGCGCTACGGCGAACCGAATGCCGGAACGTTGGCCGCCGTGAAGCTGGTGGCGGGTCAGGAAGGTTTGCTGCTGGACCCGGTTTACACCGGCAAGGCCATGGCGGGTTTGCTCGATGGCATCGGGCGCCAGCGCTTCAATGATGGCCCGATCATCTTCCTGCATACCGGCGGGGCGCCGGCATTGTTCGCCTACAAAGACTTTTTGTAGGCGATCGTTCTCACGCTCTGCGTGGGAATGCCTCTAGGGACGCTCCGCGTCCATTGACGCGGAGCGTCACGGGCTGCATTCCCACGCAAAGCGTGGGACGATTACTTAGCTAAAAAAAGAATAACAAACTTGATATTCATTATTTTCCAATCTAAAGACGCCAGCATATAGTCACGCCGCAGGCGAATTTGCAGCGAGACGCATACGCTGCTTTAGGGCAGGATATCGCAGTCGTCCAAATCCCGATTTTGCCAACATTCCTAAAAGCGTCTTCATAAGAAAACACAGGGGCTTGTCATGAATTTTTCCGCACTACGTCGAAACCTGCTGGTTGGTTCGCTGGGCCTGGCGCTGAGCGCCGGTCTGCTGGGGCAAGCGGTTGCCGGTGAGCAACTGCAAAAAATCAAAGACGCCGGCGTGATCAACGTGGGTCTGGAAGGCACTTACCCACCGTTCAGTTTCGTCGACGCCGACGGCAAACTGGCCGGCTTCGAAGTCGAGTTTTCCGAAGCCCTGGCCAAAGAGCTGGGCGTGAAAGTCAAATTGCAGCCGACCAAATGGGAAGGCATCCTCGCTGCGTTGGAATCCAAGCGTCTGGACGCGGTGATCAACCAGGTGACCATCACCGAAGAGCGCAAGAAGAAGTACGACTTCTCCACGCCGTACACCGTTTCCGGGATTCAGGCGCTGACCCTGACCAAAAACAAAGACACCATCAAGACCGCCGCCGATCTGGCCGGCAAGAAAGTCGGCGTAGGCCTGGGCACCAACTACGAGCAATGGGTGAAAGAGAATGTGCCCAAGGCTGACATCCGCACCTACGAAGATGATCCGACCAAGTTCCAGGACCTGCGCGTTGGCCGCATCGACGCCATTCTGATCGACCGCCTCGCCGCGCTGGAATACGCCAGGAAGGCCAAGGACACTTCCGCCGCCGGCGAAGCGTTCTCCCGCCAGGAAGCCGGTATTGCCCTGCGCAAAGGCGAGCCTGAGTTGCTTGCTGCAGTGAACAAAGCCATCGACAAGCTGCGTGCCGACGGTACGCTGAAAAAGCTGTCGGAAAAATACTTCAGCGCTGACGTCACTCAATAATGGGAGAAGCTTTCCAACTTGCGCTGGATTCCGCGCCTTTCCTGCTGAAGGGCGCGTACTACACGGTGATCTTGAGCCTGGGCGGGATGTTCTTCGGCCTGGTGATGGGCTTCGGCCTGGCATTGATGCGCCTGTCGCGCTTCAAACTGGTGAGCTGGATCGCCCGCATCTACGTGTCGTTCTTTCGCGGCACGCCGTTGCTGGTGCAACTGTTCGTGATCTATTACGG
Organism: Pseudomonas frederiksbergensis; assembly: GCF_900105495.1. Classification (NCBI taxonomy): domain Bacteria; kingdom Pseudomonadati; phylum Pseudomonadota; class Gammaproteobacteria; order Pseudomonadales; family Pseudomonadaceae; genus Pseudomonas; species Pseudomonas frederiksbergensis. The sequence continues at coordinate 1,253,122 of NZ_FNTF01000002.1, read as the reverse complement.
CTTGCCGCAATTGGGCATCGAACTTGATCCGCTACCAGCGGCCCTGATCGGCTTCTCGCTGAACATGGCGGCCTATGCCTGCGAAATCCTCCGTGCCGCGATCAGCTCCATCGAGCGCGGCCAGTGGGAAGCCGCCGCGAGTATCGGCATGACCCGCGCGCAAACCCTGCGCCGGGCCATCCTGCCGCAAGCGATGCGCACGGCCCTGCCACCATTGGGCAACAGCTTCATTTCGCTGGTGAAGGACACCGCGCTGGCAGCCACGATCCAGGTGCCGGAACTGTTCCGTCAGGCGCAGCTGATTACCGCCCGTACCTTTGAAATTTTCACCATGTACCTTGCCGCCGCGCTGATCTACTGGGTTCTGGCCACGGTGCTTTCGCACCTGCAGAACCAGTTGGAAGCACGGGTCAATCGGCACGATCTGGAGTCCTGACCCAATGATTGTCGTGGAAAAACTGACAAAGCAGTTCAAGGGTCAAGTGGTGCTCAACGGCATCGATCTGCAAGTGAAGGAAGGTGAGGTGGTGGCGATCATCGGGCCTAGCGGCTCGGGTAAAACCACGTTCCTGCGTTGCCTGAATTTTCTTGAAGAACCCACCAGCGGCCGGATCAAGGTCGGTGACATCGAGATCGATGGCAGCCGTCCGCTGAACCAGCAGCAAAGCCTGGTGCGACGCTTGCGCCAGCACGTGGGTTTCGTGTTCCAGAACTTCAACCTGTTCCCTCATCGCACCGCCCTGGAAAACGTTATCGAAGGCCCGATCATCGTAAAGAAGATCCCGCACGCCGAAGCCGTTGCCCTGGGTAAAAAGCTGATGGCCAGGGTCGGCCTGGCGGGCAAGGAAGATGCGTACCCGCGTCGCCTTTCCGGTGGTCAGCAACAGCGTGTGGCGATTGCCCGCGCGCTGGCGATGGAGCCGGAAGTGATTCTGTTCGACGAACCGACCTCAGCCCTCGACCCGGAGCTGGTAGGTGAAGTGCTGGCGACCATCCGCAGCCTCGCCGAAGAGCGGCGCACCATGGTTATCGTCACCCACGAAATGGGCTTTGCCCGGGACGTGGCGAACCGCGTGGTGTTTTTCGACAAAGGTGTGATCGTCGAACAAGGCGAAGCCAAGGCCCTGTTTGCCAATCCAAAAGAAGAACGGACGAAGCAGTTTCTCAGCAAGTTCCTGACTAACACCCAGCACTGAAACATCGCCTCACTACTTGTTAACTTCCATGGATGGAAGTGACAACCACTCCCACCAACAAAACCCTCGATATAGGCTCTTCGCTTGTTCACCTCTTTGAACAATAGATAAATTCTTATAGCCGCAGGCGGTACATATATATCTCCTGCAACAGAATAACCTCGCTTAAAATCCAGCCAAGACCCGCACCCTCGCCGTGCCGGGCTTCGCCGTCGACACCGCCGCCAAAAGCCCATAGAACAAGGTCAAATTCGACAGAGCGGTGCAGCTTATTAACTCCACTGCGTAGGATTTTTCTGAATAACACACGATCCAATACTTAACTAACAAACTCTATTGACACTTATACAAGCGCACTCTTATCTAGTCTCCAACAGGCAATTAACCTCGCACTCATTCACTATTTAATTTCACACACAGTGAACAGTTTTGTTGCCCGGTAATTCACGCCTTTCGAACTTTCAGAAACGGACTTTCGCTGCAAGGCTTCAAGGAGAATCCCATGACAAGCACTTCGAACAAACCCGAACTTGCGGCCCCAACTCTGGCGCAATCTCACAAGACCTGCATCAACATCACCTCAGCGGCGCACCTGCTGATCGATGTGGCGCCCTACTCCGGCATGGACGAAGGCGACCTGATCGAACTGTTCTGGGATAACTGCTACGTGGCCTCCAGAGTACTGACGGCTGACGATGTCGGCCAACCGGTCCAATTGCGTGTGCCCGAGAGCTTCATCGCCAATGGCACCTCGCGTGTGCACTACCGGATCATGCAGATCGGGCAAGGCCCCACCCTTTCAGCCACCAGACGGGTGCAGATCAAACTCGACTGCCCCGGCGGCCAACCGTCAGCGCTGTGCGGCGATGAAAACCAGAGTCTGGAGCCGGTGAACATTCCCGAGACCATTCGCCGCCAGGGCGTCAATCCGAACCAGATCAAGCGCGGTGTTCCGTTGACCATCGAGCCTTACCTGAACATGGCCGCCGACGACGAAATCACCTTGCGCTGGGGCGATGTGCGCATGGACCTGCCCAAGCTCAAGGCTTGCGATGTCGGTCAACCGATTCAGGTCTGGGTGCCGCCGGCGATCATTCTCGAAGCCGGCGAAGACCTGCGGCTGGAAGTGACTTATTGCATCCTCGACCGGGTGGGCAACAACTCCCGTTGGGCACCGCCGCGCTGGCTGAAGATCGGTTGCGCCAATCCGTACTTGAAGGCCCGGCCGAAAGAAATGCTCATGGCCGCCGAACCCCGCAAAAACTGAGATCCCTTGTAGCAGCTGGCGAAGCCTGCGTTCGGCTGCGCAGCAGTCGTAAATCCTGAATCCGCGATTAACCTGAATAACCGCGGCGCCTGTTTTAACGACTGCTGCGCAGCCGAACGCAGGCTTCGCCAGCTGCTACATGAATCTGTGGCACCGCCTTCTATGCATATTCCTAAAAGTTAGTTTATTAATTTTTTATACACGCTTAGGGTATATGCACCGGACCACCGGACATTCTTGTTTTCGTTCGTCGCAACCATCGCGGCGTTTCCATGAGATGTGAGGTAGGTATGGTCCGGAACACAATCACCCCAGTGCAGATCGCCAGGGCATTGCGTGCAGCCAAGGAGCGGCACTGATGTCCAGTCTGGCAGATGCAATCGTCCAGAGTGATCTGGACATCGCCCCGTTGTTGTTGCCCGCGCAGGTCTTGCGTAACGACGCACAAGCCATTAAAGCCGCCCATGAGCTGGCGCAAGTCGCCCGTCTGCAAGCAGCCAAACGCGACCAGCAGCGCAAGCTGCCGTGGTCGGAAATCGAACAGTTCACCCGCAGCGGCCTGGGCAGCATTTCTATCCCGCGTGAGTACGGTGGCCCGCAGGTTTCGTTCGTCACGCTGGCCGAAGTCTTCGCGATCATTTCCGCGGCCGATCCGGCACTGGGACAGATCCCGCAAAACCAGTTCGGCATTCTCAACCTGTTACTCGGCAGCGCCACTGAATCGCAAAAAAAGCAGCTGTTCAAAAGCGTGCTCGGCGGCTGGCGGATCGGTAACGGGGGACCTGAGCGCGGTACCAAGAACACCCTTGAACTCAAGGCGCGAATCACCGCCAGCGGCGACGGCTTCGTCCTCAACGGGCAGAAGTTCTATTCCACCGGCGCCCTGTTCGCCCACTGGGTCGCCATCAAGGCGCTGAACGACGATGGCAAGCAGGTTCTGGCCTTCGTCCGTCGCGGCACTCCCGGGCTGCGCATCGTTGATGACTGGTCGGGCTTCGGCCAACGCACCACCGCCAGCGGCACTATTTTGCTCAACAACGTGCAGGTCGACGCCGAGCTGGTGGTGGATAACTGGAAGATCAACGACAGCCCGAACATTCAGGGTGCCGTGTCGCAGCTGATTCAAGCCGCCATTGACGCCGGCATCGCCCGGGGCGCCATCGACGACGCCATCGAGTTCGTGAAAACCCGTGCGCGGCCGTGGATCGACGCCAAGGTCGAACGGGCCAGCGACGACCTTTATGTGATCGCCGACATCGGCAAACTGAAAATCGAACTGCACGCCGCCGAAGCGTTGTTGCGCAAGGCCGGGCAAGTGCTCGATCAGGTCAACGCTGCGCCGCTCACCGCCGAGTCCGCCGCCCGCGCCTCGATTGCCGTGGCCGAAGCCAAAGTGCTGACCACCGAGATCTCGCTGCTGGCCAGCGAAAAGCTTTTCGAACTGGCCGGCAGCCGCGCCACCCTCGCCGAATTCAACCTCGACCGCCATTGGCGCAACGCCCGCGTGCATACATTGCACGACCCGGTGCGCTGGAAATATCACGCCGTCGGCACCTATCACCTGAACGGCACGCTGCCCGCTCGCCACTCCTGGATTTAACGACCAGACCTCTGGAGAAACACATGACCCTTTCTCACCACGTCGCGGTCATCACCAGCGATGAGCAAGCCCTGATCGTCGCCAGTGACCTGGCCGAAGATTTCAAACGCGACAGCGCCCTGCGCGACCGCGAACGCCGTTTGCCACACCCGGAACTGGAAGTGTTTTCCCGCTCGGGCCTTTGGGGCATCAGCGTGCCAAAAGAATACGGCGGCGCCGGGGTTTCCAACGTCACCCTGGCCAAGGTGATCGCGCTGATCGCCCAGGCTGACGGTTCCCTCGGCCAGATCCCGCAGAACCATTTCTACGCGCTCGAAGTGCTGCGGGTGAATGGCAGCGAAGAGCAGAAAAAACGCCTCTACGCCGAAGTGCTGGCAGGGCAACGCTTCGGCAATGCCCTCGCGGAACTGGGCACCAAAACCGCCCATGACCGCGTTACCAGCCTGACTCGCGACGGCGACGGCTACCGCATCAACGGCCGCAAGTTTTACGCCACGGGCGCGATTTATGCCCAGCGCATTCCGACCTCGGTCGTGGACGAAAACGGCGTTCAGCAACTCGCTTTCGTCCCTCGTCATGCCAAGGGCCTGACGGTCATCGACGACTGGAGCGGCTTCGGCCAGCGCACCACCGGCAGCGGTTCGGTGGTGTTTGAAGATGTTTACGTCGCCGCCGAAGACGTGATTCCGTTTCAAAGTGCGTTCGAGCGCCCGACCACCGTCGGCCCGTTGGCGCAGATTCTTCACGCCGCCATCGACACCGGCATCGCCCGCGCCGCCTATGAAGATGCGCTGCACTTCGTGCGCACCAAGACCCGGCCGTGGATCGATTCCGGCAACGACAAAGCCATCGAGGACCCGCTGACCATCAAGAGCTTCGGCCACTTGAGCATTCGCCTGCACGCCGCCGAGGCCTTGCTGGAACGCTCTGGCGAATTCCTCGACAAGGCCCAGGCCGACACCAACGCCGAGACCGTCGCCGCCGCGTCGATTGCGGTCGCCGAAGCCCGCGCCATCAGCACCGAGATTTCCCTCGCCGCTGGCAGCACGCTGTTTGAACTGGCCGGCAGCCAGGCAACCTTGATTGAACACGGCCTGGATCGTCACTGGCGCAACGCTCGAGTGCACACGCTGCACGACCCGGTGCGCTGGAAGTATCACGCGGTGGGCAATTACTACCTCAACGATGAAAACCCGCCACTGCGGGGGACCATCTGATGGCGAAGAAAAAGATTTTGCTTAACGCGTTCAACATGAACTGCATCGGGCACATCAATCATGGTCTGTGGACGCACCCACGGGACACGTCAACCCAGTACAAAACCATCGAATACTGGACCGAACTGGCGCAATTGCTGGAGCGTGGCCTGTTCGACGGCTTGTTCATCGCCGACATCGTCGGGGTCTACGACGTCTACCAGAACTCGGTGGACGTCCCGCTCAAAGAGTCAATCCAGTTGCCGGTCAATGACCCGCTGCTGCTGGTCTCGGCCATGGCTGCGGTCACCAAAAACCTTGGCTTCGGCCTCACCGCCAACCTGACGTACGAACCGCCGTATCTGTTCGCCCGACGCATGTCCACGCTCGATCACCTGAGCCGTGGCCGGGTCGGCTGGAACATCGTCACCGGCTACCTCGACAGCGCCGCCAAAGCCATGGGTTTGAGCGAACAGGTCGAACACGACCGTCGTTATGACCAGGCCGATGAATACCTGCAAGTGCTCTACAAACTCTGGGAAGGCAGCTGGGAAAACGGCGCGGTGCTTAACGATCCGCAACAGCGGATCTACGCGCAGCCCGAGAAAGTGCACAAGGTCGAGCACAAGGGCGAGTTCTATCAGGTCGAGGGTTATCACCTCTGCGAACCCTCGCCGCAGCGCACACCGGTGCTGTTCCAGGCCGGCAGTTCGGATCGCGGTTTGCTGTTCGCCGGGCGGCATGCCGAGTGCGTGTTCATCAGCGGCCAGAACAAACCGTCGACCAAGGTTCAAGTGGACAAGGTGCGCGCCAGTGCCGTCGAGGCCGGGCGCAACCCTGAGGACATCAAGGTGTTCATGGGGTTGAACGTGATTGTCGGCGAAACCGAAGAGGCAGCCTGGGCCAAGCACGCCGAGTACTTGAGCTACGCCAGTGCCGAGGCCGGCGTGGCGCATTTCTCGGCTTCCACCGGGATCGATTTTTCCGAGTACGACATCGACGAACCGATCCAGTACGTGAAGAGCAACGCGATCCAGTCCGCTACCAAAAACCTGCAAAACAACGACTGGACCCGCCGCAAATTACTCGAGCAACACGCCCTCGGTGGTCGCTACATCACCGTGGTGGGTTCGCCGCAGCAGGTGGCGGATGAGCTGGAATCGTGGATCGCCGAAACCGGGTTGGATGGCTTCAACCTGACGCGAATCGTCACGCCGGAGAGTTATGTGGATTTCATCGACCTGGTGATTCCGGAGTTGCAACGGCGCGGGTCGTACAAGACCGCTTATGACAGCGGCAGCCTGCGGGAAAAACTGTTTCACGCAGAGGCGCATTTGCCTGAGCAACATACCGGATCCCATTACCGACACTAACCCCTGTAACTGATCGTTCCCACGCTCTGCGTGGTAATGCCTCCCGGGACGCTCCGCGTCCTTGCGGCGGTGACGCAGAGCGTCACTGGCTGCATTCCCACGCGGAGCGTGGGAACGATCGCCAATCCAATGCACTGACTGGAAAATCATCATGACCAAAAAACTATTCAGCCACCCAGTCAAAGCACTGGCCTTGGCCCTCGGCCTTTTCAGCTCCATCACCTTCGCCGCCGACGCGCCGCTGAAGGTCGGCACCACCGCCGCTTTCGCCATTCCCCTGGAAGCCGCCGTCGAAGAAGCCAGGAAACAAGGCCTGCAAGTCGACCTGGTGGAGTTCAGTGACTGGATCGCGCCCAACGTTAGCCTCGCCGCCGGCGACATCGACGTGAACTACTTCCAGCACGTCCCGTTCCTGGAAAACGCCAAGGCCGCCGCCGGTTTTGACCTGGTGCCGTTCGCACCGGGGATCATCAACAACGTCGGCCTCTACTCGAAGCAATACAAAAACTTCGACGAACTGCCGGAAGGCGCCAGCGTGGCGATCGCCAACGACCCGATCAACAGCGGTCGTGGCTTGCAACTGTTGGCCAAGGCCGGGCTGATCACCCTAAAACCGGGCGTCGGCTACAAGGCCAGCGAAGAAGACATCGTCGCCAATCCGAAGAAGATCAAAATCCTTCAGGTCGAAGCCGTGCAACTGGTACGCGCCTATGACGACGCCGATCTGGTTCAGGGCTACCCGGCCTACATCCGCTTGTCGAAGACCTTCGATGCCGGCTCCGCCCTGCTGTTCGACGGCCTCGATCACAAGGAATACGTGATTCAGTTCGTGATCCAGCCGAAAAGCAAAACCGACCCGCGCCTGATCAAGTTCGTCGACATCTACCAGCATTCGCCGGCCGTGCGTGCAGCACTGGATAAAGCCCACGGCAAGCTCTACCAAGCCGGTTGGGAAAGCTGAATATGACGGCAGCCACGCAACTGCGACTGGAGATTCCAGAGCTCAAAGACGCTGAACAAACGGAACTGCACCCGAACCTGAACCGTGCTCACGTGCGCTTCATTGGCCTGGGCAAAACCTACGACGGCCCGCAAGGTCCTGTCGCCGCGCTGCAAGGCATCGACCTGGCGATCCAGCGCGGCGAGGTGTTCGGCATCATCGGCCGCAGCGGCGCCGGCAAGTCGTCGCTGATCCGCACCATCAACCGCCTGGAACAACCGAGTACGGGGCGCGTGCTGATCGATCAGGTCGACATCGGCGAGTTCGATGAAGACCGCCTGGTGGCGCTGCGTCGGCGCATTGGCATGATCTTCCAGCACTTCAACCTGATGTCGGCCAAGACAGTTTGGCAGAACGTCGAATTGCCGCTGAAAGTCGCCGGGGTGCCGAAGGAAAAACGCCAGCAGAAAGTCCGCCAATTGCTGGAACTGGTGGCCTGCAAGAGAAACACAAGGCCTACCCGGCGCAGCTGTCCGGCGGGCAGAAACAACGCGTCGGCATCGCCCGCGCCCTGGTGCATGACCCGGCGATTCTGCTGTGCGACGAAGCCACTTCGGCGCTGGACCCGGAAACCACGCAATCGATCCTCGGCCTGCTGCGCGAGATCAACCAGCGCCTGGGCCTGACCATCGTGCTGATCACCCACGAGATGGCGGTGATCCGCGATATCTGTGATCGGGTCGTGGTGCTGGAACACGGACGAATCGTCGAACAAGGGCCGGTCTGGGAAGTCTTCGGCAACCCGCAGCACGAGGTCAGCAAAACCTTGCTGGCACCGTTACAGCACGGTTTGCCGGAAGAACTGCAAAGCCGCTTGCAGGCACAGCCACAGTCCTCGGACGCTGCTGTTGTGCTGCGTTTGCAGTTCACCGGCAGCGCCAGCGACGAGCCCGACCTGGCCGCGTTGTTCAGTGCCCTCGGCGGTCGCGTGCGCTTGCTGCAAGGTGGCGTGGAACGGATTCAGGGCCATGCCCTCGGGCAACTGCTGCTGGCGGTGACCGGTTCGTCTCTCAGCGCAGAGGAATTGCGTCAACGCGCCGGCAACTGGGCACAACAGGTGGAGGTGCTGGGTTATGTGGTTTGATCGCTTGCTGCAAGGCTTCATCGACACCTTCCTGATGGTCGGCGTGTCGTCATTGATCGCACTGCTGGCGGGCATTCCGCTGGCGGTGATCCTGGTCACCAGTTCCAAGGGCGGAATTTATGAAGCACCGGCGCTGAACCGTGCGTTGGGCGCGTTCGTGAACCTGTTCCGCTCGATTCCGTTTCTGATTTTGATGGTGGCGCTGATTCCGTTTACCCGGTTGATCGTCGGCACCACGTACGGCGTTTGGGCCGCCGTGGTGCCGCTGACCATTGCCGCCACGCCGTTCTTTGCGCGCATTGCCGAAGTCAGTTTGCGGGAGGTGGATCACGGGTTGATCGAAGCGGCGCAGGCGATGGGTTGCCGACGCGGGCATATCGTTTGGCATGTGTTGTTGCCCGAGGCGCTGCCGGGAATTGTTGGCGGTTTCACGATTACGCTGGTGACGATGATCAACTCGTCGGCCATGGCCGGGGCGATTGGTGCCGGTGGGTTGGGCGATATCGCCTATCGATACGGGTATCAACGCTTTGATAGCCAGGTCATGTTGACGGTGATTGTGTTGCTGGTGGTGTTGGTGGCGGTGATTCAGTTGGGCGGGGATCGGTTGGCTCGGGGGCTCAACAAGCGCTGAGTCTGGCTGAAGTTATTGGTTGTCAGTGATACCGCTTTCGCGAGCAGGCTCGCTCCCACATTCGACCGAGATGTCCAGACGGACGCGATCAACTGTGGGAGCGAGCCTGCTCGCGATTGGCTGCGAAGCAGCCACTGGTTTGATGGCGTATATTCGGCAAATCCCAATTGCCTGCGCAGCCGACCATGAAACAGACCCCCACCGACCTCGAGCAGATCACCTCCACCACCCTGGGCCATTACAACTCGGTGGCTGAAAGTTTTCGCGAAGGGACGCGCGATCATGATGTCAGCCAGAACATCGATGCGCTGTTGCGGCATATTCAGGGTGAGGCGCCGTTCGACATCCTCGATTTTGGCTGCGGGCCGGGTCGTGATTTGCAAACCTTCACGCGCATGGGCCACACCGCCGTAGGGCTTGATGGTTCGGAGAAGTTTGCGCAGATGGCCCGACAGGACAGCGGTTGTGAAGTCTGGCAGCAGGATTTCCTGAAGCTGGATTTACCGGCCGAACGTTTTGACGGGATCTTCGCCAATGCGGTGCTGTTTCATATTCCGCGCCAGGAACTGCCTCGGGTATTGAAGGAGTTGCGCGGGGCCTTGAAGCCGGGTGGCGTGCTGTTCAGTTCCAACCCGCGTGGCGAGAATCAGGAAGGCTGGAACGGGCCGCGTTATGGGGCGTACCACGATCTTGAGACGTGGCAGCAATTGCTGACGGCGGCGGGGTTTGTGGAGCTGGAGCATTACTACCGGCCGGCAGGGCTGCCGCGGGAGCAGCAGCCTTGGCTGGCGAGTGTCTGGCGTAAACCGGCGTAGCCTGTCAGGACGCAAATCGCGATCAGGTTCGCGACGGTTTTCTAACGTTGCACAGCGACTTGATAGGTCGTCACTCCCCCGCTCGCGTCAAACGCGGTAATGCTTCGATCGGCCAGCGGTCGCCCATCCATCTCACGTTCGCGTACATCAAAGTTCGCCACCAGCCTGGTGCCATCGGCGAACGTTGTCTGCTGTACCTGACGGTCTTCAGTCAGCCAACGGAAACCTGTCATTGCCTGAGTCGCCAGACGCTCATGCAGCGGGCGGAAGAACACATCCTGACGCGCAATCACCGGTAACCGCTGCTTCAGCGTCGCCGCACTCAGGTGATACAGCGGCGGCACGTTGTAGAGCAATTGCGTCAGCTCATTATCGGCGCGCACATTGCTCAACTTAAGGCTGTCGAACAACCAATGATGGGTGGTGATCACCGAGCCATGGAACACCGCCTGATAAAGCGGCAAGCGCGTTTGCGGCGCAAAGTGAACCGTGCGATAGGGTTCCTTGAGCGGCACGGGCTTGAAGAAAACCTGCGGCTGTTCATCAGGAAACCAGCGGCCCAGGTAATAGGGCGACTTCGGATTCTTGCTCATATCCGAATCCCCCCAGCCGATTACCGGTGTCTGCATCCCATGGGCAAACAACACACCTTGGGCCGTGGTGGCGTTGCCATCCTCGGAGCCGGTCGGTAGCTTCAATGTCTCGTTGACCCAACGCGAAGCATCGATGTTGCCTTCGGCATTTTGCACCTGAGTCATGGTCGCTCCCACACGGTAGCTGTCGAACAGCATGCCGGTGGCGTAGGCGTCCAGAAACCAGCTATTGAATCCGGCCTTGCCAAGCACAGCCCTGATGCGCGCTTCAAGCAATGGCCGAACACAACGCGGATCGGTGTAATGCCCCGATTGCTGAAACCCGCTTTTGAACGTCCCGGTTTCCAGCACGACCGCACATTCCTGGTTGGCTCTGGAGCCCAGATGCGCGGTGGTCCAGTCCGGGTTTTCAGTGATGGTCAGCGCCGTTTCATAGGAATCATAAGGCGCCACCAGATAACCTGCGGCAACGCCTTGGCGCACCGTTTCAGGATGCCAGAGCCCCCCTTCCCAACCCTCGCCAAGGCCAAGCCATAATCGCGTCAGGCCTGCAGCTTTCAGTTGTTCGATTGTGGTGGGTGACAAGGTATTGCCCCAGCGTTCCGGGGTTGCCGTCAAAGCATCGGAAAACGCCACTGCCAGCTCAGCACGTAACACGCCGTAGCCGTCAGCCAGTTTTTGCATGTCCGGTTCGACCACAGACTGCCAGCCGCTGCGTGCCTTCTTGTTGAGTGCAGCATTGAGGCTGCGTAGCAACGTGGCTTGCTGGTAACGATCAAGCGGTGGCTCAGCCCGGGCCAGTAACTGCGAGCTTTCAGTGTCAAAACTGGAACGTAACTCGCTGGCCAGCAGCCCATTACCGCGCAACCTTTTCAGCAAGGCTGGCCAGCTTCGAACATCCTCCGGTCCGAGCAGGTCATTACCCCACAGATAAGCATGACTGGCGCCCAGGAGCTTTTTGGCTTCGGGAGTCTTCAGCAGTTTGTCGCTCAAGGTTTCGTATTGCCCGCTGTCGACCAACCATTTCCGATAGCGCCTGGCACCCGCCAACAGATCGACATCACCCAACGACAGCTTGAAAGTCAGCGGTGCATTGGGCTCGAGGGAGGTGAATTGATGATGAACAGTCAGAGCAAGGGTGTTGTTGTTTTCGGCGCTGAAGATCAGGCGATTGTTGTAAGGGTTGGTCATCAGCCAGTTCAGCGTGAAGCCACCGTGATCAACGCCCCACAGCGGCAGACTCAGGTCTTGGGTGGTATTGAACGCCCCCTGATCGAGCAGAAAGGTTTGCCACAGCGGATCACCGGCAGGCACGTAACGCCCCTCGGCCAGCGGCCAGATCAGCCCTTTTCCCATGGAACTGCCAGGCTGTTTCAGAAAGCTCAGTTCACCGGGATCACGGGCCGTGATGGACAGGGACAGGTCACGCTGATCGAGGGCGGCACTGAGCGTCCAGGCGCCGTCGTCCCACTGCCAGTCCATGCGATTGGCGCTTTGCTTGAGGTTGCTGACCTTATACCCGTTAACGCCCGACGAGGCTTGCACTGGCAAATGTTGTGCGGGAGTGACAAGGATCGCCAGCGTGGCGGGATCGAGTTCGACGCGCCACTGCGAATTTTCCAGCACATTGCCAGCCAGCGTCGGGGGTGAACACAACAGAGCGCCGAGCAACAGCACATAGCGCAGACAATGAGTCATCGGTGACATCGAAATCCCTCCTCCATCAGGAAAGGGACCGTACAGCAACGCACCGGCCATGTAAGTAGGACCGTTCCCAAACGTCACTCGGGAACGATCAACCCACCAATTACTGCGCTTGCTTTTTCGGTTCGCGGATTTTGTACCAGGCCACATACAGCGCCGGCAAAAACAGCAATGTCAGCAGCGTCGCAATAACAATCCCGCCAATCATCGCGTAGGCCATCGGCCCCCAGAACACTTCCCGGGCGATCGGAATCATCCCCAGGCTCGCCGCCGCTGCCGTCAATAGAATCGGCCGGCGACGATGTTCCGTGGCTTGCACCACCGCATCCCACGGTGCATGGCCGTCCTTCTCCAGGGCTTCGATCTGCGTCACCAGAATCACCGAGTTGCGGATGATGATGCCGATCAGCGCCAGAATCCCCAGGATCGCCACAAAGCCCATCGGCGTGCCCGTCGGGATCAGCGCCAGCACTACGCCAATCAAGCCGAGTGGTGCGACGCTGGCCACCAGGAACAGCTTCTGCACGCTGTGCAACTGGATCATCAGGAAGGTCGCCATCAAAAACAGCATCAATGGCACGACCTTGGCAATCGGGCCCTGGGCCTTGGCGCTTTCCTCGACGGTGCCGCCCGTGGCGACCTTGTAGCCCACCGGCAAACTGGCGGCGAATTTATCGATGTCGGGTTGGAGTTGTTTCACCAGGTCGGTCGGCTGAATTTCGTCGCGCACCGCCGCCTTGATGGTGATGGTCGGTTTGCGGTCGCGGCGCCAGACCAGCGGCTGCTCGAGTTCATAACGCACGGAAGCGAACGCCAGCAGCGGAATCGACGTGCCGCCCGGCGTGACGATCTGCAGGTTCTGCAGGGTTTCCGGAGTGCCGCGCTCGGCGTCTACCGCACGCCCCACCACGTTGATCAGGTAGATATCGTCATCGACCTGAGTCACCGGCGCACCGACCACAATGCTGTTCATCAGGTTGGCCACGTCTTCCGACGACAGCCCCAATTGCCGCGCCTTGTCCTGCGCGATGTCGATGCGCAGGACTTTGCCCGGTTCGTTCCAGTCGTAAATGATCTCGCCGATGTGGGTGTTTTTATCCAGCTCGGTGGCCAGGGCGATGGCGTGTTTGCGCACCTGATCGATGTCCTTGCCGCTGACCCGGTACTGAATCGGCCGACCTACCGGCGGGCCCATTTCCAGCGCCTGGACGTAGCTGCCGACACCGACAAAATCCTTGCGCAGGCGTTCGCGCAAGCGCTGGCTCAGCGCGTTGCGCGATTCCAGCCCTTTGCTGACGATCACCAATTGCGCGTAGTACGGGTTCTGCAATTGCTGGTCGAGGGGCAGGTAGAAACGGATCGCACCTTCGCCGATGTAGGTGATCCAGCGCACGATGTCCGGGTCGCCCTTGAGCGTCGCTTCGAGTTTGTCCACAGCCTTGCGGGTTTCGGCAATCGAGGCGTTTTGCGGCAGGTTCAGGTCGACGAGGATTTCCGGGCGGTCCGAGGACGGGAAGAACTGGTTCTGCACGAACTGCATGGAAAACACCGACGCCACAAACAGTGCAACGGTGATGCCGATCGCCCACCAACGATTGCGCATGGCCCAGAGCATGCCGTAATTGAACGCCCGACCGATGCGCCCCGGTTCCGCGTCGTGAGGTTTCACATTGGCGCTGAGGATGTGCACGCCGATCACCGGGGCGAACAGCACCGCGACAACCCACGACACGATCATGGCCACCGCGATCACCGCGAACAGGGTGAAGGTGTACTCGCCGGCCGAGCTGGCGTTCAAGCCGATGGGCACGAAACCGGCCACCGTCACCAACGTACCGGTGAGCATCGGGAACGCGGTCGAGGTGTAGGCGAACGTAGCGGCCTGCTCCTTGGTATCGCCCATTTCCAGGCGCGTGACCATCATCTCGACGGTGATCATCGCGTCATCCACCAGCAGGCCGAGGGCGATGATCAACGCGCCGAGGGAAATCCGCTGCATGGTGATGCCGCTGTACTCCATGAAGACGAAGACCATCGCCAGCACCAGCGGAATCGAGCACGCCACCACCAGCCCGGCGCGGACGCCGAGGCTGATGAAGCTGACGATCAGCACGATCACCACCGCTTCGAACAACGCGCTGGTAAAGCCGCCGACGGCTTTTTCCACCACTTCGGCCTGGTCGGAAACGTTGTGCACGCCGACGCCCACCGGCAGGTCGGCGGTCAGGTCGTTCATGCGCTGGTGCAGCGCGCTGCCGAAAACCTGGATGTTGCCGCCCTTCTTCATCGCAATGGCGAGGCCGATGGCAGGGTGGCCGTTGAAGCGGAATTCCGGCGTTGACGGATCGACGTAACCACGGCTGATCTCGGCGATGTCGGCCAAGCGGTAGAAACGATCGTTGAGCCGCAGGTTGACGTTTTCCAGGTCTTTCTCGGAGGCGAACTGCCCGGTCGTGCGCACGGAAATCCGCTCGGGACCGGCCTCGATCACACCCGCCGGGGTCACCGCGTTTTGCGATTGCAGGCTCTGCACCACCTGACGCTGATCGATACCCAAAGCCGCCAGTTTGCGGGTGGAGAAGTTCAGGTAGAGGACTTCGTCCTGCTCGCCGACCATCTCGACTTTGCCCAGCCCCGGCACTTCGCGGATCTCGGCGCGGACTTGCTCGACGTAATCGCGCAATTGGCGCATCGACAAGCCGTCAGCGGTGAAGGCGTACACCGAACCGAACACATCACCGAATTCATCGTTGAACCCCGGCCCTTGCAGGCCTTGGGGGAAGTCGCCGCGAATGTCATTGATCTTCTTGCGCACCTGGTACCAGATTTCCGGGATGTCCTTGGCGCTGGTGGTATCACGCAAGTTAACGAAGACCGTCGACTCGCCGGGGCGGGTATAGCTTTTCACGTAGTCGAGCGAGTCGAGCTCTTCGAGTTTTTTCTCGATCCGGTCAGTGACCTGCTTGAGGGTTTCTTCCTGGGTCGCGCCCGGCCAGCGAGTCTGGATCACCATGGTTTTGATGGTGAATGACGGGTCTTCCTCGCGTCCGAGGTTCAGGTACGAGAACACGCCCATCAGCAGCGCGACGAACATCAAATACCAGACAAACGACTGATGCTTGAGGGCCCATTCGGATAAGTTGAAACTCCCTTTCATTGCGGGCTGTCCTCATCGATTTTTACTTTCTGCCCCGGTTTCAGGCTGTTCACGCCGGCACTGACCACCCGCTCGCCGGACTTCACGCCGTTGGCCAACACCATCGTTGAGCCAGTGCGGCTGATCAGGCTGACGTCTCGCGGGGAAACAGTTTGGGTCTGCGGGTCGACGACCCAGATCCGCGGTTTTCCATCGACTTCCTGGAGCGCGGTCAGGGGCAGTTCGATACGCGGTTTGATCGCGGAGCTGAGGGTCACGCTGATGGCTGTGCCCAGGCGAAAACCCGGTGGGGTGTCGGTCAATGTCAGGCGGGCGCGACGGGTGCGGGTCGCGCTTTGCGCCTGGGGTTCGATTTCGCGAATGATCGCGGTGCTGGTGATGCTCGGGTCGAGTTGGGCGGCCACCTGAAACACCACGTCATTCGGCAACTGGTCGACCAGGGTGTCCGGCAGGTCGATCACCGCTTCCTTGATGTTCGGCTGCGCCAGGGTCACCACTTGCTGGCCGGCGCTGACGACTTGCCCGGCTTCGGCGTTCCACGCGGTGACGATGGCTTGGTGATCGGCGCGCAGTTCGACGTAGTTGAGCTGGTCCTTGGCCTGATCGACCGCAGCCTTCGCTTGATCGAGGGAGGCCTGGGTGGTTTTGAGGTCGGTCTGTGCGATGTCGAGTTGCGCCTGGGCGCCCACGCCGCGATCGAACAACTCTTGCTGACGCCGGGCGTTGGCCTGGGCGTTGATGAGTTGCGCCTGGACATTGGCCAGATCACCCTGGGCGGAGCGCAACTGGTTCTGCTGATCGGTGGGGTCGAGGGTTGCGAGTAACGCCCCCTGATCGACTTCGGCACCGACATCCACATGACGGCTGGCGATACGCCCTGACACCCGGAAGCCGACATTGCTTTCATACCGGGCCTGGATGCTGCCGGCGAAGCGGCCCAGGCTTTCTTCGTCCAGAGACTGGACCTTGATGGACAGCACCGGACGCACAGGCTCCGGCGGCGATTCCTTTTCCGAGCAGGCCACCAGCATCACACCGGCGCATACCAGTAACAGACGCTTCATGGCTGGGCTCCTGCGGCTAAATCCTTAGAGGTGTCTTCGGCGATTTCCACCTTCACGCCAGGGTGCAGCAACTGGCCGCCGGCAATGACCACTTTTTCACCGCCCTTCAGGCCGGCGCTGATGATCACTTTGCCCGTCAAGTAGCGGCCGACCGTGACGTTGTGCAGCTGTGCCTTGCCCTCACCGTCCACCAGCCACACCGCCGGCTCGCTGAGATTTTTGGTCAGTGCCGACCAGGGCAGTTCGACCGCCGACTTGCCTGGCGTCTGGGCCGTGGCACTCACCACCGAACCGAGCTGCATGCCTTCCGGTAGTCCTTTGAGCGTGACTTTGACCTGCACCGTGCCAGTCTGCGCAGAGACGGCCGGGGTGATTTCCCGAACAGTGCCGGTGGTTTTCACCTCAGGTTTGTCGATCAGGCTGACGACCACCGCTTTCCCCTCTGGTGGCTCTGTCAGCAGCGATTCGTAGACGTTGAACACGGCGTCGCGCTCACCGTCCCTGGCCAGGCTGAAAATCGGCACGGTGGCCTGCACCACTTGGCCGACTTCGGCCTGCCGCGCGGTAATCACCCCCGGCGCGTCGGCGACCAACGCGGTGTAGCCCAGTTGTTCCCGGGCGTTGGCCAGTTGCGCCTGGGCCGCCGTCAAGGCGCTTTGGCTGCTGCGCAAGGCGGCTTGGGCGGAATCGTATTCACTTTGGCTGGTATAGCCCTTGGGCAGGAGTTTTTGCTGGCGAACGAAGGCGGCGGCGGTCTGTTTGACTCGGGCCTGCTCGGCAACAACTTGCGCCTGGGCCGAGTCGACGCTGGTTTGCAGGTCCTTGGGATCGAGCCTGGCCAGAACCTGTTTGGCCGAAACCCGGTCACCGACATCGACTGTACGCTGGATGATCTTGCCGCCCACGCGGAACGACAGATCGGTCTGGACCCGCGCCTGAACATCACCGGTCAGGGTCACTGTCGCTGCGTAATCCGCAGGTTTTACTTCTTGAACGAATACCCGCGGACGGTCCTTTTCGACCGGTTTTTCATCGCCACAGGCGCTCAGCAGAACAAGGAGGCTCAGGCCAACCACTGTTTTCAATCCGGGACCCACTATGCAGACTCCTTTGCGTTGTACGAACGTGCAGATGGCGATACGACTGTGAGCTTAGAACAGGGTTCCAAGGGTGCGCCTCACGGTTTGAAATAAAGCCTGGCGCACGATGACGTCGACAATAAGGCAGAATCGCGCACCACGCAGCAGGAAGCTTCCCATGCTCAAAACCCTAGCGGTGGCCAATTACCGCTCGATCAATAAATTGGTGATTCCTCTGGATCGGTTGAACCTGATCACCGGTCCGAATGGCAGCGGCAAATCCAACCTCTACCGCGCGTTGCGCCTGCTGGCGGAAACCGCTCAGGGCGGCGTGGTCAATGCGTTGGCCCGCGAGGGAGGGCTGGATTCGACATTCTGGGCCGGCCCGGAAAACATCAGCCGACGGATGCGTAATGGCGACGTTCCGATCGAGGCGAGCGTACGGCACGGCGCCAAACGCCTGCGCCTGGGGTTTGCCGGGGAAGATTTCAGCTACTCGATCGCGCTGGGTCTGCCGGAGCCGAGCCTTTCCGCGTTTTCTCTGGACCCGGAAATCAAGAAGGAATGCATCTGGTCCGGCCCGTTTTACCGCCCGGCCAGCCTGCTGGTGGATCGCAACGGCCCAATGATCCGAGCCCGGACCGGTCGCGGCTGGGAGGTGCTGGCCCAACACACGCCGAATTTCGACAGCCTGTTCGATCAGGTCGGCAGCTTTCGCACCTCGCCGGAAGTCATGCAGTTGCGTGAATTCATCCGCCGCTGGCGATTCTATGATCACTTTCGCAGCGACGCCGACGCGCCGGTGCGTCAACCGCAATTGGGCACCCGCACACCGGTGCTGCATCACGACGGTCGAGATCTGGCGGCTGCGTTGCAGACAATCCGCGAAATCGGCGATCCCGAAGCCTTGCAGGCTGCCGTCAGTGACGCCTTCCCTGGCGCGCGATTGAACATCGCGACGCTTCAGGGTGGACGCTTTGCCATCGAGTTTTATCAGGAAGGCTTGTTGAGGCCCTTGTCCGCGGCCGAGTTGTCGGACGGGACTCTCCGCTATTTGCTGCTGGTGGCGGCGCTGCTGACGCCTCGGCCGCCGACGCTGATGGTGCTGAACGAGCCGGAGACCAGTTTGCATCCCGACCTGTTGCCAGCGTTGGCGCGGTTGATTATTCGCGCGTCCGAGCAGTGTCAGGTGTGGGTGGTTTCTCATGCACGGCGGTTGATCTCGGCGTTGCAGGAGGACCCGGAATGCAATTGCATTGTGCTGGAGAAGAACCTGGGCCAGACCGGGATTGTCGGGCAGCGGATGCTGGATGAGCCGGTGTGGTATTGGCCGGACTGAGGTACGCAGATCGTTCCCACGCTCTGCGTGGTAATGCAGCCCGTGACGCTCCGCGTCACTGGACGCGGAGCGTCCCTAGAGGCATTCCCACGCGGAGCGTGGGAACGATCATGATCAGCGTCTGACACGCTTCCACAGTTGACCGGGTTGTCTCGGCCAAAAAACTGTCCTGCGCATTTGCCGGGGCAACGGAAGACGACTATTTTTCTTTGCGCTGTAGGAAGGGTCTTTTTTTCAGAGTCCCCCTCCAAGGATGCACAGCTTTTGGTCAGACTCCCCCGGGCGAACCATCACAAGGAAGAGAAAATGGCTGACGTAAAAGTGCCACAGCGGCTGGATCCGCAGGACATTGTGAAATTGCTGGTGGCGTTGCGCAGGGCGTTGAAGGCGCGGGTGGCCTAAGACAATCGTTCCCATGCTCTGCGTGGGAACGATCACGCCGACGCTGTATCAGCCGTCGGCGTTTGAAACCTTGAAGGGGTTTGCCTCGCGAATCAGAACGCCGGCAATACCGCGCCGCTGTACTTCTTCTCGATGAATGCTTTCACTTCAGGACTGGTCAACGCCTTGGCCAGTTTCTGGATGGCTACGCTGTCCTTGTTGTCCGGACGAGCCACCAGGAAGTTCACGTAAGGCGAATCTGCGCCTTCGATTATCAGCGCGTCTTTAGCCGGGTTCAGACCTGCTTCCAGCGCGTAGTTGGTATTGATCATGTCCAGGTCGACCTGGTCCAGAACACGCGGCAGCATGGCCGACTCCAGTTCCTTGAACTTGAAATTGTGCGGGTTCTTGGCGATGTCTTTCGGGGTGGCCAGAGCGTTTTTCGGGTCTTTCAACTCGATCAGGCCAGCCTTCTGCAGCAGGATCAGAGCACGGCCGCTGTTGCTGCCTTCGTTCGGGATTGCGATGGTTGCGCCGTCTTTCAGCTCAGCCAGGGTTTTGACTTTCTTCGAGTAGCCGCCGAAGGGTTCGACGTGAACGCCGATCACGGTCACCAGGTTAGTGCCTTTGCCTTCGTTGAAGCTTTTCAGGTACGGCAAGGTCTGGAAGTAGTTGGCGTCCAGACGCTTCTGGTCGACCTGTACGTTCGGCTGAACGTAGTCGGTGAAGACTTTGATTTCCAGGTCCACACCTTCTTTGGCGAGGGTTGGCTTGATCAGTTCCAGAATCTCGGCGTGTGGAACCGGGGTCGCCGCCACCACCAGTTTCTCGCCGGCCTGGGCCAGGCCCGCGGTCAGGGCAGCCGCCAATGCGGTGAACAACAGAACCTTTTTCATGCAGTGTCCTTATCGAAAATCACGGTCGTCATCGACGACGGCTTGTTTAGTACAGGTGCCAGTGAAGTGCTATCGCTGGCGTGACGCGGACAATACCGGGATTTTTTATTCCCGAACAATATCTTTTATTCACTTTCATATTCCATTTTGTTCATGCAGCTGCCGATAGCTTTGTAGCAGCTGCCGAAGGCTGCGTTCGGCTGCGCAGCAGCCGCAAAATGGCTTAACGGGTTTCTTTTGAGGACCGCGTTGTTTGGGTGCGACCGCTTCGCGTCGGACGCAGCCTTCGGCAGCTGCTACAGAGTCTGCGTCAGGCTTTCAAGCAAATGCTTGAGTGCAGATCGCTCTGAGGCCGTGCCGTTTTTAATCAGCTGAGCCGCTTGTTGCTCAATCTGTACCAATGACGCCGGCGCCTCAGGCAAATTCAAATGCTCCGGCAAAATCTCATCGCCGGTGCTGACCAGCAACGCGAAGTGAATGACGTTTTCCAACTCCCGGGTATTACCCGGCCAACTGTGTTGCTCTAACAAATGCTGCGCGGCTTCGCTGATCAGCGGCACCGGCAGGCCCAGACGCTGGCTATAGATGCCGAGGAAATATTCGGACAGCGAAAGAATATCCCCCACCCGTTCCCGCAAGGCCGGCAGTTCGAGCTGGCCCTCGCTGAGGTAGTGGTAGAGCCGCTCATGAAATTTGCCGGCGGCCACCGCTTGGGCCAGGTCGATGCTGGTCGCGGCGACCAGACGCACGTCCACCGGGCTTGGTTGGTGAGCGCCGACACGGGTGACTTCGTGGTTTTCCAGCGCCGCGAGCAATTTTGTCTGGATCGGTAGGGGCAAGTCGCCGATCTCATCCAGATAGAGCGTCCCGCCATTGGCAGAACCGAACCAGCCGGCGCGGCTGCTGGCCGAACCGCTGTAACTGCCAGCGGCATACCCGAACAATTCCGCATCGGCGTAAGTCGGGCTGATCGCGCCGCAGTTGACCGAAACGAACAACCCGCCGCGATCACTCTCACGATGGATGTGCCGCGCAAGCAACTCCTTGCCGCTGCCGGTTTCGCCACGGATCAACACCGAAATCGAGCGCGGCGCCAACAGCTCCAGCTCCTGGCGTAACTGACGCGAACGCGGATCGACAAACACCAGCGCCTTGGCGCGAATGCTCAGGGGGCTTTTTTCTGCATCGGGGAAGGTCAGCAGCGGCTGACCGAAGGCTTCAAAACTCATGGCAGACTCCCGCCCAAAACCGCCGGGAGACGGGGGCGTTGTTTAAAAAACAAAAGCAAAAAAGAAAAGGTTCAAGCGCGGCGCAGGGCGTGGTGTTCCATTCGGTTTTGCAGGCGGTAGAGATAAGCAAAACCCTGCTCCCAGCGTTGGTGACCGGACTTCACGTTGATGTGCCCGGCCCCCGACAAAATCCCCGCTTCGGCACCCCAGTTGCGCGCCAGTTCCATCGCACGCGGCGCGCTGACGGCGCTGTCGTTGTCGGAGCTGACAACCTGGCTCGGGAATGGCAGAAGGTGGGTTGGAATCGGTGCGAAATTGCGCAGAGCCGGTGCGCAGGCCGGACGCTCGACGTCCGCCGGGGCGACCAGCAAGGCGCCGCGCACCTGATGCAAAAACTGCGCGGGCGCCGTGGCCGCCCAATGCGCGACAGTGATGCAACCCAGGCTATGGGCGATCAGGATTACCGGCGTGCTGTCGGCGGCAATCGCCTCAGCCAATGCCGCGACCCAGTCTTCACGGCGCGGTGTCAGCCAATTGGCCTGTTCCACCCGCGCGCTGTTCGGCAGGCTGTTCTGCCAATGGCTTTGCCAATGATCTTCTGGCGATCCTTGCCAGCCCGGCACAATCAGGTAGCGAATTGATTCGTTGCGCATGGGGGAACTCTCCTGCTGCGTGTCTGTTCCTGAGCGAGTATAGGGAGGCGAGTTATATTCGTTAAGGAATAAGAAGCTATTTATTAAGACCTATATGGAATATAAAGTTGATCACCTGTGGGAGTGAGCCTTGTGGCGAGGGGGCTTGCCCCCGTTCGACTGCGAAGCAGTCGTAAAACTGATTTGGGGGCGCTTCGCACCCCAACGGGGGCAAGCCCCCTCGCCACATGAGCTCCCAAGGTTGGCCTTGGGACAAAAAAAAGGACCGCACCCTGCCAAGGAGACGGCCCCGGAAACTCAACATTTGATAGCGCGATGATTGGCCCGAAAGGCTTATCCGATAAAGGAATATTTAATTCATTTGTTAGATCAAAAACACATATACCCATCAGCACCAAACAACCCTGCTTGCGTCATAACCTATCGCCCTTTTGGGTCAGATTGATGACGGACGCCTTTGCCGTTTTGAGTTTCCGGACACATCGATCAAGCCTGAGCGGCACGCACCTCCTGTGCCTCTGCTGCTTGTTTGCGTACAAATCGGTTCGCCCGCCCAAACGTCCCGAAATCATTGAACCGCACACCCATCTCACGCATCACTTCATGCGCCACCGGCACCGTCATCTGACGGATGTAAAACGGTTCCTTCACCACAAAATGATGAATCCCGTGGCTGCTGCCGAAGTTGAAGCAGAACGCCTGCAACGGCCACATCCACCAAGGGTTCAGCACCTGGGTCTGCTGGATGACATTGCCCGGCTCCACGTCACCGTAGTAGTGCATGTTCGAGCTGACGAAATGCAGGCAAAAGGTACGCAACACATTCGGGCCGATGATCACCACGGCCGCAATGTCGATCACCTGCATCACCGCCAAAGTAGTCGCCGACCATTCGATGGGCGCCCCGAGCAGATGCGCAATGCCGTTGGCGGTGTGAAAACCGAGGAACACGTACCAGGCTCCCCAATGCGCCAACGCCAGCGGTGCGTAAACCTTCAGAAAGCGTTTGATGATGCTGAATTTATGCGCCCGGGTCTTGGCCCGCAGCATGCGGATGAACGCCGACATCACGTTGTCGCCGACCATCAACAGCCGCGCAAAACCCCAGGGTTCGCCGTTGGTGATCGCCCGTTCTTCCATGTCGGCTTCGGTGCCGGAGACCTTGTGGTGATTGAGGTGCAGATGCCGGCGAATCCACGGATTGATCGTGCTCGGCCGCGCCAGCCACACCAGGCCCATCATCAGGTTGTGCGGTACGCGCTGTTTGCGAAAGTACATGCTATGAATCAGGTCGTGTTCCAGCTCGTGAGTCAGCGACGCAAAAAACGCGTTGAGCAACAGGCACGCCCACCACGCCATCTGCCCGGTCATGTAGAGCGCGGCCGAGCCAATCATGCCGGCCAGGGCTAACGTCAGAATAGTCGCGCCGATAGCGTCCTGATGATTGAGAATCGGGTAGCGCTGACGCAGTTCGAACCCCTTGGCCAGCACCACTTGGCGAATATGCGCTGATCGTTGCGCTGCATTCAGTCGCTGGGGACTTGCAGAAGTACCGTCCATGCTTCCATCCTCTGGTTATTGATGTTCGCATCCTGCCTTGCGAACCCTCGCAAAGCGGTAGCCGTGGACGCCAACCTGTTGACCGGAAGCGCCAATCAGCATGACTGAACCGACCTCCCTCGCCAGCTGGACCCGCGCCCTGCGCAAGCAACTCGATGCGTTGGGCCTCGACAGCACCGCCCTGTGCCAACAGGCGGGGCTCGACCCGCAACTGATGGACGACCCGAACGCCCGTTACCCGTTGTCGGGCACCACGCGGCTGTGGGAAATCGCAGTGCAGGTCAGCGGCGACCCGGCGATTGGTTTGCGGGTATCGCGCTTCGTCAGCCCCACCACGTTTCACGCACTCGGCTATGCGCTGGTGGCCAGCGGCAGCCTGCGAGAAGTGTTCGAGCGCATCGTGCGTTATCACCAGGTGGTCAGCGATGCCCTGGACCTGGAACTGACTCGCACCGAGGACCGCTACCGCTTCCGCCTGAAAATCCCGCCAGGTAATCCGGCTCCGGCCTTCGAAGCCATCGACGCCTTCACGGCGATTTATGTACGCACCTGCCGCAATCGCCTGGGCCGCGATTACGCCCCGTTGGCGGTGTACCTGCGTCGCCCGGAGCCGGCGGACTCGCATCAATGGCACAAAGTGTTCCGCTCGCCGGTGTATTTCAACGCCGATGAAGATCGATTGGAGTTCGCTCTGCTGGATTTCGACAGCCACCTGGACGACGCCAACCCGGAACTGGCCGAGCACAACGAAACCGTGCTCAAACGCACCCTCGCGCAACTCAAACCCCTGACCTGGGAACGCAAGGTTCGCGATGCCATCGAGGAGCAATTGCCGGAAGGCGAGCCCAGCGCCGAACACATCGCCCAGGCCCTGCACCTGAGTTTGCGCAGCCTGCAACGGCATCTGGCGGACGAGGGTTGTCGGTTCGATACGCTGCTCAACGAGAGTCGCGAGAACCTGGCGCTGCTGCATCTGCGCGACCCGCAATGCTCATTGAGCGAGATCAGCTATCTACTGGGATTTGCCGACACGAGCAGCTTCAGCCGCGCATTCAAGCGCTGGACCGGGATGACACCGGGGCAGTTTCGGGATGGGTTGCGGTGATCAGCTTTTGACCAAGCTGCGGACTACACCTGATTCCCACTGCTCGATCATCGCTTCGCCAACCATGGCAAAGGCGCCATTTCCCCTGATGTAATCAACCATTTCCGCCTTCGCGACATCAATTCCATGAGCGACTTGCTGCAGCAGTTCATTGCACCGTCCCTCGGTCAGGTTGCAAGCCGACCGACCAAAACGCATCAACATTTTGTATTTGGGCCACGCCTTTGAACCGCCTAACAGCAACGCCATACTGTCTGCCTTGATGTAGACCGAAGTCGTGACGATGTCATAGGCCGGAGCCAGTCTGATTTGCGCATCAGCCCCGCAATGTTCGTACAGCACACCGAAGTTCTTGAGGTGAGCATCGCCATTCTTCAGAGCGGACGACAACGCCACTATTTTGAAAAAAGACTCCAGGGCGTCATTGAGCAATGGCGGGGAGACAAACTCCTTGATCTGCCTCGCAGCACCTTCGTACGAACCATCGTATTTAGCCTTCGAAGGCCAGGCATTGAGCACGCAGAAATCCTCAAAGCCCAGATAACCTCTTTCATTCAGATCGAAACGTTCGACGACCAGAAACTTACCGTGATCGCTCAGTTCGAAAACCGGCACTTCAAGACCCGAATGCAGTGCAGCCCTCATGCAGAAGTATTCGTTGGCAGCGAGCTCTGGGTACTCCTCTGGCCGAAACGATTTGACCAGATGCGTTGCCCCTCGATGGGTCAATCGGTCGACAGTGGTTGCACTGTCACGAATAAGCACCTTCGGCTGCACACCGGAAACGCCCGAATACTGGCCATAGGTGTGCAGCAAATCTTCGAACAAACCTTGCGCACCGTCATGAACCAGCAGATCGGCGAGACTGGTTTCAGGTAGCCGGTCACTTGCCTCTTGCGCGTTTTTAATCCCCACTCGCCCAAGCTGGTGCGGGCCAACGATCGCCAGCATCGCGAAATCGTCAAACCCTCGAATCGCTTTGCTGAAGCGACGAGTCAATTCATCGCGCAGAGAACCTTCCGGTAGATTCATTTCAAAAACCGGCGGTACACCTCGCTCCCACGTGTAGCTCTCGAGGCGAGCGGGCATGGTCAACGAGACCGCGTTTTCTTCCAGCGCGTCTTCGGCGTAGGCAAACACTGAATCAATGCGAGACTGACCACGGCCCAGGGTTCCGACCGTTGTGCCGGAAACACTGATGTGCAGCCTGTCCTTTGCCTGCTGCTCACCCATGGAAGTTCACCTTTTTGAGGGTGTCCAGTGTAGGACGCGTCGACCGCCGCGGCACGGCCGTCAGTTCGTACCCGAAGCCATTGAGGATCGCTTCAACCTTGCGCAGGCCAATTTCGGAAATGGTGTTGTTCTCGATACCCGAAATCGTGGAACGGCTCATGCCGTACTGCTTGGCCAGGTCTTGTTGAGACAACTTTCGTTCTTTGCGCAGCAACCTGATCAATTCACCGAGGTTTTCCATCCCGCTCACCTGCATCGTATACAGTGCATATTCACTGAAATAATCTATATGCATTGTATTTAATGCATAAACAAGTCGAAGTCTAGCTCATGGATTGATCGGGCCCGGTCTCAGCGCCCCCGATCCCGCCGCAACAACTTGCGCACCCGCTTCACCAGCTCACTCACGGCAAACGGCTTGAGCAGGTAATCATCTTCATGCAACTCCAGCCCGCGCAGCCGGTCTTCGATGCCGTCCTTGGTAGTGAGGAGCAGCACCGGCGTATCACCGAGCTTGCGGATCTGCTGCAGCAACTGCCAGCCATTGAGCCCGGGCAGCATCACGTCGAGGATGATCAGCTCGTATTCGCCAGACTCGATGAAACGACGGCCGTCCATGCCGTTGACGGCCACATCGACTGAGTAACTTGCCTCGTTCAGACCTTTAGCCAGGAGTTTGGCGGTCTCCGGTTCGTCTTCCACTAACAGCACACGCATGGCACACCTCGATTGTCGTCATCACAGGCTAGGCGCCTTCGCGTCCAAAGCCCACCACTGGTTTCAGATAATCGCCAACATTCGCAATCGTTGCGCATCCAGAATCTCGATCTCGCCGTACTTGAGATTCAGTATTCCTTGCCCCTGCAAATCCTTGAGGAGCTGGTTGGTGGTCTGGCGCGACAACGACAACATCGACGCCAGTTGCTCCTGAGGAAATTGCAGAACACGACGCGGCGGATCTATTTCGCCGTAACCCTCGGCGATCATCAGCAAGCGATGAGCCAGGCGCGCTTGGGCTGGCATCAGGCTGAGCTGTTCGAGGTTGATGAAGGTCAGGCGCAGTTTGTGGCTCATCAGCAACGCCAGTTGCCGCCAGTAAACCGGTTGTTGGTCGAGCAACTTCAGCAGCGTCGCCTGCGGGATGTGCAACAGGCTGCACTGGCCAACGGCATAAGCATCGTGGGTTCGCGGCTGGCCATCGAACAGGCAGATTTCGCCGAACCAGTGCGGCGACTCCACCAGGCTCAGCAACGCCTCCTTGCCCTGCTCGCTCACCGCGCCAATGCGTACCGCCCCTTCAAGGACTGCATACAGCCCGCACGGCGGATCACCGCGTTTGAAGAGCAATTGCCCCGACGCCAGGCGCCGAACCCGGGCCACAGCCAGCAGACTATCCTTTAAGGGAACAGGTAAATGGCTGAACCACTGCCCCGTCTCCAGGCGCGAACGCCAAACCTGCATGCCCATGAAAACTCCTGGAAATTGTCGTCTGGCTGACAGAGCGAAAGATGAAACCCGGGGCATCATCCATCACCCTACAGGAGGAATAACAATGAAAAGCCTCGTTGATCATCTCAGTCAATACGCCGCCTACCACCGTGACCCACGCAATATTGCCAGCCACTTTATCGGGATTCCGCTGATTGTAGTGGCGGTCGCGGTATTGCTGTCTCGGCCGCAATGGGGCGCAGGCTGGGTTTCGCCGGCGGTGCTGGTCGCGATGGCATCGGCGTGGTTTTACTTGCGCCTGGAAATTCGTCTCGGGCTGTTGATGACCGTGTTACTCGGCCTGTGCATTTGGGCGGGTCAGGTTCTTGCGCAGCAAAGCACGCTGGTCTGGCTGGCGAGCGGCATCGGGATGTTTGTGCTGGGGTGGGCGATTCAGTTTGTCGGACATCACTACGAAGGACGCAAACCGGCGTTTGTCGATGATGTGACCGGATTGATTGTCGGGCCGTTGTTTGTGGTGGTTGAGCTGGCGTTTTTGCTGGGGTTGCGGCGGGAGCTCAAAGAGCAGATCGAGGCGCGGGTGGGTGGTGTGCGTTTGCGTCAGAAAAACGCTGCGGCGTAAGACGCGATGCTTTTGATTGATCGTTCCCACGCTCTGCGTGGGAATGCATACCGTGACGCTCTGCGTCACTGGACGCGGAGCGTCCCATGAGGCATTCCCACGCAGAACGTGGGAACGATCAGCTGGAGGGGTTAAATATTGGCGAGTTTCTGCCAGACCTTTGGCTTGAAGAACAGCGTCTCGCCCTTCGCCAGCCCGATCAGGCTGTCGTGATCTTTCACCACTTCCGCTTCGATCAATTCGCTCTGGCCTTCGACCTTCAGTGTCACCCGTGTCGTCGCGCCCAACGGACGAATATCCCGCACCTCGGCCGCGTGGTGATCCTCCAGCTCGTGACGCGACAGCGACACTTCGTGTGGACGGAACAGCACATGGTTGTCATCACCCAGATGCAGCCGGTTCGAGTCACCCAGGAAGTGATAAACGAAATCGCTGGCCGGGTTTTCGTAGACGTCGCCCGGTGAGCCGATCTGCTCGATCACGCCCTTGTTCATCACCACGATGCGGTCGGCGACTTCCATCGCTTCTTCCTGGTCGTGAGTCACGAACACCGAGGTCAGGTTGATGTCTTCGTGTAGCCGCGCCAACCAGCGACGCAGTTCTTTACGGACCTTGGCATCGAGGGCGCCGAAGGGTTCGTCGAGCAGCAGGACCTTCGGCTCCACCGCCAAGGCGCGAGCCAAGGCAATACGTTGACGCTGACCGCCGGAAAGTTGTTCCGGGTAGCGATCCGACAGCCAATCCAGCTGCACCATGTTCAGCAGCTCGTGGACTTTCACCGCGATCTGGCTTTCGCTCGGGCGCTGGTTTTTCGGCTTCATGCGCAGGCCGAACGCGACGTTGTCGAACACGGTCATGTGGCGAAATAGCGCGTAGTGCTGGAACACGAAACCGACGTTGCGATCACGCACATCGTGGCCGGAGACGTCTTCTCCGTGGAACACGATGTTGCCATGATCCGGGGTTTCCAGACCGGCGATGATCCGCAGCAATGTGGTTTTACCGCAACCCGAGGGGCCCAGCAGCGCCACGAGTTCGCCGCTTTGAATGTCCAGGCTGATGTTGTCCAGCGCCTTGAACGCGTGAAAGTTCTTGCTGACGTTACGCACTTCGATCGACATGACTTATTCCTCCGCGGCGCTGGCGCGCAGGCGGTTAATACGGTTTTCGCTCCACTGCTTGAGCAGCAGGATGAAGAGCGCCAGGATCAGCAACAGGCTCGCCACGGCGAACGCGGCCACGTGGTTGTATTCGTTGTAGAGGATCTCGACGTGCAGCGGCAGGGTGTTGGTCACCCCGCGAATGTGCCCGGAAACCACCGACACCGCACCGAACTCACCCATCGCCCGCGCCGTACATAGCACCACGCCGTAGATCAGGCCCCATTTGATGTTGGGAACGGTAACGTGCCAGAACATCTGCCAGCCATTGGCGCCGAGCAGGCGCGCGGCCTCTTCTTCCTGCGTGCCTTGTTCCTGCATCAGCGGGATCAGCTCGCGCGCCACGAACGGCACGGTGACGAAGATCGTCGCCAGCACGATGCCCGGCAAGGCAAAGACGATCTGGATATCGTGGTCCTGCAGCCACGGCCCGAACAGGCCTTGGGCGCCGAACATCAGCACGTAGACCAGGCCGGCGATGACCGGCGACACCGAGAACGGCAGGTCGATCAGCGTGACCAGCATACTTTTGCCACGGAACGAGTACTTGCTCACGCACCATGCAGCGCTGACGCCGAACACCAGGTTCAGCGGCACCGAAATCAGCACGGCGATCACCGTGAGTTTCAGGGCCGACAACGCGTCGGGCTCGAAGATCGCGGTGAAGAACGCACCGATTCCGAGCTTCAGGCCCTGAGACACCACGATCACCAGCGGCAGTAACAGGAACAGGGCGAACACCAGCCAGCCGAGGCCGATCAAGATTCGCCGCGATGAAGCACTGCCACGGCGGGCGGCGTTCGAGGAAGCAGCAGCAATAGACGATTGGGACATTTCTGCGCCTCCTTATGGGGTTTCGATGCGCCGCTGCAGCAAGTTGATCAGCAGCAACAGGACGAAGGAAACCACCAGCATCAGTACACCAATGGACGTGGCGCCGGTGTAATCGTACTGGTCGAGCTTGACCATGATCAGCAGCGGCAGGATCTCGGTTTTCATCGGCATGTTACCGGCAATGAAAATCACTGAACCGTACTCGCCGACCCCGCGGGCAAAGGCCAGCGCGAAACCGGTCAGCCAGGCTGGCAACAGTGCAGGTACCAGAATATGGCGGAAAACCTGTAGTGGTTTTGCACCCAGGCACGCCGCCGCTTCTTCCACTTCACGAGGGATATCGGCCAATACTGGCTGTACGGTACGTACTACGAATGGAAGTGTCACAAAAGTGAGGGCAAGGGTGATGCCGAGGGGGGTATAGGCGATCTTGAAGCCCAGGTCCGCTGCAAACTGACCCACCCAACCATTGGGCGCGTAGAGCGCAGTCAGCGCGATACCGGCCACAGCGGTGGGCAATGCGAAGGGTAAGTCGATCATCGCATCGATGACTTTGCGTCCAGGGAAGGTATAGCGCACCAGCACCCAGGCCAGCAGCGTGCCGATGATGCCGTTGATGATCGCGGCATAGAGCGCGGTGCCGAAGCTGAGCTTCAACGCCGCCAGCACCCGTGGCGCCGAGATAATTGCCCAGAACTGGTCCCAGGTGAGTTGAGCGGCATGCACGAACATCGCCGCCAGTGGAATGAGCACAATCAGGCTGAGGTACACCAAGGTGTAACCCAGCGTCAGCCCGAAGCCGGGTATGACGGGGGAGATACGACGCGACATAAAAGTCCTTGGTTGATAACGCGCTAAGCCCCGACGGTGA
This sequence comes from Pseudomonas frederiksbergensis, assembly GCF_900105495.1. Classification (NCBI taxonomy): domain Bacteria; kingdom Pseudomonadati; phylum Pseudomonadota; class Gammaproteobacteria; order Pseudomonadales; family Pseudomonadaceae; genus Pseudomonas; species Pseudomonas frederiksbergensis. The sequence continues at coordinate 1,222,028 of NZ_FNTF01000002.1, read as the reverse complement.
AATCGGGGCCTGTTTAGCCAATGCCCGGCAGTCAAGGACTGAACACTGCAATCCCTGTGGGAGCGAGCCTGCTCGCGATAGCGCCTGGTCAGCCAACATTGATGTTGAATGTACCGCCGTCATCGCGAGCAGGCTCGCTCCCACAAGTTGCCCACCCCTGACTTACCGTTGGCAGATCTATTTACAGGTTATTGCGCCTGGTAAATCTGGTCGAACACACCACCGTCGTTAAAGAATTTCGGCTGTGCGGTTTTCCAGCCGCCGAAGTCCTTGTCGATGGTCACCAGGTCCAGTGTCGGGAACTGTTTGGCGTACTTGGCGGCGACATCCTTGTCACGTGGACGATAGAAGTTTTTTGCCGCAATTTCCTGGCCGGCCGGGCTGTAAAGGTGCTTGAGGTACGCTTCGGCGATCTCGGTGTTGCCCTTTTTCTCGGCATTCTTGTCGACCACGGCGACCGGAGGTTCGGCGAGGATCGACAACGAAGGCACGACAATGTCGAACTTGTCGGCGCCGCCGTCTTCTTTCAGCGCCAGGAAGGCTTCGTTTTCCCAGGCCAGCAACACGTCTCCCTGACCGTTGTTGACGAAGGTAATGGTCGAACCGCGAGCACCGGTGTCCAGCACAGGAACGTGTTTGAACAGGGCTTGCACGTATTCCTTGGCTTTCGCTTCGTCACCGCCATTGGCTTTCAGGCCATAGGCCCACGCCGCGAGGAAGTTCCAGCGTGCGCCACCGGAGGTTTTCGGGTTCGGGGTGATGACTTCCACGCCGTTCTTGATCAGGTCGCCCCAATCCTTGATGCCCTTGGGGTTGCCCTTGCGCACCAGGAACACGATGGTCGAGGTGTAAGGCGTGCTCGCTTGCGGCAGGCGCTGCTGCCAATCCGCCGGCAAGGTTTTGCCGAGCTTGGCGATTTCATCGATGTCACCGGCCAGGGCCAGGGTCACCACGTCGGCACGCAGACCGTCGATCACAGCTCGCCCCTGCTTGCCCGAACCACCGTGGGACTGCTGGATTTTCACCTTGTCGCCGGCGTGATCTTTCTGCCAGAACTTGACGAATTCGGCGTTGTAGTCCTGATACAGCTCGCGAGTCGGGTCGTACGACACGTTGAGCAGTTCGTAATCCTTGGCAACCGCAGAACCAGCAAAGAGGGCACTGGCCAGGGCGGCCAAAGCGAAATGACGAATCGACGACATGGTGAAAGCTCCTGGAATTCTGATTGTGTTGGCTTTTTCTTATGGTGTGCTGGTATCGGCTTGCCGGTTTTTAACTCGGTTTGTTGCCCGGGTTCTGCAACCGGAATTTCTCTTTGCGTTCGATCTGGACCACTTGGGCGTTATGCACGGTGATTTCCACTGCGCCAAAACGCAGATCGCGCAAGGCGCTCTGGATCTCACGCAAAATGGTTGCTTCGTCCTGGCCGTCAACGCTGCGTAGGGATGCGCTCATGGTGCTGCTCCTTCAACTAGAGGTTGCCTGGCAGTGGCGGGACTGCTTGCGGCGTGAGGCCAATAGTAGATAAGCGCAGATATTCTTAAAAAGACTATTTAAGAATTTTAATATAACCAAAAGAATGCCCGAAGACTGATCGTTCCCACGCTCTGCGTGGGAATGCATCCTGTGACGCTCTGCGTCAGGTTTGAGAAGGAACGCGCGATCAGTGCTGCAGAATCTGTGGAGTCAGGTACCAATCCAGCTGCCCGGCCGGCACCGGCCGCCCAAACCAGTACCCCTGCCCCAGGTCGCAGCCGTGTTCGAGCAAAAAGCTCGCCTGCTCGACCTGCTCGATCCCCTCGGCATGAACCTGCATCCCCATGCTCTGGGCCAGCGCAATGATCACCCGCACAATCGCCGCGTCATCCTCATCCCACGGCAGCCCCGCCACGAAGCCCTGATCGATCTTGAGTTTCTGAACCGGCATCCGCTTGAGGCGCAGCAATGAGGAATAGCCTGTACCAAAGTCATCGATGGCCAGCCGAACGCCTAGTTCACGCAACCTGTGCATCTGCTCCAGCGCGACTTCCGGATCATCCATCACAGCGCTCTCAGTGACTTCCAGCTCCAGACAGGCAGGGTCCAGCCCGGTTTCGTGCAGCACCTTCGCCACCTGCCCAAACAGCTCTCGGCGGGCGAACAGCCGGGAAGAAACATTCACCGCGACAAACGACACCACCACCCCGGCCTGCTGCCACCGGCACATCTGCTCACACGCCTGGCGCATCACCCAGGCATCAATTTCGGCGATCAGACCAGTGCGCTCGGCAATGGGAATGAATTCTGCCGGCGACACCAACCCTCGCTGCGGATGCTCCCAGCGCACCAATGCCTCGACGCCGATCAGGCGGCTGGTCTTGAGGTCGTGAACCGGCTGGTAATAAACCCGCAACTCCTGCTGTTCCAGCGCACGGCGCAATTGGAATGCTGTCTCGACCCGTTGCTGGGCATGGGCGGTCAATTCTTCGGTATAGAGGGCGTAGCCGTTGCGGCCGGCACTCTTGGCCTTGAACAGCGCCGAGTCTGAGTTGCGCAACAACTGCTCGGCACTCAGGGCGTCACCGGGGAACAGGCTGATGCCGACGCTGATATTGACGAACAACTGATGCCCGTCGATCTGGAACGGCTCTCTGAGACCATCGATGATCCGCTGAGCCAGCGCCGCCGCCTGCACCATTTGCGGACAGCTTTCAGCCAGCACGGCGAACTCGTCACCGCCAAGGCGCGCCAGGGTGATTCCCGGTCCGACCATCGCGCTCAAACGCTCGGCCACGCCCTTGAGCAGCTGGTCCCCAATGCTATGCCCGAGGCTGTCGTTGATCATCTTGAAGTGATCAAGATCGATCATCAGCAACGCGCAGCCGCGCTTGTGGGTCTGCGCCGAAGCCAGGGCCTGCTCGGTGCGGTCGGTAAACAGCAAGCGGTTGGGGAGATCGGTCAGCGGATCGTAGTGAGCCAGACGTGTCAGTTCATGTTCGGAGTTCTTGATGGCGCTGATGTCGGAAAACACTGCAACGTAATGACTAGGCCGCCGTCGGTCGTCGTGAATGATGCGGATAGTCTGCCATTGCGGGTAAATCTCGCCGCTTTTGCGGCGGTTCCAGATTTCTCCGCTCCACTCGCCCGTGCTGTTGAGTGTTGCGAACATCGCTTGATAGAAAGCCGGCGGGTGATGGCCGGACTTGAACAGACTGGGTCGATGACCCAGCACTTCCTCACTCTGATAACCGGTGATTTGCATGAAGGCCCGGTTCACATGAACGATCAGGCCCTGACTATCAGTGACCAGCACCCCTTCACGGGTGCAATCGAAGACCGCCGCTGCCTGACGCAAGCGCTCACGGTCTTCAGTGCGCTCACGCAACTTGGCGCCGATTCCCAGGCAACGGAACAATCGCGCCCGAGCGAGAAAAATCAAACCGGCACTGAACACCACCCAGGCATAACCGTTGATCAGTTGCCAACGCATTAGCTCGGCAGAGCTATCGAAGAAACTGTTCAATAAATGGCCACTGAACTGCAGCCAACCGACAGAAACCAGAAGATAAAGCAGCGCTGCACGCAGAGCATCGCGGTAGGTAGCAGCCATTAGGTCGTCCATGTCCCTTAAAAGTGGATGGAATTATAGTTTAAAGAAACATCCGGCCACTCTTATCTGAAAGGGCGACTGGTTTTATCTGTGGGCTCAGTGATAATGCAACGGCTGTTTTTTTCTTTATCGAGGGCCCAATAGCCTATGTGGTACGAAGGTTTTCTCGGCTTGTCGCCCTGGTCACTGGTGGCAGTCACCCTGCTGATGACCCACGTGACGATCATCGGCGTCACGGTCTATCTGCATCGTTATTCAGCCCATCGCTCGCTTGAGCTCAATGCTGGCCTGAAACATTTCTTCCGCTTCTGGCTGTGGCTGACCACGGCACAGAACACCCGCGAGTGGACCGCTATCCATCGCAAGCACCACGCCAAATGCGAAACCGTCGATGACCCGCACAGCCCGGTCATCAAGGGCCTGGCCACCGTTCTGCGCAAAGGCGCCGAGCTGTACCGCGCCGAGGCGGAAAACCCCGAGACCCTGCGCATCTACGGCAAGAACTGTCCCGAAGACTGGATCGAACGCAACCTGTACAGCCGTTTCCCGCTGCTGGGCGTGGCGATCATGGGCGTCATTGACCTGCTGCTGTTCGGCACCATCGGCATCACCATCTGGGCAATCCAGATGATGTGGATCCCGGTCTGGGCCGCCGGCGTGGTCAATGGCCTGGGCCATGCCATCGGCTACCGCAACTTCGAATGCCGCGATGCGGCGACCAATCTGGTGCCGTGGGGCATCCTGATCGGCGGCGAAGAACTGCATAACAACCATCACACCTACCCTAATTCGGCAAAACTGTCGGTGAAGAAGTGGGAATTCGATCTCGGCTGGGCCTGGATCCAGGTCTTCAGCTTCCTGCGCCTGGCCAAGGTTCAGCGTGTTGCACCCATCGCCCATCGGGTCGAAGGCAAAGGCAACCTGGACATGGACACCGCCATGGCGATCCTCAACAACCGCTTCCAGATCATGGCCCAGTACCGCAAATTGGTAATCGCACCGCTGGTCAAGCAAGAGCTGGAAAAAGTCGATCACTCGGTCCGCCACCAGTTCCACCGCGCCAAGCGCCTGCTCTCGCGGGAAACCAGCCTGCTGGATGACAAACACCACGTTCGCATCCAGACCATGCTCGAGCACAGTCAGGCGCTGAAGGTAATTTACGAGAAACGCCTGGCCTTGCAGCAGATCTGGGTCAAGACCAGCTCAAATGGTCACGACATGCTGGCCGCCATCAAGGACTGGGTACACGAAGCCGAAGCCAGCGGGATTCAATCCCTGCGCGACTTCGCCGATCAGTTGAAAACCTACTCCCTGCGCCCTGCCGCTGCAGTCTGACTGTGGCGAGGGAGCTTGCTCCCGCGTGACTGCGCAGCAGTCGCAAAACCTGGCGAGGCGTTCTTTCATTGAAAAACGCGTCGCCAGTACCGCCCGGCGGGAGCAAGCTCCCTCACCACATAAGGCGGGAACTTCGCTCAAAATCCCCTATCTCAAAGACACTTCGCCATTCAGGCGGGCTCTGGTATTGGCCGCTTTCGACCCTCGAGCGGCACACGCCCTTTGAGATTTTGTGTCTATGGTCAATAAAAGCCTACAAGACTCATCCCTCCCGCAGTGGCCCGAGGCTGCGCAAACCCTGCTGGCGCTAATGCACGCGCAAGGCGAAGTGGCACGCCTGAGTGAACGAGAACAACTGTTCAGCACTCTGCTGGTGAGCGTCAACGCGGTGCTTTGGGCTTTCGACTGGGAATCTCGTCGCGTGCTCTATGTCAGCCCGGCGTATGAACGGATTTTCGGCCGCTCCGCAGGCTTGTTACTGTCCGACTACAACCAATGGCGCGACAGCATTTACCCCGACGATCTGGACTATGCCGAACGCAGCCTGGCCGAAGTATTGGTCAAAGGCGCCGTTGAAGACCGTGAGTACCGAATCATTACCGCCGACGGCCAGGTCCGCTGGCTCAGTGACAAGTGCTTCATCAACCGCCAGGCCGAACCAGGGCAACCGGTGATCATTGTCGGCATTGCCGAAGACATTACTGACAAGAAGCAGATGGAAACCGAGCTGCAACGCCTGGCCACCACCGACGTGCTGACCCAGAGCAGCAACCGCCGACACTTCTTCGACTGCGCCCACCGTGAATTCGAACAGGCACTGCACCAACGCACGCCGCTGGCCTTCCTGCTGCTGGACATCGATGACTTCAAAGTGATCAACGATACCTACGGCCACCAGGAAGGTGACAACGTGCTGCAACGAATCGCCGAGTGCGGTCGCGCGACGTTGCGGCGAGGTGATGTGTTCGGGCGAATTGGTGGCGAGGAATTCGCTGCGGTGTTTCCCGGCTGTGCGCCAGACATGGCCATGCAAGTGGCCGAGCGCCTGCAACGGGAGATTCAGCGATTGCGTTTCAGCCATGGCGACCAGACGTTCGGCATCACCGTCAGCCAGGGCCTGACCAGCCTCACCGCCGAGGACGAAAGCGTGGACAACCTGTTTGCCCGCGCAGATGCGGCAATGTACCAGGCCAAACACCAGGGCAAGAACCGCATCGTCTCATCCTGAGCCCATGATCGTTCCCACGCTCTGCGTGGGAATGCATCCTGTGACGCTCTGCGTCGCGACTTGCGAAGGGACGCGGAGCGTCCGGGGCGGCATTCCCACGCAGAGCGTGGGAACGATCTCCCTGCGTTATTTCTTGCGTAAGCGCATCAGCTCCGGCAATCCGATCTTGAGCAACCGCGCCGTCCGGCTCTTCGCCAGGTCTTCAATGCCCTCATGCTCGGTCAGGCGCGCCAGTTGCGCAGCCATGTTCATCACCAGCGCTTCGCGGGAGTAAACCCCGCCACCGAACTGGTAGACCGCCGCAATCAGCTCTCGCAGCTCCAGCGGCAGACGCCAGCGAGTGCGAAGCGCCGAACCATAAGCCGCGCCGAACTCGGCCAGCGCCTCGCCAACCTCCTCCCATTCATCCAGCTCGCCCCCGGCCTGCTTCCACTCCTGCAAACACCGCAACAGCGCAAGGTCGCCGAGGCGATGCAGCATGCCGGCGCAATAGCAGCGCTCCTGATCCAGATCCAACAAGCGCGCCAGGGTCCGGCCATACTCGGCAGTGCGCAGCGACAGCTCCCAATAGCGCTCGGCATAATCGGCCAGAAACGGATCGCTGAGTCGGGCACTGCGCTTGAGGGCCAGCCCCAGAATCAGGTTCATGCTTTGCCCGGTGCCGAGGCGGTGCAGCGCCTGGGACAGGGTTTGTACGGCGGCGCCATGGTGCTGGGCCGCGCTGTTGGCAGCGGCGATCAGCACAGCGGTCACTTGCGGATCGGTACGAATCTCGTCATGCAGCAGTGTCAGGTCGAGACCATTGGGATTGAGGCTGCGCTTGACCGCCAACTGCACGTCAGTCATCAGCGGCGCACCGTCGGCCAGCTCACGACGACGCTCCAGGTAAACCGCCAACGTCATGCCTGGCGACAGCGAAGGCGTTTCGCAAGACACCTCTTCACCGGCATTCAACAGCAAATCCTGCAGGCGCTGGGTCAGGCTTTCCATGTTCAGGGGTTTGGTCAGGTACGCCGCAGGCGCCAGCGGCAGAGCTTCGCGAACGCTGGCGCTGTCGTTACGGTTGCTCATTAGAATGAACGGCAGCGGCGGGTTGCGTTTGCGCTGACGGACATTGCGCAAGATATTCAAACCATCGACGCCGGGCAGCTCCCAATCGACGATCACCAGGTCGTAAGGATTTTCCGCCAACAGGTGCAGCGCTTCCTGACCATCGGCACACAGATCCAGCCGCGCGTCACAGCGCACATTCAACAAAACCTGCTTGAGCAGATCGCGGGACCAGGGATCGGCCTCGGCAATCAGCACACGCGGCGCAGCGGGTAACACCACAGCAGTCATTTACACACTCCAAAGTCGTGCTTGCACCTTAGTCAATGATGGCCATTCGATACAGCGCATTTGCCATCAATGGGCTCCATGGACACAAAAAAACCCGCCGAAGCGGGTTTTTTTGTCGATCAGTTCACACATTCATCGGAGCACTTTAAATCAAAGCTCAGAGAAGCACTCTTCGATGATTGCCAGACCTTTGTCCAGTTGCTCGTCCGGCGAAGTCAGTGGTACCAGCACGCGCAGAACGTTGCCGTAAGTGCCGCAGGACAGCAGGATCAGACCCTTGTCACGCGCCTTGGCCACAACCGATGCCACAGCAGCAGCGTTCGGCTTGTGGCTGTCGCCATCAACGAACAGCTCGACCGCGATCATCGCGCCCAGGGCACGGACTTCGCCGATCACCGGGTACTTGGCCTGAATGGCTTTCAGGCCAGTCACCAGACGCTCGCCGACAGCTTTGCAGCGATCCAGCAGGTGCTCTTCTTCGAACACTTCCATCACGGCCAGGGCCGCGGCGCAAGCGATCGGGCTACCGGCGTAAGTGCCGCCCAGGCCGCCTGGAGCAATGGCGTCCATGTATTCGGCCTTGCCGCAAACACCGGCCAACGGGAAGCCGCCAGCGATGGATTTGGCGAAGGTGGTCAGGTCGGCAGCAACGCCCATCTGCTCCATGGCGAAGAACGTGCCGGTACGACCAGCGCCGGTTTGTACTTCATCAGCGATCAGCAGGATGCCGTGCTGGTCGCACAGCGCGCGCAGACGCTTCATGAACTCTTTAGGCGCGACGTAGAAACCGCCTTCGCCCTGAACCGGCTCGATGATGATTGCAGCGATGTCACGCGGTTCGGCGTCGTTCTTGAAGATCCGTTCGATGCTGGCGATCGAATCGTCGATGCTCACACCGTGCAGTTCGTTCGGGTACAGCGCGCGGAAGATGCCGCCTGGCATCAGGCCCATGCCGGCCGAGTAAGGCACGACTTTACCGGTCAGGCCCAAGGTCATCATGGTGCGACCGTGGTAAGCGCCAGTGAACGCGATCACACCGGCACGGCCAGTGGCGGCGCGGGCGATCTTGATGGAGTTTTCCACGGCTTCGGAGCCGGTGGTCACCAGCAGGGTTTTCTTGGCGAAATCACCCGGCACCTTGGCGTTGATCTTTTCGCACACTTCCACGTACGGCTCGTAGGCCAGTACCTGGAAGCAGGTGTGGGTCAGCTTGTTCAGCTGTTCGGTCACGGCGGCGATGATTTTCGGGTGCACGTGACCGGTGTTCAGCACGGCGATACCGCCGGCGAAGTCGATGAACTCGCGACCTTCAACGTCGGTCACGGTGGCGTTCTTCGCATGGTCGGCGAAGATCGGGTGAATCTGGCCAACACCGCGTGGTACAGCGGCTTCGCGGCGTTTCATCAGGGATGCGTTAGTCTTGCTCATAAAGTCCTCATTCACCGCTCATCGGGCGGCGTGGTTCAAGGAAAATGCGGCGGGGAGGCAACTACGGCAGCATGCGATGATCGACTGCCACAGCTTTCCCGGCCACAGAGAAAATTCCGTTTGAAGCATCGCAAAGGGACAGCGCTCTCGTGCCCTTTGCGCTTGAAGCATTGCCTTGCCTTGCCTTAGATGCCCAGGCAGAGGTATTTGATTTCCAGGTAATCCTCGATGCCGTACTTGGAGCCTTCACGGCCCAGGCCCGACGCCTTGATGCCGCCGAACGGCGCGACTTCGTTGGAGATCAACCCGGTGTTGACGCCGACCATGCCGTATTCCAAAGCTTCAGCCACGCGGAACACACGACCCAGGTCGCGAGCATAGAAGTACGAGGCCAGACCGAACTCGGTGTCGTTGGACATCGCGATCACGTCGGCTTCGTCTTTGAAGCGGAACAGCGGCGCCAATGGACCGAAGGTTTCTTCCTTGGCCACGGCAGCGTTGTTCGGCACGTTGGTCAGGATGGTCGGCTCGAAGAAGTTGCCTTCCATGACCTTGCCACCGGCCAGAACGGTTGCGCCTTTGCTGATCGCGTCAGCAATGTGCTCTTGAACCTTGGCCACGGCTTTTCCGTCGATCAGCGGGCCAGTGGTGGTGCCGTCATCCAGACCGTTACCGATCTTGAGTTTGGCCACGGCCACTTTCAGTTTTTCGGCGAACGCGTCGTAGACCGAATCCTGAATGTACAGACGGTTGGCGCAGACGCAGGTCTGGCCGTTGTTGCGGTACTTGGAAATGATCGCGCCTTCGACGGCCTTATCCAGGTCTGCGTCGTCGAACACGATGAACGGCGCATTGCCGCCCAGTTCCAGGGACACTTTCTTGATGTCCTTGGCGCATTCAGCCATCAGCTGACGACCGATTTCGGTCGAGCCGGTGAAGGACAGTTTGCGCACGATCGGGTTGCTGGTCAGCTCGCTGCCGATGTCGCCGGCACTGCCAGTCACCACGCTGAACACACCGGCAGGAATGCCGGCACGCTGGGCCAGTTCGGCCAGGGCGAATGCGGAAAACGGGGTTTGCGAAGCAGGTTTGAGCACCATGGTGCAACCGGCGGCCAGGGCCGGGCCGGCTTTACGGGTGATCATCGCGGCGGGGAAGTTCCACGGGGTGATTGCAGCGGTCACGCCGATTGGCTGCTTGATCACGATCAGGCGCTTGTCTGGCTGGTGACCCGGAATCACATCCCCGTAGATGCGCTTGGCTTCTTCGGCGAACCACTCGATAAAGGAAGCGGCGTAAACGATTTCGCCCTTGGCTTCGGCCAATGGCTTGCCTTGTTCGAGGGTCATCAGGCGAGCCAGGTCGTCCTGGTTCTCGATGATCAGTTCGAACCAGCGACGCAGCTTGTTGGCGCGGTCCTTGGCGGTCAGTGCACGCCAGGCCGGCAGCGCTTTGTCAGCGGCTTCGATTGCACGGCGGGTTTCGGCAGCGCCCATTTTCGGCACGGTGCCCAGAATTTCGCCCGTTGCCGGGTTGTTGACCTTGATCGTCTGACCATTGTCCGCATCAACCCAAGCGCCATCGATAAAGGCTTGCTGGCGGAACAACTGGGTGTCTTTAAGCTGCATGTCGGCTTTCCTTAACAGCACCGCGGCAAGCGCGGAGCGAATTATGATTGTAGAAAGGCGCCTTAAAGGCTGCCGTCAGGGAAATCATTCACCGGGCTGAAGCACATAAATAGCGCACTGATTGAAACTCGTGCGGTTCAGCACCCAGACAAGAGCGTTTGATATCTCGAACGAATCCTAGGATCAATGCTGGGAAAGGACAATAGGGCGTTCGAAAAAAAGAACGAAAACGCCGCATTTGCCTAATTTTTCTGATCAACGTAGCAAACACAGGTTACGCTTTGGAAAACCGCAGGCGATTCAGCAGCATGGACGCCCGCAGTGCATATGAGTATCATGGCGCCCGCATTGCACCAGTAGCTCAGCTGGATAGAGTACTGCCCTCCGAAGGCAGTGGTCGTGGGTTCGAATCCCGCCTGGTGCACCATACGTAGAAACGAGAAAGCCTCAGACCGCAGGGTCTGGGGCTTTTTTGTGGGCGTCGTTAAAGCCTCTGGACGGGCGCTGGATGCAGTTGTTCGGTTTAACCGAACAACTGCGTCTGAAAAAAACCGCCGAAGCGGTTTTTTCATTCAGTCGTCCAGTCGAACTCGTCGTACTCATCATCGTCTTCTTCATCCTCGACCACTTCATCATCAAGAACGTCTTCCTCAAACGCTTCTTCTGCCTGCTTCGCCAGCAGAAACTCCTTACGACTCTCAGTCACCGCGCGCCGTAATTCCTCACCCTTCTCCGGGCAGTTGAGCATTTGGGCGATGCGGTCGATTTTTTTTGCCATGGCTTCCTCCAACGCATCGGCTATGGGCCGATAGTGCGCGCTTTCGGGTGTCGATGCCAAATTTGCCGACCGCTGTTCCCCTCATTCCTTCTGCAATTCCTTGAGTCTGGCGGTGAGATTTTCCTTGGGAAAGCGTTTGTGCAAGGTCGCCATCAGGTCAGCGGCCGCTTGAGCCTGACCAGCCTTTTGCAGGCGGATCACTTCCCTTAATTGATCGTCGACAAACGTGGCCGGAGCTATCGCCGAGCGTTTGCTGACCTTCGCTTCATCGGCCATTTCAGCGTTGATCGATTCGCTCTGCGCTGGGGCGGCAAGATCGGCCATTGGCGCCGCAGGCGCGGGGGCGGACAAGGCGCCGGTCGGGGCAGCCATGGAACGCGCAACCGATGACGATGCTTCTTTTTTGGCGGCCGGTGCAGGCGCCTTAGGTGCAGGCGCGAAGTCGTAACTCGGCAGTTGCTCCTCCGTGCGTTGCACCAGTGCAAGCATCAGGGCCACACCGACAAGGCTGGCAAATGCAACTTGCCAACGGGGTTTCTGGCAGGCCTGGACCCAGCGTTTCCACAGGCCTGGTTTCTGCACCGGGACTTCGCGCTGTGCGGTAGCCAGGAGGAACGCGTCGAGATGGGCCGGCGGTTCGCCGGTCGTGTGTTCACGATAGTGCTTCAACACTTGGTCTTCTGGCGTAGGACGGGCGTCAGTCATGTCAGTACCTCCTCGGCCAGCAGCCGACGCAGTTTTTGCTGGGCGTAGCGCAAGCGGCTTTTGACGGTTTCCAGCGGTGTTTCGGTGAGGGTGGCGATCTGCGGCAGGTCGAGATCGCCGTGGGCGCGCAGCAGGAACACTTCGCGCTGGTCAGCGGGCAGGTTTTGCAGGGCCGCTTCGAGGCGCTGGCTGTCGCGGCTCAGGCTCAGCAGTTGTTCGGGATCGGCAGCGTCATCGCTCAGGGCGTGGATCTGTTCGTCATAGCTGTCGTGCAAGGGGTTGTGGATTCCGTGTTTGCGCCAGTGATCGATCAGTCGATTGCGGGCAATCTGGTAAAGCCAGGTACGAAAATTCGCCCGGCCTTGTGGCTGACTGGTGCTGCGGATCAGGCTAAGCCAGGTGTCCTGGTAAACCTCTTCCGCCAGTTCGGACTTGCCGCTCAGGCCGAGCAGGAATCGGTAGAGTCCTTGGCGGTGGCGGGCGTACAAAATCTCGAACGCCGGCCCGTCGCCTGCGCGATAGCGGGCCAGCAGCGATTCGTCGCTCGATTCAGGCGCTGACATTTCAGTTGTAGCCTCCTTTAAGCGGCTCACTGTTCGATGCGCTCGTGGTTCGCAGACTTTGCGCCAACTCCACCAATTGCACGAACTCAGCGCGCAGACCGAATCGATCCTCGCCCCGCGCACCACGCGCCAAAGCCTCGGTGTCCTTCAGGCTGAAATCACCGGTATAACGCCCGTCCTTGAGCTGCTGGGAAAACGCCGCCACGGCCGCGGCAAATCGCAGGTCTTCACTGGCTGGCGCAGTACTGTCAGTGATCGGCCGCTCGATCAAGCGACTGTTCCCACCTTCGGGCAACTGATATCGCACGCGCAACATCGCCAATTCCCCAGTCTTTTCGGAAACAGCGGCCCCAGGATTGCCATACCGTAGCGGCTCCAGCCAGCCCTTCTCGCCCTTGGGCACAATTTCATACAACGCGGTCACCGTATGTCCTGCGCCGATTTCACCGGCATCGACCTTGTCGTTGCTGAAATCCTCACGCTTCAATGCGCGATTCTCATACCCCAACAGCCGATATTCACTGACCTGCGCCGGGTTGAACTCCACTGCAGCTTCACGTTTTTCGCCACGACCGCGAGGGTCGAGCCGAGTTGATCCACCAGCACCTTGCGTGCCTCGCGCAGGTTGTCGATGTAGGCATAGTTACCGTCGCCGGCATCGGCCAACTGCTCCATCAGGTGTTCATTGTAGTTATCCACACCAAAACCCAATGTGGTCAGGGAAACGCCGGTCTTGCGTTTATCCACAGCCATTTGCTTGAGGCTGTCGAAGTCGCTGATGCCGACGTTAAAGTCACCGTCAGTGGCCAGCAGGATGCGGTTGATGCCCTTGGGAATAAACGCCTGCTGCGCCATCTGATAGGCCAGTTCGATGCCTGACGCCCCGGCAGTTGATCCACCCGCGGTTAATTGCTCGATGGCTGTACGAATTTTCGCTTTTTCGCGTCCAGACGTTGGCTCCAGCACTACACGCGAATCGCCGGCATAGACGACCAATGAAACCCGGTCCTGCTCGCGCAATTGATCGACCAGCAATTTCAGGGTGCTTTTGACCAGCGGTAAACCCTCGCGTCGGTCCATCGAGCCGGACACGTCCACCAGAAACACCAGGTTCGCCGGGGCCAGTTGCGCAACTGCACGGTCCGAGGCCTTGATGCCGATGCGCAGCAATCGGGTATGCGGGTTCCACGGTGACGGCGCCAGCTCTGTGGTCACGCCGAAGGGCGAGCCATCGGTGGGCAATGCGTAATCGTAGGGAAAGTAATTGACCATCTCCTCCAGTCGCACCGCACCCTCCGGTGGCAGGCGCCCTTGATTGAGCAAGCGGCGGACGTTGGCGTAAGCACCGGTGTCGACGTCGGCGCTGAAGGTCGAGACGGGCGCTTCGGCCACGCTGTGAATCGGGTTATCCGCCAGCGCTCGATACTGCTCCCGCTGCTCATCCTGATAGCCCTGCGGATACGCCTCGCTCGCGGGCAGCGGCGCATAGCTTGGTGCCGGGCGAACGCTGCGTTTGGCCATCGAGGTGTCGGCCATGACAGCCTCGCTGCGCACCAGTGTTTCAGCCGATAGCGCGCCCTTAGCCGGCGGCGCAGCCGAGGCGGAATCAGGCTTGGATGAAACGCCGCAACCGGCGATGGCCAGCAGCAACCCGGCGGCGAAACCCTGGGCGGCGGGTCGGAGGAAATGCAGAGGGAGGGACATGGGGGCTGACCTCAGGTGGAAATTGATCCATTCATCCTCTGAGACGAGCCCCTCTTCAGGTTCGGGTTAAACCGGCCGAAAATTAATTTCAGCGGTGATAACGCCGCACCACACTGCTGTTTTTCAGCACATGGCCTTTGATTTTTTCCAGTAGCTGCGCGCGCGTCAGGCCGGCGGGCAGGGCTTGCGGCGCCAGGTCCAGTGCATAGAGCTGGATGATGTAGTGGTGCGCGCTGTCGCCGACCGGCGGGCAAGGGCCGACATAACCGGTGGTGCCTTTGCTGTTGGTGCCACCGACGCCTTCAAGGGCGGATTTTGCGCCAACACCAGCGGCAATCTGATGAGTCGTGGCTTTGATACCGTAATGCACCCAGTGATCGACGCCTTGGCCTTTTTGGCCGTCAGGATCGTGCATGACGATGGCATAACTCAACGTGCCCGCCGGCCCGGCGTTCCAATTCAGTGCCGGTGACGCGTTGTGCCCGCCACAACCCGGGGCATCGCTGGCGGCGGCGACCGTGAACAGTCGGTCATCGGAAACACCTGGGATGTTCAGGGTAAAACGTTCCTGGGCCTGCGCCGGAAACTGCACGCAAAGGGCGACTGCAATGGCCGCCAGCCAAGGGTTCAGAGAGGTCAAACGGGTCATACCGGAGCACCTTGTGCGGGTGGGGCCGTCGTCGGCGGGCAAACTATAGCCGGACCGTTCATTCGGTGGCAGCGGCAATTGGCTGAACCTCAAGATAAGCGCCAAACTCTTAAGTGAAACGCTTGCCTGGAGAGCGATCATGGCACTGCACCGCGTCGCCCGTTTCGCCGATGTGCCCGAAAACCGGGGCCTTGAAGTCCAGAGCGCGGACACGAAAATTGTCCTGCTGCGGGTGGGCGATCATCTGCGCGCCTTTCAGGGCGAATGCCCCCATGCCGGGGCACCGCTGGCCGAAGGCGCTCTGTGCCACGGACGGTTGATCTGCCCGTGGCACAAGGCTGCGTATCGGATCGAGGACGGTGCGCTGTGCGAACCGCCGTCTCTGGACAGCCTCAAGCGCTATCGGCTGGAAATACTCGATGACGAGGTCTGGGTCGACGATCAACCCATGTCCGACGCTCATACCCCTCCGGCGGACGACGAGCGAACGTTTGTGATCATCGGTGCCGGCGCCGCAGGCACGGCGTGCGCGGCGGCGTTGCGCGAAAAGGGCTTCGGTGGCCGGGTGCTGTTGATCGACCGTGAAACCGGCGCCGGTTACGACCGCACGGTCTTGAGCAAATTCGTGATTGCCGGGCAGATGCCGCCAGAAGAAGTCCCGCCGTTGCGTGATGAAGACTTTTACCGCGAACAGCGTATTGAACGAATAAACGCCGAAGTGGCGAGCCTGGACGCGGCGAACAAAACGTTGCGCCTGGCTGATGGTCAATCCCTGAGCTACGACGCGGCCCTGCTCGCCACCGGTGGCACACCCAACCCGCTTACGCTGCCTGGCGCCGAGCTGCCGCAGGTGTTCGTGCTGCGTTCGAAGGATCAGGCGCAGCGGATTCTGGGTTCGGCAAAACCAGGCCAACGAGCGGTGATCATCGGCGACAGTTTCATCGCCATGGAATCCGCGTCCTCCTTGCGTCAACTCGGCCTGGACGTCACCGTTCTGGCCCGCCACGCCGTGCCTTTTGCCAAACAGTTTGGCGAGGCCGTCGGCAAGGCGATTCGTGCCCTGCACGAAGCCAATGGCGTGGTGTTTCATACGGATGGCAATGCAACGCACATCGAAGGCACCGCCAGGGTCGAAGCGGTGCGCCTGGACAACGGTCAACGTTTACCGGCGGATCTGGTGTTGGTCGGCATTGGCGTCAGCCCGGCAACCGCTGCATTTACCGGCCTTCCTCTGGAAAAAGACCAGTCGCTGAAGGTCGACGGCGGGATGCGCGTGACCGATGGGCTTTGGGCCGCCGGCGATATCGCCACCTTCCCGCTCAACGGCCAGCCCCAACGGATCGAACATTGGCGCCTGGCACAGCAACAGGCACGGATCGCGGCGATGAACATGCTCGGCGGCGACGAGCATTACCTCGACGTGCCCTATTTCTGGACCTGGCACTTCGGTAAAAACTACGACTACCTTGGGCACGCCGCGACCTGGGACGAGGTCGAGTTCAAAGGCGACCCTGACCATCCCCCTTTTATCGGCCTGTTCGGCAAGGACGGATTGGTGGTCGCCGCAGTGGCATGCGATGAAGAACGCGCAATAGCGCTGCTCGCCGAACGGATGAAACAGCCGTTGTCGGTGGATGAGGCGTGGCGGTTGGTTCGGGACTTGAATTAACGGGATGTGGGAGTCCTTCGGCCTCCAGCGGAGCAAGCTCCCTCGCCACAAGCCAGACAGCAAAACGCCCGGCGTCTGCGTTGCGCAGAGGCTGGGCGTTGGTGTGTAAGCCCTGGTTTTACTCGACGGCGACATTCCCGCCGAATTTGCTCATGACAAACCCGACAAACTCTTCGACGGTCATCTTCTGGCCGTTGAATTCCACCTGATTATTGGCGTAGTGCAGTTTGGCGACGATGTTGTTGTCTTCCAGTTTTGCCAACTGCGTACCGACGGCCATGCTGCCAAACATGTCGGCGGTGGCGGTGGCCTGGTCGGCGATAAGCTTGGCGTCGGTCTGACCGTCGATTTGCGACTGCACGCTCAGCAGGTCAACGAGCATTGGCTTGGACACTTTCACGTTGACGTCCAGCAGCGCGATCAGTTGTTGGGCCAACTGGTCCGGCGGCAGGTCCATGGATTGTGGCTTGGTCAGGTTGAGCACCAGATTGGCGCGGCTTTCGCCATTGGCAGTGTTGAACGACAGGTTCTCCAGGGCAACCTGCGGACCGGCAGCCAGCAGTTTCTCCAGGTCGGTTTTGACCTGCGCCTCTTCGGCCGGGGTCAGGACCAGCTCTGGCGCCGGTTCACCCGCAGCCACGGCCTCGGCGGCGGCCCTCTCGTACGGTTGCAGTTTGGTCTGGTAAATCTGCATCAGCGACATGGTTGCCGGGATGTCGAGGTTCTTCAGGCTCATGGCCATCTGCGCAGACCCGACAACCTTGCCGTTCAGGGACACCTCACCGACCTTGTAATCGGCACGGCCCGAAGCGCTGGTGCCGGATTCCTCGGTCTGGTTTTTCATTTCAAATTTCTTGAAGCCCAAGACCGACTGCTTGGCGCCGAAGGTGGTCTTGCTGTCGGTCAGCTCGACGGTGTTTTCGCCGGTGTAGTAGCCGTAGGTGCTTTTTGTCAGGTTGCTGGCCACGGTCAGACCATGCAGTTCGACCTTCACCGGCGTCTGATCTTCAGCCACCGTGCTCAGTGTCAGGCTGTCCATGTAACCGTTGGCCTTGACCTTCTGCGCTTGAGCGCTGGCGGCGACATCGAGGTTCAGCCCGGAGAACTTCAGGTTGGACTTGTCGTCAAGCGCCACGTCCAGCGGCAGCAATTGCAGGGTGCCGTTGGTGGCATTGTCGTAACCGATGTTGACCACGCCCGTGAGTGGCGATTTGTCCTTGGCGGCGACGAACCACTTCTCGGTGGTCGGAGTTCTTTCCAGTTCGTAGTGACTGGTGGCCAGGACCGGCAGCCACTTCAGCGACACCAGGCGCGAAAACGGCAGCGGGCCGTGTTCGATGCGATCGACGAACAGCAACTCCACCGGTGCTTCACCGAACATCTCGCCTTCGCCCTTGAGGCGGTAATGCGCGGTGCTGCTGAACACATGGCGCTCCAGCGACACCAGCTCCAGCGACGCCGTGCCGTTGGAACCGACCAGCGCAGCTTGCAGCTCTTTGTTGGCGTCGGCGATGGAGGTGTTCAGCACACCTTCGAGTTTGGTGCCGGTGTACCAGGCACCGCCGGCGCTGATTGCGCCGATGGCAACGACGATTCCAAGAAGCACGCCTGCTGATTTATTCATGAATGACCCGATCAATGTCCGTTGTTTGGAGGTGTGGTCGTCTTCCCTGAACCCTGACGGGTTACGGTCACGACTGCGTAAAAGTGCGGTGCAGATTAGCATCAGGCGCACCGGGCGACCCAATGATTAAAGGTGAAAGAGTGTCTATGGACCGTACACAGGGGTTGAGAGTTTCGGCGGATATGAAATCGCCATCGCGAGCAGGCTCGCGCCTACAGGGTGTCGTGATCGACACATAACCCATGTGGGAGCGAGCCTGCTCGCGATGGCGCCAGTCCTGCCAACACCGATCAGGAATACTGCGTTTCAATCTCATCAAGCTGATGATCAAAACTCTTGAGCCGTGCGGTCCATGTATAGACCAGCACTTCGAAGTCGCGATTGATCACCGCCGTGCCGCTGGGGGATTCCGAGCGCGGGTCGCAGAAGTCCAGTTGATAGCGTTCGCGGGCCATGGCGGTGGCGACATCGGAGAGTTCACGGGCGTTATTGAGCCAGTGCCAGCCCTCCTCGGCCACTTGCTTGTCCAGCGCCTGGCATTGTTTTTTCAGGTTTTCGAGGCTTTTTTCCAGCGGTGTGCCGGTCAGTTCGCCCATGACTTCCTGGAACGTACGGCCCGGTTGCCAGTAACTGCCCCAGAAATACCGATCGAACACCGTTTCAACACGGCGCAGCGCAACCTTGGTGTCCCAGATCAGCACCAGGGTCTTGCCTTGTTCGAGCTGTCTTTTCTTGATGCGCTGACCCTGGACCGACGCCCAGGCCACCACCACGATTGCCATCACGGCAATCAATGCCGCGGCGCTGTCGAGGAACACCAGCGCCGTGTCGATCTGGTGAGCCAGCATGATGCCGTAGAAATAGGTGGCCGACAGCAACACCAATGCCGCTATAGCGCACCAGAAGCCGGGAGCATAAGGGTTTTTCATTATTGGAATCCCCATGACCAACACGAGCCTTGATTGATGAGGTCAACGCGCAACCTCATCAAGTCAAAGCATAGCAACGGCCTCAGGGTTTGCCCTCGTTCGGGCCTTGCGTTCGTCCGCTTTCCCAGCTGCCACGTTTCTTGGCTCGATCATAAACAGCGCTGCGCTCACGCTTACCTACCGCCACCACGGAAACGACTACACGCTCATCAATAACCTCATACACCAACCTGTACCCCGATGACCGCAGCTTGATTTTGTAGCAGTCAGGCATTCCATGGAGTGAATCTGAGGGCACTCGCGGGAGTTCAAGTCACTCTGCCAGTTTCTTTTTGAATTGCTCGCGCAATGTATGACCCAGTTTGTCCCACTCCTTGCGTGCAGACGGCAGGAATTCGAGCTTATAGGTCATCCAGATTTACCGGGATCGGCGTTTCATGCCTGCGCGAGCGAACGATTTCTGCCAATTCAAGGTCATCGAGGCGTTCCATCATGGCCTCGAAAACATCGGCCGGGACCATGTAGCCCATTACTCGATTGTGATTCAGCACTGCAACGGGCCCACCATGGGCGCCGCTGAAAACCGCAGATGGGTTTTTCTTCAACTCAGACACACTGACAGCCAGGTCGGCCAGAACATATTGCATAATTAAGACCTCAATTCAGGTCACGATTCTGGTCCATTCATGCTTTATGAGCAACCTGGAAGAAACTCTAAAACTGTATTTGCATTCGAATTATTTACCGCTCACCCGTTTTTACACCCCCCGCCCCTTCCTCAGCAGCACATCCAATTGATCCACCACCTCCGCCCAATCGGCGTCATCCAGAATGTCGTCGCGCAGGAATTCCGCCTGGCTCTGAGTCCAGAAAAACGCATCCGCCAGGTGCAATTCGGGTTTGAGCGGGGAATGGGTGGCGATGAATTTGTCGATGCTTTCGGCGTCGTCGGGCAGGCCGAGTTGTTTGAACAGGTTGGGAAGGCTGTGGATTGGGGATTCCATGGTGGGCTCCTTTTTCATGGCAAATGATTGGGTGACTGCTGCGCAGTCAATCGCGGGCAAGCCACGCTCCCACAGGAACGGCGAGAACCCTGTGGGAGCGTGGCTTGCCCGCGAAGGCGTCATCACTGACGCCGCAAAAACTACTGACTCAACTCACACACTTCAGCATGCGGCACCATTTTCAGGAATTCCGGCACGCTCATGTGCACCAGGTTGTTGTGGTTACCCGCCTCCAGGTAGATGTCTTTTTGCCGGGTCAGCAGTGGGTCGATGACCATGTCCAGGCCATAGGATTCGCCCAACGCCGGCACGGCGCCGCGTTCGCAATCCTGGAACAGATGCGCCAGGGTGCTTTCCCGGGTGATCTGCCATTCGCCACTGCCGCGTACTTTGCTCAGGTCCAGGTGACGGCTCGCTGGCAGCACAGCCATCAGGTAATGGCCGTGGTGGTCGTCAAGGATCACCGATTTGGCCACCCGCTCGGCAGGAATGCCTGCGACCCGCGCC
This sequence comes from Pseudomonas frederiksbergensis, assembly GCF_900105495.1. Lineage (NCBI taxonomy): Bacteria > Pseudomonadati > Pseudomonadota > Gammaproteobacteria > Pseudomonadales > Pseudomonadaceae > Pseudomonas > Pseudomonas frederiksbergensis. Next base: position 1,201,347 of record NZ_FNTF01000002.1, on the reverse strand, counting down.
GTTTCAAGGCTGCTGGCCGAGTGCGGATGGGTGACGACGTCAAATTCGCATTGAGCCTTGTCCAGGCTGTCCTGCACTGTTCTTGCCATACGCATGATGCACCTCGGTGTCCGCAACAACGTTTCGCGGACGATGGTTAAACCTTTCTCACCACTAAAAGTCTAGGCCCGCTGACGCCATCGCGCGGGAAATCTGCCCGCCGGAACACGGTCAACAACTGATCAAAATTCGTACAATTGAGCGCTCAGCTAGACTGTATAAAGAACCATCAATGACTCTCCCGGAGGGTCACGTGAACACTCGTTGTTTTACGGTTGCGCTGCTGTGGGCTCTATGCGGATCGGCTTTCGCAGCGGACACCGTCGTCGTGCTGGTACCCAATCCCATCGGGATCTGGCTGATCACGTTCGGCATCGCGTTTCTGATCGCCGAGGCGGCCCTGCCCAATTACGGCGTGATCGGTCTGGGCGGCATTGTGATGTTCGTGATCGGGGCGGTGATTCTGACCAACACCGAGGTGCCGGTTCCGTTGATGATCGGCCTGGGACTGATCAGCGCCCTGCTGTTGATTTTCCTGCTGATCCGCGCCCTCAAGACACGACCGCGGGAAAACGTCAGTGGCGATGCAGGGCTGGTGGGCAGCGTGACACAAGTGATGTCGCTGGCCGGCAATGCCTATAACGGCTGGGTGCACCTGCAAGGAGAAAAGTGGCAAGTGCTCAGCGCCACGCCGCTGCAACCGGGGCAGAAAGTCCGGGTGGTGGCACGCAAGGGATTACTGCTGGAAGTGGCCGCGGCTGACGCGGCGCCGGCTGGAGAATAACCATGGGTTTGCAACTGGGTTTTGTCGCGCTGCTGTTACTGCTGATTGCATTGGCGGGGTCGACCTTCCGCATCCTGCGCGAATACGAACGCGGGGTGGTCTTCCAGCTCGGGCGCTTCTGGCAGGTCAAAGGCCCTGGCTTGATCCTGCTGATTCCGGTGGTGCAGCAAATGGTTCGCGTCGACTTGCGCACGGTGGTCCTCGACGTGCCGCCACAAGACGTGATCACCCGCGACAACGTCTCGGTCAAGGTCAACGCAGTGTTGTATTTCCGCGTCCTCGATCCGCAGAAGGCGATTATTCAGGTCGAAGACTTTCTCATGGCCACCAGCCAATTGGCCCAGACCACGTTGCGGGCAGTGCTCGGTAAACATGAACTCGATGAGCTGCTGGCCGAGCGTGAGCGGTTGAACATCGACATCCAGCAAGTGCTCGACGCCCAGACCGATGCGTGGGGCATCAAGGTCGCCAACGTCGAGATCAAGCACGTGGACCTCAACGAATCGATGATCCGCGCCATCGCCAAACAGGCCGAAGCCGAACGGGAACGCCGGGCCAAGGTGATCCACGCCGAAGGCGAATTGCAGGCCTCGGAAAAACTCATGCAGGCCGCCGAAATGCTCGGGCGCCAGCCGGGGGCCATGCAGCTGCGGTACATGCAGACGTTGAGTTCGATTGCCGGGGACAAGAGTTCGACGATTGTCTTTCCGCTGCCGATCGAGTTGCTCAAGGGCATGGCGGATTTGTCGTCCAAATCCTGACCTTTCCTACAGGCGCCAACGTCCGGTAACCGCGTCGGAGATTTCCTTCAAGTTGTAGCGGCGTTGGTGAACTTGTTCCGGTCCGAAGCCGGGTCTAGTCTGGCTTTGTCACTGAATAAACGGTGACACGGACGTGCAAGTCCGACGAAACTGTTTAGGTCGCAATTGCCATATATCTCAATGAGCCTTTATAGGCTCGCTGTTTTATGGCGGCTGCGCGCAGGAGATCCTCGGATCTGCTGGGTGTCCTAAACAGTCCCGGTCTTGCACACCTGCGCTCAGCCGCCACCCCATTCGCGTGCAAACGAACGGTGGCGGTTCCAACTTACTGTTTAGGGAGTTTTATATGTTCAAGGTATCGCCAAATCCGCCAGACAACTCTGGCACCCCCTCCGAAGATCCACTCGAAGCCGAAAAAATCAAAGAAGCCGCCGACCGCGCCTTCGCCCATTACTTCCCCCCGACCACCGAAAAGCCGCCCAGGCACCGCAAAGGCCACCTCTTCACCGTCGCCCCCGAGGTCAACACCGAAACCCTGCTGGCCAACGCCGCTGAAGACCTGCTGTCCATCAGCGCCATCGCGGCCAATCTGGCAGACGAAGTGGACGGGACACGGCGCTCCGTAGCCCTGGCGCTCAGCCGCATGGCCGATGGCGTGCAGTTGCTCGTAGAGCGAGTGCAGGATCATTGGGATGAGTCGGAGGTCATGCAGGCTCGGGTCAAGGTTTAGCCGGTAGATTTATGGTGAATTGACCACCGCTTTCGTCGGAACGCCGCCCGGAGCCGGCTCACTCCTACATTGAATCTCAGTCGTACACATATCTTGTGTTCACCGAAGATCCACTGTGGAAGTGAGCCTGCTCGCGATTGCTTCAGTGCCGTCAATACATGACTCGGCACCTAGCCCAACACCTCACCGCCAAGCCAGGTCAGCAAGTGATCGAGACAGGCCTCAACCGATTGCACGCCCGTATCAAGCACCAAGGAAGCGGACAACGGCGGTTCATACGGCGCAGACACGCCGGTAAACCCTGGCAAATCCCCCCGTCGTGCACGGGCGTAATGCCCTTTCGGGTCGCGCTGCTCGCACACGGTGAGGGAAGCGCTGCACCAGACTTCGCGGTAATCCTCGCCCAGTCGCCGGGCAAACACCTCACGTAACTCCATCAGCGGCGCGATCATCGCCAGGATGACGATTTGCCCGTTCTCCACCAGCAGCGCCGCGACTTCGCTGGCGCGGCGGATGTTCTGCAGACGGTCACTGTCGGTAAAACCCAGATCCCGATTGAGCCCGACCCGCAGCCCGTCGCCATCGAGCACGATGCTCTGCACGCCGCGCCCGAACAGCTCGGCGTGCAGCGCCTGGGCCAAGGTCGATTTACCTGCCGCTGGCAAACCGGTGAGTAAAATCGCCGTGCCGCGATGGCCGTTGCGCGCCTCCCGTTGTGCGCGGCTGATGCTCGCCGTCGGCGCCAGCAGATTATTGGACCGGGGCATGGGCCACCGGTGTCGTGATGTTCCCGTCCGCCCACGCCGCTTCGCGGTTGGCCAGCGCGGTGGCAATGGATTGCACTTGGGTGGATTGCACCTGATCCGGCAGCGGATCGAGCCCCGCACTGGCAAAGATCTGGCCGTAAGCGTTACGCAGATCGGCGTACGACAGGTCGCGACGCAAATCGGCCTGCAAAGTGTTCAATTCGCCCTGGATCAAGTCCAGTTCACCCAGCCCGGCCGCCTGATAACGGTTGCGCAGCTGGCCAACGATCTGCCCGTCGATGTCCGACAGTTGCTGATTGGTCTTGAACTGCCGCAACGCCTCGCGGTAGTTGGCGTTGGCCACATAAAGCTGCGCCAGCACCGCAATCGACATGGCCTGGCGGCGCGCCGCAGCGACTTCTTCGCCGGCCTTGGCGACGTTGATCGCCGCCGGAGCGGAGATCACGTTGAACAGGTTCCACGTCACTTTCACGCCGTAGTCGGCCCAGCCCTGCTCCACCAGGAACGAGTTGCTGTCGTAATGCCCGCCCGCCGAGAACTCCAGCCCCGGCAGCAGCCGCAACATGGCTTTGCGGGTTTCCGCCGCGCTGATGCGGCTTTGGTAATCCTGCTCACGCAGCTCGGGACGACTGGTCAGGGCTTCCTGTTCCAGGCTGGCGAGGTCGACTTTCAACTCCGGAATGACATAGTCGTCCTGGGTCGCCAGGGTCAGGTCGGTGCCCAGCGGCAGATTGATCAGGGTCGCCAGTTCGGTTTTCGCCAGCGACAGCGCACGCCGCTGTTCTTCCAGTTGGCGGGTGGCTTCGATCAGCGAGCGTTGATACCCCAGCGCCTGAATCGGATCGCCGATTCGCTGCTGGCTCATGCTTTGGCTGTTGCCGCGCGCGGTGTCGACCCGGGCCATGAGGCTGTCGATCTGCTTGAGCAAGCGCTCGGCGGCCATGGCTCGCCAGTAGGCCGAACGCACGTCCTGAACGATGGTGTTGATCACCTTGCGCCGGCGCTCCTGAACGATCAGTCGCTGGTCGCCCTGTTGCTTGGCGCTGATGTAGCTGACGCCAAAATCGAGCACGTTCCAGACCATGGTCAGGTCGGCGACTTCACGGTCGCGGTCTTGCGAGGTCGATGGCTCCAGAGACTGGGTGCCGGTCCGTACGCTCTGGCTGCTGGAGGCGTTGACGTTGTTGCGGCCGACGTACCCGGCGTCCAGCGCCATGCGCGGCAGCATGTCGAAACTGGCGAGGTCGAGTTGGCGCTTGGCCAGGGCCTCTTCCATGATTTTGAGCCGGCCTTCGAGGTTGTACTTCACTGCGCGGGCCATGGCTTGATGCAGGGTCAGCGGACCGCTGAGGGGCTCCTGATCCTTGTACATGTTTTGCAGGTCGCTCCTGGCGCGCTGTTGGCTGACGCTGCGTTCGATCGGTTCACTGGTGACTGCACATCCGCTGACTGCAAGCGCCAGCAGGCTGGCACCAAACAACTTAGAACTTCTATTCATCCTTGACTGCCCCTGGACACAGCATTGTTTTTAGGTGTTTTTTCAGGCCTGCATTTCGCTGACGCCGACCTGTCGCAAAGCCGCGGCCAGGCTGTCGACCTGCCGTTGCTCGGTGTCTTTGAGCTGTTGCAATTGCTGGACGAGACTCGGCGCACCAAACACGCCGCGCAGCCCCTGTGAAACATCCCCGGCCTTGATCGACTGGCTGCCGAATGAGTTCAGCGAGTCTCGTTCGCTGCCGGCGTCCTGATTGAACAGGCTCGACAGCGTGCTGGTGCCGAACACCCCGCCATCGCCACCGCCGAAGCCGAGGAAGCCGTTGCCCGAGCCATCGCCACCGCTGTCACTGCTGCTGAACACCTGGGCGATGAAGCTGGGGGCCAGCGCACCGTGGTTCATGAAGATGTCGCCCAGCGGCCGGATGCCATTGCCGATCACGCGGCTTTCGAACAACGGGGTAAAGGTCAGCGGTGAGCCGAGATCGCCGGTCGGGGGCGTGAAAATGATCGGTTGCAGTGGCACGTTGGGCTGATCGGCAACGGTGACCGGCGGTGGGATCCGGGCCAGCGGGTCAGGCGTCACGACCACGGCAGGCGTCTGCACCGGCACGGTGTCGATGGTGTAGTTGTTGGACACCGCCACACCCGTGCCGGTATTGCCCGAACCGTCGCTGACGTTGCTGCTGTCCAGCGCAATGAAGTTGCTCGGGTCAGTGATGCTCGCCGTCGGCGTGAAGGTCGCGGTCCAGGTCTTGCCGCCGTCGCTGCTGGCCAGGTTGGTGAGCTCGCCGTTGGTGACGCTGAGGTCCGACAGGTCGAAATCGCTCACCACTTCGCTGAAGGTGATGGTCACCAGCGTGGTTTGACCGACGCCCAGGTTCGGGTTGGCGACCACGATGGTTGCCGTCGGCCGGGTGGCATCGAGCGCGTAGTTGTTGGAGATCGCGATCCCGGCACCGGCGTTGCCCGCGGCGTCTGCCACAAGGCTGCTGTCGAGCAGGATCAGGTTGGTGGTGTCGCTGATGCTGGCGGTCGGGGTCAGGGTGGCGGTCCAGGTCTTGCCGCCATCGCTGCTGAGCAGGTTGGACAAGGTGCCATTGGCGACGCTGAGGTCCGACAGGTCGAAACCTGAAACAGTCTCGGTGAAGGTGATGGTGACCGTGGTCGTCTCGCCGATGCCCAAGCGGTTATCCGCCACCACGATGGTCGCCGTCGGCCGCGCCGTGTCGATGGCGTAGTTGTTGGAATCGGGCACGCCCACGCCACTGTTGCCCGACGCGTTGATTACACCGCTGTTGTCGAGGCTGATCAGGTTGGTGGTGTCCGTCACATCGACGGTCGGCGTGAACGTCGCGGTCCAGGTAACACCGCCATCGCTGGACGACACGTTGCTCAGCGTGCCGTTGGCAATGCTCAGGTCCGCGTTGGTGAAACCGCTGACCGCTTCGCTGAAGGTGATGGTCACCCCCGAGGTTTCACCCGCCTTGAGGGCGTTGTCGGCCACCACGATGGTGGCGGTCGGCACCTGGGTTTCCACCACATAGTTGGCGGAGTTGGTCGTGCCCGAGCCCGCGTTGCCGGCCTGGTCCGTGACGCCGGTATTGTTCAGGGTGATGAGGTTGCTGGTGTCGGTCACGCCGATGGCAGGCGTGAACGTTGCGGTCCAGGTGATGCCGCCGTCGCTGCTGCTGACATTGCTCAACGTGCCGTTGGCGACGCTCAAATCGCTGTTGTCGAAACCGCTCACCGCTTCGCTGAAGGTGATGGTCACCAGCGCAGTTTCTCCCGGTTTCAGGGTTGTATCGCTCAACACAATGGCCGCGGTCGGGCGCTGGCTGTCGATGGCGTAATTGTTGGAGTCCGTTGTGCCGCTGCCGGTGTTACCCGCCCCATCGATCACTCCGGTGTTGTCCAGGGTAATCAGGTTGGTCGAATCGGTGACGCTCGCGGTCGGCGTCAGGGTGGCGGTCCAGGTGATGTTATCGCTGGTGCTCAGATTGCTCAGGGTACCGTTGCTCACCGTCAGGTCGGCTGTAGTAAAACCGGTTACCGCCTCGGAGAAGGTGATGGTCACCACCGAGGTTTGCCCCACCGCCAGCGCTGCATCTGCGACCACGATAGTGGCCGTCGGGCGCAGGGTGTCGATGGCGTAATTGTTGGAGTCGGTCGTGCCGCTGCCGGTGTTGCCCGAGACGTTTTGCACGCCCGTGTTGTCCAGGGTGATCAGATTGCTGGTGTCGGTGATCGCGCCGGTCGGGGTGAATGTTGCCGTCCAGGTGACGCCGCCATCGCTGCTACTCACCGCCGTCAACGTGCCGTTGGCAATCGTCAGGTCGGCATTGCTGAAACCGCTCACCGCTTCCGAGAACGTAATGGTCACCAGCGATGTTTCGCCGATTTTCAGCGCGTTATCGGCGAGCACGATAGTGGCGGTCGGCAGGACCGTATCGATGGTGTAGTTGCCGGAACTGGTGGTGCCGCTGCCGGTGTTGCCGGCGATGTCGGTCACACCGGTATTGTTCAGGGTGATGACGTTGCTCGGGTCACTCACGCCGACGGTTGGCGTGAAGGTCGCAGTCCAGGTGATGCCGCCGTCGCTGCTGCTCACCGCCGTCAGGGTGCCGTTGGCGATGGTCAGGTCGGCGTTGGCGAAACCGCTGACCGCTTCGCTGAAGGTGATGGTCACCAGCGAGGTTTCGCCCGCTGCCAGTGTCGTATCGGCCAACACAATCGTGGCGGTCGGACGCAGACTGTCGATCGCGTAGTTGTTGGAATCGGTGGTGCCCGCGCCAGTGTTGCCGGCTCCGTCCACAATGCCGGTGTTGTTCAGCGTGATGATATTGGTTGCATCGTTGATGCTCGCCGTCGGGGTGAAGGTCGCGGTGTAGGTGATGTTATCGCTGGTGCTCAGGCCGCTCAGGGTGCCGTTGGCGGCCGTGAGGTCGGCGGTGGTGAAACCGGTCACCGCCTCGGAGAAGGTGATGGTGACCACCGTGGTTTGACCCAGCGCCAATGCGGTATCCGCCACGACGATGGTCGCGGTTGGCCGCACGGTGTCGATGGCGTAGTTGTTGGAATCGGTGGTGCCGCTGCCTGCGTTGCCCGAGGCATTTTGTACACCGCTGTTGTTCAGGCTGATCAGGTTGGTCGCGTCGGTAATGCTGGCCGTCGGCGTGAACGTCGCGGTCCAGGTGATGCCGCCATCGCTGCTGCTCACCGCGGTCAACGTGCCATTGGCGATGGTCAGGTCGGCGTTGCTGAAACCGCTGACGGCTTCGCTGAACGTGATGGTGACCAGCGACGTTTCACCGACGCTCAGCGCATTGTCGGCCACGACGATGGTGGCGGTCGGCAGCACCGTGTCGATGGTGTAGTTGCCGGAGTTGGTGGTGCCGCTGCCGGTGTTGCCGGAAATGTCGGCCACACCGGTATTGTTCAGGGTGATGACGTTGCTCGGGTCACTTATGCCGACGGTTGGTGTGAAGGTCGCGGTCCAGGTGATGCCGCCGTCGCTGCTGCTCACCGCCGTCAATGTACCGTTGGCGATGGACAGGTCAGCGTTGGTGAACCCGCTGACCGATTCGCTGAAGGTGATGGTCACCAGGGAGGTTTCCCCGGCACTCAGGGTCGGGTCAGCCAGAACGATGGTCGCCGTAGGGCGAACCGTGTCGATCGCATAGTTATTGGAATCGGTGGTGCCGCTGCCAGTGTTGCCCGCCAGATCCGCGATGCCGGTGTTGTTCAAGGTGATCAGGTTGGTGGTGTCGTTGATGCTCGCGCTCGGCGTGAAGGTCGCGGTCCAGGTGATACCGCCGTCGCTGCTGCTCACCGCGCTCAAGGTGCCGTTGGTAATGGTCAGGTCCGCGTTGGTGAAACCGCTGACCGCCTCACTGAAGGTGATCGTCACCAGTGAGGTTTCGCCGATTCTCAGCGCCGTGTCCGTCACCCCGATGGTTGCCGTTGGCCGCACGGTATCGATGGCGTAGTTGTTGGAGTCGGTGGTGCCGCTGCCCACATTACCGGTGCCGACAGCCTGCACGCCGGTGTTGTCGAGGGTGATCAGGTTGGTCGTGTCGGTGATGCTCGCGCTCGGCGTGAGAGTCGCGGTCCAGGTGATGCCGCCGTCGCTGCTGCTCACCGCGGTCAACGTGCCGTTGGCGAGGGTCAAATCGGCGTTGGTGAAACCGGTCACGGCCTGGTTGAAGGTGATGGTCACCAGTGAGGTTTCGCCGATTCTCAGCGCGTTGTCGGCAACAACGATAGTGGCGGTCGGCAGCACCGTATCGATGGTGTAGTTGCCGGAGTTGGTGGTGCCGCTGCCGGTGTTGCCGGAAATGTCGGCCACACCGGTATTGTTCAGGGTGATGACGTTGCTCGGGTCACTTATGCCGACGGTTGGTGTGAAGGTCGCGGTCCAGGTAATGCCGCCGTCGCTGCTGCTCACGGCGGTCAGGGTGCCGTTGGCGATGGTCAGGTCGGCGTTGGTGAAACCACTGACCGCTTCGCTGAAGGTGATGGTCACCAGCGAGGTTTCGCCCGCGATCAGTGTGGGATCGGCCAGCACAATCGTGGCGGTCGGACGCACGGTGTCGATGGCGTAGTTGTTGGAATCGGTAGTGCCGCTGCCGGTGTTGCCCGACAGATCCGCGATGCCGGTGTTGTTCAAGGTGATCAGGTTGGTGCTGTCGTTGATGCTCGCGCTCGGCGTGAAGGTCGCGGTCCAGGTGATACCGCCATCGCTGCTGCTCACCGCGGTCAACGTGCCGTTGGTAATGGTCAGGTCGGCGTTGGTGAAACCGCTGACCGCCTCACTGAAGGTGATGGTCACCAGTGAGGTTTCGCCGATTCTCAGCGCCGTGTCCGTCACCACGATGGTGGCCGTCGGGCGCACCGTATCGACCGCAAAGTTGTTGGAATCGGTAGTGCCGCTGCCGGCGTTGCCCTCCAGATCCGCCACGCCGGTGTTGTCCAGGGTGATCAGGTTGGTCGTGTCGGTGATGCTGGCGGTCGGGGTAAACGTCGCCGTCCAGGTGATACCGCCATCGCTGCTGCTCACCGCAGTCAACGTGCCGTTGGCGATGGTCAGGTCGGCGTTGGTGAAACCGCTGACGGCTTCATTGAAGGTGATGGTCACCAGCGAGGTTTCGCCGATTCTCAGCGCATTGTCCGCCACCACAATGGTTGCGGTTGGACGAAGCGTATCGATCGCATAGTTGTTCGAATCAGTGGTGCCGCTGCCGGTGTTGCCCGCCAGATCCGCGATGCCGGTGTTGTTCAGGGTGATCAGGTTGGTCGTGTCGTTGACGCTCGTGTTCGGGGTGAACGTGGCGGTCCAGGTGATGCCGCCGTCGCTGCTGCTCACCGCCGTCAACACGCCGTTGGCGATGGTGAGGTCGGCGTTGCTGAAACCGCTGACGGCTTCGCTGAAGGTGATCGTCACCAGTGAGGTTTCACCGATTCTCAGCGCGGTGTCCGTCACCACGATGGTCGCTGTTGGCCGCACGGTGTCGATGGCGTAGTTGTTGGAATCGGTGGTGCCGCTGCCGGCGTTGCCCGCCAGGTCGCTGACGCCGGTGTTGTCCAGGGTGATCAGGTTGCTTGTGTCGGTGATGCTCGCGCTCGGCGTGAAGGTCCCCGTCCAGGTGAGCCCGCCATCGCCGCTGCTCACCGCGGTCAGGGTGCCGTTGGCAATCGTCAGGTCAGCATTGGTGAGACCGGTGACCGCTTCGTTGAAGGTGATAGTCACCAAGGAGGTTTCGCCGACCTTGAGGGCCGTGTCGGTAAACGCGATGAGGGCGGTCGGGCGTACGGTGTCGACCGTGTAGTTATTGGAATTGGTGGTGCCGACGCCAGCGGTGCCCAGGATGTTGATCACACCGGTATTGTCCAGAGTGATGACATTGCTCGTATCGGAAATGCTGGCGGACGGCGTGAACGTTGCGGTCCACGTAAGGCCTCCATCGCCGCTGCTTACCGCTGTCAACGTGCCGTTGGCGATGGTCAGGTCCGCATTGGTGAAACCGAGCACCACCTCGGAGAAGGTAATGGTCACCAGGGACGTTTCGCCGATGCTCAGCGTGGTGTCAGCAACCACAATGGTCGCGGTCGGTGGCGGCGAATACGCGGTGTTGAGTAGGCCGCCGTCGTTATAGATTGTCGCGACGGCGGTTGGTGAGGTGCCGGTGCTGCCACCGCCCTGCGCGGTACCGCCTGCGCCACTGGCCGCGGCATTACCGGCCAGGGCGGCGAAGTTGGCGGCCGTCATCAGCAGTGTGCCTTTGTTCCAGATCGCACCGACGCCCCGGCCACCAATGCCGCCATTGCTGGCATTACTGCCTTGGCCACCACCACCGCCGCCACCGCCACCAGCACCGATGTTGTTGCTGATGGTCGAGGTGCCGACGATGGTGAGGGTGCCGCTGCTGGCGTTGTAGATCCCGCCCACCGCGTTGCCGCCAGCGCCACCGACCTTGTCCCAACCGGCCCCGCCACCACCGCCGCCAATGGAAATCGTGCCATTGGTGGCCGTCGCACCGTTACCGCCGTTGCTGTAATAGGAAACGCCTACGCCGCCAGCCCCGCCAGTGGTGGTACCACCGCGACCGCCCATGTGGGTGGCGTCATAACCGCCGCCGTAACCACCGACACCACCGCCGCCCGCCTGGCCGCCCAATGTGCCGGTGCCCGGCCCTGCCGAACCGCCATGCCCGCCGCCCTGGCCGCCCAAACCGCCGCCACCGCCACCGCCGCCGCCGTAAAAAGCGCCCGTCACACCGCCGCCGCCACCGCCACCGGAAGCGCCGTTGGAGGTTACGCTGACGTTATTCAGGGTCAGAATCCCTGCGTTGAAAACACCCCCGGCCATCGCGCCCGCGGCACCGTAGCCACCGTTGCCGCCCGTGCCCGACACCAGGCCGCGGGTGATCACCAGGCCATCGAGCGTCACGATGCTGCCAGACGACACTTCAATCACTCGGGTCCGGTACTGACCATCGAGAATCACGTCAGCCGCACCGTCGTTGTTCAAGTCGCCATCAACGGTGATGTTCTTGTTGATCAGCAGCTCGGACGTCAGCTGTACCGTCATGTTGCCGTTGAAGGTAACGATATCGCCGTTCTGCGCCGAGGCGATCGCCGCACGCAACGAACCGACACCGGTGTTGGCATTGTTGGTGGCCGTCCAGGTCGCCAGGCCCCATTGATAGTCGCTCATGGCCGTGGCCGAGAGGACGTTGGCGCTTTCGATGGTGCCCGTGGCAATTTCCAGATCCCAGTCGCCAGCGAGCCCGGTGCGATCGCTGGAGGCGGCCACATCACGGCCGGTCAGTTGCGCCAGCGAGTCGACAAAACTCAAGCCGCGCTCACCTTCGGCGGTGTAGCAGCCGTAGATCAGGATGTCGCCGCCAACGTTCATGTCCTTGCCGATTTCCGTCAGTACCGCGCTGCGGGCCGCGACGTTGTCGGCAGACAAGTAGCTATTGCCCAGCCACAGATCGCCCGCGTTGCCATGGGCAATGATCTGTACCGAACTGATGCCCTGATGGCCGTCCAGATAATCGGCGATTTGCTGCAGGCCATCCTGGCTGGCATCCAGCTGAACCACCTGGGTACCGGGAGCGATACCCTGAAGAAGACTGCCAGCGTCCTTGACCCGCGAATCGACGAACACCACGGTCTGGCCCGGCACGGCAACGGCCACGGGTGCAGGTGTGGCATCGGTCTGGTCGTGGGTGTCCTGGCTGGCAGCCGGTTGATCGGTCGTTGGTGCCTTGGCGGCATCAGCCGTGCTTTGGCTGTCTGCCTGAGCGGTATCGGCCACCGTGGCCGCCACCGCGCCGTCGAACAGCATGCGCGGCTCCAGGGACATGATCATGGGTGAGGCCAGCGCCCGTGCGCCTTCGGTAACTCGCGACTTGCCGTTGCTCCACCACATGCTGCTCACCCGGACTCGAACTTTCTGAGGCATCAATGAAAACGCCGCGATCAACTGATCGCGGCGTCGGCCTTCATACGAATGACATTGGCGGCGCTGGCTGAGCCATCGAGCCAAAAAGACAACTCGGCGTACTGCTTGAACAAATCCGGCGGCAGGATCGTTCGCCTGGATTGCAATTGGACCTTGGCCTTCACCTTATGCAGCCCTGAGAGGCCGAGGGCCTGGTCGAACTCCGGTGCGTCGTAGGCCAAATGGTCGAAATCATGTTCGAACCAGGGCTCGCCGATAAAGTCGTAGACCAGCCGCATCACCCGTTCCGGTGCCTGGCTCAACAGGTCGTAATCGACAATCAGCAATGAGTCGGCCTGTTCGCCGTAATAGGCTTCCTTGAGCGCTGCCCAGGCAAACCCCACCAGGCGATTGCGCTGGGCCAGGGTTTCGCAACGGCTGTAGACCGTGTTGCGCTCGACCGCATCGCCGAACAGCTTGGTGTTTTCATAGGGGTTGGCGCGATACAAACGCTCGATGCTGTCCATGACCCAGGCGACATTGCGCACGCAGGCAATGACCTTGGCTTGCGGGAACAGATCGCGGATGGCCGGCAGGCGCGAGCTCCATAACCGATTGGTGTCGAACACCACCGGTTTGTCGGCCTTGTCGGCGTAGAAGGAATCGAACAGACCGCGAAGCAAACGACGGCGCAGATCGGTATCGATCACCGCACCGAACTCGCTGCCGGCGCTGCACTGTTCCAGAACCCCGGAAAACAGGGCGCCAACGGGGCTGGTCATGCCGGCATGAAAACGCGGGTTCTGCAAAAGGATCGCAGAAAGCAGGGTCGAGCCTGAGCGCGGCAAGCCGGAAATAAAATGGAACTGTGGCAATCCCTTCACCCTGGTCAGTCCTTTATGTATGAGGGAGCGTAGACCATGAACAGCCTTACGGGTAATGGTGTTTTGATATCAAATCGAAGCTAAATCGTCTGAAAAACGCGATTTTGGTTACAGGTTCAATGCAACACTGCCAGCCTGCGGGTAACACGGTTTCGTTGCGCTCCCTAAAAACCGCTTTCCCTTACGCCCAGCGCCGCCAACCGCCGCCAGGCGACACCCAGCAACGACTCGCCGCGCCCCTGCAACACCACAATGCCGCGCAAGGGTTGCATCGGGGTCGGTACGTTCTCGAGGACGCTCAACCGCGCCCCATATTGCGCCTGTACCGGCTCCGCTCTTTGATGCTGATCCCGGCGCACGGCAATCGGTCCATGGTGATCAGAGGTCAACGCTTCCTGATCGACAAATTCCGCGCCGTTGGTGTCGATTTCACTCAATTGCACGGCAATCGCCGGGTGCATCGGATCGTCGGCGATGAAGCGCCCGCTGGCGCCCGTGGCGACACGCCAGAGCTCGACTTCGGCCAGATACCCGCGTAACCGCGCGCCGTCTTCGACCACCCGCGCCAGCGGATCTTTGCTCGACAACCAGCGACCGACCGCCAACTGCGGCAACAGATCACGCACCTTGCCGGCATGGGGCGCCCGCAGCAGCAGGCGCTCACGCTGGGCGGCCAGGCCTCGGTATTCGGCGACCGCTTCGGCCAGGCGCTGTTCGACGATTCCGGCGTCGGCGGCGGTTTCACTGCGGCTGGCCTGACGGCGCATCTGCAACTGCTGGATCTGGATTTCACGACGGACGATGGCCTGGCGCGAATCCAGATCCGGGGATTCCAGCTCAATCAACACCTGGCCTTGGACAACCGCTTCACCATCGTGAACATTTACCGTTTTGACCCGCGCCGCGACGGGCGCGTGCAAGGCACTGGCGCGGCCAGCCTCCAGCATCGTCGGCAACTCCACGGCGCTGCGCCACGGCACGACCAGCATCAGCAACAGCCCAAACAGGGCCAGGCCAGTGAGCAGCACCCGAGGCGCATACGCCTGTTCGCGACGAGCCCACCATTGCCGCCACTCACTCATGATCGGCAGGAAGATGAACCACACCAGTTCCACCAGCATCAGGAAAATCCCCAATACCTTGAAGAACAAGTGGTAGACCGCCAGCGCAATCCCGAAAAACAACGCCGCACGCCACAGCCACGCGCCGTAACCCCAGATCAGCAAACGCCGTTGCATCTTCGGCGACCAAGGCTCTGGTGCCGGCGCGCCGTAACCGAATAAAAACTCGCGCAAGCGCCAACGACAAAGGGCAAAGGCTCGCGCTTGAAGGTTGTCGACTTGCCAATAGTCACTGAGCAAAAAATAGCCATCAAAGCGCATGAACGGGTTGAGGTTGATCACCAGCGTGGTCATCCAGGTAGCGCTGGCGAGCATGAACGCCGCCGTGCGTCCGGGACCGTCTGGCAGCAGCGACCAGGCGAGCAGCGCAAGGCTCGCCAACAGCAATTCCGCCAGCACGCCACCGGCGCCAATCAGCAGCCGCGCACGACGATCATTGACCCGCCAGGCATCGCTGACATCGGTGTAAAACATCGGCAACAACACCATGAACGCCACGCCCATGCTCTGCACCCGACAACCGGCGCGCTTGGCCATGAAGGCGTGACCGAACTCGTGGCAGAGCTTGGCAAAGAACAACGCCACGCCGAATGCCAGCGCGCCGCCGAGGCTGAATAGATGCGGGAAGGTCGCGATAAAGCGCTGCCAGTCCCGGGACACCAGAAACACGCCGAGCCCCAGCGTCACTGGCAAGCCGTAGCGCAACGCGCGCGGACCGAAGCGCTGCAGCCATGGCCAGGCGCGATTGAGAAAAGCGTCCGGGCGCCACAGCGGAATACGGAAAAACAGGTATTGGTGCAGCAAGATCTGCCACAGCGACTGGCGTTGAGCGGCCGCTTTGAGGCTGTAACTGGCGCGCTGTTGCGGATCCAGGGCGGTGATCAGGTCGTGGCTGCGCAAAAAGGCCAGCAATTGCTCTAGCTCCGCGCTATCCAGCGGCAAGCCTGGCTCACGGTTGGCGGCACGCAGTACTTGCTCGGGATCACCCAAGGACCAATGGCGCAGCAGGCGCATCGCCGCCACGCCGAGTTTGAAATAGCGACCGCGCACCGGATCGGCCAGGGTCCAGCGTGGCGAGCCATCGAGCGCTGGTGATGCAGGCGTCAGCTGCAAATCTGCGCGCAGGTTCGGCAGGCTCATCTAAAGCCCTACGCTCTGGCGCAAACCGGCCAAAGGTTTACGTAACAGGTACAGCGCCAGCGGCGCACGGTCACCGAAGACTTTCGCCGTGCCTCGCAGCCCGATGCGCGGTGGCGTCTGCTGGAAACTGGCGTCGAGACGATAAGCCAGCTGCCCGCCGGCCGTGGGTTGTGCTTCGTAAGCTGCGCGTTCAAGTCGGGCCAAATGCCGTTGCAATGGGTCACTGTCGAGAAACAGCGCAACTTGCGCGCCTGGCTCCAGCGAAATCGCATCGCCCACCGCCAGTTCGATGCGCAACTCAGCCTGGGTCGGGTCGGCGATTTCCATCAGCCGCTCGCCGGTCTGCACCGGTTTACCGGTCCAGCGTTCCGCGTCGGCGAACACCGCAATACCGGCCCGTTCGGCGCGCACTTCGCTGCGTTTGAGCAGTTCACGGGCGTAATCCCGTTCAGCACGTTTTTGCTCGACGCGTGCGGCCAGCAGATCGATTTTCGAGCTCGATTCAGCATCGGCGAACGAGCGTTGGGAATTGGCCTTCAACTCAGCTTCAGCAACGCCCAAGGCGCGCGCGGCCACATCGGCCTGGGCCCTGAGCGTGGTGCTTTCAAAGCGCAACAACAGGTCGCCGGCTTTCACCGTCTGATTGGGTTTGACCAGGAATTCGGCGATCACCCCGTCCAGCGGCGCCGCAACGACTCGGCCACCCAGCGGAACAACCTCGGCCGGCGCCAGCACCGATTGCCGCACCGGAATCAGCAGCCCGAGCAACACCACCGCGACCAGCGCTACCTGACGTTTTCGCGTCCAGCGCAGTCGCCACGGTTTGCGCGGTTGCAATGCCAGCCAGGCATGGCTGTAGGTGTCACCCAATTGCGACAGCAACACTTGCTCGGAAGGATTCCACGGCAGATCCCGCGCCAACCACAAACCGCCAAATACCTCGCCCTGGTGATCGATCAGTGGCAGCCAGAACACCTGAGCGGCGCAAAGACTTTGCCAGTCCGCCCGAATCGATTCGCCAAGAACATTCGGCGGAATCACCCGCGCCTGTTTCAGCATCTCGCGCTTGAACAACTGCGCCACGGCCTGCTCGACAAACGCCACGAATGGCGCATTCGGCTCCACCGCACTGACGCCCGTCACGGCCTGCACCTTACCGGCAATCACCAGCGCCGCGTGGCGAAAGCCGAACAGCGCCTGACCGTCATTGACCAGGCTATAGGCCAATTGCACAGGCGTACGAGCGGCGCGAGTCAGGCGTTCGAGATCCAGAAACCTTGCGAATACTTGCTCTGCGCCGCCCGCGACGGGCGCGTTCATTTAAGCTCCGCGAAACGTGCAGTGCCACTCATGCCGGCCAGCAAACCGTTGGCGCTGGGAAGCGTCGCCACCAACAGCAAGGTCTGACTGCCTTCGTCAATCCGCGCGCCGAGGCGTTTAACCGTGGCATTCAGTGGCTGACCGGTTTCATCGGGAACAAAGCTGAAGGTCTGGCCAGGCTTGAGCCGGGACATCCAGCGCGACGGCACCAGCAGATGAATTTCCAGGGTACGGTTGTCGACCACGTCCAGTAACGGCGTGCCGGCAGCGACGCTTTCATAACGCTTGACCTTGCGCTCGACAACCTGGCCATCGAACGGCGCCAGCACGCTGCAGCGTTTGACCTGAACCTGATAAACCTGGGATTGCGCCTGAGTCTCACTGACCTTGGCCGCGGCCCGCGCCACTTCAAAACGCCCGACCGAATTCAACGCCGCCAACTGCTTGTTGTGGGACAGCTCTTCACCGGCGCCACGGCTGGCAGCCTGGGCCGCATTGAGTTGGGCTTGATAAGCCGAACAATCGAAACGCGCCAGGGTGTCGCCCTTCTTGAACGACTCGCCCTCACTGAACGGCAACTCGACAATACGTCCGGACAACTCACTGGCGAGCACCGCCTGATCCCGGGCACGCAGCACGCCACGGGCCTCACTGCTGACGTTTGCACTGGCGCTGCTGTCCAGCAGCGGATCGTCGGGCGCAGGCGTTTGCGCCTGGACTGCGCACGTTACCAAGGTCAATCCAATAACCCACACACGAACACGCCGCATAACCGTAACTCCCTGACGGATGAGCGGAGTCTATGACAGCGTGGGTGGGCGTCAAGCGGATGGGCGTTATTGGATAGAAATGTAATGTTTCAAAAAGGACAAAATTTTCAGAGTGCTGAAATTAATCTTTCCGCCATGAGGGCTGGGTACCAAATCCCACACGAAATTGGGAACCATCGCTCAGTCAAAATTGAAGAGAGTGATAGACGTTTTGCGCTGTTGCTAGCCCTGCATCACGTCTTACCTTCTGTCGTAACAATCATTAACAGATGAGGCAATTCACGCCTTGACCCTCGCCCCGGCAACTGCACAAAACTGGCTCGCCGGAGCTGGAAAAGATCCAGTTGAGCGGAGCCTTGATGACTCGATGGTTGACGTGCGTAACGCACTCAATTTAGGATCAGCGCACTACTCAACCCCGTACGCAGAGATTCAGTTCTCTGGCAGTTGGGGTGAAAAAACCGGCTTCGGCCGGTTTTTTCGTTTCTGAGGATTGGATTTGTGCGCACTGCATTCTTTGTTGATGGCTACAACGTGTTCTACGGGTTGCTGGCAGACACACCTTACAAATGGCTAAATCTGCCGCAGTTACTGGCGCATATCGCCCATATTGAAAATCCTCAGAGCTCGCTAGCCTCAATTGACTACTTCACATCCTCGGTTAAACCAGAGCTGGCTACTCGCGGCATCGTTTCCAAAGAGGCTCAAGACACTTACGTCCGTGCCCTGAGGGCTCACAATGTTGCCGTTCATTATGGTCGCCACCAACTTGAACCTGCGCGCGCACCCCGATTTATCAACAAGAAGATCGGCGCCTCACGCCAAGATACAACTGCCATATGGAAGCTCGAGGAAAAGGAAACCGACGTCCATATTGCAATAAGCATGTATCGCGCAGCAGCCAGACAAGCCAAGGTCAATGGTGCTGAAGGCATCCAACAACTGGTTTTAGTTTCCGGGGATACAGACATGGCCCCCGCGCTGAGAGCTATCCGAGAAGACTTTCCCCAAATGACAGTGGGTGTCGTTCTTCCGTACAGAACAGGGTTCAAACGAACCCCACCAGGCTCGCTGAAGGAACATTCCCATTGGATGCG
Source organism: Pseudomonas frederiksbergensis (assembly GCF_900105495.1). Taxonomy (NCBI): domain Bacteria; kingdom Pseudomonadati; phylum Pseudomonadota; class Gammaproteobacteria; order Pseudomonadales; family Pseudomonadaceae; genus Pseudomonas; species Pseudomonas frederiksbergensis. The sequence goes on along the minus strand of NZ_FNTF01000002.1, from coordinate 1,182,492 downwards.
CAGAGTCATCTCTGCAGAAGAGCTGCGGTCACACCAGTTTCCAGACAAGGTACCTACCCGTAAGACTCCGGCGATCAAACCGGATTATTGGTAACAATATCCGCCAACGGATACACCGACTCCCATCCCCCACCCAACGCCTTGTACAACCCGACCATCGCCAGCGACACCCCGGTCGAACTCTCCACAAACTGCTCCTGAGTCGCCAACAGCGCGCCTTGCACCGTCAGTACGTTAACGAAATCCACCACCCCTTCCACATATTGCTGCTGCGCGGTGCGCAGGGCGATCTGGTTCTGGCGCACGGCTTCGGCAAGGCTGTCGCGGCGCAGTTGGCTGGCGTTGTAGGCGGTCAGTTGATCGTCGATTTCATGCCAGGCGCGCAGCACGGTTTGCTGGTAGGCGATGGCGGCTTCCTGTTGTTGGGCTTCGCGCAAGTGCAGCACGCCGCGCAGACGACCGCCGTCAAACAACGGCAAGCTGAATTGCGGGCCGATACCGAAAGAGCGCGAGCCCCAGGAGCCGAAATCGCTGAGTTGCATGGCTTGCGAACCGATGTTGCCCGACAGGGTGATTCGCGGATAGAAATCACCCTTGGCCACACCGATGTTCGCGGTCGCGGCATGCAGGCGGGCTTCGGCCTGGCGGATGTCCGGGCGGCGTTCGGCCAGTTGCGACGGCAGACCGATAGCGACCTGACGCGGGGTTTGCGGCACCGGGGCGTCTGTGGATAACTCGGCAGACAGCGCTTGCGGCGGCTCGCCCATCAACAGGCTCAAGGCGTTGATCAGTTGCGACTGGCGCTGCTCCAGCGCGGGCAGGCGCGATTCGATGGCCGCTACCTGGGCGGCGGCCTCGGCGACATCCAGGTCGGTGGCGACACCGTCGGCCAGGCGCAGTTGCGAGAGTTTCAGGCTGTGGCGGGCGACGTCGAGGTTCTCCTCAGTGACGGCGCGGGTACTTTGCACACCGCGCAGCTGAATGTAGTCCTGGACGGTTTCTGCGAGCACCGACAACAGCACGCCGCGCCGGTCGTTTTCCGCGACTTCCAGGGTCGCGTCAGCCGCTTCGGTTTCGCGGCGCACACGACCCCAGAAATCCAGTTCCCAGGACGCGGAGAAACCTCCATCCCACAAGTTATACGCCGAGTCGCCGTTGTGTCCCGACGGATCGTTCAAGCCTTCGCCGCTGTTGCGTTTACGCCCGTAGCTGCCAGTGGCGGCGGTGTTCGGGTAACGGTTGGCGGTGATCACCTGACGCACAGCGCGGCTTTGCTGCAAGCGGCTGCTGGCGAGTTTCAGGTCGAGGTTGTCGGTCAGGGCGCGTTGGGTCAGGGCCGAGAGTTTTGGATCGTGGAAGACGTCCCACCAGCGTTCGTCCATGGTGTCGGCGATGGCTTGGCTGGGGGCGGACTTTGACGGTTTCGACCACTCGGTGATTTGCTGGGGTTGAGGCTTTTGAAAGTCCGGGCCGACGGTGCAGGCGTTCAGTGAAAACAGACTCAACACAATAGCTACTGAAGGAAAGCGGCTCTTGTGGCGAGGGGGCTTGCCCCCGTTCGAGTGCGAAGCGCTCGCAGCTTTTGGGGCCGCTTCGCGGCCCAACGGGGGCAAGCCCCCTCGCCACAGGGATGGATGTCTACCGAAAATAATCACCGTTGAACAACCTCACGCTTATCGGCACTGGCAGTATCAATCCTCGCCTCCACCGACATCCCGACCCGCAACCGCTCCGCCAATGGCTGACCCGGATCAAGGACGATTTTCACCGGAATCCGCTGCACCACCTTGGTGAAATTGCCGGTGGCGTTGTCCGGCTTGACCGAGGCGAACGTCACACCCGTGGCCGGTGCGATGCTCTCGACGCGACCGCTCAGGGCCTGGCCGCCGAGGCTGTCGACACGCACTTGCACGTCCTGCCCCGGCTGCACGTCGGTCAGTTGAGTCTCCTGAAAATTGGCGACCACATAGGCCTGCGCAAGCGGCACCACCGCGAGGATTTTGCTCCCCGGCGTGACATAGGCGCCGACCCGAACGGCGCGCTCGCCGACCATACCGTCCTGAGGTGCAACGATGCGTGTGTAGGACAGCTCGTAGCTGGCCATTTCCAGCGCCGCTTGCGCCCGTTTCAGCCCGCCTTCCGCCGCGTCACGCTGGGCGGTGAGGATCTCCACCTGTTTGCGTTCCGCCGCCAGCACCGCCGTCACGTTAGCCAGCCGCGCGGTGGCCTGATCGATGCGAGTACGCGCTTGTTGGGCGTTCTGCACCGTGCCGGCGCCCACTCCGGCGAGATGGTTGTAGCGGTTCAATTCATGCTCGGCGAAGGCCATTTCAGCCTTGGCCGACACGACCGTGGCCTGGGCTTGAGCGATCACCGAAGCCTGACGTTCAAGGGTCGCACGGGCATTTTGCAGTTGCGCCCTGGCCACCAGGGTTTCAGCGTCTGCCGCTTGGGCGGCGGCACGCAAATCCCGGTCATCAATCAACGCCAGCAGCTGCCCGGCCTTGACCTGCTGGTTGTCCTCCACCAGCACTTCCTTGATGAACCCGGCCACGCGCGGCACCACCAGCGTGAAGTCCGCCGAGACAAAGGCGTCATTGGTGTTCTGTTGCGTGCGCTTGCCGAACAGGCCGGGCGCCAGCCAATACACCAGCACACCGAGCGCCACCACCGCGGCGATGCCAACGGCCACTTTTTGCTTTGATTGAGTCGTCATGAAAACCTTCTGTTTCAGTGAAGCATTCAAGTCGGCGCGCGCGGCGGATAGATCCGCGTCGGCAGCCAGAAAATCAGCAGGATCAGCGCCAGTGCGACGCCGGCCATGCACAGATAAAGATCCGAGGCCGTCAGCACCACGGCCTGCTCATGCAGCCGATGGGCAAGGCCCGCGCTGTCGGTGTCGACCAGGGGTGAGTTGCCGAGGTTGTCCACCAGCATCACCGAGTGGAAATGCAGCCTTGAGGTGGTCAACGCCTCCAGCACACCGGTGGCGATCACCGCCGCCAGGCCTTTTACGGTGTTGAACCAGGCTGAAGCGAAGGGCCCTTCCATCGGGCTGATGCTGCCGGTGGAGAGCATCAACAGCGGCAGCACCGCCATCGGCTGACCGAAGATTTGCAGCAGTTGCAGCACGTAGAAGTCGTCGCGTATCCACACCGACGTCAGCTGCGACCCACCGATGCAGGACAGCATCAGCATGCTCAGGCCGATCCCCAGCACCCAGCGGCAATCGACCCAGCGCAGGTTGCATAACGCCGCCACCAACGGCAGCGCAATCAACTGCGGCAGCGCTGCCAGCAACATGATGGGTGCGGTCTGAACCGGGCGATAACCCTGTACTTGCGCCAGGTAACTGGACGGAATGATGATCACCGCCAGCAGCACCACCAACACCCCGGCCAAGGTCAGCAAGGCGAACGACAGGTTGCGGATGCCGAGCATCTGCAGCTTGAAAAACGGCATTGGTTGCGACCATTCGTTGATCAGGAACAGTACTAACAGCAGCAACCCACCGCCGAGCAATCCGCAGATCAGGCTCGACTCGAACCAGTCCAGCCGATTGCCTTGCAAAATACCGATCACCAGCATGCAGATCGCCGGAAAACCCAGCAGCACGCCGCGCCAGTTGAATTGTTTGAAGCGCTCCAGGCGCAACGGGTCCTGGGGCAAGCCATACGCCACCGCGACCATGGCGATCAGACACGGTGCGATGATTTGCCAGAAGGTCCATTGCCATCCGACGTGTTCGGTCCACAACCCGGCCAGCGGAGTGCCAAGCCCCGGGCCGAACGTCGCGGTCAGGGCGTAACCGGCCAAACCATAAAGCTTCACGTTGGCCGGCAAAAAGCGCAGCGCGACGGTCATCAGCATCGGCGGCAATGCACCGCCTGCCAGGCCTTGCACAGTGCGCATGACCAGCAGGCTTTCATAGTTCGGAGCGAACGGGCACAACACGCCCAACAGGGTGAATGCGCTGATGGCGCAGAGGGTGAACCGCCGCAGCGAAAACGTCACCGAGCACCAAGGTGCGAAGGCCATGGCGGCCACCGAGGTCGCGGTGTAACTGGCGACCAGCCAGGTGCCTTCGTCGTAGCCGATGGCCAATGCGCCGCGGATGTCGGCGAGGGCAACCTTGGTCACCATCTCGTTCAGGCCCGACACCAGCACCGCCAACAACACGCCCACCAGGCCGATGATGATCCGCGGACCAAAAACCGGTGGCGTGACGGCAGCCGGGCTGGCCGCGGCGAGAGGTGCCGTGACCGTGAGGGAAGTCATGACTGCAAGCTCCGGGGTTTGAATACCGAAGCATTTTAAGAAGCGCGAGACCTTACGAAAATTGACTTATTGGCAGTTTATAAGTGCGCCCCATGCAGCAATACAAATCCCCTGTGGGAGCGAGCCTGCTCGCGACAGGGCCATAACATTCAACATTTATGCTGACTGATCCAACGCTATCGCGAGCAGGCTCACTCCCACAGGGGGACAGCGTTCAATTTCAAATGGGTTGTGCCGCCAGCCACGTTTCGTCGCAACAGGCTTTCAGGGTTTCGCGCAGCCAGCGATGGGCCGGATCCTTGTCGAAACGCGGGTGCCAGGCTTGGGTCAGCATTAGGGTGGGCAAGGGAATCGGCAGGGTAAACGAGCGCAGCTTCAGGCCCAGGCGCTGGACGCTCAGCAAGGCTTCCTTGGGCACCGGCAGAATCAAATCGGAATCAGGCAAGGCAAACATCGCCGCATGGAAACTCGGCGCAATCACCGCCACCCGCCGTTCCAGCCCTAAGGCATTGAGCGCGGTATCGATCGGGCCTCGGGCGATGCCGCGACGGGACATGCTGATATGGGAAAACCCGGCGTAACGCTCGGCTGTGATCTCCTCATCGAACAGCGGGTGGTCTTCGCGAACCAGGCCGACGAAATGAGTAGAGAACAGGTTCTGAATCTTCACTTCCGGAGTCAGCGGTCGGGTATTGCTGATGCTCAGGTCGATCCGCCCTTCGCGCAACGCTTCGTCATCGCCGTCGCCTTCCGGCACAAAACGCAGCTCGCAGTGCGGCGCCTGACGATCCAGGGTGTCGAAGAGTTTTCCACCGTAAACGCCGACGAAAAAGTCGTTGGCGCGAATACTGAAACGACGGCGCAGCGTGCCCAGCTCCACCGCATCGGCCGAGCGAAACAACAGCGCGGCCTGCTCCACCACGTCACGCACCTGCTCGCGCAACGCCAGCGCCTTGGGCGTTGGCACCAGGCCACGCCCGGCGCGCACCAGGATCGGATCGCCGATGGCCTCGCGAATCCGCGTCAGCGTCCGGCTCATCGCCGCCGGGCTGAGGTTCATCCGCCGCGCGGCGCCTACCACACTGCCCTCGTCGAGCAAGGCGTCGAGGGCGACCAACAAATTCATGTCCGGGAGTTGCATGCTGAGCACTCATGGCTGATCTGGATTGATCCAGACGCAATGCTAGCAAACATCCCCTGGCTGATGTGTTAGCTGGCTTGGCCCCATCGCGAGCAGGCTCACTCCCACAGGGTTATGTGTCGAATACAGGGTCTGCATCCACTGAAGATCACTGTGGGAGTGAGCCTGCTCGCGATGGCGTCAGACCTGTCACCACAAATCTTACCGCTGCATCCCCCACCGCTTCACCGTCACCCGTTCCAGAGTGCTGAACACCAGATTTTCCACCAACAAGCCGATCAGGATCACCACCGCCAACCCGGCAAACACCTTGTCGGTGTACAGCTCATTACGGTTCTGGAAGATGTACCAGCCCAAACCACCCTTGCCACTGGTTGCACCAAACACCAACTCAGCCGCGATCAACGTGCGCCAGGCGAACGCCCAACCGATTTTCAGCCCAGCAAGAATCGACGGTAATGCTGCCGGGATCAGGATGAACAGCACGAAACGCATGCCTTTGAGGCCATAATTGCGTCCGGCCATGCGCAGGGTTTCCGAGACACCGAGGAACCCGGCATAAGTGTTCAACGCCAGCGCCCAGAGCACCGAATGCACCAACACGAAAATCAGACTGTTCTGCCCCAGGCCGAACCACAGCAACGCCAGCGGCAACAGAGCAATCGCCGGCAGCGGGTTGAACATCGAGGTCAACGTACTCAACAGGTCGCGGCCGAACTGCGTCGACACCGCCAGGGTAGTCAGGGCAAATGCCAGGACAATGCCGATCAGGTAACCCTTGAGCAACACCACCAGCGAAATCCACACCTTGCCCAGCAACTCGCCGCTGAGCAAACCGTCGTACAGCGCGCTCGCGGTTTGCAGAAAACTTGGCAGCAGCAGGTCGTTGTCCTGAACGCGGGCAACCACCTCCCACAGGACCGCGAGCAAAATCAGGATCAGGCTTTTGCGTAACCAGCATTGTTGCCACAGACGCTGAGCGAGCGGCAATTCACGCTCCAGCGGCACGCTCGTCAGCGGCTGCAACACCGTTTCAAATTCTTCACGCGGGGATGATAAAAGGCTCATCGGGCACTCCTCTCAATGGCTCAATAAGCGATGCGGATGTCGGAGAAATCCAGCTCACGCACGGTTTGCGGGGACTGACCTTCATCGAACAACAACCGATGAATACGTCGCGCCGACTCCTGAAAGGCCACGCCGCCAAGGCTGTGCAAGTCGTATTGATGGCTGTGGACTTCCGCCCGCACCCGTCCCGGATGCGGCGATAGCAGCAGGATTCGATTGCCCACCACCAACGCTTCTTCGATGGAGTGCGTGACGAACAGCAGCGTGAAGCGCACTTCTTCCCAGAGCAGCAGCAATTCTTCCTGCATCTTGCGGCGGGTCAGTGCATCGAGGGCGGCAAAGGGTTCGTCCATCAAGAGGATTTTCGGCTGCATGGCCAGTGCACGAGCAATCGCCACCCGCGCTTTCATGCCGCCGGACAACGTATGCGGATAGGCATCGGCAAACGCCGCCAGACCGACCTTGTCCAGATAGTGCAGCGCCCGCTCCTCGGCCTCTTTGCGCTTGAGGGTTTTCGAGGCAAGCAGCGGAAACATCACGTTCTGTTTGACGGTTTTCCACGGCGGCAGTTGATCGAACTCCTGGAACACCACGATCCGGTCCGGCCCCGGGGCATGAACGGTTTGCCCCTGAAGACGTATTTCCCCTTCACAGGGCTGGATGAACCCGGCGACCGCCTTGAGCAACGTTGATTTGCCGCAACCGGACGGCCCGAGCAGTACAAAGCGGTCTGCCGGATCGATTTCAAAACTGACCTGATGGGTCGCTCGAACCACCCGCTGAGGCGTGCGGTATTCGAGGCTGACGTTGTCGACCGACAGCAGCGCTTGGGCTGGCGCGATCGGTTTGCTGACCGTGTGGCCTTGCAAAGGGGCGTTCATCTCGGTCAGCTCCCTTGCAGCGGTTTGGCGTCCTGGAAGAAGTAGTCCTTCCACGAATCCGGTTTGTTTTTGATCGCGCCAACGCGATAAAGGAATTCGGCCAGCGGGTAAGTATTTTTCGGCGTGACGCTGAATTCGAACTGCGGGTTATCGATGATTTTCAGCAGCGCAGCGCGGTCGATTTTCGCCTTGGTGACGCGGATGTACGTGTCCGCCGCCGCGCCTTTATCGTTCTGGGCGAACTCGGCCGCCTCGGTCAGTGCCTGGACGAACGCCTTATAGGTTTTCGGGTTCTCGTCGCGGAATTTCTCGGTAGCGAACAACACCGTCGGCGAGTTCGGACCGAGCACGTCATTGGAATTGAGCACAACGTGGACGTTAGGGTTGGCCAGTTCCTGATCCTGGAACGGCGGGTTGGAAAAGTGCCCGGTCAACTCGGTGCCGCCGGCAATCAGCGCCGCCGTGGCGTCGGGGTGCGGAACGGCGATGGTGTACTTGTCGAGGCGGTTGAATTCCTTGTCGCCCCACTGTTTGGCAGCCGCGTATTGCAGGATGCGCGACTGCACCGACACGCCGACCGCCGGCACCGCGATGCGGTCCTTCTCGGTGAAGTCGGCGATGGTTTTGACCTTGGGGTTGTTGCTCACCAGGTAGTACGGGAAGTTGCCGAGGGAGGCGACGGCTTTGACGTTTTGCTTGCCGTGGGTGCGGTCCCAGATGGTCAGCAGCGGACCGACGCCCGCACCGGCAATATCAATGGAACCGGAGAGCAACGCATCGTTGACCGCCGCACCGCCGGAGAGTTGGGTCCAGTCGACCTTGATGTCGATGCCTTCCTGCTTGCCGTACTTCTCGATCAGGTTCTGGTCGCGCACCACATTGAGCAACAGATAAACAATGCCGAACTGCTCGGCGATGCGGATTTCACCTTCAGCATGGGCCACGGTCGGCGCCACCAGGCTGCCGGTGATCAGGCTGAAACCCAGGCCGATGGCCGCAGCCAATGGTGCAAATGGAAGACGTTTGGACATGAGAGTTTCTCCGACAAATCAGAAAGGCGCGTCGCCCTGGATGGTGGTGCGATACAACTTGCGGCGCAGGTAGCTTGGGCATCCGGCGGCGAGATGAATCAGCGAACGGTTGTCCCAGAACACCAGGTCGTGGGCCTGCCATTGATGGCGGTAGATGTTTTGCGGCAGCACGCTGTGGGCGTAGAGCTCATCAAGCAATTGCTTGCTCTCGTCTTCCGGCAAACCAACGATGCGCGTGGTGAAACCCTCGCTGACGAACAACGCCTTGCGACCGTTTTCCGGGTGAGTGCGAACAATCGGGTGGACCACTTCAGCCACCTGAGCCAGTTGCTCGGGCGTCAGCGTCGGGCGCCAGTTGCCTTCGAATTTGGTCTCGCTGTAACGCGCCGTGTAGGAGTGCGCGGCCGAGCGACCTTCGACAGCTTTGCGCAACGCTTCGGGCAGGTTGTCCCAGGCTTTGTGCATGTCGGCGAACAGCGTGTCGCCGCCCTCGGACGGCAGCTCCTGGGCGTGCAGCATCGAACCCAGGCTTGGCAGTTCTTTATAGGACAGGTCGGAATGCCAGAACTTGCCGGCGTCACCGAGGCCGATGGATTGGCCGTTCTCGATGATGTTGGAAACGATGAGGATTTCCGGGTGCCCGGCCAGCAGGAATTGCTTGAGCACGTGGATCTGCAACACACCGAAACGGCGGCTAAAGGCAATGTGTTGCTCGGGGGTAATGCGCTGGTCGCGGAACACCACGACGTGATGATCCAGGTGCGCGCGGTGGATGCGGGCGAAGTCCTGATCATTGATCGGGCGGGACAGGTCGAGGCCGATGATTTCGGCACCGACGGCGCCACTGAACGGGCGGATGTCGAAGGTTTGCGGCGCGATGTTCGCGGCGCTTGGGAAAGCCGTTGCTGCAGACATAAATCACTCCCACGCACGGCACGCTCAAGGGCGCGCGCGTCGATCAAGAAACTCACGGAGGGCCCGTGTTGGTTCGTGTCGTGCGGCGCGCCGATTGGTCGGCAGGTACGCAGGAGAATGACTTTATAGATATAAGAACTGAAATTTAAATACCGTTAGCGAATAACGATATGGCTTTTGGCGCACTCAGACGAATGCATAGCGTTTTTCCAGCCAACAACCCAAATCCTCCGCCGCCAAGGGTCTGGAGATCAGGAATCCTTGCGCGATCCGGTAACCCTGATTTTGCAGAATGCGCTGTTGTTCCAATGTCTCGATCCCCTCGGCCACGACTCTTAATTGCAAACTTTCGCCGATGCGAATGACGGCCTCGCTCAGTGCCTGACTGGTTGCGTCGCTTTCCAGATCATGCACAAAACTACGATCAAGCTTAAGTTCCTGGATCGGCATACGCCGCAAGTAACTCAGGCTGGAATAACCCGTGCCGAAATCATCCATCGCCAGGCTGATGCCCAGCGCATGCACCTCTTCAATCGTGGTCAGGGTATCGGGGTTGGTGTCCATCAGAACACTTTCGGTAATCTCCAGCGTCAGGTCCTTTGCCTGCAAACCATGTTGCTCAAGTGTCCTGGCGATGATGTTCGACAGATTGCGATTATGGAAATTGGTCGGCGACATGTTCACCGACACGGTCGGAACCCGCAGCCCTTGCTGCCGCCAAGTCGCCAATTGGCGGCAGGCCTCACGCAATGCCCATAAGCCGAACTCACCGATCAAGCCGCATTCTTCCGCCAGCGGAATAAAACACGTAGGCGAGACTTCCCCTAATTGAGGATGAGTCCATCGCGCAAGGGCCTCAATGCCATAGAGCTCGGATCCGCCAAGGTCAATCTGCGGCTGATAAACCAAATGCAGGGCTTCGCCATCAATGGCTTCACGTAAAGCGGCCTCTAGACGCAAACGTCCTTGGGCCAGTTGATCCAATCCGTCACTGAAAAAACAGACACGCCCGCGGCCGCTGGTCTTGGCTTGATACATTGCCATATCGGCACGATGCAGCAACACCTCCATCGTACGACCGTCATCTGGAAACATACTGACGCCGATACTCACCGAAGGCTTAAGGGTCACGCCTGAGATCTGGCACGGAGCGCTCAGTTGCCCTCTCATCTGTTCTATCAAGTCGGTGGCATGCACCAACGTGCACTGCGGCAGGACCAGAACGAACTCATCACCTGATAGCCGGCTGACAATATCGCTTTCCCGCCGACGTTCGGACAATCGATGAGCAATGACGCGCAAGAACTCATCCCCGGCGGGGTGTCCAAGGGAGTCGTTGACCTGCTTGAATCGATCCAGATCGATAAACACCACAGCCAGGCTCGATTGATGCCGCGAAGCTTGAGCAATGGCCTGTTCGGCCCGGGCATGCAACAAGTTGCGATTGGCCAACCCCGTCAGGTCGTCATAGAACGCCAATTGGCGTATGTGCAGGCGCGACTCCTCACGCTCCAACGCCAGGGCGCACAAATGGATGCACGCATCGACCAGCAAATAGTGAAGTGGGCTCGGCTCGCGCGCGTCGCGGTAATAGAACGCGAACGTGCCCAATACTCGTCCGTCGCTGGATTTTATCGGCGTTGACCAACAGGCCTTCAAACCGAGTGGCAGCGCCAGATCACGGTATTGCTCCCAGAACGGGTGAGAAGCGATGTCGCTGACCATGACCGATTCGCCACTGAACGCCGCTGCCCCGCAAGAACCGGACTCGGGCCCGATTGCCGTCCCATCCAGCGCCTTGGAGTAAGCGGGCGGAAGACCAGGGGCCGCCAACGTATGCAGCAACCCCTGCCCATCGACCCGCAATACCGTCGCAATCACTTCCGGTGCAATTCGCTGCACTTCCACACACGCCAGGTTCATCAACGTTACCAGCGACTCTTCACGAACCATCGCTTCCAACATTTTATGGCGCAGCACTTCATGCATCCGTGTGTGGGTCACATCGATCATCACACTCACGGTATTGGTCAGGTGCCCGTGAGGGTCGTGAACCGGGTAGGTGGTGACGTTACACCACACGCGTTGGCCACCTCGGTCATAACCGAATTCCTGCCCATGATAAGCATCATTCTTGACGAGCTGATGGCGGATCGCTGCGATGCGCGAAGGCGTGAAGTAGGGCGCCAATACTTCGATTGGCGTCTTGCCGACAACGTCTTGCGCGATGTAACCGAACATTTGCGTGAAGCCGTCATTGACGTAAATGATCGCCCCTGACGCGTCAGTGATGATGATCGCGTTCTCGGTGGTATCGACCACCAATGACAACAGGTACAACCGACGCTGCTCTTCATGTTGCCGGGTAATGTCTTTGATAAATGCGGCGTAGAGGATCTGCCCCTGAGTGTCGATCCTGGAAATGGACATTGACCCCCATCGCCGGGAGCCGTCCTTGCACTCGATCAGCACATCGCGACTGGTGCCGACGATTTTGTTGATGCCGGTACGGCGGTTCGCTTCGATATAACTGTCGTGCAGGGGTCGAATCAGTTTCGGGACCAGTTGCTCGACATTTCGGCCCAAGACCTCGTCACGGCCGTATCCCCAGAGTTTTTCCGAGGCCTCATTAAACAGAATGATCCTGTTTTGACTGTCGATGACCACGACACTGTCAACGCTTTGCTCCAGAGTCTGGATGAAGACTTGCGAGAGATCCTTACGGTTCGACATGGCGGTGATCTACTGAATAGGAAGCGATGAGGGGCTGGGATCCTTCCCAAATATCAGGCGCTCGGCGAGGCAAACCCAGCCGATTTCCGTATGCGGTCGAGTTGATCGAAATGAGGGGTCAATAACTGGCTGAATGAAATCGCAACGGCACGCGAAAAAGGTTGAAGCGTGCAGCAGGACTTTGCGAAGACATTTGAAGTATCTGCATGCGGCATGCGGCATGTCTCTTTATTAGTAGAAGTATCGGTCTTATGCCGATATCAATATGCCGCTACTGCACCCTTGCATGCTTGATTCAAATCAATTGGCAAGTCGAAAAGGGATATGACTTTTTGACAAACGACGTCATTTGACGCCGCCTGCTCACGAAAAAGGGCCGCCAGCCCCAGACAGAAATTACCGCTCGTGCAACGCCTCGGCTCGCGCACGAATAATCGGCTTGAGCAGGTAGCTGAGCACAGTCTTCTTGCCAGTAATGATGTCCACCGAAGCCACCATCCCCGGGATGATCAGCAGCGGCTTTTCATCCGTGCCCAAATGGCTGCGGTCAGTGCGCAGCTTGATGATGTAGTAGGTGTTTTTCTTGTCTTCGTCGGTGATGGTGTCAGCACCGATCTGCTCAAGCCTAGCCTTCAGCCCACCGTAAATGGTGTAGTCATACGCCGTGAACTTCACCGTCGCTTCCTGCCCCGGATGCAGGAAGGCGATGTCTTGCGGACGTACTTTCGCTTCCACCAGCAAGGTGTCGTCCAGCGGCACGATTTCCACCAGGTCGCTGCCCGGCTGGATCACGCCGCCGATGGTGTTGACCAGCAATTTGTTGACGATGCCGCGCACCGGCGAGGTGACCAGCGTCCGGCTGACCCGGTCTTCCAGCGCCTTGCCGGTGGCCTGGGCCTTGTTCAGATCCGTGCGCGCTTCATTGAGTTGAGTCAGTGCTTCGCTGCGGAATTTGCCACGAGTCTCGTCGATTTTGCGCTGCACTTCCTTGATCGCCGATTGGGCGCGAGGAATGGCCAGGGTGGTCGCGTCCAGTTGCCCGCGGGTTTCAACCTCGGCGCGCTTGAGTCGCAGCACTTCAACCGGCGATACCGCGCCCTGGGCCACCAACGGCTCGGACATGTTGATTTCCTGACGCTGCAGCGCAAGACCGTTGCGGTACTGCGACTGCTTGGAAGTGAACTCGCGCAGCTCTTGCTGACGCTGGATCAACTGCTCCTCCAAACCGCCAATTTCATCGTGCAACTGCTGGCGGCGACTGATGTACAGCGACTCCTCGCTGGCTGCCTGACCGGGGACGGCCTTGAGCACATCCGCCGGGAAGTTCAGCGGGCGGTCATCGACTTCCGCGCTCAAGCGTTCGACTCGCAGCAGCATGGACAATCGATCGGCCTCGGTTTCGCCGACGTTGGAGGCGAATCGCGTGTCGTCCAGGCGAATCAGCGGCGCGCCGGCTTCAACGATCTGCCCTTCGGTCACGAACAACTCGGAGACGATACCGCCCTCCAGGTTCTGGATTTTCTGGATCTTGGACGAGGGAATCGCCTTGCCATCGCCCTTGGTGACTTCGTCGACCACGGCGAAGTTGGCCCAGAGCAACAGGAACACGAAGAAGCCAATGATCGCCCAGATGGTCAGCCGCACTACACGCGGTGCGTCTTCGATCAGCGCTTTGTTGACCTCGGGAAGTGGCTGGCCATGCAGCGAATCGGAGCCTTTGAAATAACGGCCGATCGAATTCTTTAAACCCGACTTAAGCAACACTGATCTGCCCCTTCTTCAACGCTTCCATCACCGCGGCTTTCGGGCCGTCGGCGAGAATTTGCCCGCGGTCGATGACGATCAGACGATCCACCAGCGACAACAGCGAAGCCCGGTGCGTTACCAGCACCACGGTTTTGTTTTCAACCACCACCGCGAGGCGTTGCTTGAGGCGTTCTTCGCCGGTGTTGTCCATGGCGCTGGTCGGCTCGTCGAGCAGCAGGATCGGCGGGTTGAGCAGTAGCGCACGGGCCAGGGCGACGTTCTGGCGCTGACCGCCAGACAGGTTCTGCCCACGCTCGCCCACTTGCAGCTCATAACCCTGTGGGTGCAGGCGGGCGAATTCGTGGACGCCGGCCAGTTCGGCAGCTTGCAGCACCATTTCGTCTTCGACATAGCGCGCGCCCGACACCAGGTTGTCGCGCAGGGTGCCGGCCAGTAGCTGGATGTCCTGGGCCACGTAGCCAATGTTGTGGCGCAATTCGCTGACGTCGATCTGACGGATATCGACGCCATCCACCAACAGGGCGCCATCGTCCGGCTGGTAGAGGCCTACGAGCAGCTTGGCCAGGGAGCTTTTCCCCGAGCCGCTGCGCCCGATGATGCCGATTTTCTCGCCAGGCTTGATGGTCAGGTTGATGTTCTTCAGCGCCGCGTTCTGTTGGTTCGGGTAGGTGAAGTTCATCTGCCGGCATTCGATGGCGCCTTGCAGCACATTGCGGCTCAGTGGACGTTCATCGAAGTTGCGCTCTTGCGGCAGCTCCATCATCTGATCGACCGAGACCATGGTCACCCGCGCTTGCTGGTAACGCGTCAACAGGCCGGACAACGAGGCCAGCGGGCTGAGCGCGCGGCCACTGAGCATGTAGCAGGCGATCAAACCGCCCATGCTCAGGTGACCGTCGATGATCTGGTACACGCCGAAGACGATCATGATCACCCCGGCCAGTTGCTGGATCAGCAAGGTGATGTTCATCGCCAGACCGGAAAGCATTTTCACCCGCAGCTCGAGTCGGCTGAGGGTGCCGATGGTTTGCTCCCACTGATATTGACGTTCGCTTTCGGCGTTGTTGACCTTCACAGCGTCCAGGCCGGCGAGGGTTTCGATCAGGCTCGACTGCCGCTCGGCGCCCAGCGCCATGGTTCGCTCCATGGTCGCCACCAGCGGCTTCTGCAAGGCATAGCCGATCAGCAGGGCAATCGGGAACGCCAGCACCGGAATCCACACCAGATGCCCGCCGAGAATGGCGATGACCATGAAGATCAGCAATGTAAACGGCAGGTCGATCAGGCTGGTGAGGGTCAGCGAGGCGAGGAAGTCGCGCAGGCTCTGAAACTCATGGATGTTCTGGGCAAAGCTGCCGACCCGCGCCGGGCGGTACTTCATGGCCATGCCGACGATGCGCTCGAACAACGTGGCCGAGATGATCAGGTCGGTTTTCTTCCCGGCCAGGTCGAGGCAGAGGCTGCGCAGGCTTTTGAGGATCAGGTCGAACAGGTAAGCACCGGTGATACCGATGGCCAGGACCCATAGGGTCGATTCGGCCTGGTTCGGCACGACGCGGTCGTAGACGTTCATCACGAACAGCGGCGCGGCCATGGCAATGATGTTGATCAGGAAACTGGCGGCGATGGCGTCGGCGTACAGCCAGCGCGAACGCTTGAGGGTGTCGCGGAACCACGAGCGCGCGCGCGGGATCAGCGTGCCGTGATTGACGTCGAATTTGTGCTGGGGTTGAGCAAAGAACACTTTGCCGATGTAGTCATCGGCCAGCAGTTCGCGGCTGACGACACTTTCGCCGCCATCGCTTTCGCTGAGCAGCAGGCGCGCCTGGTCGTCACCGTGCCAACCAAGCAGGACGGCACTACGACCGTCCTTGAGCAGCAACAGCGCCGGCATGGCAATCGCCGGGATCTGCTCCAGTTTGCGCACCAGCACCCGCCCTTGCAGGCCGGCGCGAGCGGCCGCGCGGGGCAGCAGCTCAACACTCAGGCGCTGCTTGGGCAACGGCAGGCCGGTGGTCAACATCGCGGCGCTGGCCGGTTTCTGATGCAGGACGCAAAGAGCCAGCAAGCCGTCCAGTAATGGATCGTCGTGCAGCGCGCGTGGATCATGAATGAGTTGAACTCGACTGACTTCTGATTCCACGCTCGGCACTCTTGGCTAACAATTGAACAATGAAGGTTCTGCTCAGTTCATACCGGGCAGTTGAACCTTGGGCTTCACGTCGTTCTGCACAACGGATGCCAACGGTGCCACCACTCCCTGGCTTTTGAGCAACTCGCCCATGGTCGCCTTGATTCGGTACTGAGTAAATAACTGAATGTTCTTGATCTCCGCCAGACGGCGAGAAGCCGAGAATAGCTCGTTTTCACTGTCGAGCAGGTCGAGCAAGGTGCGTTCACCCAGACTGAACTGCTTCTGATAGGCAGTACGCACGCTGGTGCTGCGATCGACATATTGCTGAGCGATCGGTACTTGGGCGTTAGCGTTGTTCAAGGCATTCCAGGCCAGGCCCAGTTCTTCGTTCAACACACGCAGGGCGTTGTTGCGAATGTCCAGTGCCTGGTTGGACAGGTAAGACTTGGCTTCCAGATCAGCCTTGTTGCTGCCGCCGGAATACAGGTTGAAGCGCATGCGCAACATGGCCTGCCATTCATTGCTGTGACCGTTCTGGCCGTCGATATCGTTGTCGGCAGAGCGGCCCAATTCGGCATCGAAACGCGGGTAGAAGGTCGACTTGGCGGCTGCGTACTGCTTCTCGGCAGCGGCGATGTCCGACTCGGCGGAACGCAGGATAGGGCTGTTTTCCAGCATCTGCGCCCGGGCTTCATTCAGGTTGGCCGGCAACAGCGCCATGAAATCGGAAGGACGCTCCAGCTGATCGGGCATCTGGCCGACGGCGCTGAGGAAGTTGGTCTCGGCGTCAGCCAGGTTGGTCTGTTCGGTGATCAGGTTGTTGCGAGCCTGGGCCATACGCGCTTCGGCTTGATCGAGGTCGGCGCCACTGCCCACGCCACGCTGGGTGCGCAACTTGATCTGGTCGAAAGTCCGTTCGTGGTTCTTCAGGTTGTCGGTCGCCAGACGCACGAACTCACGGCGGGTCAGCACGTCGAGATACACCTGGGCGACGGTGAGCGCGGTGCGTTCGGAGGTGCCCAGCAAGGAGTAAGCGCGGGAATTAACGGTGGCTTGTTGACGCCCCACTTCACTCGACGTCGCAAAACCGTCAAAAACCATTTGCGACAACCGCACGCTCGATTCACTGCGAGTCAGGGTTTCCCAGTGATTGTTGTTGCCGGCGCCACGGGTGGTGACGTTGTCAGTGCCTTCGCGACCATATCCGCCAAGCAGATCGACCTTTGGGAGGTATCCCCCTTTTGCTGCCTTTAATTGATAATCCGCGGCCAATCGACTGTTAACGCCTGCCTGGATCTCCGGATGGACATCCAATGCCTGTTGCATGGCTTCCGGTAGGGACTGCGCCTGAACGAAACTGGCGGCAAGGGCGAAGGGTAAAGCCTTGAGCAGGTGCAAACGCATGGTTGGAATTTCCAGGATTTACTTGTCTTGAGTCACTGCAGATCGTGCCGCTGCATCGGATGATGACATCCGGAATGACCGTATGTCGGAAAGTTGCATTTTGGAACTGCATCACACTCTCTGGCACGTGCCAGCACTTAAATATCAATGTGACATTACGGAAGCGAGTGTTTAGGATGGCGGGCAAGAGGTCAATAGTTTGGCATAAAGTTTATATCGAAAAAATATAGCCAATTTATTGACTAATACCCGCGTCAAAGTTGTGCCTCTTATATCTTGAATGAACGTCCAGACTGTTTGGCAAACACGCCGCCAGATTCATGGAAGTCAACTGAATGCGACACCCGGAGAGTCTTATGAGCAGTGTTGTGGCCATCGTCAAAAGCATTGTCGGTCAGGTTTTCGCGGTGTCCCCAGAGGGCGTGCGCCGCTTACTCGTTGAAGGCGATCGGTTGTTTGTCGGCGATCAGGTAGACACCGGCGCAGCGGGCGCCGTTACGCTTGAGCTGGCTGACGGCCGGACCCTGGACCTGGGCCGCGACACTCAGTGGAGCGGCAGCGCGCCGGATTCCAGCGCTGACCTTGCGCAAGCCACTGCACAAGCTGCGCCATCGGTTGAAGAGCTGCAGCAAGCCATCGTTGCCGGCGCCGACCCGACCACCGATCTTGAAGCCACCGCAGCCGGCCCGACAGCTGCAGGCACAGGCGGCGCAGCAGGTGGCGGCCACAGCTTCGTGATGCTGGATGCAACCGCTGGCCGGGTCGACCCGACCATTGGTTTCCCAACCGACGGCCCTGATTCCACCGCCACAGCCACCACGCTCGATATCGGCAATCAGAACACCACGGCCACCAACGTTCCGAGCGTACTGACCGCTGATACTGGCACACAGGCCGAAGACAGCGTCGCGACCGGCAATGTCCTGACCAACGATAGCGATGCCGATACGCCTCTCAGCGTCTCCAGCTTCACCGTCGCCGGCATGGCCGGCAGTTTCACCGCAGGCCAGACGGCGACCATCGTCGGCGTCGGCACATTGACCATCGGCACCAATGGCAACTACACCTTTACTCCAGACGCCAACTACAACGGCGCCGTGCCGCAAGTCACGTACACCACCAACACCGGCTTGACCAGCACGCTGGATCTCACCGTGACAGCGGTCGATGATCCGAGCGTTTTGACTGCAGACACCCAAACCATCGCAGAAGACACCCCTGCGATCGGTAATGTGCTGAGTAACGACAGCGACATCGACAACGTCCTGAGCGTGTCCACCTTCAGCATCGCCGGCGTCAATGGCACTTTCACAGCTGGCCAGACCGCCTCCATTGCCAACGTTGGCACCCTGGTCATTGCGGCCGATGGCGCCTACACCTTTACCCCGGTGGCCAACTACAACGGCACGGTGCCGACGGTCAGCTATACCGTCATTGACGGCTCTGGTTCTGGGGTCTCGTCGACCTTGGACATTGATGTGACCCCGGTTGATGACAGCTTCATCGATGCCAGCGAAACGGTCTCCGGCCTGGAGGATGCCCCGGTGACCGGCAGCGTGCTTAACGGGACGTCGAGCGTTGATGGCCCGGTCAGCGTGCTCAACTTCACCATCGGCGAAACCACCTACGCCGCCGGCAGCACGGCGACCCTCGCCAACGTTGGCACCCTGGTGATCGGAACGAACGGCGCCTACACCTTTACCCCGGCGACCAACTACAACGGCAGCGTGCCGACGGTGAGCTACACCGTCACCGACGGTTCGGGCAGCAATGTCACCTCGACCCTCAACATCAGCGTCACCCCGGTCGATGACAGCTTCACCGACATCAGCGAAACCGTGACCACCAGCGAAGACGCTGCAGTCAGTGGCAGCGTCCTCACCGGCACCAGCAGCGTCGACGGCGACGTCAGCGTGGTTAACTTCACCATCGGTGCGACCACTTACGCGGCAGGCGCCACGGCGACTATCGCCAACGTCGGCACCCTGGTGCTTGCCGCCAATGGCGCCTACACCTTCACCCCGGCGGCCAACTACAACGGCACGGTGCCGACGGTCAGCTACACCGTCACCGACGGCTCCGGTACTGACGTCACGTCGACCCTGAACATCAACGTCACCCCGGTGGATGACAGCTTCACCGACGTCAGCGAAACCGTGACCACCAGCGAAGACGCCCCGGTAACCGGCAGCGTCCTCACCGGCACCAGCAGCGTCGACGGCGATGTCAGCGTGGTTAACTTCACCATCGGTGCGACCACTTACGCGGCCGGCAGCACCGCGACCATCGCCAATGTCGGCACCCTGGTGCTCGCCGCCAACGGGGCGTACACCTTCACCCCGGCCGCCAACTACAACGGCACAGTGCCGACGGTGAGCTACACCGTCACTGACGGCTCCGGTTCTGACGTCACCTCGACCCTGAACATCAGCGTCACCCCGGTCGATGACAGCTTCACCGACATCAGCGAAACCGTGACCACCAGCGAAGACGCTGCAGTCAGTGGCAGCGTCCTCACCGGCACCAGCAGCGTCGACGGCGACGTCAGCGTGGTTAACTTCACCATCGGTGCGACCACTTACGCGGCAGGCGCCACGGCGACTATCGCCAACGTCGGCACCCTGGTGCTTGCCGCCAATGGCGCCTACACCTTCACCCCGGCGGCCAACTACAACGGCACGGTGCCGACGGTCAGCTACACCGTCACCGACGGCTCCGGTACTGACGTCACGTCGACCCTGAACATCAACGTCACCCCGGTGGATGACAGCTTCACCGACGTCAGCGAAACCGTGACCACCTCCGAAGACGCCCCGGTGACCGGCAGCGTCCTCACCGGCACCAGCAGCGTCGACGGCGACGTCAGCGTGGTCAACTTCACGGTTGGCGGTACCCAGTACCAAGCCGGCAGCACCGCGACCATCGCCAATGTCGGCACCCTAGTGATCGGAACGAACGGTGCCTACACCTTCACTCCGGCGGCCAACTACAACGGCACGGTGCCGACGGTCAGCTACACCGTCACCGACGGCTCCGGTACTGACGTCACGTCGACCCTCAACATCAGCGTCACCCCGGTCGATGACAGCTTCACCGACATCAGCGAAACCGTGACCACCAGCGAAGACGCCCCGGTGACCGGCAGCGTCCTCACCGGCACCAGCAGCGTCGATGGCGACGTCAGCGTGGTCAACTTCACGGTTGGCGGTACCCAGTACCAGGCCGGTGACACCGCCACTATTGCCAACGTTGGCACCCTGGTGCTCGCCGCCAACGGCGCCTACACCTTCACCCCGGCCGCCAACTACAACGGCACAGTGCCGACGGTGAGCTACACCGTCACTGACGGCTCCGGTTCTGACGTCACCTCGACCCTGAACATCAACGTCACCCCGGTCGACGACAGCTTCACCGACATCAGCGAAACCGTGACCACTTCCGAAGACGCCCCGGTCACCGGCAGCGTGCTCACCGGTACCAGCAGCGTCGATGGCGACGTCAGCGTGGTCAACTTCACGGTTGGCGGTACCCAGTACCAGGCCGGTGACACCGCCACTATTGCTAACGTTGGCACCCTGGTGCTTGCCGCCAACGGGGCGTACACCTTCACCCCGGCGGCCAACTACAACGGCACAGTGCCAACAGTCAGCTACACCGTCACCGACGGCTCTGGTTCTGACGTCACCTCGACCCTGAACATCAACGTCACCCCGGTGGATGACAGCTTCACCGACGTCAGCGAAACCGTGACCACCAGCGAAGACGCCCCGGTGACCGGCAGCGTCCTCACCGGCACCAGCAGCGTCGACGGCGACGTCAGCGTGGTCAACTTCACGGTTGGCGGTACCCAGTACCAAGCCGGCAGCACCGCGACCATCGCCAATGTCGGCACCCTGGTGCTCGGCGCCAACGGGGCGTACACCTTCACCCCGGCCGCCAACTACAACGGTGCGGTGCCAACAGTCAGCTACACCGTCACCGACGGCTCCGGTTCTGACGTCACCTCGACCCTGAACATCAGCGTCACCCCGGTCGATGACAGCTTCACCGACATCAGCGAAACCGTGACCACCAGCGAAGACGCCCCGGTCAGCGGCAGTGTGCTCACCGGTACCAGCAGCGTCGATGGCGACGTCAGCGTGGTCAACTTCACGGTTGGCGGTACCCAGTACCAAGCCGGTGACACCGCGACCATCACTAACGTCGGCACCCTGGTGCTCGGCGCCAACGGGGCGTACACCTTCACCCCGGCCGCCAACTACAACGGTGCGGTGCCAACAGTCAGCTACACCGTCACCGACGGCTCCGGTTCTGACGTCACCTCGACCCTGAACATCAGCGTCACCCCGGTCGATGACAGCTTCACCGACATCAGCGAAACCGTGACCACCAGCGAAGACGCTGCAGTCAGTGGCAGCGTCCTCACCGGCACCAGCAGCGTCGACGGCGACGTCAGCGTGGTTAACTTCACCATCGGTGCGACCACTTACGCGGCCGGCAGCACCGCCACCATCGCCAATGTCGGCACCCTGGTGCTCGCCGCCAACGGCGCCTACACCTTCACCCCGGCCGCCAACTACAACGGCACAGTGCCTACGGTGAGCTACACCGTCACTGACGGCTCCGGTTCTGACGTCACCTCGACCCTGAACATCAGCGTCACCCCGGTCGATGACAGCTTCACCGACATCAGCGAAACCGTGACCACCAGCGAAGACGCCCCCGTGACCGGCAGCGTGCTCACCGGCACCAGCAGCGTTGACGGCGACGTCAGCGTGGTTAACTTCACCATCGGTGCGACCACTTACGCGGCCGGTGACACCGCGACCATCGCCAATGTCGGCACCCTGGTGCTCGGCGCCAACGGGGCGTACACCTTCACCCCGGCCGCCAACTACAACGGCACAGTGCCGACGGTGAGCTACACCGTCACTGACGGCTCCGGTTCTGACGTCACCTCGACCCTCAACATCAACGTCACCCCGGTCGACGACAGCTTCACCGACATCAGCGAAACCGTGACCACCTCCGAAGACGCCCCGGTGACCGGCAGCGTCCTCACCGGCACCAGCAGCGTTGACGGCGACGTCAGTGTGGTCAACTTCACGGTCGGCGGTACCCAGTACCAGGCCGGTGACACCGCGACCATCACTAACGTCGGCACCCTGGTGCTCGGCGCTAACGGGGCGTACACCTTTACCCCGGCGGCCAACTACAACGGCACGGTACCGACAGTCAGCTACACCGTCACTGACGGCTCCGGTTCTGACGTCACCTCGACCCTCAACATCAACGTCACCCCGGTCGACGACAGCTTCACCGACATCAGCGAAACCGTGACCACCTCCGAAGACGCCCCGGTGACCGGCAGCGTCCTCACCGGCACCAGCAGCGTTGACGGCGACGTCAGTGTGGTCAACTTCACGGTCGGCGGTACCCAGTACCAGGCCGGTGACACCGCGACCATCACTAACGTCGGCACCCTGGTGCTCGGCGCTAACGGGGCGTACACCTTTACCCCGGCGGCCAACTACAACGGCACGGTACCGACAGTCAGCTACACCGTCACTGACGGCTCCGGTTCTGACGTCACCTCGACCCTCAACATCAACGTCACCCCGGTCGACGACAGCTTCACCGACATCAGCGAAACCGTGACCACCTCCGAAGACGCCCCGGTGACCGGCAGCGTCCTCACCGGCACCAGCAGCGTTGACGGCGACGTCAGCGTGGTCAACTTCACGGTTGGCGGCACCCAGTACCAGGCCGGTGACACCGCGACCATCGCCAACGTCGGCACCCTGGTGCTCGGCACGAACGGTGCCTACACCTTCACCCCGGTGGCCAACTACAACGGCACAGTGCCAACGGTCAGCTACACCGTCACTGACGGCTCCGGTTCTGACGTCACCTCGACCTTGAACATCAACGTCACCCCGGTCGACGACAGCTTCACCGACATCAGCGAAACCGTGACCACCTCCGAAGACGCCCCGGTGACCGGCAGCGTCCTCACCGGCACCAGCAGCGTTGACGGCGACGTCAGCGTGGTCAACTTCACGGTTGGCGGTACCCAGTACCAGGCCGGCAGCACCGCGACCATCGCCAATGTCGGCACCCTGGTGCTCGCCGCCAACGGCGCCTACACCTTCACCCCGGTGGCCAACTACAACGGCACAGTGCCAACGGTCAGCTACACCGTCACTGACGGCTCCGGTTCTGACGTCACCTCGACCTTGAACATCAACGTCACCCCGGTCGACGACAGCTTCACCGACATCAGCGAAACCGTGACCACCAGCGAAGACGCCCCGGTCAACGGCAGCGTCCTCACCGGCACCAGCAGCGTTGACGGCGACGTCAGCGTGGTCAACTTCACGGTTGGCGGTACCCAGTACCAGGCCGGCAGCACCGCGACCCTCGCCAACGTCGGCACCCTGGTGATCGGCACGAACGGTGCCTACACCTTTACCCCGGCAACCAACTACAACGGCACGGTGCCAACGGTCAGCTACACCGTCACCGACGGCTCCGGCAGCAATGTCACCTCGACCCTGAACATCAGCGTCACCCCGGTCGATGACCCAAGCGTCCTGACCGCGGATACCAACACTGTCGATGAAGACCACGTTACAACTGGCAACGTGCTCGGCAATGACAGCGATGTCGACAATGCACTGAGTGTCGCGACATTCACCGTACAAGGCGTCACCGGTTCCTTTACCGCGGGTCAAGTCGCGACTATCGCCGGCGTCGGCACTGTGACTATCGCCGCCAACGGCGATTACAGTTTCACCCCCACGGCGAACTGGAATGGCACCGCTCCGCAGATCAGCTATATCACCAACACCAATTCCATCAGCACGCTGGACATCAAGGTCAACCCGGTCAACGACGCTCCGACCGTCAGCACCTCCTCGGCCACTGGTAATGAAGATCAGTTGATCGCCGTGCAACTTGGCGGCAATGACATCGACGGCACTGTCGGGCACTTCAACCTGACCAGCCTGCCGGCCAATGGTGTGTTTTACGCTGACGCTGCCGGGACCATCGCGTTGACCACCAGCAGTGTCATCTCCGCAACCGCCAACGGCGCAACGGTTTACTTCAAGCCTACCGGCGACTGGAGTGGCACCACCCAATTCACCTACACCTCGACCGATAACCAGGGCATGCCCTCTGCGTCTTCGGCAACCGGCACCATTGTCGTCGCTCCAATAACCGATACCCCAAGCCTGTCACTGACGGGTGGCGGTACGGTCGTCTCGACCGACTTCCAGGAAGTCGCGCTGAACAACGGCCATGGCGACGTCAATGTCAGCCAGCTCGGCAACGGCGTTTGGCACACTGACAACAGAGGTGGCATGGTCGAAATCGGCAAGGCCAGCGTCTATGGTGCCGGCGGCGATAACCAGGTCATTGAACTGGAGCGCAACGCCGGCGATGCGAGCAACCTCTACACCACTATCGATGCCAAGGCCGGCAGCACCTATAACGTGTCGTTCGACTACGCACCGCGTGCAGGTGTGGTGAATTCGCACATCAATGTGTACTGGGGCGACCAACTCATTGGCACCTTGAACACCACGACCACCGGCATGCAGCACTACAGTTTCGACATTCCGGTCACTGCCGATGGCAACCAGAAACTCGAGTTCCGCGCCGGGGACAGAAACAGCCTGGGCGGCGTGCTGGATAACATCGATGTCACCCAGGTGCTCAACTCGGGCCTTGAAGACCAAGCGATCCTGTTGTCGACCATCCAGGCCCACACCAACGACGTCGATGGTTCGGAAACACTCACTCTCACCCTGAACGGCTTGCCGGCGGGTTCCAGACTCACCGACGGCACCCACACCTTCAATGCTGCCGACGGCTCGACGTCGGTGGACATTACTGGCTGGAACCTGTCCACGCTCAAGCTGACACCGCCGACGAACTTCAATGGCGACATCCCCCTGACTGTCACGGCCACCGCCAAAGACGGCGATGCCCCAAGCGCCAGCACGTCGCTGCCGTTGGTGGTGCACGTCGGTGCCGTCGATGACGCAAGCGTGCTGCAGGCGGACAAGATCACGGTCGACGAAGACCACAACGCGACCGGTAACGTGCTGGGCAACGACAGCGATGTCGATAACGTCCTGAGCGTCACCAGCTTCAACGTGACCGGGGTCAACGGCAACTTCACGGCGGGCCAGACCGCGACCATTAACGGTGTCGGAACGCTGATCATCGCCAGCAACGGCGACTACACCTTCAAGCCGGCTGCCGACTGGAACGGCAACGTTCCACAGGTGACATACACCACCAGCACCGGCTCGAGCAGTACCCTGAACATCAGCGTTACGCCGGTTAATGACAACTTCTCCGATGTCAGTGAAATCGTCACCGTCAACGAAGACTCCGTGGCCACCGGCAGCGTGCTGTCGGGCACTTCGAGCGTCGACGGCCCGGTCAGCGTGATCAACTTCACCGTTGGGGCGACCACTTACACGGCTGGAAGTACAGCGACTATCGCCAATGTCGGCACCCTGGTGATCGGGGCGAGCGGAGCTTATACCTTCACTCCGACTGCCAATTACAACGGCAGCGTGCCGAGCGTCAGCTACACCGTCACCGACGGCTCCGGCAACAACGTTACCTCGACCCTGAACATCAGCGTCACGCCGGTCAACGACAACTTCACCGACATCAGCGAAACCGTGACCACGGGCGAAGATGCCCCGGTCAGCGGCAGCGTTCTTAACGGGACGTCGAGCGTTGATGGCCCGGTCAGTGTGCTCAACTTCACGGTTGGCGGTACCCAGTACGCCGCCGGTAGCACCGCGACCATCGCCAACGTCGGCACCTTGGTGCTTGCCGCCAATGGCGACTACACCTTCACCCCGGCAACCGACTACAACGGCAGCGTGCCGGCGGTCAGCTACACCGTCACCGACGGTTCCGGCAGCAACGTCACCTCGACCCTCAACATCAGCGTCACCCCGGTCGATGACAGCTTCACCGACATCAGCGAAACCGTGACCACCAGCGAAGATGCCTCGGTCAGCGGCAGCGTTCTTAATGGGACGTCGAGTGTTGATGGCCCGGTCAGTGTGCTCAACTTCACGGTCGGCGGTACCCAGTACGCCGCCGGCAGCACCGCGACCGTCGCGAACGTCGGCACCCTGGTGATCGGAACGAACGGCGCCTACACCTTCACTCCGGCCCCCAACTACAACGGCACGGTGCCGACCGTCAGCTACACCGTCACCGACGGCTCCGGCAGCAATGTCACCTCGACCTTGAACATCAGCGTCACCCCGGTCGACGACAGCTTCACCGACATCAGCGAAACCATCTCCACCCCGGAAGACACCGCCGTTACCGGCAGCGTCCTCACCGGCACCAGCAGCGTTGACGGCGACGTCAGCGTGGTCAGCTTCACCGTCGGTGCGACCACTTACGCCGCCGGCAGCACCGCGACCCTCGCCAATGTCGGCACCTTGGTGCTTGCCGCCAATGGCGACTACACCTTCACCCCGGCAACCAACTACAACGGCACGGTGCCGGCGGTCAGCTATACCGTCACCGACGGTTCCGGCAGCAATGTCAGCTCGACCCTCAACATCAGCGTCACCCCGGTCGATGACAGCTTCACCGACATCAGCGAAACCGTGACCACCTCCGAAGACGCCCCGGTGACCGGCAGCGTGCTTACCGGCACCAGCAGCGTTGACGGCGACGTCAGCGTGGTTAACTTCACCATCGGTGCGACCACTTACGCGGCCGGCAGCACCGCGACCATCGTCAACGTCGGTACCCTGGTGCTTGCCGCCAACGGCGACTACACCTTCACCCCGGCAACCAACTACAACGGCACGGTGCCGGCGGTCAGCTATACCGTCACCGACGGTTCCGGCAGCAACGTCACCTCGACCCTCAACATCAGCATTACCCCGGTCGACGACAGCTTCACCGACATCAGCGAAACCATCTCCACCCCGGAAGACACTGCCGTTACCGGCAGCGTCCTCACCGGCACCAGCAGCGTTGACGGCGACGTCAGCGTGGTCAACTTCACCGTCGGTGCGACCACTTACGCCGCTGGCAGCACCGCGACCCTCGCCAATGTCGGCACCTTGGTGCTTGCCGCCAATGGCGACTACACCTTCACCCCGGCAACCAACTACAACGGCACGGTGCCGGCGGTCAGCTATACCGTCACCGACGGTTCCGGCAGCAATGTCAGCTCGACCCTCAACATCAGCGTCACCCCGGTCGATGACAGCTTCACCGACATCAGCGAAACCGTGACCACCAGCGAAGACGCCTCGGTCAGCGGCAGCGTTCTTAATGGGACGTCGAGTGTTGATGGCCCGGTCAGTGTGCTCAACTTCACCATCGGCGAAACCACCTACGCCGCTGGCAGCACCGCGACCGTCGCCAACGTCGGCACCCTGGTGATCGGAACGAACGGCGCCTACACCTTCACTCCGGCCCCCAACTACAACGGCACGGTGCCGACCGTCAGCTATACCGTCACCGACGGTTCCGGCAGCAATGTCACCTCGACCTTGAACATCAACGTCACCCCGGTCGATGACAGCTTCACCGACATCAGCGAAACCGTGACCACCAGCGAAGATGCCCCGGTCAGCGGCAGCGTTCTTAATGGGACGTCGAGTGTTGATGGCCCGGTCAGTGTGCTCAACTTCACGGTCGGCGGTACCCAGTACGCCGCCGGTAGCACCGCGACCGTCGCGAACGTCGGCACCCTGGTGATCGGAACGAACGGCGCCTACACCTTCACTCCGGCCCCCAACTACAACGGCACGGTGCCGACCGTCAGCTATACCGTCACCGACGGCTCCGGCAGCAATGTCACCTCGACCTTGAACATCAGCGTCACCCCGGTCGACGACAGCTTCACCGACATCAGCGAAACCATCTCCACCCCGGAAGACACCGCCGTTACCGGCAGCGTCCTCACCGGCACCAGCAGCGTTGACGGCGACGTCAGCGTGGTCAACTTCACCGTCGGTGCGACCACTTACGCCGCTGGCAGCACCGCGACCCTCGCCAATGTCGGCACCTTGGTGCTTGCCGCCAATGGCGACTACACCTTCACCCCGGCAACCAACTACAACGGCACGGTGCCGGCGGTCAGCTATACCGTCACCGACGGTTCCGGGTCTGACGTCACCTCGACCCTGAACATCAGCGTCACTCCGGTCGATGACAGCTTCATCGACGCCAACGAATCGGTTTCCACCCCGGAAGACACCGCCATTACCGGTAGCGTCCTTACTGATACCAGCAGCGTCGATGGCCCGGTCAGCGTGCTCAACTTCACCGTCGGTGCGACCACTTACACAGCAGGCAGCACAGCGACCATCGCCAACGTCGGCACCCTGGTCATCGGGGCGAACGGTGCTTACACCTTCACCCCGGTCGCCAACTACAACGGCACGGTCCCGACGGTCAGCTACACCGTCACCGACGGTTCGGGCACCAACGACACCTCGAGCCTGAATATCAGCGTCACCCCGGTCGATGACCCGAGTGTGCTGACGACTGACATCAACACCGTCCTCGAGGACAAGATCGCTACCGGTAACGTACTGACTAATGACCGCGATGTGGATAACGTCCTGAGCGTGGCCAAGTTCACGGTGGGTGGCACCGAGTACACCGCAGGCGCCACAGCGATCATCGCCAACATCGGCACCTTGGTGCTGGCGGCGAACGGGGCTTACACCTTCACCCCGGCCAGCAATTGGAGCGGCAACGTTCCGACTGTGACCTACACCACCAGCACCGGTTCGAGCACCACCCTGGATATCAATGTGACCGCGGTCGCAGATGCACCGATCGTGACCGCCACCACTACTCAGGTGGCCGAGAACGGCAGCGTTGCGTTGGGCTTGAAGGTCACGTCGCCGGACACTGATGGTTCTGAAACCCAGACCATCACCACCATCGGCGGCATCCCGGCAGGTGCAACCCTGACCGATGGCACGCACACCTTCACCGGCACGACCGGTAACGCTGTCGTCAACCTCAGCGGCTGGGATGTGAGCAAGTTGAGCTACACCCCGGCACCCTACGCCACCGGTACCAACACGCTGACCGTTACGGCAGTCTCGACCGAAAGCCAGGGTGACTCGGCCAGCAATTCGACACAGATTCCGATCACGATCAATCCGGCGGTCTACAACGCCATCACCGCCACGGCGGCTGATGACACCGTAACCGGCACTGGCGGCAACGACATCATGATCGCCGACATCGGCGGGCTGACCGTGGTGCCGGGCACCAATTACAACATCGCGTTCATGGTCGACAGCTCGGGCAGCATGAGCGACGCCTCGGTCAAGGCTGCGAAGGACTCACTGACGTCGGTGTTCAACACGCTCAAGCAGAGCATGGGCGGCAACTCGGGGACGGTGAATATCTTCCTGGTGGACTTCGATACCCAGGTCAACAAGTCGGTATCGGTCAACCTGAACGATCCGAACGCCCTGACCGAGCTCAAATCGGTACTGGACTCGATGTCGTCCGGCGGTGTGACCAACTACGAAGATGTATTCAAAACCACGGCCAATTGGTTCCAGAGCGCTGACGCCGTGGCCAACATCGGGGCGAAGAACCTCACGTACTTCATCACCGACGGCCAGCCGAACTACTACCAGAGTGGCGAACAGACCAACCCGACGCTGTACGGCAACGTGAAGCTCGATGACGTGGTGAAAACCAGCAATTACAAGCCGGGAGACACCTTCTCCACGACAATCGACAGTACTCACAAACTGACCATCGACAGGGACGGGAATGCGACGCTGTACACCTTAAACGGCTCCAAGAACTGGAAAGCCAGTGACGTGGGTACCGTTCACGCGCAGGGCGATGGTACTTACGAGTTGTCCTACACGACGGGCAGCGGCAGTGATCAGACGATTGTCGATAACTCCACTTCCAGTTTTGCGCTGCTGAGCAATGTGTCCAACGTTGAAGCCATTGGTCTGAACAAGGGCGTCACCCTTACCGACCTGAGACCATACGACTCGGACGATACGCCGCAAACCAACATTGATCCGAGTAACTTGGCCAACTCGATCATCGGTCACACCGAAGCGACGCAACCAGGTTCCGACACGGTCAATGGCGGTGACGGCAACGACATCCTGTTCGGCGATCTGGTGAGCTTCAACGGTGTCGCCGGTGAGGGTTATCAGGCAATGCAGGCGTTCGTTGCCCAGCAAACCGGCGTGGACGTCAGCAAAGTCACGACCAGCAACGTGCATCAGTTCATCACCGAGCACTACACCGCGTTCGATGTGTCCGGGGCGCATGACGGCAATGACTCGCTGCTGGGCGGTACCGGCAATGACATTCTCTTCGGCCAGGGTGGCAACGACCTCCTTGACGCCGGCAAGGGCAATGACATCCTGCTTGGTGGCAGCGGCAACGACTCGCTGATGGGCGGTCAGGGCAACGATATCCTGATCGGCGGCTCGGGCGCCGACACCTTCGTCTGGAAAGCGGGCGACACCGGCACTGACGTGATCAAGGACTTCAAGGCCAGTGAAGGTGATCGCATCGACCTGCGTGATCTGTTGCAGAACGAGAGCGGCAGCACCATCGACAACTTCCTGAAGATCACCACCGTGGATGGCGTTTCGTCCCTGCAAGTCAGCTCCGCCGGCAAGTTCAACGGCGCTGACGCCGCAGCGGCGCAACCCGATGTGACGATCAAACTGGAAGGCAACAACTGGTCCAGCGCCAGCATCAACTCGTTGATTGCCGGTAGCGACCCGACCATCAAAATCGATCACAGCAACAGCTGATCCAACGAAAAACGGCCACCCTTATGGGGTGGCCGTTATTTTTGCGCCCAACCCCCGGTGACGATTTCGTCGCCGCACCGCATACTCGCGTCCAGTTGGCCTATGCTGCTGACAGCATGATGCGGGTCCATTTCCGAGGGATGTTCAATGTTCTACGTGCAACGCGATGCCCAAGGTCAGTTAGTGCGCGTGGAAGCCGAAGCCTACGCCGAGGCCACGGAAACACTGCCCGCCGACCACCATGAAATCCAGGCCTGGTATGCCCACGAAGTGGTTGAAACCAGCCTCAAGCAGCTCAAGCAGAGCGACCTGGACATGATCCGGGTACTCGACGACTTGATCCAGGTGTTGACCAGCAAAGGCGTGATCCGCGTCACCGACCTGCCGCCGGCCGCACAAGCCAAGCTGATGGACCGGACCCAGGCCCGTGAGGCGTTGGGCGGGTTGAGTCAATTGATCGATGATGATGAGACGGGGTTGATCTAACTCTGGACGCCGATCGTTCCCACGCTCTGCGTGGGAATGCCTCTCGGGACGCTCCGCGTTCCAGCCTCACCGCTGGCGTTGTGTCTGACACTGATGTGACGCAGAGCGTCACGGGCTGCATTCCCACGCAGAGCGTGGGAACGATCAGTGGGTTACTGCCAAGGCTTCGGCTCACCAAACAATTGCCCCTGAACCCCATACAACCCCATCTCGCGAATCACCATCAACTCCCCTTCCGTCTCGACCCGCTCGGCAATCAACGGCAAATCGATGCTGTGCGCCGCCCGCTGAATCGCCTCGATGAACAGGCGCTTGTCGCTCTCCTGATCAATCGCGCGGATATAACTGCCGTCGATCTTCAGATACGCCAACCCAAGCCGCGCCAGGTTGCCGATCATGCTGAAACGCCCGCCAAAGCGTTGCAGGCTCAGGGAGAACCCGAGTTCGCGCAGGCGTCGCGTCAGCTCTTCGAGCATGGCTTGTTCCGGTAACTGCTCTTCGCCGATTTCCAGGGTCAAGCGTTCCCCGAGCTCCGAATGCTGACGCAGGATTTCGAAGACTTTATTCAATGCCTGCGGATCGGCCAGCGTGGCTGAAGACAGGTTCAGCGCCAGCGACTCCTCATGCCCAGCCATCTGTTCAAGCACCCGCTCCAACATCAGCCGGTCCAGGCGCGCGGTCCAGCCAAAGCGCTCGAGCCACGGCAGGAAGCGCCCGGCGGGAATGGTCTGGCCCTCATCGTCGATCAAACGCGACAGCACCTTGTAATGCAGCACCAACTGCGTGTCCTGGGCGGCCACTACCGGCTGGAAATACAGCTCGAAACGCCGCTGATTCAACGCCTGTTCCAGTAAGTTGTGCCAGGCATGATGGTCGTCGCCGACGCTGGCCGATGCGCTGTGATCCAGGCAGGCCCAACTCGAATCGCCCTGGCCTTCCGCCTGAGCCAATGCCTGATCGCCCAACCCGAGCACCGCTTGCGGGGAGTCGCCATACACAAACGGCGCCAGCCCGATCGAGGCCACCGAGGGCACATCGGTGGCGCCCGTCGCGTGCAGGCTCGCCAAGGCACTGTCGAGGCTCTGCGCCAGTTGCAGCGCTTCTTCGCGTACCAGCCCCGGCGCCAGCACGGCGAACTCACCGCCACGAATCCGCGTTACGAGGTTCAGGGTTTCCGGGTATTTGGCACACTCTCGGGACAACTGCTCGCCAACCGCTTTCAACAACTGGTCAGTACGTTGACCGCCCAACCGCTGGTTCAACCCGGCCAGGTCCCTGACCCGTAACAGCAGCAAATAACCGGAACTCGCCTGCTCCGGGTTGCTCACTCGGGCGTTCAATTGCATCTCGAAATAACGACGATTGGCCAACCCCGTCAGGTTGTCCTGATAGGACTCGGCTCGCAGCTTTTCACTGCGCTCGGCCTGTTCCTGGAACAGCGCTTTAAGCTTCTCGACCATCTGGTTCATGGCCTGCACGACACGCCGCAGTTCCGGCGTGCGCGGCAGTTGCGGCAAGCTGAGGAATTCGCGGCGAGCGATGGCGTGGGATTGCTTGACCATGTAATCCAGCGGCTTCAGTTGCCGACGCAACAACAGCGCGCCGAGCACCGCGCTCACCGCACCGCAGATCAGCAGCCAGCCAAGACTGCCCAGCGCGCTCTGCCAGAGTTTGGCCAACGCAAACATCGGGTGGCTGACCACCTCGACCCGCGCCGCCTGCTCCCAGCCACGGCTGACGAGAGCATCACCACCGGCCGCTTCCAGCCCGATCATTTTGACGAACCAGTCCGGCACGTTGTTCACCGCGGGAATGCCGCTGCGCTCAACGATGGCCTGATCGGTCTTGAGGTCGACCACGCGGATGCTTGCGTAATAACCACTGTCGAAGATCGAACTGACCAGCAACTCGACCATCGCCGGATCGTCGATGCTTGGCGTCAGGGACAGCGCCAATGCCGTCGCGGCGTC
This sequence comes from Pseudomonas frederiksbergensis, assembly GCF_900105495.1. NCBI lineage: Bacteria > Pseudomonadati > Pseudomonadota > Gammaproteobacteria > Pseudomonadales > Pseudomonadaceae > Pseudomonas > Pseudomonas frederiksbergensis. Next base: position 1,148,855 of record NZ_FNTF01000002.1, on the reverse strand, counting down.
CTGAGCGTGGGAGCGTAACTGATTGACGTATTGGGTGCGCGAACTTTCCAGGCTGACCACGAAGCTACCGGTGAAGGCGATCACCAGGAACAGACAGATAGCGATCAACAGTTGTTTGAACAAAGACATCTGAGCGCGTGCTCCTAATTAGTCGTCTCGACCGGGAAACCTTCGGCCTGCATTTTCTTCAACACATCCTGCCAACGCGACAGGCGTTTGGTGTCACCGACTTTCTTGTTGCCCTTGGCGCCCGGCAACCACAACCCTTCGGCATTGAAAGAGTAGACCGGCAGCAAATCGGTTCGCTGGCTGGCTGGCTTGATCGCATCGATCAGGCTGTCGAGTACCAACGGCATGGCCTCGGGGCTTGAGTAGTAGGTCAACACCATGTGCGCCCGATTCTGGCGCAAGGCCTTGACGTAAGTGATGCGTAGCTTGTCACTGGCGACGCCGAGACGACGCAGGCTGAAATACTTGGCGATCGCATAATCTTCGCAATCGCCGGCGCCCTTCCAAAGGGCCTCGATGGGTGTTTCCCAATAATCGACCTCGTGCCACAGATCGATGTCTTCCTCGTAACGCATCTGTTTGTTGAAGAACTGGTTGACCACTTTAAGCTGTTCCAGCTCGCCGACTTGCTTTTGCGTGACCAATAAGTGCTGCCAGGCATCAATGCGTGGCTGTCCTTCGCCCAATGGCCCGTACAATGCCTGCGCACGACGGCTGATCAGCGAAAAATCCCAATCGGCATGCAGCCCGCCCAGCATAACGCCGGCCAGCAGCAACGCGCAGCACAGCCAGCGCAACGTCCGAGGGATCGCGAAACATACCGCCAATGCGAGGTATCCAGATCAGGCAGGTGGAAATCGCTCGATGGTGCAGGTTAGTCCGGTAAAAAACAATGGCACGGTGAGATCACCGCCAGCGCGCTAAACTTTGTATGGCAGGCGCAATAAAAAACATCGCGGCCACGTCAGGGCGATCTTTTGTCCGTTTGACAACCTGTCAGGCAGTCACTAGTGTCCCCTTGGATCCAAATTTAACTCAGTCAAACAGGGTGCGTAGTTGTGACACAGAAGCCCAATCCTCTGAACAGCATCAAGGTCAACGGGCCGATTCCCGCTCACCTGGCACGCTCGGTGATCGAAGAGACCCTGCGTTCAGCCATTCTCGACGGTCGCATTCCCTGCGGCACCGCCCTGCGTCAGCAAGATTTGGCCGATCTTTTCGGTGTCAGCCGCATGCCGGTGCGCGAAGCCTTGCGCCAGCTCGAAGCCCAGGCGCTGCTCAATGTCATCGCGCACAAAGGTGCAGTGGTTGCACCGCTGGTCCAGGGCGATGCCGTGGAAACCTATGCGCTGCGCATCCTGCTGGAATCAGAAGCGTTGCGCCTGTCGATCCCGTTACTGGTTGATGAGGATCTCGAACAGGCCGCCCGCTACATCGACGAACTGGAAACCGAAAACAACTACACCGAAATCGGCCGGCTCAATCGGCTTTTCCACATGGCGCTGTACTGCAAGGCGCCGAACCAACGGCTGTTGAGGCTGGTGGAAGACGGATTGAACGAAGAGGAGCGCTTCCTGCGCTTCAACCTCGAAGCCATGGGCCTGGGCAAAATCTCCCAGGAAGACCACCGGGCGCTGTTGCGGGCCGTCGAAGAGCGGGACGTCGAGCGCGCGGTGAAATTGCTCGAACAACACCTCAACCGGGGCGTCGAGGTCATCACCCGCTACCTCAACAGCCCCGAAGCGCTGAACAAGAAAATCTCCAGATAAACCACGCCGGCAAGCCTGAGCGAGCAGATTGAACTGCTCACTCTCGCTTGCCGCGTTGCGCTGCGCCCCTCTCCAAAGCCCCGCCCTCGATTTACCCCTCTCAAAACCCACAACGACTCCGCGTCGATAACGCGCCGATGATAGCGGCTGTCGTGATTTACGCTCACTCTTGGGCTGCCAACAAATAATGAACGGGTGACGCACCGCATCAGCGGAGCAGTCTCCGCACCAAGAACCTACGGAAGGAGTCTTGCCACGGGAAAGGAAGAACCTGCGTTGATCCCAGTCAACTTCCACCCCCTCTGACCACTTCAGAAATTCAACTGGAAAGTTACTTCGAGTGAGGCATTCACTCTTTACTTTAATTCTGACTTATATAAGCCGGAAGGAGTAACTGCATCTAAATAAAACTCAAATCAAAAGTTTTATTGGAACTTGTCGCGCGCGAAAAAGTTGAACTTTCAAATAATATAAAAATAACTTGCCCAGCACTTTATTCATGTATTAGTTTTTCTCCGCCGCCTTGAATACGGGCGCCAGACCGTCACATAACGACGCATTGCAACTTACCCATATCAATTCGCTTGAGGCCTGCGCTCGTCAGCAGAAAGTTTTAACTAACGATCGCTTATTCATTAAACCGCAACGGTTATATCCAACTCATTTATAGGCTCGCCCATGAAATCGACTAAAGACCGTCTCACCCAGAAGAAAGCAGAACTTAGTGCTCATCCGATCTTTTCCGAAATCAACTCGATGCCGGTATTGCAACGTTTCATGGAAACCCATGTGTTTGCGGTATGGGATTTCATGTCGCTGACCAAACGCCTGCAACAGGAACTGACCTGCGTTCGTTTGCCCTGGCTACCACCGCGAGATCCACAGGCGGCGCGCTTGATCAACGAGATCGTGCTGGGTGAAGAGTCTGATGATCGCCCAGCCCAGGGTCACTACAGCCATTTCGAGTTGTACCTGGATGCGATGCGTGAAGTCGGCGCCAGCACGGCGGTGGTCGAACGCTTCGTCGCGCTGCAAAAAGAAGGCGTGAGCTATGACGTGGCGCTGCAAAGCGTGGACGTTGATCCGGCAGCAGCGCAGTTCGTGCGCAATACGTTGCACACCGCGTTGCATGCGCCGGGGCACAGTGTTGCGGCAGCATTTCTGCATGGTCGCGAGAGCGTCATCCCGCAGATGTTCCAGCGAATTCTTGATGATTGGGGCATCGGCATCGAACAGGCACCGACCTTTCGTTACTACCTCGAACGGCACATCGAAGTCGATTCCGAAGACCACGGCCCCGCCGCTGAAAAACTCCTCGCCCGGCTGGTCGATGGCGATGCGCAACGCGAAGAAGACGTCTACGCCAGCGCCCTCGCTGCCGTGGAAAGCCGCATCGCGTTGTGGGACGGCCTGCGCCTGAGCATGAGCGAACCGGTTGCCGAGGTGAACGCATGAACGCCGCCGACTACCAATCTTTTGCCGACGCCTGGGAAAGCCGCGCGACCATCCGTACCCGTCCCCGGCGAATGCTTGAGAACGACGACAAACTGATCTACCCGTTGAGCCGCCAACCGTTGGTGCTGAGCGAAACCTTCCTGCGTGAATGCCCGGAACAGCGCGACTTTGCGCTGGTGCAGACGCTCTACAAATTCATCAACGACGTGGTGATTTTCGAAACCGAAATCGTCGACAAGACGGCCCGCAGCATCGCCAAGAATCGCTTCGCCGTGGCCTTCCCGTTCGCCTGCCGCTACGACGCCATGACCGTGGTGGTGGACGAGGATTACCACGCGCTGGTGGCCATGGATTTCATGCAACAGACCGTCGCCATGACCGGCATCACGCCCATCGAACTGCCGGACGAAATCGAACTCAGCCGAGCCATTCCAGCGGCCGTGGCGCTCGCGCCGGAACACCTGCGCAGCGCCGTGGAATTGATCTGCGTGGCCATCGCCGAGAACACCGTGACCGGTGATGTCGCGGCGTTCGCCAAGGACGACACGGTCAAGCAGTCGATCAAGGGCCTGATGGCCGACCACTTGCTCGACGAAGGTCGCCACTCCGGGTTCTGGGCGCGGCTGGTGCGCATCTACTGGCACACCGCGAGCGAGGACGACCGCCAATGCATCGCGCAAATCCTGCCGGTGTTCATCGGCCATTACCTGACCAACGACATCCAGAAGTCGTTCGACTTTCGCCTGATCGAGTCCTTGCAGATCAGCGACGCCGCACGCCACGCCCTCAAGAGCGAAGTGTCGGGGCTGGCCTTCCCGATCAATCGCCATCACCCGCTGGTCGCCAACATCGTGCGGTTTTTCCGCAGCAGTTCGCTGCTCGATTCGCCGTGCGTGCAAGACGCCCTCAGCGATTACCTGGTTTAACGAGGAGCCCATCATGAGACGTCTCGACATTCTGCTCATTGGACAAAGCCAGGCCCTGACCGACCTGGCGCTGGAACTTGAACAACACGGTCATTCTCTGGTGCGCCTGACAGCCGTCGACGAGCAGCCGTTGGCTAGCGCTGACTTGCTGATCGACGACGCCAGCCTGCCGATTCAAGACTTTGGTGATACACCGCGACTGACGCTGCAACTGGGTATCGGTGAGCCTGGAGTTTCTGACCTGCCGCCGCTGGATTTGCTGTGTAACTACGGTTCGAAACTGTTCACTCGCGTACCGATCAGCGACGAACCTTCGGGCAACGGCCAGGCATTGCGCCTGCGGGCAGTGGCAGAACTGGTCGATCACGTGGCGCTGCTGGTCAGCCGGTTCTCTCGCGATGCCGACTATTTTCTGCTGGCCGGTCCTGCTGCTCCCGTTCACTTCGAGTACGTGGAAAACCTGCTCTATCTCGAGAGCCTGGCGTTTTTCCATCGGCTCAACCTCACGGCGGCGCCCGCGCTGCTGGCGCTCAGTCAAATCCCGATGATCGAGCGCCTTGAGCAGCGCTTCATCCAGTGTGCCGAGCGACCCGCGCTGAACATTGCCGGCACGTCCCTGAGCTATCGGCATTTGCACGCCCACAGCCGCGCCATCCAGCAACGTTTGCAACCGTTGCTCGCGCAGCATCAGGGGCCGTTGGTGATCGGGATCTGCCTGCCAAAATGCAGCGCGTTGTATGCGGGAATTCTGGCGATTCTTGGCAGTGGCGCGGTGTATCTGCCACTGGAGCCGAGCCATCCTCTGCAACGTCAGCAGTACATTTTGGAAAACGCCGGGGCCGTCTTGCTGCTGCATGACGGTGAACATCCGCTTGCGGCGCAAATGCCGGGGCTCGACATCAGCCGCATTGACATTGGTGATGTGGATCTCGATCAACCCTTGATGCGCCAGCGACCCGATCCAGAGGCGCCGTGCATGGCGCTCTACACCTCGGGCACCACCGGCCATCCCAAAGGCGTACTGCTCAGCCAGGCCAATCTCGCGCACTTCACCGCGTGGTACGCCGACTATGTGCAACTGACCGAACAGAGTCGGGTGCTGCAGTTTTCGTCGTTGAGTTTCGACTCGTCACTGATCGATATCTTCCCGACCCTGCTCCAGGGCGCCGAACTGATCGTGCCCGGCGACGATCAGCGCCGCGATCCGTTGCAACTGGTCGAGCTGATCCGCCATCGACAACTGAGCCACGCCTTTTTGCCGCCAGCGTTGTTGAGCATCCTGCCGCTGGATCAATTGCAATGCCTCGATCACGTGATGACCGGTGGCGATGTCTGCGAACCCTACGTCATCGAGCAGCTCACCCGTCAGGGCAACCTCTACAACCTCTATGGCCCCACCGAAGCGACGGTGTTGATCACCGCGCGGCAACTGCGTACCGGCGACAGCAATCGCACCCTCGGCGCGCCTATCGCTAACAGTCAGGTGCTGATTCTCGACGAGGATTTTCAACCGGTGGCCGAGCAAACCGTCGGCGAGTTGTACATCGTCGGGCCGGGTGTGTGCCTGGGCTACCTGAACAACCCGCAGCAGACCGCCGAACGTTATCTGAACCTGAACCTGCCCAATGGCCAGAGCCTGCGCGCCTACCGCACCGGCGACATGGCGAAGTGGACCCGCGATGGCATCGAGCTGTGCGGGCGACGAGACAATCAGGTGAAGATTCGCGGCTTTCGCGTTGAGCCGGAAGAGATCGAACGCTGCCTGCGTGACAGTCAGTTGTACCGCCAGGTGGCGGTGGTCATCGACAGCCATCGACGGATTCTGGCCTTCCTCGCGCAGCCTCAGGAGGATCAACCCGGCACCGCTCGCGAAACCCTGAAGGCTCATGCGATGCAGTTCCTGCCGGATTACATGCAGCCCACAGCGTGGACCGAACTGCCGAGCATGCCGTTCGCCAGCAACGGCAAGGTCGACCGCAAGGCGCTGCTGGCAATGCCCGTGAATGTGTCCGAAAACACACTGCGGCGCTTGCCCGCCAGTGCCGACGAGGCGCTGCTGCTGGAGATCTGGGCTGAGCTGCTGGAGCTGCCGGCCAGCGATATTTCCACCGATGAAAGTTTCTTCAACCTGGGCGGCCACTCGATCCTGCTGTCGCGCATGCTTTTACGTTTGCGTGAAGAGTTTGGTCGCAGCATCTCGATTAACCGCTTCATCGAATTGCCGACCATCGCCAAGTTGGCGACCTTGGTGCGCGGTTCCGGCACCGAAGAGGTATTGAGCGAAAAGGCCTTGGCCGATGCCTTCCGCGAACTGGATATCCAGCCGTTGCCAGTCAACCGCATGGGCGATGTGCACAAGGTGATCGTGACCGGCGCCAACAGCTTTGTCGGCGTGCACATCGTCGAAGCATTGCTCGCCTGGGGCGCCAGCGAAGTCGCCTGCCTGGTGCGCGATGGCGGCGGGCAATCGGCGGCCGAGCGATTTGCCCATGCGTTGCGAGAAAACCGCCTGGAGCATCTGGACCTGAGCCGGGTGCGGGTCTACGCGGCGGACATCACGCGTCCGTCATTGGGGCTCGAAGCGGATGTTTACGAGCGACTGGATCGGCAGTTCGGCGCGTTGGTGCATAACGCCGCGAACGTCAATCACGTACTCGATTACGAGTCGCTGGCGCGGGACAACGTCGAGCCGATTTTCGAGTGCCTTCGGTTGTGCGAAGGGCGCAGCAAAAAGATCTTCAATTTCGTCTCGACGCTCTCGGCTTCCAGCACGATTTCCGCCGATGGCCGGGTGCTGGAATTGCCCGCCGCGCAGACCCCGCCGATCTACATCAAGAACGGCTACAACCTGTCCAAATGGGTCGGTGAGCGAATCCTCGAACGGGCTCGCGAACGTGGCGTACGGGTCAATCTTTATCGTCCCGGCAACATCAGTTTCAACAGCCTCACCGGTGTCTGCCAGCCGCACAAGAATCGCTTGATGCTGATGCTCAAAGGCTCGATCCAGCTCGGCCAGGTGCCGGAGTTCGCGCTGAATTTCGACCTGATGCCGGTGGACTTTCTCGCCCGGTTCATCGCCTTCCATGCCAGCCGTTATTCAGCGGAAAAAGCGGTGTTCAACCTGCACAACCCCGAGCCTCTGAGCTGGGACAACTACGTCGCGTCATTCCGTGAGGCAGGTCGGGAGTTTTCCATGGTCAGCGTCGCCGACTGGCAGCAGCAACTGGGTCGGGTCGACAGCGACAACGCGTTGTTTGGCGTGCTCGGTTTCTACCTCAACGGCTTCGAGGAAGACATCGGCGACATCTCAATGATCGGCCACGCCAACGCTCAGGCGGGCGTGCGGCAGATGGGCGCGCATTACCCGGAAAAATCCCCGGCGCTGCTGCGTCGCGGCTGCGACTACCTCAAAGAAATCAACTTCATCTGATTCACTCAACCGGAGCAAAACCATGAAAACCCTACAACCCGACACCCTGATCAAAAATCCGCAAGGCTGCCACGTGGAGTCCTCGGTGGAAGTGCCCGCCGATGCCAGGAAGGTCTGGGCAGTGGTCGGTAACTTCGCCGGCTTCGATCAATTCATTCCAGCGCTGTCGCACATCGAGATGACTGGCGAAGGCGTGTCGTCCCTGCGCAAGAAATTCTTCAAGGACGGCAACCTGGTGGTCGAGCAACTCAACTCCCGGGATGACCAGGCGCTGAACATGACCTGGACCACGATTTACAACACCTTGGGCGTAGCCAATTTATGGGCGGCGATGAGTGTCGAACCGCTGGGCGCGAACAAATCCCGAGCGACCTGGACGATCATCGCCGAACCCGTACAGGGTGGCGCCGAGGCACTGCCGGGGTTCACGGATTTCGTGCAGGGCTTTGCCGATGACTCGATGAACAATGTGTTGAAGCTGTTTGCGTAAGGCATGAAAAAGCCCGCTGTGGATGACTCCACAGCGGGCTCTTTTACATCGCTCGATCAGATTTTGAAGCTGTCGACCAACTGCTTCAACCGGTTCGCCTGCAGGGACAACGCATCGCAATCCTTCAACGTTTCATTGAGGTTGGCCACGCTCTGCTGGTTCAGCAGGTTGATCTGGTTTACGTCGACATTGAGGGTTTCCACCACCGCCGTCTGCTCTTCGGTCGCCGCGGCCACCGACTGGTTCATGCCGTCGATTTCGCCGATGCGCTGGGTCACGCTGACCAGGCGCAAACCAGCCTGGTTCGCCACTTCGACGCTCTGTTCGCTGGAGACCTGACTGGCGTTCATCGTGGTCACCGCTTCGCGAGAACCGATCTGCAGCGAGGTGATCATCTTGTGAATCTCCTCCGCCGATTCCTGAGTTCGGTGAGCGAGGTTACGCACCTCGTCCGCCACCACCGCAAAACCACGCCCGGCTTCACCGGCGCGGGCCGCTTCAATGGCCGCGTTGAGTGCGAGCAAGTTGGTCTGCTGGGAGATGCCTTTGATCACATCCAGAATGTGCCCGATGTTGTCGGTGCTCGCGTTCAGGGTTTCGATCTGCGTGCAGGACAAGCTGATTTTCTGCGACAACTCGGTCATCGCCAGAATGGTTTTCTCCACCACCTGACGACCGTCGTCGGCCTGCTCGCTCGCGCCGCTGGCGTGCTGGGAAGCATCGGCGGCGTTGCGGGCGATTTCCTGGGTGGCGGCGCCCAACTGGTTGATCGCCGCGGCGACACTGTTGGTGCGGGCGCTTTGCTCGTCGGAACCGACGATCGAGGCGTTGGACGAGGCCATTACCCGCTGCGACAGGTCGTGAACCTGGCGGGTGGCCGACGACACTTCGGAAATCGATGCGTGAATTCGCTCAACGAACTGGTTGAAAGAACCGCCCAGCTCACCGAATTCGTCTTTGCTTTCCACGGCCAGACGTCGGGTAAGGTCGCCCTCACCCTGAGCGATGTCCTGCATCGCACGGCCCATGGTGGTCAGCGGACGCATCAGCACGTTGATCAACAGGCTCAGCAGCACGGCAATGGCCGTCACGGCGATGAACATCGCGATCAGCGCAGAAGTGCGGAACTGGCTGAGTGGCGCGTAGGCCTTGTCCTTGTCGATCGACAGACCGATGTACCACTCGGCATTCGGCAAACCACTGACCGGCGTGAACGAAAGAATACGGTCCTGCTTGTTCAGGGTGACTTCCTGATTACCCTTCTCGATGCGCACGCCGGCGTTCGGGTAAATATCCTTCAGGTTTTTCATCACCTGGTCCTTGTCCGGGCTGACGATCACCTGACCGTCGGCGCTGACCAGGAATGCGTGACCGATGCCACCGAAGTCCACTGAGTTGATGATCTTCACCAGGGTTTCCAGGCTCAGGTCACCACCGACCACGCCGAGCAACTCGCCGTTCTTTTTCACCGGCAGGGCGATGGTCACCACCAGGCCACCGACGGCGGCCATGTAAGGCGGGGTCAACATGGTCTTGTCGGCAGCCACGGCCTGTTTGTACCAGGGACGCTGACGCGGGTCGTAACCGTCGGGCATCTTCGCGTCCGGACGCTGAGTGAACACGCCGTTGGCCTGGCCTACGTAGGTGAACTGGAAGTTCGAGGTCAGGGACGGTTGATTGACCAGCCCGGGAAGGTCGGCATTGGCGCCTTGATGGGCGACGTTTTGCGCGAGGTTTTCCAGCACCAGCACGCGGCCGCTCATCCAGTTCTGCACGCTGCTGGCGGTCAGGTCGCCGGCCTGCTGGACGCTCGATTCAAGGTTTTGACGGATGGTGTTTCGCTGCAGATAGTCGTTGTACAAAGTGAACAACGCAAAAGCCAGCACCACGACGCCGGAGGCGGCCAGAAGGATTTTATGGCTGAATTTGAGATTCATTTCATGGGACTTCTTATGCAAAAAGTGGGGATGCGTTCCGGGATGCAACATTCCATGTAACAGCGCAGGCAGGACTCTGGAGCCGCTCTACTTTGGTGCACGCATGTCTCATCAGGCTGTCGGCACAAACCGGAGAAAACTTAGGCGTTTGTACGAAATGGTCGGCATTCCTGTCAGATACCCGCCGAACGGCGTGCCAAAGCGCCTGATCAGCCTTTTTGGAGTGGCGACTGTTTGTCCGGCTGTTGCAAATTCCCGGACCCTTGATGACAATGCGACTAATTATCATTTGTGATGTTCGGGCTGTCGCATCCATGTCCTCACCTGAGTTTGCAGTACAGGCGCTTTACAGTAGCCATCACGGTTGGCTCAACACGTGGCTGCGCGCGCGTTTGGGTAATGCAGCCGATGCGGCGGATCTGGCTCAAGACACGTTTGTGCGGCTGCTGCACAGAACCGAACGCCTGGAGCTCAAGGCTCCCCGCGCCTTTCTTCGAACGATCGCCCGTGGGCTGGTGATCGACCATTGGCGTCGTGAAGAAATCGAACGCGCCTACCTGGAAACCATCGCCCATTTGCCCGAGTCCGAAACCCCGAGCGTCGAAGCGCGGGCATTAGTGCTTGAGTTGCTGGAAAGCATCGCGCGCATGCTCGAAGGCCTGAAGCCGAAAGTGCGTCAGGCGTTTCTGCTGGCGCAGTGCGAAGGACTTACCCACAAACACATCGCCGAGCAGATGGGCTTGTCTCTGCGTTCAGTTGAGCGCTATGTCGCCGACGCGCTGTATCACTGCTACGTGCTGCGGTATGAAACGTGATGCCTGTGGATAACTTGTCGCTGACTCGACGCGGGGAACCGCATCAGCAGGTCGTCAAACAAGCCATCCATTGGCTGCTGCGTCTGCGTAACAACTCGGCTAATGCCAGGCTACGTCAGCAATGCGAGGTCTGGCGGGCTGAACACCATGAACACGAACTGGCTTGGCAGCGGGTGCAGTCGCTGCAAGCCGAGTTGAGCAGCAACCTGCGGGCAGTGCCCGGTGCTCAAGTGGCCTTCAATACGTTGGAAAACAGCGCCCAGGGACTGGGTCGCCGCCAGGCCTTGAAGCTGCTATCAGGAGCGTTGCTGATAGGGTCGGTGGCGTGGATGGGCAAAGATGCGGTGGGCTGGCAACAGTGGACCGCCGACTTCGCCACCGCCACGGGCGAACGGCGCGGTTTCCAATTGCCCGATGGCACGCGACTGGAACTCAACACCGCCAGTGCAGTGGATCTGGATTACAACGCGCAGCAGCGGCTGATCAAACTGACTCGCGGCGAGGTCATCGTGACGTGCGGCGGGATCGACGAAGGATCTCCGTTTGATCGACCGCTGCGGGTACACAGTCGCCAGGGTGTGTATGAAGGCGTGGGGGCACGTTTCATCCTGCGGCAGGACGACGACTGCACGCGGCTCAGCGTTACCGGCGGCATGGTCCTCATACATTCACCGCTTGCCGCCGATGGCACGCCGACCCAGGTGCAGGCCGGGCAGAGTTATCTGATCGATCATCACCAGGCGAAGCTGGCGCCGCCGCTGGACATGGATGCCGGCGCTTGGGTCGACGGGCTGATCGTGACTCGCAATATGCGGCTGGGGGATTTCCTGGATGAAGTCGGGCGCTATCGCCACGGCTATCTGACGTGCGCAGCGGACATTGCCGACTTACGGCTGTCCGGGGTTTTCCGACTGGAGAACACCGACAGGTTGCTGGCCATCCTGCCGCAAACCCTGCCGGTGCAACTGCGCTATCGCACTCGCTGGTGGGTGACGCTGGAGCGACAGGCCTGAATTATTTTTGGCGGGTTTTGCGGACAAGTCCGGCTTAGTCAGTAAGCACTTCAATCCTGACTTCAGCGACTTCCTACGGAAACCTACAATGACTGTCCGCGCCACCAGTAAGAATCCTCTTCATTTCGCCGCCGATTCAGGCGTCCTGCGCTACGCCGTACGTGCTGCGCTGTTCTCCACCGCGCTGGGTGTCGGCGTATTGCCGACACTGGGCGTAGCGGCAGCGGGCAGCGAGGTCAGCAGCCACCGTTACAACATTGCCGCAGGCTCGTTGAGCGATGTGCTCAACCAGTTTGCGCGTCAGGCGGGGATCACCTTGTCGACAACGCCTTCGCAAACCGGGGGTCTTCAGTCACCCGGCGTGCAGGGCGAATATTCGGCAGATCAGGCTTTGCGACGTTTACTCAGCGGTTCGGGTCTGGAGGCCGTGAGTCAGGATGGCAACAGCTACGTGTTGCGCCCGGTCGCCGAAACCGAAGCGCTGGCATTGCCCACCACCGACATCAAAGGCTTTGCCCTCGGTAATGCGCTGGGCAGCATGGACGGTTACAACGCGACACATAGCCAGATCGCCACCAAGACCAGTACTGCGTTGCTGGAAACCTCGCAAAGCGTCTCGGTGGTAACCCGCGAGCAAATGGACGATCAAGGTTCGCAAACCGTCTCCCAGGCCATGCGTTACACCCCCGGCGTGTTGACCAACCCTTATGGCGCAACCCACCGTTATGACTACGTGGCGCTGCGCGGCTTCAACGATGGTTCGGTGGATAACATTTATCTGGATGGCTTGAAGTCCATGGGTGACAGTGGCACCTACAGCACCATGCAGGTAGACCCGTACTTTCTGGAGCGCCTCGATATCCTCAAAGGGCCGTCATCGGTGCTCTATGGTCGCAGCTCACCCGGCGGCCTGGTGGCGCTGACCAGTAAGAGGCCGCTGTATGAGGCCTATCATCAGGTTCAAGCTACGGTGGGCACTCAGGGTCAGCGTGGCATGGGTTTCGACTTCAGCGGCCCGGTGAATGACGACAAACGCGTAGCCTATCGCCTGACAGGGCTGGCGGATCAGTCCGACACACAGTTCGATCACAACAAAGAAAAACGCTTCGCCCTCGCGCCTACGGTGAGCATCGATTTCACCGAAGACACCTCGCTGACCCTACAAGCGTATTTGCAGCACGATCCAGACGGTGGTTATCACGGTGGCGTGCCGGCCGACGGCACCATTCATCAGCGCAATGGGAATCGAATTTCCCCACACTTCTTCGAGGGCGAACCGAGCATTGATGGCTTCCAGCGTGATCAGCAGTCCTTCGGTTACCAGTTCGAGCATCGCTTCAACAATGTCTTCACGGCACGACAGAACTTCCGTTACCTCGACTCCAAAGTGAAGCTGGATCAGGTCTATGCCTATGGCTGGACCACACCGTCCAGTAATGAGTTGAATCGTTATTACACCGGTGGCGACGAGAAACTTCATGCATTCATTGTCGATAACATGCTGCAAGCAGAGTTCTTCACCGATGCAACCAAACACACCGTACTGATGGGTGCGGACTATCAGCGTCGCAAAACCGTGGTCGACTGGACCAGCGGTGGTCTTGCCCCTATTGATGCGTTCAACCCGGTGTATGGAAATTCCGATATCGAGTTCTACAGTCCGACCAGCTATCTGCGTCGCCTGGAACAAACCGGCGTGTACCTTCAAGATTTGATCGAGATGGATAAGTGGCGCTTCTCGCTCGGGCTGCGCCAGGACTGGGTGGAAACGTCCGATGAGAATCGGCTGGCTGAAACCGACCGGGCGGTCGGCACCGAAATCAGTGACAAACGCACCAAGCTGACGGGGCGCGCCGGGGCGTTGTACCTGTTCGATAACGGCATTGCGCCTTACATCAGCTACTCCGAGTCGTTCAACCCGAACTCCTACTCGGACAGTGCGGGTAATCCCCTGGCACCGACCGATGGTACGCAATGGGAGGTGGGCCTGAAGTACCAACCGCTGGGCACCGACAATTTGTTCACCGCGTCGCTGTTCCGCATTGATCAGGAAAACCTGGCGACCAAACTGCCGCAGGAAAACTTCTATCGCGCCGTAGGGGCTGTCCGCTCCCAGGGCCTGGAACTGGAAGCGCACATGCAGGTGACTGACAACCTTAAAGTCCTCGGCAGCTACACCTTCACCGACATCGAATACGCAAAGTCGATGATCAGCACCTTGAGTACGGCCACTGACGTGATCGAGAACAAGGGCAACTCGCCGACCCAGGCGCCACGGCACATGGCTTCGTTCTGGGCTGACTACACGTTCGATAGCGCGGCACTCGATGGTCTGCGATTGGGTGGTGGTGTGCGATATGTCGGCTATAGCTGGGCCGACGCGGAAAACACCATGAAGGTGCCGGCCTACACGTTGTTTGATGCGTCTGTTGGTTACGACTTAGGCAAAGTAGGGATGAAGGGTGTGGATGTTCGCCTGAATGCGAACAACCTGACGAATGAGTCCTACGTGGCCTCCTGTGCCAGCCTGAACTTCTGCTACTTGGGCGAAGAACGCAATGTCGCCGCGACAGTGAGCTACCAGTTCTAAATCTCTCGTCATTCCAACAAAGCCAGCGCCTGAATTCGGGGGCTGGCTTTGTCGTCTCTGCGGAAACATTCCACTGTTTGGCGATGGCGCTCCTGAGCGTTTAGCGAGCCCACAACGACAAAACCCCTGTCTGCGTTAGCAGACAGGGGTTTCGGAATTCAATCTTGACGATGACCTACTCTCACATGGGGAAACCCCACACTACCATCGGCGATGCATCGTTTCACTGCTGAGTTCGGGATGGGATCAGGTGGTTCCAATGCTCTATGGTCGTCAAGAAATTCTGTGACCAGCCCGTTACAGCGTAACGTGCCAGCAAAACTGGTGACTTCTACTAAAACAAAACCCCTACCTGCATACGCAGATAGGGGTTTCGGAATTTGATCTTGACGATGACCTACTCTCACATGGGGAAACCCCACACTACCATCGGCGATGCATCGTTTCACTGCTGAGTTCGGGATGGGATCAGGTGGTTCCAATGCTCTATGGTCGTCAAGAAATTCGGTAGCCAGGTCGTGGGCCTTTGCAGGTTCACGCTCCAGCGAATGGGTATGTGATAGCCAGGTGTTTTGTGAGTATCTCGAACTTTCGGTTCGTTTCGTCTTCACACACCGCAATCTGGTGCCCTTTCGCCTTTCAGCTCGAAGCATGCAAATTGCTTGGGTGTTATATGGTCAAGCCTCACGGGCAATTAGTATTGGTTAGCTCAACGCCTCACAGCGCTTACACACCCAACCTATCAACGTCGTAGTCTTCGACGGCCCTTCAGGGGACTCAAGGTCCCAGTGAGATCTCATCTTGAGGCTAGTTTCCCGCTTAGATGCTTTCAGCGGTTATCTATTCCGAACATAGCTACCCGGCAATGCCACTGGCGTGACAACCGGAACACCAGAGGTTCGTCCACTCCGGTCCTCTCGTACTAGGAGCAGCCCCTCTCAAATCTCAAACGTCCACGGCAGATAGGGACCGAACTGTCTCACGACGTTCTAAACCCAGCTCGCGTACCACTTTAAATGGCGAACAGCCATACCCTTGGGACCGGCTTCAGCCCCAGGATGTGATGAGCCGACATCGAGGTGCCAAACACCGCCGTCGATATGAACTCTTGGGCGGTATCAGCCTGTTATCCCCGGAGTACCTTTTATCCGTTGAGCGATGGCCCTTCCATACAGAACCACCGGATCACTAAGACCTACTTTCGTACCTGCTCGACGTGTCTGTCTCGCAGTCAAGCGCGCTTTTGCCTTTATACTCTACGACCGATTTCCGACCGGTCTGAGCGCACCTTCGTACTCCTCCGTTACTCTTTAGGAGGAGACCGCCCCAGTCAAACTACCCACCATACACTGTCCTCGATCCGGATAACGGACCTGAGTTAGAACCTCAAAGTTGCCAGGGTGGTATTTCAAGGTTGGCTCCACGCGAACTGGCGTCCACGCTTCAAAGCCTCCCACCTATCCTACACAAGCAAATTCAAAGTCCAGTGCAAAGCTATAGTAAAGGTTCACGGGGTCTTTCCGTCTAGCCGCGGATACACTGCATCTTCACAGCGATTTCAATTTCACTGAGTCTCGGGTGGAGACAGCGCCGCCATCGTTACGCCATTCGTGCAGGTCGGAACTTACCCGACAAGGAATTTCGCTACCTTAGGACCGTTATAGTTACGGCCGCCGTTTACCGGGGCTTCGATCAAGAGCTTCGCGTTAGCTAACCCCATCAATTAACCTTCCGGCACCGGGCAGGCGTCACACCCTATACGTCCACTTTCGTGTTTGCAGAGTGCTGTGTTTTTAATAAACAGTCGCAGCGGCCTGGTATCTTCGACCGGCATGGGCTTACGCAGTAAATGCTTCACCCTCACCGGCGCACCTTCTCCCGAAGTTACGGTGCCATTTTGCCTAGTTCCTTCACCCGAGTTCTCTCAAGCGCCTTGGTATTCTCTACCCAACCACCTGTGTCGGTTTGGGGTACGGTTCCTGGTTACCTGAAGCTTAGAAGCTTTTCTTGGAAGCATGGCATCAACCACTTCGTGTTCTAAAAGAACACTCGTCATCAGCTCTCGGCCTTGGAATCCCGGATTTACCTAAGATTCCAGCCTACCACCTTAAACTTGGACAACCAACGCCAAGCTGGCCTAGCCTTCTCCGTCCCTCCATCGCAATAACCAGAAGTACAGGAATATTAACCTGTTTTCCATCGACTACGCTTTTCAGCCTCGCCTTAGGGACCGACTAACCCTGCGTCGATTAACGTTGCGCAGGAAACCTTGGTCTTTCGGCGTGGGTGTTTTTCACACCCATTGTCGTTACTCATGTCAGCATTCGCACTTCTGATACCTCCAGCAAGCTTCTCAACTCACCTTCACAGGCTTACAGAACGCTCCTCTACCGCATCACCTAAGTGATACCCGTAGCTTCGGTGTATGGTTTGAGCCCCGTTACATCTTCCGCGCAGGCCGACTCGACTAGTGAGCTATTACGCTTTCTTTAAAGGGTGGCTGCTTCTAAGCCAACCTCCTAGCTGTCTAAGCCTTCCCACATCGTTTCCCACTTAACCATAACTTTGGGACCTTAGCTGACGGTCTGGGTTGTTTCCCTTTTCACGACGGACGTTAGCACCCGCCGTGTGTCTCCCATGCTCGGCACTTGTAGGTATTCGGAGTTTGCATCGGTTTGGTAAGTCGGGATGACCCCCTAGCCGAAACAGTGCTCTACCCCCTACAGTGATACATGAGGCGCTACCTAAATAGCTTTCGAGGAGAACCAGCTATCTCCGAGCTTGATTAGCCTTTCACTCCGATCCACAGGTCATCCGCTAACTTTTCAACGGTAGTCGGTTCGGTCCTCCAGTTAGTGTTACCCAACCTTCAACCTGCCCATGGATAGATCGCCCGGTTTCGGGTCTATTCCCAGCGACTAGACGCCCTATTAAGACTCGCTTTCGCTACGCCTCCCCTATTCGGTTAAGCTCGCCACTGAAAATAAGTCGCTGACCCATTATACAAAAGGTACGCAGTCACCCAACAAAGTGGGCTCCCACTGCTTGTACGCATACGGTTTCAGGATCTATTTCACTCCCCTCTCCGGGGTTCTTTTCGCCTTTCCCTCACGGTACTAGTTCACTATCGGTCAGTCAGTAGTATTTAGCCTTGGAGGATGGTCCCCCCATATTCAGACAAAGTTTCTCGTGCTCCGTCCTACTCGATTTCATGACTAAGAGATTTTCGCGTACAGGGCTATCACCCACTATGGCCGCACTTTCCAGAGCGTTCCGCTAATCTCAAAGCCACTTAAGGGCTAGTCCCCGTTCGCTCGCCACTACTAAGGGAATCTCGGTTGATTTCTTTTCCTCAGGGTACTTAGATGTTTCAGTTCCCCTGGTTCGCCTCTTAAGCCTATGTATTCAGCTTAAGATAACCATCTTATGATGGCTGGGTTCCCCCATTCAGACATCTCCGGATCAAAGTCTGTTTGCCGACTCCCCGAAGCTTTTCGCAGGCTACCACGTCTTTCATCGCCTCTGACTGCCAAGGCATCCACCGTATGCGCTTCTTCACTTGACCATATAACCCCAAGCAATCTGGTTATACTGTGAAGACGACATTCGCCGAAAATTCGATTCTTGCTCCAAAGAGCAACTCACAAATTTTACCTTAGCCTGATCCGTTACCAGTGAAAGTAACGTCCAGTCTATCTTTCTATCACATACCCAAATTTTTAAAGAACGATCTAATCAAAGACTAGAAATCAACATTCATCACCGTCTTGGTGGAATGCTCATTTCTAAGCTTTCAACAAACAGAAGCAGTAGTGGTGGAGCCAAACGGGATCGAACCGTTGACCTCCTGCGTGCAAGGCAGGCGCTCTCCCAGCTGAGCTATGGCCCCGTATTTCTACAGGTGTTTCCCACACAAAATTGGTGGGTCTGGGCAGATTCGAACTGCCGACCTCACCCTTATCAGGGGTGCGCTCTAACCAACTGAGCTACAGACCCAATTTCGGGCTGCTTCTTATCGTCTTCTTCAATGAATCAAGCAATTCGTGTGGGAACTTATGGAGCAGCTGATGTCGTCGATTAAGGAGGTGATCCAGCCGCAGGTTCCCCTACGGCTACCTTGTTACGACTTCACCCCAGTCATGAATCACACCGTGGTAACCGTCCTCCCGAAGGTTAGACTAGCTACTTCTGGTGCAACCCACTCCCATGGTGTGACGGGCGGTGTGTACAAGGCCCGGGAACGTATTCACCGCGACATTCTGATTCGCGATTACTAGCGATTCCGACTTCACGCAGTCGAGTTGCAGACTGCGATCCGGACTACGATCGGTTTTCTGGGATTAGCTCCACCTCGCGGCTTGGCAACCCTCTGTACCGACCATTGTAGCACGTGTGTAGCCCAGGCCGTAAGGGCCATGATGACTTGACGTCATCCCCACCTTCCTCCGGTTTGTCACCGGCAGTCTCCTTAGAGTGCCCACCATTACGTGCTGGTAACTAAGGACAAGGGTTGCGCTCGTTACGGGACTTAACCCAACATCTCACGACACGAGCTGACGACAGCCATGCAGCACCTGTCTCAATGTTCCCGAAGGCACCAATCCATCTCTGGAAAGTTCATTGGATGTCAAGGCCTGGTAAGGTTCTTCGCGTTGCTTCGAATTAAACCACATGCTCCACCGCTTGTGCGGGCCCCCGTCAATTCATTTGAGTTTTAACCTTGCGGCCGTACTCCCCAGGCGGTCAACTTAATGCGTTAGCTGCGCCACTAAGAGCTCAAGGCTCCCAACGGCTAGTTGACATCGTTTACGGCGTGGACTACCAGGGTATCTAATCCTGTTTGCTCCCCACGCTTTCGCACCTCAGTGTCAGTATCAGTCCAGGTGGTCGCCTTCGCCACTGGTGTTCCTTCCTATATCTACGCATTTCACCGCTACACAGGAAATTCCACCACCCTCTACCATACTCTAGCTCGACAGTTTTGAATGCAGTTCCCAGGTTGAGCCCGGGGATTTCACATCCAACTTAACGAACCACCTACGCGCGCTTTACGCCCAGTAATTCCGATTAACGCTTGCACCCTCTGTATTACCGCGGCTGCTGGCACAGAGTTAGCCGGTGCTTATTCTGTCGGTAACGTCAAAACACTTACGTATTAGGTAAATGCCCTTCCTCCCAACTTAAAGTGCTTTACAATCCGAAGACCTTCTTCACACACGCGGCATGGCTGGATCAGGCTTTCGCCCATTGTCCAATATTCCCCACTGCTGCCTCCCGTAGGAGTCTGGACCGTGTCTCAGTTCCAGTGTGACTGATCATCCTCTCAGACCAGTTACGGATCGTCGCCTTGGTGAGCCATTACCTCACCAACTAGCTAATCCGACCTAGGCTCATCTGATAGCGCAAGGCCCGAAGGTCCCCTGCTTTCTCCCGTAGGACGTATGCGGTATTAGCGTCCGTTTCCGAGCGTTATCCCCCACTACCAGGCAGATTCCTAGGCATTACTCACCCGTCCGCCGCTCGCCACCAGGTACAAGTACCCGTGCTGCCGCTCGACTTGCATGTGTTAGGCCTGCCGCCAGCGTTCAATCTGAGCCATGATCAAACTCTTCAGTTCAAACATCTTTGGGTTTTTAAGAAACCCTAAACTTGGCTCAGCAATCGTTGGTTACATCTTTGATTTCTCGCGGAGTAACTTGTGATGCTGATAATCTTGTTGACTATCAGTCTGACTCCACAAGCACCCACACGAATTGCTTGATTCAGTTGTTAAAGAGCGGTTGGTTAAGATCTTTCGTCTCAACCGAGGCGCGCATTCTACAGCAGCCTCTGTTGCTGTCAAGCGGTTATTTTTCGAAGTTTTCAAAGTTTCCTTTGCAACTTCAACCACTTGCGCTTTCGATCTCTCGTTAGCGGGAGGCGAATTCTACAGCGTTACTCGCTGCTGTCAACACCTCTTTTACACCGCTTTCGACCGAGAAGATCGAACCGTCAAAAGAGCCAAACCACCTCGCTCTTTCAACTCCTTCTGGACTTCGATGACCTGAAGCAACTCGCTGCCGAAAACCGCATAACTCATTGTTTACCAAGGAGTTTTCCGTTTCGACTGCGCCGGAAGTGGGGCGAATTATAGACTTCCAGGATCTGCCGTCAACCCCTAATTGCATTTTTCTATCAAGTACTTGCAGAGCGCTCAAAACAGCTCACACCCTCTTCTATATAGAAGACCAAACCACTTCTTCTATATAGAAGAAGTCCTCAGAGCACTCCGGCCTCTTTGAATGCCGCCACAGCACCAGCATCCAGACCCAACACCCGCTGCAGAACCTCCAGCGTATGCTCCCCTAATAGAGGAGGTGCATTGCGATACTCCACAGGCGTTTCGGACAGGCGAATCGGACTCGCCACTTGCGGCACCATCCCGGCCAGCACATGGGGCAGTTCGATGGCCAACCCGCGCGCCTTAACCTGAGGATCAGCAAACATCTGAGCCAGATCATTGATCGGCCCGCACGGCACACCTGCCTGCTCCAGCTGCAGCACCCACTCAGCAGTCGTCTTGAATACAGTCGCCTGGCGAATAAGTGGGATCAACTCCGCGCGATTCGCCACCCGCAATTTATTGGTCGCAAAGCGTGGATCATCTGCCCATTGCGGCTGTCCAGCCACTTCAGCGAATTTGCGAAACTGCCCGTCATTACCCACGGTGAGGATGAAGTCTCCATCCGCCGTAGGAAAGTCCTGATAAGGCACGATATTCGGATGAGCATTGCCCAGGCGCTTAGGAGCATTGCCGGTAGTCAGGTAATTCATTGCCTGGTTAGCCAGGCAAGCCACCTGAACATCCAGCAACGCCATATCAATATGCTGACCGCCACCGTCATGATCCCGATGCGCAAGCGCTGCAAGGATCGCCACAGTGGAATAGAGACCGGTCAAAATGTCCGTCAGCGCCACGCCAACCTTCACCGGCCCGGCACCCTCATCCCCCTCGGGTCGCCCCGTCAGACTCATCAGGCCGCCCAACCCCTGGATCATGAAGTCATAACCTGCGCGCTTGGCATAAGGGCCGGTCTGACCAAACCCGGTAATCGAGCAATAAATCAGATTTGGATTAATCGCTTTTAGCGACTCATAGTCCAAACCATAGGCCGCCAACCCACCGACCTTGAAGTTCTCGATCAGGATGTCCGACTTCGCCGCCAGATCACGCACCAGCTTCTGCCCTTCAGGCCGAGTGAAGTCGATGGTGACCGATTGCTTGTTGCGATTGGCCGACAAGTAATAGGCGGCCTCGCTAGTGTTCTCGCCATAAGCGTCTTTAAGGAAGGGAGGCCCCCAGGCGCGCGTGTCATCGCCATTACCCGGGCGCTCGACCTTGATCACTTCGGCGCCAAGGTCAGCAAGGATCTGCCCGGCCCAAGGCCCAGCCAGCACCCGCGATAAATCCAGTACCCGTAGATGCGAAAGCGCGCCCATGGCCGTTCTCCTATTAATAGAACGCCTGAATGCCAGTCTGCGCACGACCGAGGATCAGCGCATGGACGTCATGCGTACCTTCGTAGGTATTCACCACTTCCAGGTTGACCAAGTGGCGAGCAACACCGAATTCATCGGAAATACCGTTACCACCCAGCATGTCGCGCGCCATGCGAGCAATGTCCAGGGACTTGCCGCAGGAATTGCGTTTCATCATCGAAGTGATCTCTACCGCTGCAGTACCCTCGTCCTTCATACGACCCAGACGCAGGCAGCCTTGCAGCGCCATGGTGATCTCGGTCTGCATGTCGGCCAGCTTCTTCTGGATCAGCTGAGTGGCGGCCAATGGGCGACCGAACTGCTTGCGATCCAGAGTGTACTGGCGAGCGGTATGCCAGCAGAACTCGGCAGCACCCAGCGCACCCCAGGAGATGCCATAGCGTGCGGAGTTGAGGCAGGTGAACGGACCTTTCAGACCGCGCACATCCGGGAAAATGTTTTCTTCGGGGACAAACACGTTATCCATGACGATCTCGCCCGTGATGGATGCACGCAGGCCGACCTTGCCGTGAATCGCTGGAGCGCTCAGGCCTTTCCAGCCCTTCTCCAGAACGAAGCCACGGATGTCACCCGCATCGTCCTTGCCCCATACGACGAACACATCGGCGATCGGGCTGTTGGTGATCCACATCTTGCTGCCGGTCAGGCTGTAGCCGCCTTCCACTTTGCGGGCACGAGTAATCATCGCGCCTGGGTCGGAGCCGTGGTCAGGTTCGGTCAGACCAAAGCAACCGATCCATTCACCCGAAGCCAGTTTCGGCAGGTACTTTTGCTTCTGCGCTTCGGTGCCGAATTCATTGATCGGCACCATGACCAGCGAGGACTGCACACTCATCATAGAGCGATAGCCGGAGTCGACGCGTTCGACTTCACGGGCAATCAGGCCGTAGCTGACGTAGTTCAGGCCGCTGCCACCATACTGCTCAGGGATAGTCGCGCCCAACAGGCCTACTTCTCCCATCTCGCGGAAGATTGCCGGGTCGGTCTTTTCATGGCGGAAAGCTTCGAGAACACGCGGCGCGAGCTTCTGCTGAGCGAATTGCTCAGCGGTGTCGCGGATCATGCGTTCTTCTTCGGTGAGCTGTTGATCCAGCAGCAGGGGATCGATCCAGTTGAAGCTAGCTTTACCGCCCATGAGTGTGTCCTCTCGAATCGGGTCAAATAACGTGGGCTGATCCTAGGCCGGGTTCGGCATTACGGCAAACGAGGATTTTGCATACTGTTGTGCTAATTTCTCACTCCGAAACATCGCAAAATAGCTTTTATGCGATGTATTAGTGAGGTTGACGTACATGCGCAGGAAAATCCCCAGCACAACGGCCCTGATCAGCTTTGAAGCGGCCGCGCGGCACGAAAGTTTTACCAAGGCAGCTCAGGAACTTTCGCTCACTCAAGGCGCCATTTGCCGACAGATCGCCAGCCTTGAGGAGTTCCTCAGCGTAGAACTGTTCCGACGCTCGCGACGTGGGGTCAAGCTGACGGAGGCCGGTCTTTCCTACAGCCGCCGGGTGGCCACCCAACTCGATGCCGTTGAACGGGACACCTTGTCAGTGATGGGCCAGCAAGGAGCCAACGTGATTGAGCTGGCGGTGGTTCCAACCTTCGGCACTCAATGGCTGCTGCCAAGACTCAAGGATTTCCAGCAAAAACACCCGGAAGTGACGGTCAACCTCACTAACCGAACGCGGCCCTTTCTGTTTGCCGACACCGACTTCGATGCCGCGATCTATTTTGGCGACGCGGACTGGTCGGGTACCGAATCCCACAGGCTGATGGGCGAAAATCCGATGCCGGTGTGCAGCCCCAATCTCATGGGGAAAAACACAACCCTGTCTCCCGGCGACATCGCCGAATTGCCCCTGTTGCAGCAGACCACTCGCCCTTATGCCTGGCGCCAGTGGTTCAACTCTCAAAACCTAAATATCCCGCGAGACATGACAGGGCCGCGCTACGAGCTATTCTCCATGCTTGCCCAAGCGGCCATGCACGATATGGGAATAGCACTGATTCCGCCGTTCCTGATTCAACGCGAATTGGCCGAGAAGCGCCTGGTCATTGCCAACCCCCAGGCGCTATCAAGTATCAAGGCGTATTACTTGATGATTCCCGAGCGAAAGGTCGAATCAGCCTCTTTAAGGGCATTTCGCGATTGGTTGGTCAATCAGGCACAGAGCTACAGCCTAGAAGGATAAAGGCTTTTCGCAACAATCTGACTGCGTAGTCAACAAAACCAAAACACTACAGATATAAGTATTTGTCGCATATTTGATAACTGTACCGACAAGCAGTACAAACGTCCCACAAGCGCCTGAAAACGTGGCCTTGAGCCTCTATTGCGGAGCAATAACGCCTCATTCACCTGACCGATGCGTAAATTCTCCAATTTTTATAAAAATCCTTACAAGGCACGGCCTGCAAGGGATTGAACCGGTCAGTTGCGACATTCGGTCACGGGGTGACTTGTAGTTAATTTTCCGTCACCCCTCATAAACCCTTGAAGGGCACTAAGTTCGCCTGCAAAATGCCGCGCCCCGCCCTGATTTAGCGGGATCGTGCTGATCGGCCGCCCCAGCCGCACCATCCGAAGTGCCTGGGTTTACTCAATAAGATCACGCAGGAGATTTGACGTGCACATTGGTGTTCCTCTCGAAACCCAGACGGGTGAAACGCGGGTTGCTGCAACCCCGGAAACCATCAAGAAGCTGATCGGCCAGGGTCATAAGGTCACTGTGCAAAGCGGCGCCGGTATTAATGCCAGCGTTGTCGACAGTGCCTATGAAGCGGCAGGCGCAATTATTGGCAGCGCCAACGATGCGTTTGGTGCCGAACTGATTCTCAAGGTGGTCGCCCCCAGCGACAGCGAGCTGACGCTGATTAAGAGCGGCACCGTTGTGGTGGGCATGCTCAATCCGTTCAGCAATGAAACCATTGCCAAGCTGGCCGAGTGCGGCATTACCGCGTTTGCGCTGGAAGCCGCGCCACGCACCTCCCGCGCTCAGAGCCTGGATGTTCTGTCCTCCCAGGCAAACATCGCCGGTTATAAAGCCGTGTTGCTGGCCGCTCACCACTATCCACGCTTCATGCCGATGCTGATGACGGCTGCGGGTACCGTGAAAGCGGCGCGCGTGCTGATTCTTGGCGCAGGTGTAGCCGGTTTGCAGGCGATAGCTACAGCGAAACGTCTGGGTGCAGTGATCGAAGCGTCTGATGTACGCCCTGCGGTAAAAGAGCAGATCGAATCCCTCGGCGCCAAGTTCGTCGA
Organism: Pseudomonas frederiksbergensis; assembly: GCF_900105495.1. Lineage (NCBI taxonomy): Bacteria > Pseudomonadati > Pseudomonadota > Gammaproteobacteria > Pseudomonadales > Pseudomonadaceae > Pseudomonas > Pseudomonas frederiksbergensis. The sequence continues at coordinate 1,123,620 of NZ_FNTF01000002.1, read as the reverse complement.
CGTGCCTTACGAAACCGATGAAGAGCGCGAATGTGCCGTTGGTGTCGGTGGTTACGCGCGACCAATGCCTGCCAGCTGGATGCAACGTCAGGCCCTGGCCGTGCACGAACGCGCCAAACAGGCTGACATTGTCATCACCACCGCACTGATCCCGGGCCGTAAGGCGCCAGTATTGTTGAGCGCGGAAACCGTGGCGCAGATGAAGCCGGGCTCGGTGGTCATCGACCTCGCGGCAGCCCAGGGCGGCAACTGCCCGCTGACCGTGGCGGACCAGGTTGTGGTCGAGAACGGCGTGATCATTTGCGGCCCGACCAACCTGGCCGGCGCCGTCGCCGCAGACGCTTCGGCCCTGTACGCACGCAACCTGCTGGACTTCCTGAAGCTGGTCTTCAACAAAGAAGGCCAGTTCGAGATCAACCTCGAAGACGACATCGTCGCCGCGTGCCTGATGTGCCGCGACGGCCAAGTCATCCGTAAAAACGCCTAAGCAGGGATTCAGACGATGGAAGAGCTTATCTCCCCCGGTATCTACAACCTGATCATCTTCGTGCTGGCGATTTATGTCGGTTATCACGTGGTCTGGAACGTTACGCCCGCACTGCACACGCCTTTGATGGCGGTAACCAACGCAATCTCGGCGATCGTGATCGTCGGCGCCATGCTGGCCGCGGCTTTGACCGTAACGCCACTGGGCAAGACCATGGGCACCCTGGCGGTAGCCCTGGCAGCGGTGAACGTATTTGGCGGCTTCCTGGTTACCCGCAGGATGCTTGAGATGTTCAAGAAAAAAGCCCCGAAAGCAGTAAAAGAAGAGGCGCCTAAGTAATGAGCATGAATCTCGTAACGACGCTCTACTTGATCGCGTCGATCTGCTTCATCCAGGCCCTGAAAGGCCTGTCGCACCCGACCACCTCGCGGCGCGGCAATGTGTACGGCATGCTCGGCATGGCTTTGGCAATTCTCACCACAGTGGGTCTCGTCTATAAGCTAGGTGCCGAATTGGCCACCGCCGGCATCGGCTACGTCATCGTAGGCCTGTTGGTCGGAGGTACCGCCGGGTCGATCATGGCCAAGCGCGTTGAAATGACCAAAATGCCGGAACTGGTCGCCTTCATGCACAGCATGATCGGTATGGCCGCGGTGTTCATTGCCATTGCAGCAGTTGTCGAGCCGCAATCGCTGGGCATCGTCAAGCAACTGGGCGATGCGATTCCTGCCGGTAACCGTCTGGAGCTGTTCCTCGGTGCGGCCATCGGTGCAATCACCTTCTCCGGTTCGGTGATCGCCTTCGGCAAGCTGTCGGGCAAGTACAAGTTCCGCCTGTTCCAGGGCGCCCCCGTACAGTTCGGCGGTCAGCACAAGCTGAACCTGCTGCTGGGCCTGGCGACACTGGGCCTCGGCGTGACTTTCATGCTGACTGGTAACCTGAACGCCTTCGCGCTGATGCTGGCCTTGGCCTTCGTGCTGGGCGTGCTGATCATCATCCCGATCGGCGGCGCGGATATGCCGGTGGTTGTGTCGATGCTCAACAGTTACTCCGGCTGGGCAGCAGCAGGCATCGGCTTCTCGCTGAACAACTCGATGCTGATCATCGCCGGCTCGCTGGTAGGTTCGTCCGGTGCGATTCTCTCGTACATCATGTGCAAAGCGATGAACCGCTCGTTCTTCAACGTGCTGCTCGGTGGTTTCGGCAACACCGCGGACGCCGCCGGCCCTGCTGGCTCGAAAGAAGCCCGCCCGGTGAAATCCGGTTCGGCTGACGATGCAACCTTCCTGTTGACCAACGCCGACACCGTGATCATCGTTCCGGGCTACGGCCTGGCGGTAGCACGGGCGCAGCACGCGCTGAAAGAGCTGACCGAGAAGCTGACCCATCGCGGCGTGACCGTGAAGTATGCGATCCACCCGGTCGCCGGTCGTATGCCTGGCCACATGAACGTATTGCTGGCCGAGGCCGAAGTGCCTTACGACCAGGTGTTCGAGATGGAAGACATCAACTCCGAGTTTGGCCAGGCCGACGTGGTGCTGGTACTGGGCGCCAACGACGTGGTCAACCCGGCTGCCAAGAACGATCCGAAATCGCCAATTGCCGGCATGCCGATTCTCGAAGCGTTCAAAGCCAAAACCATCATCGTCAACAAGCGCTCGATGGCCAGCGGATATGCCGGTCTGGACAACGAACTGTTCTACCTCGACAAAACCATGATGGTCTTCGGCGACGCCAAGAAAGTCATCGAAGACATGGTCAAAGCCGTCGAGTAAAACCTGCTCCAGCGCAATACCCAAAACCTCAGCCTTTAGTAGGCTGGGGTTTTTTATTGCCCGCTAAAAACCGACCAAAGGCTCTAAATCGGGGCTCTGCATTCGACCATGGTAGCGGGAGGATTTTTTTTGAAATCACTAGACTGCACTCCTTGCTTTCGTTGCCCGAGATAACAATCCATGTACCGTGACCGTATCCGCTTGCCTTCGTTGTTGGATAAAGTGATGAGCGCTGCTGACGCCGCCGCTCTGATTGAGGACGGCATGACCGTCGGCATGAGTGGCTTCACCCGCGCCGGCGAAGCCAAAGCCGTGCCCCACGCACTGGCCGAACGCGCCAAAATCACCCCGCTGAAAATCACCCTGATGACCGGCGCCAGCCTGGGCAACGACCTCGATAAACAGCTCACCGAAGCTGGCGTATTGTCACGACGCATGCCCTTCCAGGTCGACAGCACCCTGCGCAAGGCTATTAATGCCGGCGAAGTGATGTTCATCGATCAGCACCTGTCGGAAACCGTGGAGTCGCTGCGCAATCAGCAACTCAAGCTGCCGGACATCGCAGTGATTGAGGCTGTGGCGATCACGGAGCAGGGCCATATCGTGCCGACCACGTCGGTGGGTAACTCGGCCAGCTTCGCGATTTTCGCCAAGCAGGTGATCGTCGAGATCAACCTCGCGCACAACCCGAATCTCGAAGGTCTGCACGACATCTATATCCCGACCTATCGGCCGACCCGCACACCGATTCCGCTGGTCAAGGTCGACGATCGCATTGGCAGCACTGCCATCCCGATTCCGCCGGAAAAGATCGTCGCGATCGTGATCACCAATCAGTCCGACTCGCCGTCCACCGTGCTGCCGCCGGACGTTGATACCCAGGCCATTGCCGACCACCTGATCGACTTCTTCAAGCAGGAAGTGGCTGCCGGGCGCATGACCAATAAGCTCGGCCCGCTGCAAGCCGGGATTGGCAACATCGCCAACTCGGTGATGTGCGGGCTGATCGACTCGCCGTTCGAAGACCTGACGATGTACTCCGAAGTGCTTCAGGACTCGACCTTCGACCTGATCGACGCCGGCAAGCTGAGCTTTGCTTCAGGCAGTTCAATCACCTTGTCGAGCCGTCGCAATACCGATGTTTTTGGCAACCTTGAGCGCTACAAGGACAAACTGGTCCTGCGCCCGCAGGAGATTTCCAACCACCCGGAAGTGGTGCGCCGGCTCGGCATCATCGGCATCAACACGGCGCTTGAGTTCGACTTGTATGGCAACGTCAACTCCACCCACATCTGTGGCACGCGGATGATGAACGGTATCGGCGGCTCGGGCGACTTTGCGCGCAATGCTCACTTGGCAATCTTCGTGACCAAGTCGATCGCCAAGGGCGGTGCGATTTCCAGCGTGGTGCCGATGGTCAGCCACGTTGACCACACTGAGCATGACGTCGACATCCTTGTCACCGAGATCGGCCTGGCGGACTTGCGTGGCCTGGCGCCGCGAGAACGCGCCCGGGTCATCATCGACAACTGCGTGCACCCGGACTATCGCCAAGCCCTGGATGACTACTTCACAGCCGCTTGTGCGCTCGGCGGTCACACACCGCACATCCTGCGTGATGCCCTTAGCTGGCACATCAACCTGGAAGAAACCGGGCGAATGCTCGCGGTGTAATTGGTACAGATAGCAGCTGACGCAAACACAGTTTCGTCAGCTTGCTGTTGCCAGACCAAATACTGAATAAAACTGTACTGCTGTACCGGTCTTTTCCTACCGTAATTGCCTACCTTTCCAAGTCAATCCAGCAAAAACGCACGATATTAGTGCAGACAAGTACAGTTGCCTCAATTTCGACCAGTACACCACCCTTTAACAGTTAACTGGTACCTCACAATACAGGTGAACTGTATCTAGAGAGACTGGCCAAACGAGAGGATCATTGGCATCAGTTAAACCACTACCTAATCCCGCCATAAGCGGAAGGATGTCAACCATGGAACGTACACTCAGTTCCGAGCTGTTTTTCGAAGACAACGCTGTAAAAACCCAGGCTTCCACGCCTCTTCGCGTTCTCGCCAACCTGATGCTGTGGCAGCGCCGCATCTCCAGCCGCCATCAACTGGCTCGTCTGGATTCGCGTCTGCTGGCTGACGCAGGGATTAGCGAAGCACAACGCTACGAAGAGCTGAGCAAGCCGTTCTGGCGCTAAGTTAGCGTCGCTGGCTCTGACCCACCGGGTCCACCGCCAGCACTCCAAATTGAAAAAACAAAGCCCGTCGTGGGAAACCACGACGGGCTTTGTCGTTTTGGCCCCTCAAAACGGGTAATACAGTAGAGACCCTGCTCGACAGGTACAGTTTTACTATTTAAACAATTGAACCAGTACAATTTTAGCGCGGTGTATCTGTTGCGGAAGAGAGGACGGGATCACCATGAAATCCTCAACTGCCAGCAAAAGGACCGCGCCATGAATCACTTACTGGATGTTTCCGTTTCTACGCCCCAAACAACGCCTCGCTTCCTTGGGTTTCGTAGATGGCTGAGGGGCGTTGCCAACCACCTGGAAAGGGCCCGAACCCGGCGTTTGCTGGGCCAACTGGATGACCGGCAACTCTCGGACCTGAACATCAGCCACGCGGATCGTCTCCACGAAATGAATAAACCGTTCTGGCGTTAACTTCCTGCTTGAACAGACGGGACTGTGCGAACCGATACCATAGGCCTAATATCCAAATGGAGCGTGGCGAACGCTGCACGACTGGCGTCTGAATAAACAGACACTGCGCCACCTCTCAATCGGTTTTCCAAAGGAGTTCCACCATGTCCCGTCTTCGTCTGCTCAGCGCTGCAGCCCTGCTTGCCGTGGCCGCCAATTCCCACGCCACCAGCTTTATCGTGACCACCGATGCCGTCGTCGGCGCGCTCAAGGCCACGTCCGATGCGACCTCCGATGTCACTTCTTCCTTTCGCGATGACAAAATCGTACGTGCCGCACGCGACGACGCCGCCAGCTTCGTGGCCAGCGAAGGCGCCATTCGTGGCGTGAAACTGGAAAGTGCACTCGACCATATTCGCCACCAGGCACCTCAGTTGAACGCGAGTGACGCACAACTGGCGCAAGCCATACTGACTATCTAAGCGTCACCACTGAAGTGGGACACGCCCGCCGTGTCCCAATGTTTTGGCGCTGGCTCTAGATCGGGCGTTGCGCTAGCCTTGGGACTCGCCTTCAGCTATCGAGTCTCATGCGTTTTCTTTCAAATCTGCTGATCTCCCCGCTTTTCGTGGCAGCCTGCTGGGTGGGCTCGGTCCATGCCTATGACGCCTTCAATCTGTCTACCCAAGGCATCGTGGCTACCGGCTACGCCTCAAGCATGGTGACCTCCGCCCCCTTCGACCGTAAGCTGCTACTCGCGGCACACGATGACGCTGCGGCGTTCATCGCCAGTGACGGCCAACTGCGAGGAGCACAACTGGAGTCCGCCCTGGTTTATCTGCGCCGGACCCAGCCAAAACTTCGTGCCAGCGACCTTGAACTGGCGCAGGCAATTCTCGTCCAATAGTTATCCTTGTTCTTGCGGAGTCGTTCCATGCGTAGCCCTCTGATTGTTGCCGCCCTTGGCCTTCTGTTCCTGGTCGATGTGGCCCAGGCGCACACTCTGGTCGCCACCAGTAACATCCTCATCAATGCCACCCAGCGCACACTTGATTTCACTTCCGATACCACGACGTCCATCCGAGACTCAAAGATCGTTCGTGAAGCCCACGACGATGCGGCCAGTTTCGTCGCCAGCGATGGCGAGATTCGTGGCGCGCACCTGGAAGCGGCCTTCAACACGTTGCGTACCCGCGTACCGGAAGCTCGCGACGCCAGTGATCAGGTTCTCGCCGAAGCCATCCTCGCACTGTGAGGTCGACAGGCGCCTGGCTGTTGGCCGGGGTCATGTTGCTGCTCGGCAACGTGGCCCAGGCTGACTTGCAATTAAGGCTTAAAACCGAAGGCCTCAGCCCCGCTCAACAACAGGCCAGCCAGGCGCTGCTGGATGAAGCCATGCAGGCGCTGCCGCCGCGGTTCATCGAGCAGCTCGACCGACGCATCGACGTCGGCTGGACCGATAACATGCCGAGCAACGCTTATGGCCAGGCGTCGCTGGTGTCGGAGCTCGACCTGAACCGCAACCTGCTTGCCAGCCTCACTGACGGCAGCGCCGCGACCAAAAAGACTTATCGCCCCCATGGCACCGTGCGCCGCGAAATGCTTGCCACGGTGTTGCACGAGCTCACCCACATTTATGACCGCTCGCGCCTGTGGCCAGATGCGGAGCGCAGGCTGATTCAACGCTGCACCCGCCGTAACAGCAGCTCAGGGTTGATTGGCATTCCCGATCAATGCCGCGGCCAGTTCGACCGACGCTTTACGCTCAGCGACGACCCGCGCCTGCTGGACCTCGCCGGCTGGCCGCAATACGTAGGCCGTCGTGGCGAGCGCGAACAGCACAACCGGCAAATTGCTCGCAGCCCGGACATTTACGAGACGAGCAGCCCCAAGGAGTTCGTCGCGGTCAACATGGAGTATTTCCTTCTCGACCCGGCATACGCCTGTCGCCGTCCTGCGCTGTACCGTTATTACAAAGAACATTTCGGCTGGGCGCCCGCCGCTAAAGACACCTGCGGCAAATCCTTTTCCTTCCTCAATGCCGGCAATGATTTCGCCAAAACGCCCCTGGGCCAGGTCGATCCGGAACGGGTCTACGCCGTCGACTATCTGCTGGCTGAAGCCAACCAGAACTGGGTCAGCCGCTGGGGTCACAGCATGTTGCGGTTGGTGATCTGTGCACCCGGACGACCACGCGGGCCGGATTGTCGATTGGATCTGGATCAGCACCTGGTGTTGTCCTACCGCGCCTTCGTCGGTGATGTTCAACTGTCGAGCTGGGACGGATTGGTAGGCAAATATCCGTCACGCCTGTTTGTCCTGCCGTTGGCCCAGGTGATCGATGAATACACCAAGACCGAATTGCGCAGCCTGGCCTCGGTGCCGCTGACCCTGTCGCGCAGCGAGATCGAAGACGTGGTGGAACACGCCGCCGAAATGCACTGGAGTTACGACGGCAACTACTTCTTCCTGTCCAATAACTGCGCGGTAGAGGGCCTGAAGCTACTGCGTAGCAGCACCAACAATACAAAACTGGTCGGGTTGGACAGCATCATGCCCAACGGTTTGCTGGAAGTGCTCAAGGGCCGTGGGCTGGCGGACACCAGCGTGCTGGATGATCCCCGCGAAGCGCTGCGCCTGGGTTATCGTTTCGACTCCTTCCGCGATCGTTATCAAGCGATGTTCGAAGTGCTGAAGAAGCACTTGCCGATCAAGCAGGAAAAGGTCGAAGACTGGCTCGCCTTAAAAGCTGAAGAGCGCCGGCAATGGATCGACCAAGCCGATTTGCGCACCAGCGCAGCCCTGCTGTTACTGGAGCAGGCAGCCTTCCGCCAACAATTGGTGCTGGCCCAGGACGAAGTAAAGCAGCGCTATCTGGGCGCTCGGGAACTGAAAAATGGCGGCATGGACAAGGCCAACGCGACTTTGCAGCAAATCCTTGCCAACAGCGGCTTCCTCAGCCGTCCGGCAGAACTGCTCGGCACCGGTGGTTATGGATTGCCGCAGCCGAGCGAGTGGCAACGTCTGGAATCGGAAAGCAGTCTGCGCCAGAAACAGCTTCAGGCGCTCACAGGCGATCTGGACAAAGAGGTAAGAGCGTTGCTCGAACCGAGTCGTGCAGCCGAGATGGCCGCCAACGAAGCCAACGTGAAACAGGTGGGTGAGCACCTGCGAAAGCTGCACAAAGCGTCAGGCGGATTGGAGTTGCCGTGATAGAAACACCGCGGACTTGTAGCAACTGCACATACAACAAAAAGGGCTTCAGAACGTAGTCCTGAAGCCCTTGATCTTGCTGTTTGTCTGTGACGCGAGCTCTGATTTCTCTAGCTGATGCGGGCTTTACGCACGCCATCTGCCAGCGCCGAGCAAAGGCTCAACACGCCATCAACTGCCTGATCCGGCGTCGAGGCATTGGCGATGTGATCGATCAACGCCGAACCCACCACCACGCCATCAGCCAGGCGCGCGATGGACGCCGCTTGCTCCGGTGTCCGAATGCCGAAACCGATGCTGATCGGCAGATCGGTATGGCGGCGCAGACGGGCAACGGCTTCCTCAACGTGTTCCAGCGTCGCCGCGCCCGCACCGGTCACACCGGCGACAGACACGTAATAGACGAAGCCTGAGCTGCCGTTCAAGACGGTCGGCAGGCGCACATCATCGGTCGTCGGGGTGGTCAGGCGGATGAAGTCCAGACCGGCAGCCTGAGCTGGGTCGCACAGCTCGCCGTTATGCTCGGGCGGCAGGTCGACCACGATCAGACCATCAACGCCGGCCTCTTTTGCGTCCGCGATGAAACGCGGCACGCCGTACATGTGGATCGGGTTGAAATAACCCATCAGCACCAGCGGCGTCTCGGTATTGCCTTCACGGAACTCACGAACCATTTGCAGGGTTTTCGCCAGGTTCTGCTTGGCGCCGAGGGCGCGGATGTTGGCCAACTGGATGGCCGGGCCATCGGCCATTGGATCGGTGAAGGGCATGCCCAGCTCGATCACATCGGCACCCGCGCCGGGCAAACCTTTGAGGATCGCCAGGGAGGTGTCATAGCTCGGGTCGCCAGCGGTCACGAAGGTCACCAGGGCGGCACGATTCTGTTCCTTGAGTTCGGCAAAACGCGTTTGCAGGCGGCTCATCAGTGTTTCTCCTGCTTGGATTGCTCTTGTTGAGACTGTTCCATGTGGTGCATCACGGTTTGCATGTCTTTGTCGCCACGACCGGACAGGTTGACCACCATCAGGTGATCTTTTGGCAGGGTCGGTGCACGCTTGAACACTTCGGCCAGGGCATGAGCGCTTTCCAGTGCAGGAATAATCCCTTCCAGGCGGCAGCATTTGTGGAATGCATCGAGGGCTTCGTCGTCGGTTACCGAGGTGTACTGAACGCGGCCGATGTCATGCAACCAGGCGTGTTCCGGGCCGATGCCTGGATAGTCGAGGCCGGCAGAGATCGAGTGAGCGTCGATGATCTGACCATCGTCGTCCTGCAGCAGGAAGGTACGGTTGCCGTGCAGTACGCCCGGTACGCCGCCGTTCAGGCTGGCCGCGTGTTTACCGGTTTCGATGCCGTAGCCGGCCGCTTCAACGCCAATGATCTCGACGCTCTTGTCGTCCAGGAACGGGTGAAACAGGCCCATGGCGTTGGAGCCGCCACCGATGCACGCCACCAGGCTGTCCGGCAGACGACCTTCCTGATCTTGCAGTTGAGTACGGGTTTCTTTGCCGATAACGGACTGGAAGTCGCGAACCATCGCCGGATAAGGGTGCGGGCCGGCCACAGTGCCGATCAGGTAGAAGGTGCTGTCAACGTTGGTCACCCAGTCACGCAGGGCTTCGTTCATCGCATCTTTCAAGGTGCCGGTACCGGCCACGACCGGGATCACTTCGGCACCCAGCAGCTTCATGCGGAACACGTTGGCCTGCTGACGTTCGATGTCAGTGGTGCCCATGTAGATCACGCAATCAAGGCCGAAACGTGCAGCAACGGTGGCGGTCGCCACGCCGTGCATGCCAGCGCCGGTCTCGGCGATGATGCGTTTCTTGCCCATGCGCCGCGCCAGCAGGATCTGGCCGATGCAGTTGTTGATCTTGTGCGCGCCGGTATGGTTCAGCTCTTCGCGCTTGAGGTAAATCTTCGCGCCGCCGCAGAACTCTGTCAGACGCTCGGCAAAGTACAGTGGGCTTGGACGACCCACATAGTCGCGCTGGAAGTAGGCCAATTCCTCTTTGAATGCAGGATCATCCTTGGCCAATTCGTATTCACGGGCCAGATCGAGGATCAACGGCATCAGGGTTTCGGCGACATAACGGCCGCCGAACGCGCCGAACAGGCCGTTGGCGTCGGGGCCGTTGCGCAGGTTAGTCTGGGTCATGGGTCGCTCCAGTTGAATGCGTGGGATGCGTTTGAAGAGAGAGTGGGCTAACTCTACCCCTGACGCCTCAGGCTGAAAACCGATAAGATCGCGTCAACCTGTCAGGAAAACTCACAGATCTCATGAGCCATGACCTTCCCCCGCTAAACGCCCTCCGGGCCTTCGAAGCGACTGCCCGCCTGAACAGCGTCAGCAAGGCCGCCGAACAGCTGCACGTCACCCATGGCGCGGTCAGCCGACAACTCAAGGTGCTTGAAGAACACTTGGGCGTAAGCCTGCTGATCAAGGACGGGCGCGGCCTGAAACTCACAGATGCCGGAATTCGCTTGCGCGATGCCAGTGGCGAGGCGTTCGAGCGATTACGGACGGTTTGTGCAGAGCTGACCCAAAGCACCGCCGATGCACCGTTCGTGCTGGGTTGCTCGGGCAGCTTGTTGGCACGCTGGTTTATTCCCAGGTTGGGACGATTGAATACCGACCTGCCGGACTTGCGCCTGCACCTGTCGGCTGGTGAGGGTGATCTCGATCCGCGCCGGCCGGGGCTGGACGCCTTGCTGGTATTTGCCGAGCCACCGTGGCCTGCGGACATGCAGGTCTATGAGTTGGCGAGCGAACGGATTGGCCCGGTCATGAGCCCGCGATTCGCGGGCTACGAACGACTGCAAAACGCACCGCCTGCAGCGCTGTTGGGCGAGCCATTGCTGCATACGACCTCCCGCCCTCAGGCCTGGCCAAGTTGGGCACAGCAAAGCAGCCTCAACACCAAAGCATTGAAGTACGGACAGGGTTTCGAGCATTTGTATTATTTGCTGGAGGCCGCAGTGGCCGGCCTGGGTGTGGCGATTGCGCCCGAACCGCTGGTGGCCGAGGACTTGAAAGCCGGGCGCCTGGTTGCGCCTTGGGGCTTCAGTGAAACCCCGGCGCAACTGGCGTTGTGGCTACCCAAGCGCGCCGCGGACGGCCGCGCTCGGCAACTGGCGCAGTGGCTCAAAAACGAGCTGCGCCAGACGGATTAGTCACCGCGTTTGAACAGCAGATAAGCCGCGAGCAAACCCAATGCACCGACAGCCACACCCGCTGTCGTCCAAGGGTGTTCCTGGGCGTAGTCCCGCGTGGCAATCCCGGTTTCACGGGTTTTGACTTTGACTTCTTCGTAGGCATCGCTGAGCAGATGGCGCGAATGCTTCAGCGCGTTCTCGGCGTTGCTTTTCAGGACTTTCAGGGTTTTACGCGACTCGTCCGAGGCGTCGTCCTTCAGATTTTCCAAAGACTTCAGCAGACTCTCGATTTCGGCTTCCATGCTTTGCAATGAGGCTTTACGTAAAGAGGTGTTGGCCATGGTGGCTCTCCTGCATTGATTGAGTTGCGTGTGTTGGTTGGGACTTCAGGGCTTCGAGAAAGTGCAGTAAATCTGAACTTTCACTTCGGATTGGCCGACAGAAGTAATACGAAAAATCACTGCTAGGCTGTATTTCACACCCTGAGGAGAACGCCATGACCGACCATCACACCTACAAAAAAGTCGAACTCGTCGGTTCGTCCACCAGCAGCATTGAAGACGCCATCAACAACGCACTGGCCGAGGCCAGCAAAAGCCTTAAATATATGGAATGGTTCGAAGTGACCGAAACCCGCGGGCACATCAAGGACGGTAAGGCAGCGCACTTTCAGGTGACGCTCAAGGTCGGGTTCCGGATTGCCAGTAGCTGAGGTTGAGCTAATCTTCTGAGCCTGCGCGCTGGCCGAGCGCCATAGGGAATGGCAAAGCGCTACATATTTACACCCGCTGATTGCTGGGTGCCCCTATTGATCCGACCAGGGAATGCGACCGATGAAGCATTTTATTTTAGCGGTAGGTTTGTTGAGTCTTGCGGGAACAGCCCTGGCTCAGAGCAAGTCGTGCGAAGAACTGAAAGCCGAAATCACAGCGAAACTCGATGCCAAGGGCATTTCTAATTATTCACTGGAAATCATCGATAAAGGCGCCGCTGCTGACGGGAAAGTCGTCGGCACCTGTGAAAAAGGCTCCAAGCAAATCGTCTACAAGCAAGGCTGACCACCCTCGAAAATGAAAAAACCGACGCAACGACGTCGGCTTTTTTGGGCTCGCTATTTGAACGTCAACCCATCATGACCTGCGCCAGCAGCTCATAGGAATGCACGCGATCGGCATGTTCGTACAAGTCGCAGGTAAAAATCAGCTCGTCCGCCTGGGTCTGCTCGATCAGCACGTCCAGTTTGGCGCGGATTTTCTGCGGACTGCCAACCATCGCCAGGCCAAGGAAATCGCCGACGGCTTCTTTTTCATGAGGCAGCCACAGGCCGTCCATGGTTTTTACCGGCGGACGTTGCACCAGGCTCTGGCCACGCATCAACGCCAGGATGCGCTGATAGACCGAGGTCGCCAGATAATCGGCCTGCTCGTCGGTATCGGCCGCCACCAACGGCACACCGAGCATCACGTAGGGCTTATCCAATACCGCTGAAGGCTTGAAGTGATTGCGATAGACGCGAATGGCCTCATGCATGAAACGCGGTGCGAAATGTGAAGCGAAGGCGTAGGGCAAACCGCGTTCACCTGCCAGTTGTGCACTGAACAGGCTGGAGCCCAACAGCCAGACCGGGACATTGGTGCCGGTGCCTGGCATTGCGATAATCCGTTGGTCCGGGGTGCGCGGGCCGAGGTAGCGCATCAGCTCCGCCACGTCTTCCGGAAACTCGTCGGCGCTGCCAGAGCGTTCACGACGCAAGGCGCGAGCGGTCATCTGGTCGGAACCGGGAGCACGGCCCAGACCCAGGTCGATCCGGCCCGGGTACAGGCTTTCGAGCGTGCCGAACTGCTCGGCGATCACCAGCGGCGCGTGGTTTGGCAGCATCACACCGCCCGAGCCAACTCGAATGGTCGAAGTGCCGCCGGCCAGGTAGCCAAGCAGTACCGAAGTCGCCGAACTGGCAATGCCGTCCATGTTGTGGTGTTCGGCAACCCAGAAACGGTTGTAACCGAACTTTTCGACGTGCTGCGCCAGGTCCAGGGAATTGCGCAGCGACTGGGCCGCGCTGCCGTTCTCCCGCACGGGCACCAGATCGAGGGTGGAAAACTTGATATCGGACAGTCGTTTCATAAGCCTGCTTCTCCAATTGGGGGGCGCAGGTTTTTTCTTACAAACGAAAACCTGCCGAATCTATAAGCGTGATTCATGCAATGAGGGCATATACCCGAGTTTCAATGGCAGAGCCAAAATTCCTACGAAATAAGAGGAACAATCAGATCAGGTGAACTTTGCACCACGGTCTATCCTCAGAACCCTAGCAACCGAAAACCACGAAGGCGCGACGCTCGCGCCGGAATCTTGAGGAGGCATTCATGGCTATCACAAAGAAAGCATCAGCTCATTGGGAAGGTGATCTGAAAACCGGCATCGGCTCGATTTCCACGGAAACCGGTGTTCTCAGAGAAGCGCCCTACGGCTTCAAGGCGCGCTTCGAAGGCGGCAAGGGGACCAATCCGGAAGAGCTGATCGGCGCAGCGCATGCGGGCTGTTTCTCCATGGCATTTTCGATGATTCTCGGCGATGCCGGTCTCAAGGCTGACAGCATCGATACCAATGCCGAAGTCACTCTGGACCAGGTGGACGGCGGATTCGCGATCACGGCGGTGAAACTGATCCTCAAGGCGAAGATTCCTGGGGCGACCCAGGCGCAATTTGAGGAACTGAGCAATAAAGCCAAAGAAGGCTGCCCGGTTTCCAAAGTTCTGAATGCAAAAATCAGTCTGGATGCAACGTTGGTCAGCTGATAGCGGGTTATCGCAATCCCCGATAAAAAGATCGCAGCCTCGCCGGGCTGCGATCTTTATTGCCCTGAAACAAACAGGGCTGGCGAAATTGTGGTCGAATAAATGGCAGCAGCTAACGCGCATTACTCTGCGCGCTGCCTCAAAGGAGCTTCAACCATGAAACGTTTTGCCTTGGCGATTATCTGTTGCGCGCTGGCCACATCGGCCCTGGCGGCAACGAAATCCTGTGAAGAACTCAAGGCCGAGATCGAAGCCAAGATCCAGGCCAACAACGTCTCGTCCTACACGCTGGAAATCGTCACCAACGACGAAGTACACGATCAGAACATGGTCGTCGGTTCATGCGAAGGCGGCACGAAGAAAATCATCTACCAGAAGAACGACCGCTGATTCTCCTCACATGAGGCAATAGGACTCTCGATCTTGCGCGACGATTTCACGCTTGGCGTTGTACAACCGGGCGCCAGGGGTGAACGCTATCGAACGGCCTTCGAGCACATAACGCTGGCCGGCTTCGAAATGATCGTAGTTGATGGTCAGGTAGCACAAGCGTTCCGAGGGGCCGTTCATCATGCCCAGGCCACCACCACCGGGCACTTCAAAGTCGAATCGAACAGTCAGCTCATGGCTACCGGGGGTGACCTGGAAAAAACGCCCGTCGGTCAACCGCTGATTGTCCAGGCGTTCGGCCATCAGCAATTTATCGTTGGGGAATGGTGTAGAAAACTCGACCCAGGCCATCTGCGGATTAACCGCTGGCAACGGGCTCTGACAGCCTGCAACGATGATTGCAGCAAGCAATAGCGGTAACCTGCGCATGATGATTTTCTCAAGGACCAGTCCTTTAGAATAGCGCCGATCAGGTGCGCTGGCAGCCTGCCGGTACACCTTGGCCAATCACTTTTCGCTGCTGATCATAAAGTTTTGCCCATGGCCGAAAGCCGATATTTCCTGCTTTGAGCTGATACCGCTCGCCGGCGTTGAAGTCGTTGAATTTCACGTTTAGCTGGCAGTCACGCCATAGCGGCTCGGCGTCTGGACCGATATTGGTGGGTGCGACCGGGAATTGATAACGAACCGTCAACTCATGGCTACCCGGCTGAACCTCGAAATAGCGTTTGTCGATGGCGGCCTTGTCATCGACTTCCAGCGCTTGCAGCGCGGTGTCTTCCTGCTTCGAATCCAGGTCGATCCACGCTTGAGACGGATCATGGGGGGGTAATCCGAATCCAGCACAACCTGCCAGCATCAACAGGGTTCCTGTCAGCATCAACGTGCGCATAGCGGAGCTCCAGTCAGGCGGGATAGTCTTGCGGGCAGACTCTCCAGGGATGATTCATTTTGATCAGGCCGCTTCCAAGCCTTGGGTTACTTGATCGCGTTTTACGCATTTTGTTTCCGGGCGTGCTGTTTTTGTTTCTCAACGGTTGCGCCGGCGTCAGCTATTACGGCCAATTGGCCAGTGGTCAGCTGCAATTGCTGCGGGCGCGTGAGCCGGTTTCCAAAGTGATTGCCGATCCCGGTCGCGATCCGCTATTGCGTGCGCACCTGACTCAATCGCAAAGGGCCCGCACGTTCGCCAGCCAACAGCTGCGGCTGCCGGATAACCAGAGTTACCGTTTGTACGCCGACATTGGCCGGCCGTTCGTAGTCTGGAACGTGTTTGCCACGCCGGAATTTTCCCTGACCCCACAGAACCATTGCTTCCCGATCGCCGGTTGCGTTGCCTATCGCGGTTATTACAGTCAGAGCGCGGCCCGCGGTGAGGCTGCGTTGCAACGTTTGCAAGGTATGGACGTGTCGATCGGTGGCGTCGAGGCTTATTCGACGCTCGGCTGGTTCAATGATCCGATTATCAGTTCGATGATGGCCTGGGGTGACGAACGATTGGCCACGCTGATCTTCCATGAGCTGGCGCATCAACGTTTTTATGTGAAGGACGACACGGAGTTCAATGAGTCTTTCGCCACCTTCGTCGAACAGGAAGGCACCCGCCAATGGCGTGCATTCCGCGGCCTCGCACCGGACAGCGGCGCGAAGGTGCAACAACGCAACCAGTTCGTTCAATTGGTTCTGGATACCCGCTCGCGACTTGAACGGCTGTACACCCTGCCCCTGCCCGCCGACCAGATGCGTCAGCGCAAAGCCGACGAGTTCGAACGCTTGCGGGATGAATACCGGCAGCTGCGCGACAGCCAATGGGCTGGGGACAAACGCTATGACGCGTGGATCAATGCACCGATGAACAATGCCCGTCTGTTGCCATTTGGGCTGTACGACCAATGGGTGCCGGCGTTTGCGGCGTTGTTCAGGCAGGTGGGCGGGGATTGGGTGAAGTTTTATGCAGCAGTCGAGCAGCTTGGTGCGTTGCCGGTCGGGGAGCGCAAGGCGGCGTTGAAGGCTTTGGCGGGATCATAAAATTTCAGTGGCTGAACGGGCGCCTTCGCGGGCAAGCCCGCTCCCACAGGATCCGTGTCGTATACGAAAAATGTGGACGACACGGATCCTGTGGGAGCGTGGCTTGCCCGCGAAAGCAATTTCATTAGCGCCGCAAAAACGCCTGGTGCATCTCCTCCAGCGTCTCGAAGTGCCAGGTCGGGGCTTCTGCGCTCAACTCTTCCCGGCTGCCAAAGCCATAACCAACCGCCGCGGCATCCAGCCCGTTACTGCGCGCCCCGATCAGGTCGTGTTTACGATCACCGATCATCAGGGTGCTGGCCGGGTCCAGGCCTTGTTCGGCCATCAAGTGGGCGATCAGCTCGACTTTGTTGGTCCGGGTACCATCCAGTTCGCTGCCATAGATCACTTTGAAGTGCTTGGCAAAGTCGAAGTGCCGGGCAATTTCCCGGGCAAAAATCCACGGTTTGGACGTCGCGATGTACAGCTGTCGCCCTTGCCCGCCGAGGGTTTGCAACAGGGGAGTGACGCCGTCGAATACGCGGTTCTCGTACAGGCCGGTGACCTTGAAGCGTTCGCGATAGAAGTTCACCGCTTCCCAGGCCTTGGGCTCGTCGAAGTCGTAGAACTGCATGAACGCCTGCAACAACGGCGGACCGATGAAGTGTTCAAGTTTGCTCAGGTCGGGCTCATCGATCCCCAGTTTGCTCAAGGCGTACTGGATCGAACGGGTGATGCCCTCGCGTGGATCGGTCAGGGTGCCATCGAGGTCGAACAATACGGTTTGGTAATGCATGTTGAATCCTGAATAAGGGCGCAGGGTCAGAGCTGGTCGTAGCCTTCGGCCAAGTGCAAATTCTTGAGCTTCACGTAGTTCGCCGCGCTGTAGGTGAAAAAGGCTTTTTCCTTGTCAGTCAGTGGCCGAATCTGCTTCACCGGGCTGCCCACATAAAGGAAGCCGCTTTCCAGGCGTTTGCCCGGTGGCACCAGGCTGTCAGCACCGATGATCACATCGTCCTCGACCACCGCACCGTCCATGACGATGCTGCCCATGCCGATCAGAATCCGATTGCCCACGGTGCAGCCGTGGAGCATGACTTTATGCGCGATGGTCACATCGTCGCCAATCAGCAACGGAAAGCCATCGGGATTGAACGGCCCTGCGTGGGTGATGTGCAGCACACAGCCGTCCTGCACGCTGGTGCGCGCGCCGATACGGATGCGGTGCATGTCGCCACGGATCACCGTCAGCGGCCAGACCGAGCTGTCTTCGCCGATTTCAACGTCGCCGATCACCACCGCCGAACCGTCGACAAAGGCGCCTTTGCCCAGTAGCGGCGTGTGGTTCTGATACTTGCGAAGGGTCACGATAGGCTCTCTCTCTTTTGCTGATAGCTGCGGTGAGCGTCGATTGTAATTAAGATGGCGCAATGTTTCTTCCAGCCAAGGTGCCAACCGTGAGCGTGAACAACCCTCTTTTGCAGTCCTACGACCTGCCGCCGTTCTCGGCGATCCGTGCCGAACACGTGCAACCGGCCATCGAACAGATCCTGGCTGACAACCGCGCCGCCATTACCGAGATCCTCAAAACCCAAGGCAAACAACCGACCTGGGCCGGCCTGGTGCTGGCGATGGACGAGCTGAACGATCGACTGGGCGCCGCCTGGAGCCCGGTCAGTCACCTGAACGCCGTGTGCAATAGCGCCGAATTGCGCGAAGCCTATGAGTCCTGTCTGCCGGCCTTGAGTGCCTACTCCACCGAATTGGGCCAGAACCGCGAGTTGTTCGAGGCATTCGAAGCGCTGGCCAACAGCCCTGAAGCGGCCGGTTTCGAGGTGGCGCAGAAAACTATCCTGGAACACTCCCTGCGTGACTTCCGTCTGTCGGGTATCGACCTGCCGGAAGCCGAACAAAAGCGTTACGCCGAAGTGCAGAGCAAATTGTCGGAGCTGGGCAGCCGTTTCTCCAACCAGCTGCTCGACGCCACTCAGGCCTGGACCAAGCACGTCACCGATGAAGCCGCCCTCGCCGGCCTGACCGATTCGGCCAAGGCGCAAATGGCCGCGGCGGCACAGGCCAAAGGCCTGGAAGGCTTCCTGATCACCCTGGAATTCCCGAGCTACTACGCGGTGATGACCTACGCCCAGGACCGCACCCTGCGCGAAGAAGTCTACGCCGCCTACTGCACCCGTGCGTCGGACCAAGGCCCGAATGCCGGTCAGAACGATAACGGCCCGGTCATGGAAGAAATCCTCGACCTGCGTCAGGAATTGGCGAAGCTGCTCGGTTTCGCCAGCTTCTCGGAGCTGAGCCTGGCCACCAAAATGGCCGAATCCAGCGATCAGGTGCTGAGTTTCCTGCGCGATCTGGCCAAGCGCAGCAAGCCGTTCGCCGCCCTGGATCTGGAACAGCTCAAGGCGTACGCCGCCGAACAAGGCTGCCCGGATCTGCAAAGCTGGGACAGCGGTTTCTACGGTGAAAAGCTTCGCGAGCAGCGCTACAGCGTTGCCCAGGAAGCCCTTCGCGCTTACTTCCCGATCGATAAAGTGCTGGGCGGTCTGTTCGCTATCGTTCAGCGCCTGTACGGCATCGAAATTGCCGAACTGAAAGGCTTCGACACCTGGCACCCGGATGTTCGCCTGTTCGAGATCAAGGAAAACGGCCAGCACGTCGGCCGCTTCTTCTTCGACCTCTACGCCCGCGCCAACAAGCGCGGCGGTGCCTGGATGGACGGCGCCCGTGACCGTCGCCGCACGATCAGCGGCGTACTGCAAAGTCCGGTGGCGAACCTGGTGTGCAACTTCACCCCGGCCGACAGCGGCAAGCCAGCACTGCTGACCCACGATGAAGTGACCACCCTGTTCCACGAATTCGGTCACGGCTTGCATCACTTGTTGACCCGCGTTGAACACGCCGGCGTATCCGGCATCAACGGCGTGGCCTGGGATGCGGTCGAGCTGCCAAGCCAGTTCATGGAGAACTGGTGCTGGGAGCCTGAAGGTCTGGCGCTGATCTCCGGTCACTATGAAACCGGCGAACCGCTGCCTCAGGACCTGCTGGAGAAAATGCTCGCCGCGAAGAACTTCCAGTCCGGTCTGATGATGGTCCGCCAACTGGAGTTCTCGCTGTTCGACTTCGACCTGCACGCCACCCACGGTGATGGCCGTAGCGTGGCGCAGGTACTTGAAGGCGTACGCGACGAGGTCTCGGTCATGCGTCCGCCGGCCTACAACCGTTTCCCCAACAGCTTCGCCCACATTTTCGCCGGCGGTTATGCGGCGGGCTACTACAGCTACAAATGGGCTGAAGTGCTGTCGGCCGATGCCTTCTCGAAATTCGAAGAAGAAGGCGTACTCAACGCCGAAACCGGCCGCGCCTTCCGCGAAGCGATCCTGGCGCGCGGTGGCTCCCAGGAACCGATGGTGCTGTTCGTCGACTTCCGCGGACGTCCGCCGTCGATTGACGCACTCTTGCGCCACAGCGGCCTGAGTGAGGTCGCGGCAGCATGAGCGAGGGTCCTGTGATCACGAAAAAACGCTTTATCGCCGGGGCAGTCTGCCCGGCCTGCAGCGAGCCGGACAAGTTGATGATGTGGAACGAAGACGCAGTCCCGCACCGTGAGTGCGTGGCCTGCGGTTATTCCGACACGCTGAATGAACAAGGCCTGTCCGTGCCCAAGGAGTTGGGCACGCGGGTCAACACTTCGGCGCTGAAGGTCCCGGACGCCAAGGTTCAGGCCGTGCAGTTTTTCCCCAATCCGAAGCTGAAGAAAAAACCTGACGAGCAACACTGAGTCACCGCCACCTTCCACTTCAGAACGGAGTGGAAGGTGGTATCTATCTACCACCTTTGCCCTGCGCTTCCTTTATAGGCTGACCACATTCAGCCTCTACTCAAGGAAGACGCCATGCCCGACACCAATCCGCTTTTGCAGGCCTGGGACCTGCCGCCCTGGTCGCAGATCCGCACCGAACACCTCGTGCCGGCAATCACAACGATCATCACCGACAACCGACAGGTCATTGCCGAAACCATCATCAGCCAATCCGTACTTCCCAATTGGGATGATCTGGTTCTGGCCATCGATGAAGTCGATGCACGGCTGAGCGAGGCTTTGGACATCATCCAGACCCTGGCGATGACGAAACACGACGATACCGCCTGGAACACGGCAGTTGCTGCATGCAATGACGCCGGAGCGAAGTACCAATCCGAAAAAATGAGCAATCGCGCGTTGTTTGAGGCATACCAGCGGTTGGCGAACAGTTCGATCGCCCTCAACTTCGATGAGCCACGCAAGGCCGCGCTGGCCAAGATTCTGCGCAAATTTCAATTGGCGGGAATCGAATTGCCCCGGGCGCAACGGGAAAAGCTGGCCCGGTTGAACCTCGACATTAATCGACTCGAAGAGCTGTTTCTCATCCATCTGAAAAGTGCCAACGCTGCCTGGACCAAGCACGTCGATGACGTTGCGGTTCTGGAAGGTTTATACCCCACCGTAAAAAATCGCCTGAAACACCTGGCCAAAGAAGCAGGACATGAAGGCTGGCTGATTCCCCTGGATGAAAACACCTGCCAGCAAATCATGATGTACGCCGAAAATCGGGCATTGCGAGAAGAATATTTCGTGGCGTATTCCACGCGCGCGTCCGATCAAGGCCCGAATACCGACGAGTTCGATAATGATCCTGTACTGACGCTGATGCTTTCGCTGCGCCACCAGAAAGCCGAACTGCTTGGTTTCGACAATTTCGCGCAACTGCGTCTGGCCACCGCAGCGGCTGAGTCCACCGATCAGGTTCAGCGTTTTCTGCGTCGGCAAGTTACGTTGAACACACCGTCACTTGCACAGGATTCAAAGGAGCTACAAGCGTTTGCGCTCGAACGGGGCATTTCGGAAGTACAGGCCTGGGACCACGAATTTCTCGCTGAAAAACTGCGCCACCATCGTTTCCCTCAAGCCCTGGAGAATCTGCGCGACTATTTTCCCCTGGACGGCACCTTGCGACGACTCTGCCTGTTCTGCGAACGCCTGTTCGGGATCCGGATTCTCGAGCAGGCTGAATTCAGTCGCTGGCATAACGATGTGCGACTGTTTGAGATCAGCGAGCATGGCCAAACCCTCGGGCATATTTATCTTGACCCGTACCACCGCAAGGAAGCCCCGGATTACGCCTGGACCGGCACGCTGCGAAACCGACGAAGAAACGCCGAAGGCCGCGTAGCACTACCGATTGCCGATCTTCACTGCAACTTCACACCAGGGGTCGACGGCCATCCGTGCCTGCTTGAGCACAAGGATCTGCGGGTGCTTTTTCATGAGTTCGGTCATTGTCTGCAGCATGTGCTGACGAGTTCGCCGCATCACAACCTCTCCGGCATTTTCCAACTGGGGCGCGACAGTGCGGAATTTGCAGGGCAAGTATTCGAGCAATGGTGCCTGTCACGGGAGTTTCTGTTATGGCTGGGTGCCCACCACCAAAGCGCTGAACGCTTGACCGAGGCACGGGTAGACGCGGCATTGTCAGCCCTCGAAACCCAGACCAGCCGACAAACCGCACTCTTGCTGTTGGGCGCAATGTTCGATTTCGAAGTGCATCGCAGCCAAGGCGATGGTCGTAGCATCCAGCAAGTATTCGAAGAGGTTCAGCGGGAGCTTCCCCACGTGCAACTGCCGTCTTATTGTCGGTTCGCAAACAGCTTCGATTACCTGGTGACCGGTTACGCCGCCTCCGTTTACGCCTACCAATGGTCACACGTACTGGCTATCGAAGCCTTCAAGCGATTCCAACAGGATTGGGTTTTCAATGCGCAAACAGGGCGAGCCTTTCGCGAGGCGTTTTTTTCCTCGGGCGATTCGCGTTCTTTGCTGACTGCTCTGGAAGCGTTTCTTGAACGGCCGATTGCCGAAGATCTGTTCGCGCTTTCGTCAGAGGCCGTTACCCCGCTGAGGCAACGATTTACTCGACATGGGCTGATTTGAACCAGTTCTTCATCGAACAACTGGCGAACGGACTGGTGCTGCAATCGCCGTTGGCCAACGCGGTGCGGAGCTTGTCGACATCGGCTTGCATCATGTAACGGACGCTGTCCTTGAAATGAGTGCTGTCACCAAAGCCGCCCTGGGTCATTTCGTTCAGGGCGTCTTCCTTGCTCCAGCCTTGCAACACGACCCGGTACATCGCCGCCATCAAGCCCGTGCGGTCCGAGCCATGTTTGCAGTGCATCAGCACCGGCCCCTTGGCTTCAGCGGTCTGGATCGTTCGAAGGGCATTGAGTACATCCGCGTCATCCACATGGTTGGTGCGGTAGGGCAGCTGTATTTGCGCGATTCCTGGCGTTGATAACCAGCTTGAATCCGACTCGGGCAAGAACGAGATAACCGTCCCGACCTTGAGTTTTTCCAGTAACGGCACAGCGCCCCTGTCTGGCAATGCACTGCGATAGAGCGTCGGGGACATTTTGAAAAGGTTGTACTGCACCTCGACCGATTGAGCCCATTCCTCAGGTCGGGGTAATGCACTGTCGTCGGCAAGGGCCAGCGGCAGGTTTAAAAGTGCGGCCAAGGACAGGCAGATCGCCTGGGTACAACGCAATAGAGACATGCTCGGGATGACCGTTCAGGAATCGGGAAGATGACACTGAGCTTCTACTCCCAGCGGTCAAAGGCCTGTGACTCCTCTGTCAAAGAATCGTGAATCAGCCGATCGCTTTCGTTGCAAAACCGAGGTTTTTCAGCTGAATCGGTTCATCTTGATGCTTAGCCTGCTACCATTTGTTTCTCAATATTACCGATGCGGGGCGATCTTCATCGGTGCCAAAACGAAAAGTCGTCCTGCGAGACGGCTGAAAAACCGCTACTGCCTGATGAGGTGCCACCCTATGTCCGATCAAGATCGAGACAACCCGCGGCGTGAGTTTTTGCGCAAATCCCTGACCTTGATCCCGGTGGTCACCGTTGCCAGCAGCGGTCTGGGCAGCGCAGTCCTGATGGCCGCGCCCGAAGCAGCCCCGGCCGGTTCCGTCAAAGCGCCGGTCAGCACCAGCACCTATGAACCCAGCTACTTCACCGCCGAAGAATGGGCGTTCATCAACGCCGCTGTCGCCCAATTGATTCCGAGCGATGCCCAAGGGCCAGGCGCTCTGGAAGCCGGTGTGCCTGAATACATCGACCGCCAGATGAACACGCCTTACGCGGCCGGCGCGTTGTGGTTCATGCAGGGACCGTTCAACGCAGACGCCGCTCCGGAAATGGGCTGGCAGAGCAAATTGGTGCCCAAAGAGATTTATCGCCTGGGCATCGCCGCGACGGATGCGTGGTCGAAAACGCTCAACGGTAAAGTATTTGCTGAGCAAGACAGCGCTACCCGAGACGATTTGCTCAAGCAACTCGAAGTCGGAAAACCGCAGTTCGACAGTGTCCCCGCGAAGATTTTCTTCAACCTGCTGCTGCAAAACACCAAAGAAGGGTTCTTCTGCGACCCGATTCACGGCGGCAATAAAGGCATGGTCGGCTGGACCATGATCGGCTTCCCCGGCGCCCGCGCCGATTTCATGGATTGGGTGGACCGCAACGAGCAATACCCCTTCCCGGCAGTTTCAATTCGCGGCGAGAGGGCGTGAGCATGGCAACGGTAATGAAGAAGGTCGACGCAGTGATCGTCGGTTTTGGCTGGACGGGCGCAATCATGGCCAAGGAGCTGACAGAAGCCGGCCTGAATGTGCTGGCGCTGGAGCGCGGGCCGATGCAGGACACTTACCCCGATGGCAACTATCCACAGGTGATCGACGAACTCACCTACAGCGTGCGGAAAAAACTCTTTCAGGACATTTCCAAAGAGACCGTGACCATTCGCCACAGCGTGAATGACATCGCGCTGCCGAACCGCCAACTGGGCGCCTTCCTGCCCGGCAACGGTGTCGGCGGCGCCGGTTTGCACTGGTCCGGCGTGCACTTTCGGGTCGACCCGATCGAGTTGCGCATGCGTAGCCACTACGAAGAACGCTACGGCAAAAGCTTCATTCCCAAGGACATGACCATCCAGGACTTCGGCGTCAGCTATGAAGAGCTGGAACCGTTTTTCGATTACGCCGAGAAGGTTTTCGGCACGTCGGGACAGGCCTGGACGGTGAAGGGTCAATTGGTCGGCGAAGGCAAGGGCGGCAACCCGTACGCGCCGGATCGCTCCGATCATTTCCCGCTGGAATCGCAGAAGAACACTGTTTCCGCACAGCTGTTTCAGAAAGCGGCCACCGCAGTGGGTTACAAACCCTACAACCTGCCGTCGGCCAATACGTCAGGCCCCTACACCAACCCCTACGGCGCACAAATGGGCCCGTGCAACTTCTGCGGCTTTTGCAGTGGTTATGTCTGCTACATGTATTCCAAGGCATCGCCGAACGTAAACATTCTGCCGGCGCTCAAGCCGCTGCCCAATTTCGAGCTGCGGCCCAACTCCCATGTACTGCGGGTCAATCTCGACAGCACCAAGCGCAAGGCAACAGGCGTCACCTACATCGACGGCCAGGGCCGGGAAATCGAGCAGCCGGCAGACCTGGTGATCCTCGGTGCCTTCCAGTTTCACAATGTTCGGCTGATGCTGCTTTCGGGTATCGGCAAGCCGTATGACCCAATCAGCGGCGAAGGCGTGGTCGGCAAGAACTTCGCCTACCAGAACATGGCCACCATCAAGGCCTACTTCGACAAAGACACCCACACCAACAACTTTATTGGTGCCGGCGGTAACGGCGTGGCGGTGGACGACTTCAACGCCGACAACTTTGATCATGGCCCCCATGGTTTCGTCGGCGGCTCACCGATGTGGGTCAACCAGGCCGGCAGCCGACCGATCGCTGGCACATCCAACCCACCGGGCACCCCGGCCTGGGGCAGTGCCTGGAAACGTGCCACCGCCGATTACTACACCCATCAAGTGTCGATGGATGCCCACGGCGCGCATCAATCCTACCGTGGCAATTACCTCGATCTGGACCCGGTGTACCGCGATGCCTACGGCTTGCCACTGTTGCGGATGACCTTCGACTGGCAGGAAAACGACATCAAGATGAACCGTTTCATGGTCGAGAAAATGGGCAAGATCGCCGAAGCAATGAGCCCCAAGGCCATCGCCGTGCTGGGCAAGAAGGTTGGCGATCACTTCAACACCGCGTCTTACCAGACCACCCACCTCAACGGTGGCGCGATCATGGGCACCGATCCGAAAACCAGCGCCCTGAACCGATACTTGCAGAGCTGGGACGTACACAACGTTTTCGTCCCCGGAGCGTCAGCTTTCCCACAAGGTTTGGGCTACAACCCTACCGGCCTGGTGGCCGCATTGACCTACTGGTCGGCCCGGGCGATCCGCGAGCAGTACCTGAAAAACCCCGGCCCGCTGGTTCAGGCTTAAGGAGCGATGACCATGAAAGCACTTGTTATCGCGACCCTGGCGCTGCTCGGTTGTGGCTCGATCAACGCCGCAGAAATCGATCAAAACCTGATCAAACAAGGCGAGTACCTCGCCCGCGCAGGTGACTGCGTGGCCTGTCATACCGCCAAGGACGGCAAGCCGTTCGCCGGTGGTTTGCCGATGGAAACGCCGATCGGGACAATCTACTCCACCAATATCACGCCGGACAAAACCGGCCTGGGTGACTACAGCCTTGAGGATTTCGACAAGGCCGTGCGCCATGGCGTCGCCAAAAACGGTAGTACGTTGTACCCGGCGATGCCGTATCCGTCCTACGCCAGCGTCACCGAAACCGACATGAACGCCTTGTACGCCTACTTCATGCATGGCGTGGCGCCTGTCGCTCAGGCGAACAAGGCCAGCGACATTCCCTGGCCTTTGAGCATGCGCTGGCCGCTTGCGGGTTGGCGCTGGATGTTCGCCCCGGCTGTGGCGGACTACAAAGCGCCACCCGGCGAAGATGCCGTGGTCAGTCGTGGGGCGTATCTGGTGGAAGGTCTCGGACATTGCGGCGCGTGCCATACGCCGCGTGCCCTGACCATGCAGGAAAAATCCCTGAATGCAGGCGAAGGCAGCGCATTTCTGTCAGGCAGTGCGCCATTGGAAGGCTGGATCGCGAAAAGTCTGCGCGGTGATCACAAAGACGGCCTCGGCAGCTGGAGCGAAGAACAATTGGTGCAGTTCCTCAAGACCGGCCGCAGTGATCGCAGCGCCGTGTTTGGCGGCATGAGTGATGTGGTGACACACAGCATGCAGTACATGACCGACAACGATCTGACCGCGATTGCCCGTTACCTCAAGTCCCTGCCGGCGAATGATCCCAATGATCAGCCGCACCAGTACGACAAACAGGTGGCACAGGCGCTGTGGAACGGGGACGACAGCAAGCCCGGCGCTTCGGTGTACATCGACAACTGCGCGGCCTGTCACCGTACCGATGGCCATGGCTACACTAAAGTATTCCCGGCGCTGGCAGGCAACCCGGTGTTGCAGTCGCAGGATCCGACGTCGCTGATTCACATCGTACTCAAGGGCGGCACGCTGCCGGCGACTCACACGGCACCTTCGACCTTTACCATGCCCGGTTTCGCCTGGCGCTTGTCGGATCAGGAAGTAGCGGATGTGGTGAGTTTCATTGCCACTAGTTGGGGAAACAAAGGGGGCCCTGTTAAAGCCAGTGATGTAATGGCGGTAAGGGAAGACTATTTGAGAACAACTTCAAGTGATGACAAGGGCGAAACGACGACTCATTAAATAAAAAAGCGGTATGGGAAATTCCATACCGCTTTTTTTAGATTTCAGTTACAACCTCAATCGCGATTAAGGTTTGACGATCT
This sequence comes from Pseudomonas frederiksbergensis, assembly GCF_900105495.1. NCBI lineage: Bacteria > Pseudomonadati > Pseudomonadota > Gammaproteobacteria > Pseudomonadales > Pseudomonadaceae > Pseudomonas > Pseudomonas frederiksbergensis. The sequence continues at coordinate 1,096,331 of NZ_FNTF01000002.1, read as the reverse complement.
TCGAATAGGCACTCGCCAAGGCCAGCAGAACAGCCTTGTCTTGTGCGTCGATGTCACCATCGCCGTCCACATCAGCAGGGGCGGTACCCATGGTGAAAGTCACGCCGCCGTCGTTCGATACGGCCTCGCGGGTGCTCGAGTCCAGCAGAGCGTAAGTGACAGCACGGTTTTCCGGATCGTAACCCTCTTCCTTTAGTGCAAACTGCATGGAAACCCGAACTTCTTTTGGACTAACAGTAGAGGCTCGCATCAGTTGCAAAAAAATACCGCGCTGATTGTAATTCGACATTGATTAATTCCATTTAATAGTTGGTCACGACAACTTCGTGCGAGGTGATATTACTAATAGCTCTTAAAATTATTCCAGTCGTTATATGTATCTCATAGTGACGAACGTTTAATACAAAGAACCAGGCGCCGAACGGCACTGGCCGAATCTGCCGAGCCCCTATACTGTATGAACATACAGCCAAAGGACCCTTGTCGATGTCTACTCCCGTGCCACCTCGCGGCCGCGGCACCGCCACCAACCCGCACAACCGTTTCGCGCCGAATCGCTCGGTGGCCGAGGATGACGGCTGGTATCAGGAAGCGCCGATCACCCAGGGCACCGAGGTGCGCATCGAAACGGCGAAAACCATCATCACGCGCAACAACTCGCCGGACTTGCCCTTCGATCGCTCGATCAATCCCTATCGCGGCTGCGAGCACGGTTGCATCTATTGCTACGCACGGCCCAGCCACGCTTATTGGGACATGTCGCCAGGGCTGGATTTCGAAACCAAACTGATCGCCAAGACCAACGCCGCCGATGTACTGGAAGAACAACTGTCCAAGCGCGGCTATCAATGTGCGCCGATCAATCTGGGCTCCAATACGGATCCTTATCAACCGATCGAACGCGAACACAAAATCACCCGAAAAACCCTCGAAGTGCTGCTGCGCTATCGCCATCCCGTGACCATCATCACCAAGGGCTCGCTGATTCTTCGGGATCTGGACCTGCTGGCCGAACTCGCCGAGCAGAGGCTGGTAGCAGTGATGATCAGCCTCACTACCCTGGACGATGAGCTCAAACGCATCCTCGAACCGCGCGCCGCGGCACCCAAGGCTCGGTTGCGGGCAATCCGCGTGATGCGTGAAGCGGGAATTCAGGTGGGCGTTCTGTGCTCGCCGATGATTCCGATGATCAACGACAGTGAACTCGAAAGCCTGCTCACCGAAGCTCATGCCGCCGGGGCGCAAAGTGCGGCCTACATGATGCTGCGCTTGCCGCTGGAGGTTGCACCGCTGTTCGAAGAATGGCTGGCGGCCCACTATCCTCAGCGTGCCGCGCATGTGTTGAGCCTGATTCGCCAAAGCCGTGGCGGCGAGCTCTACGACAGTCGCTTCGGTGCCCGGATGCGTGGCGAAGGGCCGTTTGCCGATCTGCTGGCGCAGCGCTTTGCCAAAACCATCAAACGCCTGGGACTCAATCGTCGGGAAGGTTTTAATCTGGACTGCGAAGCCTTCTGTCCGCCCGGTCGCCAGATGTCGTTGATTTGAGGACAATTGGCCTATGGTTGAGTAGGGTGAAATGCACTTTGCCACTACGCCAGTCACGTTTTTTGTGAGCTGTAACACACGTTCTAGAGCGTTTTATTCAGTTTGAGTTAAGTTTCGACCGCTACCTTGTTCATCGAGTGACTGATGGGTCGAGGCTCTCGACCTGGATGTTTTTTAAACAGCCACTGGCTTCACACCGGACAAAACGGGAAAATTCCCTGACTCCGCCAAAGAGGATGAATCATGAGTGACAAGGATAAACAGCCGTTGGCTGCGTCGGCTTCAGCCCAACCGGAGGCGGAAACCGCCGATGCAGCGCTGCAGCATATCGTTGACGGCTTTTTGCATTTTCATCACGAAGTTTTTCCACAGCAGGAAGAACTCTTCAAAAAACTCGCCACGGCCCAGAGCCCCAGAGCGATGTTCATCGCCTGCGCCGATTCGCGCATCGTTCCCGAGCTGATCACCCAAAGCGCCCCCGGCGATCTGTTCGTCACCCGTAACGTCGGCAACGTTGTGCCGCCTTATGGGCAAATGAATGGCGGTGTATCCACGGCGATCGAATACGCCGTCCTGGCCCTCGGCGTGCAGCACATCATCATTTGCGGGCACTCCGACTGTGGCGCGATGCGCGCAGTGCTCAACCCGCAAAGCCTGGAAAAAATGCCGACGGTCAAAGCCTGGTTGCGTCATGCCGAAGTGGCAAAAACCATGGTCCAGGAAAACTGCCATTGCGCTGACGAAAACGAAAGCATGCACGTCCTCACCGAGGAGAATGTGATCGCCCAGCTGCAGCATTTGCGCACGCACCCGTCGGTAGCCTCGCGCATGGCCAATGGTCAGTTGTTTATCCATGGCTGGATCTACAACATCGAAACCAGCGAAATCAGAGCTTACGACGCGGACAAGGGTTGTTTCCTGCCGCTCGATGGCAGCCATCCGATTCCGGTGGCGACGCCTAAAGCGCGCTTCTAAATCTTCCTAAATCATTGTGTGGTTTAGCCGAGGCTGCCGATCAGGCAGCCTGGCTTCGCCATGCCTGAAGAAAACTTCGGGAGAGTCACCATGCGTGCTGCTCAACTTAAAGCTGTTCTGCCACGGGAGCTACTAGCATCCGTGGTTGTGTTTCTCGTCGCCCTGCCCTTGTGCATGGGCATCGCCATCGCCTCGGGGCTGCCGCCGTCCAAAGGCTTGATCACCGGCATCATCGGTGGCCTGGTGGTGGGCTGGCTTGCCGGTTCGCCACTGCAAGTCAGCGGCCCGGCGGCCGGTTTGGCGGTTCTGGTGTTCGAACTGGTGCGCCAGCATGGTATCGCCATGCTCGGGCCGATCCTGTTACTGGCGGGTTTTCTGCAGTTGCTGGCCGGGCGCTTTAAATTGGGCTGCTGGTTCCGAGTGACGGCGCCAGCAGTGGTCTACGGCATGCTCGCCGGGATTGGTGTACTGATCGTGTTGTCACAGGTGCATGTGATGCTCGACGCCGTGCCCAAGCCTTCGGGGCTGGACAACCTGGCAGCCTTCCCCGCTGCCGTCGTGCAGGCCTTGCCCTCCTTCGGTTGGCAAGCCGGGTTGCTCGGACTGTCGACGATTGCGGTGATGTGGCTGTGGGAGAAATTCCGTCCCCATTCCCTGCGCTTCATTCCCGGCGCACTGCTGGGTGTAGGCCTGGCGACGGTCGCCAGCCTGATGCTCGCCTTGCAGGTCAAACGCGTGGAAGTCCCGGCCAACCTCGCAGAAGCCATCGACTGGCTGAAGCCTGCCGACTTGCTCAATCTGGCTGACCCGACCTTGCTGATCGCCGCATTTGCCGTGGCGTTTATCGCCAGCGCCGAAACCCTGCTTTCAGCCGCTGCGGTGGACCGCATGCACAGCGGCCAGCGCTCAGACTTCGACCGGGAATTGTCGGCTCAAGGCGTAGGCAACATGCTTTGCGGCCTGCTCGGAGCGCTGCCAATGACCGGCGTGATCGTACGCAGTTCGGCCAACGTCCAGGCAGGGGCCACCACGCGACTGTCGGCGATCTTCCATGGCTTGTGGCTGCTGGCTTTCGTGTTGCTGTTGTCTAGCGTGCTGCAAAGCATTCCGGTGGCGAGCCTGGCGGGCGTTCTGGTTTACACCGGTTTCAAACTGGTCGACCTCAAGGCCTTCCGCGGTCTGGGCCGTTATGGCCGGATGCCGATGTTCACCTACGCGGCAACAGCCCTGGCGATCATCTTCACCGACCTGCTGACTGGCGTGCTGATCGGCTTCGGCCTGACCCTGGCCAAACTGGCCTGGAAGGCTTCGCGGTTGAAAATCAGCCTGATCGACCTGCCCAAGGACGGCGAAATGGAATTGCGGTTGATCGGTGCAGCGACCTTTCTCAAAGTGCCGGCGCTGACCCAGGTGCTGGGAACCATTCCGGCTGGCGCGACGGTGCATGTGCCGCTCAATAACCTGAGCTACATCGATCACTCGTGCCTGGAGTTGCTGGAAGAATGGAGTCGGGCCAATGCGGCCAAGGGGTCAAAACTGTTGATTGAAGCGCGGGGGTTGAAGCGCAGGCTGGAAGGGCGATTGCGGACCACGACGGGCGTCGGCTCCGCAGCCGCTTAAAAAAATCGCAGCCAACAGGCTGCGATTTTTTATGGGCAACGAATCAAGCCGCTGGCTGATCCAGCTCCAGGCCGACGCCCAACTGGCGCGACAGGCACGGCCAGCGCTTCCATGCAGCGCCGGTGTCGGGGCTGTTGAGTTTCTCGCGGTAGGCCTCGACGGACTCCAGCGCGAAACTGTCTTCATTGAGCATCTCGTCCACGGCGTGATGCACCGCCTCATCCAGTTGATTGGCGAACTCTTCGCCGATCAGTTGGTGGGCAATCAGGTTGGCAACCGTCATGTCCAAGGGGATCAGTGGCTGGCCAAAATGCTTGATGTACAGGTCATTGACCTCTTCGACCAGGCGGTGTGCCAGATAGGCTTCGTCCAGCAGGCTGTCCAGACCCACGTGACCGGCCATGATCGCTGGCGGCTGAAGGAAGAACTGCTCGGCGATTTTCAGCACCGGTTTGATCTGTGATTCGATACCCGCTTCCCTGGCGACTTCATTGGCTGCGTCCAGCAGGTCCGGCACTTGCTCTATATACGCGGCCACAAAACGCGTCATCACGCCGTTGGCGTCGACATCCGGCAATTGGATGGCGGAGTGAAGGTGTGGCAATTGGGTTTCCAGCTGACGAGTCAGCAGGCCGGTTTCGGCTTCGTGTTGTTGGGCTTTTTGGATCTGCTCGCGCAATGCGGCGGTGTTCATGAAAACTCCAGGAAACAAAGGCAATGAAATAGGGAAGACATAACTTAGCTGGCATACGAAAAATGCTAAGACGCATTTGTCATAATTATTTCATCCTTGAGACATCAAAGTTATATCGATTTGCCACCACTCGTCTGCATCCTTCTCCATTCGTGCCCTGGAACGCAAGTCCCAGCTGTTTCAGATGATTTACGCCATCACGTTGCGAGGTGGCAGTCGCTGTCTATACTCGGGTGGGAATGGAGTTAGCTGATGACGCCCGACTGCACACGCAGCAAGGCTCGGCGATTCAAGTTCGTAGTCTGAAAAAGCCGCTCCCTTGCCGCAGGTGAAAGCCGGCGGGATAAAAAGAACTATAAGGGGAACCCGCAATGATGCGACATCCACATGTCTGGATGGGCCTCCTGTTGTGGTCGATTTTCAGTCAGGCGCAAGCGGCCTGGACTGTGAATATGGCGCCTGGAGCGACTGAAATCAGTCACGCAGTATTTGACCTGCACATGACCATTTTCTGGATCTGTGTAGTGATCGGCGTCATCGTCTTCGGCGCCATGTTCTGGTCGATGATTCTCCACCGCCGCTCGACCGGGCAGGTGGCCGCAAAATTTCATGAAAGTACCACCGTCGAAATCCTCTGGACCATCGTGCCCTTCCTGATCCTGGTGGCCATGGCGGTTCCCGCGACCGCAACCCTGATCAAGATGTACGACGCCAGTGAGCCGGATATCGATATCCAGGTCACCGGCTATCAGTGGAAGTGGCACTACAAATACCTGGGCCAGGATGTCGAGTTCTTCAGCAACCTGACCACGCCTGCCGATCAGATCAACAACAAGGAAGCCAAGAGCGAGCACTACTTGCTGGAGGTCGACAAGCCTTTGGTGCTGCCGATCGGCGCCAAGGTGCGCTTCCTGGTGACTTCCGCCGACGTTATCCACTCCTGGTGGGTGCCGGCCTTTGCAGTCAAGCGCGATGCGATTCCGGGGTTCGTCAACGAAGCCTGGACCCGTGTCGACAAACCCGGCCTCTACCGCGGTCAATGCGCCGAATTGTGCGGCAAGGACCACGGTTTCATGCCGATCGTGGTCGAGGTCAAGGAAAAGGCCGATTACGAAAAATGGCTGGCCGAACGCAAGGCTGAAGCCCTCCAACTCAAAGAGCTGACCAGCAAGGAATGGACCCTCGAGGAGCTCAAGGAGCGCGGCGACAAGGTCTATCACACCACCTGCGTCGCCTGTCACCAGGCCGAAGGTCAGGGCCTGCCGCCGATGTTCCCGGCGCTCAAGGGCTCGAAAATCGCTACCGGACCGATCAAGGATCACTTGGGCATTGTCTTCCACGGCAAGCCCGGAACCTCCATGGCGGCGTTCGGCAAGCAGCTCTCGGAAGTCGATATCGCAGCGGTCGTGACCTACGAACGTAACGCCTGGGGCAACAATAAAGGCGACATGGTCACCCCTAAAGAAGTGCTGGAGCTGAAACAGGCGGAAAGCAAATGACCCGGTCTATTGCGCACGTAAGCAACCCGTCGGGGCATCGCGCCCCGGCCTGCCCAGCCCATCTGTTTGCAGGAGACAGGACATGACTGCTGTCGTCGACGACCATGTTCATACCGGCACCGCCCACGCCCACGGCCCAGCCAAAGGCCTGATGCGCTGGGTGCTGACGACCAACCACAAGGATATCGGCACGCTGTACCTGTGGTTCGCGTTCTCCATGTTCCTGCTGGGCGGCTCGTTCGCGATGGTGATTCGTGCCGAGTTGTTCCAGCCGGGACTGCAAATCGTCCAGCCGGAATTCTTCAACCAGATGACCACCATGCACGGTCTGGTGATGGTCTTCGGTGCGGTGATGCCGGCCTTCGTCGGCCTCGCCAACTGGATGATCCCGTTGATGATCGGCGCGCCGGATATGGCACTGCCACGGATGAACAACTTCAGCTTCTGGCTATTGCCGGCGGCGTTCATCCTGCTGGTATCGACCCTGTTCACCCCCGGCGGCGGACCGAACTTCGGCTGGACGTTCTACGCCCCACTGTCGACGACCTACGCACCGGAAAGCGTGACCTTCTTCATCTTCGCCATCCACTTGATGGGGATCAGTTCGATCATGGGCGCGATCAACGTGATCGCCACCATCCTCAACCTGCGCGCCCCCGGCATGACGTTGATGAAAATGCCGCTGTTCGTCTGGACCTGGCTGATTACCGCGTTCCTGCTGATCGCGGTGATGCCGGTACTGGCCGGCTGCGTGACGATGATGCTGATGGACATCCACTTCGGCACCAGTTTCTTCAGTGCCGCCGGTGGTGGTGACCCGGTGTTGTTCCAGCACGTGTTCTGGTTCTTCGGTCACCCCGAGGTGTACATCATGATCCTGCCGGCCTTCGGTGCCGTCAGCTCGATCATTCCGGCCTTCTCGCGCAAGCCGCTGTTCGGCTACACCTCGATGGTCTATGCGACGGCGAGTATCGCGTTCCTGTCGTTCATCGTCTGGGCGCACCACATGTTCGTGGTTGGCATTCCGCTGGTGGGCGAGTTGTTCTTCATGTACGCCACATTGCTGATCGCGGTGCCGACCGGCGTGAAGGTGTTCAACTGGGCCAGCACCATGTGGCAAGGCTCGCTGACCTTCGAGACACCGATGCTGTTTGCGGTGGCGTTCGTGATCCTGTTTTCCATCGGCGGGTTCTCCGGGTTGATGCTGGCCATCGCCCCGGCGGACTTCCAGTACCAGGACACCTACTTTGTGGTCGCGCACTTCCATTACGTACTGGTACCGGGGGCGATCTTCGGGATCTTCGCCTCGGCCTACTACTGGCTGCCGAAATGGACCGGCCACATGTACGACGAAACCCTCGGCAAGCTGCACTTCTGGCTCTCGTTCATCGGCATGAACCTGGCGTTCTTCCCGATGCACTTCGTAGGGCTGGCGGGCATGCCACGGCGGATTCCCGACTACAACCTGCAGTTCGCCGACTTCAACATGGTCTCGTCGATCGGCGCATTCATGTTCGGCGCCACGCAGATCTTCTTCCTGTTCATCGTGATCAAGACCATCCGTGGTGGCGAGCCGGCACCGGCCAAGCCGTGGGATGGAGCAGAAGGCCTGGAGTGGAGCATTCCGTCGCCGGCGCCGTATCACACCTTCACCACGCCGCCGGAAGTGAAATGAACACTGCGACCTTTGTGGGGGCGAGCCTGTGTGGCGAGGGAGCTTGCTCCCGCTGCGTCGCGAAGCGGCCCCAAAAGGTTTGCGTCTGCTTCGCAGCCGAGCGGGAGCAAGCTCCCTCGCCACAAAGGGCAGCTCCCATAGGGTTCTCTGCGGAGGTTAGAAGCGATGGCTGACTCTATTTCTTTGAAGAAACTGGTCACGCGCCTGTTGCTGGTGGTGGTGGCGATGTTTGTCTTCGGGTTTGCCCTGGTGCCGATCTACGACGTGATGTGCAAGGCATTCGGCATCAACGGCAAGACCGGCGGGCAGTATGAGGGCGAGCAAACGGTCGACACCTCGCGGCAGGTTCGCGTGCAGTTTCTGTCGACCAATTCCGCCGACATGTCGTGGGATTTCTACCCCAAGAGCGATGAGCTGACGGCGAATCCGGGAGCGGTGAACGAGATGATCTTCATCGCCCACAACCCTACAGATCAGCCGATGAGCGCCCAGGCGGTTCCGAGCATCGCGCCCAGCGCCGCGGCGGCGTATTTCCACAAGACCGAATGTTTCTGCTTTACCCAGCAAGTGCTGCAGCCCGGTCAACGGATCGAGATGCCGGTACGTTTCATCGTTGACCGTGACATGCCCAAGGATGTGAAGCACCTGACGCTTTCCTACACGCTGTTCGATATCACCGCACGTCATCCGCCCGCAGCTGTTGCTGCAAACACTGGTGGCTAGGCGTTAAAGCGTGCCCGATAAGGAGAACAATAAATGGCAACTCATGAGCATTATTACGTTCCGGCACAGAGCAAATGGCCGATCATTGCCACGATCGGTATGTTCGTCACCGTGTTCGGCCTGGCCACCTGGTTCAACGACCTGAAGGCGGCGCGGCCGGAGTCCCACGGCCCGCTGATCTTTTTCGTCGGTGGCCTGCTGCTGGCGTACATGCTGTTCGGCTGGTTTGGCACGGTCATCAAGGAAAGCCGCCAGGGCTTGTACAGCGCACAGATGGATCGCTCGTTCCGCTGGGGCATGAGCTGGTTCATCTTCTCGGAGGTGATGTTCTTCATCGCGTTCTTCGGCGCGCTGTTTTATGTCAGAGCCATTTCCGGCCCGGCGCTCGGGGGTGAAGGGGCCAAAGGCCTCGCTCATATGCTCTGGCCTAATTTCGAGTTCGTCTGGCCGTTGCTGAACAACCCTGATTCGAAACTGTTTCCGCCGCCCAAGGACGTCATCAGTCCCTGGGGCCTGCCGTTGCTCAACACCGTCTTGCTGGTGAGTTCCAGCGTCACCGTGACCATCGCTCACCACGCCTTGAAAAAGGGCCATCGCGGCGCGCTGAAAATCTGGCTGGCGCTCACCGTGCTACTGGGCTGCGCGTTCCTTGGTTTTCAGGCCGAAGAATACATACACGCGTACCACGAACTGGGCCTGACGCTCGGTTCGGGCATCTACGGCGCGACCTTCTTCATGCTCACCGGTTTCCACGGCGCCCACGTGACCATCGGCACCATCATCCTGTTTGTGATGTTGATGCGGGTCATGCGCGGGCACTTCGATGCCGACCATCAGTTCGCGTTTGAAGCGGCGAGTTGGTACTGGCACTTCGTAGACGTGGTGTGGATCGGTCTTTTCGTTTTCGTCTACGTGCTCTGAGGCTTACCAAGGTACGTGCGACACCAGTTGGCCGCTGAAAAAACCCCAGGCAATCAAGCCGACGGTAATGGCGGCCAGCGCAACACGAACACTCAAGGCAATGACGAGGCGGTTCGAGCTGCTGTCGTCCTTGACCAGAAAAAACAGGCCGCTGAACAGGCTGACAACCGTGGCAATCAGCATCAGGACGATGGCTGCTTTGAGCATGGTGAAACTCCGGGGGAAAGGCGATGCACTTGAGTATAGCTATCGCGACTACCGACTTTCTGGCGACGCCATGAAGCGTTTCCGGCCGGGCATCGTGCCGACCCTGGTGGTCGCGGTGTTGTTGCCCATGCTGGTGTCACTCGGGTTCTGGCAATTGAGCCGGGGCGCAGAGAAAAGTGCGCTGCTGCAAAGCTACGCCGAGCGCCGCGCCGCCGAACCGATGGCCAGCACCGAACTGCAACACGCCGCAGATCCGGCCTTCCGCCGGGTTCACCTGCACGGCCAGTTCGATGCCGCCCACAGCCTGTTGCTGGATAACCGTCAGCGCGACGGCAAGGTTGGTGTCGAACTGCTGCAACCGTTTCAGGATCAGGCGACCGGGCTCTGGCTGCTGGTCAATCGCGGCTGGCTGCCGTGGCCGGATCGCCGCATCCCACCGCAATTCACCACGCCGACTCAGGCCTTGAGTCTCGTTGCCTGGGTCTACGTCTCCCCCGGCGCTACCTTCCAGTTGCACGCCGACCCGAACAGCACGACCTGGCCACAACTGATCACCGCGGTCGAACCGGCCAGGCTCTGGACGGCGCTGGATCGTGAAGGTTTTGCCTACGAATTACGCGCAGAAAGCGCTCCCGCGACTTACCAGGCTGACTGGCCGGTAGTCGCCATGGGACCGGAAAAACACCTGGCTTATGCCGTGCAGTGGTTCGCCATGTCGATCGCCCTGTTCGGCCTCTATCTCTATCTCGGCTGGCACAACGCAAAGGAGAAACACCATGGGAGCGGCCATGAATCCACCCAGCATGTCTGAAGCGAAATCGCCGGTGAGTCGGCGCAAGGGGCGATTGCAGTTGCTGCTGATCCTGCTTGGGGTGATCGGTCCGATGATCCTCGCCACCGGCATGTACAAATTGCAGTTCTGGGTGCCGGAAGGTCGCAGCTATCACGGCGAACTGATCGGCAACGGCCAGACCCGCGCCGACCTCGGCGTGCAGGCGCAGGAGGATCGTTGGCAGATACTGGTGACCGCGCCCAAGGAGTGCTCGGTGGACTGCCAGCAACTGGTGTACCTGGCGCGGCAGATCCAGATCGGCCTCGGCCGTGATGCCGGGCGCGCCAGTCATGCCTTGGCCATGGCGCAACCGCTGAGCAGTGAGTACGACGCCAAGCTGACGCGCGAGTATCCTCAATTGCAGCGCTATCCACTGAGCCTGACCGAGTTCCACAAAACTGCCGGCGACAAGGCTGTGCCGCAGCTGTGGATCATCGACCCTCACGGCAATCTGGTGCTGCGCTACGACCCGACGGTGAAAGGCAAGGATCTGCTCAACGACCTGCGCCATTTGCTGAAACTGTCGAACATCGGATAAGGGCATCGTCATGGCCAAACCTGGATTTCGCCTCGCGCTGTTTGCCACCTTGCTGGCACTGATTGTGGTGTTGCTCGGGGCCTACACCCGCCTGACCCACGCCGGCCTCGGCTGCCCGGACTGGCCGGGTTGCTATGGCTTTATCAGCGTGCCGCAAAGCGAAGTTCAATTGGCCCATGCCGAACTGCATTTTCCCGACGCTCCCGTGGAAGCCCATAAGGGCTGGAACGAGATGGTTCACCGCTACTTCGCCGGCACGTTGGGGCTGCTGATCTCGGTGCTGGCGGGTCGCGCCTGGGTTCATCGTCGTCACCCGGGGCAGCCGGTGAAGTTGCCGTTGTTTTTGCTGGCGGTGGTGATTGCCCAAGCGGCATTCGGCATGTGGACGGTGACGCTCAAGCTCTGGCCGCAAGTGGTCACCGGGCATTTGCTCGGCGGCTTTGCGACGTTGAGCCTGTTGTTTTTGCTGACGTTGCGCCTGTCCGGCGTACTGCCAGCGCTGACCGTGCCCCGACGTTTGCAGTACTGGGCGACTGCCGGGTTGCTGCTGGTGATCCTGCAAATTGCCTTGGGTGGCTGGGTCAGTTCCAACTACGCGGCGGTGGCCTGTATCGACTTCCCGACCTGTCATGGGCAATGGCTGCCGCCCGCAGACTTCGCCAACGGCTTTCATCTGAGTCAACACATCGGTCCCAATTACCTCGGCGGGCAACTGGACAGCGATGCGCGTACGGCGATTCATCTGACTCACCGCATCGGTGCATTGCTGGTAACCCTGGTGTTGCTGGGGTTGGCCTGGCAACTGAAAGTCGTCGGCATGACGCGGTTGGCCGGGTTGGTGCTGATCGCCCTCGCCGCACAAATCACCCTTGGCATCAGCAACGTGCTGTTTCACCTGCCACTGCCAGTGGCCGTCGCGCATAACGCGGGTGGCGCGGCGCTGTTGCTGACGTTGGTGCTGGTCAATTATCACGCGCGAACCAGTCTGGTTCGGGTCAAGCAGCAACCCCCTGCGCGCTGGCGGTTCAGCCCGCGCAAACACTCAGCCGGGCCCATAACAATAAAAGGAGAGATGCCATGGCGACTCTGATCGGCGCACGTCACAGTCAGGCGATCTGGCGTGACTATCTGGAGCTGACCAAGCCGAAAGTGGTGGTGCTGATGCTCATCACCTCGCTGGTCGGCATGTTCCTCGCGACTCGCGCCGGGGTGCCGTGGACGGTGCTGGTGTTCGGCAATCTGGGGATCGCCCTGTGTGCCGGTGGTGCAGCGGCGGTCAACCATGTGGTGGACCGGCGCATCGATGCGGTCATGGCCCGCACACACAAACGTCCCTTGGCCGAGGGCCGGGTGTCGCCGGCGGCCGCGCTGACATTTGCCTTGGTATTGGCGGTGCTTGGGCAAGCCGTACTGCTGATCTTCACCAATGCGCTGACGGCGTGGCTGACCCTGGCCTCGCTGCTCGGCTATGCGGTGGTCTACACCGGTTTCCTCAAACGCGCGACGCCGCAAAACATCGTCATCGGAGGCCTGGCCGGCGCCGCCCCGCCCCTGCTCGGCTGGACCGCCGCCACCGGGCATGTCAGCGCCGAACCCTTGCTGTTGGTGCTGATCATCTTCGCCTGGACCCCGCCGCACTTCTGGGCCCTGGCCATTCACCGCAAAGAGGAATACGCCAAGGCCGACATCCCGATGCTGCCGGTGACCCATGGTGAGCACTACACCAAGGTCCACATCCTGCTTTATACCTTCGCGCTGCTGGCCGTGAGCTTGATGCCGTACGTGATCCACATGAGCGGCGTGCTCTACCTGGTTTGCGCGCTGGGACTGGGCGCGAGGTTTCTGCAATGGGCCGTGGTGCTGTACCGTGGCACTCGGCCGCACGCGGCGATCAACACCTTCAAGTACTCTATTTACTACTTGTTCCTGCTGTTTATCGCCCTGCTCGTAGACCACTACTTACTGTTGAACCTATGACTCGAACCCAGAAAACCGTCTTCATCCTCGTCGCCCTGATCGCGCTGGTCCTGGGCCTGACCATCAACAAAGTGCTGTCCGGCAAAGGCGAGGGCGATCCGACGGCCCTGATCGATGCCGGGATCATTCTGCTACCGCAAAGCCGCAACCTGCCGACCGTCACCATGACCGATCAAAACGGCAAGCCAGTGGCGGTCAACGAGCTGAAAGACAAATGGTCGCTGCTGTTCTTCGGCTACACCTTCTGCCCCGACATCTGCCCGACCACCCTCGCCCAACTGCGTCAGATCAAAAGCGAGCTGCCGCCAGAGGCTGTGGCCAAGTTGCAGATCATTCTGGTCAGCGTCGACCCGAATCGCGACACGCCCCAGCAGCTCAAGCAGTACCTCGGCTACTTCGATCCACAGTTCCAGGGGCTGACGGCTTCGTCGGTGGAAGACATCCAGAAACTGGCCAATGCGGTGAGCATTCCGTTCATTCCGGCGGATACCAGCAAGCCGAACTACACCGTCGACCACAGCGGCAACCTGGCGGTGATCGGGCCGGACGGGACGCAGCGTGGGTTCATTCGGGCGCCGTTGAACAACGTGAAACTGGTAGAGCAGTTGCCGGTGATGCTTAACCGCAAATAAATCGACAAGCCAAAAAAAACCGCAGCCCATGGCTGCGGTTTTTTGTATCTGATCGTTCCCACGCTCCGCGTGGGAATGCCTCACCGGACGCTCTGCGTCCGCTCTTGGGACGCAGAGCGTCCCTGGCTGCATTCCCACGCAGAGCGTGGGAACGATCGGTTGTAGCGGGTTAATTCAGAACGCCGGCACTACCGCGCCTTTGTACTTCTCGAGGATGAAGGCTTTCACTTCCGGGCTGTGCAAGGCAGCAACCAGTTTCTGCATCGCGGCGCTGTCCTTGTCGTCCGGACGAGCAACGAGGATGTTCACGTAAGGCGAGTCGCTGCCTTCGATGACCAGCGCGTCCTTGGACGGATCAAGCTTGGCTTCCAGCGCGTAGTTGGTGTTGATCAGGGCCAGGTCGACCTGGGTCAGCACGCGCGGGATGGTCGCGGCCTCCAGTTCACGGAATTTCAGGTCCTTGGTGTTCTCGGTGATGTCCTTCACGGTCGCGAGGATGTTATTCGAATCCTTCAACTTGATCAGGCCAGCCTTCGCCAGCAGCAACAGCGCACGGCCGCCGTTGGTGGCGTCGTTCGGGATCACCACGTTGGCGCCGCCTGGCAGCTCGGTCAGCGCTTTGTACTTGCTGGAGTAAGCGCCCAGCGGTTCCAGGTGCACGCCAGCAACGGCCACCAGATTGGTGCCCTTGGCCTTGTTGAATTCATCGAGGTACGGCTGGTGCTGGAAGAAGTTGGCGTCCAGACGTTTTTCCGCCACCTGCACATTCGGCTGGATGTAGTCGGTGAAGACTTTGACCTTCAGGTCCACGCCTTCCTTGGCCAGGGCCGGTTTCACGAATTCGAGGATTTCTGCGTGCGGGACCGGGGTCGCCGCGACAGTCAGGGTATCGGCAGCGTGAGCGGAAAAGGCTGCAACGGCAGCGAACGCGACGAGTAGTTTTTTCATTCAGCTAACTCCTTTTGAGGCGCCTGAATTCGGCGCCTGCCAGCGAATGGCCGGCTCAATTGTCATTTACGAGAACTGTTTATTTCCTGGAAAAATGTACAACCAACTTGTCGCCAACGGTTTGCAGCACCTGAACGATCACCAGCAGCAACATCACCGTCACGACCATCACATCAGGCTGGAAACGCTGGTAACCGAAACGGATCGCCAGGTCGCCCAAACCACCCGCGCCGACGACACCCGCCATCGCCGTGTAGGACACCAGTGTAATGGCTGTCACCGTAATCGCCGCGAAGATGCCTGGGCGGGCTTCCGGCAGCAAGGCATTGGTGATGATCTGCCGGGTCGTCGCGCCCATGGCCTGGGTCGCCTCGATGATGCCGCGATCCACTTCACGCAGGGCGGTTTCCACCAGCCGCGCGAAGAATGGCGTAGCGCCCACTACCAGCGGCGGGATCGCACCAGCGACACCGAGGGACGTACCGGTGATCAACACCGTGAACGGAATCATCACGATCAGCAGAATGATGAACGGCAGCGAACGCAGGATGTTCACCACCAGCGACAGCATCGCGTAGACGCCCCTGGCTTCCAGCAACTGACGCGGGCTGCAGAGGAACAACAGCACGCCCAGGGGCAGGCCGAGCAAAACGGTAAACAACAGCGAACCGAAGAGCATCAGAAAGGTATCGCCGGTGGCCAGCCAGATTTCGTACCAGTCGATATTGACGAAGAAACTTGTCAGGACTTCCATCAGCGCAGCACCTCCATGTGGACGTCAGCTGCAGTGAAGTGGGCGAACGCCGCTTCCATGTCGCCACCGGTAACAGCCAGGGTCAACTGCCCGTAGGGCACGTCTTTGATGCGGTCGATACGACCGGCCAGGATGCTGTAGTCCACACCCGTTTCGCGAGCGACAGTGCCTAGCAATGGTGCGTAGGTCGATTCGCCCTGGAAGGTCAGACGCACGATACGCCCTGGAACATGAGCAAAGTCGTCGCGCTGTTCGCTTTCGTCGATCTGCTCGTCTTCTTGCACGAAGCGCTTGGTGGTCGGGTGTTTCGGATGCAGGAACACCTCAGCCACCGAACCTTGCTCGACGATCACGCCAGCGTCCATCACCGCAACCTGGTCGCAGACGCGGCGGATCACGTCCATCTCGTGGGTGATCAACACGATGGTCAGCTTCAGCTCGCGATTGATCTCGGCCAGCAATTGCAGGACCGACGCCGTGGTCTGCGGGTCCAGTGCGCTGGTGGCTTCGTCGCACAGCAGGATTTTCGGCTTGGTCGCCAGGGCGCGGGCAATGCCGACGCGTTGCTTCTGGCCGCCGGACAACTGCGCCGGGTACTTCCTGGCGTGGTCGGACAGGCCGACTCGTTTCAGCAATTCGGCCACACGCTGGTCGATCTCGCTACGGGACATTTCGCCGGCCAGGGTCAGCGGCAGCGCGACGTTGTCGGCCACGGTCTTGGACGCCAGCAAGTTGAAGTGCTGGAAGATCATCCCGACCTGCTGACGGAAGCGCCGCAGGCTGTTGGCGTCGAGCGCGGTGACTTCTTCGCCGTCGACCAATATCTTGCCGCCACTGGACTCTTCCAGGCGATTGATCAGACGCAGCAGGGTACTTTTTCCCGCGCCGGAATGGCCGATCAGGCCAAAGACCTGACCGTTCTCAATCGTCAGACTGGTCGGATGCAGGGCGGGAATATCCTTACCGGCGACGCGGTAGGTTTTGTGGACGTTTTGAAACTCGATCACGTAGCGAACCTTGTGGGGCGCGTTGGAAAAGGATCAGCGGTTAGCCGGGCGCGCATTTTAGCCTGTCCGTATAGAGGTTATTAGCATTTATTCCGTATTCAACCTTCCATTTGGCAATAACGCGATCAAAGGTTAGAAAAAAGGAACGGCGCAAAACGACATCAGTCACTAATTAGGCAACTCGAAAACGCCCCCGGTCCGTGCCTGGGGTATTGCTCAAGAATCCTGGCTACGGCGGGAATCGCAACGAGGAGTTTTGTCTGATGAGTATTAAAAAACCTGCCGCAACCAAAAGCGCACTGGCCGGGACCGATACCCCGGACCGCGGGAACACCAATGCCAAGCTCGACAGCCTGGAGCAATTTCGTTCCGACGCCACTGATCAGGCCTTGCGCACCAACCAGGGCGTGAAAATCTCGGACAACCAGAACACGTTGAAGGCCGGCGCCCGCGGGCCATCATTGCTGGAAGACTTCATCATGCGTGAAAAGATCACGCATTTTGACCATGAGCGCATTCCCGAGCGCATCGTCCACGCTCGCGGCACCGGTGCTCACGGTTACTTCCAGAGCTATGAAACCCATTCCGTGCTGACCAAGGCCGGGTTCCTACAAGACCCAAACCAAAAAACCCCGGTCTTCGCCCGTTTCTCCACGGTGCAGGGCCCTCGTGGGTCGGGCGATACCGTGCGGGACGTACGAGGTTTCGCGGTGAAGTTTTTCACCGACGAAGGCAACTTCGACCTGGTGGGCAACAACATGCCGGTGTTTTTCATTCAGGATGCGATCAAGTTTCCGGACTTCGTGCATGCGGTAAAACCCGAGCCGCACAATGAGATCCCTACCGGTGGCTCGGCTCACGATACCTTTTGGGATTTTGTCTCTCTGGTGCCGGAGTCGGCGCACATGGTGATCTGGACCATGTCCGACCGGGCGATCCCGAAAAGCCTGCGCAGCATGCAAGGGTTCGGCGTGCACACCTTCCGCCTCATCAATGCCGAAGGTAAATCGCGCTTCGTCAAATTCCACTGGCGCCCCACTGCCGGGACCTGTTCGCTGGTGTGGGATGAAGCGCAGAAACTCGCCGGTAAAGACACCGATTACCACCGCCGCGATCTCTGGGAGTCGATCGAGATGGGCGACTACCCGCAATGGGAACTGGGCGTACAGATCATCGAGGAGGAGAACGAACATACATTCGACTTCGACATCCTCGACCCGACCAAGCTGATCCCGGAAGAACTGGTGCCGATCACCCCACTGGGCAAAATGACCCTCAACCGTAACCCCGACAACTTCTTTGCCGAAACCGAACAGGTCGCCTTCTGCCCTGGACATATCGTGCCGGGAATCGACTTTTCCAACGATCCATTGCTGCAAGGTCGGCTATTTTCCTACACCGATACGCAAATCAGCCGACTCGGTGGACCGAACTTTCACGAGATCCCGATCAACCGTCCGGTGGCACCGTTCCACAATGGTCAACGGGACGCGTTGCATCGCTCCACCATCGACAAGGGCCGCGCGTCTTACGAGCCGAACTCCATTGATAGCGGCTGGCCGAAAGAAACGCCGCCGGCAGCACAAGATGGCGGTTTCGAAAGTTATCCAGAGCGCATTGACGCCAACAAGATCCGTCAGCGCAGCGAATCGTTCAGCGACCACTTCTCCCAGGCGCGGCTGTTTTTCCACAGCATGAGCAAGCACGAGCAAGAGCACATCATCTCGGCGTACAGCTTCGAGCTGGGCAAGGTCGAGAGGGAGTTTATCCGCGCGCGCCAGGTGAATGAGATTCTGGCCAACATTGATCTGGAACTGGCCAAGCGCGTGGCGCAGAACCTGGGGTTGCCCGCGCCCAAAGCCGGGACGGTCGAAGTACGCAAAACCTCACTGGATCGCTCGCCGGCGCTGAGTCAGGCCAACTTGCTGCCGGCGGACATAAAAACCCGCAAAGTGGCCATCCTGGCAGCCAATGGCGTCGATGGTGCGGCGATTGATGCCATGAAGAAAGCGCTGACGGCCGAAGGTGCCCACGCCAAACTGCTCGGCCCGACGTCTGCGCCTGTGACCACCGCCGATGGCAAGCCATTGCCGGTCGATGCGTCGATGGAAGGCTTGCCGTCGGTGGCGTTTGATGCGGTGTTTGTGCCCGGTGGCGCGGCGTCGATCAAGGCGTTGAGCACTGACGGCGTGGCGCTGCATTACGTGCTGGAGGCGTACAAGCACTTGAAAGCGATTGCGCTGCAGGGCGAGGCCAAACAGTTGCTGGATGTGTTGAAGCTCGAGGCTGATGCGGGGTTGATCGTGGGCACGGATGCGAAGTTGATCAAACCGTTTTTTGCCGCGATCGGGCAGCATCGGGTGTGGGACAGGGAGCCGAAAGCCAAGGCGATTCCGGCTTAAGGTTTTGTATCGGTAGTCAGGACGCCATCGCGGGCAAGCCCGCTCCCACAGGGTATGTGGTTGATCACAGACTTGTGATCACCGCCGATCCATTGTGGGAGCGGGCTTGCCCGCGATGCTTTTAGGGTTTACGCGGACTCAAAACCATCTGCGCCGGCACATTGTGCAAAATCTGCTTCTCCAGATTCAGATCAAAATCCGAATCGAGCTTCTTCACGCGTTTGGTCAGCAACGTGGTCAACCAAGGGAAGTCCTGGGTGCGTGGCGCCTGAATGCTCACATCGCACTGGTAATTCACCACATCGGCGGCGATCGCATCCAGTTGGCGACGAAGCTTGGTCATATCCGTCAGGTTCAACGCTACCGTGGTGCTTTCAGCCGTCGGATCAATAACCTTGGCCTGTGGCTTGGCTTCGGCAGCCATGAGCGCAGCTTCGGCTCTATCGAGTTCAGCTTTGCGGGCATCAACAATGGCATTGTTGACCCCACCGGTCAGCGCCGGAGCCTTCGGCATCAACGCCCGAGCACGGCTCAACGCCGTGGCAGCGGCATTCACATCACCTTTTTGCAGCACGATCCGACTGCGGTGCAGATAGGCTTCGGCCAGTTGCCGCTGGTATTGCTCAAGGGATGGATCATTGGGCGACTCGGCCTGCAAGGCCGCCAATTGATCTTCGGCAGTCGCCAGTTCGCTGCTGGCCAGGCTTTGTTGCAGCTGTGCGATGGCCGTGGCCCGTGCACCGCTAGCCTCGGGGGCCGCCGGTGGCGTGCTTTGACAAGCGCCCAGTAGCAATGAAAATGCGACAAGGAGCAGATAACGGGAGGGGAACAGCTTCATTCCTGCGACTCTCTATTTGCGCAAAAAACGAGCAAGTCTACACCCCTCGACGGGGCAGGACAAAACTCAGCAGAAACAGTGCGGCGGCCGTCACAACAATCGATGGGCCCGCCGGGGTGTCCTTGAACCATGACAATGCCAGCCCGCCACAGACCGCGAGCATACCCAGCAGGCTCGCGCCCAGCGCCATCTGCTCCGGTGACCGGGCGTGACGTTGTGCCGCAGCCGCCGGGATGATCAGCAATGACGTAATCAACAACACCCCGACGATTTTCATCGCCACCGCGATCACCACGGCGATCAGCAACATCAGGGTCAAACGCAACGCCGCCACCGGCAGGCCTTCAACCCTGGCCAGCTCTTCATGCACCGTGATGGCCAGCAATGGCCGCCACAACGTCACCAGCAACGCCAGAACGGCCGTGCTGCCGCCGAGTATCCAGGCCAGATCGGTCGGGCTGATCGCCAGCAAGTCGCCGAACAGATAAGCCATCAGGTCGATCCGCACTTCGTGCATGAAGCTTAGTACGACCAGGCCCAAAGAGAGCGTGCTCGGTGCGAGAATTCCCAAAAGCGTGTCAGACGCCAGCGGTTGGCGCTGTTGCAAGGTCACCAGCAACACCGCCAGCAGCAAACAGCCTACGGTGACCGCCACGGTCGGGCTGACATCCAGCAGAAACCCCAGCGCCACGCCGAGCAGCGCGGCATGGGAAAGGGTGTCGCCGAAATAGGCCATGCGCCGCCAGACCACGAACGAACCCAGAGGGCCCGCGACCAACGCCAGGGCCAGGCCTGCAAGCAGGGCGTAGAGCAGAAAATCAGCCATGCTTGCAGCTATCTCCGTGAACGTGGGTAGAGACCGATGGGACGGCGCTGACCACCGAGCCATGCAAGTCATGGGCGTGGTCGTGATGGTGGTGATAAATCGCCAGGCTTTGTGCGTTCTTTCCGAACAGCTCGACGAAAGCCGGATCACTACTGACTTGCTCGGGATGACCGGAGCAGCAGACGTGACGGTTGAGGCAGACCACCTGGTCGGTGGTACTCATTACCAGGTGCAGATCGTGAGACACCATCAACACGCCGCAGCCGTGACGGTCGCGCAATCGCGTGATCAGGCTGTAGAGCTCGGCCTGTCCGGCCACATCGACGCCTTGCACAGGTTCGTCGAGCACCAGCAGTTCCGGCTCGCGCAGCAATGCCCGGGCCAGCAGCACCCGCTGCATTTCGCCGCCGGAAACACTTTGCACCGGACTGTCGATCACCTGTTCGGCGCCGACTTCCTTGAGTGCCGACAAGGCCATGGCGCGGTCCACGCCCGGCACCAGACGCAAGAAGCGCAGCACCGACAGCGGCAGCGTCGGATCGACGTGAAGTTTTTGCGGCATGTAGCCGACCCGCAGTTTCGGCTTGCGCCACACGCTGCCACTGTCCGGTTTCAACAGACCAAGTACAGCGCGAACCAGCGTGGTCTTGCCGGCGCCGTTAGGGCCGATCAGGGTGACGATCTGCCCGGGCTCGACGCTCAGCTCGATGTTATCCAGCACGTTTTGCCCGGCAAAGGTGACGGCAACCTGCTCGAGGCGGATCAGCGCGTTGCTCATCAAACCCCCTGGCAACCCGAACAGAGGCCGACCACTTCAACAGTCTGGCCTTCAACGACAAATCCGACATCCTTGGCGCTACTGATGATCGCGTCGCTGATGGATTTCTGTTCGAGCTCGATGGCGGCGTGGCATTCGCGGCAAATCAGGAACTGGCCTTGGTGAGCGTGTCCCGGGTGATTGCAGCCGACAAAGGCGTTCAGCGAGGAGATGCGGTGTACCAGGCCGTTTTCCAGCAGGAAGTCCAGCGCACGGTACACAGTGGGCGGCGCCGCACGGCGGCCATCCTGCTCGCTGAGTACGGCGAGAATGTCGTAGGCACCCAACGGTTTGTGGCTTTGCCAGACCAGTTCCAGCACCCGTCGGCGCAAGGCGGTCAGGCGCAGGCCTTGACGTGCGCACAGGACATCGGCCTCAGACAATGCGCTATGGACGCAATGAGAGTGGTCGTGGGGACGGCTGGCAATCGGTGTTTTAGGCATGAGCGGCGACGAGTTTTGTGAGAGACGTTATTATGTTACCCGTTCTCGCCTCTTCGAGTGGTCATCGTGTCCCGACTTTTTTCTATCTTTGTCGCATTTGTCGCCAGTTTTCTGCTGATCGGTTCAGCTCATGCCGAAGTCAAAGTTCTCACCAGTATCAAGCCTCTACAGCTGATCGCCGCGGCGGTGCAGGACGGCGTGGCGATTCCGGAAGTCTTGCTGCCGCCCGGTGCCTCGCCTCATAACTATGCCTTGCGCCCATCCGACGTACGGAAGGTGCAATCGGTGGATCTGGTTTACTGGATCGGTCCGAGCATGGAAGGTTTCCTGCCCCGCGTGCTGAATGGTCGTACGCTACCCAGCGTCGCCGTGCAGGATCTGCCGGGCCTGAAACTGCGACATTTCGCCGAAGAAAGCCACTCACACGCCGATGAAGCCGACGAGCATGATCACGATCACCGCCCCGGCAGCCTGGACGCGCACTTGTGGCTTTCGCCGGTCAACGCCCGTGTCATTGCCACAAAAATGGCCGCTGATTTGAGTGCAGCCGATCCGGCCAATGCCGCGCGTTATCAGAGCAACCTCAAGGCGTTCGATGAGCGCCTGGACGCCATGGATCTTCGCTTGAAGGCGCGCCTGGCCGGCATCGCGGGCAAACCGTACTTCGTATTCCACGAGGCCTTCGACTACTTTGAAGACGCCTACGGCCTCAAGCATGCCGGCGTATTCAGCGTCGCCGCCGAGGTCCAGCCCGGTGCCCAGCACGTCGCGGCGATGCGCACTCGATTAGAGGAAGTCGGCAAAACCTGCGTGTTCAGCGAACCGCCTCTGCGCCCGCGCCTGGCGGAAACCCTGGTGGCGGGTCTGCCGGTGAAGCTGGCGGAACTGGACGCGCTGGGCGGTTACACGCCAGCGACCGCCCAGGGGTATGAGCAGGTGCTGGAGAAATTGGGGAATGATTTGGCGGGGTGTCTGGAGTCGTTGTAAGCGTCCCGTAGACCTGTGGCGAGGGGGCTTGCCCCCGTTGGAGCGCGAAGCGCTCCCCTGCAAATTCATTAAGCGGGGCTGCTTCGCAACCCGACGGGGGCAAGCCCCCTCACCACAATTTAAAGCGCGAACGGCAGCGGCGTGCTGACCTTCTGCCGCTGCGCCAGACGCTGCTGAAATTCCATCGGATCGTGAATCAACACGTCCTGCCCGGCAAACGACTCGGCGGCGATCAACCGCGACAACCAGAACCGCACACACGCCACTCGGAGCATGGTCGGCCACAATTCCGCCTCGGCCGCCGTGAACGGTCGCAGCGCTGCATAAGCGCCAAGCAACGCCCTAGCCCGCGGCCCGTCGATCAACCCGCTCTCGTCCGAACACCAGTCGTTCAAGGCGATCGCCACGTCGTAGAGCATTGGCCCCGAACACGCGTTATAGAAGTCGATCAACCCGGTCAGGTGCGTGCCTTCGAACATCGCGTTATCGCGGAACAGGTCGGCGTGGATATTGGCTCGCGGCAGCGCCAGAATTTTCGTCTTCTGTTGTGTAATTTCGTCCAGCGCCCGTTGCAGCAAATCGCTTTGCTCGGCATTGAGGTGCGACAGCAACTGCGTGCCCTCTTCCAGCATCCAGTCCAGGCCGCGATCGGTCTTGCGCTTGATCATGTTGGCCTGGGTCGCCAGATGCAGATGGCCGAGCAACTCGCCCACTTGAGCGCAATGCTGCGCATTGGCTTCCTTGATGTGCTTGCCGGCCAGACGTGGCTGCAACAGCGCAGGTTTGCCGGCCAGTTCGCGCAAGGCGACGCCATCGGTGGTGCGCAAGGCATAAGGCACAGGCAGGTCGGCGTCATGCAGCACGTCGAGCAGTTCAATGAAGAACGGCATCTCCTGAACCGGACCGCGCTCAACCAGGGTCAGGACAAATTCGCCCTGCTCCAGGCTGATGAAGAAATTGGTGTTTTCGCTACCGGCGGCAATCCCCTGGAAATCAAGCAGGCGGCCGAGCCCGTAAGGGGCGAGAAAGGTTTCCAGCTCGGGCCGAGCCAGCGGGGTGAACACAGACATGTTTGAACTGCCAGTACGGGCGCCGCTGCTTGAGCCAGCGCCGATTGAAATTAAGAAACTACTTCCACTCAAAGATCTTCCACGACGGAATCAGCATATCCGGCTGATCCGAGCGGATGAAATTTGCATCGGTCCCGTCCGCGCGCACCAGGAAATACGGTGGTGCGCCCTTCGGGGTGACCTTGATTGCATACAGGAAACCGTTTTGACGGTACTCCTGGATGGTTTTATCCCCTTCCGTGCGGATAGTGACTTCCGGCTCTGGTGTCGGTGCATCGTCCGCCGCCATGACGGCCAACGGAACGGTTACAAACAAGCCAGCCAGCAACAGGCGATTTAGTGTGCGCATGATAACCTTGTCCCTTTGTCGTCAACGGTCCCGCTATTCTAGCGCCGGACCCGCCGAAAAGGTTGATCCTGCTCATGAGCCAAGCCCCCCTCGTCCTGGTGGACGGTTCTTCTTACCTGTACCGCGCCTTTCATGCCCTCCCACCACTGACCACGTCCAAAGGTCTGCCGACCGGTGCGGTCAAGGGCGTATTGAACATGCTCAAGAGTCTGCGCAAGCAGTATCCGGACAGTCCGTTCGCTGTGGTGTTCGACGCCAAGGGCGGGACATTCCGCGACGAGATGTTCGCCGAATACAAGGCCAACCGCCCGAGCATGCCCGACGACATGCGGGTTCAGATCGAGCCGCTGCACCAGAGCGTGATCGCCCTGGGCTTTCCATTGTTGTGCGTCGAAGGCGTCGAAGCCGATGACGTGATCGGCACCCTGGCCCGCAGCAGTGCGGCAGCCGACCGTCCGGTGGTGATCTCCACTGGCGACAAGGACATGGCACAGCTGGTCGACGGCCACATTACCTTGGTCAATACCATGACCGGTAGCGCGCTGGACGTGGAAGGCGTGAAGGAGAAATTCGGCGTCGCTCCCGAGCAGATCATCGATTACCTGGCACTCATGGGCGATTCTTCCGACAACATTCCGGGCGTTCCGGGCATTGGCCCGAAGACTGCTTCCGGCCTGTTGGTCGGTGTGAACGGCGGCCTGACCGAGCTCTATGCGCAGCTCGACATCGTCCCGACCTTGCCGATTCGCGGGGCCAAAACCCTGCCGGCCAAGCTCGAAGAGCACAAGGAGATGGCCTTTCTCTCCTATCAGTTGGCAACCATCAAGATCGACGTGCCGCTGGATATCGGCCTCGACGACCTGCGAATGGGCAAGCCGGATCACGACAAGCTCGCCGAACTCTACACCTTGCTGGAGTTCAAGAGCTGGTTCGAAGAGAACCAGCGCGACGCCAAGCGTTCCGGCCAGGAAGTCGTCGCGCCGGTGGCTGAAGAAGCGGCTGTCGGCACCGAACTCAACTACACAACGATCCTCACCCAGGCTGATTTCGACCTGTGGCTGAAGAAGCTCAACGACGCCAAGCTGATTGCCTTCGACACCGAAACCACCGGCATCGATGCGCAGCAGGCGCAACTGGTGGGCCTGTCTTTCGCTGTACAAGCCAACGAAGCGGCCTACATCCCGCTGACTCATTCCTACATGGGTGTGCCGGATCAGCTCGATCGCGACACCGTGCTGCGCGCGCTGAAGCCAATCCTGGAAGACCCGAGCAAACTCAAGGTCGGACAGCACGCCAAGTTCGACATGAACATCCTGGCCAACTGTGCCATCGGTGGCGATCAGAGTTGTGGCATCACCGTGCAAGGCGTCGCTTTCGACACGATGCTCGAATCCTACGTGCTGGACTCCACCGCGACCCGCCACGACATGGACAGCCTGGCGCTCAAGTACCTGAATCACACCACCACCGGTTTTCAGGACATCGCCGGCAAAGGCGCCAAACAGCTGACATTTGACCAAATCTCCCTGGAACTGGCCGGACCTTACGCCGCCGAAGACGCCGACGTAACGCTGCGCCTGCATCAAACCCTGCTGGAAAAACTCGACGCCATCCCGAGCCTGAGCAAGGTCCTGAGCGAAATCGAAATGCCGTTAGTGCCGGTGCTGGCGCGGATCGAACGCCAAGGCGCGCTGGTCGATGCCAACCTGCTGGGCATTCAGAGCGTTGAGCTGGGCGAGAAAATGGTCGCCCTCGAGCGTGAGGCGTTCGCCATTGCCGGGGAAGAATTCAACCTCGGCTCACCGAAGCAATTGGGCGTGATCCTGTACGAAAAGCTCGGCCTGCCAATCCTCAGCAAAACCGCCAAGGGCCAGGCGTCTACCGCCGAAGCCGTGCTGGCGGAACTGGCCGAACAGGATTTCCCGCTGCCCAAAGTGCTGATGCAGTACCGCTCGATGAGCAAGCTGAAAAGCACCTACACCGATCGTCTACCAGAGCAGATCAACCCGCGCACCGGGCGAATTCATACCTCTTACCATCAGGCCGTCGCGGCAACCGGGCGCTTGTCGTCCAGTGACCCGAACCTGCAGAACATTCCGATCCGCACCGCTGAAGGGCGGCGGATTCGTCAGGCGTTCGTCGCCCCCAAAGGCTACAAGCTGCTGGCAGCAGACTATTCGCAAATCGAATTGCGAATCATGGCTCACCTGGCCAAGGATGAAGGTTTGCTGCACGCGTTCCGCAACAATCTGGACGTGCACAAAGCCACCGCCGCGGAAGTCTTCGGGGTTGAACTGGCAGACGTCACCACCGACCAACGGCGCAGCGCCAAGGCGATCAACTTCGGTTTGATCTACGGAATGAGCGCGTTTGGCCTGGCCAAACAGATTGGTGTTGATCGCAAGCAATCCCAGGCCTACATCGACCGTTACTTCGCCCGTTACCCAGGCGTGCTGGAATACATGGAGCGCACCCGCGCCCAGGCCGCCGAACAAGGTTTCGTCGAAACCATCTTCGGTCGTCGCCTGTACCTGCCGGAAATCAACGCGAAAAACCCGGCACTGCGAAAAGGTGCCGAACGCACGGCGATCAACGCCCCGATGCAAGGCACTGCGGCGGACATCATAAAGAAAGCCATGATTGCCGTGGACAGCTGGCTGACAGCGTCAGGCCTCGACGCCAAAGTCATCCTGCAGGTGCACGATGAATTGGTTCTGGAAGTGCGTGAGGATTTGGTCGATCAGGTCCGCGATGAAATTCGCGTGCACATGAGCGACGCAGCGAAGCTTGATGTGCCGTTGCTGGTAGAGGTTGGCGTAGGAAATAACTGGGATGAGGCTCACTGAACCGTCTGAAAAAAGTGTTTTCCGCTGCGGCATAGTGCCGCGGCAGAAAGACCGAAGGGCGCTTAGTTCGGAAAATTCGAAGGCCTATTCCAAAGGCTTTTTAAAAAATTCTGAACTAATCGTCGGAATCGCCACTCAGAGTTACTGAATGGGTGGTGAAGCCCTTCGATGCTCCTAATGTTGTGTTAAGTGTTGGCAGATATCTGGACCCCGCCCTAGCGGTCCGGAACTTGAACCCCGGAACTTCCCCCTCCCCATAAGAAGTCCGGGGTTTTTTTTGCCCGCGGTTTTTATAAACGAGCTTACTCCGCGAGCTCGGAGCCCTTGTCCGCCAGCTCCATCCAACCTGCCAGTACAGTGTAGGCGTCTTCCAGACCCAGGCGTTTTGGCGCCGAGAACAGCTGGATGCTGATCGCATCTCCCCAACCCTTGCGGATGTCTGCCTGAACCTTGAGCAGGACATTTTTTGCCGCGCCGTAAGTCAGCTTGTCGGCTTTGGTCAGCAAAATGTGCATCGGCATGCCGCTGGCGACAGCCCAGTCGAGCATCAGCAGGTCGAAGTCGGTCATTGGATGACGGATGTCCATCATCAAAATCAGCCCTTTCAAACTCTCACGACCACCCAGATAGGCTTCCAGGTGACGCTGCCAGTGCAGCTTCAACGGGATAGGCACTTTCGCGTAACCGTACCCCGGCAAGTCGACCAGACGACGATCATCGTCTAGCTTGAAGAAGTTCAAGAGCTGTGTGCGACCTGGAGTTTTCGAGGTCCGCGCAAGGCTGGCGTGCGTCAGGGTGTTCAGCGCACTGGACTTGCCGGCGTTGGAACGCCCGGCGAAGGCCACTTCAAAGCCTTCGTCGTCGGGGCATTGATCGACTTTGGCAGCGCTGAGCATGAAGGTGGACTGTTGGCACAGGCCGAGGATGGGGTTCTTGAGTTGCATGGGATTTCCGATGTGGGCGGCGCCGGGAATGGACGCGGCGAGCAGTGTCGTTTCCGTTTCAGTGACGCCAGTATATAATGCCGCAGATTTTGTGTGCGCTTTGTCCCAGCGTAGGATGAAGTTCACGAGAGCGATTGACCTTGATTGCGCACTAGAACGCAGAACGCTCTCAACCCTGAAAAGGTCGTTTTATGACGAAATGGCTGCTAGCTGCCGGTATCTTGATGCCGCTTTACAGCGCTCAGGCTACACAGGATCCGGAAGCTGTGTACAACCGTGTTTGTGGTGCCTGTCATTCCGGCCAACTACCCATGGCCCCCAAAAAGGGCGATCAGGAAGCTTGGACGCCGAGGTTGGCGAAAGGTATGGAGACGCTGGTGCAACACGTGACCCAGGGTTTCAAGGCGATGCCGCCGCGTGGTTTGTGCATGGACTGCAGTGCCGAGGATTACCAAGCAATCATCCAGTGGATGAGCGAGTGATCCCGGTCCATAACTCTTTAACCCTTAGCCGTAGTTGGATTAGCTGATGAACAAATTGATCGTGAGTCTGCTGTTGACCGTGGGGATCTCCGGCATTGCCCATGCTGCAGGTGATGCGACTGCTGGTCAGGCGAAAGCCGCAGTATGTGGCGCCTGTCATGGCCCGGATGGCAACAGTATGGCGCCTAACTTTCCGAAACTGGCAGGCCAGGGCGAGCGTTATCTGAACAAGCAGCTACACGACATCAAGTCCGGCAAACGCACGGTACTGGAAATGACAGGCCTGCTGACCAACCTGAGCGATCAGGACCTGGCCGATATCTCCGCCTACTTCGCCAGCCAGAAAGGCAGCGTTGGCGCCGCCGATCCGAAAGTCGTCTCTCGCGGTGAAGCACTGTTCCGCGGCGGCGATCTGGCCAAGGGCCTGCCAGCCTGCACCGGTTGCCACTCGCCGGATGGTAAAGGCAACGCAGCTGCCGGCTTCCCGCACCTGGGCGGCCAACATGCTCAATACATCGCCAAGCAACTGACCGACTTCCGCAAGGAAGAGGCCGGCCGCACCAACGATGGCGATACCAAGCCAATGCAGAGCATTTCCAAAAAGCTGAGCGACGAAGATATCGCAGCGGTGTCCAGCTACATTCAAGGCCTGCACTAAGACCGACGAATCGGGCGTTGCGCGAGGTGTACACCTCTCGCAACGTTAACGCTCGATTAATCCGTCGATGCAAGCATAAAAAGGGTGGCTTTGGCCGCCCTTTTTTGTGGCCGCTGCCGTTACACTACAGAACTCAAGCCCGCCAGTACCTGTCTGAAAACAGGTCGCGCGAGGCGACCAAAATTGTCCAGGAGTAAAGCATGCGTAATCTGATCATCAGCGCCGCACTCGTCGCTGCCAGCCTGTTCGGCATGACCGCCCAGGCTGCTGAAGCACCCGCCGCCCCATACGTCGAACTGACTAACGCGGTTCCGGTGGCTGTACCTGGCAAGATCGAAGTGGTGGAGTTGTTCTGGTACGGCTGCCCGCACTGCTATTCATTCGAACCGGTGATCAATCCTTGGGTTGAAAAACTCCCTTCCGATGTCAATTTCGTGCGTATTCCGGCCCTGTTCGGCGGCCCTTGGGACGCCCACGGGCAAATGTTTCTGACCCTGCAAAGCATGGGTGTCGAGCATAGCGTGCACGCTGCGGTGTTCAACGCCATCCAGAAGGAACACAAGAAACTGACCGACAAGGACGAAATGGCTGACTTCCTGGCGACCCAAGGCGTAGACAAGGACAAGTTCCTCGCTACCTTCGACTCCTTCGCCATCAAGGGTCAGATGACCAAGGCTCGCGAACTGGCCAAGAAGTATGAAATCTCGGGTGTTCCAACCATGATCGTCAACGGCAAGTATCGCTTCGACGTTGGCTCTGCCGGCGGTGCCGAACAAGCTCTGCAGTTGGCCGACAAACTGGTCGACAAAGAGCGAGCGGCTAACAAGGCTGCTGCCAACTAAGCGCGGCGACCACCATGCGCCGCTGGGGCAGTGAACGCGTCGTTGGCCTGCATGATCCGCGGGTCAACGAACATCATCTGGAATCGACGGGCCTGCCCGCAGACAGTCGTCTGCGCTTGCTTAGTTTCAATATCCAGGTCGGTATCAGTACCGAGCGCTATCACCACTACCTGACCCGGGGCTGGCAGCACCTGCTGCCGCACACCGGGCGTGCCGACAATCTGCAAAAGATCGGCAATCTGCTGGGCGACTTCGATCTGGTCGCCTTGCAGGAAGCCGATGGCGGCAGCCTGCGATCAGGCTACGTCAACCAGGTTGAACACCTGGCCCAGCTCGGCGCATTCCCCTACTGGTATCAACAACTCAATCGCAATCTCGGACGCCTCGGCCAGCACAGCAATGGTGTGCTCAGTCGCCTGCGCCCGTGGGCCATTGAAGATCATCCGCTACCGGGGCCCAAGGGTCGCGGGGCGATTCTGGTGCGCTTTGGCGAAGGTCCTGAGGCGCTGGTGGTGGTCATGATGCACCTGGCGCTGGGCGCTCGCGCCCGCAGCATGCAACTGGCTTATATCCGCGAGCTGATCGGCGGCTATAAACACCAGGTGCTGATGGGCGACATGAATACCCACGCCAGTGACTTGCTGCAAAACTCCCCGTTGCGTGACCTCGGCCTGCTCGCGCCGCAACTGGAAGCGACCTTCCCCAGCTGGCGCCCGCAGCGCTGTCTGGACCATATTCTGCTGAGCCCCACCCTGACCCTTGAAAAGGTCGAGGTGCTGGCACAACCCATTTCCGATCACCTGCCGGTCGCGGTAGAGATTCGTCTGCCGGGTTCGCTCACGGCCGATGCATTGCCCGCGTTGAGTCCTGCCCCTCGCGGATCCCATGAATGAGCGACGAAGCACAGCGCTGGAAAGAGAAATACCTCAAAAGCATCGAACAACAGGAAAAGCTCGAACGTCGATGGGACGCCCGGCTCGACCTGCTGCGTCGTGGCCTGGTACGCAGCACGCTGGCAGCCGAGGGCACCGACCGCGCCGTTGACCAATGCATGAAGGAAATGCGTGAAGTCGTGCGCACCGACGACATGGACGCCGGCCTGGCCGCCCTGCTTCCGCGGCTGGAAAAAGCCGTCCTCGACTCCGAACAACGCCGGGAAACCCGGGTTAATCAGACCAGCGCTGCATTGACCGCGCTGGTCTCGCAGCTGCAAACATTACCGCTGCCCCGCGAAGTAAGCAGGCCGCTGAAAAACTTCGCCAAGCAACTGGATGCAAGAGTCGGGCAGGCGCGCGAAATTCCGTTGCTGCTCAGCGAACTGAGTGGCCTGCAAGGCAAAGCCCTGAATCAGCTTGAAAACCCGGCAGAGCCCGGCCGCCCTGGTTTGCTGCAACGACTGTTTGGCAGCCGTGAAGCGGATGAAGCGGCATTGCAGGTTGCCTCCGGCACCTTCTCGACGCCCGCCCCGCAGCCAGCCAAAGCGGTTGCCGCGCCTCATGCCGCAACTCCACAGGTCACGGTCGATCTCGCACCAGGGATCGATATACCGCAAGTGCCCGCCGCACATGTTGCCGCGTCGGCTACGGCATCCGAGCCGACAATCGAGGCGCCGCCGCCCTCTCCTGAAGTTGTAACGTTTGTCCCGCCGGTACTCGAGTTCGAGCAAGCACGCGCCCAGACTCCAGAGGCGCAACCGCAACCAGACATAGAACATCCAGAAACCCCCGCTCCATCGATCATCGAGCCAGAAATACCGGCTCAATTGGCGATCAATCCTGACGAATTGACTCCGGTGGTCTATCTCGACAGCCTGCCGCTGCCTCCGGCCATGGCCGAGGTGTTGGCCGCCGCAGGCTCTGAACAATCCGAGCCGGATGCTCTCTACGCCCTGCCGGACTCACCCGAGCCGTCCTACAGCTCGGTGGCCAAGCATATCGAAGACACGCTACTGGGCCTGCTGGACGACCTGACGCTGCCCGAGCGTCATCGTCCACAAGCCGAAGCGATGCGCGATCGTCTGCAAAACGGATTGAACTGGTACGAATTGCTGCCAATCCTCGACGATCTAGCCACCTTGATGCTGGCAATCACCGACAGCGGCCAGCATGAATTCGAAGCCTACTTGCAACAGCTGAACGAACGTCTCGAGTCGTTCCAAAGCAACTTGCAAGCCGCCAGCGAAGGCCATGCCGACAATCGCTCCGCCGCCCGCGACATGGACACGCAGATCCGTGAACAAGTGGACGGCTTGCAGAGCAGCATGCAGGAAGCCGCCGACCTGGACGATCTCAAGCACGTCCTGGAAAACCATCTGGAAGGCCTGCTCGGCACCATGGACCAGCACCAGAAGCAGCGGGACGAGCGCGAGCAAGAAGTCGCCGCCCGCCTTCACAGCCTGGCCGAACGCGTTGCGCACATGGAGCAGGAAGCCCTGGGCTACCGCGAGCACCTTGAGGAGCAGCGTCAGAAAGCCTTGATCGACCCGCTGACCGGCCTGCCTAACCGGGCCGCCTGGAGCGAACGGCTGGATCACGAAATCAACCTATGGCAGCAACACGGCAACAGCCTGTTGCTGGCCATGCTCGACCTCGACCATTTCAAACGCATTAACGATAACTACGGTCACCTGGCGGGCGACAAAGTACTGAAAATCATCGCCAACGTGCTGCGCAAGCGCCTGCGCGGGACGGATTTCATTGCCCGGTTCGGTGGTGAGGAGTTTGTGCTGTTGATGCCAGACACTGGGCCAACCGCTGGTGCGAAATTGCTGGAAAAGCTGCGCGCCTCGATCGAAGCCTGCCCTTTCCACTTCAAGGGTGAGCCGGTAACCATCACCATTTCCATGGGCCTGACGGCCTTCAAACCCGGAGAACATAGCGATCTGGTGCTTAAAAGAGCCGATCAGGCCCTATATCGCGCAAAACATGCCGGTCGCAACCAAGTGGCACTGGGCTGAGAATCAATTGTTCCATTTTGTTTAAAATTGCCCGGCGGCCGTTTGCGTGCAAGGCCGTACGTTACACTGTTGCATTACTGTCTTGCGTGTATTGCCTTCTGCCATGAAATATCTAGCGTTTATCGTGTCTCTGATTCTGTTGGCCGGCTGTGCCAGCGGCCCCCGGTTCAACACCAGTCACCCTTCACCCAACTTTGACAGCCGAATTCAGTTCGTGGTCGTGCACTACACCTCCGCGTCACTGGAGCGTTCGCTGCAACTGCTGACTCACGGCGACGTCAGCAGCCACTATCTGATTGGCGACGACAAGGGCGCCACCATTTACAAGCTGATGGATGAAAACGTCCGAGCCTGGCACGCCGGGGAAAGCGAATGGCAAGGCCGGACCTGGTTGAACTCCAGCTCCATTGGCATCGAAATCGTCAACCCGGGTTTTAAAGACACCCCTGCCGGGCGCCTTTGGTATCCCTACAGCGAAGACCAGATCCAGTCCCTGATCGTCCTGCTCAAGGACATCAGCAAGCGTTACGCCATCAATCCCCGCAGCATCATCGGCCATAGCGA
Source organism: Pseudomonas frederiksbergensis (assembly GCF_900105495.1). Lineage (NCBI taxonomy): Bacteria > Pseudomonadati > Pseudomonadota > Gammaproteobacteria > Pseudomonadales > Pseudomonadaceae > Pseudomonas > Pseudomonas frederiksbergensis. Next base: position 1,062,760 of record NZ_FNTF01000002.1, on the reverse strand, counting down.
CATCGCCCCGCTGCGCAAGCTTGATCCGGGGCCGCTGTTCCCCTGGAAGCGTCTGGCTGCCGAAGGCCTGGGAGTCTGGCCGAATGAGCAGGCCGTAACGCGTCAGCAAGTACAGTTCGAAGTACAACTGCCAACCATCAGCTGGTTTCAGGCACAGCTGGCCCGCGCGGGTTATCCCACGCCGCAAACCGGCGAACTGGATGTGGCGACACGTCATGTGATTGCGGCCTTCCAGATGCATTTCCGACCGACACGTTTCGATGGCACACCGGATGCGCAAACCGCGGCGCTTCTACAAGTCTTGAACCAGACAAAATACTGACGCCCGCCCGACGGTCAGGGCTTTTTTTCAATCAGCAGCTATAACTCATTGGTAATACTTCGGATATTCCTATGACGGCTGCTCGAGAGACACTACGTAGTTGGTTCTTTCGCCCTTGGTTTTTGGCGATGCTGGCTGCTGCCTTGAGCGCGATACTCCTGATGACCGGCAGCCTGTTCGTGGCCATGCATCAAGTCGAGCAGAACGAAAGCGCAGAGATGAACGCCCAGGGCGAGCGCTTCCTTGCTCGCCTGGAGCAGCTGTTCGGGCAATTGCGGGAAAGTCTCGACGACCTTGAAGCCCAGCCGTTACGCGGCTGCGATGACGAAATGATCGCGACCTTGCAACAGGTCAGCTTCAACTACCGTTTCGTTTACGAAGCCGCTTATATGGACGCCTCGCGGATCTGTTCCAACCGCCCCCGCCAGGAAGGGCTGTCGATGATAAGACCGCCCGACATCAAAGGGCCGACCTATAGTTATTGGCTGAACACCACCACCGAACCCGATGAAAACCGCGCCGCGCTGATGCTCGGACGCGGTAATTTTCGCGTCGCGACGTCTCGCGGGCATTTGACCGACATGGTCGACTTGCCACCGGGAAGCAGCCTGCTGGTGGTGCTCGACCACGGTACGCGAGCGATTCCGGTACTGGGTGTCCCCCAGGTCTGGCCACCAACAGAACCCTGGCCCCCGAGAAGCCTCGACGCACTACAAGTAACGCATTCCCGCTTGATCTACCGCATGCCCACCAACAACCCGGAATACCAATTGGTGCTGATCAGCCCGCGCACCGGCATGCATGTGCCCGCCGTCTGGTGGTGGTTGCTGCCGGCCAGCCTGTTACTCGCCTTATGCGTGGGTTTTCTGGTGCTTCTGCTGGTGCGCCAGCGACAGTCGCTGGACGCCGAACTGAGTGGCGCCATACGACGAGGCGAATTGCAGGTGCTGTATCAGCCGATATTCGACCTCGACAGCCGCAACTGTGTCGGGGCCGAAGCCTTGCTGCGCTGGCGAAGACCGGACGGCACCCTGACCAGCCCCGACCTGTTTATTCCAATGGCGGAGAACACCGGCCAGATCCGCCAGATGACCGATTTCGTCCTGCAACGTCTGCTTGAACAGCTGGGACACTTGTTGCGGGCCAATCCGCAGCTGTATATCTCGGTCAACCTGGCGGCCTGCGACGTCATGGTGCCGCGTATCGGCCAGGTAATGGCGCGCCTGCTGACCTTGCACCGCGTCGCGGCCAAGCAAATTGCCTTTGAGGTTACCGAGCGGGGATTGATCGATGTTGTGGTCGCCCGGGAAAACCTGCAAGCCTTGCGGGATGTCGGGCATCAAGTGCTGATCGATGACTTTGGCACCGGCTATTGCAGCCTCGCCTATCTGCAAACCCTGCCAGTCGATTGCTTGAAAATCGACAAGGCGTTTATCGATGCACTGGGTCATGACGCTGCAAGTAGCGGTGTCGCACCGCACATCATTCACATGGCCCAGGCCCTGCAGCTCAAGGTGATCGCTGAAGGCATCGAACTTGAATCCCAGGCGGCGCTTCTGAGCAGCGAAGGTGTGAAGTTCGGTCAGGGCTGGCTGTTCGCCCATGCATTAAGTGCGGTGCAATTCATCGAGCTGATTACCCGTGGCCGCCGATTGGCCGCCCGCCGTCTCGATGATGAAGCCTGAAGCGATTGTGGCTTAAACCGACAACGCCATATAAAACTGAGTACCCTGCCCTGGCCGCGAATAAACACCCATCCGACCGCCGTGCAACTGCACGATTTCCTTGCACAGTGCCAGACCGAGCCCGGCACCGCCCTTCTTGCGACCCACCTGGACAAAGGGTTCGAAAATCCGTCCCTGCTGGCCATAGGCAATGCCTTCGCCGTTGTCCTCGACGCTGATAATCACCCGCTCCCCATGGCGTCGAGCCTGCAAACGTATTTGCCCGCCGGTGGCGGTATGGCGCAACGCGTTGTCGATCAGGTTGTCGAGCACCCGATCCAGCTGCGGCTGATCGGCCTGCAATCGCGGTAATGGCCCTTGCACTTCCACTAGAAGTTCGAGGCCCTGCTCTTGTGCCTGGCCGGCAAAACGTGTCCGGGCCTGCTCCAGCAAATCCTCGATGGAGCACGGTGCCAATGTGAGTTTCTGCAATCCGTTCTGGTAGCGGGAGAAGTTCAGCAGGTCATTGATCAACTGCATCAAGCGCTGCATTTCCTCATTCACGGTGTCCAGCAGATCAGCTTCACGCGAGTCCTTGGCAAAGTGCGCGCGCTCGCGGAACAGGCCGAACGCCATGTGCATTCCAGTGACCGGCGTTCGCAATTCATGGGAGGCGCGCAGCACGAACTCGCTGCGCACCCGCTCAAACGCCCGCTGCTCGGTGACGTCATGCAGCACCATCACGGCGCCCAGAATATGCCCTTGGGTGTGGCTGACTGGCGTCAGGCTAAAGGTCAGCAACCGCGACTCCCCGTCGACCTCGATACTCAGGTCCTCAGGCGCGCGCTCCAGGGTGCCCCCGCGCAGTACCAGTTGCAGCTGATCATCGAGTTCGGGGCGCTCAAGCGCCACCCCCAGACCTTGACCGAGACGATCGCTTTCCCAGCCCAATTGACGTTGCGCAACCGGATTGAGGTGTTCCAGACGGCCATCGCGGTCGATCATCAGCAAGCCATCGTCGATGCTGTCGAGTACGGCCTGCAACCGCTGCTGGCCTGCGAGCAGCTCATCGATATTGGTGGCCTGGTGCTCACGCAGGGCCTCGGCCATGATCCCGAAACGCTTGGTCAGCAGGTTCATTTCCACGGCCGAGGAAATCGGCAGCGTCACTTCGAAATTGCCTTGGCCGATGTTGTCCGCCGCTTGGGCCAGCGCCTCGATCGGCGCACCAAAACGCTGAGCGATAGCGTGGGCGGTGACGAAGCCGATGATCAACACTGCCAGCCCCACCAGCCCGAGCAGGCCGGCAACCAGCAGCGCCCTCTCCCGGGCCTGCCGTTCGGTGGCATTGATGTTATCCAGCGCACGCTTTTGCTCGGCGATCAGACTATTGCGCAGCGCATTGAGTTTTTCGGTGAGCTCTTTGTTGCCACTCAACACCTGCGTCGAGTCACGCGACAGGTCGTACGCCTGGAGAAAGCTCAGGTAGTCCGTCCTGGCCCGTTCGAAACCTTGCTGATGCTCATCGCCAGCCTTGGCTTGGACAATGCCGTCGTCAAGCAACTGGAAATACTGCTGTTTGGACGCCTCGAACGCTACGGGATCCGGCTTCTCACTGAGCATGATCATCATCTGATCACCCAAGCTCTGGCGCAATTTCAGTCCCAGGTCGAGCGTGGCGAAATTGTTGCGAATCAGCGCTTCCTGGGAACTCGCCATCTGCATCACGCTGACCAGCCCGAGCAACAGCCCGAGCAGTGCCACGGTGATCAGCGCGGAAATACTCAAGAACAGCCGCGTGCGCAATTTCATTGCCAGTCTCATCGGAGACAGCTCACAAGTTGTACTGCTTGCGTTTTCGGTACAGCGTCGAGGCATCGATACCCAGGGTCTTGGCGGCCTGGTCCAGCGTATCTGCCGTGGCGAGGACCGCTCCGATGTGGGCTTTTTCCAATTCATCCAGGCTCAGCGCAGCGCCGATGCGAGGCGCGTTGTTCACCGGGGTTTCAGCCATGCCCAAGTGAGTGATCTCGACCCGTTCCTGTGGGCAAATGATGCTTGCCCGCTCCACAACGTTGCGCAGTTCGCGAATATTCCCCGGCCAGCGGTAACCGAGCAGCGCTTCACGGGCGTCATCGCTGAAACCCCGAGCCGGGCGTGCGTATTCCTTGACGAAACGGGCCAGAAAGCGATCGGCCAGATTCAGGATATCCTCCCTGCGCTCGCGCAGTGGCGGCAGGTGCAAGGTGATGACGTTCAGGCGGTAGAGCAAATCTTCACGGAAACGGCCGTCGCGGACCATGTCTTCGAGGTTCTGGTTAGTGGCCGCGAGGATGCGCACATCGGCGCGGCGGGTGATGGGGTCGCCCACCCGTTCGTATTCTTTATCCTGGATAAAACGCAACAGTTTTGGTTGCAAAACCAATGGAAAATCGCCGATCTCGTCAAGAAACAGCGTCCCCCCGTCGGCCTGATTGACACGCCCCAGAGTACTTTCGCTAGCTCCGGTGAACGCGCCACGACTGTGGCCGAAGAGCTCGCTTTCCATGAGTTCGGCGGTGAGGGACGGGCAGTTGATCGTGATGCAGGATTTCTTCGAGCGCTTGCTCCAGCCGTGAATGGCCTGGGACAGCTCGCCTTTACCGGTGCCAGACTCGCCGAGAATCAAAATGTTGGCATCGGTGTTGGCCACCTGGCGGGCGGTTTCGAGCACGACTTTCATCGCCGGGCTGTGAGAGTCCAGGCCATCCTTGGGTTTGCGCACTTCGCCTTCAAGAGCTTCCAGGCGTGCCGACAGTTGCCGCACTTCCAGTTGCTTGGCGGTGGCCAGGCGTAATTGGTCGGGGCTGCAAGGCTTGACCAGATAGTCAGCGGCCCCGGCCTGAATGGCATCGACCGCCGTGTCCACGGCCGAGTGAGCGGTGACGATCACTACTCTCATCCAGGGCGCCTGAATGCGCATTTGAGCCAGCACATCAAGGCCGTTGTCTTCCCCCAGGCGCAGATCGAGGAAACACAGGTCGAACACTTGACGCTGAAGCAGTGCATCAGCCTGAGCGGCGCTGTTGGCGGTAGCGACGCTGTAGCCTTCATCTTCGAGGCAATAACGAAACGTACGCAGGATGGCGGACTCATCGTCCACCAGCAGAATGCGGCCTTGATGCTCAGTGGCTGACTCCATTTTCCTACGCTCCTTAATGAATAATCTTGGTTAGTCCCGGAATAATCGGGCAAGTTGCATGGTTGATTCTGGTCGATTTCAGCCACAGCAGCGTAGCTTTCCCCTCACCCTACGGCTAATCGCCTGATTTTGTTGTTTTTTTATCAGATAGCCGGTTCGCAGGCGATTGCCGGTGTCCCCTTGTGACATCCATGTCCCCCTCGCAATTCAAAAATGTTGAAAGTTCCTACACAGCCCATCGTGCATTACGCACGACTTCCAAAGGACCATCGTGCAGGATGCGTCCGCCACGTTTTCCACACCACTGATAACTAATTGATTTAATTGGATTTTTTTATCTCAAAAAGCTGGCATGGCGCCTGCAACACTCTGATTACCCGGGGCCTTCAAGATGACGCCCCTAACAAAATCACCACAGAGTGGGAGGAGCTTCAGGATGAGTCGCCAACGTGCCGCCCAGTTGCGTATCTCGCCACTGCATATCCAGCAAGGTCTGTTTGCTGTTCTGGCGCTACTGATCACCTTGATCGCCGGCCAGCAGTTTCAGCGTTGGGAGCAGAACCAACAGCAAGAAGCGCCACGCTTGTCGTTTCAACAACCGACCCAAACCCATTTCAGTGCGGCCAGCAGCAACCAGGCTGACAGCCCCCCAATGCGAATGATGGACGTCGACCAGGCTCAGCCTGCGGATGAGATGCCTCACCAGGAACGTTGGGTGTTCTAAATACATGAACTTGGCGCGCTCGATGCGCCGGGAAACGCACCACAAGCAACACCTCTAATAGAAGTGTAAGGAGAATCACCATGTTGAGCTGGGCAATCACATTCTTGATCATTGCCATCATCGCTGCAGTACTGGGCTTCGGTGGTATCGCGGGCACCGCCACGGGTATCGCCAAGATTCTCTTTGTCGTGTTCCTGGTGATGTTCATTGCTTCCTTCTTCTTTGGCCGTCGCGGTCGAGGGTGAATATGAGCGTTTTGTTAAAGACACTGGCAGCCGCCCTGCTTCTGGGCGGTAGTGCCATGGCAACAGCGGCCAATGACGGCCAGGCGCGGGTCAATGAGTTGCTGACGGCAGACCCGCAGTACCGCGAAACCTGGCAAGGCGTGGTGAAGAAGGAAGAACGCTTGCCGGAATGGGTCATGAACCTGTCCGGCGACGCCGAGCAAATGAATGCCGTTGAAGAAGATGGTGAAAAGTATCTGGTTGGGCCGTTGTGCGAATTGCAGTCGACGTGCCTCAACAAGCGCTTGATCGTCGCCGTCAGCTTCGACAAGAAGGAAGCCTACGCCATGCTGGTCGAAGTGCCTGCGGGGCTGCCGGCCGACAAGTCGCCCACGCGGCATGCCGACTACCGCTTTCTTGGAAAGCCAGACCAGGGCATGCAGGACTTGTTGATGGAACAACTGAAGAAAGATCCGAACTGGTACTGAATTCGTAACATGAAAGAAGCAGCATGGCTTCTTCCACTGCGCTACCCGAGGAGGGTAGGCGCATGATCAGGGGGCCGGGACGTTCTGCCTGTTGCAGGGGCGGAGTGACCTACGGGTACAGGGAGTGCCTGCGCAAAGGGCCGGATCAGGCAGAAGCTGCGACGCAAGTTCGTCGGTCCCTCGTGGATCGACGGACTTGCGAAGAGCTTCCTCGGCGCAAAGTATTGTCCTAGAGCGTTCTGCTCGCCTCCTCCGCGCCCTCTTCGCTAATTCCTCGCAAAACCATTTCGCCGTGTTTCGTTGGTGACCGTATATCGAGAAAACTGCCACTCAAAGGCCGAGAGTTTTCGCCCTAGAACGTAGGCTTTTTCCCAAGTTTCAGTCCTCATTCCCGTGATCAAAAAACAACCAACCTCCTCTGCGATGGCCGGTTCACGGCACTTATGCCTGCCGAAATGTCGTATTCGAACCGGTTGGGACGCGAGTTTCAGTTGAAAAAGCTCATGCCGATTCGGCATAGGGTAGGCGTTTACGGCATTAGACGTCGCTTCCTTGCATCTGAATAGTTGCGCCTTTTTTCGCCTGCCAGAGAGCCGATAACAAGCGCTCCGGGGCACCTTATACGGGGGTAGATGCACAAGACTTTTTCGCCACAAGCGTTCCAGTTCTTGCATCTGCCTGAGTCAAACGCAAGTAAGGGTAAAGATATGAAGAAGGCAAAGCTTAGCCTCGCCTGGCAGATCCTCATCGGTCTGGTATTGGGGATTGCAATCGGTGCGCTGCTCAACCATTTCAGTGCCGAAAAAGCCTGGTGGATCAGCAACGTCCTGCAACCAGCAGGCGATATCTTTATCCGTCTGATCAAGATGATTGTGATCCCGATCGTGATCTCTTCACTGATCGTCGGTATTGCAGGCGTCGGCGACGCGAAAAAGCTCGGGCGTATCGGTCTGAAGACCATCATTTACTTCGAGATCGTCACCACCATTGCCATCGTGGTCGGTCTGGTGCTGGCCAACGTGTTCCATCCGGGCACCGGCATCGACATGAGCACCCTGGGTACCGTGGATATTTCCAAGTACCAGGCCACTGCCGCCGAGGTTCAGCATGAACATGCGTTCATCCAGACCATCCTCAACCTGATCCCGTCGAACATCTTCGCGGCCATGGCCCGCGGCGAAATGCTGCCGATCATCTTCTTCTCCGTATTGTTCGGCCTCGGTCTGTCGAGCCTGCAATCGGACCTGCGCGAGCCGCTGGTGAAGATGTTCCAGGGCGTGTCGGAAAGCATGTTCAAAGTCACCCACATGATCATGAACTACGCCCCGATCGGCGTGTTCGCACTGATCGCGGTGACCGTGGCCAACTTCGGCTTCGCCTCTTTGATTCCGCTGGCCAAACTGGTGATCCTGGTTTACGTCGCCATCGCCTTCTTCGCCTTCGTGGTGCTGGGCCTGATCGCTCGCCTGTTCGGCTTCTCGGTGCTCAAGCTGATGCGCATCTTCAAGGATGAGCTGGTGCTGGCCTACTCCACCGCCAGTTCCGAAACCGTGCTGCCGCGCGTGATCGAGAAAATGGAAGCCTACGGCGCGCCGAAAGCCATTTGCAGCTTCGTGGTACCGACCGGCTACTCGTTCAACCTCGACGGTTCGACCCTGTACCAGAGCATTGCGGCCATCTTCATTGCCCAGCTCTACGGCATCGACCTGTCGATCAGCCAGCAATTGCTGCTGGTACTGACCCTGATGGTTACCTCCAAAGGTATCGCCGGCGTACCGGGTGTGTCCTTTGTGGTGCTGCTGGCCACCTTGGGCAGCGTGGGTATTCCGCTCGAAGGCCTGGCGTTCATCGCCGGTGTCGACCGCATCATGGACATGGCCCGTACCGCGCTGAACGTGATCGGTAATGCCTTGGCCGTGCTGGTCATCGCACGCTGGGAAGGCATGTACGACGATGCCAAGGGCCAGCGCTACTGGAACTCCTTGCCGCACTGGCGCAGCAAGGAAAAATTGCCAGTGGGTGAAGTTTCCAAGGGCTGATGCGTTGCCCTTGTAGGAGCGAGGCTTGTGTGGCGAGGGGGCTTGCCCCCGTTCGAGTCCGCAGCGCTCGCAAATCCGGGTCCGCTGCGCGACCCAACGGGGGCAAGCCCCCTCGCCACAGTCGCTCCCACAAGAGCCAAAACAAACCCCGGAGAAATCCGGGGTTTGTCGTTTCTGGCTACCCCGCTATCATTCGCCGCATTCTTCGGGGGATTTAACTGATGCTCAATGGCCTGTGGCTAAGCTTCTTCATCGTGGCTGCCGTTTCGGCGCTGGCGCAATGGCTGATCGGCGGTAACGCCGGGATCTTCGCGGCGATGGTGGAAAGCATTTTTGCCATGGCCAAGTTGTCGGTCGAAGTCATGGTCCTGTTGTTCGGCACCCTGACGCTCTGGCTGGGCTTTCTGCGGATTGCCGAGAAGGCCGGGATCGTCGAGTGGCTGGCCAAAGCGTTGGGCCCGTTGTTCCTGCGGCTGATGCCGGGAGTGCCGGCCGGGCACCCGGCCATCGGCCTGATCACGCTGAACTTCGCCGCCAACGGCCTGGGCCTGGACAATGCCGCCACGCCAATCGGCCTCAAAGCCATGAAGGCGCTGCAAGAGCTCAACCCCAGCGACACCATCGCCAGCAACGCGCAGATTCTGTTCCTGGTGCTCAACGCCTCCTCCCTGACCCTGCTGCCGGTGACGATCTTCATGTACCGCGCCCAGCAAGGTGCGCCCGATCCGACCCTGGTGTTCCTGCCAATCCTGCTCGCCACCAGTTGCTCGACATTGGTCGGCCTGCTGTCGGTGGCGTTCATGCAGCGCCTGCGCCTGTGGGACCCGGTGGTGCTCGCCTACCTGATTCCCGGCGCCTTGGCCCTCGGTGCGTTCATGGCGCTGCTGGCGACGCTGTCAGCGACCGCTCTGGCCGGCCTGTCATCGATCCTCGGCAACGTGACGTTGTTCGGGCTGATCATGGTGTTTCTGGTGATCGGCGCGCTACGCAAAGTGAAGGTCTACGAAGCGTTCGTCGAAGGCGCCAAAGAAGGCTTCGACGTGGCCAAGAACCTGCTGCCGTATCTGGTGGCGATGCTGTGCGCCGTCGGCGTGCTGCGGGCATCCGGAGCGCTGGACTTTGGCCTGGACGGGATTCGGCACCTGGTGGAATGGGCCGGTTGGGACACGCGCTTCGTCGATGCGCTGCCGACCGCCATGGTCAAGCCATTTTCCGGCAGTGCCGCCCGGGCGATGCTGATCGAAACCATGAAAACCTCTGGCGTGGACAGCTTCCCGGCGCTGGTGGCGGCGACGATTCAGGGCAGTACTGAAACGACGTTCTATGTATTGGCGGTGTACTTCGGCGCGGTGGGGATCCAGCGGGCGCGGCATGCGGTGGGGTGCGCATTGCTGGCGGAGCTTGCCGGCGTTCTCGGCGCGATCGGCGTCTGCTACTGGTTCTTCGGCTAACCACAAAACCTGTAGCAGCTGGCACAGCCTGCGTTCGGTTGCGAAGCAGTCGCAAAACCAGACACCGCGATCCACCTGATAGATGCGGGATAACGGATTGACGACTGCTTCGCAGCCGAACGCAGGCTGCGCCAGCTGCTACAAGGGATTCGCGGCGTTTCTGGCGGGCGGCGCAACTTTCTGTCCTTGCTCCACCGCCCAGCTCACCACCTGCGCCGTCAACTGGTCACTGGCCTGGCCAAACCCGGCCACCACCGCCGGTACCTGAGCATCGCTCAACGGCTGGCGCACTTCGAAGCGTCGGCTGGCGAGGATTCGCTGGTCATAACCGCGCACCAGCAACGCATCCAGTCGCACGACGACATTCGCATGCGTTCCTTGGTATTCAGTCTGAAATGCCTGCAGGCTACCGCCCAGTTCAAGATCCGCCTGGAAATTGCTGTCATCGGTGCTCAGCAATGTCACCCGACCATCACGCTGGAAACCATCCAACAGACGATTGCGCAGTAACACCGGTGCCGGGTCGCTCCAGCGTGAGGCCTTGTAGCTGCTGATCAGGTCACCTTGAGGGATCACGGCGATCCTCGAGCTGTTCAAGGCTTCGCTGGTCTGCGGCTTGGACAGGCGCAATGACCAGCGCTGCGGCGTCCCGTGACTGGCCGATGCGCTGCCCTGGGCCGAAGGCAACCGATAGACATCGGACGGCTCGGACTTGGGCAGGATCGAGCAGGCGCTGAGCACCATGAAGCTGGCGAGGAGGGTGAGGTGAAGCAGTTTCATGGCGTGAACTCCTTGTCCTTGTCATTGCCCAGCAAATAACCGGCGGGGTTGGCTTCCAGACGCTGGGAAATAGCCCGCAACGACGTCAGGGTGTCGCGCAGTTCACGCACCGCCGGGGCCAGGCCATTGAGGCCTTGCATGCCGCTGTTGATCGAGTCCTGATTGGTCGTGAGCAATGTGTTGATGGTCGCGCTGCTCTGTTCCAGCGACTTCATTGCCTGCTCGGCACTGCCGAACATCTGCTTGCCTTGATCGTTGAGCATGCCATTGGCGTTGCGCATCAGCGCCGACGTCTGCTCCAGCATGGCGCCGGCCTGCTTGCCGACCGAGGCCAGTTGCTGCATCGCCTGGCGAATATCGCCGCGCTGGTCGGCGATGGTGCCGGTGGTTTGATCCAGATGCTCAAGGGTCTTGCTAATGCGCTCGACGTTCTGCGAAGAAAACACCTGATTGGCGTTGTGCAGCAGCATATTCACGCCAGCCACAAGGTCGCCGCTGTCATTGAGCAAACGGGCGATGGGCGAGGGCGATGCAATGATCGTCGGCAAGTTACCGTCCTTGCCCTTGAGTGTCGGACTTTGCGGCGTACCACCGCTGAGCTGGATTATCGAAGTGCCGGTGATCCCGGTCAGCGCCAATATGGCCTGGGTGTCTTCCTTGATCGGTGTGTCACCGCCCAGGCGGATCCGCGCCAGCACCCGGCGCGGGTCTTTCGGGTCCAGACGCAAGGTCACCACGTCACCGACCTTGATACCGCTGTACTGCACGGCGCTGCCCTTGGACAGGCCGCTGACGGCCTCGTTGAAGACGACTTCGTAATCCTTGAATTCGGTGTCGACGCTGGACTTGGCCAGCCACAAGCCGAAGAGCAGGGCGCCCGCCACCACAATTACGGTGAACAGGCCAATCAATACATGATGAGCTCGGGTTTCCATGTCAGACCTCCTTGAGCTGTTGAGCGGCAGTCAGTGCCGCGCGGCCGCGAGGGCCATGGAAGTATTCGTGAATCCACGGATCGTCGGTTTCCGAGACCTTGTCGATGGCGTCCGCCACCAGCACTTTCTTCTGCGCCAGCACCGCCACGCGGTCGGTGATGGTGTAGAGCGTGTCGAGGTCGTGGGTCACCAGAAACACACTCAGGCCCAACGCATCGCGCAGGGTCAGGATCAATTGATCGAACGCAGCCGCGCCAATCGGATCGAGGCCGGCGGTGGGTTCGTCGAGAAACAGGATGTCCGGGTCCAGCGCCAGCGCGCGGGCCAGTGCCGCACGCTTGATCATGCCGCCGGACAGCGAAGCGGGGTACTTGTCGGCCGCCGACAGCGGCAGCCCGGCCAAGGCCATTTTCACTGCCGCCAGGTGCTCGGCGTCCTCTCGGCTCAAACCGGCGTGCTCGATCAGGGGCAGGGCGACGTTCTCGGTCACGGTCAGCGAAGAGAACAGGGCGCCTTTCTGGAACAGCACGCCAAAGCGTCGTTCGACCATCGAGCGTTCGTGTTCAGGCAGCGTCGGCAGGTTTTTGCCGAAGACCTTCACCATCCCTTCGCTGGGCTGGCGCAAGCCGACGATGCTGCGCAACAGCACTGACTTGCCGCTGCCGGACCCGCCGACCACCGCCAGGATTTCGCCCTTGTGCAAATCCAGATCGAGGTTCTCGTGCACGCTCTGACGGCCGAAGCGATTACACAGACCACGGACTTCGATCACCGCCTCGGAGGGCGCTCGGGTTAGACGACTCACCAGCCCATCTCCATGAAAAACAGCGCAGCCACGGCGTCGAGCACGATCACCACGAAAATGGACTGGACCACGCTCGACGTGGTGTGCGCGCCGACGGACTCGGCACTACCGCTGACCTTGAAGCCTTCAAGACAGCCGATGGCGGCGATCAGAAACGCGAAGATCGGCGCTTTGACCATCCCCACCAGAAAGTGCTGAACACCGATGTCGGTTTGCAGCAATGACAGGAACATCGCCGGTGAGATATCCAGCGACAGCGCGCAGACTACGCCGCCGCCGATGATCCCCGACAGCATCGCCAGAAAGGTCAGCATCGGCAGCGCGACCAGCAGGGCCAACACGCGCGGCACCACCAGCAGCTCCATCGGGTCGAGGCCCAGGGTGCGGATAGCGTCGATTTCTTCGTTGGCTTTCATCGAACCGATCTGCGCGGTGAAGGCACTGGCAGTGCGGCCGGCCATCAGGATCGCGGTCAGCAACACCCCGAATTCGCGCAGGAAGGAGAACGCCACCAGGTCCACGGTGAAAATACTCGCGCCGAAACTCGCCAGCACCGTCGCCCCGAGAAACGCCACCACGGCGCCCACCAGAAAGGTCAGCAGGGCGACGATGGGGGCGGCGTCGAGGCCGGTCTGTTCGATGTGCGCGACCATCGGCGTAACGCGCCAGCGTTTGGGGCGAAACAGGCCGCGAGCGATGGTTTCCAGAATCAGGCCGACGAAACCCAGCAGTTGCAGGGTGTCCTGCCAGACCGCGTCGACCGCACGGCCGATGCGGGTCAGCAGTTGAATGCCGACGTTGATTTCCGGTTCCTTGATCGGCACGCAGAAGTCGGTCAGCGAGCAATAGACGGTCTGCAACAACGCGCGGTCGGCCGAGGACAGTGTGCAATCGGGATGCTCGGCGGATCGACCCAAACGCTCGGAACCCAGCAACTCCACCAGCAGCGATGCGCCAGCGGTGTCGAGCGCGCCGAGGCCGTTGAGGTCGATGTGGGTGTTGTTGTCGTATTGGCCGCGGAGCTTTTCGCTCAGGCGGCTGAGATCGGTGTAATGGGCGAGCGTCCAGTCACCCGTGACCCGCAACAGGGCAGGGCTTTGCGAGGTGTCCAGTCGGGCACTGCCGGGCAATGTGCTGCTAGTCATAAGCTCCGTGCTTGTTCGGCTATTACGCAGATCTGACTAATAGCACGAACCGCGTTACTTTTCTTTGATGGGTGTGCTGTCCTTGACCTTGAAGCGCAGCACGCCAATCAACTGACCGTCCTCGGTCAGCACCCGGACCTGCCATTTGCCTGCGGGGTTGCCGGGGAAGTTCTGCTTGTGGGTCCAGGCGCGATAGCCTTCCTTGCGCCCTCCATTGATATCCAGAGGGATACGGTCGACTTCTTTACCGTTGAACATCCAGACGTGATAAATCCGTTCGGCCAGACCTCGCGGGGCGTTGATCGCGGTGTACGCGTACAGCCCACCCCCGCGAATCTGCTCGGCGCTGACTTCTTCCAGGCTCTTGCCGGGGGTGCGGTCCTGCATTTGGGTGCTGATCGCCACATCGGTCATCCACAGGGTCGCCGGCGGAACCCAGGAGCGCAGCACCCAACCGGCGGCGCCGATGCCGACGGTGATGCTGAGAATCGCCAACGCATTGCGCACCGTGCGAATCGGGAAGATCGAGGCCAGGCTCGGGAACGACAACAACATGGCAATGCCCAGCGCCAGCTTGAAGCTCTGGGCGGTGGTGAGGTGCAAAATGACGGGCAGGGCGGTCAGCAGGGCCGCGAACAGGGTCAGGGTGTGCAGCGCCAGGAACGCCCAGCGGCGCGGTGCCAGCCATTTGTAGTAGAGCGGGTCGATGATCGAAATCAGCGCCGCCATGCTCAGTAATCCAGTGAAGAACAACTGGCCGCTGTTCCAGGTGGTGGTGATCAAAAAGAACGGCAGGACGAAGAACAGGCTTTCCTGATGGATCATCTGCGTTGCATAACGCAGCAATGGCTGGGGTATTTCGCGCTTGAAGACCCTGGCGAACAGCTTGGTGAGGCTGTTTTCCAGCATCAGCCAGACCCAGCTGACCAGCATGATGGTGGTGATCCAGGTCGCCAGCCCCTGTTGGCGATCCACCAGCATGAAGCTGCCGACCCCTGAAATGAACCCACCGAGCGCAATGGCCCCCGGGTAGCGCTTCATCAGCTCCAGGATGCGCTGGACGTATAGGGTCAGATTAGGCATTCGGCGGTTCACAATAGTCGTGGGAAAAATCCTCGACAGGGTAACCGCCGAGAGGGCGGCGTGGCGAGGGGCTACGTCCGATTGCCCCATACAGCATTGTGGCGAGGGAGCTTGCTCCCGCTGGGGTGCGAAGCGCCCCCAAAACTAATCGACGCGTATTTTCAGGCCGGTCTAGGATGCCGATTTACGACTGCTGCGCAGCCGAGCGGGAGCAAGCTCCCTCGCCACAGGGAATACTCACTTTCGGCGATGGACGCGCCAAGCCAACAGACTGAGTACAAGCAAACCGAGCACCCCGGCAATCATCCACACAAACTGATCATCACTGATCAACGGCTGTTCGATGCGCAGGTAGCCCGGCTGCATCAGCAATTCACGCATGGCCTTGTTTGCTTCTTCCAGCGTCACCCCTTGGAGTTCCTTGGCCGGGTTGGCGAAGCGGCCATTCTCATAGTCCCCAAGGGCACTCCAGTAATAATCGGCCAGCGCGCTGTTGCCTTGCACGGCCCAGGCCTGGCGGGCGATGGCGGCCTGCTTGATGCGGTTGAAAGTGTCGGCATTCAGACCGTCCCTGAGCAACCCGGCCTTCAGTTCATCCAGAACCCGTTTGGCTTGGAGCACGTCGTCGCGCTCAAGGTCCGCGTTCAGGCTCATGAAGCCCACACCGCCAAACACCTCGCGCTCGGCCGAAGGCCCGTAGGACAGGCCATGGGCCAGGCGCAACTGGCGGTAGAGCGCCCAGTCCAGATAATCCTTGAGCAAGTCGAAGGTTTGGTCGTGCTGATCTTCCAGCACCGGTTCTGGCACCAGCCAATGCAACTTGGCACTGCCGCCAACCAGACCGCGACTCAGGGTGCGTTCATGGGCAGCACTGGCCTGGATCGCCGGCAGGGGCAGGTGATCAGTCGGATCGACCGCTTCAAGCGCGCCATAAGACCGCTCCAGATAGGCCGGCAGCAACCGCTCAAGGTCGCCGACGACGATCAGGGTCATGTTGTTGGGCGCGTACCAGGCCTCGCGCACCTTTTCCAGCTGATCGCGGCTCAGGTGATCGACCTCAGGCCGCTCGGGGCATTTGAGGCCCAGTTCCACCGCCAGCTGATTACTCGCCGTGTGGCCAAGATCCTGGCGATCCAGCCAGCGTTGCAGGTGCGTGTAATGGCCGCCGTCTTCACGCTCGACCACTTGTTTGGCGGCGTTGATGGCGTTGTCGTCGATTCGGGTCTGGGTCAGCAGCGCCAGCAGCAGGTCGAGGACCTTGCGCTGGTTTTTCGCCGGGGCTTCGATGACGAACGTCGTATCGGCATTGCTGGTGTAAGCGTTCCACTCGCCACCCAGGGCCTGCATGCGCTCTTCCAGCCCGCCTTCGCCGGTGGCGTCGATGCCGCTGAACAGCAAGTGCTCAAGCAGGTGCGGCAGCGCCTTTTCGGCGCAGCTGAAATCATCGATGCCGACGCCGACCACCAGACGAATCGCCACATGCCCGCGCTCGGTACCGGGCTTGAGCAGCAACTGCAGGCCGTTGGGCAGCGTGTAGCCCTCGACCTGAAAGCGATCCAGGGCAAATGAAGGGAATGAGCCAAGCAACAGACAAGCGAACAACAGACAACGCATAACAAGCTTCCAGGCAACCCATCGGAGATCCGTGTCGTCAGCCAGGCCGCCATCGCGAGCAGGCTCGCTCCCACAGAGGATCTCCGGTGAAATCGGAAAGTGTGTCCGACTCAGATCACCTGCGGGAGCGAGCCTGCTCGCGATGGCGGCCTTAATGCTGAATCAATGTTACTGACTGACCACTCTGCCAGACGTTCAAGGTGAATGTGTGATGTCAGCCAAATCGTCGACCGCCAGGGCTCCGGTGTCGGAAGTTTCCAGCACCACATAGGCGCTGCTGCAAAACAGCGAATTCAGACGTTTCATGTCGGCAATCAACTCAAGGTGCAACGAGCTGGTCTCGATACTCTGCATGATCTTACGTTGCAGTCGGCTGACGTGAGCATGGGCCAGGCGCCGTTCCTGTGCGCGAAAGCGCCGTTTCTCACGCAATAACTGGCGGGCACTTTCCTTATCGGCACTAAGGAACACCGACAACCCCAGGCGCAGGTTGGATATCAATTGACTGTGCAGCCCCGCCAACTCTTCCAGGCCAGCCTCGGAAAAAGACCGACGCTGCGAGGTTTTCTGCTGCTGAACCTTGCGCAGCATGCGTTCGATGAGGTCGCTGGCGAGTTTAAGGTTGATCGCCAGCTCGATGATTTCCGCCCAACGCCGGCTGTCCTGCTCGCTGAGGTCTTCGCGGGGCATTTGCGCCAGATACAGTTTGATCGCACCGTAGAGCGATTCCACATCATCGGTCAGGCGCCGCATTTCCTGGGTCACGGCGGTTTGTTTGCCGTGCAGCACGTCGAGCATGGCTTCGAGCATGTTGTCGATCAGGTCGCCGATGCGCAGGGTTTCCCGGGCGGCATTGGCCAGTGCCAGGCTGGGCGTAACCAGCGCTGTTGGATCAAGATGCCGCGGTTTGGCAGTACCGTTGATTTGCGGGCGCTCCGGCAGCACCCACGCACAGAATTTGGCCATCGGTCCGACGCTGGGCAGCAAGATCAGGCAACGCGTGGTGTTGTAGAGCAGGTGAAAGCCAATGACCATTTCCTGAGGGCTGAAGTCCAGGCTGTCGATCCAGTGCACCAACGGTTCAAGCACCGGAATGATCAGCAACAGGCCGATCAGTTTGTAGAGCAGGCTGCCCAACGCCACCTGGCGGCCGGCAGCGTTCTGCATGCTGGTGCTGAGGAAGGCAAGGATACCGCTGCCGATGTTGGCGCCGATCACCAGACCGATGGCCACGGGCAGACTGATCACCGCAGCACCGGCCAGGGTCGCGGTCAGCAGGACGGCGGCGAGGCTGGAGTAGGAAACCATCGCAAACAGCGCGCCGACCAGGGCATCGAGCAAGATGTCGCCGGTGAGCGAAGCGAAAATCACCTTCACGCCTTGGGCCTGGGTGATCGGCGCGGCAGCCTCGACGATCAGCTGCAGCGCCAGGATGATCAGCCCCAGGCCGATACTCACCCGGCCCATCTGTCCTGCCCGGGTCTGTTTGCGCGACAGGAAGAAAATCACCCCGAGAAAGATCAGCAGCGGCGACAGCCATGACAGGTCCAGGGTCAGCACCCGCGCCATCAGCGCGGTACCGACGTCGGCCCCGAGCATGGTCGCCAGGGCCGGGGTCAGCGCCATCAGGCCCTGACCGACAAAGGAAGTGACGAGCATGGCGGTGGCGTTGCTGCTCTGGACCATCGCTGTCACGACGATCCCCGAGATGAACGCCAGCCAGCGCTTGGACATGTTCCGCCCAATCACATGGCGCAGGTTGGAGCCGTAGACCCGCAGAATGCCGGTTCGGACGATATGCGTGCCCCAAATCAACAAGGCCACGGCGGATAACAAATTGAGCAGGGTGAGCATATAGACCCCCTGTGGTGGTAGCGCCCCAAAGGGGCAAGTTGACGGTGCGGCGTGTTCTTCTACGTTCTGTACTTAAGCTGTAGTTGGCTAACGGTCTGCGCGCCAGCATCGCACAGCTAAAGAAGCGATTGAAACAAAACTGTCATGAAAACAGCTTGATGCAGATATGAAAAAGGGACCCGAAGGTCCCTTTGTCATCACATGGCATTCGGGTTACTGCCCCGGAATGTCCTTGCGCAGCTTCACCGGATCCTGCTGTTTGCGCTTTCTCGCCATGGCGGTGCGCATCTTGATGTTGATCGCTTCCACCGCCAGCGAGAACGCCATGGCGAAGTAGACGTAGCCTTTTGGTACGTGAACGTCGAGGGATTCAGCAATCAGCACAGTACCGACAATCAACAGGAACGACAGCGCCAGCATCTTCAGCGACGGGTGCTTGTCGATGAACGCACTGATGGTGCCGGAAGCCCACATCATCACCAGCACGGCCACGATGATCGCCGCGACCATGACCGGTACGTGGGACACCATGCCAACAGCGGTGATGACCGAGTCCAGCGAAAACACGATGTCGATGATTGCGATCTGAATGATGGTGTAGAGGAAGTTGCCGCCTTTGCCGCCCGGCTCCTCATTGGTTTCGTCTTCACCTTCCAGCGCGTGGTACATCTCTTGCGAGCTCTTCCACAGCAGGAACAGGCCACCGAAGAACAGGATCAGGTCACGCCCGGAAATCCCCTGGCCGAACACTTCGAACAAGTCGGCGGTAAGGCGCATGACCCAGGTGATCGACAGCAGCAACAGGATCCGCGTGATCATGGCCAGTGCCAGGCCGAAAATCCGGGTGCGCTGTTGCATGTGCTTGGGCATGCGGCTGACCAGGATCGAAATCATGATGATGTTATCGATACCCAGGACGATTTCCAGGGCGGTCAGGGTAAAGAAGGCAACCCAGATTTCAGGGTTGGTCAGCCATTCCATGTGTATTCCTTTGTGCGAGTGTTAAACCACGAAGGGCCCAGGCTTCAAACAACAAAGCCTGGACCCGTCATGGTGAGTCTTGGGCTTATAGAGTGCTGAACAGCGGAAAAATCCCCATCAGCAAGGCGGCGACCAGTATGCACATGCAAA
This sequence comes from Pseudomonas frederiksbergensis, assembly GCF_900105495.1. Taxonomy (NCBI): domain Bacteria; kingdom Pseudomonadati; phylum Pseudomonadota; class Gammaproteobacteria; order Pseudomonadales; family Pseudomonadaceae; genus Pseudomonas; species Pseudomonas frederiksbergensis. The sequence goes on along the minus strand of NZ_FNTF01000002.1, from coordinate 1,043,320 downwards.
CCAGTACTGCCCACTTCAGGGTGAAACGCTGGTGATCACCGAAGTCGATACCGGCCAGGGCCACCAACAGGTAGGTCGATGGTACCAGCGGGCTCAGCAAGTGGACGGGCTGACCGACGATCGAGGCACGTGCCATTTCAACCGCGGTTATACCGTAATGGCTGGCGGCTTCCGCAAGTACCGGTAACACGCCGTAATAAAATGCATCATTCGACATGAAGAACGTGAACGGCATGCTCACCAGTGCAGTGATTACCGCCAGGTACGGGCCGAGAAAGTCCGGGATGACTGCCAACAGGCTTTTCGACATCGCATCGACCATGCCGGTGCCCGTCAGGATACCGGTGAAGATACCGGCCGCGAAGATCAAGCCGACCACCGCCAGCACGCTACCGGCGTGGGCCGCGACGCGGTCCTTCTGCTGTTGCAGGCACGGGTAGTTGACGATCATCGCGATACTGAACGCCACCATGAACAGCACCGGCAGCGGCAACAGACCGGCGACCAGGGTGCACATCAGGGCCAGGGTCAGAGCGCCGTTGAACCAGATCAACTTCGGACGACGGGCATCCGGGAATTGCGAAACGCTGATTTCACTGTGATCGATTTCCTCGCCCACCAAGTGCAGCTCACCCAGGCGCGCACGTTCACGCTTGCCATAGAAGTAGGCAATCACGAGGATGGCCAGCACCCCGAAAGCCATCGCCGGAATCATCGGTACGAAGATGTCGGACGGGTCCACGTGCAGCGCACTGGCCGCACGAGCGGTCGGGCCGCCCCAGGGCGTCATGTTCATCACGCCACCGGCGAGGATGATCAAGCCGGCCATGATCCGCGGGCTCATGCCGATACGGGCGTAGAGCGGCAGCATGGCGGCCACGCAGATCATATAAGTGGTCGCGCCGTCCCCATCGAGGGAGACGACGAGCGCCAGTACGGCGGTGCCGACCGAAACTTTCAACGGGTCGCCCTTGACCAGTTTGAGGATCTTGCGCACGGCCGGGTCGAACAGGCCGGAATCGATCATCAGGGCGAAGTACAGAATGGCAAACATCAGCATCACACCGGTCGGTGCGAGCTTGGTGATGCCTTCGAGCATCATCGGGCCGATCTTCGGCGCAAAACCACCGAACAGAGCGAACAGGATCGGGATGATGATCAGAGCGATCAGCGCGGACAGGCGCTTGGTCATGATCAGGAACATGAACGTGATGACCATGGCAAAGCCAAGGAAAGTCAGCATGGGAATACTCCAGGCATAGCGCGGCTAGGGAATGGGCGAACCGGGTGGCTCAGCGCAGAACGGGAAGCACGAGGCGTATGGGTGGAGTGACAGCGAAGTGGCGGATAGCAGAGGACATCAGGATCACCATTGTTGTTGTTAAATGGGCTGTGCGAGCGATAAAACACTGGCATTGGCCGACCGGTCTGTTGCCGGTAGTGGGGGCGATCCTAATCGGGGAAGCTTTCACCCAGCTTTCGCGGATGAAAGCATTGACCAGATGTGCAACCGGTCGTCGGGCGGGTTCAAAGTCCCTGAATACGGGGCAGGAGGACAAAACATGGGCGAAGTTCATACGGGCGGCTGCCACTGCGGACATCTGCGCTATCAATTCAGCGGGCCTTTGCGCGACATCGCCCATTGTCATTGTTCGATTTGTCGGCGGGTCAGCGGCGGGATCGTGACCACTTGGATCACCGTACCTGCGTCAGCCTTTGAATGGGTGAAAGGAACGCCAGCGCAGTACGACTCTTCAACAACCTGCGTGCGCTATTTCTGCGGCAACTGTGGGGCGCAGCTGGCGCTGGTCACCGACCTGAGCCCGGACAGCATCGACGTGACCATCGCCACCCTCGATCATCCCGAGCACGCACCCGCCCAAAGGCATATCTGGACTGACAACCGACTGCCCTGGCTGCACCTGGATGAACATTTGCCCGGCGAAGCCGAGGAACAGTTGTAAACTGATCAAAAAATAGACAGATCCAGTGGCCGAATCGCGCCCATCCAGATCGCGTGCTCAGTGTGGTCGAGCAGATCGTCGCCGGTGTCCGGGTGCAGGAACACCACCAAACCCTTGCGGTTGAGCGCAAGCCAGGGCAGCACGTCGCCGATGTATTGCGGCTCGAACGCCAACTGGCAGCTCCAGTCGGGGTGCGGGCCCACCGGGCGTTCATGGACGCGCCCCATCTTCACTGGAAACAATTGCGCTGCTTCCTCACACAAGGCTCGCGCCTGAGCAAGGGTGTTGGCGTCGAAGTAGACATGGGCGTGGTAGCCCTTGATCTGCTGCATTTGAAACCCTCTGAACCGAGTCGAACCGGCGTTGTTGCCCACAGGTCACACGCCATAGAGATAGAAAGAGCGGAGCACGGCCATGAAAAATGCCGAAACCCCCGTAGTGAAAGTAGTGCTTTATGGTGCCATGAGTAGCCTGGGCAGTGCGCTGATGGCTGAAATGCTGCGGCGCCAACATGAAGTGATCGCCATTCTTGATGACCTGACAGCGCTCGCGCCGCGCCCGGGATTGCGCACCAAGACCGGTGATTTGTTCGACGCCAAGCGGGTCAAGCAGAGCGTCGCCGGATGTTCTGCGGTGATCTGCCTGCTGGATGCACCCGGATTGCCGATGAGCAGCGAGCACGTGGAAAAATCCATTGTGCCCGGCCCGGTCGAGCAAGTGCTCGCGGTGGACGCTCTGATCGATGGCATGCAGGCCTCAGGGATTGCCCGGCTGTTTCTGGTCGGTGATTTCGAGGCACTGGACGATCCGGAGATAGAAGATCGACTGCAACGCCACGCCGCCGAAGAAATCCGCGAGGCCCTGCAAAGCAGCACCTTGCACTGGACGCTGGTGAATGCGCCGCGCGGGGTGCCAGGGCTGACCATCGAGCATTTCAGCCACGTCAGCCGCAGCCTGGAGCCGGGCCTCGCCGAGCCGCTTGAACGGCTGAGCCGGGTGGCGGTGGGGATTGCCGATGAATTGCGGTTGAACCTGCATGTCGGCGAACACGTGACCTTTGTCGCGACCGAGGCTATACAGCAATAGACGGCAACGGTAAGCCATTGAGCGATTGCGCACTACTGGCCTGCTCGGCCATCAGCCAGTCCACGAACTGTTGAATCAGCGCACCACGCCGTTTCCGCTGGGGCAGGACCACGTAATAGCCGAGTTTGGAGATCACTGTTTCCGCGATCGGTCGGCACAACAAACCTTGCGCCAGCAAGTTATCCACAAGGTGCCGCCACCCAATCGCCACCCCTTGGCCGCCAATCGCGGCCTGGATCAGTAGCGTGTAATTGTCGAAGCGCAATTGCCCGGGCGCAGGTGCCGAAGCGATCCCCAACTCGCGAAACACGCCGCTCCAGTCGAACCAGTTGCTGCTGTTCTCGCCTCGAAGGTGCAGCAGCGGGAACTCGAGCAATGATTGGCAGGGCAAGGGCAGCGGACGATCCTTTAACAGCAGCGGGCTGCACACCGGAAACACTTCTTCGCTGAACAGCCAATGGCTTTCGCCCTGCTTGAATCGGCCATCCCCAAACAACACCGCCACATCGATATCGGTGCGCAGCATATTAAGGCTGCGTTCGCTGGTCACCAGGCTGACGTCCACCTGAGGATTGGCGGCATGGAAGCGGTGCAGGCGCGGCATCAGCCAATACGCGGCGAAGGCGAAATCGGTGGCGACCTGCAACACTTCATGTTGGTGCTGTGTGCTGATTGCGCTCAATCCTGCATCGATATTCTGCAATCCGAGCTGAACCTGCTCAAACAGGATGGTCCCGGCCTCGGTCAGTTCGATGCCGCGATAGATCCGGTCAAACAGCCGCGTCCCGAGTTGCTCTTCCAACCGTTTGATCTGCTGGCTGATGGCCGGTTGCGTGGTGCCGAGCTCCACCGCGGCCGCCGTGAAGCTGCGCTGACGGGCCGCCGCTTCAAAGGCGCGAAGCAAATCCAGAGACAAATCACCAAGGGCGTCATACATAAGCTGTGCTTATCCTAGTCATTGCCGTGCATGGGCTTTACCACAAATTGCTTGGGCTACATGCTCGATCGCAGCACTTTCGCATAAATATTCACTATGGAATGCCGCGATCACATGAAGCGCAAGAATATTCTTTTCATCATGGCCGATCAGATGGCCGCGCCAATGTTGCCGTTCTACGGCCCTTCGCCCATCAAACTGCCGAATCTCAGCCGCCTCGCCGCCGAAGGCGTGGTATTCGACGCCGCTTATTGCAACAGCCCATTGTGCGCGCCGTCGCGTTTTACCCTGGTCAGCGGTCAGTTACCGAGCAAGATCGGCGCCTACGACAACGCGGCCGATTTCCCTGCCGACGTACCGACTTATGCCCACTACCTGCGTCGACTCGGCTACCGCACCGCGCTGTCGGGCAAGATGCATTTCTGCGGACCGGATCAGTTGCATGGTTATGAAGAACGCCTGACCAGCGACATTTACCCGGCCGATTACGGTTGGTCTGTGAACTGGGACGAGCCAGACGTGCGTCCAACCTGGTTTCACAATATGTCATCGGTGTTGCAGGCCGGGCCGTGCGTACGCACCAATCAGTTGGATTTCGACGAAGAGGTGGTGTTCAAGGCCCAACAGTACCTGTTCGATCATATCCGCGAGGATGGCGATCAGCCGTTTTGCCTGACCGTTTCGATGACTCACCCACACGACCCGTACACCATTCCCAAGGCTTTCTGGGACCTGTACGACGATGCCGATATCCCGTTGCCCGAAACCCCGGCGCAGGCTGAACTGGATCCGCACTCCCAGCGTCTACTCAAGGTTTACGACCTGTGGGACAAACCGCTGCCTGTGGATAAGATTCGCGATGCGCGCCGTGCGTACTTCGGTGCGTGCAGCTATATAGACAGTAATGTCGGCAAACTCCTGCAAACACTCGAGGAAACCGGCCTGATCGAGGACACCATCATCGTCTTCTCCGGCGACCATGGCGACATGCTCGGCGAGCGTGGGCTCTGGTACAAGATGCACTGGTTCGAAATGGCCGCCCGCGTGCCGCTGTTGATCAGTGCGCCAGGACAATTCGGGGCTGGCCGGGTCAGCGCGGCGGTCTCGACTGCCGATCTGTTGCCGACCTTCGTCGAACTGGCCGGTGGGTCGCTGGAGCCTGGGTTGCCGCTGGATGGTCGCTCGCTGGTCTCGCACCTGCAAGGGCAGGGTGGTCACGACGAGGTCTTCGGCGAGTACATGGCTGAAGGCACCATCAGCCCGCTGATGATGATTCGCCGTGGCAACTACAAATTCATCTACAGCGAAGACGACCCTTGCCTACTCTTCGACGTACACAACGATCCGCGCGAACTGGAAGAACTCAGCCAATCGCCACAACATCAGTCGCTTTTCGATGAATTTCTCGCCGAAGCCCGGGCCAAATGGGATATCCCGGCGATCCATCAACAGGTGCTCGCCAGCCAGCGGCGCCGACGTTTTGTCGCCGAGGCATTAACCATCGGCAAGTTGAAGAGCTGGGATCACCAGCCGCTGGTGGACGCCAGTCAGCAGTACATGCGCAACCACATCGACCTCGACGATCTGGAGCGTAAAGCACGTTATCCACAACCCTGCCAAAACCAATAATGTTAAGGGGAATGCCATGCGTAGGTTATCCACAGCAATGACGGTCGGGCTTCTGGCTCTGGGCAGTGCATCGGCGTATGCCGAGCAGAGTTGCGAGACGGTAAAAATGGCCGACCCTGGCTGGAGCGACATTGCCGCCACCAACGCCATCACCGGGTTTCTGCTGGACGGCATGGGTTACAAGGCCAAGGTCGACACGCTTGCAGTGCCGATCACCTTTGGCGGCTTGAAAGATGGCCAGGTCGACGTGTTTCTCGGTAACTGGATGCCGGCGCAACAGGGTTTCTACGACAAATTCGTGGCCACCGGCGATGTCACGCAACTGGCGAAGAACCTCGACGGCACCGAATTCACCCTCGCGGTCCCGGATTACGTCTGGGACGCAGGTGTGCGTAATTTTTCCGACCTGAACAAATACGCCGACAAGTTCGACAAGAAAATCTACGGCATTGGCTCCGGCGCTCCTGCCAACATCTCCTTGCAGGAAATCATCAAGAAGAACGACTTCGACATGGGCCAGTGGAAACTGGTCGAGTCCAGCGAGCAGGCCATGCTGGCCGAAGTGTCTCGCGCGGTGAAAAAACAGAAGTTCGTGACCTTCCTCGGCTGGACCCCGCACCCGATGAACGTGCAACTGAAAATGCATTACCTCAAGGGCGGCGAGAAGTACTTTGGCGACACCGGCAGCGTTTACACCCTGACCCGCAAAGGTTATGCACAGGCCTGCCCGAATGTCGGCAAACTGCTCACCAACCTGAGTTTCACCCAGGAAATGGAGAACAGCATCATGGCCGAGGTGGTGAATAAAAAGATCAGCAATGCTGATGCAGCCAAGGCGTGGATCAAGGCGAATCCGGCGGTGCTGGATAAGTGGCTGGATGGGGTGAAGACCGTGGATGGGAAGGATGCGCTGGGGGCGGTGAAAGCCAAACTCTGAATCCCTGCCGCCGATCGTTCCCACGCTCTGCGTGGGAATGCCGCAATGGACGCTCCGCGTCCGCTCGGTAATGTGACGCGGAGCGTCACGGGATGCATTCCCACGCGGAGCGTGGGAACGATCAACGGCTAGTCCTGCTACCCTTGCGCAAAATCCCACCCGAGAGGACCCATGGCCTTCCCCAGCCGCCATTCACTCTTCCCTTTCCTGACCTGGATGCCCCGGCAAACCCGCGCCAGTGTCGGTCGTGACCTGATTGTCGGCCTCAGCGGTGCGATTCTCGCGTTGCCGCAATCCATTGCCTACGCGCTAATCGCCGGCCTCCCACCTGAATACGGCCTGTACGCGGCGATTATTCCGGTGCTGATCGCCTGTCTCTGGGGTTCTTCGTGGCACTTGATCTGCGGTCCTACGGCGGCGATTTCTATCGTCCTGTACGCCAGCGTCAGTCCGCTGGCCGTTCCGGCGTCAGAGGACTACGTCACCCTGATCCTGTTGCTGACGCTGCTCGCCGGCATTTTCCAGTGGCTGCTCGGTTTGCTGCGCTTCGGCGCCTTGGTCAATTTCGTCTCGCACTCGGTGGTGCTGGGTTTTACCCTCGGCGCGGCGGTGGTGATTGCCATCGGTCAACTGCCGAATCTGCTGGGGTTGGAGTTACCCAACCAGGCCACAGCGCTGAACAGCTTGGTGACGCTCTTCAGTCACCTCGGCGAAGTGGACAAACCGTCGCTGATGCTGGGCCTGGCGACGGTCGTCGTCGGCGTCATCCTCAAATTGCTCCTGCCGCGCTGGCCGACGCTATTGATCACCCTGGTGCTGAGCGGATTGCTGGTCTGGCTTTGGCCATCGATGTTCGGCCATGTGCAATTGGTCAGCGCATTTGTCGGGCGGCTGCCGCCTTTCAGCCCGCTGCCGCTGGATCTGGAGCTGATTCTACGTTTGCTACCCAGTGCAGTGGCGGTGGGCATGCTCGGGCTGGTCACCAGCCTGTCGATTGCCCGATCCTTGTCGGCCCGCTCCCAGCAGTTGCTCGACGCCAACCAAGAGGTCCGCGCCCAGGGTTTATCGAACATGGTCGGAGCGTTTTTTTCCGGATCGCTGTCAGCCGGTTCCTTCACCCGCTCCGGCCTGAGCTACGAAGCAGGCGCCTGTTCGCCGTTGGCCGGGGTTTTTTCGGCGATGTGGGTGGCGCTGTTCGCCATCTTCGGCGCGAATTTGATCGCGCACATTCCGATCCCGGCCATGGCCGGCAGCATTCTGTTGATCGCCTGGGGGCTAGTGGATCATCGCGGCATTCGCGCGTTGTTGCGGGTCAGCCGCGCCGAATTCCTGGTCATGGCGCTGACCTGCGTCGCCACACTACTGCTGGAATTGCAGACCGCGATCTACGCCGGGGTGCTGGCTTCGCTGTTCTTCTACCTCAAACGCACCTCGCAACCGCGGGTGCAGCATTGGCAGGATGGGGATGAAGACATTCTGCGGGTGGGCGGCTCGATCTTTTTCGGCGCCAGCCATTACCTGCAAGTACGCCTGCAACGGATGCACGGCGCGCGCGTGGTGATCGAAGCGCAGCAGATCAACTTCATCGACTATTCAGGTGTGGAGATGCTGCACCAGGAAGCGCGGCGGCTATTGCGCCAGGATCGCAGCCTGACCCTGCGGCGCGCGCGACCGCAGGTGGTGGAGGAATTGAGGAAGCTGGAAGGGGCGGAGAACTGCCCGATTCGGTTTGAGGACTGATCTAAATCGGTGTCGCAGCCATCGCGAGCAGGCTCGCTCCCACAGGTTTTCGGTGATCCCCTGTGGGAGCGAGCCTGCTCGCGATGCTTTTAAAGGGCCAACTGCCGACGCAACTCGGCCAGCACCGGCGCCGTATCCGGGCGCACACCGCGCCACAGGAAGAAGGCTTCTGCCGCTTGTTCAGCGAGCATTCCCAACCCATCCATCGACACCGCCGCGCCATGTTCACTGGCCCAACGGCAGAACGAGGTCGGCTCCTTGCCATACATCATGTCGTAGCACACCGTTTTGCCCGGCTCGATCAAACTGCTCGCAATCGGCGGTACATCCCCTGACAGGCTGGCGGACGTCGCGTTGATGATCAGGTCCACCGATTCCTTCAACCAATCAAAACCACTGGCCGACACCGGCCCCAGGTCCGCGAATAATTCCGCTAACAGTTCGGCTTTTTCCACCGTGCGGTTGGCGATGATCACCGAGGCGGGTTGCTCGGCCAGCAGCGGCTCCAGCGCGCCGCGCACCGCGCCACCGGCACCAAGCAGGAGGATGCGTTTGCCCTTGAGGCTGAAACCGGCGTTGACCGTCAGGTCCCGCACCAGCCCGGCGCCATCGGTGTTGTCACCCAGCAGGCTGCCATCGGCCAGTTTGCTCAGGGTGTTCACCGCGCCGGCACGTTGCGCCCGCGCCGTCAGACTGTTCGCCAGACGATAGGCTTCTTCCTTGAATGGCACTGTCACATTCGCCCCACGGCCGTCGAGGAAAAACGTCCGGGCGCAGGTGGAAAAATCGTCGAGGGGCGCCAGCAACGTGCTGTAGTCCAGTTTTTGACCCGTCTGCTCGGCGAACAGACGGTGGATCAGCGGCGACTTGCTGTGGCCAATCGGGTTACCGAATACGACGTAACGGTCCATCAGGATTCCTCGTTCAGGCCTTGGCCAACCAATCGCGGTCTTGCAGGAAGTACTCGGTCAGCCGCGCTTCTTCGCTGCCCGGCTCGGCTTTCCAATCGTAACTCCAGCGTACTTGCGGCGGCAGGGACATCAGGATCGACTCGGTGCGCCCGCCCGATTGCAGACCGAACAGCGTGCCGCGATCGTAGACCAGGTTGAATTCAACGTAGCGCCCACGGCGGAATTCCTGGAACTCACGCTGTTTGGCGGTAAACGCATCGTTTTTGCGGCGCTGCACGATCGGCAGGTAAGCGTCGATGAACGCGTCACCGATGGCACGCATGAAGGCGAAACTGGTGTCGAAGTCCCACTCGTTCAAGTCATCAAAGAACAGGCCACCAATGCCGCGTGGCTCGTGGCGATGCTTGATGTGGAAATAGCTGTCGCACCAGGCTTTGTAGCGCGAGTAGACGTCCGGACCGAACGGCGCGCAGGCCTGCTCGGCGACGCGGTGCCAATGCACGCAGTCTTCTTCATTGCCGTAGTAAGGGGTCAGGTCGAAGCCACCGCCAAACCACCACACCGGTTCTTCGCCTTCTTTTTCAGCGATGAAAAAGCGCACGTTGGCGTGGGACGTCGGCACATGCGGGTTGTGCGGGTGAATGACCAAAGACACGCCGAGGGCTTCGAAGCCACGGCCGGCCAGTTCTGGTCGATGGGCGCTGGCGGACGGTGGGAGGCCGCTGCCGAAGACGTGGGAAAAGTTGACGCCGCCCTTTTCGATGACCGCGCCGTTTTCGATCACCCGGGTGCGACCGCCACCGCCGGCAGGCCGGGTCCAGGCGTCTTCGACGAACTGCGTGCCGCCGTCTTCAGCTTCGAGGGCCGCGCAAATGCGGTCTTGCAGGTCGAGCAGGTAGGCTTTTACGGCCTCGGTGCGGGTCGTCATGTCATCACCTTGAATCGGGCAAAGCTACGCGGCGCTCCATGGGAGCGGGGCCGGCGCAAATGGGCGCGTAGCATAACATCGCAGATGGGCCTGCCGCAGTTGACGAAGATCAAGCATGGGAGTTCGATAGGGAGCTTCGCGCTACAACTCCAGTAGCCAAGACCTAAGGAGAGTTCTGATGGCTAAGCGTATCCAGTTCCGCGCCCATGGCGGCCCCGACGTACTCGAGCATGTCGATTACCAACCCGCCGAGCCCGGCCCGCAGCAGGTTCGCGTGACCAACAAGGCCATCGGCCTGAATTTCATCGACACCTATTACCGCAGCGGTCTCTATGCACCCCCAGCCCTGCCATCGGGTGTGGGCTCGGAAGGTGCAGGCGTGGTCGAGGCGGTGGGCAGTGAAGTCACCCGGTTCAAAGTGGGAGATCGCGTGGCGTACGGCAGCGGTCCGTTGGGCGCCTACAGCGATGTTCATGTGTTGCCGGAAGCCAATCTGGTGCATCTGCCGGACGCGATCAGCTTCGAACAGGCCGCCGGGGTCATGCTCAAGGGCCTGACCGTGCAGTACCTGCTGCGTCAGACCTATGAATTCAAGGGTGGCGAAACCATTCTGTTTCACGCCGCGGCCGGTGGCGTCGGCTCCCTGGCTTGCCAATGGGCCAAGGCCTTGGGCGTGAAGTTGATCGGCACGGTCAGCTCACCGGAAAAAGCCGCACTGGCCAAGGCCAACGGCGCTTGGGCGACCATCGATTACAGCCACGAAGACGTCGCACAACGCGTACTGGAATTGACTGACGGGAAAAAAGTCCCGGTGGTGTACGACGGCGTGGGCAAGGACACTTGGCTGACTTCGCTTGATAGCGCGGCGCCTCGCGGCATGGTGGTGAGCTTCGGCAATGCGTCGGGTGCGGTAGACGGGGTGAACCTGGGCATTCTGTCGGCGAAGGGTTCGCTGTACGTGACCCGCCCGACCCTGGCGACTTACGCCAACAATGCCGAGAACCTGCAGCGTATGGCGGATGAGCTGTTCGAGATGATCATCAGCGGCAAGCTGAACGTGGACATCAGCCAGAAGTACCCATTGGCCGAAGCGGCGAAGGCGCAGACCGAGTTGTCGGCGCGACGTACGACTGGCTCGACTGTTTTGTTGCCTTAACACTGATCGTTCCCACGCTCTGCGTGGGAATGCAGCCAGGGACGCTCTGCGTCCCAAAGAGCGGACGCAGAGCGTCCGGTGAGGCATTCCCACGCAGAGCGTGGGAACGATCATGTGCTAATCCGGGCGCACAACGTGACCAGTCGCCAGATCGCGGATCACGCTCGGGTTCTTGCGGCCACCGAGGTTTCCGCCCAGCACCAAATCAACCTGTCCCCGGAAATATTGCTCCACGCGAATCCGTGTACGCGCCGCCGGCCGGCCCTGAGGGTTGGCCGAGGTCGACACCAGCGGCCCGACCAACGCACACAAATCCCGCACCTGCGGATGATCGCTGACCCGCAATGCCACCGTTTCATGCACGCCGGTAATCCACTGCGGCAACATATTCTGATGCGGCACCAGCCAGGTGTTCGGCCCTGGCCAGGTGCTGGCCATGCGGTCCATCCACAATTCAGGAAAGTCTTCGAAGAGGAAGTCGAACTGGCGAATGTTGTCGGCCACCAGAATCAACCCTTTTTCCACCGACCGCCCCTTGATCGCCAGCAGGCGATAGACCGCCTCTTCGTCCCACGGGTCGCAACCCAGACCCCAGACCGCTTCGGTTGGGTAGGCAATCACCGCGCCTGCGCGAATGGCTCGTGCGGCTTGTTGCACACGCCAACTGTTGACCATGAAAAACTCTCCGGAATAAGGCTCTGCGCAGTTTACCGATCTTCCTTATAAAACCTAGCTCACCCGCGCAAACCAACGCCCGCTTTCGCAGACTGCCCGGCCGTCCATTTCCAGCTCGGTCAACGCTGCCAGCACTTTCGGCAAGGCCCAGCCGCTGGTGACGGACAACGCTTCACTGGTGTGAGGCGCGGCATGCAGCAGCATGAGCAACGGATGTGTCACCGCAGGTGTCGCTGTGGATAACGGCAAATGCTGCCAGCCGCGCAATGCTTCAAGGATATGCTCGATGGTTTCCACCAGCACCGCGCCGTCGCGAATCAGCTGATGACACCCCTTTGCGCCCGGGTGATGAATCGACCCTGGGATCGCATACACCTCGCGCCCTTGTTCCGCCGCCAGCCTCGCGGTGATCAACGAACCGCTGGCGACACTTGCCTCCACCACCAGTACGCCCAGGGATAAACCGCTGATGATCCGATTGCGCCGGGGGAAGTTACTGGCGGTCGGCCCGGCGTCCAGCGGAAACTCCGAAAGCACTGCGCTGCCCGAGGCGATCATGGCGTCTGCCAGCCGTCGATTGCGCTGTGGATAAAACTTTTCAAGTCCCGTGCCAAGTACACCGACCGTTCGACCGCCCACGTCCAAAGCGGCTTGATGGGCGGCGGCATCAATGCCCAGCGCCAGGCCGCTGGTAATGACAAAACCGGCACCGGCCAGACTGCGGGAAAAAGCCGCTGCGGTGTCCATGCCCGGCCGCGAAGCGCGACGGCTGCCGACCATCGCCAGTTGCGGCTTTTCCAGAATGCCGGGATCGCCCGCCACGAATAACAGCGGCGGCGCATCACTGATTTCCGCCAGCAGTGCCGGGTAGTCAGGTTGGTCCCACATCAATAAATGCTGGCCCTGGCGCTCTAACCAGGCCAATGCATGGCTCGCGCCATCACGGATTTCACTGGAGCGCCTGGCCTCTGCGCAAGCGAGGGGCAAACCCAGCGAACGCCAGGCACTGGCCGGCGCGCTGATAGCCTTGGACGCCGAGCCGAAGGCCTCAAGCAATTTCTTGAAACGCACAGGACCGAGTTCCGGCAGGCGATGCAAACGTAAACGAGCTTCCAGTTCCGCAGGGGAAACCGGTGCAAAAGCAGACAGCGACATGGATCATCCTTGATCGTTATGAGCCCCGTTCAAACGGGAATAAGCTGTGGATAACTCTGTTGGTAACTTGTGGAGCCTGTTAAGGATTTCGCACCTTGTCCAGCACCGCCAGGGAGCGTGATGCATTGAGCACCAGACCGTAGCTGAGCTTGTCGTAGGTGCGGAAAACCATCAGCAGACCGGCGCGCTCATCCGGGATTTTCAGTGGTTGACCGGTGATCCGGTCCCGCACGGTCTCGCCGGTCTTCATCACCACCAAGACGTTGCCTTCGACCAGGCCATCGCGCTGACCCTTGTTCAGCGTGACCACATCCAGCGCGCCAATTTGGGTAACCCCGCGCGGCACGTCGATGATCAGCCCATTGATCTCGGTTTTTGGCGCACTGGGCATGAAGGCCGAGTTGATGGAGCGCTCTTCACCGCTGAACAAGCGGTCGCCGAGGCGAACTTCCTGAGTGGTGCGTTGCAGCGCCAGGGTAGCAACGTCGCCTTCAGTGGCCACAATTTCGCCCCCGCCGATGTCGTCGGCATTGATCCCCAAAAACTCCTTAGTGTCAGGATCGGTGTAGACCTTGCCCTGACGGAAGATGCCGTAAACCGGTTGAGCCAGGTCGAAATGGCCGCGAGCGAAGATTCGGTCACCGGTGCCACTGAGCACGCGTTCGGCATCGCCGGCGACGATGTAAGGCGCCTTGTCGAAATCCTCGACCTTGTCGACGATGCGGTTGCTCAGCAGAAAACTGTTGATCGATTGCAGTGGAATGCTCGGGATCGCATCGGCAACCGGGCTGCTGCGGATGCGTGGCGACAGCTTGATGGTGCCCCGGGAAGCGCCGCGGTTGAGGGTCAGACGCGGCTGCCCGTTGACATAGACCAACGACAGTGAGTCGCCGGGGTAGATGAGATTGGGGTTTTCGATCTGTGGATTGGCCTGCCAGAGCTCCGGCCATTTCCACGGCTCACGAAGGTATTTCCCGGATATGTCCCAGAGTGTGTCACCGGATACCACGGTGTATTGCTGTGGAAAACCTTCCCTGAGTTGCACTTGCCCGTGCGCAAAACCGGCCGAGGCCAGAAGGAGCAAGGCGAGTAGTGATTTCCTCATGCGGTGAATCCCTTTATTATGTGCATTCGCGTAGAACGCCAGAGCCCTCGTGGCTCGCTCCTGACCCTTTACCAAAAGAGAAGGAGCTACGTTTTACAACGGTAGCCTGCATCTTCGGACCCGCCAGGCCATCGACCCGACATTACCTCACATGTGCAGCAATTGAGCTTATGGCCATTTTAGACATCCTCGAATTCCCCGATTCGCGCCTGCGCACTATCGCCAAACCAGTGGCCGTAGTGGACGACGAAGTGCGTCAGTTGGTCGATGACATGTTTGAAACAATGTATGAAGCGCCAGGCATCGGCCTCGCCGCGACCCAGGTCAACGTGCACAAACGTATCGTCGTGATGGACCTCTCCGAAGACCGCAGCGAACCACGGGTGTTCATCAACCCCGAGTTCGAAACCCTGACCGACGAGATGGAGCAATACCAGGAAGGCTGCCTCTCGGTGCCGGGTTTCTACGAAAACGTCGATCGCCCACAGAAGGTCAGGATCAAGGCCCTGGACCGCGACGGCCAGCCTTACGAACTGATCGCCGAAGGCCTGCTCGCCGTGTGCATCCAGCATGAATGCGACCACCTGAATGGCAAATTGTTCGTCGACTACCTGTCCAATCTCAAACGCGACCGAATCAAGAAGAAACTGGAAAAGCTCCATCGCCAGAACGCTTGATGCCCTCCTTTCAAAGGCTTGCTGCGGCAAGCCTTTTTCTTTTGCGAGACCTTTTGAATGACTGAGCCACTGCGCATCGTCTTTGCCGGCACCCCGGAATTCGCCGCCGAACACCTCAAGGCCCTGCTCGACAGCCCTTACGAGATCGTCGCGGTCTACACCCAACCGGACCGTCCGGCGGGTCGCGGGCAAAAGTTGATGCCAAGTCCGGTCAAGCAGTTGGCTCTGGAAAACAACATCCCGGTGCTGCAACCGCCAACCCTGCGCAACGAAGACGCTCAGGCTGAATTGGCCGCGCTCAAGCCGGACTTGCTGGTCGTGGTTGCCTACGGCCTGATCCTGCCGCAAGTGGTGCTGGATATTCCGCGTTTGGGCTGCATCAACAGCCACGCCTCGCTGCTGCCACGCTGGCGCGGTGCGGCGCCGATCCAGCGCGCCGTTGAAGCGGGCGACAGCGAAAGCGGTGTGACCGTGATGCGCATGGAACTGGGCCTCGACACCGGGCCGATGCTGCTCAAAGTCACCACGCCGATTACCGCGGTAGATACTGGCGGCAGCCTCCACGACCGTCTGGCGGAAATGGGTCCGCCAGCGGTAATTCAGGCGATCGCCGGCCTCGCCGCGGGTACTTTGGAAGGCGAAGTCCAGGACGACAGCCTCGCCACTTATGCGCACAAATTGAACAAAGACGAAGCGCGCATCGACTGGAGCCGTCCGGCGGTTGAGCTGGAACGCCTGGTTCGCGCTTTCAACCCATGGCCGATCTGCCACAGCACGCTGAACGGCGAAGCCCTGAAGGTTCTGGCCGCCAGCCTCGCCGAAGGGCAGGGCGCTCCCGGTGAAGTCCTCGGCGCCAGCAAGGACGGCTTGATCGTCGCCTGCGGTGAACAAGCCCTGTGTCTGACTCGTCTGCAATTGCCCGGCGGCAAGGCGCTGAACTTCAGCGACTTGTTCAACAGCCGTCGTGAGAAATTCGCCGTCGGCACCGTCCTCGGTCAAGCGGCGGACGCTCAATGAATCCACGTCTGGCCGCCGCCAAGGCACTTGCTGCTGTTCTTAACGGAAAAGCCTCACTCAACAGTTCCCTGCCAACACAAATGGACAAGGTCGAAGATCGCGACCGCGGCTTCACCCAGGACCTGGCGTTCGGCACCGCGCGTTGGCAGCCGCGTTTGTCGGCGTTGGCGGCCAAGTTGCTACAAAAGCCGTTCAAGGCAGCCGACGCCGATGTCGAAGCGCTGTTGCTGGTCGGTCTGTACCAGTTGCTCTACACACGGGTTCCGGCGCATGCCGCCATCGGTGAAACCGTGGGTTGCGCCGACAAGCTGAAAAAGCCCTGGGCCAAGGCCTTGCTCAATGCCGTGCTACGCCGCGCCCAGCGTGAAAGCGAAGCGCTGCTGGCCGAGCTGGAACACGATCCGGTGGTGCGCACTGCCCACCCGCGCTGGCTGCAAAAATCACTCAAGGCGTTCTGGCCTGAACAGTGGGAAGCCATTTGCGCGGCGAACAACGCGCATCCGCCGATGATCCTGCGGGTCAACCGTCGGCATCACAGCCGCGATGCTTACCTCGGGTTGCTGACCGACGCCGGCATTGCCGCCACGCCGTGTGTTTACAGTCGGGACGGCATCATTCTCGACACCGCTTCCGACGTGCGCAGTTTGCCGGGGTTCGCCGAAGGCTGGATCAGCGTGCAGGACGAAGCCGCGCAACTGGCCGCCGATCTGCTCGACCTGGCACCGGGCCAGCGGGTACTGGACGCCTGCTGCGCACCGGGCGGCAAGACCTGCCACATTCTTGAAGCCGAGCCGGCACTCGCGGGCGTGGTGGCGGTGGACCTGGAAGCCAAGCGTCTGGTGCGAGTGCGGGAAAACCTCGCACGCCTGGGCCTGAGCGCCGAGCTGATCGCCGCCGACGGCCGCGATACCGCCACCTGGTGGGACGGCAAACCGTTCCAGCGCATTCTGCTGGACGCACCATGCTCGGCCACCGGTGTCATTCGTCGTCACCCGGACATCAAGCTGACTCGCCAACCAGACGACATCGCTGCTCTGGCGGTGCTTCAAGGCGAGCTGCTCGACGCCATGTGGATAACTCTGGAAGTAGGCGGTGTTCTGCTTTACGCCACCTGCTCGACGCTGCCGACCGAGAACACCGAAGTCATCGAGGCCTTCCTCGCTCGCACGCCGGGCGCCCGTGAACTGGACCTCGCGACTCAAGCCGGCATCAAGCAACCTCACGGTCGCCAATTGCTGGCACAGGACGGCGGCCATGACGGGTTCTACTACGCCAAGTTGATCAAGATCGCCGCCGCACGCGGTTAATGGGTTTTAAGGAGTGACTGGATGAAAATCATCATCCTCGGCGCAGGGCAGGTCGGCGGTTCGCTGGCAGAACACTTGGCCAGCGAGGCCAATGACATCACTGTGGTCGACACCGACGGCGAACGCCTGCGCGACCTCGGCGATCGGCTGGACATCCGCACAGTGCAGGGCCGCGGCTCGTTGCCGACGGTGCTGCGTCAAGCCGGCGCGGACGACGCCGACATGCTGGTGGCGGTAACCAACAGCGACGAAACCAATATGGTGGCCTGCCAGGTTGCCCACACCCTGTTCCACACCCCGACCAAAATCGCCCGGGTTCGTGAAGCGGCGTACCTGACTCGTTCCGAGCTGTTCGACAACGAAGCCATTCCGGTGGACGTGCTGATCAGCCCGGAGCAAGTGGTCACCAATTACATCAAGCGCCTGATCCAGCATCCGGGCGCCTTGCAGGTAATCGACTTCGCCGAAGGCAAAGCCCAATTGGTGGCGGTCAAGGCGTATTACGGCGGCCCGCTGGTGGGTCAGCAACTGCGTCAGTTGCGTGAGCACATGCCGAATGTCGAAACCCGTGTGGCGGCGATTTTCCGGCGTGATCGGCCGATCCTGCCGCAAGGCGATACGGTGATCGAGGCCGACGATGAAGTCTTTTTCATCGCCGCCAAGGCGAATATTCGCGCCGTGATGAGCGAAATGCGCCGGCTCGACGAGAGCTACAAGCGCATCGTCATCGCTGGCGGCGGGCAGATCGGTGAACGTCTGGCCGAGGCCATCGAAAGCCGTTACCAAGTGAAGATCATCGAGATGAACCCGGCGCGCTGCCGTCATCTCTCGGACACCCTCGACAGCACCGTGGTGTTGCAGGGCAGTGCCTCCGACCGCGACTTGCTGATCGAGGAGAACATTGCCGACGCCGATATCTTCCTGGCCCTGACCAACGACGACGAAGCCAACATCATGTCTTCGCTACTGGCCAAGCGCCTGGGTGCGAAGAAGGTGATGACCATCATCAACAACCCGGCCTACGTCGACCTGATCCAGGGTGGCGACATCGACATCGCCATCAGCCCGCAATTGGCGACCATCGGCACCTTGCTGGCCCACGTGCGTCGCGGCGATATCGTCAGCGTGCACTCATTGCGCCGCGGCGCGGCGGAAGCCATCGAGGCGATTGCCCACGGTGATGAGAAGTCGAGCAAGGTGATCGGCAAGGCCATCGAGAACATCGGCCTGCCGCCGGGCACCACCATCGGCGCAATTATCCGCGACGAAGAAGTGATCATTGCCCACGACAACACGGTGATCGAAGCCGGCGACCACGTGATTCTGTTCCTTGTGGATAAAAAGCATATTCGGGATGTGGAAAAGCTGTTCCATGTGGGGTTGAGCTTCTTCTAACTGATCGTTCCCACGCTCTGCGTGGGAATGCCTCAACGGACGCTCCGCGTTCGGCTTCAGATGGGACGCGGAGCGTCCCGGGCTGCATTCCCACGCGAAGCGTGGGAACGATCACTGACTGAGGGGAAATACCAATGATCGAATCCCTGGAAAAAATGCTCGCCAAGGGTGTGGATAACTCATTGCTGCGCTTCGGCCTGGGCAAGGGTTATCTGGATCTTGGGGAATACGCGAAGGCCGCCGAGCATTTCCAGCGCTGCGTCGAATTCGATCCGAAATATTCGGCAGCGTGGAAGCTATTGGGCAAGGCGCATCTGGGGCTGAAGGATTTCGCGTCCGCACGTCAGGCGTGGGAACAGGGCCTGGACGCTGCTCGCGCCCATGGCGACAAGCAGGCCGAAAAGGAAATGACCGTGTTTCTGAAGAAGCTTGAGCGTCAGGCGCACTGATCTATCCACAGCCAGCATCAGTACCAGCGTTCTTCACCCGGCGGCCGCTTCTTGAAGCGCTTCATGCTCCACATGTACTGGCTCGGATACGCCCGCACATAGCGCTCGACCACCTGGCTCATGGCCGCGCAGGACGTTTCGGTATCGGTGCTGTACATGGCCTCTGGCGCGGCTTCGAGAATCACTTTGTAACCCGAACCGTCCGGCAATCGCAGGGCATGCAAGAACACGCCGACCGCTTTGCCGCCAGCCAGCATGTTCGGTACGAATTTACTGGTCAGCGCCTGAGTGGCGAAGAACGGCACGAAGATCCCGGCGGATTCGGCCGGTTCCGGGTCAGCGGGAATGCCCACTGCCCCCCCTTTACGCACTTCCTTGATGACGCTGAGGATGCCTTCCTTGGTGGAAGCGGCCACCCGGTTGCCCAATTGCACCCGCTGCTTGCGCAGCAAATCATCCACAGCCTTCAGCTTTGGCGGACGATAAAAAATGATCGGTTTGCACTGGTTGCAATAGAAGTGGTTCAACACTTCCCAGTTGCCCAGGTGACTGGTGATGCCGACGACACCTTTGCCGGAGGCGAGTGCGTCCTTCAATACGTCGAGCCCTTCGACTTCACGCACCAGGTCGATGGAGCGCTGGGCCGGCCAGATCCAGGCACAGGCGCTTTCGGTCAGGGATTTGCCGATGTCTTTCAGGCTCTGGCCGACCAGACGCTCACGCTCGGCCGGGTCCATGTCCGGGAAACACTTGGCGAGATTGATCCGCACCACATCGCGGGAACGGTTCGGGGTTTTCCACATGACCCAGCCGATGACCGAGCCCACGGCTTGTACTGCCCGCCACGGAAGCAAGGCAAACAGACGCAGAGCGCCTACCAGCAAGGCGCCTTTCAACTTATCCACAGGTCACTCCTGATCTTGTGCTGTGCGCGAGGCGGCTATTCTAACCGCCGTTCGCCAGCGCCGCGTAGCGATCGCAATCCCGGGTGTGGTCCATGACCATGCCCGAGGCCTGCATCAGTGCGTAACAAATAGTCGGACCGACGAACGTGAAGCCGGCCTTTTTCAGGCCTTTGCTCATCTCCACGGCGGTCGGCGTCACGGCCGGCACTTCGCTGCGATCCTTGAAATGATTGATCACAGGCTTGCCGTCGACGAAGGACCAGAGAAACGCAACTGGGTCCTCCAGCGCCAGCCAGGCCTGGGCATTGCGCCGGGCTGCATTGAGTTTGAGGCGATTGCGAATGATGCCCGGATCGAGCATCAATTCATCGATTTCGGCGTCGCTCATTTGCGCCACGCGCTGTACGTCGAAGCCGAACAGCACTTCGCGATATCGCTCACGTTTGCGCAACACGGTGATCCAGGAAAGGCCGGCCTGGAACCCTTCGAGCAAAAGCAACTCGAACAATCCCTGCGCATCGCGTAGCGGCGTGCCCCACTCCTGATCGTGATAAGCCATGTACAGCGGATCTTCAGAACACCAAAAGCAGCGTGGCATAAGGCTCCAGGGGGCGTGCGCAGGACCGAATCGGGTATACTCCCGCTCTTTAAATCGCAGCCCAAGAAACAGGTGAATTTCGTGAGCCAGCCTACGCCAGCCGTGCGTACCTTCCAAGACTTGATCCTCGCCCTCCAGCAATACTGGGCCGAGCAAGGTTGCGTGGTACTTCAGCCCTACGATATGGAAGTAGGCGCCGGGACTTTCCACACTGCCACGTTTCTGCGCGCCATTGGCCCGGAAACCTGGAACGCCGCTTATGTGCAGCCCAGTCGTCGCCCGACTGACGGCCGCTACGGCGAAAACCCGAACCGTCTGCAGCACTACTACCAGTTCCAGGTCGTGCTGAAGCCGAACCCGGACAACTTCCAGGAACTGTACCTGGGCTCCCTCAAGCATGTCGGCCTGGACCCGCTGGTCCACGACATTCGCTTTGTTGAAGACAACTGGGAATCGCCAACACTGGGCGCCTGGGGCCTGGGCTGGGAAGTCTGGCTCAATGGCATGGAAGTGACGCAGTTCACTTACTTCCAGCAAGCGGGCGGCATCGAGTGCTACCCGGTGACCGGCGAGATCACTTATGGCCTCGAACGCCTGGCCATGTACCTGCAAGGCGTGGACTCGGTCTACGACCTGGTCTGGGCTGACGGCCCGTTCGGCAAGGTGACCTACGGCGACGTGTTCCACCAGAACGAAGTGGAGCAGTCGACCTACAACTTTGAACACGCCAACGTCGAGAAGCTGTTCGAACTGTTCGATTTCTACGAAAGTGAAGCCAAGCGCCTGATCGAACTCGACCAGCCGCTGCCATTGCCGAGCTACGAAATGGTGTTGAAGGCGTCCCATACCTTCAACCTGCTGGATGCGCGCCGGGCGATTTCGGTGACCGCGCGTCAGCAATACATTCTGCGTGTCCGCACCCTCGCGCGTTCCGTTGCGCAAGCCTATCTGCTGGCTCGCGCCAAGCTGGGCTTCCCGATGGCGACCCCGGACCTGCGTGACGAAGTGTTGGCTAAGCTGGAGGCTGCACAATGAGTGCTCTGGATTTTCTGGTTGAACTGGGCACCGAAGAGCTGCCACCCAAAGCCCTGAACACCCTGGCCGACGCGTTCCTGGCCGGTATCGACAAGGGCCTGCAAGCCGCTGGCCTGAACTACGAGACCAAAACCGTCTACGCCGCGCCACGTCGTCTGGCCGTGCTGATCACCGATCTGGCGACTCAGCAGCCGGATCGCAGCATCAACCTCGATGGCCCGCCATGTCAGGCCGCGTTCGATGCCGAAGGCAATCCGACTCAAGCGGCATTGGGCTTCGCCAAGAAGTGCGGCGTGGACCTGAGCGAAATCGATCGAAGCGGCCCGAAACTGCGTTACAGCCAGAGCATCGCCGGCAAACCGACCGCGAGCCTGCTGGCGACCATCGTCGAAGATTCCCTGAACGACCTGCCGATTCCCAAGCGCATGCGCTGGGGTGCTCGCAAGGAAGAATTCGTTCGTCCGACCCAATGGCTGGTGATGCTGCTCGGTGACCAGGTCATCGATTGCACAATCCTCGCTCAGAAAGCCGGTCGCGATTCCCGTGGTCACCGCTTCCATCACCCGCAAAGCGTGCGCATCACCTCGCCGGCCAACTACCTGACTGACCTGCGTGCCGCTTACGTACTGGCCGATGCCAATGAGCGTCGCGAGCTGATCAGCAAGCGCGTTGAAGAGCTGGCGACGATGCAGGAAGGGACGGCGATCGTGCCGCCAGCGCTGCTCGACGAAGTCGCCGCGCTGGTTGAATGGCCGGTGCCGCTGGTGTGCTCGTTCGAAGAGCGTTTCCTCGATGTGCCGCAAGAAGCCCTGATCACCACCATGCAGGACAACCAGAAGTACTTCTGCCTGCTGGATGCCGACGGCAAGTTGCTGCCACGTTTCATTACCGTGGCCAACATCGAAAGCAAAGACCCGCAGCAGATCATCGCCGGTAACGAGAAAGTGGTTCGTCCACGCCTGACCGACGCCGAGTTCTTCTTCAAGCAAGACAAGAAGCAGAAGCTCGAAGACTTCAACCTGCGTCTGCAGAACGTGGTGTTCCAGGAAAAACTCGGCAGCGTCTACGACAAGGCCGAGCGCGTTTCCAAACTCGCCGCGTTCATCGCTCAACGCATTGGCGGTAACGCCGCGTGGGCGTCCCGTGCAGGCCTGCTGTCCAAGTGCGACCTGGCGACCGAAATGGTCGGTGAGTTCCCGGAGATGCAAGGTGTCGCCGGTTACTACTACGCCCTCAACGATGGCGAGCCGGAAGAAGTCGCTCTGGCGCTGAACGAGCAGTACATGCCGCGCGGTGCCGGTGCTGAACTGCCGACCACCCTGACCGGTGCGGCCGTGGCCATCGCTGACAAGCTCGACACGCTGGTGGGCATTTTCGGTATCGGCATGCTGCCAACCGGTAGCAAAGACCCGTATGCCCTGCGCCGTGCTGCACTCGGCGTGTTGCGCATCCTGATCGACAAGAAGCTCGACCTCGACCTGAACGACGCCGTGGCGTTTGCCGTGAATGCGTTCGGTACCAAGGTGAAGGCGGCCGGCCTCAACGATTCGGTGCTGGAGTTCATCTTCGACCGTCTGCGTGCACGTTACGAAGACGAAGGCGTGGATGTCGGGACTTACCTGTCGGTCCGTGCCCTGAAACCGGGTTCGGCGCTGGACTTCGATCAGCGCGTACAAGCGGTAGAAGCGTTCCGCAAATTGCCGGAAGCCGCTGCCCTGGCCGCGGTGAACAAGCGCGTTTCGAACTTGCTGAGCAAGGTCGAAGGCTCTGTTCCTTCAGTCGTTGAAGCCAAGTACTTCGACAATGCCAATGAGTTCTCCCTGTACTCGGCGATCCAGCAAGCTGACCAGGCTGTCCAGCCGATGGCTGCGGCGCGTCAGTACAGCGAATCGTTGGCACGTCTGGCTGCCTTGCGCGAGCCAGTGGATGCGTTCTTCGAAGCCGTGATGGTCAACGCTGAAGATGCCAAGGTCCGCGCCAACCGTTATGCGCTGCTGTCACGTCTGCGTGGGCTGTTCCTCGGCGTCGCCGACATTTCGCTGCTGGGTTGAGGGGCTGCTGTTGAAACTGCTGATTCTCGATCGGGACGGGGTGATCAATTACGACTCCGACGCTTACATCAAGTCGGTGCAGGAGTGGATTCCGCTCCCGGGTTCGATCGAAGCCATCGCGCAGTTGAGCAAGGCCGGCTGGACGGTAGCGGTGGCTACCAACCAGTCGGGCATCGCTCGCGGCTATTACGACATCGCCACCCTGGACGCCATGCATGAGCGCTTGCGCTCCCTGGTGGCGGAGCAGGGCGGTGAAGTCGGGCTGATCGTCTATTGCCCGCACGGGCCGGACGATGGTTGCGATTGCCGCAAACCAAAACCCGGGATGTTGAAAACCATCGCCGCGCATTACAACGTATCGCTGACCAATGTTTGGTTTGTCGGCGACACCCTTGGTGACCTGGAGGCCGCCAAAGCCGTCGATTCTCAGCCAGTTTTGGTAAAGACCGGGAAAGGCGAAAAGACTTTGGGCAAGACCCTACCGGCAGGCACCTTGATTTTTGACGATCTGGCGGCGATTGCCGCAGAACTTATCCACAATTAGAGTGCTTCGATTGTCCTGACCAGGGATTTGATCGGGAGTGCGCTTTATATAGACGGGCAGAGCCCGCAACGGTAAACGTCGCTATGTCGATACTGCAGGCCATCAGAACTTTCCTCTTTTATCTGTTGTTGGGCACCACCTCTTTACTCTGGTGCAGCCTGAGCTTTTTTATCGCGCCTTTTCTGTCGTTCAAGGCGCGTTATCGCTTCATCAACGTGTACTGGTGCCGCTGCGCACTGTGGCTGAGCAAAGTCTTTCTAGGTATCAGCTACGAAGTGAAGGGCGCCGAGAACGTGCCCGACCAGCCCTGCGTAATTCAGTCGAACCACCAGAGCACCTGGGAGACGTTCTTTCTATCCGCCTACTTTGAGCCATTGAGCCAGGTACTGAAGCGCGAGCTGCTCTACGTTCCGTTCTTCGGCTGGGCCATGGCCATGCTGCGACCCATCGCCATCGATCGCGACAATCCGAAAGCGGCACTCAAGCATGTGGCGAAGAAGGGCGATGAATTGCTGAAAGACGGCGTCTGGGTCCTGATCTTCCCTGAGGGAACACGCGTTCCTTACGGCACCATCGGAAAGTTCTCTCGCGGTGGTACCGCTTTAGCCGTGAACGCCGCGCTTCCCGTGCTGCCGATTGCGCACAATGCTGGCAAGTTCTGGCCGAAAACCGGTTGGGCGAAGAAGCAGGGCGTGATTACCGTAATCATCGGCGCCCCCATGTATGCCGAGGGCAGCGGGCCGCGAGCGATTGCCGAGCTGAATGACCGGGTCCAAGCCTGGAACGAACAGATGCAACGTGAAATGGGTTCGCTGCCGGCCGCTCCTGCGGCCCCTTCTGCCAACGATCAAATCGCTGTCTGAGATTCTGTGGATAACCTGTGTACCGTTTTGTTGAAAAGCGTCTAATTTAGTTTTTAACTCTATGATTTATATAGATATTTTATAAACAATTAAAAAACCAAAAAAAGTGCATAAGTTTTTTTCGGATGTAAAAAAACCGGCTGATATAGCCGGTTTTTTTATGCCTTCGGTTCGGCAGCAATCACCGGGTTAACGGACGCAAATTTCGGTTAAAAAAAAGGCCAACGCTCAAGCGTTGGCCTTTTTCGTTTGGCAGGTTTGCTGGATCAGAAGTCCAGGTTGGAAACCGCCAGGGCGTTGCTTTCGATGAAGTCACGACGAGGCTCGACCGCATCACCCATCAGGGTGTTGAAGATCTGGTCCGCGCCAATGGCGTCTTCGATGGTCACTTTGAGCATCCGGCGCTGACTTGGGTCCATGGTGGTTTCCCACAGCTGATCCGGGTTCATCTCACCCAGACCTTTGTATCGCTGGATGGTGTGACGCTTGGTGCTTTCGGCCATCAGCCATTCAAGGGCTTCCTTGAACTCGGTGACCGGCTTCTTGCGCTCGCCACGCTGGATATACGCGCCGTCGTCCAGCAAGGTGCTCAGCTGAGCACCCAGAGAAACAACAGTCTTGTAATCGTTGCTGCCGAAGAAGTCGCGGTTGAAGGTGACGTAGTTCGACAAGCCGTGGGAGATCAGTTCGACCTCAGGCAACCAGACGTTACGTTCACGGTCTTCACGCAGGCTGGCTTTGTAAACCAGACCCGACTTCTCGACTGTGCGCAGACGAACTTCGTACTGGGCCATCCAATCCTGCATCGCTGCGTGATCGGAGAGTTGCTCCAGGCTAACGGCAGGCAGGTAGATGAAGTGCTCGGTCAGCTCCTGTGGGTACAGGCGCGACAGACGCTTGAGCGTCTTCATTACCAGACGGAAGTCATTCACCAGACGCTCGAGGGCCGGTCCGGAAATGCCCGGCGCTTCCTCGTTCAGGTGCAGGCTCGCATCTTCCAGGGCCGACTGCGTCATGTACTCTTCCATGGCGTCGTCGTCTTTGATGTATTGCTCTTGCTTGCCTTTCTTGACCTTGTACAGCGGAGGCTGGGCGATGTAGATGTAGCCGCGCTCGATCAGCTCCGGCAACTGACGGAAGAAGAAGGTCAGCAGCAGGGTACGGATGTGCGAACCGTCGACGTCAGCATCGGTCATGATGATGATGTTGTGGTAACGCAGCTTCGCGATGTTGTACTCATCGCGGCCAATGCCACAGCCCAGCGCGGTGATCAAGGTGCCCACTTCTTGCGAAGAGATCATCTTGTCGAAGCGCGCCTTCTCGACGTTCAGGATCTTGCCCTTGAGAGGCAGGATGGCCTGGGTCCGACGGTTGCGTCCCTGCTTGGCGGAGCCGCCAGCAGAGTCACCTTCCACGAGGTACAGTTCGGAAAGGGCAGGGTCTTTTTCCTGGCAGTCAGCCAGTTTGCCCGGCAGGCCGGCGATATCCAGCGCGCCTTTACGACGTGTCATCTCACGGGCTTTACGCGCCGCTTCACGAGCACGGGCCGCGTCGATCATCTTGCCGACGACCAGCTTGGCTTCGTTCGGGTTTTCCAGCAAGAAGTCAGAAAAGTACTTGCCCATTTCCTGTTCGACCGCGGTCTTCACTTCGGAAGAAACCAGCTTGTCTTTGGTCTGGGAGCTGAACTTCGGATCCGGCACTTTTACCGAGATAATCGCGGTCAGGCCTTCACGGGCATCGTCACCGGTGGTCGCGACTTTGTGCTTCTTCGCCAGCCCTTCGGCTTCGATGTAGGTGTTCAGGTTGCGCGTCAGCGCGGAACGGAAACCCACCAGGTGAGTACCGCCATCGCGCTGTGGAATGTTGTTGGTGAAGCACAACAGGTTCTCGTTGAAGCTGTCGTTCCACTGCAAGGCGATTTCCACGCCGATGCCGTCTTCGCGCTGGATGTTGAAGTGGAACACCTGGTTGACCGGGGTCTTGTTGGTGTTCAGGTATTCAACGAACGCACGCAGGCCGCCCTCGTACTTGAACAGCTCTTCCTTGCCGCTGCGCTCATCCTTGAGGACGATGCCGACACCGGAGTTGAGGAAGGACAGTTCACGAATCCGCTTGGCCAGGATGTCCCAGCTGAAATGGATGTTCTTGAAGGTCAGGTCGGACGGTTTGAAGTGGATCTGGGTGCCGGTGGTTTCACTCTCACCGACGATTTTCATCGGCTCTTTTGGAACACCGTGAATGTAGGTCTGTTCCCAGATTTTGCCGCTGCGGCGAACGGTCAAGACCAGTTCTTCGGACAGGGCGTTCACAACCGACACACCTACACCGTGCAGACCGCCGGATACTTTGTAGGAGTTGTCGTCGAATTTACCGCCGGCGTGCAGCACGGTCATGATGACCTCGGCTGCTGAGACGCCTTCTTCTTTGTGCACGTCTACCGGGATACCACGACCGTTGTCGCGAACGGTGATGGATTCGTCCGGGTGGATGATGATGCTGATGTCGTCGCAGTGGCCAGCGAGCGCTTCATCGATGGAGTTGTCGACTACCTCGAAGACCATGTGGTGCAGACCGCTGCCATCGTCGGTGTCACCAATGTACATACCGGGACGTTTGCGTACGGCATCCAGGCCTTTCAGCACTTTAATGCTCGTTGAGTCGTACGTATTTTCTTCGCTCAATGCCTTCACTCCCGATGGTCGTGGGTCTGGGTGATACGGCCCTGTTCCACGTGGAACAGAGCGACTGGCGTTTCCGTCTGCCAGCCTTCCCTCAATAATTCGTGATCTACACAGGTGATAAACACCTGGCAGCGTAAGTCTTCCAGCAAGCGGCAAAGCGCGCGGCGGTGGTGCTCGTCCAGTTCGGACGGCAGGTCATCCACCAGATAAATACACTGGCCGCGTCGGGCCTGGCTGACCAAGTGCCCTTGGGCAATCCGCAATGCACAGACCACCAGCTTCTGCTGACCGCGAGACAAGATGTCCGCGGCGTTGTGTGCGCCCAATCTAAGACGCAAATCAGCACGCTGTGGTCCGGCCTGGGTATGGCCCATTTGCTGATCCCGCTGAAGGGACCCGGCGAGCACTGCACTTAGCTCTCGGTCTTTGTCCCAACCTCGGTAATAGCTGAGCGTTAAGCCCTCGAGCTCAACCAGTTCGCTCAAGGTCTGTTCAAAGACTGGTTTCAAGGCTTTGATATAAGCGCGGCGGTATTCATCAATTTCAGCGCTGGCCTGGCACAGTTCCCTGTCCCAAACCGCTTGCGAAACGGCGTCAAGTGTACCATGCCGCAGCCAAGAGTTTCTCTGGCGCAGGGCCTTCTGCAAGCGCTGCCAGGTAGACATGAATCGTGGTTCCACGTGGAACACACCCCAGTCGAGAAACTGTCGGCGAATCTTGGGAGCGCCTTCCAACAAGCGGAAACTGTCGGGGTTGATTAACTGCAGTGGCAGGATTTCCGCCAGTTGCGCTGCGCTCCGGGCGTTCTGCCCGTCGATGCGAATCTGGAACTCCCCTTGGCGGTCGCGAGAGATTCCCAAAGCACTGTGCCCACCCTCCGCCAGCTCCACCTGACCGAACACCGTACAGGCGAGCTGCTCGTATTGGATAACCGGTAACAGGCGGGTGCTACGAAACGAACGGGCAAGCCCCAGCAGGTGAATGGCTTCCAGAACACTGGTTTTGCCGCTGCCGTTGGCGCCGTAAAGAATGTTGATTCGGGGGGAGGGGGAGAAGGTCACCGGGTGCAGATTGCGCACCGCGGTGACCGAGACGCGACTTAAGGACATCTAGCTTCTGCTGAGCATGATTACAGACGCATCGGCATGACAACGTAGGCCGAGTCATCGTTGTCGGACTCTTGCACCAGCGCGCTGCTGTTGGAGTCGGACAGGATCAAACGAACCTGCTCAGTGGTCATCACGCCCAATACGTCGAGCAGATAACTCACGTTGAAGCCGATTTCCAGATTGCCGCCGTTGTACTCAACGCCGACTTCTTCTTCCGCTTCTTCCTGTTCCGGGTTGTTCGCCTGAATCTTCAGCTGACCATTGGCCAGTTGCAGACGAATGCCGCGGTACTTCTCGTTGGACAGAATCGCGGTACGGCTGAAGGCTTCACGCAGGGCCTGACGATCGCCGAGTACCAGCTTGTCGCCACCTTTGGGCAGAACACGCTCGTAGTCGGGGAATTTCCCGTCGACCAGTTTCGAAGTGAAGGTGAACTCGCCAGTGGTCGCACGAATGTGGTGTTGACCCAGGACGATGCTGACGATGCCGTCCGGCTCAGTCAGCAGGCGCGCCAATTCAAGGATACCTTTACGTGGCACGATGACCTGGTGACGGTCCGGTTGACCGATATCAGCCTTCATCGAGCACATGGCCAGACGGTGACCATCGGTGGCCACGGCGCGGATGATGCCTTCGGAAACTTCCAGCAGCATGCCGTTGAGGTAGTAGCGCACGTCCTGCTGGGCCATGGCGAAGCTGGTGCGTTCAATCAGGCGACGCAACTTGTTTTGCTCAAGGCTGCACGTCAACGAGCCAGGGCCTTCTTCCACCGTCGGGAAGTCATTGGCCGGCAGGGTCGACAGGGTGAAGCGGCTACGGCCGGCCTTCACCACAAGCTTCTGCTCGTCGACCTTGATGTCGATCAGCGCATCGTTGGGCAAGCTTTTGCAGATATCCATCAGCTTGCGCGCAGGCACAGTGATGGAACCTGGATCAGCAGGCTCTTCGAGTTGTACACGACCGACCAGCTCGACTTCCAGGTCGGTACCGGTCAGCGACAGTTGCTGGCCTTCGACAACCAGCAGCACGTTGGAGAGCACCGGCAAGGTCTGTCGGCGCTCGACGACGCCTGCGACCAGTTGCAGGGGTTTCAACAGGGCTTCGCGTTGAATGGTGAAATGCATGGTCTAGTCCCTTGCCTTAATAAGCTGCGCTGGTGTTCATCAAGTGGTCAGTGTACGCAGCAGGTTCTTGTAGTCCTCGCGGATGTCCGCGTCGGATTCCTTAAGTTCATTGATCTTGCGGCAGGCGTGCAAAACAGTCGTGTGGTCCCGGCCGCCAAACACATCGCCGATTTCCGGCAAGCTGTGGTTGGTCAGTTCTTTGGACAACGCCATGGCGACCTGACGCGGACGAGCGACCGAACGCGAACGACGTTTGGACAACAAGTCGGAGATCTTGATCTTGTAGTACTCGGCGACGGTGCGCTGAATGTTATCCACAGAGACCAATTTGTCTTGCAGTGCCAACAGATCTTTCAGGGATTCGCGAATCAACTCGATGGTGATATCGCGGCCCATGAAGTGCGAGTGGGCGATCACGCGTTTGAGCGCGCCTTCCAGCTCACGGACGTTGGAACGAATACGCTGGGCAATAAAGAACGCCGCGTCATGGGGCAGATCGACTTTGGCCTGGTCGGCCTTTTTCATCAGGATCGCCACGCGGGTTTCCAGTTCCGGCGGCTCGACGGCTACCGTCAGGCCCCAGCCGAAGCGGGATTTGAGGCGCTCTTCAAGGCCTTCGATTTCTTTCGGGTAGCGGTCACTGGTAAGAATGACCTGCTGGCCACCTTCAAGCAGTGCGTTGAAGGTGTGGAAAAACTCTTCCTGGGAACGTTCCTTGCGGGCGAAGAACTGAATGTCATCGATCAGCAACGCATCCACCGAACGGTAGAAGCGCTTGAACTCGTTGATGGCGTTCAGCTGCAAGGCCTTGACCATGTCGGCCACGAAACGCTCGGAATGCAGGTACACAACCTTGGCATTCGGATTCTTCTTTAACAGGTGGTTACCCACAGCGTGCATCAAGTGGGTTTTACCCAAGCCGACGCCACCATAAAGGAAGAGCGGGTTGTAACCGTGCTTTGGATTGTCCGCCACTTGCCAGGCCGCAGCCCGGGCCAGTTGGTTGGACTTGCCCTCGACGAAGTTTTCGAAAGTGAAGGTGCGGTTCAGGTAACTGGTGTGCTTGAGCGCGCCTTCGACTTGCACCGTACGCTGTTCGGCACGAATAGGAGCTTGTTGCGAACTGGCCCCGGCCATCGGGTCGAAGCTGTCGCGCGATGGCTCTTCATTAACCTCGGCAACTTTTTGTGTCGCACGCTTGGTCGGAGCGGCCTGGGATGGCGCCGGGGCGCTGACAGGTGCTTGAGCGGCTTGCGCCTGCGAAGCAGCGGCGGCCAGCGGAGCATTCGGGGCGGCACGTGGTGCCGAACTGCGTTTGCTACCTATTAATAAGGACAGCGCCGGCGCCAGGCCATTGCCATGCTCATCCAGAAGCTCAAGAACGCGGCCCAGATACTTTTCGTTGACCCAGTCGAGAACAAAACGATTCGGTGCGTAGACACGCAACTCGTCGCCTTCGGCTTCGACCTGTAGTGGACGGATCCAAGTGTTGAATTGTTGGGCAGGCAGCTCATCGCGCAAAAGCTCCACGCACTGCTGCCAAAGTTCCACTGACACGGATATCCCCTAAGTTGAAAGCCGGTGAGGCAAAAACAAGCGGCCATTGTAGCCGACCAGGCCCCGACTTATCCACACGAAGGTTGTTCACCTCCTAGGAAGAATCGGTGATTTATATGAAAAAAAGACGACCAGCGGTCTGTGCATAAGCTCTGTGGATAACCGGGTCTAAGGTCGTTGCACAACTGGGGGGGAAACTCGGTGGATAACCGCCTTGTGGATAAGTACCTCTTTCACACACAGCTTATCCGACAGTGCAGCACAGGGTTACCACTGTTTTCCACCGTAGTTGTCATTCTCTGTACATCACGGCTTTAAAGGGCTAATGGCAGTTATCCACAGATGATCGCGCCCCTAGCTTTTATAAGCTTTACAGAAAAGCTTTAAATACTTTCCTTCTTAATTTCTATATCTAGCCAAGGCGCTCGGCAGGAAAAACGCCTGGAGATCTATTTATAAGGAAACGCTGGTTGGAAATTGACCTAGAGGCTTGCTTTCTCTAGAATCCCCGGTCTCTTAAAACGGGGGCCATTCCGGCCCGTTGTGGACGAACCAGGTAACACGACAATGAAACGTACTTTCCAACCAAGCACTATCAAACGCGCTCGTACCCACGGTTTCCGTGCTCGCATGGCTACCAAGAACGGTCGTGCCGTCCTGTCGCGTCGTCGCGCCAAAGGTCGTGCGCGTCTGGCAGTTTGATAATCCGGCACTGGAGGTGAGTCAGGACTTCAGTCGGGAAAAGCGTCTGCTTACTCCCCGGCATTTCAAGGCCGTCTTTGACTCCCCTACCGGCAAGGTTCCGGGGAAAAATCTCCTGCTCCTTGCGCGCAACAACGATCTTGATCACCCCCGTCTCGGGTTGGTTATCGGGAAAAAGAGCGTAAAGCTCTCCGTCGAGCGCAATCGCCTCAAACGTCTGATGCGCGAATCGTTCCGTCTGAACCAGGACTCACTGGCCGGCTGGGACATCGTTATCGTCGCGCGCAAAGGTTTGGGTGACGTAGAAAACCCCGAATTGATTCAGCATTTCGGCAAACTCTGGAAGCGTCTGGCACGCAGCACGCCGGTACCAGCAGTCAAAACCGAAACTGTAGGGGTAGACAGTCCCGATGCGTAAACTGGCACTCGTTCCGATCCAGTTTTATCGCTATGCCATTAGTCCTCTGATGGCCAGTCACTGTCGTTTCTACCCCAGTTGTTCCTGCTACGCGTATGAAGCCATAGAAAATCATGGTCTTCTGCGCGGTGGCTGGCTGGCCTTTCGTCGTTTAGGTCGCTGTCATCCGTGGAATCCCGGTGGTTATGACCCGGTTCCATCTATCCCTACCTCCCGTTCTTCTTCGATGGCCGAGTAATCATGGATATCAAACGCACGATCCTGATCGTCGCCCTGGCAATCGTGTCCTACGTTATGGTTCTTAAATGGAACCAGGACTATGGCCAGGCTGCCCTGCCGACTCAGAATGTTGCTTCCAGTACTACCGCACCGGGCCTACCGGATACGGCGACTGGCAATAATGCTTCTGTCAGTGACGACATTCCCCGCGCCCCAAGCGATACCAGTGCAACTGCACCTGCTGAAACACCAGTAGCTGCAAGCAAAGACCTCATCCAGATCAAAACGGATGTGCTCAACCT
Source organism: Pseudomonas frederiksbergensis (assembly GCF_900105495.1). Classification (NCBI taxonomy): domain Bacteria; kingdom Pseudomonadati; phylum Pseudomonadota; class Gammaproteobacteria; order Pseudomonadales; family Pseudomonadaceae; genus Pseudomonas; species Pseudomonas frederiksbergensis. The sequence goes on along the minus strand of NZ_FNTF01000002.1, from coordinate 1,010,141 downwards.
GGCAATCGATCCACAAGGTGGTGATGTTGCGCAGTTGACGCTGCCGCTGTATCCACGTCGCCAGGACCATCCGGAAATTCCATTCCAGTTGTTCGATAACGGCAACGAGCGGACTTATCTGGCTCAAAGCGGTTTGATCGGCACCAACGGTCCGGACGCCAGTCCTGCCGGTCGCCCGGTTTACTCCTCGGAGAAGAAGATTTATCAACTGGCTGACGGTCAGGACCAATTGGTCGCAGACCTGAAGTTCAGCAAGGACGGCGTCAACTACATCAAGCGTTTCACCGTGAAACGTGGCCTGTACGACGTAACCGTTTCCTACCTGATCGACAACCAGAGTGCGCAGCCCTGGTCTGGTGCGATGTTCGCGCAACTCAAGCGTGACGCCAGCGGCGATCCTTCCTCGACCACCGCCACCGGTACCGCGACTTACCTCGGTGCTGCCCTGTGGACAAGTAACGAGCCGTACAAGAAAGTGTCGATGAGCGACATGGACAAGGCTCAGCTCAAGGAAACCGTCACCGGTGGTTGGGTTGCCTGGTTGCAGCACTACTTCGTGACCGCATGGATTCCGGCCAAGGGCGAAAACAACATCGTCCAGACCCGTAAAGACAGCAAGGGCAACTACATCATCGGTTATACCGGCCCGGCAATGAGCGTTGCGCCAGGTGCAAAAGCCGAAACCAGTGCTGTTCTGTACGCGGGTCCGAAAAGCCAGGCTGTGCTGAAAGAGTTGTCCCCAGGTCTGGAACTGACCGTCGATTACGGCATTCTTTGGTTCATCGCCCAACCCATCTTCTGGTTGCTGGGACACATCCACGCAATCGTCGGTAACTGGGGCTGGTCGATCATCTTCCTGACCATGCTGATCAAAGGGATTTTCTTCCCGCTGTCGGCTGCCAGTTACAAATCCATGGCGCGCATGCGTGCAGTGGCACCGAAACTGGCCGCGCTGAAAGAGCAACATGGCGACGACCGGCAGAAAATGTCGCAATCCATGATGGAGCTGTACAAGAAAGAAAAGATCAATCCGCTGGGTGGTTGCTTGCCAATCCTCGTGCAGATGCCGGTTTTCCTTTCGCTGTACTGGGTTCTGCTGGAAAGCGTTGAAATGCGCCAAGCGCCGTTCATGCTGTGGATTACTGACCTGTCGATCAAGGATCCGTTCTTCATTCTGCCGATCATCATGGGCGTAACCATGTTCATCCAGCAGCAGTTGAACCCGACTCCTCCGGATCCGATGCAGGCGAAGGTCATGAAAATGATGCCAATCATCTTCACCTTCTTCTTCCTGTGGTTCCCGGCCGGTCTTGTTCTGTATTGGGTAGTGAACAACGTTTTGTCGATCGCCCAACAGTGGTACATCACGCGTAAGATCGAAGCGGCTACCAAAAAAGCCGAGGCGTAACTTACTCTGTGGATAACCACTCAAAACGCCCCCTAGTGGGGCGTTTTGCTATCTGTCACTTTTGTCTGGATACCGCTTTATGAGCGTTCCTCGTGAAACCATCGCAGCCGTCGCCACCGCTCAAGGTCGCGGCGGTGTGGGCATCGTCCGTATTTCCGGGCCGCTGGCAAGTGTTGCGGCCAAGGCCTTCAGCGGTCGTGAACTCAAGCCAAGATTTGCCCACTACGGCCCGTTCCTCAGTGAGAACGATGAGGTGCTGGATCAAGGCATCGCCCTGTATTTTCCGGGCCCGAACTCATTTACCGGCGAAGATGTGCTGGAACTCCAGGGCCACGGCGGTCCCGTCGTTCTGGATATGCTGCTCAAGCGTTGCCTGGAACTGGGCTGTCGTCTGGCCCGGCCGGGTGAATTCAGCGAGCGCGCGTTCCTCAATGAAAAGCTCGATCTGGCTCAGGCCGAGGCCATCGCCGACTTGATCGAGGCGAGTTCTGCACAAGCTGCACGAAATGCCCTGCGTTCATTGCAAGGTGCATTCTCCGAACGTGTGCATAACCTCACCGAGCAACTGATTGGCCTGCGCATCTATGTCGAAGCGGCGATCGACTTCCCGGAAGAAGAAATCGATTTCCTCGCCGATGGCCACGTACTGAGCATGCTCGACAAAGTGCGCGACGAATTATCCACAGTGCTGCGTGAAGCCGGGCAGGGTGCCTTGCTGCGAGACGGGATGACCGTGGTGATCGCCGGGCGGCCAAATGCCGGTAAATCCAGCCTGTTGAATGCACTGGCCGGTCGTGAAGCCGCTATCGTGACCGAGATTGCCGGCACCACCCGGGACATTCTCCGTGAACATATCCACATCGATGGCATGCCGCTGCACGTGGTCGACACCGCAGGTCTTCGAGACACCGATGACCAGGTGGAAAAAATCGGCGTCGAACGGGCGCTGAAAGCGATTGGCGAGGCTGATCGAGTCCTTTTGGTAGTCGATGCCACCGCTCCTGAGGCTCTTGATCCGTTCGCGTTATGGCCTGAATTTCTGGAAATCCGTCCCGACCCGGCGAAAGTTACGCTAATCCGTAACAAGGCAGACCTCACGGGCGAAGCCATTGCCCTGGAAGTCAGCGAGGATGGCCATGTCACCATCAGCCTGAGTGCCAGGTCTGCAGGTGAAGGGTTGGAGTTGCTGCGGGACCACCTCAAGGCCTGCATGGGCTACGAACAGACCTCTGAAAGCAGCTTCAGTGCTCGCAGGCGTCACCTTGAAGCGTTGCGTCACGCCAGTGCTTCCCTTGAGCACGGCCGTGCGCAGCTGACCCTGGCGGGTGCCGGCGAACTGTTGGCCGAGGATTTGCGCCAGGCCCAACACGCTTTGGGTGAAATCACCGGTGCATTCAGCTCCGATGATCTGCTGGGGCGGATCTTTTCCAGCTTCTGTATCGGTAAATAAGACTCTCCGTTGTCCACAGACAGGCCATTCGTGCCTGTCTGTTCCCTCCTTTTCTTGAATTCTCTTCCAGTGCCGAGCCGATTCTTTCTGCTTGAGCGGATTTTCCGTGTCCTGGATTTGCTCATTTAGCAGTTTTCTGTGGATTAAGCCCTGTGAATAACTGCCACTAAGGGCAGTTGATAACAGGGCCTCAAAACTGAAGATAACCGCCCCTGTGGATAAGCACCCCTTTCATCCACAGGCTTAAACCGGTTATCCAAGGGCCTCATTGGTACATGACCACAGGGTTTTGAATCTCTGTACACATTGAATATAGAGGCTTGTAGCGATCTATCCACAGAAAGGTGGCTCAGTAGAAATAAACATAAAAACAAAGATTTAATAAATTTCTCTCTTTTTAATTTCTATAACCGCGACTTCTCCACAGCTGGTTAAATTTTGTGCAAAGGGTTCTTTAGGAAGGGCGAAGTCCCTATACTTGCCGACCAGGTCCAAAAACCTGAGACCAACCTATTCCGGATTACCTAACTGAAGCAGGCACGAGGTGCGTGGTGGATTTCCCTTCCCGTTTTGAAGTGATCGTCATCGGCGGCGGTCATGCCGGTACCGAGGCAGCACTGGCCTCAGCACGCATGGGTGCAAAAACCCTGTTGCTGACGCATAACGTGGAAACCCTCGGTGCCATGAGTTGCAACCCCGCTATCGGTGGGATCGGCAAAAGCCATCTGGTCAAGGAAATCGATGCCCTCGGCGGCGCGATGGCCATGGCTACCGATAAAGGCGGTATTCAATTTCGCGTATTGAACAGCCGCAAAGGCCCGGCCGTGCGGGCAACCCGCGCTCAGGCTGATCGGGTTCTGTACAAGGCCGCTGTCCGCGAAATTCTCGAAAACCAGCCGACCCTGTGGATATTTCAACAGGCTGCCGACGACCTGATCGTCGAGCAGGAACAAGTGCGCGGTGTTGTCACCCAAATGGGCCTGCGTTTCTTCGCGGATTCCGTGGTGTTGACCACTGGCACCTTCCTCGGTGGACTTATCCACATCGGAATGCAGAATTTTTCCGGTGGCCGTGCCGGTGATCCACCGTCGATCGCCCTGGCTCACCGTTTGCGTGAGTTGCCATTGCGCGTCGGTCGCTTGAAAACCGGTACGCCGCCGCGTATCGACGGACGTTCGGTGGATTTCTCGGTGATGACCGAGCAAGCCGGCGATACACCGATCCCGGTGATGTCGTTCATGGGTTCCAAAGAGCAGCATCCGAAACAGGTCAGCTGCTGGATTACCCACACCAACGCCCGTACCCACGAAATCATTGCCGCCAACCTGGATCGGTCGCCGATGTATTCCGATGCCGGGTTGATCGAAGGCATCGGTCCGCGGTACTGCCCGTCGATCGAAGACAAGATCCATCGCTTTGCCGACAAGGACAGCCATCAGGTCTTCATCGAACCGGAAGGCCTGACGACTAACGAGCTGTACCCGAACGGGATATCCACATCGCTGCCATTCGACGTGCAACTGCAGATCGTGCAATCGATTCGCGGCATGGAAAACGCGCACATCGTTCGTCCGGGTTACGCCATCGAATACGATTACTTTGACCCGCGTGACCTGAAGTACAACCTGGAAACCAAAGTCATCGGCGGTCTGTTCTTCGCCGGGCAAATCAACGGCACCACCGGTTACGAAGAAGCCGGCGCCCAGGGTTTGCTGGCCGGGGCCAACGCCGCACTGCGGGCTCAGGGCAAAGATGCTTGGTGTCCGCGTCGCGACGAAGCGTACATCGGCGTATTGGTCGACGACCTGATTACCCTGGGTACCCAGGAACCCTATCGGATGTTCACATCCCGCGCCGAATACCGCCTGATCCTGCGCGAAGACAACGCCGACCTGCGCTTGACCGAAAAAGGTCGCGAACTGGGCTTGGTGGATGACGCGCGTTGGGCTGCTTTCTGCACCAAACGCGAAAGCATCACGCTGGAAGAGCAACGCCTGAAAAGTACCTGGGTTCGTCCGGGCACCGAACAAGGCGATGCGATTTCCGAGAAGTTCGGTACGCCGCTGACCCACGAATACAACTTGCTCAACCTGCTGAGCCGTCCGGAAATCGACTACGCTGGTCTGATCGCCGTGACCGGTGGCGGTGCAGAAGATCCACAAGTCGCCGAGCAGGTCGAAATCAAGACCAAATACGCCGGCTACATCGATCGCCAGCAGGATGAAATCGCTCGTCTGCGGGCCAGCGAAGACACAAAACTGCCTGTGGATATCGATTACACGAATATTTCCGGTCTCTCCAAAGAGATCCAGAGCAAGCTCGGTGCGACCCGTCCAGAGACTTTGGGCCAGGCGTCGCGCATCCCGGGTGTGACGCCGGCAGCGATTTCGCTGTTGATGATTCATTTGAAAAAACGCGGCGCGGGCCGTCAGTTGGAGCAAAGCGCTTGAGTTCGTTGGTCACCTCGCAACACGCAGAAGAGTTATCCACAGGTGCTCGCCAGCTTGGTGTCACGCTGACAGAAACCCAGCATGCTCAGCTGCTGGGTTACCTGGCCCTGTTGATAAAATGGAACAAGGCTTACAACCTGACCGCCGTACGCGATCCGGATGAAATGGTTTCCCGTCACTTGCTCGATAGTTTGAGCGTGATGTCGTTCGTCGAAAACGGCCGCTGGCTGGACGTTGGCAGCGGTGGGGGCATGCCGGGTATTCCGTTGGCCATCCTGTTTCCTGAGTCCCAGGTGACTTGCCTGGACAGCAACGGCAAGAAAACCCGCTTCCTGACACAGGTCAAACTCGAACTCAAACTGGATAACCTGCAAGTTATCCACAGTCGCGTCGAAGCTTTTCAACCTGCTCAGCCCTTCAACGGGATCATTTCCCGGGCGTTCAGCAGCATGGAGAACTTCAGCAACTGGACTCGCCACCTCGGCGACACCGAAACACGTTGGCTGGCAATGAAGGGCGTTCATCCCGCCGATGAGCTGGTAGCATTGCCGGCAGACTTCCACCTCGATAGCGAACACGCCCTGGCCGTACCCGGTTGCCAAGGCCAACGCCATCTGCTGATACTGCGCCGCACGGCATGATTGGGAACACAAGCAAGAATGGCTAAGGTATTCGCGATAGCGAACCAAAAGGGTGGTGTGGGCAAGACCACCACCTGCATCAACCTCGCAGCTTCCCTGGTCGCTACCAAGCGTCGGGTGCTGTTGATCGATCTCGATCCACAGGGCAACGCCACCATGGGTAGCGGTGTGGATAAACACGGCCTGGAAAACTCGGTCTACGACCTGCTGATCGGCGAGTGCGATCTGGCCCAGGCCATGCACTACTCCGAGCACGGTGGTTACCAACTGCTGCCGGCCAACCGCGACCTGACCGCGGCCGAAGTGGTTCTGCTGGAAATGCAGATGAAGGAAAGCCGTCTGCGCAGTGCGTTGGCACCGATCCGTGAAAACTACGATTACATTTTGATCGACTGTCCGCCGTCGTTGTCGATGCTCACACTGAACGCTTTGGTCGCCGCTGATGGGGTGATTATCCCCATGCAGTGCGAGTACTTCGCGCTCGAAGGCTTGAGCGACCTTGTGGATAACATCAAGCGTATCGCCGAGTTGCTGAACCCGAACCTGAAAGTCGAAGGCCTGTTGCGGACCATGTATGACCCGCGCCTGAGCCTGATGAACGATGTTTCGGCGCAGCTCAAGGAACATTTCGGCGAGCAGCTCTACGACACGGTGATTCCGCGCAACATCCGCCTGGCTGAAGCACCAAGCTATGGCATGCCGGCGCTGGCGTACGACAAATCATCCCGGGGCGCCATTGCCTATCTGGCATTGGCGGGCGAGATGGTTCGTCGTCAACGCAAAAACTCACGCACTGCCGCTGCTCAGGCAACTTAAGGAATCCCCATGGCCGTCAAGAAACGAGGTCTCGGACGTGGACTGGATGCACTGCTGAGCGGTCCGACTGTCAGCTCGCTGGAAGAACAAGCGGTGCAGGCCGATCAGCGTGAGCTGCAGCACCTGCCCCTGGACCTGATCCAGCGCGGCAAGTATCAGCCGCGACGGGATATGGATCCTCAGGCGCTGGAAGAACTGGCACAGTCGATCAAGGCTCAAGGTGTGATGCAACCGATCGTGGTTCGTCCGATTGGCAGCGGTCGCTTTGAAATCATCGCCGGCGAACGCCGCTGGCGCGCCAGCCAGCAAGCGGGTCAGGAAACCATCCCGGCGATGGTTCGCGATGTGCCGGATGAAACCGCGATCGCCATGGCGCTGATCGAGAACATCCAGCGTGAAGACCTCAATCCGATCGAAGAAGCGGTTGCGTTGCAGCGTTTGCAGCAGGAATTCCAGCTGACTCAGCAACAAGTGGCCGAAGCCGTGGGCAAATCCCGCGTGACTGTGGCCAACCTGCTACGCTTGATCGCGTTGCCGGAAGTCATCAAAACCATGCTGTCCCACGGCGACCTGGAAATGGGTCATGCCCGTGCTTTGCTCGGTTTACCGGAAAATCAACAGGTTGAAGGGGCGCGACACGTTGTCGCACGGGGGCTGACCGTTCGCCAGACTGAAGCACTGGTTCGCCAGTGGTTGAGCGGTAAACAGGAACCTGCTGAACCGGTAAAGCCGGACCCGGATATCGCTCGACTCGAACAGCGTCTGGCTGAGCGCCTAGGCTCTGCGGTGCAGATTCGCCACGGAAAAAAGGGGAAGGGGCAGTTGGTGATCGGTTACAACTCCCTCGACGAGCTTCAAGGTGTACTTGCGCACATTCGCTGAAACATTTCCTCATGTAGCGTGCAGTCGGAAATACTACCTGACAGTTGAATAGGGGCAGAACCGCCCCTATACTCTGCGCGCATTTTGTCGGCACAAATTATGCCAAGTTATTGAATTCCGGCAGCCGATCATTGGGGAGCAAAAACGATGGAGAGCCGCACGCCAAACCGCTTGCCGTTCCATCGCCTGGCAGTTTTTCCGGTCCTACTGGCTCAATTTGTCGTTTTGGTACTGGCCGCTTTGGCGCTTTGGTACTGGCATGGAGTCGTAGCCGGGTACTCGGGACTCTGCGGAGGCCTGATAGCCTTGCTACCCAATGTTTATTTCGCTCACAGGGCATTTCGGTTTTCCGGCGCCCGAGCAGCTCAAGCCATCGTCCGGTCTTTTTATGCCGGCGAGGCGGGCAAACTGATTTTGACGGCAGTGCTCTTTGCATTGACGTTCGCAGGTGTGAAGCCATTGGCGCCGCTAGCTGTATTCGGCGTCTTCGTGTTGACCCAACTGGTCAGCTGGTTCGCGCCCCTGCTGATGAGAACAAGACTTTCGAGACCTTAGGGCGTTTGAGGCAACCATGGCAGAGACAACCGCTTCGGGCTATATCCAGCACCACTTGCAGAACCTGACCTTCGGTCAGCACCCAACTGGCGGGTGGGGTTTTGCCCACACCGCAGCAGAAGCCAAGGAAATGGGCTTCTGGGCTTTCCACGTCGATACTCTCGGCTGGTCGGTCGCGTTGGGTCTGATCTTCGTTCTTCTTTTCCGCATGGCGGCAAAGAAGGCGACTTCCGGTCAGCCTGGTGCTTTGCAGAACTTCGTTGAAGTATTGGTCGAATTCGTCGATGGCAGCGTGAAAGACAGCTTCCATGGCCGTAGCCCGGTGATTGCACCGTTGGCACTGACCATCTTCGTCTGGGTCTTCCTGATGAACGCCGTCGACCTGATCCCGGTCGACTGGATTCCTCAGCTGGCCATCCTGATCACTGGCGATTCGCACATTCCGTTCCGTGCCGTATCGACCACTGACCCGAACGCTACCCTGGGCATGGCCCTGTCGGTGTTCGCGTTGATCATTTTCTACAGCATCAAGGTCAAGGGCATCGGCGGCTTCATCGGCGAACTGACCCTGCACCCTTTCGGCAGCAAGAACATCTTCGTTCAAGCCCTGCTGATCCCGGTGAACTTCCTGCTGGAGTTCGTGACACTGATCGCCAAGCCAATCTCTCTGGCACTGCGTCTGTTCGGCAACATGTACGCCGGCGAACTGGTCTTCATTCTGATCGCTGTGATGTTCGGCAGTGGTCTGCTCTGGCTTAGCGGCCTGGGCGTAGTTCTGCAGTGGGCGTGGGCTGTGTTCCACATCCTGATCATCACCCTGCAGGCGTTTATCTTCATGATGCTGACCATCGTTTACTTGTCGATGGCGCACGAAGAGAACCATTAAGACCAGTCTCGACTAGTCTGATGTCCCACTCGGTCAAACGAGTGGGTGCCCGAACAGGGCTATGAAACGATTTGTTTTACCGCTTTAAAATCTAAAAAACCTAAACCATACGACGTAAAAGTCGGGAGGAAAGATGGAAACTGTAGTTGGTCTAACCGCTATCGCTGTTGCACTGTTGATCGGCCTGGGCGCACTGGGTACCGCAATTGGTTTCGGCCTGTTGGGCGGCAAGTTCCTGGAAGGCGCAGCGCGTCAGCCAGAGATGGTTCCAATGCTGCAAGTCAAAATGTTCATCGTTGCCGGCCTGCTCGACGCCGTAACCATGATCGGTGTTGGTATCGCTCTGTTCTTCACCTTCGCGAACCCATTCGTTGGTCAACTCGCTGGCTAATTGCTCGAACCTTCGAGTAATTGGTGTGATGTGCAACGAACGAGCGAGGTGTTGGCGTGAACATTAATGCAACCCTGATTGGCCAGTCCGTTGCGTTCTTCATTTTTGTACTGTTTTGCATGAAGTTCGTGTGGCCTCCGGTCATCGCGGCTTTGCACGAACGTCAGAAGAAGATCGCGGATGGACTGGATGCTGCCAGCCGAGCAGCTCGCGACCTGGAGTTGGCCCAAGAGAAAGCGGGTCATCAACTGCGCGAAGCAAAAGCTCAGGCAGCTGAAATCATTGAGCAAGCCAAGAAACGCGGTAACCAGATCGTTGAAGAGGCTGTTGAAAAAGCCCGTATCGACGCTGACCGTGTGAAGGTTCAGGCTCAGGCCGAGATCGAGCAGGAACTGAACAGTGTCAAAGACGCGCTGCGTGCCCAATTGGGTGCTCTGGCCGTTGGCGGCGCCGAGAAGATCCTGGGTGCCACAATCGATCAAAACGCGCACGCGGAGCTGGTAAACAAACTGGCTGCTGAAATTTAAGCGAGGGCGATCATGGCAGAATTGACCACGTTGGCCCGACCTTACGCTAAGGCAGCCTTCGAGCACGCCCAGGCCCACCAGCAACTGGCCTCTTGGTCAGCCATGCTCGGCCTGGCTGCAGCAGTGTCGCAAGATGACACCATGCAGCGCGTGCTCAAGGCCCCGCGACTGACGAGCGCAGACAAGGCCGCCACGTTTATTGACGTGTGCGGCGACAAGTTTGATGTGAAGGTACAGAACTTCATTAACGTCGTTTCCGAAAACGACCGTCTCCCGCTGTTGCCGGAGATCGCCGCTCTGTTTGACCTGTACAAGGCCGAACAAGAGAAATCGGTAGACGTTGAAGTCACCAGTGCTTTTGCATTGAACCAAGAACAGCAAGACAAACTCGCCAAGGTTCTCAGTGCACGACTCAACCGGGAAGTGCGCCTGCAAGTCGAGGAAGACAAATCCCTTATTGGGGGCATTGTCATCCGCGCCGGCGACCTGGTAATCGATGGCTCGGTTCGCGGAAAACTCGCAAACCTTGCCGAAGCATTGAAATCTTGAGTTTGAAGGGGCAGCAGAGCAATGCAGCAACTCAATCCTTCCGAAATAAGTGAAATTATCAAGGGCCGCATCGACAAGCTCGATGTGACCTCCCAAGCCCGTAACGAAGGCACTGTCGTCAGCGTATCTGACGGTATCGTGCGGATTCACGGTCTGGCCGACGTCATGTACGGCGAGATGATCGAGTTTCCGGGCGGCGTCTTCGGTATGGCTCTCAACCTGGAGCAAGACTCCGTAGGTGCCGTTGTATTGGGCTCCTACCAGTCTCTGGCTGAAGGCATGAGCGCCAAGTGCACCGGCCGCATCCTCGAAGTTCCGGTTGGTAAGGAACTGCTGGGTCGCGTAGTCGACGCACTGGGTAACCCAGTTGACGGCAAAGGTCCGCTGAACAACACCGAGACCGATGCGGTCGAGAAAGTTGCTCCAGGCGTGATCTGGCGTAAGTCGGTAGACCAGCCTGTACAGACTGGCTACAAGGCTGTCGATGCCATGATCCCTGTCGGCCGTGGCCAGCGTGAGCTGATCATCGGTGACCGTCAGATCGGTAAAACCGCTCTGGCGATCGACGCGATCATCAACCAGAAAAACAGCGGCATTTTCTGCGTCTACGTAGCGATCGGTCAGAAACAATCGACCATCGCCAACGTGGTTCGCAAGCTGGAAGAAAACGGCGCACTGGCTAACACCATCGTCGTGGCTGCGAGCGCTTCGGAATCTGCAGCACTGCAGTTCCTGGCACCGTACTCCGGTTGCACCATGGGTGAATTCTTCCGCGACCGCGGTGAAGACGCACTGATCGTTTATGACGATCTGTCCAAGCAAGCAGTGGCTTACCGCCAGATTTCCCTGCTGCTGCGCCGTCCACCAGGCCGTGAAGCTTACCCAGGCGACGTGTTCTATCTCCACTCCCGTCTGCTGGAGCGCGCATCCCGCGTTTCGGAAGAGTACGTAGAGAAGTTCACCAACGGCGCAGTGACCGGCAAAACCGGTTCCCTGACCGCACTGCCGATCATCGAAACCCAGGCTGGCGACGTTTCCGCGTTCGTTCCGACCAACGTGATTTCCATCACCGACGGTCAGATCTTCCTGGAATCGGCCATGTTCAACTCCGGGATCCGTCCTGCTGTGAACGCCGGTGTTTCGGTATCCCGTGTGGGTGGTGCCGCTCAGACCAAGATCATCAAGAAGCTCTCCGGTGGTATCCGTACCGCTCTGGCTCAGTACCGTGAACTGGCGGCATTCGCCCAGTTCGCTTCTGACCTGGACGAAGCGACCCGTAAGCAACTTGAGCATGGTCAGCGCGTTACCGAGCTGATGAAGCAGAAGCAATACGCACCAATGTCGATCGCTGACATGGCGCTGTCGCTGTATGCCGCTGAGCGTGGGTTCCTGACTGACGTTGAAATCGCCAAGATCGGCAGCTTCGAACAAGCGCTGATTGCTTTCTTCAACCGCGATCACGCCGATTTGATGGCGAAGATCAACGTGAAGGGTGACTTCAATGACGAAATCGACGCTGGCATGAAAGCCGGTATCGAGAAGTTCAAGGCCACCCAAACCTGGTAAGCCGCAGCGGGAGCCGCAAGGCTCCCGCTTGCTAACCTGATAGGTGTTACATGGCAGGCGCAAAAGAGATTCGCAGTAAGATTGCGAGCATCAAAAGCACGCAAAAGATTACCAGCGCCATGGAAAAAGTGGCGGTCAGTAAAATGCGCAAGGCACAAATGCGCATGGCTGCTAGCCGTCCTTACGCGGAGCGCATCCGCCAGGTTATTGGTCATTTGGCCAACGCCAACCCGGAATATCGCCACCCCTTCATGATCGAGCGTGAAATCAAGCGCGTCGGTTATGTCGTAGTGAGCAGTGACCGTGGTCTGTGTGGTGGCTTGAACACCAACCTGTTCAAGGCCCTGGTCAAGGACATGGCGGTAAACCGCGAAAACGGCGTCGAGATCGACCTGTGTGTTGTTGGTAGCAAGGGTGCGGCTTTCTTCCGCAACTTCGGCGGCAACGTCGTTGCAGCTATCAGCCACCTGGGCGAAGAGCCGTCGATCAATGATCTGATTGGCAGCGTCAAGGTGATGCTGGATGCCTACCTGGACGGCCGTATTGATCGCCTGTCCGTGGTGTCCAACAAGTTCATCAACACCATGACGCAACAGCCTACTGTGGAGCAGTTGATTCCACTGGAGGCGACCGCGGATAAATCGCTCAAGCATCACTGGGACTATCTCTACGAACCGGATGCCAAAGAGCTGCTTGACGGCTTGATGGTCCGTTACGTCGAGTCGCAGGTCTACCAGGCGGTGGTCGAGAACAACGCGGCTGAACAAGCTGCGCGGATGATCGCGATGAAGAACGCTACCGACAACGCCGGTGATTTGATCAGCGATTTGCAGCTGGTCTACAACAAGGCGCGTCAGGCTGCGATCACCCAAGAGATCTCGGAAATCGTCGGCGGCGCTGCCGCGGTTTAACGGTTCAAATATTCAGAGGATCCAGCTATGAGTAGCGGACGTATCGTTCAAATCATCGGCGCCGTTATCGACGTGGAATTTCCACGCGACAGCGTACCGAGCATCTACAACGCGTTGTTGGTACAAAGCGCGGCCGGGACTACTCTCGAAGTTCAGCAACAGCTGGGCGACGGCGTGGTTCGTACCATTGCGATGGGTTCCACCGAAGGCTTGAAGCGCGGTCTGGAAGTCAAGGATTCTGGCGCAGCCATCTCCGTACCGGTCGGTAAAGCGACCCTGGGCAGGATCATGGACGTACTGGGCAATCCGATCGACGAAGCTGGCCCGATCGACACCGAAGAGCGCTGGGGCATTCACCGTCCTGCGCCAACCTTCGCTGAACAAGCGGGCGGCAACGACCTGCTGGAAACCGGCATCAAGGTTATCGACCTGGTTTGCCCGTTCGCCAAGGGTGGTAAAGTCGGTCTGTTCGGTGGTGCCGGTGTAGGCAAAACCGTAAACATGATGGAACTGATCCGTAACATCGCCATCGAGCACAGCGGTTATTCCGTGTTCGCCGGTGTGGGTGAGCGTACTCGTGAGGGTAACGACTTCTACCACGAGATGAAGGATTCCAACGTTCTGGACAAAGTGGCACTGGTTTACGGTCAGATGAACGAGCCGCCGGGTAACCGTCTGCGCGTAGCACTGACCGGCCTGACCATGGCCGAGAAGTTCCGTGACGAAGGTAACGACGTTCTGCTGTTCGTCGACAACATCTATCGTTACACCCTGGCCGGTACTGAAGTATCCGCACTGCTGGGCCGTATGCCTTCCGCAGTAGGTTACCAGCCGACCCTGGCCGAAGAGATGGGGACTCTGCAAGAGCGTATCACTTCGACCAAAAACGGTTCGATCACCTCGATCCAAGCGGTATACGTACCTGCGGATGACTTGACTGACCCGTCGCCAGCGACCACTTTCGCCCACTTGGACGCCACCGTCGTTCTGTCCCGTGACATCGCTTCCCTGGGTATCTACCCAGCGGTCGATCCACTCGACTCGACTTCGCGCCAGCTGGACCCGAACGTAATCGGCCAGGACCACTACGACACCGCTCGCGGCGTACAGTATGTTCTGCAGCGTTACAAGGAACTGAAGGACATCATTGCGATCCTGGGTATGGACGAGCTGTCGGAAGCCGACAAGCAGTTGGTAAACCGTGCTCGTAAGATCCAGCGTTTCTTGTCGCAGCCGTTCTTCGTGGCTGAAGTCTTCACCGGTGCTTCGGGTAAATACGTTTCCCTGAAAGACACCATTGCTGGCTTCAAAGGCATCCTCAACGGTGACTACGACCACCTGCCAGAACAAGCGTTCTACATGGTCGGCGGCATCGAAGAAGCGATCGAGAAAGCCAAGAAACTGTAATCCCGGCGCCCGGCAACGGGCGCTAATTTAGGTTGAGGCAATCAGATGGCTATGACAGTCCATTGCGATATCGTCAGCGCGGAAGGGGAAATCTTTTCCGGCCTGGTCGAGATGGTGGTTGCGCACGGTGCACTGGGTGATCTTGGTATCGCCCTGGGTCACGCGCCGCTGATCACTAATCTCAAGCCGGGTCCTATCCGCCTGATCAAGCAGGGCGGGGAAGAGGAGGTGTATTACATCTCCGGCGGTTTCCTCGAGGTTCAGCCGAACATGGTCAAGGTACTTGCCGACACTGTGCAACGTGCTGCCGACCTGGACGAAGCCTCCGCTCAGGAAGCCGTTAAGGCTGCCGAGAAGGCCTTGCATGAACGAGGTGCAGAATTCGATTACGGTTCTGCTGCCGCACGTCTGGCCGAGGCTGCAGCTCAGCTGCGCACCGTCCAGCAGATCCGCAAGAAGTTCGGCCACTAATAGGCCACCGCTTGTTGTGCGATTGATTAAAAAGGGTAGCCTCGGCTACCCTTTTTTCTTTTTAGAATTCAAAACCTGGTCGCAGCCGCTGACCACCCAGGATTGGTAGCCAGTCATGTCTTTAGAAATCGTTATTCTCGCTGCTGGTCAAGGCACTCGCATGCGTTCGGCACTGCCGAAAGTGCTGCATCCGATTGCCGGCAACTCGATGCTAGGCCATGTTATCCACAGCGCCCGGCAACTTGATCCACAACGCATCCACGTGGTGATCGGGCATGGCGCCGATGCGGTGCGCGAGCGTCTGGCGGCTGATGATCTGAATTTCGTCCTGCAGGACAAACAGCTTGGGACTGGCCACGCCGTTGCTCAAGCGGTGCCTTTCATTGAGTCCGACACCGTCCTGATTCTTTATGGCGACGTGCCATTGATCGAAGTCGAGACCCTGCAACGTCTGCTCAAGCAAGTAGCGCCGCAGCAATTGGGTTTGTTGACAGTAGAACTGGATGATCCGACGGGCTATGGCCGCATTGTCCGCAACGCCGAGGGCAAAGTGACAGCCATCGTCGAGCAGAAAGACGCCAACGAAACCGAACGTGCGATCACTGAAGGCAACACCGGCATTCTGGCGCTGCCGTTCGCGCAATTGGCTGGCTGGATGAGCCGTCTTTCGAACAACAACGCTCAGGGCGAGTACTACCTGACCGACGTGATCGAGATGGCAGTCAGTGACGGTCTGGTGGTGGCCACCGAGCAACCGCATGACGCCATGGAAGTGCAGGGCGCCAACGACCGCAAGCAGCTTTCCGAGCTTGAGCGTCACTATCAACTGCGCGCTGGTCGTCGGTTGATGGCTGAGGGCGTGACCCTGCGTGATCCTGCTCGTTTCGATGTACGCGGTGAAATCACCGTCGGCCGCGACGTGCTGATCGACATCAACGTGATCCTCGAAGGCAAGGTCGTTATCGAGGATGACGTGGTGATCGGCCCGAACTGCGTGATCAAGGACAGCACCTTGCGCAAAGGCGTGGTGATCAAGGCTAACAGCCACATCGATGGCGCGGTGCTCGGTGAAGGCAGCGACGCCGGCCCGTTCGCGCGTTTGCGTCCAGGTACTGTGCTGGAAGCTCGTGCCCATGTGGGTAACTTTGTCGAGTTGAAAAACGCTCACCTGGGCGAAGGTGCCAAGGCCGGTCATCTGACCTATCTGGGCGATGCAGAGATTGGCGCGCGTACCAACATCGGCGCGGGCACCATCACCTGCAACTACGACGGTGCCAATAAGTGGAAAACCGTGCTGGGTGAAGATGTGTTCATCGGTTCCAACAACTCGTTGGTTGCGCCTGTGGATATCTCTTCGGGTGCGACCACGGCGGCGGGTTCGACCATTACGCAGAATGTGGATAACTTGCAGTTGGCCGTGGGTCGTGCACGGCAGAAGAATATCGATGGTTGGAAAAGACCGGAGAAGATTAAGAAAAGCTGAGTTATCCACATATTTGTGACCTGCTTAAGTTATTCACAGGCAGCACCATCGAATTCGCGGGCAAGCCCGCTCCCACATGGATCTCGCAAAACCTGTGGGAGAGGGCTTGCCCGCGATGCTTTTATCCGCAGGTCTTTTTATCGCCCCGCGCTTGACGTTGTTTCGCCAATAGGTTTTGATTGCTTCCGCTATCTTTCGAATCGAAACTTAAGCCATGTCGAAACGCAATACACCTCAACGCCGTCACAACATCCTCGCCTTGCTCAATGAGCAGGGCGAAGTCAGTGTGGATGAGCTGGCCAAGCGCTTCGAAACGTCGGAAGTCACGATCCGCAAAGATCTCGCCGCGCTTGAGAGCAACGGTTTGCTGCTGCGCCGTTATGGCGGAGCGATCACCTTGCCTCAAGAACTCGTAGCCGACCTCGGTCAGCCGATATCCAAATACAAACAAGCCATCGCTCGCGCCGCCGTTGGGCGGATTCGCGAGCATGCGCGGATCATCATCGACAGCGGCAGCACCACGGCGGCGATGATTCCGGAACTCGGCCAGCAGCCGGGCCTGGTCGTGATGACCAACTCCCTGCACGTCGCTAATGCCTTGTGCGAACTTGAGCATGAGCCGGTCCTGTTGATGACCGGCGGCACTTGGGACCCGCACTCCGAGTCTTTTCAGGGGCAGGTGGCCGAGCAGGTACTACGCTCATACGATTTCGACCAGTTGTTCATCGGTGCCGATGGCATCGACCTGGTTCGCGGCACCACCACCTTCAACGAACTGCTTGGGCTGAGCCGGGTCATGGCAGAAGTCGCCCGGGAAGTGGTTGTCATGGTGGAGGCCGACAAAATCGGCCGCAAGATTCCCAACCTGGAGCTGCCCTGGAGCAGCGTCCATACCCTTATTACCGATGATCGCCTGCCGTTCGAGGCACGGGATCAGATACAGGCCCGCGGAATCAACTTGATCCTCGCGGCTGTCAGTCAGGAGAAATAGCATGTGTGGAATTGTCGGCGCAGTCGCAGAACGTAACATTACCGCCATCCTGCTCGAAGGCTTGAAACGCCTGGAATACCGTGGCTATGACAGTGCAGGGGTGGCGATCTACACCAATGACGAACAGCTTGTGCGCCTGCGGCGACCGGGCAAGGTCAGTGAATTGGAACTGGCGCTGGCTGAAGAGCCGCTGGTCGGCCGCCTGGGTATTGCCCACACCCGCTGGGCCACCCACGGTGCGCCGTGCGAGCGCAACGCTCACCCGCATTTTTCCGATGATCTGGCGGTGGTGCACAACGGCATCATCGAGAACCACGACGCCCTGCGCGATCAACTGAAAGCCTTGGGTTACGTGTTCACCTCGGACACTGACACCGAAGTCATTGCTCACCTGTTGCACCACAAACTCAAGGATCTGCCCGATCTCACCGTGGCCCTGAAGGCTACTGTCAAAGATTTGCACGGTGCTTACGGTCTGGCGGTGATCAGTGCTCGGCAACCGGACCGTCTGGTCGCCGCCCGTAGCGGCAGCCCGCTGGTCATCGGTTTGGGCATGGGTGAAAACTTCCTGGCTTCCGATCAGTTGGCCCTGCGTCAGGTCACTGATCGCTTCATGTACCTGGAAGAAGGCGATATCGCCGAAATTCGCCGCGACAGCGTGCAGATCTGGGACGTGAGCGGCCAAGTGGTCGAGCGTGAGTCGGTGCAGTACCGCGATGGCGCCGAAGCCGCTGATAAAGGTGAATTCCGCCACTACATGCTCAAGGAAATTCATGAGCAACCGGTGGTGGTGCAGCGCACCCTGGAAGGTCGCATCAGCCACAATCAAGTGCTGGTGGAAGCGTTCGGTCCACAGGCAGCCGAGCTGTTCGCCGAAGTGCGTAACGTGCAGATTGTCGCGTGCGGTACCAGCTACCACGCCGGTATGGTTGCTCGTTACTGGCTCGAAGAACTGGCCGGCATCCCGTGCCAGGTCGAAGTCGCCAGCGAGTTCCGCTACCGCAAGGTAGTGGTACAGGCCGACACGTTATTCGTGACCATTTCCCAGTCCGGCGAAACCGCCGACACCCTGGCTGCACTGCGTAACGCCAAAGAGTTGGGTTATCTCGCGAGCCTGGCGATTTGCAACGTCGGCATCAGCTCATTGGTGCGTGAATCCGACCTGACTTTGCTGACCCAGGCCGGTCGCGAAATCGGTGTGGCTTCGACCAAAGCGTTCACCACTCAATTGGTCGGTCTGCTGTTGCTGACCTTGTCCCTGGGCCAGGTTCGCGGCACGTTGGCCAACGGCATCGAAGCCACGTTGGTCGAAGAGTTGCGTCGCCTGCCAACCCGCCTCGGCGAAGCCCTGGCCATGGACGGTACCGTCGAAAAAATCGCCGAGCTGTTCGCCGAGAAAAACCACACCCTGTTCCTCGGTCGTGGTGCGCAATTCCCGGTGGCAATGGAAGGGGCGCTCAAGCTCAAGGAAATCTCCTACATCCACGCCGAAGCCTATCCGGCCGGCGAGCTGAAACACGGCCCGTTGGCGCTTGTGGATAACGACATGCCAGTGGTCACCGTGGCACCAAACAACGAGCTACTGGAGAAGTTGAAATCCAACCTCCAGGAAGTCCGCGCCCGTGGCGGCGAGCTGATTGTCTTCGCAGACGAACAAGCTGGCATGACCAATGGCGAAGGCACTCATGTTGTGCAAATGCCGCACATCCACGACATCCTGTCGCCGATCCTTTACACCATTCCGCTGCAGTTGCTCTCGTATTACGTTGCCGTGTTGAAAGGCACCGACGTTGACCAACCGCGTAACCTGGCGAAGTCGGTGACGGTGGAATAAGTTATCCACAGGTGATGGAAACATTAAAAATCGCAGCCTTCGGTTGCGATTTTTTTTATCTGAATTGAGGACACGCCCATGGACCGATTCCAGGAAATGCAGGTCTTCGCTGCCGTCGCCCAAGACCAAGGCTTCTCGGCGGCGGCGCGGCGTTTGGGCCTGTCGGCTGCTAGCGTCACCCGTGCGGTAGCAGCGCTGGAGAAACGCATCGGCACGGTGCTGCTGACGCGAACTACCCGCAGTGTGCATTTGAGTGAGGCGGGTCAGCGTTACCTGGAAGACTGTCGGAGGATTCTCGCCGAGGTGCAGGAAGCCGAGGATTCGGCGGCGGGCAGTCATACCCAACCGCGTGGGCAACTGACGATTACTGCGCCGGTGTTGTTCGGTGAGCTGTTTGTCACGCCTGTAATGGTGAATTATCTGACGCAGTTTCCTGAAGTCAGCATCAATGGGTTGCTGGTCGATCGAGTGGTCAGCATGGTCGAGGAGGGCATCGATGTCGCTGTGCGTATAGGTGAGTTGCCCGACAGTAATCAGCATGCGATTCGCGTGGGTGAGGTTCGGCGGGTGATTTGCGGCTCGCCGGGGTTCCTGACGGCCCATGGTCGACCTCGACATCCTCAGGATCTGGCTCAGGTGCCGGTTGTTGCGACGTCCTCTATCGGGCAGTCGAGAACCTGGCCGTTCCTCGAAGGGGGAGAGACGCTGACTGTTCGACCCACGCCGCGCCTGGTGGTGACGGCCAATCAGGCGGCGATTACGGCGGCGTGCCTGGGCTTGGGGCTGACCCGGGTTCTGTCTTATCAGGTCGCGAGCAAAGTCGCTTCCGGTGAGCTGGAAATCGTTCTGGCGGACTTCGAACTGCCGCCATTGCCTATCCATGTGGTCTATCAGGGCGGGCGCAAGGCCCCTGCGCGGATTCGCAGTTTTGTGGATTTTGCGGTGAGCGCGCTGCGTGAGCATCCGTCCTTGCAGGCCTGATGGTTTATTTCGCTGGGTGAAATAATGGATTGCGTTGGCTGGTTATTCTGTTGTTTTGGGTGCGGGTGGAAGATAGCCCCCCATCGGTGCTGAACACTGTTCAACAGCGCCACCACCCAGCGGAGTCGACCATGCAAGCGATCAAACTCTACAACTTCCCACGTTCCGGCCACGCTCACCGCATAGAGCTGATGATGTCCCTGCTGCATTTGCCCACCGAGTTGGTATTTGTCGACTTGGCCAAGGGCGCGCACAAACAGCCGGATTTCCTCGCGCTCAATGCGTTTGGCCAGGTTCCGGTCATCGATGATCAAGGCGTGGTGCTGGCCGATTCCAACGCGATTCTGGTTTATTTGGCGCAAAAATATGGCGACGGACGTTGGCTGCCAACCGATCCGGTCGGGGCGGCCAAGGTTCAGCGCTGGTTGTCGATTGCCGCAGGGCCGATTGCCTTTGGCCCCGCCAGGGCGAGGCTGATCACGGTGTTTGGGGCGGCTTACAACGCTGAAGAAGTGATCGCTTATTCCCACACCGTGCTCAAAGTGATCGATCAGGAACTGGCCGCAACGCCTTATCTGGCTGGCACCGAGCCAACCATTGCCGACGTTTCTGCCTACAGCTATATCGCCCATGCGCCAGAAGGCAACGTGTCGCTGGAGGACTACGCGAACATCCGCGCCTGGCTGGCACGGATCGAAGCCTTGCCAGGGTTTGTCGGCATGCCGCGCACTCTGGTCGGTCTGCAAAAAACCGCCTGATGCTTACGGCCCGTCATTGTCGGGTTGTTCACACTGCGCCGATGGCGCAGGGGAGAAGTCGTTGTGGATCGTTCACCCTGGCACGCCGGCGAAAAACAATTGCAGGTTCATGTGGGCATTGCCGAGCGAATGGAGGTGCTCGGTCGTAAGGTGATTCGTCGCGAGATGCCGGATCAGCACCGCACGTTTTATGAGCAATTGCCGTTCATGCTGTACGGCGCGGTGGATGCCGACGGTAATCCCTGGGCCAGTATTCTTGAAGGGCCACCGGGTTTCGCTCACTCGCCAACGCCGGGTGCGCTGCAATTTAGCAGCCTGCCGGGGGCTGATGATCCGGCGCAATTAACGGAGGGCGCAGCGATTGGGCTGCTGGGGATCGAACTGCACACCCGGCGCCGCAATCGTCTCAACGGCCGAGTCGGCGCGATGACGGCGAGCGGCTTCGATGTGGCGGTTGAGCAGTCTTTCGGCAATTGCCCGCAATACATCCAATTGCGGCAGTTTCGCTCGGTGCCATTGGCGGAGCCGTCGACTCGCATCGCACAACACCTCAACGGGCTGGATGAAGCGGCCAAATCCCTGATCGCGGGAGCCGATACATTCTTTGTCGCCAGTTACGTCGACGTTGATGGCCAACGCTCGGTGGACGTTTCTCACCGCGGCGGCCAGGCCGGTTTCGTACAGGTAGAAGGCAATCGCCTGACCATTCCGGATTTCGCCGGCAACCTGTTTTTCAACACCTTGGGCAACCTGTTGCTCAATCCCCGGGCCGGTTTGCTGTTTATCGATTTCAATTCGGGAGACCTGCTGCACCTCAGCGGTCGCACCGAAGTCATTCTTGAAGGGCCGCAGATCGAGGCGTTTCAAGGGGCCGAGCGCTTGTGGACATTCGAGGTGGAACGCGTTGTGCGTCGGCCCGCCGCGCTTGCTCTGCGCTGGCGCTTCGACGGCGTGTCACCCACCAGTTTGCTCACTGGCACGTGGGAGCAGGCCAACGCCCGTCTGCAAGCCCAGGCCTTGGGCGATCGTTGGCGGCCGCTGCGGGTGGCGCGCATTAAAGAGGAAAGCCACAACATCCGCTCGATCTATCTGGAACCTGCCGACGGCGCGGGGTTGCCAGTGTTTCAGGCCGGGCAGCATTTGCCGCTGCGCTTCAACATTGCCGGCGAGGTGCACATCCGCACGTACAGCCTGTCGAGTGCGCCGTCGGATGATTTTTTCCGCATCAGTGTGAAGCGTGAAGGCTTGGTGTCTTCGCACCTGCATGAACAGGTGCGCGTCGGTGATCTGTTGGAGGCCCGTGCGCCTCAGGGGCATTTCACCGTGGCACCTGATGAGCGTCGGCCGCTGGTGCTTCTGGCGGCCGGTGTCGGCATCACGCCGTTGCTGTCGATGCTGCGCGAGGTGGTTTACCAGGGCCTGCGCACCCGCCGCATCCGGCCGACCTGGTTTTTCCAGAGTTCGCGCACGTTGGCCGATCAAGTGTTTCGTCCTGAGCTGGATCGTTTGCTCGAGGACACAGGGGATGCGGTCAGGGTGTTGCGTCTGGTGAGTCAGCCGGAAGCCGGGGCCTTGGAGGGTGAGGATTTTGACCTGACAGGGCGGATCGACACTGCGTTGCTCAAGACCCTCCTTGAAGTGGAGGACTACGATCAGCTGGATTTTGTCCTATGCGGTCCGGGCAGTTTTACCCAAGGGCTGTACGACGGCCTGCGGGAACTGCACATCCGTGATGCAAGGATTCACGCCGAAACCTTCGGCCCCTCGACCTTGCGCCGAGTGCCGGACCCCGACTCGGTGGTCATCGAGCAACCGCCCGCTGCTACCACCTCGGTGCCGGTGGTGTTTCAGCGCTCGGCTAAAGAGGCGCGCTGGCAACCGGACGGTGGCAGTTTGCTGGAGTTGGCGGAAAGCCGTGGATTGCGCCCGGAATTCAGCTGTCGCGGCGGTTCCTGCGGGACCTGCAAGACCCGGCTGATCAGCGGGCAGGTGAATTATCCACAGCCGCCAGCCGAAGTGCCGGACGACGGACAGGTGCTGATTTGCTGTGCGATTCCGGCGCAGGGATCGCAACCTTTGGTATTGGATATTTGATGATTCAGCACCGGTGATCATTGCCCGCAAGCCACTGGCTAAGTAGGGTAGCGAGCAGAGCGAAAAAGGGCCTTGAGAGGCCCTTTCTGCATTTCAGGGATAAGACTTTTGATGGTTTTTTTCATTCGCATGATCGGTTTGCTGGCGATGATGGCGTTGCTCAGCGGTTGCGAACGACAGGACGCGCCACCGCTTGATCAGCAACTTTACGTCTGGCAACGGCAATGGACACCGGCCCACGAATCAGCGCTGAGGGACAGCCGCGCTGACTTTTCCACCCTGCGGGTGCTGGCCTTGCAGGCATTCCCCGAGGCGGGTTGGAGCCGGGCGCGGATTGACCCGGCGCTGCTCAAACGCGATGGGCGACCACTGATCGCGGTGATTCGTCTTGATGGCCAACTCAAGTCGCTGGATCGGGACGTAGTCACCGCGCAGATCCGGCAAGTCCTCGGCGATTGGCAAGGGCAGGGGTTGAATCTCTCCGGCGTGGAAATCGACCACGATGCCGGTAATGCTCGGCTACCGGCCTACCGCGAATTTCTTATGCACCTGCGCGCAGTTCTGCCTGCCTCTCTGCCGTTGAGCATTACCGCGTTGCCGGCCTGGCTCGACAGCCCCGAGTTGCCGGCATTGTTATCCACAGTCGACAGCAGCGTGTTGCAGGTACACGCGGTGAGCGATCCGCGTCTTGGCTTGTTCGACGCGGATCAGGCTAGGCAATGGACCAAGGCCTGGAGCCGCATCGCTGCCAAACCTTTCTATCTGGCGCTGCCGGCTTATGGCGTGGCGTTGTTTCCGGGAGAGGGCAGTGCGCCGGTAGTGGAAAGCGAAGTGCCGATAGAACGAGGCGGCAAGCGCCGGGAATTGCTGGCCGACCCGCAGCAACTGAGTCGGCTCGCGACCGAGTTGCGCAACGATCCGCCCGCTCATCTTGCAGGACTGATCTGGTTTCGTTTGCCGCTGGCGAGCGACCGCCGGGCCTGGAGCCTGACGACCCTGGGCGCCGTGGCGCGCGGCGATGCCCTCGACAGTCGACTGGCGTTGAAACTCTCGGTGCAGAACGATCTCTACGACATCAGCCTCAGCAATCAGGGCAACCTCGACAGCGCCTGGCCCGAACGCCTGACTCTCGCGGTGCAGGGCTGTGACGGTGCCGATGCGCTGGCCGGTTATGCATTGCAACAGCGGCCGGATCTGCTTACCTTCACCCGCCTGCGCGACGGTCGAATACCGGCGGGCGGGCAGCGCGCCATGGGTTGGGCTCGTTGCGCGCATATTGATCAAGGAGGTTCGAATGTTGACCCGTAACTGGCCCCGCCATCTGCTTTGCCTGAGCCTCAGCCTGCCGCTGGGTTCGGCACTGGCCTGTGGGCCGGATTTCCCGATGCGTCTGCTGGACAACCGCGGTCAGTCGCTGGCGGAACTGCCGGAAGGAAATTTCAGGTTTGAAATCAGTCGCCTCGGGCATGCGGTCGCCGGGCTGAAGAACGTCAGCGAAACTGCCTATAACATGGAGGCGCCCGACTACGCAGAACAGCGGGATAAGGCTGAGCAATCCGGTTTGACGGCTGAGCAGCAAGCGCGGGTGAAACAGTTGCGCAGCCTGACCGATGCGCAGGAGGTCGAGAGTCAGGGCGCGAGCCTTCCGCCGGAGCTCAAGCTCTATCTGGCCGGCGCTGTGGCATTCAATGCCGGCGATCATGGACTGGCCGCCGAGTACTTCCAAAAGGTGCTGGCACTGCCGGCGGATCAACGGGTGTTGCGCAGCACGTGGGCGGCTTATTCGCTAGGTCGGGCGCTGTTTGCCATGAGTTCCGAAGCGGACGCTGGCCCTGACGTGTTGGCTCAATCGGCAAAGGCCTTCGAGCAGGCCCGTCAACTGAGCATCGACGGCTTCAGTGACCCTCTGGAGCTGGGCGTCGCCAGCCTCGGCGAAGAAGCCCGCGTCGCCCGCACGGCCGGCGACTGGAACCGCGCTATCGAACTTTATGCCACGCAAAACCTGCAGGGTTCGGCGGTGGGTTACACCTCGCTGAAACTGCTGGTAGCCGACCTCGCGGCACTGCCGGAGGATCAACTGGCCGTGTTGCTCGAGGGCAAACCAGTGCAGCAACTGGTGACCGCGTCGTTGATCAGCCGACTGGGCTGGTCATTCGGTGATCAACCGCCGAACGAATTGAAACTGATCAAACTGCTGCAAAACAGCACCCGCGGCAGCCTCGATAACGCGGATCGCCTGGCGGCGGTGAATTATCAACAGGGTGATTACGCCAGCGCCAAGGCGTTCCTCGAACACGCCGGTGATGGCGGACTGGCGTGGTGGCTGCGGGCCAAACTGGCCGTGCGCGATGGCGATAAAAACGCGGCTGCCGCGGCATACGCCAAGGCTGCCCAGGCCTTCCCGCAGAATGAGTCGTGGGGCGAGCGGCGCACGCCAGACTGGGACTTCGAAACGCTTCAGCCCAAGTGCCGGGTCGAGGGTGAAAGCGCGATCCTGGCGTTGCAACGCGGGGATTACCTGCAAGCGTTCGATCAGCTTTATCGCAGTAAGGATATCTACTGGTTCGACGCCGCCACGGTCGCCGAGCGGGTGTTGACCGTCGATGAGCTCAAGCAATACGTCGACACTCAAGTGCCGGCACCGCCCCCTCTGACTCAGCAGGATCGCGACAACTATGTGCAGTTACCGGTGGCGGCGAAACTGCGCAATTTGCTCGGGCGGCGCTTACTGCGCGAAGAGCGGTACGACGAGGCACCGGCGTACTTCGAGAACGTCGAGTTGCAACACAAGGCTACGTGGTACGGGCAGTGGCGCCACGACGCCGAATCCAAATGGTGGCCGACCAAACGGGCATTCGCTTATTACCAAGCAGCGACACTGGCGCGTTTCGACGGAATGGAGTTGTTGGGCTACGAGATGTCCCCGGATTACGCGACCTTCGGTGGTAATTACAGTCTCGAAAACAGCGAACTCAAGGTCGGTTCATTAGTGGCTGAAGGTGAAGTCAAACGTCAGCTGGCAAGCGCAGCCCTGCCCGATCAGCGCTACCACTATCGTTTTGTCGCCACCGCATTAGCCAGTCGCGCAGCGGACAATTTGCCGCATTCCAGTGCGGCCTTTGCGGCAGTGCTGTGTGATGCGGCGGGGTGGAACAGCAGCCTTGAAGAAGAAAGCGCCTTCTACCAACGCTATGTCAAAGAAGGGCCGTACGTGTATTGGGCAGTGAACTTCGGTCTCCATTGTCCCTATCCTGATTTCCAGAACGCTGACAAACGTTATGTAACCCAGGCATTGGACCCTGTTCGCTCGGCCTTGCGACCTTACAAAAAATGGCTGCAAGCGGGCGGCGTTGTTGTGTTTACAGCGGTAGCGCTGGTGCTGATCAATCGCCGCAAGCGCAAGGCGCTGGCGTAATCAGGCTTGTTGCACAAAGGTCAGCCGCACGGCGAAGCCGATCAACAAGCTGCCGAACAGCCACTGCTGCACGCGCTGGGCTGAAGGACTGCGTTGCAGCCAACGGCCCAGCGCTGCGCCGGTCAGTGCGTAAGCACTGTCGAACAGCAAACCGACACCGACCAGCACAATCCCGAGGGTCGCAAATTGCGCGAGCACCGGTCCGTCGTGTGGATCGATGAATTGTGGCAGCAGCACCGAACAGAACAGCAAGGCTTTGGGGTTGAGCAGGTTAGTCAGCAAACCGCGCTGGATCGCTGCGCGCCAGCGAGGTTTCTCGGTGGTGGCGTCTGCTCCGTGCAAATTCGGCAGCATAGTGGTTCGCAGGCATTGAATGCCGATCCACAGCAGATAGGCGGCCCCGGCCAGGCGTACCACGTCGAACGTCCAGGGCGCAGCCTTGAACAGTGCCGCCAACCCCAACGCTGCCAAGGCCACATGGCAACCGCGGGCAATGCCCAGACCCACCGCAGTGGCCAACGCCGCGCCTTTGCCCTGACGAGCGCCGGTCTGCAACAGCAGGATCATGTCCGGGCCCGGCAACAGATAGACCACCGCCAGCGCCATGAAAAACACCCAGAGTCCTGCCACGTTGCACCCCCTTCGTTGTCGATTCGGTACGGCCAGTCTATGGGCGAAGGGCGGGGCAGGTGGTTGCGTAGTTCGCTTCTAAAATGCTTGTGGTTGGCATAACCTGCCACTCAATTGCAGGAAAACCATCAGGATCTGCCAAATCATGAAACTCGACGCCTATGACCGCAAGATTCTCGCAGCCCTGCAACGGGACGGTCGCCTGAGCAATGTGCAACTGGCTGACGAGATCGGCCTGTCCGCCTCGCCTTGTTTGCGCCGGGTACGGATGCTTGAAGAAGCCGGGGTCATACGCGGTTACCAGGCCAATCTGGATCGCGACGAAGTGGGGCTTGGGCTGACGGTGTTTGTCGGGGTCAAGGTCGAACGGCACAACGATGAACAGGCCGAAGCCTTTCGCCTGGCCGTGACCGCGTTGCCCGAGGTGATTTCGGCTTTTCTGGTGTCAGGGGAATCGGATTTTCTGCTGCAAGTGGTGGTGCCGGACCTGCGCGCCTATGACCGTTTTCTCACGGGGCGGTTGCTGAAGTTGCCGGGCGTGAGCGACATCCGCAGCAACTTTGCGATTCATACGGTGAAGACCCCGGGGGCGTTGCCGCTGGAACATTTACCCGCGAACTAAGATCGTTCCCACGCTCTGCGTGGGAATGCCTCAACGGACGCTCCGCGTTCGGCTTCGGAAGGGACGCGGAGCGCCCCGGGCTGCATTCCCACGCAGAGCGTGGGAACGATCAGGGGCAACACCATTACATCTGCGTCGCCATCCCCTCCACATTCATCGCCGCCTGGCGCAAGGCCTCGGAGCGGGTCGGGTGTGGATGGCAGGTCAGGGCGATGTCTTCGGCAGAAGCGCTGAACTCCATGGCTACGCAATATTCGCCAATCATTTCACTGACGCTTGGACCCACCAGGTGCACGCCGAGAATCTCGTCGGTGCGCTCATCGGCCAGCACTTTGGCGAAGCCTTCGGTTTCGTGATTGATCTTGGCCCGGCTGTTGGCGGTGAAGGGAAACTTGCCGACCTTGTAGGCGCGACCTTCGGCCTTGAGCTGTTCTTCGGTCTTGCCGACGCTAGCCAGCTCGGGTTTGGTGTAGATCACATTGGGGATCAGGTCGTAGTTGACCTCGGCCGCCTTGCCGACAATCTGCTCGATGCAGACCATGGCCTCGTCTTCGGCCTTGTGGGCGAGCATCGGCCCGGACGTGACGTCGCCAATCACCCAGACACCAGCCGCTTCAGTGCGATGGCGCTTGTTGGCGAGCATGCCGCGTTTATCCGTGGCGAGGCCAACGTTCTCCAGCCCCAGGCCTTGGGTGTAAGGCCGGCGTCCGATGGATACCAGCACGTAGTCCGCTTCAATCGTTTCGGCCGTGCCACCAGCCGCGGGCTCGACGCTGAGCTGAACGCCGGTCGCCGAGGGTGTGGCGCTGGTGACTTTGCAACTCAATTTGAAGTCGATGCCCTGCTTGCTCAACGAACGTTGCAGGGTTTTGCCGGCTTCACTGTCCACACCGGGGCAGATCCGGTCGAGAAACTCGATTACCGTCACCTGAGCGCCCAGACGCCGCCACACCGAACCCAGCTCCAGACCGATCACTCCAGCGCCGATCACCACCAGATGCTTGGGCACTTCAGCCAGCGACAGTGCGCCCGTCGAATCGAGGATGCGTTTGTTGTCGATGTCTACGCCGGGCAGGGGAGTGGGCTCGGAGCCGGTGGCGATGATGATGTTCTTCGCGGTCAGTTCGGTCTTGCCGCCCTGGTTGTCGGTCACCGTGACTTTGCCGGGCCCGTCGATGTGGCCCCAGCCCCTGATCCAGTGGACTTTGTTTTTGCGAAACAGAAACTCGATGCCCTTGGTCAACCCGGCAACGCTTTCATCCTTTTGTTTCATCATCTGCGCGAGGTTGAGTGTGGGTTTGACTTCGATCCCCAGGTTGGCGAATTCCGCGCCCATGGCAGCGTCGTAGAGTTCGGAAGCATGCAGCAACGCTTTTGACGGCATGCACCCGACGTTCAGGCAGGTGCCGCCGAGCGTGGCGCGTCCTTCTATGCAGGCTGCTCTGAGGCCCAACTGACCGGCGCGGATCGCCGCGTTATAACCGCCGGGGCCTCCGCCCAGAATCACGACGTCATAGATGCTCATGGTGTACTCCTGGAGTGAATCGGATCGGAATGGGTAACCGTAGTTCCTGGATAAAATTACGAGCGTAATATGTGCGTTGCGCGGCAGTTCGGTCAAGGCTTCAGCCAAGCGACAGGTTGAGCGCTTTTAGATGCAGCATTTAAGAACGGAAATTTCACGGCTTTCGTTATATCGTAACGAATTGCGATATGAGCAACGATAACTGGGGTGGTATGCAAGTCGATCTCGATGTCGATGGGACGCAAGTAGCCGGGCTGCCGCGTTTCCAGCAGGCGGTTTTTCAAGGGCGGCGATTGCGTCAGTTCGCAATCGGTCTCGGCGCTCTGGCGGTAATTGGTTGGTTGCTGGCGTTTTTTGTTGGGTTGTTTGCGCCACAGTCCCTGTGGCCCGCGTTGCTGGTCAATCAGAGCGCCGGTTTGCTGGTGCTGGTCGCCGGTTTGCAATCGGCCTGGTGGGTGACGCAGTGGCGTGCGCGGGCATTGAACCCAGTGGTGCAGGTTGTCGTTGCTGACGAAGTCGTTGCCCCGGTGGGTTGGTACGAACGGCTGCTGGATAGGCTCAGCCAGCGATGGTTGCGAATGCTGGTGCAGATCGGCGCGCCGACACTGTGGCTCGCGGGTTGGTCGCTGTTGACGTTGGTGAGCATCGAACAGGTCTGGAACCTTGCACTGCCGCCAGCCGCACTGGGAGTGTCGGCCAGTGTCGGTGCAGCGCTGTCCTTGTTGCTGGCTTTCGGTTTGTTGGTGTTGGAGCGACAACTGGCACAGGAAAACGCCGCCCAGTGGCCCGAAGCAGCGTCGCTGGCGCAGCTGACTCGAGTGGCGATCATTGGTCTGGTGCTCAGCGCTTTGTGCCTGTTGCTTGGGAGCGAAACCTCGGTCTGGCCGGTGCGTCTGGCGGTACTGATGGGTTTGCTACCAGGGTTGGTCGCCGCCGAGCTGCTGCTGCGCGCGATGCTGTCATTGTTCAGCCCGCAGCGCGAACAACTCGAACCGGCGTTGCTGGCGCGCAGCTTCGTCGCCGACATGCTGCGCTGGCCGCCGCAACCTTTGCTGGCATTGCAGCACGAATTGCACAACCGCTTCGGCATCGACCTGCGACAGATCTGGGCTTTCACCTACATGCGTCGGGCTTTTTTGCCGGTGCTGGCCGTGGTTTCGATAGTGGGCTGGTCACTTACCGGCATTCACGAAATCCCCATGCAAGGGCGGGGCATCTACGAGCGATTCGGCAAACCGGTGGAGGTGTTCGGTCCCGGTTTGCACGCAGGTTTGCCTTGGCCGTTGGGCCGAGTGTTGAGCGTCGAGAACGGTGTGGTCCACGAGTTGGCCACCAGTGTGGGCGACACACCGGCGCCGGTCGTGGCCGATCCCGCTGAAGGCCCGGCGCCCGCGATTGCCAATCGCTTGTGGGACGCGAGCCATGTGAATGACAAATCCCAGGTTATCGCCAGCAGTCGAGCCGACAAGCAGAGCTTCCAGATCGTCAACATGGACGTGCGTTTCGTCTACCGCATCGGCCTGAGCGATCAAGCGGCGTTGGCGGCGACCTACAACAGTGCCGATGTCCCGACGCTGATTCGCAGCACCGCCAGCCGGATTCTGGTCCACGATTTCGCCTCGCGTACCCTCGACGGTTTGCTCGGCGCGGACAGGGTCGGGCTCGCCGAAGAGATTGGCCGGGCGGTACAGGCTGACCTGCACAAACTCGACAGCGGCGTGGAAATTCTCGCCACCGTGGTCGAGGCGATTCATCCGCCGGCCCGTGCCGCCAATGCTTATCACGGCGTCCAGGCTGCGCAGATTGGCGCCCAGGCATTGATTTCCCGCGAGCGTGGGGCGGCGGCGCAAGCCACCAACCAGGCGCAATTGCAGGCCAGCATCGCTCGCGATCAAGCGACGGCCAGCGCACGTGAAATCAACGCCACCGCCCAAGCGGCTGACCTGAAATTCAGTGCCGAGCAAAAAGCCTACGCCAGCGCCGGCCAGGCCTTCGTGCTGGAGCAGTACTTGAGTCAACTGTCCCAGGGCTTGGCCAATGCCAAATCGCTGGTGCTCGATCATCGCCTGGGCGGCAGCAGTAACGCGCCGACCATTGACCTCCGTACCTTCACGCTGCCGGCTGATCCGGCGCCGGCGCGTAAAACCGCTCAGCCAGGAGCTGCCAATTGAGCCAGTCGCACACTCACGATCACGATGACCACACTGGCCACGATCACGGTCATGGCGGACATCATCACGGCCATCACCACCACGGTGATCCCCAGGAAGCGGGCCCGTTCCCATGGCGGCGAATGGGCTGGGCAGCGTTGCTGGTGGCGTTCGCCATCGCGGCGGCGAGCCTGGTTCAAGTGCGTTCGGGGGAGGCCACGGTGATCACGCGTTTCGGTAATCCGTCGCGGGTATTGCTGGAACCAGGTCTTGGCTGGCGCTGGCCTGCTCCTTTTGAAGCGGCGATTCCTGTCGATCTGCGACTGCGCACGACCTCGAGTGGTTTACAGGACGTGGGTACGCGGGACGGTTTGCGCATCATCGTTCAGGCTTATGTGGCCTGGCAGGTTCAGGGCGATCCGGACAACGTGCAACGCTTCATGCGCGCCGTACAGAATCAGCCAGACGAAGCCGCGCGGCAGATTCGCACGTTTGTGGGGTCGGCGCTGGAAACCACGGCCAGCAGTTTTGATCTGGCTAACCTGGTGAACACTGACGCCAACCAAGTACGCATCGCTGACTTTGAAGCGCAGTTGCGTCAGCAAATCGATCAGCAGCTACTCACCACTTACGGCGTGCGGGTGCTGCAAGTCGGCATCGAGCGTCTGACCTTGCCGTCGGTAACCCTCACCGCTACGGTTGATCGCATGCGTGCCGAGCGTGAAACAATCGCCACCGAACGCACAGCCATCGGCAAGCGCGAAGCGGCGCAAATCCGTTCTGCCGCCGAGCGTGATGCACGAATCGTACAA
Source organism: Pseudomonas frederiksbergensis (assembly GCF_900105495.1). Taxonomy (NCBI): domain Bacteria; kingdom Pseudomonadati; phylum Pseudomonadota; class Gammaproteobacteria; order Pseudomonadales; family Pseudomonadaceae; genus Pseudomonas; species Pseudomonas frederiksbergensis. The sequence continues at coordinate 977,936 of NZ_FNTF01000002.1, read as the reverse complement.
GCCGATGCGACGGTGAAAGCGGCCGATATTGAAGCGCAATCGCGCGTCGAAGCCGCACAAATTTACGGTCGTGCCTACGCCGGATCGCCACAGCTCTACAACCTGCTGCGCTCCCTCGACACACTAGGCACGATCGTCACGCCCGGCACAAAACTGATTCTGCGCACGGACGCCGCGCCGTTCCGGGTGTTGGTTGACGGTCCGCCGACCCTCGATAACAAGTCCGGGTCGCAGCCATGAAATTAGTTCCACGTGGAACAAACGAGTTAAGCAGTCCCTGGATTCAGGCGGGGCGATTGGCTTTTTTGGCTCTTTATGCCGTGACAGTGCTGGCCGCTTTGGTGTGGGCATTTTCCAATGTGCGGCAGATTGATCCGCAAAATCGCGCGGTGGTTTTGCACTTCGGCGCACTGGATCGCATCCAGAATGCGGGTCTGCTATTGGCCTGGCCCCGTCCGTTTGAGCAGGTGATTTTGTTGCCCGCGGCGGATCGGGTGATGGAGCGTCGGGTGGAAAACCTGTTGCGCACCGATGCAGCATTGCAGGCAGACCGAGTGGCGAGTTTCGCCACACCGATCAGCGATGCACTCGCCGGCTCGGGATATCTGCTCACCGGTGACGCGGGCGTGGTGCAACTGGATGTGCGGGTTTTCTACAAAGTCACCGAGCCCTATGCCTTCGTCCTGCAAGGCGAACATGTGTTGCCGGCATTGGATCGATTGGTGACTCGCAGCGCGGTGACCCTCACTGCCGCACGAGATCTGGACACCATTCTGGTGGCGCGCCCAGAACTCATCGGTGCGGATAAACAGGCTGCCGAACGGCGCGAACGGCTACGCGGTGATCTGGTGCAAGGCATCAATCGGCGCCTGGCTGACCTGACCGCGACCGGGCAGGGGTTAGGCATTGAAGTGGCACGAGTCGACGTGCAATCGAGTCTGCCCGGGCCCGCGGTCAACGCTTTCAACGCTGTTCTGACCGCCAGTCAACAAGCCGACAAAGCCGTGGCCAATGCTCGCACCGAAGCGGAGAAACTGACTCAGACCGCCAACGAACAAGCCGATCGCACGCTGCAAGTCGCTCACGCCCAAGCGAGCGAACGGCTGGCCAAAGCCTCGGCGGACACGGCCACGGTGTTGAGCCTGGCCAAGGCGCAACAACAAGGGACCGACCCGCAAATGCTGCTGCGCATCTATCGCGAGCGGATGCCGAAGATTCTCGGTCAGGCCGGTTCGGTGACCACGGTCAATCCGAAAGACGATTCCCGCCTGATCATTCAGGGAGCTGCACAATGACCACCCCAACCGCCGCCGCACCGAGCATGTTGTCCTCGGCTGAACAACGCAGCGCCGCCCGCCAGTTGACCTTGGCCATGCTCGCACTTGGCCTGCTCGCGCTCGGCCTGACCTGGCGCTGGTTGTCGCCGGAGCAGACGGGCGTCAGTCAATTGCTGCTGGGCTTTGCTTCGTTATTGGTCGCCGTGCCCGTGATGCGTTCAGCCTGGTACAGCCTGCGTTACCCGAGCCTGCACGGGATCACTGATCAGTTGATCGCCCTGGCGATGCTCGGGGCGTGGGCCACGGGTGATCTGCTGACCGCGGCGTTGCTGCCGATCATCATGATCTTCGGTCACGTGCTGGAAGAGCGCAGCGTGATCGGCTCGCAGGAGGCGATTCGCGCCCTCGGCAAACTGACGCGCAGCCACGCGCGCAAAGTTCAGGCCGATGGCTCTATCGTCGAAGTCGATAACGGCACACTCAAGGCGGGCGACCTGGTCGAGGTGCGCGCAGGTGATCGAGTGCCGGCGGATGGTCGGGTGTTGTCGGGTCAGGCGAGCCTGGACACCGCTTCGATTACTGGCGAATCGGTGCCGATGGAGGCGGGCGTCGGCATGCAAGTCTTCGGCGGCGCGATCAACCTCGACGGTCTGCTGCGCATCGAGGTGACTCGCACCGGCAATGAGTCGACCCTCGGCAAAGTCATCGCGCTGATGCAAAGTGCCGAGCGTTCCAAACCACCGATCACGCGTTTGCTGGAACGCTACGCCGGCAGCTACATGGTGCTGGTGTTGCTGCTGGCCGCCGTGACCTGGTTCGTCACTAACGATGCCCAGGCCATGCTCGCCGTGTTAGTGGCGGCCTGTCCTTGCGCGCTGGTGTTGTCGGCACCCGCCACGGCGATTGCCGGGGTGGCGGTGGCCGCTCGGCACGGGATTCTGATTCGCAGCTCCGCGTTCCTCGAAGAGTTGGCAGACCTGACGTCACTGGTGGTCGACAAGACCGGAACCCTGACCTTTGGCACCTTGCGTTTGCAATCCATCGACAGTCCGCTCGAGGATCGCAGTCACGTCCTTAAACTCGCTGCCAGCCTCGGTTCAGCCAGCAGTCATCCGGTCAGCCGCGCGCTCGCCGGGTTGGTCACCCAGGAACATTTCCTGCTGCTCTCCGACATCCACGAGCGTCAGGGGTTGGGCGTGGTGGCGATGACGGAGCAGGGCGAGGCGGCGCTCGGTCGTCCGGAGTTATTCGCGCAATTGGGTATCGCCACTTCAAATGTCCCCGACCACGATGGCCCGATTGCCGGACTGGCGCTCAACGGTGAATTCCTTGCCTGGTTGTTGTTGGCTGACAGCGTCAAACCCGAGGCTCGATTTGCCTTGAGCGAGCTACGTGAATTGGGGTTGGGCCGGCAGTTGCTGTTGACAGGTGATCGGCAAAGCGTCGCACACACCTTGGCGCGTAATGTCGGGATCAGCGACGTTGAAGCTCAAGCGTTGCCCGAGGACAAACTCAATCGCGTGCTGAAGGAAATCGGCAGCGGCTTCCGGCCGATGGTCGTGGGAGACGGGATCAACGATTCGCTGGCGCTCAAGGCCGGGGTGGTTGGCGTCGCCATGGGCGCAGGCGGGGCGGACATTGCGCTGGCTTCGGCCGACATCGTGCTGATCGGCAGCGACCTGCGTCGACTCGGCACGTGTGTGCGCTTGAGTCGCCAATGCCGGCACACCTTGCAGGTTAACGTGATCATCGGTCTGGGCTGGACGCTGGCGATTGTAGCTTTCGCCGCTTTCGGCTGGCTTGGCGCTGCGGGTGCGATGATTGCTGCGCTATTGCACAATTTCAGCACGCTGCTGGTGTTGGGGAACGCCGGGCGTTTACTGCGTTTTCAGGAACCCTTGCTCAAGCTTGAGGATGAGGATTGAGGCCGCCGGGTGAATGCTCTAAATAGCGCGATCCCGGGCGGTTTGAAGTTTTCAGAACTGTACGACGAATTCGTAGTCATCTACGTGAGGGCAATCACTTTTGTGAATTCGCGACGGTGGGTTCGAGCGTTACGAATCATGGAAAAGGGCGATCAATTCGTTAGCCAGCTATTTTTCAAGGATGGTCTACCCTCACATCAGACGGTCTGAAACTAGAGGGACTCTCCATGCTCGCGCACCTTCCTCCGGCCTTACAGAATCTGCAGCTACCGTTACGCCTGCGACTCTGGGACGGCCATGAATTCAATCTGGGGCCGACGCCCAGCGTCACTATTGTGGTCAAGGACCCACAAATGGTTACCCAGTTCACTCACCCAAGCCTGGACGCGCTCGGAGCGGCGTTTGTCGAAGGTAAACTTGAGCTGGAAGGCTCCATCAGCGACGTGATTCGCGTCTGCGATGAATGGAGCCAGGCGCTGGTGAGCGAGGACGACGACAGTCAGCCGGTGCGCACCGTTCACGACAAGGAAACCGACGCCAAGGCGATTTCCTACCACTACGACCTATCCAACGCGTTTTATCAGCTATGGCTCGACAGTGACATGGCGTATTCCTGCGCCTATTTCGAGACCGGCAGCGAAACGCTGGAACAAGCCCAGCAAGCCAAATTCCGCCACCTGTGCCGCAAGCTGCGGCTGCAACCGGGGGAATATCTGCTGGATGTCGGCTGCGGTTGGGGCGGGCTGGCACGCTATGCCGCCCGGGAGTTTGGCGCGAAGGTATTCGGGATCACGCTCAGTAAAGCGCAACTGGAACTCGCCCGTGAACGGGTGACCGCCGAAGGCCTGGACGACCTGATCGAACTGCAACTGTTGGACTACCGTGACCTGCCTCAGGACGGGCGCTTCGACAAAGTGGTCAGTGTCGGCATGTTCGAACACGTCGGCCACGCCAATCTGGCCGAGTACTGCAAGACCTTGTTCGGTGCGGTGAAGGAGGGTGGCCTGGTGATGAACCACGGGATCACCGCCAAACACATCGACGGCCGTCCGGTGGGGCGCGGTGCCGGCGAATTCATCGAGAAGTATGTGTTCCCCAATGGCGAGCTGCCGCACCTGTCGATGATCTCTGCCGAGATCAGCGAAGCTGGGCTGGAGATTGTCGACGTCGAAAGTCTGCGCCTGCATTACGCGCGTACGCTGGACCATTGGAGCGAACGCCTGGAAGACAATCTGGAAGCGGCTTCCAGGCTGGTGCCAGAGCAGGCGTTGCGGATCTGGCGGCTGTACCTGGCGGGATGCGCCTACGCATTCGCCAAGGGCTGGATCAATCTGCACCAGATTCTCGCGGTAAAAACCCACCCCGATGGCAGCCATGAACTGCCATGGACGCGAGACGATATCTACAACCCTTAAAGGATCGGGGAAATAAGCCGGGCGACCCGCATGCCGATTTGTTGCAGGCGGCGGGTCTCCCGGCTTTCTTCTTTGGCAATCTCGTGAGCCTGGGCGAAGTCATCGTTGAGCATCTGTTCTACTTCGGCGGCAAAGGCGCTGTCGACCGTCAACAACATCACTTCAAAATTCAGCCGGAACGAGCGGTTGTCCAGATTGGCACTGCCAATGGCGCTGATTTCGCTGTCGATCAACACCACTTTCTGATGCAGGAAGCCCGGCTCGTAGCGGAACACCCGCACACCGGCGCGCACGGCTTCGAAGGCATAAAGGCTGGAAGCGGCGTAGACGATTCGGTGGTCCGGTCGTGAGGGCAGGAGCAATCGCACATCGACACCGCGCAGAACAGCCAGCCGCAACGCAGCGAACACAGCTTCGTCAGGGATGAAATAGGGGCTGGTGATCCACACTCGTTCGGTGGCGGCGTGGATGGCTTCGACGAAGAATAACGAACAGGTTTCGTAGGAATCCGCCGGGCCGCTGGCGAGCAATTGGCAGAGCACGCCATCGTCCGGGTAAACGTCCGGCAGAATCAGCGGCGGCAATGAGCGGGCAGCCCAAAACCAGTCTTCGGCAAAAGATTCCTGCATGCAGGCCACCACTGGCCCGCGGACTTGCACATGGGTATCGCGCCACGGTGCCAGCGGAGGTTTCTCGCCCATGTATTCGTCGCCGACATTGTGCCCACCGACGAAACCCAGCACTCCATCGACCACCACAATCTTGCGGTGGTTGCGGAAGTTGACCTGGAAGCGGTTGAGCCAGCCACTGCGGGTGGCAAAGGCTTTGACTTCGACGCCGGCATCGCGCAGTGGCTGCACGTAACTGTGAGGCAGGGAATGGCTGCCGATGCGGTCGTACAACAAATAAACCGCCACGCCTTCGGCGGCTTTCTTCAGCAGCAAGGTTTGCAGGCGTTGCCCGAGGCGATCGTCGTGGATGATGAAAAACTGAATCAGTACCGCTTCCTTCGCGTTGCTGATGGCTTCAAATATGGCGTTGAAGGTGGCCTGGCCATCGATCAACAAACGCACTTCGTTGTTCGCCAGGCACGGCATCCGTCCCAGTTTCGGCATGGCCCTCAAGGACGCGTAGGCACTTGAGGCGCGAGCGGTCAGCGCCTCTTCTACCCAAGGACGCCAGTTGAGTTCGGAGATCGCCTTGCGCATTTCTTCGTTGGCCTGGCGCCGGGCCTTGATGTAGCCATCGAAGGTGCTGCGGCCGAAGACCAGATAGGGGATGAGCGTGAGGTAGGGAATAAACACCAACGACAGGGCCCAGGCGATTGATCCCTGGGCGGTCCGGACGGTGAGCACGGCGTGGAGGGCAGCGACCAGGCCCAGCGTGTGAAGCAGTGCAATCATGTAGCCGAAAATATGCGGTCCAAAGTAATCCATGGGGCATGCCTTGCTCCTGAAGATTCAATGCTTAACAGACCATGTTCCGTGCAGAATGTCGCTATTTAATTGGCCCATGAACCGAAGCCACTGGCTGACGTCTAACGGCCACAACTGATCAGGAGTTACTCGATGAACGTTCGTCTGCTGGGTTTGGCCATGGCTGTTGGTTTGTCACTTCCTGTGGCCGCTCAGGCGCAGATGTTGCAGCCCGGTTTGTGGGAAATGACCACAAGCAACATGAAGGTCGATGACCAGAACCTCCCGGATTTGCAGCTGATCCTTGGCCAGATACAGAGCCAGATGACCCCTCAGCAGCGCGCGCAGCTCGAAAAACAGGGCATCACCATGGGCGGTAAAGGGATTCGGGCGTGCTTGACGCCGGAACAGGTAAAGACCGACGACATTCCGCTGACCGATCCGCAGTCGGGCTGCAAGCAGGAAATCACCGACCGCACCGGTAATCAGTGGAAATTCCGCTTCAGCTGTCCGAAAGCGCAGGGCGCTGGCGTCGCCACTTTCCTTAGCGATCGTGAGTTCACTACCAAGGTTAACGGCACGTTCAACGCTACCGGTATTCAGCAGAAGGGTAGCCTCGAAAGCCGCGCCGTGTGGTTGGGGCAGGATTGCGGGACCGTCAAGCCGAGAGCTTAAAAACTCGTCAGCAGGCCCGCGCCCTACACGACCGTGTGGGAGCGGGCCTGATTCAACCACTCACACACCGTCTCAACGCTCATCCTTCCGAAATCCTCTCCAGCGCGACTGCGCACACTGACAAACTTACCTACTTTTTCTTTCTCCCCGATCACCAGCAGATACGGCACGTGCCGACTGTGCTCGCGAATTTTTTGGCGGACTTTCTCGTGACGCAGGTCCGCACGGGCGCGCACGCCACTTCTGCGCAATGCCTCGGTTACCGACTGCGCGTAATCCGCCTGACGTTGGTCCATGCTGACGATCATGACGTGTGGCGGTGTCCGCCAGTTATCAAGCTCTTGTTGGCAGGACCAGCACGTACCGTAAATCCGTTGCGGCAACGTACTGCTGATGTGATCGAGGGTGAACGCTTGCAGCACTCTGGTCGCGGGAACATGCGGGTCGGCAGTCGTAGATTCGACGTTCCCCAGGCGGTACAGCGGCGTCTTTTCTTGACGGCGAATCGAGTGATTGGTCGCCGCCAGCGTCTGCATACGGGCTTCGATTAGTGGCAGGTCTGTTCGCGTTAAGGGTTGCTCGGCAGATAACTCATGAAAGAACCCGTCGCCCAGCGCCGTTCCTGCGTGCAATTGCACCTGGGGATGGAGTTGTTTCACGGCCATGGCCAGCATCAGTACACAGGAGCGTCGCAGGATCTCCAGCCCGTCGGGCTCTTGAGGCGTGACGATGCTGACCCGGGCATCGGCTTCGATCATGTATTCACAGTCCACCAGGATGCCGTCTACCCGGCCGGCCACCGCCGCTTTCGCCAGTCCCGGTCCGATACTTGCGGCGAGCTCGTACACCGACAGTGGCTGGTCGTATTCACGCAGTGAACCATCGCTCAGGGTAATGTGGATCATGACGGTGCTCCCGAGTGCTAGCGCATAAACCGTAGGGGTAAACCCTGGCAGTTGTCATTAAGACGTTGGTCGTGCCAGGCAATTTGCCCCGACACGATCGTGGTGCTGACGCTGTGGCGAAAACGCTGTCGGGCAAAAGGTGTCCAGCCGCATTGAGACAGGATCGGCTGCTGGGAAACGGCGACGCCGCCGGGTTCGGGTTTGATCATAACGAGGTCAGCCCAATAGCCTTCGCGCAGATAACCGCGGTCGGGAATGGCGAACAGATCGGCAACCCGGTGACTGGTTTTTGCGACGAGCGTAGTGATCGGCACAATCGCATCCGCGACCAATTCCAGCAGTGCGGGCAGGGCGTGCTGCACCAATGGCAAACCGGAAGGCGCCTGGCTGTACGGCCTCTGTTTTTCAGCCCAGGTGTGAGGCGCGTGATCGCTGCCTATCACGTCGAGGCGATGGCTCAGCAGTGCTTCACGCAAGGCATCGCGGTCGGCCTGGGTTTTTATCGCCGGGTTGCACTTGATCAGGTTGCCGAGGCTCGGGTAATCCCGATCATCGAACAACAAATGGTGCAGACAGACTTCGGCGGTGATGCGTTTCTGGGCCAGCGGCTTGTCTTCAAACAACGCCAGTTCGCGGGCAGTGGTCAGGTGCAGAACGTGCAGTCGGGTGCCGTGACGCCTGGCCAGGTCTACCGCCATTGAGGAGGAGCGAAAGCAGGCCTCGGCGTTACGGATCAGCGGGTGGGCCGCCGCTGGAAGGTGTTCGCCGAACAAGTCACGCAGGTTCGCGGCATTGGCGTCGATGCTGGGCGTGTGTTCGCAGTGGGCCAACAAAAGGGTCGGCACCTCGGCGAATAGCCGCTCGAGAATCCTCGGGTCATCCACCAGCATATTGCCGGTGGAAGCACCCATGAACACTTTGACGCCGGCAACTTCACAGGGATTGAGACTGGCAACGGTGTCGAGATTGTCGTTGCTCACGCCGAAATGAAAGCCGTAATTGGCGACAGAGCTGATCGCCGCCCGATGCTTTTTGTCGGCCAATGCGCTGAGGGTCAGGGTCGCCGGATGGGTGTTGGGCATGTCCATGAAGCTGGTGATGCCACCGGCCACCGCAGCCCGCGATTCGCTGTAGAAGCTGCCCTTGTCTGGCGAGCCTGGATCGCGGAAGTGCACTTGGTCGTCGATCATTCCGGGCAGCAGCCATTCCCCTTGGGCATCGATTTCCACGTCGGCGTTTTCGCCGTGGATGCTGCTGGCGATCTTCACGATTCGCCCGTTGCTCACCAACAGATCACCGTCAAACTCCCGGCCTTCGTTCACCAGCCGGGCATTGCGAATCAGCACACTGCTCATGGTCAGAACTCGTTCTGCAGGGCTTTGTAGCCGCGCACCAGATCGACGTTGGTGCGCGCCACGTCCTCGGAAAACTCCGAGGCGCTGACGCTCACCGGTGGGAACTGCGACAGATCTGTCTTCGGGCCGATGCGGGTGGTGGAGGGCACATAGAAGTCTTCGGGCAGGTCGCGACCGTCGACCACCGAGTTGTGCCGCACCACGCAACCGTCACCCACTACGCAGTTGAACAGCACGCTGTTGAACCCGATAAACACCCGGTCGCCAACCTTGCACGGACCATGAACGATCGAGCGGTGGGCAATGGAACTGAATTCGCCGATGGTCACTGCCGCCCCGGACTTGGAGTGGATCACCACGCCATCCTGGATGTTCGAGTTGGCGCCGATGGTGATCGGCTCCATCTCGCCCGAGGCATCTACTTCGTCGGCCCGAATCACCGCGTAAGGGCCGACGAAGACGTTCTCACCGATTACCACTTTGCCGCAGATGATGGCGGTTTTATCCACGTAGGCAGATTCCGCGATCACCGGCAAATCACCGGAAGGGTTCTTGCGGATCATGGCTTGCTCAGCGCGTTGTACAGGATGTTGAGGTTGTACTCGAACAACCCGATGAAGGTGCTGGCCGGACCGGTCGCCGCGAGCGCATCGGAGTACAACGTGCCACCGATGTGCGCGCCGCTTTCATCGGCAATCTGCTTGAGCAGGCGGGCATCCTTGATGTTTTCCATGAACACCGCTTTGACCTTGGCCTGGCGAATCTGGGTGATCAGTGCAGCGACTTCGGCGGCTGACGGTTCACGTTCAGTGGACAGGCCTTGAGGCGCCATGAAGTCGATACCGTAAGCCTGACCGAGGTAACCGAAGGCGTCATGGGACGTCACGATTTTGCGATTGCCCGGTGGCAGCGAGCCGAGTTTGGCCTTGGCTTCGGCAAGCAGCGCGTAGACCTTTTTCAGGTAAGCCTGGCTGTTGCGTTCGTAGTCGGCTTTATTCGTCGGGTCGGCGGCGGTCAGCGCCTTGGTGATGTTGCCGATATACAGCTCAGCGTTCGCCAGATTGTGCCAGGCGTGCGGGTCGGGAATCGTCTCGCCATCTTCATCCAGGGCGCGCGGGATGACGCCGCGGCTCGCGCTGATCACTGGCGCTTGGGTCTCGGTGCTGGTCACCAGGCGGTCCAGCCATGGCTCGAAACCCAAGCCGTTTTTGATGATGAGTTTGGCTTTGAGCAACGCCTTGGCGTCGTCCGGTGTCGGCTCGTACGTGTGAGCATCGGCATCAGGGCCGACCATGTTGGTGATCTGGATATGGTCGCCGCCGACTTGGTGGGTCATGTCGGCGAGGATGCTGAAACTGGTGACTACCTGAAGTTTTTCCGCCGCAGACAACGACATCGACAGCAGCAAACTGAACAGCACGAGTAAAGCGCGCATCGGGTAACACCTCATTGGGATGTGAACAAAGGCGGGCGGCGCAGCAAACCGTGCACCGGTCCGAACACCACGGACAGCAGATACAAACCGCCAGCCACCAGCACGATCGCCGGGCCACTGGGGAGTGAGTAGTAGAACGACAGCAACAGTCCGAGCCACACCGAGAGGCAGCCGAGCAGGGCGGCGATGGCGATTAATGTCGGCAAGCGACGACTCCAGAAGCGCGACGCGGCGGCGGGCAACATCATCAAACCGACCACCATCAGCGCGCCGATGGCTTGAAAACCGATCACCAGGTTCAGCACCACCAGGGTCAGAAATACGCCATGAGCCAAGGGGCCGAGTCGGCTGACGGTTTGCAGAAAGAGTGGATCGAGGGTGTCCAGCAACAGCGGTTTATAGATGAAGGCCATGGCAATCAGGCTGAATGCCGAGACCCACACCATACCGGTCAACGTCGGGCCATCGACCGCCAGCGCCGACCCAAACAACAGGTGCAACAGGTCCAGACGTTTACCGGCGATGCCGAGGATCAGCACACCGCAGGCCAGGGAAATTGGGTAGATCGCGGCGAGGCTGGCGTCTTCTCGCAGGCCGGTTCGACGGGTGATCCAGGCAGCGAGTCCGGCCATGCCCAGACCGGCACCGAGCCCGCCGACGGTCAGCGCCGGCAAACTCAATCCGGCAAACCAGAAGCCCAATGCCGCCCCCGGCAAAATGCCGTGGGCCACCGCGTCGCCGATCAGACTCATGCGTCGCAGGATCAAAAACACGCCCAACGGTGCGGTGCTGCATGCCAGAACCAATCCGCCGAGAAGCGCTCGCCGCATGAACACGAACTCGTGGAACGGTTGCCAAAGATGAGCGGCTGCGAGCATCAGGCCACCCGCGTGTGGGGTTGTTGGTGGATCAGATCAACGCTCGATCCGAGGACGCAGCCGGTGCTTTTGATCAGCAACGTTTGAGGAATGTGTTGGCGAACGGCGGTCAGGTCATGGCACACGATCAACTGGGTTCGGCCTTCGGCATGCCAGGCGTGAATGTGTTTCCAGAGCAGTGCCTGACCGAGCTCGTCGAGGGCGGCGTGGGGTTCGTCGAGCAATAGCAATGGTGCGTCGGCGAGACTCAAACGGGCGAGCAGGGCACGTTGTAACTCACCGCCGGACAAGGCCATCAATGGGCGTTGTTCCAGTCCGCTCAGGCACCAGTTTTCCAGCACGGCTTTGAGGCGTTGTCTGCGTATCTCGGGAGACTGCGTGCTGCCCCAGAAACCAGCGGCCACAAGCTCTTGCAGGCTGATGGGGAATTGCCGGTCCAGGTGTTGTTGCTGGGGCAGGAACGAGAGGCTGCCCTTGCGTGGAACATCCAGGATGACTTTGCCGGTCAGCGGTTTTTGCAAGCCGGCGATGACTTTCAGCAGGCTGCTTTTACCCGAACCATTGGCACCGATGACCGCGGTCAGGCTTCCTTTGGCCAGTTCGAAATCCACGGGCGGAGTCAGTGGCTGGCCGGGTGCACCCCAACGCAAGGCTTGGCAATGAATCATGCGGCCTCCCAATTCCAGCGGCTTTCGGCGACCGCATCGTGGGCGTGGAGGCTTTCCGCGTGGACGACTCGTATGTGGAAGGCGTTGATGCCGGGGGCGCGTTTCAAGGCCAGGTTCAAACGTCGTGCGGCGTCTTCGCAGAACATCAGGTTCTGACCGTTGGCCAGCGCGAAGGCTTGTTCATCGGCGCGTTTTACAGCGGTTTGCACGGCGGTGCCGAGAGCCGCTTCGGCGTCGTTGATGATCGCGATCAGCGGCAAGTCATCCAGAAAATCGTCCAGTCGAAGCCGCAATCTCGCAGTGCTCCGTTGGCTGTGAGGCGTTGCGACGATGCCTTTTGTCGAGCCAAGCCAAGACAAAACATCGGCATGTTGCAGCGGCTTGTTGGCGAAGTCATCGACGAATTGCTGCTGAATCAGCTGCCGGGAAAGCGCGGCCGAACACGGACAAGTCGAGGAATAAGGCACGTCGATTTTTAGTTCCACGTGGAACATCGCGTTTTTCAAACGAGCTTTGATGCTCACTGGATAAGTTTTCCAGCCGGCCAATGGGCTGACCAGCGCTGGTCTTTTGAGCAGTAAATCAGTGTGGATTTTTATGTACGCGCTGTTGGAGAGTCCTTCATGAGTCTTGAGAAAACGCTGTAACACTTGCCGCAACAAAGCGGGTGTCAGGTTTTCTTGCTCGAGCATTTCCAGCGCCAAGTACAGCCGCGACATATGAATCCCGCGCGCCTCGCCATCGTCGAGGCTAACGCCGGCGTCAACCATTGCACTCAATCGTTGGCCATCGAACAAAACAGGAAGAGCAATGCCGCACATGCCTACCCAGTCGAGTGGCAGGGCTTGGCGTGATGCCTGCGCGGCAATATCCGGCAGAGTCAGCGCATTCATGAGCAGGTCCGTCGTGGAAGTTGATTCTCAATGTTATGTTATTACATTGAAATCGACCACGCCTTTTTTATGAACAGACTTTCATCATGTACAGGCCAGCGCGGAGTGAAACCTGAGTCATCTCCAACGCTCGCAACAATCAGAATGGGCTTGTGCATTGTGCTCTTTGTCATCGCAGGCAAGAGGAGAGTGGCTTGATTGTGTTGTTATACTATAACATCAGGTAAGCCCGACACTGCGACCGGGCATCTCTGTGAGGAATACCTGATGCCCAATCGTCTCCCCGTAACCGTCCTGTCGGGCTTTCTCGGCGCTGGCAAAAGCACGCTGCTCAACTACGTACTGCGTAATCGCGACAACCTGCGCGTCGCCGTGATCGTCAATGATATGAGCGAAATCAACATCGATGGCGGCGAGGTCCAGCGCGATGTCAGCCTGAATCGTGCCGAAGAAAAACTGGTGGAGATGAGCAATGGCTGCATCTGCTGCACCTTGCGCGAAGACTTGCTGGAGGAGGTGAGCAAACTCGCCAAAGAGGGTCGCTTTGATTATTTATTGATCGAGTCCACCGGCATTTCCGAGCCGCTGCCCGTGGCGGAAACCTTCACTTTCCGCGATGAAGAAGGGCAGAGCCTGGCCGACATCGCCCGGCTCGACACCATGGTCACCGTGGTCGATGGCATGAACTTCCTGCTCGACTATCAGGCCGCCGAAAGCCTCGCATCCCGTGGTGATACCTTGGGTGAAGAGGACGAACGCTCGATCACCGACCTGTTGATCGAGCAGATCGAATTCGCCGACGTGATTTTGATCAGCAAGATCGACTTGATCAGCAGCAGCGAACGCCAAGAGTTGATCGCGATCCTCGAACGGCTCAATGCCCAGGCCGAAATCATTCCGATGGTCATGGGTGAAGTGCCGCTGAAGAAAATCCTCAATACCGGTCGTTTCGACTTCGAAAAGGCCGCCCAGGCACCGGGCTGGCTTAAGGAGTTGCGTGGCGAACACGTGCCCGAAACCGAGGAATACGGCATCGCCTCGACAGCCTACCGAGCACGCCGACCGTTTCATCCGCAGCGCTTTTTCAGCTTCATCGACCGCCCGTGGGTGAACGGCAAACTGCTGCGCTCCAAGGGCTTCTTCTGGCTGGCCAGCAAGCACATGGACGCCGGTAGCTGGTCCCAGGCCGGCGGATTGATGCGCCATGGTTTCGCCGGGCGCTGGTGGCGTTTCGTGCCGAAAACCCAGTGGCCGCAGGACGAAGAAAGTACCGCCGGGATCATGGAAAACTGGACCGCAACCACTGGCGATTGCCGCCAGGAACTAGTGTTCATCGGCCAGAACATCGACTTCGCGCAACTCACCGACGAACTCGACAATTGCCTGCTGACCGACGATGAAATGGCGTTAGGCGTCGAGGGCTGGCGATTGCTGGCAGATCCATTTGGCCCGTGGCACGACGAGGAGGCAGCCTGATGTTGGCACCCAGTCTGAAGCTACGGCCGATCATTTATCAGGTTCAAGGTGAGACGCCCAAAGCGTTGACTCGAGTACTGGATGACGGCGTAAACCTAGCCGTTTGGCAGCGCCAACTGCCGGCGCACATCGCTGATTTCGGGAGTTTGCTGCTGTCCCTGAACGATCCGCTGGCCGAGTCGCTGGTCCTGGAACTGCCCAGCGATGACACCGAACCCAATCTTCACGGATTGGCCTCAGGTTTCAGCGATCTCGAAGGTTACGAAGGTTTCATCGCCGACATCTCCTGGCTGGTCAGTGCTTTCGCCTGTTTGCTGGGCGCCAAGCGTGTCGGCTTGCGCCTGCGGGTCCTGGACAAGGCCATGTGCCCGCGTTTCCACGTCGATCACGTGCCGGTGCGGCTGATCACCACGTATTGCGGGATCGGCAGCCAGTGGCTGAAGGAAGGTGCGATGGATCGCCGACAACTGGGCAAGCCCGAAGCCGAACCCCAGGACGGGCCGCTGATCGAGCAGATCGCCAGCGGCGAAGTTGCGTTGCTCAAAGGCGAGAAATGGCATGGCAACGAAGGCTTCGGCCTGATTCACCGCTCGCCACAGCTTGGGTCCGGTGAGCGGCGGCTGATCCTGACACTCGACTGGTTGAGCTAGCGGCTCACGGCTTGAGCCAGGTGCCCTGGCTCTGGGCTTCGCAAAACGGCTTCAAATACGCCGCATCCGTGGCTACGCCGTAATAGTGAATATCCTGCCGGTAAGGCATATTGGCGACTTGGGCGTTGCTGCACACGCCGAACGCACCGGTGGGGCATTGATCGACGTACTGCACCTCGACTTTCTGGCCAGGAAGGTTCGGCTGGCAGAAACCGTCGGCGAACAGTTTTTCCGGGATGTTGCGGTTTTGCTGGCAGACTTTCACGTCGAGTCGCGCAGCCGTGCTATGTACCACGCAAGCTTGGGCCAGCGCTTCACCTGAAGTGAGTGCCAGGAGCAACGACAATCCCATCAACCGCATCCTTACCTCCTCAGAAACTTTCGACCATGTTGCAGAACATTCCCACGCACGTCATTGCAGGCCCTTTGGGTGCCGGCAAGACCAGCCTGATCAAGCACCTGCTGGCGCAGCGGCCTGCGAATGAGCGCTGGGCGGTGCTGATCAACGAGTTCGGCCAGATCGGCCTCGACGCTGCGTTGTTGACCCGGGATGCCGATGGTATCGCACTGGGCGAAGTGGCCGGGGGCTGTTTGTGTTGCGTCAATGGTGCGCCATTTCAGATCGGCCTCGGGCGTTTGCTGCGCAAGGCGCGGCCGGATCGGCTGTTTATCGAGCCCTCTGGGCTTGGGCATCCGGCGCAATTGCTCAGGCAATTGAGTGAGGCGCCGTGGCAAGGTGTATTGGCTGTACAACCCTGCGTACTGGTGCTGGACGCCCTGGCGCTTGCCGCCGGTAAACCGCTGCCGGTGGCGCAACAGGAAGCACTGAGCAGCGCCGGTCTGTTGCTGATGAATAAAGCCGAAAATCTAGACGACGCCGATCGCCAGCGAATCGCTGCACGGTTGCCGGCACGCCCGTTGTACTGGACGCAGCAAGCCGCGTTGCCATTGAGTGAGTTACCTGGGCTTGGGGTTCAGGCTGTAGCGGGTGTGGATAACTTCGTTGCGCCCAAAGGATTGGCGCAGCTGCCGGCCATCTGGACCGAACTTGCGCTGCCAATTTGCTTGAGCCAGGAGCAGGAGGGCGGCTGGAGCGTGGGGTGGCGCTGGCATCCGAGTCAGACTTTCGATGCGACGCTCGTTGGTCGTTGGCTTGAAAGCCTTGCCTGGCGGCGGGCGAAGCTGGTTATCCACAGCGTCAACGGTTGGGTTTCGGTAAATGCGCTGGAAAATTCGATGCTGGATTGGCAGCCCAGCGAATGGCGGCGTGATTCGCGTATCGAGCTGATTTTCAGTGAGCCGCAGGATGTTGATTCATTGCAAAGTAATCTAGCCGACTGCCGGTCGAGCAAGACGTGAATCAAGGACGCCATTTAGTGTGTTCTTGCCGCCACTGGCTCATCTCGATCACCTCGGCGCGCGGTTTCACGACATCGTCTACCGCAGGCGTGTCGTCGAACGGCATCGGGTAGGGCGCCAGCTCAATCTGCGCACTGTGGGCACCGAACTGGGTGATGGTGCCGTTGTGACGGCTTTCTCCGGTGACGGTGAACTCGAAGTTATACACACGGGCGAGGCGCCGCCGGCCGTTGGCGTCTTTAATGAACGCAATCTTCTTCAAGGCCACATTGCCGTCCAGCAGCTCGATTCCGAGCTTGGTGCAATGCAGCTTGACCCGCTCCAGCGCGCGCTCGCGCAAGCCGTGGTTATGCCATAACCACGCGCCACCGGTGGCAAGCAGCATCAGGACGAAGATATTTCCAAGGGTCAGCATCAACACGTTGCTCCAACAAGATGGTGTCAGCTTAACTGCGTCGCCGGTCTGTCGTACAGGCTGCGTTTAGTCGCATACTGCGCGGCTTGAATTTCAATCGTTTGACGGAAAACCCACCGCATGAAACGTACGCCTCATCTGCTCGCCATCCAGTCCCACGTGGTGTTCGGCCACGCTGGCAACAGCGCCGCGGTTTTTCCGATGCAGCGGGTCGGGGTGAATGTCTGGCCGCTCAATACCGTGCAGTTCTCCAACCACACCCAGTACGGCCAATGGACCGGTGAAGTGCTGGCGCCGCATCAGATTCCCGACCTGGTCGAAGGCATCGCGGCGATTGGCGAGCTGGGCAACTGCGACGCCGTGTTGTCCGGCTATCTCGGCAGTGCTGCTCAGGGCCGGGCGATCCTGACGGGAGTGGCGCGGATCAAGTCGATGAATCCCAAGGCGCTGTATCTGTGTGACCCGGTGATGGGCCATCCGGAGAAGGGGTGCAGCGTGCCCGCCGAAGTCAGCGATTTTCTGCTGGAGGAAGCGGCTGCCGTGGCGGACTTCATGTGTCCGAACCAGCTGGAACTGGACAGCTTTTCGGGGCGCAAGCCGCAATCATTGTTTGATTGCCTGGCCATGGCGCGAGCGTTGCTGGCGCGTGGTCCGAAGGCTGTGCTGGTCAAGCATCTGGACTATCCCGGAAAACCGGCGGATGTTTTCGAGATGTTGTTGGTGACCGCCGAAGACAGCTGGCACTTGCGCCGTCCGCTGCTGGCGTTCCCGCGTCAGCCGGTGGGCGTCGGCGACCTGACCTCCGGACTGTTTCTGGCTCGCGTACTGTTGGGCGATAGCCTGGTGGCGGCTTTCGAATTCGCCGCGTCGGCGGTACATGAAGTGCTGCTGGAAACCCAGGCTTGCTCCAGCTATGAGCTGGAACTGGTACGGGCTCAGGACCGGATTGCCCATCCGCGGGTGCGGTTTGAAGCGACAGCGATAAGCCTTTAAAAGCTTCGCGGGCAAGCCTCGCGCCTACAGGTACGGTGAGAAATCTGTAGGAGCGAGGCTTGCCCGCGATGCGATCTAACGACCAAACATGTCAGGCGTCGCCCTTGATGTCCTGATAGCGCTTTTCCAGCTCCTGACGAATCTGCCGACGTTGCTGGGCCTGCATGAAGCGGCGTTTGTCTTCGCTGTTCTGCGGTTGCAGTGGCGGGACAGCAGCCGGTTTGCGGTCGTCATCCACGGCGACCATGGTGAAGAAGCAGCTGTTGGTGTGGCGCACCGAGCGCTCGCGGATGTTCTCGGTCACCACCTTGATGCCCACCTCCATGGAGGTGTTGCCGGTGTAGTTCACCGAGGCCAGAAAGGTCACCAGTTCGCCGACATGGATCGGCTCGCGGAAAATCACCTGGTCCACCGACAGTGTCACCACGTAGCGGCCGGCATAACGGCTGGCGCACGCGTAAGCCACTTCGTCGAGGTATTTGAGCAAGGTACCGCCGTGGACATTGCCAGAGAAGTTGGCCATGTCGGGGGTCATCAATACCGTCATCGACAGTTGTGCGTTTCCGGGTTCCATAGCGTTCTCACGGTTCAAGGCAGAATTTCGGGAGGGCGGCACCTCTGCGGGAGCCTTGTCAGCTTTTCAAACCAACCGTTATCGGGACGCCGGGCGGGTGGCTGCCGTCACGCCCGGATCGATCTGTTTCCATATATTGCGCCGCCTTTGTGCCAGAAGTCGCGGTGTTACCCTTCAAAAGCCCTTTCTCAAGGGTAATTTCCCACGCGGAAAGTGGTTTTTTTACCTTGCCCGAACAGACCTTTCCCACGTCTGTCGATTGAGCAATGTCAGCCAAGGAGCCCCACACCATGCACGCCATCAGTTTCATTCAAGACCTGGCAGTGATTATGTTGATCGCGGGTGTGGTGACCGTGCTGTTTCATCGCTTCAAACAACCGGTGGTGCTCGGCTACATCGTCGCCGGCTTCATCATCGGCCCGCACACTCCTCCGTTCAGCCTGATCCACGACGAAGACACCATCAAAACCCTCGCCGAACTCGGGGTGATTTTCCTGATGTTCTGTCTGGGCCTGGAGTTCAGCCTGCGCAAGTTGTTCAAGGTCGGCGCCACAGCATTCATTGCGGCGTTCCTGGAAATCGTACTGATGATCTGGATCGGCTACGAGATCGGTCGCTGGTTCGACTGGAACACCATGGACTCGCTGTTCCTCGGCGCGATCCTGGCGATTTCCTCAACCACCATCATCGTCAAGGCCCTCAACGATCTGAAGATGAAGAACGAG
Source organism: Pseudomonas frederiksbergensis (assembly GCF_900105495.1). NCBI lineage: Bacteria > Pseudomonadati > Pseudomonadota > Gammaproteobacteria > Pseudomonadales > Pseudomonadaceae > Pseudomonas > Pseudomonas frederiksbergensis. Next base: position 958,903 of record NZ_FNTF01000002.1, on the reverse strand, counting down.
CGCTTCGCACAGCTGATTTTCGGCGTACTGATCGTTGAAGACATCCTTGGCATCGGCATCATCGCCTTGCTGTCGAGCATCGCGGTCAGCGGCACGGTCAGTTCCGGCGAAGTGTTTTCAACGGTCGGCAAGCTCTCGCTGTTCATGGTTGTCGCACTGGTCATCGGCATTCTGCTGGTGCCGCGATTGCTGGCTTACGTGGCGAAGTTCGACAGTAATGAAATGCTGCTGATCACGGTGTTAGGCCTGTGTTTCGGCTTCTGTTTGCTGGTGGTCAAACTTGAATACAGCATGGTGCTAGGCGCCTTCCTGATTGGCGCGATCATGGCTGAATCCCGGCAATTGCTGAAAATCGAGCGTTTGATCGAACCCGTTCGCGACCTGTTCAGTGCGATCTTTTTTGTCGCCATTGGGTTGATGCTCGATCCGATGATCCTGCTGCAATACGCGTGGCCGATTGCGGTGATCACCGTGGCCGTGGTGCTGGGCAAGATGTTTTCTTGTGGCCTTGGTGCCTTTATCGCTGGCAATGATGGACGCACCTCACTTCGAGTCGGGATGGGGCTTTCGCAGATTGGCGAATTTTCTTTCATCATCGCGGCGTTGGGCATGACGTTGCAGGTCACCAGCAACTTCCTTTACCCGGTCGCCGTTGCCGTCTCTGTGATCACCACATTGCTGACGCCTTACTTGATCCGCGCGGCTGATCCGCTGTCGATCAAGCTTGCCGCGGTGATGCCGAAGCGACTGGGCAGGGTATTGGGGATGTACGGCGAATGGCTGCGCAGCATCCAGCCCCAGGGCGAGGGCGCGCTGCTGGCGTCGATGATTCGGCGGATTCTGTTGCAGGTGGGCGTCAATCTGGCGCTGGTGATTGCGATCTTCTTCTCGGGTGCTTTTTTCGCCGAGCGCATGTCCGCTTACCTGCAAGACTGGATCAGCGACCCGAGCTGGCAGAAAGCGTTGATTTGGGGCGGGGCGTTGCTGTTGTCGCTGCCGTTCCTGATCGCCGCCTATCGCAAGCTCAAGGCGCTCTCGATGCTGTTGGCGGAGATGGGCGTGAAGCCGGAGATGGCCGGCCGCCATACGCAGCGTGTGCGTCGGGTGATCGCCGAAGTGATCCCGATCCTCTCGCTGCTGGTGATTTTTCTGCTGCTGGCAGCCTTGTCGGCCAGTATTCTGCCGACCAACAAGTTGCTGGTCCTGATCGTCGTCGTCGCGGCCGCTGTGGCGGCGCTGCTCTGGCGCTGGTTCATCCGCGTGCACACGCGGATGCAGGTGGCGTTGCTCGACACACTGGACAACCACAAGGATTCGTCCGGGCATTAACCCTGTAGCGCGTCAGGCGTCTCAGCTTTCCAGCCAGACGTCCCGCGCCCAGTGCCATACCGATTCCCAGGTTTCTTCGGCGATCAGCTCTTCTTCGGCCAACCACAGCACCACGGTGCCGTCTTCTTCGACCAGGTAGTAGTTGTCACCGTCCTGGCAGATCGGAATCATGCTGCGATCAACACCCGCATCCCAGGCATTGGCGGCAACGTCCGGCAGGTAGGTGTGGGATTGCGGGTCGGTAACGGTCACCGGCTCCAGGCTGCCGTAGACGACGTCGCTGACGGTCAGCAAAAACTCCCTGAAGACAAACGGAATGTCGATGAACAGCTGTTCTTCGATTTCCACCAGTTGATCTTCGTCGGGTAACTCCAAGGGGACCGGTACCGGTTCGTTGGCTTCACGCAGTTGTTCGATGATTTCTTCCACGTCCGGGATCCTCTTGCTTGATGGCGCGGTTTAGTTGGGGCGGTTTATACAGTAGCTCGCTATAGATGCAACCGCGAAATAGAAAACCCCAGCCGAGGCTGGGGTTTTTATTACAACATGCTTAACGCGGGAGGGGATCAGCCGTTCTGGCGGATACCGGCGACCAGCCAAGGCTGGTTCTCGCCCTGCGGACGTTCCATGTTCCAGCTTTCGCTGAACACTTCGCCCTGGTCGAAACGCGAGGTCTTCGACACACCGGTGAAGGTCAGGGTGGCGATGGTCTTGTCGGCCCGATCATCCACGCCGTCCAGTTGAACATTGAGGTTATCAATGTAGGTGGACTGGAAACCGTCGCCCAGATCGGCACGTTCGCGCTTGAGGAACTCCAGCAGTTGCGGAGTCACGAACTCGGCGATCTTGTCCATTTCGTTAGCGTCCCAGTGCTGCTGCAGGGACTGGAAGTGGTTGCGGGCCGCTTCAATGAAGTTGTTCTCATTGAACCAGGCCGGAGCATTGATTACCGGACGAGCGGCAACCGGTGCTGCCGAGCCGCCGAAGATCGAGCCCATGGCCGTTGGTTTCTGCTCGAACACTTCACGCTGCATCGGGGCGCCAGCTGGAGCCATGTGCTCCTGCTGCTTGCGACGCCGAGCGGCGATGAAACGGAAGACCAGGAAGGCGATGACCGCCATGATCAGGATGTCGAAGATCTGCATGCCCTGGAAGCCATCGCCCATGAACATGGAGGCCAGCAGGCCACCGGCCGCGATGCCGGCCAGAGGGCCGAGCCAGCGCGAAGCGCCGCCGGCCTTGGCGGCAGCGCCCGCGGCACCGGCCGCGCCCGCAGTGGCGGCAGCACCACCTGCGGCAGAAGAAGGAGCCATTTGGCTGGTCTGGTGAGTCGGCGCAGCGCCGGAGCTCTTGCCGCCACCAAAGCGCTTGGCGGCATTGGCGTCGAGGCTCATCGTCAGGCCAATGCACAACGCCATGGCGATGCTAAGAAAACGTTTCATAAAGGGAATTCCCATTTGTGGAAGGCACGCGCGCCATGTTGCACAGCTGGAGTGTTACTGGCTAGCGGCAGAGTGTTTCGGGCTTTTGCCTGACAGGTTGTGTTCAGCTTCAGTCAGCGCAATAAGACCTGTTAGTTTTGGTCTGTAGGACGAGTGGATTAGTTCTGTAGGAAAAGCGACAAGCGCCGCTGCACGATCAAACTGTGGGAGCGAGCCTGCTCGCGAATAGTTGCAGCGCGGAATAGCAGAAACACCGCGTCATCGTTCATCGCGAGCAGGCTCGCTCCCACAGAAATGTCCCTGACGGTCGCTTTTAGATCGCTTCCAGCTTCGCGTAACCCAGCATCAGCCACTTGCTGCCTTCGCTGAAGTTCACCTGCACCCGAGCCTGGGCCCCGGCGCCTTCGAAGTTCAGGATCACACCGTCGCCAAACACCGAATGCCGTACGGTCTGGCCGAGGCTGAACCCGGTGTCCGGGATCTCGCTACCGCCAAACAGGCTGCTGGAGCTCTGCTGCTGGCCGCCGCCGAACGGACGGCTGACACTGTTGGACAGCCGCACTTCCTGGATCAGGCCTTTCGGCACTTCACGTACGAAACGCGACACCTTGTTGTAAGTCTCGCTGCCGTACAGGCGTCGGGTTTCCGCATAGGTCATCACCAGGTTCTGCATGGCCCGGGTGATTCCGACGTAGGCCAAACGGCGCTCCTCTTCAAGACGACCCGGTTCTTCAAGGCTCATCTTGTGCGGGAACAGGCCTTCTTCCATGCCCACCAGGAACACGTAAGGGAATTCCAGGCCCTTGGCACTGTGCAAGGTCATCAGCTGAATGCTGTCTTCATGCTCGTCTGCCTGAGTATCTCCGGCCTCCAGTGACGCGTGACCGAGGAACGCCGCCAGTGGCGACAGGTCTTCGTCTTCTTCAGCATTTTCGAAGTTGCGCGCGGCGCTGACCAGTTCCTCAAGGTTTTCTACCCGTGCCTGGCCTTTCTCGCCTTTTTCCGCTTCGTGATAGGCGATCAGCCCGGACTGCTCGATGACAGTCTGGGTCATCAGATGCAGCGGCATATCCATGCACTTGGCGGCGAGGTTCTCGATCAACTCGATGAATGCGCCCAGCGCGCCGGCCGCACGGCCGGTCAGGCCTTTGTTAGCCACCAGCAGGCGCATGGCTTCCCACATCGACACATCGCTGTGGCGGGCATGGTCGCGGATCGCTTCAACGGTTTTCTCGCCGATACCGCGGGCGGGAACGTTGATCACCCGCTCCAGCGCTGCATCGTTGCCGCGACCTTCCAGCAAGCGCAGGTAGGCCATGGCGTTTTTGATTTCTGCCCGCTCGAAGAAGCGCTGGCCGCCATAAATGCGGTACGGAATACGCTCGCGTAGCAAGGCTTCTTCCAAAACGCGTGATTGGGCGTTGGAGCGGTACAAAATCGCGATATCGCTGCGGGCCAAGCCGGTTTTCAGCGCGCTTTCGATGGTTTCCACCACGTAGCGTGCTTCATCGTGTTCGTTGAACGCGGCGTATAGATTGATCGCTTCGCCTTCGCCGCCGTCGGTCCACAGCTCTTTGCCCATCCGTCCCGTGTTGTTGGCGATCAGGGCGTTGGCAGCCTTGAGAATCCCGGCAGTGGAGCGGTAGTTCTGCTCTAGACGAATGGTTTCGGCATCCGGGAAGTCGTCGGAATACTGATAAATGTTTTCGATTTTCGCGCCGCGCCAGCCGTAGATCGACTGATCGTCGTCGCCGACCACCATCAGGCTGTCGCCGCCCTTGGCCAGCAGCCGCAACCAGGCGTATTGCACGGCGTTGGTGTCCTGGAACTCGTCCACCAGAATGTGCCGGAAGCGCTTTTGGTAATGGGCCAGCAAGCCCGGATGATCGCGCCACAGATCGAGGGCGCGCAGCAGCAGTTCGGAGAAGTCGATCACGCCAGCGCGCAGGCACGCGGCCTCGTAGGCTTCATAAATGCTGCGCATGGTCGCCAGGAACAGGTCGCCGCTGGCTTGAATATGTTGCGGGCGCAGACCTTCGTCTTTCTGCCCGTTGATGAACCACTGGGCCTGACGGGCCGGCCAGCGCTGCTCGTCCAGGCCCAGCTCGCGGATCACCCGCTTGACCAGTCGTTGCTGGTCGTCGCTGTCGAGAATCTGAAACGTCTGGCTCAGGCCGGCTTCCTGCCAGTGCGCCCGCAACAAGCGGTGCGCCAGGCCGTGGAAGGTGCCGACCCACATGCCGGCCGGGTTGATACCCATCAGTTGCTCGATGCGGTGACGCATCTCCGCAGCGGCCTTATTGGTGAAGGTCACCGACAGGATTGAGTGGGGGGAGGCGTTTTCGACCTGGATCAACCAGGCGATACGGTGCACCAGCACTCGGGTTTTACCGGAACCAGCACCGGCCAGGACCAACTGACGACCCACGCGGGCAGCTACGGCCTGGCGTTGGGCATCGTTGAGGGAGTTCAGCAGAAGGGAGAGATCATCGCGCATCGGGGCATTCTAGGGGGCGGCGTCACACCGGGCAAACCCTGCATTGTTTTAGCCGATGAAAGATAAGTGCTGGACGACCGGTCAGTCACTGGCTGCAAGCGTTGGCGGGGCTCGCTTGGCTGCTTTTACACGGGGTCAGGCCGTCGATACTTTGGTCTATTTATGATCCGGGGCGGTTTGGCCGGGGCATTTGCTTGTGTATGCTCCGTCGACGTTTCGGGCTCATGCTCATCATTATAAGAACAAGAACATTGCCTATGACCCTCAGCACCGACCTGTCGGGCCCCGTTGTGGAACCCCGGGTTATCCGCAAACAGTACGCCATGGAAATGGCGGTCGAACGCACGCGTCTGCTTTATCAGGGCTCGTTGCTGCCCACGTTATTCATGTTGATCAACGGTCTGGTCTGCGCTGGCTTGCTTTGGAGCCCGCAGCGCTACTTCCTGGTCAGCGTCTGGCTGGTGTGGCTGTTGTCGCTGGTGGCGCTGCGGGTGATTCAGGTCGCGGCCTTCGATTCGGCGATACCCAACCGTCAGGCCCATCCGATCTGGCGCCGCATGTTTTTGCTGGGTTCGGCCATGACCGGCCTGACCCTGGCCGGCGCCGGCATTGCGCTGGTGCCCGTCGATAACTTCATGCAACAAGCCTGGGTGTTCGGCCTGATCGGCGCCGCCGCCCTTTCGGCCAGCGTTGCCTATGCCGTCAGTCTGCCGGCGTTCCTGTCCTTTACCTTGCCTTGTCTGTTGCCGGCCATTGGCTATCTGTTCTGGGGCGGCGATGAACAAAGTCAGGGCTGGGGCTGGTTTGGTCTGATTTTGCTCGGCGCGTTGAGTGTGGTCGCCTGGCAGGTCAATCGGCTCATCAATAACGGTCTATTACGGCGCTTCCAGAATCAGGCGCTGATCGAACACTTGCAGCAGGCTCAAAACTGCAGCGACCAGCTCAATCAAAAGCTGGCCAAGGAAATCGACCAGCGTCGTCGTGCCGAAGACGAGTTGCGGCAAATTCAGATCGAGCTGGAAAGCCGCGTCGCCCAGCGCAGCCTGGAACTGGATGCCGCCAACCAGGCCCTGAGCAAGAGTGAAGCGCGTCTCGCCCTGGCGTTGAAGGCCAGTGAATTGGGCTTGTGGGACTGGAACCTGCAAACCGACGAAGTTCATCACACCCAGCTTCAGGAGCTGTTTGGCCTGGAACCGGAACTCGTGACGGCAATGCTTCGCCACCTCAAGCCGCGGCTGCACCCCGATGACTTGCCGTCGCTCAAGCGCGCGCTGGTCGAGCATTTGAAAGGCCGCAGCGACGACTATCAGATTGAGTACCGCGTCCGCCACGGCGATGGCCATTGGGTCTGGATCGAGGACCGAGGTCGGGCGGTTGAGCGCGGCGAAAATGGCCGGGTGATCCGCATGGTCGGTACCCGTCGCGACATCAGCGTCAGCAAGGCTCTGGAAGAGCAACAACAACTGGCCGCAACGGTGTTCGAAGCCGCCAGTGAAGGCATCGTGATTTTCGATCCGAATTACGCGTTGATCGCGGTCAATCAGGCCTTCAGCCGGGTCACCGGCTATGACACTGACGACATGATCGGACGCAACGTGGTCGAGTTGCCGTGCAGCCGCGATGCTCGCCGACACTACGCTGCGATTCGTCAGGCGCTGGAGCAGCACGGCAGTTGGCAGGGCGAGTTGGTCGAAACCCGCAAGAATGGCGAGTTGTATCCGCAATGGTTGCAACTGAACGCGGTGCGCGATGCTCGGGGAAATGTAAGCCATATCGTAGGCTTCTTCGCCGATCTATCGGCCCGGCGCGAATCCGAGGAGCGCATGCGTTACCTGGCGCATTACGATGAATTGACGGGGCTGGCTAACCGTTCACTGTTCCGCGAGCGGCTAAACGAGGCTCATCAGCGGGTGCGCCAGGGCGGTTACCGCAGTCTGGCGTTGCTGCACATCAATCTGGACCGTTTCAAGCTGCTCAACGACAGCCTTGGCCATGAAATCGCCGACCAGCTCTTGCAGAAAATGGCCCGGCGGTTGGTCAATGCATTGCCTGAGGCAGACACCATCGCTCGCTTGTCCGGCGATGAGTTTGCCGTTTTGTTCAATGCCTACGGCAACCTGTCTAGCCTGGCGCGGGTGGCGACCCGACTGTCGTCCAAGCTGCGTTTGCCGATCACTGTCGAGGGCCATGAACTGGTGGTTAGCGCGTCCATGGGCATCAGTCTGTTGCCGGACAACGCGCGAGAAATCTCCGCGCTGGTTCATCAGTCCAACATGGCGATGCAGCATGCCAAGCACTTGGGCGGAAATAACTTCCAGTTTTACACCGACAGCCTGCAAGCCAGCACGCTGGAGCGTTTGCAGCTGGAAAACCAGCTGCGTAAGGCCATCGAAGAGAAGCAGTTGAAGGTGTTTTACCAACCGAAGCTGTGCCTCGCCACGGGGCGGTTGAATGCCGCCGAAGCGCTGGTGCGCTGGGATCATCCAACGATGGGCCGTGTGCCGCCAGGGGATTTTATTGGCCTGGCCGAGGAAACCGGGTTGATCGGCCCGATCGGCGAGTTCGTGTTGCGTCAGGCCTGCTGGCAAGCCTGCGAGTGGCAGCGTCAGGGGCTTGCGCCGATTCGGGTGTCGGTGAATCTGTCGGTGCATCAATTGCGTCAGGGCAAGTTGGTCAGCCTGGTGCGTCAGGTGCTGGAGGAAACCGGTCTGGCGCCGCACTACCTCGAACTGGAACTCACCGAAAGCCAGTTGCTGGACAGCGTCGAGCACATCATCGCGACCTTCCAGCAATTGCGTGATTTGGGGGTCAAGTTGGCGATTGATGACTTTGGCACCGGGTATTCGTCCCTGAGTTACCTCAAGCGCATCCCTGTGGATTACGTGAAGATCGATCAGGCATTTATCCGCGGTCTGGGGGAGGGTAGCGAGGATGCGGCGATCACCCGGGCAATCATTGCCATGGCGCACGGCTTGTCGCTCAAAGTGGTGGCCGAGGGTGTGGAGCGGGCAGAACAGTTGGAGTTTTTGAAAGCCGAGCACTGCGATGAAGTGCAGGGCTATTTGATTAGTCGCCCGGTCGAGGCCGATGGCCTGGCGGCGCTGTTGCGTGCGGACGCGAAACCCTTGTAAGGGCTACATGGAGCGCATGTGGCGTGAAATGGGGACATCGAGTTACGCATTGAGCAGGCAAAAAGCCGATTCATGTAGTATAACTACAAGCGTGCTACATCCCCGGCACCTGCCAATAACAAAGAGTCCAGCCCTTTGAATCTGCTGCAACACATCGCCCAGTCACGCCACCTCTTACGCAAGTCGGAGCTCAAGGTCGCCGACCACGTGCTGCTTGATCCTGCGGCGGTGATGCACAGCTCCATGGCCGACCTGGCCCACAACGTGGGCATCAGCGAGCCGACCATCGTGCGCTTCTGTCGCGCCATCGGTTGCTCCGGTTTCCAGGACTTGAAGCTGAAACTGGCACAGAGCCTGGCTGCCGGCGCGAGCTTCGGTCAGTTCGCGATTCATGAAGACGACTCGGTCGCTGACTACAGCCTGAAAATCTTCGACACCACCCTGCACACGCTGATGGAGGTTCGCGAGAAGCTTGATCCGGTGGAGTTGCAGCGTGCCGTGTCGTTGATGTCGCAGGCCCAGCGGGTCGAGTTCTATGGCTTTGGCGCGTCGGGCGCAGTGGCGGCCGATGCCCAGCATAAGTTCTTCCGTTTGCTGCTGACGGCGGCGGCGTATTCCGACCCGCACATGCAAGCGATGTCGGCGGTCACGTTGAAACCGACCGACGTGGCGATCTGTATTTCCCAGTCCGGGCGTTCCAAAGATTTGTTGATCACCGCCAATCTGGTGCGCGAAAGCGGCGCTTCGCTGATTACCTTGTGCCCGAGCCAGACACCGCTGGCCGAACTGTCGACCGTCAACCTGGCGATCGATGTGCACGAAGACACCGAGATCTATACGCCGCTGACCTCGCGCATTGCCCACCTGGTGGTGATCGACGTATTGGCAATGGGCGTGGCCATGGCGCGCGGGCCGAGCCTGGTCAATCACCTCAAGAGCGTCAAGCGCAGCCTGCGCAGTTTGCGGCTTTCGCCTAAATCGGTAAAAGCGCTGGACGACTGATTCTTCTGGAATTGTGGTGAGGGGCTTGCCCCCGTTGGGTCGCGCAGCGGCCCCAAAATCTTTGCGACTGCTGCGCAGCCGAACGGGGGCAAGCCCCCTCGCCACAGAACAACGTTCATCTCCCTGTAACCCGCCCGCCGCCAAACCGTCATCCCTCGCGCCTATCTTGAAACTCCCGTAAACGCCTTGGGAGACTCGAAATGGCCCAGCCCTACGAAGAACGCAACAGCGCCGTCAGAACCCGTCGTCAGCAGGAAGACCAGCGCCGCATGGAATTTCGCCGCGCTATCGAAGATCGCTGCGAACGTCGCCAACTGCTGGCCGAGATCGGTGATTTCCCTGAGCTGGAAGTCAACTACTGGCAGGCGGCACCGGCAGCTTCCCGTCGAAGCGCTCAACCAGCGCGCTGATCTGCACCCGCTCACTGCGAATAAACGCAAGGAATGCGTGCGCCACTGGTGACAGCCGTTTTGCCTTGGCTTGCACCAGGCACCAGCTGCGGTACAACGGCAGCTCTTCGACTGGCAGCTCGACCAACCCGCCGGTCGCCAACTCAAGGTTCAGGGCGTGACGCGTCAACAGCGCCACGCCCAGACCCGCCACCACACATTCACGCTGAGCCTCGGCTGACGAGACTTCCTGGGTCTGGTTGAAGTGCACGCGCTTCTCTTTGAAGTATTCTTCGCACGCCAGCCGCGTCCCGGAGCCGGATTCGCGCATCAGCAGTGTGTAGGGTTCAAGATCCTGCAAGCGCAGCGGGCCCATGTGGCACAGCGGATGATCCGGTGGCGCCACGGCAACGATCGGGTTGTTGAGGAATGGCAAGAACTCCAGCCCCATGTCCTGCGGCACCATGGACATGATCACCAGGTCGTCGCGGTTGTCCGACAGGCGTCGAATGACCTGTCCGCGATTGACCACCGTCAGTTGCAGGTTCACTTCCGGATGCTGGCGCTTGAACGCGGCAAACAGATGCGGCACGAAATACTTGGCGCTGGATTCCACCGCCAGCTTCAGCTGTCCTTGCAGCGATCCCTGCATGTCTGAAAGCTGCATATCGAGGTTTTCCAGCCGCCCGAAAATATCCCGGCTGGCGCGTTGGAGGGCTTCGGCTGCCTCGGTCATGTAGAGCTTTTTGCCGACATAATCGAACAAAGGCTGACCAATCAGCTCTTCAAGTTGACGAATCTGTAGGCTCACGGCAGGTTGTGTAAGAGACATTTCATCGGCTGCTCGGCTGTAGGACCGCAAATCACAGACTTCATTGAAGATCTGTAATTGACGCAATGTCATACGCATCAATGACTTACGCATTTTTTTGGCTCCCTCGACGCAGGCTGATGGCTCAACTATAAGTCTTTACTTATGACTGACCCAATTATTAATCATTTTTGTTAATCCCTTGTGGGGGCTAGTGTGGGGCTGCGACTGAATCGAAACATTTGGTCACGCGTCGACCTGGTCTAGCAGGTCGTGGGTACCACCGGCTCAAGGGAACCTCCAAGTGATAAAAAAGATCCTGATCGCCAACCGTGGTGAGATTGCCGTACGAATCGTGCGTGCCTGCGCCGAGATGGGCATTCGCTCGGTCGCGATCTATTCCGACGCCGACCGCCATGCGCTGCATGTGAAGCGTGCGGACGAGGCCCACAGCATCGGTGCCGAGCCACTGGCCGGCTACCTGAATGCGCGCAAGCTGGTGAATCTGGCTGTGGAAACCGGTTGTGATGCGCTGCACCCCGGCTACGGCTTCCTCTCGGAAAACGCTGAACTGGCAGATATCTGCGCCGAACGCGGCATCAAGTTCATCGGTCCATCGGCTGAAGTGATTCGCCGCATGGGCGACAAGACTGAAGCCCGTCGCAGCATGATCAAGGCTGGCGTACCCGTTACCCCGGGCACCGAAGGCAACGTCGCGGATATCGCGGAAGCTTTGATCGAAGGCGATCGCATCGGTTATCCGGTGATGCTCAAGGCGACTTCCGGTGGCGGTGGCCGCGGTATCCGTCGCTGCGACAGCCGAGAAGAACTTGAACAAGCATTCCCGCGAGTTATTTCCGAAGCCACCAAGGCTTTCGGTTCGGCGGAAGTGTTCCTGGAAAAATGCATCGTCAATCCGAAGCACATCGAAGCGCAGATCCTCGGCGACAGCTTTGGCAACGTGGTGCATTTGTTCGAGCGTGACTGCTCGATCCAGCGTCGCAACCAGAAGCTCATCGAGATCGCCCCGAGCCCGCAACTGACCCCTGAACAGCGCGCCTACATCGGCGACCTGTCGGTGCGCGCAGCCAAGGCCGTGGGTTACGAGAACGCTGGCACCGTGGAGTTCCTGCTCGCCGAGGGCGAGGTGTACTTCATGGAGATGAATACCCGGGTGCAGGTGGAACACACCATCACCGAAGAAATCACCGGCATCGACATCGTTCGCGAGCAGATCCGCATTGCCTCCGGCCTGCCGCTTTCGGTGAAACAGGAAGACATCCAGCACCGCGGTTTCGCGCTGCAATTCCGGATCAACGCCGAAGACCCGAAAAACAACTTCCTGCCGAGCTTTGGCAAGATCACCCGTTACTACGCACCCGGCGGTCCCGGCGTGCGTACCGACACGGCGATCTACACCGGTTACACCATTCCACCGTTCTACGACTCCATGTGTCTGAAATTGGTGGTGTGGGCGCTGACTTGGGAAGAGGCGATGGACCGTGGCTTGCGCGCCCTCGACGACATGCGTCTGCAAGGGGTCAAGACCACCGCCGCGTACTACCAGGAAATCCTGCGCAACCCGGAATTCCGTAGCGGTCAGTTCAACACCAGCTTCGTTGAAAGCCATCCTGAACTGACCAACTACTCGATCAAGCGCAAACCCGAAGAGCTGGCCCTGGCCATCGCCGCCGCCATCGCCGCCCACGCAGGCCTGTGAGGAATAGAACAATGAGCAAGAAAATCCACGTTACCGACACAATCCTGCGCGACGCCCACCAATCGCTGCTCGCGACCCGCATGCGCACCGAAGACATGCTGCCGATTTGCGACAAGCTCGACAAAGTCGGCTACTGGTCGCTGGAATGCTGGGGCGGCGCGACCTTCGACGCCTGCGTCCGCTTCCTCAAGGAAGACCCGTGGGAGCGTCTGCGCCAACTGCGCGCGGCCTTGCCTAACACTCGCCTGCAAATGCTTCTGCGTGGCCAAAACCTGCTGGGCTACCGCCACTACAGCGACGACGTGGTCAGAGCCTTCGTCGCCAAGGCCGCGGTCAACGGCATCGACGTGTTCCGCATCTTCGATGCGATGAACGACGTGCGTAACCTGCGAGTCGCCATCGAAGCGGTGAAAGCAGCTGGCAAACACGCCCAGGGCACCATCGCCTACACCACCAGCCCGGTGCACACCATCGAGGCGTTCGTGGCGCAAGCCAAGCAAATGGAAGCCATGGGTTGCGACTCGGTGGCGATCAAGGACATGGCAGGCCTGCTGACGCCGTACGCTACCGGCGAACTGGTCAAGGCATTGAAATCCGAGCAATCGCTGCCCGTGTTCATTCACTCGCACGACACCGCTGGTTTGGCCGCGATGTGCCAACTCAAGGCCATCGAAAACGGTGCCGACCACATCGATACCGCGATCTCCAGCTTCGCCTCGGGCACCAGTCACCCAGGCACCGAGTCGATGGTCGCCGCCCTTAAAGGCAGCGAGTTCGACACCGGACTGAATCTGGAGCTGCTGCAAGAGATCGGTCTGTACTTCTACGCCGTGCGCAAAAAGTACCACCAGTTCGAAAGCGAGTTCACCGCTGTCGACACCCGTGTTCAAGTCAACCAGGTACCGGGCGGGATGATTTCCAACCTGGCCAACCAGTTGAAAGAGCAGGGCGCCCTGAACCGCATGAGCGAAGTGCTGGCGGAAATCCCGCGCGTGCGTGAAGACCTCGGCTTCCCGCCGCTGGTGACCCCGACCTCGCAGATCGTCGGCACCCAGGCGTTCTTCAACGTGCTTGCCGGTGAGCGCTACAAGACCATCACCAACGAAGTGAAGCTTTACCTGCAAGGCGGTTATGGCAAGGCGCCGGGCACCGTGAATGAAAAACTGCGTCGTCAGGCGATCGGCAGCGAAGACGTGATCGACGTGCGTCCGGCTGACCTGCTCAAGCCGGAAATGACCAAGCTGCGTGCCGAAATCGGCGCCGTGGCCAAGTCTGAAGAAGACGTGCTGACCTATGCCATGTTCCCGGACATCGGGCGCAAGTTCCTCGAAGAGCGTGCCGCCGGCACCCTGACTCCAGAAGTGCTGCTGCCGATTCCTGAAGCAGGCGGTGTGACCTCGGCCGGTGGCGAAGGCGTGCCGACCGAGTTCGTCATCGACGTCCACGGCGAAACTTACCGCGTCGACATCACCGGTGTGGGCGTCAAGGCTGAAGGCAAGCGTCACTTCTACCTGTCTATCGACGGCATGCCGGAAGAAGTGGTGTTCGAACCGCTCAACGAATTCGTCAGCGGCGGCAGCAGCAAGCGCAAGCAAGCCACTGCACCGGGCCACGTCAGCACCACCATGCCGGGCAACATCGTCGACGTGCTGGTCAAGGAAGGCGACACCGTGAAGGCCGGCCAGGCCGTGCTGATCAGCGAAGCGATGAAGATGGAAACCGAAGTCCAATCGGCCATCGCCGGCAAAGTCACCGCCATCCATGTGGCCAAGGGCGACCGGGTTAACCCGGGCGAAATCCTGATCGAGATCGAAGGCTGAGTTAACAGCCTCGATACACCGCTTTAAACCTCGGGGGGGCATGTGCTCCCCTTTTTTTCGCCCCGGGTTTTTGGCTGTCAGAAACTCATTCGCCACTGACCCGTGACGCCGTGGTTTCGGCTGTCGGTGCCGACCTCGCCAGTGAGGCCGACGCCCAGGGTATGTTGTGCTGATAACCCAAGGTCCAGCCCGGCATCGACCAGCAGACTGTCACGGTCCAGCGACGCGCCGGAAACGCTGAAGTTTTTTCCGCCCGTCACCAATCGTTGGCGGGTATCGCTGTAGACGTTCCCGTAGGTGTGTTTCCAACCGGCACTGAACCGCGGTGTCAGTTGCATGCCGTTATCCAGCGTGTTGAGTTTCGCCAATCGCAGGCCGAATGTGCTGTTCAAATTGTTCTGCGTTTGACCCTGTACCTTCAGCGCCGCTGCGCCACCTTTTTCTGTGTAGGTGTCGCGCTGATAGCGTTGGTAACCCAGGCTGGCAAACGGTTCGATGCTGACGTTCGCCCGGCCCAGGTTGTAACCCAATTCTGCAAAGGCCTGCTGGGTGTTGGCATCGTAACGGCCTTCGGGGCGGTCGCTGAAACCTTTGAAGGCAACCCGGCGTTTAGTGCTGCCGTCGTGGTTGCTATAGGTCGCGCCCAGGCGCAGGGACATTGGTCCGTTTTGCCGCAGGGCATAAGCGCCCAAATGCCAGCTGTCGAGATCGCCGTCGAGTCCTCGACTATCCAGGCGCGTCTCGGATTTACCGCTCATTACACCGATGCGCCATTCCTCATCGATGCCCCAATCCGCTCCCAGTACCAGGCCGTGGGTTGTGTGTTTCAGAGCATCGTAGTCGCGATCCAGCGTCCCACCGTGACCCAATGCTTGCAGCCAGACCCGGCCATTGTCTTCACTGCCGGCGGCCAGGCGTGGTGCATTGCGCTTGCTGGAATTGCTGTAGCTATTGGCGCTGTCCAGCTGACGCATGGCCGAGAGCATGGTGGCGCTGATTGGGCTGTCACTGTTCAGGGTCGCTTTTGCAAGGTTGGCGTTTTGGCCGCCAGCCAGCTGTTCGATGGCAATAGATGCCGTTTGTTTGTCAGCGCTGAGCAGGGCGACGACAGCTGCGTTTGTTGGGCTGGATGCCTTTGGCACTGTGGCGACGGGATTGGTAACAGGAGGTTGAGTTGCGGCTGCGACGGGCTGGTCGGTGATGGGTGGCGAAGCGGCTGTGACGGGCTGTTCGGTGGTATGCGGCGTTGCGGCTATCGAAGGTTTTTCAGCGGTAGTTGTTGGTGTGGTGACCTGAACGGATGTGTCGGGACTCGCAGGTGGATTCGGAGCTACAGCAACGGAGGATGCTTGAGGTATGTCCGTTGGCTCTTCAATGCTTTGGGCGACTTCCTTCCCGTTATCCGTGGTTGCGACATTTTCGATCGGCACATCGTTACGGAGGAGGATCAGGTCGACCTTCTTTTCTTGGTAATCGAGCTTGGGCGTTAAGAAGGCAAGGTTATTGATGACTTTCCCAAATTCCCCTTCGACTTTACTGGCAGCAAGGATGGTGTTTTCGCTGAGTAACGGGTAGTCACCCGGTGCTGCAACGATATTCAGTGTGGCGCCGCCGAGGTCGGCGGTGCCACCGACTAATATCGTTTCACTTTTACGGTCGGGATTGACCTCGTAGGTTAGCTCGGCAGTTTTGGAGAGATTCAAGTCACCTCTAACTTTCGGTGCTCCGTGCAAACCGTCGACAGAAAGCTTTCCGTTTACCGTCAGGGAACCCGTTACACCGTTGCCCGCAAAGGCACCTTTTTCATTGATAACTACGTCGCCTTCGATAGTTCCAGGATTGTTCAGGGTGCCGCCTGATTGCACGGTTGCGCTGCCGCCAATCCTTCCGTTGTTGACAAGCGTTCCTTGGGACAATGCCCCGCCCTGGATATCTCCGTTATTTATTAGCGTTGCTTTTGAACGTATCAAGACACCGGTATTGAAATCACCGGAACCATTCATGGTCCAAGTGCTTCGTTTGAGTTCCAGGCCTTCAAAACGACGACTCTCACCTAGCGTGCCACCGCTCGCGGTATCAAGTTGCAGGAAGTTGATGCCGCCACCACCGTCAATCAATCCTGCAAGGGCTCCGCGGCCAGACACAATGACCAGATCATCTCCATCGCCGAATTTTCGATCAATACCATCCGATGCTTTGCCAATGGTGTTTTTGTCGGTGGCGGGATCATTGATAAATGCGTCCATCGCCGCGATGAGCTGCTCTGGCGTTGCACCCGAAGGAATGGCGTCGAAGGATAGTTGCTGGGCAAGCGAAATTTGAGTGCAACCCAGCGTAAGCGCAACGGCCAGCGCCAGGTGTTTTGGTCGGAATTTGTGTTGAGCGGACATCGAGTACGGCCTCGTTTGAAAGGAGGCCAAACTCTAAGAGGCAGGCTATAGGTACTGATGTCAGCTGCTTCCCTCAGGCTTGCGGGGGTTGTCAGAAGGTTGTGTAGAAAATTGCCAGCCTCCTGAGGATGGTGGATTTTACCTGTTCTGGCTGACGCTTTTTCTTACAACAAATAGAGACATGGTCGGCTATCGCAAACTCGGAAACTCATCTGCCTTTCACTAGCTACGGCTCAAATACGCCTTCCCATAATGCCGCTCCATCCGCGCCTGAATCAGCTCCAGCCCAATCGACATCAGCCAGTAAATCACCGCTGCCGTCGTCAGCATCTCGATGTAGCGATAACTCGAGCGTCCATACGATTGCGCCAGAAACATCACCTCCCAAACCCCCATCACCGAGATCAGTGACGAGTCTTTGAGCATTGAGATGAATTGGTTGGTGGTGGGCGGGATGATGGTGCGCATGGCCTGGGGCAGGGTGACGCGCCAGAAGATCACGGTTTCACGCATGCCCAGCGCCAGGGATGCTTCGCGTTGGCCGTGGGGGACGCCGAGGATGCCTGCGCGGAAGATTTCGCTCAGGTACGCGCCGTAGTTGAGCGACAGGGCGATGATACCGGCGGCGATGGCGCCCGGGACGATGCCGAGTTGTGGCAAGCCGAGGTAGATCAGCAGGATCTGGATCAGCAGCGGTGTGCCACGGAAGAACGAGGCATAGAAGCTCGCAATACCGAAGGCCACGGCACTTTTCGACAGCCGCGCCAGGGCGGTGATGAAGCCCAGCAGCGAAGAGGTCACGATCGAGCACAGGCACAAAAACAACGTCAGTGCCGCGCCCTGCAGGAAGCCGTTGGGCGCCAGGTGCAGGCCGATCAGGTTCGGCAGTTTGTCGAGGATGATCGAGAACTTCAGGTCGAAGCTCAGGAAGAAACTGGCGAACAAGCCGAGCATCACTGCCCAGGTCAGGTACAGCCGCGTGCGGAAACCGAAGATCCGTTGCAGTCGCGACTCAGCCACCGGTTGCGGCGGCTGGGGAGGTGTTGGGAAAGAAGTCATTTACTGATGTCGGCGCCGATCCATTTTTGCGACAGCTTACTCAGGGTGCCGTCCTGTTTGAGCTGAGCGAAGACGTCACGCACTTTGGCGTCCCACTGGGCGTCGCCTTTTTCAATGGCCACCGAGTTCGGCTCCGAGTACAGCGGCTCGCCGGCGAGCTTGAAGCGTTTGTCTTCGGTCAGGCGCGGCTGGGCGGTGACAAGGTTGGTGAGGATCGCGTCCAGTCGAACGCCAGTGCCCAGGCCCAAGTCCTGGAATGCCACATTGTCAGTGTCATACGGCGCAATCTGCACGTCCTCGAACGGGTACTGCAATTGCGTGTCTTCGGCGCCTTCGATCACCAGGTTCTTGTTCAGGTAGCTTTCGTAGCTGGAGGCGCTGGTGAGACCGACTTTCTTGCCGCTCAGGTCCTTGGCGCCGTGGATGCTGTCGTCCTTGGCGTTGACCACAATCACCGCTGGCGAGGCGTAGTATTCAACCGGGAAATCGAAGACTTCGGCGCGGGCCTTGCTCGGGGTCATGGAGCAGATGCAGATGTCGTAGCGCCCACTCCAGCGGCCGGCGGCGATCACGTCCCAGGACGGGGTTTCGAGGCGCAGTTTGACGCCCAGTTTGTCTGCCACGGCCTTGGCCACATCGACGTCGAATCCATCGAGCTGGTTCTGATCATTGAGGAACGAGAAGGGTGGATAGCTTTCCATCAACACGCCCACGAGCTCTTTCTTTTTTTCGACGCGATCCAGCGTGGCGCCGCCAAAGGCTTGGGTGGAGGCAGCCAGAATCGTCAGGCCCAGGGCCAGTAGCGGTTGGAATTTCACAGTCGATCCCTGATAAAAAAGAGGTTGTTATTAACCGGATGGTGCGTATTAAATAGTTATAAGAACGACTCCGATAGTGAGTTATTTTCATAAGCTTATGAGTGAAAAGCATATGGGCGCAGCAAGCACGGTAATTCTGGATGGCGGTATGGGTCGTGAGTTGCAGCGTCGAGGCGCGCCGTTCAGACAGCCCGAGTGGTCGGCGCTGGCCTTGAGCGAAGCGCCGCAAGCGGTAGAGGCAGTGCACACGGCTTATATCGAAAGCGGTGCGAACGTGATCACCAGCAACAGTTACGCGGTGGTGCCGTTTCACATTGGCGAAGAACGTTTTGCAGCAGAAGGGCAGGCGCTCGCGGCGTTGGCCGGTGAGCTGGCGCGGCGCGCTGTAGAAGCTTCAGGCAAAGCGGTGCGTGTGGCCGGCTCATTGCCGCCACTGTTTGGGTCCTACCGTCCGGACCTTTTCGATGCTGCCCGGGCGACTGAATTGTTGGCGCCGCTGGTGAAGGGGTTGGCGCCTCATGTCGATCTGTGGCTGGCGGAAACCCAGAGCTCGATCGTTGAAGCGCGAGCGATCCACGCCGGTCTGCCAACGGACGGCAAGCCGTTCTGGCTGTCGTTTACCCTGAAGGATGAAGACACGGACGAAGTGCCGCGTTTGCGTTCGGGTGAGCCGGTGGCTGAAGCCGCAGCCGCGGCGGCTGAGCTGGGTGTCGAGACGTTGCTGTTCAATTGCAGCCAGCCGGAAGTGATCGGTGCTGCGATCGATGCCGCGCGGGAAACCTTCGAACGTCTGGGGGTGACGATTCACATCGGCGCCTACGCCAATGCCTTCCCGCCGCAACCGAAAGAGGCCACGGCCAACGACGGTCTGGACCCGCTGCGCGAAGACCTCGATCCGCCGGGTTATTTGCAATGGGCGGCAGATTGGAAAGAACGCGGTGCCAGTCATTTGGGCGGTTGCTGCGGGATTGGGCCGGAACATATTGCGGTGCTTGCCCAGAAATTGGCGTGAAGCCATTCGCGAGCAAGCCCGCTCCCACATTGGATTGGGGCTGATCACAATTTTGTGGTCAACCCAAAACCCTGTGGGAGCGAGCCTGCCCGCGAAGGCGTCCGTCCAGGCGCCGCTGATTTACCCGCGACACTCGGCCAGGGTTTTCACCTGCCCCGAATCCGTCTGGTTCTCATCGGACAGCCAGCGCTCAAACCCCGCCCCGATTGCCGGCCATTCCGAGTCGAGAATCGAATACCAAGCCGTGTCCCGATTTTGCCCCTTGACCACCATGTGCTGGCGAAACACCCCTTCAAAACTGAACCCCAGCCGCTCGGCCGCGTATTTGGAGCGGGCGTTGCCGTTGTTGCACTTCCACTCCAGCCGCCGATAACCCAGCGCAAAGGATTCCTTGGCGAGCAAGTAAACCGCCTCGGTGCTTTTCGGCGAGCGCTGCATCGGCGCACCGAAAGTGACATGGCCGATCTCGATCCGGCCTTGTGAAGGAACAATCGACATCAAACTGAGAATGCCTTGCACATCGCCGCTGGCACGGTCGATCACGCTGAAGAAATACGGATCGCTATTGGCCGCATGATTGTTCAGCCAATCGTTGAACGCGCTGCGCTCCGGGAAAGGCCCATAAGGCAAATAGTCCCAGAGTTTCGGGTCGGAGCCGGGGCCTTGCAGGGCTTTCCACAATCCGTCGGCATGACGCGCCGGATCGAGTTTTTCCAGGCGGATGAAACGCCCTTCGAGGGTTTGGACGGATGGCGCCGGAACGCCTTTCCAGTCGGCGAGTGAAATCGACATGCTGTTCTCCTTGAACCTTACAGGGCTTTGCGAAACTGGATGAAACCGGGGCGTTCGGCGATGCGCTCGTAGAGCTGGATCGCGGTGGCGTTGGTTTCGTGGGTCAGCCAGTGGACCTTGCAGCAACCGTCCTCTTTGGCTGTGGCGTAAACGTATTCGATCAACTGCCGGCCGACGCCAGTGCCGCGGGTTTCAGGCGTTACCAACAGGTCTTGCAGGTAGCAGGAGTTTTCGATGCTCCAGTTCGAGCGATGGTAGATGAAGTGCACCATGCCCACCGCTTTGCCGTCGGCCCAGGCCAGCGCGGCATGGGTCGGTTCGCCCGGGTCGAGCAGGCGCTGCCAGGTGCTTTGGGTGACGGGCTCAGGCAGTTCGGTGTTGTAGAAGCGCAGGTACGCTTGCCACAAGGGCAACCAGGCGGCGTGCTCGTCGGCGGTGACCTGGCGGATGTCGATCTGACTCATGTTCATTCCTTAACGCATCAAGTGGGCGAGGGCCTGGTCGTGCACATCAGGGCTGGCGGCAAGCCCCTCGCGCACTCCGGTGATGTCTGCGGCGTTGCGGTTCTGGCTGAGCTTGCGTTTGCCTTCCAGGCGCTGGATCGGCAAGGCAAAACCGACGATGGCCTTGAGCATCCCGTCAATGTAGTCAGCGGGGGCATCAGCGACTTTCCATGGATTGGCGCGACCCGCTTCATGACGATCGGTCAGTGCACTGACCAGAGTGCGCAGGCGATCGGTGTCGGTGAACACTTCGGCCGTGCCGTATGCATGCACGGCAACGTAGTTCCAGGTCGGCACGACTTTGCCGTGCTCGGCCTTGCTCGGGTAAAACCCAGGGCTGATGTAAGCGTCGGCACCGGCAAAAATCACCAGGGCTTCGGCGCCGTTTTGCAGTTCCTTCCATTGCGGATTGGCCTTGGCGAAGTGTCCATAAAGGGTGCCATTCGGGCCTTGGTCCGAACTCAGCAGCAGCGGTAAATGGCTGGCTTGCAGACCTTGTTCCCCATAGGTGACCAACACCGCGAGGCGGGTGCCGAGTATCTGCTGGTGCAGTTCATGCAAATCATCGATGGCAAAGTTGCTGGGCGTGTACATGGAGATTTTCCTTGGCGAATGCCTGCATCCTAGGCAGGCTATTGGTCTGTTGTAAGAGCCATTAACGACCAATTTCATAGGTCCATTGCCATGACCCGCGAGCCACTGTCCTTGTCATTCAACCCGGCGGGTATCGAACTCGATCGCCGTCAGGGTTTGAGTCGTCAGCTCTATCAAGCCCTGCGGGTGCGAGTGCTTGACGGTCGGCTGGCCAGCGGTACGCGATTACCGGCCAGTCGCGATCTGGCGGCGGCGTTGTCGATTTCCCGAAACAGCGTGGTCCGGGCCTACGATCAGCTCTACGCCGAGGGCTTTATTGAAGGGCGTGTGGGTGACGGGACGTATGTCGCGCAATTGCCTCAATCAGTGTTGCCGGTGAAAAAACTATCCACAAAAGTGTCCACAGGGTTGTCAACAGGGTTACCCACAGCCTTATCCACAAATTGGCTGGATTTACCTGTGGTTTCATCCAGCAAAGTTATCCACAGCGGTGCGCTGGGGCGCGTGGAAAAGAACCATTTGGCCTTGCCGCCGAGTGGTCCGCCCCGAGCGTTTCGGGTCGGTGTTCCGGCGTTCGACCTGTTCCCGTTCGAGGTTTGGGCCAAGCTGAATGCGGCTTTCTGGCGTAAACCGGATCTGCAGCAGTTGTGTTACGGCGATCCGGCAGGCGACGCCCGTTTACGCGGTCTGATTGCCGCGTATTTGCGCAGCTCCCGGGGGATGCAGTGCACGGCTGAGCAAATAGTGATCACCAGTGGCGCACAGCAAGGGATTAGCCTTTGTGCACAGCTGCTGGTAGAGCCGGGCGATGGCGTCGCGATCGAGAATCCGGGGTATCGGGCGGCGGGTCATGCGTTCGCCGTGGCCGGTGCGCGATTGCACGGGGTGGCGGTGGACAGCGAGGGTATCGACTGCACCGAATTGAACGGGCTCAAGGATTGTCGTTTGGCCTATGTCACGCCGTCGCATCAATACCCGACCGGGGTGGTGATGAGTCTGGCGCGGCGGTTGGAGTTGTTGGCCTGGGCCGAGCGAACCGGGGGCTGGATCGTCGAGGATGATTACGATGGCGAATACCGTTACAGCGGCGCGCCACTGGCCCCGCTGGCTGCGCTTGATCGCCACGGGCGGGTGCTCTACGTCGGCACGTTCGGCAAAGTGGCTTTTCCGGCATTGCGCCTGGGCTATCTGGTGCTACCAGCGGCATTGGTGGACGCTTTCGCCCAGCGCCGCGCGGTCGATGTGCGCCATTCCGAGGTAAGCACCCAGGCCGTCATGGCCGAATTCATGGCGGCCGGGCATTTCCAGCGGCACATCCGCCGCATGCGCCGCGCCGCGTTGAGTCGTCGCAATACACTTCTGGCCAACTGGCCCTCGGACATTCCCGGAGTTGGCAGCCTGCCGAATGTCGCGGCAGGGCTGCACTTGACGGTGGCGGTCGACACTCAGGCCCGCGAGCGCGAACTGATTGAAGCCGCAGCCCGCGTCGATGTCGAGATCAACGGCCTGAGCAGTTACTGGCTACCGGATTCGAGCACTCCGGCGGATCAGCGAGCGGGGCTGGTGCTGGGTTTTGCGGCGGTGCCGGAGGCGGCCATCGAATCAGCGCTTGCGCGTTTGCGCAGTGCCTGGTGCCGGTAAAGGGCGCACTGGTGATTCGACGCAGTACGTAGTCGGCTGCAGGATCGTCTTTTCATCTCGCTGTGCAATGTCTTCGACGCTGACAGCGAGATGAACGGGAGAGCTGGTCTGTGGATGGTGCGTCAGGAAGTGCTCACCTTGGGAAGGAACAGCGAGCGGGCCAGCTGAGGGCTGATTCTGCTGCGATAGATCTCGATCGCTTCCTGGTTGCTGGTGCTTGCCCCTATATCGACACTGCCCAGCAGCCGTTGCTCGCGGGTTTTCAAATGAGCGGCGGTATAGGCCTGGACCTCGTCCTTGAGCTGGGCGTAGTGAAAGTGGGCGTACCAAAGCACGCGGGCGGTGGTGGCCTCCCGCACTTCGTATTCCTGCAGATAGTCCCGGCGCTGCCCTTTGAGTCGACGTCGGTCTCCCACGTGCACGATGTCGACTTCGCCTTTGCTGTGTAACCATTCGACGCGGGCGGCGGTAGGCGGTTGTCGTTTGGTCATCTCAAGCCGCAGGCGATGGCCTTCGGCATAGAGTCGGGTGGTTTGTGTGGCCAGTTGCGTCAATACCGGTTGTGCCTCGTTCGTATGATCCTGCGTGGCATTGCTTTGGATGAGTGCTGCGTTGATCGCTTTGGCGGCGTCTTCAAGGCGAGAGGCCTGCTGGTGGAACACTTCCTCTATTTCCACCGGAAGCTGCCAGGACTGTTTTGAGTCAGCTTCGGCCCGTTGCATAAAGGCGGGCAGAGAATCCAGCAGCGATTGTCCTGCCGTTATGCGTGCCCCCGGGTCAGGCAGGCGCGCTTTGGGAGCCTGCGGTTTCTTCGTCAACCGTTCGACCCAGACCCCAGGGCTCTTTTCGTGGAAAGTGGCAATCACCTTGCCGGTCACCGGGGCGGTGACGTCCACGAGGACCATTTTTCCGGGCGCGGTTTTACGGGTCTGGCCGATCACGGTGCCTTTGAAGCGCGTCGTGATGACTCTCTTGTTTGACGCCGATGAGGTGCGTGAGGGGCCGGGTGCAGGCTCCAGGAGTCGCTGCTCGCGCAGCAAGTCCGCCAGATGCCCTACGGTCTGCTGATGGAACTCCTCGATACGGCCCTGCAGTCGCTCAAATTGCTTTTGCACGATCTGCTCCTGGTAGGTCGCTGTGAAGCTCTTGAGGCGCTGTTCGATGGCGGCGAACTGATCGACCAGATTGTTCAAGGCCTCGATCCGGTCACCCATGTTCAGCAGCTGCTCATCACCCATCAACTCCATTGCACTATTCACCGTCAGATCGGCATCTTCGACAATCTGCTCGATGGAAGCTTTGGCTGCGGACCGTTCGGGCGTTTCGCCAGATTTGAGGCACAGCTCGCGGGCCAGCGTGACCTGCAGGGACTTGAGGTCCGGGAGGTTGAATTTAGGCAGTGATTTTTGGTAATCGAGGAGCAACTGCTCAGCGTTTTTGCCCAGTCGTCTCAACTCCTGGAAGCGCAACTGAGCGAACTCGACCTTCTGAATAATCCCTTGGGTCAGGTCTGACATGGTTTCAAACGTCCCGGCGGGAGGAGGGGGGCCGCTTTTTTCTTCGGCATCGAGATGTTCCATGGTCAGCTTCAGGGCATCGACGAATGCCGGGTATTTCTCGTCGATCCAGGTTTGGTTGAAAAACAGTTGAGTTCCCAGCATTTCGATCATCGCAACACGATAGTTGGGCACATCCTCGACCAGATTGAGCGATTTTAATTTCTCGATCGTGGTTTCATATTCGACGGTGCGCTCCTCAAGTTTTTCGAGAAATGTTTGTCGAGCGGCAGCGATTGCCTCTGGGGGGGCGTCTTTCATGGTTATGTAGGCATCGTTAATACTTTTTCGTTTGTCCGCCATTTGCGCATCGAAGACGGCCAGATGAGTCTTGATCTCGGCGGTTTTGCTTGCGTTGGCTTTTTGTAATGCCTTGAGCCTGCTTTTCTTGCCGCCGCCCCGCAGGCGCAGCCTGATATCGATGACCCATTCGCCTTTGGAATTGCTGATCAACAAGGGGCCGTTGATGGAAGGTTGCTTGCGGGTATCAATGATCTGGACAACTTCATCGTCGTTCACGAAGACTTCGAACCATCGTTCGCCCACCGGGGCATAGTATTTGGACTGATGTTCATAGAGGTGTTTGTACAAGCCTTCGGTACTGGCCGCTCCGAGTCCTTGCGGTTTAGGGATTTTGTATCGGTCCAGGGTTGGCCCCAGCCCTGCGCTGTTGCTATTGAGCACGGTCGTGGGGTGAAGCGAGGTCTGGTGTTCAACCGGCAGATAATCGTCCGCAATATCAGGCAGTTGTATGCTGGCCGGGGTCTGGGCCGGAGGACTTTTCTGCGTGCCGGCAATAACGGGTTTTTCGGTCTGCGATACGCGGTCCCGCGCGGGTTGGCGGCGGGCAATCGCGTGGTGAGCCAGCACCATGCCCAGGGTCAGGAACAAGTCGGTCAGGGCGGACCATTGTGCCGTCGTATCCTGGTTTTCCCGGGCGTCGATGCCTTCTTGCAGATCGTCCAGAATCTGCCAGATCCACGCAGCCGTTCCGGCGGTTCGACCGAGAAACGGCAACACGGCGCTGAATATCATCCAGGCGTGTTGTTTGAAACTGGCCCAGCGGCTTTCGGCATTGGACACCGAATCCCGCTCGCCCTTCATGATCAGCGCGTTGGCGTTGGCCTTGAACAGTTTCATCAGGCGGTCATGCTCGATCACTTTCTGCCCGAACGACACCGGCCCGCTCATCTGCCGGGCAATGCTTGAGTCGACCAGCAGTTGTGACAACGTCCAGACCGAAGGCAATTCCCCCGGGAAGACATACTGCGAATAGTTGAACCGAACGTTGTCCGGCAACCATGCCAGGGTTGATGCCCGCAGCTCCTTGGAGTGTTTGATCGCATACAGCAGGTTGGCGGCCGTGGGGTACTGCGTCAGCGGTTGCTCAAGCAGTGGGCGATAGAGAATGCAGGGCCCCTTGGCCATGTCCCGTGGCCCGATCACAAACATGTTGGTGACTTCATCAGGGGTTTTGTTATTCCGCTGGCTGGGAATGAACGCCAGCGGACGGATGACGATCTCATGCCCATCGACCCACCGGTCGGCGTTCAGCACATTCATTGCCGCCACGACGTAGCGATAGCCCTTTTCGTCGATGCCATGTTCGCCGAGGATTTTGCTTTGCAATGCTTGCAGCGCCAGCTGAATACGCAAGTTACTGGCGTAGAGGCGTTGACGGCGCAGCGATTCCAGCGGGTCATCCAGTAGCTTGCTCTTGACCCACGCGGGGTAGGTCGCACCGATATCGACAGCGCTGATGGCCTTCTTGACATAGTCGGGCGTCATCCACGTGGGCACCGCTGTGCCGTCTTTGTACTGCACCGACTGGTTGCCCAGCGGAAGGGCGATGAGGTTGTCGAGTGCCAGTTCGGCAAGGCCCAGGCGTTTGGTCTCGCTCATGCCGGGAGCCGTGAATGTCCCCCATACCACTTGACTCTCAATAACGATCTCGACGTTCTCAAGCTTCATGCTGGCAACATCACTGTGGCTTTTGAGCATGTGGGCTCGAAGTGCATCCAGCGCGAATTTCTTGATCGGAGCAATATCGTCGTCGAAGGATTTTCCGTTGTTACGCAGTTGCAGCAGCGCCAGATCAAACAGGTGTCGGCTGTAGCAACCCAGATCGAATGGCGAAGCGTCGTTCAGCCATTCGGGGATCAGCCGCTGCACCTTTTCGAAGTGCGAAACCTGGGTGGTTTGAGTCCTGCCGCTCACCTCTGTTGCGGGATGGGTGAGGGCGGGAATCGCCGGCCTGCTGGTCCGTTTTGCAAACTCCAGGCTGGCAATGGCATCCGTCTGCAGAGCAATCAGTGCGACGGCCTGATGATCGAAAAAATTCCCGGCGGGTTCGAACAGGCGCCATTGGAGCGTGGCCTCGGGAGGCAGTTCTTCAACATACTTCGGCAAATCCTCGCCGAGTTTTTCCAGCGACTCATATGTCCCAAAGCCTGTAGCGATGGAGTGGGTCAGAACGATTGTGCGTGTCTCGACGGTACCGATCACGACGGTCAGATCCGTACGATTGAGGTGGCTGGACACTGCGCCATCGAGCCGGTCGAGGTCGATCAGGCAGACCCGAATCTTGTAGGTGTCATGGGGGGTACGCAACTTTGCATCGGGATAGTTGAAGACGTTGCGCGCAATGGCCAGCTGGTGCGTATCCCAGCCCTCAACCTTTTCAACATTCCAGACCTGGCGCAATGACTGCGACAACGTCTGCCAACGCAGGGTCGTGCCTTGGGCGGGCTGGTCCCAGTATTCGAGCTGTTGTTCCTGGTAAGCCACCAACAGGATAGGGGACAGTTTATTGATCAGGCGTCCTATCGCATCGATCTGGACCGGAAGGTGGATAGGCGTGGTCGCTCCGGGATTCAGGCTCAGGAAATGTTCACCGTCGAGATAGGTCACTGATCCGCCTGAGCCGGAGTGCCGCAGCAGCGTGTCCGTCAATGACTCGAATCTCAATGATCCGGGGTGGACAGTCCCGGCGATGATTTTCCAGGTCGGTGTGACGACCATCGCCATAGCGGGGTTAATGTCCAATTGTGGATACAGCTTTTTCAGGTCGTCTCGAAGAATACGAGTGGCCACCTCCCTGATAGAGGGGCCAGTAACCAGTTGGGTGAGCAGATCATTTGGATTGCTGGATGCCGGATCGGCTTCGACTGCATTCGTTTCGGTAGAAGACATGTGCATTCCTTTCTGAGGGGCTGGGACGTGCGCGCCAACGCGCCGGTCAGGTTCGGAAAGTAGCGGGGTGGGGGATCGGTCGGGCGGTACTTAAATATCGTCAGGTAAAAAAAAAGACCCGCACGGGGCGGGTCTTCAAGGGTGCGTAAATGATGGTTTGCTCAAGTCCCGGACTTGATCTTGGTCCAGGCCCGGGTCCGTGCCCGTTCGGCGTCACGGGGCAGCGGTTGCAGGGTGTACAGCGTGCTCATCGCCGCTTCGGTCGGGTACAGGTTCGGGTTGTTGCGGATCGCCGGGTCGACCAGTTCGGTGGCGTCCTTGTTCGGGTTCGGGTAGCCGACGAAGTCGCTGACAGGCGCAATCACTTGCGGCTGCAACAAGTAGTTGATGAAGGTGTAGGCGTCTTCCGGGTTCTTCGCGCCTTTCGGGATGGAGAGCATGTCGAACCAGATCGGCGCGCCTTCTTTGGGCAGGCGCATGTCGACGAGCACGCCGTTCTTGGCTTCCTTGGCGCGGTTGGCGGCCTGGGAGAAGCTGCCGGAGTAACCGACCGCGACGCAGATGTCACCGTTGGCAATGTCGGCCATGTACTTCGAGGAATGGAAGTAGGTGATGTACGGACGAATCTTCATCAACAGCGCTTCAGCCTTTTCGTAGTCCGCCGGTTTCTTGCTGTTGGGGTCCAGGCCGAGGTGTTGCAGCGCCAGTGGCAGGATCTCCGACGGCGAGTCGAGCAAAGCCACGCCGCACTGCTTGAGCTTGCTGATGTTCTCTTCCTTGAAGATCAGGTCCCAGCTGTCCACCGGTGCGTTGTCACCCAGCGCAGCCTTGATCTTGTCCGGGTTGAAGCCGATCAGGATGGTCCCGTACATGTACGGCACGGCAAATTTGTTGCCCGGATCGTTGGCTTCGATCAGCTTCATCAGCTTGGGATCGAGGTGGTTCCAGTTCGGCAGTTTGCTGCGATCCAGTGGCTGGAAAACGCCGGCCTCGATCTGCTTGGCGAGAAACACGTTGGACGGCACGACCACGTCATAACCGGAGTTGCCGGTCAGCAGCTTGGCCTCCAGCGCTTCGTTGGTGTCGAAGATGTCGTAGACCAGTTTGGTCTGGGGGTTCTGGGCCTTGAAATCTTCCAGCGCTTTGGGAGTGATGT
This sequence comes from Pseudomonas frederiksbergensis, assembly GCF_900105495.1. Classification (NCBI taxonomy): domain Bacteria; kingdom Pseudomonadati; phylum Pseudomonadota; class Gammaproteobacteria; order Pseudomonadales; family Pseudomonadaceae; genus Pseudomonas; species Pseudomonas frederiksbergensis. Next base: position 930,049 of record NZ_FNTF01000002.1, on the reverse strand, counting down.
AGTCGAACCAGTTGTAGACGCGTAACGTTCGCTCTTCAGCATGAACGGCGCCACTGAGCACGGTGGCACACAGGGCGGGCGCGATAAAACGCTTGAGACTGATCATTGTTCTAATTCCTCATTGGGCGCTTTCAAAACCTTCGAGAACGTTCACGGCATTGATGCCGATTTCTTCTACCGCGTAGCCGCCTTCCATCACGAACAGCGTCGGCTTGCCGAGGCCGGCGATGCGTGCGCCCATGGCCAGGTAATCCGGGCTGTCGAGCTTGAACTGGGAGATCGGATCGTCCTTGAATGTATCGACGCCCAGGGAAACGACGACGATATCGGCGCCGTACTTTTCGATCTCTTTGCAGGCTTGTTCCAGCGCGGCACTCCAGCTGTCCCAACCGCTCCCTGCCGGCAAAGGGTAGTTGAAGTTGAAGCCTTCGCCGGCCCCTTCACCCCGTTCATCTGCATAGCCGAGGAAGAACGGGAACTCGGCTTCCGGATGGCCATGGATCGAGGTAAACAGCACATCACTGCGCTCGTAGAAAATCGATTGAGTGCCGTTGCCGTGGTGGTAATCGACGTCGAGGATCGCGACCTTTTTATGGCCCTGGTCGAGGAAGGCTTGAGCGGCGATGGCGGCGTTGTTGAGGTAGCAATAACCGCCCATCAAATCGCTGGCGGCGTGGTGTCCCGGTGGACGGCACAAGGCGAAGGCACTGCGCGCGCCGCGTTGAATGGCGGCTTGGGCGGTCAGCGCGACTTGCGCCGCACTGTATGCCGCTTGCCAGGTGCCGGCGGTAATCGGTGCGCCGCCGTCGAAGCTGTAATAGCCGAGCTGGCCGTGAAGGCTGGTGGGGATGATCCGGCGCAGGGTGCGCGCCGGCCAGGTGTAGGGCAGCAAGTCGCCGTCAGTTCCGAATTCGGTCCAGCGCGCCCAGGCACCTTTGAAGAAGTCGAGGTAGTCGCGGCTGTGGATGCGCGCGATCGGGTCGAGACCGAAATCCTGCGGCGCTTCGACAGGGCCGAGGTCGCGGTGCTGCACACGCTGCAGAACATGATCGGCTCGCGAAGGCATTTCGAAGCAGGGCATCAGTTGCCCGTCCATCAATTCACAACGGCCATGGTGCAGGTGGTGATCGTCCGAGTAGATCGTCAGCATTTTCTTGTTCTCCGCAGGCTGATTCGGTTGAACACAGTCTTGCGGCGCCCGACGTTTGAGAGAACGGCAGGAAAGGCCAAAAGGGGATCGATATGGCCAAAAGAATTGACCGAAATTCGCCCCTTCCCTTATTGGCGCAAACCCTGGCCGATCGTTCCCATGCTCCGCGTGGGAATGCCTCTTGGGACGCTCCGCGTCCCGGTGACGCAGAGCGTCACTGGCTGCATTCCCACGCAGAGCGTGGGAACGATCAGTCGTCAGGGTCTGAACTGGCTCGGCGCTACACCGCTCCAGCGCACGAACGCATGACGGAAGCTCGCGGTCTCGCTGAAGCCCAATGCCTCGGCGATTTGATAGATCGGCAGTTGGTCATCGCAGAGCATGCGTTTGGCCTGCTCGAACCGCAGTTCATCAAGCAATTCCTGATAACTGCAGCCCAGATCCTTCAGATGCCGACGCAAGGTGCGCGCCGAGCAATTCATCTGCTCGGCCAAACCTTCGAGGCCGGGCGCCGCATTCAACTGCGCGCCGAGTAACTGGCGGATTCGCCCCAGCCACACCTGGCGACCGGTGAACTCGGTGTTTTGTTTGCGGCAGCGTTCGGCCATGGCCTGATGGGTGATGGCGTCGGCCAGAGGCAAGGGTTGATCGAGCCAGCGTTTATCAAAGGCAAAGGCGTTGGACGTAGCGTCGAACTGCAAGGGGCAATCGAAACGTTCGGTGTAGCGTGCCTGATAGTCCGGTGCGGGGTATTCGAAGCGGGCGCCAAGCAGCGGCAACGGTTGGCCGAGCAGGTCTTCGCAAGTGACCTTCATCGAAACCAGGCAAAACTCGACATTGAAGGGCGCCAGCGCAGGGTTTTCCCGATAGTCGCCAGCGGTGAGCCAGATGCGCTCGTTATCTTCTTCCAGGCTCAATTCGAACAGTGTTCCCAATAGCGCCGGGTAATGCAGTGCCAGCCGCAAGGCGTCACCTAAAGTGGCGCTGGTGAGTAAGGCGTACCCGAGCATGCCGTAGGACGAAACGTGCATCCGGCGGCCCAATTCCAGGCCGATGTCACGCTTGAGCGCGACGGCGTTGGCGCAGACCTGCATCTCCTGGTTGGTGGTGATGCGCGTGTCCGCCCGGCTCAGATCCGCCGGGCTGATGCCGCTTCCAGCCAGCAAGGCTTCGCTGGACAAGCCCTCGGCCTTGAAGGTGTTGAGCACCAGGGAGACAGCGTTGAGGGTGGTGAGATGGGAATGCAGCATGGGGTGTTCCAGCCTTGGGATGGCTGAAACGCAGCAAGTTGTATGCCTGATGGAGATCCTGTGGGAGTGAGCCTGCTCGCGATGGCGGTGTGTCAGTCAGCATCGATGTTGGATGGACGACCGCTATCGCGAGCAGGCTCCCACAGGGTTTTGCAGGGTGTCAGCTGAGTTCGCCGCAGAGGTCGAGTTCTACAAGGCGCCGCACTTCAGCGTTATCCAGATTTGCAGCCAACAACGCATGCAACTTGCCGAACGCCGCTTCGCGCGTCATGCCTCCACCGGACAACACGCCGACACCGCGCAAGCGACTGCCAGCCTCGTAAACATCCAGCTCGACGCCACCTTCATGGCATTGGGTGACGGCTACAACGACAACACCTTTGTCCCGCGCCCGTTCCAGGCTCGCGAGGAATTCTGGATTGTCGCTGGGCCCGGTACCGCTGCCGTAGCACTCCAGCACCAGGCCTTGAATGCCGCTGTCGAGCAGGCCGTCCAGCATTTCGGCACTGATGCCGGGGAACAACGGCAGCACCGCGACTTTCGCCAGCTGTTTAGCCTGGTTGTAATTCAACTGCGCTGGCACGGAAGTCGCTTTCACGCCGCCACCCTGGCGCTCAAGCCGCTTGAACGGATGACGACCGAAACTGCGCACCTTCGCGCAATGGGTCGGGTCCAGCTGCTCACCGTGGAAGTACAGATGAACGCCCGGCGCCAGGCCGTGACCCAAAGCAACCAACGCTCCACTGAGGTTTTCCCAGGCATCGCTGTCGGTTACGCCGGCCGGCAGCATGGAACCGGTGAACACCACGCGGGCATGCAGGCCGAGCAATTGAAAACTCATGGCCGCCGCGCTGTAGGCGAGGGTGTCGGTGCCATGCAGGATCAGCACGCTGTCGCAACCCTGGACATCGACGGCATCGACCACCGCTTCACGCAGTTGCTGCCAGTAAACCGGGGTCATGTTGGCGCTATCGATCAGCGGCGACATCTCGCGAAAGCGCCATTGCGGCACGACAAGGTCAGGCTGGCTGTGCAGATACTCGCGCATCCGGGCTTCGAAACCGGACGCCGGGGCCAGGCCGTGGGCGCTGGCTTGCATGCCGATGGTGCCGCCGGTGTAGAGCACCATGACGTGCTGGGCGGCAGGGTAGGAATTGGGAGTCATGGGGGAAATCTCCTGGCAGGTGGGAGCGAGCCTGCTCGCGATAGCGGTATGTTAGACACTAATGTGTTATCTGACAGTCCGTCATCGCCAGCAGGCTGGCTCCCACAGGTTGTGCACCCGTCGTTTACTGATCAGCGTTGCGCTGCGGGTACACCTTGCGGCTGGGCTTGAGCCTTGGTGGCGGCTGGCGGATTGGCTGGCCAGGCTTTCAGATCCAGGTCCAGGTCCGGGAACTTGCTCGAATCGAACACCGGGGTCTTGATGCCGGCAGCTCGCTGGTCATCGTAGTCACGCAGGATGCGCATGCCGACCTTGAACAGCAGGAACAACGCGATCAGGTTCACGAATGCCAGCATCGTCATGGTGATGTCGGCGAAGGCGAACACGGTGCCGAGGTTTTCGATGGCACCCCAGAAGATCAATACCAGTACCAGTGCGCGGTAACCGATCAGCGCCTTGCGGTTTTCACCCAGCATGAAGCGCAGGTTGTTCTCGCCCAGGTAGTAGTTGTAGAGAATCGAGGTGAACACGAACAACGACAGAGCCACCGAAATGAAGACCCGGCCCCAGTCACCGACCACGGCGGCCAGGGAGTTCTGGGTCAGGGCAATGCCATCGCCTTCGAAGCCCGGGGTGTAGAAGCCCGACAGCAGGATCAGCAACGCGGTGCAGGTGCAGATCACGAAAGTGTCGAGGAACACGCTGAACGCCTGAACCACACCTTGCGATACCGGGTGCTCGACCGAGGCCACAGCGGCCACGTTCGGCGCACTGCCCAGGCCTGCTTCGTTGGCGAACACGCCGCGCTTCACGCCCATGACGATGGCGCTGCCGATCAGGCCGCCGAAGGCTTGATCCAGACCGAAGGCGCTTTTGACGATGGTCATCAACATGCCCGGAACGTGGTCGAACTGCAGCACGATCACGTAGAGGGTCACGCCGATGTACGCCAGGGTTTTCACCGGCACCAGCAGGTCAGCGACCTTGGCGATCCGCTTGATACCGCCGATGAACACCAGACCCAGCAACACCGCCAGTGCCAGCCCGGTGTAAGTGGTGTCGAAGCCGAACGCGTTGTTCAGCGAGTGGGTCACGGCATGGGCTTGCAGGCCGTTGAAGGCGAAGCCGAAGGTGATCAGCAGCAGGAACGCCATGATCATGCCCAACCAGCGTTTCTGCAGGCCATGCTGGATGTAAAAGGACGGGCCGCCACGATACTGGCCTTCGGAGTCGCAGCGCTTGTAAAGCTGGCCGAGGGAGCATTCGAAGAAGCTGCTGGACATGCCGACCAGCGCGGTCACCCACATCCAGAACACCGCGCCCGGACCACCCAGGGTCACGGCGATACCGACACCGGCGATGTTACCTGCACCGACGCGGCCGGCGAGGCTGAGCATCAGGGCCTGGAAGGAACTGAGCTGGCCAGCGCTGCTTTTGAGGCTGTCGCGGAACACCGCGAACATGTGGAAGAAATGGCGGAACTGAACGAAACGCGAGCGGATCGTGAAGTAGCTACCGAGCCCGACAATGAGCACGATCAGTACTTTCCCTGAGAGGAAGTCGTTAATGACTTCGAGCATGGATTATTCCTCGCTGTTTTTTGTGTAGGCAAATGCTGTGCGGTCAGAAATATCGCGTTACACCGGATTGCACGCGGCAAAACAGGTGAGGCGAAGGTTCGTCCCGATTTCATATTGCGGGTTTGTTATTAGTTCGGGTTTCGCATGGGTTTGGGCCTCGTTACCGACGACCGCTCACGCGAAGAGGGGCGGCACTATACCTATGAGTGTGCCGTCCGTCTGCACGGTTGTGGTGCAAGCGATGAATCGAAGCCTTTGAAACACCTGACTTTTTTGAGCCAGGCTCTTGTAGGAGTGAGCCTGATCGCGATGAACGATAACGCGGTGTAACTGAGATACCGCGGTGTCTGCATCGCGAGCAGGCTCACTCCCACAGAAGACAGAAGTCCTTTCAAAAGTTAAAAAAAAGGGCTTGGGGAACAAATCCCCAAGCCCTCAAAAGGTGAGAGGTGTCTAGTCCCTCGACCTGGTGAGCGGTGCTACAAGTAACGCGTCGGATCAGGCTTTAAGCGGAACCAGACGCGGAGCAATCATGTTTTCCGGGCGCAGGATGTCGGCGAGCATTTCGTCGTCGAGCAAGCCTTCTTCGCGCACCAGTTCCAGCACGCCGCGGCCGCTTTCGAGGGCGATACGGGCGATACGGGTAGCGTTTTCATAGCCGATGTACGGGTTCAGCGCGGTGACCAGACCGATCGAGTGCTCGACCAGTTCACGGCAGCGCTCTTCGTTGGCGGTGATGCCGACGATGCAGTGTTCGCGAAGCATGTCCATGGCGCGTTGCAGCAGGCGGATCGAGTCGAAGATCTTGAACGCGATCAGCGGCTCCATCACGTTCAGTTGCAACTGGCCGCCTTCGGCTGCGATGGTCAGCGCCAGGTCGTTGCCGATGATCTGGAACGCCACCTGGTTGACCGCTTCCGGGATTACCGGGTTGACCTTGCCTGGCATGATCGAGCTGCCTGGCTGACGCGCTGGCAGGTTGATTTCGTTGATGCCGGTGCGTGGGCCGCTGGACAGCAGACGCAGGTCGTTGCAGATCTTCGACAGCTTGACCGCGGTGCGCTTGAGCATGCCGGAGAACAGCACGAAGGCGCCCATGTCGGAGGTGGCTTCGATCAGGTCGGCAGCCGGAACCAGCGGTTGTCCACTGATCAGCGCCAGACGCTCAACGGCCAGGTGCTGGTAGCGCGGGTCGGCGTTGATGCCGGTACCGATCGCGGTGCCGCCCAGGTTCACTTCGGTCAGCAGTTCCGGGGCCAGCGTCTTCAGACGGGCCAGGTCTTCGCCCAGCGTGGTGGCGAATGCGCGGAATTCCTGGCCGAGGGTCATCGGCACGGCGTCTTGCAGTTGGGTACGGCCCATTTTCAGGACGTGAGCGAACTCTTGGCCCTTGGCGGCGAACGCCTGGATCAGGCTGTCGAGGCTGGCCAGCAGCGCGTCGTGACCCAGCAGCAGACCCAGACGGATCGCGGTCGGGTAGGCGTCGTTGGTTGACTGCGCCATGTTCACGTCGTTGTTCGGGTGCAGGTATTGGTATTCGCCCTTCTGGTGACCCATGGCCTCCAGCGCGATGTTGGCGATGACTTCGTTGGCATTCATGTTGGTTGAAGTGCCGGCGCCGCCTTGAATCATGTCCACGACGAACTCTTCGTGGAAATCGCCGCGGATCAAACGTGCACAGGCTTCGCTGATGGCAGCGTGCTTGGCTTCGCTCAGGTGACCCAACTCGCGGTTGGCGTCAGCGGCGGCTTGTTTAACCATCGCCAGGCCGACAACCAGCTTCGGGTAATGCGAAATCGGAACGCCGGAGAGACGGAAGTTGTTCACCGCTCGCAGGGTCTGGATGCCGTAGTACGCTTGAGCAGGTACTTCGAGTACGCCAAGCAGGTCTTTTTCTGTGCGGAAAGATGCAGCGGAGGACATGATAGAAATCATCTCGATATGGACCCGGTCTGTGCCGGAACGCTGCAAATGCTAGGCTTGTGGAGAATTTTGGGCCAATGCTGTTAAACACTAGCCTATGCACATTCGGCATAATGCCCATGTGACGCCGTGTCTGTGGCGAGCGTGTGACCTAAATTGGTGCGTGTCCGGGAGGCCGTGATGAACCTTGAAAGTAAATGGCTGGAGGACTTTAGTGCCCTGGCTGCCACCCGCAGCTTCTCCCAGGCTGCCGAACGACGCTTCGTGACGCAGCCGGCATTCAGTCGACGGATCCGCAGCCTTGAAGCCGCATTGGGGCTGACCCTGGTCAATCGCTCGCGCACGCCGATCGAACTGACGGCGGCAGGGCAGCTGTTTCTGGTCACCGCGCGGACGGTGGTCGAGCAGCTCGGTGAAGTGTTGCGCCACCTCCATCACCTGGAAGGTGGGCAGGGCGAGGTGATGCAGGTCGCCGCCGCTCACTCCCTGGCGCTGGGTTTCTTCCCGCGCTGGATCGCGCAGTTGCGTAACGAAGGCCTGAACATCGCGACGCGCCTGGTGGCGACCAACGTCGGCGATGCCGTGCATGCATTGCGCGAAGGCGGGTGCGATCTGATGCTGGCGTTCTACGACCCGGATGCCGCGATGCAGATGGACCCGGAAATCTTTCCATCGCTGCACCTTGGCAACACCGAAATGCTCCCGGTCTGCGCGGCGGATGCCGACGGCAAGCCACTGTTCGATCTGGAAGGCGAAGGCAGTGTGCCGCTGCTCGCCTACAGCGCCGGTGCATTTCTCGGGCGTTCGGTGAACATGCTGCTGCGCCAGCGCGCGCTGCGCTTCACCACCATTTACGAGACGGCCATGGCCGACAGTCTTAAAAGCATGGCGCTGGAAGGATTGGGCATTGCCTGGGTGCCGCGACTCAGCGTGCGCGCCGAACTGGCTCGAGGTGAACTGGTGGTATGCGGCGGCCCACAATGGCATGTGCCGCTGGAGATTCGCTTGTACCGCTGCGCGCTGGTGCGCAAGGCGAACGTGCGATTGCTGTGGCGCAAACTGGAAGGCGGCGCAGCGCAGAGTTCTTGAACATGTCGACTAACCCTGTGGGAGTGAGCCTGCTCGCGATAGCGGACTAATATTCAACGCAAATGTCGACCGGGCCGACGCCATCGCGAGCAGGCTCGCTCCCACAGGGAATGATGTTGTATTGACTGACTCTGAAGTCAATAAAACCGGCGCTTTGCGTCGTATGACAGATGGTCGTCTCGGGGGCTGTTTATCTGCCTCATTGAGGTATACTGCGCGGCCTTCGGCCGGTTCGTCCGGCCATAATTCGTACAATCAAGCCACGCATATTGCGTGGCTTGTTGTTTTTTGACGCGCCTGCGGGCGCCCAGAGAGAAGAGGCACGACGATGAGCGCACTGGTTGGCGTGATCATGGGCTCCAAGTCCGATTGGTCCACCCTTAGCCACACCGCCGATATGCTGGAAAAGCTCGGCATTCCTTACGAGGTGAAAGTGGTCTCTGCCCACCGCACCCCGGACCTGCTCTTCCAGTACGCCGAAGAGGCTGAGGCGCGTGGCATCGAGGTGATCATCGCCGGTGCCGGCGGCGCGGCCCACTTGCCAGGCATGTGTGCGGCCAAGACCCACCTGCCGGTACTGGGCGTGCCGGTGCAGTCGTCGATGCTCTCGGGCGTCGATTCGCTGCTGTCTATCGTGCAGATGCCCGCGGGCATTCCGGTTGCCACCCTGGCCATCGGCAAAGCGGGCGCGATCAACGCAGCGCTGCTCTCGGCGAGCATTCTCGGCGCCAAGCACCCGCACTTCCATGCGGTGCTGAAAAAATTCCGCGCTGAACAGACAGACAGCGTCCTGGAAAATCCAGACCCACGCATCGCCTGAGGTTGTTGACGATGAAGATCGGTGTAATCGGTGGCGGCCAGTTGGGTCGCATGTTGGCGCTGGCGGGTACTCCGCTGGGCATGAACTTCGCTTTCCTGGACCCCGCGCCGGATGCTTGCGCAGCCGCGTTGGGCGAACACCTGCGGGCCGACTACGGCGATCAGGATCACCTGCGTCAGCTGGCCGATGAAGTCGATCTGGTGACCTTCGAGTTCGAAAGCGTCCCGGCTGAAACCGTCGCATTCCTCTCGCAATTCGTCCCGGTGTACCCGAGCGCCGAAGCCCTGCGCATCGCCCGTGATCGCTGGTTCGAGAAGAGCATGTTCAAGGACCTGGGGATTCCCACCCCGGCGTTCGCCGACATTCAATCGCAAGCCGATCTGGACGCTGCCGTGGCTTCGATCGGTCTGCCGGCCGTGCTAAAAACCCGCACCCTGGGTTACGACGGCAAGGGCCAGAAAGTCCTGCGCAAGCCTGAAGATGTGGCCGGCACGTTCGCCGAACTGGGCAGCGTGGCCTGTCTACTGGAAGGCTTCGTGCCGTTTACCGGCGAAGTCTCGCTGATTGCCGTGCGTGCCCGCGATGGCGAAACCAGGTTCTATCCGCTGGTTCACAACACCCACGACAGCGGCATCCTCAAGCTGTCCGTGGCCAGCACCGACCACCCGCTGCAAGCCTTGGCCGAAGACTATTCCAGCCGTGTGCTCAAGCAGCTGAATTACGTTGGCGTGATGGCGTTCGAGTTCTTTGAAGTCGACGGTGGCCTCAAGGCCAACGAGATCGCCCCGCGTGTGCACAACTCGGGTCACTGGACCACGGAAGGCGCCGAGTGCAGCCAGTTCGAAAACCACCTGCGGGCCGTTGCCGGTCTGCCGCTGGGTTCGACGGCCAAGGTCGGCGAGAGCGCGATGCTCAACTTCATCGGCAAAGTGCCGGAGACCGAGAAAGTCCTGGCCATCGCCGATTGCCATCTGCATCACTATGGCAAGGCGTTCAAGGTCGGTCGCAAGGTCGGCCACGCCAACCTGCGTTGTGCAGACCGCGAAACACTGGCCGCGCAGATCCTCAAGGTCGAAGCCCTTATCGCCGAGTAAACAGTTTCATGTGGCAGCGGTGGAACCATTCAGGGGCCGCCGTTCTCTCATGGCAGGATGCCAAAGTCTGTCTAGGCTTGGACGTAGCACTTAATCAGAGGGAAATGCCATGGGAATTATCGGAACCATCTTTATCGGCTTGATCGTCGGCCTGCTGGCGCGGTTCCTGAAGCCGGGCGATGACAAAATGGGCTGGATCATGACCATCCTGCTCGGTATTGGCGGTTCGCTGGCGGCCACTTATGGCGGCCAGGCTCTGGGCATCTATCATGCGGGCGAAGGTGCAGGCTTCATCGGTGCGCTGGTTGGCGCGGTGGTGTTGCTGGTGATCTACGGTTTGATCAAAAAGAACTGATTCAAAGCGACAAAGCCCCCTCTGCGCTGCAGGCAGAGCGGGCTAGAATGCTCGGCGTTGCACTGTCCTCTCCTTTGCCGAGCACCTTCATGCGCCGTCTTCTGCTGACTTTCCTTTTACTGGGCTCGGGCCTCGCCCATGCCGGCGAACTGCCGGAAACCGACTGGCTCGACCTGATGCCCAAGTCGGACCAGAAAGCCCTCGAGGCCATGCCTGAAATCGACCACAACTCCCCCGAAGCCAATGGCACCTTTACCGAAAAGGGTGGCATGAAGCAGAGCAAGGGCTTGCCGGCGGTGATGTATTCGAGCAAAACCGTGGCGTCGATGAACGACAAGCACATCCGCATCGGCGGTTATCCGGTGCCGCTGGAGTCCGACGCCCAGGGCCGCAGCACGCTGTTCTTCCTCGTGCCGTATCCGGGCGCCTGCATCCACGTGCCGCCACCGCCACCTAATCAATTGGTGCTGGTGCGTTATCCCAAAGGTTTGAAGCTGAACGACATCTACACACCGCTGTGGGTGACCGGCACGCTGAAGATCGAGCAGGTCAACAACGACCTGGCTGACGCAGCGTATGCGCTGGATGCGGCGAAAGTGCGGGTGGTGCAGGAATCAGATCTCTAGCAGCCAACCAAAATAACTGTGGGAGCCAGCCTGCTGGCGATAGCGGTCCGTCAGATACTTTCAATTTGACTGACATGACGCCATCGCCAGCAGGCTGGCTCCCACATTTCGTATTGCGGTGTTGCTTAGAGAGGTTTGCTGCCGATGCTGACACCCAGGGTATGACTCGCACCCGGCGCCAGCGTCACCACATCATCCATCACGTTCGCCGTTTCAATGCACAGCATGCGCTGCCAGCCATCGTCGGCCATGTCACTGAACGCTGCGGCGCGTTCAATCCACGGATTCCAGATCACCGCCGAGCGTGAACCGCTGCTGGTCAGTTCGATGCGCCGTTCCCAGGCCGGATCGACAATGCTCAGCTTCGCCGGGGTATTGAGATAGATACGGTCGGTCTCGTCGACAAAACGCAGATCGCCGGTCTGGGTGACGGTTTTCCAGTCGTCCAGGGTTTCGATGTAACTCAAGCCATCCAGCCCTTCGACATGTACTTCGCGTACATCGCTGACCGCGAAATAGCTGTGCAGCGCCTGGCTGATGGTGACGCTGTCAGCACCCTGGTTATGGCTGGTCAGGCTGATATGCAGTTGCTCGTCCAAACGGATGCTCAGCTTTAAATCCACCTGATGCGGCCAGCCCGGGAAGCCGTCTTCGGGGTAGGGCAGAAGGAATTCCACCTTCAGGCTTTCGCCTTCGGTTTCGATGCCGCCCAGTTCCCAGTCCATTGTCCGGACAAAGCCGTGAGCGGTTGGCGCTTCATTGCCGACGCGCATGGCCTGAACGCTCTGCGGGTTGCGCGGCAGATTGCCGAACCATGGCCAGCACACCGGAACCCCGGCGCGGATGCTCTTGCCAGTCTTGAACACGGCCTCGTCGTTGAGCCAGATCAACGGCGGTTCCCCGGCCACTTGATAACTGAGGATGTGTGCGCCCTGCTGGGCAACCAGCAATTCGGCCTGACCGTGGCGGATGCGCCAGCAGTTCAGTTCATCCAGTTTCACGGCTTCAACGTTGGGCGTGCTCATGGGGCAACTCTCGATCAGGAACAATGACTGCAATGGACCGCAGAAAGGCCGCAGTGTTTAACGAGCTCTTGGCGGAACCGAACGGGTGCGACCGCTGCCGTCGATCGCGACGAATACAAACACGGCTTCAGTCACCTTACGCCATTCGCTGGACAGCGGATCGTCACTCCAGACCTCGACCATCATCTGAATCGAGCTGCGGCCGATTTCCAACGCCTGGGTATAAAAGGAGAGCTGAGCGCCCACCGCTACCGGAACCAGAAACGCCATGCGGTCGATCGCAACCGTAGCCACGCGGCCACCGGCGACTTTGCTGGCCATTGCGGTGCCGGCCAAATCCATCTGCGACACCAGCCAACCGCCGAAAATATCGCCGAAGCCGTTGGTTTCGCGGGGAAGCGCGGTAATTTGCAGGGCCAGGTCGCCTTGCGGGATTGGATCTTCTTGTTCGAGCTCTATCATGCCGGGGGTGCCTCTGACCCGTGACTCTCATAAGTACTTCAGGTGAATAGCCGTCTCAAGGAAAAACGATTCAGCCCCGAACATACTACGTTCGTCACGTTTTTCGTAAGGCGCCTAAAGGGAAACTCTGCGAAATCGACTGGTAGAGCCAGCAGCGTCTTCGCACAGCAACCCTTGCAAGCTGTCGCAAGATTGCGAGTATATCGATCGGTAGACTCCGAGACGACCGTCCGGTTCTCATTTCGACCGTCAAATACGCACCTCTATGTGCTTTTTCGAACAATTTGCTATCGTGCCGGACCTGCCCAAGCCTCAGCCAGCGTTGTTGGGGTTGCAGATCCGACTATAAGAGAAGCCTTGCCATGACCACAGCGCCCTCGAGCATCGCGCAGCCCACTCAATCCGCACGTCCGCTGACCCGCAGCGATTACAAGACGTTGTCACTGTCTGCGCTGGGCGGTGCGCTGGAGTTTTACGACTTCATCATCTTCGTGTTCTTCGCCACGGTGGTCGGCAAGCTGTTCTTCCCGGCCGACATGCCCGAGTGGCTGCGCTTGATGCAGACCTTCGGGATCTTTGCCGCCGGCTACCTGGCGCGGCCGCTGGGCGGCATCGTCATGGCGCACTTCGGCGACCTGCTGGGACGCAAGAAGATGTTCACCCTGAGCATTTTCATGATGGCGGTGCCGACCCTGATCATGGGCCTGCTGCCGACTTACGCGCAGATCGGCATGTGGGCGCCGATCCTGTTGCTGCTGATGCGGGTGATTCAAGGTGCTGCGATTGGCGGTGAAGTGCCGGGCGCGTGGGTATTCGTTTCCGAACACGTGCCGCAGCGGCACATTGGCTACGCCTGCGGCACCCTGACCTGCGGCCTGACGGCCGGTATCCTGCTGGGCTCGCTGGTCGCCACCGCGATCAACAGCATTTACACCCCGGTCGAAGTCTCGGATTACGCTTGGCGGATTCCGTTCCTGCTGGGTGGCGTATTCGGCCTGTTCTCGGTTTACCTGCGTCGCTGGTTGCACGAGACGCCAGTATTCGCCGAGTTGCAACTGCGCAAGGCTCTGGCAGAAGAAGTGCCGCTGCGGGCCGTGTTGCGCGACCATCGCGGGGCGATCCTGATTTCCATGCTGCTGACCTGGCTGCTGTCCGCCGGCATCATCGTGGTCATCCTGATGACCCCGACCGTGCTGCAGACCGTCTACCACTTCTCGCCAACCACCGCGTTACAGGCCAACAGCCTGGCGATCGTATTTCTGAGCCTGGGCTGTGTCGCCTCCGGTGTACTGGCGGACCGCTTCGGCGCGGGTCGTGTCTTCGTGTTCGGCAGTGCTGCGTTGCTGATCAGTTCGTGGACCTTCTACCACAGCCTGTTCAACCACCCGGACTGGCTGTTCCCGATGTACGCCTTGACCGGCTTGCTGGTCGGCACCATCGGTGCGGTGCCGTATGTGATGGTCAAAGCCTTTCCGGCGGTGGTGCGTTTCAGCGGGCTGTCGTTCTCCTACAACCTGGCCTACGCCATCTTCGGCGGCCTGACCCCGATGGTTGTCACCTTGCTGCTCAAGGAAAGCCCGATGGGGCCTGCCTATTACGTAGCGATCATCTGTTGTGTCGGGATTGTGGTGGGTGGATATCTCTGGAAGAAAGGTCGCTAAGCCGACGCTTCCATCGACGGCACTGACCCCATCGCGAGCAGGCTCGCTCCCACATTGGTTCTGTGTTCGCCGCAGATCCCCTGTGGGAGCGGGCTTGCTCGCGAAGAACGATAACGCCGTGCCCCGGCGAAAGATCGAATGCTGGCCTTTCATCTAATTGTCATATTTCAGCCATAGAGTGTTCACACGGCCTGCTGATACTTGGCCCCGACTTAACACACCTATCTGCTAGGAGTAAGGCATGAAACTGAAGCGTTTGATGGCGGCAATGACTTTTGTCGCTGCTGGCGTTGCGACTGCCAACGCGGTTGCCGCTGTTGACCCTGCTATCCCGAGCTACACCAAGACCACTGGTGTGTCGGGCAACCTGTCCAGCGTCGGCTCCGATACCCTGGCCAACCTCATGACCCTGTGGGCTGAGAACTACAAAAAAGAATACCCGAACGTAAATATCCAGATTCAGGCTGCCGGTTCTTCTACCGCGCCACCTGCGTTGACTGAAGGCACCGCTAACCTGGGCCCGATGAGCCGCAAGATGAAGGACAACGAACTTCAGGCCTTCGAAACCAAATACGGCTACAAGCCAACCGCAATCCCGGTTGCCGTGGATGCCCTGGCGGTCTTCGTTCATAAAGACAACCCGATCCAGCACATGACCATGGAGCAAGTCGACGCGATCTTCTCCTCGACGCGTCTGTGCGGCGCCAAAGCCGACGTGAAAACCTGGGGCGACCTGGGTGTGACCGGCGACCTGGCCAACAAGCCGGTTCAACTGTTTGGTCGTAACTCGGTATCCGGCACTTATGGCTACTTCAAGGAAGAAGCCCTGTGCAAAGGCGACTACAAGCCTAACGTCAACGAACAACCAGGCTCGGCTTCGGTCGTGCAGTCGATCAGCTCCTCGCTGAATGGCGTGGGTTACTCGGGCATCGGTTACAAGACCGCCAGCGTGAAGACTGTAGCTCTGGCCAAGAAAGGCAGCACCGAGTTCGTTGAAGACACCGAAGAAAACGCCCTGAACGGCAAGTACCCGCTGTCGCGTTTCCTCTACGTTTACGTCAACAAAGCCCCGAACAAGCCTCTGGCCCCGCTGGAAGCCGAGTTCGTGAAGCTGATCCTGTCCAAACAGGGTCAGGAAGTGGTTGTGAAAGACGGCTACATCCCGCTGCCAGCCAAGGTTGCTGCAAAAGCACTGGCTGACCTGGGTCTGCAAGAAGGTAACAACGTAGCAAAAAAGTAAAACCTTGAGTCCGGGGTAAACCCGGACTCTGTAGGAGCTGTCGAGTGAAACGAGGCTGCGATCTTTTGATCTGGTCTCTAGCTGCAAGATCAAAAGATCGCAGCCTCGGTTCCCTCGACAGCTCCTACAACCCCCAAATTTCCGGTCCACTGCCAGTTCCCGCTGGCGGCGGATTTGTTGCGTCACTGCATTGTCATCTTTCTGTCATACAGGATCGCTAGGGTGTGCGAATGAATGATCTGGCCAACTCCACCATGACTACAAATCCCCCCAAGCGAATTGACTTCAATACGCCTGAGCTGCAACGCAAGCGCCGTATTCGTGCGCTCAAAGATCGCCTGACCCGCTGGTACGTCCTCGTGGGCGGCCTCGCCGTTCTCGGCGCGATCACGCTGATCTTTTTTTTCCTCGCTTACGTTGTCGCACCGCTGTTCCAGGGTGCCGACCTGACCTCCAAGGACGCCATCACGCCCGCCTGGATGCAAGACGCCGGCAAGCCGTTGATGATCTCCCTGGAAGAACAGAACCAGGTCGCCATGCGGGTTTCCGACAAGGGCCAGGCGTTGTTCTTCGATATCGACAGTGGCGCTGAACTCAAGCGTGTCGATCTGTTGATTCCGGCCGGCACCACCGTGACCTCCATCGGCGAAGACCAACCGGGCCATCCCTTGGTGGCGGTAGGCTTGTCCAACGGTCAGGCGCTGGTGTTCCGTCACACTTATAAAGTCAGCTACCCGGACGGCAAGAAAACCATCTCGCCAGCCATTGAATACCCGTACGGCGAAACGCCGATCGTGCTGAACGAGGCGGGCGGAGCCCTTGAGCACGTCAGCCTCAATGCGACCGATTCGACGCTGATGCTGGTCGGCTCCACCGGTTCTCAGCTCAATGTTTTGTCGCTGACCAGCGAAGAAAACATGATGACCGGCGAAATCACCAACGAGCAGAAGCGCATCGATCTGCCGCAAATGACCGAGCCGGTGAAGAACATCTTCGTCGACCCGCGTCAGCAGTGGCTGTACGTGATTAACGGTCGTGCCCAGGCCGACGTGTTCAGCCTGCGCGACAAGAGCCTCAACGGTCGCTACAAACTGCTGGAAAACGGTGAAGCCCAAATCACCGCCGCCACTCAGTTGGTGGGCGGCATTTCCTTGATCATCGGCGACTCCTCCGGCGGCCTGGCCCAGTGGTTCATGGCGCGCGACCCGGATGGCGAACTGCGTCTGAAGCAAATTCGAACGTTCCAGATGGGCACCACGCCTATCGTTGAAATCTCGGCCGAAGAACGTCGCAAAGGCTTCATCGCCCTGGATGCTTCCGGCAAGCTCGGCGTGTTCCACAGCACCGCCCACCGCACCTTGCTGGTGGACCAAGTCGTCGAAGGCCAAGGCATTTTCGGTCTGTCGCCACGGGCCAACCGGGTGATCGTGGAAGCGGGCGGCAAGATTCAACCGTTGCTGCTCGACAACCCGCACCCGGAGGTTTCCTGGAGCGCGTTGTGGAGCAAGGTCTGGTACGAGAACTACGACGAGCCTAAATACGTCTGGCAATCGACCGCCGCCAACACTGACTTCGAACCCAAGCTGAGCCTGTCTCCGCTGACGTTCGGCACCTTGAAAGCTGCGTTCTACGCCATGCTGCTGGCCGCTCCACTGGCCGTCGCCGCTGCGATCTACACCGCGTATTTCATGGCCCCGGGCATGCGCCGCAAGGTCAAACCGGTGATCGAGCTGATGGAAGCGATGCCGACGGTAATCCTCGGCTTCTTCGCCGGTCTGTTCCTCGCACCGTATGTGGAAGGACATTTGCCGGGCATCTTCAGCCTGCTGTTGTTGATGCCGATCGGCATCCTGGTCGCCGGTTTCACCTTCAGTCGCCTGCCTGAATCGCTGCGCCTGCGGGTGCCGGACGGTTGGGAAAGCGCGATCTTGATCCCGGTGATCCTGTTCGTGGGCTGGCTCTCGCTGTACATGAGCCCGTACATGGAAACCTGGTTCTTCGGCGGCGACATGCGCATGTGGATCTCCCACGACCTGGGCATCACCTACGACCAGCGCAACGCTCTGGTAGTCGGCCTGGCCATGGGTTTTGCGGTCATTCCAAACATCTACTCCATCGCCGAAGACGCCGTGTTCAGCGTGCCTCGCGGTTTGACCCTCGGTTCCCTGGCCCTCGGCGCCACGCCGTGGCAGACCATGACGCGCGTGGTGATCCTCACCGCCAGCCCGGGCATCTTCTCGGCGCTGATGATCGGCATGGGCCGTGCGGTCGGTGAAACCATGATCGTGCTGATGGCCACCGGTAACACCCCGGTCATGGAAATGAACCTGTTCGAAGGCCTGCGCACCCTGGCCGCCAACGTTGCGGTGGAAATGCCCGAATCGGAAGTCGGCGGCAGCCACTACCGCGTGCTGTTCCTCTCGGCGCTGGTGCTGCTGTTGTTCACCTTCGTCATGAACACCCTCGCGGAACTGATTCGTCAGCGTCTGCGCAAGAAATACTCGTCGCTTTAAGAAAGGTAGAAGTCTGTGAAACAGAACTCCCTGAAAGGATGGTTCAAGAGCGGCGCCCCTGGCGTCTGGATCAGCGGTGGCGCGGTGTCCATCGCGGTCATCATGACCATTGGCTTGCTGGCAGTGATTGCCGTGCGCGGTCTGGGCCATTTCTGGCCGGCGGACCTGGTGCACGCCAGTTACGACGTGCCGGGCCAGGCCAATCACCTCGTCATCGGCGAAGTGGTACAGAAAGAAGAAGTGCCGCGCGAGCGCCTGAAAAGCGCTGGCCTGCCGGTGCCCGATCAGGGCCCGGAGTTCATGACCCGCGAGCTGATCAAGGTCGGCAACCGTGACCTGAACGGCAACGACTTCACCTGGATCGTCGGCGAGTGGCTGACCAATCAGAAGACGCCACCCGAGTTGATGGCCATCGAGCGTCGCGAGTGGGGCAACTTCTACGGCTACCTGGTCAACGTCAAACAGGACGGCAAGGTCATCGCTGAAGGCGAAGCGGCATGGCCTGAATTGCAGGCCCGTGTCGCGCGCGTCAACCAGCTTGCCGCACAGCTCAAGAGCCTGGAAAAATCCGACATTGGCGCGATCAACGCCGGCCTCGAGCGCGTCCGTCTGCACGGTCGCAAACTGGAACTGGCCGGGACGATGGACGCTGCCGCGCAAGCGGACATGGAGTCCGAGCGTGCCGAACTGAACGCACGTTATCAGGACATCGAAGCCCGCCTGAACGACCTGCACGCCCAGTTCAACCGCGACAGCCTGACGGCCCGCGACGCGAACGGCAAAGAGATCGAAATCGGTATCGGCAAAGTGGTTCACGCCTATCAGCCGAACGCCATGAACACCTTCACCAAGATCGGCTTCTATATCAGCAAGGTCTGGGAGTTCTTGAGCGACGACCCGCGTGAAGCGAACACTGAAGGCGGGATCTTCCCGGCGATTTTCGGCACCGTGATGATGACGTTGATCATGGCGATGATCGTGACCCCGTTTGGCGTCCTGGCCGCGGTTTACCTGCGTGAATATGCCAAACAGAACACCATGACTCGCTTGATCCGCATCGCCGTGAACAACCTGGCGGGCGTTCCGGCCATCGTTTACGGCGTGTTCGGTCTGGGCTTCTTCGTCTATGTGTTGGGTGGTTCGGTCGACCGGTTGTTCTTCCCGGAAGCATTGCCGGCGCCGACCTTTGGTACGCCGGGCCTGCTCTGGGCGTCCCTGACCCTGGCGCTGCTGGCGGTACCGGTGGTGATCGTGGCCACGGAAGAAGGCCTGGCGCGGATTCCTCGCACCGTGCGCGAAGGCTCGTTGGCCCTCGGCGCAACCAAGGCTGAAACCTTGTGGAAAATCGTACTGCCGATGGCCAGCCCGGCGATGATGACCGGCATGATCCTCGCCGTGGCTCGCGCCGCCGGTGAAGTGGCGCCGCTGATGCTGGTGGGTGTGGTGAAACTGGCGCCGTCGCTGCCGGTGGATGGCAACTACCCGTACTTGCACCTGGACCAGAAGATCATGCACCTGGGCTTCCACATCTATGACGTCGGCTTCCAGAGCCCGAACGTCGAGGCCGCACGGCCGCTGGTGTACGCCACGGCGCTGCTGCTGGTGCTGGTGATCGCCACGCTCAACCTGTCGGCCGTCTACATCCGGAACCACCTGCGCGAAAAATACAAAGCGCTGGATAGCTAAGTTAATTGGTCGCCGCTGTCCCTTGTGGGAGCTGGCTTGCCTGCGATGGCATCACTGCGGTGCTACTGATAGACCGTGTCGTCTGCATCGCAGGCAAGCCAGCTCCCACAGGGATCGGCGTCAGACAGAGATTTTGAGTAAGCCGCCGGCCTGAACAAAGCCAGCGGTTCAACGAACCGAATTTGTTAGCACAGGGAGCCTCCCATGCAGCACGAAGCACATACCCACGGCATCAACATGTCGGCCCTGGGCCGCGACAAACAGAGCCTGAGCCTCGAGCAGGAAACCGTCGCCATTGAAGTGCCGGGCCTGAGCCTGTTCTACGGCGACAAACAAGCGCTGTTCGACGTCAGCATGAACATCCCGAAACAGCGCGTGACCGCCTTCATCGGCCCGTCCGGCTGCGGCAAGTCCACGCTGCTGCGCACCTTCAACCGCATGAACGACCTGGTAGATGGCTGCCGTGTCGAAGGTGCGATCAACCTGTACGGCAACAACATCTACCGCAAGGGCGAAGACGTGGCCGAGCTGCGTCGTCGCGTTGGCATGGTGTTCCAGAAGCCCAACCCGTTCCCGAAAACCATCTACGAGAACGTGGTCTACGGCCTGCGCATCCAGGGCATCAACAAGAAGCGCATCCTCGACGAAGCCGTCGAGTGGGCGTTGAAAGGCGCGGCGCTGTGGGACGAAGTCAAAGACCGTCTGCACGAGTCCGCACTTGGCCTGTCCGGTGGTCAGCAACAACGTCTGGTGATTGCCCGCACCATCGCCGTGGAGCCGGAAGTACTACTGCTCGACGAACCGTGCTCGGCACTCGACCCGATCTCCACGCTGAAAGTCGAAGAGCTGATCTACGAACTGAAATCGAAGTTCACCATCGTCATCGTGACCCACAACATGCAACAGGCCGCGCGGGTTTCCGACTACACGGCGTTCATGTACATGGGCAAACTGGTGGAATTCGGCGACACCGACACCCTGTTCACCAATCCGGCGAAGAAGCAGACCGAAGACTACATCACGGGTCGTTACGGCTAGGAAGCTGTTGTTGCTCACTGAACTGACGCTGCGGTCCACCGCACCTTACCGGACGCTCCAAGGACGCCAACATGATTAGTAAAGAAGGCCTTACCCATCACATCTCCGCGCAGTTCAACGCTGAGCTCGAGGAAGTGCGCAGCCACCTCCTGGCCATGGGCGGGCTGGTGGAAAAGCAGGTCAACGACGCGGTGACCGCGCTGATTGAGGCCGACTCCGGCCTGGCCCAGCAGGTGCGCGAGATCGACGACCAGATCAACCAGATGGAACGCAACATCGACGAAGAATGCCTGCGTATTCTGGCCCGTCGTCAGCCGGCGGCGTCGGACTTGCGTTTGATCATCAGCATCTCCAAGTCGGTGATCGACCTGGAGCGCATCGGTGACGAAGCAACCAAGATCGCCCGTCGCGCCATCCAGTTGTGCGAAGAAGGCGAAGCCCCACGGGGTTACGTCGAGGTTCGTCACATCGGCGACCAGGTCCGCAACATGGTTCGCGATGCACTGGACGCCTTTGCCCGCTTCGACGCCGACCTGGCGTTGTCGGTGGCCCAATACGACAAGATCATCGACCGCGAATACAAGACCGCGCTGCGTGAACTTGCCACCTACATGATGGAAGACCCGCGCTCTATCTCGCGGGTCTTGAGCATCATTTGGGTGCTGCGTTCGCTGGAGCGGATCGGCGACCACGCGCGCAATATTTCGGAACTGGTGATTTACCTGGTGCGCGGCACAGACGTGCGGCACCTGGGCCTCAAGCGCATGAAAGAAGAAGTTGAAGGCACAAGTGGTGAAACCGCTAATGTTCCGGGCAAAGCTGACGATAAGTAAGATTGCCTGAGAAAAGCGCCCGGCCTTTTGGCCGGGCGTTTTTGTTTGTGGTCGATGAATTCGAAAGCAGCACCCGCGAACGAAAAGTCCCGGCGTGACTGAAGGTTTTTGGCAATGTGCCATCAGCAAAGCGCTATGCTTGCCGGGATTTTTTAAAGGGGTGATGGATGAGTAAGGTCAGTGTGTTGGTTGTGGACGACGCGTCGTTCATTCGTGACCTGGTGAAGAAGTGCTTGCGCAACTACTTCCCGGGGATCCGGATCGAAGACGCGGTCAACGGCAAAAAGGCTCAGGCCTTGCTGGCCCGGGAAGCGTTCGACCTGGTCCTTTGCGACTGGGAAATGCCGGAAATGTCCGGCCTGGAGCTGCTGACCTGGTGCCGCGAGCAGGACAACCTCAAGACCATGCCGTTCGTGATGGTGACCAGCCGGGGCGATAAAGAGAACGTCGTCCAGGCAATCCAGGCCGGGGTTTCCGGCTACGTCAGCAAGCCGTTCACCAACGAGCAACTGCTGACCAAGGTCAAGCAGGCCCTGAACAAGGTCGGCAAGCTCGACACCTTGATGAACAGTGCGCCGACCAAAATGAACTCGGCGTTCGGCAACGATTCCCTGAGCGCATTGACCGGTGGCAAGGCTGCCGTGGTCGCACCCGCCGCGGCGCCGGTCAACCCGTTCGCCAAACCTGCTGCTGCTGCGCCAGCCCCGGCGGCTGCGCCGTCTCGCGGTCTGCTCAACAGCCCGCCGATCAAGCCTCCAGCGACCTCCGCAGCGCCGACGGGCGGTCGTGGCCAGGGCCAGCTGCGCTTGCCGAACGGCATTCAGCAATGCGTGATCAAGGCCTTGAGTCTCAAGGAAGCATTGCTGGTGGTGAAACGCACCGACACCCTGCCGCAAGTGCTCGACAGCGCCGTACTCGACCTGGAGCAGGGCGATAACGCCGAAACCGCTCGTCTGAACGGCTACCTGCACGCCATCGTCGCCCACGAGCCGAAACCCGACAGCGACTGGCTGCAACTGACCTTCCGTTTCGTCGACCAGGACGCGCAGAAGCTCGACTACATCTCCCGTTTGATCGCACGTGGCACGGCGCAGAAGCATTTCGTACCGGGCGCGTAATCCCTACCGTTGATCGTTCCCACGCTCTGCGTGGGAATGCCTCTCGGGACGCTCTGCGTCCCTGCGGCTGTGACGCGGAGCGTCACTGGCTGCATTCCCACGCAGAGCGTGGGAACGATCATTTGAAACATCTGCCGACTACCCGGGTCCATTGCAGCTGCTAGGCTCCTACCCAGGACTTACTCGACAGAATCTTGCCCATGCTCGCGCGCCTGCTGTTTTTTTGCGGTCTTTTCATGGCCTCCCTCTCGGCGATGGCCATGACGATCTACAAGTCCACCGACGCCAATGGCGTGGTCTCCTACAGCGACCGCCCTACGACGGGCTCCAAGGTGTTCGTTTTTCGTGATCGCATGGTCGAGAACCTGGAGCGCCAGGTGTACGTGGTCATCACCAAGAAGAAGGGCGTGGAAAGCGTTTATGTGCGCAACGATCTGTATGCGCCAGTAGAAATCGAGTTGAGCTTCGCCGGCCTGAAGAACGTCAGCGGTGCGCCCAGCCGACCGATTCGCCGGGTGATGCCGGCACGCAGCAGTCTTCGTCTGGCGCTGCTCACGGCCACGAAGTCCGGTAAGCCGCTCGCGTACACCCCGAAATTCGAATACTCCCTGGGCGACCCCTCAGGGGCCGCCATGGCCTATCGATACCCGTTGCCCTGGCGCGGTGGACCGTTTCGGTTGAGTCAGGGCGCCAACGGTCAATACAGCCACTTCGGTCCCAAGAACCGCTACGCCATGGACATCGCCATGCCCGTAGGCACGCCGATCGTCGCGGCGCGTGGCGGTGTGGTGGTGAAAACCGAGAATGCGCAGACCGGGCGCGGCACCGATCCGTCAGGTAATTTCGTGCGGGTGCTGCACAACGACGGGACGATGGGCGTGTACCTGCACCTCAAACAAGGTTCGGTGAGCGTTCGCGAGGGGCAACGGGTGTCAGTGGGGAGTCCGCTGGCGTTGTCGGGTAATACCGGCAACAGCAGCGGGCCACACCTGCATTTCGTGGTGCAGCGCAATACAGGGTTGGGGCTGGTGTCGATTCCGTACCAGTTCAATCAACCGGTGGGCGCATTGCCCAACTTTGCGTTGGGCAAGCAATAGACGGATCAGTGCGATTACTGTGGCGAGGGAGCTTGCTCCCGCTCGGCTGCGTAGCAGTCGTAAACCGGTGAATGCGGAGTGCCTGGAGGAACGCGTTTGCAGGAATTGGGGCTGCTTCGCGGCCCAGCGGGAGCAAGCTCCCTCGTCACAAGAGCTCACTCGCCGCCGGTGTTGCACTCAATCCAGCATCAACACCTTGGCCAGAATGATCTTCGGCCCTTTCATCTTCTTGATGATGATCCGCAAGCCTTCGACTTCCAGCACTTCTTCCTCTTCCGGCACCCGTTTCAGGGTTTCGTAGACCAGCCCGGCGAGGGTTTCGGCTTCGATGTGGTCCAGATCGATGCCCAACAGGCGCTCGACCTTGAACAGCGGCGTGTCGCCACGCACCAGCAGTTTGCCCGGCTGGTACGCGAGGATCCCGCGCTCAGCCTTGCGGTGTTCGTCCTGAATGTCGCCGACCAGCACTTCCAGCACGTCTTCCATGGTCAGGTAGCCGATGATGTTGCCATCGGCTTCTTCGACCAGGGCGAAGTGCGAGCCGCCTTTGCGGAACTGTTCCAGCAACTGCGACAGCGGCATATGGCGCGAAACCCGCTCCAGCGGCCGGGTCAGTTCGGCGAGGTTGAACGATTCGGGAATGTGGTCCAGGGCTGCCAGTTCCAGCAACAGATCCTTGATGTGCAGCAGGCCGACGAACTCCTGGCGATCGCTGTCGTACACCGGATAACGGCTGAACTTGTGGCGACGGAACATCGCCAGGATTTCCTTCAGCGGCGCGTTGAATTCCAGCGTCACCAGGTCTTCCCGGGAATTGGCCCAGTCGACCACTTCCAGCTCGCCCATTTCCACCGCCGAGGCCAAAACGCGCATGCCTTGGTCGCTCGGGTCCTGGCCGCGGCTGGAGTGCAGGATCAGTTTCAGTTCTTCACGGCTGTAATGGTGCTCGTGATGAGGGCCGGGTTCGCCTTGGCCGGCGATCCGCAGGATCGTGTTGGCGCTGGCGTTGAGCAGGTAAATGGCTGGGTACATCGCCCAATAGAACAGGTACAGCGGCACGGCGGTCCACAGCGACAGCAGCTCGGGTTTGCGGATGGCCCAGGATTTTGGGGCCAGCTCACCGACCACGATGTGCAGGTACGAGATGACGAAGAACGCGGCGAAGAACGATACGCCTTTGATCACTTCGGGCGACTGCACACCGACGGCTTCAAGGATCGGTTCGAGGATGTGCGCGAACGCCGGCTCACCGACCCAGCCGAGGCCGAGGGAGGCGAGGGTGATACCCAATTGGCACGCCGACAGGTAAGCATCGAGCTGACTGTGAACGGTGCGCAGGATGTGTCCGCGCCAGCCGTTTTTTTCAGCGATGGCTTCGACCCGGGTCGAGCGCAATTTGACCATGGCGAATTCGGCGGCAACGAAAAAACCGTTGAGCAAAACCAGGATCAGAGCAAAAAGAATCATGCCGAAATCGGCGAAGAGTGTCGCAAGGGTCAAGCCAGGGGAAGGGTCCATGATGGAGTTTTGCGGGTTCCGTGTATTCGAAAGGAAAGAAAAAAGTGCGCCTGAAGGGCAGGCACAAGTCAGCCAATGTAGCGGCTGACCAAGTGATTGACTAGTGGCGCGTGCCGGCCGGTATCAGTCGGTGGTGCTGATGACCCGGGATTTGGTGACCTGGGCCGGCGCAAAATGGCAGGTAAACGTGCTGCCGTGGCCCGGCACACTGCTGATTTCCATCCGCGCGCGGTGGCGCAGCAGCACGTGTTTGACGATCGCCAGCCCCAGCCCCGTGCCGCCGGTGTTGGAGTTGCGGCTGGAATCGACGCGGTAGAAGCGTTCGGTCAGGCGCGGCAGGTGTTTGCTGTCGATGCCGATGCCCGAGTCCTGCACGCTCAGGTGTGCGCCTTGCTCATCCCCCCACCAGCGAATACGGATGTTGCCCTCGGCCGGGGTGTATTTCACCGCGTTGAACACCAAATTGGAAAATGCACTGCGCAACTCGGCTTCGCTGCCCTTGAGCAGAATCGTCGGGTCGGCTTCCAGGGTGATCTTCTGATTGCGCTGGGCGGACAGTTGCTGAGCGTCGCTCTTGATCGATTGCAGCAAGCCGTCGATGGCCACCGGCTGGTTGTCCGAGGGGTAATCGGTGGCTTCCAGTTTGGCCAACAGCAGCAAATCGTTAAGCAACGTCTGCATGCGCCCGCCTTGCTGCTGCATTTGTTGCAGGGCACGGGACCAGCGCGGGTTCACGTCCTCGACGTTGTCGAGCAGGGTTTCCAGATAACCGCAGATCACCGTCAACGGCGTGCGCAGTTCATGGGAGACGTTGGCGATAAAGTCTTTGCGCATCTGTTCCAGTTGATGGATGCGCGTCACGTCGCGCACCAGCATCAAGTGTTCGTTGTTGCCGTAGCGGGTGATGTACAGCTGAATGCGCAGGCGATCATTGATCGGTGAAGGGATTTCCAGCGGCTCGGCGTAGCTGTCCTGCTCGAAGTATTCCTTGAAGCGCGGATGACGCACGAGGTTGGTTACCGGTTGGCCGCTGTCTTGCGGGGTCTTGAGGCCGAGCAGGGTTTCGGCGGCGCGGTTCCACCATTCCAGGTTGCCATCGCTGTCGAGCATGATCACCGCGTCTTTCAGCGCGGCAGTCGATTCCTGGACCCGATCGATCACCGCTTGCAGGCGCCCGCGCACACGCTGATCGCGGCGTTGCAGGTGATAGATGCTGTCGAACACTTCGCCCCACAGGCCATACCCATCGGGCGGTGCTTCATCGGGTTTGTGCAGGCGCAGCCATTCGTGCAGACGCAGCAGTTGCTTGAGGGTCCAGGCCAGGTAAAGACCCAGGCCCGCGGCGAGGCTCCAGCCGTAATAGCCGGTAATCAGGCCGATCACCAGGCAACCGGTCACCAGCAAAAGCATGTGGCGGATCAGGGTGCCATGCCAGTTTTGGTTCACTTGAACGCGCGTCCTTGTCAGCTTGTCGAGCGGGATAGATCCGGATCAGGCCTTTGTGGAGAACCGGTAACCGGTGCCGCGCACGGTTTGTACCAGATTTTCGTAAGCATCACCCAGGGCTTTGCGCAGGCGGCGGATGTGCACGTCGACGGTGCGCTCTTCGACATAAACGTTGCCACCCCAGACCTGGTCCAGCAACTGGCCGCGGGTGTAGGCACGTTCCTGGTGGGTCATGAAAAATTGCAGCAGGCGGTATTCGGTGGGGCCCATCTCGGCGGGTTTGCCGTCGATGGTCACGCGGTGGCTGATCGGGTCCAGCAGCAGGCCGCCAACTTCGATCGGCGTCTCGCCATCGGTTGGCCCGGCACGGCGCAGGACGGCCTTCAGGCGCGCAACCAGCTCACGTGGGGAAAAAGGTTTGGTGATGTAGTCATCGGCGCCGACCTCCAGGCCCTGGATCTTGTTGTCCTCTTCGCCCTTGGCGGTGAGCATGATGATCGGGATGTCCCCGGTCAGCTCATCGCGCTTGAGGCGTCGGGCCAGCTCGATGCCGGACGTGCCGGGCAGCATCCAGTCGAGCAGGATCAGGTCCGGCTTGCGGTCGACAATGATGGCGTGGGCCTGCTGCGAGTTCTCAGCCTCCATGCAGTCATAGCCGGCCATTTCCAACGCAACGGCGATCATTTCGCGAATGGGCGCTTCGTCGTCGACGATCAGAATGCTCCTGCCAACCATGCCTTAATCCTCTTGTCATTTAACTGTCTTGCGCCGCATTAGATAACGGAATTATTGCAGTCGTGTGACAGTATTTTAGTCGTCCGGCGATTGTCATGATCCTGAACTAAGCTCTAAGTCCGAATCCTGACAACCACAAAAGGAAGGTTTCCATGAAGCACATCGCTCAATCCTGGAAGGCGTTGCTGGTCACTGCTGCGCTAATGATGCCGACAATGGCCTTCGCCGCAGACCCGGGCATGGTTAAAGACGGCATGTTGGTCGACCACAAGGGCATGACGTTGTACACCTTCGACAACGACACTGGCGGCAAGTCGGCGTGCACCGGCAAGTGCGCAGAAAACTGGCCACCGCTCAAAGCCACCGACGCCGACAAGGGCGACGGCAAGTGGACCATTATTGAGCGTGACGATGGCACGAAGCAGTGGGCGTTCGACGGCAAGCCGCTGTACTACTTCGTTCAGGACAAGAAGCCTGGAGACATGACCGGCGACAAGAAAATGGACAAGTGGCACGTCCTCCAAGGGCCGAAGATGTAAACCTGTAGCAGCTGGCGAAGCCTGCGTTCGGCTGCGTAGCAGTCGTAAAGTCTGCTCACGCGGTGTATCAGATGAACCGCGTACTCAGGATTTACGACTGCTGCGCAGCCGGACGCAGGCTGCGCCAGCTGCTACATAAAAGCGTGTCCATCAACGCAGCGCGTAATCCAGTACGATCCCGACAAAAATCGCCAACCCCGCCCAATGGTTGTGCAGAAACGCCTTGAAGCAACGCATCCGGTCCTTGCCACGGGTGTACCAGAACTCCCACGCAAAACAGCCCGCCGCCGCCAGCAATCCCAAGTGGAACCAGCCACCGAGCTCGAATTTCGACCCGGCCAGCAGCAGGCAACCCAGCGCCAGCCCCTGCAGAATCAGGATGATCACTCGATCCGCTTCGCCAAACAGAATTGCCGTGGATTTCACGCCGATCTTCAAGTCGTCGTCACGGTCAGTCATCGCGTAATAAGTGTCGTAGCCCACTGTCCACAGCAGGTTGGCGATCCACAGCAACCACGCCGCCGCCGGCAGTTCACCGGTTTCGGCGGTGAATGCCATCGGCATACCCCAGGAAAACGCGGCGCCCAGCACCACTTGCGGGTAATAGGTGTAGCGCTTCATGAACGGGTAAGTGAGGGCCAGTGCCAAACCGCCGAACGACAGCCAGACCGTTGCCGCATTGGTGCACAACACCAGCAGGAAACTCACGCCCATCAGCAGCGCGAAGAACACCAGCGCTTCTTTGGAGCTGATCTTGCCGCTCACCAAGGGCCGCTGTTCGGTGCGTTTCACGTAGCCGTCGACCTTGCGATCCGCCCAGTCATTGATCACGCAACCGCCAGCGCGGGTCAGCACCACGCCCAGGACGAAAATCACGATATTGGCCAGCGACGGCGAACCTTTACCAGCAATCCACAGCGCCCACAGCGTCGGCCACAGCAGCAGATAAATGCCGATCGGTTTGTCCATACGGGTCAGCTGAATGAAATCCCAGGCCCGTGGATTCAAGCGATTCAGGGACTTGAGCAGGCTTTGGTACATCAGCAATTCTCCGGATGGGCGCGGGTGGCGTTCCACAAGGTCGGCAAGAAAATTTCGGCCACCAGCACGCTCAAGGCGCCGCGGTCGAAACGCGAACGGCGGCCCCACAGTTCAGGTGCCCGGGACTCCATCGGCAGCCACTCCTGAGGATAGTGACAAACCTCAATGGCGCGGCGTTGAAATGCCTGATCGCAAAACAGCAATTCGCCTAGGGAGCGGCTGCCCAATTCGTCCATGTGCAGACCGTCGCCCTGCAACGCACTGCGCGCCGCCACGCTGCGGGCAAACACCCAGGCTTCGCCGTGGCCGCGCAGATACACCTCGCGCACCCAGCCTTCGCTGCCTTCGGCCAGGTCCAGCGCGGCGCATTCGTCGCCGCGCAGCGGTTGCCAGCCTTCGAAGAGTGGCGTGACGCTGAAGCCGTCATTCGACAGACGGATCAGCCGTCGGGTCAAAGAGCCTTCGTCGAACAACCAGTCGAGGGTAGACGTGTCGGGGAGGGGCGCGAGTTGGCTTCGAGGGAGCCAAAGCGGGGTCACGGCGGGGGATTTTGAGTGCGGCACAGTGAGTCATTATTGGCAGCAAATGAGGCGGCGAGCTTACCATGTCAGCCTGCGATTTTGATTGATCCGGCCGGCCATTGCGTCGAACAGGCTTGCATCTGCCGGGCCCGATCAGTACAAAACGCCCTGAGCCGGACGGCAGCGCTCCAACCATCGACCGTTCGCGCCGGCAAAAGCCTGAATCCTGAGGATGTACGTGAATGAAAAAGTGGCAATGTGTGGTCTGCGGCCTGATTTACAACGAAGCCGACGGCTGGCCGGATGACGGCATTGCGCCGGGCACCCAATGGCAGGACGTGCCGGAAGACTGGCTATGCCCGGACTGCGGCGTAGGCAAGATGGATTTCGAAATGATCGAAATCAACTAAGACTTTTAGAGGAGCAAGGAATGAACGCACCTGTCGTGATCGTCGGCACCGGGCTGGCTGGCTACAACCTGGCCCGGGAGTTTCGCAAACTCGATGGCGAAACCCCGCTGCTGCTGATTACGGCCGATGACGGACGCTCCTACTCCAAGCCGATGCTCTCCACCGGTTTCGGCAAAAACAAAGACGCTGACGGGCTGAGCATGGCCGAACCCGGTGCCATGGCGGAGCAGTTGAAGGCCGAAGTGCGCACGCACACGCGCATCAGCGGCATCGATCCTGGCCACAAGCGTCTGTGGATCGGGGAGGAAGCGGTGTTTTACCGTGACCTAATCCTCGCCTGGGGCGCGGAAACCGTGCGGGTGCCGATCGAAGGCGACGCGGCGGACGCAGTCTTCCCGATCAACGACCTGGAAGACTACGCACGCTTTCGTGCCGCGGCGGCCGGCAAACGTCGGGTGTTGCTGCTCGGTGCTGGCCTGATCGGCTGCGAATTCGCCAACGACCTGATCCTTGGCGGCTACGAGGTGCAACTGGTTGCACCGTGCGAGCAGGTCATGCCGACTTTGTTGCACCCGGCAGCGGCCGCTGCGGTCCAGGCCGGGCTGGAAAGTCTGGGCGCACGTTTCCACCTCGGGCCGGTGCTCAATCGTTTGCAGCGTGTTGAAGATGGACTGGAAGCACATCTGTCCGATGGCCAGGTGATCCCTTGCGATGTGGTGGTGTCGGCCATTGGCCTGCGCCCGCGCATCGATCTGGCGGCTGCGGCCGGTGTGCAGGTCAATCGCGGTGTGGTGGTCGATCGCCAGCTGAAAACCTCTCACGCCAATATCTATGCCTTGGGCGACTGCGCCGAGGTCGATGGGCTGAATCTGTTGTACGTCATGCCCCTCATGAGCTGTGCGAGAGCGCTGGCCCAGACCCTCGCCGGAAACCCGACGGCGGTGAGCTATGGACCGATGCCCATCACCGTCAAAACGCCGGTCTGCCCATTGGTGGTTTCACCGCCACCACGGGGTTTAGAGGGCGTCTGGACAGTCGAAGGGCAGGGCGCGGACATCAAGGTCTTGTGCCGCGATGCCAGCGGCAAACTGCTGGGTTATGCCCTGACAGGCGCGGCGGTGATGGAAAAACTGGCCCTGAACAAAGAGCTTCCGGCACTGCTGGCGTAAATACCGGTCGTTCTGTCGGAATCACCCCTCTTTTGCCCTTACAAAGGTCGCGCCGAGACTGGCGCGGCTCTTCACTGCGTGCCATCCTCACTCCCGTCTGCCGCAGAGTAGAGCACCTGCGGCGCTTTGGGCGCTGTTCCAACGAGAACAGCACGGACATAACAACAAAAAACCGTCAAAGGGGCTTCACTAATGCGTAAACCAGAACTCGCCGCTGCAATTGCTGAAAAAGCAGACCTCACCAAAGAGCAGGCCAACCGCGTTCTCAACGCCGTTCTCGAAGAAATCACCGGCGCTCTGCACCGCAAGGACAGCGTCACGCTGGTGGGCTTCGGCACCTTCCTGCAACGCCATCGCGGTGCCCGCACCGGCAAAAACCCGCAAACCGGTGAGCCCGTCAAAATCAAGGCCAGCAACACTGTTGCGTTCAAGCCAGGCAAGTCGTTGAAAGACAGCGTTAATCCGTAACACGCACCGACTTCCCGCGTAGCGGGTGAGCGGGAATAAAAAATGGGCACGCCAACCAGGTTGGGTGCCCATTTTTTTATGGGGTGGCGGATTAGATGACGCGGCTTTGTTGCTTGGCGAAATTCGCCGCTATCTCGGGGTCATTCAGATGATCCAGCATTCGCTCCACCAACAAATGCACACCGTCGGCCATTCGGCTGAGCGCCAGGGCTACGGAGCGGCGTGAGCCGTCCACATCGTCGGCGAGGTTGGCGGCGATGGCGCTGATGGACAGCAAATCTTCCGAGGCATTGGCGAGAAGGGTTTCAGGGTTGATGCCCGGACTGACGCTGAAGAGCTGGCCGTTGCGTTTGGGTGGTTTGGGGGCGGCTGGCGGGAAGTGATGGTCGAGGGCGCGCTCGGCGGCTTCGTTGAGTTTGTTTGAATCGGGGCTTTCGTAGGGAGAGACCGGGTCGGTGTCGGGTGGGTTGGGAGTAACCTTGAACATGATCTTCAATTCCTTGAGTGATGCTGACAACACTTCGCCGACTAAACGAAGGGGTGGCAGCTGTACGCAGGTTAGTCGGACCGGGGAATTGAAGAAGCCGGCGCACCCGAAGGTGCCCTACGCACAGCCACCATCAAATGCAGGTAGGAAATACCTGTCTGACAGAAGCTTGTGCATCTTCAATTACCAGCGAGCGACTAAACCCGATCACTGATGGGCAGTGACAGGAACCAAGTTACCGACCGCCCCCAAGGCGCACAAGCCGGCGGATTCTGGCGTAGCCGTAGGCAATGGCGCAAGGTGTTGTAGCTTGCAGGAAGTAACCTTTAAACGTTTTAAACGTCGCTATGGAGGACTGCACCCTGCTCCAAGTTAATCTTGCCCCATTGGCTTGGAAGTTGTGGTAGTAGCGGATTTTTTTCAGCGGGCCGGTGCCGTCGACGCGGGCCAGGGGTTCGTAGCCTTCGTCTTCGTAGAGGCGATGGATTCGACTGATCGGATGGCGAGGGAACATGATGAGTGCGAGCTGGAAAAATGGGCACACCGCCTGGATCAGGTGCCCATTTTTGTTGGACACAGAGATGAACTTCTAACGAAGTCCCTCTACCAGTACCTTGTCTTTCTCGCCGCCCCAAGGATCGTCCAGCAGGTACCTGGCTGGAGTTTTGCTGTCTGATGGGACTAGAGTGATTTTGTAAAAGATTTCTTCACCCTCACAAACCTCGAAATACAACGCATAGTCGCGTTTCTCTAGATCAAGCTCGACCTTGAATTTTTCAGCAGCGGATGCAATTTCCACATGACCGGGATCCGTGACATGAAATGGCACGACGATGCAGCGCTGGGTGGAGGGGTCGAGGTTGAAACTGTCTTCCAGTTTCAGGTGCACGTTTGCCCCGAAAGCATCTTCGGGTAGAGGGTCAAACACAACATAGTCGCTATGGAGGACCGCACCCTGCTCCAAGTTAACTTTGCCCCATTGGCTTGAGGTTTCGTCAAAGGGCCGTGAGCGGAATTGAATTTGGCTGTGGGATATCAGTAGATCCACAGATTGAGCATTATTTTTCATCAGTAAACCTCGATTTTAACTCTGGTCCCGTTGGGGAGGTCGGATAGGGCGTTGCCGATACTCGAGCCCGCACCCCGATTATCGCCAGGATCGATGTATTTGACGCTGGCGCCGTTACCACCTTCCTTGAACATTGCCATCGGCCATTCGTCCCGATCCTTGCCTGTTTTGGTCTTGATGTCTTTCAAGCTGAGTTTGCGATTGAGCTTAGCGGTGTCACGTTGAATGGTCACAATGTAGGGGTGACCTTTCTTGATTGCACCGTCGATATGACCGAACGTCTGCGGATATTCTGAGCGTTTCAATCGCAGTTTGTAGTCGTACTGTTTCGACCGTGCCTTGGTCAGCGTACAACCGGCAAGGCCTAGAGGGTCCAACCAAGTGAATGGATTCAGAACGAATGCGTAAAGATTGAATCCTCCCGCCAACCCAATCGGATCCGGCGTCGTAAACCGCCCCACATCCGGATCATAAAACCTGAACGTATTGAAATGCAGCCCCGTCTCCCGGTCCAGGTACTGCCCCTGAAACCGCAGGTTCTGCTCTTCGATGTAGTACGGCTCGCGCACCTCTTCTAACGTGTTGCCCCACACCCGATAAGTCGCCTGCCAGACGTTGTGGCCGTCCGCTTCGGTGAGCTGTTCCGGCAGGCCGTTGAGGTCGTTGTGGTAGTAGCGGATTTTTTGCAGCGGGCCGGTGCCGTCGACGCGGGCCAGCGGTTCGTAGCCTTCGTCTTCGTAGAGGTAGAGGCTGGTCTGTTGATGGCGATGTTCCTGCAACAGGCGCAGGCCGTCCCAGGTGAAGCGGGTTTCTCCCAGTGGATAACCGTTGGGGTCGTGCTCGGTTTTTTCGATGCGCCGGCCCAGCGGGTCGTAGGTCATCCTGACCACACTGCCGTTGTCATTGCGCACTTCGATCAATCGGCTTTCGGCGTCGTAACCGAAGCGCTGCACGCCCCGTTTAGCGCTGCGTTTTTCGATCATCCGGCCAAAGGCGTCGTAGCGGTAACGCTTGTCCTGATAGGTCAGCAGTTTGTTGTGCACCACCAGCCCGGCGCGGGGTTGCGGGCCGTC
Source organism: Pseudomonas frederiksbergensis (assembly GCF_900105495.1). Taxonomy (NCBI): domain Bacteria; kingdom Pseudomonadati; phylum Pseudomonadota; class Gammaproteobacteria; order Pseudomonadales; family Pseudomonadaceae; genus Pseudomonas; species Pseudomonas frederiksbergensis. The sequence goes on along the minus strand of NZ_FNTF01000002.1, from coordinate 895,848 downwards.
CAGCAGGTTGGCGGCGGCGTCGTAGGCGAAGGTTTCGCGCTGGCCTTGCAGGCTGTCCTGGCTGGCGATGATGCGGCCGGTGGCGTCGTAGTGCAGCAGTTGGCGATGTTGCGCGGCGGGTTGCTGGTCGAGTTTGCCGATCAGGTTGTCGGCGGGGTCGTACTCGAAATGTTTCTGCACCGCTGCCGGCATCAGCGAGGGTTGGCTGCTGTGTCGGCGTTGGCGTGAGCGTAAACGGCCGCTGCGGTCGTATTCGCTGCGGGTGCTGATCTGGCCTTGGGTGCGCAGCACTTCGCGGTGCAGGCGGTCGCGTTCGAAGTCGCTGATAACCTGGCCGTCGAGGTTGATCTGGTGCAGGTGGCCGCTGCCGTAATACAGGCGATTGAGCCAGCGGCCGTCGGGCAGTTGGGTCTGGATCAGGTTGCCGAGTTCGTCGTAGTGGTGTTGCAGGCTGCCAGCCGCGCTTTGTTCGGCGAGCAACTGGCCGAGGGCGTCATAGGCGAAGCTCAGGGTTTGTGCGTTGCCGTGGTGGTCGGTGAAGGTGACAGCGGTGAGCTGGTCCAATGGGTCGTAGGTGTAGTCGGTACGGCCATCGTCGGTGATTTTGGCGATCAGCCGGCCGACAGCGTCGCGTTCCAGTCGATGAACGATGGGGGCCAGAGGCGTCTGGGGGACGATGGCCAAGCCGTTGCCGTAAGGCGCCGGAACAGCCGTTACCGCCGCGACGTTATCCAGCGGGTCATAGGCGTAGCGCTTGGCGCTGCCGTCGAGGTCTTGTTGTTCGGTCAGTCGATCCGCGGCGTCCCAGGTAAACCGATAACTTTCGCCGTTCTCGTTGATCAGCGCTTGCAGCCGCCCGTAGCTGTCATACCCGAACTGCACCTGCCTGCCATGGGCGTCGGTGCGCTGGCGCACCTGGCCGCGACGGTTGTGTTGGTAGAGCGTGGTGTGCCCGGCCGGATCGGTGTAGCCGATCAACTGGCCGCTGACGTCGCGCTGATACTGCTCGGTGCGGCCGTCCGGCAATTGGCTGCTGAGCAACCGCCCCTGGGCGTCGTAGCTGAATTGGGTGCGCTCGCCGAGGGCATCGGTGATGGTTTGCAGATAGCCCCGGTTGTCGTAGCTGAACCGCGTCGGATAACCCGAGCAATCGATGTGTTCGATCAATTGACCGAACGGGTTCCAACGCAGCTTTTTGCTTTTGCCGGTGGCATCGATGATCTCGACGACCTGACCGTGGGGGTCGTAGCGGTAGCGGGTGATGTGGCCCAGCGGATCGGTTTCGGCGATACAGTTGCCGCGCTGATCGTAGCGGTACTGCCAGCTGTTGCCGGCAGCGTCGGTTTGCACCAGCGGCAAGGCCCAGTGCTCGAGCCACAAGGTCGAATCGCTGCGGCCCAGCGGGTCGGTTTCGCCGATCAGGTTGCCGGCATCGTCGTAGCTGTATTCATAGCGACCGCCCTGTGGGTCGGTGGCGCTGAGCAATTGGCGCTCGTCGTTCCACTCGAACTGCCAGGTGTGGCCGAGGTTGTCGGTGTATTGGGTGATCTGGTGCTGGGTGTTCCAGCGCCGTGTACTGACGCGCTGCAAGCCGTCGGTGATGCGCGTGACACCGGCGCCGAGGTCGTAGTCGAACTGGTAAGCGTCGCCCTCGTCGGTCCAGTGCCGGACCACGCGCCATTCAAGGTCTTCAATCAGCGCCCATTCATAGAAACAACGCAGCCCCGTGGGCAACTGGTGCTCGACCATCCGTTGTCCGGCGTCGTAACTGAAGCGCCGTTGTACCAGGCCGGTGGCGTCGCGCACTTCGGCCAGGTTGCTGGCGGCGTCATAGCCATAGCTCACCAGCACTTCACGGTGTTGGTCAGGGTAGACGCGTTCCACCTGACTGACCCGTGTCTGAAGGTAGGTCAATTCCACCTGAACCAAGTCAAAGGTGTCCCGCAGCCGAACAAGCTGCCCGACGTCGTCATAGTCGAGATGGATGCGGTTGTCATTGCGGTCACCCAATTGATCAAGGCGCAGCAACGCGGTATTGCCCGGCGTTGGATTGAACAACCGATACACACCGTCATCGCTTTCAATCAACAACTGCCCATTAACATGGCGTCGAACACCCAGCCCTTCGCCGGCACTGAACACCGCACCGCCCAAAGGAATCGACCCCATGTCGATGCGCCGGCCCTGCTCATCGGTGTAGACCAGCGTTTCCCCGCCCTCCGGGTGCGGCAGGATTTCAACCCGCACCTCATAGGACACACTCCAACCCGCGCCAAACAACCCATCGCGCCGCTCGTCACGGCTGTTGTAAAAGCGCTGCCAATCCATCGGCAAAATGCCCGGCAACACGAAATCCAGCTCTTCATCGCCCCCCAGCACCTTGGCCCCGGTCGCCGCGTGCACCGGGTTCGACGAGCCCATGGCAGCGTTGGCCATCGCACCCATCGCGCTGCTGACGGCCATCGACGTCGCGCCACCGATCAGCATGCACGGCAATTTGCTGAAGAACTTGCCCTTGCCGCCCTTGAGCATCAGCAGCGCCGTGACCGCCAGCCCCACGCCTGGGGTCTTACCGCTGCGGATCTCGCGTACCACCACCGAACCGCCGCCAATGGTCACGTTGGAAGAGATCAGCCCGGACGATACGACCTTGGCATCGCAGGTGCTGCGGTCGCCGCTGCGCACGGCGGGCTGGCCGTTGATGGTGACCTTGTCCGAGCCCTCGGCCAGAAACTGCGGCGGCATCGGCGGATGCTTCATGCAGACGAGCAGGTCCAGCGGCTTGGGCACCGCGCCGGGTGCTGGGGTGGCGACGGTGGGGCGCCACATCTGGGAGAAGAAGCTCTCGGCCATGTCGAGGTAACTGGCTTCGGCTTCCGGCTCGGGCATTTCCAGTTCGGTGCCGGCCGGCGCGACATGGGACGGGATCGCCCCGGCGGCCCGAGCGGCGGGAATGTTGTTGGTGAGGGTGTTGGTGGAGCCGGTGAGAATGTTCGCCTGCACCGTGGGCGGAAACAGCGAATTACTGAAGCTCTCGCACAAATTGCTCAGGCCCTTGTCGGCCCCGGTCTTGCTCATGGCAAGGCCGACGATCGTGCCCACCACCAGGCCAAGCACGACGCAACCCAGCCCCCCGGTGACGACCGTGATGCCCGTGGCCGCCACCACGGCAGCGGTAGCCAGTGCGGTGATCGCGATGTTGGCCGCTACCTCCAGCACGCCGCCGAGGATGTCGGCCATCATCGAGGTGTGGTCGAGCGCATCGCCCAGCCGGGCGGCCCAGAGTGCATCAGACATGCAGGGTGCTCATCAGGCCGGAACGTCGAACAACAGCGAACTCTTGATGGTCGCCCAATGCGCGGCTTCGGCATCGCCGAGTTTTTCGGCCTTCACGTAGCTCAGGGCGAGCATTTTGCGGGTGCCGGGCAACACCAGTGCCAACTGGTATTGGAAGACTTTGTCGTTGCCCTTGTTGAACTGGCTGCGCAACTCGATGCCTTCGACTTCCTGGCTGGCACCCAGGCGCACGGCGACGCCCGGTTGGAAACGCAAGTCTTGCACTTGTTTTTCCAGACGCTTGAGCTGGTCGTCGAAGTTGCTTTGCAGGGTTTCACCCTCGGCCAGCAAGCTGCGGCTGACAATCAGCGAAGTACCCAGTTCAGGGAACTTGAGGATGTTGATCGAGGCGTCTTGCAGTTCGCCTGCCGGCAGTTGGAACTGGAATTCATTGATTCGGTAAGTCATGGAACACAGATCTCGTGATTAGCCCTTGGGCTTGGGAAACGCGGCGTTGATGTTGGCGTCGATGCTGGCCTTGACGCCCTGGCCATCAGGCGTGGCGCCAGCGCCGCCGCCGTTGTTCAGGTGCAGCACGCCGCCGGTGTTGAACTCGGCATCACCGCTGGCATAGAAGCTGATTTGCACGCCGGTCAGGTTGATCTGGCCGCTGGCATTGAGCTCCAGGATGCTTTCACCACAGACCAGCCGCAGGTTCTCGCCCACTTCAATGACGTAGCTCTGGCTGATGCTGTCGGTCTTGCGCTGGCCCACCGAAAGAATGTCTTCCTGTTTGACGATACGCAGGCGGTTGTTGCCGATGGTCACGGTCTCGTTATGCCCGATGCTCTTGTTGCGATCGTGGCCGACCGAGTGGCTTTCATCCACCTCGACCACGATGTCCTGATTGCGCTCGGCGTGGATGTACAGCTGCTCGGCGCCTTTCTTGTCTTCCATGCGGATTTCGTTGAAGTTCGCCGGTGTGCCGCCCTTGCTCGAACGGCTTTTCATGCCGCTTTGGGTGGCGTTTTCCGGCAAGTCGTAGGGCACGGTTTGTTCGGCGTTGTAGACGCGACCGGTGATGATCGGCCGGTCCGGGTCGCCTTCGAGGAAGCTGACGATCACTTCCTGGCCGATCCGCGGGATCTGCATCGAACCCCAGTTTTTACCGGCCCAGGATTGCGACACGCGAATCCAGCACGAACTGTTTTCGTTGGACTGGTCGTGGCGGTCCCAATAGAAATGCACCTTCACCCGGCCGAACTGGTCGGTCCAGATTTCCTCGCCCTTGGGGCCGACCACCAATGCGGTCTGCGGACCTTTGACGATAGGGCGGTGGGTGTTGGGCAGGGGGCGGTAGCTTTGTTGCGCATCGATGCAGGTCAGGCTGCTTTCGAACTGTGCCGAAGCAGCCGCGCCGCCGGTTTCCCCGCTTTCCTGGGCGACGTAGTAACGGGCGCCGACGATCAGGTATTCGCGGTTCTGGTCCTGGCGGCTGAAGCCCGTGAGGCTGAACAAATGTCCCGACCCCAAACCCCGGGCGTTGCCGGCGAACTCGACCTGTTCGTGCAAGGTCTGCAAGGCTTCGATGCGGGTGCGGGCGTAATGTTCGCCGTCCGCGCTTTGCACATAAGTGCCGGGGTAGTCGTACAGCGGATAGTCGCCGGCGGTGTGCGGACGAGGCATGGTCGAGCGCACGTCAATTCGCGCGCTGGGGCGCTGGAAGTCATAGTCGTTGAGTTCCAGCGAACCTGGCTGGACTTCCTGGGCCAGGTGCCAATCGTGGATGTGATCGCGTTCGCGCTGCTGTTCATTCTTGGGGTAGTAGGGCACTGAGGCATAGCCGGGCGCACTGGTGTGGGCGCCGTAAGCATCGGCCAGTACCAGCACATGACGACCCTGTTCATGGCGGAAGAAGTAGTAGATCCCTTCCTGTTCCATCAGGCGGCTGACGAAATCGAAGCTGGTTTCGCGATACTGCACGCAGTATTCCCACTCGCGATAAGGCCGGCTCAGGGCATCTTCGAAATCGGAAAAACCCAGGTCGCGAAACACCTGCTTGATGATCTGCGGGATGGTCAGGTTCTGGAAAATCCGGCAATCGGAGGTGCGGGTCAGCAGCCAAAGCCAAGGCCGCAGCGTGGCTTGATAGCTGGCGAACTGGCCCTGGTCGACGTTCTGGCTGCAACGGGCAACGATGCCATGAAAGTGACGCTCGCCACCGCCCTCCAGTTGCAGGCTCAGGCACATGGGTTTGCCCAGCAACTGGTTGAGGTCGATGGCGTTGTCCAGCGAGTGCAGTTGCAGCTCATAGTTGAACAGCCGCCCCAACTCTTCGCCGCCGCCCATGTCCTTGAGCAACAGCGCATCCGGCCCCAGGGGGCTGGTGATTTTTGCCAGGCGTGAGAGTTGCTTGAATAGCATCAGTTATCCCGTAAACGTTGTAATCGCCGCGCCGCTTTCTCCCTGCCGGAACCGGATCAAATGTGGGAGCTGGCTTGCCTGCGATAGCGGTATATCAGTCGACATCAATGCTGAATGTCACACCGCAATCGCAGGCAAGCCAGCTCCCACACTGACCGCATTCCTCCAGGGGCTATGCCGCGTCGCTGAAGTCGTAGTGCAATTCATTATCCCGGGCGCTGATTCGCACCCCTGCCAGCGCTTTGCCTTCGAGCATGCGGGTGAGGAACTCGCGGCTCATGTCCGGCAACAGGCTGTTGGTCAGGATGGTGTCGATCATCCGCCCACCGCTCTCGGTTTCGGTGCAGCGGGAGACGATCAGGTCGATCACCGCGTCGTCGTAATCGAAGGCCACTTTATGGGTGTTCTCCACGCGCTTTTTGATGCGGTTGAGTTGCAGGCGGGTAATGGCCTTGAGCATGTCGTCGTTGAGCGGGTAGTACGGAATGGTCACCAGCCGCCCCAACAATGCCGGCGGGAAAATCTCCAGCAGCGGCTGGCGCAGGGCCTTCGCGATTTCTTCGGGCTCGGGCACGTTTTGCGGGTCTTTGCAGACCTGGGCAATCAGCTCGGTACCCGCGTTGGTGGTCAGCAGGATCAAGGTGTTCTTGAAGTCGATCACTCGGCCTTCGCCGTCCTCCATCACGCCTTTGTCGAAGACCTGGAAGAAGATCTCGTGCACGTCCGGGTGGGCTTTTTCCACCTCGTCCAGCAGCACCACGCTGTAGGGTTTGCGCCGCACGGCTTCGGTCAGCACGCCGCCTTCGCCATAGCCGATGTAGCCCGGTGGCGCGCCCTTGAGGGTGGACACGGTGTGAGCTTCCTGGAATTCGCTCATGTTGATGGTGATGACGTTCTGCTCGCCGCCGTACATGGCTTCGGCCAAGGCCAGGGCGGTTTCGGTCTTGCCCACGCCGGAAGTGCCCGCGAGCATGAACACGCCAATCGGTTTGCTCGGGTTGTCGAGGCCGGCGCGGGAGGTCTGGATGCGCTTGGCGATCATCTGCAAGGCATGGTCCTGGCCGATGATGCGTTTCTTCAGGTGCTGGTCGAGGTTGAGCACGGTTTCCAGTTCGTTGCGGGCCATGCGGCCCACCGGGATACCGGTCCAGTCGGCGACCACCGAGGCCACGGCCTGGTAATCCACGGTCGGCAGAGTCAACGGGGTTTCCCCTTGCAGAGCGCTCAGACGCAGTTGCAGGTCCACCAGTTTCTCGCGCAGAGCGTGGCTGTCTTCACTGCCAACGTCACGGTCTACCACACCAACGCTTTCGCGCAGGATGGCGCGGGTGGCGAGCAGTTCGTCCACCAGGGTTTTCTCTTCGGCCCAGCGGCTTTCGAGTTCGGCCAGGCGTTCGCGCTCGGCGGCCAGCAGGTTTTCGCTGTTGCTCTGACGGGCGCCGATGACGATGCCGATGGCGTGCTCGCGGGCGATGATTTGCAGTTCGGTTTCCAGCGCCTCGATGCGGCGACGGCTGTCGTCCACTTCGGCCGGCACGGCGTGCAGGCTGATGGCGACCCGGGCGCAAGCGGTGTCCAGCAGGCTCACCGATTTGTCCGGCAACTGGCGCGCCGGGATGTAGCGATGGGACAGCTTGACCGAGGCTTCCAGGGCTTCGTCAAGGATCTGCACCTGATGGTGTTTCTCCATGGTCGAGGCCACGCCGCGCATCATCAACAGCGCCTTGTCTTCGGATGGCTCGGCGACTTGCACCACCTGGAAGCGGCGGGTCAGGGCCGGGTCTTTCTCGATATGTTTTTTGTACTCGGCCCAGGTGGTGGCGGCCACGGTGCGCAGGGTGCCCCGGGCCAAGGCTGGCTTGAGCAAATTGGCCGCGTCCCCGGTACCGGCGGCGCCACCGGCACCGACCAGCGTGTGGGCTTCGTCGATAAACAGGATGATCGGTTTTGGCGAGGCCTGGACGTCTTCGATGACCTGGCGCAGGCGCTGTTCGAATTCACCTTTCATGCTCGCGCCGGCCTGCAACAGGCCGACATCGAGGCTGCGCAGTTCCACGTCCTTGAGCGCCGGCGGCACGTCACCGGCGACGATGCGCAGGGCAAAACCTTCGACCACGGCGGTTTTGCCGACGCCGGCTTCACCGGTCAGAATCGGGTTGTTCTGCCGACGGCGCATGAGGATGTCCACCAGTTGGCGGATCTCTTCGTCACGCCCGACAATCGGGTCAAGCTTGCCACTGCGGGCCTGCTCGGTGAGGTCGACGGTAAAACGCTTGAGCGCTTCCTGCTTGCCCATGGCGCTGGGGGCCATGGCGCCGCTGGCTTCACCGGGCACGCTGCCGGCGTTGAAACCGTCGCTGGCGCTGAGCGCATTTTCCGGCGAGTCACCGACGTATTCGTCAAAACGCTCGCTCAGGGCCTCGACCTTGATTTTGTCGAACTCTGCCGACAGCCCGAGCAGCCCGTGGCGCAGGCTCGGCGTCTTGAGGATGCCCAACACCAGGTAACCGGTACGCACCTGGCTTTCGCCGAACATCAGGCTGCCGTAGACCCAGCCACGTTCCACGGCTTCTTCCACATGGGAGGACAAGTCAGTGATTGAAGTCGAGCCCCGTGGCAAACGGTCCAGGGCTTCGGTCAGGTCCCGGGCCAGGCGTGCCGGCTCGATATTGAACTGGCGGATGAGACGGTGCAGGTCCGAGTCCTGCAATTGCAGCAACTGATGAAACCAGTGGGCCAGTTCCACATAAGGGTTACCGCGCAACTTGCAGAACACGGTGGCGGCTTCGATGGCTTTGTAGGCCACGCTGTTGAGTTTGCCGAACAACGCGGCGCGACTGATTTCACCCATGCTCTTAGCTCCTTGAGGTTTGTGAGGTGTTGGCCTGCTCGGCGTAATGCCGGGCCAGTATTAAGTCCTTGGCATCTTTTTCGGGCTTGCCCAGCCAGGTATTGAACCCCAGGCGGAAGCGGCCATTGAGCTGCAGCGCCGGTACTTCGGGCTGTTTCAGAATCAGGTTCAGATCCCAGTCCAGTTCATGGCCCAGGTATTCGGCGACCCAGGCCACCAGCTCATTGAAGGGTTGGCTGCCGGGCAACATGCTCATGTAGTCATCGAGCTTGAGTGGCCCCAGGCGAATGCGGAATTTGTGCTGGCGATCCCAGACGTAACGGCCCAGGCAAAAATCCATGCCCAATTGATGGGCGCTAACGCCCACGCGGCTGCGTTCCGGCAGTTCCAGCCATTGGCCGACGTACTCTTCAATCGCCACTGGCAGGCCGAAGTACTCGCTGAGAATGGCCTTCAAACCGTCCGGGTAGCGGGTTTGTGCTGACAGATGCCCGCTGTAATGCAACTTCGCCGTGTCGGGGATCAGCCCTTGTTTGAGCAGGCTCGGCATGCCCCGACCGCTCAGTGCTGCCAGGCGTGCCGACCAGTAGTCATCGTCCGGGCGATCGTGGCTGACCGTCGGCCGCGCTTCGGCCCAGGCCCGGTAAAACAGACTCAGCAGACGGTGATGGAACACATCCAGGAAGCGTTTGCTGGTGCTGTCGGCGTTGTTACGCTGACGTTCGCGCACATATTCGGTGAGGTGCAGCGGCAGCGGGCCGTTGGGGCCGCCGAGGCCGAAAAAAAACTGCTCCAGGCGCGCCGGCGCACCATCGACACCCGGCTGGACCGACGCCAGGGTCGCCGGGGCGAAGGTGCAATCGGCCTGTTGCCCAAGGCGCAGCGGATCATCGGCCAGGCGCAACGAATGGCCCAGGCGCGGTAGCTCAGGCGATTCGCACTCGATGCGCCGCAACGCCTGGAAGAAGTCGTATTCCCAGGGCTCTTGGTGCATCGCGTCCAGAGTATTCACAGGGTCGGACGGCGTCCTGGCTTGGCTTTCCATCGCATGATCTCGCCGCGTTCGGTGGTACGGATCACCGTCTCGGTAAAACTGTTGATCGACACGTAGCGTGCCAGGAAGCGCTCGAACACTGCACCGAGCAAGAAGACTCCAGTGCCGCGAAACGCGTTTTCATCGAATTCCAGGGTGATCTCCAGGCCACGACCAAACACGATCGGGCCGGGCATCGGCAGGCGTCGGGTGCAGGCCTTGCTGCTGACTTCGCGCAGGCCTTCGATCTGCAATTGCAACGCCGCGTCGTTGCTGTCGCCGTACAGGCGCAGCAGTTCGCGCAGGGCGGCGGCGCCTTCGCCTTGTTCGCTCAGGGACAGGTAATTCAGCGACAGCTGGCTGATCAATCGCCACGCCTTGGCGTCATGGGCATGGCTGGCGCGTGGACGGCTCGGGCCTGCCACGCAGCGCACCGCCGCCACAGGTGCGCTGTCGGCCAGGGTGAAGTCGGTCTTGCTGTTGCCCACACTCATGAACAGCGGCAGGTCGCGGTTGGTGCACAACGCGGTGACACCCAGTTGGCGCAAGTCGTGGCGATAAGGCGCCTGCTGGCTGTCCACCAGGCTGACGAAGGTTTCGCTGCCGATGTACGTCGAGCGCGGGCCGTTGCGCCGCTGGCCGCTGGACAGCACGCGGGGTTCGCGCCGCACCGTGTACCAGGCCTGGTCGCGGCCGTAGCGAGATGGATCGCGTACCGCATAGAACGGCAAAAAAGGCTGCTCCGACCCGGTGCCGTGGCCGGTGAGGGTGGTCAGGGAATGAATCTCGAAATCCATTGGCCGGGTGCGGTCGGCGATCACATGGTGTTCATTGACCCGTTCCGACAAGTGGATGCGATCAAGGCGCTTGGGAAACAAGTTGATTGCCGGGGTGCAGAACGGCAGGAACTGCGCGGCTCCGACGCTGCCTTCCAGGCTCGGATCGTGACGGTCGAACAGCACGATCAATTCCAGTTCCTGGCCATTGCAGCGCTTGACTGCACGGCTCAACTGGGTGAAATCGACAAACAGAAAGCGCTGGGGCAGGGCGAAGTATTCCTGCAACAGGCGATAGCCCTGGAAGGCTCGCGACACCACCGGCAGCGCGGCGTCGGTATCGTCGAATCCCTGGGAGCGCAGTGCGTCCTGCGGCAGGCGTTCCACCCAGTCGGCGCCGGGCTGACGGACGAACACGGCACAGGCATTGCCCAGCAACTGTTCATAGAGACGGAAGGGCTGCTCGTCTGCGCCACTGAGGTACAACGGCAGGTTGTCCAGGGCCAGACTGTTGAACGGCAGTTCGGCGCCGGTGCGCAGGGTCAGGCGCAGGCCGGCCTTAGCCTTGGGCTCGCTGGCGGCCAGGCGCCCGAGCACGGCGGACGGGTTGCCGAAGTACTCGGCCTGGCTGACCTGCAACGGCCACAACGTCACCGCATGGGCGGTGCGGTACTCGCAGCAGGTTTGGCTTTCGCGGCCCAGGGCGGCGCGCAGGACCGTGTCCCGGGGCAGCGGGAAGCCGCTGCTCAGCGAGCCTTCATCGGGGTCGGCCTGCAATTGCACCACGGTCATCGACGGTGTCGGCGCCAGGTAATGGGGGTACGCGATTTCCAGCAGGTTGTGGGTGAAGGTCGGGTATTCGGCATCGAGCTTGAGCTGTACCCGCGCCGTCAGATAAGCAAACCCTTCCAGCAAGCGCTCGACGTACGGGTCGGCGCAGTCCATGCCGGACAACGTCAGCCGACTGGCGATCTTCGGGTATTCCTGAGCGAACTCCGCCGCGCTTTCGCGCACGTGGTGCAATTCCTGGTTGTACAGCTCCAGCAGGCGCGGGTTCATGAGCGTCTCCGCTGATCGGCGTTGATCACGCGCACATGGCCGGATTCCAGGTCCAGGTCGGTTTGCAGCATCAGGCGCAACGGTACTGGCTGGGCCCAGAGATCGCCTTCGATCTCGAAACTCAGGGCGTTGTGGTTCATCTCGGCGGATGCCCGGGCCCGCACGCGCAAGGTGTTACGCAAAATCCGCGGCTCGAACGTGGCGATGGCCTGGTGGATCAACGCTTCAAGCGCCGCGATATCGACATTCGACGCACTGTTGCCGGCCAGGGCTGGCAGCCCGAAGTTGATCACCGACGTGCCGGCCGGGGTGTGCAACGTCGCATCGGCGCCGAGCAATGAAGTGGTGTTGAGCAGCCACGCCAGGTCACGCAGCACCGAGGCTTTCAGTTGAGTCAGGGAGAGCACGCGCTTGTCGGCGCTTTCCTTGAGGTTGCTCGGGTCGTCATCGGTCAACCGGTCCAGCAGGGACGGTTGCAGACGATCGCGGGTGGCGATTTCGGTTACCACGAGAAATGCGCCACGAAACTTTTCTGGTCCATGACGCCGGTCATGCAGCCAGCACTATGAGCGACTTTCGACACTTCCATGGGCTGGCCTTTGATTTGGCGGATGGCCTGATACCGAGCGTCACAATCATGGCTCGGAGCGGGTTCAGGTGTGGAGTGCTCCACGATAATGATTTGGGCGTTGTTGAAGATTTCGACCCGTGGCTGACCTTTTCGGTCGACACTCAGAAAACAAGGCCACGGCATGTCTAGTTTCAAGAGGATTTGGTCCTGTTTGCGCAAGGCGCATTGCTGATCGTGGTTTTCCAGGGTCAGTGTTTGTCCGGCAAAAATGACTTGGTTGCTGGGTGCCGCGAGTTGCTTTTGTTCGGCCCAGGCATTAGCGCTCAACAGGAGGCCGCTAGAGAGCAGAATCAACAGGGTTCGCTTAGTCATTTCAAGCCTCAAAGCCAACCTGTCATAAGTGATACGCAAAGTCGTGGGCGATTGCATGTGAAGTCGCTTACCAAGTGAAAAGCGCTGTGTAGTCTTTCTGATCGCCTGCACCGCGCAAGCAACTGGCACTGGGTGCGACGATCGAAGGTTCGAGCTGGCCGTTGATTTGACGAATGGCGCGGTACTCGGACCGGCATTCACGACTGTTCGCTGGGTCAACGTTCACATGCAGCACGATCACGATCGGTACGTTGTTGAAGGATTCGACGTGAGGTTTGCCCTGTCGGTCGACAGCAAATTGGCAAGGCCATGGCATTTCGAGGGGCAGCACGCTCTGATCCGGTTTACGCAACACGCATTGCTTCTGATCGTTCTCCAGCATCAATCGTTGTCCGCCCAAGGTGACGACTTGATCCTCGGAAGCTGGAGTAGTTTCCTGGCCGGCACACGCCCACAGGCTCGGCAACACGCAGCACAAGGCCGCCAGGTTTCGGCTGGATTTGATCATGTCAGCTCCCAGAACCAGATGGCTCTGGATTGGTAGGTAAGGTCACTGTAACGGCCGATGGTAAAACCGCGATTCCAAAGGCCGATATGGTCGCCCGTGCGATTTTCTGCAGCTTCCCCAGGCTGCCGGAAACAGTCCTTGAAGAAGATGAGCCCGGTCTTGTCTTTCAACTTGCGGCGTTCTTCGGCACTTCCACCGAGAATCAGTGGCCGCCCCAGATGGTGCTTCCATAACCAGTTCGCCAGCGACTCGGCTCCCCTGGCATGTTCATGCGCACATTTGGGTTCGGTATAGGTAGATTTATTGACCTTGATGGTCAGCTCCGCATTGAGCGTCATGCTCATACGGATAGCGCACTGGTTTGCCCACGGACCGTCGCAAGGCTTTGCGTCAGGATGAGTAACCAGCAGATCGGAATACGCTTTCCACAAATTAATAAACGAAGGCTTGGCCATGACTCAGACACCGCAGGGAAAGGATTGGATTCGAGCAAGCACCAAAACACCCCCGGCGCATAACGCCGGGGGCCTCTTCGATTACACCTTGACGTTCTGGCGGATGTTCCAGCCGAACTTGACCGGCCCGCCGTCCTTGGTGCCGTCGGCTTTTTGTGGCTGATAGTCCACCAGCACCTTGGCGAAGTTCAGGGTGACGTTTTCGGTCAGGCGATCATCGCTGCCCGAGCCGCCGGTGCTCAGGGAAGTGATCAGCACTTCTTCCAGGTTGATGATCATGTACTCGACCTGGCTTTCACCGCCGGCCTTGCGCACGGTCAGCTTGACCTTGTCGATGTGCTTGCCGCTGGCGCAGTGCATCATCAGGTTCGGCGTGGCCTTGTCGACGTATTTGGTCAGCGACAGGTCCTGGATATTCACCTTGCCGGCACCGCCGCCGCTGCCCACGTGCATGTTGCCGGACTGAGCCATGCCCCAGCTCCAGTTCAAGACGTCGATTTCGTCCTTGTGGGCCTTGTCCATGGACTCGCCCTTGATGTCGCCGATCTTGATGAAAATATCAACAGCCATGTTTTCTCCCTGTGTGGTCTCTACCACATTGTTTGGTTGACGCCGACCTTGCGAAATCTGTTCAAAGCTACTGCAGAATCACGCTTTCTCGAGCCTGGTCCAATGCCAGTAAAGGCACAGAACCTGTGGGAGCCGGGCTTGCCCGCGATGCAGGCACTGCGGTTTTTCAGCAGAACCGCGTTGATGCCATCGCGGGCAAGCCCGGCTCCCACACAAGCGTGCCGCTGCAGTCTTTTATGCGCCTTTGGCCGAAGGCAGCTTGGATACCAGGCGCAGCGACACGGTCAGGCCTTCGAGCTGATAGTGCGGGCGCAGGTAGAACCTGGAGTTGTAGTACCCCGGGTTGCCTTCCACATCCTCGACGATCACTTCGGCCGCAGCCAATGGATGCTGGGCCTTGGTGGTTTCGGTGGAGTGCGCCGGATCACCGTCGACGTAGTTGAGGATCCAGTCCTGCAACCAGCGCTGCATTTCGTCCTTCTCTTTGAAGGAGCCGATCTTGTCGCGCACGATGCACTTCAAGTAATGGGCGAAACGGCAGGTGGCGAACAGGTACGGCAGGCGCGCAGCCAGGTTGGCGTTGGCGGTGGCGTCCGGGTCGTCGTACTCGGCCGGTTTCTGCAACGACTGGGCGCCGATGAACGCGGCGAAGTCGGTGTTTTTCTTGTGCAGCAGCGGCATGAAACCGTTCTTCGCCAGTTCCGCTTCACGGCGGTCCGAAATGGCGATTTCGGTCGGGCATTTCATGTCCACGCCACCATCGTCAGTCGGGAAGGTGTGCGCCGGAAGGTTTTCCACTTCACCGCCAGACTCCACGCCACGAATGCGCGAGCACCAGCCGAAGTGTTTGAACGAGCGGTTGATGTTCACCGCCATCGCGTAAGCGGCGTTGGCCCAGGTGTACTTGGAGCTGTCGGCACCGTCGGTGCTTTCTTCGAAGGCGAAGGCCTCCACCGGATCGGTCTTGGCGCCATACGGCAGACGCGCGAGGAAGCGCGGCATGGTCAGGCCGATGTAGCGCGAGTCTTCCGATTCGCGCAGCGAGCGCCAGCCGGCGTATTCCGGGGTGGTGAAGATTTTGGTCAGATCGCGCGGGTTCGACAGTTCCTGCCACGAGCCCATGCCCATCACGGTCGGCGAGGCGGCGGCGATGAATGGGGCGTGCATGGCGGCGCAGACTTTCGACAGTTCGCCCAACAGTTCCACGTCTGGAGGCGACTGGTCGAAGTAGTAATCGCCCACCAGGCAACCGTAAGGTTCGCCGCCGAACTGGCCGTATTCTTCCTCGTACATCTTCTTGAAGATCGGGCTCTGGTCCCACGCGGTGCCCTTGAATTTCTTCAGGGTCTTGTGCAGATCATTCTTGGAGATGTTGAGCACGCGGATCTTCAGTTGCTCGTCGCTCTCGGTGTTGTTGACCAGGTAGTGCAGGCCACGCCAGGCGCTTTCCAGTTGCTGGAAATCGGGGTGGTGAATGACCTGATTGACCTGAGCGGTGAGCTTGGCGTCGATGGCGGCGATGATCGACTCGATCGACTTGATCGCGTCGTTGGACACCAGGTCGGTCTGTGCCAGGGCCTGTTCGGCCAGGGTGCGCACGGCGGTCTCGACGGCTTCGCGGGCACGGTCGGTCTTGGGTTTGAATTCTTGCAGCAGCAGGGAGGCGAACTCGCTGGCTTCTTCGGTGGTGCTCAGTGTCTGAGCGTCTGCACGTACTGAATCGGTCATGATCATTCGTCCTGATTAAGCCTGAGGCTCGGCTGGCTTCGGCGCACTGGCAAGTGCCTGGAGCAGCGCCGGATCCTTGATGGCCTTCATGATGATTTCTTCGGCGCCAGTCTTGCCGTCCATGTAGGTCAGCAGGTTGGCCAGTTGGGTGCGCGCTTCGAGCAGCTTGTTCAGCGAGTCGACCTTGCGCGCCACGGCGGCGGGGCTGAAGTCGTCCATGCTTTCAAAGGTGATGTCCAGGCTCAGGTTGCCTTCGCCGGTCAGCTCGTTGGGCACGTGGAACGCGACGCGTGGCTGCATGGCCTTGAGGCGCGAGTCGAAGTTGTCGACATCCACTTCGAGGAACTTGCGATCGGCCACGGGTGCCAGAGGCTCGGCGGGCTTGCCGGCGAGGTCCGCCATGACGCCCATGACGAAGGGCAACTGGACCTTTTTCTCGGCGCCGTAAAGCTCGACGTCGTACTCGATCTGCACTCGAGGCGCACGGTTGCGCGCGATGAATTTCTGAGAACTTTGCTTCGCCACGTTGCTGCTCCTGGTCGCTCAAGCGACGGTGTTGGCGTCACCGGTGATACCGGTGACGTGACTGCGTGATCCGTTCGCTTTTATTCGCTGTCTGGTCCGCGCAGATTTTCAAATTGGCTCATGCCGTCGGGAATCAGATTGCGCACGATGGCCGCAAAGTCGGCGTGCACCAGATTCTTCGCCCGGTTCAACAGCACCGGCAGCGGGCTGGAGGGCTCATGACGGGTGTAGTACGCAAGAATCCGGTCCAGGCTGCGCAGCACGTCGTCGCGGTTGTTGATCTCGCCAGTGCCGGTACTGCGCGGAGCACTCGGTGCGCTCGGTGTAGTGGCGTATTCAACCGGCGCGGCGCTGTCGTCGCCGAGGGTATCGGGCAGGGGGCTGTCACCGCTCTGTGGGGCGAACTGGCCGAGGATCTGCAAAGCCATTTTGAGCGGTTGCTTCAACGGGCCAAGGTCAACGCCTTGGGCGGAACCAACTTGTTCGCTGACGTGCTGTTCGATGGCCTCGGCAGCACCGCGGGCCTCGTGCAGGGCGGCGCGGGTGATTTCAAGCTGTTCGGGATCGCTGTCGAGGAACGCCCCGGCGAGTTGCTCGGCACCGAGGTTTTCGTCAGGGAAGCTTTGCAGCCCGCTGGCGTTGGCGGCGGCGCGCAGGCTGACAGGGCCAAAGGCACGCGAGCGGGCCAGGATGCTTTCGCGCAGCAGGCGAACGGTGACATCGGAGGTCAGGCCGGCGAGGGCATTGATGCGCACGGTGGGGTCGTTGTTGTCTTCGGCATCCAGGCGCGGATGCAGGTCGGCCCAGTATTGCTTGAGCAATTCACTGATCAGTGTCAGGACGCGGGCCAGGCCGCTGACGCCTTCGAGGGCAAGGGAGCTTTGCAAAAGGAAATGGGTGATGCGCAGGTCTTTGCTGCGTTGCAACAACGCCAGGCTTTGCTGCTGGATGCTGCGCCATTCTGGGGGTTCGGCAGGCAATATCGAATCGCCCATGCTGCGCTCGGGCTTGCCTAGGGAGTCGCGTTCCAGGTGCAAAAAATCCGCGTCATATTCCAGATCTTCGCCACAAGGCGAAGTCGCGGACACGGCGGCGAGCAACAAAGGCACTTCCACTGAATTTGATCTCCATATCGCCCGCTCGAGAGTCGGGCAGTTCCATGTTAGTTCCAAGTGGAGCTTCACATGTTTCCTTGAATGTAATGGCCCTTTAGATGCGCGGTGATCTTAAAGTGCCATCATTCATATTCAAGAAGTTGTGCATTTTTGGTGTAGTACTTATGGCTTGTCAAGGTAAGCTATTTCCCCTGTGTGACAGATGTGAGGTGCTTAACAACCCGCGCGACCAGTGGGTCGAGGCGGGCACTGGTGCAGGTTTTTTGTCACGAAAGACGGTTAAGATCAGCAATCATGCTGGTAAAACGTGGTTTTTCAGGTTGTTTGCAAGGGTTGTCGGCGAGTCGCTCGGGCGTTAAGTCCCTCACTCGCCCGCGCGCAAAGTGTTCAGCAAGGAGGCAAGATGTCGCTGTGTTTGACTATCACTAGTTATCACAAAATTACCCCTGGTCAGTGCTCTGAAAAATCCATGGATCAGGGTGTGATGGCGATTGGCCGCAATTTGGATAATGACTGGATATTGCCTGACCCCGAGCGCTTGGTGTCCGGCAAACATTGCGTAATTCAATACAAAGATGGCCGCTACTACTTAACCGATAACAGCACTAATGGTGTGGAATTGGTCAAGGCCGGTATTCGTTTGCGCAAAGGAAACAGCGAGCCATTGCAAGATGGCGAAGTTATTAGAATCGGTGATTACGAAATCCAGGCGCGCATCGACTTCAGTCTGCCGGCGACCGACAGCAACCCTTTCGCTGATTCGTCCAACAGCTTCGAGGCCATGATGGGGCGTCAGGGCGCCGTTGCGACTACCCCGACGTCGTTGCCCATGACACCACCTGCACATTTTCAGGGTGTGTCGGCAATGGACACACTGCCAGACCTGTTCGACTTCCTGGCACCGACCACCGTCCCGCCGGCCACCCAGCCCGACCATGTCCCGGCCGAGCTGCATGACTTCCGCCCACCGACCCCGATACCCCATCCAACGCCTGTGATCGAGCCTGTGCCGCAGACGTCAATGCCGGTGATTCCGGAAGATTGGGATCTGTTCAGCGACACGCCTGTGCCGGTAGCGGTCGCCCCTTTGCCGGTCGCAGAGGTTGCGCCGCCCCCCATGCCTGAACTCCGCGTGCCGATCGAGCCGGCCCCCGAACCGCCCGCGGCCATCGTCGAACGCCCGGTCAATCCGGTCAGTTCGGCCGACAACGCTCAGCCCGACCTGTTGCAAGCCTTCCTGCGTGGCGCCGGGCTGGATCAGTTGCGCCTGGACAAGGCCCAGGCCGAAGCGCAGATGGAAAGCATCGGCCGCAGTTATCGGCTGATGGTCGAGGGCCTGATCGATGTCTTGCGTGCCCGCAGCAGTCTCAAGGGCGAGTTCCGCATTCAGCAGACGATGATTCAACCGGTGGAAAACAATCCGCTGAAATTCGCGCCCAATGTCGATGAAGCCTTGCTGTTGCTGTTGCGCCAGAGCAATCAGGCGTTCATGGCGCCGGACCTGGCGGTGCGCGACAGCTTCGATGATTTGCGTGCCCACCAATTGGCAGTGATGGCCGGTGTGGAAGCGGCGATCAAGCACCTGTTGGCGCGCTTCGAGCCGGCGCAACTGGAAGAGCGCATGGGCAAACCCGGTGGCCTGTCGAGCATTTTCAATGGCTCGCGACAGGCCCAGTACTGGCAGCAGTTCACCGAGCTCTACAGCAATATTTCCCGTGAGGCCCAAGAGGATTTCCAGGACCTGTTCGGTCGGGAATTCAGCCGCGCCTACGAACAACACAGTACAAGGCAGCGTCGCGGCTGAGCGCGCCATTCATAGCAAAAAATGGAACAACGGATAGCTGAAACGTCATTGAGGACGCAGGATGATTCCCAGGTTTTTACTCGCAGTCGCCACCGTGCTTCTGCTGGCCGCGTGTGCCAAGGATACGGTCAAACCCGAGGCCGCTGAGGCCGAGGCCGACACCGCGGCCGTCGAGTTGCACTTCCACGCCATCGCCAGCCTCAACCCCGGCACCAGCGGCCAACCGGCCCCGGTCCGGGTGCGCATTTTCGAACTGAAAAATGCCGCCACCTTCGGCCGTGCCGATTATTTCGCCTTGGCCGAACGGGCCCAGGCGACGCTCGGCGCAGACCTGATCGACCAGGACGAAGTGCTGGTCCAGCCCGGCCAGCAATTGAGCCTGCAACGCGACCTCGATCCGGCCACCCGCCACATCGGTGTGCTGGTGGGCTATCGCGAACTGGATCAGTCGTTGTGGCGCACGGTGATGAATGTCCCGCCGCGCCAATACACCGAATACCAGATCAGCCTCGATGTGCGCGCCGTGCGCAGCGCCGTCGTGGTTCCCCCATCCAGCCCTGCCCAATAAAGCAATCGGAGCTCCCATGTCCTGGAACAATCGCGTGGTCTGGTCAGAAGGCATGTTCATTGGAACGCAGCACTTCCAACAGCATGACCGTTACCTGGAAAACCTCATCGACGCCCGAAGCCGCCCGTTATCGGCCGGCGCCTGGGGTTTCTCCGAATTGCTGATCGATCAGGGCCTGTTGGCCCAGGGCAAACTGGCAATCATCTCGGCGCGGGGGCTGTTGCCGGACGGCACGCCCTTCAACATTCCCCAGGATGACCTGGCGCCGAGCCCACTGAATGTCGACGACAACCTGCGCGATGGCTTGGTGTACCTGGCCTTGCCGCTCAAGCGCGCCGGTGCCCGGGACACCGTTGATGACGGCGAAACCCTGGGCGCTGCGCGCTACGTGAGCCAGGTGCGCGAAGTACGGGACGACAACGCACCGTTCGAAAACCGTGCGCCAGTGGCCGTGGGTTCCAGGGCGCTGCGATTGTTGATTGCCGAGGATGGCATCAGCGACTACGCCGCCATCGGCCTGGTACGAATCAAGGAGAAACGCGCCGACCGCGCCCTGGTGCTCGACGACACTTACATCCCGCCGCTGCTGGATGTCTCCGCCGCCAAACCGCTGGCCGCGTTTCGCAGCGAACTGCTGGGCCTGCTGCACCAACGTGGCGAAGCCCTCGCCGGGCGGGTGGTGGCGTCCGGTGCCGGCGGTGCCTCGGAAATTGCCGACTTCATGCTGCTGCAACTGGTCAACCGCGCTCAGCCGTTGATTCAGCACTTGAGCCAGTTGAGTCCGTTGCACCCCGAGCGGTTCTACAGCGAACTGGTGAGCCTGGCCGGCGAGTTCTCGACCTTTACCGCTTCCGGGCGGCGACCGCAGGAATATCCGCAGTACCAGCACGATAACCTCGCGCTGAGTTTTGCGCCGGTGATGCAAGCCTTGCGTGAAGCGCTGTCGATGTTGATCGACAGCAAGGCCACGCCGATTCCGATTGTCGAAAAAGCCTACGGCGTGCATGTGGCGATGCTGGCCGACAAGACCCTGCTCGACAGCGCCAGCTTCATCCTGGTGGTGCGCGCCGACGTGCCCGCCGAAACCCTGCGCGGTCACTTCGGCCAACAGAGCAAGGTCGGCTCGGTGGAGCACATCCGCAACCTGGTCAACCTGCAATTGCCGGGCATTGGCCTGCTGCCGCTGCCGGTGGCACCACGGCAACTTCCTTATCACGCCGGCTCCACCTATTACGAACTGGACCGGGGCAGCGAGCATTGGCAGCAACTGGCCAACTCCGGCGGTTTTGCGTTCCACATCGCGGGGCAGTTCCCGGGGTTGAACCTGGCTTTCTGGGCGATCCGAGGATAAACCGCGATGAGCAACGACGATCGTACCCAGTTCATGCCGACCCCCGGTGGTCGTGGCGCCGACCCGGTCCGCCCGCAGGCGGGCCGTGCCCAGCCCGCGCCGCTTTCGATGCCGGCCGCGCCGCTTTTGACCGGCAAAGCCGAAGGTCTCAACCCCCTGGAGAGCGCCGCTGGCCCGCTGCTGGCTTTGCTGACCCGCTTGCGCAATACGATTGCCCACCCGGCGCCAGCGAGCCTGCGAGCGCAATTGTTGGCCTACCTGCGCCAGTTCGAGGAGCGCGCCGAGGCCGCCGGCGTGGTGCGCAACGATGTGTTGCTGGCCCGTTACGCCTTGTGCACCGCCCTCGATGAAGCGGTGTTGAGTACGCCGTGGGGCGGCACCAGCGACTGGGGCAAACAGAGCCTGCTGATCACCGTGCACAACGAAGCCTGGGGCGGCGAGAAGGTGTTCCAGCTGTTGGAACATTGCCTGCAAAGCCCCCGCGAACGTTTGTATCTGCTGGAGCTGTTGTACCTGTGCATGTGCCTGGGTTTCGAAGGGCGCTATCGGGTCATGATCGACGGTCGCAGCCAACTGGAAGCCTTGCGTGAGCGCACCAGCGCAGTCATCCGCAGCGCCCGTGGCGAATACGAGCGTGAACTCTCGCCCCATTGGCGCGGCGTCACCGTGGCCCGCGACCGGCTGGCGCAATTCATGCCGCCATGGATCGCTTTGGTCATCGGCGTGGCGCTGCTGCTGGCACTGCTGTTCGGTCTGCGTTTGAAACTGGCTGCCGATGCTGAGCCGGTGTTCAAGAACATCCATGCCCTCGGCGAGATCCCGGTGCAGGCCATCGACCGTCCGGTGGCGCAACCGAAACTGATCGAGCGTCCGCGTCTGGCAGGTTTCCTGGCCGATGAAATCAAGGCCGGTCGGGTAGCCGTGGAAGATGCCGTTGACCGTTCAGTGGTGACCATCCGTGGCGATGAGCTGTTCGCCTCGGGCAGCGCCAGCGTCGTCGACAATTTCCAGCCGCTGATGCTGCGCATCGCCGATGCCATTCGCAAGGTCAAGGGTCAGGTCCGGGTGACCGGTCACAGTGACAATCGCCGGATTGCCACCCTGCGGTTTCCATCGAACTGGGCCTTGTCCGAGGCTCGGGCCACCTCGGTGCTGCAAATCCTCTCGGCCAAGACCGGCCAGCCTGAGCGCTTCAGCGCCGAAGGCCGTAGCGACACCGAGCCACTGGCCTCGAACGCTACAGCAGAGGGCCGCGCACGCAATCGTCGGGTCGAAATCACAGTGTTGGCGGAGGGGGTCGAGTGAAGGCGTTTTTCAGTTTTATCATCCGCTGGGTCATCCCGCTGCTGGGGCTGATCGCCCTGAGCCTGATCATCTGGTTTATCGGGCCGCTGCTCGAATGGCTGGTGCCTGAAGGTCGGCGCTGGGCGCTGATCATTCTGGTGTTCGCGGTGTGGATTGCCTACCGGGTGTTTCGCATCATCCAGGCCCGCCGTCAGGCCGCCGAAGTGATGCGCAGCCTGGCGGCGCAAACCCCGCCGGACCCGACCAGCATCGCCACGGCCGAAGAGCTTGAAACCCTGCGCCAGCGCATGGACGAAGCCTTGACGCTGTTGAAGAAAGCCAAGCTGGGCGGTGACGAGCGACGCAATCTCTACGAACTGCCGTGGTACGTGATCATCGGCCCGCCGGGTTCGGGCAAGACCACGGCGCTGGTCAACTCCGGGCTGCACTTTCCGTTGGCGGCGCAGTTGGGCGCCGGGGCGGTACGCGGCGTCGGTGGCACGCGCAATTGCGATTGGTGGTTCACCGATCAGGCCGTGCTGCTCGACACGGCCGGGCGCTACACCACCCAGGACAGCGATGCGACGGTGGATAAAGCCGCATGGCTGGGCTTTCTCGGCCTGTTGAAAAAACAGCGGCCCCGACGCCCGATTGACGGCGCGTTTATCGCCATCAGCCTTTCCGATCTGCTGCTGGGCAGCGACGCCGAGCGCGCCGCCCATGCCGCCGCGATCCGCCTGCGAATCCAGGAGCTTTACACGCAACTGGGCGTACGTTTTCCGATCTACCTGATGCTGACCAAACTCGATCTGGTGCCGGGGTTCATGGAGTATTTCGATACCCTGAGCAAGGAAGAGCGGACTCAGGTCTGGGGCACGACCTTTGCCCTGGACGACGGTAAGAGCAATGACAGCCCGCTGGCCCATCTGCAAAGCGAATTCGCCGGCCTGGAGCAGCGCCTCAACGATCGTTTGGTGGAACGTTTGCAACAGGAACGCGACCCGACGCGGCGCGATCTGATCTACGGCTTCCCGCAGCAGTTCGGCGCGTTGAAGGATTGCCTGCAAAGCTTCCTTGAGGGCGTATTCAAACCCAACGCCTTTGAAGAGCGAGTGCTGTTGCGCGGGGTGTATTTCACCAGCGGTACCCAGGAAGGCAGCCCGATTGACCGCCTGATCGGTTCCATGGCCCAGAGCATGAACCTGGACCGCCAGCACCTGGCGCGCCAGAACGGCACCGGACGCAGTTACTTCATCGAAAAACTCTTCAGCGCCGTGGCCTTCGCCGAGCGTGGGCTGGTGGGGGTCAACCCGAAAGTCGAACGTCGGCGCAAGTGGATTGCCCGGGGCGTGCTGGCGTCGACCGTGGCCCTGGTGCTGGTGGTCGGGACCTTGTGGTGGGTCAGCTACCGCGCCAACCAGGCGTATATCGCGCAAGTCGATCAGAAAGTCGCACCCCTGGGCCAGGCCGTGCAAAACCTCAGCCCGGCGCAACGGGACGTGCTTGCGGTGTTGCCGTTGCTCAACGCGGTGAAGCATCTGGCCGGCGACGCACCGAACTGGGCCGAAGGCCTGGGCCTGTATCAGGGCGACATGCTTGAAGCCGAGTCCGGCAGCGTCTATCGCAAGCTGTTGATCGCGGTCTTCGCGCCACGCTTGCTCACGCGCATCGAAGAGCAACTGCACGGCGGCGGCAACTCGGACTTCCTTTACGAAGGCTTGAAGGCCTACCTGATGCTCGCCGACGGCGAGCATTACGATGCCGACTTCATCAAGGCGTGGATCGCCCTCGACTGGGACCGCAGCCTGCCGCGCGACTTGCCGGCCGAGCAGCGTCTGGCCCTGGCAGAGCACTTGCGGGCGCTGTTCGAGCGCCATCCGCCCACCGCACGTCTGGACCCGCGCCTGATCGATGACCTGCGCCGACAGTTGCAACAACTGCCGGTGGCCCAGCGTGTCTATGACCGGGTCAAGCGGCAGAAACTGCCGGACGGCATTCCGGATTTTCGTATCAACGAAGCGGCCGGGCGCGATGCCGCGCTGGTGTTCAGCCGCAAGAGCGGCAAGCCGCTGGGCGAACCCTTGAGCGGCTTCTTCACGGCCAAGGGTTACCGCCAAGGGTTTTTGCTCACCAGCCTGAACCAGACCGGCACCTTGGCCGAGGAGCAGTGGGTGCTCGGTCGCGACCAGGCAGAACAGCAGAACGTCGCCAGCCTGGCCGCCGATGTGCGACGCCTGTATTTCCAGGATTACCAGCGTCAGTGGGACGCCTTGCTGGCGGATATCGACTTTGTGCCGATCACCAGCGTGGCCCAGGCCGCCGATGTGTTGCGGGTGATTTCCAGCCCGACCTCGCCATTGAAAAAACTGCTGGTGGCGGTGGCGAAGGAAACCGATCTGCAACAGGAAGAACGCCTGCTGGCCGCCAAGGGTGCGCCGGTGGAAGGCGGGGTCGACAAGCTCAAGGAGCGCTTGGGCAGCTTGCTCGGCCAGGAGCAGGCGAGGCAAAACACAGCTGAGGCGAGTGAAGATCCAATCACCGCGCATTTTGCCGAGCTCAACCGCATCGTCAGCAAAAACGAAGGCGAGCCGGCGGCCATCGACGGCCTGCTGGCCGACATGAACGCCCTGTACGTGCAGGTCAGCGCCATGGTCGGCGCCAGCGGCGATGCCTTGCTCGGCGAAGCCAAGAACCAGGCCGTAGCCGCTGCGACACGGGTCAGCCTCAATGCCGAACGTCAGCCGCCGCTGGTGCAGGGGCTGGTCAAGTCGGTGGTCAACTCCACCACCAACAGCATGATGGGCGGGGTACGCAATCAACTGAATGCAGCCTGGACCAGCGAAGTGGTGAACATCTATCGCCAGTCCCTGGCCGGGCGTTATCCGATGTCGCCGGGCAGTGCGCGGGACGCGACGCTCGACGACTTCGGCCAGTTCTTCGGTGTGGGCGGGGTGATGGACAACTACTTCCGCAAATACCTGCAACCGTATGTGGATACCTCGACCCAGGCCTGGCGCTGGCAACCGGGCGCCGCGCAGAAGCTCGGTATTGCCCCTGGCGTGCTGCAAACCTTCCAGCGGGCAGCGACCATCCGGGATGCATTTTTCCGTTCCGGCGGCACCCAGCCGATGGTGCGCTTCGAACTCAAGCCAGTGACGATGGACGCCACTGTCACCCAGTTTTTGCTCGACCTCGATGGCCAGCAATTGAGCTACGACCACGGTCCGAGCCGCCCGACCTCCATGCAATGGCCCAACCCCGGCAGCATCGGCGTGGTGCGGATCTCGATCATGCCGCCTTCGGCCAACGGTCGTTCCGGCATCACCCTGGACGGGCCATGGGCGTGGTTTCGCCTGCTGGAGCAATCGGACCTGACGGCCGGCAATTCGCCGGATCGCTTCAACCTGCGACTGCGGGTCGACGGTGCCAGCGCCTCTTATGAACTGCGGGCCAACAGCGCCTTCAACCCGTTCAAGAGCCGTGTGCTCAGTGGTTTCAGCTTGCCGGAGCGGTTATGAACACGCCGGGCTTCTATGGAAAGTTGGCCAGTCGCGGGGACTTTGTCAGCCGAGGCTTGCCGCAGAGTTTTATCGGCCCTTGGGATTCGTGGCTGGCGGCGGGCCTGCTCGCCAGCCAGACCAGCCTCGGTGACCGTTGGCTGGATGCCTATCTGGTCAGCCCGCTTTGGCGCTTTATGGTCGGGCCCGGTGTATGTGGGCCGCAGGCCGCCGTTGGGGTGGTGATGCCGAGCATCGATCGGGTTGGCCGGTATTTTCCGCTGACCGTCGCGGTGCTGCTGGACCACGATGCTGATCCGGCATCGCTGGTGGGCGGTTCGGATATCTGGTTTGAACAGGTTGAGCAATTGCTGTTGAGCACGTTGAGCGTGGAGGCGAGCTTCGAAGCCTTCGGCGCGGCGTTGGAAGCACTGGGTAGCCCGGCGTGCCTGCCGCGCACGCCAAGCAGCCGTTTTGCCGGCCTGCATCGCTTCGATGCCACCGATTCGAAGGCGCGAATGAGCGCACTTGCCGAACAGGCCTGCGAAGGCTCAAGCCTGTGGTGGGGCCAGGGTTCGGAGCGTATCGCCCCCGCTTTATTACGGTGTCAGGGCCTGCCTGTCGCCGCCGATTTTGCGCAATTTTTGCTCGGCCAAGAAGGTGTTGCGTAGATGCGTCCAAGCGCTGGAAAGACGTTCAAGTCTGCAAGCAAGAGCCACGTCGGTATGGTCCGCCAGGTTAATGAAGATGCTTATCTGGACTTGCCGGAAAACGGCCTGTGGGTGGTCGCCGATGGCATGGGCGGGCACGCGGCGGGCGATTACGTCAGCAGTCTGATCGTCGACAGCCTGCGCCGTATTGGCGTGGGTCGTTCGCTGGATGAATACGTCGCGGCGCTGCAAACCGACCTGCTGCGAGTCAACGCCGCCGTGCGCGAAGAAACCGCCCATCGTGGCGTGATCATGATGGGCAGCACGGTGGTGGTGCTGGCCACGCGCGACTTGCGCGGGGTATGCCTGTGGGCGGGTGACAGCCGCTTGTATCGCCTGCGTGACGGCCTGCTCGAAAGCATCTCGCGGGACCACAGTTACGTTCAGGATTTGCAGGACAGCGGCCTGCTCAGCGAAGCCGAAGCCCGGGTGCATCCACGGGCCAATATTGTCACCCGCGCCATCGGGGTCGAGGCGCAACTGGAGCTGACGATGGTCGAGCTGCTGTTGATGCCCGGCGACAGTTACCTGTTGTGCAGCGACGGCCTGAACAAGACCGTCGAAGACCATGAAATCACCGAGGTGCTGAGCCACGACGAGCCCGGGGAAATCGCCAGCAGCCTGGTGTCCCTGAGCCTGATGCGCGGCGCTCCGGACAACATCACCGTCATCGTCGTGAAGGTGCCTTCATGATCCCCACCGCGAACATTCTGATCCCCGGCTACGACATCGGCGACGAGATCGGCGAAGGCGCCATGGCCAGCGTTTACCTGGCGACCCAGCGCTCGCTGGAGCGCAAGGTGGCGCTGAAGGTCATGGCTGCCGCACTGGCGGCCGACCCGAGCTTCTGCGAGCGCTTCCTGCGTGAAGGCAAAACCCTGGCGCGCCTGTCTCACCCGCATACGGTCACTATCCATGACATCGGCAATGTCGGTGAGCTGTATTACATGGCCATGGAATACCTGCCCAACGGGACGCTGAAGGAGCGCATCGCTGGCGGCCTGACGCCGGAGCAGGGCCTGATCTACATCCGCCAGATCGCTTCGGCCCTGGGTTATGCCCATGGGCTGGGGCTGGTTCATCGCGACGTCAAACCGGCGAACATTCTGTTCCGTGCCGATGGCACGGCGGTGCTCTCGGACTTCGGCATCGCCAAGTCCCTGGACGACCGCACCCAATTCACCCAGGCCGGTTTCGCCGTCGGCACGCCCAGCTACATGAGCCCGGAACAGGCGCGCGGCCAGGACATTGACGGCCGGGCCGACCTGTATGCGCTGGGCGTGGTGCTCTACGAAATCCTCGTCGGCAAGCTGCCGTACACCGGCAACGACGCGCTCTCCACGGCCCTGGCGCATTTGACCGAACCGTTGCCGGAACTGCCGGAGCACCACGGTCGTTATCAGGACGTGCTGCGAAAGCTGTTGGCCAAGGACCCGGCGGAGCGGTTTGCGGACGCGGCAGCGCTGTTGCAGGCGCTGGATACTCTGCCCAAGGCATCGGTTGAAGCTGAAGCGACCTTGATCCAGCCATTGGCGATTCCGCTGTCGCTGAAATCGACCGGCGATGACCTGGCGGGATTGACGCCGGTGTCCATCGACATACCCAGCGGCCCCGCGCAGCCACAACCTCGGTCCAATCCTGTTGCGCCGACTGTGAAGCCGACGCCGTCGTCCACGGTCTCGGCGCAGCGAAAGGGGCCGGTGTTCGCACTCGCTGCCGTCGCGGTGGCCGTGGCGCTGGCCTTGGGCGGCGCGGGTTATTGGTGGCTGTCCGGTGACGGCGAAGCCGACGCCAAGGTGCCGGTGGTTTCAGCACCGCCGGCCAGTGCGCCGCCGACCGTTGCGCCCCCCGTAAAGCCCCCTGTGGCGGCGGAGGTCGATGGCGGTCAACGTCCGCTGCTGATGGCCGGCAAAAAAACCTTGTTCCAGCGGGTACTCAGCAAGCCGGGGGCGAAGCTCGCCAGCGAAGCGGGGGCCGCGCCAGGCAAGGCGTTGCCGGCGTTTTCCGTGCTTTACGTCTATCAGCGCAAAGAGGTTGATGGCAGCCCTTGGCTGCGTGTCGGCGCCGCCACCGACGGGCGCAGTGACGGCTGGTTGCCGGCCGCGCAAGTCAGCGACTGGAAGCAGAGCCTGGTGCTCAAGTTCACCGAACGCTCCGGCCGTGCGCCGGTGATGTTCCTGCGTCAGCCTGGCGATGTAGAGAAGCTGCTGGCCGATCCGTCGGCGGCGAAAAACCTGCTGCTCAAGACCCAGCAGAACCATGAGGACAATCAACGGGTGTTGGCCCTGGAACCGGCGGCCAGCGCGGTGCCGCAGAACCAGTTTTACCTGTTGCCGATCTTCGATTCGCGCGAGAGCTTCGATGAAAACGGCCAGCCGGTGCAGTTGCTGAACGTGGCGTCCATCGATCCCGGTAATGCACCGAAGGCTGCCGCCAACAACACGCCGATCACGACCGCTAACGCCGACGCGTTCCGCACCGCCGTGGTGTTGGTCGTGGACACCACCGTGTCCATGCAGCCCTACATCGATCAGGTACGCGATGTCGTGCACGAACTGCAAACCCGCATTGCCGAGCGTGGCGAGTTGGGCAGCGTCAGCTTCGGCCTGGTGGGCTTTCGCAGCAGCACCCAGAAAACCCCGGGCCTGGAATACGTCGCCAAAACCCTGATCACCCTGGAACAGGGCCGCGACCCGCAGCGCTTCATGGACCTGGCGCGGCAGGTCAAGGCGTCTACGGTGTCCAGCCATTCGTTCAACGAAGATGCGTTTGCCGGTGTGATGGAAGCGGTCGAGGGCATGGACTGGTCCGGCTATGGCGGGCGCTTGATCCTGTTGGTCACCGATGCCGGTGCCTTGCGCAAGAACGACCCCTATGCCGCAACGCAAATGAACGAAGCCGAAGTGCGCCAAGCCGCGCTGGGCAAGCAGATCAAGATCTACGCCTTGCACCTGCTCAGCGATGCCGGCAAGAAAACCCACGGTGGTGCGCAAAGCCAGTACCGCACCCTGACCGCCGACGCCAATCCGCAGATCGGCGACTTGTACATTCCGGTGCCGGGCGCTGATGTGCGCAAGTTCGGGCAGCGGGTGGACGAGATCGGTTCGGTGTTTGCCGACCTGGTGCATCAGGTGCGCAGCGACAAGCCGCAAGCCGTGCCGCTGCTGAGCGCTGCGCCGAGCCTGAGCGACAAATCGGCGGCCGTCGGCTACGCGATGCACATGGACTTCCTGGGGCGCAAAGCCGCCAGCCAGGCGCCGCAACTGGTCAGCGCCTGGACCGCCGACCGCGACCTGACCAACCCGGCACTGCCGGCGTTCCAGGTGTGCGTGATGCTGACCAAATTGCAGCTCAACGACTTGCAGCAATCGCTGAAACTGATCGTCGATGCCGCCCGCAAGACCCAGAGCTCGCCGAAGAATTTCTTCC
Source organism: Pseudomonas frederiksbergensis (assembly GCF_900105495.1). Taxonomy (NCBI): domain Bacteria; kingdom Pseudomonadati; phylum Pseudomonadota; class Gammaproteobacteria; order Pseudomonadales; family Pseudomonadaceae; genus Pseudomonas; species Pseudomonas frederiksbergensis. Next base: position 865,942 of record NZ_FNTF01000002.1, on the reverse strand, counting down.
AGGAAATCGCCAGCGCCAGCGCCTACATGAGCCGCGATCCTTCGGCTTTGCGCAAGGGCGGCAACCTGGCCAATGGCGGGGTTCTGGGTGAGTACCTGGAAGGGCTGCCCTATCGCAGCAAGTCGTTGAGCATGACCCAGGACTTGTGGCTTTCGTTGAGCGTGGCCGAGCAGGAAGACTTTATCGACGAGCTGGATTCGAAAATCCGCCTCTACGAAACCTTCCACAACGACTTGGCCAACTGGGTGCGTTTCGGCGATGCCGAACCGGGTGATGCCTTGTACCGCGTTCCGTTGTCGACGCTGCCGTGATGTTGAACATGAGTGCCGTGTACAAAAACCGGGGCGCCGGCAGCCAACGCTACAGCCTGGTGATTCCACGGCTGCAACTGCGTGCCGGTGAACAACTGGCGGTGGTCGGTCCCAGTGGCTGTGGCAAAAGCACATTGCTGGATTTGCTGGCGCTGGTGCTGGCTCCGGATCAGGCCGGGCAGTTTGATTTTGCGCCCGACCAAACCAGAACGGACATCGCCGGGCTGTGGCGTGCAGAGGCTCAAAGTGCCTTGGCGGACCTGCGTCGCCGGCACTTGGGCTACGTGCTGCAAACCGGTGGCCTGCTGGATTTTCTGGACGTGCGCGGCAACATCGACCTGTCGCGCAAACTGCTCGGTTTGAAAGACGACGGCAGCGTGGATCGCCTGGCCGGGGCGTTGGATATCGTCGAGCAACTGGGCAAAAAACCTGGCGACTTGTCCGTCGGCCAACGGCAACGGGTCAGCTGCGCCCGCGCCCTGGCCCACGGGCCGCGTCTGCTGCTGGCCGATGAGCCGACCGCCGCCCTCGATCCGCTGAACGCCGAGCGGGTGATGCAGTTGCTGGTGACCCAGGCCCGCGAACACGGCGTGTGCTGCGTCGTCGCCACCCACGATGAGTCGCTGGCCCGCGCCAGCGGTTTGCAGGTGCGGCGCATCAGTTGTCGTCGCGACGTCGATGGCGGTGTCACCGCCACCCTCGGGGAGGCCTGCTGATGCGCGCGCTGGTGGCTTCCCTGGCCTGGCAGGATTACCGCAACGATGCGTGGCTGTCGGCCTGTTCGGTTCTGGCGCTGGTGGCAGTGGTCGCGCCGTTGCTGGTGCTGTTCGGCTTGAAATTCGGCCTGGTCAGCAGCTTGACCGAGCGCCTGGAAAACGACCCGGCCACTCGGGAAGTCATCCCCTTGGGTGGCGGCCGGTTCAGTGCTGCGTTTATCGAACAATTGAACCAGCGCGGCGACGTGGCTTTCGCCTTGCCGCGCACCCGGCAGATTGCCGCGACGGCGGATCTGAGCGCTGGTGCTGCGACGGTAACCGTCGAAATGATCCCCACCGCCGCCAACGATCCCTTGCTCGGCAATCTGCCGGTGCCCCAAGGGCTGGATCAGGTGCTGCTCAGCCAGACCGCCGCCGAAAAGCTCGGGGCCAAGGCCGGTGATTGGCTGCAGGCCAGCGTCGGCCGGCAAGTAGCCGGTCGTGGCGAGGCGCAGCGCACGCGCGTTCAGGTGCTGCGCGTACTGCCGCTGGAAGCCTTCGCCCGGGACGGGGTGTTCGCACCGTTGGCCTTGCTCGAAGCGGCTGAAGATTACCGGGACGGTCGCGCCGTGCCTGCGCTCGGCTGGCCAGGTGATGCGGTGGGCGTGACAGAGCAGCGGGTGTACCCGGCGTTTCGTCTGTACGCCCGGCGTCTCACGGATGTCGAGCCGCTACGCCAGTATTTCGCTGCGCACAACCTGCTGGTCTCGACCCAGGCCCAGACCATCGCCCAGGTGCAATCGCTGAGCCGCAACCTGTCGATCGTGTTCTGGATCATCGCCGCATTGGCCTTGGCGGGAGCGTTCGCGGCGATTTTTGCCGGCGCGTTGGCGGCGGTCGAGCGCAAGCGTAGAGAGTTGTCGGTGCTGCGCCTGCTGGGGTTTTCCACGGCGGCGTTGCTTTTGTTTGTGGTGTTGCAGGCGCTGTACAGCGCCGGCCTTGCCGCCCTGTTGAGCGCCGGGCTGTATGGCCTGGCGCAATCGGGCCTGAACCATTTATTTGTGCAGATGCCAGGCGAGTACGCCAGCCATCTGCTGGCGCGTCACTACGCGTTGGCCCTGGTGGCCGTGCTCGGCGTCAGCGCCGTGGCAGCGGCCTGTGGTGGCTGGCGAGTGGCGCGTATCCAGGCATGTGAAGGAATTCGAGATGTATAAGTTACTGGGCGCCGCCGTGGCGCTGAGCCTGGCCAGCATGGTCTGGGCTGATGAAAGCACCGACAAACTGGACAATCCCAAGCCGTTGCCCGATGACGTCAGCCTGCCGCTGCCGTGCGAAGGGCAGATGGTGTTCCGCTACGTCTACATCCTGGCGCAAGGCACGCTGGACGACCGCGAGATCAGCCTCGGCTATCCCTTCAGCGAGGGCGAGGCCGGTTATCAACAGTCGTTCATCTCCGGTTACCGTCGGGACTTTATCAACGGCCAGTTCACCCTCAAAGATCTGCCCAAGGATTGGGGCAAGACCATTACGCCGTTGATGCCCAAGACGGACGCCAAGACCCCGCTCAAACCGATGCTCTATTTCATCGGCAAATACGAAGTCACCGCCCGCCAATACGCCCAGGTCATGGCCCAGGCGCAATCGCTGGCCAGCGGCGAGCCGGCGCCGGCCTGCGAGGCCTTGCAAGCCGAGGCACCGCAAGGCATGGCCGGGCGTTTGCCCAAGGTGAAATTGTCGCGCTTCGAGGCCGAACGCTTCTCGGCGGTGTACAGCGCCTGGCTGATGAAATACCACAAGGAGCTGCTACCAGTGAGCGGTCGTGGTACCTCGGCGGAGGAGGGCGGGCTGGGTTTTGTGCGCTTGCCGACCGAGGTCGAATGGGAATTCGCTGCCCGTGGCGGGCAGGCCATCAGTCGTCAGGATTTGGAAGGGCGGCTGTTTCCCCGTCGTCTGGAGGGCAGCGAAAGCGACGGCCCGCTGGCCGATTGGGCAGTCTTCAACCAGGTCGCTGGCGGCACCGGCCAGGCTGCGCGCCTGATGCCGATCGGTACCAAGCTGCCCAACCCCATCGGCCTGTTCGACGTGATCGGCAACGCCGCCGAGATGGTCCAGGAATCCTTCCAACTCGTGCACGCCGGACGCCGCCAGGGCACCTATGGCGGTTTCGTGGTCAAGGGCGGCAACTACCTGGAAGGCGAGGGCACCTTGTTCACCGGGATGCGTCGCGAGTACCCGCTGTTCGCCGCCGACGGCACCGAGCAAAGCAACGAAACCACCGGGTTCCGGGTGGCGATTGGCGCGTTGTCGGCGCCACGTTCGCGCTACAAGGAACTGTTTGCCCAATGGCAGAAAGAAGGTCGGCTGGCTTCGCTGACCGATGCCATCGACGACGCCCAGGACCCGACCAAACGCCTGGACAGCATCATTGCCGCCAGCGTCGATCCGCGCCTGCAAGCCGAGTTGGGGCTGGTCAACGAAGAGCTCAAGCGCAACGTCTCGCTCATCGCCCAGCAGCGCGAGGAAGCGGCCGGCAACCTGATCCAGTCGGCGGCCCTGGTGGCCGAAACCGTCAACAACTACAACATTCGCCTGACCAATTTGCACAAGAGTCGCCAACAGGCCTTGGACGCCAAGGACGAGGCCAGCGCCAAGCTGTTCGCTACTGCCATCGACAATGGCCGCAGCGCGCTGGACGGCGCGGTGGCGATCTACATCGACAACCTGGCGACCGGCACGCGCTACACCGATGCCGTGATCCAGGCGCAGTTTCAACGCATCAAGGAAGAGTTGGAGCGCAAGCCGGTACTGGGCAAAAGCCTGGTCACGCGCGCAACGTTATTCGTTCGCCATGTCGGTGATTATCGTCAGCAACGACGAGCCGACCCGGCGGCGATATTGAAGGAACTGCTCGCATCGAACGCTCAGCGATCTTGATCGTTCGTTGTACAGCGAGCTTGGAAGGGACTCAGGCGGCGGTGGGCCGTGCTGAGCTAGTCAAACTTAAAAGAGAACACAACCATGCTTTCCTCCCGTAAAACAATTGCTTCGCTTTCCAAGCGTCATCTGCTGCTGATGGCCGTTGGCTTCAGCACCGTACTGACCGGTTGCGCCACGTCGCCGACCTCCAAGGTCGCCTCGAGCACCAAGGTCGAGTACTACCCTAACTGCTACGAGCCGGTGCAGCACCTGCGTGCCACCGATTCGAACATGACCAAGTCGGTCGTCACCGGCGCGGCTGTCGGCGCTGTCGGCGGTGCCCTGCTGGGCGCCCTGGTCGATTCCGAGAACCGTGGCCGCAACGCCGCCATCGGTGCAGCGGGCGGTGCCGTGGCGGGTGGCGCGGCCGGTTACTACACCGAGCGCCAGAAGCAGATCACGGATGACAACCAGCGCATCGCCTCCTACGCCACCGACGTCAACAAAAGCGCTGCCGACATCGATCGCAGCACGGCGTACGCCAAGACTTCGCAACAGTGCTACCAGAACGCATTTACCAAACTGGTCGCCGACCGCAAGGCCAAGACTGTCAGCGACACCGAAGGCCGCAAGCGTCTGGTAGAAATCGTCGCGGGCCTCAAGGAGTCCAACGACCTGATCGTCGCGGTAAACGGTAAAGCCAGCGAAGACCTGAACAACTACACCCAGGCCTACGAAAAAGACCTGCAGCAAGTAGGCGTGCAGCGCACTGACGTGGTCACCGTGGCAACTGCCGACACCACGCCGGTCGTGGCACCGACCAAGAGCAAAAAAGCGGTGAAACCGGCGAAAAAACCGGTGCTGCCAGCCGTGCCGAAAGAAGCGGTCACCACCGAGAAAACCCTGCAGACCGCAAAAGCCAAACAGGCTGAAAGCAAGCAGGTCGCCAGCGCCGGCACCACTCAGGTCAACAGCATGTGCAAAAACCCGGACCTGGGCGACTGGGCACCGGTGCCTTGCCCGAATGTTTGATTGAGTTTTCTGTAGGCCTTCAGGCATTCCCACGCGCTACGCGTGGGGGTGCTTTGTACGGGCGACCCCTTGGCGCCGTGCCGAGAAAAACCCCGATGGGTGGGACACACTCATCGGGGTTTTTTACTGCTTGGCGAGTCAGCAGGTTCGACTTTGCTGCTTGGCAAGTATGGCCGCCATTTCCGGCTCATCCAGATGATCCAGCATTCGCTCCACCAACAAATGCACCCCATCGGCCATGCGGCTGAGTGCCAGGGCTACGGATCGGCGTGAGCCGTCCACATCGTCGGCGAGGTTGGCGGCGATGGCGCTGATGGACAGCAAATCTTCCGAGGCATTGGCGAGAAGGGTTTCAGGGTTGATGCCCGGGCTGACGCTGAAGAGCTGGCCGTTGCGTTTTGATGGTTTCTTTTCAGTGGGTGGGAAGTGATGGTCGAGGGCGCGCTCGGCGGCTTCGTGGAGCTTGTTCGAATCGAGTGATTCGTAGGGCGATGCCGGATCGGTTTCCGGCGGATTTGGAGTTACCTTGAACATGTCTTAGCTCTCTCTTGAGTGAGGCTGCAACCAGTTCGCGACTAAACGAAAGGGAGGCAGCTGTGCACAGGTTAGTCGACCGATGAGCCAAGAAATCGGCGCGCCGAAGCGCCCTGCGCACAGCCACCATCAAGTACAGGTAAGAGATACCTGAATGATAGAGACATCGTGCGTCTTGACATCGACGGGCGACTAAACCCGACCACTGATAGGCAGTGGCAGGGAAACGATAGAGGCCAAGGCTAAGGCGCACAAGCCGGCGGATTCTGGCGTAGCCGTAGGCAATGACGCAAGGTGTTGTAGCTTGCAGGAAGTAACCTTGAGCCGTTTTAAACAAGCGCTGTCGATCGGTGTTTAACAATCGGAAATGCTGGCAAGAAACGATATTCGACTACCTTCGGTTTAACGGAAGCGTCCTACGCTAAATATCGAACCGCCTGACTGCGCCAATAGGTAGATCCACGCAAAGTCCCGTGCTTACAAATAGACACAGGGACATGTGGATGCTCAGCGATGCCAATCAGGTCGTTTTCAAACTCGACATTGAAGGTTTCCCCCACGACCTTCAGGTACTCGAATTCCGCGCCAAGGAGAGGCTCAACCAACCCTTCGAAGTCAAACTCGAACTGGTCAGCGAACGCCCCGGCCTCGACCTCGAGTCTGTGCTACATCGCTCGGCTTTTCTGAGCTTCGGCCCTGACGGTGGAGGCATTCACGGACAGATCCATGGGGTTGCCCAAGGCGATTCCGGCAAACGCCTGACCCGCTATCAGATGACCTTGGTGCCTCGGCTCGCCTACCTAGGCCACTGCCATAACCAGCGCATTTTTCAGCACCTGAGCGTGCCGCAGATCATTGCAAAAGTACTGACAGACCAGGGATTGCAGCCCGATATCTGGCGCTTTCACTTGAGCGCCGAGTACCGGCCACGGCTCTATTGCGTGCAGTACGAGAGCGATCTGCATTTCCTTCAACGGTTGTGTGAAGAAGAAGGTCTGCACTTCCATTTCGAGCACAGCCCCGACGCACATGTGCTGGTGTTCGGCGACGATCAAACCAGCTTTTCGAAACCACCCCAGTCAACCGCGTACAGGCCGGGCAGTGGCATGGTCGCCGAAGCGCCGGTGATTGATCGTTTCAAACTGCGACTGGAAACCCGTCCGACCCACGTCAGCCGTCGTGATTACGATTTCGAAAAACCACGTCTGAAACTCGACAGCGAGACTACAACCCCGCTGCTGCCGCACCTTGAGGACTACGCTTTCCCGGGCCAGTTCACCCATCGTGAACGCGGTAAACAGCTGGCCAATCGGGCACTGGAACGCCATCGGTCCGATTACCGGCAAGCCAACGGACGCAGTGATCAGAGTGCCATGCGCTGCGGCCATTTCGTCGAGATGACGGAACACCCCCGCGCTGACTGGAATGGCTTGTGGCTTCTGACTGAAGTCGAACATGTTGGCCTGCAACCCGCAGTGCTTGAGGAGTCAATCACCGACAGTCATCCACAGGATGGTTTCAGCCAGGGCTACCGTAACCACTTTGTGGCCACACCTTGGGACGTGATATTCCGACCCGCCCTTGAACACCCCAAACCGAAAATGACGGGAAACCAGCATGCGGTCGTCACTGGTCCGGCCGGTGAAGAGATCTACTGCGACGAGTACGGCCGAGTCAAGGTTCAACTGCTCTGGGACCGTGACGGTCAGCACAATGAACAATCGAGCTGCTGGCTGCGCGTCGCCAGCGGCTGGGCCCATGAACGATATGGCAGCGTGATGATCCCTAGAGTCGGCATGGAAGTGCTGGTGGGGTTCTCCGAAGGCGATCCCGACAAACCTTTCGTCCTCAGCTGTCAGCCTAACGCCTCGACTCCGGTGCCGCTGGATCTGCCCGCTGAGCACACCCGCAGCATTTTCCGTAGCCAGAGCACTCCCGGCGGGGGCGGTTACAACGAATTGCGCATCGAGGACCGGAAAGGTGCCGAGGAAATTGCCCTGCGTGCCCAACGGGATTTTGTCCAGCTCGTGCTCAACGATGAACGCGTTCAAGTCGATAACCAACGCACGGTGGTGGTCGGCGGCCTATCCAGCCACGACCTGCGGGGCGAAGAACAGCACCTCACCCACGGCAACCGCTTGACCGAACTCAAACAGAACGATCACTTGCTGGTTCATGGCGATCGCCATATCCGAACCACCAATCACCTGCTCGATGCCACTCGGCACATTCACCTGACTGCAAACGAACAAGTGGTCATCGACGGTGGTCAGCGCGTGGCGATTCAGGCTGGCGGTCATTGGCTGACGATAGGCCCGGAAGGCATTTTCAGCAGCGTACCTGTTGTGCAGGGCGGGGCTCCGGCCGTGGGCAGGTCGGCTGAGCCTTTGATGCCGGGCGCCTTGCCGCTGTTGAAAGTGACGTTCGATGCGGCCCAGCAGCGCCATGCGTTGATTTCAACCCGCGCCTCGCGCTGCCTGATTTGCGAGGCCGGCCAAGCATGAACCTCTCGACCTCTCTGCCTGAAGACCTGCCATGGAGCGAGCAACAGGCTTTCCTGTTGCTGGACGGCGCGACCTTGAGCGACCTGCCGCAGCGCTTGAAACAACTCAGTCCAGGCGCAAATATTGTTGCGCTGTATAACTGTGCGCCCTTCACTGCGCTGCGCGATATCTCGCCAATGCTGGTGGCGATCCAACAACCTGACGAACCGATTATTCAGTTCTATCGGCAACAGGCGCATGAAGAATGGGCCGTGCTGTTGTTCAGCGCCGCGCCTGCGCATGACGTCGCCCAACACTTGCGCAAACTGCTGATCGTCGAATTGCCCGAAGGTCTGCCGGTGGCCCTGCGTCTGGCCGATGCGGCAGTGGCGCAGGCATTGTTCGCGAGTGGCGATCAGCGGTTGTTCGGTCCCCTTTCTTGTGTGGTGATGGCCGACAGCGTCAGCGCCATTTGGCAGCGTCATCAACCGCGACTGCCCGAATACCCGGAACTGACCACGCCCTATCGCCTGAGCCCTGAACTCAATGCAGCATTGGACCGGGTTGATCGACGTCGCGCGTTGCTCGAACTCGACGCTCATTTGCTCAAAAACTTTCCGGAGCGTCATGGCGGCGAAACCGTGGCTCAGCGTTGGTCAATGCTTGAACAGCTGGAGGCGGAGGCCAGCACGCTGGGTTTGAGCAGCCAATCCGAATTGTTTTATTACGCCAACGTCATGGCTCGGCTGGACGGATCTCCCCTAGGCCAGCATCCCGAGATCAATCGATTGCTGCATAGCCCCTCCCTGCAACCCATCGGCGAGCGCATCGTACTGGCCGCTGACCTGGCCCGCCAATGGGCAAATGAAAGAGGTCGTCCATGAACAAGCCACACCCTGCCGACCTCGCGGCGGCCGCCGCGTCCAAATCCCCCATCGGCTCCCTCGGTGCGTGCCCGCTGCGGCAAACCCACGTGCAGTTGTTGCCCTTGCGTTACGGCCTGGTGGAAAAGCCCCTCGATCCGAGTGCCGAGCTGAAGCTGCCCTACGCCCTGACGACCCGCCCGCTGGGCATCCGCTTGCTGCGCGATGGCTGGTTGTACGTCATCGACAGCGTCACCGGCCATTTGCACGAGTATCAGGTGCTCAACGGAGTGATCAGCGCCTTGCTGCACAAGGGCGCCAAGGTCGATGACGATCAGCGCACGCCCATCGAGGAGCGTCCGGCCTTGGTGTTTTCAAGGCGCAGCACCTTGCAGGTGAGCTTTGCCGAAGTGCAATGGACGGCAGCCAAATGCGCGCAAGTGCTCGACAGCCGCGCCGAGCGCGACCACTTCATGCAAGCCGTCGATCTCGGCCCGGTGCATTGCCAAACCGGTGGCACGCACTTGCTGACGGTCGCGCAAGGCAAACGGTGGCTGGCGGAGATTGCGACCGATCCGGCCCGGCAGGTGCAAGCCGCACAAGACCGCACTGAACAGGAAGCGGAGTCGCCACCGGACGCCGTTCTATTGCCGACGCTGCACGTCAGCGATGCCCCCGAGCACGAACGTGAACCCTATTTGTGGGAGCAGCCGCGGCGTTTTCGCGAGGCGCACATCGGCGAGTTGCTCGGGCGGGTGCGCCCGGCTTATCAGGACGACACGCTGTTTCTGGTGGTGCAGGACGACCTCGGCGTGCTGCGCGACCTGGCCGACTATCAAGACACCGTGGTCGGTTGGGTCGACGACTGGAGCAATGCCGATCACAACGAACGCGATTACCTGCTGGCCTGCTACATCGAATCCCTGAGCCAGCTCAGTGCGGCAGATATCGGCAACCTGGCCGACGCCAGCGACGATCCGCGCGTCCAGGCGCTGTTTGCCGATCTGCAACAGTTGCCGGAGCCGGATCGCGAGCACACCCGCAAAGCCTTGCTGGAGTACCTGAACAAGGGCGGCAAGGTCGCGCCGCTGGACGCTCCCGTGCCCCCGGCACTGGAGCAAGCACGTAAAGAAGCGCAGGCCGAAGCGTTCAAATTCGCCCGGTACCAGGGCGCCACACCCGACTTCACCGCCCACAGCCGCGCCAGTGACGAGGCCGACCGGCGTTACTACGCGCGCCACCATTTCAAGCTCGCCCCCGACGCTTTCGTCGACCGTCACCTCGATACCTTGATCAAGCTCGGCCACGAGCAAAACAAGCGCATCGTCGAGGTGCTCGAAGGCTCCAGCTTCAGTGGCAAACGCGGGGTCAACGACTTCATCCACCGGCCGGCCATGGACGCTGCGCTGTTTCAGCATCGCGACGACCTGGGCCGCTGGAACCGCTTGCTCGAACGCATCACCGCCGACCGCACCCTGCTGGTGGCGGCCGGTCGCTTCCATCGCTCGGCCTGGTATTACGACGCGCAGGATCAAGCGCAATGCCACCAGGCCTTCAGCGCCGAATACGCCTGCCTCAAGGACATCTGCCGCAGCGACCACGCCAGCGAAAAGATGCTGGGCTATCTGGAGCAACACCCGGAACTGACCCGGCCACTGTTCTACACCTTGCCCCTGCGCCTCCAGCCGGAACGGGCCGCGCAATACACGACGTTGTTCAACGCCGGCATGGGGATGTTCAACAACCTGCCGCACTGGTTGGGCGAATTACACAACATCGAACAACCGCACCTGCCGGCGCTCGACGATCTGCCCGAGCCCACCCGCGCCGTCGCCGACGCGGCCCAGCACAGCCTCAGCCCGGCGCTGAACCTGGGCCTGAGCCGCGCGCTGGAAGGCTTCGACCTGGCGGGCGGGAAAGTCCCCGACCTCGACGAACTGTTCCGGCGTCTGCCCAAAGCCTTGTCGCCACGGATCCTCGACGCGGCGAAAACCACCGGCGTGACTTTCACCGTCGCCAGCCCGGCGGAACACGCGGCACTGCAAACCAACCTCAAGGAACTGCTCAGTGAGCGCGACTACCTGAAAATGCTGACCCGTGAGCGCAACCAGTTCACCCACAACAAAAACCGGGCGGGGCACAAGACGCCACGGGCGGTGGAATTGCAGACCGAAATCGTGCGCGTGCGTGCAGAGCTGACGCTGCTCGAAGGCCGCTTGGCCGGGGCGCTGAGCCCGATTGCGGAGCTGCCGGATCAGTCGATGCGTCTGTATGGCGCAACGCCGGCTCGGGCGGGGGTGACGTTGGTGTTTCCGCCGGCGCAGCAGTTGGAGGTGCGGAGTTTGCTGAAAGATATTCGGCTGGGGGTGGGGTCGGTGCCGAATGCGAGTTTGATTCGGAGCGAGGGGATGGGGTCGTTGGTGTTTTTGGTGCAGGGGGTGAATTTGGTTTCGGTCATGAGGGAAACGTTTAACCAATCACGAGACAAGCGTAAGTTGGAGCCGTTGATTGGTGCGAGTTTTACGACTGGTGCGGCGGGATTCACCGCGGCGCAAAGTCTGGCTGATACGGCGTTGAAGGCACGTAGCGCCGCACTCGTCGCGGGTCTTCAGCATCATGCTTTGCAGAATGTGCCTGTGCAGATGGGCAAGATGCATGTTGGTTTGGGTGGCTTTACCTACGTTTTAGGATTTGCCTCTTCAATGGTCAGCCTCATCAACCACCACCAGAATTGGCAACAGGCGACGCGTAGCGGGAATGCTGCGGCGCAGAACAGTGCAGCCCTCGCGACAGCGGGCGCTGCAGGCATGACGACCGTCAATGCCTATGGCTTGAGTCACACCGGTCGTGCCGCGATTAACGTGTTGGTCGCAAAAAACAGCGCCGCAAGAACCGCCGCCTGGGCTGCTGCGGGCACCCGTCTCTCCACCGTGTTCTTCCGCTTCAACCTCGCTGGCGCCCTGTTCACCGTGCTGGAACTGGGGGCACCTGGCTATACAACCGCTACAACCTCAGCGCTCACGATAAGTGGCTGAAAACCACGCCCTGGAGCCTGGATGCGGATGAACGCGGTGACCATACCCTGGATGACTATCAAGGTTACCTGGCCTATTTGCTTCACGCCCCGTATGCGCAACTGGGGCCGAACGCACATGACTCCTGGCTGAAAAACCTGCTGCTAAAGGCCAGGCCCAAGGACATCCATCTGGTGCTGCCAGGGTTCCAGCTCAATGATTTTCAGCCGCCCCTGAGCGGTCAACCGGCTCATCGCCTGGGCATCGGCGCCCACCGTCTTTCCGTTCCTCTGCACAGCCGTGGAGTACCGCGTGAGCGCAAGGACGTGGTCAGTGAGGAAGTCGCAAACAGCCTGCGCATCGTGCAAACAGGCCCCGACCGACTGGTGCTGTGCCTGCAATATCCGGTGGATCCCGACGCCGAATTCACCCCGGCGTCCGAAACGCTGGAGCTGGCGGTCTGTATCCAGACCTTGAACGCCAAGGGCGGGTGGTTTTCTCGTGTTCGGGTCATTCACCTTAACCCCCGTGCGGCGGGACGTTACCCTGCGCTGCCCCGTCAAGCCGTCACCGAGCATCCGCCCATGTTGCTGGTTGAAACCCATTTGCTGGAGTCGGCCGACCATGCCCATCAAGATTGATAGCCCGATGCCTGCGCCGCAACTTGAGCAATCCCGAAAGGCGGGCGATGTGGAGCCTTTTCCCACTGGGAAGATTACCTATCTCGCGCCGTTGCCCCTGCCGACAGCGCTACCGCCGCACGGTCCGCATATCGGGGATCTGAATGAGGTGTTCATGGATTTTGGCTTAGGATCGCCTCAGGTATTTTCATGGCAGGTCATATTAGGATTACCGTTCAGTGGTGCTTTCATGATCACGTTCCTAATCCCGCCAGCGATTGGGTGCATGGGCCTTATGTTCGGATATGACTTCGCTTACACATGGGAATTTGTCATTGATTTATTCTTCGCCATCTATGGATATGCCTTAGTTACCGGCTTCTCCGCCTTAACCATCCTCCTCTGCACTTGGCGCCACACTCACAACAAACGCGCCGCCATCATCCCCACCCGCTTCAATCGCCAACGCCGCGAAGTCTGCTTCATGCCCGAAGACGCCACCGACCCCGTGTTCGTCCCCTGGGAATCCCTCTCGGCCTGGGTCATCGAGGCCCAGGGCGCCACCCAATACGGCATCCACCGCCAATACGGCATGGGCATCGGTTTCCAGCACGGCGAGACCCTCACCAGCGTCGAATTTCCCTGTTTCGGCCTTTCCCTGGCCATCAGTCACTGGGAAGCGATCCGCGGCTATATGGAATACGAAATCCACGACCTCAAACCCATCCAGGACCCACAAGACCTGCAAGGCCCCGACGACCCGCCCCACGAAGGCCTGCACACTTTCCACAACGCCCGCGCGCGCCTGCACCAGCACATCCGCGACGGCCAACGGGGTTGGGTGTCCGGCTTCTTCTGGTACCTGTACCACGTGATGACCCTGTGGACGATTCCCAACCACCTGACCGAATGGGAAATCCGCCGCCTCCAGCAACTGGCCCCGCAGGCCCTGCCCGAAGTGATGCGCCAATGGTCCGCGCCGTTGCCGAAGGAGCAATGGGCGAAACCGAGTGAAGAACTGCTGCGCCTGAGCGCACAGGTCCGCGCCCTGCACAAACGTCAGCGACGACGCCCGATCACCGAGATCTTTGCTGAAGTGCAGCGCTTGAATCCGACGGGCAAGCGTCGCGCATGAGCTATTACAGCCGTAAAGCCCTGCTCGACTATCAGGAAAAACACCCGGAACTGATCCAAAGTGGCAAAGCGACTTATCGCCTGGGGATCGGCGCCCACCGTCTTTCCGTTCCCCTGCACAGCCGTGGAGTACCGCGCGAGCGCAAGGACGTCGTCAGTGAGGAAGTCGCAAACAGCCTGCGCATCGTGCAAACAAGCCCCGAACGGCTGGTGCTGTGCCTGCAATATCCGGTGGATCCCGACGCCGAATTCACCCCGGCGTCCGAAACACTGGAGCTGGCGGTCTGTATCCAGACCTTGAACGCCAAGGGCGGGTGGTTTTCTCGCGTTCGGGTCATTCACCTTAACCCCCGTGCTGCGGGACGTTTCCCTGCGCTGCCCCGTCAAGCTGTCACCGAGCATCCGCCCATGTTGCTGGTTGAAACCCATTTGCTGGAGTTGGCCGACCATGCCCACCAACATTGAAAGCACCCTGCCTGCGCCGCACCTTGAGCAGCCCCGAAAAGCCGGAGATGTGGAACCGTTTCCCACTGGAAAAATCACTTATCTCGCGCCGTTGCCATTACCGACAGCGATACCGCCGCATGGTCCGCATATCGGCGAGCTAAATGAGGTGTACATGGACTTCGGGTTGGGATCACCGCAAGTCTTTATGTGGCAAATGACTCTAGGCTTACCATTCAGCGGAACCTTCATGGTTGTATTTCTTTTTCCGCTATTCACTGGGTTTCTAGGAGTTGTTTTTGGTTACGGTTGGGAAGATATCAGGGGCTCAGTGACCGGTATTTTCGATGAAGGCTATGGCTACGGGCTAGTAACCGGCTTCTCCACCCTAGCCATCGGCCTCGGCGTCTGGCATCACAACCACAACAAGCGCGCCGAAATCATCCCAACCCGCTTCAACCGCCAACGCCGCGAAGTCTGCTTCATGCCCGAAGGCGCCACCGAGCCCGTCTTCGTCCCCTGGGAATCCCTCTCGGCCTGGGTCATCGAAGCCCAGGGCGCCACCCAATACGGCATCCACCGCCAATACGGCATGGGCATCGGTTTCCAGCACGGCGAAACCCTCACCAGCGTCGAATTCCCCTGCTTTGGCCTTTCCCTGGCCATCAGCCACTGGGAAGCCATCCGCGGTTACATGGAATACGAAATCCACGACCTCAAATCCATCCAGGACCCGCAAGACCTGCAAGGCCCCGACGACCCGCCCCACGAAGGCCTGCACACTTTCCACAACGCCCGCGCGCGCCTGCATCAGCGAATCCGCGATGGCCAACGGGGTTGGGTGTCCGGCTTCTTCTGGTACCTGTACCACGTGATGACCCTGTGGACGATTCCCAACCACCTGACCGAATGGGAAATCCGTCGCCTCCAGCAACTGGCCCCGCAGGCCCTGCCCGAAGTCATGCGCCAATGGTCCGCGCCGCTGCCGAAGGAACAATGGGCCAAGCCGAGTGAAGAACTGCTGTGCCTGAGCGCACAGGTCCGCGCCTTGCACAAACGTCAGCCACGACGGCCGATTACCGAGATCTTTGCCGAGGTGCAGCGGGTCGATAGCACGGGCAAACGACGTGCATGAGTTGTAGAGGCGTACTTGAAGGCCCGTTTTTCAATTTTAACTCCTGGGCCATGCGTTAATTGTCGACGGCACTAACAAGCGGGCAAAACAATTGATGTAGGAAAGTTCCTGGTGCCCTGTCCGTAACTTCTGTATTTGTAGAAGAATCCATGCAGTTTTGTTTTACATGTGCCGCATTGCAGGGCGCTTTTAAGTTGACGGCTGTCGTTCATCGTTTTATTCATTGAAAACGTAATATTTCGGAATACTCCTACATTCATCAGTTTTTATTTTTGGCATGCTTCACGCCTTTCTCGGCAGCGAATCGACAATGAAAACGGCGTTGATTGTGCCAAGTGAAAGAGAAGCCTCTAGCCCAGTGGTTATAGGCGGTCTGTCAGACGAGGAGATGTTTTCCTGGCATCGTGCAATATGTAGGGAGATTTCCTACAAGCAATAGAGATGTTTCGTCTTGCTGCTTAATAGATCGCTTGCTAGTTGTCATTCTGATAAACACAAAATGCAAACTTTTAAAAAGTGCGATCTCAAGTCGGTGAGACTTTACTCAACTCGTCGAGAGCGTTTTGTGCCGCTGGCATCTGACTGTAATTCTGACTAAAGGCCATGGATGTCTTATTCAAACAAACTTTCCGCTCATTACCTCGAGCTCGCCAGAACCTCTGTTTCCCAAGAGTGTTTTGCGGGCGAGGATGTTCGTTTTTCGAACGAATATGAGGCATTGGAAAGTGAGCTGGGTAAAGCCTCGTCCATGCACGAAAGCGGTCAGGTCGACTGGCAGAAAATCCGCGAAATCAGTGAAAACCTGCTGCGCACCCAGTCCAAGGATTTGCGTGTTGGCGCGTGGTTGACCTGGGCCCTGTACCAGCGCGAATCCTTCCCGGGGTTACTGGCCGGCCTCGGTGTGTTGCACCACCTGTGTGAAAACCATTGGGCCGACGTTCATCCAAATAAACCCCGCACCCGGACCGCCGCCATCAACTGGTTGGTGCCGCGGCTCGAGCAAGTGCTGAACGAAAACGTTGCGATCAAAGAGCAATTGCCGCTGTTCCGCCGTCTGGTCGAACATCTGGAAGGCCTCGACGCCGCTTGCACCGAGCACTTGGGCGACGATGCGCCGTTGCTGCTGCCGATCTCCCGTCGCTTGAAGAACATGGTTCAGCGCGCCGCCGACAACCAGCCCGAGCCGGGTGTAGTGGGGGCTGCGGTGGCACAGGTCAAACAGGCTGCCACGCAGTTGCTTACTCCTGGCGCGCCGATCGACAACGAGAAAGATGCCCACAAGGCCTTGCGCGCCCAGCAAGACAGCGCCCGTCCGTTATGTGCCTGGTGGCTCAAGCAGAAAGCCACCGACCTGCGCGCCTTGCGCCTCAATCGCACGTTGTTGTGGTTGCCCATCGACGCGGTGCCCGAGCGCAACGCCGAGCAGATCACCGTTCTGCGCGGGGTGCCCGCCGACAAACTCAAGTCCTATCAGGACCGCTATGACCAAGGGAAATACGCTGACCTGCTGGTAAAGCTGGAGGCAAGCCTGGCGAAGGCGCCGTTCTGGTTTGATGGCCAGCGAATGGTGTGGGAGTGCCTCCAGGGGCTCAACGCCGAGATGGCCATGCGCGAAGTGGAAATCCACTTCGCGCTGTTGATTCAGCGCCTGCCCGGCATCATCGAATTGCGTTTCCATGACGGCGTACCGTTCGCTGATCCGGCCACTCGCGCCTGGGTCAGCGCCTACGTCATGCCGCATCTGCAAAGCGCCAGCGCGCCGCGCAAAGTCGAAGTCGCCGACAGTCAGACGGCCTGGGAAGTGGCCCTGGAAGAAGTCTTGCCGATTCTGCGCAAGGACGGCCTCAAGGCCGCCGTGCAGATCCTCAAGCAGGGCTTGCAGGCCGCCCACGGCGGGCGCGTCCGGTTCTCCTGGCAGTTCGCCCTCGCGCGGCTGTGCTTCATGGCCAAGAAATACGAACTGGCCAAGACCCAACTCGAAACCCTTGACCAAACATTACAGGACTCAGGCCTGCACGCCTGGGAGCCCGATCTTGCGCTGCAAGTGCTGCATTTACTGCATAGCTGCTGCGAGTTGCTGCCGCAGAACCATGCCGTACGTGAACGCAAGGAAGAGATTTATCGCAGGTTGTGCCACCTCGATCTTGAAGTGGTACTCGAATAGGCCCCCGGGCCACAACCGCAAGGAGAAAAGCCATGGCCAAAGAAGGCTCGGTAGCCCCCAAGGAACGCATCAACGTCACTTTCAAGCCTGCCACCGGTGGTGCTCAGGAAGAGATTGAATTGCCGTTGAAACTACTGGCAATCGGTGACTACACCCACCGCAAGGACGAACGTAAAGTCGAAGATCGCAAGCCGATCAGCATCGACAAGATGACCTTCGACGAAGTGCTGGCCAAGCAAGAGCTGAGCCTGGCGTTGAACGTGCCGAACCGTCTTCAGGAAGAGGGCAGCACTGAAGAACTGGGCGTGCAATTGCGCGTGAACTCGATGAAGGACTTCAACCCGGCCAGCCTGGTCGAGCAAGTGCCTGAGCTGAAAAAACTGATGGAACTGCGCGACGCGCTGGTGGCCCTCAAAGGCCCGCTGGGCAACGCGCCTGCCTTCCGCAAAGCCATCGAAGGCGTGCTCGCCGACGACGAATCCCGCGGTCGCGTACTGAATGAGCTGGGCTTGAATGCCACAGCCCAGGACGCCGTCCAAAACGTCTGAGCCTCTATCAGTCAAGGAAGCCAACAATGAGCACTAGCGCAGCACAGCAAAATAGCAAAGAGAGCGGCGAATACAGCATTCTCGACAGCATCATCGCCGAAACCCGCCTGACCCCGGACGACGAAGCCTACGACATCGCCAAGCGCGGTGTATCGGCCTTCATCGAAGAGCTGCTCAAGCCGCAGAACAACGGTGAGCCAGTCAAGAAGGCCATGGTTGACCGCATGATCGCCGAGATCGATGCCAAGCTCAGCCGTCAGATGGACGAAATCCTGCACCACCCATCTTTCCAGTCCCTGGAATCGTCGTGGCGTGGTCTGCAGTTGCTGGTCGACCGCACCAACTTCCGCGAAAACATCAAGATTGAAATCCTCAACGTCTCCAAAGAGGACCTGCTGGACGATTTCGAAGATTCACCGGAAGTAATGCAGGCGGGCCTGTACAAGCACATCTACACCGCGGAATACGGTCAGTTCGGTGGTCAGCCGGTGGGCGCGATCATCGCCAACTACTTCATGTCCCCAAGCTCGCCGGACGTGAAACTGATGCAGTACGTCTCCAGCGTTGCCTGCATGTCCCATGCGCCATTCATTGCCGCGGCCGGCCCGAAGTTTTTCGGCCTGGAAAGCTTCACCGGTCTGCCGGACCTGAAGGATCTGAAAGATCACTTCGACGGCCCGCAATTCGCCAAATGGCAGAGCTTCCGCGAGTCGGAAGACTCCCGTTACGTTGGCCTGACCGTGCCACGTTTCCTGCTGCGTAACCCGTACGACCCGGAAGAAAACCCGGTCAAATCGTTCGTGTACAAAGAAACCGTCGCCAACAGCCACGAGCACTACCTGTGGGGCAACACCGCCTACGCATTCGGCACCAAGCTGACCGACAGCTTCGCCAAATTCCGCTGGTGCCCGAACATCATCGGCCCGCAGAGCGGTGGAGCGGTTGAAGACTTGCCGTTGCACCACTTCGAAAGCATGGGCGAAATCGAAACCAAGATTCCGACCGAAGTATTGGTCAGCGACCGTCGTGAATATGAACTGGCCGAGGAAGGCTTCATCTCCCTGACCATGCGCAAAGGCTCCGACAACGCGGCGTTCTTCTCCGCCAGCTCGGTGCAGAAGCCGAAGTTCTTCGGCATCAGCGCGGAAGGCAAGGCCGCAGAGCTGAACTACAAGCTCGGCACCCAATTGCCGTACATGATGATCGTCAACCGCCTGGCTCACTACTTGAAAGTGCTGCAGCGCGAGCAACTCGGTTCGTGGAAAGAACGTACCGACCTCGAGCTGGAACTCAACAAGTGGATTCGCCAGTACGTGGCCGACCAGGAAAATCCGAGCGCCGAAGTGCGCGGCCGTCGCCCACTGCGCGCCGCCCAGATCATTGTCAGCGATGTTGAAGGCGAGCCGGGCTGGTACCGCGTCAGCCTGAACGTGCGCCCGCACTTCAAGTACATGGGGGCCGATTTCACCCTGTCGCTGGTTGGCAAGCTGGACAAAGAGTAAGCGGAGCGACTCATGACCGGATACGGCAGCCTTTTCGAACGCCTGGGTGGCGATGCCGACAAACGCGTCGGCTGGAGCCTCGAGGTCTGCGCCATGGCGTCCGTGGCTGCCCATCTGGCCAAGATGCTCAGTACCCGGGCGGGCAGCGTGCAGACACTGTCCGATTACGGGCTACCCGATCTCAATGACATGCGCCTGAGCCTGCACGACTCCCTGAGTCAGGCCCGTTTGGCCATCGAAAAATTCATCGAAGCCTACGAGCCACGCCTGAGCAATGTGCGTGTCATTTCCCTGCCGCGTGACCACGATCAGCTTCGCCTGTCCTTCAGCATCGAAGGCCTGCTGGAAGTCGATGGTTTCAAGCGTCAGGTCAGCTTCGCCGCGCGCCTGGATGGCAGCGGTCAAGTCAACGTCAGTTAACGACAAACAGGTATTGCGCGTGTCCTTTAACCACTACTACCAAAGCGAACTCACCGCACTTCGCCAGTTAGGTCGTCGATTCGCCGAGCGTAGCCCGGCGTTGGCGCCTTTCCTGGGTCAGGCCGGGCGGGATCCGGACGTGGAGCGGTTGCTGGAAGGCTTTGCATTCCTGACCGGCCGCCTGCGTCAGAAACTCGATGACGAGTTGCCGGAACTGAGCCATTCGCTGATGCATCTGCTGTGGCCCAACTACATGCGGCCGCTGCCGGCGTTCAGCATTTTGCAGTTCGATCCGTTGACGCGATCGGGGCCTGCGGTAATGGTCGAGCGCGACACGCCGGTCGAGAGCATGCCGATCGATGGCGTGCGTTGCCGTTTTCGCACCAGTTATCCGACTGAGGTGTTGCCATTGGATCTGGCCGCGCTGACTTACTCGGTGAAGGGGGACGGTTCGCTGTTGAGCCTGCGTCTGGAGATGAGTGCCGACGGTCATCTCGGCGAGCTGGAACTGAGCCGTTTGCGTCTGCACTTCGCCGGTGAGCGCTACATCAGCCAAATGCTGTACCTGAGCCTGTTGCGCAACCTGGAAGGCATCGAGCTGATTCCGCTGGACGGCTCCGGCACACCAGTCAACGGCGTGAACGGCACGCCGATGGCATTCAAGATGCCGGGCGACTGCGTGCAGCCACTGGGTTTTGCCGAAGAAGAAGCATTGATCCCGTATCCGCTGAACACCTTCCGTGGTTATCGCTATTTGCAGGAGTATTTCGCCTTCCAGGACAAGTTCCTGTTCGTCGACATCAACGGTCTGGACCTGCTCAAGGCCCTGCCGGAAGACACGCTCAAGCAGATGCGTGGCCTGGAGTTGCGCTTCGATATTCGCAAAAGCGGCATTCAGCGCCTGCGCCCGACGCTGGACAATGTGAAGCTCTACTGCACACCGATCGTCAACCTGTTCAAGCACGATGCGTTGCCGATCCGTCTCGACGGCACACAGGACGAATACCTGCTGCTGCCGGCCAAGTTCGACTTGGAAAACTGTGGCGTGTTTTCGGTGCAAACCGTCACCGGCTGGAAGCCAGGCGGCGTCGGTTATCAGGAATACGTGCCGTTCGAATCGTTCGAGCACGACCCGAGTTTTGACGTGCCCAACAGCCGTCCGCACTACAGCATCCGCCAGCGTTCGTCCTCGTTGCACGATGGCCTCGACACGTACCTGAGCTTCGGCATTCGCCACACCGAAGGCCACGAAACCCTGTCGATCGACCTGATGTGCACCAACCAGAACCTGCCGCGCAAGCTCAAGCTCGGCGACATCTGCCTGGGCTGCGAAGAGACGCCGGAGTTCCTGCGTTTCCGCAACATCACCCCGGCCACCCCAAGTTATGCGCCGCCGCTGAACCGTGACTTCCTCTGGAAGCTGATCAGCAACATGTCGCTCAACTACCTGTCGCTGGCCGACGTCAATGCGTTGAAGGTGATTCTCGAAACCTACGACCTGCCGCGCTACTACGACCAACACGCGGAAAAAGTCAGCAAGCGCCTGCTAGGCGGGCTGAAGTCGATCAAACACCAACACATCGACCGCTTGCACCGAGGGTTGCCGGTACGCGGGTTGCGCACCGAGCTGACTATCGACCCGCAAGGGTATATCGGCGAGGGCGACCTGTTCGTTTTCGCTTCGGTTCTCAATGAGTTTTTCGCGCTTTACGCCAGTCTCAATTCGTTCCACGAGCTGCGGGTAAAAAGTACACAGGGAGAGGTGTACCAATGGACACCACGCATGGGCCTGCAGCCCCTGCTTTAAGCAGGCTGACCCGGGTAATACGCGAATATTCGCTGTTTCAGGCTGTTTTGCTGGTAGTCGACCGGCTACGCGAGGCGCACCCGTGCCTCTGCGAAGACGATCTGTACGACCAGCTGGAATTCCAGGCCAATCCGAGCCTGGGTTTCCCTGGCAGTGACGTCGATCGCGTGGAGTTTTTCGAAGAGCACGGGCAAATGCGTGCGCGTTTGCGTTTCAACCTGATTGGCCTGGTGGGTTCCGGCTCGCCACTGCCGGCGTTCTACGGCGAACAGGCCCTGGGCGATAGTGAAGACGGCAATCCGACCCGCAACTTTCTCGACCTGTTCCACCATCGCCTGCAACGGCTGATGCTGCCGATCTGGAAAAAATACCGTTACCGCGCAAGCTTCCAGAGCGGCGCCCTCGACCCGTTTTCGTCGCAGCTGTTTGCGTTGATCGGCCTCGGCGGCGAAGAGATCCGCAAGGCTCAGGAACTGAACTGGAAACGCCTGCTGCCGTACCTCGGCTTGCTCAGCTTGCGGGCGCACTCGGCGGCGTTGATCGAAGCGGTGCTGCGTTACTACTTCAAGCACGCCGAACTGACCATCGAGCAATGCATCGAGCGCAGCGTCGAAATCCTCGACGAGCAGCGCAATCGCCTGGGGCGCGCCAACAGCGTGCTCGGCGAAGACCTGGTGCTGGGCGAACACGTGCGTGATCGCAGCGGCAAATTCCGTATTCACATTCGCGAGCTCGACTGGCAACGCTTCCACGAATTCCTGCCGATCGGTTTCGGCTACCAGCCGCTCTGCGCGCTGGTGCGGTTCACCCTGCGTGACCCGCTCGATTACGACATTCGCCTGGTGTTGCGCCAGGAAGAAATCCGCGAACTGCGCATCGGCGAGCAGAACGCCTGCCGCCTGGGGTGGACCAGTTGGCTGGGCCGCGAACAAGCGGACGGTGTGGTGACCCTGGGCAGCAAAATTCATTAAGGACAGATGACCAATGATCAACGTAGACCTGCAACAACTTATCCAGGCGCTGGACGCCGAAACCCGTCGTGACCTGGAAAGTTCGGCCGAACGCTGCGTCGCCCGTGGCGGCAGCAAGATCCTCGTTGAAGACTTGCTGCTGGGCTTGCTGGAGCGCCCGCAAGGCTTGCTCGCCCGAGCGTTGCAGGATGCTGAAGTGGATGCCGGCGAACTGAGCGCCGCGCTGCAATCGCGGGTCGAGCACAGCGCCTCGCGCAACCCGGTGTTCGCCCCGGAGCTGGTGCAGTGGCTGCAAGACGCCTTGCTGGTGGCCAACCTCGAATTGGGTCAGAGCCAGGTCGAGCAAGCGGCGTTGATCCTCGCATTGCTGCGCAATCCCATGCGCTATGCCGGCAGCCGCTACCAGTCGTTGCTGGCCAAACTGAACATCGAGCGCCTGAAAGAGTTCGCCCTGTCGCAGCAAGAACAACCAGCCACCGGTAAGCCCGCCGTGCCCGGCGAATCGCTATTGCAGCGCTTCACCCACAACCTGACCCAACAAGCCCGCGACGGCAAACTCGACCCGGTGTTGTGCCGCGATGGCGCGATTCGGCAGATGGTCGACATCCTCGCCCGTCGCCGCAAAAACAATCCGATTGTGGTCGGTGAAGCCGGCGTCGGTAAAACCGCGATTGTCGAGGGCCTGGCCTCGCGCATCGCGGCGGGCGAAGTGCCGCAAGTCTTGAAAGGCGTCGAGCTGCTATCGCTGGACATGGGCCTGTTACAGGCGGGCGCCAGCGTCAAAGGCGAGTTCGAACGTCGCCTCAAAGGCGTGATCGATGAAGTCAAAGCCTCGCCGAAACCGATCATTCTGTTCATCGACGAAGCTCACACACTGATTGGCGCGGGCGGCAATGCCGGCGGTTCCGACGCGGCCAACCTGCTCAAGCCAGCCCTGGCCCGTGGCGAGTTACGCACCATCGCCGCTACCACCTGGGCGGAGTACAAGAAGTACTTCGAAAAAGACCCGGCCCTGGCCCGTCGTTTCCAACCGGTGCAACTGCACGAACCGACCGTCAGCGAAGCGGTGACCATCCTGCGTGGCCTGGCTCAGGTCTACGAGAAGAGCCACGGCATCTATCTGCGCGATGACGCGGTGGTTGCGGCGGCCGAGCTATCTGCGCGTTATCTCGCGGGTCGCCAGCTGCCGGACAAGGCCGTTGATGTGCTCGACACCGCCTGCGCTCGCGTGCGCATCAGCCTCGCCGCTGCACCGGAAAGCCTTGAACGCCTGCGGGGTGAACTGGCTGAAGGTGGCCGTCAGCGTCAAGCCCTGCGTCGGGATGCCGAAGCCGGCTTGCTGATCGATCACGAAGCGCTGGACGCTTTGGAAGATCGCCTGGCTGCCGCCGTAGAGGAAAGCGCCGCGCTGGAAACCCTTTGGACCGAGCAGAAAGAACTGGCCGAGCGCCTGCTGGAGCTGCGTCAGCAACTGGCCCAGGCCCGCGAAGCTGCTGCGGTCGAGCCCACTGTCACGGTTGAAGAAGATGCCGAAGGCCGCGTGATCGAAACGCTGGCAGTGGACGAAGTGCAAAACGTCGAAACGCTGGAAAGCGCACTCAACGAAACTCACAACGCGCTGACCGAACTTCAGCTCAAAGAGCGCCTGGTGAGCTTCGAAGTTTGCCCGCGCCTGGTCGCCGAAGTGATCAGCGCCTGGACCGGCGTTCCACTGACGCAATTGGCCCGTGAGCACAATGCCAAGGTCGCGAGTTTCGCCACCGACTTGCGCACCCGCATTCGTGGTCAGGAGCAAGCCGTTCACGCATTGGATCGTTCGATGCGCGCCACGGCAGCCGGCCTGAACAAGCCGGATGCGCCGGTCGGCGTGTTCCTGCTGGTCGGCCCGAGCGGCGTCGGCAAGACCGAAACCGCGCTGGCCCTGGCGGACTTGCTGTACGGCGGTGATCGTTTCATCACCACCCTCAACATGTCTGAGTTTCAGGAGAAGCACACTGTTTCGCGTCTGATCGGCGCGCCGCCGGGCTACGTCGGTTATGGCGAGGGCGGCATGCTCACCGAAGCCGTGCGCCAGAAACCGTACTCGGTGGTGCTGCTCGATGAAGTCGAGAAAGCCGACCCGGACGTGCTCAACCTGTTCTACCAAATCTTCGACAAAGGTGTGGCCAACGACGGCGAAGGGCGCGAGATCGATTTCCGCAACACGCTGATCCTGATGACTTCGAACCTGGGCAGCGAGCGCATCGCCGAGCTCTGTGAAAACGGCGCGCGGCCGTCGGCCGAAGTCCTCGAAGAAACCATTCGCCCGGTGCTGAGCCAACACTTCAAACCGGCGCTGCTGGCGCGGATGCGCGTGGTGCCTTACTACCCGGTGGGCGGCCCGGTGTTGCGCGAGCTGATCGAAATCAAACTCGGGCGTTTGGGCGAGCGCCTGAACCGTCGTCAGCTGGATTTCACTTACTCGCAAGACCTCGTCGATCACCTGGCAGATCGCTGCACCCAGAGCGACAGTGGCGCGCGCCTGATCGACCATTTGCTCGACCTGCACGTGCTGCCGCTGGTGGCTGACCGTTTGCTCGATGCGATGGCCATCGGCGAAAGCCTCAAGCGTGTCCACGCGACGCTCGACGGCAACGCCTGCGTGATGTGCGAGTTCGCCTGAGGTGGGTGTGATGTTCACTCAGATGCCGCAACCGCTGGTCTACGCCGAAGCCTTGTTGGCGCAGTTCGCCAGCTTGTCGCGCGCCGCGGACGGTGCCGCGCTGCTGGGTGACTTCGTGCGCGGGTTGGCCGAGCTCAGCGGTTGCGAGTTGACGCAGTTGTACCTGCTGGACGCGACTCACACGTGCCTGGGGATGAACGCCGAATGCCTCAACGGCATCCTGCAGCCCCGGGAAGCGGCGAGCCTGCCGGCGGACTACAACGGTGAGCAACTGCTGCAATTCGCCCTGTGCCAGAACCGCGTGGTGTGTCTCAGCGAGCTGAGTGGCAGCTTGCACGAAACCAGTTTCCTCCCGCCGCAGGCCATGCCTTGGCAATCGCTGCTGTGCGTGCCGCTGGTCAATCAGCAGAAAGCCGTCGAAGGCTTGCTGCTGTGCGCCACTCGCCGGCACATCGACCTGCAAGGCTTTGCTGATTCTCTCGGCCAACTCGGCTCGTTCGTGCTCGGCCAACTGCGTTTGTTGCAGCGTTTGCGTCAGCCAATCGGTGATGCACGACTGGCGAAAGTCAGCGTCCCGAGCGCCAGTGGTTACGGTTTGATCGGCAAAAGCTCGGCCATGCGCCAGACCTATTCGCTGATCAGCAAAGTCCTGCACAGCCCGTACACCGTGCTGCTGCGCGGCGAAACCGGTACCGGCAAGGAAGTGGTGGCGCGGGCGATTCACGATTGCGGCCCGCGCCGTTCTCAGGCGTTCGTCGTGCAGAACTGCGCGGCGTTCCCCGAGAACCTGCTGGAAAGCGAACTGTTCGGCTACCGCAAAGGGGCGTTTACCGGTGCTGATCGCGACCGTGCCGGGCTGTTCGACGCGGCCAACGGCGGCACCTTGCTGCTCGATGAAATCGGCGACATGCCGTTGTCCCTGCAAGCCAAGCTGTTGCGGGTTCTGCAGGAAGGCGAGATCCGCCCGCTGGGTTCCAACGACACCCACAAGATCGACGTGCGCATCATCGCCGCGACTCACCGGGATTTGTCGGTGCTGGTCAGTGAAGGCAAATTCCGTGAGGACTTGTACTACCGCCTCGCGCAGTTTCCGATCGAGTTGCCGGCCCTGCGTCAGCGCGACGGCGACATCCTCGACCTGGCCCGGCACTTCGCCGACAAGGCCTGCTCGTTCTTGCAGCGCGATGCGGTGTGTTGGTCCGATGCGGCGCTGGATCACCTGTCCGGTTATGCCTTCCCCGGCAACGTGCGTGAACTCAAAGGCCTGGTCGAACGCGCGGTGTTGCTGTGCGAGGGCGGTGAGTTACTGGCCGAGCATTTTTCCCTGCGCATGGAGGCCATGCCGGAAGACAGCAACAACCTGAACCTGCGCGAACGCCTGGAACAGGTCGAGCGCAGTCTGCTGCTCGATTGCCTGCGCAAAAACGACGGCAACCAGACCCTCGCCGCCCGCGAACTCGGGCTGCCCCGGCGCACGCTGCTGTATCGCCTCGGGCGCCTGAACATCACTTTGGGTGACTTCGATGGTTAACCCAATGCCGAGTCATGCACGGCCTGTGGCGAGGGAGCTTGCTCCCGCTGGGCTGCGAAGCGGCCCCAAAACCATGTGCCTCGGAGCCTCAGTCAGGCCGCATCCACTGATTTACGACTGCTGCGCAGCCGAGCGGGAGCAAGCTCCCTCGCCACAGGGGGTTGTGCCAAGGCCGCTGACTAGAGCGCTCGGCTTCACCTCATTCGCTTTTGATAGCGCCGCCCAACCGGGTCGGCGCTTTGCACTTTGTCTACCCCTGGAGACCCTCTGATGCCTGTTCGTCACTGGCAAGCCGTCCTGCTGACCCTCGTCGTTCTATGCGGCCTCGGCGGCTGTAGCGGCAATTACAAATACAACGACAACACCTATCGCCCATTGGGTGATCCGCAGGCGGTCAATCGCGGCAAGTGACCGCAAGGAGTCTCACCATGGAACTGGTTTTCGACATGCTCGGCACCCAGCAGTTCGTGCCCACGGGTTTGCGCAGCAAAACTTTCAAACAGGCCGGTGGCGTGATCGGGCGGCGCAAGGATTGCGACTGGATCATTCCGGACCGCAAGCGTCACCTGTCCAACCACCACGCCTTGATCAGCTACCACGAAGGCACGTTTTTCCTGACCGATACCAGCAGTAATGGCATCCGGGACAGCGAAAGCGGTGCGAACCTGCGCAAGGGCACAGCGACGCGCATCGAGCACGGCAGTGTCTACGTGCTGGGTGGCTTCAAGATCCGTGCGCGACTGGTAAGCGACCCGGCGACATTCGACGTTGAAGTCGGCCGTCCGCAGGCAGCCGGCAGCATCATTCCGGACAACGCGTTTCTCGAACTCGATCCGCTCAATGCCCTCGATCAGCAAGAGCGCGTGTTTTCGGAAATCGACGAACTGATCTCCCCGAGCACGACCCTCTCAGACTCCCGCCAGCGTGCCGACTATGCACGCATCGACATGGAAAGCCTGATAGTGCCGGAGCTGATCAACGCCCCGGCAGAGCCAGCCCCCGCGCCACTGCCCGAAGTGGTCGAGCATCAGAGTGAAGGTTTCTGGGAGCACTTCGGTGCCGCGTTGGGCGTGGACCTCAAAGGCCTCGATCACGACGCCCGCGAAGCGCTGGCACTGAACGCCGCGCGCCTGCTCAAGCAAAGTGTGGGTGGTTTGCAGCAGAGCCTGCGCACCCGCAGCGAACTGAAAAACGAACTGCGCCTGGCTCAAACCACCGTGCAAGGCACTCACAAGAACCCGCTGAAATTTGCCGTCGATGCCAGCGAGGCGCTGGGCATTCTGTTGCAGCCGAGCAAGCCGGGTCAGTGGCCGGCCGAGCAGGCAATCTCCCGTGCGTTCCGCGATTTGCAGGCGCATCAGGTGGCGTTGCTCACCGCCAGCCGCGCTGCCGTTCGCGGCACCCTGGAGCACTTCTCGCCACAGCAATTGACCCTGCGTTTCGAGCGCGACAACAAGCCGTTGCTCGCCACGTCCGGCAGTCGCTGGAGAGCTTACGGGCGTTATCACCAGGCCCTGCGTCAGGACGATGACTGGAGCGAACGCCTGCTGGCCCGCGACTTCGCCCAGGCCTACGAAGAACAGATTCGTCTGATTTCCACCCTTCACACTGACCACCAAGGATGATGCGCATGTCTCGCTGCTCGACCGCTTTTTTCAAAACGCTGACGGCCTTCGCGACCCTGGTGCTGCTGGCCGGTTGCTCGTCGCTGTCGCCGTATTCTCATGTCACCAAGCTCAACCTGAAGCTGACCGCCAGCGATCAGCTGAACCCGGACCTCAACGGGCGTCCGTCGCCGATTGTGGTGCGTCTGTTCGAGCTCAAGCATCCAGTGACGTTCGAGAACGCTGACTTCTTCAGCCTTTACGAGCGCGCCAAGGAATCCCTGGCCCCGGACCTGGTGGCCAGCGAAGAAATTGAGCTGCGTCCTGGTGAAACCGTGGAGATGAAACTCAGCGTGAAGGAGGGCAGTCGCTACGTCGGCATCCTCGCCGCCTATCGCGATCTGCCGGAAACCAGATGGCGCTACACGGTGCAAGTCAGCCCGATGGAAGTCACCCACGCTGATCTGACACTCGACCAGGCCGGTATTCGCAAAAGCAACGGAACGCTCGCCAGGGCGGATGACTGATCATGAATTCCCATAAAGTGATTTGGCAGGAAGGCATGCTGCTGCGCCCGCAGCACTTCCAGCACAACGATCGTTACTACGACCACCAGATGAAGACCCGTACCCGGTTGCTGGGCAGCTACATATGGGGCTTCCTCGACCTGGACATCGACTTGCAGTTTCTCAACATGGGCAAGTTGGTGATCAGCCAGGCCTCGGGGATTCTGCCGGACGGCAGCCTGTTCGACCTCGGCGGCAACACCGAGCCGTTGGCCCTGGACGTGCCGCCGAACACCGGTAACACGCCGATCTACCTGGCACTGCCGCTGGTCACCGGTAATCACATCGAGTCCCGTCGTCCTGAGCAGTCCGACGTGCTGGCGCGTTACACCGCGTACGAAGCGGAAGTCGCCGACTCCAACGCCGGCGACAATTTTGCCAGCCAGGTCAGCTGCGGTCGCCCGGACTTCAAACTGTTGCTTGGTGAGCAGCAGAGCGACCAGGCCTACGTGAAACTGAAGATCTGCGAAGTGCTCGACACCACGCCCGACGGCGTGATCAGCCTCGACCCGGACTTTGTGCCGACCTACATTCAGGCGCATTCGTCCAGTTATCTGCTGTCGTGCCTGAAAGAAGTGATCAGCATGCTTGGTCACCGGGGCGAGACCATCGCCGAGCGGATCGGCTCCAATGGCAAGGTCGGTGGCGCGGAAATCGGCGACTTCATGATGCTGCAGTTGATCAACCGCACCGAAATGCTGCTGCGCCATTACCTCGGTCTGGAACAGGTTCACCCGGAAGCGTTGTATCGCACGTTGCTGACCATGCTCGGCGAGCTGGCGACGTTTTCCAGCGAGAGCAAACGCCCCCGTCTGGACAGCCGTTACCAGCACAGCGATCAGGGCGCGAGCTTCCGCAAGCTGATGGAAGCGATTCGCCAGGTGCTGTCGATGGTACTCGAACAGCACGCCATCGAACTGGTCCTGCAAGCCCGTCAGTACGGGATCATCGTCTCGCCATTGCACGATCACAAACTGTTGGGCTCGGCCTCGTTCGTGCTCGCCGCCAGTGCCAACTGCGACTCCGAAGAACTGCGCCATCGCTTGCCGGCGCACCTCAAGGTCGGTCCGGTGGAGCGTATCCGCCAACTGGTCAACCTGCATCTGCCGGGCATCAAGGTCAAACCATTGCCGGTGGCCCCGCGGCAGATCGCGTTCCACTCCAACAAAACCTATTTCATCCTCGAACTCAATTCCGAAGACCTGGCGCAACTCGAGCGCTCCGGCGGCTTTGCGTTCCACGTGTCCGGCGAATTCGCCGAGCTTGAACTGAAATTCTGGGCCATCAGGAACTGACCGACATGACCAAGGACATGGAACAAAATCAGGACGACAAAACTGTTCTGCTCGACCGTCAGGGCAACGGCCCGGCGTCGAGTCCGCTGACGGACTCCACGGCACCGCCGCGTATCGAACAGTTGGAACAACGGATGATTTACGCCGCGCGTTTGCGCCCGGCCGAAGTGTTCAACATCAGCCTTAATTCACTGGTGTCGGCGGCGTCCGACTTGCTGTCGGAAGTGGTGCGACTCAAGCACAGCGGCAACCGCGAAGACCTGTACGCGCTCAACGAGCGACTGACCGCCAGGCTCAAACTGTTTGAAGTACAAGCGCTGCGCAACGGCGCCGAAAGCAGTCAGATGATGGCCGCGCGTTACGTGCTCTGCACCGTGGCCGACGAAGCCGTCGTGACCACATCGTGGGGCAATAAAAGCGAGTGGTCGCAGATGAGCCTGCTCAGCAGCTTCCACAACGAAACCTTTGGCGGCGAGAAGTTTTTCCAGCTGCTGGATCGCCTGTCGAAAAACCCGGCCAAGCACCTGCCAATGCTGGAACTGATGTACTTGTGCCTGTCCCTCGGTTTTGAAGGCAAGTACCGGGTGCAAGCCCGCGGCGTGCTCGAACTCGAAGGCCTGCGCGACGCCTTGTATCGGCAGATTCGTCAGTTGCGCGGCGACGTGCCGCGCGAACTGTCGCCCCATTGGGAAGGCTTGAACGATCAGCGCCGCAGCCTGGTGCGCATCGTGCCGGCGTGGATGGTGGTGCTGTTCACCGTGGTTTGCCTTGCGGTGATGTATTCAGGCTTCGCCTGGGTACTGGGCGAACAACGCGAAACCGTTCTGCAACCCTATCAGCCGCTTGATTCGGCGGCGGTTCAGCCGCAGCTGTAAATAGAGACCTGTGATGAAAAAGCTTTTCAAGAAAGTCGGCGCATTCTTGCGCCAGACCTGGGTTTGGACCTTGCTGCTGGTGCTGTTTATCGCGCTGCTGGTGTGGTTTGTCGGGCCGCTGCTGGCGGTCGATGATTACAAATTCTGGGAAGGCTCGACTTCGCGCTTGCTGACCAGCAGTGTGCTGTTCCTGGTCTGGGGCCTGACCATGGTCTTCGTCAGTTGGCGCGCTGGCGAACGCAAGAAAGCCTTCGAAGGCAGCGAAGCCGGTCAGGTTCGTATCCGCCGTGACGAGTTGATCGACAAAGACCGGAAAGAGCTTCACCTGTGCTTCAAGGATGCGTTGCAAACCCTGAAGACTTCGAGTCTCTATCGCGGTCGCAGTGAACGCTGGCGCAGTGATTTGCCTTGGTACTTGCTGATCGGTCCGCAGGGCAGTGGCAAGACCAGCCTGTTGGACTTCTCGGGCCTTGAGTTTCCGATCAACAGGATCGATCGACTCTCCCGCAACTCCCAGGGCACTCGGCATTGCGACTGGTATTTTGCCGACCACGGTGTACTGATCGACACCGCCGGGCGTTACCTGACCCAGGCGGATGCCGAAGTCGATGGCAGCGCCTGGAGCCTCTTGCTCGACCTGCTACGCAAGCGTCGGCGCAATCGCCCTTTGAACGGTGTGCTGGTGACCATTCCAGTAGAAACACTGCTGGACAATACCGAGGACGAACTCGACTCCCTGGCTCGGCTGGTGCGTGTGCGTCTGCAAGAGGTGCATCAGAAACTGCACGTCAATGTGCCGGTTTACCTGGTGCTGAGCAAGGCTGACAAGCTGCTCGGTTTCGACGAGTTCTTCGATCAACTGACCCGCGAAGAAAGCGATCAAGTGCTCGGTACCACCTTCGGCAAAGAGCAGGGCGACGCCGACGTCGCCGTCCTGCGCGGCGAGTTCGAAGCGCTGCTGCATCGCCTGAACAGCCAGGTGATCATGCGCATGCACCAGGAGCGCAACACCCAGCGCCGCGGTCGTATCCTCGACTTCCCGCATAAACTGGGGCAAATCGGCGAGCGTCTGTGCCTGTTCGTCGATAAGGCGTTCACTGGTAACCGCTACCAGCGTTTCAGCCAGTTGCGCGGTTTCTACCTGACCAGTGCGCCGCGCCTGACTCAAGAGATGGACCAGACTACCGCTGACGTACTACCGACCTTGCACAGCGGCCGTTCGCGCTTCATTCATCATCTGTTCAGCCGGGTGATTTTCCCCGAGGCCGATCTGGCCGGTCTGGACAAGCGCGAGCGCCGCCGCATCCATTGGGGGCAACGTGCCCTGTACGTGGGCGCATTGGCGGCACTGGTGCTGTTTGGCATGCTGTGGGCGGGCGGCTTCTCAGCCAACTACGAGCGCCTGGAAAACCTGCGTAACCTGACGCAACACTGGACCCAACAACGCTCGGCCCTGACCGCGCGTGATGATTCCATGGCGGCGCTCAAGACCCTCGACACCCGTTACGCGGCGACTCAGGTCTTCCCGAAAAAAGGTGACGTGTCGTACCACGAACGGGGTGGTCTGTACCAAGGCGAAGAGGTCAATCCGGTGGTCGAGGAGGCCTACGAGCGCGAGCTTGAAGCGCAACTGCTGCCACGGGTCGCGACGCTGCTGGAAGGGCAGATCCGCGCCAACATGAAGGACCGCGAACGCTTGCTCAACAGCCTGCGTGCGTACCTGATGCTGAACATGAAAGACCGCCGCGATGCGGGCTGGCTCAAGACTTGGGTCGCCACTGACTGGTCCCTGCGTTACGCCGGCAACACGTCCGTGCAGAACGGATTGAACACGCACTTCGAACGTTTGCTGCAGCAACCGTTTATCTACCCGCTGGACGATCGACTGGTGGATCAGGCGCGTCAGGTGTTGCGCAGCGAGTCGCTGGCCAACGTTGTTTACCGGATGCTGCGCGAGCAGGCCCGCCACCTGCCGGACTATCGTTTGAGCCAACACTTGGGCCCGCAAGGTGCGCTGTTTGTCGGCACCGAATACGTGATTCCGGGTTTCTACACGCAACAGGGTTATCAGCAATATTTCTCGATCCAGGGCACTGCGCTGGTCACCGATATCCTGCGGGACAACTGGGTGCTGGGCGAAGGCTCGGGCATCAGCGGCATGGACTTGCGTCGCCTGATGGTCGAACTGGAGCAGCTGTACTTCCGCGACTACGCCAACTTCTGGAGTGAAGCGGTTGGCCAGGTTGCCTTGCCACCGATCAACCACTCCGGTGAAGGCGCCGAGCAACTGGCGGGCCTGACCTCCGCCAACTCGCCAGTACTGCAGTTGCTGGTGGAAGTGCGCGAGAACACCCGTTTTCCTGTGCTCGCCGACAGTGCCGGTGACGCTGTCGAGTCGGCTGGCAAACTCGGCGAGAAGGGCGGCAAGCTCGGAAAACTCGCGGCAGCTGCAGCTGGCAAAGCCGCAGACATGACCGCTCATATGGCAAAGCAGCTGCCCGACACCGCGAAAAAATCCCTGCAACGCCGCTTCGAACCGCTGCACCGTTTGCTGGATGACAACAATGGCCCGACCGCTGATTTGACCCCGGCCCTGGCGGCGCTCAACGAACTGCAACTGCAACTGGCGAGCCTGGCACGTGCCAGTGCGCCGGAACAGGCTGCGTTCGAAATGGCCAAGACCCGCATGAACGGCCAGCGTGATGCGCTGAGCAACTTGCGCCATGCGTCGAACCGTCTGCCGCGCCCGGTCAGCGTGTGGTTCAACGTGCTCGCCGAAGACACTTGGCGTCTGGTGCTCAACGATTCCTACCAATACCTGAACCAGCGTTATCAGAGCGAGCTGTACAGCTTCTATGGCAAGGCGATCAACAAGCGCTATCCGTTCAGCGCCCACAGCACCAGCGATGTTGCGATCAGCGACTTCCGCGAGTTCTTCAAGGCGCAGGGCATCAACGATCGCTTCTTTGATACGTACATGCGTCCGTTCGTGAGTGGCGATCCAGGCAACTACCGTCTGCGCAGCATCGACGGGCACAGCATGCCGATCTCCAAGGTCTACCTCGACCAGATGGCCGCGGCAAAAGTGATCCGCCAGAGCTTCTTCTCGATCAATCCGGCCGAGCCGCAAGTGCAATTCAAATTGGAGCCATACACCCTCGACCCGGCCGTCAGCCGTTCCGAGTTCAAGTTTGGCGACAAGACCATCGAATACCGTCACGGCCCGATCGTGCCGGTGTCGTTCAAATGGCCGACCGATGCTGAAGACGGTCGCACCAGCCTGGTCCTCGACAAAATGGCTGGCCGCCCGATCGGCATCGAGAAAAACACCGGTCCATGGTCGCTGTTCCGTCTGTTCGACTTGATGCAGACCGAGTACCTGAGCGGTCGCGACGTGCTGGTGCTCAAAGCTGACGTGGGCGGCCTGCGCGCCAATTACTTGCTGTCGAGCCAGCGCACGCCGAACCCGTTCGACATGGGTGTGCTGCGTACTTTCCGTATGCCGGTGCAGCTCTGATGCGGGTTGCCAGCCCCTGGCGCAGCGCTGCGCGTACCGATCCGGGCAAGGTTCGGGCGCGCAACGAAGATGCTTTTCTCGACTGTCCGCAGCAGGGGCTGTGGGTGGTCGCGGACGGCATGGGCGGTCATCAGGGGGGCGACATCGCCAGCCAGTTGATCGTCGCCAGTCTGGCGGAACTGCCGGTTCAGGACGACTTCGACGAACGGCTCAACGGTATTCGCCAGTGCTTGCACTGGCTCAACCGTCGCTTGGGCCAGGAGTTGACCGTCACCGCCGGGCGCCACGACAGCATCATGGGCAGCACCGTGGTGGCGCTGCTGCTGGAAGGCAATCGCGCGGCGTGTATCTGGGCCGGCGACAGCCGTTGCTACCTGTGGCGTGGCCAGCGTTTGTATCAGCTGTCCAAGGATCATTCGCTGCAACAGCAACTGATCGACGAGCAAAACATGAGCATCGAAGACGCCCGCGCGCATCCTTCAGCTCATGCGTTGACCCGCGCGGTCGGGGCTGCCGAGCAGCTGAAGCTGGAGGTGTTGGAACTCGAGGTCTATCCCGGCGATGCGTTTTTGTTGTGCAGCGACGGTTTGTATCAAGGGCTGACCAGCGATGCCATTGGCAACGCCCTGAGCCTGGCTGTGCCGCGAGTTGCGCTGGAACGTCTGTTCGACGCTGCTCTGCGTGGCTCGGCCCGGGACAATCTGACCGCCGTGGTGATCCGCCAATGACTGAACTCATGTCACCGACCGACGACCTGCTGGTGAGCGAGGAAGAAGCCAATAACCTGACTTACTTTGCGTTCGCCAAGCCTCTGAACGCAAAGCCGCATAAGGCCGTGCCGGCGCAGTCCCGGGCCAGGGTCGGTGAACTGCCCGACGTACTCGCAGGCCGTTACCGCATCGAGCGCCTGCTGGGGGCTGGCGGCATGGGCACGGTTTACCGCGCACGGGATTTGCTGAGCGAACAGTTCGGCGACCCCGACCCTTACATCGCGTTGAAAATCCTCAGCGAAGAATTTGCCGAATCGCCGGACGCCAGTGCCTTGCTCTACAGCGAGTTCGCCCTGACCCGACGACTGCGCCACGACAACGTGCTGCGTTTGCACAGCTTTGAAGTGGACACCGACTGCCAGCGAGCCTTCATCACGATGGAACTCATGCGTGGGCTGACCCTGGACAAATTACTCTGCGAGCGGCCCCTGGGCCTGCCGTGGAAAGAACTGCGCGATATCGCGCTGCCGCTGCTCGACGCGTTGGCCTACGCCCACGCTCGCGGCGTGCTGCACGGCGACATCAAACCGAGCAACGTCATGCTCAGTGAAGAAGGCGTGCGCCTGTTCGACTTCGGTCTGGGCCAGGCCGAGGAGGGCATCCTGCCCGGCCTGCCGCAGCTGAGTCGCAGCCGCTTCAACGCCTGGACCCCCGGCTACGCTGCTTCCGAACTGCTCGAAGGCCAACCGCTGTCGGCCCGTGCGGATGTGTACGGCGTGGCCTGCGTGTTGTACGAATTGGCGAGCGGCAAACACCCGTTCCGCCGCTTGCCCTCGACCAAGGCCCGCGACGGCCACCTCGACCGCCAGTTGCACGCCCCCGGGAATCTCCCGAAACAATGCTGGCCAGCCCTGCGAATGGCGCTGGCTTTCGATGTGGCAAAGCGGACCGTCACTGCGGCGCAACTGCGTGACACATTCGCGCGCACCGCCATGGGCGTCATTTCGCCATGGCTGCAACGTCTGCGACTGCGGGCGTAATGGGTGATTGCGCGTGGCGTGTTGAAGGAAATGTCCGAGAGGTTTGGGGGGATCAAGGATTGGGTTTGTAGGGCCGGTATCGGGAAGTGACGCGGAGCGTCACGGGATGCATTCCCACGCGGGAGCGTGGGAACGATCAGGTACGCGGGGGGCGGTAGTTGGAAAGTGTGACTTGGCGGTCATCATGCGAGAAAAGTGGTTCATCTTCTTCTAACGTAAGCAGATAGTGGCGTTCTTGCATGAAGCCGCTACACTGCGCCGGCCGTTCACTTTTCTCTGAGGCTGTGCGCATGAAATTTCGTTTTCTTCTGTGGATGCTGGGTTTGTTGATGGCTAAGGCCAGTCGGACTAATCCTGCGTTTCAGCAGCAGTTGGGTGATAAAGACTTGGTGTTTCAGCTACAGACCCTGGACGGGAAAGTGGCGCGGCATTTCTTTGTGAAGGATCAGCGCATCACCAGCAAGTCCGGCGTGTATGCCGAGCCAGCGTTTGCGATTGCCTTTAAAGATGCGGCATATGGCTTTGCCACGATGCAGGCGAAGAACAAGCAGTTGGCGTTCATGACGGGGATTCAGGACAAGTCGATTCAGATCAAGGGTAACCCGGCGCTGGTGATCTGGTTCCAGGGGTTGACCAAGTATTTGAAGCCGAGGAAGGCGAAGGCTAAAACCAAGGCTTGAGGTTGATGATTAACCCTGTGGCGAGGGGACTTGGCGAAGCGTCGCACCGCCCCGTTGGGCTGCGAAGCGGCCCTGAAGCCTGAGACCTTGGGTGTATCTGACATACCGTGTTGGCTGGGTTTGCGACTGCTGCGCAGTCGAACGGGGAGAAGTCCCCTCGCCACAGGGGGTGGTGGTCAGTTAGACCGAGGTGGATTCATCGCGGGCAAGCCTCGCTCCTACAGGGTTTGGTGATCCGTAGGAGCGAGGCTTGCCCGCGAAGCTTTTCAGGGTTGGCTGAATTGCGAAGCCAGTTCACGCAGCAGCACTTCTGCTTCCAGAACCTTGCTGACCACGTCGTTGGCCTTGTCGCGCGTCAGCCCCACACGCTCCAGTAACGCATCCGGGATGTCTTCATCCGGCCCGGACCCGACTCCGCGGCTACGCAGCAAGCGCACCGCCAGGCACACGAGGTTCGGGTACTCGGCGTAATCGCCGTCGTAACTCGGGTCGTGCTGGAAGCGCAGCGCGGTGGCCAGTTCGTCGGGCATGTCCCAGTAGCGCATCAGCCACGAGCCGATCTGTTCACGGCTGATACCCAGCAAGTGCTGCTCGACGTAGCTGTGGCACAGGTGCGGGTTGACCTCCAGGTGGCGGCAGATCAGCGAGAAATGCGGTGGGAACACGTGGGCCAGCAGCAAGTAGCCAAAGTTGTGCAGCAGGCCGGCGAGGTAGGTCAGGCCGGCTTCCGGGCGCTGGGCGCGGGGCATGGCGCGGGTCAGGCCTTCGATGACGGCGGCGGTGTAGATCGATTGCTGCCAGTACGGCGTGGTGTGTTGCGGATGGTCTTTTGGCAGGCTCAGGGTTTTGCCCAGAGCCAGGCCCAGCGCCAGGTTGATCACCAGGTCGAAACCCAGCACCCGCACGATGGCGTCTTCTACTGAACGAATCTTGCCCGGCGACGCGTAGTACGGCGAGGCTGCCCAGCTCACAACTTGTGCGGCCAGGGCAGGGTCGGTTTCGACGACGCCGGTGATGTCGTCGATGGTGGCGTTGGGGTCGACGCGCAGTTTGATGATTTTCTGCGCGGTCTCGGCCAGCGGCGGAATTTCGATGGTCTCTTCCAGGCGTTGCTGGATGCGTCGCGCGGTGAATGCTTGAACGGCCTGGGTGATTTCCTCGCGGTCATCGTGAGGGCGGTCCAGGTTCGGGCGAATGCTGGTCAGGGCTTCGCCGAAGTTGGCGGCGCTGGCCTTGGTGAGCATGGTCTTGAAGTCTTCGCTGGTGATCTCCAGCAACACGCCCGGCTCGCCCGAGTTGATCAGCAACTTCGGCTCGCGCAGCAGGCATTCTTCATACAGGCACGGTGTACTGGTAAGCGCCGGCATGCCGGGCAGCAGGCTCAGATTGTGTTTGCCGAGCATTTTTACCAGCCGTTCGGTCGACACGGCGGTGAGGCGGCGGCCCGTCAATTCAGCGAGGCTGTTGAGGTCCAGCAATTGGTTCTGCGGGAACAGCACCATGAGGGTGCCCACGGCGTCATCGAGCAGAACAGCCTGCACTTTGCGTGCGGCGTTCAGGCCGTGATGGTCGATGACTTCTTCGTAGGCGATACCCAATTTGCCCAGCATCAGCCGAATAACCGACGGAGCGTGCGGGGTGGCGGGTGCGAGGGCAACTTCGGTCATGGTCTGTATCCGTTGTAAAACAATGGCAGGAGTATAACCAGCTTGCTCAGAACGGTGGTTCAGAAACTGCGACGGTGCTCACACTTGGCCGTATTGCTGCCCATGACGTAGCCAGCGGTCGAGCAGCGGGCTGACGTGATCCGGCCAGCGCTCCAGCAACGCCTGGGCGGCGTCGCGCACGGCGGGCAGCAGATCGGCGTCGCGCATCAGGTCAGCGACCTTGAATTGCAGCAGGCCGGTCTGGCGCGTACCGAGCATTTCGCCGGGGCCGCGCAGCTCAAGGTCTTTCTCGGCGATGACAAACCCGTCGTTGGTTTCGCGCATGATGCCCAAACGCTGACGACCGATCTGGGACAGCGGCGGATGGTAAAGCAGCACGCAATGACTGGCCGCGCTGCCCCGACCGACACGACCGCGCAGCTGGTGCAATTGCGCAAGCCCGAGGCGTTCCGGGTTTTCGATGATCATCAGGCTGGCGTTGGGCACGTCGACGCCGACTTCAATCACCGTGGTGGCGACCAGCAGTTGCAGGTTGCCGGCCTTGAATTCGGCCATGACGGCGGCTTTTTCGACAGGCTTCATGCGCCCGTGGATCAGCCCGACCTTCAGCTCGCCGAGGGCGGCGGTGAGGTCTTCGTAAGTGGTTTCGGCGGCCTGGCAGGTCAGCTCTTCCGACTCTTCAATCAGCGTGCACACCCAATAGGCCTGGCGCCCTTCAGCGCAAGCGCTGCGTACCCGCTCGATGACTTCGACGCGCCGGGTATCGGTGATCAGCACGGTGTTCACCGGCGTCCGGCCGGGCGGCAGTTCGTCGAGGATCGAGGTGTCGAGGTCGGCGTAGGCGCTCATGGCCAGCGTCCGGGGAATTGGCGTCGCGGTCATGATCAGTTGGTGCGGACACATCCGCCCGCCGACGCCTTTCTGTCGCAATGCCAGGCGCTGCTGCACGCCGAAACGGTGCTGTTCGTCGATGATCGCCAGCGCGAGGTTTTTGAACTGCACTTCGTCCTGGAACAGCGCGTGGGTGCCGACCACCATGGGTGTGCCGTTGGCAATCTGCTCCAGTGCGGCCACGCGGTTCTTGCCTTTGAGCTTGCCGGCCAGCCATGCGACTTCAATGCCCAGCGGTTCGAGCCAGCGCTTGAAGGTGATGAAGTGCTGCTCGGCGAGGATTTCGGTGGGCGCCATCAGCGCCACTTGATATCCGGCTTCCAGCGCCTGCAACGCGGCGAGAGCAGCGACCACGGTTTTACCCGCGCCGACGTCGCCCTGAATCAACCGCAGCATCGGC
Source organism: Pseudomonas frederiksbergensis (assembly GCF_900105495.1). Classification (NCBI taxonomy): domain Bacteria; kingdom Pseudomonadati; phylum Pseudomonadota; class Gammaproteobacteria; order Pseudomonadales; family Pseudomonadaceae; genus Pseudomonas; species Pseudomonas frederiksbergensis. Next base: position 825,911 of record NZ_FNTF01000002.1, on the reverse strand, counting down.
TCGTGCTGACTGAGGTCGTAGGCGATTTCGTTGCCGACCCGTTGCTGAGCGCCGGTCGGGGTGAAACCGAGGTTGGCCAGATATTGAGCCGGCAGCTTGGTGGCTTTCGGCATCGCTGGCGCGCGCAGGGAACGCATGCTCTCGCGCAGGCGCTGCTGGGACAGTTGGTGTGTCAGCAGTTCTTCAAAGGCCAGACGGTGCTGCGCCCAGTGATGACCGAGGGCGAGTTCGTCGACATCGGCATCGGCCGGCGGGTGGTGCAAGTAGCGAATCGCATCGGCCAGCGGCGCCAGTTGATAGTCCCGCGCCAGTTCGGTCGGCAGCCAGTCGGGCAGGCTGGTGGGGCCGAGCATCGTCAGGGTTTGCATGCACAATTGGCGCAAGCGCTGTTGGGTCAGGCCTTCGGTGAGCGGGTAAACCGGGGTGAGGGTTTCGTCCACCGGCGGCGGCTCGTCGCCGGTGATGGCGCGGTATTCCGGGTGGTAGATTTCCAGCCCCGACGCACCGGGCCGTGCTTCGCCGTAGCAGCGAATGCGCGTGCCGCGTTTGAGGCCTTCTTTCTGGGCGTTACTGAAATGGTAGAAACGCAGGCTGAGCCCGCCAGTGCCGTCCTGCAGGCGCACCACCAGGCTGCGGCGACGGCCCATGACCACGTCGGCGCCGCTGACGGTGCCTTCGATCACGGCGTCTTGCCCGGGACGCAAATGGCCGATCGGAACCACGCGAGTGCGGTCCTGATAGCGCAGCGGCAGGTGGAAAAGCACGTCCTGGAGATTCTCCAGGCCGACCTTGGCCAACTTCTCGGCCATGGCTTCGCCGACACCCTTGAGTGCCGTCACCGACACTTGCGACAACTCGGTCATGGCAGCGACTTAGGCCGCAACCACCGGTGCTTGCGGCTTGGCCACCGAGCACAGGCGAATGGAGTCAGCGAGGATTTCAATCGCCTTCGGCCGCGGAAAGCTCGCGCGCCAGGCGATGGCCACGGTGCGGAACGGCACCGGCGGCGTCAGTGGACGCACTTCGATCACACCGGGAGCGTAGTGATGGCTGTCCACCGCCGACAGCGGCAGGATCGAGATACCCAGGCCGGACGCAACCATGTGGCGGATGGTTTCCAGGGAGCTGGATTCCACCGTGGTGTGCTTGGCGCCGTCATTGCCTTTGGCCAGGGTCGGGCAGGCTTCCAGCACTTGATCGCGGAAACAGTGGCCTTCGCCGAGCAGCAGCAGGCTCTTGTCGTTGAGCAGGGCGGCGTCGATGGATTCTTTTTGGGTCCACGGGTGCTGGGCCGGCATCAGGACGTAGAACGGTTCGTCGTAGAGCTGGAGGGTCAGCACGTCGGCTTCGTTGAACGGCAGGGCGATGATGATCGCGTCGAGCTCGCCGTTGCGCAGTTTGTCGCGCAGCACGTGGGTGAAGTTTTCTTCGATGTACAACGGCATCTGCGGGGCGACCCGGTGCAGTTGTGGAATCAGGTGCGGAAACAGGTACGGGCCGACGGTGTAGATGGCGCCGACTTTCAGCGGCGCGGTCAGTTGGTTCTTGCCGGCCTGGGCCAGTTCGCGGATGCCTTGGGCCTGTTCCAGCACTTTCTGCGCCTGGGCGACAATGCCTTCGCCGACCGGGGTCAGGCGCACGGCACTCTTGCTGCGCTCGAAAATCAGCACACCGAGTTCGTCTTCAAGCTTTTTCACGCCCACCGACAGGGTCGGCTGGCTGACGTGGCAACGCTCGGCGGCGTGGCCGAAGTGCTGCTCTTGGGCGAGGGTAACGATGTAGCGTAATTCTGTAAGAGTCATAGCAAGCGTCCATGAAGTTGCGAGCCAAGCATACCGGCTGCAATCGATAGACGCACGTTATCAGACTGAGTGCGTTGAGTGACACAGGGCAAAGCAGGTTTGCCGCTGGCGGATATGCAAAAGGCACCTTTCGGGTGCCTTTCACAGATATTCCTGCTGCCGGAGATCTCTGTGCGAGCCTGCTCGCGAAAGCGGTGTATCAGTCAACATGGATGTTGGATGTGATGGCCTCTTCGCGAGCAGGCTCGCTTGTATGGTAGGACTTGAAGGGAGGAGGAGGGACAAGGCTCGATTCTGACTGTTGACGCAGTACAGACCGTGGGAGATTTCGCCCCTCCTCCTTTCACCCAAGCGCCGATAAAGAATGCATCTGGCTAGACCGACGATAGGAACAAGCCTGCGCCTCTGGGTGAGCCCTTCAAGTGCTTAAAACCATATCCCGGAGGAAATCCAATGGCAATGCCGGTTTCTGTCACAAAGCCGATCGTAGGTGTGGATGTCGCCAAGAATGAACTGGTGATTTATCAGTCTGATGGGGATTTGCTTGAAGAGATTCCCAACACCAAAACATCCATCAAACAGTGGCTGAAGGCGTTGTCGGGGACGGTGGCTATTGCCATTGAGGCGACCAACATTTACCACCTGGACTTCGCTGATCTGGCCTATGAGGCCGGTTGCACGATTTACATGGTGGGAGGCTATGAGCTCAAACATTATCGCGAAGGCGTGAAGATCCGCGCCAAAACCGACGCACTGGATGCCAAGCTACTGGCTCGTTACCTGAAGAACGAAGCCGAGGAGTTGCGTCCTTGGACCCCGCCCTCACCGCTGTACCGCCAGCTCCTGAGCCTTTTCCGCCGCCGCGCAGCCTTGGTCCAGGCCAGGGTCGGCCTGGTGCAGAGCTGGTCGAATGAGCCGCTGCTTAAGGCGGCTTTTGCCGAGCAAGTGAAGTCCATGCAGCAGCTTGAGACGCTGATCGAAAAGACGATCAACGATCAGCTCAAAGAAGCCGGTTTGCTCGGTCAATTGAAGCGCTGCCTGAAAGTTGAGGGTATTGGATTTTTGACTGGGGCCCGCTTGATAACTGCATTTCAGCGAGGAGATTTTAGAAACGCGGATGCCTTTATCGCCTTCCTGGGCATGGATTTACGGGTGGCGAAATCAGGACAGAAGGACGCTCGCCGCAGTTTGACCAAGCGCGGCGACCCCGAGGCCCGCCGACTTCTGCACAATGCAGCGATGTCGGCTAGCCGTACGAAAGCCTGGAAAGGGTATTACGAAGAACAAAGAACGCGGGGTTTCAGCACCACTCAGGCGCTGGTGATGCTGGCTCGCAAGCTTGCTCGGGTGGTATTCGCCTTGCTGAAAGGGCAAAGCGAATATCAGCCAAAAGCCAGTTGAGGGCTTTCCCTCAACCATAGAATCTCCCACAATGGTTCGGCGGTGGTTTAACGCCGGCGTTTTTCCAGCGAGTAAACAAACGGTGCAACGATTTCGATGGCGCCGTTGGTCAACATGTCCGCCGGGGGCTTGGGCAGTGGCTGGGCGCGGCGGATCATTTCCAGGGTGGCCCGGTCCAGATCGGCAGTACCAGAGCCGCCCACCAGTTCGAACGACAACACGTTACCTTCCCCATCCACCACGAAGCGCAGACGGTTCATGCCTTCCTTGCCCCGCGCCTGCGCACTGGCCGGGTACTTCTTGTACTTGGCCAAGTGAGCGAGCAGGGTGCCTTGCCAGCTGGCCTTGGCCGCTTGCTGCGCCGGTGATGGGCCCGGTGCCGGCTGAGCGGATTTCTCCGTTGGCGCCCGAGTCGGTTGCGCGTCGCTCGGTTTTTCCTCGGACGGCTTCTCTTTAGGCGGCTCCGGCTTTTTCTCCACAGGCTTGGGCGGTTGAGGCTTTGGCTTGGGTTTGACCGGTTTCGGCACCGCGATCTCCGCCTTTGGCACTTCAGCCAGCTTCGGTATCGGCAGTTCTTCCACCGGGGCGGGTGGCTGTGGCGGCGTTATCACCTTCGGCGGTGCCGGCGGTGGCGGGGCCGGAACCGGCGCCAACTCGACCATCATCGCCTGCGGCGGCAGCTCGATCGGTGGGCGCGAGGTCCAGTTCAGCGCCAGCGCAACGGCCAGCGCATGGACGCCCAGCACCACGGCCAGGCTCGTGCTGTAACGCGTCAACTTTTGGCGCGTCGTGATCATTTCTTGACTGCCGTCTCGAGTCCGACCAGACCCACCTTCAGGTAACCGGCAGCGCGCAGGTTGTCCATCACGCTCATCAAGTCGCCGTAATCCACGCCTTTGTCAGCCTGGAAGAAGATCGTCGTGTCTTTCTTGCCTTGGGTCCTGGCGTCGAGGGTGGCGCCGAGTGCTTCGGCCTTCACTTCGTCTTCGCCGAGGAACAGGCGCTGGTCAGCCTTGACGCTGAGGAACACGGGTTTCTCTGGTCGTGGCGCCGGTTTGGCGCTGGAAGCAGGCAGGTCGACCTTGATGTCCACGGTGGCGAGCGGGGCCGCCACCATGAAGATGATCAACAGCACCAGCATCACGTCGATGAACGGTGTGACGTTGATTTCGTGGTTCTCGGCCAGATCGTCGTCTGCGCCTTCTTTCAAATGCAAGCCCATGGCTGATTACCCTACTTTGACCATGTGGGGTTGCACGGAGCGCTCGGTGGTCGGCAGGTGATCGAGGTCACGGCTAACCAGCAGCAGGACTTCAGCCGAGGCATCGGAGACTTGTGCCTTGTAACCGGCAATCGAGCGGGCAAAGACGTTGTAGATCACCACGGCAGGAATCGCTGCCACCAGACCCAACGCGGTTGCCAGCAGGGCTTCGGCGATGCCGGGAGCCACGACGGCGAGGTTGGTGGTCTGGGTTTTGGCGATGCCGATGAAGCTGTTCATGATGCCCCACACGGTCCCGAACAGGCCGACGAACGGCGCGGTGGAACCGATGGTGGCGAGTACGCCGGTGCCGCTGCTCATGTTGCGACCGCAGGCTGCAACCAGGCGCTCGAGACGGAAGGCAACGCGTTCCTTGATGCCTTCTTTCTCGCGACTGTTGACCGACAAACGCATCTCTTCCAGGGCGTCATGCACCAGCAAATTGGCGAGGGTGCCTTGCTTGGTGGCTGAAGCGCTGGCTTCTCTGAGCGTGGTGGCTTTTTTCAGGTGGACGATTTCGGTGCGCAGGCGACGTTTGGCGCCCATCAGCTCGAAACCCTTGGCGATCCAGATGGTCCAGGTGATGATCGAGGCGATGGCCAGGCCGATCATCACGATTTTCACGATGATATCGGCGTTCTGGTACATGCCCCACGGCGACAGGTCATGGGCCATGCCCAGGGAGTTGTCGGCCTCGAGGACTTGCGGAACGTCTTCGCCGGTAGCGTCTACGGCTTGGGCCGGATCGGTCGCAGCCGGCGTAACCTGAGCGGCTGGAGCTGGAGCTGGAGCTGGAGCTGGAGCTGGAGCTGTAGCAGCGGTGGCGGCCGGAGCGGCGGGCGCTTGTGCGTCAGCGAAAGTGGCGGTCGGCGCCAGCATCAGGCTGAGCAGCAGGGCGGCCACTGCGCTCCAGGCGCGAGGTCGTTTGGTTGGCGAAGCGGGGAATTGATTGCGTGTCATGCTGGCCGGACCTGAGAGAAAAAGACGGTAAATGTTCTTCCAGGCCTCGTGAGGCCGAGAACAAAAGTGGCGGGCATTATTGCAAGTAATTCTTGTTAACAAAAGTAATAGAGTATCTTTTTTTCCTTCATTGCTAGCCGCTCGTCCATTGCCAGCGCTAGTCTGTGCCTTTCTGATGGGAGTTTTCTGATGTCTGCGCCTTCTGTTTTGATCGCCGGCTGCGGTGATGTTGGCAGTCGTCTGGCTACGCAATTGCTGGCTGGCGGGTGGGAAGTTCATGGCCTGAGGCGTGACGTCTCACGCCTGCCCGCGGGGGTAATTGGCGTTGCCGGTGACTTGTTCAATGAAGACTGTCCAGCGACCTGGCCAGTCGGTGCGGTGGACTACCTGGTGTATTGCGCAGCCGCCACCGATCACGATGAGGCGGGTTACCGCGCTGCTTATGTGCAGGGTTTGCAGCATGTGCTGGAGTGGCTGAACGACTATGGGCAGGTGCCTAATCGCCTGCTGTTCGTTTCCAGCAGCAGTGTGTATGGCCAGCAGGAGGGCGAGTGGGTCGATGAGACCTCGCCGACCATTGCAACAGGCTATTCGGGTCGATTGATGCTGGAGGCGGAGCAAGTGGCGCTCAATAGTGGCATCCCGGCCAGCATCGTACGTTTGACCGGCATTTACGGCCCAGGTCGCGAATGGCTGCTGACTCAGGTTCGTCGGGGTTATCGCGTGGCTGTCGACCCACCGTTGTACGGCAATCGCATTCACGCCGACGACGCGGCGGGGTTGCTGGCGTGTCTGCTTGAAGCGGATCGTCGCGGTGTAGCGCTGGATGACATCTACATTGGTGTAGACGACGCGCCTGCGCCGCTGGCCGAAGTGGTGGGCTGGTTGCGTGAGTATCTGGGCGTGACCGAATGGGCCGAAGACGCAAGCGTGCGCCGCACTGGCAGCAAGCAATGCAGCAATGCCCGGGCGAAAGCCTTGGGCTGGACACCGAAGTATCCGAGCTATCGCGAAGGCTACGCCGCGATACTTGCCCAAGGGAGTTGAGCTGAGCGAGCCTCTAAACAACAGGCGCCTGCGGGCGCCTTTGTTTTTGGGTCATTGTTTTACCAACAGCCACTGGCGTTGGCCGGGGGTGAAGTGGGGGATTTCGTCTGGCCGGGATTGATTGATTGCCCGGAAAATCTCCAGTTGCTTGCCTTTGCGAACGAAAATCCATGTGTCACTCAGGTCGCCCGTGCCCAGATACAAGGTGTCATTGCCTGCACCTTGGCTGGCGCAATCACCGTCCAGGCATAACTCGTATCGATCGGTTCCCGGTAACCCCGAAACGTGGCCATCTTCCGTAAACACGACCATTTGGCCTGTTCCGTGACTGTCGATGATTTCCCACTGTCCGCCCATGTAAGCAGCGTTCAAGGCGCTCCGGAAGGTATCAACCCACCCTGTTTTCGTTTTGGCGGTCTTGCTGGGGCGACTGAACACCTGCTGGGGGACTTGCTCCTTGGCCAGTTGAGTCAGTCGCTTGCCATCCAGGCGCAGCTCGTCAGTGCCGTAGCCGTTGTAGTCGACGGTCCAGGCATTGGGTGACTTTTGCAGCAGTTGGCCCGCACCCACCTCAAAACCGCTGCTCACTTGCGCCTTGCTGGTGTGGGTATTGATGTCCCATTCCAGATTCCGACCATGGGTGTTCAGGGCTTCACGTAAAGACTGGCCTTGGGCCGCTGCATCGATGGCCGCCTGATTGATCCAGATACCGCTGATATCCGTTTCTGCGGGCATAGAGGTACAGCCGCCGAGCAGCAATAGGCCAAGGATAAGCAGTGGGCGCATGATCAATCCTTGGGGGGGCAAAGAATTCGACGGTGCAGGCTAAAGAAAAAGGAGCCCGTAGGCTCCTGTATTCTGTATCACTGTTTTTCCAGCAACCACTTGCGATTACCCGGGGTGAACTGCGGCATTTCATCCGCCTGTGCGGTGTTCACTGCCTGGAGGATTTCCAGTTCCTTGCCCTTGCGCGCAAAGATCCAGGTATTGCCCTGACCATTCGCCTGTAACCACATATTGTCATTACCGCCGCTCATCGATGCGCAATCGCCTGCCAGACACAAGGCATAACGATCCGCCCCCGGCAGGCCGGCAACCTGGCCATCAGCCTGGAATTGCACGGTATTGCCTTCACCGGGACCGCTGACGACTTTCCAGCTACCGCCCATGTAGGCCGAGTACAGTGCGCGTTCAAAACTGGCACCTATCGGTGCGCCGTCCGGCACCGTAACTTGCGCGCGGTCGAAGACTTGCTCCGGCTCATTGTCGCTGGCGACCTGGCTCAGTTGCTTGCCGTCACGCTTGAGCTCACTGGCGGAGCTGCCATAAAAGTCGACCTTCCAGGCGCCGGACTCTTCGCCCAGCAGCTTGCCGTCGACATTTTCAAAACCGTTGGTGTAGCGGGCCTGGCCGGCCTTGGTATTGACGTCCCATTCCAGGTTCGGGCCATAAGCCTGGAGCGCTTCGCGTAGCGGGCCGCCTTTGGCTGCAGCATCGATCGCCGCCTGATTGATCCAGGTGCCGCTGATATCACGATCGGCAGGGTTGCTGGCACAACCGCCCAAGAGTAGGGCGACCAGCGAGAGAGCTAGCGCTTGGCGCATGGTGGAATCCTTTCAAAACAAGATCGGCGCAGCCTTTGGAAGGCTGCGCCGGACACATTACTCGATGACCAGAATGGCATCCATCTCAACCTGCGAACCCTTTGGCAGGGCTGCTACGCCGATGGCGGCGCGGGCAGGGTAAGGCTGGTCAAAGTACTTGCCCATGATCTCGTTGACCTTGGCGAAGTGGCTCAGATCGGTGAGGAAGATGTTCAGTTTGACGATGTCCTTGAACGAACCGCCAGCGGCTTCAGCCACGGCTTTGAGGTTCTCGAACACCTGGACGGTCTGGGCTTCGAAGCCTTCAACCAGTTCCATGGTTTTTGGGTCCAGAGGAATTTGACCCGACATGTAAACGGTGTTGCCGGCCTTGATCGCCTGGGAGTAAGTGCCAATGGCGGCCGGGGCCTTGTCGCTGGTGATAACTGTTTTGGTCATGAATGACTCCTTGTAATGGGGTGGCTTAGGCACGCATGCGGGTGATGCGAATCACCCCGGTCAGTGCACGCAGTTTCTTGATTACGCGGGCCAGGTGTACGCGGTCGTGCACGCTGACCACCAGTTGGACCACGCTGATGCGGCCATCGCGTTCGTCCATGCTGATTTTTTCGATATTGCCGTCGGCCGCGTTGACGCTGCTGGCCAGCAAAGCGATCAGGCCGCGCTGGTGTTCCAGCTCGACGCGCAGTTCGACATTGAATTCGCCGGTGACATCCTTGGCCCACGAGAGCTGGATGCATTTTTCCGGGTTGTGGCGGATTTCGCTGATGTTGCGGCAGTTGTCCAGGTGCACGACCATGCCTTTACCCGCGGACAGGTGGCCGACAATCGGGTCGCCTGGGATCGGCGTGCAGCATTTGGCGTAACTAAGTACCAAGCCTTCGGTGCCGCGAATCGCCAGCGGGCCTTCGGCACTCGGCAGCTGTTCGCCTTCACCCAGCAGTCGGCGGGCGACCACGTAGGCCATGCGATTGCCCAGGCCAATGTCTTCGAGCAGGTCTTCGATCAGTTCCAGGCGGTACTCGGTGAGCATCGCCTTGACGCGCTCGGCGGCTACTTTCTCCAGCGAGCTGTCGAAACCGTTGAGAACCTTGTTCAGCAGGCGTTCGCCGAGGCTGATGGACTCGGAGCGGCGCTGCAGTTTCAACGCATGGCGGATGTGAGTCCGCGCCTTGCCGGTGACCACGAAGTTGAGCCACGCCGGATTCGGTCGCGCGCCGGGAGCGCTGACGATCTCGACCGTGGAGCCGCTTTGCAGCGGTTCGGACAGCGGTGCGAGACGACGATTGATCCGACAGGCAATGCAGCTGTTGCCCACGTCGGTATGCACCGCGTAAGCGAAGTCGACCGCCGTGGAGCCTTTGGGCAACTCCATGATCCGGCCTTTGGGCGTGAACACGTAGACCTCGTCCGGGAACAGGTCGATTTTCACGCTCTCGATGAATTCCAGCGAATTGCCGGCCCGTTGCTGCATCTCCAGCACGCCTTTGACCCACTGGCGGGCGCGGGCATGCGTGCCTTTTGGCTGCTCGTCGCCGCTGGATTTGTACAGCCAATGGGCAGCAATGCCGTTGTTGGCCATTTCTTCCATTTCACGGGTGCGGATCTGAATCTCGATCGGTACACCGTGCATGCCGAACAGCGTGGTGTGCAGCGACTGGTAGCCGTTGGCCTTGGGGATCGCGATGTAATCCTTGAAGCGCCCCGGCAACGGTTTGTACAAATTATGTACAGCGCCCAGCACGCGGTAGCAGGTATCGACCTTGTCGACGATGATCCGGAACGCATAGACGTCCATGATCTCGTTGAAGGCCCGACGCTTGCCGCGCATTTTCTTGTAGATGCCGTAGAGGTGTTTCTGACGACCGCTGACCTCACCCTGAATGCCGTCGATGGCCAGGCAGTGACTGAGTGACTCTTCGATCTTGTTGACGATTTCCTTGCGGTTGCCCCGGGCGCGCTTGACCGCCTGGTTGATCCGCGCGGAACGCATCGGGTGCATCGCCTTGAAGCCGAGGTCTTCGAATTCTATGCGGATGGCGTGCATGCCCAGCCGGTTGGCAATAGGCGCATAGATTTCCAGGGTTTCCTTGGCGATCCGTCGGCGTTTTTCGCCGGACAGGACTTCCAGGGTCCGCATGTTGTGCAGGCGGTCAGCCAGTTTGACCAGGATCACGCGAATGTCGCGGGCCATGGCCATGGCCATTTTCTGGAAGTTTTCAGCCTGGGCTTCGGCCTTGGTCTCGAAGTTCATCTGGGTCAGTTTGCTGACCCCGTCGACCAGTTCGGCCACGGTTTCGCCGAATTGCGCTTGCAGCGCTTCCTTGGCAATACCGGTGTCTTCGATCACGTCATGCAGCATCGCAGCCATCAGGCTCTGATGGTCCATGTGCATGTCGGCAAGAATATTCGCAACCGCGAGTGGGTGCGTGACGTACGCCTCACCGCTGCGGCGGCGTTGGCCGTCGTGGGCTTGTTCGGCGTAGAAGTACGCTCGGCGGACCAGGTTGACCTGGTCCTTGCCGAGGTAGGTCGATAAGCGATCGGCGAGGGCGTCTATGCTCGGCATGATGAAACCTGCCGTTCGCTGTGACCCCGCGCCGTGCTACGTCGACCAGGCATGGCTTAGACGGCCTCGTTGGACTCGTCCTCGAACGCTGCGAACAGCGGTTCGTCTTCGACGATTTCAGCGTTGGCGATGAACTCGTAGCTCATCAGGCCTTCAGCGATTTCACGCAAGGCTACAACAGTAGGCTTGTCGTTTTCCCACTGAACCAGTGGCTCTTTGCCGCCGGTGGCCAGTTGACGGGCACGCTTGGTAGACAGCATGACCAGCTCAAAGCGGTTTTCCACGTGGTTTAGGCAATCTTCAACGGTTACGCGGGCCATGGTATTCCTCGGAGCGAATGCAATATGCGCGCTGCCCGGTTGGGCGAGCGGACTCGACAGTTTAAAAAATCACCAGCGATTAGGGAAGCGCTGATTTTTTGACCAAGCCCTTCAACGCGCTGCAAGTGCCAATGTAAAGCCCTTGCAACGGTTTTGGGAAGAGCTGTTTAGCCGAGCAATTCGGCCAAAAGTTTTCCGTGCCGCTGCTGCTGGCGCTTCTGATGCAGCTGATTGGCGCGGAAAATCGCCTGCAAATCGCGCAGTGCCTGGGCGAAATCGTCGTTGATGATCAGGTAATCATAGTCAACGTAGTGACTCATCTCGCTGACGGCTTCGCGCATCCGGCCTTCGATGATCTCGTCGCTGTCCTGACCGCGATTGGTCAGGCGCTGGTGCAAGGCTTGCAGGGACGGCGGCAGAATGAAGATCGAACGAGCCTGGGGCATCAACTTGCGCACTTGCTCGGCGCCTTGCCAGTCGATTTCCAGAATCAGGTCGTGGCCTGCGTCGAGGGTCTGCTGCAAGTGGCTTTGCGAGGTGCCGTAGAGATTGCCGAACACTTCGGCGCGCTCCAGGAAGTCGCCATGTTCGCCCATCTTCACGAACGCTTCGCGGGAGACGAAGTGATAGTTCACGCCGTTCACTTCACCGGGGCGCATGGCGCGGGTGGTGTGGGAGACGGAGACGCGGATCTCCTGATCGGCGTCAGTCAAGGCCTTGACCAGGCTGCTCTTGCCCGCGCCCGAAGGGGCGGAAATGATGTACAGGGTGCCGGTGCTGTGGGTCATGTGGGGTTTGCCTTACTCAATATTCTGCACTTGTTCGCGCATCTGCTCGATCAACACTTTGAGGTTGACCGCCGCCTGGGTGCTGCGCGGGTCGAAGGCTTTGGAGCCCAGTGTGTTGGCTTCGCGGTTGAGCTCTTGCATCAGGAAGTCCAGGCGCCGACCGGCAGCGCCACCGGATTTGAGTACCCGGCGAACTTCGATGATGTGAGTGCTCAGGCGATCCAGTTCTTCGGCGACGTCGCTCTTTTGCGCGAGCATGACCATTTCCTGCTCCAGCCGCTGCGGGTCCATCTCGGCCTTCATGTCGGCGAAGCGGTCGAGGACCTTCTGGCGCTGGGTGGCAAGCATCTGCGGCACCAGTTCGCGCAGGGTCACCACGTCTTCCTCAATGGAGGTCAGGCGATCGTTGATCAACCGCGCCAGCTCCGCGCCTTCGCGCTCGCGGCCGGCCTTGAGTTCTTTCAGGCCTTCGTTGAACAGCGCCAGGGCTTCGGCATTCAGGGCTTGCGGGTCGGTCGCATCGCCCACCAGCACGCCAGGCCAGGCCAGGACTTCCAGCGGGTTCAGCGCGGCCGGATTTTTGATCAGGCCGGCGATGGTCTCTGCGGCGGCGACCAGTTGCGCGGCGCGCTCGCGGTCCACTTGCAGGGGTTTGTCGGTATTTTCTTCGGTGAAGCGCAAGGTGCATTCGAGCTTGCCCCGGGAGATTCCTTGGCGCAGGGCTTCGCGGACTGCGCCTTCGAGGTCGCGAAAGGACTCCGGCAGACGCAAGTGCGGCTCCAGGTAACGGCTGTTGACCGAGCGCAGTTCCCAGCTAAGGGTGCCTTGGGCGCCGGCTTTCTCGACGCGGGCGAAGGCGGTCATGCTGTGCACCATGGAGGTACCTCGCAATGCAGGTCCATGCGTTACCAAAGGTTTCGCAGGCCTGATCTATATGAATTTAAGCCCAGAGGCAGCAAAGGCGCAGGATTGTAGCGCAGTGGGGCGAATGCGCCCAAACACACGAAGTGACAAAGGGCTGCAGGCCGTCGGTAAAGCGCTATTGCGGGCCTTCAGTCGTCGGGGGATTTTTTAGAAGTGCCCACTCGTGGCCCTGCGGCTCTATAATGCTCCGCAGTTTTCCGTCCCCCGTACAGGTATTCCCTATGAAACGTCCAAGTGGTCGCGCTGCCGATCAGCTCCGCTCGATCCGCATTACCCGCAACTACACCAAACACGCCGAGGGATCCGTACTGGTCGAGTTCGGTGATACCAAAGTCATCTGCACCGTCAGCGTCGAGAACGGCGTGCCGCGTTTCCTTAAAGGTCAGGGCCAAGGCTGGTTGACCGCTGAATACGGCATGCTGCCGCGCGCCACTGGCGAGCGTAACCAGCGTGAAGCGAGCCGCGGCAAGCAAGGCGGCCGCACCCTGGAAATCCAGCGTCTGATCGGTCGTTCCCTGCGCGCTGCGCTGGACATGTCCAAGCTGGGCGACGTCACCCTGTACGTCGATTGCGATGTGATCCAGGCTGACGGCGGCACCCGCACCGCGTCCATCACCGGCGCCATGGTTGCACTGGTCGATGCCTTGAAAGTGATCAAGAAGCGCGGCGGCCTGAAAGGCGGCGACCCGCTGAAGCAAATGATTGCTGCCGTATCGGTGGGCATGTACCAGGGCGAGCCGGTACTCGACCTCGACTACCTGGAAGACTCGGCCGCCGAGACCGACCTGAACGTGGTGATGACCAGCACAGGCGGCTTCATCGAAGTCCAGGGTACTGCCGAAGGCGCTCCGTTCCAGCCAGAAGAACTGAACGCTATGCTTGAGTTGGCGAAGAAAGGCATGACGGAAATCTTCGAGCTGCAAAAGGCTGCACTGGCTGACTGATCGGACTATTCCACGCAAGGAGGACGCTATGAGTGACGAGCAACAGCTGCTTCCCACACCGAGCAAAGAGGTTCGGCAGTGGGCAATGTTTTGTCACCTGTCCGCCTTGCTGGGGATCTGGATTCCGTTCGGTACGCTGATCGGCCCGCTGATTCTCTGGCAGATGAAGCGCGAGATGGACCCCTTTGTTGATGCTCAAGGCAAGGAGGCGCTGAACTTTCAGATCACCGTCGCCATTGCCTCCGCCATCTGCTTCCTGCTGATGCTGGTGATCGTCGGGTTCTTCCTGTTTGGTCTTGTCGCGATTGGTGCACTGGTGCTGACAATCATTGCCGGGGTGAAAGCCAATGAAGGGGTGCCTTACCGGTATCCGTTTACCTGGCGGTTGATCAAGTAAGCCATACAACACAGATCCCCCTGTGGGAGCGAGCCTGCTCGCGATGAGGCATTCACATTCAACATTAATGTGACTGGTCTACCGCTATCGCGAGCAGGCTCACTCCTACAAAGAGCCAGAAATCAGCGTGCACAAAAAAGCCGACAGCGATGTCGGCTTTTTTGCATCTGCGAAACGACGCTTAGATGGTCAGCGTCCAGTCGTAGTCCACGATCAGCGGCGCGTGCTGAGAGAACCGTGGCTGACGAGGCAAACGCGCGCTACGTACGAAGCGACGCAAGCCTGGTGTCAGCAACTGATAGTCGAAACGCCAACCGAGATTGAGCATTTCAGCCTGTTCGTTATCCGGCCACCAGCTGTACTGGTCGCCTTCACGGCTGACTTCACGCAGGGCATCGACATAGCCCATGTTGCCGACAATCTCGTCCATCCAGGCACGTTCAGGTGCCAGGAAGCCCGGGGATTGCTGGCTGTCGCGCCAGTTCTTGATATCCAGCTTCTGTTGCGCCACGTACAGCGAGCCACAGTAAATGTACTCGCGACGTTTGCGTCGCTGTTTATCCAGATAACGGGCGAAATCGTCCATTAGCTTGAACTTCTGGTTCAAGTCTTCATCGCCATTTTGCCCCGAAGGGAGCAGTAAGGTCGCGATGCTGACCTTGTCGAAATCGGCTTGCAGGTAGCGCCCGTAGCGGTCGGCCGTCTCGAAGCCGAGACCGCTGATGACTGCCTTCGGTTGCAGCCGCGAATACAAAGCCACGCCACCTTGGGCGGGAACTTCGGCTTCGCAGGCATAAAGGAAGTAGCCATCCAGTTGGAAGGCTGGATCGTCCAGTTCAAAGGCGGAGGCGCGGGTGTCCTGCAGGCAGATGACGTCGGCATTCTGTGCTTGCAGCCAACTGAGCAACCCTCGCTCCACTGCAGCCTGAATACCATTGACGTTCACACTGATGATCCGCATAAATGGCCCCAAAAATCGCGTGCGTGTATGATACACGGCGTCAACCTAATTAGCTAAATCCGTGGTATTTGGGGTTTTTTTCATGCAAGCGTATCAGCGCGATTTCATTCGTTTTGCCATCGATCGCGGCGTTTTGCGCTTCGGCGAGTTCACCCTGAAGTCCGGACGCACCAGTCCTTACTTCTTCAATGCCGGCCTGTTCAACTCAGGGAAGGCCCTTGCGCAGCTGGGGCGTTTCTACGCGGCAGCCATCGTCGAGAGCGGTATTTCGTTCGACGTTTTATTCGGTCCGGCCTACAAAGGCATCCCTTTGGCGGCGACCACCGCAGTGGCCCTGGCCGAGCATCATGACCGTGATTTGCCATGGTGCTTCAACCGCAAGGAAGCGAAGGCTCACGGCGAGGGCGGCAGTCTGGTCGGCGCACCGTTGACCGGCGACGTGCTGATCATCGACGACGTGATCACCGCTGGCACCGCCATCCGCGAGGTGATGCAGATCATCGCTTCCCAGAACGGCGCCAAGGCGGCGGGCGTGTTGATCGCCTTGAACCGTCAGGAGCGTGGCAACGGTGAGTTGTCGGCCATCCAGGAAGTGGAGCGTGACTTCGGCATTCCGGTGATCAGCATTGTTTCGCTGAACCAGGTGCTGGAATTCCTGGCGGATGACCCGCAGCTCAAGCAGCACCTGCCAGCGGTTGAAGCCTACCGCGCCCAGTTCGGCGTCTGACCACAATCCCCCTGTGGGAGCGAGCCTGCTCGCGATGAGGTCTTTACATTCAAAGTTGATGTGACTGAAAGACCGCTATCGCGAGCAGGCTCGCTCCTACAGGGATCGCAGGCAAAAAAAGACCTCGCTCAGACTGGCTGAACGGGGTCTTTTTTTGTCAGTGCAGTCTTCGCCATTTCCCTATCAGTTTGAATGCCAATCCCAGATTGAACAGCGCAAACACCAGCAGCGCCAGGACGACTAGCACGTAGAGCGTGCGATCCACATCGAAATCCCACAGATCCAGCGTGCTGCTTCCCATGATCCTCACGGCGGCAGGGAAATTGACGTAAAACAGCGCCATGAAGGCGGCCGTCAGCGGTAGAGCGCGGCCGAACAAAGCGTTCATTACTGTTTTCCGGCTGCGTTTTCTGGCGAGTGGACCTGGTTGTTTTTCATCCAGTTCCAACGCTTCATGCAACCTTGGCCAGGCCAGGTTGAACATGAAGGTGGTCAGGGTCAGCAGCAATCCACTGACCGCGACGATGTCACTGAACGGCATTCAGGCCCAGTGTCAGGCATAACAACGCGTGGGAATCTTCACTGATTTCGAACTGCCCGGCGCTGCCTTTGCGTTTTGTAATGGGTTTGAAAGTCGGCTCGTTCTGGGTAATCAGCATGTTCAGCTCATCACGGATGACGTCGGAGCTGATCACCACCAGATAAACCGTCTGCGCATGCTCTGCCGTCTCAATCACGGCCCTCATGCTGTGTTGAAGGATTTCGTCCAGCTGATTGCGAAAGCGCGAAACCGTGTTTTTCAGCAGGGTTTTGCTTTGGCTCTGGGTCAGCTGAAAAATCGTAGATATCTGAGATTCGGTCGGCAATGTCTGCCCGAAGTAGCTTTGAATCAGATATAGCAGGCGATCCTGCTTCGCTTCATCGGCCCGACTCGGCATCCCGCCTTCAACCAGCATTTTCAAGTATTCGGTCAGGCTCGCCTTGGCGATTCGCTGCAGGGCGTGGGCGATTTCGTGGTCGGAAATCTTCAGGGTCTTTTTGACCGGCTCCTTCTGCTCCTGCTCGAAAGCCTGGGCGTCGATCGTGAACGAGATCTGCATTTTTCAGCCCCCTCGGGATTACTTGGAAGGCTTGTTTGGATACGGATCTGCCACGGCGTCACCCTGGCCGGTCAGGATATTCCAGCCATTGAGTACGTGGGTGCTGGGTTTGAAGTCTGGACACGGCGGGAGCGAAGTCTTTGACTGATTGGTGTATTCGCGCCCGCAGTCTGCGCACTCGTAAGTGCCGGCTGAAACATCACTGCCGTAGGGAACGTGGTCTTTTTTCATGGGGAAGATCTCCTGTGGATACAGGGAAGATCCTAGGCGGACGAATGCTAGTTGGATGTCGGACGTTTCGCTTAATCAAGTCAGACATTTCCTGCGCGCATAAAAAAGATCGCAGACTTCGTCAGCTCCTACGGAATATTCGTACATCCGTAGGTGCTGCCGAAGCCTGCGATCTTTTAAGGCTTTATCAATCAGGGACGCTTGCGATTGCTGATCAAGGTACCCACACCGGTATCGGTGAAGATTTCCAGAAGAATCGCGTTCGGCACCCGGCCGTCGATGATCAACGAGCTGCCCACACCGCCTTGAACCGCTTCCAGCGCGCAACGAATCTTCGGCAGCATGCCGCCGTAGATGGTGCCATCGGCGATCAGGTCGTCGACCTGTTGAGTCGTCAGGCCGGTCAGAACCGTGCCCGACTTGTCCATCAGGCCGGCGATGTTGGTCAGCAGCATCAGCTTTTCAGCTTTCAGCGCTTCGGCGACTTTACCGGCCACCAGGTCAGCGTTGATGTTGTACGACTCGCCGTTGGAACCGACACCGATTGGCGCGATCACCGGGATGAAGTCACCTTTGACCAGCAGGTTCAGCAAGTCGGTGTTGATCCCGACCACTTCACCGACCTGGCCGATGTCGATGATTTCCGGTTGAGTCATCTCCGGCGTCTGGCGGGTCACGGTGAGCTTTTTCGCGCGAATCAGCTCGGCATCTTTACCGGTCAGGCCGATGGCGCTGCCGCCATGACGGTTGATCAGGTTGACGATGTCCTTGTTGACCTGGCCGCCGAGGACCATTTCCACCACGTCCATGGTTTGCGCGTCAGTCACGCGCATGCCATCGATGAAGTGGCTCTCGATCGACAGGCGCTTGAGCAGGTCGCCGATTTGCGGGCCGCCGCCGTGAACCACCACCGGGTTGATGCCGACGGCTTTCATCAGCACGATGTCGCGGGCGAAGCCGGTTTTCAGCTCCTCGCTCTCCATCGCGTTGCCGCCGTATTTGATCACCAGCGTCTTGCCGACATAGCGGCGAATGTAAGGCAGCGCTTCGGACAGGACCTTGGCGGTGTTGGCGGCGGCTTCGCGTTCGAGGGTCATTCAGGGCTCCGGGTGCTTCAGAAAATCAAAACGGTAATTGGAGATCGGGGGCAACACGCTTCAACTGGACTTTGAAAACGTCCTTGATGCGTTGCAATTCAGCCTCGTCATCGGCCTCGAAGCGCAGCACCAGCACCGGTGTGGTGTTGGAGGCGCGCACCAGGCCCCAGCCTTTGGCGTAGTCGACTCGCACGCCGTCAATGGTGGTCAGGTCGGCGCCTTCGCCCCACTTCGCGTCGTGCAGAGCATCAATGATGCTGAATTTGCTCTCTTCGGTCACATGGATATTGATTTCCGGCGTAGAAATATCGTTCGGGAAGGTCGCAAACAGCTCTTCCGCGGTGGATTTTTCCTTGCTGAGGATCTCCAGCAGGCGCGCGGCGCTGTAAATGCCGTCGTCGAAACCGAACCAGCGTTCCTTGAAGAAGATGTGCCCGCTCATTTCGCCGGCCAACAGGGCGCCAGTCTGTTTCATTTTCTTTTTGATCAACGAGTGACCGGTCTTCCACATTAGCGGACGGCCGCCGTATTCCTTGATCAGCGGCGTCAGGCGACGGGTGCATTTGACGTCGAAGATGATTTCCGCGTCCGCATTGCGCGCCAGCACGTCACGGGCGAACAGCATCAGCAGGCGGTCGGGGTAGACGATGCTGCCGGTGTTGGTCACCACGCCGACGCGGTCGCCGTCGCCGTCGAAAGCCAGGCCCAGGTCGGCATTGGTTTCCTTGACCTTGGCGATCAGGTCGACCAGGTTTTCAGGCTTGCCCGGGTCCGGGTGGTGATTCGGGAAGTTGCCGTCGACGTCACAGAACAACGGGATGACTTCGCAGTTCAGGGCTTCGATCAGTTGCGGGGCGATCACGCCGGCCGCGCCGTTGCCGCAATCGACCACGACTTTGAGGCGACGAGCCAGTTTGATGTCCTGGACGATTTCGGTGTTGTAGCGGTCGAGGATCTCGACCTGGGTGATGCTGCCCTTGCCGCTGCTCAGGTTGTTGGTCTTGAGGCGTTCGTGCAGGGCCTGGATCTGTTCGTTGGCCAGGGTGTCGCCAGCGATGACGATTTTGAAGCCGTTGTAGTTCGACGGGTTGTGGCTGCCGGTGAGCATCACGCCGGATTTGCCGGCCAGCACGTTGGCGGCGTAGTACAGCGCAGGCGTTGGCACCAGGCCGACGTCGCTGACGTGGCAACCGCTGTCGGCGAGGCCTTTGATCAGTTGTTCGACCAGTTCCGGACCGGACAGGCGACCGTCGAGGCCGACCGAAACATTCGGTTCATCCTGGGCCAGGCTCTGGGAACCGATGGCGCGACCGAGCCAATACGCGGTTTCAGCGTTCAAGAATTCCGGGACGGTGCCGCGAATATCGTAGGCGCGGAAGATGCTGTCAGGGAACTTGGGTGCGACTTGGACTGGGGTGCTCATCTGTAGGAATGCTCCATCTCGAAAGTGGCTGGACCTGCCGGCGAAAAACTCGTCGGCAGGCTCAAACTGAAGGGTATGACGGTGTTTTCCACCGAGAGTTCGTGGTGTGAAAAGGCCATGACCCCGACATCAGCGTGTAATGGAGCGGCCAATGCCTTGATTTTCAGTGATATACCTTTCAGATGACGTCTGTGCAATTTGTGACGAGGGAGCTTGCTCCCGCTTGAGTGCGTAGCACTCACAAAAATCGGTTATGACTCACAGAGTTTGGGGCCGCTTCGCTGCCCAACGGGGGCAAGCCCCCTCGCCACAGGGTTGCCATCTTTCGGATCAGTGGCTGCCGGAGTGGCCGAACCCGCCCGTGCCACGCTGGGTTTCGACAAACTCTTCGACCATTTCAAAATGTGCTTGAACCACCGGCACCAGCACCAATTGGGCCAGGCGTTCGCCTACCACCATGTTGAAATCGGTCTGGCCACGGTTCCAGCACGACACCATCAGTGGGCCCTGGTAATCGGAGTCGATCAGGCCAACCAGGTTGCCCAGCACGATGCCGTGCTTATGGCCAAGGCCCGAGCGCGGCAGAATCAGTGCCGCCAAGCCCGGATCGCCAATGTAGACGGACAGGCCAGTCGGGATGAGCAGGGTTTCGCCCGGCTTGATGACTGTGTCTTTTTCCAGCATGGCGCGCAGGTCGAGGCCGGCGGAACCGGGCGTGGCGTATTGCGGCAGCGGGAATTCGGTACCGATGCGTGGGTCGAGGATCTTGGCTTGCAAAGCGTGCATGTAAATTAAACCTGGTTCAGACGTTCGGCGATAAAAGTGATCAGCTGGCGAGCGATTTTGCTCTTGCTGGTCTGGGCGAAAAGTGTGGCGTGTAGCTGGCGGTCGATCACGCTGCAGGCGTTTTCTTCGCTGTTGAAGCCAATGCTCGGGTTGGCGACGTCGTTGGCGACGATCAAATCGAGGTTCTTGTCTTTCAACTTGCGCGCAGCGTAATCGAGCAAATGTTCGGTTTCGGCGGCGAAGCCGACACTGAACGGACGGTCGGGGCGAGTGGCAATGGTGGCCAGAATGTCTGGGTTACGCACCATCTGTAGCAACAAGCCGTCGCCGTTCGTAGGGTCTTTCTTGAGTTTCTGTGGGGCGACGACTTCCGGCCGGTAGTCCGCGACCGCAGCCGAGGCGATGAACAGGTCGCAAGGGATTGCGGCTTCGCAAGCGGCGAGCATGTCGCGGGCGCTGACCACATCGATGCGTGTGACGCGATCCGGGGTCGGCAGGTGCACCGGGCCGGTGATCAGCGTTACACGGGCGCCGGCTTCCACCGCGGCTTCGGCCAGGGCAAAGCCCATTTTTCCGGAGCTGTGGTTGGTGATGTAGCGCACCGGGTCGATGTTTTCCTGGGTCGGGCCTGCGGTGATCAGCACGTGTTTGCCGGTCAGCGCCTGACGCTGGAAGCAGTCCGCCGCACATTGGGCGAGGTCGGTGGCTTCGAGCATGCGACCCATGCCGACGTCGCCGCAGGCCTGGCTGCCGGAGGCTGGGCCGAAGCTTTTCAGGCCGCGGCTTTCGAGGGTTTGCAGGTTGGCCTGGGTGGCCGGGTCGCGCCACATGGCCTGGTTCATCGCCGGGGCAACGGCGACCACGGCGTCGGTGGCCAGCACCAGCGTGGTCAGCAGGTCGTCGGCAATGCCTTGGGCCAGGCGGGCAATGAGATCCGCGGTGGCGGGGGCGATCAGCACCAGGTCGGCCCATTTGGCCAGCTCAATGTGGCCCATGGCAGCTTCGGCCGCCGGGTCGAGCAAATCGAGGTGGACCGGATGCCCGGACAAGGCCTGCATGGTCAACGGTGTGATGAACTCGCTGCCGCCGCGGGTCATGACCACGCGCACTTCGGCGCCCTGGTCGATCAGGCGGCGAACCAGGTCGGCGCTCTTGTAGGCAGCGATGCCGCCGCCGACGCCCAGAACGATGCGTTTCCGATACAGCCGCTGCATAGGTCTGCCTTTCATTTCGTTGATGACTGCATGGCGATACCCCCTCCCCAGGGATGAAATCGCCCGCAAAAAAGATGGGCTACGATATCACAGCGACCGCAACGGAACAGCGGCGCCCACAGACCAGGGAGGTGCTATGAGTATTCGCGATTGGCCTGCGGCGGAACGGCCGCGGGAGAGGTTGCTTGAGTTGGGCTCGGGGAGCCTTTCGGACGCCGAGCTGTTGGCGATTTTTTTACGAACGGGTGTGTCGGGTAAAAGCGCGGTAGATCTGGCGCGGCACCTGTTGAATCAGTTTGGCAGCCTGCGTTCATTGCTTGAGGCCGATCAGGAGGCGTTCAGCAGGCAGTTGGGGCTGGGGCCGGCGAAATTCGCTCAGTTGCAAGCGGTCCAGGAAATGAGCCGGCGGCATTTGGCCGAACGTGCGCGCCAAAAAAACGCGCTGGAAAACCCGCAGGCGGTTCGTGATTACCTCAAGTCAATGCTGCGCCATGAGCCTCACGAGGTGTTCGGCTGTCTTTTTTTGGATTCCAGGCATCAAGTGCTGACCTTTGAAGTGCTGTTTCGCGGGTCCATCGACAGTACGAGTGTCTATCCGAGACAAGTGGTTAAACGCGCATTGGCCCACAACGCCGCAGCGTTGATCCTCTGTCATAACCATCCGTCGGGAAATTCCAATCCCAGCCAGGCCGACCGAGTGCTGACCAAACGCCTGCAAGAGGCGCTGGACCTGATCGATGTGCGGGTGCTCGATCATTTCATCGTCGGGGACGGTGATCCGCTGTCCATGGCCGAGTACGGCTGGATGTAAGTGGAAGGGCGGATTAAGCGAGCCCATGTGGGAGCGAGCCTGCTCGCGATGGCGTCGTGTCAGTCAAACTATTCGGTGACTGGCACTCTGCAATCGCGAGCAGGCTCGCTCCTACAAGGGGGGGCGGATTATTTTAGGTTGACCTTGGAGTAATCCTGGCGGCCGAACGGGCTCACTTGATAACCCTCAACGTCCTTGCGCGTCAGTGCGAAGGCGGTCGGGTGGGCCAGCGGCAGCCACAGCGCCTGCTGCTGGATCTGTGCCTGGGCCTGTTCGTAGAGCTTGGTGCGCACACCTTGCTCGCCGGTGGTCTTGCCGGCGCTGATCAGCTTGTCCAGGTCCTGGTTGCAGTAGCGCGCGAAGTTGGTGCCGGACTTGACCGCGGCGCAGGAAAACTGCGGCGTGAGGAAGTTGTCCGGGTCGCCGTTGTCGCCCGCCCAGCCCATGAACAACAGATCGTGTTCACCGGCCTTGGCGCGGCGAATCAGCTCGCCCCATTCGATCACCCGAATTTCCGCCTGAATGCCGATTTCCGCGAGGTCCGATTGCAGCATTTGCGCGCTGAGGCTCGGATTCGGGTTGAGCAGGCTGCCAGAAGGGCGGGTCCAGATGGTGGTCTTGAAACCGTCCTTGAGCCCGGCCTTCGCCATCAGTGCTTTGGCTTTTTCGACGTCGTGCGAGTAACCCGGCAGGCCTTTGGCATAGCTCCAGGTGTTCGGCGGGTATGGACCGTTGGCAGGTTCGGCGGTGTCTTCGAACACGGCTTTGACGTAGTTGGTCTTGTCGAAGGCGAGGTTGATGGCCTGGCGCACTTCAGGCTTGTCCAGCGGCGGATGCTGGCTGTTGATGCCAACGAACGCGGTCATGAAGGCGTCAGTCTTTTCCACTTTCAGGGTCGGTTCTTTCAGCGCTGCCTGTACGTCCAGAGGCTTGGGCGACAGGGCGATCTGGCATTCGTTGCGGCGCAATTTCTGCAGCCGCACGTTGGCGTCGGGGGTAATGGCGAAAATCAGCGGGTCCACCGAAGGCTTGCCACGGAAGTAATCCGGGTTGGCCTTGTAGCGAATCGAGGCGTCTTTCTGGAAACGCGTAAAGATGAACGGACCGCTGCCGATCGGCTGGCTGTTGAGCTTCTCCGGGGTGCCGGCCTTCATCAGTTTGTCGGCATATTCGGCGGAGTAGATCGAGGCGAAGCCCATGCTCAGGGTCGCGAGGAAAGTCGAATCCGGGTGGTCGAGGGTGAACCGTATGGTCAGCGGGTCCAGTGCGTCGATCTTCTTGATCAATGCCGGCAACTGCATCGACTGGGCGTGCGGGAAGCCGCTCTGGGCGACCTTGTGCCATGGGTTGGCCGGGTCGAGCATGCGGTCGAAGCTGAATTTCACGTCTTCGGCGGTCAGGTCTCGCGAGGGATTGAAGTACTCGGTGCGTTGGAATTTCACCTGTGGGTGAAGCTTGAACACATACGTCAGGCCATCGGGTGTGACTTCCCAGCTGTCCGCGAGGCTGGCGACCACCTTGCCACTGGCGGTATCGAAGTCCACCAGACGGTTCATCAGCACGTCGGCCGAAGCGTTGGTGGTGGTCAGCGAGTTGTATTGCACCACGTCGAACCCTTCCGGGCTTGCCTCAGTGCAAACGCTCAGAGCGGCGGCATGAGCCAGCGGGCTCAGCAGAAGAGGGGCGAGCAACAGCGGTAGGGCAGCGAGGCGCATGGTCGGATTCCTTTACAGATCGAAGGCCCATCTGCAAGTGCAGTCTGGAAAAGGCTTACCCTAGTGGGCTCTTTTGCAAATGACTATCTCCTTTTTCAATTTAAGTGGACTATGTGCGCTTGTTTTCGGTGATGCGGGCCGAGGAAAACCCGGAATCGGTCGGTTGGCCGATTCTCTGCGACGAGCGGTCTTAATCGACGACAGCCTTTATCCAAGGCGCTCTGCGCGTGAAAAATGGGGAATTTACCAAGTCCGCGCACACGGAATGTTGTTGCTCTCCAGTCTTTCTGGTATAAAGCAGCGCTCTTTTCTAGGGGCCCGGTTCCTTCACTGTAGGTGTAGCCGGTAAGACCTCTAAAGAAACGCGGCGCCTGGCGCCAAATGACTGAGAGATTAAGCGGCCAACCCATGCCGGGTTGGGCATGTGGTTTTAGAGGGCTGAGGCATGTCGAGAGTATGTCAAGTTACCGGTAAGGGTCCGGTGACTGGGAATAACATTTCCCACGCAAACAACAAAACCCGTCGTCGTTTCCTGCCGAACCTGCAGCATCACCGCTTCTGGGTTGAAGAAGAGAAACGTTTCGTGCGTCTGCGCGTATCTGCCAAAGGCATGCGTATCATCGACAAGCGTGGCATTACTGTCGTGCTGGCCGAAATTCGCAAAGCTGGCAAGATCTAAGGGAGCTAATCATGCGTGAATTGATTCGAATGATTTCTAGCGCCGGTACTGGTCACTTCTACACTACCGACAAGAACAAGCGTACTACTCCGGACAAGCTCGAAAAGCGCATGTTCGATCCGCGCGTTCGCAAGCACGTGATGTACAAAGAAGGCAAAATCAAGTAATTGATTTTTCCCTCTTACGAAAAAGGCCCGTATCGCGAGATACGGGCCTTTTTTGTTGCCCCCAATAGTGGGGCCTGCGAATGATCAACCGCAGTAAATGGCAATAATATCCAGGTTTATATCGGTCCTGATTTGCAGGCGATTGTTGTCAGGGTCCAGGTCGCGAGAGTTGACTTTAATGCTGGTCGCCCGTGACTCCCTGAAGGCCTCATCGCGAACGGACCGAGACAGGTATTCGCCGATGAGGTACGTGACCCTCCGTGCATCGCATCGCTGCGCTGACTGTTCCGGTTCGTTCGCATGCGCCGACGTCAGCGTGACGGCCAGGAAAAGACCTGCCAGCAGGCCAGTGGTGAGAAAATTTTTCATGTTGATTCACTTCCTTGTGAGTGATGACGGTGAGGCTCCTTTATTCGGGAGCGAGAACAGCATCCGGCAAGATCAGTGATTGAGTGCGGTAATTACCTATTTCACTTGGCATCTGGCCGTGCAGCCAAGCAAAAAAAAGGCCCATATCTTGCGATATGGGCCTTTTTGATGCCTTAACAAATTGCTCAGGTCTTTTGTTCAAACGCCACATAGATCTTGCGGCACGTCTCCAGCACTTCCCAGGTGCCTCGGAACCCGGCCGGGATGACGAAGCGGTCGCCCGCCCGAACGGTCTTGCTGTTGCCGTCATTGTCGCGTAGCACGGACACGCCCTGGACTATTTCGCAGTATTCATGCTCGGTAAAGTTCACCAGCCACTGACCAATCGCACCTTCCCACACGCCGGCGTTCAACTGACCGCAAGGGCTGTTGTAGTGGTTGTACACTGCTTGCTCGGGGTTGCCCTTGAGGATTTTCGCCTGGTCTGGCCGATAGCGTTCGGGCTGGGTGGTGGCCTGGCTGAAATCGACGATGTCCTGGATGCTCATTGTTGTAATCCCCCGTAATTGCGGCGCAAGTGACTGGAAAGCCCAAAGTCTATGTTTATTAAAATGAACATCGCAAGGCCGTTTGCCAGCCTTTTGTCAAATATATTGAAACTTCACCTGCCGCTGGTTTAGGGTGGCAGTTGCCTCGGGCCGAAAAAACAGGCTGGCTGGGCAGAATTCCTGAGACCGTCCGCGAAGACCGCGGGCGCTCGTATTCAATAAGAGGAGGACACTCGTATGACCACCCTGACTCGTGCCGATTGGGAACAACGGGCTCGCGATTTGAAGATCGAAGGCCGCGCCTACCTCAATGGCGAATATACCGATGCCGTCTCCAGCGAGACCTTCGAGTGCATCAGCCCGGTCGATGGCCGTCTGCTGGGCAAGATCGCCAGCTGTGACGCCGCCGATGCCCAACGTGCTGTTGAAAACGCCCGCGCCACTTTCAATTCCGGCGTCTGGTCGCGCCTGGCGCCGACCAAACGTAAAGCCACCATGATCCGTTTCGCCGGCCTGCTGAAACAGCACGCCGAAGAGTTGGCCCTGCTTGAAACCCTGGACATGGGCAAGCCGATCAGCGATTCCCTGTACATCGACGTTCCTGGCGCGGCGCAAGCCCTGAGCTGGAGCGGTGAAGCCATCGACAAGATCTACGACGAAGTGGCCGCGACGCCCCATGACCAGTTGGGTCTGGTAACCCGCGAGCCGGTCGGCGTCGTCGCCGCGATCGTGCCGTGGAACTTCCCGTTGATGATGGCCTGCTGGAAACTCGGGCCGGCGCTGTCCACCGGTAACTCGGTGATCCTCAAGCCGTCCGAAAAATCCCCGCTGACCGCCATCCGCATCGCTGCGCTGGCCGTTGAAGCCGGTATTCCGAAAGGCGTGCTGAACGTATTGCCAGGCTACGGCCACACCGTCGGCAAGGCCCTGGCCCTGCATAACGACGTGGACACCCTGGTGTTCACCGGCTCGACCAAAATCGCCAAGCAACTGCTGATCTACTCCGGCGAATCGAACATGAAACGCGTCTGGCTCGAAGCCGGCGGCAAGAGCCCGAACATCGTGTTCGCCGATGCGCCGGACCTGCAAGCTGCCGCTGAATCGGCGGCTGGCGCCATCGCCTTCAACCAGGGCGAAGTCTGCACGGCCGGCTCGCGCCTGCTGGTGGAGCGTTCGATCAAGGACAAGTTCCTGCCGCTGGTGATCGAGGCGCTGAAAACCTGGAAACCGGGCAACCCACTGGACCCGGCGACCAACGTCGGCGCGTTGGTGGATACCCAGCAGATGAACACGGTGCTGTCCTACATCGAGTCCGGCCACACCGACGGCGCCAAACTGGTGGCGGGCGGCAAACGCATTCTTCAGGAAACTGGTGGCACTTACGTCGAGCCAACGATTTTTGACGGTGTCAGCAACGCGATGAAAATCGCTCAGGAAGAAATCTTCGGCCCAGTGCTGTCGGTGATCACGTTCGATACCGCCGAAGAAGCCATTGCGATTGCCAACGACACCCCTTACGGCTTGGCCGCGGCGGTGTGGACCAAGGATATTTCCAAGGCCCACCTGACCGCCAAGGCACTTCGCGCGGGTAGCGTGTGGGTCAACCAGTATGACGGCGGCGACATGACGGCACCGTTCGGTGGCTTCAAACAGTCCGGCAACGGTCGCGACAAGTCGCTGCATGCGTTCGACAAGTACACCGAGCTGAAGGCGACCTGGATCAAGTTGTAAGTACCACACAACGACGATCCCCTGTGGGAGCGGGCTTGCTCGCGAAGGCGCCGTGACAGCCAACGATGATGTTGGATGTGATGGCCTCTTCGCGAGCAAGCCCGCTCCCACATTTGTTTTGTGCGGTGTCTGAAAAATAATATCCACAGGAGCGTGGGAAATGCGTTGGGCGACTTATTTCGCCGTGTTGGCGTCTGTCTTGAGTGTCGGCCTGGCCTTGGGCGTCAGCATGCCGCTGGTGTCGTTTCGTCTGGAAGGCTGGGGTTACGGCTCGTTCGCCATCGGTGTGATGGCAGCGATGCCCGCCATAGGCGTGCTGTTGGGTGCGAAGGTCTCCAGCCATCTGGCCGCGCGTCTGGGCACGGCCAATCTGATGCGTTTGTGCCTGTGGGCCGGGGCGTTGTCCATCGGTTTGCTGGCGCTGTTGCCGAGCTATCCGATCTGGCTGGCGTTGCGCTTGATGATCGGGGTGATCCTGACCCTCGTGTTCATCCTCGGCGAAAGCTGGATCAACCAGCTTGTGGTGGAAGAGTGGCGCGGACGATTGGTGGCGTTGTATGGCAGCAGCTACGCGCTGAGTCAGCTGGCCGGGCCGTTGCTGCTTGGCGTACTGGGCACTGAGCACGATTACGGATTCTGGGTCGGCGTCGGTTTGCTGATGGCGGCACCGCTCCTGTTGCTGGGCCGCAGCGGCGCGCCGACCAGTGAAGCCTGCAGCGTGACCTTCAGCGACTTGCTGGGTTTCTGCCGTGGCCTGCCGGCGATTGCCTGGGCGGTGTCGCTGTTCGCTGCGTTCGAAGCGATGATCCTGACGTTGTTGCCGGTTTATTGCCTGCGTCAGGGCTTTACGACCGAAATTGCGTTGGCGATGGTCAGCACGGTGGTAGTGGGTGATGCCTTGCTGCAGTTGCCGATTGGCGCGCTGGCCGATCGCTTGTCACGACGTACGCTGTTCACCGGGTGTGCGGTGGTCCTGCTGATATCGAGCCTGGCCATCCCGTTGTTGATCGACACATTGCTGATCTGGCCGTTGTGGGTGTTGTTCGGTGCCAGTGCCGGCGGCTTGTTCACCTTGTCACTGATCCTGATCGGCGAGCGCTACCGCGATGATGCACTGGTGCGCGCCAATGCGCATATCGCGCAACTGTGGGGGATCGGTTGTCTGGTCGGACCATTGGCGGCCGGCGCCGGCAGCCAGTGGATCAGCGGACATGCGTTGCCGCTGCTGATGGCGGCGGGTGCGCTGGGGTTGGTGATTCTGCTGTCGCGGCAAGGCGCGTTCGGCACGGTTGTCGAGCCTGCCTGACGCCAACCAGGTAGCCACATCCCTGTGGGAGTGAGCCTGCTCGCGATAGCGTCATGCCAGCCAGTACAAAGGGTGACTGACACACCGCCTTCGCGAGCAGGCTCACTCCCACAGGGCTCTTTATCGCCTGCTAAAGCATCCGCTCCAGGCCGACCGCCGTGCTGAACCAGGAATTGAACCGGCGCCACAAGCTGCCCGGTTCCTTGGTCAACACATGCATCTTGCCGTCGTCTTCCGTCTCCCAGACGATCCGGTCATTTTCCAGTTTCACCTGATAACTCAAGGGCGGCGCCATACCTTCCATGGCCGCTTTGCGCACATGCGCGGCGAGTTCGGGGCTGTCCACCAGCACCCCGACTTCGGTGTTCCACAGCACCGAGCGCGGATCGAAATTGAACGAGCCGATGAAGGATTTCTGCTGGTCGAAGATCATCGCTTTGCTGTGCAAACTGGAATCAGAACCCCGGTAGGACTTGCTGTAGAAAATATGCGGCCCGCTGCCACCACCTTCACCGGGCTGGCGGCGCAATTCGTACAGCTTCACACCATGTTCCAGCAGCGCTCGCCGATAAGGTGCGTAACCGCCATGCACGGCCGGCACGTCCGTGGCTTCCAGGGCGTTGGTCAACAAACTCACTGATACCCCGGCGTCAGCCCGGCCGGTGAGGTACACCAGTCCCGGCTGCCCCGGCACGAAGTAAGCCGAAATCATGATTAATTCTTTACTGACGCCCGTGAGCTCGGGCTCCAGTTGCGTGGTCAGCAGCAAGTGCGGGTCAGGCTCGCCGTCTGACAGGACCTTGCTCGGGGCGTCCCACAAGGCCTGGTTCCAGGCCCAGATCAGCTCCCGGCGCCAGATGTCCAGGCGTGGCTTGGTGGTGTAGATCATCAACTGCTGATACAGCGCGTGATTCTGCTTGCGGGTCTCTTCCAGCGATTCTTCCAGTCGGGTCCGGGTGTTTTCCAGGTCCATGGCCGTCGGTTTGCTCGAGAGGAACTCGTCGATCGGCTTGCTCAGCGCACTGTTCCAGTATTGGTCGAAACTGTGCCCCAACTGTTCGGCGACCGGGCCGACGCCGAGCATGTCGATGTCGGTGAAGTTCAGGTTGGGTTCGGCATCGAAGTACTCATCCCCCAGATTGCGTCCACCGACGATGGCCATGCTGTTGTCGGCCAGCCATAGCTTGTTGTGCATGCGCCGGTGTTGCTGCGACAGGTTGAGCAAACGTCCCGCGGTTCGAGTCACGCCGGTACTGCGGCCAAGGTGCAATGGGTTGAATACGCGGATCTGGATCTGCGGATGTGCCGCCAGTGTGGCGATGATGCGGTCCAGGCCATCGCTGGTGGTGTCGTCGAGCAGAATGCGCACGCGTACGCCACGGTCGGCAGCCTTGAGCAGTTCGTCCACCAGCATCCGTGTGCTGATGCCGTCGTGAACGATGTAGTACTGCAAATCCACGCTGCTTTGGGCGTTGCGGATCAGCTCGGCGCGGGCCGTGAAGGCTTCGGTGCTGTCGGACAGCAGGCGAAAGCCGGATTGCCCTCCGTGGGGGGCCGCCTGAGCCTGGACCGAGCGACCGAACGCCGAGTCACTGGCGGGCAGCGCCTGGCTCGGTTCGCGCGGAACGTTGAATGTCGCACAGCCGTTGAGGAACGAGGCGAGAAACAGTAGAGCGAGCAGGGGCTGTCTGACTCTCACGTAGGATCGTTCCGATTGGCGGCAGGTGTCGGCATATGGACGCTGGATTCCCGAGAAAGGTCAGTCGGTGGCGCAGTCACTTTGCGCGAGCAGTTTGATTGCCGCGGCACCGACCTTGCGCACCGCTTCTTCAATTTGCGGCGTTGGCTTGGCAGCGTAGTTCATCCGCAGGCAATTGCGGTATTTGCCCGAGGCGGAAAAGATACTGCCGACGGCAATCTGTACGCCTTGGTCGTGCAGCGCACGATTCAGTTTCAGGGTGTCGAAACCCTCCGGCAGCTCGACCCAAAGCATAAAGCTGCCCTGAGGGCGACTGGCGCGGGTGCCGGCCGGAAAATAGCGGCTGACCCAGTC
Source organism: Pseudomonas frederiksbergensis (assembly GCF_900105495.1). Lineage (NCBI taxonomy): Bacteria > Pseudomonadati > Pseudomonadota > Gammaproteobacteria > Pseudomonadales > Pseudomonadaceae > Pseudomonas > Pseudomonas frederiksbergensis. The sequence goes on along the minus strand of NZ_FNTF01000002.1, from coordinate 794,976 downwards.
GATCATCACGTCGCGATTGCGTTGGTATTGGCTGCGCATCCGCCGCAAATGCGGTTCGAAATGTCCGGCCTTGAGAAATTCGGCAATCGCGATCTGCGGTTGCGGCGCGGTAGAGCCGGTGCTGATGTATTTCATGTGCAGCACCCGTTCCAGATACCGTCCTGGCGCCACCCAACCGATACGCAACCCCGGCGCCAGGGTCTTGGAAAAGGAACTGCATAGGAGGACGCGGCCGTCTTCGTCGAAGGATTTGATCGTGCGCGGGCGCGGGTAGGTGTAGGCCAGTTCGCCATACACATCGTCCTCGATGATCGCCACGTCGAAGCGCTGTGCGAGTGTCAACAACGCGCGTTTGCGCGACTCCGGCATGATGTAGCCCAGCGGGTTGTTGCAGTTGGGGGTCAACTGTATGGCCTTGATCGGCCATTGTTCCAAGGCCAGTTCCAACGCATCGAGGCTGATCCCGGTGAGCGGATCGGTGGGGATTTCCAGGGCTTTCATGCCCAGGCCCTTGAGGGTCTGCATGGCGCCGTGAAAGCTGGGCGAGTCCACGGCCACAATGTCGCCCGGCTCGCAGATGGAGCGGATGCTGGTGGACAGCGCTTCGTGACAACCGGTGGTGATCACCAGGTCGTGAGCCGTCAACTGGCAACCGGAATCGAGCAGCAGGCGGGCGATCTGTTCGCGCAGTTCGAGGGTGCCGTAGATGTTGTCGTAATACAGGCCGGGCATGTCCTGTCGCCGGCTGATTCGCGCCAGGTTGCGCAGCAGCGGTTTCATGGTCGGCGTGGTGATGTCCGGCATGCCGCGACCCAGTTGCACCACGTCCTTGCGTGGCACCGCGCGGATCAGTTCCAGCACCTGATCCCACTGGGAAATTTCCACCGGCCGCTGCGCCGGGCGGCCAATGGCCGGAAGCTCCGGCAGTTCACGACCCACCGGTACAAAGTAGCCCGACTTGGGTTTGGGGGTGGCCAGGCCGCTGTCTTCCAGCACGCGATACGCCTGCTGCACCGTGCTCAGGCTGACGCCATGTTCAACACTCAACGCCCGCACCGACGGCAGCCGGTCACCGGGGCGATAGAAGCCCTGTTCGATACGCGTGCCGAGCAGTTCGGCGAGGTTGACGTAAAGGGTCATGGTGCAGTCTCGGTGTGGGTGATTCGGTTGACCAGTACAGATGGGGCGAAAATAGGGGATTCAGACGCTGAAATGCAAAATCTGTATGGAGTTAATACAGTCTCGTTGAATCTGTAATGCTTTTGGCCGTCGACGCATCATGAAAGCTCTGGCTACCCAAGTAAACAGGAGCAATCAAAATGAACGGCTTGAGCGATGTGCGGCTGACGTTACACAGTCAGGAACTGGCGGCAGGGCAAAACCACGGCGCACGCGAGGCGGTCATGCGCAACGCACCGTCCGGCCTGAGTCGCTGGGGCCTGTTCTGGCATCGCCGGCACACGCGCAAGGCATTGCTGGAACTCACGACCGAGCAGCTCAAGGACATCGGGTTGAGTCCGGAGCAGGCGCGGGAGGAGGGGCTTAAACCGTTCTGGCGGATTTGAGATGAAATGCGATTCCTTGTAGCAGCTGCCGAAGGCTGCGTCCGACTGCGAAGCAGTCGTAAATCAGACACCGCGGTTTGCCTGAAAGAGCGCGGTTGCAGGATTTGCGACGGCTTCGCCGCCGAACGCTGCCTCGCGGTGCTCGTCAGCTGCTACAAGGGTGGATATGTCGCTTAATCAGGTTCAGACCAACTCTTTAAGCCGATGCCACAACATCCCCAACGCCAACAACGGCGAGCGCAAATGCTTACCGCCAGGAAAGGTGATATGCGGCACCTTGGCGAACAGATCGAACCCTCCGCTGTGCTGACCACTGATAGCCTCAGCCAACAATTTCCCAGCCAGGTGCGTGGCATTCACGCCATGACCGGAATAAGCCTGGGCGTAATACACGTTCGGCTGATCCTTTAACCGCCCGATCTGCGGCAGGCGATTAGCGCCGATGCCAATCATCCCGCCCCATTGATAGTCGATCTTGACCCCGGCCAGTTGCGGGAAAACTTCCAGCATCTTCGGCCGCATGTACGCGGCGATGTCCTTCGGGTCGCGACCTGAATAGTGACAGGCGCCGCCAAACAGCAAGCGTCGGTCCGCCGAGAGCCGGTAGTAATCCAGCGCGACCCGCTGATCACAGACCGCCATGTTCTGCGGCAGTAGCGCGTGAGCCAGTTCTTCGCTCAAGGGTTCGGTGGCGATGATATAGCTGCCGGCGGGCAGCACCTTGCCGCTGAGTTCGGGATTGAGTTCATTGAGGTAGGCGTTGCAGCCCAGCACCAGCGTTTTGGCGCGGACCGAACCTTGGGCGGTGTAGACCTTGACCTCGGGGCCATAATCGATGCGGGTGACTGCCGATCGTTCGAACAGCTTCACCCCCAACTGTTGGGCGGCGGCCGCTTCACCCAGCGCCAGGTTCAGCGGATGCATGTGCCCCGAGCCCATGTCGATCAAACCGCCGACGTAACGGTCGGAACCCACTACCGAATGCATTTCACTGGCTTGCAGCAGACGGGTTTCGTAACGATAACCGAGGCTGCGCAGCTCTTCGGCGTCTTCGGCAAAACCTTCGAGGTCTCGGGGTTTGTTGGCCAGGTCGCAATAACCCCACGTCAGGTCGCAAGGAATCTGAAAACGCTCGACGCGCTGTCGGACGATTTCCACCGCTTCCAGGCCCATGAGTTTCATCTGACGCACGCCGTCCGCACCGACCACGTTGGCGAACTGATCGAGGCCATGGCCGACGCCACGAATCAACTGTCCACCGTTGCGTCCGCTGGCGCCCCAACCGATTTTGTGGGCTTCGAGCAGAATTACACTCAAGCCGCGATCGGCCAGTTCGAGTGCCGTGTTCAACCCGGAGAACCCGCCACCGACCACGCACACGTCAGCCACCAGATCGCCTGTGAGCACCGGATGATCGGGCTGCGGCAGGCTGCTGGCGGCGTAGTAAGAAGCAGGGTGCTGGTGGTTCGGGGCCGGTTGCTGGGCACGGGCATTCATGTGCGTGTTCCTGATTCTTGCGTTTAGAAAATTTGACGGAGCATAAGCCGGACCTTCGGACACGGGCAACACTGGTCGGTTGGTGCTGTCTGGATCGGGGCATTTGCGTCAGAATCGCGCTCTATTTCGCTTTTGGTCACCGCTTCGATGAGCTGCAACAGTCAGAAAATTCGTACGCTACGGCAGCAAATTCCCTCGTTCGAGTGCGTGCCCGGCTGCCATGACTGTTGTGGGCCGGTGACCACCTCACCGGAAGAAATGTCCCGCCTGCCACGCAAGACCCGGGCCGAGCAGGATGCGGCAATGGATGAACTCAATTGTGTACACCTCGGACCCAACGGCTGCACCGTGTATGACGAGCGGCCACTGATTTGCCGGTTGTTCGGCACCACCAAGACCTTGCCATGCCCGAATGGGCGGGGGCCGGTGGAGCTGATTCATCCGCGGGTCGAGAAGCAGATTCATGAGTACATGGCCAGCACCCGGCAAGTTCTCGTTTGATTGATCGTTCCCACGCGGAGTGTGGGAACGATCTGTGACGATCTGTGTGGGCTCAATCCGGTATCGGCAGGTTCAAGCTCTCTTTCACTTCTTCCATCACGATGTAGCTCTTGGATTCGCGCACATGCGGCAGCTTGAGCAGGATGTCGCCCAGCAACTTGCGGTACGAGGCCATCTCGGAAATCCGCGCTTTCACCAGATAGTCGAAATCCCCTGACACCAAATGGCACTCCAGCACGTGGGGAAGCTTCAGGACCGCGCGTCGGAACTCTTCGAAAGTATCGCCGGACTTGTAGTCGAGGCTGATCTCGACGAATACCAGAAGACTGCCCTTGAGGTGCTGCGGATTGAGCCGGGCGTTGTAGCCCATGATGATCCCTTCGCGCTCCAGCCGCCGGACCCGCTCCGTACAAGGCGTGGTCGAGAGCCCGACCTTTTCACCCAGTTCGGTGAAAGAGATGCGCCCGTCCGTTTGTAGGATCCGCAGGATGTTGCGGTCGATCTTGTCCAGCTCACGTTTGGTCTGAGTGTTGGTACGCATAGGGGATGCGCCTCCGTGAAAAGCGTTTTTGCCGAGAATTCTCGCCAAATATAGGCACTTATATAGTGAAAAGCACTGCCTGATCTTTTTTACACTGCGCACATCAATGCTCGACAACTACAAACGTCAGCGGCAAGCCGCGATGAGGGATATGAAAATGCGCGTTATGGTCTTGGGTAGCGGCGTCATCGGTACCACCAGTGCTTACTACCTGGCGCGTGCCGGGTTTGAAGTGGTGGTGGTGGACCGTCAGCCGGCCGCTGCCATGGAGACCAGCTTCGCCAACGCCGGGCAGGTTTCGCCGGGTTATGCCTCGCCGTGGGCTGCGCCGGGCGTTCCGCTCAAGGCCATCAAGTGGCTGTTGCAGCGCCACGCACCGCTGGCGATCAAGGCCACCGCCGACATCGACCAATACTTGTGGATGGCGCAAATGCTGCGCAACTGCACCGCCAGCCGTTATGCGGTGAACAAGGAGCGCATGGTCCGCCTGTCCGAGTACAGCCGTGACTGCCTCGATGAATTGCGCGCCGAAACCGGCATTGCCTACGAAGGCCGCAGCCTCGGCACTACCCAACTGTTCCGCACCCAGGCCCAACTCGACGGCGCCTGGAAAGACATCGCCGTGCTGAAAGAATCTGGCGTGCCATTCGAACTGCTCGACCGCGCCGGCATTGCCCGCGTTGAGCCGGCGCTGGCCAGCGTCACCGACATCCTCGCCGGTGCCCTGCGCCTGCCGAATGACCAGACGGGCGACTGCCAGATGTTCACCACCCGCCTGGTCGAAATGGCGACCAAACTGGGTGTGGAATTCCGCTTCGACCAGGACATTCAGCGCCTCGATTACGCCGGTGACCGCATCAACGGCGTATGGATCGACGGCAAGCTGGAAACTGCTGATCGCTACGTGCTGGCCCTGGGCAGCTACTCGCCGCAACTGCTCAAGCCGCTGGGGATCAAGGCGCCGGTGTATCCGCTCAAGGGTTATTCCTTGACTGTGCCGATCACCAACCCGGCGATGGCCCCGACTTCGACTATTCTCGACGAGACCTACAAGGTCGCGATCACCCGTTTCGACAACCGCATCCGCGTCGGTGGCATGGCTGAAATTGCCGGTTTTGACCTGTCGCTGAATCCGCGTCGGCGCGAAACCCTGGAGATGATCGTCAACGACCTCTATCCTCAGGGCGGCGACCTGGCCCAGGCGAGTTTCTGGACCGGCCTGCGTCCGACCACCCCGGACGGTACGCCGATCGTGGGTGCTACGCCGTTCAGCAATCTGTTTTTGAACACGGGTCACGGCACGCTTGGTTGGACCATGGCGTGCGGTTCCGGTCGCTTGCTGGCCGATTTGATGGCGAAGAAAACGCCGCAGATCAGCGCCGAAGGCCTCGATATTTCCCGTTATGGAAAAAAACTTCAGGAGTCTGCAAAACATGTCAATCCAGCGCCAGCTCACCAATGAGCGCATGAGCCAGATCGTAGTCCACAGCGGTACCGTGTATCTGGCAGGGCAGGTCGGCGACGATATGAACGCCGGGATTGAACAGCAGACCCGTGAAACGCTTGCCAACATCGAGCGTTTGCTGGATCTGGCCGGGACCGACAAGAGCCGTTTGCTGTCGGTAACGATTTACTTGAAAGACATTGATGCACACTTCGAAGGCATGAACGCGGTCTGGGACAAGTGGCTGCCAAAAGGCGTCGCACCGGCCCGTGCCACCGTTGAATCGAAGTTGTGCGAGCCGGAAATCTTGGTTGAGCTGTCGGTTGTCGCCGCTCTGCCATAACCCGTCTGAAAAATCCCTCTCCCGGTGCTAGTGGTGGTGTATGCCGTCAGCCAGCACCGGTTTTTCTTCCCATGACCGCCTAGAAGTCTGCCGCCATGCGTCCAGCCCGTGCCCTGATCGACCTTCAAGCCCTGCGTCACAACTACCAAATCGCCCGTGAAGTCACGGGGGCCAAGGCCCTCGCGGTGATCAAGGCCGATGCCTACGGCCATGGCGCGGTGCGTTGCGCCCAGGCGCTGGAAGCCGAAGCAGACGGTTTCGCCGTAGCCTGTATCGAAGAAGCGTTGGAGCTGCGAGCCGCGGGCATTCGTGCGCCGGTGTTGTTGCTGGAAGGTTTTTTCGAGGCCGATGAACTGTCGCTGATCGTCGAGCATGACTTCTGGTGTGTGGTGCATTCGCTGTGGCAGCTCGAAGCCATCGAGAACGCTGCACTGAGCAAGCCGATCACGGTCTGGCTCAAGCTCGATTCGGGCATGCATCGGGTGGGCTTGCATCCAAAGGATTATCAGGCGGGCTATCAACGGCTGCTGGCCAGCGGCAAGGTGGCGAAGATTGTTCTGATGAGCCACTTCGCCCGGGCCGATGAGCTGCACAGTCAGGCCAGTATCGAGCAGGTCGCGGTGTTCGAAGCGGCGCGTCAGGGCTTGTCGGCCGAGATCAGCCTGGGCAATTCGCCGGCAGTACTCGGTTGGCCGCAGATTCCAAGTGACTGGGTTCGCCCGGGCATCATGCTCTACGGCGCGACTCCGTTTGAAGAAGCCAACGCCGTGGCATCGCGCCTGCAACCGGTGATGACGCTCGAATCGAAAGTGATTTGCGTGCGTGAACTGCCGGCCGGCGAACCGATCGGCTACGGCGCCAAATTCATCACCCAGAAACCGATGCGCGTGGGCGTGGTGGCCATGGGTTATGCCGACGGCTACCCGCGTCAGGCACCGACCGGTACGCCGGTGCTGGTTGCCGGACAGCGCAGCCAGTTGATTGGCCGGGTGTCGATGGACATGCTCTGCATCGACCTGACCGATGTGCCGCAAGCCGGCCTCGGTTCGACTGTCGAGTTGTGGGGCAAAAATATCCTCGCCAGTGACGTAGCGGCCGCCGCGGGCACGATTCCCTACCAGATCTTCTGCAACCTGCGCCGGGTGCCAATGCTCTATTCCGGGGCTTAGGTTAAAGCGCCCCGACCGAAAGTCGCTTCACCGAACAGGATTCAGGCCCAAGTGTTGTAAATACTGAACGCTGTCGCCATGATAACGCTCATATTCCAACAACCTGAATCCCGGAGGCTCCAGCATTGGACGTCGGTGAACGACTGCAATCGATCCGTAAGCTCAAAGGACTTTCCCAGCGTGAACTCGCCAAACGCGCGGGCGTCACCAACAGCACCATTTCGATGATCGAGAAGAACAGCGTCAGCCCCTCGATCAGTTCGCTGAGGAAGGTACTGGGCGGGATTCCCATGTCCATGGTCGAGTTCTTTTCCGAAGAGATCCTGCAGGAAAAACCGACTCAGATCGTCTACAAAGCCAACGAGCTGATCGATATTTCCGATGGTGCAGTGACCATGAAGCTGGTCGGCAGGGCTCACCCAAGCCGGGCCATCGCGTTCCTTAACGAAATCTACCCGCCAGGCGCCGACACCGGCGAAGAGATGCTCACCCATGAGGGCGAGGAAACCGGGATTTTGCTCGAAGGTCGACTCGAACTGGTGGTAGGGCTTGAAACTTTTGTGCTCGAAGCAGGCGACAGCTACTACTTTGAAAGTACAAAACCGCACCGTTTCCGTAATCCGTTCGATGCGCCAGCGCGACTAATCAGCGCAGCTACTCCAGCGAATTTCTAAGAAAGAGGCGTCCGGCAAGCATTGCGCAGGGGCCCGAGTCGTTTTTCCGCCACGTATAAGACCCCTCCGACTTTAGGGTTGTTTCAGTGTGGCGGGCTTATCGTTATACTTGCGCCCGCCTGCGAACCGTGGCCGTGGGCGTGACTAGCCACCATTGAGGGTGAACGCGTGAATCTAATTATGAAAATGCTGGCCGTACCAGCAACCGTATTGGCCCTTTGGGCAGTCAGCGCACAAGCTGCGACCAACGACGATATTGCCAAACGCCTTGAGCCAGTCGGCCAGGTTTGCGTTCAGGGTAAAGAGTGCAAGGGGATGGAAGTTGCTGCGTCTGCGGGTGGTGGAGATGCCAAGACCCCTGACTCAGTGATTGCAAAACATTGCAACGCTTGCCACAGCACTGGCCTGTTGGGCGCGCCGAAAATCGGTGATGCCGCAGCGTGGGGCGAGCGCGCCAAGAAAGAAGGCGGCCTCGATGGTCTGCTGGCGAAAGCCATCTCCGGCATCAATGCAATGCCTCCAAAAGGCACCTGCGCCGATTGCTCTGATGCCGACCTCAAGGGCGCCATCCAGAAGATGTCCGGCCTGAAATAAGCCTTCATCTTCATCAAAAAGCCGCTTTCGAGCGGCTTTTTTGTAGCTGCGATTTACGCCCGAGGCTGTTCATTGCAGCAAAGACCCGGCAAGCTCGGTCCAACCCCAATTCACGGAATGTAAGGGAGGATCAGATGGTGCAGCTGTGTTCTATCGAGCAAGCGGTCGATGATGTCTTGGCACGGTTGCCGGCGCATATCCACATGGGCCTGCCCCTCGGTCTGGGCAAACCCAACCACTTCGTCAACGCGCTGTTCCAACGCATCGCGCAATTGCCCGAGCGGCAGCTGACGATCTACACAGCCCTGTGCCTGGGCCGTCCTCCCTTGGGCGACGGTTTGCAAAAGCGCTTTCTCGAACCCTTCATCGAGCGGGTTTTTGGCGATTATCCTGAACTGGACTTCCTCGCCGACCTGCATCGTGACAGCCTGCCGCCCAACATTCATATTCAGCAATTCTTCATGCAGCCCGGCAGCCTGCTCCACAGCGCCCAGGCCCAGCAGGATTACGTGAGCAGCAATTACAGCCACGCTGCTCGGGATATCAACGCCGCCGGGTTGAACCTGGTGGCGCAATTGGTCGCCAGCCACAGTGAGCACCCCGACCGCCTGAGCCTGAGCTGCAACCCGGACATCACCCTCGACCTGTTCCCCATGATCGCCAAGCGTCGGGCGGCGGGGGAGACAATCCTGTTGGTGGGCCAGGTGCACAACGATTTGCCGTACATGCCGGGCGATGCCGAAATCGCTATCGACACGTTCGACCTGCTGATCGACAAGAAGGACAGCACCACGCTGTTCTCCACGCCGAACATGCCGGTGGGGTTTCAGGATCACTTCATTGGGCTGCACGCCAGCACGTTGGTGCGCGACGGCGGCACCTTGCAGATCGGCATCGGCGCCATGGGTGATGCCCTGACCGCTGCGTTGCTGGCGCGGCAGGCCGACAATGACGGTTACAAGGCGTTGCTGGCGGAGGTGAATCTCAGTCAGTGGGCGCAACTCATCGACCGCGAAGGCGGCGTCGAGCCTTTCGCCAAGGGCCTTTACGGTTGCAGCGAAATGTTCGTCAACGGCTTGCTGGTGCTGGCTGACGCCGGGATCGTGCGGCGCAAGGTCTACCCCGATGTACCGACCCAGCAACAGGCGAATGCCGGCACGCTGGATGAAGCCGCGCAGACTGACGGCATTTCGGTGCATGGCGGTTTCTTCCTTGGGCCGCGCAGTTTCTATGAACGCCTGCGCGAGTTGCCGCAGAGCAAGCGGCTCGAATTCAACATGACCCGTATCAGCTACATCAACGAGCTTTTCGGCCAGGAAGAACTCAAACGCCTGCAGCGCCTCGATGCGCGTTTCATCAACACCGTGTTCACCATGACCCTGCTGGGTGCCGGCGTCGCCGATCAGCTCGAAGACGGGCGAGTACTCAGCGGTGTCGGCGGGCAGTACAACTTCGTTGCGCAAGGCCATGCACTGGAAGGGGCGCGCTCGGTGTTGCTGCTGCGCAGTTGGCGCGAATCGGGCGGTGAGGTCAGTTCGAACATCGTCTGGGAGTACGGCCATTGCACGATCCCGCGACACCTGCGAGACATTGTGGTCACCGAGTACGGCATCGCCGACCTGCGGGGCAAGACCGATGCGGCGGTGATCGAGGCGTTGCTGAATATCAGTGACTCACGTTTCCAGCCGGGATTGATCGAACAGGCTCAGGCAGTCGGCAAGTTGCCGAAGAATTTCCGCCTTGATCCACGCTTTGCTGACAACAGCCCGCAGCGCTTGCAGGCCATTCAGGCGCGGCATCCGCAGTTGTTCCCGGAATATCCGTTGGGCTGTGATTTCACCGCTGAGGAGAAGGATCTGTTGCGGGCGCTGAACTGGCTGAAGAGCAAGTTCAAGCTCACGGAAATTCTGGAACTGGGCAAGGCAGCGCTGGATGCGCCGGAGCCTTCATCGTTTCCCGAACATCTGGAGCGCATGCAGCTGACCAACCCGCAAGGGCTGAAAGAGGATTTGTTTCAACGGCTACTGCTCACCGGCCTGAAGGCCACTGCGCAGTAACAGTCACCACAAAAAACTGTGGGAGCGGGCTTGCCCGCGATGGCGGTGGAACAGCCAACATCAATGTTGAATGTTATGACCTCATCGCGGGCAAGCCCGCTCCCACAGGTTCGGTGATGCAGAGGGCTTATTCGATGAAGGTCACGACGCCGCCAGCCAGCGACTGAACGCGGGCCAGGGATTCAACGCGATAACCCTGGGCATCCAGTTCCGCACGGCCGCCCTGGAACGACTTCTCGATCACGATACCCAAACCAGCAACCGTCGCGCCGGCCTGTTTGATGATCGAGATCAGCGCTTGCGACGCCTTACCGTTGGCCAAAAAGTCATCAATGATCAGCACGCGGTCGCTGCTGGTCAGGTGGCGCGGGGAGATCGCCACGGTGCTTTCGGTCTGCTTGGTGAACGAGTAAACGGTCGCCGACAGCAGGTTTTCGGTCAGGGTCAGGGATTGATGCTTGCGCGCAAAAATCACCGGCACGCCAAGGTTCAGACCGGTCATGATTGCCGGCGCGATGCCCGAGGCTTCGATGGTGACGATCTTGGTGATGCCCGAATCCTTGAACAGCGAGGCGAATTCGTCGCCGATCAGCTTCATCAGGGCCGGGTCGATCTGGTGGTTCAGAAAGGCGTCGACTTTCAGGACTTGGTCGGAAAGCACGATGCCTTCTTCGCGAATTTTCTTGTGCAGTGCTTCCATGAAGCTTTCCTCTAAGGACGGCTATGCGCCTAAGGCTGGTTAAAAAGTAGTCGATTTTAGCGCTTTAACATCGCGCGTATGTCCGCCAATGCGGTATTGCCGCGAACGGCTTTGACTTCAACGGGTGTGTCGTCGGTGCCTTCCCAGGCCAGGTCGTCCGGTGGCAGCTCATCGAGGAAGCGGCTCGGCGCGCAATCGATGATCTCGCCGTATTGCTTACGCTTGGCGGCGAAGGTGAAGGCCAGCGTCTGACGCGCCCGGGTAATTCCGACGTAGGCCAGGCGGCGTTCTTCTTCGATGGTGTCGGCTTCGATGCTGGAGCGGTGCGGAAGGATTTCCTCTTCCATGCCCATGATGAACACGTAGGGGAATTCCAGGCCCTTGGAGGCGTGAAGGGTCATCATCTGCACACCTTCGGCGCCGTCTTCCTCTTCCTGCTGACGTTCCAGCATGTCGCGCAGGACGAGTTTGCCGATGGCGTCTTCGACGGTCATCTCGCCTTCTTCGTCTTTTTCGAGGGTGTTCTTCAGCGCCTCGATCAGGAACCAGACGTTACCCATGCGGTAATCGGCGGCCTTGTCGCTGGAGCTGTTGGTGCGCAGCCAGTTCTCGTAGTCGATGTCCATGACCATGCTGCGTAGCGCCGAGATCGGGTCTTCGCCGGCGCATTGCTCGCGGACCTTGTCCATGAAGCGCTTGAAGCGCGACAGGCGATCGGTGAAGCGCGTGTCCAGATGCTCGCCCAGACCGATTTCGTCGGTGGCGGCGTACATCGAGATTTTGCGTTCGGTGGCGTAGTTGCCCAGCTTTTCCAAGGTGGTCGAACCGATCTCCCGGCGTGGGACGTTGATCACCCGCAGGAAGGCGTTGTCGTCGTCCGGGTTCACGATCAGGCGGAAGTAGGCCATCAGGTCTTTCACTTCCTGACGTCCGAAAAAGCTGTTGCCGCCGGACAGGCGATACGGAATCTGGTGGTGTTGCAGCTTCAGCTCGATCAGCTTGGCCTGGTAGTTGCCGCGATACAGGATCGCGAAATCACTGTAAGGCCGGTCCGTGCGCAAGTGCAGGGTCAGCAATTCCACGGCCACACGCTCGGCTTCGGCGTCTTCGTTGCGGCAACGGATTACGCGAATCTCGTCGCCGTGGCCCATCTCGCTCCACAACTGCTTTTCGAATTCGTGCGGGTTGTTCGAGATCAACACGTTGGCACAGCGCAAAATGCGGCTGGTGGAGCGGTAGTTTTGCTCCAGCATCACCACTTTCAGGGACGGGTAATCGTCCTTGAGCAGCATCAGGTTTTCCGGTCGCGCGCCGCGCCAGGCGTAGATCGACTGGTCGTCATCGCCGACCACGGTGAACTGGTTGCGCGTACCGATCAGCAACTTCACCAGCAAATACTGGCTGGCGTTCGTGTCCTGGTATTCGTCCACCAGCAGGTAGCGGACTTTGTTCTGCCATTTTTCGAGGATGTCGGCGTGTTCCTGGAACAGCTTCACCGGCAGCAGGATCAGGTCGTCGAAGTCCACCGCGTTGAACGCCTTGAGCGTGCGCTGATAGTGGGTGTAGACGATGGCGGCGGTCTGTTCCTTGGGGTTGCGCGCGTTTTCCAGGGCTTCGGGCGGCAGGATCAGGTCGTTTTTCCACGAGCCGATCATGTTCTTGATCTCGTCGACGCCGTCGTCGCCCGAGTATTCCTTCTGCATGATGTCGGTCATCAAGGCTTTGACATCGGTCTCGTCGAAGATCGAGAACCCCGGCTTGTAGCCCAGCCGCACGTGTTCCTTGCGGATGATGTTCAGGCCCAGATTGTGGAAGGTGCAGACCGTCAGGCCGCGGCCTTCGCCGCCCTTGAGCAAGGTGCCGACCCGTTCCTTCATTTCGCGCGCAGCCTTGTTGGTAAAGGTCATGGCGACGATGTACTGGGCGCGGATGCCGCAATTCTGGATCAAGTGGGCGATCTTGCGGGTGATCACGCTGGTCTTGCCGGAGCCTGCACCGGCGAGCACCAAAAGAGGGCCGCCGACGTAGTTCACGGCTTCTTGCTGCCGGGGATTGAGTCGGGACATACGAAATCAGGGAGTCGTTTGCGAAATGGGCCGGCATTTTAACAGGCTCAGCGAATTGTGCTGCTCTCTCCGACTTGTGACGCAGCACGCTATCTATATTTGCCGGTTTTGATACTTTCACGCAGGATGCGCGTTGAATGTGCGTCTATTGTTCGTTATTCAAGATACAAAGCCGCGTTTGATAACCGGGGTCATTTGGTCATTGGTTACCGGCGCTGCATAATGCCCGCCGCCTACATCTTTGCAGAGTCTAGGGAGCTAGCTTGTCTACGCCTGTCGAACCCTTGCGTTTGCTGCTACTGGCCGAAGAGCCAGCGTGGGCAGCGTTGTTGCGCGAGTGTCTGGCTCCGATGGGGAGCTCGACCGTGCTCATCAGCGCTCCGGGCTGGGAGTCAGTCAGCAGTCTGTTCGATGACAACCGCAACGCGGTGTTGTTGACGATTCCAGCGCTTCAACCTTTACCTGGCCGTTGCAGCCTGCCGACGGTATTGCTACTCGAACATGAGCCGCTGTTGCCGCCCGATGGTGTGAGTGACTGGCTGGTGCGCGATTTGCTCGATCCCGGCATGTTGCGCCGGTGCCTGCGGCATGTGCGCGAACGTGGCCTGCTGGAAAACACCCTGCAGCGCCTGGCCGAGCAAGACCCGCTGACCGGCATCGCCAACCGCCAGGGTTTCCAGACCTTGCTGGCGGCACGCCTGGCGGAAAACGACGGTCGCGGCCTGGCCCTCGGTCACCTCGACCTCGACAACTTTCGCCACGCCAACGACGCCCTCGGCCACCAGGCCGGTGACCGGCTGATCCTGCAAGTGGTCGCGCGGCTGAAAAGCCAGCTTGAGGCCAGCGATCAGTTGGCCCGACTGGGCAGCGATGAGTTCGCCCTGCTGATCGACACCCGTCGCGCGCCTCAGCGCGCCGAATGGATGGCCGAACGGATCACCGAAGCGCTGGCCGAGCCTTACTGGGTCGACGGCGAAAGCCTGTTGATCGGCTCCAGCCTCGGCATTGCCCACGCCCGAGCCCAGGCCGGCGCCGACCCGCTGATGTGGCACGCACACATCGCCATGCAACAGGCCAAAAGCACTCAAGGCTGTACCTTTCACATCTTCAACGAACGCATCAATCGCAATGCCCGCAGCATGGCCGACCTCGAAAGCGAGCTGCGCCGGGCGTTGCGCCGGGATGAGCTGGAACTGCATTACCAGCCTCGCCTGAACCTTGATGACGGGCAGATCGTCGGCCTCGAAGCCTTGGTGCGCTGGCGTCATGGCGAGCGCGGCTTGCTGCCACCCAGCGAGTTCGTGCCGCTGGCCGAGCAAAGCGGCTTGATTGTGCCGCTGGGTTACTGGGTTATTTCCCGGGCCTTGCGCGACATGCAAGCGTTGCGCGAACGGGGTTTGCCGGCGTTGCACATGGCGATCAACCTGTCGTTCCGGCAGTTTCAGGACAGCCAGTTACTCTCGACACTGAGTCGGCTGATTGCCGAGCGCGGTGTCGAGGCGCAATGGCTGGAGTTCGAATTGACCGAAACCGCGGTGATGCGCCGCAGCGATCTGGTGAAGCAGACCATGGATGCGTTGGGACGTCTGGGTGTGCGCTTCTCCCTCGACGACTTCGGCACCGGGTTCTCTTCGTTCGTGCACCTCAACAGCCTGCCGATTACCTTGCTGAAGATCGACAAGAGCTTTGTCGGCGGCATGGAACAGCGTGAAGAGAATCGCAAACTGGTCCACGCAATGATCAATCTGGCGCACAACCTCAATCTTGAAGTGGTCGCCGAAGGCGTGGAAACGCCGGAGCAACTGGATCTGTTGCGCGGGTTTGGCTGCGATCAGGTGCAGGGATATCTGATCAGCAAGCCGTTGCCGCTGGCGGAGCTGGTTGAGTACCTGACGTTCGGTAGCAATCAGCAAACCGCCCTGGAAGTCGTGAACTAACCCAATACCCCTGTAGGAGTGAGCCTGCTCGCGATAGCGGTGTATCAGTCAACATCGTTGTTAACTGACACACCGCTATCGCGAGCAGGCTCACTCCCACAGGGGATCTCGGTTTCCACAGGGGTTCTCAGTCAGGCTGGGCGACCGGGAAACTATTCCGCAGCGCAGGTTCCTGCCTGATCATCCGCTTCATCTTCCACTCAAACGCCCACGTCAGGCTCACCGCCGCGCACGCCAATCCCAGCGCCAATCCCCACCAGACGCCTGTCGGTCCCCAATTCAAATGGAAGGCCATCCACCAGGCAGCCGGCGCGCCAATCAGCCAATAGCAGCCCAAACCCACGAGAAACGTGGTCTTGGCATCCTTGAGCCCGCGAATGCAGCCCATGGCGATGGTTTGCGTGCCGTCGAACAGCTCGAACCACGCGGCGACCGCCAACAGGCTCACGGCCAGGTTGATGACGTCACGGAACGCCGGATCGTTGTGGTCCAGGAACAAACCGATCAACTGATTCGGCAGCAACCAGAAGACCATGGCGAAGGCAATCATCGCCGCCGCGCCAAAAGCAATGCCGACCCGCCCGGCCAGCCGTGCGCTTAACAACTGCCCGGCGCCGTAGTGCTGCCCGATGCGCATGGTGATCGCATAGGAAATCCCCGCCGGAACCATGAACGCCACCGAGACGATTTGCAGGGCGATCTGGTGTGCGCCCATTTGCGTACTGCCCATGGTGCCCATGCACAGCGCGGCGAACGCAAACAGTCCGACTTCCACTGCGTAGGTGCCGCCAATCGGCAAGCCCAAGCGCCACAGTTCCTTCAGATACTGACGGTCAGGCCGCGACAAGCCCTGACGCAAGGGATAAGCGTCGTAAGCCGGATGCCGATGGATGTGCCAGGCCAGCGCCAGCGCCATGCAGTTGGCGACGATAGCGGTGACCAGCCCGATGCCCATCAGCCCCAGTTTCGGCAGGCCGAACATGCCGGTAATCAATGCGTAATTGAGCAGGAAGTTGGCCACTGTGCCGCCGAGGCTGATGACCATCACCGGTGTTGCCCGGCCGATGGCGCTGGTGAAGCCGCGCAAGGCCATGAAGCTCAGGTAGCCGGGCAGGGCGAACGGCAGGATCAACAGGAACTGCCCGGCCGCGTGGACGTTGGTTTCGGTCTGGCCGAACAGCAGCAACACCGGTTTGAGGTTCCACAGCAGCAGCCCGGCCACCAGCGCCATCAACCACGCCAGCCATAACCCGGCCTGGGTCAGCCTGGCGGCGCCGACGATGTCGCCGGCACCCTGACGGATCGCCACGAGGGTGCCGACCGCGGCGATCACGCCAATGCAGAAGATCGACACGAACGAGTAAGTCGCTGCGCCCAGGCCGCCACCGGCCAGCGCTTCGGGACTCAGGCGCGCCATCATCAAGGTGTCGGTGAGGACCATCAGCATGTGCGCCAACTGCGAGGCAATCAACGGCCCCGCCAGCCGCAGGATGGCCCAGAGTTCGGTACGTGCTGGATGCTGCATGGTCATCACGCTCGATAATTGAAGAGGGACAGAAAGCGTCGATTCTCGGCGCTCTACGGGGTTTGCACAAAGGGATAAAAAGGATGGGTGGCATGATTCAAACTCATGCTGGAGAGTTTCTGCTAGGGTGATCGAATCCCGCTATAGGAGCTTTCCGAATGTCCCGTCGTCTTCCTCCCTTGTATGCCCTGCGCGCATTCGAAGCGGCGGCGCGGCACAGTTCGTTTACCCGTGCGGCCGAAGAACTGTCGATCACCCAAAGCGCGGTTAGCCGACACATTCGTACGCTCGAAGAGCATTTTGCCTGTCGGCTGTTTCACCGTAGCGGACGCAATCTGCAACTGACCGAGTCGGCGCGGCTGATCCTGCCCGGCATTCGCGAAGGCTTCACCGCCCTGGAGCGGGCCTGCAATACCTTGCGCGCCGAAGATGACATCCTGCGCATGAAAGCGCCGTCGACCCTGACCATGCGCTGGTTGCTGGCACGGCTCAGCCGCTTTCGGCACTTGCAACCGGGCAACGAGGTGCAATTGACCAGCGCGTGGATGGACGTCGATTCGGTGGACTTCAACCATGAGCCGTTCGACTGCGCCGTCATCCTCAGCAACGGAAATTTCCCACCGGACTGGGAGGCGAGTTTCCTGTTCCCGGAAGAGCTTATTCCAGTCGGTGCGCCGAATCTTCTGCAGGATCAACCGTGGGATGTCGCACGGCTGGCCAATGCCGAACTGCTGCACCCGACTCCGGATCGCCGCGACTGGCGCAGTTGGCTGGAACGCATGGGGCTGGCGGATCAGGTATCGCTCAAGGGCGGGCAGGTGTTCGACACGCTGGAACTGGGCATGATCGCCGCTGCCCGAGGGTATGGCGTGTCCATGGGCGATCTGCTGATGGTGGCGGAAGATGTGGCTCAGGGACGTCTGAGCCTGCCGTGGCCGACGGCCGTCGCCAGCGGTGAGAAATATTACCTGGTCTGGCCGAAAACCCGCCCCGGAGGTGAACGTTTACGCAGGCTCAGCGACTTCCTGCAAGGCGAAGCCCGAGCAATGGAATTGCCCGACGTTCAACATTTGGGCTGAATAGATGGCCGCTGCAATGACGGCCTCGAGCTCTATGCCCGCACTTTTGGTACTGGCGCGTCCATGCGCCAGACGACCGTTTTCAGCGCTTGATCAGGGAAATCTTGGTGCCCTCGATGCTGATCCCGGCCATTAACCCCTGTTGGTCGAAAATGAATGCGTAGGCATCGTCCTTCACTGTCGTGCTGGACAGATTCTTCGCCACCCCTTCATCAACCAATACAACGGTGGGCCCTACGCCGACTTCCCAACCCTTGGTTTGACGCAGATAGTCCACGGCTTTGTCGGTCATCAGGAAAACCGCATAGCCATACGACTGGGCGCCTGCCTGCAGTCCCCAGGACCCGGTTACGGAGTTGTAATAGTTCTCTACTTGCGAGCCTTTCATCAGCACGCCTTCACCATAGCTGCCACCAAACACAAGGCCGGCCTTGATGATTTTCGGGAAGACAAGAATCGCTTTGGCATTCTGCGAAATGTTTTTGGCAACGGGTGAGGCCTTGTAAAGCGTTTGCAACGCTTGCTTGGAATCGGCATTCAGGTCCTCGGCGGTTGCCGCACCTGCAGTGTTGAGGAGGCTCGCTGATGCCAATGATGCTGTCGCGAGGAAGATCGATAGGAAGAAGCGCATTGACTGAGTCATGTTAGTACTCCGATACGGGAGCATTGGATGTCAGCAGTCAGCACTTGCCCCTCGGAACGATCCGAGCCTGCTGAAACTATCCGGCGCACCCTAAAGTATGTGAGCTACTGACTTCGCCCTTGAATGAGGCCTTTGAACATTGGCGACGTCATCACCTGCTTTGACCTCTGGGTATCAGCCGGGTTCGTTGTCACCCACGACGATGGAATCAGATTTCGGATTGGACCCTCTTCGCGAGCAAGCCCACACGGACTGCGCTTAACTGACTGGCACATCAACAGTCTGCGACGCATGCGCCGTCTCCAGCGGAATCTCCAGGGTGAAAACCGCTCCGTGGCCTGGCCCATCGCTATGCACGCGAAGATGCCCGTTCATTTCTACCGCCGCCAGCGCACAACTGTGCAGGCCAAAACCATGGCCTTCCTTACGTGTGGTGAAGCCGTGATTAAAGATGCGGGTGATGTTCTCGGCAGCGATCCCTTCGCCCTGGTCTTCCACGCTGAGGCGCAGTGTTGCGTTATCGACAATCTTGACGCCCAGTATCATCTGGCGCTGACGATCGCTGATCTTGGACATTGCATATTTGGCATTGCTGATCAGGTTGATCAGGATCAACAGCAGTCGGTGTTTGTCGCCGATGATCGTCGGCGTGTCCTGGTAGTTCTTGGTGACAACGACATGATGGCGACTCAACGCACCGGAATTCATGCGTAGCGCGTCCTCGAACAGATCGACGACGTTCAACGGCTCGACCAGCCTGGCGGCGCCGGCATAGGCCTGTTGGGTGGAAACAATGTCCTTGATGTGATCGATGCTTTTGGTGAGTTGTGATAGTTCGTCAACGATGCTCGATTGTTCGGTCGCGATGGAGTCGACCAGTTGATTGAAGTAACCGCGCAGCAGTTTGCCTTTTTCATCGAAGGTCATGAATTGCCCCAGGTCGTCGGCATGCTCGTTCATCATGTTTACCGCTTTACCCAGGCCCAGGGTTTTGCTGACCGCTATTTTTCGGGTGATTAAATCTGCCGATACGTTAACGCTGTTCAGCACATTGCCGACGTTGTGCAACACATTGGTGGCGATCTCAGCCATGCCGGCCATTCGCGCGGCATCGACCAATTCGCGCTCGGCTTCGATCAACTCGCGGGTGCGTTCCTCGACGCGTTGCTCCAATCGCTCGTTTGCCGTTTGCAATTCATTGTTCATTTTGTTGATCAGGGCATAACTGCGAATCAGGCGGCCGGCCAGATACAACAACAGCAGCGCCATGATGCCGGCGCATATTCCGAGATAAAGGTGATATTGGCGGTCTGTCGCGCCGGTGCGCCGTTGTGTCTCGTTCAATAATTCGTTGATGCTGTCCAGTTGCTGCGCGACCGGAATCACACTGATGCGATCAAGCAGATCATTGACGATAGGCTGCTCTCGAACGATGGCGTTTACATGCTCGACAAATGCAGTAAAAGGCTGGCGCCGATCAAGTGGCAGCTGGTCGATGAATTCGTTGAGTTCGTTCAGTTGATGGGCGATTTCGTCGGCTTTGTCACGGGATACATAGAGGGCGTACTCGAGGGTTGCCAGTGTGAGATCGAATACGGTTGAGGCGGCAGTTACATCCTGAGCGTTGTCGTCCAGTAATGCCTGAATGTCATCTTCCTGTTCAGGCAGGGCATCCAGTGAAGTGCGCAATACCGTGTTGTGTTGTTTGAATTGCTCGACCAATCGGGTTTTGTTTTCCACCGCATCCAGATAACCCTGGCGTCGGGATTGCCAAAGGGTCGAAAGCGGGCCCGTAGCGTTGAGGTCGTCGAGCTTCTGCCATCGTTGCTCTGCTTCAGGATGCGCTACCAGAAGCAGATTGTTGTTCATGCCGATCTTTGCTCTCAGGATCTTCACGTTCCAGTTGGCATCGAACTGTTTGAGTTGGCGAACGAAGTCGCGCGACTCGAAGTAGGTCGATGTGTCGTAGGTATAGGATTTGATCAGCAAAAATATCAGTACGCTGAAAAGGGTCAGCGTAATGGCGCCCAGGGCAGTCCATTTGTAATGATTGGAAAGCTTCATTGCGGCAGTTCTCCCTGGGCCTTCTTGAAAGAGAGGGATTGCCGACGGTTAATGATTTCCATTTTTGCGCTCCCTGCAAAATGGCGATAGTCACCACAATGTTTGTAAGCCTAGCGTTGTTGGCGGACATCGTTGATAAATACACCGAATGCACTATCGCTATCTGCACCGCTATCGTGTCAATCAGGCTCGTCGCGCTTGTTGCGCCGTCCACGATTGATCGGCGCGTCACGGTCGCGGTAATGCCGGGGCTGGCTTTAACGGCAGCAGAGGCGGGAATTCCTCCGGCGTGAGGGTTTCCTTTTCCAGCAACAGGCGGGCCCCCTCATCCAGGTCGGCCCGGCGACTCTCCAGCAATGCCTTGGCCCGTTGGTAGGCTTCATCGAGCAGGGCGCGGATACCCAGGTCGATTTCCCGGGCGGTCTGTTCCGAATAATCCTTCTCGCCCACCGTGGCCATGCGGTCTCCCAGGTACGTTGCGTTTTGCCGCTCCAGCACCGATTGTCCGAGTTCAGTGCTCATGCCGAACCGGGTGATCAATTGGCGGGCGATATCGGTCGCGCGGACCAGATCATCGGCGGCCCCGGTGGAGATCTGGCCATAGACCAGATCTTCGGCGGCGCGCCCGGCCATCAGCACGACAATCCGGTCCTTGAGGGTCTGGCAACTGATCAGGAAGTGATCCTCGGTCGGTCGTTGCAGGGTATAGCCGAGCGAGCCGATGGCACGGGGCACAATCGACACTTTATGCACAGGGTCCATTGCCGGCAGCGTGCTGGCGGCCAGGGCATGCCCCATTTCGTGATAGGCCACCACTCGGCGCTCGTCGGCATCGAGCAGGCTGCTCTTGCGTTCGAGCCCCGCGATGAGACGTTCTACCGCGGCGGTGAAATCGTTCAGGCTGACCGCTTCAGCGCCACGTCGGGTGGCGACGATGGCCGCCTCGTTAACCAGATTGGCCAGGTCGGCGCCGGTGAAACCGGTGGTGATCTCGGCGATACGTGCGCCATCGAGCCCTGACTCCACGATGACTTTCTTGAGATGAACCTTGAGGATTGCTTCCCGGCCTTTGCGGTCGGGGCGGTCGATCAGAATCTGCCGATCGAAGCGCCCGGCCCGCAACAACGCCGGATCAAGGACCTCCGGACGGTTGGTCGCGGCCAGCAACACCACGCCCTCGCGGGGATCGAAGCCATCCAGCTCGGCCAGTAACTGGTTGAGGGTCTGTTCTTTTTCGTCATTGCCGCCCAGCGTACCGACGCCGCGCATCTTGCCCAGCGCATCGAGTTCATCGATGAAGATGATGCAGGGTGCTGCCTGTCGTGCCTGTTCGAAGAGGTCGCGGACCCGGGCGGCACCGACCCCGACGAACATCTCGACGAACTCGGAGCCGGAGATCGAGAAAAACGGCACACCGGCTTCACCGGCGATGGCTTTGGCCACCAGCGTCTTGCCGGTGCCGGGCGGGCCGACCAGCAAGGTGCCCTTGGGAATGTGTGCGCCCAGGCGTTCGTATCGGGCCGTGTCCTTGAGAAACGAGACGATTTCCACCAGCTCGGCCTTGGCTTCGTCGATGCCTGCGACATCGGCGAAGGTCACGCCAGTGTCGCGTTCGACAAACACCTTGGCCCGGGATTTACCGACATTCATCAAACCGCCAAGACCTTGTTTGTCCACCATCCCGCGAAACAGAAAATTCCAGAACACCATGATCAGGACAAAGGGCAACAGCCAGCCCAACAGGCTGCTCATAAAGGTGTTTTCGATGATTCCGGTAAAACTGGCGCCTGATTGAGAGAGTTCTGTCGCCAGCGCCGGATCGACCCGCACGGTGGAGAACCGATCGCGTCCGTTGATGGGCTCTTGCAACTTGCCGCTGATCTGATCCTTGTTGACCTGCAAATCACTGACTTTTTGCTCGTTCAGTAATTGCAGAAACTGGCTGTACGGGAGGGGCTGCACTGCCTGACGCTCGCCAAAGAAAATCTGCATGAGGCTCAGCACGATAAAAGCGATCGCGAAGTAGGACAGATTCCACTGCTCATTCTTTTTCATGGCCTTGGCTCAGCATCAGCATGAGAACGCAGGGTCGTCAAAAACGAGCCACGCACGCCTGATGCTGGTTTAACACTTGAACCTGTGGGAGCGAGCAGGCTCGCTCCCACAGGTTTATGCACATCAACTGACTGGCATTAAACCGCGCCCGCCCGGTTATTTTTAGACCCCATCAAAAAAGCCCCGTGCCGGCTTCCCGACAAGGGGCTTTTCTGGCGTGAAGGGTTGTCTCGAATTCAACCGGATTTGATTTGCACCTTTTTGTCCGCTTTCATCGCTTCGGGCTTTTTCGGCAGCGAAATACTCAGTACGCCATTGCTGAATGTGGCTTCGATCTTGTCGCCGTCGACACCTTTTGGCAGGCTGAATGCTCGCTCGAAGGCGCCATAGTGACGCTCTGACAGGTGATAGCCCTTTCTTTTTTCTTCCTTGTCCTCCTTCTTTTCACCCTTGATGATCAAATTGCCGTTGGACAATTTGATGTCGATATTTTCCTGGTCCATGCCTGGCAATTCAGCGGTGATTTCGAAGCTTTCATCTTTCTCGGTAATGTCCACCGCAGGCAGGCTGCGGCCGATAAATTCCCGACTCCAGAACGGTTCGACATCGAACAGCCCTCGCCGGAAAGGCGTCAGCCCCGAGCCACGATTGAAGTCTTCGAACAGGTGATCGACCTGCTGGCGCAGTTTTTCCAGAGGACGCCAAGGGTCTGATGTAGCCGTCGGTTGCTGACTGGTTTTTTCATCGTCGGTCTGTACCGGCATTTTCTTCTCGAAATTGGCCATTTTTCATTCCTCCTATCGAGTACTGCGGTGGGCCGGGAACAACTCGGAGGCCGGTCCACCACGACAAATTCAGGCCTTGCCCTGAAAGATTAGTATTCCTGCGACCGCCAGACCGACCAACAGTCGGTTTCTGACGGTGAGCCGTCTATTCGAGAACTGACGCGCACCGATGACTGGTGAGAATTCTGTTTGTAATTCGATAGCGCTATTTGAAGAAAACCCCTCGGTAATAAGGTTCTGCAGGCACCAATACTCAAGTAATCCGATTGCCCGCCGAAAATGCAGGTGGAACCTTCGTGCAGGTTCGACGCAATTCCCATTATTAGAATTTTGCTGAGTGTGCAGCCAGATCAAGGAAGATCCGGTCGCTCGGCCAGGAGCTGTCATGTCTCAACCTCGTGCCCGGATCGCCTCACAGCTTGGTCTTGCGCTTGCCGTGATACTGGCGATCGTCATCAGCGGCAGTACCGTGTTCGCCCTGCGTTCGCTGGACACCGCCAACCTCGCCACCCGCGAAGAGCACCTGGCCAGTGAAGCCCGGTTGCTGGCCGATCAACTGAGCACCTTTCACGGCACGTTGCGTGAAAGTACCCAGCGCTTGGCAGGCCTGTTCGAGAAACGCTTCAACGCGGGCCTGAGCGTGCATCCGGACGAGCCGGTAGTCGTGGCAGGCGTGCAGACTCCGGGCCTGCATCTGGGTAGCGAAGTGTTGAACAACAACTTCAAGGAAGTCGACGAGTTCAAGCAAATGACAGCGGGGGTCGCCACGGTGTTCGTGCGTAGCGGCGACGACTTCATTCGGGTCAGCACCAATGTGAGTAAACAGGACGGCAACCGGGCTATCGGCACCGTGCTTGATCACGCGAACCCGGCATACACCCGTTTGATGGCGGGGCAGAGCTTCGTCGGTCGGTCGTTGCTTTTCGAACGCTTCTACATGTCGCAGTACACCCCCGTACGGGACACCAGCGGTAAGGTCATTGCCGTGTTGTACGTAGGATTCGACTACACCGACGCGCAGAACGCGCAGTTCGCCAACCTCAAGCGCTTCCGCATCGGCCAGACCGGCTCTCTGGCGTTGCTCGATGAGCAGAACAAATGGCTGGTGCCGATCGCCGGCGTGCAAGTACTGGAGCGGGCTGTCCCCGCGATCAACAGCCTGGTGAAGACCCCGGGCAAGGGCGAGTTCTGGAGCGACAAGGCCGAAGATT
The DNA here is from genome assembly GCF_900105495.1 of Pseudomonas frederiksbergensis. Taxonomy (NCBI): domain Bacteria; kingdom Pseudomonadati; phylum Pseudomonadota; class Gammaproteobacteria; order Pseudomonadales; family Pseudomonadaceae; genus Pseudomonas; species Pseudomonas frederiksbergensis. The sequence goes on along the minus strand of NZ_FNTF01000002.1, from coordinate 770,526 downwards.
TCTACAGCATTGCCGTACCGTTTGAAGACGGTCCATGGTCGGTCGTGGCGAGCATGCCGAAAACCGAAATCCGTGCCGTGACGTGGAGTGTCGGCATTCAATTGGCGATTGGCAGTCTGCTGGCGATGTTGATCGCTGTGGGCTCGGCAGTCTGGTTGCTACGCAGCAAGCTCGCCCCCTTGGGTGATCTGGTGCGACAGGCCGAAGCCTTGGGCGCCGGTGATTTGAGCGTGCGGCTGAACGTATCGAGCAACGACGAAATCGGCCAGTTGGCCCGTGCGTTCAACCAGATGAGCCAGGCGCTGTCGACCATGGTCGAGCACATCCGCAAGGCCTCGCAAGAGGTCAACAGCCGTGCCCAGGCCTTGTCCGGTCTCTCCGGTGGCGCCTATGAAGGGATGGAGCAGCAGTCGGGCGAAATCACCAGCATGGCCGGCGCGGTGGAAGAGTTCAGCGCCACGTCTTTGAACATTGCCGACAACATGGGCAGCACTCAGCGTCTGGCTCAAGAAAACGCACAACAAACCCAGATCGGTCGTACTTCGATGGACGAAGCGTCCTCGTCCCTGGAGCAAATCGCTGGCGCGCTGAACAGCACGGCGACGGTGATCAATACCTTGGGCCAGCGCTCCCAGGAAATCGGCGGCATTGTCGGGGTGATCACCTCGATCGCCGAGCAAACCAACTTGCTGGCGCTCAACGCCGCCATCGAAGCCGCGCGCGCCGGCGAACAGGGGCGTGGTTTTGCCGTCGTGGCTGATGAAGTTCGTAACCTGGCGTCGCGCACTCGCCAGGCGACGGACGAGATTTCCGGGATGATCCAGAGCATTCAGCTGGAAACCGGGAATGCCATCAGCACCATGGAGCAGGGCAACTTGCTGATGCAGGAAGGCCTGTCGCGCAACGCCAACGTCGCTTCGGCGCTGGCGCGGATTGACGAACAAAGCCGTTCGGCCGGGCAGCAATTCGCCGCCATCACCACCGCGACCCAGGAACAAAGCAGCACCGCGACCTTGCTCAGCAGCAATCTGCAAAGCATCGCCTTGGCGAACAGTGAACAGCGAGAAGTCGTGTCGAACCTGGCTGTGACGGCCAAAGAGCTGGAGAAGCTCGCGGCGGACTTGCGCCATGAGGTTGACCGGTTTCGTTGAGTCGCCTCTGAAATCGCCATCGCGAGCAGGCTCACTCCCACATTGGATCTCGGTTGTTCACAAATTCTGTGTTCACCGTCGATCCAATGTGGGAGTGAGCCTGCTCGCGATGGCATCGACTCAATTGCCGATTTGTCGCAAATCTGCGAATCAATTCCTCTCTAGTCGTCTTCCTTGGCATTTAGCACCAATGTCTCTGTTTTTGTGCTTGCTGAAACGTTTCTTCAAGTCTATAAAAATGGCACAACTCCAAGAAAGGCTGCTGCCATGACCCCGCTCAAACTCTTCGTTGCCCTCAGCGCACTGTCCGCTGCTTCCCAAGCCATGGCCTGGGACTATGTTTTGCTCGACACCGACAAAGCCGCCCAGAACTGGCAAATCACCAGCCAGCAACTCGGCGTAAAAACCGACAAACCCTTCAGCGTCACCCTGCGCACCTTGCACGGTGGTCGGCAGGAGGGCGTCAGCATCGTCGACATCGATAACGGCACAATGAAACTCTCGGTGGTGCCGACTCGAGGCATGAACGTCCTGCAGGCCTCGGTCGGCGATGTGCGCATGGGCTGGGATTCGCCGGTCAAGGAAGTGGTCAATCCATCCTTCATCGAACTCAACGGTCGTGGTGGCCTGGGCTGGCTGGAAGGTTTCAACGAACTGGTCACCCGCTGCGGCTACGAATGGGTCGGCCACCCTGGCATGGACAATGGTGAACTGCTGACCCTGCACGGTCGCGCCGCCAACATCCCCGCGAACAAAGTCACCCTGCACATCGATGAAAAACCGCCGTATGCCATAACCCTGCGCGGTGAGCTGAAAGAACAGGCGTTCAAGAAAGTCGATTTCTCCGTCGCGACCGAACTGGTCACCGAGCCCGGCAGCGTAGCGTTCGCCCTCAACGACACCCTGACCAACAACGGCGACTATCCGAAGGAATACCAGGCGCTGTACCACAGCAACTTCAGCACCCCGTTCCTGGAACAGGGCGCCCGCTTCGCCGCGCCGGTGAAACAGGTGTCGCCGTTCAACGACAAGGCCAAAGGTGATCTGCCGGACTGGCAAACCTACCGCGCACCGACCAAGGACTACGACGAAACGGTTTACAACGTGGTGCCATATGCCGATGCCAAGGGCGATACGCTGACCGTGCTGCATAACAAGGCCGGCAGCCTGGGGGTTTCGGTCGGCTTCAATACTCAAACACTGCCCGTGTTCTCCCTGTGGAAAAACACCGATACCCAAGGGCAGGGCTATGTCACGGGGCTGGAACCGGGAACGAGTTTTTCCTACAACCGCCGGTATCAGCGGCCACTGAACCTGGTGCCGACGATTGGGCCGAAGGAACAGAAGCAGTTCGGGATCAGCTACAGCTTGTTGGCGGATAAGGCGGCTGTGGATAAGGCGTTGAAGCGGGTGAGCGAGATTCAGGGTGGGCGGGAGACTGAGGTGCGGCAGACGCCGTTGGTTGATCTGACCAAGGGGTGACGCCGGCTAGAGTGTTGTTGGCCGATATTGCAGCGCTTCGGCCAAGTGTTCACGGGTAATGCCTTCGACTTGCTCAAGGTCCGCCAAGGTGCGAGCCACCTTGAGCAGTCGATGGGCCGCGCGCAGTGATAGGGTCAGTCGTTCACACGCCGTTTCCAGCCAGGTTTCGTCAACGGTGGATAACTTGCAGTGTCTGCGCAGGCCCGGCAAATCGAGGAACGCATTGGCGCAACCTTGACGCGTTTGTTGGCGTTCTCGCGCATCGGCCACCAACTCGGCGGCGGTGGCAGTGTCGTCGCCGGGTTTCAACGCAGGATTCAATGCCGTGGCTTCGCGAGCGACGGTCAGGTGCAGATCGATGCGGTCCAGCAGTGGCCCCGACAGCTTGTTGCGGTAACGCTGGACCATGTCCGGCGTACAACTGCATTTACCACTGGGCTCGCCAAGATATCCACAGGGGCAGGGATTCATCGCCGCGACCAGTTGAAAGCGTGCCGGGAAGCGTACGCGGTCCTTGGCGCGGGAAATCACGATGTGGCCGGATTCCAGTGGCTCTCTCAATACCTCCAATACCTTGCGATCAAATTCCGGAAGCTCATCGAGGAACAGCACGCCATGATGGGCGAGGGTGATTTCGCCGGGTTGTGGTTTCGAGCCACCGCCCACCAGTGCCGGGCCTGAAGCGGAGTGGTGCGGCTGTCGGAAGGGACGCTGTGGCCAATGACTCAACGGCACACAACTGGCGACAGATTGAATCGCCGCGACTTCCAGCGCTTCGCACTCGGCCAATGGCGGTAACAGCCCTGGAAGACGACTCGCCAACAACGTTTTCCCCGTCCCCGGTGGACCGCTGAACAGCAAGTTATGAGCACCCGCCGCCGCAATCAGCAAGGCTCGCTTGGCCGCAAGTTGCCCCTGCACTTCGTTCAAGTCTGGATAGGGTTTGCTGGCGTAGAGCAAACCGTTGGAAGCATAGGGGGCGATGGGCGTGTGGCCATTGAAATGCGCGACCGCTTCCAGCAAATGATCCACTGCAATCACCTTCAACCCCGAAGCCAGGCAGGCCTCCTCGGCATTCGCCCGCGGCACTACCAGCGTGCGCCCGGCCTTGCGCGCCGCCAGCGCTGCCGGCAACACCCCACGAACCGCCCGCACCGCGCCCGACAGCGCCAGCTCTCCCAGGCACTCCACGTCATCCAGCGTCAACGTCGGTACCTGCACACTGGCCGAGAGAATTCCCAAGGCAATCGCCAGATCGAATCGCCCGCCGTCCTTTGGTAAGTCGGCCGGGGCGAGATTCAAGGTGATGCGCCGCGCCGGAAATTGCAGGCCGGAATTGATGATCGCGCTGCGTACCCGGTCCTTGCTTTCCTTCACCGCCGCCTCGGGCAGCCCGACCATGGTCAGCGACGGCAAGCCGTTGGCCAGGTGCACTTCTACGGTGACGGCGGGTGCTTCTACGCCAACCTGGGCGCGGCTGTGGACGATGGAGAGGGACATGGTCGTTCCTTGAGCTGACGAGGACCGCTTCCTGCGGTTTTTTGAAGGGTAGTCGTGGGCGGATGATTTAGCGTGGCGGCGGAGTAACCAAACTTTCGCAGGATGTTGCTGGGGGAGCTGATTCCAGTCAGTTAAGCCGTAACGCAATCCGTAGCAGCTGGCGGAGCCTGCGTTCGACTGCGCAGCAGTCGTAAATTCAAGTTGTGCGGTCTGCCTGATGCACCGCGTGATCTGATTTCACGACTGCTTCGCAGCCGAACGCAGCCTTCGGCAGCTGCTACAAAGGTTATGTAGCGGCTGGTATTTAAGCGTAATCAGCGGCGGCAGCTATTTTTTTGTAGGATCGGTCTTGGATAAATGAAGGACTTCGGTGAAAGCTCAAGGACGCACTTGTCGGATCGACGTGGCTGCTTATGATCACAGCTGATCGAGCCCTCAGGAGGGGAAATGAGCAATTCTGGAATGCGGCCGATTCATCCTGGCGAAATCCTTGAAAAGGAGTTTTTAGTGCCTCTGGGCATTACGGCGGCTGGGCTAGCTAGCTTGTTGAATGAAGGCGCGGGTGGCGTGAGAGCTCTTGTGATGCAGGAGGGTAGTATCAGTCCTGAGCTCGCAAAGAAGCTCTCGCTCTACCTGAAAACCACGCCCGAGTTCTGGCTAAACCTGCAATCGACCTACGATCAGCGCAGAGCCGAAATCGAGCGCGGGTGAGCTTCGGGCAACTAAAAAGACTGCAGCACCCGCGAAGCACGCTTCCACCACGACGCATTGACCGGACTTCGCGGTCGTTCCTCATTCGGCAGCAGCTGCGGAACATCCTGCAACCGAATCCACGGCTGGTTATTCCAGTGCAGCAAACTCAACGACATCTGCGGCCAATTCAGCAGGCTCAGTATCGGGCGTTCGGTTGAGGTGGGTTGTTGGGCGTCTCTGAGGGCTGGCACTACTTCGTGGGTCAGCCATTCGCGCAGGCCTCGGTATTCGGGGCAGTAGTGGTAGATCAGTAACGCGTAGACGCCGGATTCGCTGATCAGCAGAGTGTTTTCGATGGCTCCGTGGATGAGCATTTGTACGGTTTGGTGTTGGTCGGGATCGAGTTTGCGTAGCGCTCGTTCGTCGAGGAAGAGGCGGAGCAATCGGCCGAGGTCGCGGGCGCTGAACCAGGGTTGGTTTTCCAGGAGGAGGGCGTGGAGGTGGAGTTTGTGGCGGGTGAAGACGTGGGGGGTTAGATAGTTTTCATCCATGGTGCAGTACCCAAATTTCGCTTGATAAATAACTGCCATTTATCGTCGCCAAACAATAAGGGTGGCAGCTGTGTGCGGGTTGGCGAACCGGCCAAGCGAATACCGGCAGACCCTAAGGTCTCCCACACACAGCCGCCATAATTCGGATCGAGGAAGAAATACCTGATATCGAACAAGGTTGCGGTGCATAGCTTGGTATCCAGGTCGCCAAACCTAGTGCTGAACATTCAGCATTGGGTGAGCTTAGAAACCGGGGCTTTGCGGCGCAATCGGACGGCGGTGGTTTTCTTGTAGGACTCAGCCTGGAATTAGCGCTGAATGATCGTTCCCACGCTCTGCGTGGGAATGCATCCCGTGACGCTCTGCGTCACATCTGGAGCGGAACGCGGAGCGTCCCTGGCGGCATTCCCACGCAGAGCGTGGGAACGATCAGTTACTCGGCGTCAGCAGGTGGATTGAGCTTCGCTTCAAGCTCCGCCACTTTCGCCTCAAGGCTCTCCAACCGTGCGCGGGTGCGTGCCAGTACGACCATCTGGCTGTCGAACTCTTCCCGGCTCACCAGATCCAGCTTGCTGAAGCCGCTCTGCAACAGAGCCTTGAACTGGCTTTCGATTTCGCTTTTTGGCAGTGGGGTGTCGCCGCTGAAGAGGCGGGAGGCGGTGCCGCTCAGGGCGTCGAGGAAGTCTTTGGGCGCGAGCATGGGTAATGTCCTGTCAAACAATGGCGGGCAGTGTATCACGCAGTGTCTATAGTCAATCCCGACAGGAAGTCATGCACGCTTTTCGCGCATGCGGACGGATGGCATCGCACTGTTGTTGTGCGTAACGCAGCGGGAGTAGCGGTGAAGTGGCAGGGATCAGGGGCTAAAGGCCTGAAAACAGGGAGCTTTGTGGAGATGGCAAGCTTTCTGCTTAGCACCTAGTGACCCATGCACTGATGCAGTCACTGTGACGAAATGCAGTGCGCCAATCGGAACGGGGGAAGTGTTTCGTGCGGAGTGGTTAGCAGGCGTCGGACGGGCAGGTAAGGCCGACGATGCGTTACAAAGCCAGGCACTGCGCTTAGACTTGAGTCGGGTTTGTTTTCCTGGGGCAAGTCCACCAATTCGGGAGAGAGTTTTCATGAAGCTAGTCACTGCCATCATCAAGCCGTTCAAACTGGACGACGTACGCGAGTCGCTGTCCGAGATCGGCGTGCAGGGCATTACCGTTACTGAAGTCAAAGGCTTCGGTCGGCAGAAGGGTCACACCGAGCTGTATCGCGGCGCGGAGTACGTGGTCGATTTCCTGCCCAAGGTGAAAATCGATGTCGCCATTGACGACAAGGATCTGGACCGGGTTATCGAGGCGATAACCAAGGCTGCCAACACCGGCAAGATCGGTGACGGCAAGATCTTCGTGGTCAATCTGGAACAGGCGATTCGCATCCGTACCGGCGAAACCGATACCGACGCAATCTAAGCCGCCACAAACCCAACGCCCCAGGAGAAAACAATATGACTCTGCGTAAATTCGCAGGGCTAGGAGCCCTGTTGTCCCTCGTAATGCCCAGCCTGGCTATGGCGGCAGACGAAGTGGCGGCCCCAGTCCTCAACTCCGGCGACACCGCCTGGATGATGACCTCGACAGCCCTTGTGCTGTTCATGACCATTCCCGGCCTCGCGCTGTTCTACGGCGGCATGGTTCGCTCCAAAAACATTCTTTCCGTGATGATGCAATGCTTCGCCATTACCGGCCTGATCAGCATCCTGTGGGTCATTTATGGCTACAGCATCGCGTTCGACACCACTGGCATGGAACAGGGCGTCGTCAACTTCAATTCATTCTTCGGCGGCATGGGCAAGGCGTTTCTTGCCGGTGTCACGCCTTCGAGCCTGACCGGGCCGGCGGCGCTGTTCCCTGAAGCGGTGTTCATCACCTTTCAAATGACCTTCGCCATCATCACTCCAGCGCTGATCGTCGGTGCCTTCGCCGAGCGGATGAAGTTTTCCGCCATGCTGATCTTCATGGGCGTCTGGTTCACCCTGGTTTATGCACCGATTGCGCACATGGTCTGGTCCGGTAACGGCGGCCTGATGTGGGACTGGGGCGTGCTGGACTTCGCTGGCGGCACCGTGGTGCACATTAACGCCGGTGTGGCTGGTCTGATTGCCTGCCTGGTATTGGGCAAGCGCAAAGGCTTCCCGACCACCCCGATGGCGCCGCACAACCTCGGTTACACCCTGATGGGCGCCGCGATGCTGTGGGTCGGCTGGTTTGGCTTCAACGCCGGTTCCGCTGCCGCCGCCAACGGCACTGCCGGTATGGCGATGCTGGTGACCCAGATCGCAACCGCCGCCGCTGCATTGGGCTGGATGTTCGCCGAGTGGATCACACACGGCAAACCAAGTGCTTTGGGTATTGCATCGGGTGTTGTGGCCGGTCTGGTTGCGATTACGCCAGCCGCTGGCACCGTGGGCCCGATGGGCGCATTGGTCATCGGTCTGGCAGCCGGCGTGGTGTGCTTCTTCTGCGCCACCACCCTGAAACGCAAACTCGGTTATGACGACTCCCTGGATGCCTTCGGCGTGCACGGCATTGGCGGTATTCTCGGCGCAATCCTGACGGGTGTGTTCGCGGCACCGGCCCTTGGTGGCTTCGGTACCGTGACCGACATTGGTGCACAAGTCTGGATTCAGTGTAAAGGCGTGGGCTTCACGGTGATCTACACCGCGATCGTCACGTTCATCATCCTCAAGGTCCTGGACGCCGTCATGGGGCTGCGTATTACCGAAGAAGAAGAGGCTGTCGGCATCGATCTGGCACTCCACAACGAACGCGGCTACAACTTGTAAGCACGCGCATAAAAAATTTGCCCGGCTTGCCGGGCATTTTTTTGTCTGAAGTTTGTCAGTGAAGGAACTGCTGAAAGGTTTTTTCGTACACGTTTAGAGGCGTTTACGACGAGCGTTTTTCTGCGGCCAATGGCTTACATGATAGAAGGAATATTAGGGCCTTTGTTTTTTCCCAGAGCGCGCTAGAATGCGCCCCGAACGTGCGGAGAACTGTATGTGGCAACAGACTCTGATTACCCTGCGGGCGAGGCCCCGGGGCTTTCATCTGGTAACGGACGAGTTACTCGCCGGCTTGCCTGAACTCAAGGCATGTCGGGTCGGTCTGTTGCATTTGTGGCTGCAGCATACCTCGGCCTCGTTGACCATCAACGAGAACGCCGATCCGGCGGTACGTCGCGACTTCGAACGATTTTTCAATCGTCTGATCCCACAAGGAACAGACGGCTATGAGCATAACGACGAAGGCCTGGACGACCTCCCGGCGCACTTCAAGGCCAGCGTACTTGGCTGTCAGCTCAGTTTGCCGATTTCGGCAGGCCGACTGGCGCTGGGGACCTGGCAAGGCGTTTATCTGGGCGAGCACCGTGATTTTGGCGGTGCCCGTAAAGTCCTCGCCACCGTGCACGGTGAAGAGGCATCAACCGCTGGTTACCAGCGTTTGTAGAATTTTTTCCGGCGGCCTTCGACAGACGGCGAAGCTGGGCTATAACTAATCTGCTTTTCGCAAGTCATGAGGTAGAACATGAGCGACGATGATCTGGAAAACGACGACCTCGAAGTAGGCGACGACGACGAAACCGAAGAAGGTCTGGAAACAGCAGCGGAAGACGTTGCTGACGACGATGGCGGTGAAGCGCCCGTTCCGACCGCCAAAGGCAAAGCCAAGGCAGCGGTGTCGGTCGATGAGCTGCCGAGCGTCGAAGCGAAAAACAAGGAGCGTGATGCTCTGGCGCGGGCCATGGAAGAGTTCCTGGCCAAGGGCGGCAAGGTGCAGGAAGTGGAGGCCAATGTGGTCGCCGATCCTCCCAAGAAGCCTGACAACAAGTACGGCAGCCGGCCTATCTGAGGCCGCCGCTTGCTTGCTGAAAAAGCCCGCCGTCGCTGCGGGCTTTTTCATGGGTAAAACAAAACTTTTGAGCCTGCGTCGATTCCCTGTGGGAGTGAGCCTGCTCGCGATAGTGGTGTGTCAGGCAATACAAATACTGAATGTCACTCCGCTATCGCGAGCAGGCTCACTCCCACAAGGGGAATATCGGTGATCTCAAGGTTAGTGTTGGGCGTTCCAGAGGGCCAATAACCCCGGCAACTCGGTCAAGCTGCGAATCTCGGCATCCGGTGCCTTCTCGGCTTCCCAAACCTTGCCGGCCGGGTTAAACCAGATCGCCCGCAATCCCGCCTGCTGGGCGCCGGCAATGTCATCGCCGGGATGATCGCCGATATGTACCGCTGTTTCGGCAGTCGCGCCGCCCCGCAGCAACGCTTCATGAAACAGTCGCGCATCCGGTTTGCCGATGCCGATGTCTTCGGCGCACAGGGCAAACTTGAAGTAGTCCGCCAGCCCGAGCCGGCGTACATCGGCGTTGCCATTGGTGACCACGCCGAGGGCATAGTGATTGGCCAGCGCCTCCAGGGTCGGTTGCACCTCCGGGAAGATTTCCAGCTGATGCCGCGCATGCAGAAACACTTCAAAACTCTGATCGGCCAGGTCTGAAGCCTGACCCTGGTCGTAACCGGCCTCTTCCAGCGCGTGGAACAAGACTCGGCGACGCAGGGCGCTGATGCGGTGCTTGAGGCTTGGTTCGCTGTTGAGGATCCGCTCGCGAATCGACCACAAATGCTCCACCGGCACGGCGCCCAGGTTCGGTGCATGCTCGGTCAGCCATTCACGTAATACGGCTTCGGCGCTGACGATCACCGGGGCGGTATCCCACAGGGTGTCGTCGAGGTCGAAGGTGATCAATTGAATTCTCATGACTCATCGCCTTTGATGCGTTTGGCCCGTGGATGGGCGCTGTCGTAAACCGTCGCCAGGTGCTGGAAGTCCAGGTGGGTGTAGATCTGGGTGGTTTTGATGTCCGAATGGCCGAGCAATTCCTGAACCGCCCGCAGGTCCTGGGAGGACTCCAGTAAATGGCTGGCGAAGGAGTGCCGCAGCATGTGCGGATGCAGGTTTTGTCCCAGTTCGCGCTCGCCAGCGGCTTTAACTCGTACTTGAATCGCCCGTGGACCGAGGCGCCGGCCTTGCTGGCTGACAAACACCGCGTCATCCGCCGGGTTGGTCATGGCCCGTAGCGGCAGCCACAACTCCAGCGCTTCGCGAGCTTTTTTGCCGACCGGCAGCAGTCGGGTCTTGCTGCCCTTGCCCAGCACTTGAACCATGCCGTCGGCCAGGTCCAACTGGTCCAGATTGAGCCCGGTCAGCTCCGACAGCCGCAAACCTGAGGAATAGAACAGCTCCAGGATCGCCTGATCCCGACGCGCCAGAAAATCATCTTCCACCGCGCCCTCAAGCAGTTGCAACGCACGGTCGGTGTCGAGGGTTTTCGGCAGCCGGCGTTCGCCCTTCGGCGGTGCCAGGCCGTTGGCCGGGTCGTGATCGCACAGACCTTCGCGGTTCAGATAGTGATAAAGCCCGCGCACCGCCGACAGCAGCCGCGCCAGGCTGCGGGACGATTGGCCTTGTGAATGCAAGCGTGCGATCAAGCTGCGCAGGCGTTGAATGTCCAGGGCCGCCCAGCTGCTGATGTTCTGTTTGACGCACCAGCCCAGCACTTTGTCGAGGTCGCGACGGTAGGCATACAGCGTGTGGGGCGACACCTGCCGCTCACTGCGCAAGTGTTCGCAGTAAGCGTCCAGTTGTCGTTCCATGGTCAGCGTACCGAGCGCAGGGAGGTGTTGACCCGTGGCAGCACGCGGCCCATGACTTCGGCGATGTAACTGAGGAACAGCGTGCCCACCGAGCTCTTGTAGTGCTGCGGGTCGCGGCTGGCGATGGCCAGCACGCCATGGATGCCCTGATGGCTGATGGCGACGACGGCGGTGGAACCGATCTGCTTGCGCTGTTCTTCGCCAAACAAAAAGTCCAGTTCATGCTCACGCAAGCTGCCGCTGACGCTTTTGTCTTCCGAGAGCAAACCACCGATGGCCGTTTGCGCGTCGGCATGAGTCACCCAGCGGCCGACCGGCATCGGGTTGTCACCCAGCAGGATCAGGCTGACGAAGGGCACCTGGAAGTCCTGGCGCAGACTGTCTTCGACGCTGATTACCACGTCTTCCAGGCTGGTGGCGTCCATTAGCGCGAGAATCAGCCGGCGGGTCTTGTCGAAGAGGCGGTCGTTGTCGCGGGCAACGTCCATCAAGTGCGAGAGGCGATGACGCAACTCGATGTTGCGGTCGCGCAGGATCGTCATCTGGCGTTCGACCAGCGAGATGGTGTCGCCGCGCTGGTGCGGAATACGCAAGGTTGCGAGCAGGTCTTCATGCTCGACGAAGAAATCCGGATGAGCCTCCAGGTACGCGGCAATCGCCGCCGCCTCAAGGCTTTCGGAAGGGGATTCGTCGGGCTGTAGGGCGGGAACCTGGGGCTTATCTTTCATGGATTCGACTCTCTCAAAGACGCACTTGTCCTTCATAAACGCGCACTGCCGGGCCGGTCATCATGACCGGTTGGCCAGGGCCTGCCCATTCAATGGACAAACGCCCGCCAGGCAGGTCGATCAATAGCGGCGAATCCATCCACCCCTGGCTGATCGCGGCCACTGCGGCAGCGCAGGCGCCGGTTCCGCACGCCTGGGTTTCCCCGGCCCCGCGTTCCCAGACGCGCAATTGCGCGCGGTTTCGGTCGATGACCTGGAGAAAGCCGACATTGACCCGCGCCGGAAAGCGCGGATGGTTCTCGATTTTCGGTCCCAGCTCATGCACCGGTGCATTGTTGATGTCGCTGACTCGCAGCACGGCATGGGGGTTGCCCATGGAGATGGCGGCCAGTTCGATCGCCGTGCCATCGACGTCGACCTTATAACTCAGGGCCTGTTCCGGCGCGTCGAACGGAATGTCGGCTGGCACCAGGCGCGGTGCGCCCATGTTGACACCGATCTGCCCGTCGTTGCGGACATCCAGTTCGATGATGCCGCTTTTGGTCTCGACACGGATCTGCCGCTTCGCCGTCAGACGCTTGTCGAGCACGAAGCGTGCGAAACAACGCGCACCGTTGCCGCACTGTTCCACTTCGGAGCCGTCGGCGTTGAAGATCCGGTAACGGAAATCCACGTCCGGGTTGCTCGGCGCTTCGACGATCAGCAACTGGTCGAAACCGATCCCCGTGTGCCGATCGCCCCATTGCTTGGCGTGTTTGGGCAGGATGTGCGCATGCTGGCTGACCAGGTCAAGGACCATGAAGTCATTGCCCAGGCCGTGCATCTTGGTAAAACGCAGCAGCATGGGTTTACTCCGGCAGCAGGCTTTCGCCAGCAAACAACTCGGCTACCGTCTCACGGCGACGCACTTCAAATGCCTGATCACCGTCCACCAACACTTCAGCGGCACGGCCGCGGGTGTTGTAGTTGGAACTCATGACAAACCCGTAGGCACCAGCCGAATGCACGGCCAGCAGGTCGCCTTCTTCCAGGGCCAACTCACGATCCTTGGCCAGGAAGTCGCCGGTTTCGCAGATCGGGCCGACGATGTCGTAGGCGCGAGCGGCGCTGTTGCGCGGGCGCACGGCGGTGACGTCCATCCAGGCTTGATACAGCGCCGGGCGGATCAGGTCGTTCATGGCCGCGTCGACGATGGCGAAGTCTTTGTGTTCGGTGTGCTTGAGGTACTCGACCTGGGTCAGCAGCACGCCGGCGTTGGCGACGATAAAGCGACCCGGCTCGAACACCAGCGCCAGGTCACGACCGTCGAGACGCTCGCGCACGGCCTTGATGTAGTCAGCAGCCAATGGCGGCTCTTCATCGCGATAACGCACGCCCAAACCACCACCGAGATCGATGTGGCGCAGGTAAATGCCGCAATCGCCGAGGCGGTCGACCAGGCCCAGCAGGCGGTCGAGGGCATCGATGAACGGCGGCAGGGTGGTCAGTTGCGAACCGATGTGGCAATCGACGCCGACTACTTCCAGGTTTGGCAGTTGGGCGGCGCGGATGTAGACGTCTTCGGCGTCGGCGATGGCGATACCGAACTTGTTCTCTTTAAGACCGGTGGAAATGTACGGGTGAGTGCCGGCGTCGACATCCGGGTTCACGCGCAGCGAGATCGGCGCGCGAACGCCCAGCTCGGCGGCGACGACTTGCAGACGTTCCAGCTCATCGGTGGATTCGACGTTGAAGCAATGCACGCCAACTTCCAGGGCACGACGCATGTCGTCACGGGTCTTGCCGACACCGGAGAACACGATCTTGTCAGCAGTGCCGCCAGCGGCCAGTACGCGCTCCAGTTCACCACGGGAAACGATGTCGAAACCGGCGCCCAGACGCGCCAGGACATTCAGTACACCCAGGTTGGAGTTGGCCTTGACCGCAAAGCAGACCAGATGCGGCATGCCGGCCAGCGCATCGGCGTAAGCCAGGTATTGAGCTTCGATGTGCGCACGGGAGTAAACGTAGGTCGGTGTACCAAAGCGCTCGGCGATGGCGGACAGGGCAACCCCTTCCGCGAACAGCTCACCGTCACGGTAGTTAAAAGCGTCCATGGCGTTCCCTTAGTAGACGTCGTGCTTGTGGGCTTTCGACGGAGTCTGCTGCGACGATTTGGCTTGCTCTGCAGGGTCCTGATTTTCATCAGGCAGGTACAGGGGGCCTTTTTGACCACAGGCCGACACAAGGCAAGCAACCGCGACGAGCGCAGCAAGGGAAGAGATCAGGCGCTTCATGGCGAAATCCTTGAAAATGCGTTAATTGCGCCGGAGTATACCGGCCACCCGGCAGCTTGCCTATGCAACGGGGCTCCCGTCCGGCGGGGCTTCGCACGATGCCTGCCAGTTATGTGCAATCCATTGTGGGAGCGAGCCTGCTCGCGATGGCGGAGTGTCAGTCAACGAAGATGTTGAATATGATGGCCCCATCGCGAGCAGGCTCGCTCCCACAGGTTTGCAGGTCTGTAGGAAAGGCCCTTGGTCGTTATCCTTTGCAATCACCGGGGCTCGCCCGTATCTTGCGGCGCTTGAGCGTGAGTAGACACTTTTTGAGGTTCCCGCAATGAGTTTGACTGAAGCCCGTTTCCACGACCTGGTCGATGCCACCCAGCAGGCGCTGGAGGATATTTTTGACGAGTGTGACCTGGATATCGATCTGGAGAGCTCGGCCGGTGTGCTCACCGTCAAGTTCGAAAACGGCAGCCAATTGATCTTCAGTCGTCAGGAACCGCTGCGGCAGCTGTGGCTGGCGGCCGTGTCCGGCGGGTTCCACTTCGATTACGACGAAGAGAGCAAGCGTTGGATGTGTGACAAGAGCGACGAACAACTCGGCGAGATGCTTGAGCGCATCGTCAAGCAGCAAGCTGACGCCGAGCTCGATTTCGAAGGTCTGTGAGATCGTGACCCAGCCTGCGCCCGTTCGTGCGCCAAAACCGCTCTACAGCAATGTCAGCCCGGCGGTGGCTTCACCGTGCAGCGGCGTGTGTCGGCTGGATGAGCAGAAGGTCTGCCTTGGGTGTTTTCGCCATGTCGAAGATATCCGCGAATGGCGTTCGGCCGATGATGAGCGGCGGCGTGTCATCTGCGCCCAGGCGGCGCAGCGCAAGACCGCCACCTGACGCCTTCACGCGACCTGTAGCAGCTGGCGAAGCCTGCGTTCGGCTGCGCAGCAGTCGTAAAACCTGAATGTTCGGTACTCCTGATGCACCGTTCGCCTGATCCCACGACTGCTACGCAGCCGAACGCAGGCTTCGCCAGCTGCTACAAAAGTGTGTCGTCGCCCCTCACTTGTATATTTATTGAGCTGTGATAGTGTCGAGAAACGCCTCAACCCATCGAGGCTCGTGAAAACCCCGCCTTTTTCTGGCGGGGTTTTGCTTTTTCTGTGCAGAAGAAAGGAGTCTGCCCAAATCATGACCGCACCTTCAATCACCCTTACCCGTCTGGACGTGCAACGTCTGGAGCGCCTGATCGACAGCCTGGATGACACGCTGCCGGGCGTTATCGCGCTGCAAACCGAACTGGATCGCGCCGATAGCGTGGTCGGTCACGATGAAGTGCCCGCCGATGTCGTGACCATGAATTCCCGTGTGCATTGCCGTGAAGAAGGCAGCGGCAAGGACTATCACCTGACGCTGGTTTATCCGAAGGATGCCAATGCCGACGAAGGCAAGATTTCCATTCTGGCGCCGGTCGGCAGCGCGTTGCTGGGGCTTAAGGTTGGTCAGCACATCGACTGGCCGGCTCCGGGCGGCAAGACGCTGAAACTGACCCTGCTGGAAGTCGAATCGCAGCCGGCCGAGGGCGGCCACTTCCCCGAGTAAATCCTCAGACCTGCTCGAGCGCCTCGTTCAATGCGCGCTCCAGGTCAGCCTTGTAGCGCAAATACAAAATGCTTGAACTCTGACCATCACCGAGCAGGCCTGACAGGTCCAGGTCGGTGATGTAGCAGCGATAGCGTTCGGTTTCACGGCGCTGCTCGACGATTTCCCGGGCGACCACGCTGAACAGTCGTTCGCCATGTTCCAACTCTGAAAATTCCCGCTGATTGCAATACAACGTGACCTGCACCTGCCCCGGTGCGGCTTTGCCGACAATCGCCTGCACGTCGTAGAACGGTTTGTTGACCGGGGTTTGCGGCGCTGGCCGGGATTCGACCCGACGCGCCCTTACGGGGCCGGAGGGCAGCAGTTGGTAATACAGGATGTCCAGACTCTGGGGCTGGGCGACTTCCATCGGCAGTAAGGCGTCGCGTCGGTACTGGATCGATTGCAGGAAACGTTGCAGCGGCACCAGCAGGCTTTGCTCGTCGTGGTAAGGCAAGCGCTGCTGCCACAGGACATTGAGTTCATCCAGCACGTACAGGTCGGCGTGGTATTCGTTGATCCGGTAGAACACCTGAATGCAATCGGGCTGCCCCATTGGCAGGACCAGCGCCAGGTCGTGGTCTTCCAGTACCATCGGGTCCAGGTGCAGCGGGCTGTAGCTTGCCCGCTCTTCGCCCAGGTAATCGATCAGCGCTGGCAGCGTGTCCAGGGCGATATGTTTGACCTGGCCGGGCAGCAGTTCCAGCACGTGGTAGTGCTGCTGGACTTGAATCAGGTAGCGATGATTGAGCTGGCTCAACAGCAGGTTCTGCGCGGTGTCGAGGATCTCTTCGACCCGCCGGGCGATGAATTGCGCGCGGTTGTGGCAGAAGCATCGAACCCGCAACGTGGGTTGTTGTAGCCCGCCGGGCAGGTTGTTGAGGTAATCGCGCACGCAGTCGAGCAGCGCGTGAGGGCCGTCGAAGCGGCTGACCAGCACTTCGTTCCAACTGTTGAGCGTGACCTGATCGAGGGTCAACACCAGGTTTTCCCGGACGCCGGCGTAACTCAGGGAGTCGGTGCGCTCGGTGGTCATCAGGATGTTCAGGTCGCGGTGGTGCTTGAGTGGATCGACGCCGACATTCACCAGAATCAGCACTTCGCTCGGCACACTCGCGCGCAGTAACGGTTCTTCGGCGACGGTTGTCAGCGGCAGCGCGATGCTCTGTTGCAGGCTGCCGAGCAGGTTGAACAGTTCGAACTCGCTCAGGTCGCTGGTGCCGGGATGCAAGGCCAGGCGAGTGCTGCTGTCGATCACGCCGTTGCGGTGACACCAGGTCAGCAGTTCCAGCAGTTGGCGGCTGCGCTTGATCGGTGCGAAATGCTCCCATTCGAGGGCTGTCAGGCTACCGTTGTACAAACCCCACTGAGTTTGCCCCGATTCTTTCTTGTTCGGCGCGTGTACCAGCGTGAGGGTGTCTTCGGCCAGATCCGGGGCGATGCCAGGGTTGATGAACTCGATCTTGTCGGCCTTGCGCTCGAACGCTGCGTACAGCCGTCGACCCAGTACGTTGAGGTCGCGCTTGTTGATCAGGCTGACAGTCTGTTCGTTGCGGGCGAATTGGGTCAGGAAACGGTAGCTGTAATTGAGCTCCTTGACCAAGGCCCTGCGTTCAGAGCCGACCTGACGGACCTTCCACTGGCTGCGACTGTCGAGCAGGGCCAGTTGACGATGATCCCACTGCCATTCGTGGGCCAGGCGTTCGAGCAACGAGCGCTGCCAGCTCTGCGTGCGGCTGTTGCTGCCGGTGAGTTTGCGATTGACCTTCAGGTACAACGCCCGGCGCACCAGCTCCAGGCGTTCCGGTTCGCCACGGGCGGTGAGGTATTCCTCGATGCGCCGGTAAACCACGATGTACGGGTCCAGCTCATCGAGATCGAGCCGATTGGCAAACACCGCTTGCTTGAAGCGCAGGCTCAGGCAATGAACCTTGGGATGTTCGCTGGCGTACACCTCGATCAGCAGCAGTTTGAGTACCGATTTGTAGGGCGACTCGATGCCCTTGAACAACTGCCAGAGCCCGGCGCCGATAAATTCGCCGGGCGGGATATTGGCCAGATGGCCCAGGTCGAGGGTTTCATCGGCACGGATGAAGCGCTTGGACATCAGCGTGTGGGTGTAACGGTCGTAGCTCGCTTCTTCGTAGACGGGCACCAGCCACCAGATGGGCGTGCGTCCGGCCAGCCAGATCGCGGTGCGATAAAACTCGTCCAGCAGCAGATAGTGCTGGGTGGTGCCGCAGTCTTCCGAACTCAGTTGCGTATCACGTTCGCCGCGTACGAAACGGGTCGGGTCGATCAGGAAGAAATGCGCCTCGGCACCCTGACTGGCAGCCCAGGTTTCGAGGAGCTGGCATTTTTTGCGCAGTTCAGCGAGCTCGCTTTCGCTCAAGTCCGGCCCGTGACAGACCCACACGTCCATGTCGCTCTGGTCGGCCTGGGCGAGAGTGCCGAGGCTGCCCATCAGGAACAGGCCGTGAATCGGTCGCGGCGGATTGCTGCCATGGCGGGGTTTATAAGAAAACGAGCGGGTCAGGCGTTGGGCTTCGGCCAGGGTGTTGGCGTCGGGTTCGTAGTTCGACAGCCCGGCCGGCGTGCTGCCCGAAACGTACCCCGGCAACAGCGGATGATTGACGTGGAAAAACAGCGGCAACAAGGTCAGAACGGCTTGCTGGCGGGTCGACAACCCTTCCATGGCGCGGGCCATGCGGCCTTCGTTGAGCTTCAGAAAGCGTGCGCGCAGTTGACTGAGAACCTTGCGGTCGATTCCCTCGTCCAGATCGGGGCGGATTTCATGGGGGCGGGTCATGTCAGCTCAAACCGGCTCGCGGGGCTCAGACGTGATTGTCTGCGGATGAGGGGCAGTTTAGCGCCTCGGCTCCAGGACTTTTAAGCTGATTTTGTTTTTCTGGCGTCAGATTTTTACGCGGGGCGACGGCAGGTAACAGGGCAGGTAACGAAATGTGCCCGCGGAAATCCCGTAACAGGGGTTTCCGTGGGCGCGACGGTAATGCTCAGGCAGTTTCCCGCACGTTGAGAATGGTCAGAACGGTTTGCACATTTTGCGCGGCGTCACGACCCAGACTGGTCAGATAACCACCATCTGGCTGGGTGATCAGTTCTTTGTCGAACAGTCTTTGGGCGGCGGCAATGGCTTTCGGGGCAGCGGTCTGATGAATTTTCAAACCTTCCTGGGAACTGTCCAGGTTGAAGAGTGCGAGGATTTCCAGTTCGGCAACCAACTCAGGGGTAAGCGACATAAGGACTCCAGACTTTCTAGGAATTGGACGACAGCGCCCCTAAGGTGATCCCACTCGGGCGGCATGTCCAGTGCTCGCGACAGGGTTTTTTCGCCTTGGGAAGCATTCCCCGGTGGGTGGTGCGGCAGCGGGGTGGGTTCAGTGTAGTCAGGGTCTGGGGGAGGGCGGGACTGATGGGTGACAATTTGTGTGGAAACGGACTTTTGTGGTTGTGGAGGTTGCCTGTGGCGAGGGGGCTTGTCGGATCGCCGCACCGTCCCGTTGGGTCGCGAAGCGGCCCCAAAAAGCTCACGACTGCTGCGCAGCCGAACGGGGGCAAGCCCCCTCGCCACAGAAGCCAGCGTCCAACAAGTAGCGGTTATTTCTTTTCGGGCGGCAACTCTGGCAATGCACGCAGCGCAGCTTCGTACCACTCGGTGTTGAACGCGCGGTCTTCTTCGAGGATCGCGTCGATTTCCACGGCCAAAACGTGGGCCATCAGATTGAGGATTTCTTCACGTTCGTAACCCACCAGGGTCAGCTTGTTGAAGGTGGCCTTGGCGGCTGGCGGATTGTCGCTTTCGATCTGGTTTTCGATGGCTTCGACCAGGGTGTTTTCGGCGAACTCTTCTTCGTCGATCTCGTCGTTGTTGATGCCGGGGGTTGGCTCGCTCATGGCAGGCTCCTCAAGTTAAGGCGGCCAGTTTACCTGCATTCAGCGCTGTGATGCTGCTGGCAAGAAACGTCGCGGCATTCTATAAAAGGCACCTGCCAACCCCGCACGGCCTGGAGGCGATGTGATGCTCAAGCTTTATGGATTTTCCGTCAGCAACTACTACAACATGGTCAAGCTGGCGCTGCTCGAGAAGGGACTGCCATTTGAAGAGGTCCTGTTTTACCCGGGGACGAGCCCGGAGGCATTAGCCATCAGCCCTCGCGGGAAGGTGCCGGTGCTGGGTGTCGAACAGGGTTTCATCAACGAAACCAGCGTGATTCTCGAATACCTCGAACAAAGCCAGAAAGGTACGCCGCTGTTGCCGAGCGATCCCTTTGAGCGTTCGCAGGTGCTGGCACTGGCCAAGGAAATCGAGCTGTACATCGAATTGCCGGGGCGTGCCTGCTACGCCGAAGCATTTTTCGGCATGACGGTGCCGGATGCAATCAAGGACAAGACCAAGGCCGAGTTGCTGCTGGGGTTTGCCTCACTGGGCAGGCACGGCAAGTTCACCCCTTATGTGGCAGGTGACAGCCTGAGCATTGCGGATTTGTATTTCCTCTACAGCGTGCCGTTGGCCTGTGCGGTGGCGCAGAAGCTGTTTGACCTGGATTTGCTGGCGGAGATGCCGGCGGCCAAGGCGCTGCTGGAGCGTCTGGGGGAAAAGCCGAATGTGCAGCGGATTGCAAAGGACAAGGACGCGGCAATGCCAGCGTTTTTGGCGATGGTCGCCGGCAAGAAGTAGGTTTTACCGCGTCTTCAAGACCGCTTTGCGAGCAGGCTCGCTCCCACAGGGGAACGCATTCCAAATGTGGGAGCGAGCCTGCTCGCGAAGCTTTTAGCGGTTTAGCGGCTGGCGAGTAACGCCTGGCCGCGAGCCACGGCCTTTTTCACCTGTGCCGGCGCAGTTCCGCCGATGTGGTCACGGGCATTCACTGAGCCTTCCAGGGTCAGCACGGCGAACACGTCCTGATCGATCTGGTCGCTGAACTTGCGCAGCTCTTCCAGGCTCATTTCCGCCAGGTCTTTACCGCTTTCCACGCCGTACTTCACGGCATGGCCAACGATTTCGTGGCAGTCACGGAACGGCAGGCCGCGGCGAACCAGGTAGTCGGCCAGATCGGTGGCGGTGGAGAAGCCGCGCAGGGCTGCTTCACGCATCATCGCGTGCTTGGGTTTGATCGCCGGAATCATGTCGGCAAAGGCCCGCAGCGAGTCGCGCAACGTGTCGGCGGCGTCGAACAGCGGCTCTTTATCTTCCTGGTTGTCCTTGTTGTAGGCCAGTGGCTGGCCTTTCATCAGGGTCAGCAGGCCCATCAGTGCGCCGAATACGCGACCGGTCTTGCCACGCACCAGCTCCGGGACGTCCGGGTTTTTCTTTTGCGGCATGATCGAGCTGCCGGTGCAGAAACGGTCCGGCAGATCGATGAACTGGAACTGCGCGCTGGTCCACAGCACCAGCTCTTCGGAGAAACGCGACAAGTGCATCATCGCGATGCTCGCAGCCGAACAGAACTCGATGGCGAAGTCGCGATCGGACACGTTGTCCAGCGAGTTGCCGCCCACGGCGTCGAAACCCAGCAGTTGAGCGGTGTATTCGCGGTCGATCGGGTAGGTGGTGCCCGCCAGTGCGGCGCTGCCCAGCGGCATGCGGTTGGTACGTTTGCGGCAGTCGACCAGGCGTTCGTAGTCGCGGCTGAGCATTTCGAACCAGGCCAGCATGTGGTGTCCGAAAGTTACCGGCTGCGCGGTTTGCAGGTGAGTGAAGCCCGGCATGATGCTGCCGGCTTCACGCTCGGCCTGTTCCAGCAAGCCTTTTTGCAGGCGGGTGATTTCGCTCAGGATCAGGTCGATCTCGTCGCGCAGCCACAGGCGGATGTCGGTAGCGACCTGGTCGTTACGGCTGCGACCGGTGTGCAGCTTTTTACCGGTGACGCCGATGCGGTCGGTCAGGCGCGCTTCGATGTTCATGTGCACGTCTTCGAGGTCGATGCGCCAGTCGAACTGGCCGGCCTCGATTTCACCCTGGATGGTCTTCAGGCCATCAGTGATGCTGTCGCGCTCGGCATCGGTCAGCACGCCGACCTTGGCCAGCATCGTGGCGTGAGCGATCGAGCCCATGATGTCGTGGCGATACAGGCGCTGGTCGAAAGTGACGGAGGCGGTGAAGCGGGCGACGAAGGCGTCGACGGGTTCACTGAAGCGGCCGCCCCAGGACTGATTGGTCTTGTCAGTGCTCATGAATTCGCTCGTGTCGGCTGAAGAAAGATGGCGTAGAAAGCTGTCGCGGATAATAACAGGGTTGCCAATCCTGTCGGTGACACTGGTCGATACGTTTTTTTCTCAGGTGGCGGTCCATACTCGAATCAACGCCGAGGTGATTTGCGCAACGATATTTTTCAATTGAGCAATATCGTGCCGGCAACCGTCTACAGTTGGACAG
Organism: Pseudomonas frederiksbergensis; assembly: GCF_900105495.1. Taxonomy (NCBI): domain Bacteria; kingdom Pseudomonadati; phylum Pseudomonadota; class Gammaproteobacteria; order Pseudomonadales; family Pseudomonadaceae; genus Pseudomonas; species Pseudomonas frederiksbergensis. The sequence goes on along the minus strand of NZ_FNTF01000002.1, from coordinate 748,419 downwards.
TAGGATCAGCGCACTTCCAGACGCTGCAGCTGACCATAAGAAGAGGGGGTGTTCATATTGTGTATCAACAAACCCTACGGTGAAGCCTCGCCAATGCGGGCCAGGACCGCCAAACGCACGACAGATGAAAATTTAGCCGTCGGTCGGGCGGCACTTTTTGGCCCTCGCGCTAGTCTTAGCGTGGATCGCGGTGACGGACGTCACTTCACCTGTCTACGCTATCCTTGTGCGAGACTCACGCAGGAATCCAGCGCAATATGAATGTCCTGATCGTTGATGACGAACCCCTTGCCCGCGAGCGCCTGAGCCGAATGGTTGGCGAACTCGAGGGATACAGTGTCCTGGAGCCTAGCGCCACGAACGGCGATGAAGCGTTGGCTCTGATCGACAGCCACAAACCCGATATCGTGCTGCTCGATATCGGCATGCCGGGCCTCGATGGCTTGCAAGTGGCTGCACGATTGTGCGAACGCGAAACCCCGCCCGCCGTGGTGTTTTGCACAGGCCCCGATGAATTTGCCGTGGAAGCCTTACAGGCCAGCGCCGTAGGCTATCTGGTGAAACCTGTGCGTACAGAACAATTACATGAAGCGTTGAAAAAAGCCGAGCGGCCCAATCGCGTCCAGCTCGCGGCCCTGACCCGTCCCGCCGCCGAAAGTGGCAGCGGCCCACGCAGCCACATCAGCGCTCGAACCCGTAAAGGCATCGAGCTGATCCCGTTGGGTCAGGTGGTCTATTTCATTGCGGATCACAAATACGTGACCTTGCGCCACGAAGGCGGCGAAGTGCTGCTGGATGAGCCGCTCAAGGCCCTTGAAGATGAATTTGGCGACCGCTTCGTGCGAATCCACCGCAACGCGCTGGTCGCCCGCGAACGCATCGAACGCCTGCAACGCACGCCGCTGGGGCATTTTCAGCTGTTCCTCAAAGGCTTGAACGGCGACGCCCTGATCGTCAGCCGGCGGCATGTGGCGGGCGTGCGCAAAATGATGCAACAGCTTTAATCCGCCATTTACGGGCGGGTTTCATCCCGATTGCTGGATGCCTGAGGCCAGGGAGGCCACGCGGTTTTCTGATACAAGTCAAAGTGGATTTGGCTGAGCTGTTATTATCCGCCGTATCTATTCAGTACGGATTGATCCATGTCCTCTCGCGAAATCCGCATCGCCACCCGTAAAAGTGCACTCGCCCTGTGGCAGGCCGAATACGTCAAAGCCCGTCTGGAAGAGGCCCATCCGGGTCTGCTCGTGACGTTGGTGCCCATGGTCAGTCGCGGTGACAAGTTGCTCGACTCGCCACTGTCGAAAATCGGCGGCAAGGGCCTGTTCGTCAAAGAACTGGAAACCGCGCTGCTGGAAAACGAAGCCGACATCGCGGTGCACTCCATGAAAGACGTGCCGATGGACTTCCCTGAAGGCCTCGGTCTGTTTTGCATCTGCGAGCGCGAAGACCCGCGCGATGCATTCGTCTCCAACACCTACACCAGCCTGGACGAATTGCCGCCAGGCAGCATCGTCGGCACCTCCAGCCTGCGCCGTCAGGCCCAGTTGCTGACCCGTCGCCCAGACCTGGAGATTCGTTTCCTGCGCGGCAACGTCAACACGCGCCTGGCCAAGCTCGATGCCGGCGAATACGACGCGATTATCCTCGCTGCTGCCGGCCTGCTTCGTCTGGGCTTTGAAGATCGCATCACCTCGGCCATCAGCGTCGACGACAGTCTGCCGGCCGGTGGCCAAGGTGCGGTGGGTATCGAATGCCGCAGCATCGACAGCGAAATTCACGCGCTGTTGGCACCGCTGCACCATCAGGACACCGCCACCCGCGTGACCGCCGAACGTGCTCTCAACAAACATTTGAATGGCGGCTGCCAAGTGCCGATCGCCTGCTATGCCGTGCTTGAAGGCGAACAAATCTGGTTGCGCGGTCTTGTCGGAGATCCGAACGGCGGCCTGCTGCTTAGCGCCGAGGCTCGTGCGCCACGTAGCGATGCCGAAGCCCTGGGTGTGCAAGTGGCTGAAGACCTGCTGAGTCAAGGCGCCAACGACATCCTGAAAGCAGTCTACGGCGAGGCAGGTCACGAGTGACGGGTTGGCGCCTGCTGCTGACGCGTCCCGCGGATGAGTCGGCGGCGCTGAGCGGTTTTTTGGCCGAAAAGGGGATTTTCAGCAGCAGTTTGCCGCTTTTGGAGATCGAGCCGATTCCAGCCTCTGACACAATGCGCGAGATGATTCAGGGGCTGGATCGCTATTGCGCAGTGATAGTCGTCAGCAAGCCGGCTGCCAGAATTGCCGTGGATCTGCTCGACAGGTATCGGCTGCAACCCCCTCGTTTGAAGTGGTTTAGCGTAGGCGCAGCCACCGCGCAGATCCTCGAGGATCGCGGGTTGGACATCAGCTTTCCGGTGGGGGGCGATGACAGCGAAGCCTTGCTTGAACTTCCGCAGTTGCGCGAGGCCATTGCGCGGCCCGATCCGCGTGTGCTGATCATGCGCGGGGAGGGCGGGCGCGAGTTGCTGGCTGAGCGTTTGCGCGAGCTTGGTGCTAGTGTCGAGTATCTGGAGTTGTACCGCCGCGACCTGCCGCAGTACCCGCCGGCAGCGCTGCCTGACCGGATCGAAGCGGAACGCTTGAACGGGCTGGTGGTCAGCAGTGGACAGGGTTTTGAGCACCTGCATCAATTGGCCGGCGATGCCTGGCCGCAGTTGGCGCGGTTGCCGTTGTTTGTTCCAAGCCCCAGGGTCGCCGAGCTGGCACGTTCCGCCGGGGCCCAAACAGTTGTGGATTGTCGTGGCGCCAGTGCCGCGGCATTGCTGACGGCGTTACGGGAGCATCCCGGACCCGTTCTCTAATGCAAAGGATGGATACGTGAGCGAAACAGCCTTGCCTAAAGATGACGTCAAGCCAGTGCTCGATGCACCGGTTGAAGCACCGGTTGAAACCGGGCCACCTGCTGCAGTGCAGCGCCGAGGCAATGGGCTGGCAATCGTCGCGCTGCTGCTGGGCGCTGCCGGTGTTGCCGTGGGCGGTTGGGGTGTCTGGCAGGTGCGTCACCTGCAAGCCAACACTCAACTGCAGTTGAGCCAGGTCCAGGCATTGAACGATCAGGCGCAGGAGCTGAAGCTCAATGAACAACGCCTGACGGCTCGCCTGGAACAAATGCCGGCCGCCGACGAGCTCGACGCGCGCAGTCGTTTGGTCACTCAGCTTCAAGGTGATCAGCAACGCTTGAACCAACGTCTGGAAACGGTTCTGGGCGCCAGCCGCAAGGATTGGCGCCTGGCCGAGGCCGAGCATCTGCTGCGTCTGGCCAGCCTGCGTCTTTCCGCGTTGCAGGACATCAGCAGTGCCCAGGCTTTGGTCCAGGGCGCCGATGAAATTTTGCGCGAACAGAACGACCCGGGTTCGTTTGCCGCTCGCGAGCAAGTAGCCAAGACACTGGTGGCATTGCGTAGCACCCAGCAGCCGGATCGCACCGGTCTGTTCCTGCGATTGGGGGCGTTGCGCGATCAGGTGATCAGCCTTACCGAGCTGGCACCCGAGTACAAGGACCGTGGCGAATCCCTGTTGGGTCTCACTGCTGATGGCGACGGCGCCAGTCGTTGGGCGCAATGGTGGGATCAGGTCTCGCGCTACATCCGCATCGACTTCAACGCCGACAAGAATGTGCGTCCGTTGCTGGCCGGGCAGAGCCTGAGCCAGGTGCGCCTGGCCCTGAGCCTGGCGCTGGAGCAGGCGCAATGGGCCGCGCTCAACGGCCAGGCCGCGGTTTATACCCAGGCGCTGGCCGAAGCGCGGGACGTACTTAAAGGTAACTTCAACCCGGACAACCCTCAGAGCAAAGTGATGCTTGAGCAGGTTGGCGAGTTGAGCAAGCAACCGGTCGCCGTGGTCACGCCAGACCTGACCGGCACGCTGAGTGCAGTTCAGGGTTATCTGGAACGGCGCAACGTCAACGCCGAGGACTCGATCAAGCCGATGGCCAAACCTGCCACGGACACCGTTCAGGAGGCGACGCCATGAAACGCCTCTATGTAATCGTGTTCCTGGTGATCGCCGCTGCCGCCGCGCTGGGGCTGGCGATCGCCGAGCATTCCGGTTACGTGCTGATCGCCTACAAAAGCTTCCGTTACGAATCGAGCCTGTGGGCAACCCTGGCGTTGGTCGCCGTGCTCTGGCTGGTGTTCTGGGGCATCAAGGCGTTGATCGAATTGGTGATGACCTCCAGCGGCGTGGTCAATCCCTGGTCTCGGCGCAATCGCAGCCGCCGTGTGCAGGTGGCGATTGAACACGGTCAGCTGGATCTGGCCGAAGGTCGCTGGGCCAGTGCGCAGCGTCATCTGCACCGGGCTGCGGAAGCCGAGCGCCAGCCGCTGCTTTATTACCTCGGCGCTGCCCGGGCCGCGAACGAACAAGGGCAATACGAGGAAAGCGACAATCTGCTCGAGCGCGCTCTGGAGCGACAGCCCCAGGCAGAGTTGGCCATTGCCCTGAGTCACGCGCAACTCCAGACCGACCGCGGCGATACCGATGGCGCCCTGGTGACCTTGCAAGCCATGCACGAGCGTCATCCTCATAACGTCCAGACCTTGCGCCAGTTGCAGCGCTTGCACCAACAGCGCGGCGACTGGTCGGCCGTGATTCGCCTGCTGCCGGAGCTACGCAAGGACAAGGTCCTGCCAGCGTCCGAGCTGGCCGAACTGGAGCGCCGGGCCTGGGGGGAGAACCTGTCCCTGGCGGCGCATCAAGAAGCAGACGGAACGGTCGGCTTGCAATCGCTCAATCGCGCCTGGCAGCAACTGACCTCAGCTCAGCGTCAGGAGCCGCAACTGGTGCTCGCTTATGCCGAGCAACTTCGGCAACTGGGGGCTCAGGTCGAGGCCGAAGAGATCCTGCGAACAGCGCTCAAGCGCAACTACGACAGTCATCTGGCGCGCCTCTACGGACTCGTTCGCGGCAGCGATCCGGCCCGTCAACTGCACACCGCCGAAGGCTGGCTCAAGGATCATCCGGCCGACCCGAGCCTGCTGCTGACCCTGGGGCGCTTGTGTCTGCAAAGCAGCCTTTGGGGCAAGGCCCGGGATTATCTGGAAAGCAGCCTGCGCGTGCAGCGCAACCCGGAAGCCTGTGCGGAACTGGCGCGGCTGCTGGCGCAGCTGGGTGACACTGAACGCAGCAATCAGTTGTTCCAGGAAGGCCTGGGTTTGCTGGACGAGCGCCTGCTGGCGGCACCGTTGCCGGTTCCTGTTCACGCTTGAAGAGCGGATGACGGGTCGCTCCAAGGAGCGACCCAGCCGCCTGCAAATTGTCGGGATTTTCCCTTTGTAGTCCGTAAACGGCAAAGTCCTACAAAGGACTACATCTGATCCTCTCGTTCCTGTCGGGAATTCCCTACACTTCTGTTGAAGTGTCCCCGCTGGCCCGCCTTGAAAGCCTGCGGCGCTTTCCTCTACCGTAACCGCCTGTCTCTACTGTTACGGAAATGCCATGTCTTTGGCCTGCTCACGCTCCTTGTTTTTCATGGCTTTCATTGCAGGTGCCCTGGCTCTGGGCGTGTCCTATTACCTGGAATATGCGGTCGGCCTCAAGCCTTGCGGGTTGTGCCTGTTGCAGCGCTTTTGCCTCGCGTTGCTCACGGGTGTCTGCCTGGTGGCTTCGGTGCATGGGCCCGGCCGCTTTGGGTCTTTCCTGTATTGGGTACTCGGACTGTTTTGCAGTCTGGCGGGTACGATCACGGCATGGCGCCAGGTTTTGCTGCAGAGCGATCCCACGCATCAGCTGTTGACGTGTCCGCCTGATCTGGCGGTTCCGTACGAGGACATGCCCTGGTTTTGCCAGGTGACACAGATGTTCAAAGGGGTGGCCGAGTGCGCGGAGATATCCTGGACACTGTTCGACCTGAGCATTCCCGAATGGAGTCTGCTGCTCTTCATGGCGATGACGATTTTAGGTATTTATCAGTTGCTGCGTCTTGCCTGGAAAGCGTGTCAGCGACCGCTCAGCGGCGGTTCGTCGCATCGGGCGCTGGCGGGTGATTAAACACTTGTATGAACTTTATCTCCTGCGTACCTTGAAGCCATTGTCGCGCGGGCATAATCTGGCCCGCACGTGTCATTGGAATTATGTTGCTCGAATGACGCTCTGCCTGGCCGATACTTGATTTTCAAGTGTGCGACGGGTGTAGGGCAGCATGACCCACAAGGGAAGAGAGATCACCATGCTCGAAAGTTGTCAGAATGCTCAGGAACGTTGGGGTGGAGTGCATCTGCTGATCGATCGCTGGTTGCAGGAGCGTCACGAACTGGTTCGGGCCTATGATGCTCTCGGCGCCAAGCCTGAGGCGCTGGGTGAGAACCGTAAGCCGTTGCAGGAATTCTGCGGCGTACTGGTCGATTACGTGTCTGCCGGGCACTTCGAGATCTACGAACAGCTGACCGGTGAAGCCAAGGCGTTTGGTGACACTCGCGGGCTTGAGTTGGCCGAAACCATCTACCCTCGCATCGATGTCATCACCGAGAAGCTGCTGGCGTTCAATGACCTGTGTGATGCAGGTCAATGCGTGGCAGAGAAATTCAAAGAGCTGGGTGGCCTGTTGCACGAGCGCTTCGAACTGGAAGACTGCCTGATCGAAGTGTTGCACACCGCTCACAAGGAAGAAGACCCGGTTCAGGCCTGAACCTCCTTCCTGCAAGACCTGCAAAAACGGTGCGCCATGCGCGCCGTTTTTCGTTTCCGGTATTCAGCCTGTGGCACCGCGCAGTTCAACTTCGAATACCAGCGGTGTGAACGGCGCAATCAGGTCGCCGGCACCCTCGGCGCCATAGGCTTCGGCCGATGGAATCACCAAGCGCCATTTCGCACCGACCGGCATTTGCTGTAACGCGCTGCGCCATCCGCTGATCACGCTGTCGAGACTGAACCACTGCGGCTGACTGTTCTGATCGAACACCGTGCCGTCGGGAAGTCGGCCGATATACAGCACCTGGACTTTGCCGTTGGGGCCGGCTTTGGCACCCGTGCCTGGCGCCAACTCGGTGAGTAATATCCCATCGGCCAACTCACGAACGCCCGGTCTGGTTTTTTCCTCGGCGAGAAAAGCCTGCTCTTTTTCGAGGGCGATTTCGCTTTGCGGCATGCTCGGTTGCAAGGCGACCTGGGCTTCGTGCTCGGCAAGAATCTGTTCGATCTGCTCATCTTTCAGTGCCAGGGGTTTGCCTTGATAGGCTTGTTGCAAGCCTTGGATCAGCGCCTGCAGTTGCAGATCAGGAACCTCCTGGCGCAGGCGTTCGCCGAGACTTGCACCCAAGCTGTAAGAGAGATCATGAGTGTCATTTTCCTGGGTTTTTTCGGCGGCCTGGGCCACTGAAAAAAACACGCACAGAGATAAAAAAAGGTAGCGCGACATGGGCACTCTCCGACCTGAGATGCGGGGGATTATGCCAGTGTGAATGCGCCCGACGGTGAACTGGTTTTGCGCAAGCGCAGAAGAATTTCAATCCGTTGCAACGCAGCGCTTTGGATACTGTCAACATGCCCTAGCGGCGGTAGCAGCAGAGGTCTAGTATGAGCCGCACCCACGTCAGCCAGGAGGTAAACCATGTCGGCCACCAAGAAGCCTGTAAATACCCCGTTGCACTTACTCCAACAACTCTCGAGCAGCTTGCTCGAGCATCTGGAAAACGCTTGTTCCCAAGCCTTGGCTGATGCTGAAAAACTGCTCGCCAAACTGGAAAAGCAACGCGGAAAAGCGCAAGAAAAACTGCACAAATCCCGTACCAAATTGCAGGACGCTGCGGCGGCCGGCAAGGCCAAGGCACAAGCCAAGGCCAAAGGCGCGGTGAAGGAGCTTGAGGACTTGCTCGATGCCCTCAAGGATCGTCAATCCGAAACTCGCAGCTACATTCTGCAACTCAAGCGCGATGCTCAAGAAAGCCTGAAACTGGCCCAGGGCGTCGGTCGTGTGCAAGAGGCTGTCGGCAAGGCGTTGTCCCTGCGTTCGGCCAAGCCTGCTTCGGCTCCTGCCAAGAAAGCCGCTGCCAAACCGGCTGCTGCAAAAGCACCGGCCAAGCCTGCTGCCAAACCGGCCGCCAAAGCACCGGTGAAAGCCGCAGCAAAACCAGCAGCAAAACCTGCGGCGAAAAAACCAGTCGCTGCCAGCGCTGCGAAACCGGCGGCTAAAACAGCCGCTGCCAAACCTGCCGCCAAGCCAGCCGCTGCCAAAACAGCTGCCGCTAAACCGGCTGCAAGAACCGCTGCTGCTAAATCCGCGGTGGCGAAAACTGCAGCGACGAAAACAGCTGCCAAACCGGCTGCAAAAACTGCCGCTGCGAAACCTGCTGCCAAGCCTGCCGCGAAATCAGTCGCGACTAAAACTGCGGCCAAGCCAGCTGCAAAACCAGCTGCAAAAGCTGCAGCCAAACCGGCTGCCAAAACTGCTGCTGCAAAACCTGCTGCAGCCAAGCCAGCCACTGCTGCAAAACCTGCCGCAGCGAAACCAGCAGCCAAACCTGCCGCTGCCAAACCGGCTGCAAAACCAGCGGTGAAAAAACCGGTTGCCGCCAAGCCGGCCGCCGCGCCAGTTGCCAAGCCAGCCAATCCGGTTCCGGCGGCAACGTCTGCTTTAGCAGCGGCCACTTCGACAACGCCGCCAGCACCAACGCCGGCCGCCGCATCGATCGCAGCAACCACCCCAACCAGCGCTTCCTAAGTGCCGGTTACCGCGACGCGCAGCTGATGCAGCGCGTCGCGGTCCAGGTGGGCGGCACCCGCCGCCACACCTTCCAGCCAGGCCGATAGATCGGTCGCCTCATCCTGCGGCCAACTCAACGCCAATCGTTCCAGTCGCACCAACAGATGTCGCTCGGCTTGCAGCTCGAGTGCCTTCACTTGTTCGCGTAACGCATTCAGTTCGCTATCGTCAGTGGCAACGACTTTCCAATTCACCCGCAAGGCTCGCAGCGGTTGCACCACGTCTGCGTCCCACGGCTCGGCCACGCTACGCAATTGCTGCAATCGGTGCTCGTTACAGGTGACGCCACGTTCTCCCAGCCACAGCCCGCACAGCAGCAAGCACACATTGATACCCGCCGACTGCAATTGCAGGCACGCGGGTTCAACGCCGGGACGGGCGTAAGTACTAAGGGAAAAGCTCCACAGGTCAGAGGACATAGTGCTACTCGCGCCAGTTGCGAGCGAAGCTGGTAGACTCCGCCGCCATTATGATTCGACTTCAGAACCTGACTTTACAGCGTGGCCCGCAACGTCTGCTAGAAGACGCCGAGCTGACCCTGCACGCCGGCCACAAAGCCGGCCTCATCGGTGCCAACGGCGCCGGCAAATCGAGCCTGTTCGCCCTGCTTCTGGGTGACCTGCACCCGGACTCGGGTGATTGCTTCTTGCCGGCGGACTGGCGCATCGCCCACATGCGCCAGGAGATCGACACTCTCGATCGGGTGGCGGTCGACTATGTGCTCGATGGCGACCTGCGCCTGCGCGAGGTGCAACGTGACCTCGCGGCAGCCGAAGCGGCCCATGACGGTACCGCTCAGGCCCGCCTGCACTCGGAACTCGACAGCGCCGACGGTTACACCGCCGATGCCCGGGCCCGCAAGTTGCTGGCCGGCCTTGGGTTCACCAATGAACAGATGGATCGCCAGGTAGGAGATTTCTCTGGCGGTTGGCGGATGCGTCTGAACCTGGCGCAGGCTTTGATGTGCCCCTCGGACCTTCTGCTGCTCGACGAACCGACCAACCACTTGGACCTCGACGCCATCATCTGGCTCGAAGAATGGCTCAAAAGCTATCCCGGCACCTTGATGTTGATTTCCCACGACCGGGATTTCCTCGATGCCGTGGTCGATCACGTGGCCCACGTCGATCAGCGCAAGATCACCTTGTATCGCGGTGGTTACAGCGCCTTCGAACGCGCTCGCGCCGAACGTCTGGCCCAGCAACAGCAGGCCTACGAGAAGCAGCAGGCGCAACGGGCGCACATGGAAAGCTACATCGCCCGTTTCAAGGCCCAGGCCACCAAGGCCCGTCAGGCCCAGAGCCGGATCAAGGCGCTGGAGCGGATGGAAGAGCTGTCCGCCGCCCACGTCGATTCGCCATTCGATTTTGTTTTCCGCGAATCGGTGAAAATCTCCAGCCCGTTGATTGACCTCTCCGACGCCCGACTGGGTTACGGCGAGCGCGCCGTGCTGGAGAAGGTCAAATTGCAATTGATCCCCGGTGCGCGGATCGGTTTGCTTGGCCCGAACGGTGCCGGTAAGTCGACTCTGATCAAAAACCTTGCCGGTGAACTCGAGCCGTTGTCCGGCCGACTGACCCGTGGCGAGAACACCGTTGTTGGCTACTTCGCCCAGCATCAGCTGGACTCCCTCGACTCCAAGGCCAGCCCGTTGCTGCACATGCAGCGCCTGGCGCCGACCGAGCGCGAGCAGACGCTGCGCGACTTCCTCGGTGGTTTCGATTTCCGCGGTGCGCGGATCGATGAGCCGGTGCTGAACTTCTCCGGTGGCGAAAAGGCCCGTCTGGCGCTAGCGTTGATCGCCTGGGGCCGGCCGAACCTGTTGCTGCTCGACGAACCGACCAACCACCTGGACCTGGAAATGCGCCTGGCGCTGACCATGGCCCTGCAGGAATTCAGTGGCGCGGTACTGGTGGTCTCCCACGATCGCCATTTGCTCAAAAGCACCACTGACAATTTCTATCTGGTGGCGGACGGCAAGGTCGAGGAGTTCGACGGCGACCTGGAAGACTACACCCGTTGGCTGGTGGACTACCGTCAGCGCAACGCCCCGGTCAGTAACACGCCGGTCAATCCGGACAAGACCGACAAGAAGGCCCAGCGCCAGGCGGCGGCCGCGTTGCGTCAGCAACTGGCACCGCACAAGCGCGAGGCTGACAAGCTCGAAGCCGAGCTGGGCAAGCTGCACGAGAAACTGGCGAAGATCGATGCCAGCCTCGGCGATAGCGACATTTACGAGCCGGCGCGCAAAAACGATTTGCGTGATCTGCTGGCCGAACAGGCCAAGCTGAAGGTCCGTGAAGCCGAACTGGAAGAAGCCTGGATGGAAGCGCTGGAGTTGCTTGAAAGCATGCAGGCGGAGCTGGAGGCTCTGTCCTGATGGAAGCCTTCAAGTTGCCGCTGCCGGCTGGGTGGGGCGAGCCGCTCTGGCTGGTCGTGCAAATTCTGCTGATCCTGCTGGCCGGTTATATTGCCCAGCGGGTTGTCGCTAAATGCCTGACACGCCTGGGCGAACGCTATCCGTTTCCGCCGCAATTTTTCATGCCGCTACGCGGTGGTTTGCGCTGGCTGATCATGGGCAGCGCGCTGATCTTCGTGCTGGAACGCCTCGGCGTTTCGGCGACGGTGCTCTGGACCGCGTTGTCCGGTTTCGTTGCGGTGGCCGCCGTAGCGTTTTTCGCCATGTGGAGCGTGCTCTCCAATTTGCTGTGCGCGATCCTGATCTTCACCGTCGGCCCGTTTCGTATCGGCGATGTGGTCGAGTTGGTGGATACCACCGACAAGCCTGGCGTCAAAGGCCGGGTGGTGGCGATCAATCTGCTCTATACCACGCTGATCGAAGCCGAAGAACTCGGTACTGGCAGCGCCATGGTGCAAGTGCCCAACAGCCTGTTCTTCCAGCGCTCGGTTCGACGCTGGCGCGGTACGGATGTGTTTCCGTCCAATGGGTTCGAAAAATAGTCGTTACCTCTTGCATAGAGGTTGTCTGATAAATCGCCATCGCGAGCAGGCTCGCTCCCACATGGGATTTGTGAGCGCCGAAAAACCAATGTGGGAGCGAGCCTGCTCGCGATGAGGCCTTACAGCCATAAACGCTGGTCGGCAGTCCACCCTGTCCTGCAAAAATCGGTAGTCATCAGCCCAAAGCCGCATTAGCTTAGACGTCTGTCACGAGTCTGAATCGAGGTGTGCGATGGTGCTTCAAACATGGCTGGCATTTTTTGCCGCCTGCTGGGTGATCAGTCTGTCTCCCGGTGCCGGCGCCATTGCGTCGATGTCCAGCGGTCTGCGATACGGATTCTGGCGCGGTTACTGGAACGCCCTGGGCCTGCAACTGGGTCTGGCGTTGCAGATTGCGATTGTCGCCGCCGGTGTCGGTGCGATCCTCGCGGCTTCGGCCACTGCTTTCTACGCGATCAAATGGTTTGGCGTGGCTTATCTGGTTTACCTGGCGGTCAAGCAATGGTGCGCGCTGCCCAATGACATGAGCGACGATGCGGCAGTCCGGCAAATCGGCAAGCCGATGGCGCTGGTGTTCCGCGGTTTCCTGGTGAACGTCAGCAATCCCAAGGCGTTGGTGTTCATGCTCGCGGTGCTGCCGCAATTCATCGATCCACATGCACCGCTGGTGGCGCAGTACCTGATCCTCGGTATCACCATGATCTGCGTCGACCTGATCGTCATGGCCGGTTACACCGGGCTGGCAGCGAAGGTGCTGCGGATGTTGCGCACGCCCAAGCAGCAGAGACGCATGAATCGCACATTTGCCGGGCTGTTCATTGGCGCGGCGGCGTTCATGGCGACGCTTCGCAAAGCGGCGGCATAAAACCGTCAGGCACAAAAAAGGCGACCTTTGGGGTCGCCTTTTCAGTTTCAGGGTTCAGCGCAGAATGACCGGCGCTATGTCCGCTGGCAGGTTGTTACGCCGCGGCGTTTGTCCCGGCTGCTCGTAACCACCGCCGCCGAGCTGTTGGCTCAGTTGCCCTGCCACGTCCTCTCCCAAGGACTTGGACACGTCACGCACCACCCGCGGACGGTTCAGCGAGACACGGATGTCCCGATGGTTCATCAGTTTGGTGTCCTGACCTTCGCCCATCGCCGTGAAGGCCGAGGTGATTTCGAAGGTCTTGGTGTTGATCAGGCTGAAATCCGCCACCAGGGTCAACGCCAGCACCGCCGAATAGCTGTCGGTGTTGGCGAGCTCGTTGATGTCCTTGTTGAAGTCGATGTCCGACACGGTGCCGAACAACACGTAGTCCGCGCCTTTGAAGTTGCCGGCCTTGATTCGCTTGATCACGTCATAGACGTCACCCTTGGACGCCGAAGTGTAAGGCGTGCCCTGGATCAGCTGGAACATGCCGGTACGAAGAATCTCGCCCTTGATGTCGCCGGTGAATTTGCGCAATTCACCCTGTTCGATGTAGCTGCTGGTGGCTTCGATTTCGTTGTAGCTCGAAGAGCCGCTGGCGCCGTAGTAACTCTGGCTGTGGTTGCTCTGTGCCGAAACGATGTGGATGTACTGCTCCACTCGCTCCTGATACGCGAGGTCCGTCACCGCGACTTTCGGGGCCGCTTGCACGCTGAATGCGCAAGTCAGGGCCATCATGCCAATCCATGCGCGCATTGATTAACGCTCCGTGGTCTTGCGGATCTCTTTCTCGTCCATCCACTCGGCCAGACCGCTTTCAACGTCAATCAATTGCAGGCTGAATTTGTAGAAGACGTCCTTGTAATCGGCGCTGCGCTTGACGATCGAGCTGATCGAACCTTCGATACGGTATTTGGCGGCGATCATGTTGCCGGTCTTGGCTACCGTGCTCTTCTTGTACAGGCCGCTCTGGTTTTGCAGCTTGAGCTGGTCAACCTGGCTCTGCATTGCGTTGTTATCGCTGGCGAAGCGCGCGACACCGGTTTTCATCAGCTGGGTCTTGATGCTGGTGGTGATTTCACGGGTGTCGATGTACTCGCTGGTCTTGTTCTTCACGTCGTAGACCTGAACCACCGGACGACCCTGCATGATGCCGGACTGGGCCAGGGAACGGGTCATGGACTCGGCGATCATCTGCAGGTCCGTGGAACCGAACTCGTTGGTCACGGTTTCCACAGCCTTGGTGTCGCCGTAGCTGATGCTTTTACTGCCCAGGGTCGGCGAAGTGTTGGCGCAGCCGCTGGCCAGGAGGGCGAAGACGGCGATGAACGAAAAACGTGCAAACATGGGAATGCTCTCTGGAACTGAACGAATAGGGTGTCGGGCTTAAGGCGTTTTGATTTCGAGACGGAAATCCACGGCCTTGGCGGTTGGCGCGATCGCTTGGATGAAGCTGGTCTGCTCGCCGTACATCATCTGGCTTTTCCAGGTTTCTTCTTCGGCGACGGGGAAGCCTTCAGGGCCGAGCCAGGCAAAACGGTAGTAGAAGGTCTTGTTGTTGAAGCTGGTGTTGCTCATCTGCGCATTGACCGTCATGAAGCCGTTTTCCCGGGCGACGCGCATGGCACCGACCACGATGTTCTTGAGCTTGCCCATGGCCACGACCTTGCTGGCGGCGCTGCCAGGTTCCGGCGGTGGCGGGGTGGCGCACCCGGCCAGCAAGGCCAGGGCGACAACAGCGATGAATTTGAAACGCATGCAAAGACTCCGTTCTTAAGGTTTGAGGCTGGCCACGGCGGTCGGGTTGGCTTTCGGGATCACCTGCGCGGCCAGGCCGCTGGCGAACACCTGATTGCCCACGGCGCGCAGGCTGATGACCTGGTAGCGCTGATCGACGGTGACCTTGACCACCGAACCGCCCACGGCGTTCGGCAGGGTGACTTGGTGCTCACCTTTCTTCAGGCGCAGACGCACCACTTGCGTGTAGTCCGGCAGGGTGCGCCACGTACGGGTATCGGCACCTTCGAGCACGGCTGAAGAAATACCCACCGCCAGGCCCGCCAGCGGGTTGGTTTCGTTGATCTGCTTCTGCGCCACGCCTTTGGTCACGGCACGCACGGTGGTGCGCAGGATGATGCCCGGCATGTCGTCACGCAGGGCGCGGCGGGACATGGCAGTGGTGCTGTTGAGTTGCGTCAGGTTCAGTTGCTGTCCGTCCACACCAATCTGGCTGAGCGTGGCGGTGGAGGTGTCCGCCTTGATGATCGGGAACGACAGGGGCGTGATCACCAATTGGTTGCTGATCGGCAAGGGCAACGGGATGCGGATCGAATCGCGCGACGGCGCCAGGCCGCTTTGCACGACGATCAGGATGTCACTGTCATCGTTCTTGCCGCCTGGCTTGTCGAGATTGACCAGCGCCTGTTCGAGCAGCGGGGTGTTCGGACGCAGTTCGGCGGCTTTGCGGTAGCCCGGCGCAGCCAGGTCTTTTTCACCCAGGGCTTCGTAGACGAAGCCGGCCAGGTAATGGCTGAACGCACTCTGGTAGCTGTTTTTCAAGCTGACCACTTCCGGTGCGTCGAGGCTGGCGACCGGGTAACCCTGCAAGTCCTTGTACTGGGTCTTGACGCCTTCTTTCTCGGCTTCCTCTTCGCTCTTGAGGTATTCCTTGTCGCGCAGATCGGCGATTACGGCTTCGCGTTCGTGGGTCTTTTTGATCGACATGCGCGCGCCGTCGAAGTCGTTGACTGCCAGCAGGTTGAGGGCCATCTGCGTGGTCAGCATGACTTTTTCGTAGTCGTAGCCTTCGTAGCGACGGACCTTGTCGTTCACCACGAAACTGCCGAACTGGGCCAGGTATTTGCCGGTATCAAGCTTGACCGAATCTTCCCACTTGCCCACCACCTGATCGGCGCTGGACCAGGCGTTCTGGCTCCCGGACAAGTCGCCCTTGGCGCGCAGCAGTTCACCTTTCTCGAAGTAATAAAGCAGGTCTTTGTCTTTGCTGGTGTTGTTCTTTTCCAACAGGGTCAAGGCGGCATCGACGTTGCCGGAGGCCAGTTGCTGGTTGGTTTGTGCAAGTTCCGAATCGTAGTTACGAAAGGCCGAGCAGCCGCCAAGCAAGGTGACAGCGCTGAGCGCGATCGAGGTAAGGGCGCGGGATGCCATGGGGTGCTTCTTCCCTGAATGTAAGCAGCCGCAAATGCTGGTCGGGCTGATGGGACCTATTGGCGGGAAGGTTGGCATCCTGCCAATTCCTCATAAAAAGAGGAGCTTAAATGCCGTTTAGCAATAACGACGGCGCGGCATTATAAGCAAGGATGCTGGCTATGTAATGGCTTTTTAATTTCATATTTCCGAAATGTGCCATTAGTTATTTCAGGCCGCACGCCCTATGGCTGTCTCAGGAAACTCCAACAAAGCTTGAGTGAAACTCATTGAGAGTGAACAATGTGTTACTTCGTATTTCCATTTGAGAGTTATTCATGATTGCCTCCTCTCGTTTTCTGGCGTGGCTCGTGCTGCCAATGATCGCGTTCTGCAGCTTCAATGCGCTGGCCGAAACCGCGGAAGGTGCGCCCAAGGCCCTGCATCTGCTCGATTACATCGGCGCCGATTACCCGGCGACGGTGGAGGCGGGCAACGTCATCGATGAGTCTGAATACCGCGAACAGCAGGAATTTTTGAAAGTACTGCAAGGTTTGATCGCCGATTTGCCGGCCAGACCCGAACGCGCAGAGCTGGAGCAGGGCGTCGACAGCCTTGGCGCTGCCATTGCTGCTCGCAAGGATGGCGCGGATGTTGCCCGTCAGGCACGTCAGCTGGGGGCCAGACTGGCGGTGACCTATGAAGTCAGCCAGGCTCCGGTCATCACCCCGGACCCGACTCGCGGCGCGCCGCTGTATGCCCAGCAATGTTCGGTGTGTCATGGCGATACGGGCGCCGGTGACGGCCCGGCGGGTGTCGGCATGACGCCGCCGCCAGCCAATCTGCGCGATGCTGCGCGACTGGACCGACTGAGCCTCTACGCGATCTACAACACCTTGGGAATGGGGGTTGAAGGCACCGACATGCCAGCCTTCGCCGATCAACTGGATGATCGTCAACGTTGGGATCTGGCGACCTACATCGCGAGCTTCAGTGCCGACCCGACCGCGGCAAAGTCCGAGAAAACCTACAACATCGCCGACCTCGCCCGTCAGACGCCAGCCGAAGTGCAGGCTGCTGAAGGTCCTCAGGCGGCTGCCACCTTCCGTGCCCAGCGAGCGCAACCGCCGCTGGTCAAGCGTGGTCCGGGGCAGTTGCTTGATTACACGGCGGCCACCCTGGACAAGAGCATCGCCGCCTACCGCGCTGGCGATCACGATCAGGCTTATGACTTATCGGTAGCGGCGTACCTGGAAGGCTTTGAGTTGGTCGAAAGCTCGCTGGACAACGTCGACGCCAACGTGCGTAAAGACACCGAAAAATCCCTGATGGCGTACCGTCAGTCGTTGCAGGACGGTTTGCCGGTGGCTCAGGTCCAGCAGCGTCTGGACGCAGCCAAGGCCAAATTGAAGGAAGCTGCCGGCCTGTTGGGCAGCGATGGCTTGAGCTGGTCCCTGAGCTACATCTCCGGTTTGTTGATTCTGTTGCGCGAAGGCCTGGAAGCGATTCTGGTGCTGGCGGCGATCCTCGCGTTCCTGCGCAATACCGGCCAGCAATCGGCGGTGCGCAGCGTCAACGTCGGTTGGGGCTTGGCGCTGCTGGCAGGTCTGGCGACCTGGGCGCTGGCGGCGTACGTGATCGATGTCAGCGGCTCGCAACGCGAACTGCTGGAAGGTGCCACGGCGTTGTTCGCCGCTGTCATGGTGCTTTGGCTTGGCGTGTGGATGCACGACCGTCGTCACGCGGCGGCCTGGCAGGATTACATCAAGAGCAGCCTGGTGGGCGGCGGTGGGCGTTTCGGGTTTGCGACGCTGGCGTTCTTCTCGGTGTATCGCGAACTGTTTGAAGTGATTCTGTTCTACGAGACCCTTTGGTTGCAGGCAGGTCCGGCGGGCCATAACGCGGTCCTGGCGGGTGGTGCGACGGCGTTGGTTTTGTTGGTGGGGCTGGCCTGGGTGATCCTGCGCGGTTCGGCGAAACTGCCGCTGTCGTTGTTCTTCAGCATCAACGCCGGTCTGTTGTGCGCGTTGTCGGTGGTGTTTGCCGGGCATGGCGTGAAGGCATTGCAGGAAGCCGGGATTTTCGGCACCCGGCCGGTGCCGTTCTTTGACTTCGACTGGCTGGGGATCCACGCTGACGCGTATTCGCTGAGTGCGCAGGCGGTGGCGATTATCGCGATCATCGTGCTGTATAGCCGTAGCCGGATGGCTGAGAAGCGGCGGGTGCAGGTTTCTTAACAACAGCATTCGCTTCGCTCACAATCGCGAGCAGGCTCGCTCCCACAGGAATTGCGTATAACCTGTGGGAGCGAGCCTGCTCGCGATTTTTTTTGGAAGAGGAAAACACAATGCGCGTGTGGATCGATGCCGACGCCTGCCCCCGGGCGGCCAAGGATCTGGTGGTGAAGTTCGCCCTCAAGCGCCAGTTCGAAGTGGTGCTGGTGGCCGGACAGCCGCAGATCAAGCCGGGCTTGGCGCTGGTGAAGTTGATCGTAGTGCCCAGCGGCCCGGATGCGGCCGACGACTATCTGGTGGAGCACGCGGTCCCTGGCGAATTGGTGATCTGCAGCGATGTGCCGCTGGCCGACCGTCTGGTGAAAAAGGGCGTTGCGGCGCTGGATCCACGGGGCAAAGAGTTCGATACGCAGAACATGGGCGACCGGTTGGCGGTGCGGAACCTGTTTACCGATCTACGTGAACAAGGGCAAATGAGCGGCGGGCCAGCACCCTTTGGCGAGCGCGAGAAGCAGGCGTTTGCCAATGCGCTGGACCGGATCCTCACGCGGCTTACCCGTTCACACTGATCGTTCCCACGCTCTGCGTGGGAATGCCTAACTGGACGCTCTGCGTCCGCTTTGGGACGCGGAGCGTCCCGGGCTGCTTTTCCACGCAGAGCGTGGGAACGATCAGGTCAGGCGTCGTTTTCGTGGGTCAGTTCGAGCACGCGGTCGACCAGTTTGTTGATGCCCGACGCCGCTTCGCTGATGCTCTGCGCCAGCATGTACGCCGGGGTGCTGACCAGTTTGCGCGCCTTGTCTTCAACGATGTCGGTTACCGCGCAGTCGGCGTGGGTGGCGCCCATCTTGTTCATGGCGGCGGCGGTATCGGCGTCATTGCCGATGGTGCAGGTCACGCCCGGTCCATAGATTTTCGCCGCGAGCGCCGGCGAGATGCAGATCAGCCCGACCGGCTTGCCGGCCTCGGCGAACGCTTCGGTCAACGCCAGGACGTCAGGCTGAACGCTGCATCCGGCGCCTTCGACGGCAAAGTTCGACAGGTTCTTGGCCGATCCAAATCCGCCGGGAACGATCAGCGCATCGAAGTCTTCGACGCTGGCTTCGCGGATATCCTTGATGTTGCCCCGGGCGATCCGCGCCGATTCCACCAGCACATTGCGCGACTCGGGCATTTCTTCGCCGGTCAGGTGATTGATCACGTGCAACTGCGCGATGTTCGGCGCGAAACACTGCACCTGAGCCCCCCGCTGGTCCAGGCGCAGCAGGGTGATCACACTTTCGTGGATCTCGGCGCCGTCGTATACGCCACAGCCGGACAGGATCACTGCAATTTTTTTGCTCATGGGCTTTTCTCCAGATTCATGGCGTTAAATGTCCACTAATTTGTCACTCGTTGCCATAGGGTTAATTCGCGGCTACACCTAGGATCTGTCCTCAAGATTCCGATCAGGGCGCGTCATGGACTTCATTCTGTATGCGGTGCCGTTTTTCTTTGTGCTGATTGCCGTCGAACTGCTGGCCGACCGTTGGCGCGGGGTGAGCAATTATCGCGTGGCGGATGCGATCAACAGCATAAGCACCGGCGTGCTGTCGACCACCACCGGCCTGTTGACCAAAGGCGTCGGCTTGGTGACGTATGCGTTTGCCCTCAAGCACCTGGCGCTGTTCGAACTCTCGGCCGACAGCGTTTGGGTCTGGGTATTCGCCTTCGTCCTCTACGACTTCTGCTACTACTGGCTGCATCGCATGGGCCACGAACGCAACATTCTCTGGGCGGCGCATTCGGTGCATCACCAGAGCGAGGACTACAACCTGTCCACGGCGTTGCGCCAGACCAGTACCGGCTTCCTGTTGAGCTGGATTTTCTACCTGCCGATGGCTGTGCTCGGCGTGCCGCTGCTGGTGTTCATCAGCGTCGCCTCGCTGAACCTGCTGTACCAATTCTGGGTGCATACCAAACACATTCCCAAGCTCGGCTGGTTCGAGTGGTTCTTCGTCACGCCGTCCAATCATCGGGCCCACCATGCACAGAACGCTCTCTACATGGATCGCAACTACGGCGGGGTGTTCATTATTTGGGACCGTCTATTTGGCTCGTTCCAGGAAGAGGACGATAACGAACCGGTGATTTTCGGCGTGACCACGCCACTGGCGAGCTGGAACCCGTTGTGGGCGAACGTGCAGTTCTACGCGCAGCTGTGGGATGACGCGCGGCGTGCGCAAAGCAAATGGGACAAGGTGCGCATCTGGTTCATGCGCACCGGTTGGCGGCCGGCGGATGTGGCGGCCAGATACCCGATGAACAAGCCTGACCTGAGTCAGTTCCGTAAATTCGAGGTGCCGCTGGACGGACGTCAGCAGCTGTACGTCGTGTTGCAGTTCTGCGTCTACATCGCGCTGGGCAGCTACTTGATGAACCTGGAGCAGGGTTTGCCAACCGCCGCGCTGGTGCTCGGCTGGAGTGCCGTGGCGCTGGGGTTGTTTACGTTGGGCGTGGCCCTGGAGAATCGCCCGTGGGCGCTGAAGCTGGAGCTGCTGCGCCTGGCGTCGAATGTGCCGCTGGTGTGGCTGGCGCCGGTCGTTGGGCTGTGGCCGGCCAGCGCGGCAGGCTGGGTCGGCCTGCTGAGCTACAGCCTGCTCAGTGGTATCGGTCTCTACTGTTGCAGAAACCGTTTCACTCGGCTGGCGTCTTAGTCTCGGCAGATTTGGCCAGTGCGGCCTGCTCGTCGGCGTAGATCTTCTTCGCCAGACGGGCGTTCTTGAGGCGTCGGCGCAACCAAAGGCAAAAGCCCAGTACCAACAGGGCGCCAAGCACCCACAGCTCGTACTTCTTGACGCTGCCGAGCATGCCTTCGAGTACCGCGCCGAAGTGATAGGCGGCGGCAGCCAGCGCGGTGGCCCAGATCGCGGCACCAATCCCGTTGAGCAGCAGATAACGTCCTGGCGGATAGCCCGACAGGCCGATCGCCACCGGCATCACCGTGCGCAGGCCATAGACAAAGCGGAAGCTCAGTACCCAGATGTCCGGGTGCCGGCGGATGTGTTCCAGTGCCCGGTCGCCCATCAATTGCCAGCGCGGTTTGCGTGCCAGCAACTTGCGGCCGTGCTTGCGCCCCAGGAAATACCACAGCTGATCACCGGCATAACTGCCGAGGAACGCCACGATCATCACCACTTTGAGGTCCATGTATCCGCGGAACGCAAGGAAGCCGGCGAGCACCAGAATGGTTTCGCCTTCGAAAAACGTGCCGAGAAAGAGGGCGAAGTAGCCGAATTCCTGAAGAAATTGTTGGAGCATTGTCTGGATGCTGGCGAAATGAACGCGCAGCCTAACCCTTCGGCAACATTCATGAAAGTGTCCAAATGTGTCTCGACGTGAACATTTCCTACAAGGACAATGGAATGCGGCTACGTGTCACAGGGCTAAGCACAACTGTCATGTGTTCGTCATAATGGCCGCTTATAACTGTCACGCTCGCCCGCCAGCGCGGGCTCAGGAGTCTGCCGTGAGCTTTACCCCCGCCAACCGTTTGTTCCCAGCAACCCGCCTGCGTCGCAATCGCCGTGATGATTTCTCGCGTCGACTGGTCCGTGAAAACGTTTTGACCGTCGATGATTTAATCCTGCCGGTGTTCGTGCTGGACGGTGAAAACCGTCGCGAAGCGGTGGCGTCGATGCCGGGCGTCGAGCGCCTGACCATCGATCTGTTGCTTGAAGAAGCGGCCAAGTGGGTCGAGCTGGGGATTCCGGCACTGGCGCTGTTCCCGGTGACGCCGCCAGAGCTCAAGTCTCTGGACGCCGCCGAAGCCTGGAACCCCAACGGCATCGCCCAGCGCGCCACCCGCGCCCTGCGTGACCGGTTCCCGGAGTTGGGTGTGATCACTGACGTCGCCCTGGACCCGTTCACCACTCATGGCCAGGATGGCATCCTCGACGAAGAAGGCTACGTGCAGAACGACATTACCGTCGACGCACTGGTTAAACAGGCCCTGTCCCACGCCGAAG
The DNA here is from genome assembly GCF_900105495.1 of Pseudomonas frederiksbergensis. Lineage (NCBI taxonomy): Bacteria > Pseudomonadati > Pseudomonadota > Gammaproteobacteria > Pseudomonadales > Pseudomonadaceae > Pseudomonas > Pseudomonas frederiksbergensis. Next base: position 726,418 of record NZ_FNTF01000002.1, on the reverse strand, counting down.
CCGGCGCTCAGGTGGTGGCGCCTTCGGACATGATGGACGGTCGCATTCAGGCGATCCGCGAAGCGCTGGAGCTGGCCGATCACGTCAACGTGCGGATCATGGCTTACTCGGCCAAATACGCCAGCGCCTATTACGGCCCGTTCCGCGATGCGGTCGGTTCGGCGCTGAACCTGGGCAAGGCCAACAAGGCCTCCTATCAGATGGACCCGGCCAACAGCAACGAAGCCCTGCACGAAGTGGCGGCGGACTTGTCAGAAGGCGCGGACATGGTCATGGTCAAGCCAGGCATGCCGTATCTGGACATCCTTTACCGGGTAAAAGAAGAATTTAAAGTGCCGACCTTTGTCTATCAGGTCAGCGGTGAATATGCCATGCACATGGCGGCGATCCAGAATGGCTGGTTGAGCGAAGGGGTTATCCTCGAATCCCTGACCGCTTTTAAACGTGCAGGCGCTGATGGCATCCTGACGTACTTTGCCGTCCGTGCTGCTCAATTGTTACGAGAGCAAAAATAGCCCTCCCAGGAACATTCGATGAATACCGAAGTGCTCACTGAAGTTGCCGTAAAAGACGCTCAACCTGTGGTGGAGCCAATCGCCGAAACCCCGCCGGAGCTGGAGCCTGCTCCACCCGCGGTGGTGGCCGAGCCCGTTGTAGCGGCGCCAGCGATTGCCATTCCCGGCCTGGATGACAGCAGCCTGTACATCCATCGCGAGCTCTCGCAACTGCAGTTCAACATCCGCGTGCTGGAGCAGGCGCTGGATGAGTCCTATCCGTTGCTGGAGCGGCTGAAGTTTCTGCTGATCTTCTCCAGCAACCTGGACGAGTTCTTCGAAATCCGTGTGGCCGGCCTGAAGAAGCAGATCACCTTCGCCCGTGAACAGGCCGGTGCCGATGGCCTGCAACCGCATCAGGCCCTGGCCCGCATCAGCGAGCTGGTACACGGTCACGTCGACCGCCAGTACGCGATCCTCAACGACATTCTGTTGCCGGAGCTGGAAAAACATCAGGTCCGCTTCATCCGTCGGCGTCACTGGACCACCAAGATCAAAACCTGGGTGCGCCGCTATTTCCGCGACGAGATCGCGCCGATCATCACCCCGATCGGCCTCGACCCGACGCACCCGTTCCCGTTGCTGGTGAACAAGAGCCTGAACTTCATCGTCGAGCTCGAAGGCATCGACGCCTTCGGCCGCGATTCCGGTCTGGCGATCATTCCGGCGCCACGTCTGCTGCCGCGGGTCATCAAGTTGCCGGAAGAAGTGGGCGGCGCTGGCGACAATTACGTGTTCCTGTCGTCGATGATCCATGCGCATGCCGATGACCTGTTCCAGGGCATGAAGGTCAAGGGCTGCTACCAGTTCCGGCTGACCCGAAACGCCGACCTCGCCGTCGACACCGAAGATGTAGAAGACCTGGCCCGCGCCCTGCGCGGCGAGTTGTTCTCGCGTCGCTACGGTGACGCGGTGCGTCTGGAAGTGGCCGACACGTGCCCGAAACACCTGTCCGACTACTTGCTCAAGCAGTTCAACCTGCACGAGACCGAGCTGTATCAGGTCAACGGGCCGGTCAACCTGACCCGTCTGTTCAGCATCACCGGTCTGGACAGTCAGCGAGCGCTGCAATACACGCCGTTTACCCCGCAGATCCCGAAACTGCTGCAAAACAGCGAGAACATCTTCAGCGTGATCAGCAAGCAGGACATCCTGTTGCTGCACCCGTTCGAGTCCTTCACTCCGGTGGTCGACCTGCTGCGCCAGGCTGCCAAGGACCCGCATGTATTGGCGGTCCGCCAGACCCTGTATCGCTCCGGCGCCAACTCGGAAATCGTCGATGCGCTGGTCGATGCGGCGCGTAACGGCAAGGAAGTCACTGCGGTGATCGAATTGCGTGCGCGGTTCGACGAAGAGTCCAACCTGCAACTGGCCAGCCGTCTGCAAGCGGCCGGTGCGGTGGTGATTTACGGCGTGGTCGGCTTCAAGACCCACGCCAAGATGATGCTGATCTTGCGTCGCGAGGCCGGCGAGATTGTCCGTTACGCCCACTTGGGCACCGGCAACTACCACGCGGCCAACGCCCGTCTGTACACCGACTACAGCTTGCTGACCTCGGATGACGCCTTGTGTGAAGACGTCGGCAAACTGTTCAGCCAACTGATCGGCATGGGCAAGACTCTGCGCATGAAAAAGTTGCTGCATGCGCCGTTCACGTTGAAGAAGGGCATGCTCGACATGATTGCCCGGGAGACCCAGTTCGCCCTCGACGGCAAACCGGCGCACATCATCGCCAAGTTCAACTCGCTGACCGATCCGAAGATCATCCGTGCGTTGTACAAGGCCAGTCAGTCCGGGGTGCGTATCGATCTGGTGGTGCGCGGCATGTGCTGCCTGCGTCCGGGCATCGCCGGGGTTTCGCACAACATCCACGTGCGCTCGATCATCGGGCGTTTCCTGGAGCACACCCGGGTCTTCTACTTCCTCAATGGCGGCGAAGAGCAGATGTTCCTGTCCAGCGCCGACTGGATGGAGCGCAACCTCGACAAGCGCGTCGAGACTTGCTTCCCGGTCGAGGGCAAGAAGCTGATCATGCGGGTCAAGAAAGAGCTGGAGCTGTATCTCACCGATAACACTCACAGCTGGAGCCTGCAGGCGGACGGCCGTTACATCCGCAATACGCCGACCGGCAACCAGAACCCGCGCAGCGCGCAGGCGACGTTGCTGGAGCGTTTGGGTAGCCCGATTCTGGCGGTCCGTTAACGCGCAAACCCTGTGTGGCGAGGGGGCTTGCCCCCGTTCGGCTGCGTAGCAGTCGTAGAACATTGCACGCGGTGTACCTGATACACCACGACCGCAGATTCTGGGGCCGCTTCGCGACCCAACGGGGGCAAGCCCCCTCGCCACATAAGCCCCCTCGCCACATAAGCTCGCTCCCACATGGGTTTGCGTCGTTTGCTGAATTGCGGACACAAAAAAAGGCCTTCCGAAGAAGGCCTTTTTCATTTTCAGCGAACGTTAAGCACAAAGCCGACCCGGGTCAGCCACTCCGCTTCAAGGGCGAAGTCGGCCTGGGTCAGCTGGTTTTCGTCCAGCCAGTTCTCCGGGAACTGCACATCAAGACTGTCGCCGTTGGCGTGCAGCACGACCTGGGGCATTTCCTGGGTGCCACGGATGTGATGGAACAGAATCGCAAAGCGCAGCAGCACGCACAGGCGAATCAGCTTGATGCCTTCATCGCCGAAATCGGCAAACCTGTCCCGGGGAATATTGCGGCGGTGGCCGCGCACCAGCAGCGCGAGCATCAACTGGTCTTCGCGGGAGAACCCGGCCAGGTCCGAGTGCTCGATCAGGTAGGAGCCGTGCTTGTGATACTGATAGTGGGCGATGTCCAGGCCCACTTCATGGACCTTGGCCGCCCAACCCAGCAGTTCGCGCCAGACGCCGTCATCCAGCTCCCAATCCTCGGCCACTTGATCGAAGGCATGCAGCGCCTTGCGCTCAACGCGCGCCGCTTGTTCCAGATCGACGTGATAACGCTCCATCAACGAGCTGAGGGTGCGTTCACGGACGTCTTCGTGATGATGACGGCCCAACAGGTCATAGAGCACGCCTTCGCGCAGGGCACCTTCACAGTGGTCCATGCGTTTCAGCTCGAGCGCGTCGAAGATCGCTTCAAGAATTGCCAGGCCCGCCGGGAAGATCGCCCGGCGGTCGGGCTTGATGCCTTCGAAATCGATCTTGTCGACATCGCCCAGTTTGAACAGCTTGCGCTTGAGCCAGGCCAGGCCTTCGGCGTTGACCTCGCCAGTGCCATGACCGCCGGCCTTCAGCGCCAGGCCAATGGCACGGATGGTGCCCGAGGAGCCGATGGCTTCATCCCAGGTCAGGCGATGCAGGGCGTGTTCGATGCTCATGATCTCCAGCCGCGCCGCGGTGTACGCCTGGGCGTAGCGGGCCGGGGTGATCTTGCCATCCTTGAAATAGCGCTGGGTGTAGCTGACGCAGCCCATTTGCAGGCTTTCGCGCAGCAGCGGTTCGAAGCGCTGGCCGATGATGAATTCGGTACTGCCACCGCCGATGTCGGCCACCAGGCGTTTGCCCGGGGTGTCGGCGAGGGTGTGGGAAACGCCGAGGTAGATCAGGCGCGCTTCTTCACGGCCGGAGATGACTTCCACCGGGTGGCCGAGAATTTCTTCGGCGCGGTGGATGAACTCGGCACGGTTACGGGCTTCACGCAGCGCGTTGGTGCCGACGATCCGCACGGCGCCGGTCGGCATACCGTTGATCAGTTGGGCGAAACGCTTCAGGCAATCGAGCCCGCGTTGCATGGACTCTTCACTGAGCTGGCGCTCATCGTCGATGCCGGCGGCCAGCTGAACCTTCTCCCCGAGACGCTCGAGAATTCGGATTTCGCCGTTCTGGGCCTTGGCCACGACCATGTGAAAGCTGTTGGAGCCCAGGTCGATTGCGGCGATCAGGGACAGATTCTTGGCTTGGGATTGCGGCATGGTCAGGGGGTCTCGGTCGATAACCCCGACATCGTGCCACGATCAAACGCTGACGCCAACGCGTAGGAGCTGCCGAAGGCTGCGATCTTTTACCGCGGGGCATCCGAGGTGTTGCGAATGGCCTCTTCGCGGGCAAGCCCGCTCCCACAGGTTTTTGCGTCGAACACACCATCGCGTTCCAGCAGAGAACCCTGTGGGAGCGGGCTTGCCCGCGAAGGCGGCCTTGCAGGCGCCGAAGATCCCTCAGCCCGCCGCCTCAACCGTCCCAATGAAATTCGCCAGCTCCGCCGTTTGCGGATTGGCAAACAACATCTTCGGATCCCCCACCTCATGCACCTTGCCCTGATGCATGAACACCAACTTATCCCCAACCTCCCGGGCAAAGCGCATCTCATGGGTAACCATGATCAACGTCATCCCTTCCTTGGCCAGTTGCCGGACCACGCTCAGCACTTCATTGACCAATTCCGGGTCCAGCGCCGAGGTAATCTCATCGCACAGCAAGACCTTCGGCGACATCGCCAGCGCCCGGGCGATCGCCACCCGCTGTTGCTGCCCGCCAGACAATCGATCCGGGAAGGCATCGAATTTTTCCCCCAATCCGACCCGCTCCAGCATCTCCCGCGCCAGTTCGGCCGCTTTGGCCTTTGGCACTTTTTGCACAACCTGCGGCGCGAGCATCACGTTCTCGCCGACCGTCAGGTGTGGGAACAGGTTGAACTGCTGAAACACCATCCCGACTTTCTGTCGCAAGCTGCGCAGATCGGCACGGGCGGCGTCGAGGTATTCGCCGTCGACTTCGATCACGCCGTCGTTGATCGATTCCAGGCCATTAAGGGTGCGCAACAAAGTGGATTTGCCCGAACCGCTGCGGCCGATGATCGCCACCACCTGGCCTTCCTCGACGCTCAGGTCGATGCCTTTGAGTACATGGTGGTCGCCGTAATATTTATGCAGGGCGGAAATTCTAAGCAGAGGCATGCAGTCTCCTTTCCAGATAGCGCGCACTGAGGGACAAGGGGTAGCAGAGCAGGAAGTAACCGAGCGCCACCAAGCCGTAGACCATGAACGGTTCGAAGGTCGCGTTGGCGAGCATGCCGCCGGTCTTGGTCAGTTCGGTGAAGCCGATGATCGAGGTGACGGCGGTGCCTTTGACCACTTGCACCGAGAAGCCCACGGTCGGCGCTACGGCGATCCGCAGCGCTTGCGGCAGGATCACGTAGCGCAGTTGCTCCAGCGGGTTCAGCGCCAGGCTCGACGAGGCTTCCCACTGGCCGTTAGGGATCGATTCGACGCAACCACGCCAGATCTCCGCCAGGTAGGCGCTGGTGAACAGCGTCAGGGCAATCGCCGCGGCCATCCACGGCGAAATCTCCACCCCGGCCAGCGCCACGCCGAAGAACACCAGAAACAGCTGCATCAACAGCGGCGTGCCCTGGAACAGTTCGATATAGGTGCGGGCAAAGCTGCGCGGCAGGGACTTTTTCGAGATCCGCATGACCATGATCAGCAAGCCGATCAGTCCGCCACCGATAAACGCTACCAGCGACAGCGCCAAGGTCCATTGCAGGCCTGTGAGCAGGTTGCGTACGACGTCCCAGAAAGTGAAATCGCTCATTGGCTGCTCCTCGCAATGAATCGGCGGCCAATCCAGTTCAACAACTGGCGGATCAGCAGCGCCATGCACAGGTAGAGCAACGTGGTCAGTGCGTAAGTCTCAAAGGCGCGGAAGTTGCGCGACTGAATGAAATTGGCGGCGAAGCTCAGCTCTTCGGTGGCGATCTGCGAGCAGACCGCCGAACCCAGCATGACGATGATGATCTGGCTGCTCAACGCAGGCCAAACCTTGCCCAGTGCCGGCAGCAGCACCACATGGCGAAAGGCTTCGAACCGAGTCATCGCCAACGCGGCGGCCGCTTCCAGCTGTCCTCGGGGGATCGCCTGGATACCGGCGCGGATGATCTCGGTGGAATAGGCGCCCAGGTTGATCACCATCGCCAGCACCGCCGCCTGCCATTCCGAGATCTGCACGCCCAGTGACGGCAGGCCGAAGAAGATGAAAAACAATTGCACCAGAAAGGGCGTGTTGCGGATCAACTCGACGTAGACCGCAAAAATGCCGGCGAACGGACGGATGTTCCACGCCCGCACCAGCGCCCCGACGATGCCCAGACTCACCCCGAGCACCGCGCCGATGGCTGTCAGTTCAAGGGTGAACAGCGCACCGCGCAGCAGCAGGTCGGTGTTGTGTACCACCGGTAGAAAGTCGAACTGATAAGCCATGTTCAGTCTCCGCAACGACGATCAGAGATCGGCCGGCAGCGGCTCTTTGAGCCAGGTCCGGGAGTTCTTCTCCAGCGCGCCGTCGGTCTTGGCAGTGGCGAGGATCTGGTTGACCTTGTCCAGCAGCGCCGGCTCGTTTTTATTCACGCCGACATAGACTGGCGAATCCTTGAGCTTCACTTTCAGCGCCGGAATGCGCTTCGGGTTGCGCTCGCTGATGGTCACCATCACCACGTTGCCGCTGGCGATCAGGTCAACTTGCCCGGCGAGGTAGGCGGCGATGGTCGAGTTGTTGTCTTCGAAGCGCTTGATGGTCACGCCTTCGGGCGCGACTTTGGTCAGCTCGATGTCTTCGATAGCGCCACGGGTGACACTGATGGTTTTGCCCTTGAGATCGTCCAGGCTTTTGATGCTGGCGTCTGGCGGACCGAACACGGCGAGGTAGAACGGTGCGTAGGCACGGGAGAAATCGATGACTTTCTCGCGCTCGGGGTTCTTGCCGAGGCTGGAGATCACCAGATCGACCTTGCCGGTGGTCAGGAACGGAATGCGGTTGGTGCTGTTGACTGGCGTCAGCTCGAGTTTGACCTTGAGTTGGTCGGCCAGCAGTTTTGCAGTATCGATATCAAGGCCGCGCGGCTTCATGTCCGGGCCGACCGAGCCGAAGGGCGGGAAATCCTGAGGCACGGCCACCTTGAGGACGCCGCGCTTGACCACATCCTCCAGACCGTCGGCGTGGGCGGGCGCCTGGCTCAGCATCAGGCTGGCAAACAGGGCGGCGAGGAGGGCGCTGTAACGCTGGGTCATGGCAAATCTCCGAATCGGCGAGAAGTGAATTCTGCGGATCGACAGAGCATGGGCCGTGCCAAGAGTCGGTTTTGGATGCCGCAGGCCGCGGTTTTGCTGGATTCGTTCGGTCTTACTGGTCTGAACAGTTTGGCGGCGTTTCGCACCCCGATAGCGCATTGCCGGATTTCTCCGAACCCCCATGGGGCACGACTTGCCGGGCGTCGTGAATAGCTTTACAACTGACCGCTCATTGGCCTGGTTCGTCTGAAAAACCATGAACTCGATCTCTCGCGCCGTACCTGAAGTGGCGCTGCAAGCCATCCGTAAACTGATCACCGAGCAAGGTTTCGGGCCGGGCGATGCCTTGCCCTCGCAACGGGATTTGGCGGTGCAATTGGGCGTCAGCCGCGCGTCGCTGCGCGAAGCGTTGTCGTCATTGAGCGCGTTAGGGGTGATCAGCATCCAGCCGGGCAAAGGCGTGTTCGTGCAGTCACCGGTTGATTTGCCGCGAGGTGATGCGGGGTTGAGTTGGCCGTTCGCGGCCCAGGCCTCGCCGCTGGACATCTTCCAGTTGCGCTATGCCCTGGAAGGTTTTGCCGCCGGTTTGGCGGCGGTGACCCTGAGCACTCACGAGCTCGATGCGCTGGAAGATAACGTCGCCGCCATGCGCCTCGAATTGAAGGCCGGCGACTTCGAGGCAGCGGCGCGGCTGGATTTCGAGTTTCACCGACGCATCCTGCTGGCGAGCGGCAATCAGGCGATGCTGAGCATCCTGACCGCCAGCGCCGACATCTTTCTAGAGAGCCAAAAGCTACCGTTCATCCGGGCCGAGCGGGCCATGGAAACCTGGCAGGAGCACCGCAAAATCCTCCGCGCACTGACCCGGCGGGCCTCCGGCGCAGCGCAGAAGGCCATGCACGAACATGTACGTAACGCGGCACTGCGCACTGGAATTGCCTTCGTCGCTCCCGCCACCTCGTGACTTGAGCTATACCCAAACTCATGCGGCACCATAGCGAGACTCAATCATCTGCACCTTCCTGAACGAGGGAAGGGCGGCTATGATGGGCCACGTTTTTTTGCTTACAACCTGGAGACTTCCATGAGCAGCGATCTTATCAAACACGTCACCGACGCTAGCTTCGACGTCGACGTCCTCAAGGCCGAAGGCGCTGTACTGGTCGACTACTGGGCTGAATGGTGCGGCCCTTGCAAAATGATCGCTCCTGTTCTGGACGAAATTGCTGAAACCTACAAAGGCAAGCTGACCGTTGCCAAACTGAACATCGACGAAAACCAGGAAACTCCGGCCAAGCATGGCGTGCGTGGTATCCCGACCCTGATGTTGTTCAAGAACGGCAACGTTGAAGCGACCAAGGTCGGCGCACTGTCGAAGTCGCAACTGGCTGCTTTCCTCGACGCCAACATCTAAGCGTCGTTTAAGCGTCATCAAAAAGGCCCCGCACATCGCGGGGCCTTTTCGTTATTGAGGGCTAGACGCTCCGAAACTCAGGTGGTACATTCGGCCCCGCACTGGTTTCTCCATTGCCCCCTGCTAGCCGTCGCCGACGCACTCCTTTTCGAATAAGTACGCGATCCTGTCGCCTTCTCTGCGGCGCGGCCTCATTAAGCCCAAAAGCTTAATTTCCCCCCCTCCATAAATGATTACGTCATTCCTATATGAATCTGACTGAACTCAAGCAAAAGCCGATTACCGAACTGCTCGAATTGGCCGAACAGATGGGCATAGAAAATATGGCCCGTTCGCGCAAGCAGGACGTGATTTTCTCCCTGCTCAAAAAGCACGCTAAAAGCGGCGAGGAAATTTCCGGTGATGGCGTGCTGGAGATTCTCCAGGACGGCTTCGGCTTCCTTCGCTCCGCTGACGCTTCCTATCTTGCCGGCCCAGACGATATCTACGTCTCGCCGAGTCAGATCCGTCGCTTCAACTTGCGCACCGGTGACACCATCGTTGGCAAGATCCGTCCACCAAAGGAAGGCGAGCGTTATTTCGCGCTGCTCAAGGTCGACACGATCAACTACGATCGTCCCGAGAATGCGAAAAACAAGATTCTCTTCGAGAACCTGACCCCGCTGTTCCCGACTGTGCGCATGAAGATGGAAGCCGGCAACGGTTCCACCGAAGACTTGACCGGTCGTGTCATCGACCTGTGCGCCCCGATCGGTAAAGGCCAGCGCGGTCTGATCGTTGCACCGCCGAAAGCCGGTAAAACCATCATGCTGCAGAACATCGCGGCAAACATCGCACGTAACAATCCTGAAGTTCATTTGATCGTATTGCTGATCGACGAACGTCCAGAAGAAGTGACCGAAATGCAGCGCACCGTGCGCGGCGAAGTGGTTGCCTCGACGTTCGATGAGCCGCCAACCCGCCACGTGCAGGTTGCCGAAATGGTGATCGAGAAGGCCAAGCGCCTGGTCGAACACAAGAAGGACGTGGTGATCCTGCTCGACTCCATCACCCGTCTGGCTCGCGCCTACAACACCGTGATCCCGAGCTCCGGCAAGGTACTCACCGGTGGTGTCGATGCCCACGCCCTGGAGAAACCGAAACGTTTCTTCGGCGCCGCACGGAACATCGAAGAAGGCGGTTCGCTGACCATCATCGCCACCGCGCTGGTTGAAACCGGCTCGAAGATGGACGAAGTGATCTACGAAGAATTCAAAGGCACGGGCAACATGGAACTGCCGCTGGATCGCCGCATCGCTGAAAAACGCGTGTTCCCGGCCATCAACATCAACCGTTCCGGCACCCGCCGCGAAGAGTTGCTGACCGCCGACGACGAGTTGCAGCGCATGTGGATTCTTCGCAAGCTCCTGCACCCGATGGACGAAATCGCTGCCATCGAGTTCCTGGTCGACAAGCTGAAAACGACCAAGACCAACGATGAGTTCTTCCTGTCGATGAAACGCAAGTAAGTCGATAAGGCCAAGAAGCCGGGGAAACCCGGCTTTTTGCTATCTGATTTTTGATGAACCGGCAGTTCGTGGTTCTGAACAGAGGGGTTCGGCGCTAAACTGCCACCCCCGAACGGCACGGCCAATACGAGGCTCACGCATGCAGTATCGCGACTTGCGCGACTTTATCAGCGGTCTGGAAAAGCGCGGCGAACTCAAGCGCATCCAGGTTCCGGTGTCCCCAGTGCTCGAAATGACCGAGGTCTGCGACCGCACCCTGCGTGCCAAAGGTCCGGCCCTGCTTTTCGAAAAGCCCACGGGATATGACATCCCGGTGCTAGGCAACCTGTTCGGCACCCCTGAGCGCGTGGCGCTGGGCATGGGCGCAGAAGCGGTCAGCGAATTGCGCGAGATCGGCAAGCTGCTGGCGTTCCTCAAGGAGCCCGAACCGCCGAAAGGCCTGAAAGATGCCTGGTCCAAGCTGCCGATCTTCCGCAAGATCATCGCCATGGCGCCGAAAGTCGTCAAAGACGCGGTGTGCCAGGAAATCGTCATCGAAGGCGACGACGTCGACCTCGCGATGCTGCCGGTGCAGACCTGCTGGCCGGGCGACGTCGGCCCGCTGATCACCTGGGGCCTGACCGTCACCAAAGGCCCGAACAAGGACCGCCAGAACCTCGGTATCTACCGTCAACAAGTGATCGGCCGCAACAAGGTCATCATGCGTTGGCTCAGTCATCGTGGCGGCGCGCTGGATTACCGCGAGTGGTGCGAGAAGCACCCTGGCCAGCCGTTCCCGGTGTCCGTGGCATTGGGCGCTGACCCGGCAACGATTCTCGGCGCTGTAACACCTGTACCGGACAGCCTTTCCGAATACGCTTTCGCTGGCTTGTTGCGTGGCAACCGCACCGAACTGGTGAAGTGCCGTGGCAACGACCTGCAAGTGCCGGCCACCGCGGAGATCATCCTTGAAGGCGTAATCCATCCGGGCGAGATGGCCGATGAAGGCCCGTACGGCGACCACACCGGTTACTACAACGAAGTCGACAGCTTCCCGGTGTTCACGGTCGAGCGCATCACCCACCGGATCAAACCGATTTACCACAGTACCTATACGGGTCGTCCGCCGGATGAGCCGGCGATTCTCGGTGTGGCACTGAACGAAGTGTTCGTGCCGATCCTGCAGAAGCAGTTCCCCGAAATCACTGACTTCTACCTGCCGCCCGAAGGCTGCTCGTATCGCATGGCCATCGTGACCATGAAGAAGTCGTATCCTGGCCATGCCAAGCGGGTAATGCTCGGTGTCTGGTCGTTTTTGCGACAGTTCATGTACACCAAGTTCGTTATCGTCTGTGATGACGACATCAACGCACGCGACTGGAACGACGTGATCTGGGCCATCACCACGCGCATGGACCCCAAGCGCGACACGGTGATGATCGACAACACGCCGATCGATTACCTGGACTTCGCCTCGCCGGTTTCCGGCCTGGGTTCGAAGATGGGGCTCGATGCCACGAATAAATGGCCGGGCGAAACCACTCGCGAGTGGGGCCGGGTGATCGTCAAGGACGAAGCCGTTACCCAGCGGATCGATGCCATCTGGAATCAGTTAGGAATAGATTGATGCGTGTAACCTTGCAGCCCTCCGGAGCAGTGCTAGAGATTCTGCCCGGCGAGCGGATTCTCGACGGCGCACGGCGTCTGGGCTATGAATGCCCGCAAAGCTGTCGAAACGGCAATTGCCACGTGTGCGCCGCGCTGTTGGTGGAAGGGCGGGTCGAACAGGAAGGCGGTGTGCGCGACCATGGCGAGTTCTACACTTGCATTGCAGAGCCGCTGGAAGACTGCATCGTGCTGTGGGATGGCGTGCTCGCGCTGGGAGAATTGCCGGTGCGCAGCTTGTCATGTCAGGTCATTGAGTGCAGGGACGTCGGCGGCGATACCTGGCGTGTACGTCTGCGAGCTCCGGCTGGCAAGCCACCGCGTTATCACGCCGGCCAGTACTTGATGATCGAGCGCGAGAATGGGGAGAAATCCGCATTCTCCCTGGCATCGGCACCGCATGGCGGGCGTGATCTGGAAATTCATGTACTGGCGCGCGAAAGCAGTGCGCTGAGCCTGATCGACCAGTTGCAACGCAACCCAATGGTGCGGATCGAAATGCCATTCGGCGACACCCATCTGGCGGAACTGCCGGACGGTCCACTGGTGCTGATTGCCGCGGGCACCGGCATGGGCCAGATCCATAGCCTGATCGAACATTGCCGCGCCAAGGGCTTCAAGCATCCGGTGCATCTGTATTGGGGCGTGCGTCGTCCTGAAGACTTTTATGCCATCGAACATTGGGACGAATGGCTGAAACTGCCCAACCTGTTCCTGCATAAAGTCGTCAGCGATCAATGCAGCTGGCAGGGGCGCTGCGGGATGCTGCATGAGGCGGTGTGCGAGGACTTCCCCGATCTGAAACCCTTGCATGTCTACGCCAGCGGCTCTCCGGCCATGGTCTACGGCACGCTGGATGCTTTGGTCGAAGCTGGGATGGATGCCCATCAAATGCGCGCAGATGTATTTGCGTACGCGCCGCGATCTTGATCCGCGATTTTGATCCCCCGCTCTTAATCGTTATAACTCTCTATATAGCCGATCGGTATTTATAAAATTATATAAATGCCGGTAGGTTATATGTCATTCAGGCAATTATTTAAGAACTGTGCCGTGGCACTTAAATTGCCTTAAAACTTATGTGCCTTATTGTTACAGCGGTGCGTTCTATTAAGTAATTCTTCACCCGCGGGGAGCTGAACGCTAATCGCCATGAGCGCCATTGAATCTGCTTTTTTGAATCTGGCTTACCCTCCGCAGCTCGATCTGGGGCCGCAGCTCACGCACGAACAATTAGTCAGCTCAATGCAGTCGACCATGGCGCGCCACAAGGGCGGGCCGGTGTGGCTGTTCGCTTACGGTTCGCTGATCTGGCGTCCTGAATGTGCAGCGGTGGAGCGAGTGCGGGGTCGTGTGCATGGCTACCATCGCGGTTTGTATTTGTGGTCCCACGAACATCGCGGCACACCCGAAGTGCCTGGGCTGGTATTCGGCCTGGATCGCGGTGGTTCTTGCAGCGGCTTCGCCTATCGCTTGCCGGAAGAACAACTTGAAGCCTCTCTTTACGCACTTTGGCAGCGCGAAATGCCATTCCCGTCCTATCGCCCACACTGGCTCAACTGCCGTCTTGAAGACGGAAGTCAGGTTCAGGCGTTGGGGTTCGTGTTGGAGCGGCATCTGCCCAGCTATGCGGGCAACTTGCCGGATCACGTGCTGAGTCATGTGTTCGAAAACGCTTGCGGGCGTTACGGCACGACTCGCGATTATGTCGAGCAGACCGCCCACGCCCTGCGTAGCCACGCCATGCCAGACCGGAATCTGGAGGCGCGGCTCAAGCGCTGCAAATCAAAGACCGATCAGGCGATTGCTTCGCGGCTCTGACTGGCGACTTGTTTGTGCCACAGCGTCGGCGCCAGGAACGCCATCGCCAGCAGGCACGCGCCGATCAGTAAGACGAAACCGCCATCCCAACCGAAGTGGTCCACGGTGTAGCCCATCGCTGCACTGGCCGCGACCGAACCCCCCAGATAACCGAACAGACCCGTGAAGCCCGCTGCCGTACCGGCGGCTTTCTTCGGCGCCAATTCCAGCGCTTGCAGGCCGATCAGCATCACCGGGCCGTAAATCAGGAAGCCGATCGAGACGAGCGCGATCATGTCGACTGTCGGGTTGCCGGCCGGGTTCAGCCAGTACACAAGGGTCGCCACGGTCACCAACGCCATGAACACCATGCCGGTCAGGCCACGGTTGCCACGGAAGATCTTGTCCGACATCCAGCCACAGAGCAGCGTGCCCGGAATACCTGCCCATTCGTAGAAGAAGTAGGCCCACGAGGTTTTATCCACGGTGAAACCCTTGGCTTCCTTGAGGTAGGTCGGTGCCCAGTCCAGCACGCCGTAGCGCAACAGGTAGACGAAGACGTTGGCCAGGGCGATGTACCAGAGCATTTTGTTGCGCAGCACGTACTTGACGAAGATTTCCTTGGCGCTGAATTCTTCTTCGTGGCTGGCGTCGTAGCCTTCCGGATAGTCGTTCTTGTACTTCTCGATCGGCGGCAGGCCCACCGATTGCGGGGTGTCGCGCATGGTGACGAAGGCAAACACCGCCACCGCCATGGCGACCGCCGCTGGCACGTAAAACGCTGCATGCCAGTCATTGAACAGGCCCATGCCGAGCAGGAACAGCGGGCCGATCAGGCCGCCACCGACGTTATGCGCCACGTTCCACAAGGACACTACGCCACCGCGTTCCTTCTGCGACCACCAGTGCACCATCGTCCGCCCACTCGGCGGCCAACCCATGCCCTGGGCCCAGCCATTGATAAAGAGCAGGATGAACATGATGGTCACGCTGGACGTCGCCCAGGGCGCGAAGCCGAAAATGAACATCACACCGGCCGATACCAGCAGGCCGAAGGGCAGGAAGAAGCGCGGATTGGAACGGTCGGACACAATGCCCATCAGGAACTTGGACAGGCCATAGGCAATGGCAATGGCCGACAGCGCCAGGCCCAACTCGCCGCGTGTATAGCCCTCTTCGATCAGATAGGGCATGGCCAGGGAGAAGTTTTTGCGCAGCAGGTAATAGCCGGCGTAGCCGATAAAAATACCGGCGAAGATCTGCCAGCGAAGGCGTCGGTAGGTGTTGTCTATTTTTTCTTCAGGCAATGGAGCCTGATGTGCGGCAGGACGAAAGAAAGCAAACATTCAAGAGCTCCAGATTTCTTGTTTTGACTGCGGATGCGAATGTTACAGTTTCGTTACCGAAAATAGCACCGGTTCGCATCGGCCAAATAGCGGAAATGCTGGAGATTGCATGTTCTTTTATGAACATGTCGCTCAGGTATAAATGTAGGGCGTTGTGGGAAAGGTTACTTGCAGATCTACGTGCAGCATTTCGGTCCAGGGTAGGACGAGGCTTTGGGAAATGTCCTTCGTGTGTATGGGAAGTCGTGGCGTTTTGTTCCCAGGACAATAAAAAGCGGTCTGAACAACTTCATTTGAAGTCCAGACCGCTGCATTGGGCTCAGCGAACCTGAACCACCACTTTCCCGACCGCTTTGCGCTGGCCAAGATCATTGATCGCCTGCCCCGCATTGCTCAGTGGATACACTTGCGACACCAACGGCTTCAACTTGCCCTCGGCGAACCAGCCAAACAATTGCTGGAAGTTCGCCGCGTTGTCTTGAGGCTGGCGCTGGGCGAATGAGCCCCAGAACACGCCGATCACCGCTGCGCCTTTGAGCAGCGCGAGGTTCACGGGGAGTTCGGGGATGCGTCCGCTGGCGAAGCCGACAACCAGCAGGCGGCCATTCCACGCGATGGCGCGGATGGCCTGGTCGAACAGATCGCCGCCGACCGGGTCGTAGATCACGTCGGCGCCTTGGCCATCGGTCAGGCGCTTGATTTCGTCCTTGAGACTGGTTTCGCTGTAGTTGATCAACTCATCGGCACCGGCGGCCTTGGCTACTGCGAGTTTTTCGGCGCTGCTGGCGGCGGCGATCACGCGGGCGCCCATGGCTTTGCCGATTTCCACGGCGGCCAGGCCGACACCCCCGGACGCGCCGAGTACCAGCAAGGTTTCACCCGGTTGCAGGTTTCCCCGTTGCTTGAGCGCGTGCATCGAAGTGCCATAAGTCATGCTGAACGCGGCGGCGGTGTTGAAATCCATCGATGGCGGAATGGGCAGCACGTTGTAGCCCGGCACCGCGACCTGTTCGGCGAAACTGCCCCAACCGGTCAGCGCCATGACCCGGTCGCCGACCTTGAGGTGACTGACCTTTTCGCCTACTTGGCTGACTACGCCAGCGGCTTCGCCACCCGGGGAAAACGGGAAGGGCGGTTTGAACTGGTATTTGCCCTCGATGATCAGCGTGTCCGGGAAATTCACCCCGGCGGCGTGCACGTCCAGCAGGATTTCATTCTTCTTCGCGACAGGACTGGCGACGTCTTCCAGCACCAGCGATTCGGCAGGGCCGAAGGCTTTGCACAGCACGGCTTTCATCAGGGCTATTCCTTTGGGAGTGATGGCCGATAAGTGTAGGTGTGTGAGTCGATGGGTCAACGAGCATGCCCGGCCCTGATAGTCAGCCATAAGCTTGTGCTTGAGCGGCGGGTCGTTATGCTAGGCCGCAAACCGGATAAGGAGCGAATTGTGAAAGCGTGGATCATGTTGTTGCTGGCCCTGTCTCTGCCTGTGGCAGCGATGGCCGAAGAAGCCAAAGAAGGTGCAGCGCCGAAGGTCAATTACATCACCCTGAGCCCGCCGTTCGTGGGCAACTACGGGCTGGACGGGACGCCGAAACTCAAGGTCTACAAGGCCGATGTGGCGTTGCGAGTGACCGGTGATGAGGCGACCAAACTGGTGAAAGCCAACGAACCGTTGATTCGTAATCAACTGGTGGCGTTGTTTGCCCAGCAGACCACTGAAGCGATGAACAACGTCGAGGCCAAGGAAAAGCTGCGTCAGGAAGCCCTCAAGCAGACCCAGCAAATCATGAGCGACGAAACCGGCAACCCGGTGGTTGAGGATCTGTTGTTCAACAACCTGATCATCCAGTAATGCTGGATCCGTAGGAGCAAAGCTTGCTCGCGATAGCGCCCACCTGACCGCCATCGCCGGCAAGCCGTGTTCCTGCATTCAGGACGCCAGACTCTTGCGAAACCGCATCAGCGCAATTGCAAAGAACAGCAGCCCAATGACCGTGAGTGCCAGCAAGTCCGGCCAGACCACGCTCAGCCCGGCGTCGCGAAACAGTATCGCGGCACTGAGGCTGACGAAGTGCGTCGATGGCGAACCCTGCATCACCCATTGCAGCCATTGCGGCATGCTGTCGAGTGGCGTACTGCCACCAGATAGCAGCAACATCGGGATAATTACCGGAATCGCCAACAAGCCGAACTGCGGTGTCGAGCGGGCGAGGGTCGCGAGGAATATCCCCAGGGCTGTGCTGGCGAACAGATAAACGGCAGTCACCAGTAAAAATAAGGTTATCGAGCCGGCCAGCGGCACGCCGAGCGCACCTTTGACGATCACTTCCAGCGACAGCCAGGTGCACAGCACCACCACCAGCATGTTGCTCCAGATTTTCGCCAGCATGATTTCCAGCGCTGTCAGCGGCAGCACCAGCAAATGGTCGAGGGTGCCGTGTTCGCGCTCACGCAGCAGCGCCGTGCCGGTCAGGATGATGGCGAGGATGGTGATGTTATTGACGATCTGAATCACCGCCAGGAACCAGCCTCCCTCCAGATTCGTATTGAACAGCGAGCGAGTGGTCAGCAGGACTGGCGCTTTACTCGCCACATCGCTCTGGCCGCTGTAATTCAACAATTCGCGCTGGAAAATCCGCCCTATGTAACCCGCCCCCATGAACGCCTGGCTCATGGCCGTGGCGTCGACATTCACTTGCACGGCAGGCTGGCGACCGGCCAACAAATCCGTCTGAAAGTTCGCCGGCACATTGATCACAAACGTGTACTGGCCGCTGTCCATGACCTGATCGAGTTGCCCATAGGGCAGCAAGACCGGGCGTTGAAACTCCGGCGGTTGCAGCGCCTGCGCCAGTTGTCGCGACACTAGGCTGTGATCTTCGTCCACGATAGCCACGCTGGCGTTATGCACGCCGATCACCGAGCCGGCAGCCGGCATATAGATCGCCACCGTGAAGGCGTAGAAGAGGAACAGCAGCAGGACGCTGTCATGCCGCAGGCTGGTGAGTTCCTTGAGACCCAGGCGCAGGATGTGCGCGAGCTTGTGCATCAAACCTCCTGCTTTTTCAGCATGGCCAGGCTGAGCCCGGTGAACCCGAGAAAGAACCCGAACAGTGCCAGGCATTGTGGCCAAAGCTGTCGTATATCCAGGGCCTTGGTGAAAGTGCCGACCGCGATATCGAGAAAGTGACCTGCGGGGAACAGCATGCCCATCACGGATGCCGCACCCTCCAGGGACGAGCGCGGCACGATCAGCCCGGAGAACTGGATGGTCGGCAAGCTGGTGATGATCATGGTGCCGAGGACGGCCGCGATCTGGGTTCGGGTGAACGCCGAGATCAACAGGCCCATGCTGGTAGTTGCCAGCACATAAAGCAGTCCACCAAAGGTCAGGGTCAGGAAGCTGCCCTTGAACGGTACACCGAACAACCACCGGTTCATCGCGGCTAGCACCGCGAGGTTGATCAGACTGATTGCCAGATACGGTGCCTGTTTGCCCAGCAGGAATTCGAGTCGGGTCAGCGGCGTGGCGTAGAAGTTGGTGATCGAACCCAGTTCTTTCTCCCGTACGATGCCCAGCGCTGTCAGCATGGCCGGAATGAACGCCAGGATCAGCGCCATGACGCCGGGGCCGATGGCGTTGACGCTGACCACGTCCTGGTTGTAGCGGAAGCGGGTTTCCAGTCGGGCGGCTGCTTGGCGGTTCAGCGCGGGGCTGCTCTGTTCGGCCAGCTGTTCAATATTGGCCAGGTGCACGGCCTCGACGTAGTTGCGGCTGGTCTCGGCGCGAAACGGCATGCCACCATCGAGCCAGGCAGCCACGACCGGTTGACGCCCGGCGTACAAGTCCCGGCCAAAACCCGGCGCAATCTCAAGTGCCAGTTTGATTTCAGAACGCTGAAGGCGGCGATGCAGCTCTTTGGCATCGCGGATAGAGGGTTGTTCGTCGAAATACCGAGAGCCGCGAAAGGCTTCCAGATACGCGCGGCTCTGCGGCGTCTGATCCTGATCGTAGACGGCGAAGGCGAGTTTCTCTACGTCCAGGGAAATGCCGTAGCCGAAGATCACCATCATGAAAATTGCCCCGAGCAGGGCAAAGGCCATCCGCACTTTGTCGCGCAGCAGTTCCTTACCCTCACGACTTGCTACCGCCATCAGGCGCCCGAGACTGAAGCCGCGATCTTTCTTGGGCATGGCCGGCATGACGGGCGCATTCGCAGGCTCTGGAGGTTTCGCTGGTTCAGGCGTGTTTTGGGCCTGCTCCAGGCATGTGACAAATGCAGCTTCCAGTGTTTCGCCTTTGAACTGTTGTTGCAGTGCTGGCGGCGTATCGCAAGCCAGCACCTTACCGGCATGCATCAACGAGATGCGATCGCAACGTTGGGCTTCGTTCATGAAATGGGTGGAGAGGAAGATGGTCACACCTTGTTCACGGGACAACTCGATCAGCAGTCGCCAAAAGTCGTCCCGCGCCGCCGGGTCGACGCCGGAAGTCGGTTCGTCGAGGATCAATACTTCCGGGCGATGCAACACCGCCACCGCCAGGGACAGGCGTTGGCGCAAGCCCAAAGGCAGCGCCCCGGACTGCTGATCGCAAACGCTGCCCAGGTTGAAGCGCTGGATCAGCTCATCGATGCGTTGTGTGCTTTGGGTTGTGGGCAAGTCGAACAGGCGTGCGTGCAAATCCAGGTTCTGCCGCACGCTGAGTTCGCCATACAGCGAAAAGCTCTGGGACATGAACCCGACCCGTTTGCGGGTGGCCAGGTCCTTGGCATTCACCGGATTGCCCAGCAGCGTGGCACTGCCTTCACTGGCGGGTATCAGCCCGGTGAGGACTTTCATTGTGGTGGTTTTGCCACAGCCGTTGGAACCGAGAAAGCCAAAGATTTCGCCACGACCGATGGCAAAACTGACCTTGTCTACAGCAGTGAAGTCGCCGAAGCGCAGGGTCAGAGCGTGGGCTTCGATAGCGATATCGGTGGTGGTGCCGGTTCGAGGCGGGATCACCAGAGGCTGATGGTCGTGGCTGCTGTCGCCCTGATAGTGGGTGAAGGCTTCGTCGAGTTTGCCGCTGGTTGTGACTGCCCGTAATTCCTTGCTTAACCCGGTGGCAATCAGCTTGCCGCCATCGAGCATCAGGCAATGCTCGAACTGCTCGGCCTCCTCCATATACGCGGTGGCAACCAGCAGTGTCAGTTGTGGACGCTGGCGCCGCACATCGTCAATCAGTTCCCAGAAGTGCCGACGGGACAGGGGATCGACGCCGGTTGTCGGTTCATCAAGGATCAGCAGATCCGGCTCGTGGATCAACGCACAGCACAGGCCCAGCTTCTGTTTCATGCCGCCGGACAGTTTGCCGGCCGGGCGCTCGGCAAAGCGCAACAGGTCGGTGGCCAATAACAGATTGTGCATGCGCTGATCGCATTCAGCTTTTGACAGGCCGAACAGGGTGGCGAAAAAGTGGATGTTCTCGCTGATCGACAACTCGGGGTAAAGGTTGCCCCCCAGGCCTTGGGGCATGAAGGCGATGCGCGCATAGAGGGTATTGCGATGGCGGCGATCCTGGATTGAGCCGCCGAGCACTTCCAAATGGCCCTGCTGCAGCGTTTTCACCCCGGCGATCAGCCCCAGCAGACTCGATTTTCCAGCGCCATCGGGGCCGATCAACCCGCAACGGGTTCCGGCGGGCAGGCTGAACGTGATGTCACTGAGCGCCTGTTGTTTGCCGTAGCGATGATTGATGCCGGTCGCTTGAACCGCCTGGCCGGTCATTGCAGATTGGCCGGCCAGGCAACGGAGGTGGTGCGCACATAGCCAGCACCGGGCATGCCGGGTTTGGCTTGCGGCATTGCCTTGGGATCCGTCAGGTGTAACTTGACGCGGAACACCAGTTTTTGCCGCTCATCGCGGGTCTCGACCTCTTTGGGGGTGAATTGCGACTTGGCAGCCACAAAGCTGATTTTTGCCGGCAGGGGACGGTCGGGCAGGGCATCGAGCAAAATCCGCGCTTCATCGCCCACCGCCAGGCGTCCAGTCACGGAGGCCGGGAGGTAGAGGTTCATGTATTGATCGTTGGGGTCGATCAGCAGTAATACGCGTCCCCCAGCCCCCAGCACCTCACCGGCTTCGGCCATGCGCAGCTGGATCACTCCGTCGATAGGGGCTCGCAAACTGCTGTCATCGATTTCGCTGGTCAACATCGCGACTTGGGCTTGTGCCGCACCAATCGCTGCGCCAACGGCTGACACCTGGGCTCTAGACGAGGCGACCGAAGCGATGCTGGTGTCGAGACGTGCCTGCTGTTGATCGATAATCTGGCCGCTGACGAAACCGTGTTTGAACAGTTCCTGAGAGCGCTTGAGTTCCTGCCGGGCCAGCAGTTGCTCGCTCTGACGCAATTGCACGTTGGCTTGTGCGGCGTTGAGGTTTTCCCGGGCGCGCAACACTTCAGCTTCGGCCTGGTGGCGTTGGGCTTCAAGGGTGCGGGTGTCCATGCGGGCCAGCAGTTGGCCCTTGGTGACCTTGTCGCCTTCATCGACAAGCACCTCTGCCAGTCGGCCCGATGTCTTGCTGGCGATCTGCACTTCGGTGGCTTCGAGACGGCCGTTGCCGACATACAAACCTTCGGGCAACCGGTCATGCATCGACTTCCAGTAGCCAAAACCACCGGCGGCCAGCAGCAGTACCATTAAAGCGCTGGTGAAAAAAATTGAAGAGCGGCTGTGCGTAGACATGCGGGCATCCTGCGGCTGTTGCGTCCTAGTCTGGTTGATCGAACGCCGAGGCGCGTTGATACCAGTCAACTGGGGGCCAAGCCTAACCCTGTTCGGTGCTGAAAAGAGGGTGACCGGGTGGTTCTGCTGTATTTAACGTAAATCGAGCACCGCAGCCCATTGCGCGTTTGTCACCGGCATCACCGACAGGCGCGAACCTTTCTGCACCAGCGGCATCTCGGCCAGCGCCGCCTGCTGTTTCAGGTAATCCAGCTTAAGCACCTTGGGAAACGTCTCGACATGCACGACATCGATCGCGCTCCAGGCGTTTTTCTCTGCCGTGGCTTTCGGATCGTAGTAAGGGCTTTCCGGCTCCAGCGCCGTCGGGTCCGGATATGCGGCTTCGACGATCTTTCCGATCCCGGCGATCCCCGGTTCGGGGCAGCTTGAGTGATAGAAGAAAAACTCGTCGCCTACGGCCATGGCCCGCAGAAAATTACGCGCCTGGTAGTTGCGAACCCCGTCCCAGCGCGCCTTGCCGAGCGTCTCCAGGTTCTTGATCGAGAGTTCGTCGGGCTCGGATTTCATCAGCCAATAAGCCATGGTTTTTGCTCCTTGCGAAGTGGTGGGCAAGTTGTCCGGGGATTTTATGACAAACCGACGGTCGGTTGACGCCAGTGTTTGCGTGTCGGTTCACGTTGTCGCAAAATGCCGGCCTTCTAAGCTTGACGCTGCTGCACGGCCTACACCTGAAACGGAAACCGCTGCTGTCATCGTGTTGATGTGCCTTTGGGGGGCAATCGATGAAACGCAAACCGGATTTACTATGGATTTTGGTTATTTTGTTCGGCCTCGGCGTCGTGACTACCGGCTATGCCCAAAGCCTGTGGAGCAACAAGACCGACGCACCGATCGAAATCGCGCAGCAACAACAGCCGTCGGCCTTCAAGCGCTGAACCTGTCTTCGGGCGCCGCTGATTCCAGTGGCGTCTAGCCGGCGAAATACCGCGCCTTGTCTGTCACCGTTCCCTGTAACGGCACATCCCAGCTCGCTTGAGCCAATCGTTCGACCTTCTGACATTCATGGGCCAGCCCCAATAGCGTCGGCTTGCGCCAGTTTTTACGTCGTGCCAGGTACGCCAGGCTTCGATCATAAAAACCACCGCCCATGCCCAGGCGTCCGCCGACATCGTCAAACCCCACCAATGGCAACAGCACCAGATCGAGCGCCCAGACTTTGCGTTGCCGGGCGAGGTTGTGCCGGGGTTCGAGAATACGGAAGCGGTTGGGTTTGAGTTTTTCGCCGGGGCGAATTCGCTGGAACACCATTTTGGTTCTTGGCCAGGCGCTGAGTACCGGCAGATACGTCGCCTTGCCCCGACGTTGAGCGGCACGCAGCAAAATGCGCGGGTCGATTTCACCGTCGGTGGGCAAATACAGGGAGATATGTTTAGCGCGGCGAAACAACGGCTGCTGGGCCAGTTGCTTGTACAGCCCGCGAGCGGCCTGGCGTTGCTGACTGGGTGTCAGTGCGCGGCGGGCCTTGCGCAGCATGCGTCGAAGTTGCGGGCGGGGCAGCAGCGCAGGTTCGGTCATGAATTCGGCTTCAGAAGGGCAAGTACGTAAAGCGTACCCGTAAAAAAGCCGATGCCGGTATTTAAACCGGCATCGGACTGGAATCAGGCTCCCCGGATGAACCGCTGCTGACTTAGCCCTTGAACCCGAAAGTTCAAGGTGGAAGATGCAGTAGGCTTTAAGGCTTTCCGTCTAGCGGACATGCACACCAGCCCAACGTGCAACTTCCAGGGTAGTGCGAATCGGCTCAGGGACGTGGTCAACTGGCAAGCACCCCAGGGAGTGATGCGAGTATACCCCAAGCGGTTTCGCGTTTCAGCCCTTGGTGACGTCCGGATCGGTTGCGAGCACCAGATCGACGCGATCCAGCAGGTCGCGAACCTGCTCGCGGGTCGAGCCGCTGGCCTGTACATCCGGGCGTTCTTCCTTGTGCAGAAGATCGTGGGTGATGTTCAGGGCGGCCATCACGGCGATGCGATCGGCGCCGATGACTTTGCCGCTGCTGCGGATTTCGCGCATCTTGCCGTCCAGGTAACGGGCGGCGCTCACCAGGTTGCTGCGCTCTTCCTGGGGGCAGATGATCGAATATTCTTTATCGAGGATCTGCACGGTAACGCTATTGCTTGAACTCATGAGTCTTGCTCCAGGGCCTTGAGGCGCGAAATCATTGATTCGACCTTACGCCGGGCGATTTCGTTCTTTTCAATGAGGTGAGCGCGTTCCTCGCGCCAGGTCTTTTCCTGAGCTAATAGGAGTCCGTTTTGACTCTTTAGTTGCTCGACGCGGCTAATTAGCAGTTCGAGTCTGGCCATCAGCGCTTGCAGGTCGGTGTCTTCCATTGTGTCCACTGAATTTGAGTCTGATGAGTGGTAGCTGGCGGACAGCCTTTAATAGTCTTGGCGAGTCTGTCGATGTAGGATACAAGGCCTTCATTCTAGACATAGCGCCGTCTGGCGCCTAGCTGCCCATGCCCATTCAGAATTCCCCGTACCAAGCCTTCGCCAAACTGCTGACTTCCAGCGGTCATAACGTCTCGCCTGCCGAATTGCATGGCCTGTTGCTCGGCCGCAGTTGCGCCGGTGCCGGTTTCGATGCCGAAGGCTGGCTGGTCGATGCCGCCGAACTGCTCGAGAGCGAGCCGCAGGATAACGTCCGCAACGCCTTGATCGGCTTGCAGGAGATGGTCAAGGGCGAGCTCACCGGCGACGACGTGACCGTCGTTCTGTTGCTGCCGACCGATGACGAGCCACTGGCCGACCGTGCCGCCGCACTGGGCCAATGGTGCCAGGGTTTCCTCAGCGGTTTTGGCCTGAACTGCCGTGACAGCAGCATGCTGAGCACCGAGGCCACCGAAGTGCTTCAGGACCTGGCGGCTATTTCACAGGTGCAAGACGCCCTGGAAGAGTCCGACGACGGCGAAAGCGATTACATGGAAGTGATGGAGTACCTGCGCGTCGCGCCGCTGCTGCTGTTCACCGAAAGCAAAAAGCCGGACGCGCCGGCTGCCGCCAAGCCGTCGTTGCATTAATCGCGTGCCAGGGAAAGCCATCTGCCCATGATTCATATCCCGAAATCGGAATACAGCCGTCGCCGCAAGGCCCTGATGGCGCAGATGGAACCCAACAGCATCGCCATCCTGCCCGCCGCCGCCGTTGCGATCCGCAACCGCGACGTCGAGCACGTTTACCGTCAGGACAGCGACTTCCAGTACCTCAGCGGTTTTCCCGAGCCTCAGGCGGTCATCGTTTTGATGCCTGGGCGTCTGCACGGCGAATACATTCTGTTCTGCCGTGAACGCAATGCCGAACGGGAGTTGTGGGACGGCCTGCGCGCCGGGCAGGAAGGCGCGATTCGCGACTTTGGCGCCGACGACGCCTTCCCCATCACCGACATCGACGACATCTTGCCGGGCCTGATCGAAGGTCGCGACCGGGTGTATTCGGCCATGGGCAGCAATCCGGAATTCGACCGGCACCTGATGGACTGGATCAACGTGATCCGCTCTAAAGCGCACCTCGGCGCCCAGCCGCCGAACGAATTCGTTGCCCTGGATCACCTGCTTCACGACATGCGCCTGTATAAATCGGCGGCAGAAGTGAAGGTGATGCGCGAAGCCGCACGGATTTCCGCCCAGGCGCACATCCGTGCGATGCAGGCCAGTCGTGTGGGGCTGCATGAGTTCAGCCTCGAAGCCGAACTCGACTACGAATTCCGCAAGGGCGGGGCGAAAATGCCGGCCTACGGCTCGATCGTCGCCGCTGGGCGCAACAGCTGCATCCTGCATTACCAGCAGAATGACGCGGTGCTCAAGGACGGCGATCTGGTATTGATCGACGCCGGTTGTGAGATCGACTGCTACGCCAGCGACATCACCCGCACCTGGCCGGTCAACGGCAAGTATTCAGCGGAACAGAAGGCAATCTACGAGTTGGTGCTGGCGTCGCAAGAAGCCGCGTTTGCGGAAATTGCCCCAGACAAACACTGGAATCAGGCCCACGAAGCTACAGTCCGGGTGATTACTGCCGGGTTAGTGAAGTTGGGCCTGTTGCAGGGCGAGGTCGATGAGTTGATCGCCAGCGAAGCCTATAAAGCGTTCTACATGCACCGCGCCGGCCACTGGCTGGGCATGGATGTGCATGATGTCGGCGAATACAAGGTCGGCGGGGAATGGCGTGTATTGGAAGTCGGCATGGCGCTGACCGTAGAGCCGGGCATCTACATTGCCCCGGGCAACCAGAACGTAGCGAAAAAATGGCGCGGCATTGGCGTGCGCATCGAGGACGACGTAGTGGTCACCAAAACCGGCTGTGAAATCCTGACCAAAGGCGTACCGAAAACGGTCGCCGAGATCGAGGCCTTGATGGCCGCCGCGCGGACACAAGCGGCATGAGTCGAGTCAATCTGGCAATCATCGGTGGTGGCCTGGTCGGCGCCAGTCTGGCGTTGGCGTTGCAGGCGGGGGCCAAGGCTCGTGGCTGGAAGATCGTGCTGATCGAACCGTTCGCCCCCGGCGATACTTATCAACCGAGCTACGACGCCCGTTCCTCGGCGTTGTCCTACGGTGCCAAGCAGATTTATCAACGGTTGGGCGTGTGGCAGGAAATCTCCCGCCGCGCCGAGCCGATCAAACAGATTCATGTCTCCGACCGTGGACGCTTTTCCACCGCGCGATTGTCAGCGATGGAAGAGGGCGTTCCGGCGCTGGGTTATGTGGTGGAAAACGCCTGGCTCGGCCAATGCCTCTGGCAGGGGCTGGACAAGGACGTGATCAGCTGGCGTTGCCCGGCGGAAGTCACGCGTATGGAGCCGCTGATCGATGGCTATCGCCTGACCCTCAACGACGAAACCACTCTGGAATGCGATCTTGCGGTGCTGGCTGATGGCGGTCGTTCCGGCCTGCGCGAGCAACTGGGGATCGGCATCAAAAAGCGCCCGTATAACCAGAGCGCGTTGATTGCCAACATCACGCCGAGTGAAGCGCACAACGGCATGGCCTTCGAGCGTTTCACCGATGACGGGCCGATGGCCTTGTTGCCTTTGCCGGAAAACCGCTGCGCACTGGTCTGGACCCGATTGGGGATGGACGCGCAACGGCTGGCGGCCCTCGATGAAAAGAGTTTCCTCAGCGAGCTGCAAGGCGTGTTCGGTTATCGCCTCGGCACGTTGAAACAGGTTGGCGCGCGGCATTTGTACCCGCTGACATTGATCGAGGCCGAAGAGCAGGTGCGTCCGCACCTGGCAATTCTCGGCAATGCTGCCCACAGTCTGCACCCGATAGCCGGGCAAGGTTTCAACCTGTCGTTGCGTGATGCTCAAGCGCTGGCCGATGCGTTGCTAAGCAGCGAAACATCTCCCGGCGACTTTGCGACCTTGCAGGTCTACCGCGAGCGTCAGCGTCTGGACCAGAACCTGACCGTGGGTTTCTCCGATCAGGTCACCCGTTTGTTCGGCAGCACTCAACCCTTGGTTTCCCTGGGCCGCAATATCGGCCTGCTCGGGCTGGACCTGTTGCCGCCGGCCAAACGCTGGTTCGCGCGTCAGGCCATGGGGCTGGGTACGCGTCCCGATGCTTGAGTGGTTCGGCAGCCCGCCGTACCTCGGCGCGGGCACTTTGGTTAAATCCCTTTTTAGGCGGCTCAAGCCGCAAGCGAGACAGGCTTAAAGCATGGAAATGCGCGCAGATCTGCTGATTGTCGGGGCCGGAATGGTCGGCAGCGCCCTGGCGCTGGCGTTGCAGGACAGCGGGCTGGAAGTCCTGCTGCTGGACGGCAGCCCCCTGAGCGTCAAACCCTTCGATGCTCAGGCTTCGTTCGAGCCGCGAGTCAGCGCCTTATCGATTGCCAGCCAGCGGATTCTTGATCGTCTGGGCGTCTGGGACGGCATCGCCAAACGGCGCAGCAGCCCCTACACCGACATGCAGGTTTGGGACGGCAGCGGCACCGGGCAAATCCATTTCTCGGCGGCCAGTGTGCATGCCGACGTGCTGGGGCATATCGTCGAGAACCGCGTGGTTCAGGACGCCTTGCTCGACCGCCTGCACGACTGCGATCTCGGCATGTTGGCCAATGCGCGCCTGGAGCAAATGCGTCGTTCCGGCGATGACTGGTTGCTGACCCTGGCCGATGGCCGCACCTTGCGCGCACCTTTGGTGATCGCAGCGGATGGCGCCAATTCCGCCGTTCGGCGTCTGACCGGCATGGCGACGCGCGAGTGGGACTACCTGCACCATGCGATTGTCACCAGCGTGCGCAGTGCCAAACCTCATCAACTGACCGCGTGGCAGCGCTTCACCGACAACGGTCCGCTGGCGTTCTTGCCGCTGGAGCGTGATGGTCAGCAGGATTGGTGTTCGATCGTCTGGTCGACCACCCCGAGCGAAGCCGAACGCCTGATGGCGCTGGATGACGACGGTTTCTGCAAAGAGCTGGAGCGGGCCTTCGAAGGCCGACTGGGCGAGGTGGTCAGCGCCGACCCGCGCCTGTGCGTACCGCTACGCCAGCGTCATGCCAAGCGTTATGTGGCTGAAGGTCTGGCGTTGATCGGGGATGCGGCGCACACCATTCACCCATTGGCCGGGCAGGGCGTGAACCTGGGTTTTCTCGATGCCGCCGTGCTGGCCGAAGTGCTGTTGCAAGCGGCCACGCGTGGCGAACGTCTGGCGGATGTGAAAGTGCTCAGCCGTTACGAACGTCGGCGCATGCCCCACAACCTGGCGTTGATGGCGGCGATGGAAGGCTTCGAGCGTCTCTTCCAGGCCGATCCGTTGCCGATTCGCTGGTTGCGCAATGCCGGGTTGAAGATGGTCGATCAGATGCCCGAAGCCAAGGCGCTGTTCGTGCGTGAGGCGCTGGGGTTGACCGGTGATTTGCCCGCGTTGGCCAAAGCCTGACCTGTGGCGAGGGGGCTTGCCCCCGTTGGGTTGCGAAGCAGCCCCGGCATATCTTCAGACAAACCTTGCATTTCGATTTGCGACCGCTTCGCGCTCGAACGGGGGCAAGCCCCCTCGCCACATTGTCCATGGTTCCGTGCAACATCTGGTAACGTCTCCACCAACTGTTCGATTGAGAAGGTAAATGTGAGTCCATATCATTTGGCTTCATTTTTTCAATCGAGGATCGCTCCCATGTTGGTACCGAAGCGTCTATTGACCGCGCTCGCCCTGACCCTGATTGGTAGCACTGCGGCCCAGGCCGCTGACGAGGTGGTGGTTTATTCCTCGCGTATCGACGAGCTGATCAAGCCGGTCTTCGATGCCTACACCGCAAAAACCGGTGTGCAGGTGAAGTTCATCACCGACAAGGAAGCGCCGCTGATGCAGCGGATCAAGGCCGAGGGCGAGAACGCTACCGCGGATCTGCTGCTGACCGTCGATGCCGGCAACCTCTGGCAGGCCGAGCAAATGGGCATCCTGCAACCGTTCACCTCCAAGGTGATCGACGCCAACATCCCGCTGCAATACCGCTCATCCGCCCATGCCTGGACTGGCCTGAGCCTGCGGGCGCGGACCATTGCTTACTCCACCGATCGGGTGAAACCCGGTGAGTTGACCACCTACGAGGCGCTGGCAGACAAGCAGTGGGAAGGCCGCCTGTGCCTGCGCACGTCGAAGAAGGTCTACAACCAGTCCCTGACCGCCACCATGATCGAAGTCCATGGCGCCGACAAAACCGAGAAAATTCTCAAGGGCTGGGTGAATAACCTGTCCACCGATGTGTTCTCCGATGACGTCGCGGTGCTGGAAGCCATCAACGCGGGTCAATGCGACGTCGGTATCGTCAATACCTATTACTACGGTCGTCTGCACAAGCAGAAGCCAGACCTGCCGGTGAAGCTGTTCTGGCCAAACCAGGGTGACCGTGGCGTGCACGTCAACCTGTCGGGCATCGGCCTGACCAAACACGCCCCGCATCCGGAAGCCGCCAAGGCGCTGGTAGAGTGGATGACCACGCCTGAAGCGCAGAAGATTTTCGCTGACGTGAACCAGGAATTCCCGGCCAACCCTGCGGTTCAACCTTCTGCAGAAGTGGCGGGCTGGGGCAAGTTTGTGGCTGATACGTTGCCTGTGGAAATTGCCGGCAAGCGTCAGGCTGAAGCGATTCGCATGATGGATCGGGCTGGCTGGAACTGACCCCCACCGTTATTGTGGCGAGCGGCTACCTGTGGCGAGGGAGCTTGCTCCCGCTGGGCTGCGAAGCGGCCCCGTTGGCATCGACAGGTCAGGATCGAGATGATCTGATAACCTCCTGCGGCTGCTTCGCACCCGAGCGGGAGCAAGCTCCCTCGCCACAAAATGGAGCCGACTTCAGGTTAGAGTTGGCCCAATATTTTCTAGAGAATCTCCTTGGCCCACCCCGCCCAACGCCGCTGGTACCCCTGGTCTTCGCCATCGCTGCGCTGGTCCTGTTGCCCCTCAGCGTTTTGCTGTTGTCATGGCAAACCGTCGATCTTCAAATCTGGTCCCACCTCTGGGATACCCAAATGCCGCGCTTGCTGGGCAATACCCTGACCCTGGTGCTCGGCGTTGGTATCGGTGTGACGCTCTTGGGTGTAAGCCTGGCCTGGCTCACCAGCCTCTGCGAATTCCCCGGTCGACGTTGGCTGGACTGGGCGCTGATGCTGCCATTCGCGATTCCCGCCTATGTGCTGGCGTTCGTCTTCGTCGGCCTGTTGGATTTCGCCGGGCCCGTGCAAACCCTGTTGCGCGAATGGTTCGGCACGGGGTTGAGGTTGCCGCGCGTGCGCTCCACCGGCGGAGTGATTCTGGTCCTGGTGCTGGTCTTTTATCCCTACGTTTACCTGTTGGCGCGAACCGCATTCCTGGCTCAGGGCAAAGGCTTGATGGAAGCGGCGCGAGTCCTGGGGCAATCCCCGTGGCAAGCGTTCTGGCGAGTCGCGTTGCCCATGGCGCGCCCGGCCATCGGCGCTGGCGTGGCGCTGGCGTTGATGGAAACCCTGGCGGATTTCGGCGCGGTGTCGGTGTTCAACTTCGACACGTTCACCACCGCCATTTACAAGACCTGGTACGGATTCTTCAGCCTCTCCACCGCTGCGCAACTGGCCAGCCTGTTGCTGCTGGTGGTGATGGTCGTGCTGTACGGCGAGCGCCGTGCACGCGGGGCCAACCGGGCGAGCAACGAACGACCGCGGGTCAAGGCGTTGTATCACCTGCGCGGTTTCAAGGCGCTGGCGGCCATGAGTTGGTGCGGCCTGGTGTTCGCCTGCGCTTTCGTCATTCCCGTGCTTCAACTGGTGGTGTGGTTCTGGCAGCGCGGGCGTTTCGACCTCGATGAGCGTTACGCGGGACTGATCGTCCATACCCTGTACCTGGGCGGCATGGCGGCGCTGATCACCGTCAGTGTGGCTTTAGTGCTGGCGTTTGCCCGGCGTCTGGCACCGACCCGAGCGATCCGCTCCGGCATCAGCCTGGCCAACCTCGGTTACGCCTTGCCGGGTTCGGTGCTGGCGGTGTCGATCATGTTGGCGTTCAGTTACCTGGACCGCGAACTGGTGATCCCGTTGTCGGGTTGGCTGGGCGGCGCCGGCAAGCCATTGCTGCTGGGCAGCCTGTCGGCGTTGTTGCTGGCCTACCTGGTGCGTTTCATCGCGGTGGCTTATGGGCCGCTGGAAAGCAGTCTGGCGCGAATACGGCCATCTTTGCCTGAAGCGGCACGTAGCCTTGGCGTCAGTGGGCCACGACTGTTTTTCAAAGTGTATCTGCCGTTATTGCTGCCTGGAACGTTGAGCGCCGCGTTGCTGGTGTTCGTCGATGTGCTCAAGGAAATGCCCGCGACCCTTCTGATGCGCCCGTTTGGCTGGGACACGCTGGCGGTACGCATCTTCGAAATGACCAGCGAAGGCGAGTGGGCGAGAGCCTCGTTGCCTGCCCTGACCCTGGTTTTGGTCGGGCTGTTACCGGTCATCGGATTGATTCGACGTTCAGCGCATCGAAACGCCTAGGTGCCAGTCCTACACCTTGAGGCTACAATGCGCGGCATTCGGTGCGGTCCGTCCTACGGACCAGGTAGCTGAAATCGGCTGAAAGCCTTCTGTTTCAAGGCTTTCACCCCGTGCAGTACCGGCCCGCACCTTCGCCACGCCCGGAAGGAGAAACCCATGGGACAGCGCACGCCTCTGTATGACCTTCATCTCGCCCTCGGCGCGAAGATGGTCGATTTTGGCGGTTGGGATATGCCTTTGCATTACGGCTCGCAGGTCGAGGAACACCATCAGGTGCGCCGCGATTGTGGGGTTTTCGATGTATCCCACATGACCGTGATCGATGTCAGCGGCCCTCAGGCCAAGGTTTGGCTCCAGCATTTGTTGGCCAATGATGTCGAACGTCTGCACAGCCCTGGCCGTGCCTTGTACAGCACCATGCTCAACGAGCGCGGCGGCATCGTCGACGACATGATCGTCTACCGTCTCGACGACGGGTATCGGCTGGTGGTCAACGCCTCCACCCGTAATCAGGACCTCGCCTGGATGCAGGCTCACCTCGAAGGTTTCAAGGTGCAGCTCAACGAGCGCTCCGAGTTGGCGATGCTGGCCATTCAGGGGCCCCACGCCCGGCACAAAATCTCGGAACTGGTGACCCAGTCCCGGGGCAACCTGATTCAGATGCTCAAGCCCTTCGAAGGCCAGGCCGATGGTGACTGGTTCATCGCACGCACGGGCTACACCGGCGAAGATGGCCTGGAAATCGTGCTGCCGGCCAATCAAGCGCCAGGATTTTTCAACGATCTGGTGGGCGCGGGCATTTCGCCGATCGGCCTCGGGGCACGCGATACGCTGCGGGTCGAAGCCGGTATGAACCTCTACGGTCAGGACATTCATCAAGACGTTTCACCACTGGCCTCCAACATGGCCTGGAGCATTGCGTGGGAACCGGCCACTCGCCAGTTCATCGGCCGCAGCGCTCTTGAAGCCGAACGGGCGGGTGGTGTGCAGCACAAACTGGTCGGTCTGGTCCTTGAGGAGCGTGGGGTTTTGCGCGCTCATCAAGTGGTCCGCATCGCCAATGTTGGCGAAGGGGAGATCACCAGTGGTAGTTTCTCTCCTACGCTTAGCAAGTCGATTGCCCTGGCGCGCGTGCCGATGGCGACAGCCGACCGCGCAGAAGTGGAAATCCGTGGCAAGTGGTACCCGGTCCGAGTGGTCAAACCGACCTTCGTACGCCATGGCAAAACCTTGATCTAACCTTTTCTGGCGGGCAACGACCGCTGACAATTCTCTTGAGGACACAGAACATGAGCGATATTCCTGCCGACCTGCGTTTTGCCGAAAGTCACGAGTGGGCCCGTCTCGAAGCCGATGGCAGCGTCACCGTGGGCATCAGCGATCACGCTCAGGAAGCCTTGGGCGACGTGGTGTTCGTTGAGCTGACCGAAGTCGGGACAGTCTTCGCTGCCGGTGATCAATCCGGTGTGGTGGAGTCGGTTAAAGCCGCTTCGGACATCTACTCCCCGGTTGCCGGTGAAGTGATTGCCATCAACGAAGAACTGAGCGCTAACCCTGAGTTGCTCAACTCCGACCCGTACGGTGCCTGGATCTTCAAGCTCAAGCCAAGCAACGCTGGCGATCTGGACAAGCTGCTCGATGCAGCAGGCTACAAGGCCGCCATCGGCGAGTAAGCCTTAAGCGTCACCCCCCAAAGCCCCGACTTGTCGGGGCTTTTTTATTCTCAAAATCAAAAGATCGCAGCCTCGTTTCACTCGACAGCTCCTACATTGGAATGCGATCCCTGTAGGAGCTGTCGAGTGAAACGAGGCTGCGATCTTTTGATCTTCAGGGACACAGGGACATCGACTGCTATGCTGGTTTGACCGTGTTGCATCGACGTTGAGCGCCAGTCAAGAGAGAGCCCGTCATGTCCCAGTTGCCGTCCTTGAGCCAGTTACGCGACCCCAATGCCTTTCTTCGCCGTCACCTCGGGCCCGATGCCGCCGAGCAACAGGCGATGCTCGACAGCCTCGGACTTGGCAGCCGAGTCGAGTTGATCGAGCAGACGGTGCCGCCAGGAATCCGTCTGAACAGGCCGCTCGACCTGCCACCCGCTCTCGACGAAGAAGCCGCGCTGGCCAAACTGCGCGGTTATGCCGAGCAAAACCAGGTGTGGACCAGCCTGATCGGCATGGGCTACCACGGCACCCTCACGCCACCCGTCATTGTGCGCAACGTGCTGGAAAATCCCGGTTGGTACACCGCGTACACGCCCTATCAACCAGAGATCGCCCAGGGCCGGCTCGAAGCGCTGCTGAACTTCCAGCAATTGACCATCGACCTCACAGGCCTGGAACTGGCCAACGCCTCGCTGCTGGACGAAGCCACGGCGGCGGCGGAGGCCATGGCACTGGCCAAGCGGGTCGCCAAGTCCAGAAGCAATCTGTTCTTCGTCGACGAAAACTGTCATCCGCAGACTATTTCCGTGGTGCAGACCCGAGCAGAAGGGTTCGGCTTCGAGCTGATCATCGACACTGTGGATAACTTGAAACAGCACCAGGTATTCGGCGCGCTCCTGCAATATCCCGATACCCACGGTGAAATCCGCGACCTTCGTCCCTTGATCGATCATCTGCATGCGCAGCAAGCCCTGGCGTGTGTCGCCACCGATCTGTTGAGTCTGCTGTTGCTGACCCCGCCGGGGGAGTTGGGCGCCGACGTGGTGTTCGGTTCCTCCCAGCGTTTTGGCGTGCCCATGGGTTACGGCGGCCCTCACGCGGCGTTTTTTGCCAGTCGCGATGAATACAAACGGGCGATTCCCGGGCGAATCATCGGCGTGTCGAAGGATGCTCGCGGCAACGTCGCTTTGCGCATGGCCCTGCAAACCCGCGAACAACATATCCGCCGGGAGAAAGCCAACTCGAACATCTGCACCGCTCAGGTACTGCTGGCCAACATTGCCAGTTTCTATGCGGTCTACCACGGTCCGGAAGGGCTCAAACGCATTGCCCAACGCGTCCATCGGCTGACCTGCATCCTCGCCGCTGGCCTGGAGCGCCACGGCATCACCCGCCTCAACACGCACTTTTTCGACACGCTGACGCTGGAAGTCGGGGGTACTCAGACCGCAATCATCGAAAGCGCCCAGGCTGCTCAGATCAACCTGCGCATTCTCGGGCGTGGGCAGTTGGGGCTGAGTCTCGATGAAACCTCTGACGAATCCACCGTCGCCAAGTTGTTTGATGTATTCCTCGGTTCCGATCATGGGCTCAACGTCGACGAACTGGACGCCGAAACCCTTGATTCCGGCATTCCTGCCGGTCTGCTGCGTACCTCGCCTTATCTGCGTCATCCGGTGTTCAGCGCCCATCACAGCGAAACCGAGATGCTGCGCTACCTCAAGCAGCTGGAGAACAAGGACCTGGCGCTCAATCAATCGATGATCCCGCTGGGCTCCTGCACCATGAAGCTCAACGCCACCAGCGAGATGATCCCGATCACGTGGCCGCAGTTCGCCAACCTGCACCCGTTTGTGCCGAAAGAGCAGGCGATCGGTTATTCGCTGATGATCGAAGAACTGGAGCGCTGGCTCTGCGCGATTACCGGTTTCGACGCGATCTGCATGCAACCCAACTCTGGCGCCCAAGGCGAGTACGCCGGGTTGCTGGCGATCCGCAAATATCACGAGAGTCGTCATGAGGGCGCGCGGGATATTTGCCTGATCCCGTCCTCGGCCCACGGCACCAACCCGGCGTCGGCGCAGATGGCCGGGATGCGGGTGGTGATCGTCGAGTGTGACGAGGCGGGCAACGTTGATCTGGATGACCTTAAAGGCAAAGCAGCCGAGGCGGGCGACAAACTCGCCTGCCTGATGGCGACGTATCCTTCGACCCACGGCGTATACGAGGAAGGCATCAGCGAAATCTGCGAAGTTATCCACAGCCACGGCGGCCAGGTGTACATGGATGGCGCCAACCTTAACGCGCAGGTCGGACTGGCGCGCCCGGCGGACATTGGTGCCGACGTGTCCCACATGAACCTGCACAAGACTTTCTGCATTCCCCATGGTGGCGGCGGGCCGGGCATGGGGCCGATTGGTGTGCGCGCGCATCTGGCGCCGTTCGTGGCCAACCACCCGGTGGTGCCGATCGAAGGGCCACTGGCGCAAAACGGCGCAGTCAGTGCGGCGCCTTGGGGCAGTGCGAGCATCCTGCCGATCAGCTGGATGTACATCGCGATGATGGGGCCGCAACTGGCGGATGCCAGTGAGGTGGCGATCCTCGCCGCGAATTACCTGGCGCAGCACTTGTCCGGGGCGTTTCCGGTGCTTTACACCGGGCGCAACGAGCGGGTGGCTCACGAATGCATTCTTGACCTGCGGCCACTCAAGACGCTGACCGGAATCAGCGAGGAGGACGTCGCCAAGCGGCTGATGGACTACGGCTTCCATGCGCCGACCATGTCGTTTCCTGTACCGGGGACGTTGATGGTGGAACCGACCGAAAGTGAATCCAAGGCAGAACTGGACCGGTTTATCGGGGCGATGCTGAGTATCCGCGCGGAAATCACCGAGGTGCAGAACGGCAACTGGCCAGCCGATGACAACCCGCTGAAACGTTCGCCGCATACCCTGGCGGATATCACCGGGGTTTGGGAACGGTCCTACAGCATCGAGCAGGCGGTGACACCGGATGCTCACACCAAGGCGCACAAGTACTGGCCGGTGGTGAACCGTGTCGATAACGTTTACGGCGATCGGAACCTGTTTTGCGCTTGCGTCCCGGTGGATGATTACCGCTGATCTCACGGGAGATACAAATCCACTGTGGGAGCGAGCCTGCTCGCGATAGCGGTGTGACAGTCGTGGATGATTTCGACTGATCTACCGCTATCGCGAGCAGGCTCGCTCCCACAGGGTTTTGTATCAGGCATAAAAAATGCCGCTCATGGGAGCGGCATTTTTGTTCAGCGGTAAATCTTAATTCGACGCGACGGCATTCTTCGCCAGGATCGCGTTCGCCAGTTCCATGTCCGTGGCTTGCAGGCCAGGGTTGTCGGCACGGACTTTCTGCATCGCGGCCTCCAGGTATGGACCGCGAATGCCGCCGTCGCTGGCGACAAAGCTGCCGGCATCGTCCTGGGCAGCAACGATCAGTTTGTGATCCTTGAACGTCAGGTAGGTCGAACCGGTGGTCGCACCGGATGAGATGACGTTACGCCAAAAGCTATCAGCCATCGCCGAACCGACAGGAAGGGACAACAAGGCGATGGTAGCGACAGCAAGTTTGAAACGCATATTGGGTGACTCCACTGGTTAACTACGGCCTTTGATTGCCAATTCCCCAATCGAGTTCCATAGCGGCCGCGCCTACTTTTGCTCGCTCTGCGGCGTTACCCGCAACACCTCCTCAATCGTCGTCAAACCCGCCGCCACTTTCTGCGCGCCTGACAATCGCAAGCTGCGCATGCCTTCCTTGAACGCCTGTCGCCGCACGGCCAGCAAATCGGTGTCGGGGCTGATCAGCGCTTTGACGCCGTCCGTCAGCTGCATGATTTCGTAGACCCCGGCGCGGCCGCGGTAACCGGTATCGCGGCATTCAAGGCAACCGATGGCACGATGTGCGTTGTGCGGCAACGGTGCCTGCCAGGGCCGCGTCAGGGTTTGCCAGTCTTCTTCACCCAGGGTCAGCGGCGCCTTGCAATGCGGGCACAAGGTGCGGACCAGGCGCTGGGCCATGACGCCAAGCACCGTGGCTTTGATCAGGTAATGCGGCACGCCCAGTTCCAGCAAGCGGCTGATTGCGCTCGGCGCATCGTTGGTGTGCAGCGTCGAGAGCACCAAGTGGCCAGTGAGCGCAGCCTGGATCGCCATTTCAGCGGTTTCCAGATCACGGATCTCACCGATCATGATGATGTCGGGATCCTGCCGCATCAGCGCGCGCACACCGGCGGCGAAGGTCAGGTCGATGTTGTGCTGGACCTGCATCTGGTTGAACGCCGGCTCGACCATTTCGATCGGGTCTTCGATGGTGCAGAGGTTGACCTCCGGCGTCGCCAGTTTCTTCAGGGTGGTGTACAGCGTGGTGGTCTTGCCGGAACCGGTCGGCCCGGTGACCAGGATGATGCCGTTGGGCTGGCTCGTCATGTCCTGCCAGCGGCGCAAGTCATCGGCGGAGAAGCCCAACTGATCGAAGTTCTTGAGCAGTACTTCCGGGTCGAAGATCCGCATGACCATTTTTTCGCCGAACGCAGTGGGTAATGTCGACAGCCGCAGCTCGACTTCGCCACCGCCCGGGGTCTTGGTTTTCACCCGGCCGTCCTGGGGTTTGCGTTTTTCTGCGACGTTCATCCGCCCCAGGCTTTTCAGGCGGCTGACGATGGCCATGGTCACTTGCGGCGGGAATTGATAGACGTTGTGCAGCACGCCGTCGATGCGAAAGCGCACCGTGCCTTGTTCGCGCCGGGGTTCGATGTGGATGTCACTGGCGCGTTGCTGGAACGCGTACTGAAACAGCCAATCGACGATGTTGACGATGTGCGCGTCGTTGGCGTCCGGTTCCTGGTCGCTGGCGCCGAGGTTGAGCAACTGCTCGAAATTGCCCAGGGTGTTCATCTGCTGATCGGCGTTGGTCGCGCCGCTGACCGATTTGGCCAGGCGGAAAAACTCCACGCTGAAGCGCTGGATATCCACCGGGTTGGCAACCACACGCTTGATCGGCAGCTTCAGCACATGGGTCAGGTCGGCTTCCCAACCGGTGACGTAGGGCTGGGCGCTGGCCACGGTCACCGCGTCGCGGTCGATGGACACCGCCAGAATCTTGTGGCGCTGGGCGAAGGCGTAGGACATCAGCGGCGTAATCGCTGCAACGTTGATTTTCAGCGGATCGATACGAAGATAAGGCTGACCGGCCTGTTGCGACAGCCACAGGGTCAGGCTTTCCAGATCAAGGTGTTTACCGGGACGGCTGAGATCGTCCAGCAGTTGGCTGGCAATGAATTCCAGCGGGTGCATCTGGCCATTGGCAGCGTGACGGCGTCGAGCATTGAGCGCGTGTTCGGCCGAGTCCTGGCTGATGAAACCTTGGGCGACCAGTTCACGCAGCAAATCATTGAGATCCAGCCAGCGGTCCTGAATGGCAAGTTGAACGGACATGCGGGCTCCTCATGAACAACAGTTCGCAAAGGATAGTCGCGGACCCGCAGACCGTTGGGCCACTACGCGACGAAGCCGTGTCGAGTTTTTTCAGCCCGCCGCCTGAGCCGGTTCATTCCACATGCAATCAACCGCTTGCAGATCAACCGAACAGACGCTGATCAGGTTACGTAATTTTTCTGCGATCACCTGGGCGCGGTGCCAGCTCAGGCCGTCTATCACGATGGCGATCGACAACAGATCGTCCATTCGCTGCACGCTGACCTGTTGCGGTGTCAGAAACTGCAAAGCGAACAGGTTGAGCGCCCGGCACAGCAGGTCGGGTTCGGCCTCGGCTAACAGTTGATAGTGCACGCGGCAGTGGGCGTTGCTGACGTTCCAGACATCGGCGCGGGTGTGCGGGGTGTTGACGGCTTCTAGATGCGGCATGCTCGTTCTCCAAACTGGTGGAGGAATTTTTACATTCGGTGCCGGGCATTTCTTATCTATGATTGGGCATATTGGCGATTGTTTGAATTGCTCGATTCGGTAAGTTATCAATTTAAGGTTTTTTTATGCATAGCGAATTGGATGGCTACGACCGCAAGATTCTCGCGTTGCTGCAAGAGGACGCTTCGCTTTCCAGTGCACAGATTGCCGAACAGGTGGGGCTGTCGCAGTCGCCGTGCTGGCGGCGGATTCAGCGGATGAAGGAGGAGGGGATCATTCGCGGGCAGGTGACCTTGCTTGACCGGAAGAAAATCGGGCTTAACACGCAGATCTTCGCCGAAATCAAACTCAACGCTCACGGGCGATCGAACTTCACCGAATTCACCGAGGCGATTCGCGGTTTTCCCGAAGTGCTGGAGTGTTATGTGCTGATGGGGTCGGTGGATTTCTTGCTGCGGATTGTGACGGCGGACATCGAGGCGTATGAGCGCTTCTTCTTCGAGAAGCTGTCGATGGTGCCGGGGATCCAGGAGGTGAACTCGATTGTGGCGTTGTCGGAGATCAAATCAACGACGAGTTTGCCGGTGTTGCGCTGACCCTACACTGATCGTTCCCACGCTCCTGCGTGGGAATGCAGCCTGTGACGCTCCGCGTCACCTGGACGCGGAGCGTCCCTTGAGGCATTCCCACGCAGAGCGTGGGAACGATCATCATCGCGAGATTTACATGCGCAGCAGCATTTTCCAGGCACGATTCTGATACACCGCAATCGCCTGCTGCTTACGCGCATCCAGCGATTCATCGGTGATCGGCTCGTTGGCCAATTGAGCAAGCTGTTTCAGCTCACCGTACAGGCGATCCATTTCCGGGATGTCCAGCACGTTGCGGGCGTGGTGCAGCCAGGCCTGGATGCGCTCGATACGCGGCAGTTGCTCGGCCAGGTCTTCCGGTTGTTGCTGATAACGCTGCAGTTGCAGGGAAGTCGCTTCCTCGCCCAGCAGACGCGGCAGCCAGCTACCCAATTGCGCAGCGCCCTGGCGATTGCCGCGGACGTTGCGATCGGCAGCCCAGGTGCGGGCCAGCAACCAGCGCGAAGTGTTCAACGAGAACAAGCCCCAGCGCGGATCTTCCAGTTCTTCGAGGAACTGCTCCGGCGCGGCTTTGCGCACGTCTTCGTCATCGATACCGGCCTGTACCAGCGGACGCCAGTCTTCGAGCAAGGCGTCCAGCGCGACGCGCAGATCGTGCGTTGACTGACGTGGCGCGGCTTGGCCCAGGCTGCTCAGCAGCGCGCGCAATTCAGCCAGGTTTTCGACCCAGTCCTGCAACAGGCGCCAGTGGCCATTGAAGCGATACTGCTCGGCCAGGCGCTGGCTGCTGCTCAGCAAGTGCCAGCTCAGCGCGGCAAAAGCGTCGTCCAGCGGCATTTCGGCAGTGATCTGCGGCGCCGGCAGGCTCAACGAATAGCTGTTGGCGTCGTACAAGCGATAACCGCGCTCGGCCTTGCTGATGTCACATGGCATCAGGGCCAGGGTCGCGGCCAGTTCGGCGGCCAGTTCCAGCAGTGCGGCCGGCTCGCCTTCGCGCAGTTCCAGTTCCAGCTCGCAGATTTCTTCTTTCTGCTTGCCCACGATCACATGTCCCAGGTCCAGTGCGGCTTCGATCACCACTTTGGTCTTGCCACGGCCCCAGGCGATTTCCGCGCGTTCGCGGACGAAATCGGTGGTGAAGATCGGCTTGAGGGTTTTCTTGTCCAGCTCGGCCAATTCTTCAGGCCAGCATTCGCCGTCGAGTTTCTTCACGTCGAGCTTGGCTTTGGGCAGGTTCCAGTCGTATTCGTTACGCTCGGACAAACCGGCGACGCTCTGGCCGCGGGTCTTGAGGGTCTGAATCACTTCTTCGCCATCGCGGCGCAGGCGCAGGGCAACCTTGGCGCGGGCCAGGTCGCGCTCAGGCGTGTCGAAGTACTGGTTCATCAACTCACGGCGTTCCCAGCCACTTTTGTTGCGTTTTTTCAGGAGCGGGTGCTCGCGCAGGGCAGCGAGCGTTTCTCGGCTGACGCGGAGTTTGATTTCGGTTTCTTTCTGCATGGCCGGAAAATCCAGGATCGGGAGCGCAGCCGGGGGAAATGTGTGGCTGCCAAGGTCGTGCAGTGTACAGGACTCCTCCGAGATAGGGTCCGCGACGGTTTATTCCTGTCGCCGGATGGTTCTATGATGGAGTTCAAATCGGGAGTTGGAGTCAGCGATGCCTTTGCCGTCCATGAAAGATCAGTTCGCTGCGCTGATCGCCGCGCCGTCCGTCAGCTGTACGCAGGCCCGCCTCGATCAATCCAACCGACCGGTGATTGATTTGCTGGCGACGTGGCTCGGCGATCTGGGTTTTGCCTGCGACATCCAGCAGGTCAGCCCCGGCAAATTCAATCTGCTGGCCAGTTTCGGCTCCGGCCCCGGTGGCCTGGTGCTGGCCGGTCACAGCGACACCGTGCCATTCGATGGTGCGCTGTGGCAGACCGATCCGCTGAAACTGACCGAAGTCGACGGCCGCTGGGTCGGGCTGGGCAGTTGCGACATGAAGGGCTTTTTCGCGCTGGCCATCGAGGCCGTCATACCGCTGCTCGATCAGCCGTTCAAGCAACCGCTGCTGATCCTCGCCACCTGCGATGAAGAAAGCTCGATGTCCGGCGCTCGCGCCCTGGCCGAAGCCGGGCGGCCGCTCGGTCGTGCGGCGGTGATCGGCGAGCCGACCGGGCTCAAGCCGATCCGCATGCACAAAGGCATCATGATGGAGCGCATCGACATCCTCGGTCAGAGCGGCCACTCCTCGGATCCGCGACTGGGTCACAGCGCCCTCGAAGCCATGCACGATGCCATCGGTGAACTGCGTGGTTTGCGATTGGCATGGCAGCGTGAGTTCCGTAATCCACAGTTCAGCGTGCCGACGCCGACCCTGAATTTCGGCTGCATCCATGGTGGCGATAATCCCAACCGTATTTGCGGCCAGTGCTCGCTGGAATTCGATCTGCGTCCATTGCCGGGCATGGACCCCAATGCCCTGCGTGCGCAGATTCTGCAGAAGCTCAAGCCCATTGCCGAGTGGCATCAGGTGAAGATCGATTACGCGCCACTGTTCCCCGAAGTGCCGCCGTTCGAGCAGGCCGAGGACGCCGAATTGGTCCGTGTCGCGGAAAAGCTCACCGGCCATCGTGCCGAAGCAGTGGCGTTTGGCACCGAAGCGCCTTATCTTCAGCGTCTTGGCTGCGAAACCCTGGTGCTCGGCCCTGGCGACATCGCCTGTGCGCACCAACCGGGGGAATACCTCGAAATGTCACGTTTGCAGCCTACGGTGCATCTATTACGTCAACTGATTGAACATTACTGCCTGACACCGGCCAAAACGCCAATGCCAGTCGGTTGAGCGAGATCCCTGTGGGAGTGAGCCTGCTCGCGATAGCGGTGTGTCAGATACTTCAGTATCGACTGACATTCCGCTATCGCGAGCAGGCTCACTCCCACAGGGGCTGTGTCACGGCTGGCAAGCCTCGTAAATTGCCGGTGTCCCAACCCGTATTCATGAGGAGAGCGCGCGTGTCGCCAAGCCTGTTCCGACGATAACCATCAGCCCGCTGTGCGTTTTCTGTTTCGCCCATTTTTTGGCTGCTATTTATTACAGGCCCAGGTTCATGCCCGAATACGTTAATTGGCTTCGTCACGCTTCGCCTTACATCAACGCCCACCGTGATTGCACGTTCGTCGTCATGCTGCCCGGCGACGGCGTGGAGCACCCGAACTTCGGCAATATCGTCCACGACCTGGTGCTGTTGCACAGTCTGGGCGTGCGGCTGGTGCTGGTTCACGGTTCCCGTCCGCAAATTGAAACCCGCCTCGCTGCACGCGGCCTGACCCCGCATTACCACCACGGCATGCGCATCACCGATGCCGCAACGCTGGAATGTGTGATCGATGCGGTAGGCCAGCTGCGCATCGCCATC
Source organism: Pseudomonas frederiksbergensis (assembly GCF_900105495.1). Lineage (NCBI taxonomy): Bacteria > Pseudomonadati > Pseudomonadota > Gammaproteobacteria > Pseudomonadales > Pseudomonadaceae > Pseudomonas > Pseudomonas frederiksbergensis. Next base: position 682,809 of record NZ_FNTF01000002.1, on the reverse strand, counting down.
GAAGCGCGGCTGTCGATGGACATGGCTTCATCGCCAATGCAGGGCTCGCGTTTGCGGGTGGCCAGCGGCAACCTGGTGACGGCGCGGCCGATTGGCGTGCTGGAAGGTGTCGACTATCACCACACCGGCGAAGTGCGTCGGGTCGACCGCAAGGGCATCAATCGCCTGCTGGATGAGCGTTCCATCGTGCTGCTGTCGCCGCTGGGTTACTCGCCGACCGGTGAAATTTTCAACCTCGCGTGCGAAGACGTCGCCACCCGCGCGGCCATCGATCTGGGGGCGGACAAGCTGCTGTTGTTCGGCGCCGACCTCGGCCTGATCGATGAAAACGGTCGCCTGGTTCGTGAGCTGCGTCCGCAACAGGTGCCGGCGCATTTGCAGCGACTGGGCAGCAACTATCAAGCAGAGCTGTTGGATGCGGCTGCCGAGGCCTGCCGCGGTGGTGTGGCGCGCAGTCATATCGTCAGCTACGCCGAAGACGGCGCGCTGCTGACCGAACTGTTCACCCGCGACGGTGGCGGTACGCTGGTGGCCCAGGAGCAATTCGAGATTGTCCGCGAAGCGGCCATCGAAGACGTCGGTGGTTTGCTGGATTTGATCAGCCCGTTGGAAGAGCAGGGCATTCTGGTGCGGCGTTCCCGCGAGGTGCTGGAGCGTGAGATCGAGCAGTTCAGCGTGGTCGAGCGCGAAGGCATGATCATCGCGTGTGCGGCGCTGTATCAGATTGCTGATTCGGATGCGGGGGAGTTGGCGTGTCTGGCGGTGAACCCGGAGTATCGCCATGGCGGTCGTGGAGATGAGCTGCTGGAGCGCATCGAAACCCGCGCCCGGGCGCAGGGGCTGAAAACCCTGTTCGTACTGACGACCCGCACCGCTCACTGGTTTCGCGAGCGTGGGTTTGTGCCGAGCAGCGTTGAACGTCTGCCATCAGCGCGTGCGTCGCTGTACAACTACCAGCGTAATTCGAAGATCTTCGAAAAAACCCTGTGACCTGATCGTTCCCACGCTCTGCGTGGGAATGTAGCCCGGGACGCTCCGCGTCCCATCCAGAGCCGAACGCGGAGCGTCCGTTGAGGCATTCCCACGCGGAGCGTGGGAACGATCATCACAGGTTTTCAGCCTGTTACTCAGTGACAAACTTCGCGCTGACATACGGCGAATAATCCGGCAGCACCGTCTCGACCTTCCCCTGTTCCTTCAAGAACTTCGCCGTCTCGCCAATCGCCTTGGCCGTGCCGCCGTTCAGCAACGCAGCGGTCTGTTGAGCCTTAGCGTCCGGGAACGTGGAACCGGCCAGCAACTCCGGCACATCCACAGCATTGGCACCGGTCAGTTTGGCGATTTTTTGCACCGGTACCGAGTCGGCAGTCCAGCTGTCCTTATGCGCGGCATAGTCGGCGAAAGAGTCCAGCGTGACCTTGGCGAATCTGGCCACAACCTCTGGGTGCTTCTCGGCGTAATCCTTGCGCGCGACCCAGACCTCGAAGGTCGGTGCTCCCCATTGGCCGACCTGTGCCGCGTCGGTCAACGTCTTGCCAGTCTTGCGAATTTCCCCCAGCGCCGGCGACCAGACAAACGCCCCATCGATATCACCGCGCTTCCACGCGGCAGCAATTTCCGCTGGCTGTAAATTCACCACTTTGACTTTCGAGGCATCCAGGCCCCAGTGCTTCAACGCACCCAGCAAACTGTAATGGGAGGTTGAAACGAAGGGTGTGGCGATGGTCTTGCCGATCAAATCTTCCGGTTTATCAATACCGCTGTCGTTGCGTACCACCAGTGCTTCAGCGGCGTTGATCTGGGCGGAAACAATAAACGCAACGATTGGCAGATTGCGCGAAGCGGCGGCAGCCAGCGGACTGGAGCCGAGATTACCAATCTGCACGTCGCCGGAAGCGATGGCTGTAACCACTTCCGGGCCGCTATTGAAACGACGCCAGTCAATTTTCTGACCCAGGGTTTTCTCGTACAGTCCGTCTGCCTGGGGGACTTTGCTGGGGTCGATACCGGTTTGATAACCGATCGTGAGGTTCGCCGCCTGAGCGCTGACGGAAATTAATAGCGATACACAAACTGTAACAATTGGACCGGATAGTGCGCGTTTGGTCGTCATGGCGCTGCCTTTCGATAGGGATTGATCGTGTGTGGCATCAAGCTAATCGATCTAAAAAAAGGCTAATAAATACCATTTAGGAATTAGCTTATGAGTCGGTGACCGTGTCCCGACTCAAGGGAGAGTTCGGAGCTAAATTCCTGAACAGTATGAAAAAGAACGGGGTGATTCTTTTTGGGTTTAAGGCCCGAAAAGGAAGGGATTTAGAGAGGGGTTAGACCATGGTCGTAGACACACGAAGTTACGATTGACTTGTGAGTCACGGTCTGGCGCTAATCGCGGATCTTAGGAGCCCGGGCGAACGACCCAGGACCAGGAACACAAGAATTAGAAACGAGAGGAGCGAAACAATGAACAAGTCCACCTTGGCTCTGGCCGTGGCTGTAGGGGTTTTGGCGCAGCAGGCAGGCGCCGCCGGTTTCCTGGAAGACAGCAAGGCTTCCGTCAGTTCCCGCACCATGTATTTCAACGACGATAACCGTGATGCCGGTGGCTCGGATCAGAGAGAGAGCGGTGAAGGCCTCAAGTTCGATTATCTGTCCGGTTTCACCCAAGGGACGGTCGGTTTCGGTATCGACGCCCAGGCCCTTGTGGGTATCCATCTGGACGGCGGCAAAGGTCACCACCCAGCCAACAACAACACGTTCTTCCCAAGCGACACCGATGGTTCGGCCGTGCACGAGTGGAGCCGCGCGGCAGCCAACGTCAAGGCCCGCTTCTCGAAGACCGAAGCCCACCTGGGTGGCGCGCTGCAACCGAACATGCCGATCCTGGTTGCGAACGACAGCCGCCTGCTGCCACAGACCTTTGACGGTGGCACCCTCACCTCGAAGGAAATCGACAACGTAACCCTCAATGTGGGTCAGTTGGAGCACTCGGCGGGTCGCGCTTCTTCAAACTCCACCGGCCTGGCCGTGGCTGGCGGTACTCAGGACAGCAACCAGTTCCGCTACGCCGGTGCTGACTGGAAGGTCACCAAGGACCTCACCCTGCAGTACTACCACTCGAATCTGAAGGATTACTACAAGCAGGACTTCCTTGGCTTGATTCACGTTTTTCCGATCGACGCCAAACAGTCCTTCAAGACGGACCTGCGCTATTTTGACAGCGGCTCCGATGGCAAGAACGGCGATCCCGGTTACCGCTTCAACAACAACGGTGGTTTCGCCAAGACGCCAGGCGAGGTCGATAACAAGACCTGGAGCGCCATGTTCACCTACACCCTGGGTGGCAACGCTTTCCTGCTTGGTCACCAACGCGTCAATGATGACGGCGGTTTCGTCTACCTGAACCAGGGCAACGTGGTCGACAGCAATGGTCGTCCGGAAGCCAACGGAGGCGCGAGCTTCTACCTGTTCACCGATGCCATGATCAACGGTTTTGTCCGTGCCGGTGAAAACACCACCTTCGGTCAATACAGCTACGACTTCGCCGCTGCGGGTGTGCCGGGTCTGAAAGCCTCGGTGGCTTACTTGAAGGGCGAAAACATCAAATCCGCAACCGGTGGCAGCGATGCGTCCGAGTGGGAGCGCGATATGCGGGTGGACTACACCATTCAGCAAGGCGCGCTCAAAGGCTTGGGCGCAACGGTGCGTCATGGCGTCTACCGTGGCGACGCTGCTGGCATTGCCGACAAGGACCAGACCCGTCTGATCTTCAACTACACCTACAGCTTCCTCTAAAAACCATCCGGAAAAGCCTCGCTGGCAAGCGAGGCTTTTTTGTGGGCTTGTATATTCCAAATAGCAATTAATCAGTAATTTATTATTCTTTTTAGCTTTTATGATAAACGCCTAAAGTGAGTGGCACAGGAGCCGATACCTTGTGTCCCGACTCAGCGTAATAGCGCGAAGCCATATTCCTGAATGGCATGAAAAAAGATGAAATAATTCTTTTTGTGTTTATTATGCGGGCCAAAATCACAGGGTCAGACCAACGCCGTAGTTATACGGTCTGGTACTCACCGAGCTTTCAGGATCCAGGGCATTCGACCCAGGACCTAAAAATTAGAAACGAGAGGAGCGAAACAAATGAACAAGTCCACCTTGGCCCTGGCTGTGGCCGTAGGGGTTGTGGCGCAGCAGGCAGGCGCCGCCGGTTTCATCGAAGACAGCAAAGCTACTTTGGGGCTGCGTAACTTCTACATCAACACCGATAACCGTAGCGGTGCTGCCGATCCAAGCAGAAACGAAGAATGGGGCCAAGGCTTCGACCTGCGCTTCATCTCCGGCTACACCCAAGGCACCGTAGGTTTTGGTATCGATGCTATCGGCCTGCTGGGTGTGCGTCTGGATTCGGGCGGCGGCACTAATGGCAACGTTAGCGCCAATGGCTCCCCTGGTAGCGCTTATGGCGGCACTGTTTTCCCAAGCGAGTCCAACGGCGAAGCGGTTGATAACTTCTCCAGCCTGGGCCTGACTGCCAAAGCCAAGATTTCCCAGACCGAACTGAAGCTGGGTACCTTGCAGCCAAAACTGCCGGTGATCGTGACCAACGACGGTCGTCTGCTGCCGCAAACTTTCCAGGGCGGCCAGATCACTTCGGGCGAGATCAAGGACCTGACATTGATCGGTGGTCAGATCGAGCACGTAAAGGGTCGTAACTCCAGCAACAATGAACAAATGTCTATCGGGGGCGCTTCCGCGCGTACCGCCAACAGCAACAAGTTCATTTACGCCGGTGGTGACTACAAGATCACCAAAGACCTGACTGCCCAGTACTACTACGGCAATCTGGAAGACTTCTACAAGCAACACTTCCTGGGTCTGGTACACAACTGGGCGATCGGTCCAGGTGTGTTGAAATCTGACCTGCGTTACTTCAACAGCTCCGATGACGGTCTCAATAGCAACACTCCGACCTATTACAGCAGCGGTAACTACAACAGCACCCCCAACGGTAAAGGCAAGGTCGACAACAACCTGTACAGCGGCCTGTTCCTGTACACCGTTGCCGGTCATACCTTCGGCGGCGGTTATCAGGTCAGCAACGGCAGCAGCGACTTCCCTTGGTTGAACCAGGGTGACGGCTCGTCGGCTTACCTGACTACCGACAGCCAGATCGCCAAGTTCGCCCGTGCCGGCGAACGTACCTGGCAGGCACGCTACTCGTATGACTTCGCCAAGGTTGGCGTGCCTGGCTTGACCGCCGGCATGGTTTACTTGCATGGCGACGACATCGATACCCGTTCCCCAGCAAGCACTGGCAGCTCCGAATGGGAACGCGATCTGACTGTTGGTTATGTCGTACCGGAAGGCCCGTTGAAAAACGTTGGCCTGATGTGGAAAAACGCTACATGGCGCACCAACATCCCGGGCCAACGCGACCAGGACGAAAACCGCCTGATCGTCAGCTACTCGATCCCGCTGTTGTAATAGCGCTCGGGTAACTGAAGTAAAAAAAAGCCCCGCCCGGCATCTCGCCGGGCGGGGCTTTTGCGTTTTCAAGTCAGGCTCACCCCCGTAAACCCTCCTCGAAATTTCCCTCTTTGTGCAGCAACTCAAGGCCTTCTCGAACCTTGAGGGCGATAGTCGTCCTGACCGCTGCCGAGGTCCAGTGAACAGTTTTTTAATATTCATTAATGATCTAAATAAATCGATATTTATTCTTTTTAATGAATAAGAAATACAGGCACAGTTGCCCTCAACAAGCACTCACCAGGAGCAGCACCATGAGCCTCAGACTGGGCGATATCGCCCCCGACTTTGAACAGGATTCCAGCGCCGGCACCCTCCGTTTCCACGAATGGCTGGGCGATAGCTGGGGCGTGCTGTTTTCCCACCCGGCGGACTTCACTCCAGTGTGCACCACCGAGTTGGGCTTCACTGCCAAGCTCAAGGACGAATTCGCCCAACGCGGCGTGAAAGCCATTGCCCTGTCCGTGGACCCGGTGGACTCGCACCACAAGTGGATCGAAGACATCAACGAAACCCAGAACACTCTCGTCAACTTCCCGATCCTTGCCGATGCCGACCGAAAGGTCTCGGACCTCTACGACCTGATCCATCCCAATGCCAACGACACCCTGACCGTGCGTTCGCTGTTCGTGATCGACCCGAACAAAAAGGTTCGGCTGACCATCACCTACCCGGCGAGCACCGGCCGTAACTTCCATGAAATTCTGCGGGTGATCGACTCGCTGCAACTCACCGACAACTACAAGGTAGCCACCCCGGCCAATTGGCAGGACGGTGATGAAGTGGTGATCGTGCCGTCGCTCAAGGACGAAGACGAAATCAACAAACGCTTTCCCAAGGGCTATCGCGCGGTGAAGCCGTACCTGCGTCTGACGCCACAACCGAACAGATAACTCAGCTGACTCTCGTTCCCACGCAGAGCGTGGGAACGATTACCACAAAGCAGGGGATTTCAGGCCGTTTATACGGCCTGTTTTTTTGCCTGGGAAAAGACATTCCTTATAGATCTGTAAGGAATAACCAAATGAATAAATATGATTTATGGATATAACAATCACCTGTTAAGGTCACTTCCATCAAAGCGAGATCGCAAGCCGCGAATCGCCCACACCGTTCAAGGAATCGTCTGAATGTTGGTTGTCTCACTCGGTGGCAGTCCTAGCCAACGCTCCCGTTCCGGGGTGCTGCTGGCACGCTCTCAACGCTGGTTGCAGGAGCAAGGTGTGGAAGTGGTGAGTTATCAGGTGCGGGACTTCCCGGCCGAGGATTTGCTGCATGCGCGCTTCGACAGCCCGAAGGTGATCGACCTGCTGCAACAGATTGAAAACGCCGATGGCCTGCTGATCGCCACGCCGGTCTACAAAGCGTCGTTCTCCGGCGCACTGAAAACTGTATTGGACCTGCTGCCCGAGCGTGCCCTGGCCCACAAAGTGGTGTTGCCAATGGCCACCGGCGGCAGCATCGCTCACATGTTGGCGGTGGACTATGCACTCAAACCGGTGCTGTCGGCGTTGAAAGCCCAGGAGATGCTCCACGGGATTTTCGCCGTAGACAGCCAGATCGCTTATGGCGAAGGCAGCGCCCAGGCGCAGTTGGCACCGGAGCTGGAAGAACGACTGAATGAATCGCTGGAGCTGTTTTTCAGCGCCATGGCCCGACGGCCCAAGCCGATCGATCCGAACCTCTTGAATGAACGTTTGTTGAGTGCTCGCTGGAGCATTTAAGCCAGCACTCAAGCCACACCTGAATTTGAAATACTCACCTTACTCAGCCGCCAACGGCCAAGCAGGTGCAGCCAAAACCCAACTGCAAAAAGGAGAGCGCCATGCGCACTGTCATTTTGCGTCGTGGTCTGGTCGCTCTGTTTGCTGCGGCTGTCACCTTCGGCGCCATTACTCAAGTTCAAGCCGAGACGCTTCGAATCGGCTATCAAAAATACGGCACCCTGGTGCTGCTCAAAGCCAAAGGTACCTTGGAAAAACGCCTCGCCGCCCAAGGCGTGGACGTGCAATGGACTGAATTCCCCGGCGGCCCGCAATTGCTCGAAGGGCTGAACGTCGGCTCCATCGACTTCGGCGTGACGGGTGAAACGCCACCGGTATTCGCTCAAGCCGCCGGCGCCGATCTGCTCTACGTCGCCTACGAACCACCCGCGCCTCACAGCGAAGCGATCCTGGTGCCGAAGGACTCGCCGATCAAATCGGTGCTGGACCTCAAGGGCAAGAAAGTCGTTCTGAACAAAGGCTCCAACGTTCACTACCTGCTGGTCCGCGCATTGGAAGATGCCGGCCTCAAATACACCGACATCCAGACCGTCTTCCTGCCGCCGGCCGATGCCCGCGCCGCGTTCGAACGTGGCAGCGTCGATGCCTGGGTGATCTGGGATCCGTACCAGGCCGCCGCCGAACAACAGTTGCAGGCGCGCACCCTGCGTGATGGCCAAGGCATCGTCGACAACCATCAGTTCTACCTCGCGACCAAGCCTTATGCGCAGAAAAATCCGCAGGTAATCAAGACCCTCGTGGAAGAAGTGCGCGCGGTCGGTGAATGGTCCAAGGCCAATCCCGTCGAGGTGACCCAACAAGTCTCGCCGCTGCTCGGCCTGCCCGCCGACATCACCCTCACTTCGATGAAGCGCCAAGGTTTCGGCGCACTGTTCATCACGCCAGACGTGGTCGCCGCGCAGCAGAAAATCGCCGATTCCTTCTATCAGCTCAAGCTGATTCCAAAGCCACTGAGCATCAAAGACGTGATCTGGACGCCTCCGGCGGCCGTTGCCAACGCTCAGTAATTCGAATCCCCAAGGAGACCACTCCAATGAGCCTCAATATCTTCTGGTTCCTGCCTACCCACGGCGACGGCCATTACCTTGGTACCGCCGAAGGCGCTCGCGCCGTCGACCACGGTTATCTGCAACAAGTCGCGCAAGCGGCGGATCGGCTGGGCTTCGGCGGGGTACTGATTCCTACCGGGCGTTCTTGCGAAGATTCGTGGCTGGTGGCCGCGTCGCTGATCCCGGTGACCCAGCGTTTGAAATTCCTCGTCGCCCTGCGCCCCGGGATCATTTCCCCGACGGTGGCCGCGCGTCAGGCTGCGACGCTGGATCGCCTGTCCGGCGGCCGTGCCTTGTTCAATCTGGTAACCGGCGGTGATCCGGAAGAATTGGCCGGCGACGGTTTGTTCCTGACTCACGAAGAGCGCTATCAAGCCTCGGTGGAATTCACCCGCATCTGGCGCCGCGTGCTGGAAGGCGAAACCGTTGATTACGACGGTCAGCACATCAGCGTGAAGGGCGCGAAGTTGCTCTACCCGCCGATCCAGCAACCGCGTCCGCCGCTGTACTTCGGCGGTTCTTCGGAAGCGGCGCAGGATCTGGCAGCTGAGCAGGTTGAAATGGTTTTGACCTGGGGCGAACCGCCGGCCGCCGTTGCCGAGAAGATCGAACAAGTGCGCGCCAAAGCCGCGAAGCTCGGGCGCACCGTGCGCTTCGGCATTCGCTTGCATGTGATCGTTCGTGAAACCAATGCCGAAGCCTGGCAAGCGGCGGATCGGCTGATCTCTCATCTGGACGACGACACCATCGCTCGCGCCCAGGCTTCTCTGGCGCGCTTCGACTCGGTCGGCCAGCAACGCATGGCCGCCCTGCATGGCGGCAGCCGTGACAACCTGGAAGTCAGCCCCAACCTGTGGGCGGGTGTCGGCCTGGTGCGTGGCGGTGCCGGTACGGCATTGGTGGGCGACGGTCCGACTGTGGCCGCCCGCGTGAAGGAATACGCGGACCTGGGCATCGACACGTTCATCTTCTCCGGTTACCCACACCTGGAAGAGTCGTACCGTGTCGCCGAATTGCTGTTCCCGCACCTCGATATCGAGCGTCCGGAACTACCGAAAAGCGCCGGTTACGTCAGCCCGTTTGGCGAGATGGTCGCCAACGACATCCTCCCCAAAGCCGCCTCGCAGAGCTGAGGCGCGCCATGAAGAAACTTATCCATAGCCTCGCGCCATGGGCGTTGCCGGTGTTGCTGCTGGCGGTGTGGCAGTTGTCGGTGTCGGCGGGCTGGTTGTCGACACGGATTTTGCCGGCACCCATCGCCGTCATCGAAGCCGCCGTCAGCCTGGTGCGCAGCGGTGAAATCTGGACGCACCTGGCGATCAGCGGCTGGCGCGCAGCGCTGGGCTTCGCCATCGGCGGCAGCATCGGCCTGGCTTTGGGCTTCATCACTGGCCTGTCGAAATGGGGCGAACGGCTGCTCGACAGTTCGGTGCAGATGATCCGCAACGTGCCGCACCTGGCGCTGATTCCACTGGTGATCCTGTGGTTCGGCATCGATGAGTCGGCGAAGATTTTCCTGGTGGCGTTGGGCACGTTGTTCCCGATCTACCTCAACACTTATCACGGCATTCGCAACGTCGATCCGGCACTGGTGGAAATGTCCCGCAGTTATGGCTTGTCCGGTTTCAGCCTGTTCCGACAGGTGATCCTGCCGGGCGCGCTGCCTTCGATTCTGGTCGGCGTGCGGTTCGCGCTGGGCTTCATGTGGCTGACGTTGATCGTCGCGGAAACCATTTCCGCCAGCTCCGGCATCGGCTACCTGGCGATGAATGCCCGGGAGTTCTTGCAGACGGACGTGGTGGTGCTGGCGATTCTTTTGTATGCCGTGCTCGGCAAACTCGCCGACCTCGCGGCCCGTGGACTTGAACGCGTGTGGTTGCGCTGGCACCCGGCCTATCAGGTTGTCAAAGGCGGTGCGGCATGACGGCTCAACAACCTCCACGCCTGCTGCACGGGATTCCGCTGGCAGTGCGCAAACTGCAGAAGACGTTTGGTGCACGACAGGTTTTGCGCGAGATCGATCTGCACATCCCGGCGGGTCAGTTTGTCGCCGTGGTCGGTCGTAGCGGTTGCGGCAAAAGCACCTTGCTGCGCTTGCTCGCCGGTCTCGACAAACCCACGGGCGGTGAACTGCGCGCGGGCTCCGCGCCCCTGAGTGCGGCGCGGGAAGACACTCGATTGATGTTTCAGGAAGCGCGCTTGCTGCCATGGAAAAAGGTTATCGACAACGTCGGCCTCGGGCTCAAGGGCAACTGGCGTGCGCAAGCGCTGGAAGCGTTGGAGTCGGTGGGCCTGGCTGATCGCGCCAATGAATGGCCGGCCGCCTTGTCCGGCGGCCAGAAGCAACGCGTGGCCCTGGCCCGCGCGCTGATTCACCAACCGCGTTTGCTGTTGCTCGACGAACCACTGGGCGCGCTGGATGCCCTGACCCGAATTGAAATGCAGCAACTGATCGAACGGCTCTGGCAAAAGCACGGTTTCACTGTGTTGCTGGTCACCCACGACGTCAGTGAAGCGGTGTCGATTGCCGACCGGGTGATCCTGATCGAAGAGGGCGAAGTCGGCCTCGACCTCCATGTTGAGTTGCCGCGCCCTCGGGTTCGCGGCTCCCATCGGCTTGCGGCGCTGGAAACCGAAGTCCTCAATCGCGTACTGGCGTTGCCCGGGGAACCGCCGGCTCCGGAACCTGTTTCACCCTTGCCCACGCAATTGCGCTGGGCTCAATAACTCAAGCCTTATCCAACGACAGGAATCAACATCATGACGATCAAAGCCATCAACGTTCGTAACCAGTTCAAAGGCTCCATCAAGGAAATCGTACTCGGCGACGTGCTGTCGGAAATCGACGTACAAACCGCTTCCGGCATCGTCACTTCGGTAATCACCACTCGCTCGGTGAAAGAGCTGGAACTGGTAGTCGGCAGCGAAGTGATCGCGTTTGTGAAATCCACCGAAGTGTCGATCGCCAAGTTGTAAGCGTGTGCACAAACAACAACCCCGAACGGTTTAAGCCCTGATCGTTCCCACGCTCTGCGTGGGAATGCCTCTACGGACGCTCTGCGTTCGGCTCTCAGGGCTCCGGCTCGCAGCGCCAACCGGCGGCGGGCGCGTAGGAGCCGAGTGAAGACAACAGGCGTGGGTCGCGGAATATCTCGCCGGCGTTTGGATCGATGTCTGCCGGTAACAGTGGTTGCCCGGTCAGCATGGGCAGTGTCGAATAGTCGATGTGCCACGGGGTTTGCCCGGCATGGTGGCGACCGAAAGAGAGTTCGCAGGCAAGCTGTTGCGGGGCGGTTGCCGTATTGATGTGTTCACGCAAATGGCCGCCGGGATTGAGCGCGACCGCGCGGCTGGCGGCGAACAAAAAGTAGTCGCCGGCCAGCACCAGGCAGGCAACGCGTGTTGGATCATCAACCGCCTGCAGCCACTGGCCGCGACAAGTGCCGCGAGAGTCCGGCAACCGCTCCCAGATCTCGTAGTAATTGTCGTCCAGAGCGGTTTCGATCAGGCGTTCGCTGGTTTCGAAATGCATGCGCCCGATGTCTTCTTCGGTGCTGACCGGCTGGTAGTCGAGTTTGCGATGCCACTGGCAAATGTCGCCGTCGACCTGGGTCACGCCGGCGAAGCCTTTTTGCTCGCTCAGGGTCAGCAGGTCAGCGTGATTCTGTTGCTCCAGCGGCAAGGCCGGAAGCGGGGCAGGCGGGATGCGCAGATCGGCAAACAAGCGCGGTGTTTGCAGCCAGTACACAGCCGTTTCGCTGTCGACGCGCCCCGACTGGAATTTGATCAGGCGTCGTTGCCACACGCCAAGGTAGTTGTCTGGAACGTGCGGCATGAAGACCTCGTTGTATTACAGGCTGCGCTTGGGCAGATAGGGCGGCAAATACAGGCCCAGGTAGGCGTCGAATACTCGCATGCCTTCCTCTGCCATGCGCGGCGTGATCTGCCCGTGTTGTTGCACCGAGCGCGCATAGACGCGATCGCCCAGCTCCATGGCCAGCGCAAACACGTCGACATCATTGGGAAGCCTCGGCAGTTCGAAGTGATGATCGAACAGCTTGTGCATCAGGTCGCCGAGTTCGATGTCGTGCTGGCGGTCGGCCTGGGTGACTTCGGTCAGCCCGTGCTGGGCAAGGATCAGTTGGCGGGCGGCGGCGTCTTCGTCGTAGATGTCGAGCATGCGTTGTTCCACCAGGCGCGACAAATCGCGCCAGCCGTGGAGGGCGTCGTGGTCGATGGGCGCTTGCAGGCAGGCACGGAATGCCGCGTGAACGTCGGCCGTCAGGGCTTCGAGCAATGCAGGGACGCTGGCGAAGAAGTGATAGACGGAGGAGGGCGGGATCTCTGCGCGTTCGGCGACGCTGTAGATCGACAGGCTGGCCACGCCCTCGGCAGCCAGCAGCGTGCGGGCGGCATCGAGTATCGAATCGATCCGGGCCTGGCTGCGGGCGCGGGGTTTGCGAAGGGTGGCGGTGCGCGTCATTGAAGTCTCCTGCGGGGCAGCGGGCATTGTACGAGCAGGCATCTGTGTTGTCTGCCAGGACGCCATCGCGAGCAGGCTCGCTCCCACATTTGATTTGTGGGTACCTGTGGGAGCGAGCCTGCTCGCGATGAGTCCAACTCGGTTTAACTGAATAAACCCCATAAAAAAACGCCGCAAGCTGTGAGGCCGGCGGCGTTGTTTTTACTGCAACCGCTTACACGGTATGCAGGTACCAGTTGTACTCGAGGTCGGAGATGGAGTGTTCGAACTCCTCCAGCTCGCTCTCTTTGCACGCGACGAAGATATCGATGTATTTCGGATCGATGTACTTGGCCATGACTTCGCTGTCGTCCAGCTCGCGCAATGCATCGCGCAGGTTGTTTGGCAGGCTTTGCTCGTTCTGCTCGTAGGAGTTGCCTTCCACGGGTGCGCCCGGCTCGATCTTGTTGGTCAGGCCGTGGTGCACGCCTGCCAGGACCGAAGCCATCAGCAGGTACGGGTTGGCATCGGCGCCGGCAACGCGGTGCTCCAGACGGACCGCGTCGGCGGAACCGGTCGGCACACGCACCGCAACGGTACGGTTGTCCAGACCCCAGCACGGTGCGTTCGGCACGTAGAACTGTGCGCCAAAACGACGGTAGGAGTTGACGTTCGGGCAGAGGAAAGCCATCTGCGCCGGTAGGGTCTCGAGCACACCGCCGATCGCGTGACGCAGTGCGGCGTTCTGCTCGGGATCCTCGCTGGCAAAAATGTTCTTGCCATCTTTATCAAGAATCGAGATGTGGACGTGCAGACCGTTGCCCGCCTGGCCCGGGTAAGGCTTGGCCATGAACGTGGTGTCCATTTCATGGTCGTAGGCGATGTTTTTGATCAGGCGTTTCAGCAGGACCGCGTAGTCGCAGGCCTTGATCGGGTCGGCAACGTGGTGCAGGTTCACTTCGAACTGCGCCGGGGCACTTTCCTTGACGATCGCGTCGGCAGGGATGCCTTGCTCTTTCGCACCTTCCAGAATGTCCTGGAGGCAGTCGACGTATTCGTCGAGGTCGTCGATCAGGTAAACCTGGGTCGAATGCGGACGCTTGCCGGAGATTGGCGAGCGAGGCGGTTGTGGGCGACCGTTCACGTTCTCCTGGTCGATCAGGTAGAACTCCAGTTCGAACGCGGCGCAGATCGTCAGACCCATCTCGTCGAACTTGGCAACAACTTGACGCAGAACTTCACGGGGATCCGCGAAGAAAGGTTCACCTTCAAGTTCGTGCATGGTCATTAACAGTTGCGCGGTAGGGCGCTTCTGCCAAGGTTCATTGCACAGGGTGTCAGGGATTGGATAGCAGATTCGGTCAGCATCGCCGATGTCCAGGCCCAGGCCGGTGCTTTCCACCGTCGAGCCATTGATATCCAGAGCAAATAGAGAGGCCGGCAGGTTGATGCCTTTCTCGTAAACCTTGTGGAGGCTGGTGCGTTCAATGCGCTTGCCGCGCACCACACCATTCATATCCGCAATCAGAAGGTCAACGTACAGAACCTCAGGATGTTCCTTAAGGAACGCGTTCGCTTCGTTAAGCTGAACGGCACGCGGGGGTACCGACATGATGCAACACCTTTGTTGTTAAAAATATCAATCATTGATCTCTTCGGATTCCAGTCAACCCGAACGGCATGCCGAAGTCAAGCGAGGCCTTTTTTGCCCTAAAAAAGCACCCATTGAGCTTTTTTGAGGCACTTTGGGGCGTTTTTATGCCTTTGAGCGCTTTAGCGTCTGCGGGCTTGAGCGGGCCGTGTTGTATTTTTTACGGGGGTGTTGTGTAAAAAAATGAACAAGGCTAAGCTCGATTCAAACCCATAACAGCAATAATACCGGGGTGCTTCATGTCTCGCCTGCCGTTAATCGGCGTCACCGCCTGCTCTAAGCAGATCGGTCTGCATGCTTATCACATCAGTGGCGACAAGTACGTCCGCGCCGTGGCCTCGGCGGCCAAGGGCCTGCCGGTGATTCTTCCGTCCCTGGCCGATTTGCTGGCACCGTCCGATATTCTGGACGGTCTGGATGGCATCCTCTTTACAGGTTCACCTTCCAATATAGAACCGTTTCACTATAGCGGCCCCGCCAGCGCGCCGGGCACTGCTCATGATTCTGCACGTGATGCCACCACCCTCCCGTTGATCCGCGCCGCTGTCGAGGCCGGTGTTCCCGTGCTCGGCATTTGCCGCGGCTTCCAGGAAATGAATGTGGCGTTTGGCGGCACCCTGCATCAAAAAGTTCACGAAGCCGGTCCATTCATGGATCACCGTGAAGACGATAGCCTACCGCTTGAAGGACAGTATGCGCCAAGTCATCCGGTGCACATTCAACCGGGTGGCGTGCTCGCGGGCCTGGGGCTGGCGAGTGAGATACAGGTCAATTCGATTCATGGCCAGGGCGTTGAACGTCTGGCGCCGGGCCTTTGCATCGAAGCCTTGGCGCCTGACGGGTTGATCGAGGCCGTCTCGGTCCCGCAGGGCAAGAGTTTTGCTTTGGGAGTGCAATGGCATCCCGAATGGCAGGTAAGCTCAAACCCGGATTACCTTGCGATCTTCCAGGCATTTGGCGATGCCTGCCGTAAGCGCGCATTACAACGCGACGCCGATGCGTCAAACAACGCCTGACTTATCAGAGTCAGGAAACTCAGCCTAAGAGGCATTTATGAGTAACAACCTCGACCAGCTCACCGATTGGTTGAAAGACCACAAGATCACAGAAGTCGAATGCATGATCGCCGACTTGACCGGGATCACCCGGGGCAAGATTTCGCCGACCAACAAGTTCATTGCCGAAAAAGGCATGCGCCTGCCCGAGAGCGTTCTGTTGCAGACCGTGACCGGCGACTATGTCGAAGACGACATCTATTACGAACTGCTCGACCCGGCCGACATCGACATGATCTGCCGCCCCGACCAGAACGCGGTGTACCTTGTGCCCTGGGCCATTGAGCCCACCGCTCAGGTGATCCACGACACCTACGACAAGCAAGGCAACCCGATCGAGCTGTCGCCGCGCAACGTGCTCAAAAAGGTGCTGAAACTCTATTCCGACAAGGGCTGGCAGCCGATCGTGGCGCCAGAAATGGAGTTCTACCTGACCAAGCGCTGCGAAGACCCGGACTTCCCGCTGCAACCGCCGATTGGCCGTTCCGGTCGTCCGGAAACCGGTCGTCAGTCCTTCTCGATTGAAGCGGCGAACGAATTCGATCCGCTGTTCGAAGACGTCTACGACTGGTGCGAATTGCAGGAACTGGACCTGGACACGTTGATCCACGAGGACGGCACGGCGCAGATGGAAATCAACTTCCGTCACGGCGATGCCCTGTCCCTGGCCGACCAGATCCTGGTGTTCAAGCGCACCATGCGCGAAGCCGCGCTCAAGCACGATGTGGCTGCCACCTTCATGGCCAAGCCCATGACCGGCGAGCCGGGCAGTGCGATGCACTTGCACCAGAGCATCATCGACATCGAGACCGGCAAGAACGTCTTCTCCAATGAAGACGGGAGCATGAGCCAGCTGTTCCTGAACCACATCGGTGGTTTGCAGAAACTGATCCCCGAGCTGTTGCCGCTGTTCGCACCGAACGTCAACTCGTTCCGCCGCTTCTTGCCGGACACCTCGGCGCCGGTGAACGTGGAATGGGGCGAAGAGAACCGCACCGTGGGCCTGCGGGTTCCGGATGCCGGGCCGCAAAACCGTCGGGTGGAAAACCGCCTGCCGGGCGCCGACGCCAACCCGTACCTGGCGATTGCCGCGAGCCTGCTCTGCGGTTACATCGGCATGGTCGAAGGCCTCAACCCGAGTGCGCCGGTGGTGGGGCGTGGCTATGAACGCCGCAACCTGCGCCTGCCACTGACCATCGAAGACGCGCTGGAACGCATGGAACACAGCGCGACTATCGAGAAATACCTGGGCAAGAAATTCATCACTGGCTACGTCGCGGTCAAGCGGGCCGAGCATGAAAACTTCAAGCGCGTGATCAGTTCGTGGGAGCGGGAATTCCTGCTGTTCGCCGTCTGATGCGCCGGGCGCCGCTGATGTTGGCGGCGCTCTCACTGAAAATCTTAGGAGAGTTCGCATGACCAGCAACAACCCGCAAACCCGTGAATGGCAAACCCTGAGCAACGATCACCACCTGGCCCCGTTCAGCGATTTCAAGCAGCTGAAAGAGAAAGGCCCGCGGATTATCACCAACGCCAAAGGCGTTTATCTCTGGGACAGCGAAGGCAACAAGATCCTCGACGGCATGGCCGGCCTGTGGTGCGTAGCCATCGGCTACGGTCGCGATGAACTGGCCGATGCCGCCAGTAAACAGATGCGCGAACTGCCTTACTACAACCTGTTCTTCCAGACGGCTCACCCACCGGTGCTGGAACTGGCCAAGGCCATTTCCGACATCGCGCCACAAGGCATGAACCATGTGTTCTTCACCGGTTCCGGTTCTGAAGGCAACGACACCATGCTGCGTATGGTTCGTCACTACTGGGCGATCAAGGGTCAGCCGAAGAAGAAAGTCATCATCAGCCGCAAGAACGGCTATCACGGTTCCACCGTGGCCGGCGCGAGCCTGGGTGGCATGACGTACATGCACGAACAAGGCGACTTGCCGATTCCGGGCATCGTCCACATCGCGCAGCCGTACTGGTTCGCTGAAGGCGGCGAGATGACACCGGAAGAGTTCGGTGTCTGGGCGGCCAATCAGCTGGAAGAGAAGATTCTGGAAGTCGGCGTGGACAACGTCGGTGCCTTTATTGCCGAGCCGATCCAGGGTGCCGGCGGCGTGATCATTCCGCCAGCCACCTACTGGCCGCGCATCAAGGAAATCCTCGCCAAGTACGACATCCTGTTCGTGGCTGACGAAGTGATCTGTGGTTTCGGCCGTACCGGCGAGTGGTTCGGTAGCGATTTCTACGACCTCAAACCCGACATGATGACCATCGCCAAAGGCCTGACCTCCGGCTACATCCCTATGGGTGGCCTGATCGTGCGTGATGAAGTGGTTGAGGTGCTCAACGAAGGCGGCGATTTCAACCACGGTTTCACCTATTCCGGGCACCCGGTGGCCGCTGCGGTGGCACTGGAGAACATCCGCATCCTGCGCGAAGAAAAAATTATCGAGCGCGTTCATGCAGAAACGGCACCCTATTTGCAGAAGCGTCTACGGGAACTGAGCGATCACCCGTTGGTGGGCGAAGTGCGTGGCGTGGGTCTGTTGGGGGCCATAGAACTGGTTCAGGACAAAGCCACTCGCAAACGTTTCGAAGGCAAGGGCGCCGGCATGATTTGCCGCACGTTCTGCTTCGAAAACGGCCTGATCATGCGCGCCGTGGGCGACACCATGATCATTGCTCCGCCACTGGTGATTACACCGGCTGAAATCGACGAGTTGGTGACCAAGGCACGCAAGTGCCTGGACCTGACCCTGAGTGCGTTGCAGGGCTAAGTGCTAGGCTCTGAGCGAGGTGTGAAGTGTGCACTTCGCTCAGCGCAAACAAAGGATGGGTCTTTCCTTGAAAGCCTGCCTTGGATCTTGCCAGACTACCGGTTGTTTTAGTTGCCCAGGAAAAGGCCGCTGGCTCTTGGTTAACAAGAACGTGGTTAAAAAGAATAATTGGAGCATTACCCATGAAGGCATTAGGTATGAAGATAGCTGGCAAGACCCTCCTCGCCATGTCCCTGATGGGCATGATGGCGGGCGCAGTTCAGGCGGACGACAAGGTTCTTCGCGTGTACAACTGGTCCGATTACATCGCGCCGGACACCGTCAAGAAGTTCGAAGCCGAGTCGGGGATCAAGGTTGTTTACGACGTCTTCGACAGTAATGAAACCCTGGAAGCCAAGTTGCTGGCAGGCAAGTCCGGCTACGACATCGTCGTACCGTCGAACAACTTCCTGGCCAAGCAGATCAAGGCCGGCGTTTACCAGAAGCTCGACAAGTCCAAGCTGCCTAACTGGAAGAACCTGAACACTGACCTGCTTAAAGCAGTATCGGTAAGCGACCCGGGCAACGAACACGCGTTCCCGTACATGTGGGGTTCGATCGGTATCGGCTTCAACGCCGAGAAGGTCAAGGCTGCACTGGGCGCCGATGCGCCAACCAACTCCTGGGACCTGCTGTTCAAACCTGAAAACGCTGCCAAGTTGAAATCGTGCGGTATCAGCTTCCTCGATTCGCCAACCGAGATGATTCCGGTGGCGTTGCACTACCTCGGTTACCCAACCGACAGCCAGGACAAAAAACAACTGGCCGAAGCCGAAGCGCTTTTCCTGAAGATTCGTCCGTCGGTGGGCTACTTCCACTCGTCCAAGTACATCTCCGACCTGGCCAACGGCAACATCTGCGTGGCCGTGGGTTACTCGGGCGACATCTACCAGGCCAAGGCTCGCGCGGCTGAAGCCGGTGACAAGGTGAAAGTCAGCTACAACATTCCGAAAGAAGGTGCAGGCAGCTTCTACGACATGGTCGCCATCCCTAAAGATGCCGAAAACGTCGAAGGCGCCTACAAGTTCATGACCTTCCTGCAGAAGCCGGAAATCATGGCTGAAATCACCAACGCCGTACGTTTCCCGAACGGTAACGCAGCCGCCACCGCATTGGTCGATAAAGAAATCACCGCCGACCCGGGCATCTACCCGCCAGAAGACGTGCTGGCCAAGCTGTACGCGATTGCCGACTTGCCGGCCGCGACGCAGCGGATCCTGACTCGCAGCTGGACCAAGATCAAATCCGGTAAGTAAGTAACAAACCCTGTAGCAGCTGCCGCAGGCTGCGTCCAACCGCGCAGCGGTTGCGCTCTCAAGAACGCGGGAAGGTCCTTCGGACCTTAACGCAGCCTTCGGCAGCTGTTACAGGGTTCTGCATAAAAGTTTTGCTGGAACGGTTTTTCGAGGGTAAGTTGCGCGCCGGTTTTGTTGCCAGGCAGCCATGGCTGTCATGTAACGCGGGGCAACTTGGGCCCAACTAATTTTAGAGGACCTCCACGTGCCTGTTTTTTCTTTGTTGCGCAATGCACTGCTGGTCGGCGCCGGACTGACACTTGCCGTGAGTGTCCAGGCCGCTGGCACTGTGCATATTTATAACTGGTCGGACTACATCGGTTCGACAACCCTGGCCGACTTCCAGAAAGAGACCGGCATCAAGCCGGTGTATGACGTCTTCGACTCCAACGAAACCCTGGAAGGCAAGTTGCTGGCCGGGCGTACCGGTTATGACGTGGTCGTACCGTCCAACCACTTCCTCGGCAAGCAGATCAAGGCGGGCGCTTTCCAGAAGCTCGACAAGTCCAAGCTGCCCAACTATGCCAACCTCGACCCGGTGCTGCTCAAGCGCCTGGAGCAAAACGATCCGGGTAACGTGTACGCCGTGCCGTACCTGTGGGGCACCAACGGCATCGGTTACAACGTCGACAAAGTGAAGGCTGTTTTGGGCCTCGACAAGATCGATTCCTGGGATGTGGTGTTCGAGCCGGAAAACATCAAGAAACTGCAAAGCTGCGGCGTGGCGTTCCTCGACTCCGCCGATGAAATGATGCCCACGGTCCTCAACTACATGGGCCTGAACGCCAACAGCACCAACCCCGAAGACTACAAAAAGGCCGAAGCCAAGTTGCTGGCGGTGCGGCCTTACGTGACCTATTTCCACTCGTCCAAATACATCGCGGACCTGGCCAACGGCGATATCTGCGTGGCGATCGGTTTTTCCGGCGACATGTTCCAGGCCAAGGCCCGCGCGGCTGAAGCCGGCAAAGGCATGAACATCGCCTACTCGATTCCGAAAGAGGGCGGCGCGCTCTGGTTCGACATGCTGGCGATCCCCAAGGATGCAGCCAACGTCAAGGAAGCCCACGCCTTCATCAATTATTTGCTGAAACCCGAGGTGATCGCCCAAGTCAGCGATTACGTGGGTTACGCCAACCCTAACCCAGGGTCGGACAAGCTGATGGACGAATCCATTCGCACCGACGAATCGGTTTATCCACCGCAAGCCGTCCTCGACAAGACTTACGTGTCTATCGAGTTGCCACCAAACATTCAACGTTTGATGACCCGCAGCTGGACCAAGGTCAAGTCGGGTAAATAGCGACAAGGCTCAAACTATCCAAGGTTGGCTCACCTTGAGCGAACTGCACTCTTTTTTTCTGGGAGTTTCGTAAATGGCAGTTGCCTCCGGCGCCTATAAGAAAGCCCTCGAGGGCGACCAATCACCTAAACAGGTGTTGGTCAAAATCGACCGGGTCACGAAGAAGTTCGACGAGACGATTGCCGTGGACGACGTGTCCCTGGAAATCAAGAAAGGCGAGATTTTCGCCCTGCTCGGCGGTTCGGGATCGGGCAAATCCACGTTGCTGCGCATGCTCGCAGGCTTCGAACGGCCCACGGAGGGGCGCATTTTCCTCGATGGCGTAGACATCACGGACATGCCGCCCTACGAGCGACCGATCAACATGATGTTCCAGTCCTACGCGTTGTTCCCGCACATGACCGTGGCGCAGAACATCGCATTTGGCCTCAAACAGGACAAAATCCCCGCCGCTGAAGTCGATGCCCGTGTCGCGGACATGCTCAAGCTGGTTCAGATGACGCAGTACGCCAAGCGCAAGCCGCATCAGTTGTCCGGTGGCCAGCGTCAGCGTGTGGCCCTGGCGCGTTCCCTGGCCAAGCGGCCGAAGCTGTTGCTGCTCGACGAACCGATGGGGGCTCTGGACAAGAAGCTGCGTTCGCAAATGCAGCTGGAGCTGGTCGAGATCATCGAGCGGGTCGGCGTAACCTGCGTCATGGTGACCCACGACCAGGAAGAGGCCATGACCATGGCCGAGCGTATCGCGATCATGCACCTGGGCTGGATCGCCCAGATCGGCAGCCCGATCGACATCTACGAAACCCCGACCAGCCGCCTGGTTTGCGAGTTCATCGGCAACGTCAACATCTTCGAAGGTGAAGTGATCGACGACGCCGAAGGCCACGCAATCATCACCTGCAAGGATCTGGACCGGCAGATTTACGTGGGCCACGGTATCAGCACGTCGGTGCAGGACAAATCCGTGACCTACGCGATCCGTCCGGAAAAACTGCTGGTGACGCCGACCATGCCGACCTGCGAATACAACTGGTCCAGCGGCAAGGTGCACGACATCGCCTACCTCGGCGGCCACTCGGTGTTCTACGTCGAACTGCCGAGCGGCAAGATCGTCCAGTCTTTCGTCGCCAACGCCGAGCGCCGCGGCCAGCGCCCAACCTGGGGTGACCAGGTTTATGTGTACTGGGAAGACGACAGCGGCGTGGTACTTCGCTCATGAACATGCGCAAATTCAAACGCCGCCTCAATCGAATAATTCCCGGTGGCCGCCAGTTGGTCATCGGGGTTCCGTTCATTTGGCTGTTCCTGTTCTTCATGTTGCCGTTCTTCATTGTCCTGAAGATCAGCTTCGCCGAAGCCGACGTGGCCATTCCGCCGTACACCGAGATCTACAGCTACCTCGACCAAAAAGTGCAGTTGCTGCTTAACCTGAGCAACTACGCGATGCTGGCGGGCGATGATTTGTACATCGCCGCCTACCTCGGTTCGTTGAAGATGGCGCTGATCAGCACCGTCCTCTGTTTGCTGATCGGCTACCCGATGGCCTACGCCATCGCCAGTGCCCGCAAAGAGATGCAAACGGTACTCGTGCTGCTGATCATGATGCCGACCTGGACCGCGATCCTGATCCGCGTTTACGCGTGGATGGGCATCCTCAGCAACAACGGTCTGCTCAATGGTTTCCTGATGACCATGGGCTGGATCGACGAACCGCTGCAGATCCTCAACACCAACCTCGCGGTGTACATCGGCGTGGTTTATTCGTACCTGCCGTTCATGATCCTGCCGCTCTACGCCAACCTGGTGAAGCACGACAACAGCCTGCTGGAAGCCGCCTCCGACCTGGGTTCAAGCACGTTCAACAGCTTCTGGAAGATCACCATTCCGCTGTCCAAGAACGGCATCGTCGCCGGCTGCATGCTGGTGTTCATTCCGGTGGTGGGCGAGTTCGTGATCCCGGAACTGCTCGGCGGTCCGGAAACCCTGATGATCGGCAAGGTGCTCTGGCAAGAGTTCTTCAACAACCGTGACTGGCCGGTGGCGTCTGCCCTGGCGGTGGTGATGCTGGCGATACTGATTGTGCCGATCATCCTGTTCAACCGCAGTCAGGCCAAGGAAATGGAGGGTAAAGAATGAAGCGCTTCCGTTTCTCAAGTTTCATGCTGGTGGCGGGTTTGCTGTTCATTTACGCGCCGATGCTGATCCTGGTGATCTACTCGTTCAACGCCTCGAAACTGGTGACGGTGTGGGGCGGCTGGTCGATCAAGTGGTACGTCGGCTTGATGGACAACACCCAACTGATGGGCTCGGTGGTGCGCTCGCTGGAAATCGCCTGCTACACGGCGATTGCAGCGGTGGCACTGGGGACGCTGGCGGCATTCGTACTCACCCGTATCACCCACTTCAAGGGCCGCACGCTGTTCGGTGGCCTGGTCACCGCGCCGCTGGTGATGCCTGAGGTGATCACCGGTCTGTCGCTGTTGCTGCTGTTCGTGGCGATGGCGCAGATGATCGGTTGGCCACAGGAACGCGGCATCCTCACCATCTGGATCGCCCACACCACGTTCTGTGCGGCGTATGTGGCGGTGGTGGTCTCGGCGCGCTTGCGTGAGCTGGACCTGTCCATCGAAGAAGCAGCCATGGACCTTGGGGCGCGGCCGTGGAAGGTGTTCTTCCTGATCACCATTCCGATGATCGCGCCATCGTTGGGGGCTGGCGGCATGATGTCGTTCGCCTTGTCCCTGGATGACCTGGTATTGGCGAGCTTCGTGTCCGGCCCGGGTTCCACGACCCTGCCGATGGAAGTGTTCTCGGCGGTGCGTCTGGGCGTGAAACCCGAGATCAACGCCGTGGCCAGTCTGATTCTGCTGGCGGTATCGCTGATGACGTTCCTGGTCTGGTTCTTCAGCCGCCGTGCCGAAGAAAGTCGCAAGCGTGCGATCCAGCAGGCGATCGAAGAAAGCGCTGCCGACTCCTGGAAACAACCGGACGTGCGTCGCGCCCCGCAGGCGCCGGAAGCGGCTTGAGCCTCACCTGATCGTTCCCACGCTCTGCGTGGGAATGCCTCAACGGACGCTCCGCGTTCGGCTTTGGAGGGGACGCGGAGCGTCCCGGGCTGCATTCCCACGCGGAGCGTGGGAACGATCAAGATCAGGAAACCCAAGGGGACTTGCGGATGATCTCGACGAAGTTCATCGGTTTGAAGCCCTGCTCGCTATCCACCAGCACATCCGCGTTCACGGTGCCAAACGTGGTATCCGGCTTGTGTTTGAAGCCATTGGCAAACGCACACAGGATGCATTCCTTGAACCCTTCGCCACGCGGGTGGGCATGCACCACTGCTTCGCGTTGCGCGCTGGGGAATGCTGCGTAATCGATGCCCAGCACATCCATTTCAACACCCGCGGTGACCAGCGCCACATTAGGTCGCAGGTGTTGCGGCACGCCCGGTGTGGTGTGCAGGGCAATCGACAACCAGACCTGCTCGATATCGTCATCGGACAAACCGTAAGGCTTGAGGAACGCTTTGGCGGCATTGGCGCTATCGACTTCGAAGCGTTCGTTGTCGCTGCGATGACCCTCCACCAGACCCAAGTCATGGAACATCGCGCCGACGTACAGCAGTTCGGGGTTGTAGGTCAGTTGCTTGCGTTCACCGCTCAAGGCGCCGAACAGAAACACCCGGCGCGAGTGGTGATACAGCAAGTCTGATTCGACGTCGCGAATGTATTCCGTGGTGGCTTTGGCCAACGCACTGTCGGGGATTTTGATACCGGCGATGGTGCTGCTCATCGTGCTGTCCTCATGGGGAGCGCCGTGGCGGCGCTGATGGGTTCAGTCTGTCCGCGCCCCCGAAACCGGACAATCGATCCAAGGCTGCGATCCCGGCCAATGAGCATGCATATCGTGCCAACCTCGCGTGTTGGGCGAGGATTGGCTAAGTTTGAATCAGGATACACGCACCCCCTGTAGCAGCTGCCGAGCTTGCGAGGCTGCGTCCGGCTGCGCAGCAGTCGTAAACCCTGCGCACGCGATTCACCTGAAAGACCGCAGTGCCTGATTTCACGACTGCTGCGCAGCCGGACGCAGCCTCGCAGGCTCGGCAGCTGCTACAGGTCGTGTGATGGCTGACTTTCATTTCAATACCTGGAAGGCGATTCCTGCCATGAGTAAAACCGTTGCCATCGTGGTCTTTGCCGGCGTTCAGTCCCTGGACGTCACCGGTCCCATGGATGTGTTTTGCGAAGCCAATCGTTTCCTTGAACCCCCCGATCACTATCGACTGGAGGTGATCGGCGTCGAGCGCGGGATGATGGCGTGTTCCAACGGTTTGTCACTCAATGCCCATCGGCATTTCAGCGAAGCGCTGGAGGCGTATGACTTGCTGCTGGTGGCCGGTGGGCCGCAGTTGCCGTTCATGGATTTTGGTGCGGCGTTCGATACCTGGCTGCGCGACGCCTGCGCTCAGGCGCAACGCTTTGGCTCGATCTGCAACGGCGCGTTCATGCTCGCCCGGGCCGGGTTGCTGGAAGGGCGAATGGTCACCACCCACTGGGGTGACGCCGCGGCGCTGGCGCAGTTGTGCCCGTCGACTCAGGTCGAGGCGGATCGCCTTTACGTGCAGGACGGCGAGCTCTACACCTCGGCGGGTGTCACGGCGGGGATTGATTTGTCGCTGTATTTACTGGCCAGGGATCACGGGCCGGAAGTCGCGCTGAATGTGGCAAAGCGACTGGTGGTGTTCACTCAGCGCTCGGGTGGGCAGTCACAGTTCAGCCCATTCCTCACGCCACACGCCGAGCCCACTTCGGCCGTGGCGTTGGTGCAGCTCTATGTATTGGCCAACCTGACGGGCGACCTGGCGATTGCCGACCTGGCCAACGCCGCCAACATGAGCGCCCGCAACTTTTCCCGGGTGTTTGCCAAAGAGGCGAAAGTCACCCCGGCAGAATTCGTCGAACGGGCCAGGGTGGATGCGGCGCGGGTGTTGCTTGAAAGCACCCACTCGCCGCTGAAGACCGTGGCTTACCAGTGCGGATTTCGCGATGCCCAGCACATGCGCAGTGTGTTCAATCGCAGGCTGGGCGTGACGCCACAGCAGTTCAGGCTGAACTTTGCGGCGATGGTTTGAACGCTGATCTATCGTTCCCATGCTCTGCGTGGGAATGCCTCCACGGACGCTCCGCGTTCGGCTCTGTAAGGGACGCAGAGCGTCCCGGGCTGCATTCCCACGCAGAGCGTGGGAACGATCAACTACTGAGCTGAACGCGCCGGCAACAGCTTCAACGTACTGCGGGTATTGGCCGCGACTTCTTCGTCGTTGAGATACGCCTGGTAGTAGATCCCTTCGATATACGCCTCAGCCTGATCGTCATAGTGGCTGTCGAACGGTACGCCACTCTGGCCGACCGGGTTGACGGTCAGGCTGTGGGTCGGGTCGGCGAAGTCGATCAGGCGCCGGGTCGACGGGCCGTAAGTCACTGGCCACGGCGCGGGGCCGATTTTGGCCGAGAGGTTGTTGGGTACTTCATGGGTGCCGGGTGCCGCGAACGGGCCGACATTGAAAATCCGCTCCAGCGGCTTTTGCTGCCCTAGCGGATGGCCATGGGTCAGCGTGTGCGCCTTGCCCCACTGCCATTGCGCGAAATCGCCGCCGAGGGAGGCCTTGAGATGAGCAATGCTCGCCAGCCAGGCAACCTTGACCGTATCGGCGCGGGTTTCCTTGTCGGGGGTGTTGCGGTTGTCCCACCACGGCGAATCGGCAGTCGCGGCCAGGCGAGGCAGTGCGGAATCAATCACCCGGGTCGACAGCAAAGTCTCGAAGAAGTCATTGCCCAGCTCATCGTGCATCGTCGCGTCAGCCAGGTTGAACAGGAACTGGTTGAACAACGTGGCGCTGGTGGAATCGAGCGGGTAGTCACCTTGCCATTGGGCCAGTTGCTCAACCAGTTTGAGTTCGGCGGGATCGCTCACTACTTCACGCAATACCGGCGATAGCGGCGCCAGCAGGCGCGGGCCGTAAGCGGTGGTGGTGCCCAGTTGCAGCTTCTGGCTGGCGTCCAGATCCCACTTGATGTTTTTGTCTCCGAGCTGGCGATTGAGCTGCTGACCTCGATCGGCCAGGTTGTAGTAACCGGGAATCTCCATGCCGGTCGGCGACACCGGCTGGAAGTTGGCCGAGACGATGTAACCGCGTGCCGGGTTCTCTTCCTGCGGGTTGGCGCTGAACGGGTAGAAACCTTCCTTGTCCGCGTCGGCGGTGCTGCCATCGAGTATGAACCCCGGACGCACACCCGCCGGACGTTTCGGCAATTGCGCCGCCGCCCACCAGCCGATGTCACCCTTGGCGTTGGCCCAGACGATGTTCAGGCCCGGCGCCTGGATCTTTGCAGAGGCACTGCGCGCCTTGGCCAGGGTGTCGGCGCGGTTGAGCTGATAGAAGCCCTCAAGGATCGGATTCTGGCTTTCGAGAAAACCCCACCACATGGCGATCGGCGTTTTACCGACGCTGCTGCCCAGCGCATCGTTGACGATCGGGCCGTGGGGCGACTGGCGCAGCACCAATGTCACTGGTGCCTGGCCCTTGACCGCGATCTGCTGTTCGCTGGTCACCATGTCCACCCACTTGCCGCGATACCAGACCTGATTGGCGTTGTCCGGGTTGACCTTCTCGGCAATCAGATCGAGGTCGTCGTTCTGGAACATGGTGATGCTCCAGCCGAAGTCGCGGTTCATCCCGAGAGAGGCAAATGGCATCAATGCCTGATAGTGGCCGTAGAGCTCGAAGCCCGGTGCCGAGAGCTGCGCTTCATACCACACCGACGGCGCGGAAAAACGGATATGCGGGTCGCCGGCCAACAGCGGCTTGCCGCTTTTGGTCCGACTGCCGGAGACCGCCCAGGCGTTGCTGCCCTCGAACTGCGGCAAGCCGTTGTCGGCCAGCGCCTGTTCGCTGAGACGGGCGAGGGCGTTGAGGTCTTTCCAGTCGGTACTGGCGAGGGGCGGCAGGGCAGCGCTGCGGTTTTTCGTCAGTACACCCTTGGGCTGCCAGTCGAGATCGAAGACGTTCAGGTAGTTGGCGCCCAACTGATCGCGCACGTAGGTCAGCAACGGTTCGGTGCGAAACGCCGCAGCAAAACTGTAGGCCATGTAACCGGCGATGCTGATGGTGTCCTGGGCGGTGAAAGGACGTTTGGGAATGCCCAGTACATCAAATTCCGCAGGTTTTGAATGGCCGTCCTGATATTGGTTGATGCCATCCAGATAGGCTTGCATGGCGATAAAGGCCGGCGACTGTTTGTCCATGTTCGCCAGGTAGGTGTCGGCGCGTTCGCGAATGCGCAGGCTGCGCATCAGCTTGTCGGTGTCGAGCAGTTTCGGGCCCAGTACCTCGGCCAGCTCGCCGCGTGCGAGACGGCGCAGGACTTCCATCTGGAACAGCCGATCCTGGGCGTGCACGTAGCCGAGGGCGCGGTACAGGTCGGTTTCGTTATCGGCGCGGATGTGCGGGATGCCGCGCTCGTCGTAGCGCACGGTGACCGAACCTTGCAGGTGTTGCAGCTCCACCATGCCTTGGCGTGTCGGCTGCTTGCTGAAAACGTACCAGCCTGCACCTGCGGCGAGTGCGGCAACCAGCAGGGCGAGGACGGTCAGGCTGCGTTTCATGGTGATTCCTTGTTGTTATGTGTGGCAGCAGTTCCTGGCGCCACTGTTTAACACGGCTTGCCGACCTGGCCATCGCACTTAGGAGGGATTCGCGTCTCCTGTCAGCGTTTGCTTCTGTGTGTCGACTGGCCACGGGCAGTAACAACCCACGGCCAGTGTGTGCGTGGCATTCACCGCGCGGCCTTCGTTCAACGCTTGCAGAATCGGTTCGATAAAGCTGTTGCTGGAATTGCAGGTCAGGCCTTCGCTGTACGGGCCGAAATACGCCAGTTTGCCGTTGCGATCCCAGATCGCCACGGCCGGGCTTGCGGGGATCTGTTCGGCACCCGGCAGGACGACGATGCTTTTCAGGCTGCTTAAGGTGTTCGGCAACTGGCCGTGGCTGCCAGGCTTTTGTACCGCATAAAACTCCACGCCTTGCGGTACATAGTGCTCAACCAGTTCGCTCAGGTGTTGTTGGTTGCCGACGTTGCACGGGCAGGCCGGGTCCCAGAAGTGCACGAGGCGGATGGGGCCGGGGCCGGCGAGGTTGTCGGGCAGGCGCAGCGGGTCGCCGGAGAACACCGCGGTGTGCTCGCTGAACGCTCGCAGGTAGCGCCCCTCAAACCAGTCGTAGGCAGCCCATAGCACGCCGGCACACACGAGGGTGAGCAGGCTGGCAAGCAATGTGGCGCGGTAGGGCGAGCGCATGGATTTCAGTCCTCGAAGGTGCGCTAGCTTGCCATGCTTGCCCCAACAGATGAATATCGCAGGCCCATAAAGTCTGTTTCGCGTTCTGGAATTGCTCATGTCTGCCACTTTCGACCCCGATCATCTGCGTGCCAGCCTGCGGCCGCTGGCCGACTGGCAGCCGCTGTCGGTAGAGGCGCTGGCTTACCAGCGTTTCTACGGGCTGGATTTTGCGGGGCGCAACGTGCGCAGTGGCCTTGGGCGTTTTGCGGTCGATGGTTATGAAGTGGTCAGCCAGGTCTGGTGGCCCGAGCGGGCGAAGGCGACGCTGTTTTTGTTCCACGGTTATTACGATCACACGGGGCTTTACCGGCATGTGATCGAGTGGGCGCTGGAGCAGGATTTTGCGGTGATTGCCTGCGACCTGCCGGGACACGGGCTGTCCAGTGGCGAACGGGCCAGCATCAAGGATTTCACCGAGTATCAGGACACGCTGCAAGGGTTGTTCACCGAGGCGCAATCTCTCGATCTGCCGCAGCCGTGGCACCTGTGCGGGCAAAGCACGGGTGGCGCGATCGTGATCGATCATGTGCTCAATCAGGGGGCCAGCAGTCCGGCCCAGGGCCAGGTCATCTTGCTGTCACCGTTGGTAAGGCCGCGGGCCTGGGGCTGGTCGCAGCTCAGTTATTACCTGCTCAAACCTTTCGTCAAAGCCATCGCCCGGCGCTTCAGCGAGAACTCCAACGACCCGGATTTTTTGCCCTTCCTGCAAGCGGACCCGTTGCAACCGCTCCGTTTGCCGACTGCCTGGGTCGGTGCGCTGGCGCGCTGGATCAAGCACATCGAAGCCGCACCGTACAGCATGCGGCGACCGCTGATTGTGCAGGGGCAGGCGGACATGACCGTGGACTGGGAGCATAACCTTGAAGTGTTGCGGGGCAAGTTCGATCGGCCGCAAGTGCTGATGTTGCCTGAGGCACGGCATCACCTGGCGAATGAAACGATGGCGTTGCGGCGGGAGTATTTCGGGTTTTTGACCAAGCGGATCAAGGGGCGGAATCTTTAGCGTCTGTGCTGGCCTCTTCGCGAGCAGGCTCGCTCCCACATGTGAACAACTCGCTCACTGTGGGAGCGAGCCTGCTCGCGATAACGATTTATCAGGCGCTAAACATTACTGCCCAACCGCCAACCCCGCGCGAATCGCCGCCAAGGCTGCCTGGTAATAAGCCTTGCCCTCGGCGGACTCGGCGAAGGTCGCGAATTCTTCCAGTTCTTCATCCGACAGGTCGCGATAGACATACAACAGCGTGTTGTTCAGGTCGTTGCCGATCTGCTCCATCAAGCGCTGACGCTGACCATTCAACATGCCTTGAGCCTGACCGCCGCCGAGCAGGCCGGGGATCATCGAACTGAGGCTGTCGGCCGCGACGCCGGCGATCGCCAGGCTGACTTCCGCGCCGGCTTCGCGAGCGGGCAAGGCCTGGGCCAGATGGCCGATGATCAGCATGCGGGTGTCGCTGGCCTGGATCTTGGGCAAGCCCTTGGCGTTTTTTGCCAACTGATCGCGACGGGTCGCAAGCAATTCGGCGGCCACGATTTTCTTGCCCAAGGGTGACTGAAAGAATGTCAGCGCAGGTTTCGGATCGGCGAGGGCCTTGCGCAATTGCGCTTCGGCGCGCTGGTCCACGGCCTGGGGGGCAAAGCGCTGATTGCTGTTATTCACCAGCGCCTGGAACACTGCCGGCGGCAGGCTGTTCTGGTACCGCTGCTGAGCGGCCGAGAGAGCGTCGTTGAAATGCGCGCGTTGTTCTGGCCAACCGGCGACCTTGTACAGCTGGTCGTGGCCGTCTGCCCAAGCGGGCAATACACAGAACATCAACAGTGAAAAAAGCAAACGGCGCATAGGGACTCCTGTCAGCAGGCGACTATTCTCCGTGTGGCATTCGTCCTTGTCGAGAATTCGTATCAACCCGCTGCGCGGCTCTGTCGGATTTTCAGGCACAGGAATACTATGCGCGGCATGCGAATACCCTCTGATCACCCGCTGCTGTTACGTATCGTCGACGACCTGGCCGAGCACGGCTGGTCGCAGCAGCATATTTTCCTTCCTCTGGGTCTGACCCGGGAACTGGCGGCTGAGTGCCGTAAACGTGCTGCCGAGGGCGAATTGGCCCCGGCCGCCGTAGGGCGCGGGGCGACATCCGAAGTTCGCGAGGGGATTCGCGGCGACCATATCCAGTGGATCGAGCGCGGCCAGGCGTTGGCGTGTGACAGTTATCTGGATTTGATGGACAGCCTGCGCGAGGCGATGAATCGCGGTTTGTTTCTGGGGCTGGAAGATTTCGAAAGCCATTTCGCGCTGTACCCGCCCGGCGCGTTCTACCTCAAGCATGTCGACCGCTTCCGCGACGACGACCGGCGCATGGTGTCGGCGGTGGTCTATCTCAACGACGCCTGGCTGCCCGAACACGGCGGCCAGTTGCGCATGTACCTCGATGAAAGCGTCGAACATGATGTGGTGCCCGCAGGTGGTTGCCTGGTGGTGTTCCTGTCGGGTGAAGTACCCCATGAAGTCCTGCCCGCGACCCGCGATCGCCTGTCGTTGACCGGCTGGTTCCGGCGCCGTGGCAACGAGCCGTTCTGATTATGCAAAAGATTCTGGTAAGCCGCTGTCTGCTGGGCCACCGCGTACGTTACGACGGCGGGGCGAGTGGGCCGTTCGATCAGCTTCAGCAGTGGCTTGATGAAGGTCGGGTGGTGCCGTTGTGTCCGGAGGTGGCCGGTGGCTTGCCGACGCCAAGGGCAGCGGCCGAGATTCCGGGCGGGCAGGGTGGTGAAGTGCTGGATGGCCACGCCTCAGTGATCACCACCGAGGGCGACGACGTCAGCGCCGAGTTTCTCTCGGGGGCTTTTCAGGCGTTGGAACTGGTGCAAAAGCACGGCATCCGCATTGCCGTGCTCAAGGCCAACAGCCCGTCTTGCGGGAATCTGTTGACCTACGACGGGACGTTCAGTGGGGTGAAGGTGAGTGGCGAGGGCGTGACTGCCGCATTGCTCAAGCGCAATGGGGTTCAGGTCTTCAGCGAAATCGAGTTGCTACAAGCGGCGCAGGCCCTGGCAACACTCGACTGAGAACCTACACAAAACCACTGTGGGAGTGAGCCTGCTCGCGAAGGCGATATGTCTGGCAGCCTAATGTCGACTGATACACCGCTTTCGCGAGCAGGCTCGCTCCCACAGGGTTACTCATCAGCCTGAAATCAGGGTTTCGGCGCCACGCTCGCATCCGCTCCCAACCACTTCTGTTCCAGTGCCTCCAGTCGCCCATCCGCCTTGATCCGCTGCAGGGCGTTCTCCAGGCTGGCATGAAATGCCGGGTTGCCCTTCTGAAACGGAATCGCCAGGTTAACCGGCGATGTGTCTTTTGGTTTCTCTTGCGTCAGCGACTGCACCAGCAAAATCGAACGTGGCTCTTCCTTCTGCGCGATCAATTGCGGGTTGGTCTGAACGTAAGGCTCGCTGAAATCGAAACGATCCTTGAGGTCCGGGGTCACTGCTATGTGGTTGATGGCGATGTCGTATTTACCGCTTTCGACACCGGCCAGCAGATCGTTGGAATCGGTAATGACGAAGTCGGCCCGCACATCCAGCTCATTGGCCAGCATTTGCCCCAACTCGACTTCAAAACCCGAGAGTTGGCCGTCTTCCTTGAAATTGAAGGGCGGTGTATTAGCCTCAATGGCAATACGCAATTCGCCGCGGTCGTTTACGTCGTCAATCAGTTCGGCATGAACCAAAGGGCTCAGAAGGGGTAGCAGGCAGATCAGGCCAGGCAAAAAGCGCATGGTCACTCCTTTGAGTTCATTATTGCGATGCTCTGATTCAGGCTCGCTTTGCTATGGTTGTCGAGTGCCTTCGACAACGATTGGCCGTGAAGTTGTCATGGCCACACGGATTTTACGAAAAAACTGGAGAAGAAAATGAAAACCTTTATGTCACGTGCAGCATTGGCTGGCCTGTTGATGGGGGCTTCGATGCTGGCAACGGCGGCTACACCGGCTCCAAAAGGTGCAGAAGTATCCATCGTTTCTCCTGCGGATGGCGCCACGGTTCCGCAGACCGTTGTCGTCAAGTTCGCTGTCGAGAACATTGCGCTGGCACCAGCGGGCGATGTCACCAAGAACACCGGCCATCACCATTTGCTGATCGACGTCGACAAACTGCCAGCTGCTGGCGCCCCGATTCCGAATGATGCCAACCATTTGCACTTCGGCAAGGCGCAGACCCAGGCCGAAATCAAGCTGACACCGGGCAAGCACACCTTGCAGCTGGAACTGGGCGATAGCGGCCACATGCCGTTCGATCCGCCGATCGTCTCGGAAAAAATTACCGTCAACGTTAAGTAACGTTAGTCGCGCCCATGAAAAAGGAGACCCGAAGGTCTCCTTTTTTTGTCGCTCAAGTCACTATCAGAACAACACGCGGCAACGAATGGTGCCGTTGATGTGCTGCAGCTTCTCTTGCGCCATTTCCGAGTATTCGGCGTCGACATCGATCACGACGTAGCCGACTTTCTCGTTGGTCTGCAGGAACTGACCGGAAATGTTGATGCCGTTTTCGGCGAAGACCTTGTTGATCTCGCTCATCACACCCGGAATGTTTTCGTGGATGTGCAGCAGACGGTGCTTGCCAGGGTGAGCCGGCAGGGCCACTTCCGGGAAGTTCACCGACGATACCGAGGTACCGTTGTCGCTGTACTTGACCAGTTTTTCCGCCACTTCCAGACCGATGTTGGCTTGCGCCTCAGCGGTGGAACCGCCGATGTGCGGGGTCAGGATCACGTTGTCCAGGCCACGCAGCGGGCTTTCGAACTCTTCTTCGTTGGAGCGTGGCTCCACCGGGAAGACGTCGATGGCCGCGCCGATCAGGTGCTTGTCCTTGATCGCGTCCGCCAGGGCTTGCAGTTCAACTACAGTGCCGCGAGCCGCGTTGATCAGGATGCCGCCCTTCTTGATGGCGCGGATTTCCTTCTCGCCGATCATCCACTGGGTCGCCGCGGTTTCCGGAACGTGCAGGGTGACGATGTCGGACATGCCCAGCAGCTCGTGCAGGTTGCCGACCTGAGTGGCGTTGCCCAATGGCAGCTTGGTCACGGTGTCGTAGAAGCACACCTGCATGCCCAGGCCTTCAGCCAGGACCGACAGTTGAGTACCGATCGAGCCGTAACCGACGATGCCGAGCTTCTTGCCACGGATCTCGAAGGAGTTGGCAGCGCTCTTGATCCAGCCGCCACGGTGGCAGGAAGCGTTCTTCTCAGGGATGCCGCGCAGCAACAGGATCGCTTCGGCCAGCACCAGCTCGGCAACGGAGCGAGTGTTGGAGTACGGAGCGTTGAACACGGCGATGCCGCGTTCGCGGGCAGCGTTAAGGTCGACCTGGTTGGTGCCGATGCAGAAACAGCCGACAGCGACCAGTTTCTTCGCGTGATCGAAGATCTCTTCGGTCAGTTGAGTGCGCGAGCGAATGCCGATGAAGTGCGCATCAGCGATCTTTTCCTTCAGCTGGGCTTCCGGCAGAGAACCTGTGAGGTACTCGATGCTGGTGTAGCCCGCCGACTTGAGGACGTCGACAGCCGATTGGTGGACGCCTTCGAGAAGAAGGAACTTGATCTTGCTCTTATCGAGAGAAGTCTTGCTCATCTGCGTAAACCTGTATCCCGGAGAAAAATGGCAGGAAATAGCCAGCAGACGCTGACCCGAACGGCAAGAATGCCGTTACCGCAGAATAGCCGTTGGGCACTACCCTGCGGGGTCGGTATGCTAGCATACGCACCCCGCTAAACACTCATTCCTGCGACGTGAAGCGTTCTCAGGATGACCATGAATTGTTCGAGAGTTCTGTCGATGACCAATCCTGCCCTGATTGAAGAGCTGAAGACCCTGGTTGAGCCTGGCAAGGTGCTGACCGATGCCGACTCCCTGAATGCTTACGGTAAGGATTGGACCAAGCATTTCGCCCCGGCCCCGACCGCCATCGTGTTCCCCAAGACCACCGGGCAGGTCCAGGCCATCGTCCGTTGGGCCAATGAGCACAAGGTTGCGCTGGTGCCGTCCGGCGGTCGTACCGGGCTGTCCGCCGCTGCCGTGGCTGCCAATGGCGAAGTCGTCGTGTCCTTCGACTACATGAACCAGATTCTCGACGTCAACCTGACTGACCGCACTGCGGTCTGCCAGCCGGGCGTGGTCACCGAACACCTGCAGAACGTCGCCGAAGAAAAAGGCCTGTACTACCCGGTGGATTTCGCTTCGGCAGGTTCCAGCCAGATTGGCGGCAATATCGGCACCAATGCCGGCGGGATCAAGGTCATTCGCTACGGCATGACCCGAAACTGGGTCGCTGGCATGAAAGTGGTCACCGGCAAGGGCGATCTGCTGGAACTGAACAAAGACCTGATCAAGAACGCCACCGGTTACGACCTGCGCCAGCTGTTCATTGGCGCTGAAGGCACCCTCGGTTTTGTGGTCGAAGCCACCATGCGTCTGGACCGCGCGCCGAAAAACCTCACCGCGATGGTCCTCGGTACTACCGATTTCGACTCGATCATGCCGGTGCTGCACGCGTTCCAGAGCAAGCTCGACCTGACCGCGTTCGAATTCTTCTCCGATAAAGCCTTGGCCAAGGTCATGGGCCGGGGCGACGTACCCGCGCCCTTCGAAACAGATTGCCCGTTCTACGCGCTGCTGGAATTCGAAGCGACCACCGAAGAAGTGGCCAACCACGCCCTGGAAACCTTCGAGCACTGCGTTGAGCAGGGCTGGGTGCTGGACGGCGTGATGAGCCAGAGCGAAACCCAGCTGCAGAACCTCTGGAAGCTGCGCGAATACATCTCCGAAACCATTTCCCACTGGACGCCGTATAAGAACGACATTTCGGTCACTGTGTCGAAAGTCCCGGCGTTCCTGAAGGAAATCGACGCGATCGTCGGCGAACACTACCCGGATTTCGAAATCGTCTGGTTCGGCCACATCGGTGACGGCAACCTGCACCTGAACATCCTCAAGCCGGAAAACCTGAGCAAGGACGAGTTCTTCGCCAAGTGCGCGACCGTCAACAAGTGGGTGTTCGAAACCGTCGAGAAGTACAACGGCTCGATTTCCGCCGAGCACGGCGTGGGCATGACCAAGCGTGATTACTTGACCTACAGCCGCTCGCCGGTTGAGATCGAGTACATGAAAGCGGTCAAAGCGGTGTTCGATCCGAACGGCATCATGAACCCGGGCAAGATTTTCGCTGTTTGACTTTTGAATTTAAAAGCTACGAAACAGGGGGCGGTAATGAGCTATCAGCACCAGTATGTCGACGGCACGCGTATTCACTTTCCGTTGGGGAAAGTGGTGTGCATCGGCCGTAACTACGCCGAACACGCCAAGGAACTGGACAACCCGGTGCCTACAGAACCGCTGTTGTTCATCAAGCCGGGCAGTTGCGTCGTGCCGCTGGAAGGTGGTTTCAGCATTCCGACCGAACGTGGTTCGGTGCATTACGAAGCGGAAATCGCGGTGTTGATCGGCAAGCCTTTGTCGACCAAACCGAGCCGTGAAGAAGTGCTGGATGCTATTTCTGGCTTCGCCCCGGCCCTGGACCTGACCCTGCGCGACAAGCAGGCCGAGCTGAAAGCCAAGGGCCTGCCGTGGGAAATCGCCAAGTCCTTCGACGGTGCGGCGGTGATTGCGCCATTCGTGTCCGGCAGCACATTCGCTGACCTGACCGACATCGGCATCCGCCTGACCATCAACGGCGAAGTGCGCCAGGACGGCAACAGCAGCGCGATGCTCAACCCGATCGTGCCGATGATCCAGCACATGGCCGGTTGCTTCTCGCTGCAGGCCGGTGACGTGATCCTCACGGGTACGCCGGTTGGCGTCGGTCCGCTGAATGTCGGTGACGAACTGGTACTGGAATTGCCAGGCGTCAGCCGTTTCACCAGCAGCGTCCGCTAGTCAGATCACCGCTGACCCCTGTGATGATCGTTCCCACGCTCTGCGTGGGAATGCCGCCATGGACGCTCCGCGTCCCGCTTCGAATGTGACGCGGAGCGTCACGGGATGCATTCCCACGCGGAGCGTGGGAACGATCATCAGGCTGGGGTGCCCGCAAAGGGCTTTACCGCCATTTCCCGTTTTTTTCACATATCTTCCGGATAATTCCAGGACTTGCGGCGTCTGAGCCGGTCCCACTTGTGCTATTACCCTTAGCCTGAATTTCTGGAACGCATCCCTCGATGGTCACCCAACCCCTGCCCAAGCTTAAAACTGCACGCCGTTCGCGCTTTGTCATGCGTTGGTATTCCTGGATTTTGCTGGTGGCCGCTGCCGCCTATGGCCTCGCGTTCGCGATGCATTGGGATGACCGAGGCGTGCTCTGGCTGCTGGAGCGTTTCGAAAGCCCCGCCGAACGCCAGGAAAGCACTTGGCTACCGGATTATCGGGCAGTGATCGATGCCAAGGTGCTGCCGGGCATGGAGAAGGACGAGGCGTCGGACCTGGCTTACGACCCTCAGTCAAAAACCCTGTTTTCGGTCATGGGCAATAAACCGTTCCTGGTCGAGCTGACGTTGCAAGGCGACGTGCTGCGCAAGATGCCGCTGGTGGGTTGGAGCAATCCGGAGGGGGTCACCGCCATGGGCAACGGTCTGCTGGCCATCGTCGATGAGCGCGACCACATGCTCTCCATCGTCAAGGTCGATGCCGATACCCGCGAGCTGAACATCGCCAACTTCCCGAAATACGACCTCGGTCCTTCGAAAGACCAGAACAAGGCGTTCGAAGCCATTGCCTGGGATTCGCGCAATCAGCAAATGTTGCTGGGTGTAGAACGTCCCCCGGCGTTGTTCACCTGGAAAAGCAACGACGGCCAGACACTCACCGGTGACAAGCAAAAACTCGCCAGTGACGAACTGGACATCCGCAACCTCTCGGCCCTGGCCATCGACCCGCGCACGGGCCATATGCTGGTGCTGTCTGCTGACTCGCACTTGTTGCTGGAGCTGGACGAGAAGGGCGAGCAGGTCAGCTTCATGACCTTGCTGAGCGGCTTCAATGGTTTGAACAAGACCATCCCTCGCGCCGAAGGCGTGACCATGGATGAAGCGGGCACGTTGTATCTGGTGAGCGAACCAAATCTGTTCTACCGCTTCGAAAAGCACAAATAAGCCCATCGTGAGGGTGGCGCGCGGCCGTCTGTTGGGGTACACCTGCGGGACCGCGGCCACTGGCCATTAAGCTTCAATTCAGACTGGCGTGGTATTTCATCCACCCGTTTTGATTCCGAGCTTTGCCCGAATGCGCCGACTTGCCCGCCCCAAACCCCTGATTCTGATTGTGTCGGTCATTGCGCTGATCGCTTTGGTTGCGGCCGGCCAGTACCTGCGCCTGTTCGAGCGCGCCTGGTTCAACCTGAACACCCTTTGGCAGCCCATGAACGGTCAGTCCATCGCTCTGGATCAGTACCAGGTAGCGGTCGAGGCGCGAGTCATTGTCGGGCTGGATGACGATGTGTCGGCGTTGACTTTCGATCCTGTGCGCAAAAGCCTGTTCACCGTCACCAACAAAAACTCAGAGCTGATCGAGCTGTCGCTGGACGGTCAGATTATTCGACGCATTGCGTTGGTCGGGTTTGGCGATCCGGAAGCCGTGGAATTCATCAGTGCCGACACCTACGTGATCACTGACGAGCGCGAGCAGCGGCTGATCAAGATTCATCTGGAAAACGACACAACGTTCCTCGACGCGGCGGATGCCGAGCAGATGACCCTTGGTGTACACATGAGCGGCAACAAGGGCTTCGAAGGCCTGGCTTACGACTCGGTGGGCAAGCGGTTGTTTGTCGCCAAGGAACGCGACCCGATGCTGATCTACGAAGTGCAGGGTTTTCCCCATTACAACCCGGAAAAATCCTACGCAGTGCACGTAGTGAACAACCCCAAGCGTGATGCCGGGATGTTCGTGACGGACCTGTCGAGCCTGCAATACGACGAGCGCAGCGGCCATCTGTTGGCGTTGTCGGATGAATCGCGGCTGATTCTGGAGCTTGATGTAGACGGGCGACCGCTGAGCACCATGTCATTGAGCAAGGGGCGTCAGGGGTTGCAGAAGACAGTGCCGCAAGCGGAAGGGATCGCCATGGATGACGACGGCACGATGTACCTGGTGAGCGAGCCGAACCTGTTCTACGTCTTCAAAAAACCGGCACAACCCTGACCAACACCCCAAATCTACTGTGGGAGCGAGCCTGCTCGCGATGAGGCCGTGTCAGTCGATCGAGATGTTGACTGAAAGACCGCTATCGCGAGCAGGCTCACTCCCACAGGTTTTGCGTATGTTTTATTTTGCGCGCAGGGTCTTCACGCCTTCGCTGGTGCCCAGCAGCAGCAAATCCGCCGGACGTGCGGCGAACAAACCGTTGGTGACCACGCCGACGATGGCGTTGATCTGCTTCTCCAGCTCCACCGGGTTGGTGATCTGCATGTTGAACACATCGAGGATGATGTTGCCGTTGTCGGTCAGCACGCCTTCGCGGTAAACCGGGTCGCCGCCCAGCTTCACCAGCTCGCGGGCCACGTGGCTGCGGGCCATCGGGATGACTTCTACCGGTAGCGGGAACGCACCGAGCACCGGCACCAGTTTGCTGGCGTCGGCGATGCAGATGAAGGTCTTGGCCACAGCCGCCACAATCTTCTCGCGGGTCAGGGCTGCGCCGCCGCCCTTGATCAGGTTCAGGTGCTCGTCGCTTTCGTCGGCGCCGTCGACGTAGAACTCCAGGTCGCTGACCGTGTTCAGCTCATACACCGGAATGCCGTGGCCCTTGAGGCGGGCGGCGGTGGCTTCGGAACTGGCGACCGCGCCGTCGAACGCGCCTTTGTGCTTGGCCAGTGCGTCGATGAAGCAGTTGGCGGTGGAGCCGGTGCCGACCCCGACGATGCTCTTGTCGTCGAGTTTCGGGAGGATGAAGTCGACGGCGGCCTGAGCCACTGCCTGTTTGAGTTGATCCTGGGTCATGCGGGCTCCGAAGTGCCGAAGAGGGAACGAAAGGCCGGCATTATAGGCTTCGCGATGGGGAAGGTCATTGCCGGTATGTCGAATGGTGGCGATGGGGCTTGCCTGTGGCGAGGGAGCTTGCTCCCGCTCGGCTGCGCAGCAGCCGTAAAAACCTGCCCGCGCGGTATGTCTGAAAGAATGCAGGGGGACCGCTTCGCGCTCCAACGGGAGCAAGCTCCCTCGCCACAATGGATCTCCAGCGCCAGTGAGCGGCTAAAACCACCTGTTTAGTGTGGTCGCTCAGGCGAAAGCCGGGTTAGACTCCTTGGCCCTGCCCAACCCGCTCAGTGATGCTTTCCGATGCTCGAACAGTACGTCAAAAAGATCCTCACCTCGCGCGTTTATGACGTTGCCGTAGAAACCCCATTGCAGACTGCCCGCCAGCTCTCCGAGCGGCTGGGCAACAGTATCTGGCTCAAGCGCGAAGACTTGCAGCCGGTGTTCTCGTTCAAGATTCGTGGCGCCTATAACAAGCTCACGCAGCTTTCCGATGAAGAACGCGCTCGCGGCGTGGTCACGGCTTCCGCGGGCAACCACGCCCAAGGCCTGGCCCTGGCGGCGAAAGTGTTGGGCGTGAAAGCGACCATCGTGATGCCCAAGACCACCCCGGAAATCAAAGTCGAAGGCGTGCGCTCACGTGGCGGCAAAGTGGTGCTGCACGGGGATTCGTTCCCCGAAGCCCTGGCCTACTCGCTGAAACTGGTCGACGAAAAAGGCTACGTCTACATCCACCCTTACGACGATCCCCACACCATTGCCGGGCAGGGCACGGTGGCCATGGAGATCCTGCGCCAGCACCCTGGCCGTCTGGACGCAATCTTCGTTCCGGTGGGCGGTGGCGGACTGATCGCCGGGATCGCGGCATACGTGAAGTACCTGCGGCCTGAAATCAAAATCATCGGCGTAGAGCCGGACGATTCCAACTGCCTGCAAGCCGCCATGGCCGCTGGTGAACGCGTGATCCTGCCGACCGTGGGCCTCTTCGCCGACGGCGTCGCTGTGGCGCAGATTGGTCAGCACACGTTCGACATCTGCAAAGATTATGTCGATGAAGTGATCACCGTCAGCACCGATGAAATCTGCGCGGCGATCAAGGACATCTACGACGATACCCGCTCGATCACCGAACCTGCCGGCGCCCTGGGCGTGGCCGGGATCAAGAAGTACGTCGAGCAGCGCGGTGTCACCGGGCATACCTTCGTGGCCATCGACTCCGGTGCCAACGTCAACTTCGACCGCCTGCGCCACGTCGCCGAGCGCGCCGAACTGGGCGAGGGCCGCGAAGCGATTATCGCCGTGACCATCCCCGAGAAACCGGGCAGCTTCAAGGCGTTCTGCGAGGCCATCGGCAAGCGCCAGATCACCGAATTCAACTATCGCTACAACACCGGCAGCGAGGCGCACATCTTCGTCGGCGTGCAGACGCACCCTGAAAACGATCCGCGCAGTGCGCTGCTTGCCAGCCTGACCGAGCAGGGTTTCCCGGTGCTCGACCTGACCGACAACGAACTCGCCAAGTTGCACATCCGCCACATGGTCGGCGGCCGTGCGGCGCATGTGGTGGATGAAGTGATTCTGCGCTTCGAATTCCCGGAGCGTCCGGGCGCGCTGTTCAACTTCCTCAACAAGCTTGGCGGGCGCTGGAACATTTCGATGTTCCATTACCGCAACCATGGCGCGGCGGATGGTCGTGTGGTCGCGGGCCTGCAAGTGCCTCATGAAGAACGTCATCTGGTGCCCGCAGCGCTGGAAGAAATCGGCTACCCGTACTGGGACGAAAGCGACAACCCGGCCTATCAGCTGTTTCTCGGCTGAGCGGCTACGCTGATGGCCAGGCCATAAGGAAATCGAACAATGGAAACGTTAACCGCCCTGAAAATCGCTCAT
Organism: Pseudomonas frederiksbergensis; assembly: GCF_900105495.1. Classification (NCBI taxonomy): domain Bacteria; kingdom Pseudomonadati; phylum Pseudomonadota; class Gammaproteobacteria; order Pseudomonadales; family Pseudomonadaceae; genus Pseudomonas; species Pseudomonas frederiksbergensis. Next base: position 640,548 of record NZ_FNTF01000002.1, on the reverse strand, counting down.
ATGGTGGCGACGGTGTTGCTGCTGGTCAGCGCGCTGGGTCTGGCGATCTGGGTCTGGCGCACGCGCCGTAACGGCGACGCAACGGCTCACACGCGCACGTTGCAGCGACCGTGGGTGTTTATCTGGCTGGTGATGGGGCTGGCGCTGCTGAGCATGCCGTTTACCGGCTGGTGGATGGTGCATCTGGTGGGCTGGCCGCTGGGGCAGATCTGGTTGTTGGCTTCCAGTGTGCTGTACACCGTCGCGGCGTTGGGCTGGTTCTGGTTGCTGGTGCGGCTGAATCGGCTGCGTAAAGCGCCGGCAGCGGGCACTGGGCGGTTTACCTTTGCCCTCGCACTGTTCAGTTTTGTCTGCTTTGTTGCCATTGCGGGGTTGATGGGGGCCAAGCCGGTTTAGCGCGAAATCTGTAGCAGCTGCCGAGGTACGAGGCTGCGTTGCGTGTCCGCAGGACCGCCCCCCGGGGCCGCTGCGCAGCCCAACGCAGCCTCGTACCTCGGCAGCTGCTACAGGCGATTTCAATCGCGCAACGAAATCACCGGCCAGCCACGCTTCTCGGCTTCAGCGCGCAAATTCGGGTCCGGATCGACCGCAACCGGATTGGCCACTTGCTCCAGCAGCGCGAAATCATTCATCGAGTCGCTGTAGAAATAGCTGTCCTCCAACGAATACCCGGTTTCTTCCAGCCAACGATTCAACCGCGTCACCTTGCCTTCCCGGAAGCACGGAACGTCGGTGCTGCGCCCGGTATAGCGGCCATCAACCATTTCACATTCGGTGGCGATCAGGGTTTCAACGCCCAGACGTGCTGCAATCGGCCCGGTAACAAAACGGTTGGTCGCGGTGATGATCACCAGTTTGTCGCCGGCCTCGCGGTGCTTGGCCAGCAGTTCGATAGCCTTGGGCAAGACAATCGGCTCAATGCAATCGCGCATGTAATCCAGGTGCCATTGATCCAGCGTGGCCATCTCGGTGCGGCCGAGGACTTCGAGGCAGAAGTTCAGGTAGGCATCGTTATCGAGCTTGCCGGCCAGGTAATCCTGATAGAACTCGTCGTTGCGTGCCTTGTAGGCAACGGCGTCGAGGAAGCCGCGCTCGCACAGGTAATCGCCCCAGGCGTGGTCACTGTCACCGCCCAAGAGCGTGTTGTCCAAGTCGAATAAAGCCAGCCGCATTGCAGTTACTCGCTGAAAAGTCTGTAGAAAGGCGTCCAGAATACGGACTTTTCACAAGAGTGCACATAAGGTAGACCGGCTCGTTGCTGCTATCACAACCTTTGTGGAACAATGCGGCGACATGCGTTTGCGAGGTTGTTGCCGTGATCGACCCCGATGGTTTCCGCCCCAATGTCGGGATCATTCTCACGAATGATGCCGGACAGGTGCTATGGGCTCGCCGTATCAATCAAGATGCCTGGCAGTTTCCACAGGGCGGGATCAACCCCCAGGAGACGCCGGAAGACGCCTTGTACCGCGAGTTGAACGAAGAAGTGGGTCTAGAGCGCGAAGATGTTGAAATTCTCGCCTGCACCCGGGGCTGGTTGCGCTATCGTTTGCCGCAACGTCTGGTCCGCACGCACAGCCAACCGCTGTGCATCGGCCAGAAACAGAAATGGTTTCTCCTGCGCCTGGTCTCCAACGAGCAGCGGGTGCGGATGGATTTGACCGGTAAACCGGAATTCGATGGCTGGCGCTGGGTCAGCTATTGGTATCCGTTGGGCCAGGTGGTGACATTCAAGCGCGAAGTGTATCGACGCGCTCTCAAAGAGCTTGCCCCGCGCCTTTTATCGCGCGACTGACGACGGAGTTCGACCCCGAGCCATGCTCAATACGCTGCGCAAGATCGTCCAGGAAGTTAACTCCGCCAAGGATCTCAAGGCGGCGTTGGGCATTATTGTATTGCGCGTCAAAGAGGCCATGGGCAGCCAGGTCTGCTCGGTCTACCTGCTTGACCCTGAGACCAACCGCTTCGTGCTGATGGCCACCGAGGGCTTGAACAAGCGCTCGATCGGCAAAGTCAGCATGGCACCCAACGAAGGTCTGGTTGGCCTGGTCGGCACGCGTGAAGAACCGCTGAACCTCGAAAACGCCGCGGATCACCCGCGCTACCGCTACTTCGCCGAAACCGGTGAAGAGCGTTATGCCTCGTTCCTCGGGGCGCCGATCATTCACCACCGCCGCGTTGTCGGCGTGTTGGTCATTCAGCAAAAAGAACGTCGCCAGTTCGACGAAGGTGAAGAAGCCTTCCTCGTGACCATGAGCGCGCAGCTCGCCGGCGTTATCGCCCACGCCGAGGCCACCGGTTCGATCCGCGGGCTGGGCCGTCAGGGCAAGGGCATCCAGGAAGCCAAGTTCATCGGCGTACCGGGTTCGCCGGGTGCGGCGGTCGGTACCGCGGTGGTCATGCTGCCGCCGGCCGACCTGGACGTGGTGCCGGACAAGACCATCACCGACATCGCGGCTGAGCTCGGGCTGTTCAAGACCGCCATCGAAGGCGTGCGCGCCGACATGCGCGCCTTGTCCGCCAAACTGGCCAACCAGTTGCGCCCGGAAGAGCGCGCGCTGTTCGATGTTTACCTGATGATGCTCGACGACGCGTCACTGGGTAGCGAAATCACTACCGTGATCAAGACTGGCCAGTGGGCCCAAGGCGCATTGCGTCAGGTGGTCGCCGAACACGTCAACCGTTTCGAATTGATGGACGACGCCTACCTGCGTGAGCGCGCCTCGGACGTCAAGGACCTCGGTCGGCGCTTGCTCGCCTACTTGCAGGAAGAGCGTCAGCAGACCCTGGTCTACCCCGACAACACCATTCTGATCAGCGAAGAACTGACGCCGGCAATGCTCGGCGAGGTGCCGGAAGGCAAACTGGTCGGCCTGGTGTCGGTACTCGGTTCCGGCAACTCTCACGTGGCGATCCTGGCACGCGCCATGGGTATCCCGACGGTGATGGGCCTGGTCGACTTGCCGTATTCCAAGGTCGACGGCATCCAGATGATCGTCGACGGCTACCACGGCGAGGTCTACACCAACCCCAGCGAAGTGCTGCGCAAGCAGTTCGCCGAAGTGGTCGAGGAAGAGAAGCAACTGGCCCTCGGGCTGGATGCACTGCGGGACTTGCCGTGCGTGACCCTCGATGGCCATCGCATGCCGCTGTGGGTCAATACCGGCCTGCTGGCGGATGTGGCGCGAGCGCAGAAGCGCGGAGCCGAAGGCGTCGGTCTGTACCGCACCGAAGTGCCGTTCATGATCAATCAGAGGTTCCCAAGCGAAAAGGAGCAGCTGGCGATCTATCGCGAGCAGCTCGCCGCCTTCCACCCGCAACCGGTGACGATGCGCAGCCTGGACATCGGCGGCGACAAATCGCTGTCGTACTTCCCGATCAAGGAAGACAACCCGTTCCTCGGCTGGCGCGGCATTCGCGTCACGCTCGACCACCCGGAAATCTTCCTGGTGCAGACCCGCGCCATGCTCAAGGCCAGCGAAGGCTTGAACAATCTGCGGATTCTGCTGCCGATGATCTCCGGCACTCACGAACTGGAAGAAGCCCTGCACCTGATTCACCGGGCCTGGGGCGAAGTCCGCGACGAAGGCTGTGACGTGCCTATGCCGCCGATCGGCGTGATGATCGAAATTCCGGCAGCGGTTTATCAGACCAAGGAACTGGCGCGGCAAGTAGACTTCCTGTCGGTCGGTTCCAACGACCTGACCCAGTACCTGTTGGCGGTGGATCGAAACAACCCGCGGGTAGCCGACCTCTACGACTATCTGCACCCGGCGGTGCTGCAAGCCCTTCAGAGCGTGGTGCGTGACGCGCATGCCGAAGGCAAGCCAGTGAGCATCTGCGGTGAGATGGCCGGTGACCCGGCGGCGGCGGTGCTGTTGATGGCGATGGGCTTCGACAGCCTGTCGATGAACGCCACCAACCTGCCGAAAGTGAAGTGGATGTTGCGTCAGATCAACCTGAGCAAGGCCAAGGAATTGCTCGCGGAGCTGATGACCATCGACAACCCGCAAGTTATCCACAGCTCGCTGCAATTGGCGCTGAAGAACCTTGGGTTGGCGCGGATGATTAATCCGGCTTCGGCCAAGACCCTCTAAAAGGCTGATGGCCTGTGGCGAGGGAGCTTGCTCCCGTTCGGCTGCGAAGCAGTCGTAATCCGGCCGATGCGATTTTTCTGAAAGAACGCATTGGCCGGATCGGGAGCGCTTCGCACTCCAGCGGGAGCAAGCTCCCTCGCCACAATTAATCGCCCGAGCTTCAAACCCTGACCTCTACCTCCCCAAATGCCCGCCATACGGCCCAAAACTCCGCTCGACCAAATGCCGCGTCCCATCCGCATGCACGATCAACGCCGTACTCGCTCGCGTCCCATAAGTCGGACTGGCAATAAACACACTCGACAGCAATGTCTCGGTGGCCAACCCGACCCCGGTATCCGGCAGTTCGGCAAAGGGTGCGGTCTGCGGATCATTCAGCAAGGCCAATAAAGCCTGGGGTTGCGGGTCGTCCAGCACTTCTTCCAGCGCCGCCCGCGCCTTGAGCAGTTTCGGCCATGGCGTATCCAGCCCGGCGTTCGACAACCCATAAACCCCCGGTGGCAGCATTACCGCCTCAGTCTCCCGGGCATTGAAGTGCCACAGTTCGTTGGCATTGCCAACCAGCAGGTTAAATCCGGAATATTCCAGCGAACGTGCAACAACGTCGCTCAAGTAGTCATCTATCGGCATATCCCCGCCAAGAAATCGCGCCACCAGCTCTCCTCGCGACTTGCGTGCGGGCGGTTGATGCGGATCGCGGATATTGGTCAGTGCGGCGAAGCGTCCATTGGCGCCAACACCGAGCCAGGTGCCGCCGGCCTCCAGGTCGCGACCGGCATACACCTGTGGTGCTTCGGGCCACTGCGCCAGCGGCAGGCTGGGCCGGGCATAGAATTCGTCGCGGTTGGCCGCCACGATCAGCGGCTGGGCGTGACCCGGTCGCCAAGCGAAAACAATCAGGCACATAAGGTGGTCCTTGTGTGTTTTTTGCTCACTCTACGCAGACATCGCTCATCGATCCATCGCCATCCACAGTGGAGCCAGAGGCCATGCTTCCGTTACCATGCCGCTCCTGATTCGGGATGCTTGGGGATGTGGCCATGGAATTTCTGCTCTATCTGGCGCTGGGCGCCTGTGCGGGCGTGCTGGCCGGGCTGTTCGGGGTAGGCGGCGGGATCATCATTGTCCCGGTGCTGGTGTTCAGTTTCACCTTGCAGGGATTTGATGCGTCGATCCTGACGCATCTGGCAGTCGGCACCTCCCTGGCGACCATCATATTTACCTCGATCAATGCGATCCGCGAACATCACCGTCGCGGTGCCGTGCGTTGGCCGATTTTTGCCTGGATGACCCTCGGCATTCTGATTGGTGCCGGTTTCGGCGCGCTGACGGCCGAAGCGATTTCCGGGCCTAATTTGCAGAAGATTATTGGTGTATTTGCGCTGATCATCGCCGTTCAACTCGCTTTGGACTTCAAACCCAAGGCCAGCCGAACGGTGCCGGGCAAAGTCGGTCTGACCGTGGCGGGCAGTGTGATTGGCTGGGCCTCGGCGATTTTCGGGATCGGCGGCGGTTCGTTGACCGTGCCGTTCCTGACCTGGCGCAGCGTGCCGATGCAGCAGGCGGTGGCCACTTCGTCGGCCTGTGGCCTGCCAATCGCCTTGGCCAGTGCATTAAGTTTCATGATTCTGGGGTGGCACGATCCGCTGCTGCCGGCCCATAGTCTCGGTTTTGTTTATTTGCCGGCGTTGCTGGGGATTGCCCTGACCAGCATGGTCTTCGCCCGCCTCGGTGCGCGACTGGCCCACTCGCTGTCGCCGCGCTTGCTGAAAAGACTGTTTGCCGCTTTGCTGTTTTGCGTCGGCTTGAGCTTCTTGCTCTGACGCGTAGCGCAATCCTGGCTTAATCCTGGCGTGACAGCGTCGCCCGGGAATTTGAAGGTTTCAACTCTAACGAGGAGTCGCAATGCTGCCTTACCCGCAGATTGACCCGGTGGCCTTGGCCATCGGTCCGCTGAAAATCCACTGGTACGGCTTGATGTACCTGATCGGCATCGGCGGCGCCTGGCTGCTGGCGTCGCGCCGGTTGAACCGCTTCGACCCGACCTGGAGTAAAGAGAAGCTCTCCGACATGGTGTTCTGGATGTCGATGGGGGTCATCGTCGGCGGCCGCTTGGGCTATGTGCTGTTCTACGATCTGAGTGCTTACATCGCCAATCCGTTGTTGATCTTTGAAGTGTGGAAGGGCGGCATGTCGTTCCACGGCGGGTTCATCGGCGTGATGCTGGCGGCGTTGTGGTTTGGTAAAAAGAACGGCAAGTCGTTCTTCCAGCTGATGGACTTCGTCGCACCGATGGTGCCGATCGGTCTGGGTGCCGGACGGATCGGCAACTTCATCAACGCCGAGTTGTGGGGCAAGGCCACCGATGTGCCGTGGGCAATGGTCTTCCCGACCGATCCGGCGCAACTGGCGCGCCACCCGTCGCAGCTGTATCAGTTCGCGCTCGAAGGCGTGGCGCTGTTCGCCATTCTCTGGTTGTTCTCGCGCAAGCCGCGGCCGACCATGGCGGTGTCCGGGATGTTCGCGCTGTTCTATGGCATCTTCCGTTTCATCGTCGAATTCGTCCGCGTACCGGACGCGCAACTGGGCTATCTGGCCTGGAACTGGCTGACCATGGGTCAGGTACTGTGCGTACCGATGATCCTCGGCGGTCTGTTCCTGATCTGGCTGGCGTATCGCCGTGCACCGGCGGCTCCAGCAGCGGTTGTATAAATTCGAACCCCGGGGCGACGGTCCCGGGTTCAAGGACACAGGTAACTCATGAAGCAATATCTCGAACTGGTCGCCCACGTCATCAAGAACGGCACCAAACAGGCCAACCGCACCGGCGTGAACACCATCAGCTTCCCTGGCGCGATGCTGCGTTATGACCTCAAGGAAGGTTTCCCGGCGATCACTACCCGCAAAATGGCCTTCAAATCGGCCATCGGCGAGATGTGCGGTTTTCTGCGCGGGGTGAACAACGCCGCCGAATTCCGTGCGCTGGGCTGCAAGGTCTGGGATCAGAACGCCAACGAAAACGCCCAGTGGCTGGCCAATCCGTTCCGTCAGGGCGAAGACGACCTTGGCGAGATCTACGGCGTGCAATGGCGCAAATGGCCGGCATACAAGCAGATCCCGGTCAGCAACCAGGCCGCCATCGAACAGACCCTGAGTCAGGGCTATCGCCAGATCGCCGAAGGCGAAGAAGACGGTCAAGCCTACGTGGTGCTGTACAAGGCGATCGACCAGATCCGCCAGTGCGTCGACACCATCATCAAGGACCCGGGCAGCCGCCGCATCCTGTTCCACGGCTGGAACGTGGCCCAGCTCGACGAAATGGCCCTGCCGCCGTGCCACTTGCTGTACCAGTTCCACCCGAATGTGGAGACCAAAGAGATCTCTTTGACTCTGTACATCCGCTCCAACGATTTGGGCCTGGGCACGCCGTTCAACCTTACCGAAGGCGCCGCGCTGCTGAGCCTGATCGGTCGCCTGACCGGTTACACGCCGCGCTGGTTCACCTATTTCATCGGTGATGCCCACGTCTATGAAAACCATTTGGACATGCTGAATGAACAGCTCAAGCGCGAGCCGTTCCCGATGCCGAAACTGGTGATCAGCGACCGTGTGCCGGAGTTCGCCAAGACCGGTGTTTATCAGCCGGAGTGGCTGGAGTTGATCGAGCCGAGCGATTTTTCGCTGGAAGGCTACGAACACCACGCCCCAATGACCGCGCCGATGGCGGTCTAGCCCCACCTGATCGTTCCCACGCAGAGCGTGGGAACGATCATCGGCTGCTAATGGCCGTGGCTGCGGCCGACATGGGAATGCTCAACCTCCGTCGCTACAACCCCGCCGCTGACCTCCAGCCGCTGCAAAATCCCGCACTGATCGATATCCGGCCCTTCGCTGCAACGTTGGCGCAGGTCGAGCAGTTGTGTCTGCAACGCCATCAACCCGTCGATCCGCGCCTTCACGTGATGAATGTGTTCGTCGATCAGCGCATTCACGCTTTCGCACTGATCCTGCGGACTGTCGCGCAGGGCCAGCAGGCTGCGGATTTCTTCCAGCGTCATGTCGAGGGTGCGGCAGTTGCGGATGAACGTCAGACGCTCGGCGTGGGCCTGGGTGTAGACGCGGTAGTTGCCGTCGCTGCGGGCCGGCTCTGGCAGGAGGTTTTCGCGCTCGTAATAGCGAATGGTTTCCACAGCGCAGTCGGTGAGTCTGGCCAGTTCTCCGATCTTCATGACGGCAATCTCCAAAAGGGTGCTTGACCCTATAGTGGCTACAGGGTCTTTACTTGGCAACAGGCACCTTTCCGGACGCGACCCAATGAGCGATTCCCTTCACACGCACAAACCCGAGGCTGATCACGATCACGATCACGATCACGATCACGATCACAGCCACAAGCTGCAGCCTGTACAGAAGCATGAGCATGGCAGCCACGGGGATTCCTGCTGTTCCGCCAAAGTGGCGGCACCGTCGCTGATCAAGTTGAGCGAAACCCCAACGGCCGGTGCGCGACTGAGCAATTTCCGCATCGACGCCATGGATTGTCCGACCGAGCAGACGCTGATCGAGAACAAACTCGGCAAACTCTCGGGCGTGCAGCAACTGGAATTCAACCTGATCAACCGCGTGTTGGGCGTCACCCATGACCTGCCGAGCACTGCGCCGATCATCGACGCGATCAAGTCCCTCGGCATGCTGGCCGAGCCGCTGGAGCAGGGCGTTGAACCGCCAGCGCCGGCGCCCGAGAAAAAGCACTGGTGGCCCTTGGCGCTGTCGGGTGTTGGCGCCCTGATCGCCGAAGTTATCCACTTCACCAACGCTGCGCCGAACTGGGTGGTGGCGGTCATCGCGCTGATCTCGATCCTCAGCGGCGGCCTCGGCACCTATAAAAAGGGCTGGATCGCACTTAAAAACCTCAACCTGAACATCAACGCGCTGATGAGCATCGCAGTGACTGGCGCGATCCTGATCGGTCAGTGGCCGGAAGCGGCGATGGTGATGTTCCTGTTCACCGTTGCCGAATTGATCGAGGCCAAGTCTTTGGACCGGGCGCGCAACGCCATCAGTGGCCTGATGCAGATGACCCCGGAACAGGCCACGGTGCAGCAGGCCGACGGCAGTTGGGTCTTGCAGCCTGTCAAAGCCATCGAGTTGGGTGCGCGGGTGCGGGTGCGTCCCGGTGAGCGAATCGGTCTGGACGGTGAAGTGGTGTCGGGCAGTTCGACCATCGATCAGGCGCCGATCACCGGCGAAAGCCTGCCGGTGGAGAAGACCATCGGCGATAAAGTCTTCGCCGGCACCATCAATCAGGCCGGTTCCCTTGAGTACTCGGTCACTGCGGCGGCCAACAACTCGACCCTGGCGCGGATCATCCACGCCGTGGAACAGGCCCAGGGCGCGCGGGCGCCGACCCAGCGTTTCGTCGACAGCTTCTCGAAAATCTACACCCCGGCGGTGTTCATCCTGGCTCTCGCGGTGGCGGTGATTCCGCCACTGTTTATGGGGGCACTGTGGTTTGACTGGATCTACCGGGCGTTGGTGTTGTTAGTGGTCGCCTGCCCATGCGCGCTGGTGATTTCTACGCCAGTGACCATCGTCAGCGGCCTCGCGGCGGCGGCGCGCAAAGGCATTCTGGTGAAGGGCGGCGTCTATCTGGAGGGCGGCTACAAACTCGATTACCTGGCGTTGGACAAGACCGGCACGATCACCCACGGCAAACCGGTGCAGACCGATTACCTGTCGCTTGATCCGACGGCGGACGAATCAGCCCCGGCGATTGCCGCAGCGCTCGCCGGTCGCTCCGATCACCCGGTATCCCTGGCCATTGCTAACGCGGCTGTGGATAAACAATTCGCTCCGCTGATTGTGGATAACTTCGAGGCGCTGGCCGGTCGCGGTGTACGCGGCGAAATCAACGGTCAGGTTTATCACTTGGGTAATCACCGTTTAGTGGAAGAACTGAACCTGTGCTCGCCTGAACTGGAGGAAAAGCTGTTCGCGCTGGAGCAACAGGGCAAGTCCGTGGTGTTGCTGCTCGACAAATCCGGCCCGCTGGCGCTGTTCGCCGTGGCTGACACCGTGAAAGAGTCCAGCCGCGAGGCGATCCAGCAATTGCACGCGCTGGGCATCAAAACCCTGATGCTCACCGGCGACAACGTCCACACCGCTCAGGCGATTGCCGCGCAAGTCGGCATCGACGAGGCCAGGGGCGATCTGCTGCCGACCGACAAACTGCAAGCCATCGATGACCTTTATGCTCGGGGCCATAACGTTGGCATGGTCGGCGACGGCATCAACGACGCTCCGGCGCTGGCGCGCGCCGAGATCGGTTTTGCCATGGCGGCAGCGGGCACCGATACCGCCATCGAGACCGCCGATGTCGCCCTGATGGACGACGATCTGCGCAAGATCCCGACCTTCATTCGCCTGTCACGGCAAACCTCAAGCATCCTCAAACAGAACATTGCCTTGGCATTGGTCATCAAAGCGATCTTTCTTGGGGTAACCTTCGCCGGGATCGCCACCATGTGGATGGCGGTGTTCGCCGACATGGGTGTGAGCCTGTTGGTGGTGTTCAACGGTTTGCGCCTGTTGCGCAAATAAGCGATGGGGGAAGGGTGTGCTGAGTGCCGAGCTGAAGGCGTTTTACATGGTTGCCCGCTTGGGCAGCATTACCCTGGCGGCAAAAAAACTCGGCCTGAGCCAACCCACGGTGACGACCCAGATTCGCAATCTGGAAAGTCAGTACTCGGTTGAACTGTTCTACCGTGGCGGCCGCCGCCTCAGCGTCAGCGATGAAGGTGCGCGGCTGTTGCCGATGGTGAAGGTGCTGTTGCAGCAGGAAGCCGACATCGAGTTTTTCCTGCGCAACAGCGGTCAGGTCCAGGGCACGTTGCGCATCGCCGCGACGGCGCCGTATTACATCCTCGATCTGGTGAAGACCTTTCGCGAGCGCTTGCCGCAGGTGGAAGTGTCGGTGGAGATCGGCAACTCCCAGCAGGTGCTTGAAGCGCTGGAGGATTACCGGGTGGATGTCGCGGCGTCGTCGCAGTTGCTCGACGATGCTCGGTTGATTCGCCGGGTGCTCGGCAGCGATCCGCTGGTGCTGGCGGTGCATCGCAATCATCCGCTGGCGGTTCACGAGCATGTGCCGCTCAGTGCGTTGGCCGGGCATACGTTATTGATGCGCGAGTCGGGCTCGACTACTCGACGCCTGACCGAAGAGTTGCTGGCCGGCGCCGGGGTGAGTTTCGGGCCGCTGCTGGAGATTGGCAGCCGTGAGTCGATCCGTGAGGCGGTGTTGCGCAACATCGGCATCAGCATCATCGCCCGACAGGAAGTGCCGCATGATCCGCAACTGCGCGTGCTGACCCTGGAGAATGCGCCGCAGATCCCTGAGTATTTGTACTGCCTCAAGGAGCGAAAAAACGCACGGCTGCCGGCGGCGTTTCTGGGGTTGGCGCAGGAAATGGCCCCCGCGTAATGATCGTTCCCACGCTCTGCGTGGGAATGCCTCAACGGACGCTCCGCGTTCGGCTCTTGGGACGCAGAGCGTCCCGGGCTGCATTCCCACGCAGAGCGTGGGAACGATCGGCGGTGAACCCAAATCCTCGAATACCACTATCAGCCGTTTTTGCCTCACTGCCACATGACGGACGCATTACAAATCTAGGATGGCCTTCATCTGCTTGATGAGGCCTGTCCATGAACCACTCGATCGCAACTGCCCTGACCAACCCCGGCGCCCCGATGAAAGTGCGTGGCGTGCAGAAACGCTTCGGCGCCTTTACCGCGCTGGATAACGTTTCCCTCGACGTGGAAGCCGGTGAACTGGTGTGCCTGCTTGGCCCGTCGGGCTGCGGCAAAACCACTTTGTTGCGTTGCATCGCTGGTCTTGAGAAGCAGGACAGCGGCGAGTTGTACCTCGGCGATCGCGACGTTTCCCACCTGGCGCCCCAGGCTCGGGACTACGGCATTCTGTTTCAGTCCTACGCGCTGTTTCCCAATCTCACCGTCGAAGCGAACATAGCCTACGGCCTCGCCGGCAGTGGTCGCGATGAAGTGCGCCAGCGTGTCGGTCAGATGCTGGAGCTGGTCGGCCTGATCGGCAGTGAGAAAAAGTACCCCGGCCAATTGTCCGGCGGCCAACAGCAGCGCGTCGCACTGGCTCGGGCCCTGGCGCCGGCACCTTCGTTGCTGCTGCTGGACGAACCGATGTCGGCCCTCGATGCCCGGGTCCGCGAGCACCTGTGCACCGAACTGCGCCAACTGCAGCGCAACCTCGGCATCACCACCCTGATGGTCACCCACAATCAGGACGAAGCCATGCTGATGGCCGACCGCATCGCCGTGATGAACAACGGCAAGGTCGAGCAATACGCCACGCCTCAGGAAATCTACGACCGCCCGGCCACACCGTTTGTGGCGGAGTTCGTCGGCCAGGGCAACTGGCTGCCATTCCAGCGCAGCAGCGACAGCCATGCCCGGGTCGGCGGGATGAACATGCGCCTGGCCGCCGATTCGGGCAACGCCGCATCGGGTCGTCTGTTTTGCCGTCCCGAAGCGATCAACGTCAACCCGCCCGTGCATGAAGAAAACCTGTTCCCGGCCAAGGTTCGCGAAATCACCTTCCTCGGCAACCGCTGCCGCATGAGCTTCGAACTCGATCAACTGCCGGGCCATGCATTGCTGGCGGAACTGGCACCGGAAGCCATGCCGCGCCTCGGCGCGCAGCAGATCATGGTCGCCTTGCCGCCGCGCTGCCTGCAGGTGTTTGCCTGATGAGCGCGAACCTCGCGCTGCCGATACCGCACAAGCAGGTTCGGCAGACCTCCCGTGCCGAGATCGGCGACCGGGTGTTCGTGGTCGGCGGCAAAGTCCTGTTGCTGGTGTTGCTCGGCGTTGCGGTACTGATGCCGTTGCTGGCGATCTTCTGGCGCGGTTTCAGCTCGGAAGCCGGGCAGGGCGGCGGTCTGGTGGCCGCCCGTGAATTGGCGACCAGTGCGAATTTCCACTGGTTGCTCGGCAATAGCCTGAAAGTTTCCCTGAGCGTGGCGGCGATTGTCGTACCGCTGGCTTACCTGTTTGCCTACGCCCTGCAACGCACCTTGATTCCAGGCAAAGGCATCTGGCGCGGCATGTCGCTGTTGCCGCTGATGGCGCCGTCGATGTTGCCGGGTATTGCGCTGGTCTATCTGTTCGGCAACCAGGGCATGTTGCGCGGTTTGCTCTCAGACAATATCTACGGTTTCTGGGGCATTGTTCTGGGTGAGGTCATCTACACCTTCCCACACGCGCTGATGATTTTGCTGTCGGCCCTGTCCCTGGCGGATGCGCGACTGTTCGATGCCGCCTCCAGCATGGGCGCCAGTCCGGCGAAGGCCTTTCGCAGCATCACTTGGCCGGCAACGCGTCAGGCTGTGTTCGCGGCGTTCTGTCTGGTGTTCACCCTGACCATCACCGACTTCGGCGTGCCCGTGGTGGTCGGCGGCGATTATCAGGTGCTGGCGCTGGAAGCCTACAAAGCCGTGGTTGGCCAGCAACAATTCGGTCGCGGCGCGTTGATCGGCATGGTCCTGCTGTTGCCGGCGCTGTTCAGTTTCGGTGTCGATGCCTGGTTGCGTCGGCGTCACGGCGATTCCATGAGCGGTCGAGCGCAGGTCTTTCAACCGGCGCCGTCGAAACTGCGCGACGGTTGCTACCTGACCATCGTGCTGCTGATCTGCGCGGTGTTGCTGCTGGTGTTCGGCATGGCGGTGTACTCGTCGCTGGTGAAATTCTGGCCGTACAACCTGTCGCTGTCGCTCAATCATTACCAGTTCAACGACACGGCGGGCGGCGGCTGGCTGGCCTATGGCAACAGCGTGAAGATGGCCTTGTGCACGGCGTTGATCGGCAGCGTGCTGATCTTCACCGGCGCCTACCTGATGGAAAAAACCAAGGGCCAGCGCGGACTGAACCTGACACTGCGCATGCTCAGTTTCGTACCGATGGCGGTGCCGGGTCTGGTGCTGGGCCTGGGTTACGTCTTCTTCTTCAACCTCAGCGGCAACCCTCTGCATGTGCTCTACGGGACCATGACCCTGCTGGTGGTCTGCACCATTGCTCACTATTTGACCACCGCGCAAATGACCGCCACCACCGCGTTGCGCCAACTCGACGCCGAGTTCGAAGCCGCCGCGCTGTCGCTCAAGGCGCCGCTGTATCGGCATTACCTGCGCGTCACCGTGCCGATCTGCCTGCCGGCGTTGCTGGACATCGTGCGCTACCTGTTCGTCTCGGCCATGACCACCGTCTCGGCAGCGATCTTCCTCTACAGCCCCGACACCATCCTCGCGGCGGTGGCGGTGCTGAACATGGACGACGCCGGCAACGTCGGCGGCGCGGCGGCGATGTCGACCCTGATTCTGTTCACCTCGGCGGGCGTGTCCCTGCTGCTGGCCTGGGCTTCGCGCGGTTTGTTGCGCCGCTCCCAGGCCTGGCGGCAGACCGCGCCTGGTCATTGATTCAACCCCTCAACTCAAACAGGAAAAGATCATGTTCAAGCCTATGGCCCTGGCCGCTGCTGTCCTCACCGCTTTCAGCCTGAACGCCTTCGCGGCGAAAACCGAGTTGACGGTGTACACCGCCCTCGAAGCCGAGCAATTGAAGACTTACAAAGCAGCCTTCGAAAAGGCCAACCCGGACGTCGAGATCAAGTGGGTGCGCGACTCCACCGGCATCATCACCGCCAAACTGCTGGCCGAAAAAGCCCGCCCGCAGGCTGACGCCGTGTGGGGCCTGGCGGCGTCGAGCCTGGCGATTCTCGACCAGCAAGGCATGCTGCAAAGCTACGCACCGAAAGACCTGGGCAAGATCGGCAGCAACTACCGCGACGCCGCCAACCCGCCAGCCTGGGTCGGCATGGACGTCTGGGCGGCGACCATTTGCTTCAACACCGTCGAGGCCGAAAAGCAGGGTTTAACCAAACCGGTGAGCTGGCAGGACCTGACCAAGCCTGAGTACAAAGGCAAGATCGTGATGCCCAACCCGGCCTCGTCCGGCACCGGTTTCCTCGACGTCAGCGCCTGGCTGCAAACCTTCGGCGAGAAGCAGGGCTGGCAGTACATGGACGACCTGCACCAGAACATCGGCCAGTACGTTCACTCCGGTTCCAAGCCCTGCAAACTGGCGGCGTCGGGCGAATTTCCGATCGGCATTTCCTTCGAGTACCCGGCCGTTCAGCTGAAACGCCAAGGCGCGCCACTGGACATCATCCTGCCGAAAGAAGGCCTGGGCTGGGAGATCGAAGCGACCGCAGTCATCAAGGGCACCCCGCACGAAGAGGCGGCGAAGCAACTGGCTGACTTCTCCGCGAGCCCGGCGGCGATGGAGCTTTATAAAGAGAACTTCGCCGTCCTCGCGCAACCGGGTATCGCCAAGCCGCAGACCGAATTGCCGGCCGATTATGAGCAGCGTTTGATCAAGAACGACTTTGCCTGGGCCTCGAAGAATCGCGACCAGATCCTGGCCGAGTGGCGCAAGCGCTATGACGGCAAGTCCGAGAAAGTGGCTGCCAAGTAAGATTTTCATCGGCTGACAGGGCCCCTTCGCGGGCAAGCCCGCTCCCACAGGTTTTGTGAACACCACGGACCCTGTGGGAGCGGGCTTGCCCGCGAAGGCGGCTTCGAATTCAGGACACCTCTCCATGACACACCACAACGACATGCTGATCGTCGGCGCCGGCATTCTCGGCCTGTCCCACGCCTACGCCGCCGCCCGGCGCGGTCTGAAAGTCACCGTTTTCGAACGCAGCGAAACCCCGCTGGGCGCCTCGGTTCGCAACTTCGGCCAGGCCCTGGTCACCGGCCAGCCACCGGGCCCGATGCTCGAACTGGCCAAAGCCAGCCGCGAGATCTGGGGCCAATGGGCACAACTCGCCGACCTGCAACTCAAGCGCAACGGTTCATACCTGTTTGCCCGCACCGAAGCCGAAGAACACCTGCTGGAAGCCTTCTGCGCCGGTCGCGCCGTGGAACACGGTTACCGCGTCGACCTGCTACGCGGCGCTGCATTGCGCGATGTGTACCGCGGCCAATTCAGCCATCACCGCGCCGCGTTGCACGGGATGGACGATCAGCAACTGTATTCCCGCGAAGCGATTCCAGCGCTGATCGACTACCTGCATCGCGACCTCGATGTCACGTTTCACTTCTCCACACTCGTGCGCGACATCGAGCCCGGCCGCGTGCACAGCACCGCCGGAGCCTTCAGTGCCGAGCAGATCATCGTCTGTTCCGGCCACGATTATCAGACGCTGCTGGCCGAGCCGATCGTCGAACTCAACCCGCAAATCTGCCGCCTGCAAATGCTTCGCGCCCGACCGCATATCAACCTCAACCTGCAACACGCGCTGCTCACCGGTCTGAGTTGCGTGCACTACGGCGCCTTCGCCGATCTGCCGCAAGCGGCGGCGGTGCAGGCGCAAATCCTGCGCGAGGAACCGCACCTGCATGAACACGGCATTCACCTGCTGATCAGCCCGACACCTTATGGCGAGTTGATCATTGGCGACTCCCACCATTACGGCAGCGATCCGTCGCCGTTCAACGCCGAGCAGGTGGATAACTGGATGATTGAACTGGCCGAGCAGGCGTTGGGCTGCAGGGTGCAAGTGGTCGAACGCTGGCAGGGCGTCTATGGTTCACGGGGGCCGGGGCCGTTCTCGTTTCTGCGGCCGATGCCGGGTGTGAGCGTGGCACTGATGCACACGGGTGTCGGCATGAGCGTCGGCCCGGCGATGGCTGAACGTAACGTAGCGACGTTGCTGGGAGAGCGTTGATGGACCGCAATGAGCAAGTGATCGCCGAGGTGTTCGGTCTGTACGAGCGCTTTGGCGACAGCGATTACATCGGCGAGCCGGTGTCGCAGATCGAGCACATGTCCCAGGCTGCCGAACGGGCGATGGCCGAGGGTTTCGATGACGAAGTGGTCCTGGCTGCGTTCTTCCACGACATCGGGCATATCTGCGCCGAGAGTGCCGAGAACATGGGCGGCTTCGGCGTGGTCAGTCACGAGCGCCTGGGCGCGGACTACTTACGCCGGGCAGGTTTCAGCGAGCGCATGGCGCGGCTGGTGGAGTACCACGTTCAGGCCAAGCGTTACCTGACGCTGAAAGAGCCTGGGTACTACGAGCGCTTGAGCAAAGCCAGTCGTCGGACGCTGGAGTATCAAGGCGGGGTGATGACGGCGGCCGAGGCTGAAGCGTTCGAGCAAGATCCGTTGTGCGAGGTCAGTCTGCGGATGCGCCAGTGGGATGAGTTGGCAAAGGAGATGGCGGTGCCGGTGATGGATCTGGAGGTGTTGAAACGCAAGGCGGTCGGTCTCTTGTCCCGCAAGGTGCAATGAGTTGTCTCACAGGCAATTGAGAAACGGCGGATGGAGGGGCTTGCAGTAACGGTTCAATCTGGGCTTTTCGCAAGGAAGCGCACGGATGCGTTATTTGAAAGTGATTGCACAGGATCGAAGCAGGAAGGGCTCGGCAGATACCGTTCATTTTGAGTTCCATGAAGATGATCGGTTGCAGCGTGAGACGATGGATGTGGATCGGCAGCGGCTCAGTTCTTTTGGCAAAACCTATTTGAAATGCGCCTGGTTCAACGAGGGTGAAGGTGAGGAGCGACACTTGCGCATCTTCTCGCAGAATCCATCCGCTGACGGTACACCTGAAACGGTGCGGCTGCATTTTCACGAGGGGCAGAAGATTGCCTATAAAGCCGCGGCTCACGATCTTGATAACGATGGTGGGCTGGAGGTGATACTGAGTTCGGATGTGGACAATGACGGGCGCGCGGATCGCACGGATCGCAGTCGTGTCACAGCGTTGGTGAGAGAGTTTCTGAAGGTCGATTGGTAGTGGTTGATCGTTCCCACGCGGGAGCGTGGAAACGATCAGGTTCAGAGCTGCTGCGCCAACGCTTCGATCTGCTCCTGCCGTTCCGCCTGGCTCAACTTCGGATAGGGATTGAGTGACGACCACTGCGGATGCGCCCGGGCCTTGTTCAGCGGTTCGGGCAGTTTGCCTTCGCGCCAGGATTTGTCCTGGGGTGTGGCGACCTGAATGCTGTCCATCGCCGCGTGCCCGCGCGCATTGAGCGCATGCAGCAGTTGCCGCTGGCGCAACGCCAACAGCCGCAGCACGCTGTCATCGACGGTCAGTTCACGCTGGCCTTTGATCTTGCCCATCAACCGACTGCCATAACTGCGGGCCGTTTGCAGGGCGCCACCGGCAATCGCGCCAGCCAATGCGGCCGCGCCGAGGGTCAGGCCGCCGACCAGCAAGTCCACGCCGGCCCCGGCTGCCGCGCCGGCCGCGATACCGCCACCGACTCGCACGCCGAGTTGCTTCAAGGTTTCCGGGTTGAACAGGTCGTCACCCCAGCGGCCATCGAGCAGCGGCAGATCACTGGCCGCCGCGTCCTGTGGGCGGAAGGCGTAGAGCTTGAGCAGCGCTTCGACGCAGCGTTGTTCCCGTTGTCGAACCGCTTTGCGCAGTTCGTTGATGGCCTGCTGTTCTTGCTCGGCTTCGCTGACCACGCTGCGTCGGCAGGCGGCGCAGTCGATCAATAATTCGGCAATCAGCCGCGCTGCACTCTGTTGCCGGGCCCGACGTTGCGCTTGCTGATCGGCGATCAAACGTTCCAGTTGCGGCCGGGCGTTTTCCAGCAGCAGGGCGAGGCTTTCATAGAGTCGACGTTCGCCATCCTCCGGCGGTGCGACGCTGTCGAAACGCACCAATGCATGCAAGCCCAGACGTGCCAATGCCTCGCGCCAATCCGGTTCGCGGTGGTTGGCGCTGCTGACGAAATTCAATACCGGCAACAGCGGTTTGCCGCAGCTGGCCAACACTTCCAGTTCGTCGCGGTATTTGGCCAGCACCGGTTCCCGGGCGTCGATCACGTAGAGACCGGCGTCGCAGGTCAGCAGTTGCCGCAGCACCTTGGCTTCCTGTTCAAACCGTTGTCGTGCTTCGCTGCCTTCAAGAAATCGCGCTAACCGTGCCGGGCCGTCGAGACGTTCGCCGGGACGTTCCAGGCGTTCGAGATAGTCGAGCAGCGCGATGGCATCTTCCAGGCCGGGGGTATCGTAGAGGTCGAGCAACGGCTCGCCGTCCACCGACAACCGTGCGCCTTCGACGTGTCGTGTGGTGCTGGGGCGATGTGACACCTCACCAAAACCGACATCGCGGGTCAGGGTGCGCAGCAACGAGGTTTTGCCGACATTGGTGTGGCCGACCACGGCGAGCTTCAAGGGCGCTTTCCACGGATTAGTCATGACCGCTCTCCAGCCAGTTCAACGGCGCGCAATCGGCGAACGGCAAGTCCAACTGTTGCAGCGCCACGTGCCAGTCGCCCAGCCTTTGGGCGTCGAGCGCCTCGCCCGGCGGTGCTTGCAGCAACCAGACACGGGTGGCGCTGGCGCTGCGGGCCAGTTCGGCGATCAGTGCCAGGCTGCCGCGGTCCGGCGAGCGTCGAGGATCGCAAGCGATGGCCAGACGGGCCGGGGGAAAGCGGCTCAGTTGTTCGAG
Source organism: Pseudomonas frederiksbergensis (assembly GCF_900105495.1). Lineage (NCBI taxonomy): Bacteria > Pseudomonadati > Pseudomonadota > Gammaproteobacteria > Pseudomonadales > Pseudomonadaceae > Pseudomonas > Pseudomonas frederiksbergensis. The sequence continues at coordinate 620,889 of NZ_FNTF01000002.1, read as the reverse complement.
GAGTTTGTGCCGCGATTCGCGACTGTCGAGGATGCCGGCATTGCTCACGGACTTCGGCAGTGGCGGCGGCCAGGGGCGTTGATCGTCCAGCTCGATGGCCACCAACAGCGCGCCATCGCTTGGTAGGTCGCTGACCCCGTTTTCGATTCGATGCAGTTGTTCTGGCGCCGCGTCGCTGATGCCCAGGCGTTCACTGGTCGGCATCAGCCGTTCACGCAGTTGGGCGTAGCCGGGCAGGTTCAAATCCAGGTGCAAGGCCGCTTGGCCGGTTTTCCAGCGCCACAGGCAAAACAGCGCCAGCAACAGGCGCGGCAAAACACCGTAGACCACCAGCACGCCGACCAGCCATGTGGCCCAGGCTTGACGGGCGCTTTCGATGTTGAGCGCGGCATCGCCGCTGGCGCGGATCATCTCCACGGTCGGAACGTTGAAACCCAGCATGGCCGGCAGGGCGCCGAGGGCCTGGGTCATGGCGACGAAGGTGTCGCCGCCCAGGAGCGTGGTTTCCCAGACGAAGCCATAACGCCGGGTCGCCATCAGCATCAACAGCATGACCAGCGCGCTGAGCATGGCGAGCAACCACAAGCTGTTGACCAGTACGCCAACCGCCCAGCGATTGAGTTTCTGTCGTTGCAGCAAGAGCAGCAGGGCCGGGGCCAGTTGCGCGGCTTTGGCATCGCGGGCGAGTTTTTCGCTGAGCCATAACCATAGGCGTCCCAGCGTTGCGCCGTGTTCGCCGGCGAAGACTAGGCTCAGCGCCCAGCTCAGCAATAGAATCAGGTTCAGTCCGAGCAAACTGCCCAAGGCCCAGAACACATTGACCGGGGTTTGTCCGTCGCCCAACGCGGCAAACGCCAGGCCGGCGCCGCTGGCAATGGCCAGCAGCGCCATCACGATCAGCGCCAAACGTGCGCCTTGCAGCCAATGTGTGAGGGCATTGGTCAGCCCATCGCGCTCGGCCAGCCATAGGGCGCGGCGTTGAATCCGTGTCGGCAGATCACCGCCCGCGCTGCGGGCCAGTCGGTTGGCTTCCAGATCATCCAGGGGGCCGGCGTGTTCTTCACGCAGGCGCACCGTCTCGGTCAGCCAGAGGTTTTGCAGTGGAGTCAGTTCAGTCACGCGGCATCCCGTCGCTCAATCGAGCTGTGAGCATAACCGCTGTGACGCTTATCGGGGTACGGGAGGCTCTGGTATCCTCGCCGGCATGACTAAATCACTCCCCCTCAGCCTGATCGCAGCCCTCGGTGAAAACCGTGTGATCGGCGTCGACAACAGCATGCCCTGGCACTTGCCGGGGGACTTCAAATACTTCAAGGCCACGACCCTCGGCAAGCCGATCATCATGGGTCGCAAGACCTGGGATTCCCTCGGTCGTCCGTTGCCGGGCCGGTTGAACATCGTGGTCAGCCGTCAGGCGGATCTGCAACTCGAGGGCGCGGAAGTTTATCCGTCGCTGGAGGCTGCGGTGGTTCGCGCTGAAGAGTGGGCTCGGGAGCAGGGCGTCGATGAGCTGATGCTGATCGGCGGGGCGCAGTTGTATGCGCAGGGGTTGGCGCAGGCTGATCGGCTGTATTTGACGCGCGTGGCGCTGAGCCCGGAAGGGGATGCGTGGTTTCCGGAGTTTGATTTGAAGCAGTGGAAGCTGGTGTCGAACGTGCCGAATCCAGCGGAAGGCGACAAGCCGGCCTACAACTTCGAGGTGTGGGAGCGCGCATAGATCGTTCCCACGCTCTGCGTGGGAATGCAGCCCGTGACGCTCCGCGTCACTGGACGCGGAGCGTCCCTTGAGGCATTCCCACGCGGGAGCATGGGAACGATCAGAGCGGGTTAAGCGTGAGCCAACTCCGAATGCGCATCCGCATCCAGCAGCTCTTTATCGGTCTGCTGCATGATCTGGCTGGTGATCGCACCGGCCGTTATCGAACCGCTGACGTTCAACGCCGTGCGGCCCATGTCGATCAGCGGCTCAACCGAAATCAGCAACGCCACCAGTGACACCGGCAAGCCCATCGCTGGCAATACGATCAACGCGGCAAACGTCGCGCCACCGCCAACCCCCGCCACACCGGCCGAACTCAGCGTCACAATCGCCACCAGCGTCGCGATCCACAGCGGGTCCAGCGGGTTGATGCCCACGGTTGGCGCGACCATCACCGCCAACATCGCCGGGTACAGACCGGCACAACCGTTCTGGCCAATGGTCGCGCCAAACGACGCAGCGAAACTGGCGATGGACTGTGGAATACCCAAGCGGCGGGTCTGGGCTTCGATGCTCAGCGGAATGGTCGCAGCGCTGGAGCGGCTGGTGAAAGCAAACGTCAGCACCGGCCAGATCTTGCGGAAGAACCGCAGCGGATTGATCCCGGCCGCCGAGACCAGCAGGCCATGGACCACAAACATCAGGCCCAGCCCGAGGTAGGAAATCACCACGAAACTGCCGAGTTTGATGATGTCCTGCAGGTTGGAGCCGGCGACCACTTTGGTCATCAGCGCCAATACGCCGTAAGGGGTCAGCTTCATCACCAGACGCACCAGACGCATCACCCAGGCTTGCAGGGTGTCGATGGCGTTGATCACTTTCTGACCTTTCTCGACGTCATCTTTCAGCAGTTGCAGCGCCGCGACCCCAAGGAATGCAGCAAAAATCACCACGCTGATGATCGAGGTCGGCTTGGCGCGAGCGAGGTCGGCGAACGGGTTTTGCGGAATGAACGACAGCAACAGCTGCGGCACATTCAGGTCGGCAACCTTGCCCGCGTAGTCGGTCTGGATGGTTTGCAGACGCGCCATTTCCTGAGTGCCAGCCACCAGGCCTTCGGCGGTCAGGCCGAAGAGGTTGGTCAGCCCGATACCGATCAGCGCCGCAATGGCCGTGGTGAACAGCAGCGTGCCGATGGTCAGGAAGCTGATCTTGCCCAGCGACGAGGCGTTGTGCAGACGGGCCACGGCGCTGAGGATCGAGGCGAACACCAATGGGATCACGATCATTTGCAGCAACTGCACGTAACCGTTGCCCACCAGATCGAACCAGCCGATCGAGGCTTTCAGTACCGGGTTGCCGGCACCGTAGACGGTGTGCAGAGCCACACCGAACACCACGCCCAGCACTAACGCGAGCAGGACTTTCTTCGCCAGGCTCCAGGTGGTGTGACGGGTTTGCGCCAGGCCAAAGAGCAGGGCGAGGAACACCAGCAGATTGAGGATCAGCGGCAGATTCATTGGAACTCCGATAGAGACTTGTGCCGGCCACCTTCCGGGGCAGCCGCGAACCGGCAAGCCTAACAGCTTGATATCTAATGAATTAATATCGAAAACATCTGACTACTGTCGTTTTTGGAATAAGCGGATGTCGCGGACAGGGGTGCAGCTGGCGTAATAGGGACGCAAGCGGTCGCGGGCAGACGAGGGCTGTCATATTTATTTGATAGCGTCGAGCTCTTTGAATCAGGGTCTTTTAACAAGGAAGCATTGCCGATGAAGCTCGCACCGAAATTTCTGGTCGCTGCACTTTGCCTGGGCCTTGCCGGCCAGGTATTCGCTACGGATTTGAAGCATTGGCCAGCCGATCAGGCCAAGGCGCTGGACGCAATGATTGCCGCCAATGCCAACAAAGGTAACTACGCGGTGTTCGACATGGATAACACCAGTTACCGCTACGACCTCGAAGAGTCGTTGCTGCCGTTCATGGAAAACAAGGGTCTGATCACCCGCGAGAAGCTCGACCCCTCCCTGAAACTGATGCCGTTCAAAGACACCGCCGATCACAAGGAAAGCCTGTTCAGCTACTACTATCGCCTCTGCGAACTCGACGACATGGTCTGCTATCCATGGGTCGCGCAAGTGTTCTCCGGCTTCACCCTCCAGGAACTCAAAGGCTACGTCGATGAGTTGATGGCGTCCGGTAAACCGGTGCCGGTGACGTATTACGAAGGCGACGTGGTCAAGAAACTCGACGTCAACCCGCCGAAAATCTTCACCGGCCAGAAAGAGCTCTACAACAAGCTGATGGAGAACGGCATTGAGGTCTACGTGATGACCGCCGCCTCCGAAGAACTGGTGCGCATGGTCGCCGCCGATCCGAAGTACGGCTACAACGTCAAACCGCAGAACGTGATCGGCGTGAGTTTGTTGCTCAAGGACCCGAAGACCGGCGAACTGACCACAGCACGCAAGCAGATCACCGCGGGCAAGTATGACGAGAAGGCCAACCTCGGCCTCGAGCTGACCCCGTACCTGTGGACCCCGGCGACCTGGATGGCCGGTAAGCATGCGGCGATCCTGACCTACATCGATGAGTGGAAAAAACCGGTACTGGTGGGTGGCGATACCCCGACCAGCGACGGTTACATGCTGTTCCACGATGTCGACGTGGCCAAGGGTGGCATCCACTTGTGGATCAACCGCAAAGACAAATACATGACCCAGATTAACGGCATGATGGCCAAGCACGCCGCGGCTCAGGCCAAGGAAGGGTTGCAGGTTACGGCGGACAAGAACTGGGTGATCGTGAAGCCTGAAGAGATTCAGTAAGCACCACGATGATCGTTCCCACGCTCCGCGTGGGAATGCAGCCCGTGACGCTCCGCGTCACTGGACGCGGAGCGTCCCTTGAGGCATTCCCACGCGGGAGCGTGGGAACGATCAGCCCCGCACTTAACGGGGCATTTTTATTTCTGCGACTGACGCTTAGAGCCCGTCGAGCATCGCCTTGTTACGCACGGCACCCTTGTCGGCGCTGGTCGCCAACAGAGCGTAAGCCTTCAGTGCGGTGGTTACCTTGCGTGGACGTTTTTCCACTGGCTTCCAGCCTTTCTGATCCTGCTCGGCACGGCGACCGGCCATTTCTTCGTCGCTGATCAACAGGTTGATCGAGCGGTTCGGAATGTCGATCAGCACTTTGTCGCCATCCTGCACCAGGCCAATCGCGCCACCGGCAGCCGCTTCTGGCGAAGCGTGGCCGATGGACAGGCCCGAGGTGCCGCCGGAGAAACGGCCATCGGTGAGCAGGGCGCAAGCTTTGCCCAGGCCTTTGGATTTCAGGTACGACGTCGGGTACAGCATTTCCTGCATGCCCGGGCCGCCTTTCGGACCTTCGTAACGAATGATCACGATGTCGCCGGCCTTCACTTCGTCCGCGAGGATGCCGCGTACTGCGCTGTCCTGGCTTTCGAAGATCTTCGCGTTGCCTTCGAAGACATGAATCGACTCGTCGACGCCGGCGGTTTTCACCACGCAGCCGTCCAGCGCGATGTTGCCGTAGAGAACAGCCAGGCCGCCTTCTTTCGAATAAGCGTGTTCGACACTGCGGATGCAGCCGTTTTCACGGTCGTCGTCCAGGGTTTCCCAACGGGTCGACTGGCTGAACGCGGTTTGCGTCGGGATGCCCGCAGGGCCGGCCTTGAAGAAGTGATGCACCGCTTCGTCATCGGTCTGGGTGATGTCCCACTTGGCGATGCCTTCAGCCAGGGTTTTGCTGTGCACGGTCGGCAGGTCGGTGTGCAGCAGACCGCCACGGGCCAGCGAGCCGAGGATGCTGAAGATCCCGCCGGCGCGGTGCACGTCTTCCATGTGGTACTTCTGGATGTTCGGCGCGACTTTGCACAGTTGCGGCACGTGACGGGAGAGACGGTCGATGTCGCGCAGGTCGAAATCGATCTCGGCTTCCTGGGCCGCGGCCAGCAAGTGCAGGATGGTGTTGGTGGAGCCGCCCATGGCGATGTCCAGCGTCATGGCGTTTTCGAACGCCTTGAAGTTGGCGATGTTGCGCGGCAATACCGACTCATCGTTGTCGCCGTAGTAACGCTTGCACAGCTCGACGATGGTGCGGCCGGCCTGCAGGAACAGCTGCTCGCGGTCGCTGTGGGTGGCGAGGGTCGAACCGTTGCCCGGCAATGCCAGGCCCAGGGCTTCGACCAGGCAGTTCATCGAGTTGGCGGTGAACATGCCGGAGCACGAGCCGCAGGTCGGGCAGGCGCTGCGCTCGTACTCAGCGACTTTCTCGTCAGAAGCGCTGGAGTCGGCGGCGATCACCATGGCGTCGACGAGGTCGAGACCGTGGCTGGCCAGTTTGGTCTTGCCGGCTTCCATCGGGCCGCCGGAAACGAAGATCACCGGGATGTTCAGGCGCAGGGCGGCCATCAGCATGCCAGGGGTGATCTTGTCGCAGTTGGAGATGCAGACGATCGCGTCGGCGCAGTGGGCGTTGACCATGTACTCGACGGAGTCGGCGATGATCTCGCGGCTCGGCAGCGAATACAGCATGCCGTCGTGGCCCATGGCGATGCCGTCATCTACGGCGATGGTGTTGAATTCTTTGGCTACACCGCCGGCGCGTTCGATTTCGCGGGCGACCAGTTGGCCCAGGTCCTTGAGGTGGACGTGGCCCGGTACGAACTGGGTGAAGGAGTTGGCAATGGCGATGATCGGCTTTTTGAAGTCGTCATCTTTCATCCCCGTTGCGCGCCACAGTGCGCGGGCGCCGGCCATGTTGCGGCCATGGGTGGATGTTTTCGAGCGGTAATCAGGCATGAAGCACTCCGGGCGGCTAATCAGGTATCAAAAGGGAAGTGAGCTTCTATTGACGTCTGGAACACTCAGAAATGGCCGTGTGTCCGGAAGTTGCCGATAACTTTGCGGGATCGCCGCGCGCTTCAGCTTGAGCTCATAAACCCGCCGGGGGATGACTGGCGATGAATGTCGCGATTCTACACGGCTGGCGTCAGGAGGGAATGCCGGAAAAGGGGGATCCAGCGCTGACGGGGCGTGTGGGATGACGACCGGCAGGAATCACCCGCTATTCAATGAGAGCTGCCGACGCGTGATCAGCGCATTGAAGGAAACGCCGACGGTGCTCAAGACGAGGAAACTCAACGCCAGAGTCGTTTGCAGATGGGCTCCACTGAGATTGATCAGGGCGCTGATCAGGCCACCGCAGATGAACACCAGCGTGTTTCCGGCCGACGCCGATGTGCCGGCATTGTCCGGGAACACTTCCATGGCTTTGGAGGTGGCGACAGGGCGGACGATGGTCGTGCCGGCGGTGCAGATGATCATCGGAATCAGCACGGTCAGGGCTGAAAGCCCCAGCCGGTTTGAGAGCAAGAGCATCACCAGCCCCGAAAAGAAGATCAGGCCCAGGCCGACGACGATCTGTGTATGGGCCGCGATCCGCCCGGCGAGGGTTCGAGCGACAATGCCGCCGAAGATGTAGGCCACGCCATACAGCAGCAGTGTCAGGGAAAACTCGTAGGCTGAAAGCTGTAACTGCTCCATGAAGATCAGGGGTGAGATGACAATGAAGGAAAAGTGGCAGGTGAAGGCGATTGCGGCGATCAGCCAATAGCCGAGGAACCCTGCATCGCTACAGACACGCCGGTAGGACTGAAGAATGCTTCGGCGCGGGGTGGTGGCGGTGTGCCGGTTTTCAAGAAAGAAGCAGGCCTTGAGGAACACGGCGGCGGCGAGGGCAATAAAGACAATGAAGCTTGCGGGCCAGTCCAGTGCCTGTTGCAACAGGGTGCCAGCCAGTGGCGAGACGGAAATGAAGATGCCGCTGGCGGTAACCATCAGAATCCGCAGTTGGTCCCGCTCCTTGCCGTCGAACAGGTCCTGGATCAGCGCCTGCGAGAGTACGAAGCAACCACAGCCGATGGCCTGCACCACCCGGAACACCAGGAACCAGGCGTAGTCGGTGGACAGCACGCAACCTGTCGCACCGACAATCGAGACCGCCATCCCACCCAGCAGCAGACTTTTACGCCCGATGACATCCGAGAGCGGCCCGACCAGCAGTTGGGACAGTGCGATCCCGATGGCAAACAGACTGATGGAAAACGCGATGTCGCCTGGGGTGGTCCGGAAGTGTTCGGCCAGCGCCGGGAACGATGGCAGCAGGACATCCAGAGGGAAGACCCCGAGCAATACCATGGTCATTAACAGGGTGATGGCAGAGCGGCGGTGTTTGACACTGACCGCGGATTTTCCTTCATCCATCGACAAGTCCCGCCTGTGCGAAGAGCTGCTGGTTAAACGGCAGGTCGAAAAAACCTGCCTTCTCCATTGCCTGGAGCGTCGCGCCAGCACCTGATCGGGCGCGCTGAAGGCAGGCTTGCGGGCCGGTCAAGGTACTGAGGATTTCTGCGACACAATTTTCCCCGAGGTCCACGCTGTTCAGGCTTCCCTTCAGCCATCGCTCATCGACCTCAAAGAACATCAGGATGATGTCCACCAGCAGTTTCGCGGCGAACGTGCGTTGGCTGCTGTTCAGGGTCAGCCACAGATAATGGAACACTTGGCAAAAATAACGACTGTGCCGGGCCTCGTCGGTGAGGTGGTCCCTGAGCATTTCCTGGACGCTGGACACTAGCTCGTTGCGGCAAACCTCGAGCAGTTCCCGGGCGATGATGGTCTCGGACACGAAACCGACGAGAAACCAGGCCAGCGCCTTATGCCTGTCAGGTGCCTGGTCAAGCAGGGCGTTCAGTCGGGTAATGCGACGTGGCATCACCGGGCGCTGGTTCATGCCGTAGAGGTCGGCGATCTGCTCGGCGAGACTGTTGGAGAACAGCGCGTGATAACCCTCATCGGTATACAGCTGGAGGGCGGCGGTTTTCATTCGGCGGGGGATGGACACCCCGAGCTCATCGTGGACGATGGTTTCCACGGAGCGGTTGACGATCCGATGTTCGAGCCGGGTGGTGTAGTCGAGGAAATACACCAGATGGTTGGCCGACAATCGATGGATGATCGCGCTGCCGGCGGCTTCGATCACCGGGTGATTCAGGTAGGACAGGAAGGCGGGCGGGAACCAGTGTCGTGTTTCCAGTTGCCGTTCCAGATCGGATGGCAATTGATAGGTATGTTCGCTGGTGCGTACCGAGGCTCGGCTGTTCCAGTCACCGAGGGTGTAGCGCTGTGCCCAGGCGTCGGGCAGTGACAGGTCGTCTGTGCGAGGCTCGGTCATTGTTGTGGCCCCCGGCTGCTTAGCAGTGCTTTCAATTCCTTGCACATCACTTGCCCGTCACTCTGGCCGCAGCCGACAAAAAACAACGGTTGTTCGGCGCTGTCCTCGATCCCCAGCAACGTTTCGACCTGGTCGTCGGCCAGTGCACCCGTCAGCCAGGTGCTTAACCCAAGTGCGGTGGCCACCAGTTGAAAGGTCTGGGAGATATGACCAGCCTCGACATAAGCCATTCGGTAGGCCCGTGAGTGTTCATATTTCCACCACAGTTTGTCGAAGCGAGCGGTGATGAACAGCCCGACTGGCAGGTTGTTGATGAAGTGCTGCCCACACAACAACTGGCCCAAGGGCAAATCAGGCGTTGGATTGACGAAGCTCAGAGCATGTTCGTCGGGGTGGTAGGCGTAGAGCCCAGGATCCAGGCCACTGACGTTCTGAACATGAAGAAAACCGTCGCAGGCATTCAACCCTCCGCCGGAGGGGCTGCTGCGCCGGGCGCCGAGACCTTCAGCGATGGTTTCGTCGATGTCATTGTCGCGCTCACGCAGATAGCCAAGGGACAAATACAAAAGCGTGCCCACAGCGTCGAGAGAAACTCTTTCACCCGTGAAGGAGCGACAGGTTTTTCGGTCGATCAAGGTCGCTACAAGCGCTTTTGCCGGGAAGCAGGAAGGTTGAGGCAGGGCAATTCGTTCGGTTGTCGGCTCTGTGCGTCGGGTCTCCGGGGCGGGAGTGGCCAGTACTTCGGCGCAATGCTCCAAGTAGTGTCTCGACCATTCATTAATATCCTGGGGAGTATATTCACAAGGAATGTTCTTGGTTCCGATATGAAATATCTTCGACAGTTCATCCCAGCCCCATTCAAGCGGAGTCTGGATGGAAGATGTGAGTATTCCCGCATTCAGGAGTTGCGTGTCGATTATGTTGTTGTCATCAAACTTTTCAGGATTGTCGATAAGCTGTGCGAGACGGGCTGAATATTCAAGATTCAATTCGAATTGTTTGTGGTTCTTGTAATCCCAGACTATTTGGTCGGGCGTGCGAGGAAGTATGAATATATAAGGGTTTATCTGCATGATTGACGACTCACTCTGGTTTTTGCCATAGAAAACGCTGGGTAGCCGGCACTCCCCAGTGTTTTATTTACTTAGCGGGCTTTTGGTGCGACCAGAAAAGCCAGGTTGGCGAGTTTGTTGGTTTCCAGAGTAATTGCTTTCATGTTTTAAACTCCTTGTAGTTGATAGTGAGTGTCACTCCGTTGTGACGACTTAATCATAGTTTGTAATGAATTCTTATCAAGGGGAGATTGGGTAGGAATGTTCCAGTAATTTTGTCGGATTCATCTGACGGGTGAATGAATCTTGTAAGTTCTATCTGAAAATATATAAGGCAAAGCGAAGCATCCTACAAGTCATTAAGACCGCTGGAGTAGGAAGTTGGAGAATTCAATAACAGATAACAGAACAGGGAGCCGACTGGCTCCCTGTCATACCGGCGAAATCAGCTGTTTGGCAGCAGACGGCAGGTGATGCTCTTGATGTAGCGGGTTTCGGCGATGGCCGGGTGAACCGGGTGATCCGGGCCCTGACCGCCACGCTCCAGCATCTGGATATTGCGGTCCAGGTGACGGGCGCTGGTCAGCAGGATGTTCTGCAGATCGTCCTCGGGCAGGTGCATCGAGCACGAAGCGCTGACCAGGATGCCGTCCTTGCTGAGCAGGCGCATGGCTTGCTCGTTCAGGCGACGGTAGGCACCTTCACCGTTCTTCATGTCTTTTTTGCGTTTGATGAACGCCGGAGGATCGGCAACGATCACGTCGAAACGCTCTTCGCTGGCTTTCAGCTCTTTCAGGGCTTCGAACACGTCACCTTCAATGCAGGTCATCTTGTCGGCGAAACCGTTCAGCGCGGCGTTGCGCTCGACGCCGTCGAGGGCGAAAGCCGATGCATCGACGCAGAACACTTCACTGGCGCCGAACGCGGCCGCTTGCACGCCCCAGCCGCCGATGTAGCTGTACAGGTCCAGTACGCGTTTGCCTTTGGCGTAAGGTGCCAGGCGTGCGCGGTTCATGCGGTGGTCGTAGAACCAGCCGGTTTTCTGTCCCTGGATGACGGGCGCTTCGAATTTCACGCCGTTTTCTTCCAGCGCAACCCACTCCGGCACCAGGCCGAACACGGTTTCGACGTAGCGGTTGAGGCCTTCGGCATCACGGGCCGCGGAGTCGTTCTTGAACAGAATGCCGCTAGGCTTGATCACTTGGGTCAGCGCTGCGATCACGTCTTCTTTATGGGCTTCCATGGTCGCCGAAGCGATCTGTACCACCAGGATGTCGCCGAAACGATCGACGACCAGACCTGGCAACAGGTCGGAATCGCCGTAGACCAGGCGATAGAACGGCTTGTCGAACAGGCGATCGCGCAGGGACAGCGCGACGTTCAGGCGATGCACCAGCAGCGACTTGTCCAGCGGCAACTTGATGTCGCGCGACAAGAGGCGGGCGCAGATCAGGTTGTTCGGGCTCATGGCAACGATGCCCAGCGGCTTGCCGCTGGCGGCTTCGAGGATCGCCTGGTCGCCGGCCTTGAAACCGTGCAAAGGCGTAGCGGCTACATCGATTTCGTTGCTGTAGACCCACAAGTGGCCGTTTCGCAGGCGACGGTCGGCGTTGGCTTTGAGGCGCAGGCTAGGCAGGGACATGACGTCGCTCCGGAAAAAAGAGCGGGAGTATAGCGTGTTGCGCACGGCCACGGTTTGGCCGATAGACCTGTGGCGAGGGGGTTTAGCGAAACGTCGCACCGCCCCGTTCGGCTGCGAAGCAGTCGTAGATTCGCCAAACGGGGCCGCTTCGCGCCCCAACGGGGGTAAACCCCCTCGCCACAATGAAATTTCGATGACATACCGGCGAGTGTGTCGGATCCAACTTTATAAGGGTTAGAATCGCCGCCTGTCCCAGAGTGTGTACTTATGTCCCCAGAGCTGACCACCGAACAGATTCAACAGTCCCTGCAAGGCATCAGCGTGCCGGCCCAGCCGCAAATCATGGTGGATTTGCAGATGGAACAGTACATGCCCGATCCGGATCTGGAGGTGATCGCGAAGCTGATCTCCCAGGACCCGGGCCTCTCTGGCGCCTTGTTGAAAATCGTCAATTCGCCGTATTACGGCTTGAGCAACAAGATTGCCTCGATTCAGCGTGCGGTGAACCTGCTGGGCAGCCGCTCGGTCATCAACCTGATCAACGCGCAGTCGATCAAGGGCGAGATGAACGACGACACCATCGTCACCTTGAACCGTTTCTGGGATACCGCCCAGGACGTGGCGATGACCTGCCTGACCCTGGCCAAGCGCATCGGCACCCAGGCTGGCGATGAAGCGTACGCCCTGGGTCTGTTCCATGACTGCGGCGTGCCGCTGATGCTCCAGCGCTTCCCCAACTACATGACCGTTCTGGAAGAGGCTTACGCCAGCGCCAGCGCTGAATGCCGGGTGGTGGATACCGAGAATCGGGTGTTCAATACCAACCATGCGGTGGTGGGTTATTACACCGCCAAATCCTGGCGCCTGCCGGAGCATGTGACCGCCGCCATCGCCAATCACCACAATGCGTTGGCGATCTTCAGCGATGAGTCGTCGCGCAACAGTCAGCTGAAAAACCTGCTGGCGATCCTGAAAATGGCCGAGCACATTTGTGCGTCCTTCCGGGTGCTGGGCAACCAGCGTGATGACCACGAGTGGGACAGCATCGCACCGCTGGTTCTCGATTATGTCGGTCTCTCGGACTACGACTTCGAGTCCCTCAAACAAACGATTCGTGACCTTGGCGCTCACCGCTGAGCGTTGCACAGCCTGATTCGAGAGCGCCATGCCGGAACTGCCTGAAGTCGAAACCACCCGCCGCGGAATTGCGCCACACCTGGAAGGCCAGCGCGTCAGCCGGGTGATCGTGCGTGAGCGGCGCTTGCGCTGGCCGATTCCCGAAGACCTGGATGTGCGGCTGTCTGGCCAGCGCATCGTGCTGGTGGAGCGACGCGCGAAGTACCTGCTGATCAATGCCGAAGTCGGCACGCTGATCAGCCATTTGGGGATGTCGGGTAATTTGCGTCTGGTGGAAGTCGGCATGCCGGCGGCCAAGCATGAACATGTGGACATCGAGCTGGAATCCGGCCTGGCCCTGCGTTACACCGACCCGCGTCGGTTTGGCGCGATGCTCTGGAGTCTCGACCCGCTCAACCATGAGTTGTTGATTCGCCTGGGGCCGGAGCCATTGACCGACCTGTTCGACGGCGAGCGCTTGTTCCAGCAGTCCCGCGGGCGTTCCATGGCGGTCAAGCCGTTCATCATGGACAACGCGGTGGTGGTCGGCGTGGGCAATATCTACGCAACCGAAGCGTTGTTCGCTGCCGGTATCGACCCGCGTCGTGAGGCCAAGAGCATCTCTCGGGCGCGTTATCTGAAACTGGCGATCGAGATCAAACGCATCCTGGCGGCCGCTATCGAGCGCGGCGGCACCACACTGCGCGACTTTATCGGCGGGGACGGTCAGCCGGGTTATTTCCAGCAGGAACTGTTCGTGTACGGCCGTGGCGGTGCGCCCTGCAAGGTCTGCGGCACGGAACTGCGGGAAGTGAAGCTCGGGCAGCGCGCCAGCGTGTTTTGCCCACGTTGTCAGAGCTGAAACGCTTAGGGTCTATAGTCAGTGTTCTGATTGCCTAGCCCAAGGACCCTGCCATGACCCTGTTTCGAACCCTTGTCGTCGTTTTGCTGCTGAGCGTCGGTGCGCCAGCGCTGGCAGCAAACACCGGCAGCGGCGACCCGCGCTACACCATCCAGAATCCCCCGGCGTACGCCATGCTCGGCGATTTGCTGATTGCCCGACCTTTGCTGGTGGTGGCGACGGTGATCGGGGCCGGAGCGTTTGTGCTGTCGTTGCCGTTTACCGCGCTGGGTGGCGGCGTCGGCGATGCGGGGCAGGCGTTGGTGGTCGACCCGGCGAAAGCGGCGTTCGTGCGGTGTCTGGGGTGTATCGGGGAAGGGTTTGAGCAGACGGAGTGAAGTCAGTTACATCTTCGGTGTGGCTGATGGCCCTTTCGCGAGCAGGCTCGCTCCCACAGTGGAATTCCTTTGCCCACAACATTTGGTTAACAACACATCTCCACTGTAGGAGCGAGCCTGCTCGCGATAGGGCCGGTACAGCCGCTACAAAATTATCTGATTCAAGCCTTGCCAGTAATCTTCCGGTACTTCTCCATCAACTGTTCTTCAGTCTCCGGATGCGCCTCGTCCAGCGGAATGCAATCCACCGGGCACACTTGCTGGCACTGCGGTTCGTCGTAGTGGCCGACGCACTGGGTGCACAGGTTCGGGTCGATCACGTAGATTTCTTCGCCCTGGGAGATGGCGGCGTTCGGACACTCGGGTTCGCAGACGTCGCAGTTGATGCAATCGTCGGTGATGATCAGGGACATGCTAACTCCAGCCAGGGACGGAAGGCCCGGGCGCAATAAACCAATGCGCGCAATTGTGCCGCATTGGCGCCCGCAGTGCACGCGGGCGCCGCTTGAGCGGTTGTTACTTCTTGAAGCGTTCGGTCAAGGCGTCCGCCACCGCAGGGTGGACGAACTTGGTGATATCGCCGCCCAGGGCTGCAATTTCACGGACCAGCGTCGAGGAAATGTACGAATAACGCTCGGACGGAGTAAGAAACAGGCTTTCCACATCCGGTGCCAGCTGACGGTTCATGTTGGCCAGCTGGAATTCGTATTCGAAGTCCGATACCGCACGCAAACCCCGCAGGAACACATTGGCGTTCTTCTCTTTGGCGAAATGCGCCAGCAACGTCGAGAAGCCGACGACTTCAACGTTGGGCAGATGTTTAGTGACCTCGCGGGCCAGCGCCACACGCTGTTCCAGGGGAAACAACGGGTTTTTCTTGGGGCTGGCAGCGACGGCGATGATCACATGATCGAACAGGCGCGCGGCGCGTTCGACCAGATCGCCATGGCCCTTGGTAATAGGGTCGAAGGTACCTGGGTACAACACTCGGTTCATCGCGTCGTCCTGGCGGGAGTCCGTTGGGGAGTCGGATGGTATCGCAGCCTTCCCGGTCGGCCAAGTCGCCTTTTGAGTAAGAAAGCACTATAGACGATGGGAATATTCTCCATTTTCATGGGTTTTTCAAACGTTCGGCCAAAGAAGTTGCCAGCTGCGCGGTCAGCCCGTAGACCGACAATTGCGGGTTTGCGCCAATGCTGGTGGGGAACAGCGAGCCGTCATGAATCGACAGATTGCCTAGTTGATGATGCCGGCCGAGGCTGTCGGCCACGGCGTTTTTCGGGTCTTCACCCATGGCGCAACCGCCCATCACATGGGCACTGCCCAGGCGTGTGCGATACAGCTCAAGGCTCAGGCCGTCGATCAGCGTGCGCGCTTCGGCCAGGGTTTTCACGTAGCGAGCGTCGGCGTGCATGGGCATTACCGCCTTGGCACCGCCCGCGAACTGGATCTCGGCCATGCTGTGGAACGAGCGACGCAATCCGTCCCAGGTATAAGGTGAAACCTGATAGTCGAGCACCGGCGTGCCGTCACCGCGCAACTCGACGCTGCCGCCGGGGCTGTCCGGATGAAAGCCGTCCCGCAGCAATGCCAGCATGGCGTGGGTGTGGGGCAGGTTTTCCATGTGCTGGGCGTTTTCTTTGCCAAAACCGCCGAGCAGGGTCGTCGCCAGTGCCGGGTGCAGCGGCGGCACTTCGAGTTTGTAAGACATTTTTCCGGTGGTGCCGTCCTGCCATTGGAAATGGTCGGAATAGATTGATTGTGGGGCGCCAAAAAACGGGTTGATCACCTCATCGAACAGCCCGGCCGACATGTTCACCAGATGTAGAAACGTCCGTTTGCCCAACCGTTTGTGCGGATCGGGCGCCTCGGAGCGCATGAGCAGCGCCGGGCTGTTGATCCCGCCACCGGCCAGCACGTAATGCCGCGCCTTGACCGTGATCGTGTGTCCGGTAGGTGCGACGCAGCGGTCGTCCATCGCTACGCAGTGCAAGCCTGTGACCTTGTCGCCGCTGATCAAGAGCTTTTCGGCGCGAGCCAGATAGAGCAACTCGCCGCCTTTTTCCAGCGCCGCCGGGATGGTCGTGACCAGCATCGATTGCTTGGCGTTGGTCGGGCAACCCATGCCGCAGTAGCCAAGGTTCCAGCAGCCACGCACGTTGCGCGGGATCACATGCCAGGCATAGCCGAGTTTTTCGCAGCCTTTGCGGATCACGTCGTTGTTGGCGTTGGGCGGGATCATCCAGGGCGCGACGCCCAGGCGTTGTTCCATTTTCTCGAACCACGGCGCCATCTCGGCCGGCGTGTGGCCTTTGACCTCGTGTTCCTTGGCCCAGTGGTCGAGGGTCGGGTCCGGCGTACGAAAGCTTGAAGTCCAGTTGATCAGCGTGGTGCCGCCCACTGCGCGGCCCTGAAGGATGGTGATCGCGCCGTCCTTGCTCATGCGGCCAATGCCTTCCTGATAGAGGCTGGTGTAGGCCTGGTCTTCGAGCATCTTGAAGTCGCTGCTGGTCTTGAGCGGGCCTTCCTCGATCAGCAAGACCTTGTAGCCCGCAGCGCTGAGGATTTCGGCGGTGGTGCCGCCGCCCGCGCCGCTGCCGATAATCGCCACGTCCGCTTCGAGGGCCAGGTCTTGGGTCAGTTGTGAACCGTTGTAGGTTTTCCAGCCACGGGCCAGGCCTTCGCGGAACGGATCGGGTACGGGCATCTTCAGGTTCTCTTTTTATTTTGGATTCTATGGTGAAGCGGCTGACGTCATCGCGAGCAGGCTCGCTCCCATATTGGATCGCGTGCCCACTGTGGGAGTGAGCCTGCTCGCGATTGGGTCGACTCGGTCTTAAACGGTGGGCGGCCCGGGATACCCGCAATGTGCCCATGACTCCGGCCGGCTGTACCACGCCATCATCACCAGTTGCATCAAGGAGCTATGACCCATGCGCAGCAAACTCAGCGAGCTGTTTTCCCAGCGATCGAGAAAGTGCCGGATATCGTCGGCACTGGCGTTATCCCAACTGCCCCAGATCCCGGTCAGTGGTCCGCGGGTGATGCTCATTCCCAGCACATCGAATAGCTGCCGGGTCAGCTTGAGCATTTCCGGCGACAGGTGATTCAGACCGTTATCCAGGCAGTGCAGGGTTTCAGCGACGGCCGCCGGCATTTTTTCATCGGCCACGGCGCCGTCGAGCATCACCGGAAGCAGTGCCCGCAGAAACAGCAAGTCACCGCTGCGCAGAATCGCAAAACCGCTGGCTGGCGCGCTCGATGAGCAACCGCTGAGGCTCGCGCCCAAACCGGCGGTGGCGAGAAAAGCGCTGGCACCCAGGCTGAATTTAAGCAAGCCGCGCCGTGACAGCGCGGGTGTGTCGGACAGACTTGGGCTCATTATTGTTATTACCCGATGGGAATGATCGTTAGCGGATAAACAGCTTCTGGATCAGCTTCTGAATGGATTTTCCGTACGGCGGGTAGATCAATTTAGCCGCATTGAACCGTTGTTTGATCAGCACGCTTTTGGCTTTGCTGAAGGTCAGGAAACCTTCATGACCGTGGTAATGGCCCATGCCCGAAGCGCCGATACCGCCGAATGGCATGTCGTCCTGAGCGACGTGCAGCAGGGTGTCGTTCAGGCACACGCCGCCGGAATGGGTTTCGTGAAGTACGCGGTGTTGCTCACGCTTGTCGTAGCCGAAGTAATACAGGGCCAGCGGACGAGGTCGTTCATTGATGTAGGCAAAGGCCTGATCCAGATCCTTGTAGGGAACGATCGGCAACAGCGGACCAAAGATTTCATCCTGCATCACCATCATGTCGTTACTGACATTGAGCAGCAGGCTGTGGCTCATGCGTCGCCCTTGGCCCTTGTCGAACAACGGAATCAGCAGCGCGCCCTTGCTGGTGGCGTCGCTGATGTAGCCGTTGAGGCGCGCCAATTGTCGGTCATTGATGATCGCGGTGTAGTCCGGGTTGTCGGCCAAGGTCGGATAAAAACCGCGAACTGCTTGCCGATAGGCTTCGACGAAAGCGCCGACACGATCTTCCGGCACCAGCACATAGTCCGGGGCCACGCAGGTCTGTCCGGCGTTGAGCGTCTTGCCGAAGGCGATGCGTTCGGCAGCGTCCTTGAGCGGCACGTCGCGCGAGACGATGGCCGGGGATTTGCCGCCGAGTTCGAGGGTCACCGGGGTCAGGTTTTCGGCCGCTGCACGCATCACGTGTTTGCCGATGCTGGTGGCGCCGGTGAACAGCAAGTGATCGAAGCGCAATCTGGAGAACGCGACACCGATGTCGGCTTCACCCAGCACCACGCAAACCAGGTCCTGAGGGAAGATTCGGCCCAGCAGTTCCTTGAGCAACAGACCGGTGGCAGGGGTCGATTCGCTGAGCTTGAGCATCACCCGATTGCCTGCAGACAACGCGCCGACCAATGGGCCGATGGCCAGATACAGCGGGTAGTTCCAAGGCACGATCACCCCGACCACACCCAACGGTTGATAAATGACTTTGGCCGCCGCGGGTTGAAAGGCAATCCCGACCTTGCGCTTCGACGCCTTCATCCAGCCTTTGAGGTGCCGACTGGCGTAGTGAATGCCGTGCAGGCTGGGCATCAGTTCGGCGAGCAGGGTTTCATCGGCGCTGCGATGACTGAAATCCTGGCTGATGGCATCGATCAATGCCTGACGCTCATTGCTCAACAGGTCGCGCAGGGCTTTCAGCCATTGCTGGCGCTGGGCGGCGGGCGGCATCGGGTTGGCGGCGTACGCCGCGCGTTGATCGTCGAACAGGGTCTGGAGTTCTTCCAGAGGCTGCTGCAGGTTTTGCAGATAGGCGATGTCAGCAGTCACGGTCGACTCCGGATTTATTGTAATAAAGGCCTTTTTAGAGTCTATGCTCTAGAAAGTCAAATGACATCCTGGCGCAGCTTTGTTTTATCCATCCGCGGATAGGTCGTAAGATGCCCGTCAACGCACTTTGAATTAAAGCCCAAGCCATGGCCCCTCGGATCAAAACCAGCGAGCGCATCGTGCAGAACAGCCTGGAGCTGTTCAATCAGCAAGGTGAGCGCAGCATCAGCACCAACCACATTGCTGCCCACATGGAAATTTCCCCGGGCAACCTGTACTACCACTTCCCCAACAAGCAGGCGATTATCGCGGTGCTGTTCAGTGAGTACGAAAGCCTGGTGGACAGCTTCCTGCGCCCGCCCCAGGGGCGTGCCGCCACGGTCGATGACAAGCGCTTCTACCTTAAGGAACTGCTGGCCGCCATGTGGCGCTACCGGTTTTTGCACCGTGATCTGGAGCACCTGCTCGACAGTGATCCGGACCTGGCCGCCCGTTATCGACGCTTTTCCCAGCGCTGTCTGATCCATGGCACGCACATCTACGCGGGCTTCGTCGAGGCTGGCATCCTGCAAATGGACAAGGTTCAGATCGAATCCCTGACGCTCAATGCCTGGATCATCCTGACGTCCTGGGTGCGTTTTCTGTGCACCACCCGTGAAAACTCCAATCACCTGAGCGAGCAGGCCATAAAACGTGGCGTGTATCAGGTGCTGGTGCTGGAGGCCGGTTTTGTCACGGATCAGTCTCGCGCCGCGGTGACCGCGCTGTTCGAGGAGTTTTACGTGCCACTGGCCCAGGCGTTGGAAGAAGCGGGCTAGAAAGTGCAGTTGCATCAAATATCGTCTAATCACAGGAGCCCGTTATGCCCATAGCGCAACTGATCAGCCCGCAAGCGTTGGACCTGAAAAAGGAGCAGCCGGGGCTGGTGATTCTGGATTGTCGTTTTGCCCTCGAAGACCCGGATTACGGGCAGCGCAGCTATGCCGAAGGGCATATTGCCGAGTCGAGCTTTGCCGATCTTGAGCGTGATTTGAGCGGGACAGTGGTCAAGGGTGTGACCGGGCGCCACCCGTTGCCTGAACCTGAAGACTTGATCGAACGTCTACAAGCCTGGGGCGTCAACGCCGACAGCGATGTGGTTTTGTACGACGACGGCCCGGGTGCCTACGCGGCGCGGGCCTGGTGGTTGCTGGCCTGGCTGGGTAAACGTGACGGCGTGTTCATCCTCGATGGCGGGCTCAAGGCCTGGCACGCGGCCGGTTTGCCCCTGAGTCTTGATGCGCCGCAGATTCAACGTGGCACCTTCACGGGGACACCGGACAAGTCGCTGGTCTTGAGTGCCGAACAGCTCCAGCAACGTCTCGGCCAGCCCGCGCTGACCCTGCTTGATGCTCGCGGCTTGCCGCGTTTCAAAGGCGAAGTAGAGCCGATCGACCCGATTGCCGGGCACATTCCCGGCGCGCAATGTGCGGCGTTCACCGACAACCTGGGCAGCGACGGGCGTTTTCTGCCGGCCGATCAGCTCAAGCAGCGTTTTGCCGAGAAGCTCGGTAATCGTTCGCCGGCTGATCTGGTGTCGTACTGCGGTTCTGGCGTGACGGCCTGTCACAACTTGTTTGCGCTGTGTCTGGCGGGTTATCCGTTAGGCTCGTTGTATGCCGGTTCATGGAGCGAGTGGATCAACGATCCTGCGCACGCCATCGCCATCGGCGAGTAATCCCGATCGAATGTGGGAGTGAGCCTGTCTCGCGATTAGGGGATACCAGTCAGCATCAATGTTGACTGTTAAACCGCAATCGTCGGAACGCCGCCCGGAGCAGGCTCACTCCCACAAGGGGCAATTGATGCGTTGAGATATCACCGTAAGCGCGCACTTCGATACGCCCCCGGCCCAACCCCGTAAACCTGCTTGAACTGCCGGCTCAGATGACTCTGGTCAGCAAACCCCAACTGCGTCGCCACTTCCAGCGGCAAACAACCGTTCTGTAACAACGCCCGCGCCCGAGCGATGCGCTGCTGCATCAGCCAGGTGTGCGGTGGCATGCCCGTGGCGCGACGGAACACCCGGGCGAAGTGAAAGGGCGAAAGGTTGACCGCCGCTGCCAGTTCTTCCAGCGAAGGCGGCGCCGCCAATTGTGCTTGCAGCAACTCCTTGGCCAGCGTCACCGCCCGGTGTTCCTTGCCCGGCTTGCCTGCAATCGGCACCGCTGCGTGCCGTTGCAGCAGCGACAGCATCATTTCCCGCCACACCGTTTGTTGCTGCAAGGCAGTGGACGGACTCTCCAGCAGACGATGCAGCTGGCAGAAACCCTCTACCAGATCCGGATCGCGATACAGCGTCGCACCGAACGCCGGCAAGTTGCTGGTCGGCAGTTCAAGCTCATCGAGTAGCGACAGAATCTGACCGCTGTCGGGATAGAACGCCCGATACAACCAACCATCCTCCGTGCCTTTATGGCCGGTGTGCAGTTCGTCCGGATTGATCAGCACCAGCGTACCGCTACCGGCCAGGTGTTCGGCGCCGCGATAGCGATAGCGTTGGGCGCCGGCCATGATCATGCCGATCACGTACCCGTCGTGCACATGGGGCGCGAAGCGGTGTTCGATGTAGCGCGCAGACAATAATTCGACGCCGGCCAGCGGCGCTGTTTGCCAGAATCGGATCGACTCACCTTGATCGACGCCCATTCTTACTGGCGGCCCACGGAAGTCAGCCACTGCGGGATGCGGCGTTCCAGGTAGTAACCCGGTTGCTTGAACGAGCCTTCGACGAAGCCGACATGCCCACCCTTGGTCTGTAGCTCGAATTGAGTGCAGGCGGACAATTCGTCGGCTTGCGGCAGGCTATGAGGAAAGACAAAGGGGTCGTCGGCCGCTTGAATGATCAGGGTCGGCGTACGAATCTCGCCAAGGAAATAGCGACTCGAAGCGCGGCGATAGTAATCCTCGGCATCGGCGAAACCGTTCAACGGCGCGGTGACCCGGCCATCGAAATCCCAGAACGTGCGCATGTTCTCCAGTGAGCCCAACGCGGCCAGCGCCGCCAGGCCATCCTCGCGCCCGTCATGCTGGAACTGGCGTTGCTTGTTCTTGATGTAGGCGACCATCTCCCGCATGAAATGCGCCTGATAGAACTTCGAAAAACCCTGGCCGATACGGTCGGCGCATTGATCAAGACGAAACGGCACCGACACCGCCACCGCACCGAGCACGCCACTGTTGCTGCCGGATTCGCCCAAGTGCTTGAGCAACACATTGCCGCCCAGGGAATAGCCGACCGCATACAACGGCGCGAGCGGTCGTTGGGCTTTCAGGTGTTTGATGGTTTCGGCGAGGTCTTCACTGACGCCGGAGTGGTAACTGCGCGGCAACAGATTCGGTTCGCCCGAACAGCCGCGCCAGTTCAGTGCGACGCTGGCCCAGCCTTGGGCACCTAGCGCTTTTTGCACGCCGGCCACGTAAGGCGAATTTGAAGAGCCGGTCAGACCGTGCAACACCAACACCAGTGGCGCACTGACGCTGTGTGGGCCGTGCCAGTCGAGGTCGAGAAAGTCGCCATCCTCAAGCCACAAGCGTTCGCGCTGGCGTTCGATGTGCGTGGTTTTGCGCCACAGTGGTCCCCACAAGGTCTGCAAGTGCGGGTTGCCGAGGCCGAAGGCGGGGGTGAAGCGTTCTGGCAGATGAGGCACGATGGTTCTCGATGCAGCGGTGCGAGCCTCGTGTGAGGCGCGCCCCTTTTTCAGGCCGGTTGATTAACCGGCAATCTCTGCCATACGTTGCCACAGCGCGTAATACACCCGCCCGGATTTCTGCTCCCGGTGCAGGCGCCAGTTGCCTGGTAAGCCAAGGCTCGATGGCGCATTCTCGCTTTCAGTGTAGATCCAGGCTTCGTCGGCCAGCCACTGACGTTCTTCAAGTAATGCACAAACGCCTGGCAACAGGTTCTGGTTGAACGGCGGATCGAGGAACACCAGGTCGTACGCAGTCGCTGTCTGGGTTTCCAGGTAGCGCAGGGCATCGGCGGTCTGAATCTGGCCGGTGGTGCAGCGCAGCGTGCCCAGATGTTCCTTGATGCTGGCGACCGCGATGTTGCTGGCGTCCAGCGCCTGGCCCATGGCCGCGCCACGGGACAAGGCTTCGAGGAACAACGCGCCGCTGCCGGCGAACGGGTCCAGGACCTTGGCGCCAGCGACATACGGCGCGAGCCAGTTGAACAGGGTTTCACGCACCCGGTCCGGGGTAGGTCGCAGGCCTGGGGCATCCGGGAAGCTCAGCTTTCGGCTGCCCCATTCACCGCCGATGATGCGCAGTTGGTTCACGCCGTTATGGACGTTGTGTACGGGTTTTTTTGGACGAGTGGCCATTAATGCTCCGGAACCCCGAGCGGTTGCTCGGCAGGTTTATCAGTGGGGGCCGGTAACGGCTTTTGCGGCACGGTCGGGCCAGCGCTGACGATGACCATTTTGTCCGTGCTCAAGTGTTTGTTCAGTGCAGTTCTGACCTGCTCGACCGTCAGGCTCTGGGACTCGCGCATAAAGTCATCCAGGTAACTCAGCGGCAGGTTGTAGAAACCCATGGCGCCGAGTTGACCGACGATATCGGCGTTGCTGGCAGTGGACAGCGGGAAGCTGCCGGCCAGTTCACGCTTGGCGTCGTCGAGTTCTTTCTGGGTCGGGCCGGTTTTAAGGTAGTCGGCGAGCACATCCTGCACCAGCTTCAACGTGCCTTCGCTCATCTCGGCGCGGGTTTGCAGGTTGATCATGAACGGGCCGCGCGCCTGCATCGGGGTGAAACCCGAATAGACGCCGTAAGTCAGGCCGCGCTTCTCGCGCACTTCGCTCATCAGTCGTGTACCGAAACCACCGCCACCGAGGATTTGGTTGCCCATGGACAGTGCCGCGTAGTCCGGGTCGTCACGGTCGATGCCCAATTGCGCGAGCATCAGGTTGGTCTGCTTGGATGGAAACTCGATGTGGCCGATGCTGGCTTTCGGTTCCTCCGGCTGCGGGATTTTCGCCAGCTCCGGACCTTTAGGCAGCGCACTGGAAACTTGTGCGGCAATCGCTTCGGCTTCAGCGCGAGACAGGTCGCCCACCAGCGCAATCACCACGTTGCCGGCTGCATAAGCCTTCTCATGGAACGCGCGCATCTGGGCCACGGTAATCGCCGGAACGGTCTTAGCCGTGCCGTCGCTGGAATGTGCGTACGGATGATCGCCATACAGACGGTTCATCAGCTCCAGGCTCGCGAGCTTGCCGGGGTTCTGCTTCTGGTACTCGAAACCGGCGAGCATCTGGTTCTTGATGCGCGCAAAGGAATCGGCCGGGAAGGTCGGTTTGCCGACGACTTCCGAGAACAACTTCAGCGCCGGTTCGCGTTTGTTCGCGGCACTGAGGCTGCGCAGCGAAGCCAGAGCCATGTCTTTGAATGCGCCGTTGCCAAAGTCTGCGCCCAGGCCTTCGAAGCCCTGAGCGATGGCGCCGACATCTTTGCCGGCCACACCTTCGTTGAGCATGGCGTTGGTCAGCATGGAAAGGCCAGGTGCGTCACCGTCCTGGCTGCTGCCGGCGGCAAAGATCAGGCGCATGTCGAACATCGGCAGCTCCCGGGCTTCGACGAACAGCACCTTGGCGCCCTCGGCGGTTTTCCACGTCTGCACGTCCAGGGTGCGGTGGCTTGGCGCTTTGCCGTCGAGTTCGGCCAGTGATTGCAGTTTCTGGCTGGCCTTGGCCTTGTCCAGCGCTTCGCTGGCCTTGGAATCGTCGGTCTTGGAGAAGTAGAAAGCGGCAGATCCGATCAAGGCGACAACGATCAGGCCAATCAGCGCCAGGCGCGGTTTTTTACGCTCACTCATGAGTCGTCTCCTCTGGCAATACATGGGCGACGCTGAGACGTTCGCGGGTGAAATACAGCTTGGCGGCTTTCTGGATGTCTTGCGGGGTCACGCTTTCCAGCTCGGCGAGTTCGGTGTCCATCAGCTTCCAGGACAGGCCGACGGTTTCCAGTTGACCAATGGCGGTGGCCTGGCTGGTGATCGAGTCACGCTCGTAAACCAGGCCGGCGATGACCTGCGCGCGGACGCGTTCCAGTTCTTCAGCGGACGGCGCGGTGGTTTTCAGCTGTTCGAGCAGTTTCCAGAGGCCCGCTTCGGCCTGGGCCATGGTTTTGTTTTTCTGGGTATTGGGCGTCGCCGACAAGGTGAACAGGCTGTCGCCACGGGTGTAGGCGTCGTAACTCGACGAACCGCCGGAGACCAGCTCTTCGCCGCGCTCCAGTTGTGTCGGGATGCGTCCGCTGTAGCCGCCGTCGAGCAGGGCGGAGATCAGGCGCAAGGCGTTGACCGAGCGTTTGTCTTCAGCGGTGGCGATGCTTGGCACGTTGAAGCCCAGCATCAGGCTTGGCAGTTGAGTCTGCACATGCAGGGTGATCTTGCGCTCGCCGGGTTCGGCCAGTTCCAACGGGATTTTTGCCGAGGGCACATCACGTTTGGCGATCGGGCCGAAATAGCGCTGGGCCAGGGTCTTGACCTCGTCCGGGGTCACGTCACCGACCACCACCAGCGTGGCGTTGTTCGGCACGTACCAGGATTGGTACCAGTGGCGCAGCTCTTCGACTTTCATGCGGTCCAGGTCAGCCATCCAGCCGATGGTCGGCGTGTGGTAACCGCTGGCCGGGTAGGCCATGGCCTTGAAGCGTTCGTAGGCCTTGGACATCGGCTTGTCGTCGGTGCGCAGGCGACGTTCTTCTTTGATGACTTCGATCTCGCGGGCGAACTCGTCGGCCGGCAGGCGCAAGCTGGCCATGCGGTCGGCTTCCAGTTCGAAGGCCACGCCCAGGCGGTCGCGGGCCAGCACCTGGTAATACGCCGTGAAGTCATCGCTGGTGAACGCGTTCTCTTCGGCGCCGAGGTCGCGCAGGATCAGCGAGGCTTCACCGGGGCCGACTTTCTCGCTGCCCTTGAACATCATGTGTTCCAGGGCGTGGGACAAACCGGTCTGACCCGGGGTCTCGTAGCTGGAGCCGACCTTGTACCAGACTTGGGAAACCACCACTGGCGCACGATGGTCTTCGCGCACGACGACCTTCAGGCCGTTATCGAGGGTGAATTCATGGGTGGGTTGAGGATCGGCAGCCAGGGCCGAGAGGGGCAGACAAACTGTGCTGAGCAGCAGGCCTGCAGCGCGGCGGGCTAGAGCATTCATTCGTTTTTAAACCTTTGGGGCTGCCCGCTTGGTCTTAGCGTCGGCGGGCGAGAGGGTGCTAGGATACTGATCCGTTTTACTGGCGGCCACGCCTATCAGGCCTTTGATCGGTCAGCAGGTTGTTTGGGTTTACGGCGGAAGCTTTGAGTTTGTCAGCTAAACTCTGCGTTTTCGCCGACGATGCCGTTCCAGTCCTTCGTATTAGTCGACCTTTGAGGTGCTGTTTGCACCTCGACAAAATGTTGCGCGTGAACAAGCTGGGTCAATCGCAGTCTGTTCTGCATCGAATATTTATTTGCCGAGGCGCCCTTTGGCGCGTCGCTACCGTGAGATAGCCGTCCTCCATGTTTGGTTCCAACGACGACAAGAAAGCCCCAGCTGCGGCTGGTGAGAAGAAAAGCCTGTTCGGATGGCTGCGCAAAAAGCCGCAGGAACCCGTCGTCGAACAGCCACAACCACTTCCTGAGCCCACGCCTGCGCCGGTAATAGAAGAAGAGCTTGCGCCGATTATCCCGCCGATCTCCGAGCCGGTGTTGCAGCCGGCCATCGAGCCTGAGCCTGCTGTCGTCGCCGAAGTCGTGACCCAAGTGCCGCTCACGCCCGTTGCCGAGCCGTGGCTGACGTTGCCCGTAGCGGAAGAGCCGGTGTCATTGGTCGAAGACGAGCTGGCGCCGCACGTTACGCCACCGATTCCAGCGCCGACTGCGTTTGCTCCTGAGCCTGTTCAAGCGCCAGTGGTTGAGCCGGTTGTCGCGCCAGTGGTTTTGGCCGAGCCTGAACCGGTTGTTACAGAACCTGTGGTGCCCGTATTCATTGCTCCGGTTGCTCCGGTTGCTCCGGTTGCTCCGGTTGCTCCAGCACCTGCGCCGGTCGTCGCTCCCGTCGTTCCCGTCGAAGCGCCTGCCGAGCCTGTGCGTACCGAAGAAACCAAAGCCGGTTTCTTCGCCCGCCTGAAACAAGGCTTGTCCAAGACCAGCGCCAGCATCGGCGAAGGCATGGCCAGCCTGTTCCTGGGCAAGAAGATCATCGATGACGAGCTGCTCGAAGACATCGAAACCCGCCTGCTGACCGCCGATGTGGGCGTCGAGGCGACTTCGGTGATCATTCAGCGCCTGACCCAGAAGGTCGCTCGCAAAGAACTGGCCGATGCCGACGCGCTGTACAAATCCCTGCAAGCGGAACTGGCGGCGATGCTCAAGCCTGTCGAGCAACCGCTGAAAATCACTTCGCAGAACAAGCCGTTCGTAATCCTGGTCGTTGGCGTCAACGGTGCCGGCAAGACCACTACCATCGGCAAGCTGGCGAAGAAGCTGCAGCTCGAAGGCAAGAAAGTCATGCTCGCGGCTGGCGATACCTTTCGCGCCGCCGCCGTCGAACAATTGCAGGTCTGGGGCGAACGCAACAAGATCCCGGTCATCGCCCAGCACACCGGCGCGGATTCGGCTTCGGTTATCTTCGATGCCGTGCAAGCGGCCAAGGCCCGTGGCATCGACGTATTGATCGCCGACACCGCCGGTCGCCTGCACACCAAAGACAACTTGATGGAAGAGCTGAAGAAGGTTCGCCGGGTCATCAGCAAACTCGACGCTGACGCGCCTCACGAGGTGCTGCTGGTGCTTGATGCCGGTACGGGGCAGAACGCGATCAGCCAGGCCAAACAATTCAATCAGACCGTCGAACTCACCGGACTGGCGCTGACCAAGCTTGATGGCACCGCCAAAGGTGGGGTGATTTTTGCCCTCGCCAAGCAGTTTGGCCTGCCGATCCGCTACATTGGCGTCGGTGAAGGTATCGATGATTTGCGTACTTTTGAAGCAGAACCCTTTGTCCAGGCACTGTTTGCCGAGCGGGAGCGTTCATGATTCGTTTCGAACAGGTCGGTAAACGCTACCCGAACGGCCACGTCGGCTTGCATGAGCTGAGCTTTCGAGTTCGTCGGGGCGAGTTTTTGTTTGTGACCGGCCACTCTGGCGCCGGTAAAAGCACCTTGTTGCGCCTGCTGCTGGCGATGGAGCGTCCGACTACCGGTAAATTGCTGCTGGCCGGGCAAGACCTGAGCACCATCAGCAACGCGCAGATTCCTTACCTGCGACGGCAGATCGGCGTGGTGTTCCAGAATCACCAGCTGTTGTTCGATCGCACGGTGTTCAACAACATCGCGCTGCCCTTGCAGATCCTGGGGTTGTCCAAGGCCGAGATCACCAAGCGCGTGGATTCGGCGCTCGAGCGCGTGGCGCTGTCGGACAAGACCGACTTGTACCCTGGCGACCTGTCCACCGGTCAGCAACAGCGTGTCGGTATCGCCCGCGCCATCGTTCACCGCCCGGCCTTGCTGCTGGCGGACGAACCGACCGGTAACCTCGATCCACGCCTGGCGGCAGAAATCATGGGCGTGTTCGAAGACATCAACCGTTTGGGCACCAGTGTGTTGATTGCCAGTCACGACCTGGCACTGATCGCCCGCATGCGCCACCGCATGCTGACCCTGCAACGCGGTCGATTGATCGGTGACGGGGAGGCCGGCGTATGAGTGCGACACGCAGCCCCAAGGTTTCCGAGCGCGTGGCCCCGAAGGCCGCCGACCAACAGCCGCAGAAGAAAAAACGTGACGATGATGACGGCCCGGATTTCGCCACGTTGTTTCGTGCCTGGGTCGAAAGTCATCGCGCCAGTTTGCTCGACAGCTTGCGCCGTTTGGGCAAGCAGCCCATCGGTAGCTTCTTCACCTGCATGGTGATGGCGGTAGCCCTGAGTTTGCCGATGGGCCTGTCACTTTTGCTAAGTAACGTCGAGCGTCTTGGCGGCTCCTGGCAGCGTGCGGCGCAGATTTCCCTGTACCTGCAAATCGAGGCCAGCCCTGCGGAAGGCGAGTCGTTGCGTGAGCAGATCAAGGGGATGCCGGGCGTAGCTGATGCTGAATATGTCGGTCGCGATCAGGCGCTGGAAGAGTTTCAGTTGCAGTCCGGTCTGGGCGAGGCGCTGAAAGAACTGCCGGAAAACCCGCTGCCGGGCGTGGTTCTGGTGACGCCGAACGAGGTCGACAAGCCAGCCCTTGAAGCATTACGACAAAAACTTTCCGAGCTGCCGAAGGTACAACAGGCGCAACTTGATCTAGTCTGGGTCGAGCGTCTGGCAGCCATCCTCAAGCTGGGTGACCGTTTTGTCTTCGGTCTGACCGTGCTTCTGGTGTCTGCATTACTTTTGGTGATAGGCAATACCATTCGTCTTCATATTGAAAACCGCCGCACAGAGATAGAAGTGATTAAACTCGTCGGCGGCACTGACAGCTATGTGCGCAGGCCCTTTCTGTACATGGGTGCGCTTTATGGCTTCGGTGCGGGGATTCTTTCCTGGGGCGTATTGGCGTTCGGCCTTGATTGGCTGAACGACGCGGTGGTTGGGCTGGCCGGGTTGTACGGCAGTGATTTTGCGCTGGCCGGAGTGCCAGTCGCCGACGGTCTGTCTCTCTTGCTTGGCGCGGTGCTGTTGGGGTATATCGGTGCATGGATTGCAGTCGCACGCCACCTGAGGGAGCTTGCGCCTAAGTAGTATCATTTTGCTCGTATTGACCTTTCAGCGTTTATGGGAACTTGTCTTTCGGTTCCCGGTCAATTTTCGCAGTGCTGAACTGCACGAGTTATGTAAGTCGGAGGTTTTTTCGTATGACCAATTCTTTGCAACCTGCATATGCTCTGGTCCCGGGTGCAAACCTGGAGGCCTATGTGCACACGGTGAACAGCATTCCATTGCTGACGCCGGAGCAGGAGCGCGAACTGGCCGAGAGTCTCTATTATGAGCAGGATTTGGGGGCGGCTCGGCAGATGGTGCTCGCCCACCTGCGTTTTGTTGTACATATCGCCCGTAGCTATTCCGGCTACGGTCTGGCTCAGGCTGACCTGATCCAGGAAGGCAACGTCGGCCTGATGAAGGCGGTGAAGCGCTTCAACCCGGAAATGGGTGTGCGCCTGGTGTCCTTTGCGGTGCACTGGATCAAGGCGGAAATCCACGAGTTCATCCTGCGCAACTGGCGCATTGTGAAAGTCGCGACCACCAAGGCCCAGCGCAAGCTGTTCTTCAACCTGCGCAGCCAGAAGAAACGTCTGGCGTGGCTGAACAACGAGGAAGTCCATCGTGTGGCGGAAAGCCTCGGTGTAGAGCCTCGGGAAGTGCGTGAGATGGAAAGTCGCCTGACCGGCCATGACATGGCCTTCGACCCGGCCGCGGAAGCGGACGACGACAGCGCTTTCCAATCGCCGGCCAACTATCTGGAAGACCACCGGTACGACCCGGCCCGTCAGCTGGAAGATGCCGACTGGAGCGACAACTCCAACCACAACCTGCACGAAGCGCTTGAAGTGCTGGACGACCGTAGCCGTGACATCCTCTACCAGCGCTGGCTGGCGGAAGAAAAAGCCACGCTGCATGACCTGGCGCAGAAGTACAACGTGTCGGCAGAGCGTATTCGTCAGCTCGAGAAGAGCGCGATGAACAAGCTCAAGTTGTCGATTGCCGCTTAACAGCAGCTCAGGCACAAAAAAACGCCCCGATCATTGATCGGGGCGTTTTTGTTTGTGCCCATTTTTCCTGAGTCACCATAAACCAATGTGGGAGCGACGGTGCGACGATTCGAGCTGCTCGCGATGGCGTCAGGTCAGTCGCTATAAATATTGAATGATCAATAGCTATCGCGAGCAGGTCGAATCGTCGCACCGTCGCTCCCACAGGAGATTTGCAGTGTCATTGGGACCAAGGTGCGCGGCGTGAATCATTGATCCCGACCAGATAGCTATCGCCCCCGAGCTGACTCATCTGCTGTCGAATCCATCCCGCCCGCCGTGCGACGTAGTTAGTCGGATGACTGGCGCTCCAAACCCGCGGGTTAGGCAGCACCGCAGCCAGCAGGCTGGCCTGCTGCCGGGACAGCGAGCGAGCGCCGACGCCAAAGTGATGCCTGGCTGCGGCTTCAGCGCCAAACACACCGTCATCCCACTCCACGCTGTTGAGGTACACCTCAAGAATTCGCTGCTTGGGCCAGAACACTTCGATCAGCCCGGTAAACCAGGCTTCCAGGCCTTTGCGCAACCAGCTGCGGCCAGACCACAGAAACAGGTTCTTCGAGACCTGCTGGCTCAGGGTGCTGGCGCCACGAATCGTTCCGCCGAGTTCGTTGTGGGCCAGTGCGGCCTGGATCGCGCCAAAGTCAAAGCCCCAATGCTCCGGGAATTTCTGATCTTCGCCGGCAATCACCGCGACTTTCAGGTCATCGGAGATTTCATCCCAGGGTTTCCAGGTGCGTTGCAGGTCGATGGGTTCGCCGTCGAACCAGGATTCGATCTTGCGCTCGACCATCAACGCCGTTCCCGGTGGTGGTACCACGCGAAAGATCAGCACCAGCAATACGCTGCCACCCGCGAACCAGAGCAGGGCCTTCGTGAATCGTCGCAAAAATAAACGCAGCATAGAGATGGCTTGGCCGAACCCGTTGAGCGGGCCATTATACAGACCCTGTGGATCGAGTCTGACTGGAGTTCTTCATGCTGCGTGGCTTTCTGATGCTGGCCGCTTTTTTCGGCTTCACCGGCGTTGCCCTTGGCGCGTTCGCCGCCCACGGCTTGAAAAGCCGCCTGACACCCGAGTACCTGGCGATTTTCCATACCGGCGTCACCTATCAGTTGGTGCACACCTTGGCACTGCTGGGCGTTGCGCTGCTGGCCACGCAGATTCCCGGTCGCCTGATCACATGGGCGGGTGCATCGTTCGTCGTCGGCATCCTGCTGTTTTCCGGCAGTCTGTACCTGTTGACCATGACCGGCGTGAGCAAGCTC
Source organism: Pseudomonas frederiksbergensis (assembly GCF_900105495.1). Lineage (NCBI taxonomy): Bacteria > Pseudomonadati > Pseudomonadota > Gammaproteobacteria > Pseudomonadales > Pseudomonadaceae > Pseudomonas > Pseudomonas frederiksbergensis. The sequence goes on along the minus strand of NZ_FNTF01000002.1, from coordinate 589,010 downwards.
GGGATCATCACTCCCTTCGGCGGGCTGGCATTTCTGGTCGGCTGGTTGTGCCTGGGGCTTGCCGCCTGGCGGTTGAGCTGACCGGGCAGTCCATTTCATGACGAATGGCTTGGGTCGCCAAGACTGATCGGGCTAGAATGCCAGCCCCTAAAAATGATGGCGGCATTCGGCATGCGCATTCAGTTGAACGGCGAATCCCTTGAACTGCCCGACGGTGAAACCGTTGCGGCCCTGCTGACCCGTCTGGAACTGACCGGACGCCGGGTGGCGGTTGAACTCAATCTGGATATCGTCCCGCGCAGCCAGCACGCAGAAACCACCCTAAATGATGGTGACTCCGTAGAAGTCGTGCACGCCATCGGCGGCGGCTAGTCGTCTGGCCCAAGAGGCCACAGAATTATTCTGCAAGAACCTCACCCCTACAGAGGATTTCCCATGAGCATCGTTCGTAGCGACAAGCCCTTCGTCCTGGCCGGTCGTACTTACCAGTCGCGTTTGCTGGTAGGCACCGGCAAGTACCGCGACATGGAAGAAACCCGCCTGGCCATCGAAGCCTCGGGTGCCGAGATCGTCACCTTCGCCGTGCGCCGCACCAACCTCGGCCAGAACCCGGGCGAACCGAACCTGCTCGAAGTCCTGTCGCCGGATCGCTACACCTTCCTGCCTAACACTGCCGGTTGCTTCGACGCTACCGAGGCTGTGCGCACCTGCCGCCTGGCCCGTGAGCTGCTCGGCGGCCACAACCTGGTGAAGCTGGAAGTGCTGGCGGATCAGAAAACCCTGTTCCCCAACGTGATCGAAACCCTCAAGGCCGCCGAAGTGCTGGTCAAGGAAGGTTTCGACGTGATGGTCTACACCAGCGATGACCCGATCATCGCCCGTCAATTGGCGGAAATCGGCGTTATCGCAGTGATGCCGCTGGCCGGTCTGATCGGTACAGGCCTGGGGATCTGCAACCCGTACAACCTGCAGATCATCCTCGAAGAAGCCAAGATTCCTGTGCTGGTGGATGCCGGTGTCGGTACTGCTTCCGACGCCACCATTGCCATGGAGCTGGGTTGCGAAGCGGTGCTGATGAACTCGGCCATCGCCCACGCCCAGCAGCCGATCATGATGGCTGAAGCCATGAAACACGCCATCGTGGCAGGTCGCTTGGCCTACCTCGCCGGCCGCATGCCGAAAAAACTCTATGCCAGCGCCTCCTCGCCGCTGGATGGTCTGATCAAGTAAGAGCCATTGATGACTGAATCAAACGACACGCCAATCCAGACGGAAGAAGGCGACGAGCGCCAACACCGCCGCATCAAGAGCTTCGTGATGCGCGCCGGTCGCATGACCGAAGGCCAGCAACGCGGTCTGGAACAGGGTACGCCGCTGTTCGTGCTGCCGCTGGCCGACGCGCCGGTGGACTTCGACCAAGTGTTCGGTCGCGCGGCACCGCGCTCCCTGGAAATCGGTTTCGGCATGGGCCATTCGCTGCTGGAAATGGCCGCGGCCTCGCCGGAACAGGATTTCATCGGCGTGGAAGTGCACCGTCCGGGTGTTGGTGCGCTGCTCAATGGCGTGCTCACTCAGGGCCTGACCAACCTGCGGGTCTACGATTGCGACGCGATCGAAGTGCTCAACCGTTGCATCGCCGACAACAGCCTCGATCGCCTGATGCTGTTTTTCCCGGACCCGTGGCACAAGAGCCGTCACCACAAGCGCCGTATCGTTCAGGCGTCTTTCGCTGAGCTGGTGCGCAGCAAGTTGAAGGTCGGCGGTGTGCTGCACATGGCCACGGACTGGGAACCGTACGCCGAGTACATGCTGGAAGTGATGAACGTTGCGCCGGGTTATCGCAACCTGGCCGAAGACGGCAAATGCGTCCCGCGCCCGACCGAGCGCCCGATCACCAAGTTCGAACGCCGCGGCGAACGTCTTGGGCATGGCGTGTGGGACCTGAAGTTCGAAAAACAGTCTTAAGCCCTACGCAATACAAACTGTGGGAGCGGGCTTGCTCGCGAAGACATCGTGTCAGTCGACATTAAAGTTGAATGACACACCGCTTTCGCGAGCAAGCCCGCTCCCACATTTGTTTTGTGCCGGATTCAAGAATGATGCTTGGCCGCCGAAAGCTCTACGTCCCCACTTGTAAAGGAAGACAAGTTTGAAAGTCATCTTCGCCTGCACGCTGTTTTTAAGTCTGCTGTTTTCTGCGGCTTGCGAGCGCGTTGTAACTCCCGATGAATACTTTGCAATCGCCCAGAGAGTGGCCGCGAAAATCCAGCGTGAAGCCGATGAAAGGATCAGGCTGGAGGCTGCCGGGGAGCCTGAAATCAAGTACAGCCCAGAGCAGCTGCGCAATGCGGAAGGTGATCTTGAGGCACTCGTAGACAATCTGAAGCGAGCGTCCGATGGCGGACATACACTTGCCACGTACTTTCTGGCTAACCTGCAGGACAATCCGATGTTCTCTGAGCGGTCGCGCAAAGAGACCTGTGGTCTTTACCAAAAAGCCATGGATCAAGGCTTGCTTGCGGCTGCGGTTGGCTATTACCACTTGTGCGATAAGGCATACGAAAGGTTTGATCTGCACAACGCGGATCACCTGAAGTACTTGCAGTCGCTGGAACAGTTGCTGAAAAAGCCCAATGTCCATGGTGACGCCTATCCGTTACCGGCCAAGCATTCCCTGTGCTTCTTCGACGAAGGGGCACCGTTACCGCAGCAGGGCGCGTTGGCGGCCATGCGGGCCCGCGCCGTCGCGCTGGTCCTGACAGAAGATCAATATCGGGCCGAGGCCAACTACATTTTGGCGCTGACGCGTGTAAACAGGAATGACCGGTATGACAGTCAAAATATTGCTGATCTGGATGAAGCTGAAGCGCTGGGCTGCAATGACTTCCATGGACTGAGCGCCATGATGCGCAATGCAGTCAAGATCGCTGAAAAGCAATAACGGGCATTCGCAATACAAACTGGGGGAGTGACGGTGCGACCTGCTCGCGAAAGCGGATGTTCATTCAACATTGATGTTGAATGTTATGGCCTCATCGCGAGCAAGCTCAGCTCCTACAGTTTTTGTTTTGTGCCTGGGATCAGCGGCGGTCGGCGACGACACCGATGAGCACCAGCACCACCAACAACACCGGTGCCAGGCTGTAGTTGTTGAACTGGCTCAGGCCTTTGATGATCCATGGCGTGGCGTAGATCAGTGCGACGCCGCTGCCGATCATGCACAGCAGGGCCATCAGCGGGACGCGCAAGGCGCCGGCGATGCTGCCCAGGCGTGCGTCGACCCAGCTTTTGATATCGGCGCCAAACAACACCAGCAGACAGCCCACCAGGGCCAGAGCGATTTCAGACAGGTTGCTACGGCTCCAGCGGGACGCGGTGGCGAGCAGGTCGAGTATCAAATCCATTCGTTTTCCCTTAAGGCTGAAATCAGCTCAGAAATGTCTGCAGCAAGTCATTGAGGAAGAGTTGTCCGCGCTCGGTGGCCGCCAGACGTGACGGTTCGACCTGCAACAAGCCACTTTGTTCGGCGACCTTGCGGCCTTCGGCGAGGCTTTCCAGGCTCATCCCGGTACGTTCCGGATACAGTCGCGATTCCACGCCCTCGGTCAGACGCAAGGCGTTCATCAGGAACTCGAACGGCATTTCTTCATTGGTCAGGGCTTTCTCCCCGGCCTTGAAGCTTTTGGCCGGGTTGAGGTAGTCCTTCGGCAAGCGGGTCTTCCAGGTGCGGACAATGCGCCCGTCCGGGTGGCTGAGCTTGCCGTGAGCCCCGGCACCGATGCCGATAAAGTCGCCGAAACTCCAGTAATTGAGGTTATGCCGCGCCGGACGGCCGGGCTGGGCATACGCCGAGACTTCGTATTGCGCGTAACCGTGCTCGGCCAGTAACGCCTGGCCGGCTTCCTGAATGTCCCACAGCGTGTCGTCTTCCGGCAGCGTTGGCGGCTGGTTCCAGAACACCGTGTTCGGCTCCAGGGTCAGTTGATACCAGGACAAGTGCGTCGGTTTCAGGGCGATGGCCTGGCGCAGGTCGCTCAGGGCGTCGTCCAGGGACTGATCGGGCAAACCGTGCATCAGGTCCATATTGAAGTTGTCGAACCCGGCCTGACGGGCCATGCCGGCGGCACGTACCGCTTCGTCACCGTTGTGAATCCGCCCCAGCGCTTTGAGTTTTTCTTCCTGAAAGCTCTGGATGCCGATCGACAGGCGATTGATGCCCAGCGCGCGGTAGGCGACGAACTTCTCTTGTTCGAACGTCCCGGGGTTGGCTTCCAGGGTGATTTCGATGTCGCTGGCAAACGGGATGCGCTGTTCGACGCCTTTGAGCAGACGGCCCAGGGCTTGAGCACTGAACAGGCTCGGCGTGCCGCCCCCAAAGAAGATCGAACTCAGCTCACGGCCATAGACCGCATGCAGGTCCTGGTCGAGGTCGGCCAGCAGCGCGTCCACATACTCTTCTTCCGGCAGCACCGGGCTGGCGGTGTGGGAGTTGAAGTCGCAATAAGGGCATTTGCGCACACACCACGGAATGTGGATGTACAACGCCAGGGGCGGCAGCACGGGGAGCGCGGCCCGAGGCGACTGGGCGGCGCCGCCGAAGATCAGCGGCGACGCGGATGAGTCGTGGATCATTTCAGGCCCAGACGCTGGCGCAGCAGATCCATTGCACGGGCGCGGTGGCTGATTAGGTTCTTGTCGCTCGGGCTCAGTTCGGCGCTGGAACATTCACGCTCCGGCACCCAGAACAGCGGATCGTAACCAAAACCGTGTTCGCCGCTGGCCGCTGGCAGGATTCGCCCGTGCCACAAGCCTTCGCAGATAATCGGCAACGGATCGTCGGCATGACGCACCAGCGCCAGCACGCAGACGAACTGGGCGCCGCGTTCGGCTTGCGGCACGTCTTTCAACACGTCGAGCAGTTTGGCGTTGTTCGCCGCATCGCCTTGGCCATCAGCATAACGAGCCGAGTAGATACCCGGCGCACCGCCAAGGAAATCCACTGCCAACCCCGAATCGTCTGCCAGTGCTGGCAGGCCGGAGATGCGCGCTGCATTGCGGGCCTTGAGGATGGCGTTCTCGACGAAAGACAGGCCGGTTTCTTCAGGCTCGACACTGCTGAACTCGCCGATCGAGCGCAAGTGCACCGATTCGCCGAGCATGGCCTGGAGTTCCTTGAGTTTGCCGGCGTTGTGGCTGGCCAGTACGAGTTGCGTGAAATTGATCATTGGCCAGGGAAAAGCTCTTGGTTGAAATTGATGGTGTTGGTTTTGTCGCCGGTTTTGACATCGATCTTGAAGGTGCGGGTTTCCTGCTGATCCACCGGGAACTGGGCGATGTAATAGATAGCGCCTTGTTCAGTGATTTCGCGGAACTTCAGGTTCACACTTTGGCTGGTGAGGTCTTTGACCGTTCCGCTGACTTGAGCCATCTGCGGTTTGCCGTCCTTGAGCACCGAAACGTTGATCACACCTTGGTTCTTGCTACGGGTGAGCTGCGCGGCCTTGGCAATGTCGGGTGTCAGGAAAGTGGAGTTGAAGGTGTTGTAATGCACCGTCACATCGCCAAATTTTTCCTGTCGGTCACCTTTTATAGTGTCAGCGGCCATGGCCGTGACGCTCAGGCAGGCAGTAAGTACAAACAGCGCTAGACGACCCATGATCATTCTCCTCGAAGTGACGCTGTTCAGACCGCGACCTTGTGGTCTTGCAGCCCGGGGCTGCTGACGCGGTAAATACCGATTTCACCTAATAGATTAGGCCATAGCTTACTGGCCCACCCGTGGCGGTGCTGTTGATCCACGGCAAGCCGATCAATGACCCTGGCTTCACGTTCGCGACATAACGCTTCAAAGTCTGCGAAGGTGCAAAAGTGGATGTTCGGCGTGTTGTACCAGGTATACGGCAGGAAATCGGACACCGGCATCCGGCCCTTGCTCGCCAGGTACCAGCGGCAGCGCCAGTGACCGAAGTTGGGGAAGGTGATGATGCACTGGCGACCGACGCGCAGCATTTCGTCGAGGATTCTGTCCGGGTAGTGCACGGCTTGCAGCGCCTGGGTCATGACCACGACGTCGAAGCTGTTGCTGGCAAAGTTGCCCAGGCCTTTGTCCAGGTCCTGTTCAATCACGTTGATGCCCTTGGCCACGCACTCGGCGATGTTGTCCGGGTCGTTTTCCAGGCCATAGCCGGTGACTTGCTTGTTATCGCGCAGCCAGGTCAGCAATTCGCCATCACCGCAACCGAGGTCGAGCACGCGGCTGCCGGCGGGGATCCATTCCTGGATGATTTCCAGATCAGCTCTCATGGCTTTCTCACAACGTAATTCGGTTCATGTAGTTGCTGAACGCCTGCAAGTAGCGCGGGATCGGAATCAGGAAGGCGTCGTGGCCTTGCGGAGCGTCGATCTCGAGGTAGCAGACGTCTTTCTTGGCCGCCATCAGCGCGTCCACCAGCTCCCGCGAGCGGGCAGGGGAGAAGCGCCAGTCGGTGGTGAAAGACATCACGCAGAACTTGGCCTGGGCGTTGGCGAAGGTTTTCGCCAGGTCATCGTCGAAGTTCGCCGCTGGATCGAAGTAGTCCAGCGCCTTGGTCATCAGCAGGTACGTGTTGGCGTCGAAGCGCCCGGAGAACTCTTCGCCTTGATAGCGCAGGTAGCTTTCGACCTGGAATTCGACGCTGTGGAAGTCGTAGTTGAGCTTCTCGCTCTTGAGGCCACGACCGAATTTCTCACCCATCGAGTCATCGGAGAGGTACGTGATGTGCCCGACCATCCGCGCCAGCATCAAGCCACGCTTGGGAATTACGCCCGCTTCCTGGAACGAACCGCCGTGGAACTCGGGGTCAGTGAGGATCGCCTGGCGCGCCACTTCGTTGAACGCGATGTTCTGCGCCGACAGCTTGGGGGCCGAGGCGATAGCCAGGCAGTGGCGAATGCGATCCGGGTAGGTGATGCTCCATTGCATCGCCTGCATGCCACCGAGACTGCCGCCAATCACGGCGGCCCATTGGCCAATGCCGAGCAGGTCTGCCAGGCGCGCCTGGCTGTGAACCCAGTCTTCCACGGTCAGGACCGGGAAGTCGGCGCCAAACGGCTTGCCGGTTTCCGGATTGACGCTGCTCGGGCCGGTAGAGCCGTTGCAACCGCCGAGGTTGTTCAGGCTGACCACGAAGAATTTGTTGGTATCAATTGGCTTGCCGGGGCCGATGCAGCTGTCCCACCAACCGGGTTTGCGGTCGTCGGGGCTGTGGAAGCCGGCAGCGTGATGATGACCGGACAGCGCGTGGCAGATCAGCACGGCGTTGCTCGCCGCGGCATTCAGCGTGCCGTAGGTTTCGTAGATCAGGTCATAAGCTGGGAGCGAACGGCCGCAGGCCAAAGCCAGGGGTTCGCTGAAGTGCGCCACTTGCGGCGTCACCAGACCAACAGAATCGGGGGGAAAGGCAGCTGGCATCGACCCTGCTCTCGTTGAAATGAGGCGTAAGTCTAAAGACCGCTGACCCTAGCAGCAAGCTAACTTCCCCACCACTAACGATCGTTCCCACGCTCTGCGTGGGAATGCCTCGCTGGACGCTCTGCGTCCGCTTCGGCTGGGACGCGGAGCGTCCCGGGCTGCATTCCCACGCGGAGCGTGGGAACGATCATGATGCGGTCAGCCTGTCGGGCGCGCCAGATCCGGCAAATCCGGCAGCTTCTTCGGCGAGCAAATCCGCACTCGCTTTTGCCGGTTCAACTCACCGCTGATCAGACTCACCTGACTCTTGGACACCCCAAACGCCTTGGCCAGAAACGCCATCAAATACGCATTGGCTTTGCCTTCAACCGGCGGCGCCGTCAGGCGAATCTTCAATCGATCCCCGTGCAGCCCGCAGAAGTCATCGCTGCGGGCTGCCGGTTGCAGGTGACACTCCAGAATCAGGTCGTCACCGTCCCAGCGAAAGTAGCTCATCAGATCAGGCCGAGCAGCCCCTGCGGCATGAGGGCGTAGTACGCAAGGCGTGGGATCAGCCAGCTTTGCAGCAACTGGATCACGATAAACGCGAAGATCGGCGAGATGTCGAGGCCGCCCAGGCTCGGAATGATCCGGCGGAACGGGGCGAGTACCGGTTCAGTAATCTGAGCGACCAGCTCTGCGCCCGGATTGTGGCTCCTTGGGGCAACCCAGGAGAGGATCACACTGATGATCATCGCGTAGAACAGAATGTTCAAAAACAGCGAGAAGATCGCGATCAGCGCCCAAGGCACCAACAGTAGCCAGTCGACCGCGAAGCCCTTGAGCAACAGGATGACGGCGATCAGCAGCATCTGCACGATCAGCGCCAGCACCAGTGACGACATGTCCAACCCGAACATGCTCGGGATGATCCGGCGCAGAGGCTTGAGCAGCGGTTGAGTGGCTTTCACGATGAACTGGCAGAGCGGGTTGTAGAAATTCGCCCGAACCAATTGCAGGATGAAACGCAAAAGCACGATCAGCAGGTACAGGCTGCCCAAGGTTTTGATTATGAAAATGGCAGCGTCGTTGAGTCCGAGCATCATTGATTCCTTTGTAAGAGCTGATTAACGACCCAGTTGCTCGGCCATCTCGGCCGAGCGGTGCGCAGCGGCGCCGAGTGCTTTTTCTACCAGGGCTTCGAAGCCACCGGCCTGGAACGACTTGATCGCCGCTTCCGTGGTGCCCGCAGGCGACGTCACGCGGCGCCGCAGTTCCGCAGCGTCGACGTCACTGGCCACGGCCATGTGAGCAGCGCCCAAAGCGGTTTGCAGGGTCAGTTGTGCAGCGATGTCTGCCGGCAGGCCGAGCTTCACGCCGGCGGCGGTCATGGCTTCGATCAGCAGGAAGAAGTACGCCGGACCCGAGCCGGAAACGGCGGTGACCGCGTCCAGTTGCTGCTCTTCATCCAGCCACAGGGCGATGCCAACGGCGGACAGCAGTTCTTGCGCCTGTTGGCGTTGTTCGGTGCTCACTTCAGCCGTGGCGAACAAACCGCTCACGCCCTGGCGCAGTAGCGCCGGGGTGTTGGGCATGCAACGCACGATCGGTTGGGCGCCGAGCCAGTTGTTCATGCTGGCGCAGGTGATGCCGGCGGCAATCGAGACCACCAGTTGATTGGGCTTGAGGCTTGGGCGAAGCGCTTCGCAGACGGCTTTCATCGCTTGAGGTTTGACCGCCAGTACGACGACATCGGCGCCCTGGATGGCGTCGGCGTTGTCGGCGAATACCTCGATGCCGTGTTCAGCGTTCACGCGAGCGCGGGTTTCGGCGCCCGGATCGCTGGCGCGGATCTGCGCGGCGTCCAGACCTTTGGCGCGCAGGCCGCCGATCAGACTGGCGGCCATGTTGCCGGCACCGATAAAGGCAATACGAGTCTTGCTCATGTCAGGTCCTTATAAAGAGAGGAGTCAGCCATATTTCAAGGCTGACCATAGTCGCGGGCGCCAAACAGGGCCGTACCGATACGGACCCAGGTGGCGCCCATGGCGATGGCCGACTCAAGGTCGTGGCTCATGCCCATGGAAAGTGTGTCGAGCGGCAGGTTCAGGCTGGCTTGCAGGCTTTGCACGGCAGCAAAAGCGGCATCCTGGGCGGCGCGATCTTCGGTCGGCTCGGGGATTGCCATCAGCCCGCGCAGCTTGAGGCGCGGCAGTTTGCTGATGGCATCGGCCAAGGCCGGCAGGTCGGCCGGGGTGCAGCCGGACTTGCTGGCTTCACCGCTGACGTTGACCTGGATGCAGATGTTCAGTGGGGGTAACTCTGCAGGACGTTGTTCGGACAGGCGTTGTGCGATTTTCAAACGATCCACGGAATGCACCCAGGCGAAGTGCTCGGCGATAGCGCGAGTCTTGTTCGATTGAATGGGGCCGATGAAGTGCCAGATCAAGGGCAGGTCGGCCAATTCGAGCTGTTTGCTCAAGGCTTCCTGCAAGTAGTTCTCGCCAAAGTCGCGGAGGCCGGCGGCATACGCTTCGCGCAGGGCCTCGGCCGGCTTGGTCTTGCTCACGGCCAATAGCTGGACGCTGTCTGCGTCGCGCTTTGCGGCAAGGGCGGCAGCGTGGATGCGTGAACTAACCTGAGCGATGTTGTCTGCTATCGTGGACATCAAGAGGCGCCGGCGGCTGAAGGTTCGCGGCATTCTACTGGAATTGAGGAACGCTATGGATATCACTGAGCTGCTGGCTTTCAGCGCGAAACAGGGCGCATCCGACTTGCATCTGTCTGCCGGCCTGCCCCCGATGATTCGGGTCGACGGCGATGTGCGGCGCATCAACCTGCCGGCCCTGGACCACAAACAGGTGCAGGCGCTGATCTACGACATCATGAACGACACGCAGCGCGTGGACTTCGAGAAGCACCTGGAGACCGACTTCTCCTTCGACGTGCCCGGCGTGGCGCGTTTTCGGGTTAACGCGTTCAACCACAATCGCGGTGCTGGCGCGGTGTTCCGGACCATTCCGTCCAAGGTCCTGAGCATGGAAGACCTCGGTATGGGGGAGGTGTTTCGCAAGATTACCGAAGCGCCGCGGGGGCTGGTGCTGGTGACCGGGCCGACCGGTTCCGGCAAATCCACCACTTTGGCGGCGATGATCGATCATCTGAACAGCCATCGTCATCAGCACATCCTCACCATCGAAGACCCGATCGAGTTCGTCCACGAGTCGCGCAAATGCTTGATCAACCAGCGCGAAGTCCATCGTGATACGCGCAGTTTCGCCACGGCGCTGCGCTCGGCCCTGCGGGAGGATCCGGACGTGATCCTGGTGGGGGAAATGCGCGATCTCGAGACCATTCGCCTGGCGTTGACCGCCGCCGAAACCGGCCACCTGGTATTTGGCACGCTGCACACGACATCGGCGGCGAAAACCATCGACCGGGTGGTGGACGTGTTTCCGGGAGATGAGAAGTCGATGGTTCGCTCGATGCTGTCCGAGTCGTTACTGGCGGTGGTGTCGCAGACGTTGATCAAGAAGATCGGCGGCGGGCGGATCGCGGCCCACGAAATCATGCTCGGCACGTCAGCGATCCGTAACCTGATCCGCGAAGACAAGGTGGCGCAGATGTACTCGTCGATTCAGACCGGGGGCAACCTGGGGATGCAGACGCTGGATATGTGCTTGAAGGAGCTGGTAAGCAAGGGCTTTATCAGCCGCGAGCATGCGCGGGAGAAAGCGCGCACGCCGGATGGTTTTTGAGGGGGAGTAGATCGTTCCCACGCTCTGCGTGGGAATGCCTCAATGGACGCTCTGCGTCCGCTTCGGCAGGGACGCGGAGCGTCCCGGGCTGCATTCCCACGCAGAGCGTGGGAACGATCAGTGCCGGATTAGCGTTGAACAACCTGCAGGGTGTTCTTCTCTTTCGGCATAACCCGCTTGGCCACCACGTAGTGTTTTTCCCAGTACGGTTTCTTCAGGGTGTCGATGCTCACCGACTTGCCACGACGCGGCGCGTGGATGAAGCGGTCGTTGCCCAGGTAGATGGCAACGTGATTGACCCGACGACTCTTGATGTTGAAGAAAATCAGGTCGCCAGGCTTCAGATCCTTGCGATCGACTTTGTCGCCATGACCGCTGGCCATCGCATTGGACGTGCGCGGCAGATCAAACGTGGCGTCGTTGAACGCGTATTTCACCAGGCCACTGCAGTCGAACCCTTTACTTGGGCTGCTGCCGCCCCAACGGTAGGGTGTACCGAGGACGTTAACGGCGCGGCTCAGCACGTCGCTGCTTTCCTTGCTCGCCATTGGCGGAACAAGGCCGCTTTTGCTGCTCAGTTGAGGAGCGCGTTTTACGGTCTGTTTGTTTTTGCTCGAAGGAGCAGAAACATGGGATTTAGGGGTGTAACCATTAACGTTAGGAAGACGTTGCTCACGATTGGTGGCGTGGGCGGCCAGTGGCATCAAAAGGCAAATGGTTAGCCATGTCTTGAAAAATGGACGCATTAGGCAAGGCTCATATAAGTTAGCGCGCAACTTTATAACAGCTTTTTTGGCCCTTTCGAGGCCGTTGGTCGATTCAACCTTGGGGTCAACGGAACCAAATAAGCTGAAAATAGACGCGATTGTCGGACACAACGCTTGTGCTACAAGGCTTTGACGGGACACAAGGTAGCATTTGCCATACGTCGGCCACCTGTAAAAAAGTCACAAAGATTTAAAGAATATTTATCTATCGTGTGAATCGAGGTCCTTCATGAACACCTATCAACAGCCTGTCTCGCAACAAGACACGCACAGCAAGGTGATTGGTTACCTGCTGTGGATTTTCGGTTTTACCGGCGCTCACCGCTTCTATTACGGCAAGCCGGTGACGGGGACGATCTGGTTCTTCACCTTCGGTTTGTTGGGTATCGGTTGGTTGATCGACCTGTTTCTGATCCCGGCCATGGATCGTGAAGCGGACCTGCGTTTTACCGCCGGGCCCATTGAGTACAACGTTGCGTGGATTCTGCTGACGTTTCTTGGGGTTTTTGGCGTACACCGCATGTATCAGGGGAAGTGGATCAGCGGATTGCTGTACTTGGTGACGGGCGGGTTGTTCTTTCTGGGGGTGCTGTATGACTTCTGGACGCTGAATGACCAGGTGTCGATTCGCAATGCCCAGAGTCGATAACAGCAAAGATCAAAAGATCGCAGGCTTCGCCAACTCCTACAGGGAAATGCATATTCCCGTGTAGGAGCTGCCGCAGGCTGCGATCTTTTCGGTCTTACGCCTGGTGGCTGATGCGTCCATCCACCAGGGTGTAACGCACCACGCCCGGCAGGCTATGGCCAATGAACGGGCAGTTTTCGCCTTTGGACAGCCAGGTCTCGCCGGCCACGGTCGAAGCCGCCGGGTCGAACAGGACGATGTCCGCCGGTCCACCTACCGCCAGTTTGCCCGCCGGCAGGCGCAATGCCTCGGCAGGTCCGGTGCTCAAGCGCGCCAGCAGCGTCGGCAGGTCCAGCAAACCGTCTTCCACCAGCGTCATCGCCAACGGCAGCAGCAGTTCAACGCTGCTGATACCCGGCTCGGTGGCCCCGAACGGCGCCAGTTTGGCGTCCCGCTCGTGGGGTTGGTGATGGCTGGAGATCGCCGACACCACTCCCGATTTCACCGCTTCACGCAGGCCATCGCGGTCGGCGCGGGTGCGCAGCGGTGGCTGGACGTGATAGAGGCTGCTGAAATCGATCAGCGCTTCGTCGGTCAGGATCAGCTGATACAGGGCGACATCGGCCGTCACCCGCAGGCCGCGAGCCTGGGCCTGAGCGATCAGGGCCACGCCACGGGCACTGGTGAGCTGGCTGAAGTGCGCGCGCACGCCACTTTGCTCGACCAGCAGCAGATCACGCGCCAGGGCCACGGTTTCAGCGGTTTCCGGAATGCCAGGCAAGCCGAGGAAGCTGGCGGTCGGGCCTTCGTGGGCCAGGCCACCTTCGGCCAGGTCATGGTCCTGAGAGTTGAAAATCACCGTCAGGTCGAATGTTGCGGCGTATTCCAACGCCCGGCACAGCGTGCGGGTGTTGCGGAAGCTGTCCAGACCGTTGCCGAAGGCCACGCAACCGGCATCGCGCAAGGCGACCAGCTCGGCCAGCTGTTCACCGTCCAGGCCTTTGCTCAGGGCGCCGATCGGGAACACCTTGGTGTTGCCGGCCTCGCGGGCGCGGTCGAGGATCAGCTCGGCCACGGCCGAGGTGTCCAGCACCGGTTTGGTTTTCGGCGGGCAGCACAGGCTGGTGACACCACCGGCCGCGGCAGCGCGGGTTTCGCTGACGATTGAACCTTTACGGCTGTAGCCCGGCTCGCGCAGGGCGACGTTCAGGTCAACCAGCCCAGGGGCGGCGACCAGGCCTTTGGCGTCGAGGGTGTCGACGGCGACAAAACCGGCGGGCGCGGTGCCAAGGGCAATGATCTTGCAGGCTTCAATATGGATATCGGTAACTTGATCCAGGCCGCTGGCCGGATCGATGACGCGGGCGCCGAGAATGCTGAGCTTCACTGGGCGTTCTCCTGCTCGAATTGGCGCTGGGCAGTCTGCCCGCTCATGGCCATGGACAACACAGCCATACGAATTGCGATGCCGTAGGTGACCTGGTTGAGGATGACCGAGTGCGGGCCGTCGGCCACCGCCGACTCAATCTCCACGCCACGGTTGATCGGCCCCGGGTGCATGACGATGCAATCCGGTTTGGCGCCGGCCAGGCGCGCGGTGGTCAGGCCGAACAGGCGGTAGAACTCACCTTCGCTCGGCAGCAGGCCGCCGGTCATGCGTTCACGCTGCAGGCGCAGCATGATCACCACGTCGACGTCTTTCAGGCCTTCGGTCATGTCGGTGTAGACCTTCACGCCATACTGCTCGACGCCGATTGGCAGCAGGGTTTTCGGCGCGATCACGCGGATGTCCGGGCAGCCGAGAGTTTTCAGCGCGAGCATGTTCGAGCGCGCCACCCGCGAGTGCAGGATGTCGCCGACGATGGCTACGGAAAGGTTTTCGAAACCGCCCTTGTGCCGACGGATGGTGAGCATGTCGAGCATGCCCTGGGTCGGGTGGGCGTGACGGCCGTCGCCGCCGTTGATGATCGCCACTTGCGGGCAGACATGTTCGGCGATGAAGTGCGCCGCGCCGGAATCACCGTGACGCACGACGAACATGTCGGCGGCCATGGCTTCCAGGTTGCGCAGGGTGTCGAGCAGGGTTTCGCCCTTGCTCGCCGACGACGTGGACACGTTCAGGGTGATCACGTCCGCCGACAGCCGCTGGGCGGCCAGTTCGAAGGTGGTGCGGGTGCGGGTGGAGTTCTCGAAGAACACGTTGCACACGGTCTTGCCGCGCAGCAACGGGACTTTCTTCACCGCCCGGGCGCCGACTTCGAGGAACGAGTCGGCGGTGTCGAGGATTTCCGTCAGCAGCTCGCGGCGCAAACCGTCGAGCGAGAGGAAGTGGCGCAGCTGGCCCTGATCATTGAGCTGCAGCGGGCGCTTGGTTTCTAGAGGCGTCATCGCGAGGGGGACTCTCAATAGGGCGAATTAAAGGGCGAGGTCTTGCAGTTCGAGCTTGAGTTCCGGGCCGGACAGCTTCACCCGTTCGTGGGCGGCCAGCGACAAAGTCGCGCCGACCACGTTAGGGCGGATCGGCAGCTCGCCGGCGTCCAGGTCCAGCAGGCAGACCAATGTCACGCTGGCCGGGCGGCCGTAGTCGAACAGCTCATTGAGGGCGGCGCGGATGGTCCGGCCGCTCATCAGCACGTCATCGATCAGCACCAGGTGCTGGCCTTCGATCTCGAACGGCAGGGCAGACGGGCGTACTTGTGGGTGCAGGCCGTTCTGGCTGAAGTCGTCGCGGTAGAAGGAGACGTCCAGGGTGCCGAGGGGCGAGTCGCTGCCCAGTTCATCGAGCAACGCCTGGGCGACCCAGACGCCACCGGTACGAATACCGATGTAGCGCGGCTCGCTGATGCCACGGTGTTCCAGGTGCGCCTTGAGACGGGTCGCCATCTGGCTGATCAGTTCGGCGGGATTGGGCAGGCTCATGGTTGCTCCTTCTTGGGCCCGAGCCGGGTTCTGCTGGAGAGGTGGCTCGGGTTGTCGCTAAGTAGAGACGCGTGTTGCGGCTCTTCAGGATTCGAACAATGCGGTGTTTTCGTCGAGCCAGCCTTGCAGCAGCAGGGCGGCGGCGATGGCGTCCACCGGGTTGTCGCGGTAGCTGCCCTTTTGTCCGCCACGATCACGCCGTTCACCCTTGGCTTCGAAGGTGGTCAGGCGTTCATCGTGGGTATAGAAGGGCAGGTTGTAGCGGCCGTTGAGGCGGCGGGCGAATTTCTCAGCGCGCAGGCACATGTCACTCGGCGTGCCGTCCATGTTCAAGGGCAGGCCCACCACCACGGCATCGGGTTTCCACTCTTTGATCAGGGCTTCGACCTGATTCCAGTCAGGAATACCGTTTTGTGCCTTCAAGGTGCACAGCTCGCGGGCCTGGCCGGTAATCACCTGGCCGACCGCAACGCCGATCTGTTTGGTGCCGTAGTCGAAACCCAAAATCAGGCGCAGGGCCATCAGGCGTGTCCCGCCTGGCTGGTCAGCAGGCTGAGATTGACGCCCAGGTGCTTGGCCGCTGCTTCCAGGCGCAGTTCGCTGCTGGTGTTGAACAAGATTTCGGCATCGAACGGGCAGGTCAGCCAGGCGTTCTGGGCCAGTTCGGCTTCCAGCTGCCCGGCTTCCCAGCCAGCGTATCCGAGGGCGATCAGGCTTTTTGCCGGGCCGACGCCGTCGGCGATGGCGAACAGCACGTCCTGGGAGGTGGACAGGGCCAGTTTCTCATCGAGCTCGACGGTGGCCTGATAGCTCTGCCCCGAGGGGTGCAGGACAAAACCGCGGTCGGTCTGGACCGGGCCGCCGATGAAGATCGGCACATGCTGGCAGAGCACCGGCGGTTCGATCTCGGGGCGCAGTTGCTCGAGGATATCGGCCAGGTTGAGGTCTTGCGGACGATTGACCACCAGGCCCATGGCACCATTGGCCGTGTGCTCGACGATGTAGGTCAAGGTGTGCGCAAAGTTCGGGTCGACCATGTGAGGCATGGCGATCAGGAAGTGATGCTTGAGGTAGCTGGGGCTGACGTTCTTCATGAGCGCTAGTGTGGCGTTGGAGGCGCAAACTGACAAGCTGAGGATGGCGCAATTTGGCAGTTGGCACAGACCAAATGTGGGAGCGAGCCTTTGTGGCGAGGGGGTTTAGCGAAACGTCGCACCGCCCCGTTCGGCTGCGCAGCAGTCGTAAAACCATTGTATGCGGTGTGCCGGTCATAACGGGGTTGCAAGCTTGGGGTCGCTTCGCGACCCAACGGGGGCAAGCCCCCTCGCCACAAAGGCCTGCTTCCACAGGGGGGTGTGGGGGGTCAGTTGCTGGAGAGTCTGTCCCCGCGGGCAAACTTCCAGGTGCGGATGATTTCCAGGCGATCGATATCCGCCAAATCCCCGGTAAACGGTGAAAACGGCGCGGCCAGCCGCACGATGCGCTGCGCCGCCTGGTCCAGCAGCGGTTGCCCGGAGGATTCCAGCACCAGCACTTCAAACAGCGAGCCGTCGCGGTTGATCGAAACCATCAGGCGCAAATTGCCGTAGATCTGCTTGCGTCGCGCTTCGTCGGGGTAATTCAGGTTGCCGATGCGCTCGACCTTCTTGCGCCACTCGTCCTTATACCAGGCGCCCTTGTCGCGCATGGTCGACGCGGCACTCAGGCGGTGGATCCGCGGGCGCTTGGCATACAGCTGTTGTTCGCTGGCCAGTTCCGCTTCCAGGCTGGCGATGTCGCTGGACAGCTGTTCACTGTCGAACGTCGGCGCGGCGACTGCAGGTTTGGTGACGGGCTTGGGTTCTTCGGTTTTGGCCGGGGCCTTTTTCGGCTTGGGCGCGACGGTCGTCACGGCTGCTTTCGGTGCGGCTTCGCGCACTTCGGGCTTGGCCGCCGGCGGTGGCGTGACTTTCTGCACCTTGTTGTCCTGGAAAGGCGCGACCTCGGTGGTCTTGGGAATGGCCTTTTTATCCAGGGTGCCGCTGCCTTGCTGATTCTCTTGAGCGAGGAAATCGGCTTTTTCAGGCTTCTTTTCGCTTTTGAAGGTGGCGAGGGTGATTTCCAGGGTTTTGCTGATTTGCTGGGGTTCGACCATCGTAAAGCCGACGCCCAACAGCAAGGCCAGGTGAATCAGCGCCGCGAGAAACAGAGTAAAACCGAGGCGATCAGCCGGGCGCACGCCACGATGGGCGAGTTCAGCAGGTAGATCGGACGGAAGCGTCATGACAAAAAAACCAACATCGCGTTTTTCACAGGCCGCGGATGATAACGCAATGTTGGTCGTTTCTTGGCTGTTCTATATCAACGGGCCTTGAGCTTCTGATCGATGGCATCCATCAACAGGCCGCCGATGTCGGTGCCAAACGCGTTATCGATCTCGCGAATGCAGGTCGGGCTGGTGACGTTGATTTCCGTCAGATGCTCGCCGATCACGTCGAGACCGACGAACAACAGGCCTTTTTCGCGCAGGGTCGGGCCGACTTGTGCGGCGATCCAGCGATCTTTCTCGGTCAGCGGTCGGGCTTCGCCACGGCCACCGGCAGCGAGGTTGCCACGGGTTTCGCCAGCGGCCGGAATTCGTGCCAGGCAATAATCCACCGGCTCACCGTCGATCATCAGGATGCGCTTGTCGCCATCGACGATTGCCGGCAGGTAACCCTGGATCATGATCTGCTGTTTGCCATGCAGGGTCAGTGTCTCAAGGATTACCGACAGGTTCGGGTGGCCAGCGGTGTGACGGAAGATCGAAGAACCGCCCATGCCATCCAGCGGCTTGAGGATCACGTCGCCGTGGTGATCGGCGAATTCACGCAGTACGTCCGGGCGACGGCTGACGATGGTCGGCGGCGTGCACTGCGGGAACAGCGTGGCGAACAGTTTTTCGTTGCAGTCGCGCAGGCTTTGCGGCTTGTTGACCACCAGCACGCCAGCGCGTTCGGCTTGCTCCAGCAGGTAAGTGGAATAGACGAATTCCATGTCGAACGGCGGATCCTTGCGCATCAGGATCACGTCCAGATCGCTCAGCAGCGCGTCGGTCTCGGCTTCGAGCTCGAACCATTTTTCCGGGTTGGCGAAGACTTTCAACGGACGCATCCGCGCCCGCGCTTCGCCTTCGGCCTGGTACAAATCCCCCTGTTCCATATAGAACAGTTCCCAGCCGCGCTTCTGTGCGGCCAGCAGCATGGCCAGCGAGCTATCCTTTTTGTAGGAAATGCCGGCAATAGGATCCATGACAATCCCGACACGAACGCTCATGGGTTTTTCCTCGAATTTGGGTGGTCCGATCGGACACGAAAAAGTGGCGTCAGATTGGCGCTCAGTGTGTTCCCGGTCAAGGAAAAACCACCGCGCCGGTCCCCCGATAGATTGCATTTGGAGACTGTGCTAAAAAGGCTGCCATATCGTTCCGGCCCTTAAACATCAAGGGTTTCGAGCCTCCGGTTATCGGAAATGGACAATTTGATTCGCAAAGGCGACGGCAGAGCATTTATGGAACAGCATTCCAGCGCCTTGAAGGTCATGGTGATCGACGATTCGAAGACGATTCGCCGCACCGCCGAAACGCTGTTGAAGAACGTGGGTTGCGAAGTGATCACCGCCATCGATGGTTTCGACGCCCTGGCCAAGATTGCCGACAATCACCCCGGCATCATCTTTGTCGACATCATGATGCCGCGTCTGGATGGTTATCAGACCTGCGCTTTAATCAAGAACAACAGTGCGTTCAAGTCCACGCCAGTGATTATGCTGTCGTCCAAGGACGGGCTGTTCGACAAGGCCAAGGGGCGCATCGTCGGCTCCGACCAGTTTTTGACCAAGCCTTTCAGCAAGGAAGAACTGCTCAACGCGATCCAGGCCCATGTTCCGGGCTTCGCCGCCGTTTTGCCGCAGTAGGACACGCACAGTGACGCTCGGCCAGCGGGCCCGGCGTCGACAAGAATGGGGAAGACCATGGCACGTATTCTGATCGTCGATGATTCGCCGACCGAAATGTACAAACTGACCGGCATGCTGGAAAAGCACGGTCATGAAGTGTTGAAAGCCGAAAACGGCGCCGACGGCGTGGCCCTGGCCCGTCAGGAAAAACCCGACGCCGTGCTGATGGACATCGTCATGCCTGGCCTCAACGGTTTCCAGGCGACCCGCCAACTGACCAAGGACCCGGAAACCGGACACATCCCGGTGATCATCATCACCACCAAGGATCAGGAAACCGACAAGGTCTGGGGCACGCGCCAAGGCGCCAAGGACTACCTGACCAAACCGGTAGACGAAGAGACCCTGATCAAGACCTTGAACAACGTGCTGGCCGGTTGATCGTCCGGCCATGACCGAGTCGCTGACGGCTTTCGAACTGCTGCTGCAGATCGACCGGCGTTGTCGTCTGCTGGCGGCGGACTTGCCGTCCCAGCCGACCCGACAGGACAGCTGGAGCGGCATCGGCTTTCGCCTGGGCGAACACTGGTATGTCGCGCCAATGGGCGAGGTCAGCGAAGTGTTGCATGAGCCGCGGTTCACCCAGCTGCCGGGGGTCAGGCCTTGGGTCAAGGGCGTGGCCAACTTGCGCGGGCGTCTGTTGCCGATCATCGACTTGAGCGGCTTCTTTTCTGGTAATGAGCCAGGGCATGAGCTGTCAGCCATGCGCAAGCAGCGTCGGGTCTTGGTGGTGGAGCATAACGACGTGTTTTCCGGGTTGATGGTCGATGAAGTCGTCGGCCTCCAGCACTTTGCCCAGGACAGTCTTGAACCGCCGGATACCTTGAGCGGCCCGATTGCACCGTTCATCAAAGGCCGGTTCCAGCGTGAGCAGACCTGGCAGGTGTTCAGCCCGTTTGCGTTGGTGCAGTCACAAGGATTCATGAACGTGGCCATTTGACCGCCGAACCATCCCCTGTGGGAGCGAGCCTGCTCGCGATTGAACGATAACGCGATTTTTCTGATGCACCGCAGCGCCTGAATCGCGAGCAGGCTCGCTCCTACAGGGTTCTCGGCAAGGTTCACAGACGTTGGTTAACAGGCGAGGACCGATGATAAAAGCAAAAACAGGCAAGCCAGAAGGGTCGCGCAGCCGGTCACAGATCATCGCGCTGTTCATCGCGCTGATCGTCTTCATCATGCTGCTGTTCGCCAACTTCGCGTACCTCAACACCCAGGCCACGTACGACAAACAGTACATCGGCCACGCCGGTGAGCTGCGCGTGTTGTCCCAGCGCATTGCCAAGAACGCCACCGAAGCGGCGGCCGGCAAGGCGGCGGCGTTCAAGCTGCTGAGCGATGCGCGCAATGACTTTGCCCAACGCTGGGGCTATCTGAAGCAAGGCGACCCCGCCACCGGCCTGCCGCCGGCGCCGTCCGCCGTGCGCCCGGAAATGCGCGCCGTGCAACTGGACTGGGAACGCTTGCTGAAAAACACCGACGCGATCCTCTCCAGCGAACAGACCGTGCTGTCGCTGCATCAAGTCGCCGCGACCCTGGCCGAAACCGTGCCGCAGTTGCAGGTCGAGTACGAAAAAGTCGTCGAAACGCTCCTTCAGCGCGGCGCCCCCGCCGCGCAGGTGGCCATGGCCCAGCGCCAGTCGCTGTTGGCTGAGCGGATTCTCGGTGCGGTGAACACCGTGCTGTCCGGTGATGAAAATTCGCAGCAGGCCGCTGACGCCTTCGGTCGCGATGCAGCGCGATTCGGCCAGGTGCTCAACGGCATGCTCCAGGGCAATCCGTCACTGAAAGTCAGCCAGGTTGAAGACCGCGATGCGCGGGCGCGGTTGATCGAGATTTCCGAGCTGTTCGAATTCGTCTCGGGTTCGGTGGATGAAATCCTCGAAACCTCGCCGGAGCTGTTCAAGGTCCGTGAATCGGCCACCAGTATCTTTACCCTGTCGCAGACCCTGCTCGAGGAAGCCTCGCACCTGGCCGGCGGTTTCGAAAACCTGGCCGGCGGGCGCAACACCGACACCATTGGCGGCTACGTGCTGGGCCTGTTGGCGCTGATGTCGATCATCCTCATTGGTCTGGTGATGGTCCGTGAAACCAACCGTCAGCTGCGCGAAACGGCCGAGAAGAACGAGCGTAACCAGAACGCGATCATGCGCCTGCTCGACGAGATCGAAGACCTGGCGGACGGCGACCTGACCGTGACCGCCTCGGTGACCGAAGACTTCACCGGGACCATCGCCGACTCGATCAACTACTCCGTGGACCAACTGCGCGATCTGGTGGCGACCATCAACCTCACTGCTGGCCAGGTCGCTGCCGCCGTGCAGGAAACCCAGGCCACCGCCATGCACCTGGCCCAGGCTTCGGAGCATCAGGCGCAGCAGATTGCCGAAGCGTCCACCGCGATCAATGACATGGCCCAGTCCATCGATCAGGTCTCGGCCAACGCCGCTGAGTCCTCGGCGGTGGCCGAGCGTTCGGTGGAAATCGCCAACAAGGGCAACGAGGTGGTGCACAACACCATCCACGGCATGGACAATATTCGCGAGCAGATTCAAGACACCGCCAAGCGGATCAAGCGCTTGGGCGAGTCTTCTCAGGAAATCGGCGACATTGTCAGCCTGATCGATGACATTGCTGACCAGACCAACATCCTTGCACTCAACGCGGCGATCCAGGCTTCGATGGCCGGTGATGCCGGGCGCGGTTTTGCGGTGGTCGCCGATGAAGTCCAGCGGCTGGCGGAGCGCTCTTCCGCCGCCACCCGGCAGATCGAAACCCTGGTGCGGGCGATCCAGACCGACACCAACGAAGCGGTGATTTCCATGGAACAGACCACCACCGAAGTGGTGCGTGGCGCGCGTCTGGCGCAGGATGCCGGGGTGGCCCTGGAAGAAATCGAAGGCGTGTCGAAGACCCTCGCCGCGTTGATCCAGAGTATTTCCAACGCCGCGCAGCAACAGACGTCCTCGGCCGGTCAGATTTCCCTGACGATGAACGTGATCCAGCAGATCACCACGCAGACCTCGTCCGGCTCCACCGCCACCGCCGAGAGCATTGGCAACCTGGCGAAAATGGCCAGCCAGCTGCGGCGTTCGGTGTCCGGTTTCACCTTGCCGGCCGCCAAGGCTGAGGTTGCGGATAAAGTGTGAAACGCCTGCGAGCGAATGCTTTTTTTGAGTAGAGCAGTGATTTGGAGTGGTTATGGGTGATCGGCACGACTATGTGGCCCTCGAGTGGGTCAAAGGCGAGATTGCCGAAACGCTGAAAGTGGCTCACCAGGCGATTGAAACGTTGCTTGATGACCCGCAGGCGACGCACGCCCTCAGCGAATGCCTGGCGTGCGTCCATCAGGTTCACGGCAGTTTGCAGATGGTCGAGTTCTACGGCGCGGCGCTGCTCGCCGAAGAGATGGAACATCTGGTCACCGCCTTGCAACAGAACCGCGTCAGTCATCGCGATGAGACGCTTCACCTGTTGCTGCAAGCCCTTGGTCAACTGCCGATTTACCTCGATCGGGTACAAGGTGCGCGCCGCGACCTGCCGCTGGTGGTGCTGCCACTGATCAACGATCTGCGCAGCGCCCGTGGCGAAAGCCTGTTGTCGGAAACCAGCCTGTTCAGCCCGCAATTGGCGGACCTGCCGCCCCTGGACGAAGCGTCGCTGGCGCTGCTGGAGCCGGCGGATTTACCCAATGTGCTGCGCAAGTTGCGGCAAATGTTGCAAATGGCCCTGGTCGGGTTATTGCGTGAGCAGGATGGCGAAACGAATCTCGGTTACCTGACCAAGGTTTTTGCGCGCCTCGAAGGGCTGTGCGGCAACGCGCCCTTGAGCCCGTTGTGGCAAGTCGCCTCGGCGCTGGTCGAAGGCATGCGCGACGGCTCGATTGCCAACAGCCCGGCGTTGCGCAGCCTGTTCAAGGAGGCCGACAAAGAAATCAAGCGCCTGCTCGAACAGGGCATGCCCGGCATCAATCAGCCGGCGCCGCTAGAGTTGCTCAAGAGTTTGCTGTTCTACATTGCCAAGGCCGAACATCCCACCGGGCAGATGCTGACCATGAAAGATCGCTACGGACTGGACGACGCGCTGCCTGACAGCGCAATGGTCGACGAAGAACGCGTACGGCTGGCCGGTCCCGACCGCGATGCCATGCGCTCGGTGTTGGCCGCTTTGTGTGAAGAGCTGGTGCGGGTCAAGGAACGCCTTGATCTGTTTGTGCGCAGCGACCGCCAACACACCTCGGACCTCGAAAGCCTGCTGGCGCCCCTGCGGCAAATCGCCGACACCCTGGCGGTGCTCGGTTTCGGCCAGCCACGCAAGGTCATCATCGACCAACTGGCGGTGGTGCTGAGTCTGGCCCAGGGTCAACGTGAGCCCAACGACGCGATCCTGATGGACGTCGCCGGTGCCTTGCTCTACGTCGAAGCGACGCTGGCCGGCATGGTCGGCACCGTCGAGCCGGAAAGCCAGGAAGACAGCCGCCTGCCGACCACCGACCTGACCCAGATCCATCAGATCGTGATCAAGGAGGCGCGCATCTGCCTGCAACAGGCCAAGGACATGATCGTCGACTACATCGACGCCGACTGGGACCGCCAGCATTTGCAGCAACTGCCGGCCTTGCTGACCCAGGTGCGCGGTGCATTGGCGATGATTCCGTTGAGCCGTGCGGCGAGCCTGATCGAAACGTGCAACCACTTCATCCGCGAGCACCTGCTGCAGGATCCGGATCATCCCGGCTGGCAGGAACTGGACAGCCTGGCCGACGTCATCACCAGCATCGAGTACTACCTGGAGCGCCTCAGCGACGACCCCGAAGCGCCGGGTGAAAAGTTGCTCGACGTCGCGGAAAAGAGCCTGGCCGCACTCGGCTTTTTCCCCATCGAGCAACAGGTGCCGGTGCTTGAAGATGTGCTCAGCCCGAGTGAAGCGCAGGTCATGCAGGATCTGCAGGAACTGGACGACCCTGAGACCGTCAAGTCGCTGGCCGATGTGTTGGCCAGCCCTGTGTCCTCCGTCAATCCGCCCGCCCTGACAACCCCGGGAAGCCTGTTGCCGCCGCCCAGCGGTGAAGAACCGGTGGACGATGAGCTGCGGGAAGTGTTCCTCGAAGAAACCGATGAAGTGCTGGAAATCCTCCGGGAGTACCTGCCGCGCTGGACGGCTAACCCCGACGATAAATCTGCCTTGAGTGAATTGCGCCGGGCATTCCACACCTTGAAAGGCAGTGGCCGGATGGTCCGTGCGCTGGTGCTGGGCGAGCTGGCCTGGGCGGTGGAAAACCTGCTCAACCGCGTGCTGGAACGTAGCGTTGCGCCGGGGCCGGCGGTGCAACAACTGCTGGGCGATGCGCTGAATCTGCTGCCAGAACTGGTGGCCGAGTTTGCCAGCCATGCCCAGCGCCAGCGCAACGACGTTGACCAATTGGCCGCACGCGCCCATGCCCTCGCCAAGGGCGATACGCCTGCCAGCGATGAAGATACCCAGGATGTGGCGGCCCTCGATCCGCTGTTGCTGGAGATCTTCCGCAAGGAAGCCGAGACCCATCTCGCCAGCCTCAACCGCTTCCTCGATAAAGCCGCGGAGCACGTACCGTTGCAGGCCAGCGACGAGTTGCAGCGGGCGCTGCACACGCTCAAGGGCAGCGCCTCCATGGCGGGCGTATTGCCAATCGCCGAGCTGGCGAAGCCGCTGGATCATCTGGCCCGGGAGTACAAGGCGCACCTGCTCGCCCTCGACCTGGACGAAGTCGAACTGCTGCTCGAAGCCGAAGGCTTGTTCCGTCTCGGCTTGCGACAGCTCAAAACCGACCCGCTGGCGGAGATTCCCGGCGCCCGCTCATTGATCGAGCGAACCCAGGCGTTGCTGGCCGAGCGACTGGAAATGCTCCTGAGTGCGCCCAATACCGGGCTGCGCATCAAGCGTGATCCGCAACTGATCAACAACTTCCTCGCCCAAGGCATGGACATCCTGCTGGACGCCGAGAGCCTGTTGAAACGCTGGCAGCAACATCCCGGCGAGCGTCAGGAACTCAGCGCGTTGCTGGACGAATTGACCACCCTCGGCGAAGGCGCGCACCTGGCGGATCTGCATCCGGTGGATGAGCTCTGCGAAGCCTTGCTCGACCTCTACGGCGCGGTGGAAGAAAGCAGCCTGGCGGTCAGCGAGGCGTTTTTCCATGAAGCGCAAAGTGCCCATGAAGCTCTGATCAACATGCTCGACGAACTGGCTGCCGGCCAGGAAGTCAGCCCGCAACCGCAACGCATCCGGGCCTTGCGCGGCTTGCTCGATGAGAGCCTGGATCCGTCGGCGATGGGGCTGATTCGCAGCGATGGCAGCCGCACGCTGAGCATCCGGGAACTGGGTAGTGCCACGGCCGAACTGGAACAGACCGCGACCCAGGTCGAGCTGGACGACGAGATCGTTTCGATCTTCCTCGAAGAGGCGGTGGATATCCTCGAAAGCGCCGGTCAGGCGTTGCAGCGCTGGCTGGACGACCCGGACAACGCTGCGCCGCTGTTGTCGTTGCAGCGAGATTTGCACACCCTCAAGGGTGGTGCGCGGATGGCCGAGGTCGAGCCGGTCGGTGAGCTGGCCCATGAACTGGAAAGCCTTTACGAAGGCCTGGTGGATCGCCGCTACGCTTACAGCGAAGCCTTGGCGCACTTGCTGCAACACAGCCATGACCGGCTCGCGCAGCTGCTTGATCAGTTGCAGAACCAGCGGCCATTGGCTGATCCGGCTGAGGTGATCGAGGCCATTCGCGAGTTTCGCCAGGGCAACGCCAGCACTGTTGAGGCGGTCGAACCGGCACGGGCCGAGGATTCACCGGGGCATGATCCAGAGCTGCTGGAGATCTTCCTCGAGGAAGGTTTCGACATCATCGAAAACTCCGGCGCGGCGTTGGTGCGCTGGCAGGCCGAGCCGTCGAATCGTCAGGAAGTGGAAACCCTGCTGCGTGATTTGCACACCCTCAAGGGTGGCGCGCGGATGGTGGAAATCGCGCCGATCGGCGACCTCGCCCATGAGCTGGAATTCCTCTACGAAGGCCTGTCCGCTGGCGTGTTGCAACCCACTGCCGCGTTGTTCGGCTTGTTGCAAAGCAGCCACGACCGACTGGCGCAGATGCTCGACGCGACCCGCGCCGGTCAGCCTTTGCCGCCCGCCGATCAACTGATCGATGAGATCAGGAATTTCAGTCATCCGGCCGTGCCCGAAACACCGACGCCGGTCCAGGTGCCTGCAACGCCGAAAATCGAGACGCCGGCACAGCAACCGGATGCCGGCGCGGACATGGTCAAGGTCTCGGCAGAACTGCTCGACGATCTGGTCAACCTGGCCGGCGAAACCTCGATTTTCCGTGGCCGGATCGAACAACAGGTCAACGATGCGCGCGTGACCCTCAGCGAGATGGAAACCACCATCGAGCGCATGCGCGACCAATTGCGCCGGCTCGATACGGAGACTCAGGGGCGGATTCTCAGCCGTCAGCAAGTCGAAGCCGAACGCCTGGGCTACGAAGAATTCGATCCGCTGGAAATGGACCGCCACTCGCAGTTGCAACAACTGTCGCGCGCGCTGTTCGAATCCGCCTCCGACTTGCTCGACCTCAAGGAAACCCTCGACCGACGCAATCAGGACGCGGAAAACCTGCTGCAACAACAGGGCCGCATCAACACCGAATTGCAGGAAGGCCTGATGCGTACGCGCATGGTGCCGTTCGAGCGGATGCTGCCGCGCTTGAAGCGGATCGTCCGCCAAGTCTCCGGCGAATTGGGCAAGGACGTGGAATTCATTGTCGGCAATGCCGAAGGCGAGATGGACCGCAACGTCCTCGAACGCATGGCCGCGCCGCTGGAACACATGCTGCGCAACGCCGTGGATCATGGCCTGGAATCGGCCGAGGTGCGTGTCGCGGCAGGTAAACCGGCTCAGGGTCGTATCACCCTCGACCTGTCGCGAGAGGGCGGCGACATCATTTTCGACATCCGCGACGACGGTGCCGGCGTGCCGCTGGACGCGGTGCGGAGCAAGGCGATCAAACGCGGGTTGCTGGCCCCGGACAGCGACATCAGCGACCGCGATGTCCTGCAATTCATCCTGCAACCGGGGTTCTCCACCGCCGAGAAAATCACCCAGATTTCCGGGCGCGGCGTCGGCATGGACGTGGTGCATGAAGAGGTCCGGCAGCTCGGTGGCAGCATGAGCATCGACTCTGTGCCGGGGCAGGGCGTGCACTTCCGCATTCGCCTGCCGTTCACCGTGTCGGTCAACCGGGCCTTAATGGTGCAATGCGGGGAGGATCAGTACGCGATCCCGCTGAACACCATCGACGGCATCGTTCGCGTGCTGCCCAACGAACTTGAAGGGCACTACCGGCTCGATCCGCCGACCTACCAATACGCCGGGCAACACTATGAACTGTGCTACCTCGGCGAACTGCTGAAAACCAGCCATCGCCCGAAACTGCTGGGCCAGAGCCTGCCGTTGCCGGTGTTGCTGGTGCAGTGCAACGAGCGGCACATCGCGGTGCAAGTCGACGCCATGGCCGGCACTCGCGAGATCGTGGTCAAAAGCCTCGGCCCGCAATTTGCGGCGGTGCAGGGTTTGTCCGGGGCGACGATTCTCGGCGATGGGCGGGTGGTGCTGATTCTTGATTTGCTGGCGCCGATCCGCGCGATGCAGGCCCGCTTGCCGCAACAGCCAGTGACTCAGGACGCGGAGGCCGAACCGCACAAGCCGCTGTTGGTGCTGGTGGTCGATGACTCGGTCACCGTGCGCAAGGTCACCAGCCGTCTGCTGGAACGCCACGGCATGAACGTGCTGACCGCCAAGGACGGGGTCGACGCCATGCTGCTGCTTGAAGACCACATGCCTGACCTGATGCTGCTGGACATCGAAATGCCGCGCATGGACGGTTTTGAAGTCGCGACCCAGGTCCGCGCCGACGAACGTCTGCAGCACCTGCCAATCATCATGATCACCTCCCGCACCGGGCAGAAACACCGCGACCGCGCCATGGCCATCGGCGTCAACGACTACCTCGGCAAGCCGTACCAGGAATCGGTGCTGCTCGATAGCATCCACCTGTGGAGCAAAACCCATGCTTGAGCACCGCACCAGCAACCTCACCGGCCTGCTGCTGCCCTTGGCTGACCGCAACCTGATCTTGCCCAACGTCGCTGTGGCGGAGCTTATCGATTACCAACCCAGTGCCTTCGACCTCGACACACCGCCGTGGTACCTGGGGTTGGTGAAGTGGCGGGATCGACAGATTCCGTTGATCAGTTTCGAGTCGGCATGTGGGCAGAAAATCGTCATCGGCGAGCGGGCACGAATCGTCATCCTCAATGCGCTCGGCGGGCGGCCCGATTTGAAATTCATTGCCTTGCTGGTGCAGGGGATTCCGCGGTCTTACAAGCTTGATAGTCAGTTGAGCTATGTGGATGTGCCGTTGTGCTCGCTGGAACAGGCGGCGGTGCAGGTGGGGGAGCAAGTGGCGAAGGTGCCGAATTTGTTGGCGTTGGAGGAGTTGCTCGTAAAGGCCGGTTTGGCCAGCTGATCGTTGACTGGCCCCCAACTGATCGTTCCCACGCAGAGCGTGGGAACGATCATGGCATCGGTTTCTGCGTTAAACCCGGCGTGAGCCGTCCACATCGTCCGCCCCGGAAGTCGCGCTAATCTCAAAAAGTGTGGAGCTTGATCTGGCCCCATCGCGAGCAGGCTCACTCCCACATTGGGTCGGCGTCGTCTACAAAACCCCTGTGGGAGCGAGCCTGCTCGCGATGGCGTCGGCATGGTCAACCATTAACCTGACCGTAACGATCCGTCTCCACCCAACACCCTGAGGTGATTGCCGGACAGCGCTCACAAGGTGGCATTGTGTTCTGAAACATTGCGCTTTTAGTCTCAAGGCCTGAGCCTTGCGCGATGCGGTAATGAATCTTGAGGTGAGCAACGCATGTATCACGGGGAAAGATTGAACGCCTGGACGCATCTGGTCGGGGCGGTGGCTGCGTTTGTCGGGGTGGTGTGGATGCTGGTGATTGCCAGCATGGACGGTAGCCCGTGGAAGATTGTCAGCGTGGCGATCTACGGGTTCACCTTGTTGGTGCTTTACAGCGCGTCGACCGTTTACCACAGCGTGCGTGGACGCAAGAAAGCGATCATGCAGAAGGTCGATCACTTCTCGATCTACCTGTTGATTGCCGGCAGCTACACGCCTTTTTGTCTGGTGACATTGCGCGGTCCGTGGGGCTGGACGCTGTTCGGGATTGTCTGGGGGTTGGCGCTGATCGGCATCCTGCAAGAAATCAAACCGCGCTCGGAAGCGCGGATTCTGTCGATCGTGATCTATGCGGTGATGGGCTGGATCGTGCTGGTGGCGGTCAAGCCGTTACTGGCGGCGTTGGGCAGTACAGGTTTCGCCTGGCTGGCGTCGGGCGGCGTGCTGTACACCGTGGGCATTGTCTTTTTTGCGCTGGACAGTCGTTTGCGCCATGCCCACGGGATCTGGCATCTGTTCGTGATCGCCGGGAGTTTGCTGCACTTCGTGGCGATCATGTTTTATGTCCTTTGAAGACCTCTAAGGGATCAAGCGATCCAGCTGCGCCTGCGCCCGTCGGCTGAACACCTGCAACAAGTCGCTCAGGGTGTGGGGCGGCGGTTCGTCGGCGCGGGTTATCGCATACAAGGTGATCGGTAGCGCGGGTGCCAGAGGTCGAATCGCCGTGGCGGCGGGGGATGCGCCGAGCGCGGTAAACGGGTCGATCACTGCCAGCCCGGCGCCGGATTCAACCATCGCCCGCGCCAGCGAATAGGTCTGCACGGCGATGCGAACCCGTGGCGGTGGCTCGACCGCCTCAAGATAGCTGTCGAGCCTGGCCGCCAGCGGATCGG
Source organism: Pseudomonas frederiksbergensis (assembly GCF_900105495.1). Classification (NCBI taxonomy): domain Bacteria; kingdom Pseudomonadati; phylum Pseudomonadota; class Gammaproteobacteria; order Pseudomonadales; family Pseudomonadaceae; genus Pseudomonas; species Pseudomonas frederiksbergensis. The sequence continues at coordinate 558,638 of NZ_FNTF01000002.1, read as the reverse complement.
CGCTGGACAGGCCGATCAGCGGCGCGCCGGCCAGTTCGCTCAATGGCAACGGTTGGCCCAAGGCGTCGTCGGCCCAATAACCCAGCGGCGCCAGCGCCACCAACACCCCGCAAGCCAACACCTGTGCCTTCAGGCCCGGGTGATCCGGCGGTTGCAAGGTCAGTGCGACATCCACTTCACGCATCAACAAATTCTGCATCAGCTCACGGCTGTGGGCGCTGGACAGCTCGCAGACGATGTCCGGGTAGCGTTGCGTCCATTCGTTGATGGCCGGCGGCAGCAGCGACAGCGCCAGCGCCGGAATCGCGCCGATCCGTACGCTGTGACCCGGCTCGCGTCGCAGGCTCTGGGCCAGGCGTCGCACGCCTTGCAGGCTTTCGGTGACCTTGTCGACTTCGCGCTCAAGCTCCAGCGCTTCGGGCGTGGCCTGCAATTTACCGCGCACCCGCAGGAACAGCGGGAAGCCCAGTTGCTGCTCGGCGTGTTGCAGCACTTTGCTCACCGCCGGCTGCGACACGTGCAGCAACTGCGCGGCGCCACTGACCGAACCGGTCTGGCGAATGGCCTGGAAAATCTCGATGTGTCGCAGTCGCATGGCAAGTCCATAACCTTTGTTTATGGGTCAAGCATCTTTATGCATTGTTCAACGCCTGTCACCTGGTCCTAACCTGAAACCTGTTTCAACAACGGTTAAGGACAGACATGGCTCAGCGGGTTTGCATCATCGGTGGTGGCGTCATCGGGCTGACGACGGCTTACGCACTGGTACGCGACGGTATCGACGTGACGCTGATCGAGGCCCGGGATTCGTTGGGCAGCGAGACCAGTTTCGCCAACGGCGGCCAGTTGTCCTACCGTTACGTCGCGCCGCTGGCCGATGCCGGCGTACCGCTTCAGGCGCTTGGCTGGATGCTGCGCGGTGACTCGCCGTTGAAGCTGCGCCCGCGCCTGGACCCGGCGCAATGGCGCTGGATGGCGTCCTTCCTGGCGGCTTGCCGTCGTTCGGTGAATCAGCGCAACGGCGCGCACCTGCTGCGTCTGGCGCTGCTGAGCCAGTCCACACTGCAAGGCTGGCGCGAAGAAGACCGCCTCGACGGTTTCGACTGGCGGCGCAACGGCAAACTGGTGACGTTTCGTGAAGCCGCGAGTTTCGAGCATGCGCGCCATGGCCTGGCCGATCCGCAACAGCAACACGTGCTGTCGCAGGCCGAATGCGCACAACTGGAGCCCGCACTCGCTGAGGCGCCGTTTGTGGGCGCGATTTATACCCCCGACGAAGAGGTCGCCGATTGCCATGCTTTCTGCCAGCGATTGATGGCTCGGCTCCAGGCGTCGGGCCGCTGCGAGTTTTTGCTCGGGCGCAAGGTTACCGGCATTCGCCACGCGGACGGTGCGGTGCAGGCCGTCGAAATGGGTTCGCAGGTGTTGCCGGTCGAGCAACTGGTGATTGCCGCCGGCCATCGCAGCCCGGCGCTGGCATTGCCGGGCATGAACCTGCCGCTCTATCCGCTCAAGGGCTACAGCCTGACCTTGCCTATCCGCGCTGAACATCGCGCGCCGGAGCTGAGCATCACCGATTACAACCGCAAGATCGTTTACGCCCGTATCGGTGACCAACTGCGCGTAGCGGCGATGGTCGACATTGTCGGTTTCGACCCGGCGCTCGACCCCAAACGCTTGGCGTTGATCAAGCGCCAGGCACAGGAAACCTTGCCGAACGCCGGCGATTACGACGCTGCCATTGAGTGGGCCGGCATGCGCCCGGCTACCCCTAGCGGCGTGCCGTTGATCGGGGCCACGGCGTACCGCAACCTGTGGCTCAACCTCGGCCATGGCGCCCTGGGTTTTACCCTGGCCTGTGGCAGCGCCCGGTTGCTCAGCGAGTTGATCGCCCGGCGCACACCGTCGATTGAAATGCAGGGCCTCGCCCCCCGCGTCGCCTGACTTGAAAAGGAAAAACCGATGAGCATCAACCGTATCAACAGCAACAGCCGCCTCTCTGGCGCGGTGACCTTTGGCGATCTGGTGTTTCTCTCGGGGCAGGTGCCGGGTGACAGCACCGACGTCACCGGGCAAACCGCCGAGGTGCTGGCGAAGATCGACGCGTTACTGGCCGAGGCTGGCAGCGACAAGGATCATCTGCTCAACGCGACCATTTACCTGAACGACATTGGTCGCGATTTTGCTGCCATGAACGAGGTCTGGTCGCAGTGGTTGTCGCCGGGCAAGGCGCCGACCCGGACCACCTTGCAGGCGCAACTGGCCCGTCCAGAAGTGTTGGTGGAAATCACCGTGATCGCCGCCCGTCGCTAATCGTTCAAACCCACAACGGAGAATAACAATGCAAAAAATCACGTTGATCGGCTGCACCCTCGGCCTGCTGCTCGCCAGTCAGGTCCAGGCCAACGAAGCGCCGCTGACTGGCACGCTGAACAAGGTCGCCAATGCCAAGAGCATCACCCTGGGCTATCGCGACGCGTCGGTGCCGTTCTCCTACGTGGGTGATCACACGGGGCAGCCGATGGGCTATTCGGTGGACCTGGCGAGCAAGATTGTCGAGCGCATCAAGCAAAAACTCGAGCTGCCGGATCTGCAGGTGAAGTACAACCTGGTGACCTCGCAAACGCGCATTCCACTGGTGCAGAACGGCACGGTCGACCTTGAATGTGGCTCCACCGGCGTGACCACCGAGCGCATGCAGCAAGTGGCGTTTTCCTACGGGTTTATCTACGTGAAGGGGCAGTTGCTCACGGCGAAGGACAGCGGCATCAAGAGCTTCGCCGACCTGCGCGGCAAGAACGTCGTGACCACCGCCGGCACCACCAACGAACGGTTTCTGAAGAGCTACAACGTCGATCACAAGATCGATATGTTCGTGATCAGCGCCAAGGACCACGGCGAAGCGTTCCAAATGCTGCAATCGGGTCGAGCGGCGGCGTTCTACATGGATGACGCGCTGCTCTACGGCGAACGCGCCAAGGCCCGCGATCCGCATAACTGGGTGGTGGTGGGCGAGGAGCAGTCGCGGGAAATCTACAGCTGCATGGTGCGCAAAGGTGACCCGCAGTTTCTCGAATTGGTGAACTCGACACTTGCCGATCTGTACAGCTCGGGCGAGATCAACGGCATCTATCAGCGCTGGTTCCAGCAACCGATTCCACCCAAAGGCCTGAACCTGGAATTTCCGATGACCAGCGAACTGAAAGCAATCATCGCCAAACCGGTGAGTGATCCGGTGCAATAAGATCGTTCCCACGCTCTGCGTGGGAATGCCTCAAGGGACGCTTCGCGTCCAGTGACGCGGAGCGTCACGGGCTGCATTCCCACGCAGAGCGTGGGAACGATCAGTACGCGGTCTCCTGTGGGAGCGGCGGTGCGACGATTCGACTTGCTCGCGAAGAGGCCCTAAAAGTCACCCCAAAGTTGTTGGGCAACTGCCAATGCCACCACCGGCGCGGTTTCGGTGCGCAACACGCGAGGGCCGAGGCGGGCGGCGTGAAAACCGCCAGCCTTGGCCTGCTCGACTTCCGCATCGGACAACCCGCCTTCCGGGCCGATCAAAAACGCCAGCGTCGCAGGCTTCGCATGACTCACCAATGGTTCGGCCACCGGATGCAGCACCAACTTCAATTCTGCTTGAGTCTGCTTCAACCAATCCGCCAGTAGCAGCGGCGGATGAATCACCGGCACACGTGAACGCCCGCATTGCTCGCACGCGCTGATTGCAACCTGGCGCCAGTGCATCAGGCGTTTGTCGGCGCGTTCGTCTTTCAGCCGGACTTCACAGCGATCGCTGAAGATCGGGGTGATTTCCGTGACCCCCAGTTCGGTGGCTTTCTGAATCGCCCAATCCATCCGCTCGCCACGGGACAAGCCCTGGCCGAGATGGATCTGCAAAGGCGACTCGACCTGCCCGGTGAAGCTTTCATCGATCTGCACGACGACGCGCTTTTTGCCGACCTCCACCAGCGTGGCGCGGAACTCATGGCCCGAACCGTCGAACAGTTGCAGCGCATCACCCTCGGCCATGCGCAACACGCGGCTGATGTAATGGGCCTGGGCCTCGGGCAACTCGTGTTCGCCAGTGCTCAAGGGGGCGTCGATAAAGAAGCGGGACAGTCTCATGCGGATTCTCTTTAATTTGATCGTTCCCACGCTCTGCGTGGGAATGCCTCACCGGACGCTCTGCGTCCGCTTTTGGGGCGCGGAGCGTCCCGGGCTGCATTCCCACGCAGAGCGTGGGAACGAGCGTTGCCAATCAGCCCGGATCGCGGAAGCCCGGGTGAAAGTCCTTCGGCACCGAAACACTGACGCTGTCGCGGGTCGCGATGTCGATGCCTTCACTCGCCACTTCGGCCAGGAAGTCGATCTGTTCGGGCGTGATCACGTACGGCGGCAAGAAGTACACCACGCTGCCCAGCGGTCGAAGTAAAGCACCACGCTCCAGCGCATGCTGGAACACTTTCAAGCCGCGACGTTCCTGCCACGGATAAGCTTCCTTGGTGGCCTTGTCTTTGACCATCTCGATGGCCAGCACCATGCCCGTCTGGCGCACTTCCGAAACGTTCGGGTGCTCGGCCAAGTGCGCGGTGGCGGTGGCCATGCGCTGGGCCAGTGCCTTGTTGTTCTCGATGACGTTGTCTTCTTCGAAGATATCCAACGTCGCCAATGCCGCCGCGCACGCCAGCGGATTGCCGGTGTAGCTGTGGGAATGCAGGAAGGCGCGCAGGGTCGGGTAGTCGTCGTAGAAAGCGCTGTAGACATCTTCGGTGGTCACGCAGGCCGCCAACGGCAGGTAGCCGCCGGTCAGGGCCTTGGACAGGCAGAGGAAGTCCGGGCGGATGCCGGCCTGTTCACAGGCGAACATCGTGCCGGTGCGGCCGAAGCCGACGGCGATTTCGTCGTGGATCAGGTGTACGCCATAGCGGTCGCAGGCTTCGCGCAGCAGTTTCAGATAAACCGGGTGGTACATGCGCATGCCGCCGGCACCCTGGATCAGCGGCTCGACGATGACGGCCGCGACGCTGTCGTGGTTCTCGGCCAGGGTCTGTTCCATGGCGGCGAACATGTTGCGCGAATGTTCTTCCCAGTTCATGCCTTGCGGGCGCAGGTAGCAATCGGGGCTCGGCACCTTGATGGTGTCCAGCAGCAGCGCCTTGTAGGTTTCGGTGAACAGTGGCACGTCGCCCACCGACATCGCCGCCATGGTCTCGCCGTGGTAGCTGTTGGTCAGGGTGACGAAGCGCTTCTTGTTCGGCTGGCCGCGGTTGAGCCAATAGTGAAAGCTCATTTTCAGCGCGACTTCGATGCAGGACGAACCGTTATCGGCGTAGAAACACCGGGTCAGGCCTTCCGGCGTCATCTTCACCAGACGCTCGGACAACTCGATCACTGGCTGATGACTGAAACCGGCAAGGATGACGTGCTCCAGCTGATCGACCTGATCCTTGATGCGCTGGTTGATCCGCGGATTGGCATGGCCAAACACGTTGACCCACCAGGAGCTGACGGCATCGAGGTAGCGTTTGCCTTCGAAGTCTTCCAGCCAGACGCCTTCACCGCGCTTGATCGGGATCAGCGGCAGCTGTTCGTGGTCTTTCATCTGGGTGCAGGGATGCCACAACACCGCGAGGTCGCGTTGCATCCACTGATCATTCAGGCCCATTTTCAGTCTCCTCGAGGCGGCTCGCTGGGTGCGCGGGCAAACAATCGCGCAAGCCTATGCAATGCGTGACGTGGGGACAACCCATTGTGTCGATTGAGCTACTTTGTATAGGTGGATAGACGTCGCTGGCGGCCTTTTGATGGCTGACGTATTCTTCGCGGTTCTTTGAGCTGTCTGGCTCGCAAAACCGCTATTTCCTCGTGTATTTCCGGAGTTCGCTGAATGTCTGCTGGTTGGCTGCGCGCCTGTGCGCTGGTGATGTTGGGGCTGTTCAGCGTGTCTGCGCTGGCCAAGGATAAAACCGCGATCGTGATCGGCGGAGGGCTCTCTGGCCTCACGGCGGCTTACGAACTGCAAAACAAGGGCTGGCAGGTCACCCTGCTGGAAGCCAAACCGAGCCTGGGCGGTCGCTCGGGCATGGCCACCAGTGAGTGGATCGGCAACGACAAGACCCAACCGGTTCTGAACAAGTACGTATCGACCTTCAAGCTGAGCACCACGCCGGCCCCTGAGTTCGTGCGGACCCCGGGCTACCTGATTGACGGTGAGTATTACACCGCCGCCGATCTGGCCACCAAGCAGCCGGCCACCAGCGACGCGCTCAAGCGCTACGAAAAGACCCTGGACGATCTGGCGCGCTCGATCGAAGACCCGCAGAACCCGGCGGCCAACAGCACACTGTTCGCCTTGGACCAGATCAGCGTGTCCAACTGGCTCGACCGCCTGAATCTGCCGGCCACGGCACGTCAGTTGGTGAATCAGCAGATTCGTACCCGTTATGACGAACCGTCGCGCCTGTCGCTGCTGTACTTCGCACAGCAAAGCCGCGTTTACCGTGGCGTTGCCGACCGTGACCTGCGCGCTTCACGCCTGCCCGGCGGTAGCCCGGTGCTGGCACAGGCTTTCGTCAAACAACTGAAAACCATCAAGACCAGCTCCCCGGTCTCGGCGATCAGCCAGGACAAGGACGGCGTGACCGTCAAAGTCGGCAGCGTTGGTTATCAAGCTGATTACGTCGTCGTGGCCGTGCCACTGCGCGCACTGAACAAGATCCAGATGACTCCGTCGCTGGATGCCCAGCACATGGGCGCGATCAAAGGCACCAACTACGGCTGGCGCGACCAGATCATGCTGAAGTTCAAGACGCCAGTGTGGGAAAGCAAGGCGCGGATGACCGGCGAGATCTACAGCAACACCGGCCTGGGCATGTTGTGGGTTGAACCGGCGATGAAGGGCGGCGCCAATGTGGTGATCAACCTGTCCGGCGACAACGCGCGCGTGATGCAAGCCTTCGGCGACAAGCAGATCGCCGATCAGGTGCTGATCCGTCTGCACGCCTTTTATCCACAGGCACGCGGTGCGTTCACCGGTTATGAGATCCGCCGTTACAGCAACGACCCATCGATGGGCGGCGCCTACCTGGCCTTCGGTCCTGGCCAGATCAGCAAGTACTGGCGCCTGTGGGAGCGTCCGATTCAGCGTGTAGTCTTTGCCGGCGAACACACCGACACCTTGTACCCAGGCACCCTGGAAGGCGCATTGCGCACCGGTCAGCGGGCGGCCAGTCAGGTAGAAGACCTTATGGCCGGCAAGTCGTTTGAACCGGCGAAAGTTGTTCCGGCGGCGACCGCTGTTGCGGCTGGGGCGGTAGCGGCGAAGAAAGGTAACTTCTTCACCAACCTGTTCGGTGGTTCTGACGACAAAACGGCACCGGTCAAGGCGCCAGAGCCAGTGGCTCCGGTTGCTCCGGCACCGACTCCAGTGCCAGCTCCGACCCCGGCGCCTGTCCCGGTCGAAGCGCCGAAGCCTGCGGTACCGGTGAAAGCCGAGCCGGCGAAAAAAGCTCCGGTCAAAACTTCAGTGAAAAAGCCTGCTGCCAAGACCGAGGCAAAAAAGGCCCCGGCAAAAGCCCCGGTGAAAAAAGCTGAACTGGCGAAAAAGCCAGCGAGCAAACCGGCTGCGACTACTGAGACCAAGGCTCAGTAACGTTCAGGCGTAAAAAAAAGCGCGGCCCGAGGGTCGCGCTTTTTTTTTGCTCATCCGATTGCCGTCCTACAGGATTTAGCGGTGGGTCAGATATTTCTCACAAGATAATCAGAAGCAAATGATTGATCGTGCGTGAACTACAAACCTATGCTCTTCAAGAAATATGGAGGACATATGAAGGCGCTAGTAGCATTAATAGTAGTAATAGTACTTTCTGGCTGTGCGAGTGGTGAGTTCTTTCCTAAAGGCTATGGTCATCGACTGGCATATAAATGTCAGATTGATCCGTACTATTATGAGTGCTTGAATCCACCTCCAGCCTTCAAAAATTAATAAGTTGCTAAGTTGCCAGGAACTATTAGAGAGGGCCTAGCGAGAACTTCCATGTCTTAATCTCCGTTCCATCTTCTAGCACTCTGGTGAATCTTTCCTTTGCCTTTGGGATACGACCAGGAACAAATCCAGAGCGGGCCCAGCGCAGATCTCCCGTACGCTGATCGTAAATGACCAGATTCCCGTCATCTTGAATAACCATACATGTGTTGTACCACAGCGATTTGTCACTGCTGTGAGTGCTCTCGGCAATCCATAAACGTCTCCGGGATGGATCATAAAGAAAGCCGTTATTACTGATCACAAACATCAGAGGCTCACGCATTTTTTTTGGATGCAAGGTCCTGCTATAAGTCTGACTTCCATCTGCGATCCAGACTACTGCACCATTATCTGTAATGATTAAGTTGCCATCTGCCTGCAATAGCAATCGGAAACGACCATTCAGGGATATAAGATACTGTCCTGGTGACATCATTTGATTGGGCGGCAGCACCGGCGAGCCACTTGCTTGAAAGGGCGTGTATGTAATAGCCATATTTTTTCCTTCCTAAATGAGTGTTGAATCCTCATTGAATCAAATTGAAATAAGGAAATGGCGATACATATGTATTGCATGGCTTAAAAAGATCAGGCGAAAAAACGAACCAGTTGATAATCCAGCGACACGCTGGCGACTAATGTTGAGACCGGGGTTAGTGACGTTCAGGCGTAAAAAACAGCGCGGCTCAAAGACCGTGCTTTTTTGCCTCTAAAAAATCGCAGGTAGGCATCAAATACACCTTTTGATGCAGGTGTTCTCTGGTGGGTATTCATTTTTCCTCACAATTTTCGACGTTAATCTTTCCTTAACCCGCCTGTTTCAGGCTCTTGATCGTATTTCTCGATATTTCAAAGCGAAATTTTCCGCTTTAACTCGATAGATAACTCGATAGTCTTGGTCGCAGTTCTCACAGGATTTGGGCAATGCAGCTACGTAATTCTTCTTCGCGCTACGGTTGGATCAGCATTTTCATGCACTGGGGCGTGGCGCTGGCAGTCTTCGGCCTGTTTGCGTTGGGCTTGTGGATGGTCGGTCTCGACTACTACAGCACCTGGCGTAAAGACGCGCCCGAGCTGCACAAGAGCATTGGCCTGGTGTTGTTAGCCGTTATGGTGCTACGAGTGCTGTGGCGCTTTATCAGTCCGCCACCCCCCGCACTTGCAAGCTATAGCCGCATGACGCGTATTGGCGCCACGTTCGGCCATGCGTTCCTGTATCTCAGTCTGTTTGCCGTGATGATTGCCGGTTACCTGATTTCCACCGCAGACGGTGTCGGGATCCCGGTGTTTGGCCTGTTTGAAGTTCCTGCACTGGTTTCCGGACTACCGGATCAGGCAGACACCGCTGGTGAGATTCATCTGTACCTGGCGTGGGCGCTGGTAATTTTTTCCGGTCTCCATGCGTTGGCAGCACTGAAACACCACTTTATCGATCGTGATGCGACCCTGACGCGAATGCTGGGCCGCAAAGCTTGAAGTTCAATCTCGACTCCAAAGGAATAGAAAGCATGTTGAAAAAAACGCTCGCCGCTCTGGCAATCGGTTCTGCTCTGCTGTCCGCCAACGTAATGGCGGCCGACTACGTCGTCGACAAAGAAGGCCAGCACGCCTTCGTTGACTTCAAGATCAGCCACCTGGGCTACAGCTACATCACCGGTACCTTCAAGGACATCGACGGCAAGTTCAGCTTCGACGCTGCCAAGCCTGAAGCCAGCAAGATCGAGTTCAACGTGAACACCGCCAGCGTGTTCACCAACCATGCCGAGCGCGACAAGCACATCGCCAGCGGTGACTTCCTGAACGTGAGCAAATTTGCTAAAGCGACGTTTGTTTCCACCAGCGTCAAATCCACCGGCAAAAACGCCGCTGGCAAAGACACTGCGGACGTGACCGGCGACCTGACCTTGATGGGCGTGACCAAGCCAATCGTGGTCAAGGCCACTTTCCTGGGTGAAGGCAAGGATCCATGGGGCGGCTACCGTGCCGGCTTCGAAGGCACCACCAGCATCAAGCGTTCCGATTTCGGCAAGCAGAAAGATCTGGGCCCACAGTCCGACGCGGTTGAGTTGTATGTAACGTTTGAAGGTGTGAAAGCGAAGTAAGCTGTTTGCGTCATCAAAACGCCGACCTCAGGGTCGGCGTTTTGCTGCCTGGTGTTCAGGATAGGCTGCTTTGGTAGTCGGCGATTTCATTGCGTAGCCAAGTCAGCAGGCTCGCCAACTGCGCCGAGCGTTGTGTGTGGGTCGGCCAAAGCATGAAATAACGGGATGCGTGCAGCGGTTCAACGTCGGTCAGTTTAACCAGTTGCCCGCACTGGATCATGGCGTGAGCAATCGAGCGACGGGTTAGCGCGATTCCATAACCCAGGCGCGCCGCTTCAAGCATCAAAGTCGAGTCAGTGAACTCTAGTGCCGCGAGTGGACGCATCTGTTCAACGCCAGCGGCAGCAAGCCAGGTCGACCAGCTTTCACTGGCGTGGAGTAAGGGATGTCCCAGAACGGACTCGGCATCGACAGGCAAGCATCCTAGATTGAATCCTGGCGCGGCGACGACCAACAAGGAGTCCTGCATCAACGGCTCACAGTGCACATCTGGCCATTTTCCGTGGCCGAATCGGATTGCCGCATCGATCAGGCCGCCCTCGAAACTTGAAAACTCCATACTGGCTGCCAGCTTGAGGCGCAATCCGGGCTGCGCGTCGATAAACCCTTGCAAGCGTGGCAATAGCCAAAACATTCCAAAGGATGGCAGCACCGAAAGGGTCAGTTGCGGGTGTCGGGTTTTGGACAGGAATCTTTCCGTTACCCCGGCAATTTCACCCAGGGTTTGCCGGATCTGATAGGCGTACACACGCCCCTCTTCTGTCAGCACCACACCGCGGCCATTACGTTCAGTCAGTCTAACGTCCAGGTATTCCTCCAACGAGCGTATCTGGTGGCTGACAGCGCTGTGGGTGACGTGCAGTTCCAATGCCGCGAGGTTGACCTTGCCCAATCGTGCCAAGGCTTCAAAGGCCCGGAGGGCCGCTAGCGGAGGTAGTTTCAATAGGTGAATTCCATTCACTGAACCGGGCAGAAATCGCCGCTATACATGAATTGACGAGGCTACGGATAATCCGTCTCACGCTCAGTGAGCGTTGGTGACTTCATTTCCGCTCGACAAGGATTCGTACATGCTAATCAATGAAATTCAGAGAATGTTGGAGAACTACTTCAGTGTGTTGCAAAACCAGGATTTGAACCGGTTTGACGAGGTTTTCCATCCCGGCTGTGTCCTCTATAGCGCTCAGGACGGGGCGGTAACGGTGCGTCCTTACGCAGAATATCGTGCCATCGTACAAGGACGTCAGTCGCCGCAGGAGCGCGGGTTTGCGAGCCTGGATGAGATTTTGATGATTGACGTCATGTCTCCGGAAATGGCAATGGTCAAGGTGCGTCTGCGACTGTTCGACAATGTCATGGTTGATTATCTGAACGTGATGAAAGTCGATGGCCGCTGGATGATCGTTGCCAAACTCTTTCATAAAGAAGGAAGCGTTGCGTGAGTGCGGCGGTTTGACCAAAAACGATCGTGATGATCGGTACAAATAAAAACGCCCCGAACCAGTCGGGGCGTTTTTGTGAGTGACACTCAGCGATTGCGAGTCAGCAACGCTGGTTTTTCGCCGCGCGGACGGCCTGGCAGTTGATCCAGTTGCTCAGGAGTCGGGAACCGATCGGTTTTCGACTCTTTATGGATGATCTTCGGTGCCGGGCCGCGCGGGTTTTGCACGGCCGGTTCCGAACGCGGCTGGTCGTCGGCGCGAGCCGGGCGACGGTTGCGGGACTCTTCGCGACGGGCCTGGCCGTCACGTGGAGCGCCGTTGCGTGGGCCGCTGCGCTTGGCCGGCGGCGTGCCGGTGGTGGCGCCATCGCTGCTGCGTGGGCCGCTTTGACGACCCTGAGGCTTGCCGCCAGTGCGCGGAGCGCCTGCGCCGGCTGCCGCACCTTGTGCCGGAGCACCCGGACGACGACCGCGGCCCTGAGCCGGTTTGGCCTGAGGAACGTAGTCGACGCGGTTACCGAAGTTATCGATATCGTCGTCCAGGAACTCGTCCGGAGCACGGTCTGCAGCGGCAGCGCGTGGCGCTGGACGCTGTTGTTCGCGGGCCGGAGTGCCTTCGCGTGGCTTGTGTTCACGGGCCGGACGATCGCCGCGGCCAGTGGCAGCAGGTTTTTCCTTGCCGCCCTTGTCCTTGCCTTTGTCTTTACGACCGCCGCCACCGCCGGTGCCGTTCGGACCGTCGCCGCGCGGGCCACGTGGGTTGCGCGGGTTACGCACATCCGGACGCTCGCGAACTTCAGGCTTCTCGGCTTCTACAGCGCTGGAGTCGAAGCCCATCAGGTTGCCGTCGGCAATCTTCTGCTTGGTCATGCGCTCGATGCTTTTGAGCAGCTTTTCTTCGTCCGGAGCGACCAGCGAGATCGCCTCGCCCGAACGACCGGCACGGCCGGTACGACCGATACGGTGCACGTAATCTTCGTCGACGTTCGGCAGTTCGAAGTTGACCACGTGTGGCAACTGGTCGATGTCCAGGCCGCGAGCGGCGATGTCGGTGGCGACCAGGATGCGCACTTCGCCGGCCTTGAAGTCGGCCAGGGCTTTGGTGCGGGCGTTCTGGCTCTTGTTACCGTGGATCGCAACGGCGGTGAGGCCGTGTTTGTCCAGGTACTCGGCCAGGCGGTTGGCGCCGTGCTTGGTGCGGGTGAACACCAGCACCTGTTCCCAGGCGCCAGCGGTGATCAGGTGCGCCAGCAACGAACGCTTGTGGTTGGCTGGCAGACGGAATACCCGCTGTTCGATCCGCTCGACCGTGGTGTTCGGCGGCGTGACTTCGATGCGTTCCGGGTTGTGCAGCAGCTTGCCGGCGAGGTCGGTGATGTCTTTGGAGAAGGTCGCCGAGAACAGCAGGTTCTGGCGTTTGCTCGGCAGGCGAGCCAGGACCTTTTTCACGTCATGGACGAAGCCCATGTCGAGCATGCGGTCGGCTTCGTCCAGCACGAGGATTTCCACGTGGGACAAATCGACACTGCCTTGGCCGGCGAGGTCGAGCAGGCGGCCAGGGCAGGCTACCAGCACGTCGACACCGCGGGACATGGCCTGAACCTGTGGGTTCATGCCGACGCCGCCGAAGATGCAGGCGCTGACGAACTTCAGGTCACGGGCATAAACCTTGAAGCTCTCGTGTACTTGAGCCGCGAGTTCGCGGGTAGGGGTCAGGACCAGTACGCGCGGTTGGCGCGGACCGTGGCGCTGGGATTTGTCCGGGTGACCGTTGGGGAACAACCGCTCCAGAATCGGAAGGGCGAAGCCGCCGGTTTTACCAGTACCTGTCTGAGCCGCGACCATCAGGTCGCGACCTTGCAACACGGCGGGAATGGCCCGCTGTTGCACCGGAGTAGGCTCGGTATAGCCCGCTGCCTCGATGGCGCGGACTAAAGCCTCGGAGAGACCGAGGGAAGCAAAGGACATGAGTAATCCTGTTTTAGTTAGGGCTTGGCCCAATGGGAGTCTTGCCTGGCGCGAATGGCGTTTATGAGGAACGCAATCCCGTCCGGTCCTGCTGGGGCTTGAAAGCTCGTCTGGAGTGCTCGCGCGGGCTGAAAAGCTGCGCTGTAGCGGGGTCTAGATGCCTTGAACAAGTCCGAGCGTCCGGGCGTGAGCCTGGCGGGAAGGCCGGAGTATAACAGAGCAATCACTGCGCGCCGCTTTCCTGCTGCTCAACGGTTTTTTCCCGGGCGGCGGTGGTGCCGGGGGTTTTTACTTCGGCCGCCGGATTGGCGCCATAACGGGCGCTCAATTCAGCGTACGCAGGCTCGCGCTTGAAGCGTTTTAGCTCGGCGCCGAAGCGCTGCACCAACAAGTCCATGCCGGCGTTGCGGCGTACGGCCAGAAACTGGCTCTGGTGGCTGATGACGGTGGGGTTCTCGGTAATCTTGTCGCGGATGCCCAATTGGTCGAGCAAGTGCTGGCCAACCCTGCGATCAGTGATCAGCAGGTCGATCCGCCCGCGCACCAGTTTGCCGAAGTTGGCTTCATGGGTCGGCGCCGGTTCGCGAGTGAACAGGGTCGATTCGCTGAAATCCTGGCTGTACAGATAGCCTGGGGACGTGCCGATGGTCAGCCCCTTCAGGTCGGTCAGGTTGCGAAAAGGGTGCGGCCGTTCATTTGCGTAGAACATCACGAACTCCACTTCCGAGAGTGGCTCACCGGGGTAAAGCAGGGTGGCGTCGCGCTCATCGCTGTGGAAGATGTCCAGCGCGCCGTCTGCCTGGCCCGTTTCGAGCATCGACAGGCAGCGTTTCCATGGCAGGAACTGCCATTCCACTTCGATGCCCAGGCGTTTGAAGACGATGGCGGTGGTTTCGTAGTCCAGCCCCAGGGATTTGCCGTTTTCCTCATACACGTACGGCGCCCAGGGTTCGGTGACAATGCGCAGCTTCTCGCCCCGAGCGGCGAAGCTCAGGCAAGTAAAAAGAAACACGGTCAGTAGCTGCGCGATCAAAGGCATGGCTTGAGATTACGACGAGAAACCGGAAAGAGCCAGAAACGGGATCCAGAAGCTCTGACTCTGTGTGTGCTGCACAATAAAAGGGCGTTAAAAGCAAAAGGTCGCAACCTGCGGCAGCTCCTACACGGGTTAAACACGCCCGATGCAGGAGCTGTCGCAGGCTGCGACCTTTTGATCTTGCTGGTAACGACTATTAGCGCGGCAACTTCAGATTGTTCCACACCGCCAGGCTCGGTTCGGCCTGGTTCAGCGTGTAGAAGTGCAGCCCTGGCGCGCCGCCTTGCAGCAGGCGTTCGCACATCTCGGTGATGACTTGCTCACCAAAGCCTTGAATGCTCTGGGTGTCGTCGCCGTAGGCTTCCAGTTGTTTGCGGATCCAGCGCGGGATTTCCGCACCGCAGGCATCGGAGAAGCGCGCCAGCTTGCTGTAGTTGGTGATCGGCATGATCCCCGGAACGATCGGGATGTTCACGCCCTTCGCCCGTACACGCTCGACGAAGTAGAAGTAGCTGTCGGCGTTGAAGAAGTACTGGGTGATCGCACTGTTGGCACCAGCGTTGGCCTTGCGCACGAAGTTGTTCAAGTCGTCTTCGAAATTGCGCGCTTGCGGGTGCATTTCCGGGTAGGCGGCGACTTCGATGTGGAAATGATCGCCGGTTTCTTCACGAATGAATTCAACCAGGTCATTGGCGTGGCGCATTTCGCCACTGGCCATGCCCATGCCGGAAGGCAGGTCGCCGCGCAGGGCAACGATACGGGTGATGCCGGCCGCCTTGTATTGGGTCAGCAGGCCGCGCAAGTCGTCCTTGCTGTCGCCAACGCAGGACAAATGCGGTGCGGCAGGGACTTTGACTTCGCTTTCGAGCTGCAACACGGTGTTGAGGGTGCGATCACGGGTCGAACCGCCAGCGCCATAGGTGCAGGAGAAGAAGTCGGGACTGTAGGTCGCCAGATGACGGGCAGTGGCGATCAGTTTTTCATGCCCAGCGTCGGTCTTCGTAGGGAAGAACTCGAAGCTGTAGCGACGTTCTTGGGACATGGTCATATCCTTGGAAACACGTAAGCCTGGAAGGCTTGCACATCCCAGTGTGGGAGCGGGCTTGCTCGCGAAAGCGGTGGGTCAGTCGACATCAATGTTGAATGTTAAACCGCATTCGCGAGCAAGCCCGCTCCCACAGGGAGAGCAGGCAGCAGAACCAATCAGTAGCGGTATGCGTGCGGCTTGAACGGACCTTCAACGGTCACGCCGATGTAGTCGGCCTGGGTCTTGGTCAGTTGAGTCACGACGCCGCCGAAACCGCGGACCATTTCCAGGGCCACTTCTTCGTCGAGTTTCTTCGGCAGTACTTCAACGGTCAGGCGCTCGGCTTTCTGGGCTGGCGACAGGTCGGCGTACTTCTGGCCGAACAGGAAGATCTGCGCCAGAACCTGGTTGGCGAACGAACCGTCCATGATGCGGCTTGGGTGGCCGGTGGCGTTGCCCAGGTTAACCAGACGGCCTTCGGCCAGCAGGATCAGGTAGTCGTCGTTCTGCGCGTCGAATGCGCCAGGGCCGGTACGGTGGATCTTGTGAACCTGTGGCTTCACTTCTTCCCATGCCCAGTTCTTGCGCATGAAAGCAGTGTCGATTTCGTTGTCGAAGTGGCCGATGTTGCAGACAACAGCGCGCTTCTTCAGGGCTTTGAGCATGTTCGCGTCGCAAACGTTGACGTTACCGGTGGTGGTCACGATCAGGTCGATCTTGCCCAGCAGCGCTTTGTCGATGCTTGCTTCGGTGCCGTTGTTGATACCGTCGATGAACGGCGAAACCAGCTCGTAGCCGTCCATGCAGGCTTGCATGGCGCAGATCGGGTCAACTTCGGAGACTTTAACGATCATGCCTTCCTGACGCAGGGACTGGGCCGAACCCTTGCCCACGTCACCGTAACCGATGACCAGCGCTTGCTTGCCGGACAACAGGTGGTCGGTACCGCGCTTGATCGCATCGTTCAGGCTGTGACGGCAGCCGTACTTGTTGTCGTTCTTGCTCTTGGTCACCGAGTCGTTGACGTTGATGGCCGGGATTTTCAGCTCGCCCTTGGCCAGCATGTCCAGCAGGCGGTGAACGCCGGTGGTGGTTTCTTCGGTAACGCCGTGGACGCGGTCCAGGATTGCCGGGTATTTCTTGTGCAGCAGCTCGGTCAGGTCGCCGCCGTCGTCGAGGATCATGTTGGCATCCCAAGGCGCGCCATCTTTGAGGATGGTTTGCTCCAGGCACCACTCGTACTCTTCTTCGGTCTCGCCTTTCCAGGCGAAAACCGGGATGCCGGCAGCGGCGATAGCGGCAGCGGCCTGGTCTTGAGTCGAGAAAATGTTGCAGGACGACCAGCGCACTTCGGCACCCAGGGCAACCAGGGTTTCGATCAGCACGGCAGTCTGAATGGTCATGTGGATGCAGCCGAGGATCTTCGCGCCTTTGAGCGGCTGCTCACCGGCGTACTTGCGGCGCAGACCCATCAGGGCTGGCATTTCGGATTCGGCGATGATGGTTTCGCGACGGCCCCAGGCAGCCAGGGACATGTCGGCAACTTTGTAATCGTTAAAATCGGCAGGCGTGATAACAGCGCTCATGATGAGCCTCCATTCGTAATGTATGCGAATGGGCGCCGTTGTGCGTTTAGTGTCTGACCGATCACGGTCAAGCAACGCCCCATCCGAGCCTGACAGGTCGAACCTGCTGCAGCGCCCCTCGGACAGGTGGCGGGAAAACGGTAGCAACCGAAGATGACCGTTTTGAAACGGTGGCGATTATAGCCGTGTGAGCGATACTTCCAAAGCGTTTCTGTTGGTCAATGTCTGAACGGTAATCGAGGCCATAGTCGATGCTTGATAGAGCTCTAGGTCGGGCTCTGCCATGATGCCCCCCATCATTCGGCAAGACGCTCAGGAGTGAAGATGAATTTCCACACCCGCAAATGGGTAAAACCCGAAGACCTCAACCCCAACGGCACGCTGTTCGGCGGCAGTCTGTTGCGCTGGCTCGACGAAGAAGCGGCGATCTATGCCATCGTCCAGCTGGGCAATCAGCGTGTGGTCACCAAGTACATTTCCGAGATCAACTTCGTCAGCGCTTCGCGCCAGGGCGACATCATCGAGCTGGGCATTACCGCCACCGAGTTCGGTCGCACCTCCATCACCCTGAAATGCGAAGTGCGTAACAAGATCACCCGCAAAAGCATCCTGACGGTGGACAAGATTGTCTTCGTCAATCTGGGAGAAGACGGCTTGCCCGCGCCACACGGCCAAACCGAGATCAAGTACGTCAAAGACCAGTTCAAGGATGACATCGCCCCGTAGGAGCAAAGCTTGCTCGCGATCTGCTTAGGACAGTGAACAGCTCCGAGCCCTGCGTGTCGTACCTACATCACACGCCACTGGTTCCGGAGCTTTATGGACGCGCAAAAAGACGGCAAGACCCCGAACCTCTCCCCTGAAGAACAGCACGACGTCGACAAGAGCCAGCCCCCACGCGCTGCTGTTCTGCATGAAATCATCCGCACCCAGGGCGATCTCGAACTCGAGCGCAGTGTCGCCGCCTTGTGGTGGTCGGCGTTGGCCGCCGGCCTGACCATGGGCCTGTCGCTGATGGCCATGGGGCTGCTCAATTCCCGTCTGCCGGACGGCGAAGGCTTCAAGGTGATCGCCAGTTTCGGTTACTGCGCAGGCTTTCTCGCGGTGATCCTCGCCCGTCAGCAATTGTTCACCGAGAACACCCTGACGGCGGTGCTTCCGGTCATGACCAAGCCCACACTGAACAATTTCGGTCGATTGCTACGCCTGTGGTCGGTGGTGCTGGTGGGTAACCTCAGCGGCACGTTGCTGGTGGCGTATGTAATGCTGAATCTGCCGATTTTCGACAGCAAGACCGACCTGGCCTTCCTCGATATCGGACGCAAGATCATGGAGAACGACGCCAGCCAGATGTTCGCCAAAGGCATTGTGTCGGGCTGGATGATCGCCACCATGGTCTGGATGATTCCGTCCATGGAGAGCGCAAAGATGTGGATCATCATCCTCATCACCTACCTTATGGCGCTGGGGGACTTCACCCACATCGTGGTCGGGGCCGCCGAGGTTTCGTATCTGGTGTTTGCCGGCGAGTTGCCGTGGAAGGATTTCTGGCTGGTGTTCGCCGGGCCGACGCTGGTGGGGAACATCGTCGGCGGCAGCTTCATTTTCGCGCTGATCAGCCATGCGCAAATTCGCAGCGAGAGTGGCCCGCCGAAGAAGAGTGCGGATCAGGCGTCGGATTCACGCAAGCGCGAAGAGAAGTAAAGACAGGTGCACGGTATCAACTTCATCGCGAGCAGGCTCACTCCTACAGGGGGGCGCGGTTCATGTGGGAGCGAGCCTGCTCGCGAAAGCAATGTCATGGGCGATGCAGTTAATCAGCCGGGCACATTGACCACAGCAGAACCGCGACGTTGCAGGTAGATGTAGAAAAGCGCCGTCAGCACCGTCAAGCCACTGACCAGCGCGCCGGTCCAGGGCAAGTCCGCCAGATCCGCACCGCTGGCAACCACCAACCCGCCAATCCACGCACCGGCCGCGTTACCGAGGTTGAACGCGCTCTGGTTCAACGTCGAGCCCAGATTCGGCGCTTCATGGGCCTGATCGATGATCAGCAGTTGCAAGATCGGGCACAGGGCAAAGGCGAAGATGCCCCACAACACCAGGGTGATTGCGGCTGGAATCATTGAGTGGCTGGTCTGTGTAAACGCGGCCAGCACGACCAGCACGGCCAGCGCCATGCCTACCAGCGACGGCAGCAATCGACTGTCAGCCAGACGGCCGCCGAGCATGCTGCCCGCAGTCAAGCCGACCCCGAATAACAGCAGCATGATGGTCACGCCATGGGGGCTGACGCCGGTGATGTCTTGCAGGATGGGGGCGATGTAAGTGAAGACGCTGAACAGGCTGGTCGACGCCAGCACGCTCATGCCCAGCGCCAGTAACACGTTGACCTTGCCCAGTACTTTGAACTCGCTGGCGAGGTTGGCCTTGTCCATCGCGATGTCCTTCGGCAACCAGACCCATTGTGCGATAGCCGCGATCACACCGATCACCGACACCGCCCAGAACGTCGAGCGCCAGCCGGCGTATTGCCCGAGCGCAGTGCCCAACGGCACGCCCAGCACGTTGGCCAGGGTCAGGCCGGTGAACATCATCGCAATCGCCTGGGCGCGCTTGTTCGGTGCCACCAAGCCGGCGGCAACCACCGAACCGATGCCGAAGAACGCGCCGTGGCAAAGCGCGGTGACCACGCGTGCGGCCATCAGCGTTGCGTAGTTCGGCGCCAGGGCGCAGAGAATGTTGCCGAGGATGAACATCAGGGTCATGCCCAGCAGCGTGGCTTTGCGCGGCATGTTGGCGGTGCCGACCGCGAGGATCGGCGCACCGAACACCACGCCGAGGGCGTAGCCGGTGATCAACAATCCGGCATCAGGAATGCTCACGGCGAGGTCGCGGGCGACATCGGGCAACAAACCCATGATGACGAATTCAGTGGTGCCGATGCCGAACGCGGCAACAGCGAGGGCAAGCAAGGCGAGTGGCATGCGCAAGGTCTCTGTCGGTAGTCTTGACGCTCTGATCAGGCATACGCATGCCGACGCCCGTTCTCGACGAGAGCGGGCGGTGGCAGAAATTATTGGAATTAGTCTGTGCGCAACTGAGTGCGGCGTGGTCGCTTGCAGTATAAACAGCTGCTGACATATGGCGAATCAATTATCTCCCCGCTTCCTGTAGGAGCACGGCTTGCCGGCGATGGCCTTCTTGAGACCGCTATCGCGGGCAAGCCTTGTTCCTACAGAGCCGGGGCGGTCAACAAAAAGGAGTGTGCCGTGCTTGCAACAGCACTGGTGTTGGTCGCGGCGCTGTTGCACGCGGCGTGGAATACCCTGATCAAATTCAGCGCGGAACGGTTGTTGGTGGTGGCTTGCATGGACAGTGTGGCAATGCTGTTTGTCGCGCTGATGCTGCCGTTCGTGGCGTTGCCACCCCTGGACATCTGGCCGTGGATTCTGGCGTCGGCGGCGTTTGAATTGCTCTATCGCTATTTGCTGATCCAGGCCTATCGGGTGGGCGATCTGGGGTTGGTCTACCCGCTGATGCGTGGATTGTCGCCGTTGGTGGTGCTGGCACTGACACTGATTTTTGCTGGAGAAGTGCTGACGAACCAGCAGATCTTCGGGATTCTGCTGATCCCGTTCGGCATGCTTTGCCTGCTCTGGCAGGGCGGCGGCGGAGTGCGATTGCCATGGTCGATGCTGCCGGTGGTGGCGTTGATCGGCCTGTGCATCGGCTGCTACACCTACATCGATGGCCAGGCGTTGCGGCGCTGGTCGCATCCGCTGGATTATCTGGTGTGGGTCACGTTGCTCAGTGCTTGGCCGTTCCCGTTGCTGGCGCTGGTGCGTAAACGACCGGCCTTCATGTTGTTCTGGCGTGAACAGTGGCGACTGGGCCTGGCGGTCGGGTTTTGCGTGTTGTTCAGCTACGCTCTGGTGCTGTGGGCCATGCAGTTGGGCTCGATTGCCGAAGCGGCGGCGTTGCGCGAGATCAGCGTGATCCTGGTGGTGCTGTTTGGCATGCGCTACCTCAAAGAACCTTTTGGCAGGCCACGGCTCTTAGCCTGTGGGCTGGTATTGATCGGCATGCTGGTGATGAAGATTTGACTGGAGCTTGACTCTTGAAACTTGAAGAAGGGATTGCGTTATGACGGTTGCTCTGTGGTGCATTTTGATCGCGATTATCCTGCCCTATATCTGCACGGGCATCGCCAGGGCGAGTGGCGGGTTCAGGCCCAAAGACAACCATGACCCCCGTGACTTTCTCGAGTCACTCAATGGTTTTGGCCGCCGCGCCTATGCGGCGCACCTGAACAGTCTGGAAGTGATTCCCGCGTTCGCGGCGGCAGTCATCGTTGCGCACCTGGCCGGCAATGCCGAACTGGTGACGATCAATGTGTTGGCGGTGTTGTTCATCACCAGTCGGCTGCTGTACATCATTTGCTACCTGGCGGACTGGGCGATGTTGCGGTCGTTGGTGTGGTTGGTGGGGATTGGGTTGATCGTCAGTTTCTTTGTGGTTTCTGTCTGAAAATTCGTGGGTGTTTGTGAGGGCCTCATCGCGAGCAGGCTCGCTCCCACATTGAATCTCGGTCGTACACGTATGTTGTGTTCACTGGAGATCCAAATGTGGGAGCGAGCCTGCTCGCGATTGCTATCTATCAGTCGCAGCGGATCTCAGGGTTTGGCTTTAGCCGCATCAGCCACCTGTGGCACTTGCGGCAACGCTGCGCCTTTAGGCCAGAGCATCCAGATCTGCCCCTGCTGTTTCATGTCGCCGGCCAATTGCCCGGCCGCCTCGCCCGTGCCCCAGAACAGGTCTGCACGGACTTCGCCGGCAATTGCGCCGCCGGTGTCCTGAGCGGCAACCGGGCGAACCAGTGCGGTACCGTCCGGTTTAGTCGTCGATAGCCACAACAGACTGCCCAGCGGAATCACTTTGCGATCCACCGCCGCGCTGTAGCCGGCGGTCAGCGGTACGTTCAACGAGCCGCGAGGTCCTTCGTTGCTGTCCGGATTGCGGGTGAAGAATACGTAGCTGGGGTTGCTGCCAAGCAGTTGCGGAATACGTGTCGGATTGGCTTTGGCCCAATCGCTGATGGCGCCCATGGTCACTTCTTCTTTTTTCAGCTCGCCCTGATCCACCAACCAGCGGCCGATCGGTCGATACGGGTGACCGTTCTGGTCGGCATACGCAATGCGCAACTGGCGGCCATCATCGAGCTGGATACGACCCGAACCCTGGATTTGCAGGAATTGCAGGTTCATCGGATCGGTCAGCCAGGCAACGACCGGTGCCTTGACCCCTTTGGTTTCAATCGTGGCCGCATCGTCGTAAGGCTTGAGCACGCGACCTTCGAGTCGTCCGCGCAGGCGCTTGCCTTTGAGTTCCGGATAAATGCTGTCCAGAGAGACGATGATCATGTCCTCGGGCACGCCATACACCGGGATGTTGGCCACTTCGGTCTGGGTCAGGCTGCCGGGGTAGACCGGTTCGTAATAACCGGTGATCAAACCGTTGGGATTGTCATTGGCGGCGCGCAGGCCGTAGACGTCGAGGTTCTGCTTGAGGAAGCCACGAATGTCATTGGCGGTTTGCGGCACGTTGGCGGCAGCCGCACACGTTGAGCCCCACACCGGGTCGGCCTTGAGTCGGGTGCAGGCGCTGCGCCACGAACCGAAGCCGGCAACCAGGTCGATGTCGGACACCGTCGGAAGTGCTTCCCACGTGGCGCTGGAGTAAGTCGCCAGGGCGTGGGTTTTCGGTGTGTTGTTGTCGCCACCGGTGCAGCCCGCAAGCACGGCCACCATCGGAAGGGTCCAGGCGAGGTTGTGACGCCATGCCTTGAAACGGCTGTTCATGGAGTAATTCCTTTGTCGGTTGCCTGAGTGCTCCATGCGCTCAAACAACCCGTATTGATAATAGGGCTATTGGTCTTTGCCGATGACGCGAGGATACTGGCCGCCGTTCCCGTGACCTGAAACCACCATGACTCTTAAAAGACTTTCTGTTGTATTGCTGGCCTGCCTGACGTTGTCCGCCTGTGGTGGGGTCGACCCCAACTCGCCGCTGGGTCAGCGTAAGGCAATCTTCAAGCAGATGCTCAAGACCGGCGAAGACCTGGGCGGCATGTTGCGTGGTCGCATCCCGTTTGATGGTCCGAAATTCGCTGACGGTGCCGTGAAGCTTGATGCATTGTCCCGTGAACCCTGGAAACATTTTCCGCAGCTGCGCGAAGAAGATCACACCAGCGCCAAGAGCGATGTCTGGCAGAAACAGGAACAGTTCCAGGACATGGCCCGCACCCTTGAAGCCGCCACCGGTGAATTGGTGGTTGTCAGCAAGGTTCAGCCCTACAAGGCCAGTAACCTTGGGCCAGCGGTGCAGAAGGTCGAAGATGCGTGCAGTGCTTGCCATAAAGAATTTCGGGATCATTGATTCCTGAGCTCATCGATCGTTCCCACGCTCTGCGTGGGAATGCCTCTAGGGACGCTCCGCGTCCAGTGACGCGGAGCGTCACGGGCTGCATTCCCACGCAGAGCGTGGGAACGATCAGTGCTGAACTGATCCTTACTTATCCAGCTCATCGAGTGCTTCCTGCAATTCCTTGCGGGACTCGGCGAGTTTGTCTTTGCGTTTGTTGATCTTCTCGGCGTCACCTTTCTTCATGGCCTTGTCCAAGTCAGCCTGACGCTGGCTGACTTCGTGCTTGGCGTCGAGCACCTTGTTCTCCCGTTCTTTCTTCAGGGAAGCATCGGTGCAATGAGCAGTGACTTCGCTCAAGGCTGTTTCAAGGCCTGCCTGCTGGTCGGCGTTACCGTGAGACTTGGCCAGTTCGATCTGATTGATGATGCCCTGCTTCTTTGCGGCGCAGCCGGTCAGGCCCGGAGCTTCTTCGGCGGCCATCAGCGGAGTGGCCAGCACGCTGCAAAGGGTCAACAGGGCGAGCGGTGAAAGAAATTTCATAAAAGCTCCGTGTGAAAAAGCGATCGGGTCGATATGGCGATGGGGTGTTTGAGCCCGGCGGTACCATTGGGTTCCCGGGGGCGGGCATCGCCGGCGGCTAAAATCCGTCAATCCCCGCAACCCGTAATGTTTCTCTCAAGGCCAGGACCTGCGGGTCGCGGAAAAATGCACTCAATTGCGCCGCGCGTCCTGGGCCGATGCCGGGTTCTGCCTGCCATTGTTCGATATCTCTTTGTGCCAGTTCCGGCCATGAATCGGCAAGCTGTGCCTGGCCGGTCGGCGGTAAACCCAGGGCCTTGAGCCAGCGCGGAAAGGGACGTTGTCGGGCGCTGTTGAAACTGTTCAAAAGGCGAGCGCTGCTGCGTTCGCCGAAGCCGGCAATGTTAGCAAGCTCTTGAGCATCGAGGGTCAACCAATCCAGCAGGCCATTCAGACGGCCTGTTTCGAAAAGTTTCTCCCAGGTGCCAGGGCCGACATGCGACAACGCGAGGCCCTGCTTGCCACTGAGCCAGGCCAGTCGGGCGAGGAATTGGCTTTCGCACCCCGGTGTCGGCTGCCAGCAACTCAAATGATGAAAGTCCTCCGCCAGCGGAACGCTCAATTCAGCGCGTTCGGTGTTGCGCAGCATGACACTGTCTAACCTTGGAATGGTCAGGCCCGCCAGGCTGATGGCGACCTGGTCTCCGGGCCGGATATCCAGCGTTTCCCAGCGTTGCAGTGAGCTCACACTGACTCGCTTGATCTGCCGGTCGTCGAGCATGACCGGTGTCAGCTCCAGTACCGGGGTGATTCGTCCGGTTCGCCCTATCTTGAAGTGGACCTTGCGCACCTCGGCCAAGGCTTGGGCAAAAGGGTATTTCCAGGCGACGCTCCAATAAGGCGGTTTAGCCTGCCAGCGCTCGGCGGCTGGACGCTGATCCTGGCGTAGGACGATGCCATCACTGGTGAAGGGCAGGGGCGAGCGATACCAGTGATCGCGCCAACGTTCAGCGTCGGCAAATTCCTTGATCGAGTGACTGTAAGGGGCGGTGCTCGGAAAGCCCAGCTCATCCAGGGCTGCGATGCGCGCGGGCAAACTGGCCGGGCCTTGGGGCCAGTCCCAGACAAACAGGCCGATCCCCGCGGCTTGCTCCATGCTCAAGTTTTTGCGGGCCATCAAGCCGGCCACTGTGGCGCGTGCGTTGAGGCTGCCGGCGCGGGCCTGTACGTGATCGGTCAGGCGCCAATAGAGTTCGCCTTGCAGCAGCAGGTCCAGTGGCTGCGGCAGTTGTTGGGGGATGGCGGCGATCTGGCGCGCCGAAGCTGTCCAGTCCTGGCCATTTACGCCGTCACCGCGGCTGATGGCTTGAGTCAGCAGGCCTTTGCGGTAGATCAGCGTCACCGCCACGCCGTCGATCTTGGGCTGAATCCAGACATCGTTCCGTCCTTTTAGCCAGGCTTCGACGGCGCGACCATCGTGGAGTTTTTCCAGGCCTGTGTGGGCAATCGGATGAGGTATCGTGCCGCCCGCAGTGCGTAGCGGTTCCGCGGGTTGGTCCAGGTCGAAACAGGTGCGCCATTCAGTCAGCCGTGCACGGGACTGATCGTAGAGTTCATCGGCGACCAATGAACGGCCGCGCCGGTGATAGCTGTCGTCCCAGAGGTCGATTTGTTTCTGCAGTGACGTGATTTCGTCCTGGGCGCGTGCGGGTGGCCAGTCGGGACAATCGGTAGCGTTTGCGCTCAGGCAAGGAAAGGTCAGGAGAAAACAGAAAAACAGGCGCCGAAGCATCGTGAGCGTCCTTGCTCGGGGAGAATGCTTTCAAGGTTAGTCAGCTTTCGGGCGTCGTTAGCGAGGATGTTTTTCGGTGTGTTTCGAGAGACAGGAAGATCAAGAGGTCGCAGCCTCGTTTCACTCGACAGCTGCTACACAAATCCCTGTAGCAGCTGTCGAGTGAAACGAGGCTGCGATCTTTCGATTTTCACGCAATAAAAACCCCGCACGGCGAACCGTGCAGGGCTTTTGGTACCGCCGGGGAAGTCTTACAGGCCGGCAGCAGCGCGCAAGGATTCGGCGCGGTCGGTTTTTTCCCAGGTGAAAGTGGTGAAAGTGTCATCGCCCACAGTCTTGGTAGTCGGCGTGCGACCGAAGTGGCCGTACGCAGCGGTTTCCTGGTACATCGGGTGCAGCAGGTCGAGCATGGTGGTGATTGCGTATGGACGCAGGTCGAACACTTCGCGAACCAGCTTGACGATTTTTTCGTCGCTGATCTTGCCGGTGCCGAAGGTGTTCAGCGAGATCGACGTAGGCTGAGCAACACCGATGGCGTAGGAAACCTGAATCTCGCAGCGCTCGGCCAGGCCGGCCGCCACGATATTCTTGGCCACGTAACGACCGGCGTAGGCGGCCGAACGGTCAACCTTCGATGGATCTTTACCGGAGAACGCGCCACCGCCGTGACGAGCCATGCCGCCGTAGCTATCAACGATGATCTTGCGACCGGTCAGGCCGCAGTCGCCTACCGGGCCACCGATGATGAACTGGCCGGTCGGGTTGATGTGGAACTGGGTGTCCTTGGACAGCAGCTCGGCAGGCAGTACGTGCTTGACGATCAGCTCCATCACGCCTTCGCGCAGGTCTTTGTACGATACGTCAGGGTTGTGCTGGGTCGACAATACAACGGCGTCGATACCGACAACCTTGCCGCCTTCGTAACGGCAAGTCACTTGCGACTTGGCATCCGGGCGCAGCCAAGGCAGCAGGCCGGATTTACGGGCTTGGGCCTGACGCTGAACCAGCTGGTGCGAGAAGGTGATCGGTGCTGGCATCAGCACGTCGGTTTCGTTGCTGGCGTAGCCGAACATCAGGCCCTGGTCGCCGGCGCCCTGATCTTCAGGCTTGGCACGGTCGACACCCTGGTTGATGTCAGGAGACTGCTTGCCAATGATGTTCATCACGCCGCAAGTGGCGCCGTCGAAACCGACATCGGAGCTGTTGTAGCCGATGTCCAGAATCACGTTGCGCACGATTTCTTCCAGGTCGACCCAGGCCGACGTGGTGACTTCACCTGCGATGATTGCCACGCCGGTTTTTACCAGAGTCTCGACCGCTACACGGGCGAACTTGTCTTCAGCAATGATGGCGTCCAGCACAGCATCGGAAATCTGGTCGGCGATTTTGTCCGGGTGCCCTTCGGACACGGACTCGGAGGTGAAGAGGGAGTATTCGCTCATCTCGATTTTTTCCTGAATTTACCGATGGTGAGTGTCGCCAGCCGGTCGCTGAAAATGGCGGACCTGGATCTGGAAACCATTACGTAAGCCGATATAGAGGCTTTCCCCGGGAGCGAGTCCCGCAGCGGTGGCCCAACGGGCCAAATCGTCCTGTTCAAACCCCAACCATAGATCACCGCAGGCCTCCCTGGCCCAACTCTGGTTGTGGCTACATAACTCTGTCACGAGCAGACTGCCGCCCGGTTGCAGCAAGTTGGCCATGTGCTTGAGTGCTTCGGCCGGCGCGGCGAAATGGTGCAGCACCATGTTCAGTACAACGCAATCGGCCTGAAGGCTTACGCCATTCAATGCATCGGCCAGTTGCAGGCTGACGTTAGCCAGCGTTTCACGTTCGCAAACCTGACGCGCCAGTTCGAGCATCGCCGGGCTGTTGTCCAGCGCCGTGACCTGGGTGAAGCGGCGCGCCAGTTCCGGCAGAAACGCACCGTCGCCGGGGCCGACTTCGATGGCTGTGGCGCCTTCGCCGAAACTCAGCTTGTCGAGCAATGCCAGCACGCTTTCGCGGTATTGCGGCAGGCCGGCGATCAAGTCTTGCTGGGCGCGAAACTTCTCTGCGACCCGTGAGAAAAAATCCTGGCTGGCCGCCGCGCGTTGCCCATGGACCTGACCGATCCGCGACTGCACTTCGGCAGGCAGGGTCAGGTTGTCCACTTCTTCCAGTAGCGCGGCATGCAGCTTGCCGCCCAACAGGTCGGTGTGGGGCAGGGCGCGACGGTAGAAAATCGCGTTGCCTTCACGGCGCGTCGCCACGAGGTCGGCCTGGGCCAATACCTTGAGGTGGTGACTCATGCCGGACTGGCCGATGCCGAAGATCTGCGCCAGTTCCAGTACGCCAAACGAATCGTTGGCCAGCGCGCGCAATACATTCAGCCGCAGAGGATCGCCGCCGGCCTTGCACAGGGCCGCCAGCTCATCGCAATCGTCATGTCGAATGGAAGGCGCAGGTAAATTCATAAGGCCAGCAGTCTAGTGACGGTCAGAAAACACCGCAAGAGCAATATCAAAAAGTTTTGATATTGCTCGATAGATGGCACTTCTCAGGGAAAGGGTCACTCTACAAATCGTCAGCGGAAAGGTTTCACCAGGCGAATGCGACTTTATCCACCGGAAAAACGCCTTCAGATGACTATCTGTCATTGCCCCGAGGCGGGTGGGTGAGGGAAAATGCTCGCCTTTTTTCCGTTTCGTTTTATTCACTCTCGATTCAATATCCGCAGGAGAACAGCGATGCCCAGCCGTCGTGAGCGTGCCAACGCCATTCGTGCCCTCAGCATGGATGCCGTGCAAAAAGCCAACAGCGGCCATCCCGGTGCCCCTATGGGTATGGCGGATATCGCCGAAGTACTTTGGCGTGACTACCTGAAGCACAACCCGAGCAATCCATCGTTCGCCGACCGTGACCGCTTCGTGCTGTCCAACGGTCACGGCTCGATGTTGATCTACTCGCTGCTGCACCTGACCGGCTACGATCTGTCGATCGAAGACCTGAAGAACTTCCGCCAGCTGCACAGCCGTACCCCGGGTCACCCGGAATTCGGCTACACCCCAGGCGTTGAAACCACCACCGGTCCACTGGGCCAAGGCCTGGCCAACGCCGTGGGTTTTGCCCTGGCAGAAAAAGTCCTGGCGGCGCAGTTCAACCGTCCGGGCCACAACATTGTCGATCACCACACCTACGTGTTCCTGGGTGATGGCTGCATGATGGAAGGCATTTCCCACGAAGTCGGCTCCCTGGCCGGTACTTTGGGCTTGAACAAGCTGATCGCCTTCTACGACGACAACGGCATTTCCATCGACGGCGAAGTCGAAGGCTGGTTCACCGACGACACGCCCAAGCGTTTCGAAGCCTATAACTGGCTGGTGATCCGCAACGTCGACGGTCACGACCCTGAAGAGATCAAGATCGCGATCGAAACGGCGCGCAAAAGCGATCAGCCAACCCTGATCTGCTGCAAGACCACCATCGGTTTCGGTTCGCCGAACAAGCAAGGCAAGGAAGACTGCCACGGCGCCCCGTTGGGTGACGCGGAAATCGCTCTGACCCGTGCTGCGCTGAAATGGAATCACGGTCCGTTCGAAATCCCGGCCGATATCTACGCCGAGTGGGACGCCAAGGAAACCGGTCGCGCGGCCGAAGCCGAATGGGATCAGCGTTTCGCGGCCTACTCCGCTGCCTTCCCTGAACTGGCCAACGAGCTGATTCGTCGCCTGAGCGGCGAACTGCCGGAAGACTTCGCTGAACAAGCCGATGCTTATATTGCTGAAGTCGCCGCCAAGGGCGAAACCATCGCCAGCCGTAAGGCCAGCCAGAATGCATTGAATGCCTACGGCCCGCTGTTGCCTGAACTGCTGGGCGGCTCCGCTGACCTGGCCGGTTCCAACCTGACCCTGTGGAAAGGTTGCAAAGGTGTTACGGCTGAAGACGCCAGCGGCAACTACATGTACTACGGCGTTCGCGAGTTCGGCATGAGCGCGATCATGAACGGCGTGACCCTGCACGGCGGCCTGGTGCCTTACGGCGCGACCTTCCTGATGTTCATGGAATACGCCCGCAACGCCGTGCGCATGGCCTCGCTGATGAAGCAGCGTGTCGTGTTCGTCTACACCCACGACTCCATCGGTCTGGGCGAAGACGGCCCGACTCACCAGCCGATCGAGCAACTGACCAGCCTGCGCAGCACGCCGAACCTCGACACCTGGCGCCCAGCCGATGCCGTTGAATCGGCGGTGTGCTGGAAAATGGCGCTGGAACGCAAGGACGGCCCTTCGGCGCTGATCTTCTCGCGTCAGAACCTGCAGCACCAAACCCGCAATGCGTTCCAGATCGCCGACATCGCCCGTGGCGGTTACGTGTTGAAGGATTGCGAGGGCGAGCCTGAGCTGATCCTGATCTCCACCGGTTCGGAAGTCGGTCTGGCCGTTCAGGCCTACGACAAGCTGACCGAGCAAGGTCGCAAAGTGCGGGTTGTTTCGATGCCTTGCACCAGCGTGTTCGATGCTCAGGACGCCGGTTACAAGCAAGCAGTCCTGCCGTTGCAAGTCAGCGCCCGTATCGCCATCGAAGCCGCCCACGCGGACTACTGGTACAAGTACGTGGGCCTGGAAGGTCGCGTGATCGGCATGACCACCTACGGCGAGTCGGCGCCTGCGCCAGCCTTGTTCGAAGAGTTCGGCTTCACCCTGGAAAACATCCTGGGTCAGGCTGAAGAGCTGCTGGAAGACTGATCCAGAAAATGTATCGTCTGATCTGACGCTATCGCGAGCAGGCTCGCTCCCACAGGGATCTACACCGTCCATGTGGGAGCGAGCCTGCTCGCGATGACGATGGAACATTCAACGCTGCAATGACGGATTCACCACGGTAATCGAGAACCCCATGCCTCAACCGCGTCCTTACAAAGTTGCACTCAACGGCTACGGCCGGATTGGTCGTTGCGTCTTGCGTGCGTTGTTTGAGCGAGGCGATAAGGCCGGGTTTGAAATTGTTGCGATCAACGATCTGGCGGACATGGCCAGCATCGAATACCTGACACGTTTCGACTCCACTCACGGGCGGTTTCCCGGGGAAGTGAGGGTCGAGGGCGATTGTCTGCATATTAATGGCGACTGCGTGAAGGTCTTGCGCAGTGCCACTCCTGAAGGCATCGATTGGGCGTCGCTGGACGTCGATCTGGTGCTGGAGTGCTCCGGCGCTTACCACACTCGTGAAGACGGCCAGCGTTTCCTCGACGCCGGTGCGCCGCGCGTGCTGTTTTCCCAGCCGATGGCCAGCGAAGCGGATGTCGACGCCACCATCGTCTACGGCGTGAATCAGGATTGCCTGACCGGCGACGAGTTGCTGGTGTCCAACGCGTCCTGCACCACCAATTGCGGCGTGCCGCTGTTGCGCCTGCTGGATCAGGCCATTGGTCTGGAATACGTGTCGATCACCACCATTCACTCGGCGATGAACGATCAGCCAGTGATCGATGCCTATCACCACGAAGACCTGCGCCGCACCCGTTCGGCGTTTCAGTCGGTAATTCCGGTGTCCACTGGTCTGGCGCGTGGCATCGAGCGCCTGTTGCCGGAACTTGCCGGCAGAATTCAGGCCAAAGCCGTGCGGGTGCCGACGGTTAACGTGTCTTGCCTCGACATTACGATGCAGACCGTAAGCGATACCGACGCCACCGAGGTCAACCGGATTCTGCGCGAGGCCGCCACCCATGGCCCGCTCAAAGGCCTTCTGGCCTACACCGAGTTGCCTCACGCCAGTTGTGATTTCAACCATGACCCACATTCGGCCATCGTCGATGCCAGTCAGACCCGAGTTTCCGGCCCACGGCTGGTGAACATCCTGGCCTGGTTCGACAACGAATGGGGTTTTGCCAACCGAATGCTGGATGTTGCAGAACATTATCTGCAAACAGCTGCCTCTCCAAAACAGTAGGAAATGCGACCCATGACCGTGTTGAAGATGACCGACCTCGATCTGCAAGGTAAGCGCGTACTGATCCGCGAAGACCTCAACGTCCCAGTCAAGGACGGTGTAGTCACCAGCGATGCGCGAATCCTGGCTTCGCTGCCGACCATCAAGCTGGCCCTGGAAAAAGGCGCGGCCGTGATGGTCTGCTCGCACCTTGGCCGTCCGACCGAAGGCGAGTTCTCGGCCGAGAACAGCCTCAAGCCAGTCGCTGACTACCTGAGCAAGGCTCTGGGGCGTGAAGTGCCACTGGTGGCCGATTACCTGAACGGCGTTGACGTGAAGGCCGGCGACATCGTGCTGTTCGAAAACGTGCGCTTCAACAAGGGCGAGAAAAAAAACGCTGACGAACTGGCCCAGCAATACGCCGCCCTGTGCGACGTGTTCGTGATGGATGCCTTCGGCACCGCTCACCGCGCCGAGGGTTCGACCCATGGCGTGGCCAAGTTCGCCAAAGTCGCCGCTGCTGGCCCATTGCTGGCTGCCGAACTGGACGCACTGGGCAAAGCCCTCGGCGCTCCGGCCCAACCAATGGCGGCGATTGTTGCCGGCTCCAAGGTCTCGACCAAACTCGACGTGCTGAACAGCCTGAGCCAGATCTGCAACCAGCTGATCGTCGGCGGCGGCATTGCCAACACCTTCCTGGCCGCTGCCGGTCACCCGGTCGGCAAATCCCTGTACGAGCCGGACCTGCTGGACACCGCTCGCGCCATCGCCGCCAAGGTCAGCGTGCCGCTGCCGGTCGATGTCGTGGTTGCCAAGGAATTCGCTGAAACCGCCACCGCGACCGTCAAGCTGATTGCCGACGTGGCCGCAGACGACATGATCCTGGACATCGGCCCGCAGACCGCGGCGAATTTCGCCGAGTTGCTGAAGTCGTCCAAGACCATCCTGTGGAACGGCCCGGTGGGCGTGTTCGAATTCGACCAGTTCGGTAACGGCACCAAAGTCCTGGCCCAGGCCATCGCAGAAAGCTCGGCGTTCTCCATCGCTGGCGGCGGCGACACCCTGGCCGCCATCGATAAATATGGCGTTGCCGATCAGATCTCCTACATTTCTACCGGTGGCGGCGCGTTCCTCGAGTTCGTCGAAGGCAAGGTGCTGCCGGCCGTTGAAGTCCTGGAAAGCCGGGCCAAGGCCTGAGGCCGCCCATTTGACCAGGCAAAGGAGTGTTCAGATGGTCAAAACATTAGCGCTGTTGATGATCGCCGGGGCGCTGGCGGCTTGCGGGAGTAACCCGAAAGCCCCGAAGGTGCCCGAGACGCCTGAACAGGACAAAGGCTGCTACCAGGCCGACTGGCAGGCCGAAACCAATCCGGTGATCAACAAGCGTTCCGGGCCTGATGGCCTGGACAAATACGAGACACAGACCCCGGCCAAGGAACATGGCTGCCCTTGACGGGTCTGACACTTTACTCAGGGCTGGCGGCGTGCGCCGTCAGTCGAGGAACATGGATGAAAGGTTTTATCGCCGTTACGGCGCTGGCGCTGCTGGCAGGTTGCTCGAATTTCAATCTGTTCAAGCCTGCCGAATCGACGGACAGCTGGACCACCTGGACCTGCGACAGTCAGGCCAAAGTGCTCTGGCGCTACACCGACGAAAGCCGCAAGGAAGTCGACGTTCGCCTGGGCGGTGCCGATCAGGTCTACCGCTTGAAGCATGAGCCGGGCGCCGACGGTTCGCTGTACAGCAACGACATGCTGGCGTTTCACATAAAAGGTGAGGAAGGCCTGGTGTACTGGGTCGCCACCAATGATTTGATCGGCCGCGGTTGTAAAGCGCAGTAACGCCGCAAGATTGAGGCAACACCGAATTGGCAGACCGGGGCAACCCCCGATCTGCAATAACTTGAATAGCCGCCGCCGCTACGGCAGGCTGGCACGATTAACGACCCTCAACCGGGAGATACACACACAATGGCACTTATCAGCATGCGCCAGATGCTGGACCACGCAGCCGAGTTCGGCTACGGCGTTCCAGCCTTCAACGTCAACAACCTTGAGCAGATGCGCGCCATCATGGAAGCCGCTGACAAGACTGACTCCCCGGTGATCGTCCAGGCTTCGGCCGGTGCTCGCAAATACGCCGGCGCACCGTTCCTGCGTCACCTGATCCTCGCGGCAATCGAAGAATTCCCGCACATCCCGGTGTGCATGCACCAGGATCACGGCACCAGTCCTGACGTCTGCCAGCGCTCCATTCAACTGGGCTTCAGCTCGGTGATGATGGACGGTTCCCTGGGCGAAGACGGCAAGACCCCGACCGACTACGACTACAACGTGCGTGTTACCCAACAAACCGTCGCCATGGCTCACGCCTGCGGCGTTTCGGTAGAAGGCGAGCTGGGCTGCCTGGGTTCGCTGGAAACCGGCATGGCCGGTGAAGAAGACGGCATTGGCGCCGAAGGCGTTCTGGATCACAGCCAAATGCTGACCGACCCGGAAGAAGCCGCTGACTTCGTCAAGCGCACCCAGGTCGACGCCTTGGCCATCGCCATCGGCACCAGCCACGGCGCGTACAAGTTCACCAAGCCGCCTACCGGCGACGTACTGGCCATCGACCGCATCAAAGAAATCCACAAACGCATCCCGAACACCCACCTGGTGATGCACGGTTCGTCTTCGGTTCCGCAAGAGTGGCTGGCGATCATCAACCAGTACGGCGGCGACATCAAAGAAACCTACGGCGTACCGGTTGAAGAAATCGTCGAAGGCATCAAGCACGGCGTACGCAAGGTCAACATCGACACCGACCTGCGCCTGGCATCCACCGGTGCGATGCGTCGCCTGATGGCCACCAACCCGAGCGAGTTTGATCCGCGTAAATTCTTCGGCGCGACTGTGACTGCCATGCGTGATGTGTGTATCGCACGTTATGAAGCGTTTGGTACTGCCGGTAATGCTTCGAAGATCAAGCCGATCTCGTTGGAAGCGATGTATCAGCGTTATTTGAAGGGTGAGTTGAACGCTAAGGTTAACTAAGCCGTAAGCGTTTGAGTTGCATTAAAAACCCGCCGTGAGGCGGGTTTTTTGTGGGTGGGACGTTTTGCATGAAATGCGCCGATATAAGGCGGATGGAATGTAACCTATAGCGGACATGTTTCTACTCAATCTGGAAAAAGTCCGTAATAGGTGACATCTTTATCCTGAGTGTTTATGGCTGATACTCCCTGTTTTATATGTTTTTCGCTCACCCAATCCGACCAAGCCCTACTTGTTGAGAGTACGAAATGCCGGTAGCTTCAGTGAAACTTCGGGTCCCATTCAGAGTGTTAAAGTCGGAAGTTGTAAGTGTCCAGTTTTCTGTGTTTCCACCCACCATCCCGCTGAGCGTAATAGTTGTGTAGTTTGCCCAGATGCTCTGCGTCCCGTTGATTGTTCCGGTTTGTCCATTAACATTCGCGGTCGCGTTAACCGGGCCTGCATAGTCATCACTGCTATGGACTGTCAGATAGACGTGATTTTCCGCAAGCGCACCATAAAAAGTTCCTACTAAAGCGCCCATACTTTATATCCTTATGATGTTGAAGATAAAAAATTAAAAAAGAACAGGGGGTATTTGTTTATGTGTCCTGTTCTTGTTTTTTTGTGTTTCGTCGATAAGGCTAGTTCTGTGAGGGTGCGCGGTCACCTGTAATAAGTGACAGTTTTTAATATCTTTTTGCTATAGGAAGACAGGTTTATTGCGGGGGACGTGAGGGGAAGGGGCAGATTTGTTTAATCGTCCCCTTTTTCTCAAAGAACTTAGCTATTTGTTGGTTTATCAAACCCGCGCTGCTCAATCACCCGAAACACATCGCTTACATCCTGGGCCATGATCCGGGCGATGTTGGTGACGGTGTTGATGTCGTTCTCGGCATAGTCCGGCAGGCTGGTGCAGGCCATGAGGTGCAGGTATTTGAGGACGGCGCTGAGGCGTTCGCTGACGCAGTTGTGGAGTTCTTGGAGTGGGGCGTCGCTGTCGATGAGCAGGACGGGGTAGTCGGTGGCGAATTGGGACATGGGGGTGAAGCGGCGAGGCGGTTGTTAATTGCTCATGGAAATCCTTAACTCAAGAAAGGATTCGCCACCGTTTGCTGCGAAACAAATGGGGTGGCAGCTGTGCGCGGGTTCGCAGACCGAGGAGTTAAGACCCGGCAGACCCGAAGGTCTCCCACGCACAGCCGCCATAAAGAACGAGTACGGGCATGCGCTGCCCGTGTCGTATTTTGACGGTTGTGGTTCTAACTCGGTAGGGCTGCGAAACCCTATCGCCGACTGCTGTCAGCGACGGGGCGAACTATAAGCGGCGACTTTGGTGGCTGCAACCGGGGTGTAGGATCGCGCTCGGTCATTGTGGCGAGGGGGCTTGCCCCCGTTCGGCGGCGCAGCCGTCGTAAAACCGGGCGCTATGGTGTGTCTGAGGAAATTGCGTAGCAGGGTTTGGGGCTGCTTCGCATCCCAACGGGGGCAAGCCCCCTCGCCACAGAGGGAGTGGTCCTACGAATTTTGCGGACGCTGGGATTTGTAGCCGCTGCCGGGCTTGCGAGGACGTTGTCCTCGGACGCAGCCTCGCAGGCTCGGCAGCTGCTACAGAGGTCAAGTTGTTCTT
This sequence comes from Pseudomonas frederiksbergensis, assembly GCF_900105495.1. Classification (NCBI taxonomy): domain Bacteria; kingdom Pseudomonadati; phylum Pseudomonadota; class Gammaproteobacteria; order Pseudomonadales; family Pseudomonadaceae; genus Pseudomonas; species Pseudomonas frederiksbergensis. Next base: position 522,160 of record NZ_FNTF01000002.1, on the reverse strand, counting down.
GGTGAGCGTCCCCGGCTGTATTCCCGGGTGAGAAAGTTACCTTTCGTGATCAATATCCAGCTTGCTGAACGTCACTTTTCCGCCTTCGGTGGTGTACCCGGTGTTGTCCTGTACATACGCCCCGGCCTTGAAGTACAGCGGCTTGACGCTCCAGGTCCTGCTGATGTCGGTGTCCCACTGGTAGCCTGCCGCACTGATGCCCAACGCTCCGCCCGGGCTCAGGTGGATGAGGTAGGAAAACTCCCGATCCAGTTTCACCCCGGTAGCGATGGTGATTATCCGGGCGGTATCGTCATCAGGGCGCATACGGACCTTGGCGACGAGGTTGCCCGACTGTGTGCTGGTCGAGTACTGATACTCGAGCTTCACCATCGGTTTCTGGCTTTCATAGGCGTGGATCTGGCCAATGACGATCTTGCCCGAGGTCGGTACCTGATTTACCGCCAGGGTAGCGCGCAGGAAGTTGTCGGCGTCCGGGTAGAACCAGTTTTTCAGTGTGCCGTTGCTGTAGGTTTCGCGAAGCTCGGTGCGCGGATACTTGGCGTTTTCAGTGGTAGAACCGGTGACCGGCGTCCAGAAAAACAAAGTGCCGGTGTCGGAGTGGAAGTATTGGTCCTTGAAGCCATCCACCAGTTTTGACGTTTCAACGGTGTACGGCGGACTGCCGACGGGAACGCTGAGGTTCCAGGTTGCGAGATCGATCATAGACAAAAGCTTCCACGGTTTTTTTACTGCACGTACGTTCCAGAAGCTCTGGCGCGCGCCTTGGGGGCAGTCCTTATAATCGTAGAAGTTCAATTTGTTAATGCGTAAATGACAAACGGGTGGCGTCAAAATCCTGTTAAAAGGCCATCTTTCCCGGTTTTAGCGGGCTGTGGCGCCGACCGTTAGTCGGTAAATGGACGCATTGGTTAAATGATGGCGTACTGATAGCTTCTGCTTTTGCGGAACCCGGTCTAGAGTGAAGGCTTAGTATTTGTCCGGTTTTCACGAGAAACCGGCCTGACGTCCCGCATAAGAGAAGCAGCATGGAATGCGCGCAACCCACGCCAGCTGAAGGCAATTCAATTCTTTTAATCGTTGATGATTACCCTGAAAACCTGATCAGCATGCGCGCGTTGTTGCAGCGCCAGGACTGGCAGGTCATGACCGCCGCCTCGGGCTTCGAGGCGCTCAGCCTGTTACTCGAACACGATATCGACCTGGTGCTGCTGGATGTGCAGATGCCGGGCATGGACGGTTTTGAAGTGGCACGCCTGATGCGCGGCAGCCAACGAACCCGCCTCACGCCAATCATTTTCCTTACCGCCAACGAACAGTCCCAGGACGCCGTGATCAAGGGCTATGCCAGCGGTGCGGTGGATTACCTGTTCAAACCGTTCGACCCACAAATTCTCAAGCCCAAAGTCCAGGCGCTGCTCGAGCACCAACGCAATCGCCGTGCGTTGCAGCGCCTGAGTCGCGATCTGGAGGTCGCACGCGCGTTTAATGCCTCGGTGCTCGACAATGCCGCCGAAGGCATCCTGGTGGTCGGTGAGGACGGTCTGATCCGCTATGCCAATCCGGCGATGTCGCGGTTGCTCAATGCCACGGTGCAAGACCTGCAAGGCAAAGAGTTCCTGGATTTCCTGCAAAAACCGCACATCCCGGTCTGGACCGACTCCGAATTTTTCACGGGTTACAAACGTGGTGAAACCTTGCGCCTGCACGATGCCTTGCTGCGTACGGCGCCCGGCCAGCAGGTGCCCGTGGCGCTGTCCTGCGCACCGTTGCCCAGCGAACAAAACGCGATGGTGGTGACGGTGCTGGACATGTCGGTGGTGCGCCATCTGCATCAGCAACTGGAGTTTCAGGCCGTCACCGATCCATTGACCGGGCTGCTCAATCGTCGTGGCTTTTACCAGACGGCGGAAAACCTGCTGTTGCGTGGCGACCGTTCCGACAGTGCCTGGGTGCTGCTGTATCTGGACCTCGACGGCTTCAAGCGGGTCAACGATTCCCTCGGTCACGATGCCGGCGACCGGGTGCTGCGGTGGGTGTCCGAGCAGTTGAAGGCCTGCCTGCGGCCCTTCGACATTCTGGCGCGCATGGGCGGTGATGAGTTCACCGCGTTGCTGGATCTGGAGTTCCCCGAGCAAGCGGCAAAGATTGCCGAGAAGCTGATCGAGCGGGTGTCGGTCTGTCAGCAGATCGATGGTCTGGATATCGCCTTGGGCGCCAGCATCGGCATTGCGACGTACCCGGATTGCGGTTCCAATCTTGACGGTTTGTTGCGTGCATCGGACATCGCGATGTACGAAGCCAAGCGCGCCGGTCGTCAGCAATATCGTTTCTACGATCATGAAATGAACGGCCGGGCACGCTCGCGGTTGATGCTCGAAGAAAGTGTGCACGCGGCGATCGAGAACCGTGATTTCAATTTGGTGTATCAACCCCAGGTGGCCATTGCCAGCGGGCAGATTCGCGGGTTCGAAGCGCTGATCCGCTGGCAGCACCCGAGCGTCGGCGATGTACCGCCGGGGTTGTTTTTGCCATTGCTGGAAGAAGCACGGTTGATCAGTCGCCTGGGCAGCTGGATCTATCAACAAGGGGCGAGCCAGCGAAAAGCCTGGGAAACCCTGTTCGCCGACAACCTCGTGCTGGGCGTGAGTTTGAGCAGTACGCAATTCGGCATGCCCAATCTGGTCACCGAGTTGCGCCAGGTGCTCGAGCGCCATGGCTTGCAGGCGCACCATCTGGAAGTCGAGGTCACCGAAGAGGCCTTGATGCAAAACCCTGAGGAAACCCGTAAACAGCTGCGCCTGCTGCGAAACCTGGGTGTGCGGGTGGCCCTGGATGACTTTGGTTGCGGGCCGTGTTCGCTGTCTCATCTGCGGGATCTGGAGTTGGACACGCTCAAGTTCGACCGGCATTTGATTGCCCGGCTTCTGGAGTCCTCACGCGATGCGGCGCTGGTGCGCAATGTGATCGAGCTGTGCAAGGAGTACGGCATGCTGGTGATTGCCGAGGGGGTGGAAACCGTTGCGCAATATCGGTGGCTGCAAGCCAATGGTTGCGAGTACGTGCAAGGATTTCTGGTGGCACGGCCGATGATGGCCGAGGACGTCGGCGACTTTGTGCGGCCGTTCGACTGGAACACGCTGACCGGCTGAATTCGCTACACTGGCGACCTTTTGGTGAATCGTGTTGCCGCCCCAATGACCGCGTTGAAATACCTCCAGGCCTATCCTGCTGCTCTGCAGGACCAAGTGCGCCAGCTGATCGCCGACGGTCGGCTGGGCGATTACCTGAGCCAGCGTTACCCGGAAAAACACCGGATCCAGAGCGACAAGGCGTTGTACACCTATACGCTGGACCTTAAGCAGGAATACCTGCGTAACGCCCCGGCCATCGATAAGGTGTTGTTCGACAACCGCCTGGACCTGACCCACCGCGCCCTCGGATTGCACACAGCGATCTCCCGGGTACAGGGCGGCAAGCTCAAGGCCAAGAAAGAAATTCGTGTGGCTTCATTGTTCAAGGAAGCACCGGCCGAGTTTTTGAAGATGATCGTGGTGCATGAACTGGCGCACTTCAAAGAGTCGGATCACAACAAGGCGTTCTACAAGCTTTGCGATCACATGTTGCCGGGGTATCACCAGGTTGAGTTCGATGTGCGGGTGTACCTGACGTGGCGGGACATGCAATAAAAATCAAGATATCGCAGCCGGGAGTGTTTCGATGGATGTAAGCAAGACCAAAAGCAGCTTCTATCGTCGGTTGTACGTGGCGTACCTGATCGATAGCGGGTTGGCCAGTAGCGTCCCGGCGCTGACCGAAGTGACCGGCATGCCCCGGCGCACGGCTCAGGACACCATCGCGGCATTGGCGGATCTGGACATTGTTTGCGAGTTCCAGCAGGAAGAAGGCGCGCGCAATCATGCCGGGCGCTATCGGATTCGCGAGTGGGGGGCGATAGATCGAGGGTGGATCGAGCGCAATCTTCGGCAGATCAAAGCGGTGCTGGAATATCCCTGAACGCTCGACTCTGATCGTTCCCACGCTCTGCGTGGGAATGCCTCAATGGACGCTCTGCGTCCGCTTCGGCAGGGACGCGGAGCGTCCCGGGCTGCGTTCCCATGCAGAGCGTGGGAGCGCTCATTACGGGCGGCGCATCCCGATATGCGGAATGCCATCCTCAAGAAATTCCTCGCCCGCCACCACAAATCCATATTTAGCGTAGTACCCCTGCAAATGCGCCTGGGCCGAGAGATAGATCGGTACTTCAGGCCAGCGCTTTTCAGCCTGCTTCAACGCCTGAGCCATCAACTCATGCCCAAGCCCTGTACCGCGCGCTTGAGGGGCAATGATCACTCGCCCGATGACCACGTCACCCCCCTGTAACTCTGGGTCGAGCAGCCGCAGGTACGCCACCAGCCGATCCCCGTCCCAGGCCATCAGATGGCAAGTGTCACCTTCCAGATCCTGGCCGTCGATGTCCTGATAGACGCATTTCTGCTCAACGACAAACACTTCTGCACGTAGCTGCAGAATGGCGTACAGCTGCTCTTTGCCCAGATCGCTGTGGTGTTTGCAGACCCAATCGATTGTCATCTTCACACTCCCTTGAACTTCGTCGCTCCGATACTAAGCGTCCAGGCGAAAGATGTCTGTATGGCAAAGAAATCTGTGACATAGGCCAAAATGCCATCATTCATTTCGCGCGGCGTTGTCTTGTTTGTGTAATCTGGGCTGGAGTGCCCCGCCCGCTAAGGATTTCTAGCATGCCGCAATTGCATCGAGCCTTTGCTTTGATTGGATTGCTGTTGCTGACTCAAGGCGCAGCAGCGGAAAAGCTGCGATTGGTCGCCGATGCCTGGCCACCCTTTACCGACGCCACGCTGGTCAACGGTGGGTTGGCCACGGACATCGTCAGCACAGCCCTGGCCCGGGCCGGTTATGCCAGCGACTTTGAACAAGTGCCTTGGGCGCGTGCCTTGATGGGGGTTGGCGAGGGGCGGTACGACGTGTTGGTCAACGCCTGGTACACCGACGATCGTACGAAGCTTGGCCAGTTTTCCGGCGAATACCTGCTCAATCGAGTGCGCTTTCTCAAGCGCAAAGACACGCCGATCGAATACAACAACCTGCATCAACTGCATACCTACCCAATAGCGGTGGTGCGCGGTTACGCCTATTCGTCGGCGTTCGATGACGACGTATCACTGCAGAAAGTCCCGGTGCACAGCTTTTCCATGGCTGTGCGCATGGTCGCCGCCGACCGGGTCAAGTTGACGCTGGAAGACGAGTACGTTGCGCGTTATTACCTGGCCAGGGAATCAGCCAAGGTGCGCAATGCGGTGGAGTTTTTGCCCAAGCCATTGAGCGAGAACAGCCTGCACATCCTGGTCAGCCTGAAGAACCCCAGGCATGAACAGATCGTCGCCGGTTTCGACCGCGAGATCGCGGCGATGAAAGTGGATGGGAGTTATCAGCGGTTGATGAAGCAGCATGGGATGTGAGGTTTGTGGTGGGGCTGATGGCCTCATCGCGAGCAGGCTCGCTCCCACATTAGATCTCTGCCGTACACAAAATCTGCACCCACAGCAGATCCACTGTGGGAGCGAGCCTGCTCGCGATGAGGCCGGCCCAGCCGCCACACCTCTCAATCCTTACTCGTTTCCTTGATGAGGTGCGCCGCCAACGTGCGCAATGGCCCAAGCTGACGGCAGATCAAGGCCAACTGCGTCTGCACCAGTCGCTGCCCTTCATCGATTTCGTCCGGCATCTGTTCAAGCTCATTGGCCAGCGCCTCTTCCTCATCGCTCTGAATCGCAATCGGCAGTTTGCTTGCCAGCCCTTGGGCAATTTCATCGATGCTGGCGGCCAGTCTCACGCCCGCACCGTCGATCAAATGCTCGCGTACATCGGGTGGTAGCTGGGTTTCCCGGTGTGCGCCCAGTCCGGACAAATAACTGAGCAAGGTGTGCGAGAGCACCAGGAAGCGGAACCCGACATCCGCTTCCTTACGGAAATGCCCCGGTTCCATCAGCATGTTGGCGAGCGTCGTCGACAGTGCCGCGTCGGCGTTGTGCGCATTGCGTCGGGCCAGGCGATACGCCAGGTCGTCGCTTTTGCCGGCGGCGTATTGCTGCATGATCTGTCGCAGGTAAATGCTGTTGCACGTGAGGGTGTTGGCCAGCACTTTGTTCAGGCGTCGACCCTGCCAGTCCGGCAGGAAGAGGAACACGGCGAGCCCGGCGATCAGGCTGCCGAGCAAGGTATCGAACAGCCGTGGCAGGAACAGCCCGTAACCATCTCCGACCTGGTTGAAGCAGAACAGCACCATCAAGGTGATCGCGGCCGTCGCCAGGGTGTAGCGGGTGGTGCGGTTGATAAAGAACACCACCCCGGCGGCGATTGCGAAGCACGATTGGACCAAGGGATTCGGAAACAGATCGAACAGCGCCCAGGCCACGGTCAGGCCGATGGCCGTGCCGATGATCCGCTGGCCGAGTTTGCGGCGGGTGGCGCCGTAGTTCGGTTGGCAGACAAACAGCGTGGTGAGGATGATCCAGTAACCTTGGGACGGGTGGATCAAATGCACCATCCCGTAGCCGATGCTCAAGGCCAGGGGCAAACGCAGTGCGTGACGGAACAGCAATGACGTGGGTGTCAGCTGCGTGCGCAAGCGAATCCACACATCCTTGAGGTTGCGTGGCGAACGGTCGAGCAGGCTGCTGTCGGTGGCGTCCGCCAGGGCATCGGGGTTGCTGGCGTCGCTGAGCAAACGGTCGAGCGTGCCGAGGTTGGCCGCCAGTGCCCGCAACGACCGCAACAGTCCGCGCCAGGCCGGGTTGCTCTGGATGCGCAGGTGTTCGAGGGAGGCGTGCAGGTCGCTCAGGGCTTCGGCGAAGTTGGCGTCATAGACGAACGGCTGGCGCATCTGGATCGACTCGGCCAGCGCCCGGCAGGCTTTGCCTTGCTGGCGCAGCAAGCGTTGGCAGCGGAACATCACGTCGCTATGAAAGAAGGCATCGGCGAGGGCGTTGTAAGGGTAGTGCGAGGAACTGGCGCGTTCGTGGATGTCCTGGGCGAGGAAGTACAGCTTCAGGTAACGGCTGAGTTTCGAGCCCGGCCGGCCGTTGCCGACCCGGTGCAGGATGATTTCCTTGGCAGCGTTCAGTGCGGCCACGACACGGCCGTTTTGCTGCGCCAGTTCCAGTCGGCGCGCTTCCACGTCCATCTGCCGGATCGGCTCGAACAGCGACGATTTCAGCTTCAGGTACAAACCCAGTTCGCGGAACAATCGCGCCAGGCTTTGCTGCACCGGCTGATTGGAAAACATCGCCTGCCACAGCACCGAGAGCAAACCGTACCAGGCGGCGCCGGCCACCAGCAGCACCGGTTCGTGCCAGAAATCGATGACTTCGCCGCCGCGCTGGTCCACGCCGATCATGGTGTAGACCGACAGGATCAACGTCGCCGAGGCAATCGCGCCATAGCGTTCGCCCAAGGCGCCGAGCATGGTCAGGCCGAAACTGGCCAGGGCCAGGGCGATGACAAAAACGACGGGGTAGGGGAAGAGCAGTTCAACGGAGAGGGCGGCGACGCTGAAGCACACCAGCGTCACGGCCAGTGCGTTCAGGCGGCCTTGCCAACTGTCGTCGGTCTCGGCCAGGGCGCTGGCGATGATCCCGAGGAACAGCGGGATCAGCAGCCCCATTTCATCCTTGTACCAACACAGCGCCATGCTGCCGGTCAGGGCGATGAATACCCGTACGCTGTAGCTGAATTTATCCAGCGCCCAGAGGCGACGCAGAGACTGATTGAAGGGGGTCGATGACATGAAGTGCGAGGGCCTTCCGAGGCAATGACGCTAAATTGAGCCAGTAATGACGTCGACGCAATGGCGCCGATCACATCTGACAGCAAAATCTGTTCCTTACTGCTGGAGGTGTCAGGTCTGCATTGAATCCTGTGGCGAGGGAGCTTGCTCCCGCTCGGCGGCGCAGCCGTCGTAAATCCAGTGCATGGGTGTGTCAGACAAACGGTGATGGCAGGTTTTTGGCCTGCTGCGCAGGCCAGCGGGAGTAAGCTCCCTCGCCACAAAAGCTAGTCCCACATCGAGAAATGTCAGACGTATTGCGCAGCCGCGTAACCGGAGGCCCACGCCCACTGGAAGTTGAAACCGCCCAGATGCCCGGTGACGTCGAGCACTTCGCCAATGAAATACAGACCGGGGCTTTTCAGCGATTCCATGGTCTTGGACGACACCTCGTTGGTATCGACGCCGCCCAATGTCACTTCAGCGGTGCGATAACCTTCAGTGCCGGCCGGCACCACTTTCCAACTCGCCAGTTTTTCGGCGATGTCGGCAATTTCCGCGTGAGTGTATTGCTTCATCGGTTTGGAGACGAACCAGTTGTCCGCCAGCAGGTTGGCCATCTTCTTGGTGAAGATTTCCCCCAGAAGGGTTTTCAGCTCGCTGTTCGGCCGTTCGGCTTGCTGCTGTTGCAGCCAGGTCGGCACGTCGTGGTCCGGCATCAGGTTGATCTCAACCGTGTCGCCGGATTCCCAGAACGATGAAATCTGCAAAATCGCCGGACCACTGAGGCCGCGGTGAGTGAACAGGATGTTCTCGCGGAAACTCTGGTCGTTGCAGCTCACCAGGCAATCCACCGACGTACCGGAGAGCTCGGTGCAAAGCTCCTTGAGCTGATCGGTGATGGTGAACGGCACCAGCCCGGCGCGGGTCGGCAGCAAGTCGTGGCCGAATTGTTTGGCCACCTGATAGCCGAAACCAGTGGCGCCCAGCGTCGGGATCGACAAGCCTCCCGTGGCGATCACCAGCGATTCGCAGGTGATCTGATCGAGGGTGGTTTGCAGCAGGTAGCCGCTTTCCATTTTCTCGATGTGCTGGATCGAGGTGTCCAGGTGCAGGCTGACGCCGACCTGATCGCACTCGTTGAGGAGCATGTCGAGGATGTCGCTGGATTTGTTATCGCAGAACAGTTGGCCGAGTTTCTTCTCGTGGTACGGCACGCCGTGCTTGGCGACCATGCCGATGAAATCCCACTGGGTATAGCGCGCCAGGGCGGATTTGCAGAAGTGTTCGTTTTGCGAGAGGAAATTGCCCGGTTCGGTGTACATGTTGGTGAAATTGCAGCGGCCACCGCCCGACATCAGGATTTTCTTGCCGGCCTTGTTGGCATGGTCGAGCAACATCACCTTGCGCCCGCGCCCGGCGGCGGTCAGCGCACACATCAAACCTGCGGCGCCAGCGCCAATGATCACGACTTCGGTAGAGCGCAAAACGGTGTCCTCACACAATGATCGTTCCCACGCTCTGCGTGGGAATGCCGCCATGGACGCTCTGCGTCCGCCGTTATGTGACGCGGAGCGTCACGGGATGCATTCCCACGCAGAGCGTGGGAACGATCATGATCAGAGGATACGAACGCGCAGCGAACGGCCTTTGATCTTGCCGTCATTCAGGCGCTGCAAGGCTTGCTTGGCGATCCCGCGTTCCACCGCCACATAGGCCTGGAAGTCGAAAATCGCGATCTTGCCAACCTGAGCGCCCGGAATACCGGCATCACCGGTCAGTGCGCCCAGAATGTCGCCCGGACGCACCTTGTCTTTACGGCCAGCGCCGATGACCAGCGTGCTCATCACCGGCAGCAGCGGTGCGCCGCCCTGGGATTTGAGGTTGTCCAGTTGATCCCAGCTCAACGGCGACTTCTGCAGTAGCTCGATGGCTTGGGCGCGGTGCGCTTCGGACGGTGCGACCAGGCTGATCGCAATCCCTTTCTCACCGGCGCGACCGGTACGGCCAACACGGTGGATGTGGATTTCCGAATCACGGGCCAGTTCGACGTTGATCACCATGTCCAGCGCATCGATGTCCAGGCCGCGAGCGGCGACGTCGGTAGCGACCAGCACCGAGGTGCTGCGGTTGGCGAACATGGCCAGTACCTGGTCGCGGTCACGCTGTTCCAGATCGCCATGCAGGCCGACGGCAGAGATGCCTTTGGAGGTCAGGTGATCGACGGTTTCCTGAACCTGCTGCTTGGTGAAGCAGAAGGCGACACACGATGCCGGACGATGATGCGCGAGGACTTTGACCACGGCGTCCATGCGCTCTTCCGGGGAAATCTCGTAGAAACGCTGTTCGATCTGCGTGTCGTCGTGGAACGCCTCGGCCTTCACGATCTGAGGCGTGCGCATGAATTTCGCCGCCAACTGCTTGATACCCGTCGGGTACGTGGCGGAGAACAGCAGGGTCTGGCGACGCGCTGGGGTCTGGGCAATGATTTCTTCGATGGAGTCGTAGAAACCCATGTCGAGCATGCGATCGGCTTCGTCGAGGATCAGCGTGTTCAGGCCATGGAGCACCAGCGAACCTTTGCGCAAATGCTGCTGAAGGCGACCCGGGGTGCCGACGATGATGTGCGCGCCATGTTCCAGGGAGCCGATCTGCGGGCCGAAGGACACGCCGCCACACAGGGTCAGGACCTTGATGTTGTCTTCGGCACGGGCCAGGCGACGGATTTCCTTGGCGACCTGGTCAGCCAACTCGCGAGTCGGGCAGATGACCAGCGCCTGGCAACCGAAGAAGCGCGGATTGATCGGGTTCAACAGGCCGATACCGAAGGCGGCGGTCTTGCCGCTGCCGGTCTTGGCCTGGGCGATCAGGTCCATCCCCTTGAGGATCACCGGCAAGCTTTGCGCCTGGATCGGCGTCATCTCGGCATAACCCAAAGAGTCGAGGTTAGCCAGCATGGCGGCGGACAGCGGCAAAGTATTAAAAGCGGTGGCGATGGTGGTCACGGGACTGGCCTGCAAAACAAAATGTCGCGCAGTGTATCAGTCTCGTGGCCATTCGCCCTAAGGCTCTATGTGCTCTTCCGGACGTTTGACGCGCCGTCCGTCTTCCTTTGAAAGCTGGGAGAAGATCGTCGCGGCCAGCATCGCCATGATTCCGACCGTCACAAACGTCAGCTGGAACGCACCCAGCACCGTGTCCACGCCGTCGTTGCCGATCTCTGCGGTGAACCCGCCGAGCAAGGCGCCGGCACAGGCAACACCAAGGCTCAGGGACAATTGCGCGACCACCGACAGCAGGCTGTTGCCGCTACTGGCGCTGGCGTCGTCGAGGTCGATCAGGGTGACGGTGTTCATTGCGGTGAACTGCAAGGAGTTGATCGCGCCGAGAATCGACAGCATCACCAACAGCAGCCAGTACGGCGTTTGTTCGCTGACCAGCCCCATGCTCGCCAGCATCAGCCCCAGCGCCAATGTGTTGCCGGTCAGCACGATGCGATAGCCCAAGCGTTCGATCAACGGTCGCGCCACCGACTTGGCGACCATCGCAGCCGCCGCCAGTGGCAGCATGCTCATCCCGGCCTGGGACGGCGAATAGCCCAGCGCCACTTGCAACAGCAATGGCACGAGAAACGGCAGGGCGCCGCTACCCAGGCGGGCGAACAGGTTGCCGAGGATGCCTACGGCAAACGTCCGGGTCTTGAACAGTGACGGCGCGAACAGCGGATTATCGATGTGCCCGGCCCGCAACCAATATGCCGCCAGACAGGCCATGCCGCCGAACAGCAGCAACATCACGCGCAAGTGCGGCAGGTGCAATTCGCCCAGACCTTCCATGGCAACGGTGATCAGCACCATCGCCGCGCCGAACAGCAAAAAGCCCAGGCTGTCGAAGCGGGTGCGTTCGGTGCCGCGCAGGTCGGGGATGAATTTCCATACGGCGTAACAACCGACGGCGCCGACTGGCAGGTTGATCAGGAAGATCCAGTGCCAGGTCAGGTATTCGACCATCCAGCCGCCCATGGTCGGGCCGATCAGCGGGCCGAGCAATCCGGGGATGGTGATGAAGCCCATGATCCGCACCAGCTCCGAGCGCGGGTAGGCGCGCAACACCACCAGTCGTCCGACCGGCAACATCAGCGCACCGCCCAGGCCCTGAATCACCCGTGCGCCAATCAGCTGGCTCAGGGTGCTCGACAGGGCGCAGAGCAACGAGCCGAGGCTGAACAGCAGGATCGCGCTGAAGAAGATTTTCCGGGTGCCGAAACGGTCGGCGATCCAGCCCGAGGCGGGGATCAGCAAGGCGACGGTGAGCATGTAGGCGATGATCACGCCTTGCATGCGCAGCGGGTCTTCGGCCAGGTCTCGGGCCATGGCGGGCAGGGCGGTGTTGAGGATGGTCCCGTCGAGCGATTGCATGAAGAACGCAATGGCGACAACCCACGGCACCCAGCGGGCGGTGACAGCGTCGAGAGGCGGGCGGTTGGGCATGGGACCTCATTTGATTTAAACGACGACGATGATCGTTCCCACGCTCCGCGTGGGAATGCAGCCCGGGACGCTCCGCGTCCCTGCCGAAGCGGACGCGGAGCGTCCATTGAGGCATTCCCACGCAGAGCGTGGGAACGATCAGGGTCAGAGGGTCAAGGTCAATTTGCTGATCAACGCCCCCGGCAACAACGCCGACGCCGTGGCCCGCTGGCTGTAGGTACTGGCCGACAACATCAGCTCGCGCTCCTCGGTCAATGCTTCCAGCTGCGATCCCAGCAAACTGTAGGCGCTGTCATCAAAACGCATGGTGCTCACCGGCGCCTGAATCTCGCCGTTCTCGACCCAGAAGGTCGCAAACCGTGTCATGCCGGTCAGGCGTGCCGCCGGCTGATCGGAGTAGTTCAGGTACCACAGGTTGCTGATGTACAAGCCCGTGCCCAATTGCTTGAGAATCTCTGCATCAGGCAACGTACCGGCGGCCATGTTCACTGCGCTTGGCATTTCACCGCCGCTGGCGCCGTTGGCGGTCAGGCCGTACTCGGCCGCACTGCGTGAACTGACCATCTGTGCGCCGGCCTTGCCGTTGATAATCAACCCCAGATCGCTGCGCGGATAACCTTCGCCGGAGAACGCCGGGCTCAACGAACCGCTGACCTTTTCATCCACCGACACCAACGGACTGAACGCACTGTCGCCCGCGTAAAGTTTTTGCAGCGGGCTGTTTTTGCTGGCAATCGACTGCGCCGAGAAACCGCCCCAGCCCAGCATGTCCATGATTTCCCCCAGGGCTGCCGGTGCCAGATAGGCGCGATACTGACCCGGCGCCAGGGTGTGTTGCGGTCTGCCGAGAAACGCCAACTGCTCGCGTGCCTGCGCAAAGCGCTTGGCAAAACCTTCGCTGTTCCAGTCGTGCCCGGCGTAACTGGCTTTCACCGCCTGGCCGTTGTCATGCACCAGGCTGAAATCAAAGTTGAAGCTGTTAGCCTGATGCCAGCCGAACGCGCCCGAAGAGCTGGCGAAACCACGGCTGATCGGGCCAGCGGCGTAGAAACCGACCAGGTCCAGCCCTTCGGCGGCCTGGGTGATTTCAGCAACCACTTGCTCGGTGTCCGGCAGCGGATGCTCCTGCACATTCTTGCTCTGCCAGCCGTTGTGGTTGAGCAGCAGGTACGGATCCTGCGGCAACAGTGGCAAGGTTTCGCGCAACTGTTGCAGGCCTTCGGCCAGGCGCTGCACATCGACTTCGGCATCACCCGACAGCGTGATGTTCAGGTCGGCGTGGCGCCCCTCGTTGATCAGTTTGAAACCGACGCTCGCCTGCTGCACCTGCCCGGCCTGACGGACCTTGGCGTGGTTGAAGCGCACGAAGGCCGAGGACTCGGCGGCATAGCTGAGGGTGAATTGTTCCGGCTCGTGAATCGCATCGCGCAGCCAATCGACCAAGGCCTTGAATGCATCGGCCTGGTTTTTTGGGACGCTTTTAAAGTCAGTCATCAGGCAGCTCCCCCAAACACATCAACGTTGCTGAACACGCAGGCCGGCGAGGCATGGCCGACGCGGATCACCTGGTTCGGCTCGCCTTTGCCGCAGTTCGGCGTGCCCAGGACCTTGACGGAGTTGGCATCGCCGACGGCGCTGAGGCTTTTCCAGAACTGCGCGGAAATCGCCCGGTAGTTCGGGTTCTTGACCACGCCTTTGAGTTCGCCGTTTTCGATCAGCTGGCCCCATTCACAGCCGAACTGGAACTTGTTGCGGGCATCGTCGATGGACCACGAGCGGTTGGTGCTCATCAAGATGCCGTGCTCGATGTTGCCGATCATCTGCTCCAGCGGTTGATCGCCGGCCTCGATGTTCAGGTTGGCCATGCGATCGATTGGCGGACGGTTCCAGCTGCAGGCGCGGCTGTTGGCCACGCCCTCCATGCCCGCGCGAAACTGCGACAGCGCGCCGCCCAATGGACGCAGCAGCAAGCCTTCTTTAATCAGGAATTGTTTGCTCGCGGCCGTGCCGTCGTCGTCATGCCCGTAGCTGGCGAGCTGCTCGGGGATGTCCGGGTCGAAGGTTACGTTGAGCAGTTTGGAGCCGTATTGCAGGCGGCCAAAGTCTTCGGCCTTGACGAAACTGGTGCCGGCGTAATTGCGCTCGTCACCGAGGATGCGGTCCAGTTCCAGCGGGTGACCGATGGACTCGTGGATCTGCAGCATCATCTGGTCCGGCATCAACAGCAGGTCACGCGGGCCTTTCGGGGTGTTTGGCGCCAACAGCAATTGCAGCGCCTGATCGGCGATTTTCGGACCGGCGCCGACCAGGCCACAGCGGCTGATCACATCAAAACCGCCCTGTTGACCGAAGTTCTCGCGGCCCAGGGTTCGGGTCTGGCTGTCGTTGCCGTCGTAGGCGGTGACTTCCAGGCTCGGGTAGACGAACCGCTGGGCCTGGCGCAGTTCGGCGCCGGCGTTGCTAAGGTAGATCTGCTCGACGTTGGTGATGCCGATGCTCACTTCCCAGTTCACCAATCGTTCGTCCTTGGGCACGGCGGCGGACTCGGCGCCGAGCAGTTGGTAGCAATCGCTCAGGGACGGGAAGGGCTGGTCGAGGTTCGGCGAAAAGTAGTCGGCGCGGTCGCTGGAGACCACTTGCGCGCTCAGGTCGAGCAGGGCGTGGGGCTTGAGTCGGCGGGCTTGTTGCTCAGCCTTCTCCAGTGCGGCTTGCAGGCCGGATTGCGACAGGTCGTTGGTCGCGGCGTAGGCTTCGACGCCGTTGACCCGAACGGTCAGCATCGCGCCTTCGTCACGGCTCAGGCTCGGAGGTTCGGCGACATTCTTGCGCACCGACAGGTACTGGCCGGACTCGCGCACATAACGCAGCGAAAAGAATTCAGCGCCCGTGCGCAAGGCAGCAAAACGCTGCTTGAGCTGGGGATGGAAATCGAACATTCGGGAACCTCCTTGGTATGGAGTGGCGGTGTATCGATGTCGCGAGGGGGGTGAAACGTTTGCGTGGCGCTAGATTAGGCCGGTGCGGGGGGTAGGATCAAGCGCGGAGCGGTGTAGGAAAGGATTACCGAGAGATGTGTGGTGTTTGTCAGGGCCCCATCGCGAGCAGGCTCGCTCCCACATGGGTTTTTGGTTTGATCGCACATTTGCAATCCAACCCGGAACCTGTGGGAGCGAGCCTGCTCGCGATTGGCCGTGACGCGGTTTTACTGAGCAGTCAGGCTCACATCCCGCAACGGCTTGCCACGCACCGGCGCATCGCCGGCCACGAAGTAGGCAGCCTTGCTACGTGGCAGCGGCTTGCGACCACGGATCTTGTCGGCGATTTTCTCGGCGATCATGATCGTCGGCGCGTTCAGGTTGCCGGTGGTGATGATCGGCATGATCGAGGCATCGACCACGCGCAGGGCTTGCATGCCATGCACACGACCTTCGCCATCGACCACGGCCATTTCGTCGGTGCCCATCTTGCACGAGCAGGACGGGTGGAACGCGGTTTCGGCGTGTTCGCGGATGAACTTGTCGAGCTGTTCATCGGTTTGCACGTCGATGCCCGGGCTGATTTCGCGGCCACGGAAAGCGTCCAGTGCAGGCTGTTGCATGATTTCACGGGTCAGGCGGATGCCGTCGCGGAATTCCTGCCAGTCCTGCTCGGTGGCCATGTAGTTGAACAGGATGCTCGGGTACTCGCGCGGGTCCTTCGACTTGGCCTGGACCCGACCGCGGCTTGGCGAACGCATGGAACCCATGTGCGCCTGGAAACCGTGCTCTTTCACACCGTTGCTGCCGTTGTAGTTAATCGCCACCGGCAGGAAGTGGTACTGGATGTTCGGCCAATCGAATTCCGGACGGGTACGGATGAAACCGCCGGCTTCGAACTGGTTGCTGGCGCCGATGCCGGTGCCGTTGAACAGCCACTCGGCACCGATGGCCGGCTGGTTGTACCAGAGCAGCGACGGGTACAGCGAGACCGGTTGGGTGCAGGCGTATTGCAGGTACAACTCGAGGTGATCCTGCAGGTTCTCACCCACGCCCGGCAGGTCGTGGACCACCGGGATGTCGAGTTTTTTCAGCAGTTCGGCCGGGCCGACGCCGGAGCGTTGCAGGATCTGCGGCGAAGCGATGGCGCCGGAGCACAGCAGCACTTCTTTGCGGGCGCGGGCTTCAACGCGCTCTTCAGCGGCGCCGATCAGGTAACGCACGCCGACCGCACGCTTGCCTTCGAACAGGATCTTGTCGGTCAGGGCGTGGGTGACGATGGTCAGGGTCGAGCGCTTCTTGGCGATGTCCAGGTAACCGCGAGCGGTGCTGGCGCGACGGCCGTTCGGCGTCACGGTGCGGTCCATCGGGCCGAAGCCTTCTTGCTGGTAGCCGTTCAGGTCTTCGGTACGCGGGTAACCGGCCTGCACGCCTGCTTCAACCATCGCATGGAACAGCGGGTTGTTGCCGGCTTTGGGCGTGGTCACGCTGACCGGACCGTCGCCACCGTGGTAGTCGTTCGGGCCGATGTCGCGGGTTTCGGCCTTGCGGAAATACGGCAGGCAGTTCAGGTAGTCCCAGTCTTCCAGGCCTGGCAGTTTGGCCCAGTTGTCGTAGTCCATCGCGTTGCCGCGGATGTAGCACATGCCGTTGATCAGCGAAGAACCACCCAGGCCCTTGCCGCGACCGCATTCCATCCGGCGACCGTCCATGTGTGGCTCTGGATCGGTTTCGTAGGCCCAGTTGTAGCGACGGCCTTGCAGCGGGAACGCCAGGGCGGCCGGCATTTGCGTGCGGAAATCCATGCGGTAGTCAGGGCCGCCTGCTTCGAGCAACAGGACGGTGACGCCTTCGTCTTCAGTCAGACGGGTCGCCAGGGTGTTACCGGCCGAGCCGGCACCGATGATGATGTAATCGAATTCTTGGGACATTGAATGCACCCTCTTTGAAAGTGGTCAGGTCGACGAGTGCTTCGCACTCGATCGCGGGCAAGCCACGCTCCCACAGGGATCGGGGGCACCGCAGATTTGGCGAACGGCGCCAAACCTGTGGGAGCTGGCTTGCCTGCGATAGCGATCTCGCAGGCGAAGCAAATACCGCCTTAGAAAACCGAGGCGTAATCGCCCAGTTCGACCTGTACCGATTTGATGCGTGTGAAGTTGTTCAGCGAGCTGATGCCGTTCTCACGGCCCACGCCCGACTGCTTGTAGCCGCCGACCGGCATCTTGGCGTCGGACTCGCCCCAGGCGTTGATCCAGCAGATACCGGCTTCCAGTTGATGAATCACGCGGTGAGCGCGGTTCAGGTCCTTGGTGACGACGCCGGCGGCCAGGCCGAACTCGGTGTCGTTGGCGCGACGGATCACTTCTTCTTCGGTTTCGTAGGTCAGGATGCTCATCACCGGGCCGAAGATTTCTTCGCGAACGATGGTCATCTCGTCGGTGCAGTCGGTGAACACGGTCGGAGCCACGAACGCGCCTTTGGCGAACTCGCCTTCGGTCAGACGGCTGCCGCCGCACAGGACGCGAGCGCCTTCTTCCTTACCTTTGGCGATGTAACCCAGCACGCTTTCCATGTGGGCGAAGCTGACCAGCGGGCCGAAGTTGGTGTTCTCGTCTTCCGGGTTGCCGACACGAATGCGCGCAACGCGCTCAACGATCTTGGCTTCGAACGCAGCTTTCAGGTGGCTCGGCACGAACACGCGAGTGCCGTTGGTGCAAACCTGACCGGAGCTGTAGAAGTTGGCCATCATGGCGGTGTCGGCGGCGCGATCGAGGTCGGCGTCGTCGAAAATGATCAGCGGGGATTTGCCGCCCAGTTCCATGGTCACGTCTTTGAGCGACGAGGCGGAAGCGCTGGCCATGACCTTCTTGCCGGTGTCGGTGCCGCCGGTGAAGGAGATCTTTTCGATGCGTGGGTGTTCGGTCAACCAGGTGCCGACTTCACGGCCGCTGCCGGTCAGTACGTTGAACACGCCAGCCGGAACGCCGGCTTCGGTGTAGATCTCGGCCAGTTTCAGCGTGGTCAGGGAAGTGACTTCGCTTGGCTTGAAAATCATCGCGTTACCGGCCGCCAGGGCAGGTGCGGATTTCCACAGGGCGATCTGGATCGGGTAGTTCCACGCGCCGATACCGGCCACGACGCCCAGCGGCTCGCGACGGGTGTAGACGAACGAAGTGGTGCGCAGCGGGATCTGCTCGCCTTCGATAGCCGGCACCAGGCCTGCGTAGTACTCCAGCACGTCAGCGCCGGTGACGATGTCGACGTACTTGGTTTCGGAGAACGCCTTGCCGGTGTCCAGGGTTTCCAGGGCGGCCAGTTCATCGTTGCGCTCACGCAGGATGTCGACGGCACGACGCAGGATGCGCGAACGCTCCATGGCGGTCATCGCAGCCCAGATTTTCTGGCCCTTTTCGGCGCTGACTACAGCGCGTTCAACGTCTGACTGGGTCGCACGCTGTACGGTTGCGAGGACTTCACCGTTAGCCGGGTTGATGGCTTCGAAAGTGGCGTCGCTGCTGGCGTCACTGTAGCCGCCATCGATGTAGAGTTTTTGCAGTTCGAAACGGGCCATAAAGTCCTCGCAAGTGCATAAGTGGTTGGCGTTGGTCACCGGGCGTGCCGTGTCGCATTGGCGGCGCTGGTCAGTGACGGTTCAGGTGCCGAGCGGTTCTGTGTGCTCTAACTCACCTGCTTGGCCAGTTGGAAATCCATGTATTCGTAAGCGATCTGGTGCGCCTGCCCGGTGTCGAAAGCATCTCCCGACAGCGCGCCGCGCAACCACAAACCGTCAATGAGGGCTGCCAGGCCGCGGGCTGCACTGCGCGCATCATCGAGCGGCAATACACGGCGGAACTGGCAGCACAGGTTGGAATACAGACGGTGATCGTTGATCCGCTGCAACCTGTGCAAAGACGGGTGGTGCATGCTGGTGGCCCAGAAGGCCAGCCAGGTTTTCATTGCCGGGCCATTGACCTGGCTGGCGTCGAAGTTGCCTTCGATAATCACCTGAAGGTGCGCCCGCGGGCTGCTGTCTTCCAGCGCCTGGCGACGCGCGGTGACGTTCTCGCTGAGGACACTCATCAGATACTGCGCGGTGGCCGCGATCAGGCCGTTCTTGTCCTGAAAATAGTGACTGATGATGCCATTCGAGACACCGGCCAAACGGGCGATCAGCGCAATGCTGGCGTCCCCCATGCCGACCTGATCGACCGCCTGTAGCGTGGCTTCGATCAACTGCTGGCGGCGGATGGGTTGCATACCGACCTTGGGCATCTTGCACATCTCCTTAGGCCTTCCGGCAGACGTGAAACGTCTATCGGTTTGAAGGCCAGTCTATTTTGTTTTGATTGAACGTTCAATCAACAAAGAATAAGATCTGCGACAATTCGTCGCTACCTACAGGTTTTTCCTACATGTAGTTGGCGGAAAAACGACATCTGAAAATGCTCGAAACCCACACGCTCAGGCGTTCAGGGGTTTCGGGCTTTTTTCGGGCTGTCTTTATATCACCCGCTGGTCGGCTGCCAACTAACCGAATGGTCGGGTAACGCGTTGCCTTGTGTTTTTCTCTCGCACTGCCTGGAGCATCTGTGCCATGAGTTCCGCCTCTCTAATAAAGACCCCACCCGAGAAGGTGACGGTCAACGGTTGGGTGTTCTACACCTCTACCGCGTTGATCCTGTTGTTGACCGCCATTCTGATCATCGCCCCGCAAGAGGCCGGCAGAATGCTCGGCATTGCCCAGGCCTGGTTGTCCCGCAGCTTCGGCTGGTACTACATGGTGGTGATCGCCGCTTACCTGGTCTTCGTGGTCGGCCTGGCGTTTTCGTCCTACGGCAAGCTCAAGCTGGGCAGCAAGGACGATACCCCGGATTTCAGCTACGGCGCCTGGGCGGGGATGCTGTTCTCGTCGGGTATCGGCATCTCGCTGCTGTACTTCGGCGCTTCCGAGCCGCTGGACCACTACTTCAATCCGCCGGAAGGCGTGGCCGGTAGCAACTTGGCTGCACGTCAGGCCGTTCAGCTGACGTTCCTGCACTGGGGCCTGCACGGCTGGGCGATCTATGCATTGGTCGGCCTGGCCGTTGCTTACTTTGCTTACCGTCATAACCAGCCGCTGGCATTGCGTTCGGCGCTGTATCCGCTGGTGGGCGAGCGTTGGGTCAAAGGCGCCGCCGGTCATGCGGTGGACGGCTTCGGCATGTTCGTGACCCTGCTGGGTCTGGTGACGAACCTGGGGATTGGTTCGCTGCAAGTGTCGTCGGGGCTTGAAAACCTGTTCGGCATGGAACACAGCAATACCAACCTGCTGATCGTGATCATCGTGATGAGCACCGTAGCGACCATCGCGGCGGTGTCTGGCGTGGAAAACGGCATTCGCCGTCTGTCCAACCTGAACATCGTGCTGTTCAGCGGCCTGCTGATTTTCGTGCTGTTGTTCGGCCCGACCCTGCACCTGCTCAACGGCTTCGTGCAAAACATCGGCGACTACCTGAACGGCGTGGTGCTGAAGACCTTCGACCTCTATGTGTACGAAGGCGACAGCGAGAAGTCTGACCGCTGGTTGGGCCTGTGGACTTTGTTCTACTGGGCCTGGTGGATTTCCTGGGCCCCATTCGTGGGTATGTTCATCGCGCGTATTTCCCGTGGGCGCACGGTGCGTGAACTGGTCGCCGGTGTGTTGCTGATTCCTCTGGGTTTCACCCTGGCATGGCTGTCGATCTTCGGTAACTCGGCCCTGGACCTGGTGATGAACCATGGGGCGGTGGAACTCGGCAAGACGGCGCTGGAACAGCCGTCGATGGCGATTTACCAACTGCTTGAGCATTACCCGGCGTCGAAGATTGTGATCGGCGTGTCGATCTTTGTCGGCTTCGTGCTGTTCCTGACCCCGGCGGATTCCGGCGCGGTGATGATGGCCAATCTTTCGTGCAAGGGCGGTAACGTCGACGAAGATGCGCCGCACTGGTTGCGGATCTTCTGGTCGGCGGTGATCACCCTGGTGACCATCGGCCTGCTGTTCGCCGGTAACTTCGAAGCCATGCAAACCATGGTGGTGCTGGCGGGGCTGCCGTTCTCGGTAGTGCTGGTGTTCTTCATGTTCGGCTTGCACAAGGCCATGCGCCAGGACGTGCAGATCGAACAGGAGCAAGCGGAACTGGCGGCGCGTGGTCGTCGTGGTTTCAGCGAGCGTCTGACCCAACTGGACTTGCAGCCAAATCAGTCGATCGTTCAGCGTTTCATGGACAAGCGCGTCAGCCCGGCGCTGGAAGACGCGGCTGTGCAATTGCGCGCCCAGGGCCTGGATGTGCAGACGTTGCTTGGCAAGGCCAAGCGCTGCATGGGCGTGCGGATCGAGATGGAAGAGGGCAACCCTTTTGTCTACGAAGTAAGCCTGGACGGCTATCTGGCGGCGGCGAGTGACACGGTGTCGGCTGAAAGTGCCGATGAACCGCGCGCACGTTACTACCGTGCCGAGGTGTACCTGCACAACGGCAGCCAGGATTACGATCTGATGGGCTTCACCCAGGATCAGATCACCCGCGACGTGCTCGACCAGTTTGAAAGCCATCGGCAGCTGCTTGGCCGGGTTTATAGCTGAGGTGTGATTCAAGATCGTTCCCACGCTCTGCGTGGGAATGCCTCCTGTGACGCTCCGCGTCACGCGGCTAGGGACGCAGAGCGTCCCGGGCTGCATTCCCACGCAGAGCGTGGGAACGATCAATACCCCAATATCCCGCAAACAAAAACGCCGCGATCTCTCGCGGCGTTTTTGTGTCTGCTGTTTCTTACCCCAGGTTCTTGCCGAGCAGTGCGTGATACAGCTCGCTGTCGCCAAGAATCCCGACAACCTTGTTGTTGTCGTGCAGCACCAGCTTGTTACCCGTCTGATAACGAATCTGCAGCGCGTCGCGCATGCCGATGTTCGAATCCACCAGTGTCGGCCGACGGCCCAGGCCTTCAACGGCTTGCCCAGGGATCCAGTTCTGCAGGTCCAGGCTCGCGCCGTTCTGGCGGGCGCCTTTGATGGTGTTGCCTTCGGCCAGGTCCAGCCAGGAATCGCCACCCGGATCGAGGCATACCGAACCGTTGATGCGCTTGCAGTTGTCCAGGGTGCGCATCAGGCTGCGACCGCACAGTACGTTCAGCGGATTGGTGTGGGCGACGAAGGTGCGCACGTAATCGTCCGCAGGGTTCAGCACGATTTCTTCCGGCTTGCTGTACTGAATGATCCGACCGTCTTTCATGATCGCGATACGGCTGCCGAGCTTCAGGGCTTCATCGAGGTCGTGACTCACGAACACGATGGTCTTGCTCAGCTTGCGTTGCAGTTCCAGCAGTTCGTCTTGCAGGCCTTGGCGGATCAGTGGGTCGAGTGCCGAGAACGGTTCGTCCATCAGCAGGATGTCGGCGTCCATCGCCAGGGCACGGGCCAGGCCCACGCGTTGTTGCATACCACCTGACAGCTCGTTGGGTTTCTTGTTGCGCCATTGGGTCAGGCCCACCAGCTCAAGTTTTTCATCGACCAGTTTTTTCCGCTCTTTCTCCGGACGACCCTGCATTTCCAGACCGAAGCTGATGTTCTCGCGAACGGTCAGCCAAGGCATCAGGGCGAACTTCTGGAACACCATCGCAATGCGCTTGGTGCGCATCATTTTCAGTTCTGCCGGGGTGCAGGACGCGATGTCGATCTGCTTGCCTTCGTGCTCGACGAACAACTTGCCGCGGCTGACGGTGTTGAGGCCGTTGATGCAACGCAGCAAGCTGGACTTGCCGGAGCCGGACAGGCCCATCAGTACGCAGATTTCACCTTTTTCGACATCCAGGCTGGCCTTTTCGACGCCTACGATCTGCCCGGTCTTTTTCAGGATCTCGTTACGGGTCATGCCTTGATCCAGCAGCTTGAGTGCCTCGCGTGGATCCTTGGAGAAGATTACGTCGACGTCTTCGAAGCGAATAATGCTCATGCGTCACCCCCTACTTTGGCTTCGGGTTGTTTGCAGATACGGTCGAGCATGATCGCCAGCAGTACGATCGCCAGGCCTGCTTCGAAGCCCAGAGCGATATCAGCAGTGTTCAGTGCGTTGACCACGGGTTTGCCCAGGCCATCGGCGCCCACCAGTGCCGCAATCACCACCATCGACAACGACAGCATGATGCACTGGGTGATACCGGCCGCGATGCTTGGCATGGCGTGGGGCAGTTCGATTCGCGAGAGCAGCTGACGTCGCGAGCAGCCAAAGGCCTTGCCAGCGTCCATCAATTCTTCCGGGACATCGCGAATACCCAGGTAAGTCAGGCGGATAGGTGCGGCAATCGCAAACACCACCGTAGAAATCAGACCCGGGACCACACCCAGACCGAAGAGGGTCAGGGTAGGAATGAGGTACACGAAGGTCGGCACGGTCTGCATCAGATCGAGCACCGGCCGCATCACTGTGTAGAACATCGGTTTGTGCGCAGCGACGATGCCCAACGGCACGCCGATCAATACGCACACCAGGGTGGCGAACAACACCTGGGCGAGGGTTTCCATGGTTTCCTGCCAGTACCCCAGATTGAGGATCAGCAGGAAGGAGGCGACGACAAAAACGGTCAGGCCCCATTTGCGTTGAATGAAGTGTGCCAGTAACGCGATAAGGCCGATCAATGCCAGCGGGTTGAACCAGGTCAGCGCGAAAGTCACGCCGTGGATCATCGTTTCCAGTGACACGGCGATTGCGTCGAAGGTGTTGGCGCCGTTTTGCGTCAACCATTCAACGAAGCCCGCAATGTACTGGCCTAAAGGTATTTTCTGATCAATCAGCATGGTAGTGAACGTCCGCATGCAAGGAAATAAACAGCCCGGGCGAGCGAACTCGCCCGGCGTAAGCGATGCTTCCTAATTCAAGGCTGCGCGAGCTTGGTTTTCACGGCCTCCAGGCCTGGTTTACCGTCAATGGTGGTTACGCCAGCGAGCCAGGTATCGAGCACCTGTGGATTCTTTTTCAGCCAGGCCTTGGCGGCCGCGTCAGGCTTCATTTTGTCGTCCAGGACGTTGCCCATCAGGGTGCTTTCCATGTTCAACGTGAACTGCAGGTTTTTCAGCAACTGACCCACGTTGCTGCATTCCTGCGTATAGCCCTTGCGGGTGTTGGTGTAGATGGTTGCCTGACCGAAGTTCGGGCCGAAAAAGTCGTCGCCGCCGGTCAGGTACTTCATCTTGAAACGCGTGTTCATCGGGTGTGGTTCCCAGCCCAGGAACACCACGGCGGTGTTGCGGCGCTGGGCGCGATCGACTTGCGAGAGCATGCCTGCCTCGCTGGATTCGACCACCTTGAAGCCGGCGTCTTTCAAGCCGAAGGCGTTCTTGTCGATCATGCTCTGGATCAGGCGGTTACCGTCGTTGCCTGGTTCGATACCGTAGATCTTGCCGTCGAGTTCTTTCTTGAACTTGGCGATGTCGGCGAAATCTTTCAGACCTTTGTTATACAACTCTTCGGGGACGGCGAGTGTGTATTTTGCGTTTTCCAGATTAGCGCGCACTGTCTCCACGGTACCGGCATCGCGGTAGGCCTTGATGTCGTTTTCCATGGTCGGCATCCAGTTACCCAGGAACACGTCCATGTTCTTGCCATCGGCCAGGGACTTGTAGGTCACCGGAACGGAAATCATCGTGGTTTTGGTCTTGTAGCCAAGGGCCTCGAGAACGACGCTGGTAGTGGCGGTGGTGACGGTAATGTCAGTCCAGCCGACATCTGAGAAGTTTACGGTGCTGCATTGGGCCGGTTCTGCGGCTTGAGCCAGAAACGGCAGACTCAGCATGGCGGCCAACAACAACGACGGGGAACCTTTCATAAAGGGCGACTCCTTGGTGTTTTTTTTGGCAGTGTTCCGACTGGACCACCGCACTTATAGGTTGCGGTTGGATGGCGTTTTGGAGACATCTCTACCACGGCGCCTTGCAATCGAGTCGATACGATCATGTACCAGTGAAAATCTGACGCCTACAGGGTGCGTCGTAACCAGTACAGGGATGGTCGCATCCAGTGTCGGTGACGTCGTTTACAGCTTTTTTCAGCCCACTTTGCCTCTCTGATCTGCAAAAAAACGGCGAAAACGTAGCGTCCGCGCCTCGCGGCGTTTGTGGGCATGAGTGCGTCGGTGTGAGACGTCGAACGACATGACAAAAGCCTGATGATGCGGCCATCTCGGCGGATTGCAGCTTGAGCGTAGCAGCTCCGTCACTGGGCGCTTTTGGCGTCTGGAGTTGGCACATCCAGGAGTTCGGCAGTAATGGCTATCAGTGTTTTCGACCTGTTCAAAATCGGCATCGGCCCTTCCAGTTCGCACACCGTGGGGCCAATGCGGGCCGCGGCGTTGTTCGTGCAAGGTTTGCGTGAGCAGGGGCTTTTGGAACAAGTACGGCGCGTCGAGGTTCAGCTTTATGGTTCGTTGTCGGCCACCGGCATCGGCCACGGCAGCGACAACGCGGTGATCATGGGCCTGATGGGCGAATGGCCGGACGCGATCGATCCGTCGCAAATCGGCATTCGCATCGAAACCCTGCGCGAAACCCAAACGCTGTTGCTCGACAGTCGTTTGCCGGTGCCGTTCATCTGGGCCCGCGACATGCGCCTGATCGACGAGAACCTGCCGTTCCACCCTAACGCCATGACGCTGATCGTCGAAGGGGATGACGGCGAACTGCATCGCGACACCTACTATTCCATCGGCGGCGGTTTTGTCGTCGATGAGGCACAGGCTTCCAGCGGCGTGGTCGATCTGGATCGCACCGTGTTGCCGTACGACTTCTCCAGTGCCGTCGAGCTGCTCAGTCTCTGCAAGCAGCACAACCTGCGCGTTGCAGAGTTGATGATGGCCAACGAGAAAGTCTGGCGCAGCGAGGAAGAAATTCGCGCTGGCCTGATGACACTCTGGCGCGCCATGCAAGATTGCGTCGAACAAGGCCTCAAGCACGAAGGCATCCTGCCCGGTGGCCTGAATGTGCGTCGTCGCGCGGCCAAGTTGCACCGCAGCCTGCAAGAGTTGAACAAGCCCAATGTGATCGGCTCGACCTTGAGCGCCATGGAGTGGGTGAATTTGTTCGCCTTGGCCGTCAACGAGGAAAACGCTGCCGGCGGGCGCATGGTCACGGCGCCGACCAATGGCGCGGCGGGGATCATTCCGGCGGTGCTGCACTACTTTATGAAGTTCAGCGAAGTGGTGACCGAGGCCAACGTAGTCGACTATTTCCTCAGTGCGGCGGCGGTCGGGATTCTGTGCAAGAAGAACGCTTCGATTTCCGGTGCCGAAGTCGGTTGCCAGGGCGAAGTCGGTTCGGCCTGCGCCATGGCGGCAGCCGGGCTGGCGGAGATTCTGGGGGCGACACCGGAGCAGCTGTGCAACGCGGCGGAAATCGGTCTGGAACACAACCTCGGCCTGACCTGCGATCCGGTGGGCGGGCTGGTGCAAGTGCCGTGCATCGAGCGCAATGCGATTGCCGCGGTGAAGGCCATCAACGCAGCGCAGATGGCGCTGCGTGGCGACGGTCAGCACTTTATCTCGCTGGATCGGGTGATCCGCACGATGCGTGATACCGGTGCCGACATGCATGACAAATACAAAGAGACATCGCGCGGTGGGTTGGCGGTTAGCGCGGTTGAGTGCTGAGACCCTTTAACTCTCTGGTGGAATGAGTATCTGTGGCGAGGGAGCTTGCTCCCGCTGGGGCGCGAAGCGGCCCTAAAATCTTTACGACTGCTACGCAGCCGAGCGGGAGCAAGCTCCCTCGCCACAGAAAGCTAATTACCCATGAAGACCAGTCAAAACTGCGCACAAAGTGAACACCCGATTCAAAACGCGCCACGTTTTGGAGCGTCGCTTACAGATAAGCCCCTTGCCCGATCCGGGATCCAAGTTGGCCATTACCGCCTGTCACCTGTGCTTGCGGTGACACTCTTCTCCAGGTCGCTGTAGCCCTGTTCCCACAAGTGCTACCGATTTGCTCACGCCCAACGGGGCAGAGCCTCTCCCGCCGATAATGGCACTTATAACCCCTACTCGCGACGCGGCTTATATAGACGCGGTGCGACGTCGTTTTCAGGAGTTATTGAACAG
This sequence comes from Pseudomonas frederiksbergensis, assembly GCF_900105495.1. Taxonomy (NCBI): domain Bacteria; kingdom Pseudomonadati; phylum Pseudomonadota; class Gammaproteobacteria; order Pseudomonadales; family Pseudomonadaceae; genus Pseudomonas; species Pseudomonas frederiksbergensis. The sequence goes on along the minus strand of NZ_FNTF01000002.1, from coordinate 494,786 downwards.
CCATTCAATTTTAGGCATGGCAATTGCTCTGTCATTACAAAGCCCGTCTCCCACGCGAGAACGATGGCAATAAAAAGAGCCTCCGCCTGAGGCCATCACCCGCTTTGTGTGAGGAGATACCGCGATGACGACGTTCAACTCCGGGGCCCAACCCCAGAACCGTGCGCCTCAATCCATCGGCTTTTTGCTGCTGGACAATTTCACGCTTATTTCTCTGGCCTCCGCAGTAGAACCCCTGCGCATGGCCAACCAACTGTCCGGCCGCGAGCTGTATCGCTGGACCACACTGACCGTCGACGGTGGCCAGGTCTGGGCCAGTGACGGTCTGCAGATCACTCCCGACTGCTCCATGCACAAAGCGCCTCCGATGGACACCATCATTGTCTGTGGCGGTATCGGCATCCAGCGCACTGTCACCCGTGAACACGTGTCATGGCTGCAAAGCCAGGCGCGTCAGTCCAAGCGTCTGGGCGCAGTCTGCACCGGTAGCTGGGCCCTGGCCTGCGCCGGCTTGCTGGACGGTTTTGATTGCAGCGTGCACTGGGAATGCCTGGCCGCCATGCAGGAAGCGTTTCCGCGTGTGGCCATGAGCACCCGGTTGTTCACCCTCGACCGTAACCGTTTCACCAGCTCCGGCGGTACTGCGCCGCTGGACATGATGCTGCACCTGATCAGCCGCGATCACGGCCGTGAACTGTCCGCCGCGATTTCGGAGATGTTTGTCTACGAACGCATCCGCAACGAGCAGGATCACCAGCGTGTGCCGCTCAAGCACATGCTCGGCACCAACCAGCCGAAGTTGCAGGAAATCGTCGCGCTGATGGAGGCCAACCTCGAAGAGCCGATCGACCTCGACGAACTGGCGGTGTATGTCGCCGTGTCGCGTCGTCAGCTGGAGCGGCTGTTCCAGAAATACCTGCACTGCTCGCCGTCGCGTTACTACCTCAAGCTGCGCTTGATCCGCGCACGGCAGTTGCTCAAGCAAACGCCGATGTCGATCATCGAAGTGGCGTCTGTATGTGGCTTCGTGTCCACGCCGCACTTCTCCAAGTGCTACCGCGAATACTTCGGCATTCCGCCACGTGACGAGCGCGTGGGTTCCAACACCACGCAACAAGTGGCGATGATGCCGCTGCCGCAAGCACTGGTGCTGTCGCCGTTGTCCGGGCCGTTGTCGGCGCTGAGCCAGGCGCGTAACGAGTCGACGTTCGCCAGCGTAAGGCTTTGATGCTCTGATCGTTCCCACGCTCTGCGTGGGAATGCCTCAATGGACGCTCTGCGTCCGCTTCGGCAGGGACGCGGAGCGTCCCGGGCTGCATTCCCACGCAGAGCGTGGGAACGATCACTACCCTGGAAATCAGGCGCTACGGCTTTGCTGATACTCCGCCAACGCCGGCAGCAGTTGTTTGTCGATGGCCTGTCGCACGGCCGGCAGGATGGTCGCGCTGCTGGTGTACATCTGCTTGACCATGGTCCGCAGCGTCATCGCCCGTTCATCGTTCAAGCCTCGCACTGCGCATTCACAAGCTTGCGCAGCTGTAGAGCCACTCGGTACTTGAAAACCCAACGATTTCAGCTGGCCCAACAGGTCTTCCTGGTCAATCAAATCGGCGTGCATCATGACGCAATCCTTCTTCAGGGAACGGTGTCGTGGTTCGATTCTCATAGGGGTACGGAGTGGCGGCAAGGACGATTTGTCGCAATGGCCGCAATACCTATGAACAGGTCGTTTTCGGCTAACTTGCTATGGCTGGGAGTGGGCACACTGGGATCAGCTGGCTTCACGAAGGTTTGGTCACCCTCGCGCAAACGGCTCCTCAACAGTACCCACCTCTGCCCCGATCCTGTCACGGCTTGATCGGGGTTTTTTTTGCCTGTGAATCAGGAAGGGATGGGGTGTCTGGGCTGATGCCATCGCGAGCAGGCTCACTCCCACATTCGCCCGCATTCTCCTGTTAGAACCCGGTCAACTGTGGGAGCGGGCTTGCCCGCGATGAACGATAACGCGGTCTACCGTTGCAGCACCAAAATCCGCGACAACAACTCATCCCGATCCACATAACAACCCTGAAAATGCCGGGCGCCAGTAGCAGGGTCGAAGGCGTTGCGGGCATGGAGGGTGCGGCGGTTGTCGAAACACCACATTTCGCCTGGGTTTAACCGCGTCATCACGCGGAATCGCGCCTCGCGGGTCATCGCAATAAAGCGGCGGTAGGCGTGATAGAGCGCGGGCATCTGCTCGACCGACGCATCGAACGGACCGCGCAGAAAGTTCGCCATGCGAATTTCCGAAACCTGCCCAAAGGCATCCAGCGCGATGATCGGCGCGAGACAGCGGTAGTCGCTGTGACGGTCTTTGTTGCGAAACTCCACCGGGATTTCGCAAAGGCTTTTGAACGCCTCGGGATCTTCATCGCGCAAGGCTTCGGCAATGGCAAAACCGTCGACGAAAATACTCTCGCCCCCTTCGGCGTCATTCACCAGGCAATGCAGAAATTGCAGCCCCGGTTGCAACTCCCGGGTCGGCAGGTCGCTGTGCAGCGGCAGGTTGAAAGCGGTGTAGGCATTGCTGTCGGCATCGGCCCTGGATTGCACGTTGAACAGCACGCCAAAATTGCTCTCGCGAATGAAGGAAATCCGCTGGGCAATCAACTTCAACGAGCCCGGCTCGGTGGGCACGCCGCGGACCTGAGTCAGGCCGGTATCGCGCACCGCCAGCAGCCATTGCAGCAAGGCGTGGTTGTCGTTCATCAACGCCGGGTAGTCGAACACTGGCAGCGTCAGGTTGCTGTACCAGAGCTGGCTTTTGGGCTTCGCGGCCCGGCGCTCGGCGCGGGACTCGTCGTCGTAGGCGTGGGCCCGTAGCCAGCCAGGATCGAAGCGGCTGAGATGGCCGTCCTGCCAATCGACACGCAGGCAGCCTTCGGCATCAACGCTGACGTTCGAGGGCTTCAGGTTTTCGGCGACGTCGACGATTTCCAGCACTTGCTCGCGGGTTACGGTGTAGACGCACAGCGGGCACGGGCAGTTGTCCCGCAGCCACTGATGATGAAACGGGCTGACACGGTCATCGGCCCACTTCACTTGAATTCGGTCCGCCAGGGTGTCTACGGCGGTCAACGCGCTGATCAACGGGTAGGTACGGAAGTCGGCAAAAGCGGCGGCGGTGTTCAATGGCGATCTCCTTGTTATTTTTTAGGGGGTAACGCGATCACTCGGCCAATGTAGTCGGGGGCGGGAAGGTCGGTTTGCTCGGCGACGATGGCTTGCAGCTTGCTCAAGGTGTCTTCGCTGAACGGTGCGGAGCGCGGCCCGGCAAGATCGACGTGCAGCAGCATTTGTTCATTACCCGCCAGCTCCTTGTCGTCACCCACCCGATGCAGGCTGTGATAGAGGTGCAGGCGTTTGCTGTCGTGGCCGATGATTTGGGTGTGCACTTCGACGTCGGCGTCGAGCTTCACTTCGTGCAGGTAATTGAGGTGCAGTTCGAGGGTGAACAGCGAGTTGCCGCTGGCTTCGCGGTTGGTGCTGTCCATGCCCAGACGATCCATCAGCGCATCGGTGGCATAGCTGAAAATCAGCAGGTAGAAAGCGTCGCGCAAGTGGCCGTTGTAGTCGACCCAGTCGGGGATGATTTTGGTTTGGTAGGTGGTGAGGGTGGGCATGATTCTCTCCAGGCATGATCGGGGTTGATCGTTCCCACGCTCCGCGTGGGAATGCCTCAATGGACGCTCTGCGTCCGCTTTTGGGACGCGGAGCGTCCCGGGCTGCATTCCCACGCAGAGCGTGGGAACGATCAGTGGGGAGGCTTATTCGCTGAAGGCCATCCCATGCTTCTCTTTGGTGGTCTTCACCGCCTCCAGCACTGCCAGCAAGCAATCATCACGATAGCGCTCCAGCGCGGAAATGCTGTGCGTGCCCAACTGATCGCTGGTGCCATCCACCACATCATCAATCAACTTGTCGGTCAGCTCCGGCGCCGGCAGATACGTCCACGGCAACTGCAATGCCGGCCCGAATTGCGCCATGAAGTGCCGCATGCCCGCATCGCCACCCGCCAGGGTGTACGTCAAGAACGTGCCCATGAACGACCAGCGCAGACCCGCGCCAAAGCGAATCGCATCATCGATTTCGCCGGTGGTCGCCACACCGTCGTTAACCAGGTGCAGCGCCTCACGCCAGAGCGCTTCGAGCAAACGGTCGGCGATAAAACCGGGTACTTCCTTGCGCACGTGCAGCGGACGCATGCCCAAGGATTCATAGACTTTCATGGCCGCTTGAACCGCTTCCGGGGCGGTGTTTTTGCCGCCCACCACTTCCACCAGCGGCAGCAAGTAAACCGGGTTGAACGGGTGGCCGACGACGCAGCGTTCCGGGTGCGTCGAGCTCTCGTAGAACTCGCTCGGCAACAGGCCGGAAGTACTGGAACCGATCAAGGCATTGGGCTTGGCCGCCGCGCTGATTTTGGCGTGCAGTTCCAGTTTCAGGTCCAGACGCTCGGGGGCGCTTTCCTGAATAAAATCCGCATCGCGAACGCATTCTTCGATAGTGGCGACAAAGCGCAACCGATCCTGCGATGCGCCTGGCGCAAGGCCCTGTTTCTCCAACGCGCCCCAGGCATTGGCGACGCGTTTGCGCAGCGCGGATTCAGCACCGGGCGCCGGGTCCCAGGCCACCACGTCGAGGCCGTGGGCGAGGGCGCGGGACACCCAACCGCTGCCGATGACACCGCTGCCCAGGGCGGCGAAGGTTTTGATTTCAGTGATAAAGCTCATGGTCACTTCCTGAATTTGGCTCGGAAAAAACTGTGGGAGCGAGCCTGCTCGCGATGGCGTCGGTACATCCGATGCATCAATTGAGGCAGGTAAACCGCTATCGCGAGCAGGCTCACTCCCACAGGGGGAAAGTGTGTAAGGGTCAACCGCGCTTGGTCAGGCCCATTTTTGCCCGGCCTTCCGCCGGGGTCAGAACACGGGCGCCGAGGCGGCTGAGGATTTCCGAGGCGCGTTCGACCAGTTGGCCGTTGGTCGCCAGTACGCCCTTGTCCAGCCAGATGTTGTCTTCCAGGCCGACCCGCACGTTGCCGCCGAGTAGCACCGCTTGGGCCGCCATCGGCATCTGCATGCGACCGATGCCGAAGCCGGCCCAGACCGCATTGGCGGGCAGGTTGTCGACCATGGCTTTCATGGTGGTGGTATCAGCCGGCGCACCCCACGGAATGCCCAGGCAGAGTTGGAACAGCGGGTCGTCGAGCAGGCCTTCCTTGATCAACTGTTTGGCGAACCACAGGTGACCGGTATCGAAAATTTCCAGCTCGGCCTTTACTCCCAGCTCTTGAATGCGTTTGGCGCCAGCGCGTAGCTGGGCCGGGGTGGACACGTAAATGGTGTCGCCGTCGCCGAAGTTCAGGGTGCCGCAATCGAGGGTGCAGATTTCCGGCAGCAGTGCTTCAACGTGGGCCAGACGGGTCAGCGGGCCGACCAGGTCGGTGTTCGGGCCGAACTCCATCGGGTTCTCGCCCGCACCGATTTCCAGGTCGCCGCCCATGCCGGCGGTGAGGTTGACGATGATGTCCACGTCCGCCTCGCGGATGCGCTCCATCACTTCGCGATACAGCGCGACATCACGGCTGAATTTTCCGGTTTCGGGGTTACGAACGTGGCAGTGAACGACCGTGGCGCCAGCCTTGGCGGCTTCCACGGCGGCTGCGGCGATTTGTTTCGGGGTGACCGGCACGTGTGGGCTCTTGCTGGTCGTGTCGCCAGCACCGGTGAGTGCGCAGGTGATGATGACGTCGTGGTTCATGAGGCGGGTTCCTTGCAGGCGTGATGATTCCGTTCGCAGCCCGGTCGGGCTGCGAGTCGGTGGTTCAATCGGGTTTATTTACTGGTCAGTTTCAGGTTTTCAGCGGCGGGTTTGCCATCGAAGGTGGTTACGCCTTCGAGCCAGCGTTGCTTGTCTTGCGGGTGATCCTTGAGCCATTGCTTGGCCGACTCGAAAGCGTCCTTGTGATCCAGCAATGGCTGCATCATCCGGCTCTCGTCTTCGGCGGTGTAGGTCAGGTTGCTCAGCAAACGACCGATGTTCGGGCATTGTTCGGCGTATTTCGGCGCGGTGACGGTCCAGACCGTGGCCATGCCTTCGTTCGGGCCGAGGGCGTCTTCGCTGCCAGTGAGGTAAGTCATTTGCACGTTGACGTTCATCGGGTGCGGCGCCCAGCCGAAGAACACCACGGCCTCCTTGCGTCGCACGGCGCGATCCACCGCCGCGAGCATGCCGGCCTCACTGGACTCGACCAACTGGAACTTGCCAAGGCCAAACTGGTTCTTGGCGATCATTGCCTTGATCTGGGTATTGGCGCCCGAGCCAGGCTCGATGCCGTAGATTTTGCCGCCCAGTTCCTTTTCAAACTTGGCGATGTCGGCAAAGGTTTTCAGGCCTTTGTCGGCGAGGTAAGTCGGCACGGCGAGGGTGGCGCGAGCATCCTTGAGGCTCGGTGCTTCCAGCACTTCGACTTGCTTGGCATCGACGAACGGGGTGATGGTCTGGGTCATTAGCGGGTTCCAGTAACCGAGGAACAAGTCCAGGCGCTGGTCGCGGATCCCGGCGAAGATGATTTGCTGGGATGCGCTGGTTTGTTTGGTGTTGTAGCCGAGGCCATCGAGCAGGACTTGGGTCATGGCACTGGTGGCGATCACGTCGGTCCAGTTCACCACGCCCATGCGCACGTTCTGGCATGAAGCAGGTTCGGCCGCCATGACGCTGGCGCTCAGGAAAGCGGTACCGCTGAGTGCAAGAACACAGCTGCTGATCAGTCGTTTCATGTCGGGTTCCTCGGCAGACGTTATTGTGGGTTCCGGCATCTTTGTGTGCCGGTGATGCCAAGTTACGCAGCTAAGGCCCTGTGAAAACGCACTGCGGCGACCAGCTCTTGCACTGCGGCGACCTGCGCTCTTGAATGCCGCGTGCAAGTGGCGTATCAACGTCCACACGGTACCCGCCTCTCGTTACCTGGCCTCTTTTTACCTGCTAAGCGAGTGCGCTCCATGTCCCAGGATTTCTACTTCTTGTTGATGCCGGGTTTCTCGGCGATCGGATTTATCTCGGCCATCGAGCCGTTGCGGGTCGCCAATCGTTTTCGTGGCGAGCTCTACCGCTGGCATGTACTCAGCGCGGACGGCGGGGCGGTATTGGCCAGCAACGGCATGTCGGTCAACGCCGATGCGGCGCTGGAACCGCTGAAGAAAGGCGCAACCTTGCTGGTAATCGCCGGATTCGAACCGCTGAAGTTCACCACCCCGGCCCTGGAGCACTGGTTACGCCGCCTGGATAACGAAGGCGTGACCCTCGGCGCCATCGACACCGGCAGTTTCATCCTCGCCGAAGCCGGCCTGCTCGACGGCCATCGCCTGACCCTGCACTGGGAAGCCATCGACGCCTTCAAGGAGTCCTACCCGCAGCTGAGCGTCACCCAGGAGCTGTTCGAGATCGACCGCCGGCGCATTACCTCCGCCGGCGGCACCGCGTCCATCGACCTGATGCTCGACCTTATCGCCCAGGCCCACGGCCCGGAACTGGCGATCCAGGTCAGCGAACAATTCGTACTCGGCCGTATCCGCCCGCGCAAAGACCACCAGCGCATGGAAGTCGCCACGCGGTATGGCATCAGCAACAAGAAACTTGTTCACGTGATTGGGGAGATGGAACAGCACAGCGAGCCGCCGCTCAGTACGCTGGAGCTGGCGGAATCGATCAAGGTCACCCGACGGCAACTGGAGCGATTGTTTCGCCTGCACCTGAACGACACACCGAGCAACTTCTACCTGCGTTTGCGGCTGGAGAAGGCTCGGCAGTTACTGCGCCAAACGGACATGAGCGTGCTGGAAGTGAGTATCGCGTGCGGGTTTGAATCGCCGTCATATTTCACCCGCAGCTATCGGGCGCGGTTTGAGCGGTGTCCGCGGGAGGATCGGCGGCGGCTCGGGGATGGCCGGGAGCTGGTCTGAATTCAAGTTTTGACAACACCAGAGAAGAATCCTGTGGGAGCGAGCCTGCTCGCGATGGCGGTCTGTCATTCAAGTTGATGTCGACTGATCCACCGCTATTGCGAGCAGGCCCGCTCCCACAGTTTTGATCTGCTGCGAACGTTACTTCTTCATCAGCGCCGAACAGGCCGCTTTGTACGCCTCATGCTGATACTTGTTCAACGTGGTCGGCAGTTCGAAGTCGAATTTCTTGTTCTGCGCATTGATCGTCTGTGGCGACAGCAGCGTGACCTCGCAATTCTCCAGCAACTGGAAAACACCCTCGATCTTGAACGTGGTCGGCCCACCGGCAAACTCGCCTTTCTTGCTGCGCTTCTTGATCGCGATCCGATCAATGGAGTTCTCGCGTACAAACGACGCCACTTGAGCGGCAAAGACTTTGACGTTCGCGGCTTCATCGTCATCGTCGAGGGCGATTTTCTTGGTGGTCAGGGCGACATGGCTCAAGACCTGATCGTCGAGGGAGGCCACGGCGATGATGGCTTCGCTGCCTTTGATTTCGATGCCGCAGATTTTCATTTGAATCCCTTTACTGGCTGAAGATGTTCAGCTTACAGGTCTGGTTGGCAGGGGTTTGTACTTACTCCTGCCCAATCGACTCCAAAAACTCCGACCGCTCGTCACTCATCCGCGCCACACAGTCATTCTGCGCAATGGTGAACGCCTTGCTACCGCTCGTCGCCGGAAACGCCTCGACTGCGCAATCCGCATCCCGGGTCTTCAGCCACTGCTGTTGAGCAGCCTTGAGCTTGGCGGTGATGTCGGTCAGTTGCGCCGGGTTCTTTTCGTAGAGCATTTGCATGCGATCGGCCAGGCTTTTGTAGTTCTCGCTCAGCAGGTCTTCGGCGGCGGTTCTGCTGTAGACCGAGCATTCCAGGGTCTGGACCTCGTTTTCGACTTTGTCGCAGGGGTTGTCGTCGGCTTCTTCAGCCGCGTGTACGCCGGTCGCCATAAGTGCCAAAGCCAGGAAGATCGATTTCATTGCGCCGCCGCCCCTTTTTCCAGTGAAGCATCCAGTAATGGCGCGAATTCTGGCTCATGCGCAGGCCCTTGAACAGGTGGCCCATGTCGTCTGTCGACGACCCTTTGTCGCGGATTGACGCTTTCGGCAAACCCCCTGTCGTTTTTGCACCCGGCTGCCCCCTCCCTCAGGCATATGCTGGCCCCAAAGCGCCGGCACACGATTCGGCGCATGAATCGCTAATAGGGGACAGCCTGATGAGCCCAGCCGAATTGCACGCCGACAGCATCGTTATCGACGGTCTGATTATTGCCAAGTGGAACCGTGAGCTGTTCGAAGACATGCGCAAGGGCGGTCTGACCGCGGCCAACTGCACCGTGTCGGTGTGGGAGGGCTTCCAGGCCACCGTCAACAATATCGCCGCCAGCCAGAAGCTGATCCGCGAAAACAGCGACCTGGTGATTCCAGTGCGCACCACCGCCGATATCCGCAAGGCTAAAGAGCAGGGCAAGACCGGCATCCTGTTCGGCTTCCAGAATGCTCACGCCTTTGAAGACCAGATCGGCTATGTCGAGGTGTTCAAGCAGCTGGGCGTCGGTATCGTGCAGATGTGCTACAACACCCAGAACCTGGTTGGCACCGGTTGCTACGAGCGTGATGGCGGGCTGTCGGGTTTCGGTCGTGAAATCGTCGCCGAGATGAACCGCGTCGGCGTCATGTGCGACCTGTCCCACGTCGGCTCGAAGACCTCCGAAGAAGTCATCCTCGAATCGAAGAAGCCGGTCTGCTACTCCCATTGCCTGCCGTCGGGCCTGAAAGTCCACCCGCGCAACAAGTCCGATGAAGAACTGAAGTTCATCGCCGATCACGGCGGTTTCGTCGGCGTGACCATGTTCGCGCCGTTCCTGGCCAAGGGCATCGATTCGACCATCGACGACTACGCCGAAGCCATCGAATACACCATGAACATCGTCGGCGAAGACGCCATCGGCATCGGCACCGACTTCACCCAGGGCCATGGCCAGGACTTCTTCGAATACCTGACCCATGACAAGGGCTACGCCCGCCGCCTGACCAGCTTCGGCAAGATCATCAACCCGCTGGGCATCCGCACCGTCGGCGAGTTCCCGAACCTGACCGAAACCCTGCTCAAGCGCGGCCATTCAGAGCGCGTGGTGCGCAAGATCATGGGCGAGAACTGGGTCAACGTCTTGAAGGACGTCTGGGGCGAGTAAGCCCACTTTGAACAACGATCCCTTGTAGCAGCCGCCGAGGAACGAGGCTGCGTCGGGCTGCGAAGCGGCCCCCGAGGGCGGTCCTACGGACACGCAACGCAGCCTCGTACCTCGGCAGCTGCTACGCAAAACACACAACGAATTTTCTGGAGTTAAGTTTCCATGGCCAAGATCGCCCCGCAATTGCCAATCGAAGTCGACAGCGAAACCGGTGTCTGGACCTCCGACGCCCTGCCAATGCTGTACGTACCGCGTCACTTCTTCGTTAACAACCACATGGGCATCGAGGAAGTGCTGGGCGCCGACGCCTACGCCGAAATCCTCTACAAGGCCGGCTACAAGTCCGCCTGGCACTGGTGTGAAAAAGAAGCTGAATGCCACGGCCTGGAAGGCGTTGCGGTGTTCGAACACTACATGAAGCGTCTGTCGCAACGCGGCTGGGGCCTGTTCAAGATCCAGGACATCGACCTCGACAAAGGCACCGCCAGCGTCAAGCTCGAACACTCCGCATTTGTTTATGTGTACGGCAAGGTCGGGCGCAAGGTCGACTACATGTTCACCGGTTGGTTTGCCGGTGCCATGGACCAGATCCTGCAAGCCCGTGGCAGCAAAATCCGCACCGTTGCCGAACAGGTTTACGGTGGCTCCGAAGAAGGCCACGACGACGGCCTGTTCACCGTCAAGCCGTTGTAAGTCGAGGAACCCGCCATGGCTTTCGAAGCAATGTTCCAGCCGATCCAGATCGGCAAACTGACCATCCGTAACCGCGTGCTCAGCACCGCGCACGCCGAGGTTTATGCCACCGACGGCGGCATGACCACCGACCGGTACGTCAAGTATTACGAAGAGAAAGCCAAGGGCGGGATCGGCCTGGCGATTTGCGGCGGTTCCTCCAGTGTGGCCATCGACAGCCCGCAAGGCTGGTGGAAGTCGGTCAACCTGGCCGAAGACCGGATCATTCCGCACTTCCAGAACCTGGCCGATGCCATGCACAAGCATGGCGCCAAGATCATGATCCAGATTACCCACATGGGTCGTCGTTCCCGTTGGGATGGCGAGCATTGGCCAACCCTGCTGTCGCCGTCGGGCATCCGTGAGCCGGTGCACCGTGCGACCTGCAAAACCATCGAGCCGGAAGAAATCTGGCGGGTGATCGGCAACTACGCCAGCGCCGCCGGGAGGGCCAAGGCCGGTGGCCTGGACGGCGTCGAGCTGTCCGCCGTGCACCAGCACATGATCGACCAGTTCTGGAGCCCGCGAGTCAACAAGCGTACCGACGAATGGGGCGGCAGCTTCGAGAACCGTATGCGTTTCGGCCTGGAAGTGATCAAGGCTGTGCGCAAGGAAGTCGGTCCGGATTTCTGCGTCGGCATTCGTCTGTGCGGTGATGAATTCCACCCGGACGGCTTGTCCCACGAAGACATGAAGCAGATCGCCAAGTACTACGACGACACCGGCATGATCGACTTCATCGGCGTGGTGGGTTCGGGTTGCGACACCCACAACACCCTGGCCAACGTTATTCCGAACATGAGTTATCCACCGGAGCCCTTCCTGCATTTGGCCGCCGGTATCAAGGAAGTGGTGAAGGCCCCGGTGCTGCACGCGCAGAACATCAAGGACCCGAACCAGGCGACCCGTATTCTGGAAGGCGGCTACGTGGACATGGTCGGCATGACCCGCGCCCACATCGCTGACCCGCACCTGATCGCCAAGATCAAAATGGGCCAGGTCGACCAGATCAAACAATGCGTCGGCGCCAACTACTGCATCGACCGTCAGTACCAGGGCCTGGACGTCTTGTGCATCCAGAACGCCGCGACCTCCCGTGAATACATGGGCGTGCCACACATCATCGAGAAGTCGACCGGTGTGAAGCGCAAAGTCGTGGTGGTCGGTGCCGGCCCTGCCGGGATGGAAGCGGCTCGCGTGTCGGCCGAACGTGGCCACGACGTGACCCTGTTCGAAAAGAAAGAATTCATCGGCGGGCAAATCACTACCGCGTCGAAAGCTCCACAACGGGACCAGATCGCCGGTATCACTCGTTGGTTCCAACTGGAACTGGCGCGTTTGAAAGTCGATCTGCGCCTGGGCGTGGCGGCGGATGCGGCGACTATTCTCGACCTGCGTCCGGACGTGGTGGTGCTCGCCGTCGGCGGCCATCCATTCCTGGAGCAGAACGAGCACTGGGGCGCGGCTGAAGGCCTGGTGGTCAGCAGCTGGGACATCCTTGATGGCAAGGTTGCACCGGGCAAGAACGTGCTGGTCTACGACACCATCTGCGAGTTCACCGGGATGTCGACCGCCGATTTCCTCGCCGACAAGGGCAGCCAGGTCGAGATCGTCACCGACGACATCAAACCGGGCGTGGCCATCGGCGGTACGTCGTTCCCGACGTACTACCGCAGCATGTACCCGAAAGAAGTGATCATGACCGGCGACATGATGCTGGAGAAGGTCTACCGCGAAGGTGACAAGCTGGTGGCGGTGCTGGAAAACGAATACACCGGCGCCAAAGAGGAGCGGGTGGTGGACCAGGTCGTCGTCGAAAACGGTGTGCGTCCAGACGAAGAAATCTACTACGCGCTGAAGGAAGGCTCGCGCAACAAAGGCCAGATGGACATCGAAGCTTTGTTCGCGATCAAGCCGCAACCTTCGTTGAGCCAGGCGGGCGACGGCTACTTGCTGTTCCGCATCGGCGACTGCGTGGCCCAGCGCAACACCCACGCGGCGATCTATGACGCGTTGCGGTTGTGCAAAGACTTCTAACGGCTTGCACATGACCTTGTGGGAGCGGGCTTGCCCGCGATAGCGGTGGGTCAGTCAATGCAGATGTGACTGGCAAAATGCAATCGCGGGCAAGCCCGCTCCCACAGGAACCGAGTCAGGCATCTCGACCTGCAAGACCCTGCGGTCTTTGGGAGCTCCACATGTTGAACACCCTTCTTCCAATCCTGTTGTTCGCTGCCTTGGGCCTGGCTGTCCTGGGCGCGTTGCGGCGGGTGGCTATGTGGCGTCAGGGCCGGGCGTCGAAAGTCGACCTGATCGGCGGTCTGTTCGCCATGCCCAAACGCTACATGGTCGATTTGCACCATGTCGTCGCGCGGGACAAATACATCGCCAACACTCACGTCGCCACGGCTGGCGGTGCGGTGGCGTCCATTGTGCTGGCGATTCTGGTTCACGGTTTTGGCCTGCATAACCGCATCCTCGGTTATGCACTGCTGCTGATGTCGGCGGTGATGTTTGTCGGCGCGATCTTTATGTTCCTGCGCCGTCGCAATCCTCCAGCCCGCTTGTCCAAAGGCCCATGGATGCGCCTGCCGAAAAGCCTGATGGCGTTCTCGGCGTCGTTCTTCCTGTTGACCCTGCCGGTCGCTGGCATCCTCCCGGAAAACTTCGGTGGCTGGGTCGTGGCTGCGATCCTTGGCGTCGGTGTGCTGTGGGGCGTTAGCGAACTGTTCTTAGGCATGACCTGGGGCGGGCCGATGAAGCACGCCTTCGCCGGTGCCTTGCACCTGGCCTGGCACCGTCGCGCCGAACGCTTTGGCGGCGGCCGTTCCACCGGTTTGAAACCGCTGGACCTGAACGACCCAACCGCGCCACTGGGCGTGGAAAAACCCAAGGACTTCACCTGGAACCAACTGCTCGGCTTCGACGCCTGCGTGCAGTGCGGTAAATGCGAAGCCGCGTGCCCGGCGTTCGCTGCCGGCCAGCCGCTGAACCCGAAAAAGCTGATTCAGGACATGGTCGTTGGCCTGGCCGGTGGCACCGACGCCAAATTCGCTGGCAGCCCTTATCCGGGCAAGGCCATCGGCGAACACGCCGGCAACCCGCATCAACCGATCGTCAACGGTCTGGTGGACGCCGAAACCTTGTGGTCCTGCACCACTTGCCGCGCCTGCGTCGAGGAGTGCCCGATGATGATCGAGCACGTCGACGCCATCGTCGACATGCGCCGCCATCTGACCCTGGAGAAAGGCGCGACCCCGAACAAGGGCGCCGAAGTCCTGGAAAACCTGATCGCCACCGACAACCCTGGCGGTTTCGCCCCGGGTGGGCGGATGAACTGGGCAGCGGATTTGAACCTCAATCTGATGAGCGAGAAGAAATCCGTCGACGTGCTGTTCTGGGTCGGCGACGGAGCCTTCGACATGCGCAACCAGCGCACCCTGCGCGCCTTCGTCAAAGTGCTGAAAGCGGCCAAGGTCGACTTCGCGGTACTGGGCCTCGAAGAGCGCGACAGCGGTGACGTAGCCCGACGTCTGGGCGACGAAGCGACCTTCCAGCTGTTGGCCAAACGCAACATCCAGACCCTGGCCAAGTACAATTTCAACCGCATCGTCACCTGCGACCCCCACAGCTTCCACGTGCTGAAAAACGAGTACGGCGCCTTCGACGGCAACTACCTCGTGCAGCACCACAGCACCTACATGGCGGAAATCATCGGCGCTGGCGCCCTGAACCTCGGCCAGCACAAAGGCAGCAGCGTGACTTATCACGACCCTTGCTACCTGGGCCGCTACAACGGCGAATACGAGGCGCCGCGTGAAGTGCTGCGCGCCCTGGGGATCGAGATCAAGGAAATGCAACGCTCCGGTTTCCGCTCACGCTGCTGCGGCGGCGGTGGCGGTGCGCCGATCACCGACATCCCGGGCAAGCAACGGATCCCCGACATGCGCATGGAAGACATCCGCGAAACTGGCGCCGAACTGGTGGCCGTGGGTTGTCCACAGTGCACCGCGATGCTCGAAGGCGTGGTCGAACCTCGGCCGCTGATCAAGGACATCGCCGAACTGGTGGCGGACGCGTTGCTCGAAGACGCGGCCCCGAGCAAGCCGACCAAACCGGCCCAACGTGAACCTGCGGAGGCCCACTGATGAGCGACATTATCCGCCGCGACCCACGCGCCGAATGGATCGCCCGTAACCGTCTGCACCCGCTGCACGCGGCCATGCAACCGGCGCAACACAGCTGGATGGGGCCTAACGGCGTCATCCGCAAGAATCCCCATGGCATCGGTTTTATCGGTCCCAACGGGATCAAGCGGATCGACCGCAGCGGCGCACAACAAGGCGGGGCGACTAAACGCTCGGCCGCGGTTGAAGTGCAATTGCCGCTGCATCAAGTGCCACAACCGGCGTTCTACATCAGCGTGGTGCCGGATATGGTTGGCGGCCGCTTGAGCAGCCACGACCGCGACTTGCTCGGCCTGGCTCATCAGTTGGCCGGTAACGACGGCGCGGTACTGGCCGTGGTCTTCGGCGAGCACAAGGAAAATGCCTTCGCCACCGCTGGCGTTGATCGCTTGCTGGTGCTGGATGGCGAAGAATTCAGCGGTTATGCACCGGAACAACGGGTCCAGGGCCTGCGGGCTGTGGATAACCAGTTCAGCCCGCGTCACTGGCTGCTACCGGACAGCCGCAGTGGCGGTGGTGAATTGGGTCGACGCTTTGCCGCCGCGCTGGGCGAACGCCCGGCCACGCGGGTCTGGCAGGTCAAGGATGAGGAATGCATCGGCCGCGCCGGTGCCGGTTTGCAAGACCTTGCGCGCCCGGTGGCACGCTTGATCCTGGCTGCCGTCGAATGCGCCGAACCTGTGAGCGAAACCCGTCACGAAGCCTTGCCGGTGGAGTTATCCACAGCCGTGGCTCGCAGCTTGTCGCGCATCGAGGATTTGGGCGCGGTGGCGGTGGACCCGGCAGCGATTCCGATGGCCGAAGCCGAGTTCATCTTCTCCGGCGGCAATGGGGTCAAGGACTGGGGACTTTTCCACAGGACCGCCGAAGCGCTGGGTGCTACCGAAGGCGCCTCCCGTGTGGCGGTGGACGATGGCTTCATGGCGCGCGACCGTCAGGTCGGTGCGTCCGGCACCTGGGTCACCGCTCGGGTTTACGTGGCCGTGGGGATTTCCGGGGCGATCCAGCACCTGCAAGGCATCGGTGCCTGCGACAAGGTGGTGGCGATCAACCTCGATCCTGGTTGCGACATGATCAAACGGGCCGACTTGTCGGTGATCGGCGAGAGCGCCGAGATTCTTCAAGCCTTGATCGATGCGGTAGCGGCTTACCGCAACGAAGCCAAGCGCGATGCGGCTTAAGGAAAGGAAAGGGTTATGAGCACGAAAATCATCAGCCTGGTGTCCATCGGCGCCCACCCGACTTCCGGCCGGCCACGTCGCGCGGAGCAGGATGCGCGGGCGGTGGAGCTGGGCTTGCAACTGGCTGGGGATAACCTGCAAGTGCTGCATGCCGGCGATGTTGCCGAACCTGCATTGCGCGCCTATTTGGGTATGGGCCTGGAACAGCTGCACGTGCTGGAGCAACCGGAAGGCGCCGATGCGCTGCCGGCATTGACTGCGTATTTGCGTGATGCCGGGGCGCAGGTCGTGCTGACCGGCAGCCAGGCGGAAACCGGTGAAGGCTCGGGCATGTTGCCGTTTTTGCTGGCCGAAAGCCTGGGCTGGCCGCTGGTGGTGGGGTTGGCGCAAGTCGAATCGATCGACGGTGGTTCGGCGCTCGTACTGCAGGCCTTGCCTCGCGGTCAGCGCCGTCGGTTGAAAGTGCGCCTGCCATTTCTCGCCACTGTGGATAACGCGGCACCGAAGCCTCGGCAGAGCGCCTACGGCCCGGCCCGACGCGGGGTGTTGCAGGCGGATGAAGTCGAAGTCATCGACGATGAACTGCTGGCGGTCGCCACCCTGCAACCCGCCAAGCCCCGGCCTAAACGGTTGAAGGTGATCAAGGCCAAGAGCGGCGCGGACCGGATGAAAGCCGCAACGGCCAAGGCCAGCGGTGGCGGCGGGCAGGTGCTCAAAGGCGTGACGGCGCAAGCCGGTGCCGAAGCGATCCTCAAGTTGCTGATCGAAGAAGGCGTAGTCCGCTAACAGCTATCAACACCCATCTAATGTGGGAGCGAGCCTGCTCGCGAAAGGGGCGCAGTCAACATCTCCGGCGACTGATCCACCGCATTTCGCGAGCAGGCTCGCTCCCACAGGGTGCTCGTGTCACCGACATTTATGGGGAAATAATGACCGTTGAATTTCGTTCGGCCCTGCGCGCGGATGCGCGGGAGATTGCTCGCTTGTTCCAGATTTCGTCGGAAGGTGCTGCGGATTACATCTGGAGCCAACTGGCGCAACCCGGTCAGGATCTACTGGACGTGGGCGCCAGTCGTTACGCCCGTGACGACGTCGATTTTTCTTATCAGAACTGCCTCATCGCCGAGGCGGATGGGGCTGTCATCGGCATGATGCACAGCTACGTGATGCGTCACGACCCGCTGGCGCCTCCAGTGACCGATCCAGTCCTGGCGCCGTACGCCAAGCTGGAAATCCCCGACACCCTCTATATTTCCAGCCTGGCGCTGCATGAAGGCTGGCGAAACCAGGGCCTGGGCAAGCAGTTCCTCGACTATGCCTACGACCGTGCCAATCAGCTGGGGCTCAATGGCTTGAGCCTGATCGACTACGCCATGAACACCGGCGCCTGTCGGTTTTACGAGCGACATGGCTTTCGTATTGTCGATACCTGCCAGATCACGCCGCATCCGATGATTCGGGTCACGGGCGAGGCCTATCTGATGTATCGGCCCTGATGAGAGCTACATGTTTCTGTGAGCTGGCTTCTGGAAATCGACTCGGGATGGTCGTGTTTCAACACGACCTGATCGTGGTTACCCACAATCCCTGTTAGCGCTTCTGTGGATAACGTGTTCGCCCATCGCTACAACCCATACAAATCAGGCCCTGCAAGCCTTCGTACAAAAAACAACCAACCTAACTTGCGGTTTTTTCAGGCTTTTTCCAGAGGATAAGTTTGTACGCAAGCCAATACTTGCCCCCAATCTCTGTTAGCGTATCTGTGGATAAGATGTTCGCTGTCCTCTGCAGGCCATATAGACCGGGCCTTTCAGGCGACTGATTAAAAAACGATCAAATTATCGTTTTTAGTCGGTGAAACTCGCACAAACCCCGATTTGTCGCGGCTTTCAACGGTTTTCCACAGATCCGCCGAAGTTGCCCCCAAAGTCTGTTGGCGCTTCTGTGGATAAGGTGTTCGCCATCCTCTGTAAGCCACGTATAACGTGACCTTCAAGCTTCTGATTAAAAAACAACCAATCGCTGTTCAAAACCCTGCTTCTGGATAAGTCACGGATTTTCTTCAATTTCTGTGGAGAAAGTTTCCACGAAATCCACACTTGTCCCCAATAGCTGTGGGTGGAGGTGTGGATAACTTGTTTGCGGAAGGCTGGAAGGTGCGTGCGGCATAGCGCTGAACGGAATAGGTCATATTTCGTACAGTTCTAGATTGAGGGATGTATCAGTGAAAGGTATGTAGTTGAGGAGGGCGCCATCGCAAGCAGGCTCACTCCCACATTGGATCTGTGTCGTTCACAAATCCCCTGTAGGAGTGAGCCTGCTCACGATGCTTTTGATCTCGATTAGCCGCTAACAGGAACGCCTTTGAGGTAAGGCGCAGGCTCCGCGCCCAGGTTGTTCAGCAAACGCTCGCTGTACCAATCCACAAAGTTCACCACGCCAAACTCATAGGTCTTGGAGTAAGGGCCTGGCTGGTAAGCCGTGGAGTTAATTCCGCGCTGGTTCTCTTCGGCCAGGCGACGGTCCTGGTCGTTGGTCGCATCCCAGACCTGGCGCATGCGCTCCACGTCGTAGTCCACGCCTTCGACCGCGTCCTTGTGGACGATCCACTTGGTGGTGACCATGGTTTCCTGCGCGCTGATCGGCCACACGGTGAACACGATGATGTGGTCGCCCATGCAGTGGTTCCAGGAGTGCGGCAGGTGCAGGATGCGCATCGAGCCCAGGTCCGGGTTCTTGATGCGGCCCATGAGTTTGGCGCAGCCTTGTTTGCCGTCCAGGGTCATCGACACGGTGCCCTTGAGTAGCGGCATGCGCACGATGCGGTTACGCAGGCCGAAACTGGCGTGGGCGTAAGGAATCTTCTCGGCTTCCCAGGCGGCGGCAGAGGCCGCGACGTGGTCCTTGAAGGCCTGGTCGGCACGCGGGTCGGTGACGTCGTCCCATTCCAGCAGGGTTTTCAGCAATTCCGGGTGCGACGCGTTGCAGTGGTAGCACTCGCGGTTGTTTTCCAGCACCAGTTTCCAGTTGGCTTTTTCCATCAAGGTGGTGGTAATCGCCACCTTGGTGTTCTCCATGTCGTACGGTTCCATGTAATGGTTCAGCGTCGACAGGAAGTCATCAATGGCCGGCGGGTTTTCCGACAGGCTGATGAAGATGTAGCCGCCTGCGGTCTTCACGTTCACTGGTTTGAGGCCGTACTGCTTCATGTCGAAGTCGGCGCCCATTTCGGTGCCGGCGAACAGCAGGCGACCGTCCAGCTCGTAGGTCCACTGGTGGTAGTGGCAGACCAGTTTGGCGACCTTGCCTTTTTCACTGGTGCACAGACGCGAACCACGGTGACGGCAGACGTTGTGGAATGCATGGACCACACCGTCGGCACCGCGAATCACGATGATCGGGTTCTTGCCGACTTGCAGGGTCAGGTAGTTGCCCTTGGTCGGGATTTCGCAGGTCATGCCGGCGATCAACCACTCTTTCTGAAAGATTTCCTGCATGTCGATATCAAACAGCCGCTCGTCAGAGTAAAACGGCTGCGGCAGCGAAAACGTGCGCTCGCGCTCTTGCAACATCTGCGCGGTGGCCTTGCGTGCGGGTTCCAGTGGATCGCCCAGGCTCAGGGTAGTGGTGACGTCCATCGTGTGTTTCCTCAAGGCCATCTGCGTGGCCGCGAAAGTGGCTGATCAGGTTTGCTACGCAAGGTGTAAAGGTTGTGTCTTGGTATGGGGCGAGTGTGGGGCCGGCGCTCGCCAGAACCTTATCCATGGGCGACATGGCCAAATCTGTTCCCGACGCGCAACCCCCGGTAATTGGGGGCTGGTCGCGATAAGTATGTGAATGTCGCAGATAGGTAAATGGAGGAGCTGCGCTATACGCAGAATCGCCAACATAAAGGCCGGTAGTCGGCCGTGGAGAACAGCATGTCCAACAGCTTCCTGAATCCGGTAACCACCCAGACCTGGGCCAATGGTCGACACATCGTCCGTTGCGTCAAAGTCATCCAGGAAACCTGGGATGTGCGCACCTTCTGCTTTATGGCCGACCAGCCAATCCTGTTCTTCTTCAAGCCGGGGCAGTTTGTCACCCTGGAGCTGGAAATCGACGGCGTGCCGATCATGCGCTCCTACACCATTTCCAGCTCGCCATCGGTGCCGTACAGCTTTTCGGTGACCATCAAGCGTGTGCCGGGCGGCAAAGTGTCGAACTGGCTGCACGACACCCTGCACGAAGGCCAGGAGCTGGCGGTGCACGGGCCGGTCGGGCTGTTCAACGCCATGGATTTCACTGCGCCGAAGGTGCTGTACCTCAGCGGTGGCGTCGGTATCACGCCAGTCATGTCGATGGCGCGCTGGTTCTACGACACCAACGGCAACGTCGACATGGTCTTCGTCCATAGCGCCCGCTCGCCCAAAGACATCATTTACCACCGCGAGCTGGAACACATGGCGTCGCGGATCGATAACTTCAGCCTGCACCTGATCTGCGAGAAGCATGGTCTGGGCGAACCGTGGGCCGGTTATCGCGGTTACCTGAACCACAAGATGCTTGAGCTGATGGCGCCGGACTTCCTTGAGCGGGAAGTTTTCTGCTGCGGCCCGACGCCGTATATGAATGCGGTCAAGCGCATGCTCGAGTCAGTCGGCTTCGACATGTCGCGTTACCACGAGGAGTCGTTTGGCGCTACGCCACCGGAAGCCCGTGCCGATGCGGTGGAGCAAGCCGAAATCGCCGCAGACGCACCGGACATCGACGTGGCGGACCTGCACCAGGTGGAATTCACCGCGTCCGGGAAAAGCATTCGTGTGGCGCCGGGTGAAACCGTGCATGCCGCCGCTGCCAAATTGGGGCTGTTGATTCCGAAGGCTTGCGGGATGGGGATCTGCGGGACGTGCAAGGTGATGAAGCTGGGCGGTGAGGTCGAAATGGACCACAACGGCGGGATCACCGAGGAAGATGAAGCGGAAGGGTTCATTCTTTCGTGCTGCAGCGTGCCGAAGGGCGACGTGCGCATCGAGTTCTGAGCCTGTGGGCGCGAGCCTGCTCGCGATGGCGGTGGATCAATCAATATCAATGTTGAATGTTCCGGCCTCATCGCGAGCAGGCTCGCTCCCACAGTGGTTGGTGTTTCAGTCGATAAACAGATCCGGCATCAGCTTGTCGTTCGTGCCGGGCTCAAAGCGGTAATGATCGAATTCGGTCACCCCGTGCTCCCGCAAAATCTCCTCATCAATCAGCAAGCGTCCCGTCATGCTGCGACCGCTGCTGCTCAGAATCACATGGGCGGCATCGGCCATGATTGCGGGCGTACGCGCATGTTTGAACGACTCGCGTGAGCCGAGCTGAAACTCGATGGCGGCGGTGGCGATCATCGATTGCGGCCACAGGGAATTGACGCTGATGCCGTAGTTCTTGAATTCCTCGCTCATGCCCAATGTCAGCATGCTCATGCCGTATTTGGTCACCGTGTAGGGGCTGTACTGGGCGAACCATTTGCTTGCCAGATTCAGTGGCGGGGAAAGATTGAGGATGTGTCCGCTGCTTTTCTTCAGATAGGGCAGGGCGGCCTGGCTGCACAGCAGCACGGCGCGGGTGTTGATCTGGTGCATCAGGTCGAAGCGCTTGAGCTCGATGTGTTGAACCCCGGTCAACTTGATCGCCCCGGCATTGTTGATCAGCGCATCAATACCGCCGAAATGCTCGTCAGCCTTGGCCAGCGCCTCACGCACTGCGACTTCATCGCGCACATCCACCTGCAAGGCCAGCGCCTTGCCGCCCGCGGCTTCGACTTCCGCGGCCACGCTGAAAATGGTGCCGGGCAGTTTGGGGTGAGGGGTGGCGCTTTTGGCGGCAATCACAATGTTGGCCCCATCCCGCGCAGCCCGCAGCGCGATCTCACGACCAATCCCGCGGCTCGCGCCGGTGATGAACAGGGTTTTGCCTTGTAAAGACATGCGTACGCTCCTGATTATTATTGTCTGAGCGAGTGGAACAGCTCGTCAATCAATGTAGACCAGGACCGCGGAGAGGAACGACTTGCGAGGGCTTTTGTGGCGAGGGGCTTGTCGGCACGCCGCCGACAAGCCCCCTCACCACAGGGGATCGGGGGTGCTGTTTAGCGGGACATGACTTCGCGAATATCCGCCGCCAGTTCGCGTACGCGTTCTTCTTCGGTGTCCCACGAGCACATGAAGCGTGCGCCGCCGTTGCCGATGAAGGTGTAGAAGCGCCAGCCCTTGGCGGTCAGTGCGGCAATCGCTGGTTCCGAGAGTTGCAGGAACACGCCGTTGGCCTGTACCGGGAACATCAGTTCCACGCCGGGAATATCGCTGACCAGTTCAGCCAGCAGCTGCGCGCAGTGGTTGGCGTGTTTGGCGTATTTGAGCCAGGCATCGTTTTCCAGAATCCCGACCCATGGCGCCGACAGGAAGCGCATCTTCGAGGCCAGTTGCCCGGCCTGTTTGCAGCGGTAGTCGAAGTCTTCAGCCAGCTTGTGGTTGAAGAACAGAATCGCTTCCCCCACCGCCATGCCGTTTTTCGTGCCGCCGAAGCACAACACGTCGACGCCGGCCTTCCAGGTCAGGTCGGCTGGCGAGCAGCCGAGAAAGGCGCACGCATTGGAGAAGCGCGCGCCGTCCATGTGCAGGTTCAGGCCCAGCTCCTTGCATGTGGCGCTGATGGCGCGGATTTCTTCCGGGGTGTAGACGC
Source organism: Pseudomonas frederiksbergensis (assembly GCF_900105495.1). Classification (NCBI taxonomy): domain Bacteria; kingdom Pseudomonadati; phylum Pseudomonadota; class Gammaproteobacteria; order Pseudomonadales; family Pseudomonadaceae; genus Pseudomonas; species Pseudomonas frederiksbergensis. The sequence goes on along the minus strand of NZ_FNTF01000002.1, from coordinate 471,740 downwards.
TGCCCACTTCGGTCGCCTGGGTCAGGGTCACGACGCGTGGTTTCGGGTAGTGGATGTCCTGGCGCTTGAGCGCGATTTCGCGGATCGAATCCGGGGTCAGCTTGCCGTTTTCAGTGCGGGCGATGAGCAGTTTGGAACCGTTGGAAAAGAATTCCGGGGCGCCGCATTCGTCGGTTTCGACGTGGGCGGTTTCCGAGCAGATCACGCTGTGGTAACTCTGGCACAGCGACGACAGGGCCAGGGAGTTGGCCGCGGTGCCGTTGAAGGCGAAGAACACTTCGCAGTCGGTTTCGAACAGTTTGCGAAAATCGTCGGACGCGCGTGCGGTCCATTCGTCGTCGCCATAGGCGCGTTGGTGGCCGTGGTTGGCCTGTTCCATGGCAGCCCAGGCTTCAGGGCAGATACCGGAATAGTTGTCACTGGCGAATTGTTGGCTCTTATCGGTCATGGCCGGCTTCCGTGGTCGAAGCTCTTATGGTGAAGAGCTTCGTGGTCAATGATGATGCGCACTTTACCCAAGATCGTCAGGAGAGCACACGGGATGATGCTGTCAGAAAAATACAAGGACGACGGGCAATTATGCACATGACGCAAAGGGATGGGGCGCTGGATCTGCTCAAGTGGCTGGCGCTGTTGAGCATGGTGCTCGATCACCTGCGATATGTCGGGTATTCCGTCGATCTGCTGTATATACCTGGACGGTTGGCGTTCCCGTGGTTCTGTCTGGCAATGGCGGCGAATCTGGCACGGGCTCGCGCGGTGACGACTCACGGCCAGTGGCGTTATCTGGGGTGGTTGCTGCTGTTTAGCGCCATCAGCGAAATCCCGTACCGGATGTTCATACCTGATCCCGGCACGTTGAACGTGCTGCCCACATTGGTCCTGGGATTACTGGTGGCCCGTGGCTGGCAGGATCGAACCCTGCAAACGCGGCTGTTGGCGGCAGGCGCCTTGCTGCTGGCGGCGCTATTCCCGGAGCGGTTGATGTTCGGCTTCTTCGGTGTGCTGTTGCCGCTGGCGATGTTGCTGGTGATCGGACGGCCCTGGTATTTCGCCCTGTTGCCGGGGCTGGTCTGTCTGGCGGCCAATCAGTGGCCGGTGCTGTATTCCGCGGCGCGGTTTCACAATGTTGAAGCCATCCTCGGTATCGCCGCTTGTCTGATTGCGCCATTGCTGGGGCTGCTCTTGTTGCGACAGGCAAAAGGCTTCCAGCCACCGCCGATGCGCCGTTGGGCGTATGCGCTGTATCCGCTGCATTTTCTACTGCTGCTCGCAATACGTCAGATCATCGCCTGACCCCTGTGGGAGTGAGCCTGCTCGCGATGGCGGCAGCCCAGGCAACATCAATGTTGAATGTGAGGCCGCTATCGCGAGCAGGCTCGCTCCCACAGGGGATCCAGGCGACTTCAAGGGTTGTGTCCGGCCAGCCATTTCGGTCCATGTCGTAAACGCACCTTTGCGTGGCGTCCGTAGGCATTTGGCCTGTCTGCGCCGGTCATACCATCGCATTCAAAGGGCACTGTCGAAACACCAGTGCCTTACCGAGACGAATGGCGCATAGATGCCGCTGGGAGAGACGCGATGTTCAGCAAGCAAGACCAGATCCAGGGTTACGACGATGCACTGCTGGCGGCGATGAATGCCGAGGAGCAACGCCAGGAAGATCACATCGAGCTGATCGCGTCCGAGAACTACACCAGCAAGCGCGTGATGGAAGCGCAAGGCAGCGGCCTGACCAACAAGTACGCCGAAGGCTATCCGGGCAAGCGCTACTACGGTGGCTGTGAGCACGTCGATAAAGTTGAAGCGCTGGCCATCGAACGCGCCAAGCAACTGTTCGGTGCCGACTACGCCAACGTGCAGCCGCACTCCGGTTCTTCCGCCAACAGCGCCGTTTACCTGGCCCTGATCCAGCCGGGCGATACCATTCTCGGCATGAGCCTGGCTCACGGCGGTCACTTGACCCACGGCGCGAAAGTGTCGTCCTCGGGCAAGCTCTACAACGCCGTGCAGTACGGCATCGACACCAAGACCGGGTTGATCGACTACGACGAAGTTGAACGTCTGGCCGTCGAGTGCAAGCCGAAAATGATCGTCGCCGGGTTCTCGGCTTACTCCAAGACCCTCGACTTCCCACGTTTCCGTCAGATCGCCGACAAGGTCGGTGCGCTGCTGTTCGTCGACATGGCCCACGTGGCCGGTCTGGTTGCCGCTGGCCTGTACCCGAATCCTCTGCCATACGCCGATGTGGTCACCACCACCACCCACAAGACCCTGCGCGGTCCACGTGGCGGGCTGATCCTGGCCAAGTCCAACGAAGAGATCGAGAAAAAGCTCAACGCCGCGGTATTTCCCGGCGCACAGGGCGGCCCGTTGATGCACGTGATCGCTGGTAAAGCGGTGTGCTTCAAGGAAGCGCTGGAGCCTGGTTTCAAGGCCTACCAGCAACAAGTGATCGACAACGCCCAGGCCATGGCCGGCGTATTTATCAAACGCGGCTACGATGTAGTGTCCGGCGGCACCGATAACCACCTGTTCCTGGTCAGCCTGATCCGTCAGGGCCTCACCGGCAAAGACGCGGATGCAGCACTCGGTCGCGCCCACATCACCGTGAACAAGAACGCTGTCCCGAACGATCCACAGTCGCCGTTCGTGACCTCCGGCCTGCGCATCGGCACCCCGGCGGTGACCACTCGCGGCTTCAAGGTGACCCAGTGCGTCGAGTTGGCCGGCTGGATCTGCGACATCCTCGACAACCTCGGCGACGCCGATGTCGAGGCCAATGTTGCGCAGCACGTTTCGGCCTTGTGCGCGGACTTCCCGGTTTATCGCTGAGCGCGGTTTTGGAGTAAATGACTATGCAACGCTACTCGGGCTTCGGCCTCTTCAAACACTCCCTCAGCCATCACGAAAACTGGCAGAAGATGTGGCGCACGCCGACCCCTAAAAAGGTCTATGACGTGGTCATCGTCGGCGGTGGCGGGCATGGTCTGGCGACCGCCTACTACCTGGCCAAAGAGCACGGCATCACTAACGTGGCCGTGGTCGAGAAAGGCTGGCTGGGCGGCGGTAACACCGCGCGCAACACCACCATCGTTCGCTCCAACTACCTGTGGGACGAGTCGGCGCACCTGTACGAACACGCTATGAAATTGTGGGAAGGCCTGTCCCAGGACCTGAACTACAACGTGATGTTCTCCCAGCGCGGCGTCTACAACTTGTGCCACACGCTTCAAGACATCCGTGATTCCGAGCGTCGGGTCAGCGCCAACCGCCTCAACGGCGTGGACGGCGAACTGCTCGATGCCAAGCAAGTGGCCGACGAGATTCCGTACCTCGACTGCTCGAAAAACACTCGCTACCCGGTGATGGGCGCCACCGTCCAGCGTCGCGGCGGCGTGGCCCGTCACGATGCCGTGGCGTGGGGCTTTGCCCGTGCCGCCGATGCCTTGGGCGTGGACCTGATCCAGCAGACCGAAGTGATCGGTTTCCGCAAGGAAAACGGCGTGTGCATCGGTGTTGAAACCAACAAGGGCTTCATCGGCGCCAAGCGCGTCGGTGTGGTGACTGCCGGTAACTCCGGGCACATGGCCAAACTCGCCGGTTTCCGTCTGCCGATCGAATCGCACCCGCTGCAAGCGCTGGTGTCCGAGCCGATCAAGCCGATTATCGACAGCGTGATCATGTCCAACGCCGTACACGGTTACATCAGCCAGTCCGACAAGGGCGACCTGGTGATCGGCGCCGGTATCGACGGCTACAACGGCTACGGCCAGCGTGGTTCGTACCCGGTGATCGAGCACACCATTCAAGCCATCGTCGAGATGTTCCCGGTGTTGTCCCGCGTGCGCATGAACCGTCAGTGGGGCGGCATCGTCGACACCACGCCGGACGCTTGCCCGATCATCTCGAAAACCCCGGTTCCGAACATGTTCTTCAACTGCGGTTGGGGCACCGGTGGCTTCAAGGCAACACCTGGCTCGGGCAACGTGTTTGCCGCGAGTCTGGCCAAGGGTGAAATGCACCCATTGGCTGCACCTTTCTCCATCGACCGTTTCCACAACGGTGCGTTGATCGATGAACACGGCGCTGCTGCGGTTGCCCACTAACAGGAGAAATCCCCATGTTGCATATCTTCTGTCCTCACTGCGGCGAACTGCGCTCCGAAGAGGAATTCCACGCATCCGGCCAGGCGCACATCCCGCGTCCACTGGATCCGAACAGCTGCACCGACGAGGAGTGGGGCGACTACATGTTCTTCCGCGACAACCCTCGCGGTTTGCACCACGAACTGTGGGATCACGTCGCCGGTTGCCGTCAGTACTTCAACGCCACCCGTGACACCGTGACCTACGAGATTCTCGAAACCTACAAGATCGGCGCCAAGCCACAATTCACCGACAAGACCGATAGCCCGAAAGCGGCCGCCACGGCTCTGGGAGAGAAGGTATGAGCCAGATCAATCGCCTGTCCAACGGCGGACGCATCGACCGTAACAAAGTGCTGAGCTTCACCTTCAACGGCCAGACCTACAAAGGCTTTGAGGGCGATTCTCTGGCCGCGGCCTTGCTGGCCAACGGCGTCGATATCATCGGTCGTAGCTTCAAGTACTCGCGTCCACGCGGCATCTTCGCCGCCGGTGCCGAAGAGCCGAACGCCGTGCTGCAGATCGGCGCGACCGAAGCCACGCAGATCCCCAACGTACGCGCCACGCAACAAGCGCTGTATCAAGGTTTGGTCGCCACCAGCACCAACGGCTGGCCGAGCGTGAACAACGACATGATGGGGATTCTCGGCAAGGTCGGCGGCAAGCTGATGCCGCCGGGCTTCTACTACAAAACCTTCATGTACCCGCAATCGTTCTGGATGACTTACGAGAAGTACATTCGTAAGGCTGCTGGTCTTGGCCGCTCGCCGACCGAGAACGATCCGGACACCTACGACTACATGAACCAGCACTGCGACGTGCTGATCGTCGGCGCTGGCCCTGCGGGTCTGGCCGCTGCACTGGCAGCTGCCCGCAGCGGTGCGCGTGTGATCCTGGCCGATGAACAGGAAGAGTTCGGCGGCAGCCTGCTCGATTCCCGCGAAAGCCTCGACGGCAAGCCTGCCACCGAGTGGGTTGCCAGCGTCATCGCCGAGCTGAAAAATACCCCGGACGTGCTGCTGTTGCCCCGCGCCACGGTCAACGGTTACCACGACCACAACTTCCTGACCATTCACGAGCGCCTCACCGATCACCTCGGCGACCGCGCCCCGATCGGCCAGGTGCGTCAGCGCATCCACCGGGTTCGCGCCAAGCGTGTAGTGCTGGCGACCGGTACTCACGAGCGTCCACTGGTTTACGGCAACAACGACGTGCCGGGCAACATGCTCGCCGGCGCTGTGTCGACTTACGTGCGTCGTTACGGCGTGGCACCGGGCAAGAAACTGGTGCTGTCGACCAACAACGATCACGCCTACCGCGTTGCACTGGATTGGCTCGACGCCAGCCTGCAAGTCGTGGCGATCGCCGACGCCCGCAGCAACCCTCGCGGTGCGCTGGTGGAAGAAGCGCGCGCCAAGGGCATCCGCATCCTGACCGGCAGCGCTGTGATCGAGGCCCGTGGCAGCAAGCACGTGACCGCCGCTCGCGTTGCCGCGATCGATGTCAAAGCACACACCGTGACCAGCCCGGGCGAGTGGCTCGATTGCGACCTGGTCGCCAGTTCCGGCGGTTACAGCCCGGTGGTTCACCTGGCGTCGCACTTGGGCGGCAAGCCGATCTGGCGTGAAGACATCCTCGGTTTCGTACCGGGCGAAGCACCGCAGAAACGCGTGTGCGTCGGTGGCATCAACGGCGTCTACGGCCTCGGTGATTCCCTGGTCGATGGTTTTGCAGGTGGTGCTCGCGCCGCCAGCGAAGCCGGTTTCAGCGTGGTCGAAGGCACCTTGCCGAAAGCCCTGAGCCGTCTGGAAGAGCCAACACTGGCGCTGTTCCAGGTGCCGCATGAAAAGAACACCGCACGTGCGCCGAAGCAATTCGTCGACCTGCAGAACGACGTCACCGCTGCCGCCATCGAACTGGCGACCCGCGAAGGTTTCGAGTCGGTCGAGCACGTCAAGCGCTATACCGCACTGGGCTTCGGTACGGACCAGGGCAAGCTCGGCAACGTCAACGGCCTGGCCATCGCCGCCCGTTCGTTGAACGTGACCATCCCGCAGATGGGCACCACCATGTTCCGTCCGAACTACACGCCGGTAACCTTCGGCGCCGTGGCCGGCCGTCACTGTGGGCACATCTTCGAGCCTGTGCGTTTCACTGCGCTGCATCACTGGCATGTGAAGAATGGCGCCGAGTTCGAAGACGTCGGTCAATGGAAGCGTCCATGGTACTTCCCGAAAAACGGTGAAGACCTGCACACCGCCGTGAAGCGTGAATGCAAAGCCGTGCGCGACAGCGTCGGCCTGCTGGACGCTTCGACCCTGGGCAAGATCGACATCCAGGGCCCGGATTCGCGTGAGTTCCTCAACCGCATCTACACCAACGCCTGGACCAAGCTCGACGTGGGCAAGGCCCGTTACGGCCTGATGTGCAAAGAAGACGGCATGGTGTTCGACGACGGCGTGACTGCCTGCCTGGCCGACAACCATTTCGTGATGACCACCACCACCGGCGGCGCTGCACGCGTGCTGCAATGGCTGGAAATCTACCACCAGACTGAATGGCCAGATCTGAAGGTGTATTTCACGTCCGTGACGGATCACTGGGCAACCATGACCCTGTCCGGGCCGAACAGCCGCAAGCTGCTCAGCGAAGTCACCGACATCGACCTGAGTAACGAAGCCTTCCCGTTCATGACTTGGAAAGAAGGTCTGGTCGGCGGTGTGCCGGCGCGGGTGTTCCGGATTTCGTTTACCGGTGAACTGTCGTACGAAGTCAACGTGCAGGCCGACTACGCCATGGGCGTTCTGGAAAAAATCGTCGAGGCCGGCAAGAAGTACAACTTGACGCCTTACGGCACCGAAACCATGCACGTTCTGCGGGCAGAGAAGGGCTTCATCATCGTCGGTCAGGACACTGACAGCTCGATGACCCCGGACGACCTGAACATGGGTTGGTGTGTCGGTCGCACCAAACCGTTCTCGTGGATCGGCTGGCGTGGCATGAACCGCGAAGACTGCGTGCGTGATCAACGCAAACAGTTGGTCGGTCTGAAGCCGATCGATCCGACCAAATGGCTGCCGGAAGGGGCGCAACTGGTGTTCAACACCAAGCAAACCATCCCGATGACCATGGTCGGTCACGTGACTTCCAGCTACTTGCACAACTCCCTGGGCTATTCGTTTGCCATGGGTGTGGTCAAGGGCGGCTTGAAGCGCATGGGTGAGCGGGTGTTCGCACCGCTGGCCGACGGCAGCGTGATCGAGGCGGAAATCGTTTCTTCGGTGTTCTTCGATCCGAAAGGCGATCGCCAGAACGTTTAACACCACAGTACCTGTGGGAGTGTGGCTTGCCCGCGATGAACGATAACGCGGTGCCACAGGCAGACCGAGTTGCTCCCATCGCGGGCAAGCCACGCTCCCACAGGAATACGAATACAGGAACAGGTGCTTTATGACCGCAGCCAATGTTTACCAACAACGCCCAACCACCGGGGCCAAGGCCGAGTCGTCGCTGCATCATGCCGACCTCGCCAGCCTGGTGGGCAAGGGCCGCAAAAACGCCGGCGTGATCGTGCGTGAGAAAAAACTCCTCGGTCACCTGACCATCCGTGGCGATGGCCACGATGCTGCGTTCGCAGCCGGTGTGCACAAAGCCCTCGGTATCGAATTGCCGGGCGCGCTGACCGTCATCGTCAAAGGCGAAACCAGTCTGCAATGGATGGGGCCGGATGAATGGCTGCTGATCGTGCCGACCGGTGAAGAATTCGCTGCCGAGAAGAAACTGCGTGAAGCGCTGGGCAACCTGCACATTGCGATCACCAACGTCAGCGGCGGCCAGCAGCTGCTCGAACTGAGCGGCCCGAACGTGCGCCAGGTGCTGATGAAGTCCACCAGCTATGACGTGCATCCCAACAGCTTCCCGGTGGGCAAGGCTGTGGGCACCGTGTTTGCCAAGTCGCAACTGGTGATCCGTCACACCGCCGAAGACACCTGGGAACTGCTGATTCGTCGCAGCTTCTCGGATTACTGGTGGTTGTGGTTGCAGGATGCGGCCGCCGAATATGGCCTGAGCGTCCAGGCGTAAAGATCGTTCCCACGCTCTGCGTGGGAATGCATCCCGGGACGCTCCGCGTCCCAAAGCGGACGCAGAGCGTCCATGGCGGCGTTCCCACGCAGAGCGTGGGAACGATCAGTTTCGCTACAGGAGTCACCGCACTATGAGCCGCGCCCCAGACACATGGATTCTGACCGCCGACTGCCCAAGCGTCCTCGGCACCGTGGACGCGGTGACCCGCTTTCTGTTCGAGCAGGGCTGCTACGTCACTGAGCACCATTCCTTCGATGACCGGCTTTCGGGCCGTTTCTTCATTCGCGTGGAATTCCGCCAGCCCGACGGCTTCGACGAGCAAGCCTTCCGCGCCGGTCTCGAAGAGCGTGGTAAAGCCTTCGGCATGATCTTCGAACTGACGCCGCCGAACTACCGCCCGAAAGTGGTGATCATGGTTTCCAAAGCCGATCACTGCCTCAACGATTTGCTCTACCGCCAGCGCATCGGCCAGCTCTCGATGGACGTGGCCGCCGTGGTCTCCAACCACCCGGACCTCAAGCCATTGGCGGACTGGCATCAGATTCCGTACTACCACTTTCCGCTGGACCCGAACGACAAACCGTCGCAGGAGCGTCAGGTCTGGCAGGTGATCGAAGACTCCGGCGCCGAACTGGTGATCCTTGCCCGCTACATGCAAGTCCTGTCGCCCGAGCTGTGCCGCAAACTCGACGGCAAGGCGATCAACATCCATCACTCCCTGCTGCCGGGTTTCAAGGGCGCCAAGCCTTATCACCAGGCCTACAACAAGGGCGTGAAACTGGTCGGCGCCACGGCGCACTACATCAACAACGACCTGGACGAAGGCCCGATCATCGCCCAAGGCGTGGAAGCTGTGGATCACAGTCATTACCCGGAAGATTTGATCGCCAAGGGGCGGGATATTGAAGGGCTGACATTGGCGCGAGCGGTTGGTTATCACATTGAACGAAGAGTGTTCCTTAACGCCAATCGCACAGTCGTTCTTTAGATCGCCTTCGCGGGCAAGCCCGCTCCCACAGGGTCCTTTGTCGTTTACAGACCTTGTGTTCACCCCGTCCACTGTGGGAGCGGGCTTGCCCGCGATGAGGCCCTGACAAACAACGCAAAGACACACAGGCAATAACCCGAGCAATCAACGCGCCGCCGACCCATGGCGACGCGACCGTTACATAAAAACAACAGCGAGGTGAAAGCATGTCTGGCAATCGTGGTGTGGTGTATCTCGGCAATGGCAAAGTCGAAGTACAGAAAATCGACTATCCGAAAATGCAGGACCCGCGCGGCAGGAAGATCAACCACGCTGTCATCTTGCGTGTGGTTTCCACCAACATCTGTGGTTCCGACCAGCACATGGTGCGCGGTCGTACAACCGCTCAAACCGGCCTGGTACTGGGCCACGAAATCACCGGTGAAGTGATCGAGAAGGGCAGCGACGTCGAGAACCTGCAGATCGGCGACCTGGTGTCCGTACCGTTCAACGTAGCTTGCGGGCGCTGCCGTTCCTGCAAGGAAATGCATACCGGCGTTTGCCTCAGCGTCAACCCGGCGCGTCCGGGCGGTGCTTACGGTTATGTCGACATGGGCGACTGGACCGGCGGTCAGGCTGAATACGCGATGGTGCCGTATGCCGACTTCAACCTGCTGAAACTTCCTGACCGCGACAAGGCCATGGAAAAAATCCGCGACCTGACCTGCCTCTCCGACATCCTGCCGACCGGTTACCACGGCGCAGTGACGGCCGGCGTTGGTCCGGGCAGCACCGTGTACATCGCCGGTGCCGGTCCTGTCGGTCTGGCCGCTGCCGCTTCCGCTCGCCTGTTGGGCGCGGCCGTGGTGATCATCGGTGACGTCAACACTGTCCGCCTGGCACACGCCAAGGCTCAGGGTTTCGAAATCGCCGACCTGTCCCTGGACACCCCGCTGCACGAGCAAATCGCCGCACTGCTGGGCGAGCCAGAAGTGGATTGCGCCGTCGACGCCGTGGGCTTCGAAGCGCGTGGTCACGGCCATGACGGGGTGAAACACGAGGCTCCGGCCACCGTGCTCAACTCGCTGATGGGCGTGGTTCGGGTGGCCGGCAAAATCGGTATCCCGGGCTTGTACGTGACTGAAGATCCGGGTGCCGTCGACGCCGCCGCGAAGATGGGCAGCCTGAGCATCCGCTTCGGTCTGGGCTGGGCTAAATCCCACAGCTTCCACACTGGCCAGACGCCAGTGATGAAGTACAACCGCCAGCTGATGCAGGCGATCATGTGGGACCGTATCCACATTGCCGACATTGTTGGCGTGGAAGTCATCAGTCTGGATGACGCGCCACGTGGTTATGGCGAGTTCGATGCGGGCGTGCCGAAGAAGTTTGTGATCGATCCACACAAACTGTTCAGCGCAGCGTAAAGGCTTCAGGCAAAACAAAACGGCGACCCTCGGGTCGCCGTTTTTTGTTGGATGATGATCGTTCCTACGCTCTGCGTGGGAATGCAGCCCGGGACGCTCCGCGTCCCAAAGCGTGACGCAGAGCGTCACAGGAGGCATTCCCACGCAGAGCGTGGGAACGATCATTTACAGGGCTGCCAACGCGCGGCCTGCGCCGGTCCATTCTTTTTCGACTGTTCGTCAGACGCTTGCCAAACCTGGGAACAATCCCCCTGGATGCCAGTCCAAACCACGGTTTTTCGCCGCCCATTGCCGGGCGGTTTTCATGGCACATGAGGATGTCTGGATGAAGATTTCACGCGGTTTTGCACTGGCTTCGCTGATGTGTCTGGCGGCCAGTCCGGTCTTTGCTCAGTTCAACCTGTTCGACGCGGCCAATGCCCTCTCCGGCACGCAGGGCGATGACGCCGCCGCGCCGACTTCGCAGACCGCGCAGACCGCCGGTTTGCTGAGTGCGCTCAGCCAATTGAACGTGACGCCGGAACAAGCCATTGGCGGTGCCGGGGCGATGCTCGGTCTGGCGAGGAATCAATTGAGTTCGACCGACTACTCGGAGTTGGCCAAAAGCGTGCCCGGCATCGACTTGCTGGCCGGTGGCGGTGAACTGGGCGTCCTCAGCGGTTTGCTTGGCTCGTCCGGTAAAGCGGCAGGTCTGGACAACCTCATGGGCAACGTGAGTAACACCAACGACCTGAACAGTGCCTTCAGCGCATTGGGCATGGACACCGGCATGATCGGCCTGTTTGCCCCCGTGCTTCTGCAATTTTTCGGTCAGCAGGGCGTCGGCGGTTCACTGCTGACAAACCTGGGCGGGATCTGGGGTGCAGGCACCGGCACCGGCACCGGTATCTGATTCAGCGGCGCTCGGCGCGCAACGCGTCGATGCGCTGATCCTTCTCGATCCAGAGCTGGTTGACCCAGTTCTGGATGGTTTCGCGAAACTGCGGATCGTTTTGGTAATCGCCCTGCCACAGCGCCGGGTCGAGTTCGCGGGTCTGGATGTCGATGATGACCTTCGGCACGTTACCGCTGAGCAAATCCCAGAACCCCGGAATCGTTGGCTGCGGATAAACCACCGTCACATCAAGGACCGCGTCCAGCTGTTCGCCCATTGCCGCCAGAACAAACGCCACGCCGCCAGCCTTGGGCCTGAGCAGGTGGGTGAAGGGTGATTGCTGCCGGGCACTTTTCGCCGCGGTATAGCGCGTGCCTTCCAGGTAATTGACCACTGTCACCGGCTGACGCTTGTACAACTCGCACGCCGCTTTGGTGATCTCCAGGTCCTGGCCGGCCAGTTCAGGGTGCTTCGCCAGGAATGCCTTGGTGTAGCGTTTCATGAACGGGTAATCCAGCGCCCACCACGCCAGCCCCAGGAACGGTACCCAGATCAGCTCTTTCTTGAGGAAGAACTTGAAGAACGGCGTGCGTCGGTTCAGCGTTTGGATCAGCGCCGGGATATCGACCCAGGATTGATGGTTGCTGATCACCAGATACGACGTGTCGACCCGCAGGTCATCGCCGCCACGGATGTCCCATTGCGTGGGGATGCACAGGCGGAAAATCAGCTTGTCGATTTCGGCCCAGGTCTCGGCGATCGCCATCACCGTCCACGAGGCGTAATCACGCAAGCGCCCGGGCAGGACCAGTTTGAGCAAGGCGAACACCATCAGCGGCCCGAACAGGACCAGGGTGTTGAGCAACAGCAGCAGGGTAACGAAACAGCCGGTGAGCAGGCGGCGCATAGATAACTCTTGAAAGCTTCTGGGCGCGCAATGATAAGCAGCTTCGGACGGCAGGCCAAATCGGTGACGACAAATGTTTCACCTTTTCGGCGGTATGCTTGAGCAGATTTGAACCTGTCAGTCATTTGTGGGGGGACTGTTCCGGCCTCTTCGCGGGCAAGCCCGCTCCCACAGTAGATTGGGGTGTACCCAAGGTTTGTGAACGACACGAAACCCTGTGGGAGCGTGGCTTGCCCGCGAAGCGATTTCAAGAACGAACGAATTGCTCACTGACGGTCTAAAATTCCGCTGCCCACTCCTCAAGGAAGCCCATTACGTGAAATCCCTCCTTGCACTGCTTTCCCTTATAGCCCTGCCGGTCCTGGCTGCTGAGCCGACCCTGTACGGGCGCTACGAATACATCGCGCTGCCGGAAATCGGTGGCGAAGTCCTCAAGGCCAAGATGGACACCGGCGCCCTGACCGCGTCGCTGTCGGCCAAAGACATCGAAACCTTCACTCGTGATGGCGACGAGTGGGTGCGTTTCCGCCTCGCTACCAAAGGCGCGAGTAACAAGGTCTACGAGCACAAGGTCGCGCGGATCAGCAAGATCAAGACCCGCTCCGAAGAAGATGACGACGACAACGAATCGGTCGAACCCACCAAGCGTCCGGTGGTCGATCTGGAGCTGTGCCTGGGCAACGTCAAGCGCACCGTGGAGGTCAACCTCACCGACCGCAGCAGCTTCAATTACCCTTTGTTGATTGGCGCCAAAGCCTTGCGTGAGTTCGGCGCGGCGGTGAACCCGGCACGGCGCTTTACGGCGGACAAACCCGACTGCTGATTTGAAGTGGTCTCATTGACGTGACGTGAGCCTTGGGGCACCGTTCGCCCACTTAACTGCCGGGCTCGGACGCCATGCCTCATATCCTGATTGTCGAAGACGAAGCGGCGATTGCCGACACCCTGATTTTCGCCTTGCAGGGCGAGGGCTTCACCACCACCTGGCTGAGCCTTGGCGCCGCGGCGCTTGAGCATCAGCGCCAGACACCGGCCGACCTGATCATTCTCGACATTGGTCTGCCGGACATCAGCGGCTTCGAGACCTGCAAGCAATTGCGCCGTTTCAGCGAAGTGCCGGTGATCTTCCTCAGCGCCCGGGATGCCGAAATCGATCGCGTCGTGGGCCTGGAAATCGGTGCCGACGATTACGTGGTCAAGCCGTTCAGCCCAAGGGAAGTGGCGGCGCGGGTCCGGGCGATTCTCAAGCGCATGGCACCGCGAGCGAGCGCCGAGGTGGCATCGACGTTGTTTCGCATCGACAGCGAACGGGTACAGATCAGCTACCGCGGTCAGCTGCTAACCCTGACCCGTCATGAATTCCGTCTGCTGCAATGCCTGCTGGAGCAACCCGAACGGGTCTTCAGCCGCGAGCAATTGCTCGATGCGCTGGGTGTCGCCGCCGATGCCGGGTACGAGCGCAGCATCGACAGCCACATCAAGAGCGTGCGCGCCAAACTGCGCCAGGTGAAAGCCGACGCGGAGCCGATCCAGACCCATCGCGGCCTCGGCTACAGCTACAGCCCGGGGCGTAGCTGATGCCGCTGGGGATCCGGATCTTTCTGGTCTATGTGCTGTTTATCGGCCTGACCGGTTATTTCGTGCTGAACACCGTGATGGAAGAAATCCGTCCCGGCGTGCGCCAGTCCACCGAAGAAACGCTGGTCGACACCGCCAACCTGATGGCCGAAATCCTGCGCGACGACTTCAAGGCCGGCACCCTGAACCAGAACCGCTGGCCCGAGCTGCTCAAGGCTTATGGCGAACGGCAACCGAAGGCGAACATCTGGGGATTGCCGAAGAATCAGGTCAACCACCGCATCTACGTCACCGATGCCAAGGGTGTTGTGGTGCTGGACTCCAGCGGCATGGCAGTGGGGCAGGACTACTCGCGCTGGAACGACGTTTTACTGACCCTGCGAGGCGAATACGGCGCTCGTTCCAGCCGCAGCGATCCAGACGATCCGAGCTCCTCAGTGATGCACGTCGGCGCCCCGATTCGCGACAACGGCCAGATCATCGGCGTGGTTACCGTGGCCAAACCCAATAGCTCGTTGCAGCCATACGTTGATCGCACCGAGCGGCGATTGCTTGCCTGGGGCGCCGGGTTGATCGGCCTCGGTCTGCTGTTTGGCGCGCTGTTGTCGTGGTGGTTGAGCGCGGCGCTGCGGCGGTTGACTGCTTACGCTCAGGCGGTCAGTGAAGGCCGGCGGGTCGAGGTTCCGCATTACCGTGGTGGCGAACTGGAACAATTGGCGACGGCGGTGGAGCAGATGCGCACGCAGCTCGAAGGCAAAGCCTATGTCGAGCGTTACGTACACACCTTGACCCACGAACTGAAAAGCCCGCTGGCGGCGATTCGCGGCGCGGCGGAGTTGTTGCAGGGCGAGATGCCGCTGGCCCAGCAACAGCGTTTTGTCAGCAACATCGACAGCGAAAGCGCGCGGATGCAGCAGTTGATCGAACGCCTGTTGAACCTGGCCCTGGTCGAGCAACGCCAAGGGCTGGAAGAGCGGGTGACGGTGCCGCTGGCGAAGTTGGTCGATGAATTGCTGAGCGCTCAGGCGGCGCGCATCGAAGGCAAGCAGTTGCGCGTGGAGCAAACCATCCCAGCGGATCTGCTGCTGACCGGTGAGCCGTTCCTGTTGCGTCAGGCGCTGGGCAATCTGCTGGAGAATGCTTTGGACTTCACCCCGGCTCGTGGATTGCTGCGATTCAGTGCTGCGAAGGTTGGCGAGCAAATCGAATTCAAACTGTTCAACCAGGCCGAGGCGATTCCCGACTATGCGTTACCGAGGTTGAGCGAACGATTCTATTCACTGCCGCGACCGGACAGCGGGCGCAAGAGCACGGGGCTGGGACTCAATTTTGTTGAAGAGGTGATGAAGCTGCATGGCGGAGAACTATGCATCGGCAATGTCGGGGACGGTGTTGAAGCAGGTTTGCGCTTCCCCGTGTGATCGTTCCGATGCAGAGCGTGGGAACGATCAAACGATCAACATCAACCAGTCTCCACACACTCTCCACATTCCTCCCATAAATCCCCCACACACACCACCCAGACTCGCCCCATCCAAACAGGGAGAGTCCCATGAACCGCAGCCTGACCCTAAAACTCGGGGCAATTGCCCTTCTGATTCTGTTGTTGCTGATCCCGCTCTTGATGATCAACGGCGTGATCCAGGATCGCCAGCAACTGCGCGACATTGTCCTCGAAGACATCGCCCGCAGTTCCAGCTACAGCCAGCAACTGAGCGGTCCGATCATGGTGGTGCCGTATCGCAAAGTGGTGCGCACCTGGAAGACCAATGAGAAAACCAACAAGCGCTATCAGGAAATCGGCGAAGAACGCGGCCAACTGTATTTTCTGCCGGAGCGTTTCGAGCTCGACGGCAAGGTGCAGACCGAGTTGCGCTCGCGGGGTATTTACGAGGCGCGGCTGTACCACGCCGACAACCACATCAGCGGCCTGTTTTCGATTCCCGCGCAAATGGGCATCGAGGAAGATTTCGCCGATTATCAGTTTGACCAAGCGTTCCTGACGATAGGCATCAGCGATATCCGCGGGATCGAAAATGCCCTGAAACTAGACCTCAACGGTCAGAGTCTGGAATTTGAACCGGGCACGCAGCTGGGTTGGCTAGGCGAGGGGGCACACGTCAAGTTGCCCGCGCTGGACAGGCACAAAGGCGCGGAACTGGCATTCGCCTTTGACCTGCGCCTGCAGGGCACCGGCCAGTTGCAGATCACTCCGGTCGGCAAAACCAGCAAGGTGCAACTGGCCGCCAACTGGCCTCACCCGAGTTTTATCGGCAACTACTTGCCGGCTCAGCGTGAAGTCACCGGCACAGGTTTTACCGCGAATTGGCAGACTTCGTTCTTTTCCACCAACCTGGAAGAAGCCTTGACCAACTGCCTGACCAGCGACCGTTGTGACGAGTTCAAGAGCCGCAACTTCGGGGTGAGCTTCATCGACCCGGTGGATCAGTACCTGAAAAGCGATCGGGCGATCAAATACGCGCTGCTGTTCATTGCCCTGACCTTCGCCGGTTTCTTCCTGTTCGAAGTGCTCAAAAGCATGGCCGTGCATCCAATCCAGTACGCGCTGGTGGGTGTGGCGCTGGCGTTTTTCTACCTGCTGTTGCTATCGCTGTCCGAGCACATCGGCTTTGCCCAGGCGTATCTGTTGTCGGCGGGCAGCTGTGTGTTGTTGATCGGGTTTTATGTCTGCCATGTGCTGCGCAGCGTGCGTCACGGCTTGAGTTTTTCGGCGGGACTGGCGGCGTTGTATGGCTTGCTCTATGGCTTGCTCAGTGCCGAGGATTACGCGTTGTTGATGGGTTCGCTGCTGTTGTTCGGGTTGTTGGGCGTGTTCATGGTGCTGACCCGCAAGCTGGACTGGTACGGGATCGGGCAGAAGCCGGCCAAGCCGTTGGTGTTTGATCTCGGGGCTGTGGAATGAGCCGGTCGTTGGGGTTGCGTGAGGATCAGCGGGAAGGGGAAGCGTTGGCGACGCAGATTGCGGTGTTGTTTCCAGTGGATCCGCAGTGGTGCCATCGCAAACAGGCTCGCTCCCACAAGGGATCTCCAGTGAACACAAAATTCGTGCACACAACCGATCAACTGTGGGAGCGAGCCTGCTCGCGAAGAGGCCCTGACAGCCAGTAAAAATCTAAACCTTAGGCATCGTCGCCAGCATCGAAGCCCGCTGACTGACTTCGAAATACCAAGCAGCCAGCTTCGGATTCACCGTGCGCCATTCCAGATCCGGATGGCGCAAATCCAGGTAGCCCAACGCACAGGCGACACTAATCGCCGCCACGTCGAAGTGGCTGGTCAGCTCGGCAATCGCGTCCGCTTCCAGCAATGCCAGGCCACGACGAATCTTCTCGCGCTGGCCGTCGAGCCACTCATCCCAGTGTTTTTCCGGGGCACGCAGGGCGACTTCATAACGAATCAGCACCGCCGCGTCCATGATCCCGTCGGCCAGGGAGGCCAGGGTCAGGCGCCGCCAGCGGGCCGAACCGTCACGCGGGATCAGCGGGTTGCCGACGTGCTGGTGGTCGAGGTAATCGAGGATCACCCGGCTGTCATGGATGACGCTGCCATCGGCCAGGCGCAGGGCCGGGATTTTACCCAGCGGGTTGTCTTCGTTGAGCATCAGGTCCGGGCTGACCGGTGTGAGCACGCAGTCTTGCAGCGCTACGCGGTCCTGTTGACCGGTTTCGTGCAGCAGCACCATGACTTTGCGAACGAAGGGCGACAACGGGTTGTGGAACAGGGTCATGCTGGGGGCGGACATGGCAGCATCTCGGAGTGGGCAGTGCTGGGCAGCATAGCGCGTGGATCCGGGAGCTCAAACGGTTGGCGCATTTAACTCTGTAGCAGCTGCCGAGCAGCGCGAGGCTGCGTCCGGCTGCGCAGCAGTCGTGCATCCTGCGGCCGAGTTGTTTCAGACAAATCGCGTTTGCCGGACTGCGGCCGCTACGCAGCCGGACGCAGCCTCGCGCTGCTCGACAGCTGCTACAGGAGTTCGCCGATCGATTTGGGTTAGCGGCGTTGCAGCAGGCCGCGCAGGGCGAGGATGGCGGGAATGCCCAGTCCAAGCCAGCTCAAGGCGTCCCACACGCCATCGCCCAGCAACGCGGAAAACAACCCCGCCGCGCTGAGCAGGGCGATGACTGTCGGGGTGGAGAAGACTTTCCAGAAATTCGACTGCCGCGGCCTCATGCTGCACTCTCCGCGTTTTCGAGCACCGGTTTCACCGCCTTGCGCCGCACCACCCAAAGATAAACGCCGCTGCCGAGCACGACGATGGTCAGCCCATCCAACGTCGCCCAGAGGATTTTCATCGGCATGCCGCCGTAATCACCGAAGTGCAGCGGCTGGGACATGCCCATGGCGTCCATGTACCACGGGCGTTCAGCCACGGCGGTGACTTGCAGGGTGCTGGCGTCGATCAGCACTGGTGTCAGCAGGTGCGAGGTCAGGTGAGTGCTGCCTTTCATGAACACCGCGTAATGGTGTTCGCTGGAGAAGCGTGTGCCGGGAAAGGCAATGAAGTCCGGCTGCATGCCCGGAGCGACTTCCTTGGCGATGTCGAGCAAGCGGGTCGCTGGCGCCAAATGGGTCAATGGCGGCGCGTCGCGATAGGGCGCGACCATCGCGCTCAAGCTGTCGTTGCGCCACGCGGCAATCAGCAAGTCGGCGCAAGCGCTGATGACGCCGGTGACGCCGACCACCAAGGCCCAGGTCAAGGTCACCACGCCGATCAGGTTATGCAGATCGAGCCAGCGCAGGCGCGTGGATTTGTCCTGGCGCACGGTGGCGAATTTCAATCGGCGCATGAACGGCAGGTACAGCACCGTCCCGGACACAATCGCCACCACGAACAGAATGCCCATGAACGCCAGCAGCAACTTGCCCGGCAGACCGGCAAACATGTCCACGTGCAGACGCAACATGATCATCATGAAGCCGCCGTTGGCCGACGGCATTTCCAGCGCTTCACCGGTGCGGGCGTCGAGCATGAAGGTGTGAGAAGAATTCGGCTCAGTGCCCGCGGTGGCCGCCATGATCGTGATCACGGCGTTGGGCTCGTCTTCGTCGAAGCCGAAATACTGCATCACTTCGCCGGGGCGATGTTTTTCAGCGGCCAGCACCAACTGCTGCAAATTCAGATGCGGGGTGTCCGCCGGCATCGTCTTCAATTCAGCGGCATCGCCCAGCAAGTGGTCGATTTCGTGATGGAAGATCAATGGCAGCCCGGTCAGCGCGAGCATCAGCAGGAACACGGTGCAGATCAGGCTGGTCCAGGTGTGGACGAAGGACCAGCGGCGAATTGTTTTGCTTTTCATTTCATAGCCTTCAGAAATACCAAAGCCGTCCTCGAGGGACGGCTTGGATATCAGGTGTGTCAGATCAAGGCGTTACCACTTGTAGCCGACGCTGGCCATTACGTTGCGACGGTCGCCGTAGTAGCAGTAAAAACCGTCGCAGGTCGAAATGTATTCTTTGTCGAATACGTTGTTGGCATTGACGCTGAGACTCACACCCTTGAGCGTGTTGTTCAGGCGGCCCAGGTCGTAATGGACTGCCGCGTCATAGACGGTGTAGGAACTGCTATGGCCGTCTGATGGATCGCGTACGAAGCCCATGCTGCCGATGGCGATATTGTCGGTTTCGCCGATATAGCGCACGCCGAAGCCGATTCCGAAACCATCCAGAACACCGGTATGCCACGTGTAATCAGCCCATGCAGAAGCCTGGTTTTCCGGGGTCAGTGGGAGTGGGCGGTTTTTATCCAGAGGGTCGGTGACTTTAGTCATCTTGCTGTTGGCGTAGGTGTACGCGGCCGTCAATTTCAAGTTCTCGTTGACGTTTCCGGTAGCTTCCAACTCGAACCCGCGCACGTTGGCCTCACCCAGAGGGCGAGATACACCCAGGGTGTCACTGAGCACGATGTCCTTGCGGGTCAGGTCATAGGCCGCTGCGGTGAACAACATGTCGCTGCCCGGAGGCTGGTACTTGATACCGATCTCATATTGTTTGCCAGTGCCTGGACGGAACGCCTCGCCATTGGCGCCGCCGGCTTCCGCCTGGAAGGATTCGGCGTAGGAGATGTACGGTGTAAAGCCGGAATCGAACACATAGCTCAGCGCCGCGTTGCCGGTGAAGGCGGTGTCGTCGCGGGTGTCCTTGGCATTGTTCATGTTGTAGAAGGTCGTGTCGGTGTGCAGCCAGTCCTGACGGCCGCCCAACGTCAGGCGCCAGTTATCCAGGGCCATCTGGTCCTGGAAGTACAGGCCGGTGTCATGGGTCTTCTGGTTGTAATCATTGAACGCGGTGTAGCTGACGTTGCTGAAGTCCTGGCCGTAGATCGGGGTGATGATATTGCTGGTCGGCGCGCTGCCATACAGCCATTTGTAATTGGTGTTGACGCGCTGGTGGTCCAGGCCCAGCAACACGGTGTGCTTGATCGAACCCGTGTCGAAATCCGCCTGGAAATTGTTATCCACGGCGAACTGGCTGATGTCTTCGTTGACGATGTTGGCACCTCGGGCGAGGGTACCGTCGTCACTCACCGAACCATAAAAACCGCCTGCGGTAATGCCTTGGAAGGACAGGTCGCTCTTGGTGTAGCGCAGGTTCTGACGGAACTGCCAGACATCGTTCATCCGGTGCTCAAAAGCATATCCCAACGCGTAATAGGTCTTGTCGTAGAACTCCCACTCCGGATCACCGAGATTCTTGTGGTACTTCACTTCGCCAGCAGGCGTTGAAAGCTTGGTGCCTTGTAAAGGAAGGAACTGGCTGGTGATGCCTGTGTCGTCACGGTTGAACTGGCTCAGGAACGTCAGCTTGGTATCGGGATCGATGTTCCATGTCAGGCTGGGAGCGATGTTGTAACGCTTGTCATCGTTGTGCTCGATGGCTGTATTGCTGTCTCGCACCACGCCGCTGACACGGTAAAGAAAGCGTCCTTCGTCATCGATGGGGCCGGTGCTGTCGAAGCTGATCTGCTTGCGCTGATAGCTGCCGATCTGCAATTGCACTTCGTTGCTGGCAATGTCTTCGGGGCGGCGGCTGACCATATCGATCAAGCCACCAGGAGGCGTCTGGCCATAGACCGACGATGCCGGGCCACGCAACAATGCCACACGCTCCAGATCCCAGGTTTCCATCTTCGGCATGGCATAGGTGCCCTTGGGCAGGGGCAGTCCATCAAGGAATTGGGTGGGCTCAAATCCACGAACCTTCAACCACTCGGCGCGGCTATCGCTGCCGTAGCTGCTGGCTACGACGCCGGGCATGTAACGGACTGCGTCATCCAGGTTTTGCACGGCGCGGTCTTGCATCTGTTCACGGGTGGCAACAGAAATTGACCGCGGTGCCTCCGCCAGCGCCGTATCGGTTTTAGTCCCTGCTGCCGTACGTTTTGCGAGGTAGCCTTGTACTGGACCCCAAGCGCTCTCGGTGTTTTCCGCGCCGATCACGCTGGTCGCCGGCAGAGCCATCACACCCTCGGGCACGGCCACCAGGCTGAAGGTGCCAGTGCTGCTTTGTTCCAGTTGCAGACCGGTGCCGCGCAAGGCTTCGCGCAGGGCGCCGGCAGCGTCGAACTGGCCGTTGACCGGTGCCGAGGTCTTGCCTGCCGCCAGTGAAGGATTCAACGACAGCGCCAGACCCGCCTGGCTGGCGATCTGGTTCAGAGTGTTGGCCAATGCCGCGGCTGGCAGGTTGTAGGCGCGAACGCTGGATGCCTGTTCAGCGGCCATCAGCTGACTGCTGGCCAGAGGGGCACTAAGGGCAATGGCAATCGCCAGCAAACTGGGGCGCAACACGGTGTCTAGCGAGCGGGACATACAGCGGCTCCTGAATGGAAATATTTCTCAATTGCCTAGGTGCCGGACGAGAATTCAAAAGTGATAGGGCTGATTGAAAATAATTTCGATTCAGTAAACCAGTCGCTAAGGGGGGATCGTTCCCACGCTCTGCGCGGGAATGCCTCAATGGACGCTCTGCGTCCGCTTCGGCATGTGACGCGGAGCGTCACGGGCTGCATTCCCACGCAGAGCGTGGGAACGATCATTTAGCGTCAGTCTTCGCCGCGACCGTCACCCACCACGGCGTGTGCTGTTCGATCTGCACCGGCAGGGTCGGCAGCAGGGCGCTCAGGGCCAGATCGGTGTCGTGCAGCGGGAAGCTGCCAGTGATGCGCAGGTCGGCGATTTCTGGCGCAACGCCAAGATGCCCGCGTCGATAACGACCGAGTTCATGGACCAGGTCTTCCAGCCGTGTGTTGTCCACCACCAGCATGCCGCGGGTCCAGGCATCGGCGCCGAGGGTGAGCGCGACGATCGGCCCGAGGCCATTGCTGCGCATCAGGACTTGCTGGCCTTCACGCAGAATCTGCTCTTCCGGGCTCGACTCGGGGTGAGCCGCCACCGCTGATTTCAGCACGCTCAGGCGTGTACCTTGTTCTTCACGCTTGACCAGGAACCTTGTTCCCAGTGCGCGCATGCTGCCTTCGCGGGTTTCGACGATGAACGGCCGGGTGTCGCCATGGCCGGTTTCGACGAGAATTTCCCCTTCCTGGAGGATGATCAGCCGTTGTTTTTCATCGAAACGCACATCCACGGCACTGTGGGTGTTGAGGTTGATCAGCGTGCCATCGGTCAGGCGCAGGGTGCGTTGTTCGCCGGTGGCGGTGCGCTGGTCGGCCAGCCAATAGTCGATCGGCAGATAACGATCACCGGCAAACAACGCCAACCCGATCACCGCGACGATGCTGGCCAAGCCGCTGCCGAGTTTGCGCACGCGCCGGCGAATGCTTTCGCGCGATTGCAGTAACGCGGTGCGTGCCGGGCCGCTGGCAACGCTGAAGCGCTGGTCGAGCATGCCCAGTTGGCGCCAGGCCCGCGCATGTTCTTCGTGGGCGGCGTGCCATTTGGCGAACTCTTCGCGCTCCACCGGGTTGCCGGAGTCCAGGGACAACTGCCAGGCAATCGCGGCATCCAGCACCTGCGCCGAGACGGGTTTGGAACTGACCGGACTCATACCGGCTCACCGTACAGCGCGATGTAGCACTGACGAATGCCCTGGGCCAGATACTGGCGCACCCGCGGTACCGACACGCCCAGGCGCTCGGCGATTTCGGCGTGGCCGAGGCCATCGAGACGGTTATAGAGAAACGCCGCCCGGGCCTTGCTTGAGAGCTTGCCGAGCAGGCGGTCGATGGTTTTGAGGTCTTCGAGTATCAGTTGCTGTTCCTCCACCGACGGTTGTTCACCGGTGGGGATCAGCATCAGTTCGGTGAGGTAGGCCTGTTCCAGCGCGGCGCGGCGGAAATAGTCGAACAGCAGCCCCTTGGCAATCGCCACCAGAAACGCGCGCGGTTCGCGTGGCGCCTTCAGTTCTTCACGACCCAGCAAACGCACGAAAGTGTCCTGACTCAGGTCTTCAGCCCGTTGCGGACAGGCCACATTGCGTCGTAGCCAGGCCAACAGCCAACCGCGATGGTCGCGATACAACGCACCAACGAGCTCACTTTGAGGGCTTTGGACTGACGACACGCAGCATCACCGATTGGGAAGTGTTAAGTAACGAGAATTGTTCGCGATTGTGGCAGAGGCGGGGGAGGTAAGCAATTGGCGCTGGTCGGTTGGATTGAGTGGCGTGTATTCAATTGAACCGCGTCATCGTTCATCGCGGGCAAGCCACGCTCCCACAGGTTTTGAGTCGTTCGCGAAATGGGTGAACGACACAGAACCTTGTGGGAGCGGGCTTGCTCGCGAAGGCGCCGGACCAGGCGCCAGAGATTTAGAAGGAAGGCACTCGCTGTCTGCGTTTCCACTGACTCAACCGCTGCTGCAGATTCAACGGGCTATGGATCTGCAACTGCCGCGCCCGACTGAACAAAATCAACGCCAACTCAGCGGTGGCCAACGCATCGGCACTGGCATTGTGGCGCTCGAACACTTCGAGTTTGAACCAGTCGATCCACTGATCCAGCCCGGCATCGCGAATGTGCGCCTGAGGGCAAAGCAGCGGCGCGATATCAGCCACATCCAGAAACGGATGCTGCAACTTGTAGCCCAGATGGTCTTTCAGCGCGCGCCCGAGCATGTGCTGATCGAACGGCGCATGAAACGCCAGCACCGGGCTGTCGCCGACGAATTCCATGAACTCGACCAGGGCCTGAGCCGGATCACTGCCCGCGGCAATCGCACTTGGCCCCAGGCCATGGATCAACACACTGGGCGCCAACTTCATGTCGGCGCATTGCAACGTGCGTTCGAACTGCTGGCTGAAGTCGATCGCCCCATCCTCGATCACCACCGCGCCGATGGACAACACCCGATCCTTGTTCAGGTTCAACCCGGTGGTTTCCAGGTCGAGCACCACCCAGCGTTGTTCGCGCAGGCTGCATTCGCCCAGCTCTGCCGCCGAGGGCAAGCGTTGCAGGCGTTGTTGAAGGTCGCAGGGAAGGCTGGGACCTGCCGGACGCAGCCATGAAAACAGGCTCATAGCTGATACCTCAAGGCCAGGCTGCTTTGCAGGCGTTGGGCCTGGCGCAGGGATTCACGCAGGATCCGTCGATCCAGATGATTGAGGCTGTCCGGATCGACCCGGTTGGAGTAGGGCAAGTTCTCCCGAGTCTGTAGCTGATGTTGCTGCATGCGGGTTTGCTGGATGAAATGATAGGCCTCTTCGTACGCCGCACCGTCCAGCCGTTCGATGACTTCTTTGTCCACCAGTTGGCGAAAGCGCTCCAGCGTGTTGTTCACCTCGATGCCATGGGCCAGGGCGAGCAGTCGGGCACCGTCGACAAACGGCGTCAGTCCCTGGACTTTCAAATCAAGGGTGGCTTTCTCACCATTCTTGCGAGCCAGTACGAACTCACGGAAACGTCCTACGGGCGGACGGTTGCGCAGGGCGTTCTCGGCCATCATTCGCTGGAACAGGCGGTTGTCATTCACCTGATCGAGAATGCCCTGACGCAGCTGCTCGCAGCCTTGCTCGTCGCCCCAGACCACCCGCAAGTCGAAATAAATGCTCGAACCCAACAGGTTCTCCGGTGTGGCTTCGCGGATAAACGCGGCAAAACGTCGGGACCATTCGGCACGGGACAGGCACAGCTCAGGGTTGCCGGCCATGATGTTGCCCTTGCACAGGGTGAAACCGCAGAGCGCCAGGCTCTGGTTGATCTGTTGGGCAATGGGCAGCAATTTGCCGCGAATCTCGGCGGCGTGGGCCGCGTCCCGGGCTTCGAACAGAATGCCGTTGTCCTGATCGGTATGCAGCGTCTGTTCGCGGCGGCCTTCGCTACCGAAGCACAGCCAACTGAACGCAATGCCGGGGTCGCCTTTCTCGGCGAGGGTCAGTTCGATCACCCGGCATACAGTGTGGTCGTTGAGAAGGGTGATGATGTGCGTGATCTGGGTTGAAGAAGCGCCGTGGGCCAGCATGCGCTCCACCAGTTGACCGATTTCGCCGCGCATCGCGACCAGGTTTTCCACTTTCTGGGCGCTGCGGATGGTCCGCGCCAGATGCACCAGATCGACCCGTTGCAGGGAAAACAGATCACGTTCCGAAACCACGCCGCACAGGCGATGATCTTTCACGAGGCAAACGTGGGCGATGTGCCGTTCGGTCATGGCAATTGCCGCATCGAAGGCGCTGTGGTCCGGCGACAGGAAAAACGGCGCCCGGGTCATGTGGCGCTCGATGGCTTCGTTGAAATCGTCAGTGCCGTCGGCCACCACATGACGCAAGTCGCGCAGGGTGAAAATCCCCAACGGCGCTTTATCTTCGTCGACCACCACAATGCTGCCGACCTGCTGCTCATGCATCAGGGTCACGGCTTCACGCAGTGGCGTAGTCGGGCTGCAGGTCACTGGATGACGCATGGCCAATTCGCCCAGGCGGGTGTTGAGCGAGTACTGGGTGCCGAGGGTTTCCACGGCTTTTTGCTGGACTTGCTGGTTGACCTGATCCAGCAGGCTGCTCACGCCGCGTAGGGCAAAGTCGCGAAATGCGTTGGAAAGCGCGAACAGTTTGATGAACGCCAGCTTGTTCAGCTGTAGGCAAAAGGTGTCTTCGGAGGCCAGATGTTCGGTGCGCGTCGCGCGCTCACCCAGCAGCGCGGCGAGGGGGAAACACTCGCCGGTGGTGATTTCAAAGGTGGTTTCGGTGCCGCCCTTGGCCGTATGCGGGCGTTCTCCCACGACCCGGCCTTGCTTGACGATGTAGAAATGCTCGACCGGGCCGTCGGCGGGCTTGAGGATGCTCTCGCCGGGCGCATAAAAACGCAGCTGGCACTGCTCGACCAGGTACGCCAGGTGAGCGTGTTCCATTTGATTGAAGGGCGGGAAGCGCTGAAGGAACTGCAAAGTGCCCTGGATGTTCTGCAACACCGCGGTTTTCCCTGCCTGTGTGAAGGCATCCTCTTTACTCATAACCATTACCGCAGTCTTTTGATTGTTGTTGTCGGATGACTCAGCCATGGTCGGCCCCTGCGCGCGGGGTGCCCATTGGACGTAAGTCTAGGTAGGACGTGAAGCTGTAGGTATTTGGGAAATGTCTGACGCAACTGTGCGAAAAACCTCCTACATTGGCTATAGGAAATTTTTCCGACGAAGTGCACATTGAAGGCCTGCTTAGCGATGTCTGACGGATGTGCTAGGGAATAGAAATGAAATCGTAGAGTAAGCCATGTCCGACCACGATATTTTGAGTGACGCCGAGCGCGAGGCGCTGAGTGCCCTCATGCTGGAACCTGCCCTGCCGACGCAAAGGGTATTGATCGTTGACGATGATAGAGACGCGCGGGAGTTGTTGTCGCAGATTCTGGAACTCGGTGGGGTTCGATGCATTACCGCAGCAAGTGGCGAAACTGCACTCAAGATGTTGGTTGATGAAGCTGAACTGAAAAAGCTTTCAATCGGTTTGATGATCACTGACTTACGCATGGGCAATGTCGATGGCCTGGATCTGATCCGTCAGGTACGTGAGTCGGTGCGGGCGGCGTTGCCGATCATCATTGTCTCCGGCGACGCCGATGTGAAAGACGCCATCGAAGCGATGCATTTGAGTGTGGTGGATTTTCTGCTCAAGCCTATCGATACCGACAAGCTGTTGGCGCTGGTCAAGCATGAGTTGGGAATGGATGTGTAGGTGATCGTTCCCAAACAAAAATGCCCTGATCTTTCGATCAGGGCATTTTTTTGTCCGGCGTCAGCGCTTAGTTACAGGCCATTGGCAGCCTTGAACTCGCGGCGACGACGGTGCAGGACCGGCTCGGTGTAGCCGTTCGGCTGCTTCGTGCCTTCGACCACCAGTTCGACCGCCGCCTGGAAGGCGATGTTGCTGTCGAAGTTCGGGGCCAGCGGACGGTACAGCGGGTCATTGGCGTTCTGACGGTCAACCACTGGCGCCATGCGCTTGAGGCTTTCCATGACCTGATCTTCGGTGACGATGCCGTGACGCAGCCAGTTGGCGATGTGCTGGCTGGAAATACGCAGCGTCGCACGGTCTTCCATCAGGCCGACATCATTGATGTCCGGCACTTTCGAACAGCCCACGCCCTGGTCGATCCAGCGCACCACATAACCGAGAATGCCCTGGGCGTTGTTGTCCAGTTCGTTCTTGATCTGCTCTGCAGTCCAGTCCGGATTGACGGCCAGCGGGATGGTCAGGATGTCATCCACCGAAGCGCGCGCACGTTTGGCCAGCTCAGCCTGACGGGCGAACACGTCGACCTTGTGGTAATGCAGCGCGTGCAGTGCGGCAGCGGTCGGCGATGGAACCCAGGCAGTGTTGGCACCGGCCAGCGGGTGAGCGATTTTCTGTTCGAGCATCGCAGCCATCAGGTCCGGCATCGCCCACATGCCTTTACCGATCTGGGCGCGACCTTGCAGGCCGGTGCTCAAACCGATGTCGACGTTCCAGTTCTCGTAGGCGCCGATCCACTTCTCGGCCTTCATGTCCGCCTTGCGCACCATCGGGCCGGCTTCCATGGAGGTGTGGATTTCATCGCCGGTACGGTCGAGGAAACCGGTGTTGATGAACACTACACGCTCGCTGGCAGCCTTGATGCAGGCCTTGAGGTTGACCGTGGTACGGCGTTCCTCGTCCATGATCCCGACTTTCAGCGTGTTACGTGGCAAGCCCAGCACTTCTTCGATGCGACCGAACAGCTCGTTGGTGAACGCCGCTTCTTCCGGGCCGTGCATCTTCGGTTTCACGATGTAGACCGAGCCGGTACGGCTGTTCTTGCGCGAGTTGTTGCCGTTGAGGCTGTGGATCGCTGCGAGGCTGGTGACCAGGCCGTCGAGGATGCCTTCGGGTACTTCGTTGCCGTCTTTATCGAGGATCGCGTCGATGGTCATCAGGTGACCGACGTTGCGCACGAACAGCAGCGAACGACCATGCAGGCTCAGTTCCTTACCATCGACACCGGTATAAGTGCGGTCGGCGTTCATGGTGCGGGTAAAGGTCTGACCGCCCTTGGAGACTTCTTCCGACAGATCGCCCTTCATCAGGCCGAGCCAGTTGCGGTAGATCACCACTTTGTCATCGGCATCGACGGCGGCGACGGAGTCTTCGCAGTCCATGATGGTGGTCAGTGCGGCTTCCATCAGGATGTCTTTGAGGCCGGCAGCGTCGGTCTGGCCGACCGGGGTGCTGGCGTCGACCTGGATTTCGAAATGCAGGCCGTTGTTTTTCAGCAGGATCGCGGTCGGTGCGGCTGTATCGCCGTGGAAACCAATCAGCTGTGCATCGTTGCGCAGGCCGGTATTGCTGCCGCCTTTAAGGGCGACCACCAGTTTGCCGTCAACGATCTTGTAGCCGGTGGAATCGACGTGAGAGCCAGCAGCCAATGGCGCCGCTTCGTCGAGGAAGGCGCGGGCGAAGGCGATGACCTTGTCGCCGCGAACCTTGTTGTAGCCTTTGCCTTTTTCCGCGCCGTCAGCTTCGCTGATGGCATCGGTGCCGTAGAGCGCGTCATACAGCGAACCCCAACGGGCGTTCGAGGCATTGAGCGCGAAACGGGCGTTCATCACCGGAACCACCAGCTGTGGACCGGCCATGCGGGCGATTTCGTCATCGACGTTTTGCGTCGTTGCCTGGAAATCAGCCGCTTCTGGCAGCAGATAACCGATGTCTTGCAGGAAGGCTTTGTAGGCCACCGCATCGTGCGCAACACCTGCACGAGCCTGGTGCCAGGCATCGATACGAGCCTGGATATCATCGCGTTTGGCGAGTAGGGCTTTGTTCTTCGGCGCCAGGTCATGAATGACCTTGTCGGCACCGGCCCAGAACTTATCGGCGGTGAGGCCGGTACCGGGAATGGCTTCGTTGTTCACGAAGTCGAACAGGACTTTGGCGACCTGCAGGCCACCGACTTGAACGTGTTCAGTCATTGCTTGCCTCACTCTGCTCAGCTATTTCGCTTTTCAGCTCTTCAATTTAACAATGAAGCCTCTGGCATTTAAACCACAAACCTGTTGACCAGTACATGCCATTGCGGGCGGCTGGGTTATGACCAATCAACGGCGTTGAGGCCGTGCTGACGGGGCTTTCAGGTTGTGGCTGTACCTGCGGCAGACATCGATCCAGCGTTATGTAGTGCGCGCTGCGGCATACTACATGATGAATTGCGCTTGTGAAAATTAGACTAAATACGTCGTTCTGCGACGCCATGACGCATTGCGGTCACGTCGGGGAACGGGATGTTCTCAAAAAACTATTGGATTGTTCCAGTTAAATATAAAAACTTGTACACATAATCTTCATTGCCCTGCTATGGGGCCTTGCTTTTGTGGCGAGGGAGCTTGCTCCCGCTCGGCTGCGCAGCAGTCGCAAAATCAGCGAAAGCGGTCCGTCTGGGCTATTCAGGGGGCCGCTTCGCGCCCCAGCGGGAGCAAGCTCCCTCGCCACAAAAAAGTAGTGCCGGGCTGATTCCGGTCCCTTGCCTATACTTGCTTTTCTATAACAAAAGTCATGACAAGAGGGCTGCGCCATGGACCACCTCGTACTCACTGTTTTCGCTCCGGACAAGCCTGGGCAGGTCGAGCGCATTGCCCAATGCATCGCCGAGCACGGCGGTAACTGGCTGGAGAGCCGCATGTCGCGCATGGCCGGGCAGTTCGCCGGGATTCTTCGCGTGGGCGTGCCGGCCGAGGCCTACGATGAATTGGTCGATGCCCTACAGGCGTTGTCCGCCCACGGCATTCGTGTACTGATTGCCGAAAGCGGCATCGAGCAATCCTGCACCTGGAAACCCATAGCCATGGAATTGGTGGGCAATGACCGCCCGGGGATCGTACGCGACATCACGCGTCTGCTGAGTGAGCAGGGGGTGAACCTGGAGCGTCTGGTGACCGAAGTACGTCCGGCGCCGATGAGCAGCGAGCCTTTGTTCCACGCCGAAGCGATTCTCGCCGTGCCGCTGACGTTGTCCCTTGACGTGCTGCAATCGCGCCTGGAAACCCTGGCGGATGATTTGATGGTCGAATTGGTGCTGCGCAGTGAGCCCTGAACAGGTTATCCAAGTTATACGTGCACCTGCCTGTGGATAACCTGTAGAGACCATCCTCCAGGCCACGTCGGCCGGGCTTCTTCAGGATTTGATCAAAAAACCAGCAGTTTCAGTGACTTGCGCACAAACGCCGGGGATCACGTTGTGGATAACCTTGGGAAGGATCGATGCAGGCCACGGTAGCCGTGGCCTGTAGAGGTTTGTGTGTTTTTTGATCAGCGGCGACGACGCATACTTATCCACGCGTCGACGCTGTAAATCGCCAGGCCCGCCCAGATAAAGATGAACGCAACCAGTGTGCTCGACGACAAATGCTCGCCAAACAGCAGCACGGCTTGCAACAGCACCAGCGTCGGCGCCAGGTACTGGAGAAAGCCCAGCGTCGTGTAGGGCAAATGCCGTGCGGCGGCGTTGAAACACACCAACGGCACCAGCGTCACCGGACCCGCGGCCACCAGCCACCAGGCTTCAGACGTAGTCCAGAACTCGGGCTGAGCGCTGGTGGCCGTCTGATTGAAAAGCAGCCAGGCAATCGCAATCGGCACCAGCATCCAGGTTTCCACCACCAGACCCGGCAGCGCCTTGACCGGTGCCTGCTTGCGGATCAATCCGTAGAAACCGAAGGTCAGTGCCAGCACCAACGACACCCACGGCAGACTGCCAACTTGCCAGACCTGCTGGGCGACGCCGACCGCCGCCAGGCCAACCGCCAGCCATTGCATGCGCCGCAGTCGTTCGCCAAGGATCAACATGCCCAGCAGCACGTTCACCAGCGGGTTGATGTAGTAACCGAGACTGGCTTCGAGCATGCGCCCGTTGTTCACCGACCAGACGTAGGTCAGCCAGTTGGCCGCGATCAATGTGCCACTCAGGGCCAGGATCGCCAGGCGTTTCGGGTTGTCACGCAACTCGCGCCACCAGCTCGGATGTTTCCACACCATCAGCAGCAAGGCGCCGAACAGCGCGGACCAGAGCACGCGGTGGATGATGATCTCCACGGCGGGCACGTTGGCGATGGCTTTGAAGTAGAGCGGGAACAGGCCCCAGATGATGTAGGCACTCAGGCCCAGAATGTACCCGCGACGCGGGTTGGCGGCTTGCATGCAGAATCCTTGCTTAGGCAGCTAACAAAGAGGGGATTGTAAGGAGAATTGTCTACGGATGTCCTACCTGATTAGGTTGGTTATTTGTGAACACAAACAACTGTGGGAGCGAGCCTGCTCGCGAAAGCGGTAGTTCATTCAGCATCACTGTTGAATGTGAAACCGTATTCGCGAGCAAGCCCGCTCCCACATGGGGATTTGTGTTCGTCAGAAGAGCTTCAACGGTTCTTCGTTGAGCGCAGCCAGTTGTTCGCGCAAGGCCAACACCTGGTCGCCCCAATACCGTTCACTGCCGAACCACGGAAAACTGTGCGGGAACGCCGGGTCGTCCCAGCGGCGGGCGAGCCAGGCGCTGTAGTGCATCAGGCGCAGGGCGCGCAGCGGTTCGATCAGCGCCAGTTCCCGCGGATCGAAGTCGTGGAACTCACTGTAGCCGTCCATCAATTCCGACAACTGACCGAGACATTCCTGACGGTCACCCGCCAGCATCATCCAGATGTCCTGCACCGCAGGGCCCATGCGGCAGTCGTCGAGGTCGACGATGTGGAACATCTCGTCGCGGCACATCATGTTGCCGGGATGGCAGTCGCCGTGCATGCGGATGTTCTTGTGCGGCGTGGCTTTGTAGACCTCTTCCACCCGCTTGAGCAGGTCGCGGGCGACAGACTCGTAGGCGGGCAGCAGGCTTTTGGGTACGAAATTGCCTTCGAGCAATGTGGTCAGCGAGTCATGACCGAAGTTTTTCACACCCAGCGCTTCGCGGTGTTCGAACGGTTTGGTAGAGCCGACCGCGTGCAGGCGACCGAGCAGTTGCCCCAGTCGATACAGCTGATCGAGATTGCCCGGCTCCGGCGCACGGCCACCGCGGCGGGGGAACAGGGTGAAACGAAACCCGGCGTGTTCATGCAGGCTGGCACCGTTGTGAATCATCGGCGCCACTACCGGCACGTCGCACTCGGCGAGTTCGAAGGTGAACTGGTGTTCTTCGAGAATCGCTTCGTTGGTCCAGCGCTGCGGGCGGTAGAACTTGGCGATCAGCGGCTCGCAGTCTTCGATACCGACCTGATAGACACGGTTCTCGTAGCTGTTGAGCGCCAGAATGCGCGCGTCACTGAGAAAGCCGATGCTTTCGACGGCATCGAGCACGAGGTCTGGGGTGAGGGTTGCAAACGGGTGGGCCATGCTGACTCCTGCGCGCAGCAGGCTGCCGCGTCCGGCCAAGCATGGTAGCGCAGACGGGGCTTCTTTAGGGGGATCGTTCCCATGGGATCGTTCCCACGCTCTGCGTGGGAATGCCTCACCGGACGCTCCGCGTCCGTTTCTGGGAGGCAGAGCGTCCCGGGCTGCATTCCCACGCGGAGCATGGGAACGATCACCAGGGTGGGACTTTTATCAGGCGCCGACGATGCCGCCATCTTCCCGTGAAATCGCCATCACCGAAGACCGCGGTTTGCCGTTCGGCAAATGCTCAGGGAACGTCGACCCACCGTTTTCCCCCGGATGCTGAATCCCGACAAACAAGGTCTTCTGATCCGGCGAAAAGCTGATCCCCGTCACCTCGCAGCCCACTGGCCCGACCATGAAGCGGCGGATCTCCCCGGTGACCGGGTCAGCGCAGAGCATCTGGTTATTGCCCATGCCCGCGAAGTCGCCGGCGTTGCTCGAATCGCCATCGGTCAGAATCCATAACCGCCCAGCCTTGTCGAAACCCAAGCCGTCCGGGCTGTTGAACATGTTCTGCGGTGTGATGTTCGATGAACCGCCCTTCGGCGTGCCGGCGTGAACGCCCGGGTTGCCGGCGACCACAAACAGATCCCAGGCAAAGCTTTTCGAGCCGTGATCGTCACGGTCAGTGCGCCAGCGCAAAATCTGCCCGTAGACGTTTTTCTCGCGCGGGTTTGGCCCGTTCACCGGTTGCCCGTCCTCGCCACGCTTGGCGTTGTTGGTCAGCGTGCAATAGACCTGGCCATCCTTGGGGCTGACGACGATCCATTCCGGGCGGTCCATGCGTGTAGCTTTGACCACGCTGGCGGCGAGGCGGGCGTGAATCAACACCTCGGCCTGATCGGCGAAACCGCTGCTGGCGTCGATGCCGTTTTTGCCGTGGGTCAGTTCGATCCATTCGCCCTGGCCTTTCGGGTGATCGGCATTGCCGTCGCCCGCGTCGAAGCGCGCCACGTACAAGGTGCCGTGGTCCAGCAGGTCGCGGTTGGCCTTGGGGTTTTTGTGGTTGACCTTGTCGCGGCTGACAAATTTGTAAATGAACTCGCCGCGCTCATCGTCGCCCATGTACACCACGGCGTGACCGTCACTGGTTTCGGCCAGGGCGGCGTTTTCATGTTTGAAGCGGCCCAGCGCGGTGCGTTTGACTGGCGTCGATTGCGGATCGAACGGGTCGATTTCCACAACCCAGCCGTGACGGTTGAGTTCGTTGGGGTTTTTCGCCAGGTCGAAACGCTCGTCGTGTTGATGCCAGTTGATCTCTTTACTGGCCGCTACTGCGCCGTAGCGTTTTTGCGCGGCGTCGAACTTCTGTTCGGCATTGCTGCTGCCGAAGCAGTCGGTGAAGTTTTCTTCGCAGGTCAGATACGTGCCCCACGGCGTCTTGCCGTTGGCGCAGTTCTGGAAGGTGCCAAGGACGTTTTTGCCGTGCGGATCAGCGCTGGTTTTCAGCAGCGCGTGGCCGGCGGCCGGACCGCTCAGGTTGATCGGCGCGTTGCCGTGAATGCGCCGGTTGTAGCGCGAACCCTGGACGAAATGCCACTGGCCGTTCTTGCTCTGCACTTCGATCACCGACACGCCTTCACAGGCCAGAGCCTTGCGCA
The DNA here is from genome assembly GCF_900105495.1 of Pseudomonas frederiksbergensis. NCBI lineage: Bacteria > Pseudomonadati > Pseudomonadota > Gammaproteobacteria > Pseudomonadales > Pseudomonadaceae > Pseudomonas > Pseudomonas frederiksbergensis. The sequence continues at coordinate 437,319 of NZ_FNTF01000002.1, read as the reverse complement.
CGTCAGCAGCCGACTGCGGCATGCCGCCGTGTGGATAGAGGTAGCGATAGTTGGTGTATTCGTTGTTGATCGCCATCAGCGCCCGGTTGTTGTCGTCGGGAAATTCGAACAGGCTCATGCCGTCGTTGTTGTCGCCGAACTGGACTTCCTGATGCTCGGCCGTGCCGTTGCCGCTTGGGTCGAATGCCGGACCGTTCTTCTGCAGGGGTTGGCCCCAACTGATCAATACCGAAGATTTGTAACCTGGCGGCAGGGTGATGGCGTCGCTGGTGGCGGCGGGAATACTGGCAAAACCCAACAGTTTGCTGGAACCGGCGCTGACGCTGGCGGCCAGCACGCTGCGGCTCAGCAGGTTGCCGCCCAGGAACATCGCTGCACCGCAAAGGGCGCCGGCGCTGATGAAGCCTCGACGGCTAAGGCCGACCATGTTCTCGAGGTCGGTGGATTGGTTGTCTTCTAATAGGCTCACATCAGGCTCCCTGCTGGTTTTTGCAGTCACCTTAATGAGCGTTAATGACACTTGTGTTTCAAAGCGGTGTACCGAGCAAAACGTTGGATGGCGCGAACTGCACCCGCACCGGTTTATCGGCGGCCAGATCGAGGGTTCTCAAGTGCAGCGGTTCGGCCAGTGCGCAGAGTGTCTGGCCATTGGACAAGCCGATGCGCACTTCGCTGGGGCCGTCCTCGGCGTCGAGAATTACTTCGATGATGCCTTTCAGGCAGTTGTTGCCGGGTGTTGCCACTTGATCGATGCCCAGCAACTCCAGCCAACCGGCCTTGATCAGTGCAACCACTTCGGTGCCGGTTTCCAGCTCCAGGCGCAGGGTGCTGTCGTGAGTGATCTGCGCATCAATGCTCAAGCCTTCGGCCAATTCAAGACGAATACGGTCGTTGTGCCCTTGGTTATCAATCGCCGCTACCTTGCCATGCAGTTGATTGCGCGCGCTGGTTCTGAGCATCAGTCGGCCGAGCAGGTCGAGATCGCTGGCATCCTCGGCGGCTTCCAGCACCTGAGCCTGCAAGGCTTGCAGCTTTTGATACAGGCGCAATACGCGCTCGCCTTCGCTGGAGAGTTTGGCGCCACCGCCGCCCTTGCCGCCGACACTGCGCTCCACCAACGGCTTTTGCGCGAGGTTGTTCAGCTCGTCGATGGCGTCCCAGGCCGCTTTGTAACTCAGCCCCGCGCTTTTCGCGGCGCGGGTGATCGAGCCCTGTTCGGCGATGTGTTGCAGCAACGCGATGCGTTGCGGGCGACGGACAATGTGCTGCGACAACAACGTAGGCAAGGACATGGCAGGGCGCTTTGGGCTGGGGCGATGGAAAGGACGTTGGCGGCTGGGAGCCCGGGAGTCAAGTCGGGTCATATCCTTGTAGGAGTGAGCCTGCTCGCGATGAGGTCATCAACTTCACCATAGATGTGACGGATCGACCGTCATCGCGAGCAGGCTCGTTCCTACCTTGAATGCCACTGAATCAGGGCGCATCGCCGGGTTTGGGTGTGCGGGCCAGACAATAGACGTCAACCCGGGCGGCGCCAGCGTCCATCAGCAGGCGAGCCAGGGCTTGGGCCGTGGCGCCGGTGGTCAACACATCGTCCACTAACGCTAGATGACGACCCTTGATACACGCATCGGGCGTCAGGGCGAAGGCGTTGCGCAGGTTCTTTTTGCGGGCCTCGGCATTCAGGTCCTGTTGAGCGCTGGTGTCCTGAATCCTCAGCAACAACGTTTCATCGCACGGAATGTCGAGGCTGGTACTGAGCCAGCGGGCGAGCATCGCGGCCTGGTTGAAACCCCGTTTACGCAGGCGTTTGGCGGCGAGCGGAACCGGGATGAGTACATCGGGTCGATTCAGGTCTTCATCAAAGCGATGTTGCAGGAACTGAGCGAGAAGTTCGGCGAGCAGGCGACCAAACGGCCACTTCGCAGCGTGTTTGAAGCGTGTGATCAACGTGTCCACCGGAAAGCTGTAAGTCCAGGGCGTGGCGACCCGTTCAAAAGCTGGTGGGTGTTTCAGGCATTGGCCGCAGGTCAGACCAGCGGCAGGTAACGGCAGGGCGCAGGTTTGGCATTGATCGCCAAGCCAGGGCAGCTCTGTTTCACAGGCCATGCAGAGGGGTGTGCATTCATCGGCGGGTTCTGCGCAAAGCAAACAGGTCTGGTTGTTTTTTAACCAGATGTAAACCGGTCCCTCGTATCGTGGTTGACAGCGCATGAGTCTTCCTTAAATATGCCGAACATCCGTGTCGCGTCTGTGGGTATTCCATTCCCCCAGCCGCTTGCCAAGCATAAAACAAAGGAAACGCCCATGAGCGCCAGCACCACTGCCACCCTGCGTCATGACTGGTCTTTGGCCGAAGTCAAAGCACTCTTCGTTCAGCCATTCAATGACCTGTTGTTCCAGGCGCAGACGGTGCATCGCGCGCATTTCGACGCCAATCGGGTCCAGGTGTCGACGCTGCTGTCGATCAAGACCGGTGCCTGCCCGGAAGATTGCAAATATTGTCCGCAGTCCGGTCACTACAACACCGGCCTGGAAAAAGAAAAGCTGATGGAAGTGCAGAAGGTCCTCGAAGAGGCCGCTCGCGCCAAGGCCATCGGTTCGACCCGTTTCTGCATGGGCGCGGCGTGGAAACATCCGTCGGCCAAAGACATGCCTTACGTGCTGGAAATGGTCAAAGGCGTGAAAGCCATGGGCCTGGAAACCTGCATGACCCTCGGTCGTCTCGATCAGGACCAGACAGTCGCCCTGGCAGACGCCGGCCTCGATTACTACAACCACAACCTCGATACCTCGCCGGAATTCTACGGCAGCATCATCACCACCCGCACTTACAGCGAGCGCCTGCAAACGCTGGCCTACGTGCGTGAATCCGGGATGAAGATCTGCTCCGGCGGCATCCTCGGCATGGGCGAGTCGCTTGATGATCGCGCCAATCTGCTGATCCAGCTGGCCAACCTGCCGGAACACCCGGAATCGGTGCCGATCAACATGCTGGTGAAAGTCGCCGGTACGCCGCTGGAAAATGCTGACGATATCGACCCGTTCGACTTCATCCGCATGCTGGCTGTCGCCCGTATCCTGATGCCGCAATCCCACGTGCGCCTGTCCGCCGGCCGCGAAGCGATGAACGAGCAGATGCAGGCCCTGGCGTTCTTCGCCGGCGCCAACTCGATTTTCTACGGCGAAAAACTGCTGACCACCGCCAACCCACAGGCCGACAAGGACATGCAACTGTTCTCGCGCCTGGGCATCCTGCCGGAAGCGCGCGAAGAGCACGCTGACGAAGTCCATCAGGCGGCGATCGAACAAGCGCTGGTTGAGCAGAAGAGCAGCTCGCAGTTCTATAACGCTGCCGTCTGAAGCCTCCACGGATCTTTCTGAAGGAATGCAAAACCCTGTGGGAGCGGGCTTGCCCGCGATGACGGACTGACATTCAACATTGATGTCGACTGGACCGACGCCATCGCGGGCAAGCCCGCTCCCACAGGGGACATGTGTCATTTGATAGTCGAGGCCTGCATGTCTTTCGATCTCAGCGCGCGCCTTGCTGCCCGTCGTGCCGAAAATCTCTACCGCCAACGCCCATTGCTCGAAAGCCCCCAAGGCCCGGAAGTGGTGGTCGATGGTCAGCCGTTGCTGGCGTTCTGTAACAACGACTACCTGGGCCTGGCCAATCACCCGCAAGTGATCGAAGCCTGGCGCGCCGGTGCGACCCGTTGGGGCGTTGGCGGCGGGGCGTCGCATCTGGTGATCGGCCACAGCAGTCCGCATCACGCACTGGAAGAAGCCCTCGCCGATTTCACCGGTCGCCCGCGCGCGCTGTTGTTCACCACCGGTTACATGGCCAACCTTGGCGCGGTCACCGCGCTGGTCGGGCAGGGCGATACGGTGCTGGAAGACCGGCTCAATCACGCGTCCTTGCTGGATGCGGGTCTGTTGTCGGGAGCGCGCTTCAATCGCTATTTGCACAACGACGCGGTGAGTCTGGCCAAGCGTCTCGAGAAGGCGACCGGCAATACCCTGGTGGTCACCGACGGCGTGTTCAGCATGGACGGCGACATCGCCGACCTGCCGGCGCTGGCGCGGGAAGCCAAGGCCAAAGGTGCATGGTTGATGGTTGATGACGCTCACGGCTTTGGTCCGCTGGGTGCCAATGGTGGCGGGATTGTCGAGCATTTCGGTTTGAGCCAGGAGGATGTGCCGGTGCTTGTCGGCACCCTCGGCAAGGCATTCGGCACCGCCGGGGCTTTTGTCGCGGGCAGCGAAGAGCTGATCGAGAGCCTGATCCAGTTCGCCCGTCCCTACATTTACACCACCAGCCAGCCGCCGGCGCTGGCCTGCGCGACGCTGAAAAGCCTTGAATTGCTGCGTACCGAGCACTGGCGACGGGAACATCTGAAAACGTTGATCCGCCAATTCCGCCACGGGGCCGAGCAGATCGGCCTGGAGTTGATGGACAGCTTCACGCCGATCCAGCCGATCATGATCGGCGATGCCGGGCGTGCGGTTCGACTGTCGCAGATGCTGCGCGAACGCGGTCTGATGGTCACTGCGATCCGTCCCCCGACCGTGCCCGCCGGCAGCGCCCGACTGCGGGTAACCCTGACCGCCGCCCACAGCGAGGCGCAGGTACAGCTATTGTTAAATGGACTGGCCGATTGTTTTCAACAACTGGGACCGGAGCCAAGCCATGCGTGATCGTCTGATTCTGCTGCCCGGCTGGGGGCTCGGCATTTCTCCCCTGGAGCCCTTGGCGGCAGCGTTGCAAGGACTGGATGAACACTTGCGGGTCGAAATCGAGCCGTTGCCGGAACTGCAATCGAGCGATCTTGAAGAGTGGCTCGATGAGCTGGATTCGACGGTGCCTCAGGACGCCTGGCTCGGCGGCTGGTCGCTGGGCGGCATGCTCGCTTCAGAGTTGGCAGCCCGGCGCGGCGATCGCTGCTGCGGCTTGTTGACCCTGGCGAGCAATCCTTCTTTTGTCGCTCATGAACAATGGCCGAGTGCGATGCCGGCTGAAACCTTCGATGCGTTTCTGGCCGGCTGCAAGGCTGATCCGCGCATGACATTGAAGCGTTTCTCGCTGCTCTGCGCTCAGGGGGCCGAAGACCCGCGCGGGTTGTCTCGGCTGCTGCTCGGTGGCGCCCCACACACTTCGGCAGAGGTGCTGATGAGTGGCCTGGAGTTGCTCGCACAACTGGATACCCGCCAGGCTTTGCAGGCGTTCCGCGGCCCGCAACTGCACTTGTTCGCCGGCCTTGACGGACTGGTTCCAGCCGAAGCGGCGAGCGACCTGCTGACATTGCTGCCGGATGTTGAAATTGGTCTGATCGAGCAGGCCAGTCACGCGTTTCTTCTGGAAGACCCTCACGGTGTGGCGGGGGCAATCCAGGCCTTTTTGCATGAGTGCGGTGATGACTGATTTATCCCTTCCCAACCTGCCCGGCGGTTTGCCCGACAAACGCCAGGTCGCGGCATCTTTTTCCCGTGCCGCGGCAAGCTACGACAGCGTGGCCGAATTGCAGCGCGACGTTGGCGGTGAATTGTCGAGTCGTTTGCCGGAGGACTTCGTGCCGGGTGTCTGGCTCGACCTGGGCTGCGGCACCGGGCATTTCAGTCGTGCATTGGGCGAGCGATTTCCTGCAAGTCACGGCCTGGCAATGGACATCGCCGAAGGCATGCTCAATCACGCCCGGCCGTTAGGTGGCGCAACGCATTTCATCGCCGGCGATGCCGAGCGGTTGCCATTGCAGGATTCGACCTGCGATCTGATCTTCTCCAGCCTGGCGGTGCAGTGGTGCGCGGACTTCGCTTCGGTGCTCAGTGAAGCTAATCGGGTGCTGAAACCAGGTGGAATTTTCGCGTTTGCTAGTCTGTGCGTAGGCACACTGTTCGAGCTGCGTGACAGCTGGCGACAGGTGGATGGCATGGTGCACGTCAACCGCTTCCGCGAGTTCGGGGTTTATCAACAGCTTTGCGCGGACAGTGGGTTGAGCGTCGCGAGTCTGCAAGTTCGACCGCACGTGTTGCATTACCCGGATGTGCGCAGCCTGACCCATGAATTGAAGGCGCTGGGTGCCCACAACTTGAACCCCGGTCGGCCGGGTGGTTTGACCGGCAGGGCGCGGATCCTCGGTTTGATCGAGGCTTATGAGCGGTTTCGTCAGGCCGAAGGATTGCCGGCGACTTATCAAGTGGTCTACGCCGTGTTGGAGAAACCCTTATGAGCGCAGCCTATTTCATCACCGGTACTGATACCGATGTCGGCAAGACCACCATTGCCGCCGCTTTGCTGTATGCCGCGCGCTCGGCCGGTTTGAGCACGGCGGCGGGCAAACCGGTCGCCTCAGGATGCGATGTGACGCCCAAGGGCTTGCGCAACGCCGATGCGTTGGCGTTGCTGGCGGAGTGCTCAGTGCCTTTGACTTATGCTCAGGTCAACCCTATGGCGTTCGAACCGCCGATCGCGCCGCATCTGGCAGCGCGGGAGGCCGGCGTGGCATTGACGGTGCAATCACTGTTGACGCCGATGCGGGAGATCCTCGATATGCAGGCGGACTTCACCTTGATCGAAGGTGCTGGCGGCTGGCGAGTGCCTTTGGCGGATCAGGACAACCTGTCGGACCTGGCGATGGCGCTGGGTCTGCCGGTGATCCTGGTGGTGGGCGTGCGCCTGGGTTGCATCAACCATGCGCTGCTGACGGCTGAGGCGATCGCTCAGGACGGTTTGCAGTTGGCGGGGTGGGTGGCCAATATCATCGATCCGAAGACTTCGCGTCTGGAAGAAAACCTCGCGACACTCGCTGAGCGGATCCCGGCGCCGTGCCTGGGGCGTGTGCCGAAACTCAAGTTGGTGACGGCTGAAGCGGTGGCGGAGCATCTGCAACTGGATCTGCTGGACTGAGTTTTCTGACACGGGGTTTTAACTATGACAAGGCACTGTGCTATTAGGGTTTTTGTCGGGCCTTTTGGCAGTGGGTCTGGTTCAATGGCCGCTGTTGATCCTTTGTAGGACGAGTTCTGCCATGGAAATCTCAGGAAATACCGCTTTTTATCCCGGTCTGAGCACTATTCAGACAGGGCAGAACCGTGTGGATCAGGCCTCTGGCCAGATCGCCAACACGACGATCGAGCGTTCGGTGACCAGCCAGTCTTCCGACGCTCAGGTTGATCGTCTGCGTTCAGTGGATCGCAGTCAGCAGTCGGACCTGGCCAGTAATATGGTCGAGATGTCCCAAGGCAAATTTCAGGTTGAACTGGGTGTCAAAGTCGCCAAGGCATCCGACGAAATGCTCGGTACGCTGATTGATACCTACGCTTGAATCCTCGCTGAATCCGTACCCCCAACGCCGCGAATATTCGCGGCGTTTTTCTGCGTAAGTCCTTCTCGCTCAACTAATCTTTTCTGCACAGCGTTTGCTCAGGCGACGGAGGTGTTGCGTGGCTGTGGATCGGTCATTTGCCTCGGATGATGACGAACGGCAAAAGATCGGCGCTTGACAAGATTTAGGCGTAAACGTATGTTTCAAACAACTGTTTGACCGCCACAACAAATCAACGCGGTCGTTCATTCCCGGTTACATCAGCAGAGGTTTATCGCTATGCCTGACTACAAGGCCCCCTTGCGTGATATTCGCTTCGTTCGTGACGAACTGCTCGGCTACGAAGCGCACTATCAGAGCCTTCCAGCTTGCGCAGACGCAACTCCGGACATGGTTGATGCCATTCTCGAAGAAGGCGCCAAGTTTTGTGAGCAGGTACTGGCTCCGCTGAACCGCGTGGGTGACACCGAAGGCTGCACCTGGAGCGAGTCCGGCGTTAAAACCCCGACTGGTTTCAAAGAAGCCTACAAACAATTCGTCGAAGGCGGCTGGCCAAGCCTGGCCCACGACGTAGAGCACGGCGGCCAAGGCCTGCCGGAATCTCTGGGTCTGGCCGTCAGCGAAATGGTTGGCGAAGCCAACTGGTCGTGGGGCATGTACCCAGGCCTGTCCCATGGTGCGATGAACACCATTTCCGAGCACGGCACGCCTGAGCAACAAGAGGCTTACCTGACCAAGCTGGTTTCCGGCGAATGGACCGGCACCATGTGCCTGACCGAACCGCATTGCGGCACCGACCTGGGCATGCTGCGTACCAAGGCTGAACCTCAGGCCGACGGTTCCTACAAAGTCTCTGGCACCAAAATCTTCATCTCGGCCGGTGAACACGACATGGCCGACAACATCGTCCACATCGTGCTGGCACGTCTGCCGGATGCGCCGGCTGGCACCAAAGGCATTTCGCTGTTCATCGTTCCCAAGTTCATGCCGAACGAAGACGGTACGGTCGGCGCACGCAATGCTGTGACCTGTGGTTCCCTGGAACACAAGATGGGTATCCACGGTAACGCCACCTGCGTGATGAACTTCGACGCGGCCACCGGTTACCTGATCGGCCCGGCGAACAAAGGCCTGAACTGCATGTTCACCTTCATGAACACCGCACGTCTGGGTACCGCGCTGCAAGGCCTGGCTCACGCCGAGATCGGCTTCCAGGGCGGTCTGAAATACGCTCGTGATCGTCTGCAAATGCGCTCCCTGACTGGCCCGAAAGCGCCGGAAAAAGCCGCTGACCCGATCATCGTTCACCCTGACGTACGTCGCATGCTGTTGACCATGAAGGCGTTCGCCGAAGGCAACCGTGCGATGGTTTACTTCACCGCCAAGCAAGTCGACATCGTCAAGTACGGTGTGGACGAAGAAGAGAAGAAGAAGGCCGACGCATTGCTGGCGTTCATGACGCCGATCGCCAAAGCCTTCATGACTGAAGTCGGCTTCGAATCCGCCAACCACGGCGTGCAAATCTACGGCGGCCACGGTTTCATCGCCGAGTGGGGCATGGAGCAGAACGTTCGCGACAGCCGTATTTCGATGCTGTACGAAGGCACCACCGGTATCCAGGCACTCGATCTGCTGGGCCGTAAAGTGCTGATGACTCAAGGCGAGGCTCTGAAAAGCTTCACCAAGATCGTCCACAAGTTCTGCCAGACCAACGAAGGCAACGACGCAGTCAAAGAGTTCGTCGAGCCATTGGCTGCCCTGAACAAAGAGTGGGGCGAGTTGACCATGAAGGTCGGCATGGCGGCCATGAAGGATCGCGAAGAAGTCGGCGCGGCGTCGGTGGATTACCTGATGTACTCCGGTTACGCCTGCCTGGCTTACTTCTGGGCTGACATGGCGCGCCTGGCTGCCGAAAAACTGGCTGCCGGCACCACCGAAACGGCGTTCTACACCGCCAAGCTGCAGACTGCGCGCTTCTACTTCCAGCGCATCCTGCCGCGTACCCGCACTCACGTTGTGACCATGCTGTCGGGCGCCAACAACCTGATGGACATGAAAGAAGAGGACTTCGCGCTGGGTTACTAAGCCCCACGCTGTCGCTTCATAAAGCCGCTGCTTCCTCGGGAGCAGCGGCTTTTTTGTGCGCGATATCTACGGGTAAATATTTCCTGACTAAAACGCTAAGAAGAAAGTCTTTGCTGCCGTTAAAGAGGGTGGCGATATGACATGTCGCCCGAAGAGAAGGCACAATGCCATCTTTATTTGCCGGGTCGGAGCTTTCCCCTTGCCGCGTTCTTCCGCTGTACGTTTCAGCCATTTCCTGCCGTCATTACTGCTTTTGCTCGCGGGACTGGCGGCTGCGTACGTGAAGGATCTGAACGTGTTTTTCACCTCGCTGTTCAACGTACTGCCAACCCTGGTGTTGTTGCTCGGCGGTGCTTACTGCGCGGTTTACCGACGTCAGCGTGAGCTGTTTCTGATGGTCACGGTGTACATCGCCTACTTCCTGCTCGATACCCAGACTGACTATTACCGCGACAACGGCAAGGTTCGTGAAGACGCCGCGGTAGTCTTCCATCTGTGCTGCCTGTTGCTGCCGCTGCTATTTGGTGTGTTCGCCGCATGGCAGGAGCGCACCCACCTGTTCCAGGACATGGTGGCGCGCTTCGCCGTGTTGCTGGCGTTCGGTAGCGTAGCGTTGGGACTGGAACAAAGTTACCCACAGGCGCTGTTGATGTGGCTGTCGGAGATCCGTTGGCCAGCGTTGCATGGCGCCTGGATGAGTCTGATCCAGCTGTCTTATCCCGTGTTCATCGCCTCGTTTGCGTTACTGGCCTGGCAATACTGGCGCAACCCGAGACCCTTGCATGCGGCCCAATTGGTGGGCCTGCTCGGGTTGTTCTGGATGTTGCCGAAAACTTTCATCTTGCCGTTTACCCTGAACATCATGTGCAGTCAGGTGATGTTGATGATTGCCGCAGCGGTCGCCCACGAGGCCTATCAAATGGCCTTCCGCGACGAGCTTACCGGCCTGCCGGGCCGTCGCGCCTTGAACGAGCGGATGCAGCGATTGGGGCGCAATTATGTGCTGGCGATGAGCGACGTCGATCACTTCAAGAAATTCAATGACACCCACGGCCACGATGTCGGCGATCAGGTACTGCGATTGGTCGCCAGCAAGCTGTCGAAAATCGGTGGTGGCGGTAGGGCGTATCGCTACGGCGGTGAGGAATTCGCCCTGGTGTTCGCAGGCAAGACTCTCGAAGAGTGCATGCCGCACCTGGAAGTCATCCGCGAGTCCATCGCCACCTACAACATTCAACTGCGCAATCAGGACAGCCGTCCTCAGGACGACCAGCAAGGTCGTCAACGTCGCGCAGGCTCGGGCGCCTCAAGTGTGTCGGTCACCGTCAGCATTGGCGTGGCCGAACGACTGGAGCAGCGCACCCCCGAGAAAGTGCTCAAGTCCGCTGACGAGGCGCTCTACAGTGCCAAAGGTGCGGGGCGCAACTGTGTGGTGGCGTTCGGTCAAAACCGTCGTGGCGCGGTGCGCATGGACGCCGCTACTGATTGAGTGATGATGGCGCATTCAGCGTCTGGACTGTGATTGTGAGGCCGGGTGTGCAGCAGTAGGTTTGGGGAATCTGCTGCCGGAGAAATGACCATGCCTGAGTACAAAGCTCCCCTGCGCGACATGCGCTTTCTGATCGACCACGTCTTCGATTTTCACAGCAACTACGCCGCGCTGGGTGCCACTGATGCCAGCCCGGACATGGTCAATGCGATCCTCGAAGAAGGTGCGAAATTCTGTGAGAACGTTCTTGCACCGCTGAACCGCAGCGGCGACGAAGAAGGCTGCCATTTCGACAATGGCGTGGTGACTACGCCTACAGGCTTCAAGCAAGCCTTCGCACAATATGTGGAAGGCGGCTGGCACGGTCTGGCGGCTGATCCGGTTTACGGTGGCCAGGGGTTGCCGAGTTCGCTGGGGCTGGTCATTAGCGAAATGGTCGGTTCCAGCAACACCTCCTGGGGCATGTACCCCGGTCTGACCCACGGCGCGATGTCGGCAATCCACGCCCACGGCACCGAGGAACAGAAACAGACTTACCTGAGCAAGCTCACGGCCGGCCAATGGACCGGCACCATGTGCCTGACCGAAGCCCATTGCGGCACCGACCTGGGCATCATCAAAACCCGCGCCGTACCTGCGGCCGACGGCAGCTATGCGATTTCCGGCAGCAAGATCTTCATCTCCGCCGGCGAGCACGACATGAGTGAAAACATCATTCACCTGGTGCTGGCGAAACTGCCGGACGCCCCGGCCGGGACCAAGGGCATTTCCCTGTTCATCGTTCCTAAATTCCTACCCAACGACGAAGGTCAGGCGGGAGAGCGCAACGGTGTTTCCTGCGGCTCGATCGAACACAAAATGGGCATCAAGGCCTCGGCTACCTGCGTGCTGAACTTCGACGACGCCAAGGGCTTCTTGATCGGTGAGCCGAACAAGGGCCTGAACTGCATGTTCACCATGATGAACCATGCTCGGCTGGGCACCGGCATGCAGGGTTTGTGTCTGGGGGAGGCAAGCTTTCAAGGCGCGATCAAGTACGCCAATGATCGCTTGCAGATGCGCGCGCTGACCGGCCCGAAAGCGCCGGAAAAAGCCGCCGATCCGATCATCGTTCATCCTGATGTGCGCAGGATGTTACTGACCATGAAGGCCTTCAACGAAGGCAACCGGGCGCTGACTTATTTCACCGCGCAATTGCTCGACGTGGCGCACCTGAGCGCGGATGAAACGGCGCGTCAGGAGGCCGAAGACCTGCTGGCATTCCTCACGCCGATCTGCAAAGCCTTCATGACCGATACCGGGCTGGAAGTGACCAACCACGGCATGCAGGTGTTCGGTGGTCACGGTTTCATCCGCGAATGGGGCATGGAGCAGTTGGTACGCGACTGCCGGATTGCACCAATCTACGAAGGCACCAACGGCATTCAGGCGCTGGACTTGCTGGGCAGAAAAGTCCTCGGCAGCCAGGGGAAACTGCTGCGCGGGTTCACCAGAATCGTCCACAAGTTCTGTGCGGTAAACGCCGGACACCCGCAACTCTCCAACTACGTGGCGCAGCTCGACGACCTGAATCAGCAGTGGGGAGAGGTGACCACCAAAGTCGGAATGGCGGCGATGAAAAATCCGGATGAAGTCGGCGCGGCGTCGGTGGATTACCTGATGTACAGCGGTTACATCATCCTCGGCTATCTGTGGCTGCGCATGGCGCTGGTCGCTCAGGAGCAGCTCGATTCGGGTAGTGGCGATGCCGATTACTGCCAGGCAAAACTGGCGACCAGCGAGTTTTACTTCAAGCGTTTGCTGCCACGCACGGCGGCTCACCGGGCGGCCATCGAGGCAGGCAGCGATTGTCTGATGAAGCTGCCAGCGGAGTTATTCGCACTATAGTGTTTCAAGCAGACGTAAAAGAGCCCGCCTAGTTGCGGGCTTCTTTAATGGTTCGCTTTCCGGTGACTAAAAATAACAAAACGGTCATGAGCTGACCCTATGTGTCGTAAAAGTTGTTGGGTTACACTCAAACCCAACGAAAGCACCACTCCTACGAATCACCTGTTTAGATCTTGCGAGGTTTGCCATGGCTGACTACAAAGCGCCCCTGCGCGATATGCGCTTCGTCCTCAATGAAGTTTTCGAGGTCGCCAAACTCTGGGCCGAGCTGCCTGCGCTGGCCGAGACTGTCGATGCTGAAACGGTCGAAGCCATTCTTGAAGAAGCCGGCAAGGTCACCAGCAAAAGCATCGCGCCCCTGAGCCGTGCGGCTGACGAAGAAGGTTGCCATTGGGCGGACGGTGCCGTCACCACGCCGGCAGGTTTCCCACAGTCTTATCAGACTTACGCTGAAGGCGGTTGGGTCGGTGTCGGCGGCGATCCGACCTACGGCGGCATGGGCATGCCCAAGGCCGTTTCGGCGCAAGTCGAAGAAATGGTCAACTCCGCCAGCCTGTCGTTCGGCCTGTACCCGATGCTGACCGCGGGCGCCTGCCTGTCGATCAACGCCCACGCCAGCGAAGAATTGAAAGCCGCGTACCTGCCGAACATGTACGCCGGGGTCTGGGCCGGTTCCATGTGCCTGACCGAGCCACACGCCGGTACGGACCTGGGCATCATCCGCACCAAAGCCGAGCCTCAGGCCGACGGGTCCTACAAAGTCAGCGGCACCAAAATCTTCATCACCGGCGGTGAGCACGACCTGACCGAGAACATCATTCACCTGGTATTGGCCAAACTGCCGGACGCACCGGCGGGGCCGAAAGGCATTTCGCTGTTCCTGGTGCCGAAGTTCATGGTCAATGCCGATGGCACCCTGGGCGCGCGCAACCCGGCGACCTGCGGTTCGATCGAACACAAGATGGGCATCCAGGCCTCTGCGACCTGCGTGATGAACTTCGATGAGGCCGTGGGTTATCTGGTCGGCGAGCCAAACAAAGGTCTGGCCGCGATGTTCACCATGATGAACTACGAGCGTCTGGGCGTCGGTATCCAGGGCCTGGCCTCTGGTGAGCGCTCCTACCAGAACGCCGTCGAATACGCCCGCGACCGCCTGCAAAGCCGTTCGCCGACCGGTGCGCAGAACAAGGACAAGGTCGCTGACCCGATCATCGTCCACCCGGACGTGCGTCGCATGTTGCTGACCATGAAAGCCTCGAACGAAGGCGGTCGTGCCTTTTCGACTTACGTGGCCATGCAACTGGATACCGCCAAGTTCAGCGAAGACGCCATCACCCGCAAACGCGCGGAAGATTTGGTGGCCTTGCTGACCCCGGTAGCCAAGGCGTTCCTGACCGACCTGGGTCTGGAAACCACCATTCACGGCCAGCAGGTTTTCGGCGGCCACGGTTACATCCGTGAGTGGGGCCAGGAGCAACTGGTGCGCGACGTGCGCATCACACAGATCTACGAAGGCACTAACGGCATTCAGGCGCTGGACCTGGTAGGCCGCAAGATCGTTGGCACCGGCGGCGCGTTCTACAATCTGTTTGCCGACGAGATCCGTCATTTCACTGCGACCGCCAGCGCTGACCTGGTGGAGTTCACCAAACCGCTGAACGATGCGGTGACTACCCTCGATGAACTGACGGCCTGGTTGCTGGATCGGGCGAAAAACAACCCGAACGAAATCGGCGCTGCCTCGGTCGAGTACCTGCAAGCATTTGGTTACGTGGCGTATGCGTACATGTGGGCACTGATGGCCAAGGCCGCTTTTGGCAAAGAAGCGCAGGACGATTTCTACGCGAGCAAGATGGGCACGGCGCGCTTCTATTTCGCACGTCTGCTGCCGCGTATTCACTCGTTGAGCGCGTCGGTGAAGGCTGGCAGCGAATCACTATTTCTGCTGGACGCAGGGCAGTTCTGACAATGTAACGTCATGTAAGCATTCTCTTACATGACGTGCTGCTTTTCTCCCATAGATGCAGATTGGATCCACGGCTAATCTACTTCACATGGACGTCGCGCAGGAAGCGCAAAGCAACAACACGGACACGTAGGATTCTGCCAGGACGGCGGAGTGAAATGGATGTCAGGGAAACAGTCTGCAAAGCCCCGCTTCGGCGGGGTTTTCTTTTGCCTGCAGAAAAGTGCTCAGCTCATCTCATCCAGTGTTGCCGGGCTGATCAAGCGCCCCTCCGAGCCATTCATCACTTCTTCCAGCAACGTACGCAACAAGGTCAGCGAGGCCTGTTGCCGCTGCACATCCCGACACACCAAGCCAACTTTCAGCGGCACCCGCGGCTCGCTCAGTGGCTTCCACAACAGCTCCTTGTTGCCGTGTGCCTGTTGTGAGCGTCCGGGCAGCACCGTCGCCAGTCGTGTGTGCGGCAAACTGTCGAGAATCCCCGCCATGTTGTTCAGTTCTGCCTGTACTTGCGGGCGTCGTCCCAGATTGGCCAATTGGGCTTGCCAGATCTGCCGCACTTGAAACTCTTCACCCAGCAGCAACATCGGCAATTCGGCAGCCTGACTCATCGAGACTTTCTTGAATTCGCGCAACGGGTGATCAGCCGGGATCACCAGGGTCAGCTCGTCTTCGTACAGCATCACGCCGTGCAGCCCCGGCTGACGAGGCGGCAGATAGCTGATGCCGATGTCCAGCGAGCCGTTGAGCAAGCGTCGCTCGACTTCCAGCCCCGTCAATTCATAGATTTGCACCACCAAATGCGGCTGCGCCTTGCGCACGCGTTCGAGCATCTGCGGTACCAGGCTGCTATGGACGGTCTGCAATACACCGATGGCGAGTGTGCGCAGCGCCTGGCCCTTGAAGTTGCCCAAGGCTTCACGTGCCCGCTGCAATCCATCCAGCAAAGGCAGGGCATGGTTGTACAACGTATGGGCAGCCAGGGTGGGCAGCAGGCGTTTGCTGCTGCGTTCGAACAAGCTCACATCGAGGTTTTGCTCGAGGTGGCGGATCTGCTGGGACAGTGCCGGTTGGGAGATTGAAAGCCGCTCGGCAGCCCGGCCCACATGACCTTCTTCGTAGACCGCGACGAAATAACGCAGTTGCTTGAAATCCATAAGGTGTGCTTATCGAAAATGCTGGGAAATCGAAATGGCTCAAGGCCTCGCGTAAGCCTAGTCTAACCGCATTCACAAGGCTTACAGGGCCACAGAGCGCGATGAATACCGTTTGCTTCGATGGTGTTTACATAGGCACGGCAAAAAACCTCGCACGAGGTTCGATCAGATGAATTTGTTCAGCTTGCGGCGCAATCCCCCGAGTCTTGATGACTTGGCCGTGGACGCCTCCTTGCCGTCCAAAGACGACAATCTTTCCAGCGAGTGCCTGATGCCCAGTGTCGAGCGACCGAAACAGATATTCGTGCGCGGCCAGGGCTCATGGTTGTGGGACAGCGATGACCGCGCGTATCTGGATTTCTCTCAGGGTGGCGGGGCCAATAGCCTCGGACACAGCCCTTCGGTACTGGTCAACGCCATTTCGGCGCAGGCTCAGTCGCTGATCAACCCCGGCTTCGGCCTGCATAACCGCGGCATGCTCAATCTTGCTGAGCGACTGTGTTCCAGCACCGGCAGTGATCAGGCGTACCTGCTCAACAGTGGCAGCGAAGCCTGTGAAGCGGCGATCAAACTGGCGCGTAAATGGGGCCAACGGCATCGCGGCGGGGCTTCGCGGATCATCGTTGCCAACAACGGCTGCCATGGTCGTAGTCTGGGGACGCTGTCGGCGTCGGACAGTTCAAATCTGCCTAACCGATTCGAGCCGCTGCTTCCGGGCTTCAGTCACGTGCCGTTCAATGATCTTGCGGCCTTGCATGCAGCCGTCGATGCCCGGACCGTGGCGGTCATGCTCGAACCGATCCAGAGCGAAGCCGGGGTGATACCGGCCACCGAGCATTACCTCAAAGGCGTCGAGCGCCTGTGCCGTGAGCTGGGCATTCTGCTGATCTTCGACGAAGTGCAAACCGGCATCGGTCGTTGCGGCACTTTACTCGCCGAACAATCCTACGGCGTGCGGGCAGATATCGTCGTTCTCGGCAAAGGGCTGGGCGGCGGCGTGCCATTGGCCGCGTTGTTGGCGCGAGGCAAAGCCTGTTGTTTCGACGTCGGCGAAGTGACAGGCACACATCATGGCAATGCACTGATGACGGCGGCCGGTCTTGCCGTCCTCGACAGCGTGCAGGACAAAGGGTTTCTCGAGCATGTCGGGGAAATCGGCCAGCACCTGAGTGAAGGTCTGCAGCGTTTATCCCGTCGCTATGGTCACGGCGAGTTACGCGGGCAAGGGCTTCTCTGGGGTCTTGTCTTGTCCGACGAATCGGCTGACGCCGTCGTCAAGGCGGCGTTGTACGAAGGCCTGCTGCTCAACGCTCCGCAGCCCGATTGCCTGCGCTTTACCCCAGCCCTGACCGTCAGCAAAGCCAACATCGACGAAATGCTCCTGCGTCTGGCCCGCGCCTTCTCCCGCGTGCGCACTGCGCAACTGCAATGCCGCAAAGGGATTGCCGTCTGATCAGACCTCTCCTACACGAATTCCCGAACCGTCTCGCGGTATAACGCATCGCCCCATGCCTGATTCTTTTGGTGTGGGGCGTTTTTTTGTCTCTGCGTTTTGCCAAATGCCATTCAGTGCTTGAGCGGTCGCGGGAACAATGGCTTTTTAGAGCGTATCGGCAAGGAGTGTCGGTGCCAGCGAAACAATATTGTTGTGGAACTGGCTTTGAGTTCTATACCACTGGGTGGTATGTTTTGGAAGGGAAGCCGATGTCACCAAGGTTATTCAAAACGAAACGTTTTTCGATGCAAGTTGGGAAGGCCTGGATCGATGATGACGAGCTTCGTGAAGCATTCACCGAAATGCTCAACGGCCAGGGGGACAATCTCGGCGGTGGGGTCTGGAAAAAACGGTTGAATGCCAATCGTCATCGGTCGATTGTTTTGGCCAAAGGTGGCCATTACTGGATCTATCAGTTTCTGTATGCCAAGAAAGACCAGAGCAATATCAGTCCGAGGCAGTTGGCCGACTTGCGCAAGTTAGCCAAGACGTATGGAGGGCTGACCGAGATGGAAATCCAGCGCTTGCTGGATATGAAGGAGTTTGTGGAGATACCTCATGAGTAAAAAATTCAAAAGTGAAATTTCGGAATCGATACACGAGTCAGCCGGTGCCTTGTTTGCCATCGGTGCAATCAGCAAAGCAACCATGCGCAAATTCGATGAGTCATGTCTTGCAACAGTTCCAGATGCGATCCCCGCTGAGCAGATCAAAGCGTTACGCGAACGCAACAACGTAAGCCAGCCAGTATTCGCGCGTTATCTGAACACCAGTGCCTCGACGGTTAAACAATGGGAAGCGGGAGACAAGCACCCCAGCGGCATGGCGCTGAAGTTGCTGAGCATCGTGCAGAAACATGGACTTGAGATACTGGCCTGAAGAACCGCACTGAACCCTGACGAACGGCAAAGGTCGATTAGCTGTAGGCTTACGCGAGCCAACTTTAATCAGGAGCTGACCCCATGGACTTTATTCGCATCATCATCGCCATTCTGCTGCCGCCACTGGGTGTGTTTCTGCAAGTCGGTTTCGCCGGGGCGTTCTGGCTGAATATTCTGCTGACGCTGTGCGGTTACATCCCCGGGATCGTGCATGCGGTGTACATCATCGCCAAGCGCTGAGTTTCGCGGCGCCCGTTAGATCGCTTTCGCGAGCAGGCTCGCTCCCACAATGGATCTTTGGTGTACAGAAATCCCTGTGGGAGCGGCGGTGCGACCATTCGACTTGCTCGCGAAGGGAGCACCGCAATTTCCGCACTCAGTGCGATCTTCAGTCCGCCAACGCCATCACCCTTCGATAAAACAACCACTCCTGCTCCAGCGCATGGGCCTGATTGCCGGCCTTGCGAAAGCCATGGCGTTCGTCGTCGTAGTAGTGCGCTTCAACCAGAATGCCTTTGTCCTGCAACGCCGTGACCATGTCGCGGGTCTGTTGCGGCACCACCACGGCGTCCAGTTCACCCTGAAAGAAAATAACCGGAACACTGATGTTGCCCGCGTGCAGCAACGGCGTTCGAGCAGCGTAGCGTTCGGCATCCTGCACCGGGTCGCCGATCAGCCAATCCAGATAGTCGCCTTCGAACTTGTGAGTCGTCCGGCCCAGCGCCACAGGATCACTGACGCCATACAGGCTGGCGCCGGCGCGGAAGACTGTGTGAAAGGCCAGGGCACACAGCGTGGTGTAGCCGCCGGCACTGCCACCGCGAATAAATGCCTTGTTGCCGTCGATCAGCCCGCGTTCGGCAAGTTGAGTGACGACTGCGCAGGCATCCTCCACGTCCACTTCGCCCCAGCTCAAATGCAGCGCTTGTCGATAAGCCCGACCATAGCCACTGCTGCCGCGGTAGTTGAGGTCGGCCACGGCGAAACCGCGTTGCGCCCAGTACTGGATCCGCGGATCGAGCATCGGGTAGCAGGCCGACGTCGGGCCGCCGTGGATGAACACCACCAGAGGCGGCTTCGCATCATCGGTCATCGCGGGATAGAAGAAGCCGTGGGCCTCGCCCGAACCGCTCGGGTAGCGCAGGGTTTGCGGCAGGCTGATCTGCTCGGCGGGCAACGGTGCAATACCGCCCGCCAGTGTTTTGACCTGGCGGGTCTGGCGGTCGATGGCAATGACTGCCGACGAACTGACTGGCGAAGCGGCGATGCAGTAAATGAACTGCTCATCCAGTGCGAGAGCGCGGAAGCGGCTGTAATCGCCCGTGAAATCCTCACCGGCATCACCACAAAGCCCCAGTTTGCCAAAGCCGTCTTCAGTCCAGCTCGCCAGATAGCGGCCTTCGCTTAGCGGCAACCAGGTGCAGCCACCCAACTGCCACGGTGCTGGCCCATGATCCGCAGGGGCACTCGGCAGCGGGCTCAGACCGTCTGCCGATTCCACCCAAGGCTGCCAGTAGCCGGCGCGATCAGTCAGGCAAAACAGGCGGCCGTTTGCATCGAACCTCGGTTGTTGCAGCGATTCCTCCGCGTCTTCGCCCGCCACGCAACGCGGCAGAGCAAAGCGGCCATCGTCCTGGCGTTCGGCAACCATCAGGCGAGTCGCGGTCCAAGGCTGGTCCGGGCGGCTCCACTCGATCCATGCCAGGCGTTGCGCGTCGGGACTCAACGTCGGCGCGGCATAGAAATCGGCGCCTTCGGCCAGCAGATGACGTGCGCCGTCAGCCACATCGATAGCCACCAGACGATGCCGGTCGCGGTTTTCTTCAACCGCCAATACCTGCCCGTCAGCGAACTGCAGATCGCCATATCGGCATTCGCCTGAGCTCAGTAATTCGGGTGTCTCACCGGTCAGCGACTGTCGATACAGCTGTTGGTCCGCCTCGTTGACGAACACGATCCCGTCATCGGTCAGACAGAACGCGCCGCCGCCGTATTCGTACACGCGACTGCGCACACTGAAGCCCGCTGGTGTCAGGCAATTCGCCTGGCCGTCACGCCAATGCCAGATCCGGCAGGCGGCGTCCTCGGGCCGGTACTCGTTCCAGAACAAGCCATGCGGGCCGACCTGCAACTCGGCGAAGTCGATGCCGGCCGCAACAGCCTTGGCAGCGCTGAAGGGCTCAGCTTTTAGCGATGAGTCGTGAATTTCGTTCATTGCGAAAGGCCAGTTGTTCAATGGTCTGGGTCGCGTGCTCGGCTTCTTCGCGAGCCTTGAGGATCACGCCGTGATGGTCCGATTTGCTGCACACCGGGTCGGCGTTGCTCGCGTCCCCCGTGAGCATGAAGGCCTGGCAGCGACAGCCGCCGAAGTCTTTTTCTTTCTCGTCGCAGGAACGGCACGGCTCGGGCATCCAGTCGTAACCGCGAAAGCGATTGAAGCCGAACGAGTCGTACCAGATGTGCTGCATGCTGTGGTCGCGCACGTTAGGAAATTGCACCGGCATCTGTCGGGCGCCATGACAGGGCAAGGCGGTTCCGTCCGGTGTGACCGTCAGAAAAATACTGCCCCAGCCATTCATGCAGGCTTTCGGGCGTTCTTCGTAATAGTCAGGGGTGACAAAAATCAGCTTGCACGGATGCCCTTCGGCTTCGAGTTTGGCGCGGTATTCGTTGGTGATGCGTTCGGCGCGGACCAGTTGTTCCTTGGTCGGCAACAGACCGACCCGGTTGAGCTGCGCCCAGCCGTAGAACTGGCACGTGGCGAGTTCCACAAAGTCCGCCTCAAGGGCGATGCACAGCTCGATGATCCGGTCGATCTTGTCGATGTTGTGCCGATGGGTTACGAAGTTCAGCACCATCGGATAACCGTGGGCTTTCACTGCGCGAGCCATTTCCAGCTTCTGGGCGAAGGCCTTTTTCGAGCCCGCCAGCAAGTTATTCACCTGCTCGTCGCTGGCCTGAAAGCTGATCTGAATATGGTCCAGGCCGGCCTTTTTGAAGTCGCTGATTTTCTGCTCGGTCAGGCCGATGCCGGAGGTGATCAGGTTGGTGTAGAACCCCAGCTTGCGCGCCTCGGCAATCAGCTCGGCAAGGTCCTGGCGCACCAGCGGTTCACCGCCGGAAAAGCCCAACTGCGCCGCACCCATTTCCCGCGCCTCGCGGAACACCTTGATCCACTGTTCGGTGCTCAGTTCCTTGCCTTGCTCGGCGAAGTCCAGCGGATTGGAGCAGTACGGGCATTGCAATGGGCAGCGATACGTCAGTTCGGCCAGCAGCCACAGCGGCAGGCCGATTTCCGGTTTGGGCGGTAACTTGTCTGACGCGGATTCAGGCAAGTTCGATCCAGTGCTGAGCACGGGCAACCTCCATGAATTGTTCGATGTCGTCACCGAGCTCGGGCACGCCGGGGAACTGCGCGTCCAGTTCGGCGATGATCGCCGCGACGTCTCGCTCGCCGTCGATCAAACCGCCGATCAGCGCGGCGCTTTCATTGAGTTTGATCATGCCTTCCGGGTAAAGCAGCACATGACCTTTCTGCGCCGGTTCGTACTGGAAGCGGTAGCCGGGACGCCAGGTCGGGGTCTTGCTGCGATCAAAACTCATAAGGTGATTCCTTTATGCCAGACCCGTTGCTCGGTCACGCTGTGATATGGCGGGCGTTTCAGTTCGTAGGCCATGCTCATGGCATCGAGCATGCTCCAAAGAATGTCCAGTTTGAACTGGAGAATTTCCAGCATGCGCTCTTGGCCGGCCCGCGTCGTGTAGTGCTGCAAAGTGATCGCCAAGCCGTGTTCCACGTCGCGGCGCGCCTGACCCAGGCGGGTGCGGAAATACTCGTAGCCAGCCGGGTCAATCCACGGGTAATGCTGCGGCCAGCTGTCCAGGCGCGACTGGTGGATTTGTGGCGCAAACAGTTCAGTCAGCGAGCTGCTGGCGGCTTCCTGCCAACTGGCCCGGCGGGCGAAGTTGACGTAGGCGTCGACGGCAAAACGTACACCGGGCAGTACCAATTCCTGCGAGCGTAGCTGATCGGGGTCGAGGCCGACGGCCTGGCCCAGGCGCAGCCAGGCTTCGATGCCGCCGTCTTCGCCGGGGGCGCCGTCATGGTCGAGCAAACGCTGAATCCACTCACGACGAATCTCGCGGTCCGGGCAGTTGGCGAGGATCGCGGCGTCCTTGAGCGGGATGTTCACTTGGTAATAGAAGCGGTTGGCGACCCAGCCCTGGATCTGCTCGCGCGTTGCCCGGCCTTCGTACATCGCCACGTGGTACGGGTGATGGATGTGGTAGTAAGCGCCCTTGGCGCGCAGGGCCGCTTCGAACTCGGCGGGGGACAGTGCGGTGTCAGTCATTTCGGTTCTCCGGGTACGACCGGTGGATTCTTTGGTGTCGGGTCGGGCCTTATCGCCAGCAGGCTGGCTCCCACATTGGAATGCTATCAACTGTGGGAGCCAGCCTGCTGGCGATAGACCGCGCAGCGGTCTGTATGCCCTACAGCACAATACTCATCCCGTCATACGCCACTTCAACATCGCGCCGAACCAGTTCTGCACGCTCCGGCGAATCCTCATCGAGAATCGGGTTGGTGTTGTTGATGTGGATAAGCACTTTGCGCTGGTTAGGCAGCTGTTCCAGCACTTCCAGCATGCCGCCGGGGCCGTTCTGCGCCAGGTGGCCCATTTCCCGGCCGGTGCGGGTGCCGACGCCACGGCGCTGCATTTCGTCGTCATCCCACATCGTGCCGTCCACCAGCAGGCAATCGCTGCCGGCCATGATTTCCAGCAGCGGTGCGTCGACCTTGCCCAAGCCCGGCGCGTAGAACAGTTTGCCGCCGGTGTTGAGGTCTTCAACGATCAGGCCGATGTTGTCGCCGGGGTGCGGGTCGAAGCGGTGCGGCGAGTACGGCGGCGCGGCGCTGCGCAGCGGCAACGGGGTGAAGCGCAGGCTGGGGCAGGCCGGGATGGTGAAACTGCGGTCGAGCTCGATCGGGTTCCAAGTCAGCCCGCCGTTCCAGTGGGTCAGCATGGTGAACAGTGGAAAACCGGTGCTCAGGTCTTCGTGGACCATGTCGGTGCACCAGACTTCGTGCGGGCAACCTTCGCGCAGGCTGAGCAGGCCAGTGGTGTGGTCGATCTGGCTGTCCATCAGGATGATCGCGTTGATGCCGGTATCGCGCAGGGCGCGGCCCGGTTGCATCGGGGCAAAGCTCTGGAGCTGGGCGCGGATGTCCGGCGATGCGTTGCACAGCACCCAGTTCACGCCGTTATCGGAAATGGCGATGGACGACTGGGTCCGCGCCTTGGCGTTCAGGCTGCCATCGCGAAAGCCGGCGCAGTTCACGCAGTTGCAGTTCCACTGAGGGAAACCACCGCCGGCGGCGGAACCTAGAATCTGGACAAACATGGCCGCTCCATCATTTTGAAAACTGAAAATAAAAACGCCTCGGCGAGCCGAGGCGTTGCACTGCGCTACAAAAAGATTAGCGGCTGGCGAAGTACATGGTGACTTCAAAGCCGATACGCAGGTCGGTGTAAGCAGGTTTGGACCAGGACATAAAAGCGCTCCTTCGGGTGATGGGACAGTTGAGATCTATACATATAGTCCACCTCCAGCCGGAGATGTTCAGATAGTTAGGTGGCTATGTTACTCAAAATTACAGGGCGATTGGCCGCGAATCTTTGAGAAAGCTAATTGCAGCCTCGGTAATGATCATTTTGCCGCTTGCCAAGGTGCAGCCGGGCACGGCCCGCTGGACAGACAGCGCCAACCGCCTTCAGCCTGATTCAGTCGTTGTGATGCGGCCAGTAACGTTTCGCGGTCGATCATCAGAATCGTCTGAGGTAGAAGCTCCAGATAATCCGACGAGTGGCCGGCCAGTTTGCCCTGCCAGAGCAGTTCGGCGGCCTGCGCATTGGGCAACGCTGCGCGATCGAATTGATCGGCCAGTGCCTGGCGCTGGTCGAGGAAGGTTTCGTCATCGATGGCTTCGATCATCCCCGCCAAACCGCTCAGGAAGTGTTCGATGTGTTCCAGCAGATCCAGAGGGGCAACGCTGGGTGATTGCACGCCGAACAGCACCCCGGTCTGCCCATGGATCTGCCGCAGGGCGCTGAACACCGCATAACCGAGCTGCAGGTCTACCCGCAGGCGTTGGTAAAACGGCGTCTGGTAGACGTGAGCCAGCAAGCGCCAGGCGGCTTCGTCAGCGATGTTTGCCGTTGCGGTCGGACAGAAGAGCAGCAGCGCATGTTCGCTGGAGCCGGTATCGACCGCGCTCCACAGATGCTGCGCGTTTATCGGCGAGGGCGGTGTCAGTTGATTGTCCGCAGTGCCGGGCACACGACTCAAGGCAAAGCCCATCGCTGCCTGTGTCTGGGCGGACAGCCCGGTCGCCAGGCCATCCCAGCGTGCGCTCGACCAAAGCTGCATCAAATCGTCCGAGTCAGCGCTGCGCTCAAGGCAGTGATCAGGCAGCGCTTTAAGCAACTGTCGAATCGGCATCAACGCAATGCTAGGCGGCTCTTCTTGCGAGAAACCGGCATCGGCTGTTGTCAGTTCTTTCAGCGCGTGTTCTAGGACGCTTGGCATCGGCTCCTGTAGCCCGGTCATTTTCAGCAGCCATTCATTGCCCGATGCGTTGAAGGAAAAATCGACACCTGCCTGACGAGCGTCTTCACGCAATGGCTGAAGGCGCTTTTCCAGGTTTGCCTGGAGGCTGCTGCGAGGTGCCGAGTCCAGACGCCAGCGCAGGTAAACGGCACCTTCGGCACCGTTATCCGGCAACGCCTGACTGAACTGCATGGGCGAACGTTCACGGCGACCGCGCGAGCGATCCTGGGCAAAGGTCCGCAAGCCTCGGTGTTTGCTGGTCTGGCCGCGGATCAGTCCGGCACTTGGGGCCGCAGCCTCGGCGCGTAAAAACGGATTTTGGGTTGGCAGTTGCCATTGGCCGGTGAAGTTATTCACAGCGCCGATTTGTTTCAGGACGTCCTTGAGGGCAGCAACACCCGATTCGGATAACTCGGCTTCACGCTGTTCGCTGTCCAGTCGGGCCAGTTGCAGGGCGCCGCTGACTTGCTGCTGACGTTGCAGCAAGGCAGCGTATTCTTCGCGCAACCCGGCCCAGGGTTGCTGTGAGGCAAAGAATCCAAGCCAATCCAGTAGCTGTTCGCGGATCCCGTTGGGCGTCGCGTTGGCAGGCAATGTGAACTCGATGTGCAACAAAGCCTGGCCGGCGAACTGATACAACGGCGCAGCTTTCAGGCTGTCAGCCAGCCCGCGTTCGCGCAATTGCGCCACCAGACCACCGGGTTTCGCGGCGTTCAGCCAATGACACAGGAACGCCAGCGCCTCGGACGATGAATCGGGCAATGCTTCGAAGGCAAACAGCAGATCCAGTCGACGCGCTCCAGCCTGTTGATAACTTTTGTCCGAAGAATCCATCAGCGATGGAGGCGCCTGTTGTGGGACCTTTTTTCCTATGGGAATCGCAGTGCTAAAGCGCTGAGCCATCGCCCTCAATTCATCGAGACTCTGTGGCCCGGTCAGGCTCAAAGTCATCTGCCCGGTCTGATAAAACCGCTGATAGAAACCCTGCAAGGCTTGCTGGAACTCAGGTTGCGGCACCGGCAGGCTGTAGCGGTTACCGGCATGAAACGCCCGCAGTGGATGCGCTGCTGAAAGACCGTCGAACAGCGCGAATTGCTGCTGAGCGGTCGTATCTCGAGACCAAGCGACAAATTCAGCATGCAGCACTTCCCGTTCCCGCCGCTGATCGTCCGGATTCATACGCGGTTGAGCGAGCATGTCCGACAGGCGCTCCAGTCCCCCGGCAAATGACTGAGGCGGTAACTCGAAAAAGTAGTCCGTGGTGCGTTCACTGGTCCGCGCATTCACCTGACCACCATGGCCCTGGACGTAGGCCATCAGTGCCTGGCTCGCAGGAAAGCGCTCTGTACCGAGAAACAGCAGGTGTTCGAGGAAGTGCGCCAGCCCGGGCCATGCCAGCGGCACGTCATGGCTGCCCGCCGCGACGCGCAACGCTGCTGCACTGCGCTTCAAATCGGGAGCATGACGCAGCGTCACCCGCAGACCGTTGGCCAGGGTTTCAGTGTGAGGGCGAGGGTGATTCAGCGCAGGCATGAGCACTTCCAGAGCAGAGAAGCGCTAATGCTAGCGGATTACAGAGGCTCAGCGCTTGTTAAGGTCGTCGTAAAGCTCGGGGCGACGATCGAGGAAGTAGCGATTGGCGGCGCGGGAGTCGACCATCAACTGACGATCCAGCTCACCGACAATCAGTGCTTCATCGAGCCCGGCCTGGGCGATGCGGCTGCCATCCGGCGCAGCAATGCTGCTCTGGCCGCAATACTGGATCTCGCCTTCGTTGCCGCAATAGTTGGCGTAAGCCACATAGCACTGGTTTTCGAAGGCCCGGGCGCGGACGGTGACGTCGGCGATGAAGTCGTAAGGAATCATGTTCGCTGTCGGCACCAGAATCAGCTCGGCGCCGGCCAGGGCCAAGCGGCGGGCGTTTTCCGGGAACTCCAGGTCGTAGCAGATCAGGAAGCCGAGCTTCCAGCCATTGAGTTCAACCAGCGGAAACTCATCCGGCCCGGCGCTGAACATCGAATGATCGAGGTCGCCGAACAGGTGAGTCTTGCGGTAGTTGCACAACCGCTCGCCATTGGCGTCGATCAACTGCACGGCGTTGTAGATCTGCCCGTCCTCGGTGCGCTCGGGATAACCATACAAAATGGCGATCCCGGCCGTCTTGGCGATGCGCGCGATTTGCTGCGCCGACTCACCGTTGTGCACCTCTGCCAGCACGTTGACGGCATCGAGGCCGATGTTGTAACCGGTCAAAAACATCTCCGGCAGCACCAGCAAGTCTGCGCCCTTGGCCTCCAGCGCCAATTGATGCAGACGTTGCAGGTTGCCTGCGACATCCAGGGGCAGCGGTGGACATTGGTAAAGGGCTACGCGCATTTCGGATTCCTCTTACTCGGGCAGGGCGATCGGACCGATCTCGTTGAATACATCTCCTGGACCCGGGTTCTCGGCGTGAGTTTCACCGCCGAAGTGTTTCATGATGCCCCACACCGCATTGAGCGAGGTCTGTACCGCGCCTTCGACCCAGGCAGGCGTCCACGAAACGTCGTCGCCGGCGATGAAAATCCCGCGCTGCTCGGCCGGCATGTCGTCCTGCATGAAGTGCGCGTACATGCGCTGGTTGTAGCGATAGTGGCCGGGCAGGGCACCTTTGAAAGCCCCAAGGAAATGCGGGTCGGCTTCCCAGGACACGGTGATCGGATCGCCGATGATCCGCGCGGCGATGTCTACTTTCGGGTAGATCTTTTTCAACGCATCCAGCGCCAGTTTCACGCGTTTTTCCACCGGTTGCGGGAGCATTTTCAGCGCATCGCTCATCCACGAATAGGACAGGCAAATCACCCCCGGCTTGTCGTCGCCGTTGTCGAACAGATAAGTGCCACGGGTCAGACGATCGGTGAGGGTCATGCTCATCAAGTCGCGGCCGGTTTCCGGGTCCTTGTCCTTCCAGAATGGCCGATCGACCATCACGAAGGTTTTCGACGATTGCATGTAGCGAGTGCGGTCCAGCGCCATCCACATCTTTTGCGAGAACAGGGTTTCGTCGCATTCGATCTGGGTGGTCAGCAGCCAGCTCTGGCACGTGGTCAGCACCGCTGCGTATTCGCGGGTGTCGCCCCAGTTGTCGGTGACGGCAAAGCGCCCGTCTGCCGCGTGGGCAATTTTCTTCACGCCGGTACGCGGTGCGCCGTTGTGCAGGGAGCTGAGGCTGGTGCCTTCCGGCCAGTGCACGCAACGTTCCGGCACATGACGCCAGATCCCCAATGGCACTTGTTCCACACCGCCGACCACCAAATGCTGGTGATCGTCGCAGTTGGTCATGACCACGCGGAAGATTTCCAGCATCGAATTCGGGAAGTCCGAGTCCCAGCCGCCGGTACCGAAACCGACCTGACCAAACACTTCGCGGTGATGGAACGAGAGTTTGGCGAAGGCTTTGGAAGTGGCAACGAAGTCGTAGAACGTGCGGTCGTCCCACAGCGGAACGAGAGTGTTCCACAGTTCTTTCAGGCGCGGCACATCACGGTCGCGGATCGCTTGCTGGATGTCAGAGAACTGCGAACCGGCTTCCAGCGCATCGGCCCAGGCGTCGGCGACTTCCTGGAACAGTGCAGGAAGATCCGCCAGTTTCTGTGCGTAATGGGTCTGACCTTCGAGGTCGATCACCGTGCTGCCCGAAGCAGGGGTCAGCGGGTTCGGGAAAGGTTTGGTTTCGAGGCCAAGCTTGTCGACGTAGTGATAAAACGCGGTGGACGATACCGGGAAGCGCATGCCGCCGAGCTCGGCGATGATGCCTTCGGCGCCGTTGAATGCCTGCGAGCGCAGACGGCCGCCCATTTTCGAGGCTTCGTAGACGACGGGTTTCAGGCCCAGTTTCATCAATTCGTAGGCCGCCACCAGACCGGCGATGCCGGCACCGACGATCGCAACCTCGGCGCCATGGTTGTGCACAGGGATGCTACCCAGGCCGGCCGGATGCTCGATCCAGTCATCGAAACCGAAAGGAAAGTCCGGACCGAAAATGGTGACTGGTTTTTTACCGTCTGCAGGATGGCGATTGTTCTTGTTCATGGCTGACCTTGCTGGCGACCGGACGCGGCATGCGCGTCTGAGTATAGGAAAAGATGGCAGCCATTCTAGAGAGCGTAGAACACGTTAATAAGACGCAATGTGTCGTCGTTTTGATAAATGTTTTAACAGAATGACGACAAGTTGCTGCACATCGTCAATGTAGGAGCCGAGCTTGCTCGCGATGAGGCCCTCCCAGACATCCAAGAGCTATCGGCAAAAACTCAAACCGGCTGCCCCCGATCAATCTTGCTACTCAAGATAATCGACGTAGTCGTCTTCTCCACCCCATCCACGCTGCCTATCTGATCCAGCAACTGATCAAGTTGCTCTGGTGAGTCGGTGCGCAACCACGCCACGTAATCAAATTCGCCACTGACCGCGCACAACTGCTGCACCTGGGCCATTGCGCTGAGGCGTCGCAACACTTCCTTGCCCGAGCGCGGTTGCACCGTGATCCCGACGTACGCCTGCAAGCCGCCATCCACGACACGTTGACCCAAACGCACGCCGTAACCGGTGATTACCTTGGCTTTTTCCAGCCGGGCCAGCCGCGAAGTCACGGTGGTGCGAGCGATGCCCAATTGGCGCGCGAGCATGGCCACGCTCTCGCGGGCATTGATCTGCAAGGCTGCAATCAATTGGCGGTCGATTTCGTCAAGGACGGGCGGGCGAGTGTCAGGCAAGGGGCGTCTCCAGCGGCACAGATCAATGGGTTGGCATGTTACAGGCACATCTCGCACCGCGGAGGGTTGATCTCGCCTCAGTACCGTTCAGAGCGCTTCTGCCTCTCGGGTTTTTCTTTGGCTTGAACAAGGCGTAATCGACGGTATGGACACCAACAGTCAGTCGTAGTCGAATGCGAAATCGAGGGATGCGAGGCGATGGAAATGACAAAGAAAATGCCACCCGCTGTACGGGAACGTGCGTTGCAGATTGCCAATCACGAAATGGCGCATTACGTCATGGCCCGAGCCTTGGGGTTTGAAACGGGTGGCGTGACCCTGACAGTGACCATGGACTTGCGGCATCAAGGCGGGGCGTCCATTAGCCTGGTGCGGCCAATTTCGTCGATGGTAGCCATGAGGGAACATCTGGAGGCGCGGATGATGGTCCTCTTTGCTGGCGCGATGGGGCAGACGTTAGCTTCACAGCATTCGCCCAACCAACGCGTCGATAAATCGAAAGCGACAGCCATCCTCAAAGGAGAGCTGGGGGCGGAACAGGATTACGCAAAAATAAGGGAGCTACGGCACTTGCTGCGCAATCTCGCCTACCCCGATACGGATCCGGCCTCGTCTGACCGCATAACGGCTGAACTGAAAGAGATTACTGATCGTGTGTGGCTGAGGACTCAAATGATCGTAGAAGAATTGGCCGATACGATTACCGAATTGGGACGCGTGCTGGTCGACGGCATGGTCATCGTTGAACAGTGGGGCAGGGCGGCGGATACGTATGAGGTCGTGTTGACGGGGGCAATGCTTGAGCAGCTGCGATCAGTGCAGGCCATTCCAGCGTTAACGGTTGCTTCTTAAGCTGTGAGTGATCTGCGCGCATGTAGATTGGAAGCCCCGAACACGTTATTCCAACAGACACGAAAAAGCCGCGCATTGCGCGGCTTTCAAGATGGTGGGCCCAGTAGGACTCGAACCTACGACCAAGGGATTATGAGTCCCCTGCTCTAACCAACTGAGCTATAGGCCCTCAGTAGGCCGCGGATTATAGCGACGGTTTCTCGGCTGTGCTATCCGAAAAGTCTGAAATGGCTATACGAAGAAACGTCGCGGCAAATTCTTCCGGTGGCAAAGGCAGGCTGACGATGTAGCCCTGGATCTGTTCACAGCCCTCGGCAGCGAGGAATTGCTGCTGTGCGAGGGTTTCGACGCCCTCGGCGATGATGGTGAATTGCATGCTTCGGCCCAGGGCGATGATGGCGCGAACGATGGCTGCGTCGTGGGGGTCATCCGGCAGGCCTCGGACGAAAGACTGGTCGATCTTGAGAATGTCCAGTGGCAGGCGTTTGAGGTAGCTCAGGGACGAGTAACCGGTGCCGAAGTCGTCGATCGCCAGTTGCACGCCCAGGTGTTTGAGTTGATGCAGCACGGCCAACGCCTCTTCAGCCTGGCTCATGATGAAGTTTTCGGTGATTTCCAGTTGCAGGAAATCGGGTTTGAGGCGGTTGTCCTTGAGCAGTTGTTCGATCCGGCCGAGCAGGTTCGGCTGGCGCAATTGAGCGCCTGCGAGGTTGACCGACAGTGGGCCGACGGGTTCGTAAACCTGATTCCACTGGAACATCTGCCGGCAGGCGGTTTCGAGAACCCAATCGCCGATTTGCAGGATCATGCCGTTTTCTTCGGCCAGCGGAATGAAGTGCTCCGGTGGCACCTCGCCGAAGGTCGGGTGGCGCCAGCGAATGAGCGCTTCTGCGCCGACCAGGCGATGGTCGACCAGGCTGATCTTCGGTTGGTAATGGAGGTGCAGTTCGTTGCGCTCGATAGCACGTCGCAGTTCATGTTCAAGTGCCACTCGCTCGCTGGCTTGGGCGGTGAGGTCGCGGGTATAGCTTTCGACCCGGTTGCGACCCTTGGCCTTTGAGCGGTACATCGCCGCATCGGCGTTCTTGACCAGCGTGGCGACGTCGCAGCCATCCTTGGGATACAGGCTGGTGCCGATACTGGCGCTGATAAAAAACTCATGTTCGCCAGCCTGGAACGGTGCGCCGAAGCAATTGAGCAATTTGGTCGCGATGTTGTCGGCGTCGCTGGATTGCTGCAGCCCGGGCAGCAGGATGATGAATTCGTCGCCACCCAGGCGCGCCACGGTGTCGATGTCGCGCAACTGCTCCTTGAGGCGCACGGCAATGCCCTTGAGCAGCAGGTCACCGACCGGGTGACCCAGGCTGTCGTTGATGTGTTTGAAACGGTCCAGGTCCAGGAACAGCACCGCCCCCTGGCCGCCGTTTTCCTGTTGGTTGTTGAGCGCAGTCAGCAATCGGCTCTCGAACAGCGTGCGATTTGGCAGCCCGGTCAGCGGGTCGTGGTGTGCCTGGTAATCGAGCTTGGCCTGGGCGTGTTTGAGGCTGGAAATGTCCGCGAACACCGCGACAAAGTGGGTGACGAATCTGTCCCGGTTGCGCACTGCACTGATGGTCAGCCAGCTCGGATAGAGCTCGCCGTTCTTGCGCCGATTGGAAATTTCGCCCTGCCAATGACCTTCGGCTGTCAGCTGATGCCACATGGCGGCATAAAACGCGCTGTCGTGCAGGCCCGAGGCGAGCAGGCGAGGGGTGTGGCCCAATGCTTCACTCTCGCTGTAGCCGGTGATTTCGGTAAACGCACGGTTGACCGCGCTGATGTGTTGTTGAGTGTCGGTGATCAAAACACCTTCAGCGGTACTCTCGAATACCGTGGCAGCCTGTTGCAGCTTTTCCTGCATCAAGTGTCGCTCCGTGATGTCCCGGGCGATGGTCAGCATGCAATCTTCATCGCCGATCGGCAGCGGACGGCTGGACACTTCGCAGAGGCGGATCTGTCCGTCGCTGCGGCGTATATGGCAACTGAAGTCGCGGACGAAACCGTCCCGGTGCAGCAGGTCGAGCATCTGTTTGCGTTCGTTGAGATTGACCCAGATACCCAGCTCGAGGGCGGAGCGATCCACGGACATTGCGCTGTTGAAACCGGTAATGCGACTGAAACCCTCGTTGACCTCAATCAGTAAACCGTCGCTCTGCCGTGACAACAGCAGGCCGTCGGGGGAGGCATGGAAGGCCTTGGCGAACTTCTCTTCGGAGGTTTGCAGCTGTTTCTGGGTTTCCTTGAGCTGGCTGATATCCCGCACGACCACTACCAGCGCAGGGGTTGTATCGAGGTCGAACGGCTCAGCGGAGATCAGGCCGGTAAACACCTGGCCATTGTTGCGGCGAAAGGGCATCTCCAGGTTACGGATGCTGCCGGCCTGCAACCGTTGCAACAAGCCTGGCCCGACGCCGGGTACTCCCCAGATATTGAGGTCGGTGGCCGTCTGGCCGATGACGTCTTCGGCCTTGAGACCGATCTGTTCTTCGAACGCCTCGTTGACCTCCAGCAGGCAGCCGTCGCAGAGCCGCGCAATGACCAGTATGTCCGGGCATTGCTGGAACACCGAGGCGAACTTCTGTTCCGACAGGCGCAACGCCTCTTCGGTGCGCTTGGCCTCGCTGATGTCGATCATCAGCCCACGCAACACCGGTTCATGGCCGTGCTCGATCAGGCTGACGATATCGCGCACCCAAATGCAGCGGCCATCGGCGGTAATGACCCGGTAATCGAGGCTGTGATCGCGCCCGGCCAGTACTTCGTGATCACAGAAGGTCTGGGCGCGAGTCAGGTCGGCGGGGTGAATGATGTTGCGCCAGAAGCCCGGAATCAGCCAATGAGACAAGGGGTAACCGAGCAGATCCTCGGCATGGGGGGACACATAGCTGTAGGTGAAATCGCTGATCCGCGCTTCCCAGGCAATGGCCGAAAGGCTCTCCACCAGCCCGCGGTAATGGTATTCACTGCTGCGCAGTTCCTGTTCCAGGTCGACCCGGCGGGCAATTTCTGAACTCAGCCGCCGGTTGATCCGGATAACCATCGCCAGCACGATGATCAGCAGCAGCAATCCCGGTAGACCGTAAACCAGCAGATCGTTCCAGAAAGTCCGATGATCGAGGACGTTGCCGACCCACTGCTCCTGAATCTCATTGATTTCGTCCGGGGACATGTCCGCCAGGACTTTATCCAGAATGCCGACCAGTATCTTGTTGTCCCGGGGCACGCCCATTGCCAATTGATAGCGATAAGGGGTTTCGCCGCTGACGTAGAGCCCGTCGAGCTTTAACTGACGCAGGCTCCAGACGCTGGAGGCGAGATCGCCGACTACCGCATCGACTTCATCGGTAGCCAGCGCCTGCAGCGCTGAGCTGACATTGGGCATCGCCACCAGATTGAGGTCGGGATTGTGGGTGCGCAACAGCTCATGGGGCGCATAGTTTTCCACCACGGCGATTTTCAGGCCGTACAAGTCTTCGAGTTTGCGTGGCTGGGGGCCTCCGACATGGGCAAGGATGACAATCGGAAAGTCCAGATAAGGGCGGGTGAATGAGAGGTAAGTCTGGCGCTCGGGGGTCGACATGATGCCGGGCAACAGGTCCAGCTTGGCTTGTTTGGCCTGCTCCAGGACGACGGTCCAGCTGACAGGCTCGATGGGCGTGAGCTTGATGGCCAGGCGTTGACGGATCCGGTCGATATAGTCTGCTGCAAGGCCCTGATAGCGGCCCTGATCGTCGCGAAACTCGAAGGGTGGCCATGACGCATCGACACCCAGGCGCAAGTCCGGGTGAGCCGCCAGCCAGCTACGTTCTTCGTCGGTCAGAGTCAGCGCGCCAGCCGTTGCGGTCCAGGTCAATATCGACAGCAAAAAAAGCACGGTCGGCAGTCTGGGCATAACGGTCTCGTTATGGCTCGGGGAATGTTTCGAGTGTAGACGGGCAATTCGGAGGGGGGGAGGTGCGGGGGATTTAATCTGTATAAAAGCAAAACCCCCGGCCTGGGCCGGGGGTTTTGTATTACTCGTCGAGGAAGGAGCGCAAATGCTCGCTTCTCGTCGGGTGGCGCAGCTTGCGCAGCGCCTTGGCTTCGATCTGGCGAATCCGTTCACGGGTCACGTCGAATTGCTTACCAACCTCCTCGAGGGTGTGGTCGGTATTCATGTCGATACCGAAGCGCATGCGTAGAACCTTGGCTTCACGGGCAGTGAGGCCGGACAGGACTTCGCGAGTCGCTTCTTTAAGGCTCTCAACGGTGGCGACATCGATTGGCGACTGCATGGTCGAGTCTTCGATGAAGTCACCCAGATGGGAGTCTTCGTCATCACCGATCGGGGTTTCCATGGAGATCGGCTCTTTAGCGATCTTCAATACCTTGCGGATCTTGTCCTCAGGCATTTCCATGCGTTCGCCCAGCTCTTCCGGGGTCGGTTCGCGACCCATTTCCTGCAACATCTGGCGGGAAATACGGTTGAGCTTGTTGATCGTCTCGATCATGTGCACCGGAATACGGATGGTGCGGGCCTGGTCGGCGATCGAGCGAGTGATCGCCTGACGGATCCACCAGGTGGCATAAGTCGAGAATTTGTAGCCGCGGCGGTATTCGAATTTATCTACCGCTTTCATCAAGCCGATGTTGCCTTCCTGGATCAGATCGAGGAATTGCAGGCCACGGTTGGTGTACTTCTTGGCGATGGAGATCACCAGACGCAAGTTCGCTTCTACCATCTCTTTCTTCGCGCGGCGGGCCTTGGCCTCACCGATCGACATGCGACGGTTGATGTCCTTGATCTCGGCGATCGTCAAACCGGTTTCGGTTTGCAGCGCGGTTAGCTTCTGCTGGCAACGAATGATGTCCGGTTGCAGGCGACCAATGGCTTCAGCGTATTTGCTTTTGCCTTTGGCCAGCGCATCGGTCCAGCTTTCGTCGACTTCGTTGCCCGGGAACTGGCGCAGGAAGTCGGCACGCGGCATGCGGGCATCACGAACGCAAAGTTGCATGATCGCGCGCTCTTGCTGACGCAGACGATCCAGGGCACTGCGAACACGCTCGACCAGGCCTTCGAATTGCTTCGGAACCAGTTTGATCGGCATGAACAGCTCAGCCAGCAGCACCAGCTCGGCAATTGCCAGCTTGTTGCCACGACCGTGCTTTTTCAGCGCCTTGCGGGTGATTTCCATCTGGTCGGCAACAGCGCCAAAGCGCTGAGCTGCGATGACCGGATCCGGACCGCTTTCGGCTTCTTCTTCGTCGTCGGTGCTGGCTTCAGCTTCGTCGTCGTCGGTGTCGTCGTCCGCTTTCACGGCTTTCGGGTCGACAGGCGGCGGCACTTCTGCAGCAGGCGGCGCAATGCCGTCGTCCGGGTCGATATAACCGCTCAGGACGTCGGACAGGCGGCCACCTTCGGTGGTGACGCGAGTGTATTCGGAGAGAATATGGTCAACCGTGCCAGGGAAGTGCGCAATTGCGCCCATCACTTCGCGGATGCCCTCTTCAATACGCTTGGCGATTTCAATTTCGCCTTCACGTGTGAGGAGCTCTACCGTACCCATTTCACGCATGTACATGCGCACTGGGTCGGTGGTGCGACCAATGTCGGTCTCGACCGCTGCCAACGCTGCTGCTGCCTCTTCGGCCGCGGCTTCGTCGGTATCGGCGTCGGCCAGCATAAGGGAATCCTTATCTGGCGCAACCTCGAATACGTTGATCCCCATGTCATTGATCATGCGGATGATGTCTTCCACCTGTTCCGGATCTGAAATATCCTCCGGCAGGTGGTCGTTGACCTCCGCGTAAGTCAGGTAACCCTGCTCACGACCAAGTGTGATCAACTCTTTGATACGAGACTGCTGTTGCGCTTTTCCGGACATAACACCCTATCCACTGAAGGTCTTGGCGGGCAAAAAACAAGCCGAGGATTATACCTGAGCTATGACCTCACGCGCCAGTTGAGGTCGGGCTTGTTGCGGAAACATTGCGACTTAATAGGTCGCGCAGTTGGTTTTTCTCTTCGGCACTCAGTTCACTTTGACGTGCTTTCCTGAGAAGTTGTTCCAGGTTTCGCTCGCGTTGGCGGGCTGACAAGCTAGTAATGGTGTCGAAAAACTGTTGTTCAAGGTTATCTCCATCAATCAGCCATTCCTTTTCCGCCAGCGCCTTGAGCAAACGTCCTTGCTCCGTACCGTGCCAGCGTGCAATCAACTGAAATGAGTTTAGCTTGGGATTCTTCTGTACGGCTTCGAGCAAGGCCACCAGCAATTGCGTGTTGGTGTGATCCTCGGCAGCAAAGTGCCCGGCATCCTCGACTTTCTCGGCCAATTGCGGGTGATGCAATAGCGTGCGCAAGGCGGCCAGGGTCGGCGGCTCTACAGCGGCCGGCACCCGTGGCGCGCGGGGTTGATCGTGATCACCGCCGCGTTTGCCATTTTTGTCCCACGGTTTTTTATCCCATTTCTTGCCGCCGGCGCCGGGTTTCTTCGGTGTCCATTCCTGCTGCGGCACATACATCTCTTGTGCCTGCGGCTGATGGTAGTCGCTGTAATCCGGCATGGCGTCGTAATCGATGCCCGGATCGTACGCCGGCGGAGCTTCCTGGGGCGCGCTTTGCACCAGCTGGCTCACGGCGTCACCGCTAAGCCCGGTAATTTCGGTCAGGCGCTGACGCATCAGGATGCGCAGGTTCGCCCCGGGGACTTTGTCGATCAGCGGCGCGGCGAGAGTGGCCATGTGGGCCTTGCCTTCGAGCGAGCGTGGGTCCGATTCCTCGGTCAGCTGTTGAAAAAAATAATCCGCTAATGGCTGGGCGTGCTGGTTGATCCGTGCGCGGAAGGCATCAGTGCCTTCGGAGCGGACCAGCGTATCCGGGTCTTCGCCTTCGGGGAGGAACAGAAAGCGTGCGCGCCGTCCGTCCTGCAGGCTCGGCAGCGTTGCCTCCAGTGCCCGCCAGGCGGCATTTCGGCCCGCCTGATCGCCGTCGAAACAGAACAGCACGTTGGGCACGACGCGAAACAGACGCTTCAAGTGCTCTTCGCTGGTGGCGGTGCCCAGGGTCGCGACAGCATTGCGCAGACCTTGCTGGGCCAGGGCGATAACATCCATGTAGCCTTCGACGACGATGATTTCGTCGAGGTTGCGGTTGTTCTTGCGTGCTTCATAAAGGCCGTAGAGTTCCTGGCCCTTATGGAATACCGGGGTTTCCGGTGAGTTCAGGTATTTCGGCTTGTCGTCGCCCAATACCCGGCCGCCGAAGGCGATGATTCGCCCGCGGCTGTCGCGGATCGGGAACATCACGCGATCGCGGAAGCGGTCATAGCGTTTGCCGGTTTCGGCGTTCTCGATCAGCAGGCCGGCATCGATCATGGCTTTCTGTTGCAGGGTGTCGCTGCTCAGGTGCTTGAACAGATTGTCCCAGCCGGGCGGGGCAAAGCCGAGGCCGAAGTCTCGGGCGATTTCGCCGGTCAGCCCGCGACCCTTCAAGTAATCCACCGCTGCTTTTCGCGATGGATGGCTTTTCAGCGCCTGGCGGTAAAAGTCGGCGGCGGCGGTGAGTAGCGGGTAGAGCGGCGAATCGGTCGGCTGCCGCGGTTTGTGCGGGCGTCCGCTTTCTTCGCGGGGGATTTCCATGCCGGCGGCTTTGGCCAGTTCCTCGACAGCCTGGACGAAATCCAGATTGTCGTGGTCCATCATGAAGCCGAGGGCGTTGCCGCCAGCGCCGCAGCCAAAGCAATAATAAAACTGCTTGTCGGGGCTGACGCTGAAGGAGGGGGTTTTCTCTTTGTGGAACGGGCAGCAGGCGGTGTAGTTCTTGCCAGCCTTTTTTATTTGCAGGCGCGAGCTGACCACGTCGACGATGTCGGTGCGGTTCAGAAGGTCGTCAATGAAGCTCTGGGGAATTAGCCCGGCCATGGCGTTCTCGTCATCTGCGCTGCAATGGATCCGAAACGAAGAGCGGCTGAGCGCGGGTCCTTGTTTGAGGCGCGCAAAATGTGCGGCTCGACCAGTGTCGTCTGCGTAATCGCTGTCGGGAAGTGTATCTGCCGAAAATCCACTGACGTTAGTACCAATCAGTATTCGACTATTTGAAAGTGTTGCGCTGAAATCCGCTGCGGCCTGTCGATGGCCTCGGATAGCTCATAAGCTGGCACGCAAGAAGGTGCCTTGGGCTGATCGTCGTGAGAGGAATCAGTGGGTGTGCTCGTCAGTAGCCTTGGAAGGCTCGTCAGAAAAGACGTGCACCGCTGGCAAAAGAGCCAGGTCTGACGCTGTGAAGCAGATTTGTCTCGGTCGCGTGTGCGGCTTTGACGGTGAAGCATCAAGCGTTTTCCGCAAATGCCATTAGCCCGGCTGAGGGCCGGGCTTGGCAGAAGCTTGCTACGAACGTCTGTGTATTAGTACAGACGAACGGCGCGGCGCTGTTCGCGCTGAACTTTCTTGGCGTGACGCTTAACAGCGGCTGCTGCTTTGCGCTTACGCTCAGAAGTAGGCTTCTCGTAGAATTCGCGGCTACGAACTTCAGCCAGTACACCGGCTTTTTCGCAGGAGCGCTTGAAACGACGCAGAGCTACGTCGAAGGGTTCGTTCTCTTTTACTTTGACGGCTGGCATCCAGAGCTACCTTCATTCATTACCGGGGTCAACATCCTCGTGGCAAAAGAGCACTTGAAGACGTCGGTTTTTAAGGGTTGCGGATGTTAACCCCTCATCGCCCGGAATGCAAAGCCTCTGATCGAAAACCGCTAGTCGGGGCATCACATGGCGACTATTATGCGCGCCTTCGAATTCAGCCTAAACAAGGCGCAAACCCATGCTAGTACTGGGATTAGAAACCTCCTGCGACGAAACCGGTGTCGCATTATATGACAGTGAACGCGGCCTGCTGGCCGACGCGCTGTTCAGCCAGATCGACCTGCACCGCGCCTATGGCGGGGTCGTGCCGGAGTTGGCCTCGCGTGATCACGTCAAGCGCATGCTGCCCTTGATTCGTCAGGTGTTGGCTGAGGCTGACTGTGTGCCGACCGAGATCGATGCCATCGCTTATACCGCGGGTCCTGGCCTGGTCGGTGCCTTGCTGGTGGGAGCCTCCTGCGCTCAGGCGCTGGCCTTTGCCTGGGGTATTCCGGCGCTGGGCGTGCACCACATGGAAGGTCACCTGCTGGCGCCGATGCTGGAGTCACAGCCGCCAGAATTCCCGTTCGTCGCTTTGTTGGTGTCTGGCGGTCATACGCAGCTGGTTCAGGTCGACGGGATCGGTCAATACACGCTCCTGGGCGAGACCCTCGA
The DNA here is from genome assembly GCF_900105495.1 of Pseudomonas frederiksbergensis. NCBI lineage: Bacteria > Pseudomonadati > Pseudomonadota > Gammaproteobacteria > Pseudomonadales > Pseudomonadaceae > Pseudomonas > Pseudomonas frederiksbergensis. The sequence continues at coordinate 397,508 of NZ_FNTF01000002.1, read as the reverse complement.
CGATGCCGCCGGTGAAGCTTTCGACAAGACCGCGAAGATGATGGGCCTCAATTATCCAGGTGGCCCGGAAATCGCTCGCCTGGCGGAGCAAGGGGTTGCAGGACGTTTCACTTTCCCGCGTCCGATGTGCGATCGCCCGGGCCTGGCTTTCAGTTTCAGTGGCTTGAAAACCTTCGCTCTGAACACCTGGCAGCAAAGCGTCAGCGCCGGGGACGACAGCGAGCAAGCCCGTTGCGACATCTCGCTGGCGTTCCAGCAGGCCGTGGTGGAGACTTTGACCATCAAGTGCAAGCGTGCCCTGAAACAGGCCGGCATGAAGCGCTTGGTGATCGCTGGCGGCGTCAGCGCCAACAAGGCGCTGCGTACCTCACTGGAGAAGATGCTAGGCGACATGAAGGGCGATGTTTTTTATGCTCGTCCAGAGTTCTGCACCGACAACGGCGCGATGATTGCCTTTGCCGGCTGCCAGCGTTTGCAGGCCGGCCAGCACGAAAGCCTGGCGATCAGCGTGCAGGCGCGTTGGCCGATGGAGCAATTGTCGGCGCTGTGATGAGGTGCGGGATGAACCGCGCTCATGCCCGGTATTTAAAAATGCCGTTCGCGCCCGGCAAACAGGTCGCGTAGATTGCCCCGATGACGCCAGACGATCAGTCCCGTGAGTGCGCTCATGGGCAGCAGGGCCGCCGGTTCTTGCCAGGCCAGCAGCGGCAGGGTCAGCGGTGTGGCGATCAGGGCTGCCAGTGAGCTGGTGCGAGTCAGGTAGAACGTCAGCAGCCAGGCGCAGACCGCCAGCAGTGCGGCGGGCGGGTAGAGTCCCAGCAGCATGCCGGCAGAGGTGGCGACACCCTTGCCACCGCGAAAGCGAAAGTACAACGGGAACAGGTGGCCGATGACGGCACAGACGCCGATCCAGGCCTGTTCTTGAAGCGAAAGGCCCGCAACGCCGGCGATCAGTACCGGCAGCAGGCCTTTGAAGAGGTCCCCGATCAAGGTCAGAACGGCAAGTTTTTTGCCGGCCAGGCGCAACATGTTGGTGGCGCCGGCATTGCCCGAGCCACTCATTCGCGGATCGGGGTTACCGGTCAGGCGGCTGAGCAAAATGGCGAAGGACAGAGAGCCGAGCAGGTAGGCGAGGGTCGCCAGTAACCAAAACATGCTAACTATTCCGGGCGAGGACGCCCTGATTCTAACGGCGCATTGCGCCCTTGTCGTGCAGCGGAGAAAAGTGCTTGGACAGAGTGTTTATCGAGGGCCTGGAAGTCGACACCGTGATTGGTGCCTACGACTGGGAGCGAGGCATCCGACAGTGCTTGCGTCTTGATCTGAGTTTCGCCTGGGATAATCGCCCGGCCGCGGCCGGTGATGACCTGACGCTGGCACTCGATTACGCCAGTGTGTCGTCGCGTATCCAGGCCTTTGCCGAGCAGGCGCAGTTCCAACTGGTCGAGACCTTCGCCGAGCGTCTGGCTGAAGTCCTGATGAGCGAATTCAATATCACCTGGATGCGCCTCAAGCTGACCAAGCCAGGCGCCATCCCGGCTGCCACAGGCGGTGTGGGCGTGGAGATTGAGCGCGGATGTCGCTGACTCAGGTGTTTCTCGGGCTCGGTAGCAATATCGAGCGCGAATCCCATTTGCAGGCTGGCCTGGAAGCCTTGGCCGGTTTCCTCGTGGATATACGCTGCTCGGCGGTGTTCGAAAGTCAACCGGTGGGGATCAAGAGCGGGCCTTTCTTCAATTTTGTGGTATCGGCTTTTACCGATTTGCCGCTGATGGAACTGGATCGCCGGCTGAAATTCATCGAGGCGGACAATGGCCGTTATGCGCCGGACCGCAAAGGCTTGCCGCTGGATATCGACGTGTTGCTGTTCGGTGATCTGGTGGGCAACTTCGATGGCTTGATCCTGCCGCGGGCAGAAATTCTGAAAAATGCCTTCGTGTTGTGGCCGTTGTCGCTGATTGCGCCGGATCGCGTGCATCCGGGTGTGGGCAAGAGTTTTGCGACGTTGTGGCGTGAGGCGCAGATTGATCAGGTGTTGGCGCCGGTGGCGTTTGAGTGGCGCGGCGAGCAGTTGACCCCTTCAGCATTGTTGTGATGCGGATGACGCCTTCGCGAGCAAGCCCGCTCCCACAGGGCTTGCGCTGACCTTGTGGGAGCGGGCTTGCTCGCGAAGCTTTTTCAGGCAGACGCCGCGTCTTTGTAAGCCTTCAGCGCCTTGAGCCGCTCGCGCTTGATCGCCTCGCCCAGCTCCGGTCCTTTGAATCCCTTGTCCAGCAACGGCTGAACCGCTACAGCCCGCGCAGCATTCGCTGCTCCGCGCAAATAATCAGCCTGTGGATAACTTCGCTGCTCCAGCCCTTTACGTCCTCGGGCGTCCATCTCGCACGCCGCGATAAATTCCTCGAACCGCTGCGGCCGACGGTAAATGTCAAAACTCTGCAGCAACTCCAGCAAAGTCGACGGCTTCAGTTCCAGCGCGCGATGGCCGTGGGTGTGATATTCGCCCACCAATAGAGCCAGTTCCTGACAGTCCTTCGGCGCCTTGAAGCGTTCGTTGACCGCTTTGATCAGCTTCAAGCCCTTGTGCTCATGAGCTATGTGTCGGGGCCACTCTGCCTCGGGCGTCAGTCCCTTGCCGAGGTCGTGCAGCAGGCAGGCCCAACGCACGGTAAGTGGTTGTTTGTGCCGCGCGGCCTGTTCCAGCACGCTCAAAGTGTGCACGCCGGTGTCGATTTCGGGGTGATGGGCTTCCGGTTGCGGCACGCCGAACAGGGCATCGACTTCCGGCATTAATACTTTGAGAGCGCCACATTCGCGCAGCACTTCGATGAACACCTGTGGCTGATCTTCCATCAGGGCGCGGGAAATTTCCTTCCAGCTGCGTTCGGCGGTCAAGGCTTCCAGTTCACCTGACTCGCTGAGTTGGCGCATCAGTTCCAGTGTCTCCGGCGCCACGGTGAAACCGAGCCCCGCATAACGAGCTGCGAAGCGGGCAACGCGCAGAACCCTGAGCGGATCTTCGGCAAACGCGGGGGAAACGTGACGAAGCAAGCGCGCCTCGAGGTCGCGCTGGCCGTGGTAAGGATCGGTCAGGTTCTGCTGATCGTCTTCGGCCATGGCGTTGATGGTCAGGTCACGACGGATCAGGTCTTCTTCGAGGGTGACTTCGGGGCTGGCGTGAAAGGTAAAGCCGCCGTAACCGCGTCCGCTTTTGCGTTCGGTGCGGGCGAGGGCGTATTCCTCGCCGCTTTTTGGGTGAAGGAACACCGGGAAGTCCGCGCCTACCGGGCGAAAGCCCTTGGCGAGCATTTCTTCAGTGGTGGCGCCAACCACAACCCAGTCGATGTCGGTGACAGGCTTGCCCAGCAGGCGATCGCGTACCGCACCGCCGACTTTATAAATCCGCATAAAAAACCTCCGTTAGCTCGACAGAATAACCTTTGCGTCGAACTTCCGGAGGCCGAAACGGGATCAAAGATGAATAACGGCCAGGTCCAGTCGCCCGTAATCGCCTTCAGCGTGCTCGCCTCTGGGCGGAACATGATGGGTTTTCATCACCTGGTCGCCTTGGAGGGTTTCCAGATGAATATCGAAGCCCCACAGGCGGTGGAGGTGCTTGAGCACTTCCTCGGTGGACTCGCCCAGCGGTTTACGGTCGTGTTGCTGGTGACGTAAGGTCAGGGAGCGGTCACCGCGCCGGTCGATGCTGTAGATCTGCACGTTGGGTTCACGATTGCCGAGGTTGTACTGCGCCGCCAGGGTTTCACGGATGATGCGGTAGCCACCTTCGTCATGAATGGCCGGGACCAGCAGATCCTCCTTCTGGTCGTCATCGAGAATGCTGAACAACTTCAGGTCGCGGATCACCTGGGGTGACAGGTATTGCAGGATGAAGCTTTCATCCTTGAAGCTGCTCATGGCGAACTTGATGCTCGACAGCCAGTCGGTGCCGGCAATTTCAGGGAACCAGCGGTAGTCCTCTTCGGTAGGGTGTTCACACATGCGGCGGATGTCCCGGTACATGGCAAAACCCAAGGTGTAGGGGTTGATGCCGTTGTAGTAGGGGCTGTCGAAGCCGGGTTGATAGACCACGCTGGTGTGGGACGTCAAAAACTCCATCATGAAGCCGTCGGTCACCAGGCCTTCGTCATACAGGTCGTTCATCAGGGTGTAATGCCAGAACGTGGCCCAGCCCTCGTTCATCACCTGGGTCTGACGTTGCGGGTAGAAATACTGGGCGATCTTGCGCACGATCCGCACGATTTCCCGCTGCCATGGTTCCAGCAGTGGTGCGTGTTTTTCGATGAAGTAGAGGATGTTTTCCTGAGGTTCGGCGGGGAAGCGCGCGTTGTCCTTGTCGCTGTACTTGTCCGCACCTTTTGGAATGGTCCGCCACAGATCGTTGATCTGCTTCTGCAAATGCTCTTCCCGATCCTTTTGCCGGCGACGTTCTTCTTCGGCGGAAATCGGATACGGGCGTTTGTAGCGATCGACTCCATAGTTCATCAGGGCATGGCAGGAATCCAGCAAGTCCTCGACCGCGTCGATACCGTGGCGCTCTTCGCACTGCATGATGTATTGCTTGGCGAACACCAGGTAATCAATGATCGAACTGGCGTCAGTCCAGGTGCGGAACAGGTAATTGCCTTTGAAAAAGCTGTTATGCCCGTAGCAGGCATGGGCAACGACCAAAGCCTGCATGCAGATGGTGTTTTCTTCCATCAAGTAGGCGATGCAAGGGTCCGAGTTGATCACGATTTCGTACGCCAGCCCCATCTGGCCGCGACTGTAGGATTTCTCGGTGCTGAGGAAGTGTTTGCCGTAGGACCAATGGTGATAACCCAGCGGCATGCCGACGGAGGCGTAGGCGTCCATCATTTGCTCGGCGGTGATCACTTCGATCTGGTTGGGGTAAGTATCGAGCGCGTAGCGAGCCGCCAGACGACTGATTTCTTTGTCGTAGGCCTGAATCAGCTCGAACGTCCATTCGGAGCCGGTGGAAATGGGTTGGCGCTTCTGCTCTTTGGCGGTCATGTCACTAACCTGCGCTGGAAGAGTTCACGGAAGACCGGATAGATATCCCCGGCCGAGACCAGTTGTTGCTGGGCAAAAGTGTCAGAGAAGGCTTCGGCGATGCGTTCGTACTCGAACCACAGGGCCTGATGTTCGCGCGGGGTAATCTCAACGTAAGTGTAGTACTGCACGAACGGCATGATCTGGTTGATCAGAATGTCGCGGCAGATCGGCGAGTCGTCGTTCCAGTTATCGCCGTCGGAAGCCTGGGCGGCATAGATGTTCCACTCATTGCTCGGATAGCGTTCGGCCATGATCTCCTGCATCAGTTTCAAGGCGCTGGAAACGATGGTGCCGCCGGTTTCGCGAGAATAGAAAAACTCTTCTTCGTCCACTTCCCGGGCACTGGTGTGGTGGCGAATGAACACGACGTCGATCTTGTCGTAGTTACGCTTGAGAAACAGGTACAGCAGGATAAAGAAACGCTTGGCGATGTCCTTGGTCGCTTGGGTCATGGAGCCGGACACGTCCATCAGGCAGAACATTACCGCCTTGGAACTGGGGTTGGGCTGCTTGATGAGCAAGTTGTACTTGAGGTCGAAGGTATCGAGGAACGGTACGCGATGAATGCGCGCACTGAGTTTTTCGATTTCCGCCTCGACTTTCTGAATGTCGCCGAAGTTGTCTGGCTCTTCACGCTTGAGGCGCAGCAGTTCTTCCTTGGCCTCGCGTAATTTTGCCCGGCTGCTGCCAGACAGGGCGATGCGCCGAGCATGGGCCGAGCGCAAGGTGCGGATGATGTTGATCCGCGACGGATTGCCTTCGTTACTGATCCCGGCACGAACGGTCTTGAAGGTGTCGGTGCCGGTCAGGTTGCGCTTGACCAGGTTCGGCAGCTCGAGGTCCTCGAACATGAATTCGAGGAATTCCTCCTGGGTGATCTGGAAGACGAACTCGTCCATCCCTTCGCCCGTGTTGCCGGCCTTGCCCGGCCCTCTGCCACCGCCACCTCCGGGCGGACGGGCAATGTGCTCGCCACTGGTGAACTCCTTGTTGCCCGGGTGCACGACGGTCTGCTTGCCACCGCGACCGTGGTGAAGCACCGGCTCGTCAATGTCGCGACCGGGAATGCTGATTTGTTCGCCGTGTTCCATATCGGTAATGGAGCGCCGGCTGACCGCCTCTTCGACAGCCTTTTTGATGTGATCACGGTAACGCCGCAGAAACCGCTGACGGTTCACCGTGCTCTTGTTCTTGCCATTGAGACGTCGGTCGATCACATAGCTCATGACTGCTCCTTAGAAGCTGTCCTGAAAGGGGCGAGCGGTTATGCAGCATCGACGGTGCCAAGGGATGTGCACGCTCCCCCAAGCGCTTTTGGACGCTGACTGACCTCGCTACCGACTTTCGAACACCTTCCAGAGGTCTGTGTAACAGAAAACGCGTACACAGGCCTCTGGCTGACGACAACCGGTCTGACCGGCAGCGGGTTATTGTGATTTTCTGACCCGCAGGTACCACTCGGACAGCAGTCGTACCTGTTTGTCGGTGTAGCCCCGCTCGACCATCCGTGTGACGAAGTCGTTGTGCTTCTGCTGGTCCTCTTTGCTGGCCTTGGCGTTGAAGCTGATGACTGGCAGGAGGTCCTCGGTGTTGGAGAACATTTTCTTCTCGATGACCACCCGCAGTTTTTCGTAGCTGAGCCAGGTCGGGTTCTTGCCGTTGTTGTTGGCCCGGGCACGCAGTACGAAGTTGACGATTTCGTTGCGGAAATCCTTCGGATTGCTGATGCCGGCCGGTTTTTCGATTTTCTCCAGTTCTTCGTTCAGCGCTACGCGGTTGAGGATCTCGCCGGTTTCCGGGTCGCGGTATTCCTGGTCCTGGATCCAGAAGTCGGCGTACAGCACATAGCGATCGAAGATGTTCTGGCCATACTCGCTGTAAGACTCGAGGTAGGCGGTCTGGATTTCCTTGCCGATGAACTCGATATAACGCGGTGCCAGGTACTCCTTGAGGAAGCGCAGATAGCGTTCGCGGGTTTCCGCCTGGAATTGTTCCTGTTCGATCTGTTGTTCCAGCACGTAAAGCAAGTGCACCGGGTTGGCAGCGATTTCGTGCGGATCGAAGTTGAACACTTTCGACAGGATCTTGAACGCGAAGCGAGTCGACAGGCCGTTCATGCCTTCGTCGACACCCGCGTTGTCGCGGTATTCCTGGATCGACTTGGCCTTCGGATCGGTGTCCTTGAGGTTTTCACCGTCGTACACGCGCATCTTGGAGTAGATGTTGGAGTTTTCCGGCTCTTTGAGTCGCGACAGTACGGTGAACTGGGCAAGCATCTTCAGGGTGTCAGGCGCGCAGTGAGCCTTGGCCAGGGAGCTGTTGAACAAGAGCTTGTCGTAGATCTTCACTTCGTCGCTGACCCGCAGGCAGTACGGCACTTTGACGATGTAGATCCGATCGATGAAGGCTTCGTTGTTCTTGTTGTTGCGGAAGGTATGCCATTCCGATTCGTTGGAGTGGGCCAGCAGGATCCCGGTAAACGGAATGGCCCCCAGACCTTCGGTACTGTTGTAGTTGCCTTCCTGGGTGGCGGTCAGCAGTGGGTGCAGCACCTTGATCGGCGCCTTGAACATTTCGACGAATTCCATCAGGCCCTGGTTGGCCCGGCACAGTGCGCCCGAGTAGCTGTAGGCGTCGGCATCGTTCTGCGGGAATTCTTCGAGTTTGCGGATATCGACCTTGCCCACCAGTGCCGAAATGTCCTGGTTGTTTTCATCTCCCGGCTCGGTCTTGGCCACTGCGATCTGGTTGAGGATCGACGGATACAGCTTCACCACACGGAACTGGCTGATGTCACCGCCGAACTCGGCGAGGCGTTTGGTCGCCCATGGCGACATGATGGTGTTGAGGTAGCGCCGTGGAATGCCGAAGTCTTCCTCGAGGATCGCGCCATCTTCGGTGGCGTTGAACAGACCCAGAGGTGATTCGAATACCGGCGAGCCCTTGATCGCGTAGAAGGGCACTTTTTCGATCAGCTGTTTCAGCTTCTCGGCCAGGGACGATTTACCGCCACCCACAGGACCGAGCAGATAGAGAATCTGCTTCTTCTCTTCCAGGCCCTGAGCGGCATGACGGAAATACGACACGATCTGGTCAATGCATTCTTCCATCCCGTGGAAGTCTTCAAAGGCCGGATAGCGGCGGATTACCTTGTTGGAAAAGATCCGCGACAGCCTCGAGTTGGCCGAAGTGTCGAGAAGCTCCGGCTCACCGATGGCCAGTAACAGACGCTCGGCGGCGGAAGCGTAGGCGCTACGGTCGCTTTTGCACAGTTCAAGATACTCTTGCAGCGAGAGTTCTTCCTGGCGTGTGGACTCGAAGCGTTGTTGGAAGTGGCTAAAGATACTCATGACGTCACCTCGCTCGATACGTGGAGCCGACGCCGGATCATTCAGTCGATGCTGGCAGCGACCGAATATGCAGTCGCTGTTTACCCCCCAGAACTCTTTCGAAGCTGACGACCCCGAAAGCTACTCCCGATGACCCGCGCGCCGGTGTACCGGCTCTCCCCTGTTTTGGATGGCCTGCGCTTAAGGATAGTTGCTTATTCGGCAGGTAAAGGCGAGATACGTAATTAGTTGTGGCAGACCGTTCGTCTGCCACCGCGCTAGCCCCCGGGGGACGGGGCTTGCGCGTTACAAAAAAATTATTCGGAAGTGCCTTGCGCCGTTTCCGAAGGATAAGTCGTACGCCACAGCTCAAAACCGCCATCCATGCTGTAGACGTCGGAGAAGCCCTGACTAATGAGGTACGCGGCGGCGCTCTGACTGGAGTTGCCGTGGTAGCAGACGACCACGGTCGGTGCGTCGAGGTCGGCAGCGCGGATGAAATCCGAGAGGGAGTGGTTATCCAGATGCTTCGAGCCGGCGATGTGCAGCGCGGCAAAAGTTGCTGGGTCGCGGACATCGACCACTACCGCGCCTTGCTCGCGCAGGGCTTGGGCCTGTTCCGGGGGGATACGTTTGAATTCGCTCATGGCGGGCTCCTGTGGCTCGGCTGAAAGCGCAGTCTAGCGCGGGGCGCTTGCTGACGATGGTTCGGGGATAGGTGCGGCGACTGGCGGCAGGGCAAGGCCATGCTCATCGCATTTGCAAGACAGGCGTTCACCGGTGTCGACATTCATCAGGGTCAAGGCGCCACCCCAGACACAACCGGTGTCGAGGGCCGAGATGCCCGGCTCATTGCATCGGCCTTCCAGAGCGGCCCAGTGGCCGAAGATGATCTTAAGGCCCTTGGTCTTGCGCTCTTTGTGTTGAAACCAGGGTTTGTAGCCCGGTGGCGCATTATCGAGGCCTTCCTTGCTTTTGAGGTCAAGCTTGCCCTCGGCGGTACAAAACCGCATGCGGGTGAAATAGTTGGTAATCACCCGCAAGCGTGTCACGCCTTTGAGGTCGTTGTCCCATTTCGCCGGATCGTTGCCGTACATGCCGTCGAGGTAGGGCGGCAACAGGTTATCGTCGCGCAATGCAGCCTCGACTTCGGCGGCGTACTTCAAGGCTTTGCGCAGCGACCACTGCGGCGGAATGCCAGCATGTACCAGGGCAACATCGCGTTGTTCGTCGTAATGCATGAGTTTTTGCTGGCGCAGCCACTCCAGCAGTTCCGCGCTATCGGGCGCTCCCAGAATCTCGAGCAGGGTGTCGGACTTCTTCAGGCGTTCGATGTTTTTCCCGGCGGCCAGCAAGTGCAGGTCGTGGTTGCCGAGCACGCACACCAGCGATTCGCGGATGCTATAGAGGAAGCGCAAGGTGTCCAGCGACTGCGGGCCACGGTTGACCAGATCGCCGACCAGCCACAGACGATCCCGTGTCGGGTCGAAGGCGACTTGCTTGAGCAGGCATTGCAGTGCTTGAAGGCAGCCCTGCAGATCGCCGACGGCATACGTTGCCATCAGTGCAGGGCTCCGGGCACCGCCAGGCGGAATGGGGCGATGATGGCGTCGAAGTGTTTACCGTCGTCGGCAACCATTTCATAAGTGCCCTGCATCGTGCCGACCTTGGAGGTCATGACGGTGCCGCTGCTGTAGGTGTGACTTTCGCCCACCGCGATCAACGGTTGCAGGCCAACAACACCGGCCCCGCGTACCTCTTCGACATGCCCGTCACCGTCGGTGATCACCCAGTGCCGCGACAACAGTTTGGCCGGTAGCTCGCCATTGTTGTGCACGGTGATGGTATAGGCGAAGGCAAAGCGGTTTTGCTCGGGTTGCGATTGTTCTGCCAGATAGCGGGTGACGACGCTGACGTCGACCTGATAACGAGGATCGGACATGCAAGAGGCCTTAAAAACGAAGCGGGACGCGGGGCGTAGCTGAATGAACTCAGTCTAGGCCAAGTATCGGGTAGTAAACCAGACATCGCGTCTGGCGTCCTACCCGATAACGCTCATTGCCTGTCAGTCGGCGGCGGGCGTCTGTAGGACTTGTTCGCTGAGCTTGTCGGCCAGGCGCACGAAGGCGGCCAGATCGAGCTGTTCGGGGCGCAGGCTGCCATCGACGCCGGCGGCTTCGATTTCAGCGTTGCTCAGCAGCAGCTTGAGGGTGTTGCGCAGGGTCTTGCGGCGCTGGTTAAAGGCTTCGCGCACGACGCGCTCCAACAGCTTGTGATCCTTGGCCGGGTGCGGCAGTACTGCGTGAGGCACCAGGCGCACGATAGCTGAGTCGACTTTTGGCGGCGGATTGAACGCGCCCGGGCCAACGTTGAACAGATGTTCAACCCTGCAGTGATACTGAACCATGATCGACAAGCGGCCCCAGTCACCACCACCAGGGCCTGCTGCCAGGCGCTCGACCACTTCTTTTTGCAGCATGAAGTGCATGTCGCGAATCAGGCTGGCGTTATGCAGGAGGTGAAAAATCAGCGGCGTAGAGATGTTGTACGGCAGGTTGCCGACCACCCGCAGGCTGTTCGGCGCAGCGTTCAGGCTGGTGAAGTCAAACTTCAGAGCATCACCCTGATGCAGGCTGAAATTGCTCTTGCTGGCAAATTGCTGGTTGAGGATCGGGATCAGATCCTTGTCCAGTTCCACCACGTCCAACTGGGCGCCGCTGTTAAGCAGGCCTTGAGTCAGAGCACCCTGGCCAGGGCCGATTTCCAGCAGGCGGTCTTCGGGCTTGGCGCGGATGGCGCGCAGGATACGGTCGATAACGCCGGCATCGTGCAGGAAGTTCTGGCCAAAGCGTTTGCGCGCCTTGTGTTGGTAATGCTCGGTCATAAACGGGTCTCGGCCATCTGGTAGGCGGTTTCCAGGGCGACTTGCAGGCTGCCGGTGTCGATTTTGCCGCTACCGGCCAGGTCCAGGGCAGTGCCGTGGTCCACCGATGTGCGGATGATCGGCAAGCCGAGGGTCACGTTGACTGCCGCGCCGAAGCCTTTGTACTTCAGCACAGGCAGGCCCTGGTCGTGGTACATCGCCAGCACTGCATCGCAGTGCTCCAGATACTTGGGGGTAAACAGAGTGTCGGCGGGCAGGGGGCCACGAAGGTCCATTCCTTCGCCGCGCAGGCGCTCTAATGTAGGTTCGATGATGTCGATTTCTTCATGGCCCAGGTGTCCGCCTTCGCCGGCATGGGGGTTGAGCCCACACACGAGGATGCGTGGCCGGGCAATGCCGAATTTTTCTTGCAGATCGGCGTGCAGAATTCGCGTGACCCGTTCCAGGCGCTCCGGCGTGATCGCATCGGCAATCTCGCGAAGGGGCAGGTGAGTGGTGACCAGCGCCACGCGCAATCCGCGAGTGGCGAGCATCATCACCACTTGTGCGGTATGGGTCAGGTCGGCGAGAAATTCCGTATGGCCGGAAAAGGCGATTCCGGATTCATTGATCACGCCCTTGTGCACAGGGGCGGTGATCATGCCGGCAAAATGCCCGTCCAGGCAGCCTTGGCCCGCTCGGGTCAGGGTTTCCAGAACGAAAGCCGCGTTGGCCTTGTCCAGTTGCCCGGCAGTGACCTTGGCGTTGAGCGGTGTATCCCAGACATACAGGCTGTTGGCTGGCGCGGGTACATCCGGCCAGCGGTCCGGGGTTACCGGCAGCAAATCGACGACCACGCCCAGTTGCGCGGCCCGCTCGAGGAGCAGGTCGCGGCTGGTAATGGCAATCAGGGGATGTGGCTGGGCTTGCGAGGCAAGCAGCAGGCACAGGTCGGGACCTATGCCGGCCGGTTCGCCGGGTGTCAGCGCGAAACGTTTGGGTTTCACTGCGCTGCCTGGTCTGCACCAGGGAGTTTGATCTCTACGTACGCTTCGTCACGGATCTGACGCAGCCAGGTTTGCAGCTCTTCATCATATTTGCGGTTACGCAATACGGTCATCGCTTGCTGCTCACGGGCCTGGGTGGTGCTGTCAGTGGCACGACGGCCAAGGACTTCCAGAACGTGCCAGCCATATTGAGTCTGGAACGGCTTGGACAGCTGACCTTGTGGGGTCTTGGCCATCACTTCGCGGAACTCGGGAACCAGTGCATTCGGGTCGATCCAGTTCAGGTCGCCACCGTTGAGGGCGGAACCTGGATCTTCCGAGAAGCTTTTCGCCAGTTCGCCGAAGTCTTCGCCCGATTCGATGCGGGAGTAGAGGGACTCAGCGAGCGCTTTGGTTTTTGCTTCGTCGCGGATCGGGCTCGGTTTGACCAGGATATGACGCACGTGCACTTCGTCACGCACCTGGGTTTCGCCGCCACGCTTGTCGAGGATCTTCAAAATGATGAAGCCGCCCGGAGTACGCATAGGTTGGGTCACATCACCCACTGCCATGGTGCTGAGCAGGCGATCGAACGGAGGTGGCAGTTGAGCGGCTTTACGCCAGCCCATGTCGCCGCCTTCCAGTGCGGTTTCGCTGGCGGATTTGGCGATTGCCAACTGACCGAAGTCAGCGCCTTGCTGGAGTTGCTGGTAAACCGCGTCGGCTTGCTTGGCTGCATTCTGAATCGCGTCGGAGTTGGCGCTTTCCGGCGTAGGAATCAGGATGTTGGCCAGGCGGAACTCTTCGGACAGTTGCATCTTGCCAAGGTCGGAAGCGAGGAAGTTCTTCACTTCCTGTTCGGAAACCTGGATACGCTCGGCCACACGACGCTGACGCACACGGCTGATGATCATTTCGCGGCGAATCTGGTCACGGGCGTCGTCGTAAGACAGACCGTCGCGAGTCAGAGCGGCGCGGAATTGATCCACGGACATGTTGTTGCGCTGGGCAATGGTGCCGACAGCCTGGTTCAGTTCTTCATCGGTAATGCGGATGCCGGAACGTTCGCCGATCTGCAGTTGCAGGTTTTCGACGATCAGGCGTTCAAGTACCTGCTGATCCAGCACGTTAGCCGGCGGTACTGCAGCACCGCGCTTGGCGATGGTTTGCTGAACTTCATGAACCCGTTGGTCCAGTTGGCTCTGCATGACCACGTCGTTATCGACAATGGCCACCACTTTATCGATGGACTCCACCGCGGCGTTCGCCGCGGTACCCAGGAACAGCGCGCCCAGCATCAGCGGGCGCAGACAATCAGAAAGCTTGGTCTTCACGTTCACGATAACCTTGGATGCCTTTGTCGAGGAAGCTCTCTACTTTGGAGCCGGTGAGGCCGCCGAGTCCCTTCAGAACAATTTGTAGGAAGATGCCGTGGTCGCCTTTTTCGTTTTCCGGGGCGTTCTGACTGAACTCGTCATACGAAACCCAGTAACGGTTGATCAGGCGCAGTTTCCAGCAGCAGTTGTCGTACTCGAAACCACCGAAAGCTTCCAGGGTACGGTTACGGTTGTAGTCATACTGCCAGCGGCTGATGGCGTTCCATTGCGGCACGATCGGCCAGATCACCGAGAAATCGTGCTGTTGGATCTTGTAGTAGTCCTTCACGTAGCCAGGTTGGCCCGGAGTACCGTAGTCACCGCCGCCCACTTGCCATTTACCGGTGTTCTGGTCGTAACGGATCTGGTCATTACGATAGCGATAGCCGGCGTTGATGACCTTGTTCGGGTTGTCTTCAGGCTGGTAGTGGAACATCGCGCTGCCCGAGCGAGGGCTGCGGCTGTCCGGGTCCCAGTTGTAATCGGCCGTGGTGCGCCAATCACGGTTCCAGCGGTATTCGTATTCCAGCGCGTACGGCGAGACGTTAGCCTGCGCGTCCTGGCGGGTTTTTGCGTCGATTCCCGGCAACTGGACTTCACGGTCCTTGAAGTACATGGCCTGACCAACACTGATACGTTGACGTTCGAAGCCATTGTCTTCGATCCAGCGGTTGGTTACGCCCAGGGACAGTTTGTTCTCGTCGCCGACGCGGTCGGCGCCGGAGAAGCGGTTGTCACGGAACAACGACGCATAGTTGAAGGTGTATTCGCCGGTGTCGAAGACCGGAATGTCTTCCTGGTCCGTTTCAGGGACATACAGGTAGAACAGGCGCGGTTCGAGGGTCTGGCGATAATTCTTGCCGAACCATTGGGTATTGCGATCGAAGTACAGGCCGCTATCGATGCTTGCAATCGGCACGCCACGGTTCTGGCTGCTGCTGAAGGTGCCGTTGAGCTTTTGCTGCTCTGCGGTTTGCGCGTCAATCTGGCTTTTGCCGGTACCGTCCAGATCCAGTTGGTACTGGGTGTACTGGTATTTGAGCGATGGCTTCACGAAGCCATAAGTCCAGTCCAATGGCAGACTGACACCCGGTTTGAGATTCAAACGGTCGCCATTGGCACGTGCCAGTCCGGTAACGTTGTTATCAAGACGCGGTTCAACAGAGCCATCTTCGTTTACGAAGTTGCCGTCCTTCAAGTCACGGTCAAATCGAACGACTTCTGTCTCGTAATCGAAATTCAGGCCACCTGGGTGAGTCGGCAACTGACCATTGAAAGTGATCTGCGGCAAGCGGTCGTATGGGGTAATGTCCGAAACGGTCGCGAGTTGATAAGCCTGTGCGTTCACGCGAGCGGTGTAGCTGTCGCCACGATAGGTGACAGAACCCTGCTGGTTCACGAAGTCAGAACTTTTCACACCGATCTGGTCAGTCTGCAGATCCTGGAAGTAATACGGATCGCTGATCTTGGTGTAATCGACCTGGGTCAGAACGCGCGAGTCGAGACCGCCCTTGTGCTGCCAGTTATACATGTAGCGGTTTTTCTGGTAGTCGGTCTGCTTGCTGCGATCGGTGTCTTCGTCGTTGAGGTACGCGGCGCCGAACTGACCTTCGCTTGAAGGGGTCAGGTAACGGAACTCGCCTTCCATCAACAAGCCGTGCTTGCTCATGTAGCGCGGGTACAACGTGGCATCGTAGTTGGGTGCCAGGTTGAAGTAATACGGTGTGACCAGCATGAAGCCGGTATCGGTGCCGGTGCCGATGGTCGGCGGCAGGAAGCCGGACTGGCGACGGTCGTCGATCGGGAAATAGATGTACGGCGTGTACAGGACCGGAATGTCCTTGACCCGCAGCGTCACGTTGGTCGCGGTACCGAAGCCGGTGGCCGGGTTCAAGGTAATGTTGTTGCCCTTGAGCTGCCAGGCGTTGCTGTCCGGTTCGCACGTGGTGTACGTACCATCCTTGAGGCGGATGATCGCGTTCTCGGCACGCTTGGCATACAGCGCACTGCCGCGGATACGGGATTTGTGCATCACGTATTCGGCGTTGTCGACCTTGGCTTCACCGGTGTCGAGCTGCACGTCGGCGTGGTCGCCAACGATCAGTGCGCCGTTGTCGCGAACACGGACGTTGCCGCTCAGTTCGCCACGGCTCTCGGCCTGGTAAAGGTTCGCTTCGTCGGCTTCGACCTGCATGCTGCCCTGGCGCATGACCACGTCACCGGCGAGGGTCGCGACTTGCTCATCCTGCTTATAGCGAGAGGCTTTGGCGCCGAGGAAGGTCGGAGCGTCACTTTTATTCGTCTTGTCATTCATGCCAGGACGAATCGGTTCGATATAGGAACCAGCGCAGTAAGGACCGGTTTCGGCCAATTGCGCTGCAGTGAGCTTCTCGCGCGGAACCCAGTCGAGGTGACTGTAGTCTTCGCTACGCGACTTCAGGCCGCGGCCCTTGGCTTCGGTCACCAGCACAGGCTTGGCGCCGGTGTCTTGACTTGAACCGCTGTCAGCCGGAGTCTCGCCGCTGGTGGTTGCCGCCGCACTGCCGTCATGGACGGGGCGCGGTGGCAGCGCAGCTGCTGGAGATTTTGGCGCACAGTTCCAGGCACCCGAAGCAGAGACTGAGCAGTCATACTGTTCCGCGGCGACCACGAACGAAGTGGCTAGAGGTTGCAGGGCCAGCAGACTGCCGGTAACCAACAACGGAAATTTTTTACGAAACGCGGGGGATTTCAATGCCATCTTATTAGTCCGGGCTTCCTGCGTGCCATCTGCCCGCGGTGTGGGCCGCACGCCTCTCGATGGTCTGAAAAAGATGCTGGATAATAAAGCATGACCCGCTTGACGGCTAGCGCCGTCGGAGACCCTTGCAATGCCTGATCAAGATGTACGTTTGCAACACCTGAAAGTTTGGCTCGATGAGCAATTGGCTGTCCTTTTTGCAGAGCAGGGTTGGGGTGCCGTACCCCCGGCCACGTTGACCGCGGCCAGTAGCGATGCGAGTTTTCGACGGTATTTTCGTTGGGAAGGCGAGGGCCGAAGCTTCGTCGTGATGGACGCGCCACCGCCCCAGGAAAACTGTAAACCCTTCGTGGATATCGCTTTTTTACTGGGGAAATCCGGAATAAATGTTCCGAAAATTTATGCTGAAGACCTCGAACGTGGTTTTCTTTTGCTCAATGACCTGGGCAACAAGACCTACCTCGACGTGATCGACAGCGAAAATGCCGATGATTTGTTCAAGGATGCCCTACAAGCGCTGCTGGCTTTTCAGCAGTTGCCGATGGTTGCACCGCTGCCAAGTTATGACGTGGCGCTGCTGCGCCGAGAGCTGGAATTGTTCCCTGAGTGGTACGTGAAGCGCGAGTTGGGCATCGAGTTCGACTCGGCGCAGCAAGTGCTCTGGCAGAACGTGACCGAGCTATTGATCGACAGCGCACTGGCCCAGCCCAAAGTGCTGGTGCACCGCGATTACATGCCGCGCAACCTGATGCTCAGCGAGCCCAACCCTGGCGTGCTGGATTTCCAGGACGCCGTCTATGGTCCGGTGACCTACGACGTGACCTGCCTGTTCAAGGATGCATTCCTCAGCTGGCCCGAGGAGCGCGTGCGCGGCTGGCTGGAAGCTTACTGGCAGCAAGCGGGCGATCTCGGAATCCCGGTTCAGCCCGACTTCGAAGATTTCCTGCGGGCCAGTGACCTGATGGGCGTGCAGCGGCACCTGAAAGTGATCGGCATCTTTGCCCGCATCTGCCACCGTGACGGCAAGCCACGTTATCTCGGCGATGTGCCACGCTTCTTTGCATATATCGACGCCGTGATCGCCCGCCGTCCTGAACTGGCCGAGCTGGATGTGTTGCTGCTGAGTCTGCGTGCTGGAGCGAATGCATGAAGGCAATGATTCTGGCTGCCGGCAAAGGCGAGCGCATGCGCCCGCTGACCCTGACCACGCCGAAACCGCTGGTTCGGGCTGGCGGCATACCGTTGATTGAGTATCACTTGAAAGCCTTGGCGGTGGCGGGGTTTACCGAGGTGGTGATCAACCATGCATGGCTCGGCCAGCTGATCGAAAACTACCTGGGCGATGGCTCGCAATATGGCGTACGCATTCAGTATTCGGCGGAAGGTGAGCCGCTGGAAACCGGAGGCGGGATTTTCCGCGCGCTGCCGTTGCTGGGTGACGAGGCCTTTCTGGTGGTCAACGGTGACATCTGGACCGATTACGACTTCAGCACGTTGCACCAACCCATCACCGGGCTGGCGCATCTGGTGTTGGCGGACAACCCGGCCCATCATCCAACCGGCGATTTCAGCCTGATCGACGGGCAAGTCCGCGACGCTCAACCGGGCACTGCAACCCTGACCTACAGCGGCATCGCGGTCCTGCATCCGCAGCTGTTCGACGGTTGCTCCGCCGGTGCCTTCAAGCTTGCACCGCTGCTGCGCAAGGCCATGGCCAATGGTCAGGTTACCGGCGAGCACTTGAAGGGACATTGGGTGGATGTTGGCACTCACGAGCGTCTGGCAGAAGTCGAAGCCTTGTTAGAAGCGAGACGCTGACATGTTGTGGCCAGGGACTCTGATTGGAGCCGGAGCGGGCTTTTACATCGCCAGCATTCCGGGGGCCATGCTTGGCGCCTTGTTGGGGCAGGTGCTGGACCGGCACTTGCACATACAGAGTTGGGCGCACTTGCGGGAAAAGCTCGGTGGCCGCCCAGTGCTGCGCAACGATGAACTGCTGTTTGTGTTGTTGGGACGCCTGGCCAAGAGCGATGGCAGGGTGGTCGAGGGCCACATCCAGCAGGCCCGTCAGGAAATGCGTTCTCTGGACATGACCGAGTCGGCCCAGCGCCGGGCCATTGCCGCGTTCAATCGGGGCAAGTCGGGAAATGACCGGTTGCGCGGTTATTTGCGCCGCTTGAGCACTCAGCCTCATGCGGCCGAAGGCGTCTTGCGCGCCTGTTGGCGGATGATCTGGGCGGATGGCCGCGCCGGCAGTGCTGAGCGAGAGCTGATCAGGCAGTGGGGTAAATGGCTGGGCTGGACGTCACAGCAGGTGCAGGCTCTGGCGGCTGATTACGAGCAGCACAAGTTTGTAAAGACCAGCAGTGCGCTGACCTATCAGGATGCATTGCGGCTTCTGGGCGTTTCGGCGACCACCGAGCCGGCGCAGATCAAGCGTGCTTATCGACGCCTGCTGAGTCGCCATCACCCGGACAAGATCGCCGGCAGCGGTGCGACGGCGCTGCAGGTGCGCGAAGCCACTGACAAGACCCGCGAACTGCATAGCGCCTATACATTGATTCGTGAGCGGCGGGATTTTCGTTAGGGCGACAGATTTGTAGTGTTTGTACGCCCCCTTCGCGAGCAAGCCCGCTCCCACATTTGTCCTGTGTACACCGGTCAAATGTGGGAGCGGGCTTGCTCGCGAAGGGGGCGACGCGGTCTATCAGTTGACCGCGTTCTGTGGACTCAACCAACCCCGCACCCGACGGAACAGTTGCTCTTGCTCAGCCTTGGAATTACCCGGCAACGCCTTGAGCGAAACCTGACTGAACCCCACAGTCTTCAAGCGTTTGCTGGCTTGCAAGCGTTCAAGCGCCAGGTTGCGATCCAGCGGCTTGTCCATATAGAAAATGTCTGCGGTGGGCAGCTTCAGGGTCGGTGTCAGTTCGACCAGCTCTGGTTTGGCTTTCGCCGGCATCTGAGCGGCAACCATCACAAATTTCTCCACTTGCGAGGGCTGCTTCTCGCTCAGGTATCGCGCGGCCCAGTAGGCGCCAGTGCCATGCCCCAGCACGACAATGCGGCGAGCGCTTTGCTGTTCGGCGTAGGCAATCGCGGCGTCGATGCGGGCGAAGATTCGTTCGGCGTCGGCTTTGGCCTGTTCCTCGGTGGTTTCGGCGATCGCCTTGTCCGCCACCTCCGCTTCACCGCCCGCTGCTTGTTCAATGGGCGCGGCGGTGGTCGAGTCTTTGCTGCCGGGGTCAGCGGCTTTTGGTGTGGGTGCGACTTCGACGATACGCGGCGCGATGGCATCGCTTTGCAGGTCCGGCAGGGTGATACTCAGGCTGCTCCACTCGGCGTCCGGCAATTTACGGCGCAATGGACCGATTGCTTGCGGCCAGTCAACGGTTTCGCCGGCCCCCGGGATGATAATCACCGCGCCTTTGGGTTCGGCGGTATTGGCCGGTTTCCACAAGGCCAGAAACGTGTCGCCACCTGCTTGCAGTTGCTGCTGTTCCTGAGCCGGGATCTGTCGCTCAAGTGCAGACGCCTCTTCCTGACTACGCTCAAGCAGCGGCTGGCGCTCGAGCGGTTTTTCTTCGCCGGGTGTTTGCGTTGCGGCAGGTGCCGGGTCGGCGGCCTCGACAGAAAAGGCGCATGGCAGGATCAGCGACAGGCACAATGCTGGCAGTGCCAGGCGGTAGACAGGGGGCATCGGATATTCCAGGCCAGAAGTTATTCCGGCAGCCTAATGGGTTGGTCAGTATTTGTCAGTGTGTGAGATTTCGATGATGCGTTTTCGCTGCCTGTGGGTTATCGGCTGTTTGTGGTTTCCCTTGATGGGCTGGGCGGCTCCCGCGCCCCCGGTGCACGTCGCGCAATTGTCCGCGGGCCAGCAGCAATGGCTGGCGCAGCATGGCGAATTGCGCGTGGGGCTGGTGTTGCAGGTGCCCTACGCCCAATACGATCGCCGCTTGCAGCGTTTGTCGGGGGTCAATGTCGAGCTGATGAAGTGGCTGGCCAAGGCGCTCAAGGTCGAGCTGAGCTGGCGCAACTTTCCCGACCTGGCGCAACTGGAAGCCGCCGCGCGCGAGGGTGAAATCGACATCGCTCCGGGGCTGACCCAAACCCCCGGTGGCTTGCGGCTCTGGCAGTTTTCCGACCCGTATATGCGGGTGCCGCAACTGGTGGTCAGCGACCAGAAAAGCACCGGCGTGGTCGAGCTGGAAAAACTCGACAGCCAGACCCGCGTCGCCGTGCGCATGCCCGGCGCCACCGCCGATTACCTGCGCAGCAATTACCCGCACCTGAACCTTCAAGGCGTACCGATCGAACGCCAGGCACTGCAACTGTTATTGAGTCAGCAGGCCAGTTACGCCGTGGTCGACGAAGCGCAGTTGGGGCGTTTGTCTGCCGAACCTGAGTTCGCCGGGCTGGTGGTGGTCGGTGATATCGGCTTGCCGCAATTGTTGCGGGTGGCCACGCGCCGGGATTGGCCAGAACTGGCCGGCATCGTCGAAAGCGCGCTGCGGGCGATCCCCGCCAAGGACCTGGAGCAGCTGCACAACCAATGGCTGCAACCCAAATACCCGCGCCTGACCGAGTCCCCCGGTTTCTGGCAAAACCTCTGTCTGTTGTTGGCGGTGCTGATGCTGAGCAGCATGGCCATCGTGTTCTGGCAGCGTCGGCAGCAGCACAGTCTTGAGCATCGTTTGCGGGCCGCGCGTGAAGACATTGCCTTGCGTGCCGCCAGCGAAGAAGCCTTGCGCCTCACCCAGTTTTCCATCGACCAGAGCACTGTCGGCATCCTTTGGGTCAACTGGGACAGCCATGTGCGCTACGCCAATCGCGCGGCCGAAACCATGCTGGGTTATCCGGCGGGCGGGATCATTGATCGGCCGCTGATCGACTTCGAGCCCGGCTTGCACATGGACCGCTGGCTGAACCTGTGGAAGCGCGCCCGGGCCAGCGAGGACGGCCCGCAAAGTTTCGAAACCAACTGCATACGGGCGGATGGCAGCAACCTGCCGGTGGATGTTTCGCTGAGCTTTTTGCGGTTTCGCGACAGCGAATACCTGGTGGTTTACCTCAATGACGTCACCGAGCGCCGTCGTGCATTGGCTGCGCTGCAGGAAAGCGAGGCGCGTCTGCAAGGGATCGCCGCCAACGTTCCGGGGCTGGTCTTTCGTCTGGAGCGGGCGCCGGTGACGGGACAGATCGATTTTGCCTACATCAGTGAAGGCAGCGAGAGCCTGGTCGGTTACGCGCCGGCCACCCTGGCCCATCGCGACAAAGGCTTGCGCAGTCTGGTGCACCCGGACGACAAGGCCAGTTATCACCAAACCCAGGACCATGCGCTGGATACCGACAGTGACTGGTCATGGCAGGGACGGATTCTCACCCGTTCCGGCGAACAGCGCTGGGCCGAGATCAAGGCCATCACCCGCCGACTCGAAGACGGCGCCTATGTCTGGGACGGGATCGTCTGGGACATCAGCGAGAGCAAGCGCATCGAATTGGAACTGGCCAGCTCTCGCGAACAGTTGCGTGAATTGTCCGCGCACCTGGAGAGTGTGCGAGAAGAAGAAAAAGCCCGCATCGCCCGGGAAGTTCACGATGAACTGGGTCAGATGCTTACCGTGTTGAAGCTGGAAACCTCCATGTGCGAATTGGCCTACGCCCAGCTCGACCCTGGTCTGAACGAGCGCTTGAACAGCATGAAGCGACTGATCGCGCAGCTGTTCCAACTGGTTCGCGATGTAGCCACGGCACTGCGGCCGCCGATTCTCGACGCCGGGATCGCCTCGGCTATCGAATGGCAGGCCCGCCGATTCGAGGCGCGCACGCAGATTCCGTGCTTGGTGCAGGTGCCGGAGAATCTGCCGCTGCTCAGTGATGCCAAGGCGATTGGTCTGTTTAGGATCCTTCAGGAAGCGCTGACCAATGTCATGCGCCATGCCCAGGCGCATACTGTTGAACTGACGCTGGTGCTTGAAGGTGACGAGTTGTGTCTGACCGTCAGCGATGATGGCGTAGGATTTGTCCCTGCCACCGGTAGGTCAACCTCCTTCGGGGTGGTCGGCATGCGCGAGCGAGTGTTGATCATGGGCGGGCAGTTGTCGCTTGAGAGTGAACCGGGTGAAGGCACGACCCTGAGCGTGCGAGTGCCGCTGGATGAGGAGAAGTAAGTGATCCGTGTACTGGTAGCCGAAGACCACACCATCGTCCGCGAAGGCATCAAGCAATTGATCGGCCTGGCCAAGGATTTGCTGGTGGTAGGGGAGGCGAGCAATGGTGAGCAGTTGCTCGAGACCTTGCGTCATGTTCCCTGTGAAGTGGTCTTGCTGGACATCTCCATGCCCGGGGTTAACGGGCTGGAGGCGATTCCGCGGATTCGCGCCTTGAACAATCCGCCGGCGATTCTGGTGTTGTCGATGCACGACGAAGCGCAAATGGCCGCTCGAGCGTTGAAGGTCGGCGCCGCGGGTTATGCGACCAAGGACAGCGATCCGGCACTGCTGCTGACGGCAATCCGCAAGGTCGCGGCGGGCGGGCGCTACATCGACCCGGACCTGGCCGACCGCATGGTCTTCGAAGTCGGCCTGACCGATTCGCGGCCGTTGCACTCGTTGTTGTCCGAGCGTGAATTCTCGGTGTTCGAACGCCTGGCCCAGGGCGCCAACGTCAACGACATCGCCCAGCAACTGGCCCTGAGCAGCAAAACCATCAGCACCCACAAGGCGCGGCTGATGCAAAAACTCAACATCACCTCCCTGGCGGAACTGGTGAAGTACGCCATGGAGCACAAACTTCTCTAAGAACACCGCTGTCCCCTGTGGGAGCGAGCCTGCTCGCGATAGCGGACTATCAGTCGACATTAATGTTGAATGTCAGACCGCAATCGCGAGCAGGCTCGCTCCCACAGGGATAGTGGTCGCATGCCCATTTACGACATCCTGCAAAGCTGCTTTTACCCGTTCTTGCGGCTTGCAGCTTGAAGCTTGCCGCTGCCCCTATCCATCCCCGCCATCCTTGTAGGGCAATCCCTACCCCCAACCTTCCATCCTGCTGAGGCCATTCTCTCCTGCGCCCCGATTTGCGTGGTCGGCAGCGTCCACTAGGCTTAGTCCACAGCAGTCATCACAATAAAGGTGTGGGTATGAGCCAGGTCGATTCAAACGCAGGGGCCAGCGATATTCTGGTCAGCTTTCGTGGAGTGCAAAAAAGCTACGACGGCGAGAACCTGATCGTCAAAGACCTCAACCTGGAGATTCGCAAAGGCGAATTCCTCACCCTGCTCGGGCCGTCCGGCTCCGGCAAGACCACCAGCCTGATGATGCTCGCCGGTTTCGAAACACCGACTGCAGGCGAAATCCTGCTGGCCGGGCGTTCCATCAACAACGTGCCGCCGCACAAACGCGACATCGGCATGGTGTTCCAGAACTATGCATTGTTCCCGCACATGACCGTTGCCGAGAACCTGGCGTTCCCGTTGACCGTGCGCGGCTTGAACAAGAGCGACGTCAGCGACAAGGTCAAAAAAGTCCTGAGCATGGTCCAGCTCGACACCTTCGCCCAGCGTTATCCGGCGCAACTGTCCGGCGGTCAGCAGCAGCGTGTGGCTTTGGCCCGCGCGTTGGTGTTCGAACCGCAACTGGTGCTGATGGACGAACCCCTCGGCGCACTCGACAAACAACTGCGTGAACACATGCAGATGGAAATCAAGCACCTGCACCAGCGCCTCGGCGTGACCGTGGTCTACGTGACCCACGACCAGGGCGAAGCCCTGACCATGTCCGACCGTGTGGCCGTGTTCCATCAGGGCGAAATCCAGCAGATCGCGCCGCCGCGCACCCTCTACGAAGAGCCGAAAAACACTTTCGTCGCCAACTTCATCGGCGAGAACAACCGCCTCAATGGCCGCTTGCACAGCCACACCGGCGACCGCTGCGTGGTTGAGTTGGGGCGCGGTGAAAAAGTTGAAGCCCTGGCGGTCAACGTCGGCAAGACCGGCGAACCCGTCACGCTGTCGATTCGCCCCGAGCGCATCAGCCTCAACGGCGCAAGCGATCAATGCGTCAACCGCTTCTCAGGGCGGGTGGAGGAATTCATCTATCTGGGCGACCACGTCCGGGTTCGCCTGGAAGTTTGCGGCAAGAGCGATTTCTTTGTGAAACAACCGATTGCCGAGCTCGATCCTGCGCTGGCTGTTGGGGATGTGGTACCGCTTGGCTGGCAGGTCGAACACGTTCGCGCGCTCGACCCACTTTTAGAGGCGCATTGATCGCCCCCTGCTTCAACAACACCAACCCTGCACGTGGAGAGAACAATAAATGTTGAGATCCCTGAAATTCACCGCTTTGGTCATGGGCATGATCGGTGCGGCACACGCAATGGCGGCGGGCCCGGACCTGACCGTGGTGTCCTTTGGCGGGGCGAACAAGGCGGCGCAGGTCAAGGCCTTCTATGCACCGTGGGAAGCGGCAGGCAACGGCAAGATCGTGGCAGGCGAGTACAACGGTGAAATGGCCAAGGTCAAAGCCATGGTCGACACCAAGAGCGTGTCCTGGGACCTGGTAGAAGTCGAATCGCCAGAACTGTCCCGTGGTTGCGACGAAGACATGTTCGAGCAACTCGATCCTGCGCTGTTCGGCAAGACCGAAGACTACGTCAAAGGCGCCATCCAGCCATGCGGCGTGGGCTTCTTCGTGTGGTCGACCGTGCTGGCCTACAACGCCGACAAGCTGAAAACCGCGCCAACCAGTTGGGTCGATTTCTGGGACACCAAGACATTCCCGGGCAAACGCGGCCTGCGCAAAGGCGCCAAGTACACCTTGGAATTCGCACTGATGGCCGACGGCGTTGCGCCGAAGGACGTCTACAAGGTACTGGCCGGCAAGGATGGTCAAGACCGCGCGTTCAAGAAGCTCGATGAGCTCAAACCAAGCATCCAGTGGTGGGAAGCCGGCGCGCAACCGCCGCAATACCTCGCTTCCGGTGACGTGGTCATGAGCTCGGCCTACAACGGCCGGATCGCTGCCGTGCAAAAAGAAAGCAACCTGAAAGTCGTGTGGAACGGCGGTATCTACGACTTCGACGCATGGGCCATCCCTAAAGGTCTGGACCCTAAGCGCGCCGAAGCGGCGAAGAAATTCATCGCGTTCTCCGTGGCGCCGCAGCAGCAGAAGACCTACTCGGAAAACATCGCTTACGGCCCGGCCAACATTCAAGCCGTACCGTTGCTGGCCAAGGATGTCCTGAAAGACATGCCGACCACCCCGGAAAACATCGCCAACCAAGTGCAGATCGACGTCAGCTTCTGGGCTGACAACGGTGAGCAACTGGAACAGCGCTTCAATTCCTGGGCTGCGAAGTAAGCAAGTCACACGGGACGACGGTTCACCGGATGATCGTTCCCACGCTCTGCGTGGGAATGCCGCCCGGGACGCTCCGCGTCCCTGTGACGCAGAGCGTCACTGGATGCGTTCCCACGCAGAGCGTGGGAACGATCAGTACCAAAAGTTCGAGGCGGCGTTTGTCGCCTCTGTAACGATCAAAGATTTCCGGAGTACGCCATGGCCACCGCCATTCCCCTGAACGCGGGCACCGACCCCACCTTGAAGCAGCGGCTCAAGCACGCCGAGCGGATCAACCGCTGGAAAGCACAAGCCTTGATCGCGCCGCTGGTGCTGTTTCTGTTGCTGGTGTTCCTGGTGCCCATCGTGGCGCTGCTCTACAAAAGTGTCGGTAACCCTGAAGTGGTCGGCGGCATGCCGCGCACCGTGGCGGCAATCGCCAGTTGGGATGGCCGAGGCCTGCCCGCTGAACCGGTTTACAAGGCCGCCAGCGAAGACCTGGCTGAAGCCCGCAAGAATCAGACATTGGGCGACCTGTCCAAACGCTTGAACATGGAATTGGCCGGCTACCGCAGCCTGCTGACCAAAACCGCACGTGCCTTACCGTTCGCCACCGAACCGGCCTCCTATAAAGAAGCGCTGGAAGCTCTCGACGAGCGCTGGGGCGACCCGGCCTACTGGCAAGCCGTGCGCCGCAACACCAGCAACATCACGCCTTATTACTTGCTGGCGGCAGTCGATCACCGTATCGACGACCTCGGCGAAATCGCCCCGGCCACTCCCGATCAGGCGATCTACCTCGACATTTTTGCCCGGACGTTCTGGATGGGCCTGATCATCACCGCCATTTGCCTGGTGCTGGCGTATCCGTTGGCCTACCTGCTGGCGAACCTGCCGTCACGGCAAAGCAACCTGCTGATGATCCTGGTGCTGCTGCCGTTCTGGACTTCGATCCTGGTGCGAGTCGCCGCGTGGATCGTGTTGCTGCAATCGGGCGGCTTGATCAACAGCGGCCTGATGGCGATGGGCATCATCGATAAACCGCTGGAACTGGTGTTCAACCGCACCGGGGTTTACATCTCCATGGTGCACATCCTGCTGCCGTTCATGATTCTGCCGATCTACAGCGTGATGAAAGGCATTTCGCCGACCTACATGCGCGCCGCGATTTCCCTCGGCTGCCACCCGTTCGCCAGTTTCTGGCGGGTGTACTTCCCGCAGACCTATGCCGGTGTCGGCGCCGGTTGCCTGTTGGTGTTCATCCTCGCCATCGGCTACTACATCACCCCGGCCTTGCTGGGCAGCCCGAACGATCAGATGGTCAGTTACTTCGTCGCTTTCTACACCAACACCAGCATCAACTGGGGCATGGCGACCGCTCTCGGTGGGCTGCTGCTGTTGGCGACCGTGGTGCTTTATCTGATTTACAGCTGGCTGGTGGGCGCCAGTCGCCTGCGCCTGAGCTAAGGGGAGAACGAAATGCTGAGTCCTTATATGTCGCCCATTGAACGAGTGTGGTTCTACAGTTTGCGGATTCTCTGCGGCTTGATTCTGTTGTTCCTGATTCTGCCGGTGCTGGTGATCATTCCGCTGTCGTTCAACTCCGGGAGTTTCCTGGTGTACCCGCTGCAAGGCTTTTCGCTGCAGTGGTACCAGGACTTTTTCGCCTCGGCGGAATGGATGCGGGCGTTGAAGAACAGCATCATCGTCGCTCCGGCGGCTACGGTGCTGGCGATGATCTTCGGTACGCTGGCGGCCATCGGCCTGACCCGTGGCGACTTTCCCGGCAAACCGCTGGTGATGGCGCTGGTGATTTCGCCGATGGTGGTGCCGGTGGTGATCATCGGTGTGGCGAGCTATCTGTTCTTTGCGCCACTGGGTCTGGGTAACAGCTTCTTCTCTCTGATCGTGGTGCATGCGGTGTTGGGCGTGCCGTTTGTGATCATCACGGTGTCGGCGACCTTGCAGGGGTTTAACCAAAACCTGGTGCGCGCCGCTGCGAGCCTGGGTGCTTCGCCGCTGACGGCGTTCCGTCGGGTGACCTTGCCGCTGATTGCGCCTGGTGTGATCTCCGGTGCCCTGTTTGCCTTCGCCACTTCGTTCGATGAAGTAGTGGTGACGCTGTTCCTCGCCGGTCCTGAGCAAGCGACATTGCCACGGCAGATGTTCAGCGGCATCCGCGAAAACCTCAGCCCGACCATCGCGGCGGCGGCGACGTTGCTGATTGCCTTCTCGGTGATCCTGCTGCTGACTCTCGAATGGCTGCGCGGCCGTAGCGAAAAACTGCGCACCGCCCAGGTATAAAGCTACACCCCGATCAAACTGTGGGAATGAGCCTGCTCGCTCCCACAGGTGTTTTGTGTGGTTTTCGGGATCGGCGGTTATTCATGACCTGAATAGCAGACAAACCCCAATCCCCAGCTACTCTTGTGCCCAGCTCCCCTATCTATAAGAGGCTGCGCACATGAGTCTTTCCTCTTTCAAAATCGCTCACAAACTGATCACCGGCGCAGCTGCCATCGAGCAACTGGCGGCTGAACTGACACGCCTGGACATCGATAACCCACTGATCGTCACCGATGCCGCACTGGTCAAGTCCGGCACGGTCGAGCTGGCGCTGGCGCAGTTGGGCGACCGAAGCTACGAAATTTTCGACCGCGTGCTGCCAGATCCGGAAATCGCCATCGTCGAAGATTGCATGCGGGTCTACCGCGAAGGCGGGCATGACGGCCTGATCGGCCTGGGCGGCGGCAGTGCCATCGACATCGCTAAAAGTGTCGCGGCCTACGCCGGTTATCACGGGGCGCTGGAGGATCTGTTCGGCATCGATCAGGTGCCGCGCAAAGGCCCACCGCTGATCGCCATCCCGACCACCGCCGGCACCGGTTCGGAAGTCACCAACGTAGCGATTCTCTCCGACAAGGTCGCGCAGCTGAAGAAAGGCATCGTCAGCGACTATCTGTTACCGGACGTGGCGCTGGTCAGCCCACAAATGACCCTGACCTGTCCGCGCAGTGTCACGGCTGCCAGTGGTGTGGATGCACTGGTACATGCCATCGAGTCCTATCTGTCGCTCAACGCCTCACCGATTACCGACGCGCTGGCCATCGGCGCCATCAAGCTCATCGCCAAGGCGCTGCCGAAGGCCTACGCCAATCCATCCAATCTCCAGGCCCGCGAGGACATGGCCACCGCCAGCCTGATGGCCGGCATGGCGTTCGGCAATGCCGGGGTCGGTGCGGTGCACGCGCTGGCGTATCCGCTGGGCGGCCGTTTCAATATCGCTCATGGCGTCAGCAACGCCTTGCTGCTGCCGTATGTCATGACCTGGAACAAAATGGCCTGCGTGGAGCGCATGCAGGATATCGCCGAGGCCATGGGGGTGAAGACCGCTCATCTGAGCGCCAACGACGCGGCGGACAAGGCCGTGGAGGCGATGACCGAATTGTGCGCTGCGGTGGAAATCCCGCCGGGCCTGCGCAGCTTCGGCGTTCCAGAAGATGCCATCCCGGCCATGGCGGTGGAAGCGGCGGGAATCGAGCGCCTGATGCGCAACAATCCGCGCAAATTGAGTGCGGTCGATATCGAGAAGATCTACCGAGCGGCCTACTAGGGCCTGCCATCCATTATTTTCTGTGCCGCGCCGGGTCTGCTGTTGCGCAGGGCAAGGCGCGAGGAGCGTGGTTTGGTCATTCCAAATAAGCTCCGAGCAACGCAGCCCTGCGCAACAGCAGGCCCGGCCCTTCGGGTTGTGTCTGAAAGCGGGCCAGGCTGCGTTGCAGTCCTTGGCAAGGGAACAACCATTACCGGCGGCCTGCGCCTTGCCTGGCCCGCTTTCAGACGACAACGCGGCACAGAAAATAATGGATGGCAGGCCCAATCATCGCGGCCACGGTGCGCGGGTCAAAGCATGAGGTATACAATGCGCGCCATCGTGATTCTGCTCAAAAAAGGTGCGTCATGCAGCCCTTCGTAATTGCTCCGTCGATTCTCTCCGCCGACTTCGCCCGCCTGGGTGAAGAAGTGGACAACGTCCTGGCCGCTGGCGCCGACTTCGTGCACTTCGATGTCATGGACAACCACTATGTGCCGAACCTGACCATCGGCCCGATGGTGTGTGCCGCGCTGCGCAAGTACGGCGTGACCGCGCCGATCGACGCGCACCTGATGGTCAGCCCGGTGGACCGCATCGTCGGTGACTTCATCGAAGCCGGCGCGACCTACATCACTTTTCACCCGGAAGCCTCGCAGCACGTCGACCGCTCCCTGCAACTGATCCGCGAAGGCGGCTGCAAGTCGGGCCTGGTGTTCAACCCGGCGACGCCGCTGGACGTGCTCAAGTACGTGATGGACAAGGTCGACATGATCCTGTTGATGAGCGTCAACCCGGGCTTCGGCGGGCAGAAGTTCATCCCCGGCACCCTCGACAAACTGCGTGAAGCGCGGGCGCTGATCGATGCTTCCGGCCGCGATATCCGCCTGGAAATCGACGGCGGCGTGAACGTGAACAACATTCGTGAAATCGCCGCTGCTGGCGCCGACACCTTCGTCGCCGGCTCGGCGATCTTCAATGCGCCGAACTACCAAGAGGTGATTGAAAAGATGCGTTCCGAACTGGCGCTGGCCCGCCCATGAGTGGCTTTGAGCAGTTGTTTCCGGGGTCTCTGCCACGGCTGGTGATGTTCGATCTGGATGGCACGCTGATCGATTCGGTCCCCGACCTCGCAGCGGCTGTGGATAACATGCTGCTCAAACTCGGGCGAAAACCTGCCGGCATCGAATCGGTGCGTGAGTGGGTGGGCAACGGCGCTCCGGTGCTGGTTCGTCGCGCGCTGGCCGGTGGCATCGACCATTCGGCGGTAGATGACGGCGAGGCCGAAGGTGCGCTGGAAATTTTCATGGAGGCCTACGCCCAAAGCCATGAGCTGACAGTGGTCTATCCCGGCGTACGCGATACCTTGAAATGGCTGCACAAACAGGGTGTCGAGATGGCGCTGATCACCAACAAGCCGGAGCGTTTCGTCGCGCCGCTGCTGGATCAGATGAAAATCGGCCGTTATTTCCGCTTGATCATCGGTGGCGACACCCTGCCACAGAAAAAACCAGACCCGGCCGCGCTGTTTTTCGTGATGAAAATGACCAACATCCCGGCGTCGCAATCCTTGTTCGTCGGCGATTCGCGCAGCGATGTGCTGGCGGCGAAAGCGGCGGGGGTCAAATGCGTGGCGCTCAGTTACGGCTACAACCATGGTCGACCGATTGCCGAAGAGTCGCCGGCGCTGGTGATTGACGATCTGCGCAAGTTAATTCGCGGTTGCCTGGATCCAGCCGCTGAGATAACGTTGCCCGACGCTGTTCAACCCCCTTCTGGAAACGCCATCGTGGTGGTCACTCGCAAACTCTGGATGAAAGTCATCAAGGCCCTGGCCCGCTGGCGTTGGCGCGCCTGACTTGTTCCTGGCCGGCATACCGGCGCGTTTGCATACCTGACTGTCAGACCCTCAAGCCACGAGGCTACCCCATGATCCGCGAAGAATTCCTGCGTTTGGCCGCTGCCGGCTACAACCGCATCCCGCTTGCCTGCGAAACCCTGGCCGACTTCGACACGCCGCTGTCGATCTACCTGAAACTGGCCGACGAGCCAAACTCCTACCTACTGGAATCGGTGCAGGGCGGGGAGAAGTGGGGCCGTTACTCGATCATCGGCCTGCCGTGCCGCACCGTGCTGCGGGTTCACGATCATCACGTCAGCGTGACCCACGACGGCATCGAGATCGAAAGCCACGAAGTCGAAGATCCGCTGGCCTTCGTCGAAGCATTCAAAGCGCGCTACAACGTGCCGACCATCCCTGGCCTGCCGCGCTTCAATGGCGGTCTGGTGGGCTACTTCGGATACGACTGCGTGCGCTATGTGGAGAAGCGTCTGGGCAAGTGCCCAAACCCGGATCCGCTGGGCGTGCCGGACATTCTGCTGATGGTTTCCGACGCGGTGGTGGTGTTCGACAACCTCGCTGGCAAGATGCACGCGATTGTCCTGGCCGATCCTTCGCAGGACGATGCTTTCGAGCAAGGTCAGGCGCGCCTGGAAGAGCTGCTGGAAAAACTCCGTCAGCCGATCACCCCGCGCCGCGGCCTGGATTTCAGCAAGCAACAGTCGGCTGATCCGGTGTTTCGTTCGAGCTTCACCCAGGACGATTACGAAAAAGCCGTCGACACCATCAAGGAATACATCCTGGCCGGTGACTGCATGCAGGTCGTGCCGTCCCAGCGCATGTCGATCGACTTCAAGGCTGCACCCATCGACTTGTACCGGGCGCTACGCTGCTTCAACCCGACGCCTTATATGTACTTCTTCAACTTCGGCGACTTCCACGTCGTCGGCAGTTCGCCGGAAGTGCTGGTGCGGGTCGAAGACAACCTGATCACCGTGCGTCCGATCGCCGGCACTCGCCCACGCGGGGCCAACGAAGAGGCTGACGTGGCGCTGGAAAAAGACCTGCTGTCCGACGACAAGGAAATTGCCGAGCACTTGATGCTGATCGACCTGGGCCGTAACGACACCGGTCGGGTCTCGGAAATCGGTTCGGTGAAGCTCACCGAAAAAATGGTCATCGAGCGTTATTCCAACGTGATGCACATCGTGTCCAACGTCACCGGTCAATTGAAGGCCGGCCTGACGGCGATGGACGCACTGCGGGCGATTCTGCCGGCGGGCACCTTGTCTGGCGCACCGAAGATTCGCGCGATGGAAATAATCGACGAACTGGAACCGGTCAAGCGTGGCGTCTACGGCGGTGCCGTCGGCTACTTCGCCTGGAACGGCAACATGGACACCGCGATCGCGATTCGCACCGCGGTGATCAAGAACGGCGAACTGCACGTGCAGGCCGGTGGCGGCATCGTTGCCGACTCGGTGCCGGCGCTGGAATGGGAAGAAACCCTGAACAAGCGCCGTGCGATGTTCCGTGCCGTGGCCCTGGCCGAGCAAACCCCGGCAAGCTGAGTTTCCACAAAACCTGTGGGAGCGGGCTTGTTCCGGGCGGCGTTCCGACGATGACGGACTGACATTCAACATCTTTGTTGCCTGACCCACCGCTTTCGCGAGCAGGCTCGCTCCCACAAGGGCTTCCCAGCATAAAAAAACGCGGCACCCGTGAGGGCGCCGCGTTTTTTGTGCCAGCTGTTTACTGGATCAGAAGTCCAGTGCAACCCCGACGGTAAGCCCTTGCTGGGTAAAGTCATCATCCTTGCGGAACGTGTATCCGCCACGCAACGCCAGATCGGCCGTCAACTTGTGACTGACCCCCAGGCTCACGCGATTCAAGTGGCTTTGCGGTGTATAGCCGTCCAGCTTGAAGTCCAGGGACGGCAAGCTGTTGAGCGCGATGTTTACTTTCTGAGTGTCATCCTCGTATTCATGCTCATACGCGTATTCACCAAACACTTGAGTCTGCGGGGTGATCTGATACTTACCCTGCAGACCGGCGCCCAGACGTTTTGAATCGCGAGTCTGATCATCAAAGGTCAGTGCTGTAGAGCGAGTGCTGTTTTCCGAATAGCCGTCGACTTCCACTTTTGCGTAATCGGCGCTGATGAACGGCGACAGGTGCCACTCGCTGCCCGGTTGCGCAATGTCGTAGCCAAGGCGAGTGCTGAAGGCCCACAGATCGCCATCGGTATCGCCTTTCTCCGCTCCTTCGCCGCCGCCCAGATCAAATTTGCGTTTGAGGTTGTCGTAATCCAGCTTGCCGCCGGTCAACGCGGCATCGGCCCACCAGCGATTCTGCTGGAACTGGGCGAAGGCGGTGGCCAGGTAGCTGTTGAGTTTGTAGTCCGAATCGTTATTGCCTGCTTCCAGGTTCTGACGATAGAAACCCGCCGCCACACCGACGCGCCAGGCATCATTGAGACGATAGCTGCCGCCGATGTTCAGGTTGTAACCGTCGCCATCAGCGCTGGCGCCGCTGCTCTGGCTATCGACATCCAGATGCTGTCCGCCTCCGGCGACAATCGGGCGCCATTGGCCGACCGCCTGCCAGTTCCCCCAGTCCGATTGCCATTGGCTGCGCAGTTCATCCTGGTGCGCACGCAAGGTGGCGTGGGCCATTTCCGGCAACAACGTCAGCTCCCACGGCGCCGCCAGCAAGGAATAGGCGTAGTCGGAAATCAGTTTCTGCCCGGCTTCGGTCGGATGAACCCCATCGTTGTAAATCAGCTTGCTGGGGTCCGGGGTGGCACTGTTGATGCCAAACGTAGGGTTTTCGGTGCAGCTGTTACCGCTGAAGCAGGTCGCTGTCAGGTTCTGGCCAGCAGCAAAACCGAATCGAGCCGGATCGGCGAAGGTTTCCTGCAACAGCAGCGGAATGTTCAACGGGATGATTTCGGCATCGATCCCTGCGAGGCGAGTGACCAATTGCCGATTGAAAGCAGAGCTCAGTAGTGAAGTAGGCGTCTGCTGGGGTGTGCCGTTGATGGCGGGCGTCAAACCGAGGTCGGGCAGCAGCCATACCATGATGTATCGGGCGCCGGCGGTTTGCAGGACCTGGACGCTGTTGGCCAGTCGATCCGCAGCGGCATTCGCCTGGGCGCCACTTTGTACGCGTCCCTGAAGAAAATCGTTCCCGCCCCCGGAGATGTAATACAGCGCATTCGGATCGGCGCTGAAGTTGTTTGTCGGCAGATAGCCCGCGCGCGCGCGTTCACCCGTGGCGGACACACTGGTGATCGAGGTGAGGATCTGGTCCGTGCGGTAACCGCCTACGGCCCAGTTGTTCCCGTCCGGCAGGCCCTGGTTCGCACGCGCCGCCGAGGTCGACGCGGCGGTCTGATCCGGTGAAAAGCCGAGCCTTTCACCCAGCAGTTGGGTCGAGTTGGCGGAGTAGACTTCGCCGCTGCCGTTCCGGTAAGTCGGGCCGGTCCGGTTGGTGAAGCGCACGGTAGAGCCGGGAGGGCCGCCCGTGTCGGTAAACTGCCCGGCATCGTTGAGGCTATCGCCGAAGACAATGAAATTCGAATAAGGGTTGGGCGCTGCGATCGCCTGGGTGCAGGCCATCGCGAGCAAGCAGCTGGCAAGCGGTACAGCCAATGTCTGTCTGATCATGAGCAAGTCCGTTTGTTATTGTTGTAGTGAGCAAAACGATAGTGCCAAAAACTATAGAGCCTATTGCCGTTCGGCGCGAACCCGTCAATTGTTTCAAGAGCTTCGATCGCCCCATATTGCACGCTCTGCCCAGCTAAGTTACTGTGCCGAGACGTATAAATGAGACCTTCCCCGTGTTGATCGTCAGCAAACTTCTGGATCAAGTCATCAAGGCACACGCCCGTTGGCGTTGGCGCGCCTGAATCCTTCTGCCGGCCCGGCCGGATCTTTACCGCTTTGCCTTCTTTACCCGCAAGACAAACCGCTTTGCAGCGCGACTACAGCGACTGACAAAGTGCAGGAAGCTGCGGGTAAATCTTTCGAAGGCTGTATTCAAAGTCAGTAAATTCAAGAGGTTCTTAAGCCATGTTGCTGATGATCGATAACTACGACTCTTTTACTTACAACGTTGTGCAATACCTCGGTGAGCTCGGCTCCCAGGTCAAAGTCGTGCGCAACGATGAGCTCACCATTGCCGAAATCGAAGCCCTCAACCCTGAGCGGATTGTCGTTTCTCCCGGTCCTTGCACGCCGAACGAAGCCGGTGTGTCGATTGATGTGATCAAACATTTTGGCGGAAAACTGCCGATTCTCGGCGTTTGCCTGGGTCATCAATCCATCGGCCAGGCCTTTGGCGGCGATGTGGTGCGTGCCCGTCAGGTCATGCACGGCAAGACCAGCCCGGTGTTCCACGAGGACAAAGGCGTATTTGCAGGCCTGAACCATCCGCTGACAGTCACCCGCTATCATTCACTGATCGTCAAACGCGAGACCCTGCCCGATTGCCTGGAGCTGACCGCCTGGACCCAGCTTGAAGACGGTTCGGTCGACGAGATCATGGGCCTGCGCCACAAAACCCTGAACATCGAAGGCGTGCAGTTTCACCCTGAGTCGATCCTCACCGAACAGGGCCACGAGCTGTTCGCTAATTTCCTCAAACAAACCGGCGGCACGCGCTAAGGACTTTTCATGAATATCAAGACAGCCCTGAGCCGTATCGTCGAACAGCTCGACCTCAGCACCGATGAGATGCGCGATGTCATGCGCGAAATCATGACTGGGCAATGCACGGACGCGCAGATCGGCGCGTTCATGATGGCCATGCGCATGAAGAGTGAAAGCATCGACGAAATCGTCGGCGCCGTGTCGGTCATGCGCGAGCTGGCGGACAAGGTCGAACTCAAGACCCTCGACGGCGTCGTCGATGTGGTGGGTACCGGTGGCGATGGCGCGAACATTTTTAACGTCTCGACCGCTTCCTCGTTCGTGGTCGCGGCGGCCGGTTGCACGGTGGCCAAGCACGGTAACCGTGCGGTCTCGGGCAAAAGCGGCAGCGCCGATTTGCTGGAAGCGGCGGGTATCTACCTGAACCTTACGCCGGTTCAGGTGGCACGCTGCATCGACAACGTCGGCATCGGTTTCATGTTCGCCCAGACCCATCACAGCGCCATGAAGCACGCTGCCGGCCCGCGCCGCGAGCTGGGCTTGCGCACGCTGTTCAACATGCTCGGCCCGCTTACGAATCCGGCCGGCGTGAAGCATCAGGTGGTGGGCGTGTTCAATCAGGCGTTGTGCCGGCCGCTGGCCGAAGTCTTGCAACGTATGGGCAGCAAGCACGTACTGGTGGTGCACTCGAAGGATGGCCTGGACGAGTTCAGTCTGGCGGCGCCAACCTTCGTGGCGGAATTGAAGGATGACCAGATCACCGAGTATTGGGTCGAACCAGAAGACCTGGGCATGAAAAGCCAGAGCCTGCACGGTCTGGCAGTGGATAGCCCGGCGGCTTCCCTGGAGCTGATTCGTGATGCCCTGGGCAAGCGCAAGACCGAGAACGGTCAGAAAGCCGCGGAAATGATTATGCTCAATGCCGGTGCCGCGCTGTACGCCGCCGACCATGCCAGCAGTTTGAAAGAAGGCGTTGCCCTGGCGCACGATGCGCTGCACACAGGCCTCGCTCGGGAAAAACTGGAGGAGTTGGGTGCATTTACCGCGGTATTCAAAGTGGAGAATGAGGGATGAGTGTACCGACGGTTCTGGAAAACATTCTGGCCCGCAAAGTCCAGGAAGTCGCCGAGCGTAGCGCTCGCGTAAGCCTGGCGGAGCTGGAAAGTCTGGCCAAGGTGGCCGATGCACCCCGTGGTTTTGCCCAGGCACTGTTGGCTCAGGCCAAGCTCAAGCAGCCAGCGGTCATTGCAGAGATCAAGAAGGCTTCACCGAGCAAAGGCGTTATCCGCGAGAACTTCGTTCCCGCCGACATCGCCAAGAGTTACGAGAAGGGCGGCGCGACCTGCCTGTCAGTGCTCACCGATATCGATTACTTCAAGGGCGCCGATGCTTATCTGCAACAGGCGCGGGCAGCGTGCAAACTGCCGGTGATCCGCAAGGACTTCATGATCGATCCGTACCAGATCATTGAAGCCCGAGCGTTGGGCGCCGACTGTGTGCTGCTGATCGTCTCCGCACTGGATGACGTGAAAATGGCCGAGTTGGCTGCCGTCGCCAAAAGTGTCGGCCTCGATGTGCTGGTGGAAGTTCACGATGGCGACGAGCTGGAGCGGGCCTTGAAAACCCTCGACACTCCGTTGGTCGGCATAAACAACCGCAACTTGCATACTTTCGAAGTCAATCTGGAAACCACCCTCGATCTGTTGCCGCGCATTCCGCGTGATCGCTTGGTAATCACCGAAAGTGGCATTCTCAACCGGGCCGATGTCGAACTGATGGAAATCAGCGATGTGTACGCGTTCCTGGTTGGCGAAGCGTTCATGCGCGCCGAAAGCCCGGGCACCGAGCTGCAGCGTCTGTTCTTTCCTGAGCGTGGTATCGCGGTGAGCGGTTCTACACTCGACTGAACGTGACTTGATGAAGAAGCCGGCGATGCCGGCTTTTTTATACCCCAAACAAAGGATGTCTACTGCCATGACCCAGCCCATTGCCTTGACCGTCGAAGCCGGCCTGCTCGCCGAACAGAATCTGTTGGCGCATGTGTGCACTGGTGATTCGGAGTTTGGCCTTCTGTTCTGGCAACCCAGTGACCGGGCGCTGGTCATGCCGCGACGATTGAATCGTCTGCCTGGGTTCGAGGCCGCGTGCGAAGTGTCGGCGGCGGCAGGTTGGCCGGTGTTGTTGCGTGAAACCGGCGGTGAACCGGTGCCGCAATCGGCCTCGACGATCAACATTGCACTGGTCTACGCGCCACCGCGTAGCGAGGGTGACCAGAACCGCATCGAAGCCGGTTATCGCCGGCTTTGCGATCCGATTTGCCAATTACTCGATGAGCTGGGCGGCGTTTCGTCTTTGGGCGAAATAGAGGGGGCGTTCTGTGATGGGCGTTTCAACGTCAACCTTGATGGGCGCAAAATGGTCGGCACAGCTCAACGCTGGCGCCAGAGCAAGGGCGGCACGCGTCCGGTAGGGTTGGTGCACGGGGCTTTGTTGCTCGATAACGAGCGTGAGTCGATGGTTGCTGCGGTCAACCGTTTCAATGAAGTCTGTGGCCTGGAACCGCGGGTTCGCGCCGAGAGCCACATTGCTCTTCATGAAAAATATGCAGCACCTGATGCGTTGGGGCGACTCGACAGTTTGTACCGCGAATTGCTGACAGACATGTTCAGGGTTTAGCGCGTACCGAAGACCACCATGGTCTTGCCTTTGACGTCCACCAGGTTGCGTTCTTCCAGATCCTTGAGAACGCGACCGACCATCTCACGTGAACAACCGACAATCCGCCCGATTTCCTGACGGGTCACCTTGATCTGCATGCCGTCGGGATGGGTCATTGCATCTGGTTGCTTGCACAGTTCCAAGAGGCAGCGTGCGACGCGGCCGGTAACATCGAAGAACGCAAGGTCACCCACTTTGCGGGTGGTGTTACGCAGGCGTTGTGCGATTTGTCCGCTGAGCACGTAAAGAATGTCTGGGTCCTGTTGGGACAGTTCGCGGAATTTTGCGTAGCTGATCTCCGCGACTTCGCATTCGATCTTGGCGCGCACCCAGGCGCTGCGTTCCTGTTCCAGGCCGGCCTGTTCGAACAGGCCCAACTCGCCGAAAAAGTCTCCAGAGTTCAGGTAGGCGATGATCATTTCGCGGCCGTCGTCATCCTCGATCAGGATGGTGACCGAACCCTTGATGATGAAGAACAGGCTTTCCGAGCGGTCGCCGGCACAAATGATGTTGCTTTTGGCTGCATAACGACGGCGCTGGCAATGCATCAACAGCTTGTCGAGGTTCTTGATTTTGGGTGTTGGGGTAATAGCAACCATGGTTGTATCCCGAAAAGACTTCACGGTGTGTTTGGTTTTCTTATAAGTCGCTGAGGTTGTTATGAAGCTGGCAATACGCCATTGAATTGGCGCCAGCTTAACAGACACTTCCTGCAATATTCGAGAATTTACCTACAGCGCAACGGCTTGCGTCGTAGGAAGGCGAGACGTCGTCAATCAAGGCCCCTGTGCTAAGCTGGCGACCCTTTTTTATACAGTGGAGTCTTGGCGATGAAGGCACGCATCCAATGGGCTGGCGAAGCCATGTTCCTCGGCGAATCCGGCAGCGGTCATGTCGTGGTCATGGACGGGCCGCCCGATGCCGGCGGTCGCAACCTGGGTGTCCGGCCGATGGAAATGCTCTTGCTGGGTGTTGGCGGTTGCAGCAATTTCGACGTGGTCAGCATCCTCAAGAAGTCCCGTCAGGCCGTTGAAAGCTGCGAAGCCTTCCTCGAAGCCGAGCGCGCCACCGAAGATCCGAAGGTTTTCACCAAGATCCATATGCACTTCGTGGTCAAGGGTCGAGGCTTGAAAGAAGCCCAGGTCAAACGCGCCATCGAGCTGTCTGCCGAGAAGTATTGCTCGGCGTCGATCATGCTTGGGGCTGCTGGCGTGGCAATTACCCACGACTACGAGATCATCGAGCTCGGTTGAGTCGACATCCCACTACCGTAAAAGCAGCGCGGACGGTCGCGATCCCAAGCTGATGTCTGTAAGGCTTGCCCGCGATTGCGTCCTTGAGATCGCCATCGCGGGCAAACTACCTGAGGTCAGATCCGGTAAGTACTCTTGGTCATGACCTTGGCCATCAGGCTCATGCCGAACTTCACCGGTGCCGGAAAGCGGAACCCCCCAGCCTCCAGCGCGCTTTCGGCGTGGTGTTCTTCATCAATGCGCATCTGCTCGAGGATCGCCCGGGACTTTTCATCCTCGGCAGGCAGTTGCTCAAGGTGTTCGTTGAGGTGTTTGCAGACCTGATGCTCGGTAGCCGCAACGAAACCCAGGCTGACTTTATCGCTGATCAACCCGGCTACCGCGCCAATCCCGAACGACATGCCGTAAAACAGCGGATTGAGAATGCTGGTATGGCTGCCCAACTGTTTTATGCGTTGTTCGCACCAGACCAGGTGGTCGATTTCTTCTTCGGCGGCATGCTCCATGGCGGCGCGCACTTGCGGCAGCTTGGCGGTCAGGGCCTGGCCTTGATACAGCGCCTGGGCACAGACTTCGCCGGTATGGTTGATGCGCATCAGACCGGCGACGTGCCGGGTGTCTTCGTCGCTCATTTGCGCATCCGGCTGCACGATAGCGGGCGAAGGACGGTACGGCTGGCCACTGAAAGGCAGCAAGGTGCGCATCGCGGCATCGGCTTGTAGCAGAAGGCGGTCAATCGGCGAGTAGTGACGTTGGGTTGTCATGCTGACCTCCGGGAAAAATCTCGGCGGCCAGTTTAACCCAATCGGCCGCTGGAAGGTTTGCGCTGAGTCATTGCGACGCAGGTGCTTGTGGGGGGGATTGCCCACCCCACAGGAACTTGCTGCGATCAGCCCGGCGGCCAATGCATCTGGCGCTGACCCAATACGTGCATATGTATGTGATAGACGGTCTGCCCACCCAATGGATTGCAGTTCATGACCACGCGAAAGCCTTCTTCGCAACCCAGTTCCAGGGCCAGACGCTGGGCGGTGAACAGAATATGTCCGGCCAATGCCTTGTCGTCCTCGGTCAGGTCGTTAAGTGTGCGCACCGCTTTTTTCGGGATCACCAGAAAATGCACGGGTGCCTGTGGGGCGATGTCGTGGAAGGCCAGTACCTGGTCGTCCTCGTAAATGATCTTCGCCGGGATTTCCCGGTTGATGATCTTGGTGAACAGAGTATCCACAGCTTTTTTCTCCGTTGTTTGGGCTGGCCTGA
The DNA here is from genome assembly GCF_900105495.1 of Pseudomonas frederiksbergensis. NCBI lineage: Bacteria > Pseudomonadati > Pseudomonadota > Gammaproteobacteria > Pseudomonadales > Pseudomonadaceae > Pseudomonas > Pseudomonas frederiksbergensis. Next base: position 356,482 of record NZ_FNTF01000002.1, on the reverse strand, counting down.
GTGTAACCATGGGTTATGCCCGAGCCCAGCCTTTTACCTTGAGGGGCGATCAGCGCGGGCAGTAAACCTTGTTGACCATGCCGGCAATTGTCCGGGTCAGCCAGCGCGAGCCGAGTCGCGGCAGGAAGGCGCGCCAGCGGTTGCGTCGACCCGGAATAATAATGGCGCGATTTTTCTCCAGCGCCCGGACGGTGTAGAGCGCGACTTCCTCGGGGCTCATCAGCATTTTGCTGTCGGCCAGTTTGCTAGCGTCCAATTGCGCGGTGCGGAAAAACGCCGTGCGGGTAGGGCCGGGGCAGAGCACCGAGACCTTGACCGCGCATTTTTTCAGTTCGACGCGCAACCCTTCGGAAAAATGCAGCACATAAGCCTTGCTGGCGTAATAAGTGCTCATCCACGGGCCGGGATGGAACGCCGCCACCGAGGCGACATTCAAAATCTGCCCGCCGCCCTGCAGCGCCATACTGTTGCCGATCGCGTGACACAGGCGAGTGAGCGCAAGGATGTTCACTTCGATCAGGTCCTGCTCGGTCATCCAGTCCTGAGCCAGGAAAGGGCCGCAGGTGCCGATGCCGGCGCAGTTAACCAGCAAATCGATCTGTCGGTCACCTTCCTCCAGCTCCAGCAGAAAACCCGACAGCCGTAGCGGCTCGCCGAGGTCACAAGCTCGGAACAGCACTTCCACGCCAAAACGTTGGGTCAGTTCAATCGCAATACTTTCCAGCTGATCACGCTGACGGGCCACCAGAATCAGACTGCGGCCGCGCCGGGCCAGCGCTTCGGCCATCGCCAGGCCGATGCCGCTGGAAGCGCCAGTGATCAGTGCGTAACGGGTCATGCATTTCTCCATCGCAACAGCTCCGCGCCGGCGACGCAGGTGTCACGGGCGGGGAGCGCTGTTCATTCTTTCGCAGAGTCTACAGGGGGCTGGGCTGCTTCGGCTGCATCGTCGGCTGAATTTGGCGCTGGCTCTGCTTCCACAGCGGTTTGATCTTCGATCTCTTCGGTGGTCACGGAGTCACTTTCATAGCTGCTCTGGGTAGCACTTTCATACTCACTCTGAATGGTAGTAAGGCCACCGCTCAGTCCGCCGATGAACAGGATCGCGATAAACACCAACCACAATGAAGACAGGACTTTAACCGCGGTGCTGTTGGGCGGTGGTGGCGCACCGTATCGATTGGCGGTGTTATTGCCCGGCACAATCATCATTACGAACGGGAAGATGCTGCCCACGAACGGTACGAGCGTCAGTAGCCAGAGCCAACCAGACCAGCCGATATCGTGCAGACGCTGGACGCTGAACTGGATGCTGACGAACGCCAGCGCCACGAAGAGAATGAAGGCCAGCAAGCCACCGAGAATCAGGCCGGCGGTAGTGTCCGTAGTGATGAGGGCCAAGCCGAAAACAGCAAGCACAGCGCCAACACCGAGGGTCACCAGCGTCAGCGACATCGTCCAGGCCAGATAACGCAAGCGGCCGATCCGACCCTCGAAGCTGAACGGTTTGAGTGTGGCAAACGCTGGCAAGGCTTCGCCAACGGTAGCCTGGGGTGGCGCATAAGGGGATTCGGGATCTGCCGCGACGGCCGGGGCGTGTTCATGAACGTCAGCCAGGTTCAGCTCGATCGAGGGTTCGGATTCGATCCGGGCATCGATACCGGTTTTGGTCAGCGCCTGGAGATAAGTCTGCGCATCGCCCCGCGACAGGTCGCGTTTGAGCGCAACCGGCTTGCCACTGAACAGCCGCTCGATGGCAGCCACATCGGTTTTGAACAGCTCGGCGAGATTAAGCTTGGCGGTGATGACGTCAACACCTGGCAGCAGAGCGCCGTCGAACACGATCTTGAAACGGGTTTCGCTCATTACGAGGCATCCTTGCAGTGTGAAGCCAGCCGGAATGGACTGGTCTGGTTTGCCCGTCAGCGTGGCCAGCGCTTGGGTAGCTCTGCCGCCAGTTCTAGCGCTTTGCGGTATTCGGCATCAAGGCGAGCGACCAATTGATCGACACTCGGCAAATCATCGATCTCGCCAACACCCTGGCCTGCGGACCAGACGGTTTTCCAGGCTTTGGCTTCATCGCTCATGGGCTTGAGTTTGGAGCCGAAGTCCACTTCGCCCTTGCCTTGCAACGCGGCCATGTCGAAACCTGCCGCCTCAAGACTCTGACGCATAAAGCTCGCCGGTACTCCCGACACCGCTGGAGTATGGACGATGTCTGCGGCTCTGGCAGTCAGCAGCATCTCTTTATAGGCGTCAGGCGCATGACTTTCGGTGGTGCCGATAAAGCGCGTGCCGAAGTAGGCCAGATCCGCACCGAGCAGTTGGGCCGCGAGAATCTCGTGGCCGTGGTTCAGGCAGCCGGCCAGCAGCAGGGTCTTGTCGAAGAATTGGCGGATCTCGGCAATCAGCGAGAACGGGCTCCAGGTCCCGGCATGTCCACCGGCGCCCGCTGCCACGGCAATCAAACCGTCGACTCCGGCCGCGGCGGCTTTCTCTGCGTGGCGACGAGTCGTCACGTCATGGAACACCAGGCCGCCGTAGCTGTGCACCGCATCGACCAGTTCTTTCACGGCGCCGAGACTGGTGATCACAATCGGCACTTTGTGCTCGATGCAGATCTCCAAGTCCGCTTGCAGCCGCGGGTTGCTGTGGTGGACGATCAGGTTCACCGCATAAGGCGCCGGATTCTCTATTGTCGCCAACCCTGCTTCGATCTCTTCCAGCCAGGCCTTGAAACCGCTGCTCTCGCGCTGGTTCAGCGCAGGAAAGCTGCCCACCACGCCATTACGGCAGCAGGCGAGCACCAGCTGCGGGTTGGAAATCAGGAACATTGGCGCGGCCACCACCGGCAGACGCAAGCGTTGTTCGAGTAGAGCGGGCAGCGACATTGGAAGTACCCCGATGAGTTGTGCTTATTGGAGTTAGAACGGCCGGACGACGACCAGAATTACAATGGCCAGCAATATCAGAACCGGCACTTCATTGAACCAGCGATAAAAGACATGACTGCGGGTGTTCTCGCCACGGGCAAAACGTTTCACCTGGGCGCCGCACATGTGGTGGTAGCCGATGAGGATCACCACCAGGGTCAACTTCGCGTGAATCCAGGCACCTTGACTGAATATGCTGGGGTTCAAGGCGATCAGTGCGATGCCGAAAACCAGGGTGGCGATCATCGCCGGCCCCATGATGCCGCGGTACAGCTTGCGCTCCATGACGCTGAAGCGTTCCTTGCTGACGGTGTCTTCACTTTGGGCGTGATAAACGAACAGGCGGGGCAGGTAGAACAGGGCGGCAAACCAGCAGACCATGCTGACGATGTGAAGCGCTTTGAGCCACAGATAGAGCATTTTTAGTTATTCCCAGGTTCACGGTAGCGAAGATAGTAGAGGGTAGAGCGCCCGCACGTCACCTTGACGGTTGTCGCAGAGCCGCGTGGCCCCTATTATCGACGGCTTTCCAGTGGGTTCGTTGAGGGCAGGTTTATGGTCAAGGTCGGTATCGTCGGCGGCACGGGTTACACCGGTGTCGAACTGCTGCGTCTGTTGGCGCAACATCCGCAAGCTGAAGTGGCAGTCATCACTTCCCGATCCGAGGCCGGTCTGGCCGTGGCTGATATGTATCCGAACCTGCGCGGTCATTACGACGGTCTGGCATTCAGCGTTCCGGACATCAAGACGCTGGGCGCTTGCGACGTGGTGTTCTTCGCCACGCCTCACGGTGTTGCCCATGCGCTGGCTGGCGAACTGTTGGCGGCCGGGACCAAAGTCATCGACCTGTCGGCGGACTTCCGACTGCAAGACGCTGATGAGTGGGCCAAGTGGTACGGTCAGCCGCACGGCGCGCCGGAGCTGCTGGAAGAGGCGGTTTACGGCTTGCCGGAAGTCAATCGCGAGCAGATCAAGCAGGCTCGTCTGATCGCCGTGCCGGGTTGCTACCCGACTGCTACGCAATTGGGTTTCCTGCCATTGCTTGAAGCAGGTCTGGCCGACACCACTCGCTTGATTGCCGACTGCAAGTCCGGCGTCAGTGGTGCCGGTCGTGGCGCGTCTGTAGGTTCGCTGTACGCCGAGACGTCGGAAAGCATGAAGGCTTACGCGGTCAAAGGTCACCGTCATCTGCCGGAAATCCGCCAGGGTCTGCGTCGTGCTGCGGGCAAGGACGTCGGTCTGACGTTCGTTCCGCACCTGACGCCAATGATTCGAGGTATCCACTCGACGCTCTACGCGACAGTCGTGGACCGCTCCGTAGATCTGCAAGCGCTGTTTGAAAAGCGCTATGCCAACGAACCGTTCGTCGATGTTATGCCGGCCGGCAGCCATCCGGAAACCCGCAGCGTGCGTGGTGCCAACGTTTGCCGTGTCGCCGTGCATCGTCCGCAGGATGGTGATCTGGTGGTGGTGTTGTCGGTGATCGACAATCTGGTCAAAGGCGCGTCGGGTCAGGCGGTGCAGAACCTGAACATCCTGTTTGGTCTGGATGAGCGCTTGGGTCTGTCTCATGCAGGCATGCTGCCGTAAGGTTTTCCTGCCCAGTAAAAAGGCCCGTCTGACGGGCCTTTTTGCATTCCGGGCTTACGATTGGGTTGATTGATATACCGTAACAATAGTTGACCGATTTTCTAGGAGAAGCGGATAATGCGCGTCATCACGCATTATGGCGGCGTAACGCCGGGAGATAGTTAGCATGAGCGTCGAATCCTTCACCCCCACGGCTTTGCAATTTACCCACGGTGCCGCGCACAAGGTGAAGAGCCTGGTCGATGAAGAGGGGAATGATCGTTTGAAGCTGCGCGTATTCGTTACGGGCGGCGGTTGTTCAGGGTTTCAATACGGCTTCACCTTCGATGAAGAAGTGGCCGATGACGACACCATCGTCGAGCGCGAAGGTGTCAGCCTGGTGGTCGATCCGATGAGCTTCCAGTACCTGGCAGGTGCCGAGGTGGATTATCAGGAAGGTCTGGAAGGTTCGCGCTTCGTGATCAAGAATCCGAACGCCAGCACTACGTGTGGCTGCGGATCTTCGTTCTCGATCTGATCGCAATCATCGCATCACCAAGCGCCGCGTGGCCTCAGGGCTCCGCGGCGTTTTGCTGTTTGCAGATCAAGCGGGGTAGATGGCGCCGAGTACGCGCAGGCCACTTGCACCGGTAACGCTCGGGCGATTGGCGGCGATGCCTTCAAGGCAGCAATGGGCCAGCCAGGCGAAGGCCATGGCTTCGACCCAGTCCGGGTCTACACCGTAAGCCGCGGTACTGCTGACGTGGGTGTTCGGCAGCAAGCTGGCCAAGCGGTTCATCAGCGTAGCGTTATGGGCGCCGCCGCCGCAGACCAACAGTTCCCGGGTATCTGATTGAGCGCTTTGTAGTGACTCGACAATAGTCAGGGCGGTCAGTTCGAGCAGGGTTGCCTGCACGTCTTCGGGGGTGAAGGTCGACAGTTTCGATAAATGCTGTGTCAGCCATGCAAGGTTGAATACTTCGCGGCCGGTGCTCTTTGGGCCTTTGGTCACGAAAAATGGATCACTCAGCAGTTCGTGCAGCAGAACCGGTTGGACCTTGCCGCTGGCGGCCCACTGGCCGTCACGATCAAAGTTGTCGCCGCGTTGCTGGTGAATCCAGGCATCCAGCAGAACATTGCCCGGGCCGCAGTCGAAACCGGCTACGGGTTTGCCGGGCTCGATCAGGCTCAGGTTGCTGAATCCACCAACGTTCAATACCGCACGATTGCCTGCGCGTTCTTCAAACAACGCTTCGTGAAAGGCTGGAACCAATGGGGCGCCTTGTCCGCCAGCCGCAACATCGCGGCTTCGAAAGTCGCTGACCACAGTGATACCGGTCAACTCGGTCAGAAGGGCAGGGTTGCCAATTTGCACAGTGAAGCCGCGCGCCGGCTCGTGGCGAATGGTCTGGCCGTGGCTGCCAATCGCGCGAATATCTTCGGGTTTCAGTTTTTGTTGGTCGAGGAGGGTGTGAATACCCCGTGCCGCCAGTTTCACCCAGTTCTGCTGGGCGATGGCGGAGCGGGCAATCTCGTCCGGGCCGCTGGCGCACAAACCAAGCAGCTCGGTGCGCAAGGAGTCAGGCATTGGCGTGTAGTGCGTGGCGATGAGTTTTATCGCCGGGGCCAGCTCGACCAGCGCTATGTCCAGGCCGTCGAGGCTGGTCCCGGACATCACACCTATATAAAACGTCATGGCTTAGCGCTTTCTCGAAGCCAGTTGCGTGGATTTCTCTTGATCCATGCGCGCCATCAGCGGTTGGCTCTGCGCGAGGAAACGTGCGCGTTCAGCTTTGGAGATCGGATCAGCCATGGCAACTTTCTGGCCTAGTGGGTCGACGTGCACGCCATTGACCTGGAACTCGTAGTGCAAGTGTGGACCGGTGGAGAGACCGGTAGTGCCGATGTAGCCGATCACCTGGCCTTGCTTGACACTGCCGCCAGTCTTGACGCCTTTGGCGAAGCCCTGCATATGACCATACAACGTGCGGTAGGTATTGCCGTGCTGGATGATCACGGTGTTGCCGTAACCGCCGCGACGACCCGCCAACAATACTTTTCCGTCACCGGCAGCCTTGATCGGCGTACCGCGTGGTGCCGCGTAATCGACACCTTTGTGGGCGCGGATCTTGTTCAGGATCGGGTGTTTGCGTCCCATGGAGAACTTCGAGCTGATGCGGGCGAAATCCACCGGGGTACGGATGAACGCCTTGCGCATGCTGTTGCCGTCAGCAGTGTAGTAGCTGCTATTGCCTTGTTTGTTGGTGTAACGCACGGCGGTGTAGGTCTTGCCGCGGTTAGTGAAACGTGCGGAAAGGATCGGGCCATTGCCGACAACCTTGTCGTTGACGACTTTCTGTTCGTAGATGACATCGAACTGGTCGCCTTGGCGAATGTCCTGGGCGAAGTCGACGTCATAACCAAACACACTGGCCATGTCCATGGTCAGGCTGTGGGACAAACCGGCGCGTGCAGCGGACTGCGACAGCGAACTGTTGATTACGCCATGAACGTAGGCAGAGCGCACGGTCGGTTTGGCTGTAATGCGATTGAATGCATAACCCTTGTCATTCTTGGTGAGGGTTATGCTTTCAACGTCGCTGACCTTGCTGTGCAGATTGGTCAACTGGCCATCGGGGCCCAGTTCGAATTCGAGTTTCTGGCCATGTTTGAGTCGGCTGAACTGCTTGGCTTGTTTGTCGCTGGCCAGTACTTCATGCACCAAAGCTGTTGGAAGGCCGACTTTTTCAAACAGTGTGGAGAGGGTGTCGCCTTTAGAGACGATCACTTCCCTGTGGTTTGGAGACTTTTTTTCTTCGATCACAGGCGCCGGCACGGGCGCGGCCTGAGCGGTTTCCTGTGGTTCTTCGACGCTGTTTTCGATCTGCGCGAAAGGGGAAGCTGCTGGCTCATTTGTGGCCTGGACGGCCTCGGCAGCGTCTTGATCTTGTGTCAGTTGTTCTGCAGGGCTTTCCAGTTCAAGACTCAGGGTCGTCTTTTTGGCTTCAACATCACTGGAAGGAAATACCAGAAGCGCCAGGCTCAGAAGGGCGGCGATGCCACTTGCTGCGAGCAGGTGGGTCTTCGGGTAAAGCGGCGGCGCTTTAGACGATTCTTTGGTCATAGGTAATTTTTGACTTTGAAAAAGATGAATTGGAAAAGATGAATGACATGATGAAGATGAAATAACTGTATAAAATATAACCAAATCATCTCTGAAGCAAGTCCGCGAACGCTGTGTTCGCGGATTGGCGTCCGTGCGCCGGGCAAAACTTGTATTTGACGCGCGATCTTGTATGGTTGGTTCCCTTTGAATTCGAGCCTTGCGGGTCTGTTATGAAGTCGGTTGAAGAGCAGCTAGCGCTGATTAAACGTGGTGCAGAAGAACTGTTGGTCGAGTCCGAGCTGATCGAAAAGCTCAAGCGTGGCCAGCCGCTACGTATTAAGGCAGGCTTCGATCCTACCGCGCCGGATTTGCACCTTGGTCATACTGTGCTTATTAATAAGCTGCGCCAGTTCCAGGAGCTGGGGCATCAGGTGATCTTCCTTATAGGTGACTTCACTGGGATGATCGGTGATCCAAGCGGCAAGAGCGCGACACGTCCTCCGCTCACCCGTGAGCAGGTTCTCGAGAATGCCGAGACTTACAAGACTCAAGTCTTCAAGATTCTTGATCCAGCCAAGACCGAAGTGGCGTTCAACTCCACCTGGATGGATCAGATGGGGCCAGCCGACTTCATTCGTCTGACTTCGCAATACACCGTGGCTCGCATGCTTGAGCGCGACGATTTCGACAAGCGCTACACAACCAATCAACCAATTGCCATTCACGAGTTCCTCTATCCGCTGGTTCAGGGTTATGACTCGGTTGCTTTGCGTGCTGATGTCGAGTTGGGTGGTACTGATCAGAAGTTCAATCTGTTGATGGGGCGTGAGCTGCAGCGTGGATATGGTCAAGAGGCTCAATGCATTCTGACGATGCCGCTGCTCGAAGGTCTGGATGGCGTGAAGAAGATGTCCAAGTCCCTGGGCAACTACGTGGGGATCCAGGAGGCGCCGGGTGTGATGTACGGCAAGCTGGTTTCCATTCCGGATGCGCTGATGTGGCGTTATTTCGAATTGCTCAGTTTCCGCTCTATGGATGAGATCGACGCATTTCGTGCCGATGTCGAGGCTGGCGCCAATCCGCGTGATATCAAGATCAAGTTGGCTGAAGAGATTGTTGCGCGTTTTCATGGTGAAGAGGCTGCGGCCAATGCTCACCGTGGGGCGGGTAACCGTATGAAGGAAGGCGAGCTGCCGGACGATCTGCCGGAGATCGAATTGACTGCTACTGAAGACATGCCGATTGCTGCTGTCCTTAATAAGGCAGGCCTGGTCAAGAACTCGGCTGTCGCGCGGGACCTTCTAGGTTCTGGTGGTGTGCGTATAGATGGTGAGGTTGTCGATCGCACCTTTATATATGCATTGGGCGCGACCC